>NZ_QOHK01000009.1 GCF_003319175.1 Blastococcus sp. TF02-8 | reverse complement strand
TGGAGCACGCGCAGTTGTTGACCACCGTCCTGCCCGGGACCTTCGCCCGCCTGCGTGCAGGTGAGCTGGACTGGCCGCGGGCGCGGGCGATCGCCGCGGAGGTCGCGGCCACCGGCGCGCAGACCGACCCGGCGGTGATCGCCGCCACCGAGGCCGCGGTGCTACCGCGGGCCGGGGAGTTGTCGCTGCGCAGTCTGCGGGAAGCGGTCCGCGCGGAGCTGCTGGCCCGCGACGCCGCCGCGGCTGACCGGCGGCGGGAGCTGCGGGCCCGCGGCGCGGATGTGAGCGTGCGGCCGGTGGGTGACGGGATGAGCGAGTTCCGCGCGCTGATGCCGCACGACGACGCCCGCGCCTGCCGCGACCGGGTCGACCAGCACGCCCGCGCCGCCAAGGACGCCGGGGACACCCGTCCGATCGGGATGCTGCGCGCCGGTGCTGCGGCTGATCTGCTGCTGCGCCCCTGGCAGCAGCAGCCGCCGGTCACCGCCCACCTCACGGTCGTCGCCCCGCTGAATGCACTGACGGCCGACGCGTTCACCCCGCCAGGCACCACCTCGCCGATCGGCGAGGTGGACGGCGAACCGATCACCGCCGCCCACCTGCGCGAGCTCCTCACCCGCCTGGACGCCCTGGGCCTACGAGCTCCGGCCGGCGGCGGCCTGGACATCGCGATCACCGACCGCACCGGCGACCTGCTGGCCGTTTCCGGTCGTTCGGAGGTCGAGCGCCTCGCTCGACGCGGGTGCCTCGAGCACGCGGACGCCCCCTGCGCCTGCCCGGTCCTCGACAAGCCCGACCCGGTGGACCGCTACCGGCCCACACCCGCCCTGTACCGCTTCCTCAAGGCCCGCGACCGCACCTGCCGGCATCCCGGCTGCACCGTGCGCGCCGGGTGGGCCGACCTCGACCACGTCATCGCCCACGCCGACGGCGGCGAGACCTCCTGCGACAACCTGTGCTGCCTGTGCCGGCGCCACCACCGGCTGAAGACCTTCGCCCCCGGCTGGACCCACACGATGAGTGCTGACGGCGTGCTCACCGTCATCACGCCCTCCGGCGTCACCCGGATCAGCCGACCACCGGGCTACCGCGTGCTCACCGAACCACCGCAACCGCCACCGGACCCGGCCGACGACCCGCCGCCGTTCTGAGCGCGACGCTCAGCGAGTGCGGCGCAGCAGCGCCATGAACATGGCGTCGGTGCCGTGCCGGTGCGGCCACAGCTGGCCGTGGTCGCCACGGGCGACGCCGGGCACGTCGGGGAACAGCGGCGCCACCGGCAACACCTCGACGTCGTCGCGCCGGGCCGCGGCGTCGACGACGTCGACGGTCTCGGCGGTGTGCGGCGAGCAGGTCACGTAGGCGACGACGCCGCCGACCCGGACCGACTGCAGCGCGCTGTCCAACAACTGCGTCTGGAGCTCGGCCAGCGGCTCGACGTCGTCGGCGGTACGCCGCCAGCGCACCTCCGGCCGGCGACGCAGCGCGCCCAGCCCGGTGCACGGGGCGTCGAGCAGCACGCGGTCGAAGGAGCCGGGCTCCCACGGCAGCTGCCTGCCGTCGGCGGCGAGCACCTCGGTGTCCTCCTCGTCGCGCAGCGCCTGGCGGACCAGGTCGGCGCGGTGCGGTGCCCGATCGGCCGCGACCAGCCGCACGCCGTCGGGGCGGGTCGCGGCCAGCAGGCCGGACTTCCCGCCCGGGCCGGCGCACATGTCCAGCCACGCAGCGTCCCGACCCTCCAGGGGTGCCCGGGTGAGCAGCAGCGCGGCGAGCTGGCTGCCCTCGTCCTGCACGGCCGCCTTGCCGGTGCGCACCGACGCGAGCCGGCCGGGGTCTCCCCCGCCGAGCCGCACGGCGTACGGCGACCACGGGCCCGGCTCGCCGCCGGACTCGTCCAGCAGCTCCTCGCGCGCCATCCGCCGGGCCACGAGGTGCACCTCGGGCGCGACGTCGTCGGCGAGCAACGCGGGCTCGAGCTCGTCGTCGCCACCCAGGGCGTCCCGCCAGGCCTCGACGATCCAGCGCGGGTGGTCGGTGGCCAGCGCCAGCCGCTGATCGCCCTCGGCGCCGAGAGCCACCAGCCAGGCCGCCCGGTCACCCCCGGCCGCCACCTTGCGCAGCACCGCGTTCACCAGACCGGATGCCCCGGTGCCGACGATCGCCCGGGTGAGGTCGACGGTGGTGTCGACGGCGGCGTGCGCCGGCACCCGCAGGTCGATCAGCTGGTAGGTGCCCAGCCGCAGCAGGTCGAGGACCCGTGGATCCAGCTCGGCCAGGGGCCGGGAGACCAACCCCGTGAGGATCGAGTCCAGGGTGCCCTGCGCCCGCAGTGCGCCGTAGGCCAGCTGCGTGGTGAAGGCGGCGTCGCGCTCGTCGAGCTGCCGCTCGCGCAGCAGCTGCGGGAGCAGCAGGTTGGCGAACGCCTGGCGGGAGGAGACGGCGTCCAGCACGTCGTAGGCGGTCAGCCGCGCGCCGTCGAGCACCGGACGGCGGGTCGCCGGGTGCCGCCGGGGCCCCCGCCTGCCCGGCGGGCGGCTCACTCCCCCACCCGCTCGCCCGGCTCCGGTCGCGCACCGCGGGCCCAGTCGGGCGCGGGCAACATCTTCTTGCCGGCCGGCTGCACCTGCGTGAGCCGCACGGCACCGGTGCCGGTGCCGACCAGGACCGAGCGGGAGTCCAGCACGACCTCTCCGGGTGCCAGCGCCGGGCCGCCCCCCACCGGCTCCAGCGGCGCGACCCGCAGCCGCTCGCCGCGCCACGTCGTCCAGGCACCGGGCGCGGGCGTGACACCACGGACCCGGCGGTCGACGACGTGCGAGGGCAGCGCCCAGTCGATGCGGGCGTCGGCCGACTCGACCTTCGGCGCGAGGCTCACGCCGTCGGCCGGCTGCGGTTGTGCCTCCAGCGCGCCGGCGGCGATCCCGTCCAGCGTGGCGACCAGCAGCTGCGCGCCGCTGACCGCGAGCCGGTCGAGCAGGTCACCGGCGGTGTCGCGCGGGCCGATCGCCTCGGTCAGCGTGCCGAACACTGGACCGGTGTCCAGGCCCTTCTCCAGCAGGAAGGTCGACGCTCCGGTCACCTCGTCGCCGGCCATGACCGCGTGCTGCACCGGCGCGGCACCGCGCCAGGCCGGGAGCAGCGAGAAGTGCAGGTTGACCCAGCCGTGCCGCGGCAGGTCGAGCGCCGCCTGGGGCACCAGTGCGCCGTAGGCGACGACCGGCGCGCAGTCGACCGCCAGCTCCGCCAGGTGGGCGAGGAAGTCGGGGTCCTTCGGGGACGCCGGCTGCAGGACCGGGATGCCGGCCTCGTCGGCGCGCTCGGCCACCGGCGACCGGCCGACCTTCCGGCCACGCCCGGACCGGGCATCGGGCCGGGTGAGGACGGCGACGACCTCGTGGTCCGAGGCGAGCAGCGCGTCGAGCGAGGGGACGGCGGGCGCCGGCGTACCGGCGAAGAGCAGCTTCAGTGGGGGCTCACTTCCACGCGCGGCATCCAGGCACCCATGCCGGCCCATTCCGCGGCCTTGATCTCGGCCAGCGCCGCCTCACGGGCGGCGGGGTCCAGCCGGTCGACGAACAGGACGCCGTCGAGGTGGTCGGTCTCGTGCTGCACCGCACGGGCCAGCAGGTGCGACCCCTCCACACGGACCGGCTCGCCGTGCATGTTCCAGCCGGTGGCCGCCACGTAGAGGTGACGCCGGCAGTCGTACCGCAGGTCGGGGATCGACAGGCAGCCCTCGGGCCCGTCCTCCGTCTCCTCGCCGATCGGCGTGACGTCGGGGTTCACCAGGTGGCCCACCTCGCCGTCGACGTCCCAGGTGAACACCCGCAGCCCGACGCCGATCTGCGGGGCGGCAAGACCGGCGCCGCCGGCGGCGTGCATGGTGTCGGTCAGGTCCGCGACGAGCTGCCGCAGTTCCTTGTCGAAGTCGACGACCGGGGCGGCGGGCCGGTGCAGGACCGGGTCGCCGAACAGCCGGATGGGGGTGACGCTCACCCGGCAATGGTAGGCGGCACCCCGGTCACACCAGGTCGAGCGGGTCCAGCTGGACGCGGACGTGCTCGGGCACCTTCTTGGCGCTGCGCACCCCCTGGACCTCCGCGAGCGCGTGCGCCAGCGCCGCACCGTCGGCGCGCGGCACCCGCACCAGGTAGCGCTCCCGCTCCCCCTCCTGCCCGGGGCGGGGCCGCTCGGGCACCGGGCCGAGCAGATCCGCACCGTCGGGCAGCCGCAGCGCGCCGAGGAACTCGGCCAGCGCCGCGGGCGACGCGGAGAGCGACGCCATCCGGGTCACCGGGGGGAACCCCAGCTCGCGCCGGTCGGCGACCTCGCGCTCGGCCAGCCCGGCCGGATCCCAGCGCACCAACGCCTGGACCACGGGGTGGGCGCCGTCGGCGGCCACCACCACCTGCCCTCCGGCCGAAGCCGGGCGCACCAGCGTGGCGGCGTTCAACCACCGCCGCATCGTCTCCTCCGCCGCCCGCAGGTCCGCCCGGCCCAGGAGCGCCCACGAGTCGAGCAGCAGGGCCGCGCCGTAGCCGCCCTCGGCGACCGGTTCCGCGCCGGGGGTGGCGACGACGAGCGCCGGACCCGCGGGCACGGTGGCGAGCACCCCGGTGGTGCTCCCGGAGGTGCGCACCACCGCGCCCGGGAAGGCCCGCGCCAGCTCCTCGGCGGTCCGGCTCTCCCCGATGACCGCGGCCCGCAGCTTGGTCCCGTGGCAGTGCGGGCAGTCGAACGTCGCCGCCGGCCGGGCACACCACCGGCACGCGGGGATGCGGGCCCCCCCGGGGCCCGGCCGCGGGGAGATGCCCAGCGGCCCGGAGCAGTGGGCACAGCGGGCCGGCGCCCGGCAGCGCGCGCACGACAGCGAAGGCACGTAGCCGCGCCGTGGCACCTGCACGAGCACGGGCGCGCCGTCGGCCAGTGCCTTCCGGGCGGCAGCGTGGGCGAGCGAGGGCAGCCGGGCCGAGCGCGCGGCCGGGTCGCGGGCGAGTTCGAAGTCCTCGCCCAGCGCCTGCACCCGGGGGGCGGCGGCCCGCAGCACCGACCGGTCGGCGACCAGCTCGTGCGCCCAGCCGGACTCCACGAGGACCGCCGCCTCCGCGGTGCGCGCGGTCCCGGCGACCACGGCGGCGCACGAGTCGAGCCAGGCGCGCTGGATGAGCACGTCGCGGGCGTGCGGATAGGGGGCGTGCTCGTCGGCGTGCAGGTCGTCGCCGTCGTCCCAGATCACCACCAGACCCAGATCGCGCACGGGCGCGAACATCGCCGCACGGGTGCCCAGCACCACCTGGGCGGCTCCGCGGGACGCGGCGAGGAACCGCCGGTAGCGCTTCTCCGGGGAGTCGTCGGCGCGCAGCACGGTGAACGAGTGCTCCGGCAGCAGCGCCCCGGCCGCCGCCTCCAGCCGGTCCAGGTCCTTGCCGTCGGGGACGACGACGAGCGAGCCCCTCCGTCCCGAGAGCGCTGCCCGGCACAGCTCGACCAGCCGGGTGGGCCAGTCCTCCCCCGGCAGCGCGTTCCACACCGCTCGAGCCGGCCGTCCCTCCGCCAGGGCGGACAGCAGCGCCGGCCCTGCCTGGTAACGGCCGAAGCCGGCGGGATCGGGCGGATCGGGCAGCGCCTCCGGGGTCGGGCACTCACGCTTCTCCGCAGCCGAGCGGCGGGGCGGGAGGGCCAGGCGCAGGACGTCACTGGCGGTGCCGGCGTACCGGTCGGCGACGGCCCGGACCAGCCGGGCGACCTGTGGGGTGAGCACCGGTTCCCCGGAGGGGACGTGCGAGAGCGGCTGCAGGGTGCCGGTGAAGTCGGTGGTGTCCCCGAGCTCCCAGACGACGCCGTCGACCAGCCGGCCGTGGAAGCGGACGCGCACCCGGCAGCCGGGCCGGACCAGGTCGGCGAACTTCTCCGGGACGGCGTAGTCGAACGGCCGGTCCAGGTGCGCCAGGGGCACGTCGACCACCACCCGCGCCACCGCCGGGGCGGGGTCGGCGGAGGCGGGTGGCACGTCGGGGCACGCTACCCAGGGGGTGCGACAGCGCGGGCCTCAGGCATCGGTACCGCGCTCGATCCCCAGGGTGGCCAGCAGGTCCTCGTGGAACTGGATCCACAGCAGGTGCAGCGAGTCCCGGTCGGGGGCGTCGACCCATCCCCGCTCCCCCGCCCGCACCCGCCGGAGCGCCTCCGAGTAGCGCGGCGCGTAGCCGGCGAAGCGGTCCAGCTGGGCGGTCAGCTCCGCACACAGGACGCCGAAGCCCTGCTCCACCGAGGTCAGCGTGCGCAGCACCCGCTCGTCCCAGCGCCAGTCGCCGTGGTCGTTGGCCGCCATCGGGTCGAGCCGGTCGGGACGGACCTGCCAGTCGGTGCAGGCCGCGCCGAACCGCCGGTTGAGCGGACGGAAACGGGCATGCACGTCCTGCACCTGCGGCCGGGCGCCGAGGTCGTCCAGCTCCCGGGCCAGGCGGCGCTCGTCCTCCGCCCGGCCGGCGTCGGTCAGCGACCAGCCGGAACTGCCGCCGAAGGAGGTCTGCCGCGCCCAGCCCCGCGCCTCGGCGTCGAGCAGCGTCTCCTCGACGAACGCGCGGTCCAGCCGCCACCGACCGGCGACCCGGGCCGCCGTCGGGAAACCGAGCACCCGCACCCCGTGCAGCGCGAGGTCGGCGGGGTCGGACGCGTGCGCCATCAGCTCCGCCCGTCCAGCCGGCCGGTCACGCGGTCGAACCGCTGCTGCGCGGCCTGCGGGGAGCTCAGCCCGAGGGCCGCGGAGATCCGGGACCAGGAGAGCCCGGCGGCCCGGGCACTGAGGAGGACTCCTGCCTCCAGCTCGTCGGCCTCGGCCCGGACGGCCGGAAGCAGCGCCAGCGCCGCCAGCACCCCGTCCTCGTCCAGGGAACCGCCGGCGGCCCGCCAGAGGGCGAAACGCACGAGCTCGGACGCCGCCGGCGGTTGGGCGCCCCGCGCCCACGGCGGGCGCGGCAGGGCGTCGGCACCGGCCCCGAGCAGGGCGTTGCGGGCGTCGGCCTCGCGGGCGGCGCGGGCCTGGTCGTCGTCACGAGGAGCCACGACGACCAGGCTCATCCATCAACGGATCGTTGTCAACGATCCGTTGAGGACTGTCAGGCGCCGACGGCTCCGCGCAGCGCCTCGACGCGGTCCAGCCGCTCCCAGGGGAGGTCCAGGTCGGAACGGCCGAAGTGGCCGTAGGCGGCGGTGGGCCGGTAGATCGGGCGGAGCAGGTCCAGGTCGCGGACGATCGCGCCCGGGCGCAGGTCGAACACCGAGGTGATCGCCTTCTCCAGCACCTCGTCGGCGACCGTGCCGGTGCCGAAGGTCTCGACGAAGAGGCCGACCGGGTGCGCGGCGCCGATGGCGTAGGCCACCTGCACCTCGCACCGCTTGGCCAGGCCCGCGGCGACGACGTTCTTGGCGACCCAGCGCATCGCGTAGGCGGCCGAGCGGTCGACCTTCGACGGGTCCTTGCCCGAGAAGGCGCCGCCGCCGTGCCGCGCCATGCCGCCGTAGGTGTCGACGATGATCTTGCGGCCGGTCAGGCCGGCGTCACCCATGGGGCCGCCGATCACGAACTTGCCGGTCGGGTTCACCAGCAGGCGGTGGCCCGTCGTCGGCAGACCGAGCGCGGCGAGCTCGGGCTCGACCACGAGCTCCTCGATGTCGGGGGTCAGCAGGGTCTCGATGGAGATGTCCTCGGCGTGCTGCGAGGACACCACCACGGTGTCGACGGCGACCGGCCGGTCGTCCTCGTAGACGACGGTGACCTGGGTCTTGCCGTCCGGACGCAGGTAGGGCACCGACCCGTCCTTGCGCACCGCGGACAGCCGTCGCGAGAGCCGGTGGGCCAGCGCGATCGGCAGCGGCATCAGCTCCGGGGTCTCGTCGGTGGCGTAGCCGAACATCAGCCCCTGGTCACCGGCGCCCTGGCGCTCGATCGCGTCGTCCGCGCCTCCGGCCGTGCGGGCCTCGTAGGCGGTGTCGACGCCCTGCGCGATGTCCGGAGACTGGGCGCCGATGGAGACGCTGACACCGCAGGAGGCGCCGTCGAAGCCCTTGCGGGAGGAGTCGTAGCCGATGCCCAGCACCGTCTCGCGGACGATCGCCGGGATGTCGACGTAGCCGCCGGTCGTGACCTCGCCGGCGATGTGGACCTGGCCGGTGGTGATGAGGGTCTCGACCGCGACCCGGCTGCGCGGGTCCTGGGTCAGCATCGCGTCGAGGATCGCGTCGCTGATCTGGTCGGCGATCTTGTCAGGGTGGCCCTCGGTCACCGACTCGGACGTGAAGAGGCGGCGTGGCACTCGGTACTCCCTGGGGATCGGCGGCGGCTGACGTCTACTGCGGATGCGCACGTTACCGGCGCGGGGGAACGCCTGGCGCGACGGCGTGCCCTCAGCCCTCCGCGGGCGGGTCGAGCCGCCCGGCGACGGCTGTCCAGACCCCCGCGGCGACGGCGTCCTTGCTGCCCTTGGGAACCTCCGTGACCGAACCGTCGGCACCCAGCACGACGACCGCGTTCTCCGCCCGTCCGAACACCTGCCCGGCCGAGACGTCGTTCACGACGAGCACGTCGCACCCCTTGCGGGCGAGCTTGGCGCGGGCGTGGGCGAGCACGTCGCCGTCCGCGTCACCGGTCTCCGCGGCGAACCCGACGACGACCTGGCCGGGTGCGCGCCCGGCCACCAGCTCGGCCAGCACGTCGGGGTTGCGGACCAGCGGGACGGTGTCCGGCTCGCTGGCCGAGCCCTTCTTCATCTTCGTGGCCGCCACGGCCGCCGGGCGGAAGTCCGCCACCGCCGCGCTCATGACCACGACGTCGGCATCGGCGGCCTCGGCGAGCATCGCCGCGCGCAGTTCCTCGGCGGTGCCGACCGGCACGATCCGGACGCCGAACGGCGCGGGCAGCTCCACGTTCGCCGCGACGAGGACCACGTCGGCGCCGCGGGCGGCAGCCACGCGGGCGAGCGCCCAGCCCTGCTTCCCCGACGACCGGTTGCCGAGGTAGCGCACGGGGTCCAGCGGCTCGCGGGTGCCGCCGGCGCTGATGACGACCCGGCGGCCCACGAGGTCCTGCGCCAGCGCGCCGGCGCCCGCGTCGAGGACCACCGCTGCCAGCGCCGCGATGTCCGCGGGCTCGGGCAGCCGGCCGGGGCCGGAGTCGGGGCCGGTCAGCCGGCCGACCGCCGGCGGGAGCACGACGGCCCCCCGACGTCGCAGCGTGTCGACGTTGTCCTGGGTGGCCGGGTGCAGCCACATCTCGGTGTGCATCGCGGGCACGAACACCACCGGGCAGTGCGCGGTGAGCAGCGTGGCGGTGAGCAGGTCGTCGGCGCGGCCCATGGCCGCGCGGGCCAGCAGGTCGGCGGTGGCCGGGGCGACCACGACGAGGTCGGCGTTCTGCCCGATGCGCACGTGCGCGACCTCGGGGACGTCGGACCAGACGTCGGTCGTCACCGGGTTGCCCGACAGCGCCTCGAAGGTGGCGGCGCCGACGAAGTGCAGAGCGCCCGGGGTCGGGACCACGCGGACGTCGTGCCCGGCCTCGGTGAGGGCTCGCAGCAGGAGCGCCGACTTGTACGCGGCGACGCCACCGCTCACACCCAGCACGATCCGGCTCATGCGCTCATCCTGCCGTAGACGCGACGACGCCCCCGGTACGGAACCGGAGGCGTCATCACAACGAGGGCTGGAAGGCCCCCTGGGGGGTCGGCTGGTCAGTTCTCGCCGGCGGTGTGGGCGAGCAGGCCCTCGTTGATCTCGCGCAGCGCGATCGACAGCGGCTTCTCCTGCGGAGCGGTGTCGACCAGGGGGCCGACGTACTCGAGGAGGCCCTCGGAGAGCTGGCTGTAGTAGGCGTTGATCTGACGCGCGCGCTTGGCGGCGAAGATGACCAGGCCGTACTTGCTGCTGGTGCGCTCGAGCAGCTCGTCGATCGGCGGGTTGGTGATGCCCTCGGGGGCAGGTGCGACTCCGGACACGGGCGGGCGTGCTCCTCAATCGATCGGTGGGAGTGAGCGGGGCGGCGGATGATCAACCGCCGACTCACTCGTGAGCGCCGGCCTCCTGGTGCAGACCGGGCGACGGCGCAGTCAGCAAGCCTACCAACTCGTCCGCAGCCCTGGCGACGTCGTCGTTGACCACCACCCGGTCGAACTCCCCGGAGGAGTCCAGCTCGGCCTGCGCGATGCGCAGCCGCTCGCTCTGGACGTCGGCGCTCTCCGACCCCCGGCCGGCCAGCCGGCTGACCAGGTCGCCCCAGGACGGCGGGGCCAGGAAGACCAGTTGCGCCTCGGGCGCCCGGGCCCGGACCTGGCGCGCGCCCTGGAGCTCGATCTCCAGCAGGGCGGGACGGCCGGTGGCCAGCTGCGCCCGGACCGGCTCGGCCGGGGTGCCGTAGCGGTTGCCGGCGTACTCGGCCCACTCCAGCAGCCCGTCGGTGGCGATCAGCCGGTCGAACTCGGCGTCGTCGACGAAGTGGTAGTGGGCGCCGTCCACCTCGCCGGGACGGGGACGACGAGTGGTGACCGACACCGACACCCACACGTCGGGGTGCCGGCGCCGGACCTCGGCGACCACGGTGCCCTTCCCGACCCCGGAGGGCCCGGAGAGCACGGTCAGTCGTGCCGGTGTCGCTGCTGCCACTCGTCGTCCTCGCCGGGGGTCGTGCGTGCGGCGGAGAGCGGGGTCAGACGACCTGCTCGCCGCCGAACTCCGACTCCAGCGCACGGCGCTGGTTGGCGCCCAGGCCCCGGACGCGGCGCGTCGGGGAGATCTCCAGGCGTTCCATGATCTTCGCAGCCCGGGCCTTGCCGACTCCCGGCAGGGACTCCAGGACGGCGGAGACGCGCATCTTGCCGATCACCTCGTCGGTCTCGCCCTGCTTGAGGACGTCACCGACCGTCGCGCCCTTGCTCTTGAGCCGCTCGCGCAGCTCGGCGCGGGCCTTGCGGGCCGCGGCGGCCTTCTCGAGGGCTGCTGCGCGTTGTTCCGGGGACAGGTCAGGGAGGGGCATGGTGCAACCCAATCGTGTCGAATCGACCCAGGGGCCGACGGTGTTTCCGCTGGTACCGAGGAGCTGCAGCTCTCCGTTGGAAGCGTGTCCGCCACGTTAGTTCCCGGCAAATTCGCTGGTCACGCCTGCCGCCGTCGACACACCGTCGACGACGCGGACGCCGGCTCCGCACGCACGCCGCCCGGCCGGTGACGCAGCGTCATCCACGCTGCTCAGTGGCTTCGACGAACCGATATCGTTCCGCAATCCGTGGAGGCCCGGGTCGGGTCACCGCACGCACGACACGCCGTGGGAGCGACACGCCGGGGCGGCGCCCGGAAGGCCCTGCTCAGGCCGTGAGGGCCTCGGCCCATCGTTCGGCCGCGGCTCGCAGCGCGGCGACGTCCGGCCCGGCTCCCAGCACGTCACGCGACACCGTCGGGACCACGGGCACGCTCGCGCCGAAGAGGCGCCGCAGGTCGCTCACGGCTCCACCCTGGGCCCCGAGCCCGGGAGCCAGCACCGGGCCACCGAGGCCGGTCAGGTCGACGTCCAGCTCCGTCAGGGTCGCGCCCACCACGATCCCGAAGGACCCGGTGGTCGGACCGAACCGGCCGGCCGGGTCCTGCGCCGCCCCGGAGGCGTTCCAGCCGCGCACGGTGTCGACGACGCGCTGGGCCACCGATGGCTCGCCCACGAGCTGCAGCGCCCCGGCGTCGGGGTTGGACGTCCGGGCCAGGACGAACAGTCCCCCACCGAACCGCCGGGCGGTCTCCACGGCCGGCTGCAGGGAGCCCGGGCCCAGGTAGGGGCTGACGGTCATCGCGTCGACGGAGAGGGGGTGCTCGGGGCGGAGGTAGTCGGCATAGGCGTCCATCGTCGAGCCGATGTCGCCCCGCTTGGCGTCCAGCAGCACCAGGGCACCGGCGGCACGGGCCCGGGCGGTGGCCTCCTCCAGGACTGCCAGCCCGCGGGAACCGTGCCGCTCGTAGAAGGCCAGCTGGGGCTTGAGGACGGCGACGGTCCCGGCCAGCGCGTCGACGACCGCGTCGGTGAACCGGGCCAGGCCGCTGGGGTCGTCCGGCAGCCCCCACGCCTCCAGCAGCGGCACGTGCGGGTCGATGCCGACGCACAGCGGGCCGCGAGCGGCCACCGCCTCGGCGAGTCGCTGTCCGAACGGTGCGGTCACAGGGTCTCCCCGAGCTCGATGGTGCACTTCTGCGCGAGGAGCGGGTCGGCGAAGGCGCCGGCGGCGGACTGCACGGCGCCGGCGCCCGCGACGAACAACGCCTCGAACGAGGCCGGGTCGGTGACCCCGCCCATGGCGAGGACGTCGAAGTGCACGCCACCCGCGTCCCGCAGGGCGACGAGGCGGCGGGTGAAGTCCAGCGCGGGGTCGCGCACCGCGATGCCGGAGAGCCCGGCGAGCTCGCGACCCGGGAACGTGGGGGTGCCGTCGCTGCGGCGCACCCGGCTCTGCACGGTGTTGATCCCGGCGATGCCGTCGACCAGCGGTGCCAGTCGCGGGACGAGCGCCGCCAGCTGCCGTTCGTCGAGCCAGGAGAGCTTGGCGACCAGGCCGGTGCGGTCGTCCAGGGCGCGGCGCACGTGCTCGACCACGGCGACGGTGGCGTCCGGGTCCAGGCACAGCGGCGGCTTCACCCCCGCCGCGCTGAGGGTGTTGGGGCAGGACAGGTTCAGCTCGACCACCGCCGCCCCGGCCTCCTGCGCCATCAGCGCGGTGCGGGCGAAGTCGGCGGCGAGGTCCTCCCCCTCCCCCATGACGCTCACCAGCAGCAGCTGCTCGTCGCCGACGGCGGCGACCGCGCGCGCCAGGTCGGCCATCCACTCCTCGGGCTCGGGTGAGGGCACGCCGAAGGAGTTCACGCTGCTGACCGTCGACGAGCCGGGCTCCACCCAGTCCCAGGGGTCGGCCACCACGTCGGCCGGCGCCCCGGGGGCCAGGCTCGCGGTCTCGCGGGCGGCGAACGCCCAGTTCGGCTGCTCGTTGGGCGGGTGCGCGCGACCGCGCACGGTCTTGTAGGTGAGCACGTTCCAGCCGTTGGCCACGTTGTGCCGCACCCACGCCTCGCTGCCGTTGAGCACGCACGCCGGGATGCCGATCGGGAAGCCGATCGTGCGGCCCAGCAGCCGCCACCGCCGCGCCGTCACCGGCCGCTCCGCCAGTCGAGGGCCGAGCGGCCGGGCCAGGTTGTCGCGGAACCCGCCGAGCACGTCGTACATGGGGCTGAGGACGCCACGGCCGGCCAGCAGGTCGGCGTGCCCGCCGAGGTACAGCGCCCGGGTCAGCAGCGGCAGGTCGCCGTCGTCGGCCGTCCCGGCGGAGAGCCGCCCGGCGAGGGCGGTCACCTCCGCCGTCAGGGCGTCCAGCTCAGCCTGGGGCGGTCGGCCGAACCGGGTGATCCCGGCCAGGAAGGCCGCGGGCAGGCCCTCGACCAGCCCGCGGCCGACCAGGTCGTCGCGCAGCTGCCGGGTCGGGGATGTCACTCCCCCGCTCCCGCGACGAGCGCGGCGTGCACCTCCTGCAGGCTGCGGACCCCGATGCCGCCCTGGCGCAGCGACTCGATGCCCTGGACCGCGGCGGCCATCCCCTGCACCGTCGTGATGCACGGGATGCCGGCGGCGACCGCGGCGGTGCGGATCTCGTAGCCGTCCAGCCGCGGCCCGCTGTTGCCCGGGGCGCCGAAGGGGGTGTTGAAGACCAGGTCGACGTCGCCGGCCTGGATCCGCTCCACGACGTTGCCCGGGCCCTCGCTGAACTTGCCCACCACCTCCGCGGCCACGCCGTGGCGGCGGAGCACCTGTGCGGTCCCGACGGTGGCCAGCAGCGTGAAGCCGAGGTCGGCCAGCCGCTTGATCGGGAAGACGGCGGAGCGCTTGTCCCGGTTGGCCAGGGAGACGAACACCGTTCCCTCCGTGGGCAGCGACCCGTAGGCCGCCGCCTGGGACTTGGCGAACGCCCGGCCGAACTCGCTGTCCAGCCCCATGACCTCGCCGGTGGACTTCATCTCCGGCGAGAGCACCGTGTCCACGCCGTAGCCCTCGACGGTGCGGAAGCGGTGGAAGGGCAGGACCGCCTCCTTGACCGCGATCGGGGCGTCGACGGGCAGGTCGGTGCCGTCACCGGACGCCGGCAGCACGCCGGCGGCGCGCAGCTCCGCGATCGACTCACCCACCGCGATCCGGGCGGCCGCCTTGGCCAGCTGCACCGCCGTCGCCTTGGAGACGAAGGGCACCGTCCGGCTGGCCCGGGGGTTGGCCTCGATCACGTAGAGGATGTCGTCCTTGATGGCGTACTGGACGTTCATCAGCCCGCGCACGCCGATCCGCTCGGCCAGCTTCTCGGTCGCGGCCCGGATCTTGAGCAGGTCCGCCGAGCCCAGCGTGATCGGCGGCAGCGCGCAGGCGGAGTCACCGGAGTGGATGCCGGCCTCCTCGATGTGCTCCATGACGCCGCCGAGGTACAGGTCGGTGCCGTCGTAGAGCGCGTCGACGTCGATCTCGACCGCGTCCTCCAGGAACCGGTCGACCAGCACCGGGTGGGCGGCGCTGACGTCGGTCGCCTTGGCGATGTAGGCCTCGAGCGTGGCGTCGTCGTAGACGATCTCCATGCCGCGACCGCCCAGGACGTAGGACGGCCGCACCAGCACCGGGTAGCCGATCGCGGCGGCGATCTCGTGCGCCTCGGCGTAGGTCGTCGCCGTGCCGTGCTTGGGTGCCAGCAGCCCGGTGTCGGCGAGCACGCGGGAGAAGGCACCGCGGTGCTCGGCGTCGTCGATGGCCTCCGGCGAGGTACCGAGCACCGGGACGCCGGCGTCCTTCAGCCGCTGGGCCAGGCCCAGCGGCGTCTGGCCGCCGAGCGTGCAGATGACCCCGGCCACCGGGCCGGCGGCGCGCTCGGCCTCGACCACCTCGAGGACGTCCTCGAAGGTGAGCGGCTCGAAGTAGAGCCGGTCGGCGGTGTCGTAGTCGGTGGAGACGGTCTCGGGGTTGCAGTTGACCATCACCGCCTCGTAGCCGGCGTCCTGCAGGGCCATCACCGCGTGCACGCAGGAGTAGTCGAACTCGATGCCCTGCCCGATGCGGTTGGGCCCGGAGCCGAGGATCAGCACCGCCTCCTTCTCGCGGGGCTGCACCTCGGTCTCCTCGTCGTAGGACGAGTAGTGGTACGGCGTGCGGGCGGCGAACTCCGCGGCGCAGGTGTCGACGGTCTTGTAGACCGGCCGGACGCCGAGGCGCCAGCGCAGCGCGCGGACGCCGTCCTCCCCGGCCAGCTCCGGCCGCAGCGCGGCGATCTGCCGGTCCGAGAGCCCGTGCCGCTTGGCCCGCCGCAGCAGCGCGGCGCTCAGCGACGGCGTCTCACGCACCTCGTCGGCCACCTCCCGGACCAGCGCGATCTGGTCGACGAACCACGGGTCGAACCCACTGGCGGCCGCGACCTCCTCGACGGTCGCGCCGGCCGCGAGCGCGGCCTCGGCGGTGTAGAGCCGGCCCTCGACCGGGGTGCGCAGCGCCTCGAGCAGCTCCTCGGCCGAGCGGGTCGCTCTGCCGCCACCCGCCCACGCCGCCCCGTCGTCCTCGGTCCAGAAGCCCGACGCCTTGGTCTCGGTCGACCGCATCGCCTTGCCGAGTGCCTCGGCGAAGTTGCGCCCCATCGACATGACCTCGCCGACGCTCTTCATGGTCGTGGTCAGCCGGGGGTCCGCACCCGGGAACTTCTCGAAGGCGAACCGCGGGATCTTCACCACGACGTAGTCCAGCGTCGGCTCGAACGCGGCCGGGGTGACGCCGGTGATGTCGTTGGTGATCTCGTCGAGCGTGTAGCCGATCGCAAGCTTCGCCGCGATCTTCGCGATCGGGAAGCCGGTGGCCTTGGACGCGAGCGCGCTGGACCGGGAGACGCGGGGGTTCATCTCGATGACGACCAGGCGGCCGTCGGCCGGGTTGACGGCGAACTGGATGTTGCAGCCACCGGTGTCGACGCCCACCTCGCGCAGCACCGCGATGCCGACGTCGCGCATCCGCTGGTACTCGACGTCGGTGAGGGTCATCGCCGGGGCGACGGTCACCGAGTCGCCGGTGTGCACGCCCATCGCGTCGATGTTCTCGATCGAGCAGATGACGACCACGTTGTCGCTGCGGTCGCGCATGAGCTCGAGCTCGTACTCCTTCCAGCCCAGCACCGACTCCTCGATGAGCACGGTGTGCACCGGGGAGTCGGCCAGGCCGTGGGCGGCCATGCGGCGCAGCATCGCCTCGTCGGTGGCGAAGCCCGAGCCCAGGCCGCCCATGGTGAAGCTCGGCCGGATGACGACCGGGTAGCCGACCTCCTCGGCGGTCTCCAGCGCCTCCTCGACGGTGGCGCAGACCCGCGAGCGGGGGGCGTCGGCCCCGATGGAGCGGACGATGTCCTTGAACTTCTGCCGGTCCTCGCCGCGGTTGATCGCGTCGACGTCGGCGCCGATCAGCTGGACGCCGTACTTCTCCAGCACGCCGTTCTCGAAGAGGCCGATGGCGATGTTGAGCGCGGTCTGCCCGCCGAGGGTGGCCAGCAGCGCGTCGGGACGCTCCTTGGCGATGACCTTCTCGACGAACTCCGGGGTCAGGGGCTCGACGTAGGTGGCGTCGGCGACCTCCGGGTCGGTCATGATCGTGGCCGGGTTGCTGTTGACCAGGCTGACCCGCAGCCCCTCGGCCTTGAGCACGCGGCAGGCCTGGGTGCCGGAGTAGTCGAACTCGGCGGCCTGGCCGATGAGGATCGGCCCGGAGCCGATGACCATGACGTGGCCGATGTCGGTGCGCTTGGGCATCAGTTCTTCTCCCCGGTGCTGTGCTCGACGACCGGGACGGGCCCGCCCGCGTGTGCCTCGCCTGCGCGGGCAGCTTCCATGAGGTCGACGAAGCGCTGGAACAGCGGCGCCGCGTCGTGCGGCCCAGCGGCGGACTCCGGGTGGAACTGCACGCTGAACGCCGGGGTCTCGGTCAGCCGCAGCCCCTCGACGACCTGGTCGTTGAGGCCGACGTGGCTGACCTCCACGGGCCCGTAAGGGGTGTCGGTCGGCCGGTCCAGCGGGGCGTCGACGGCGAAACCGTGGTTGTGGCTGGTCACGCGGACGGTCCCGCTGACCCGGTCGAGCACCGGCTGGTTCAGGCCGCGGTGGCCGAACTGCAGCTTGTACGTGCCCAGCCCCAGCGCCCGGCCCAGGATCTGGTTGCCGAAGCAGATGCCGAACAGAGGACGGCGCGCGTCGAGCACGCCCCGCACCGCCTCGACCGCGTAGTCGGCGGCGGCCGGGTCGCCCGGGCCGTTGGAGAGGAAGACGCCGTCCGGGCCGGCGGCGAGCAGCTCCTCGGCGGTGGCCGTCGAGGGCAGGACGTGGGTCTCCACGCCGAGCTCGGCGAGGTGCCGCGGGGTGGCGGTCTTGATGCCGAGGTCCAGCGCCGCGATGGTGAACCGCTTCTCCCCCACCGCGGGCACGACGTAGGCCTCCTGCGTGCTCACGGTCGGCGCGAGGTCGGCGCCGGTCATGCCCTCGGCGGCGGTGACCCGGGCGAGGAGCTCGTCGGCGGAGAGCTCGGTGCTGATGCCGGCGCGCATGGCGCCGCGGTCGCGCAGGTGCCGGGTGAGCGCGCGGGTGTCGATGCCGCTGATGCCGACGACCCCCTGCGCGACCAGCTCGTCGTCCAGGCTGCCGGTGGCCCGCCAGTTCGCCGGGCGCCGGGCGGGGTCGCGGACGACGAAGCCCGCCACCCACATGCGGCGGCTCTCGTCGTCCTCGCCGTTGACCCCGGTGTTGCCGATGTGGGGTGCGGTCATGGCCACGATCTGACCGGCGTAGCTGGGGTCGGTCAGCGTCTCCTGGTAGCCGGTCATGCCGGTGGCGAAGACCGCCTCGCCCAGCGTCGTCCCGGTCGCCCCGTAGGACTCGCCCCGGAAGGTGCGCCCGTCCTCGAGCACGAGCAGAGCCTCTGTCACCGTGTCGCCTTTCCGTCCAGAACGGTCGCCGTCCCGCGGAGGAACGTCGCGACCACCCGGCCGGGGAGCTCCCGGCCGGCATAGGGGCTGTTGCGGCTGCGGCTGGCCAGCGCCGCGGGGTCGACCGTCGAGCGGGCGGCCGGGTCGACGAGCACCAGGTTCGCGGGCTCGCCGGGGGCGATCGGGCGGCCGTGGTCGCCGAGGCGGCCGATCTGCGCCGGGCGCACCGACATGCGGTCGGCGACGCCGGCCCAGTCCAGCCGGCCGGGCTCCACCATCGTCTCGATGACCACGGAGAGCGCCTGCTCCAGCCCGAGCATCCCGGGCCGGGCCTGCGCCCACTCGCTCTCCTTGTCCTCGACCGCGTGCGGGGCGTGGTCGGTGCCGACGGCGTCGATCGTGCCGTCGGCGAGCCCGGCGCGGAGGGCCTCGACGTCGGCGTCGGTCCGCAGCGGCGGGTTCACCTTGAACACCGGGTCGTAGGACTCCGCGCAGGCGTCGGTGAGCAGCAGGTGGTGCGGCGTCACCTCCGCGGTCACCTGCACGCCGCGGGACTTGGCCCAGCGCAGGATCTCCACCGATCCCGCCGTCGAGACGTGGCAGACGTGCAGCCGCGCGCCGACGTGCTCGGCCAGCAGCACGTCGCGGGCGATGATCGCCTCCTCCGCGGCGGCCGGCCAGCCGGTCAGTCCGAGGCGGGCCGAGCGGTCGCCCTCGTGCATCTGCGCGCCGACGGTGAGCCGCGGCTCCTCCGCGTGCTGGGCGACGACGCCGTCGAAGGCCTTCACGTACTCCAGCGCGCGGCGCATGAGCGCGGGGTCGGAGACGCAGTGCCCGTCGTCGGAGAAGACGCGGACGCGGGCGGCGGAGTCGGCCATCGCACCCAGCTCGGCCAGCCGCTCGCCCGCGAGCCCTACGGTGACCGCCCCGACCGGGACGACGTCCACCAGGCCGGCCTCCTGGCCCAGGCGCCAGACCTGCTCGACGACGCCGGCGGTGTCGGCGACCGGGTCGGTGTTGGCCATGGCGTGCACCGCGGTGAACCCGCCGAGCGCGGCGGCGCGGGAACCGGTCCCGACCGTCTCGGCGTCCTCGCGGCCGGGCTCGCGCAGGTGGGTGTGCAGGTCGACCAGGCCCGGCAGGGCGACCAGCCCGGCCGCCTCGACCACCTCGGCGCCGGTGGCGCTCAGCGAGTCGCCGACCGCGGCGATCCGGCCGTCCGCCACGAAGATGTCGACGGCGTCGCCGCCGAGGGGCTTCGCGCCCTTGATCAGGTAGTTCGTCACTGGGGCGACCCTCCGAGCAGCAGGTACAGGACCGCCATGCGGGTCGAGACGCCGTTGGCGACCTGCTCGACGATCGTGGAGCGGACGGAGTCGGCCACCTCGGCGGCGATCTCCATCCCGCGGTTCATCGGGCCCGGGTGCATGACGATCGCGTCGTCGGGCAGCACGGCCATGCGCCGGGCGTCGAGGCCGTAGCGGCGGCTGTACTCGCGGGCGCTGGGGAAGAACGAGGCGTTCATGCGCTCGGCCTGCACCCGCAGCATCATCACGACGTCGCTCTTGGGCAGGACGGCGTCCAGGTCGTAGCCGACCTCCGCCGGCCAGCTGCCGACCCCGACCGGCAGCAGCGTCGGCGGGGCGACCAGGGTGACCTCGGCGCCCAGCGTGTGCAGCAGGCCCACGTTGGACCGGGCGACCCGGCTGTGCAGGACGTCGCCGACGATCGTCACGCGGACGCCGTCGAGCCGGCCCAGCCGCTGCCGGATCGTGTACGCGTCCAGCAGTGCCTGCGTCGGGTGCTCGTGGGTGCCGTCCCCGGCGTTGACCACGCTGCCGCGCACCCAGTTCGCCAGCCGGTGCGGGGCGCCCGACGCCGAGTGCCGGACGACGACGCCGTCGGCGCCCATCGCCTCGAGGGTCAGCGCGGTGTCCTTGAGGCTCTCGCCCTTGGAGACGCTGCTGCCCTTGGCCGAGAAGTTGATGACGTCGGCGGAGAGCCGCTTGGCCGCCAGCTCGAAGGAGATCCGGGTACGGGTGGAGTCCTCGTAGAAGAGGTTCACCACGGTGCGGCCGCGCAGCGTCGGGAGCTTCTTAACCTCCCGGCCGGCCAGCGCCTGCTCGATCTGCGCCGCGGTGTCGAGCACCAGCGTGGCGTCGTCCCGATCGAGGTCGGCGGCCTCCAGCAGGTGCCGCTTCACGCGTCCTCCCCCTCCGTCACCAGCACCTCGTCGGCGCCGTCGGTCTCGGCCAGGTGCACCCGCACCTGCTGCGACCGGGAGGTCGGCACGTTCTTGCCCACGTAGTCGGCGCGGATCGGCAGCTCCCGGTGGCCGCGGTCGACCAGGACGGCCAGCTGCACCGCCTGCGGCCGGCCGAGGTCACGGAGGGCGTCCAGCGCCGCGCGGACCGAGCGGCCGGAGAACAGCACGTCGTCGACGAGGACGACCAGCCGGTCGTCGATGCCGCCGTCGGGCATGACGGTCGGCTCCAGCGCCCGGACGCCGCGCCGGCGGAGGTCGTCGCGGTAGAGCGTGATGTCCACGGTGCCGACGTCGACGGTCACACCGGAGAAGGCCTCGATCCGGGTGGCCAGCCGGCGGGCCAGCGGTGCGCCGCGGGTCGGGATGCCGACGAGCACGAGGTCGGCGAGGCCGTCGCGGCCGGGGTGCACCGTGGCCGCGCGCTCGATGAGCTGGTGCGCGATCCGGTCGATGACGCGGGCGACGTCGGCGGCGGAGAGCAGGGCAGGCAGGGTCGTGCGGGCCATGAGGCCTCCTTCCCCGCCTCACGGGACGGGTCGTTAAAGGAGTGGTCGGACCGCCTGCGACGGTACTGCACCCCGCGCCCGGCCCCGTCGCCGGGCCGAGGGCGAACACCCTGCGTGGCGGCCCGATCACCTCCCCCCGGGTGGGCAGGCCGCCTGTTGTGATCCACGCTTCACCAGTACGCTGCGTGACGACCAGCACCGATCCGAGACGACGGACAGTGAGCAGACAGCGATGAGCACCGACTACTCACGGGCCCTCGGCGCCCGGCTCCGCGCGATCCGCAACCAGCAGGGCCTCTCCCTGCAGGGGGTGGAGGACAAGTCGCACGGCCGCTGGAAGGCGGTCGTCGTGGGCTCGTACGAACGCGGTGACCGCGCCGTCACCGTGCAGCGCCTCTCCGAGCTCGCCGTGTTCTACGGCGTCCCGGTGTCCGAGCTGCTGCCCGACCCGCGGCCCAGCTCCGCGGTGACCGCCACGAACAAGATCGTGCTGAACCTGGAGTCGCTGGGCTCGCTCCCGGCGGACGAGGCCGGCCCGCTGGCCCGCTACGCCTCGACGATCCAGGCGCAGCGGCACGACTACAACGGCAAGGTCCTCTCCATCCGCGCGGAGGACCTGAAGTCGCTGGCGATCATCTACGACATGAGCCCCGACGAGCTCACCTCCCGGCTGATCGAGTGGGGCGTCCTCTCCCCCGGCATGGAGGGCATCGTCAGCTCCGGAGGTGACGACGACCTCGAGGAGGACGTCGACGACTCCTGGGGCGACCGCCGCCGCTCCCCCCGCTGACGGAATCGACGGAGGGCCCCTGCCGATCCGGCAGGGGCCCTCCGTCGATTCCGGTGCCGCACGCACCGACACGCGCCGCCGGAGCCGTCCGGACGGCGCCGGCTGTGCCAGGGTGCACGCACCTCGGGCGCTCGGCCCGCTCGGCTGGGAGGAACCCGGATGCCGGCAGTGGAGATGGTGGGCGTCTCGAAGACCTACCGCAGGCGCGGGGGCCACCCGTTCCGCGCGCTCGACGACCTGCACATGACCGTGGGCACCGGCGGCGTGCACGGCCTGCTCGGTCCCAACGGGTCGGGCAAGACGACGTCCATCCGCATCCTGCTGGGCCTGGTCCGCCCCGACGCCGGAACCGGCTCGATGCGGCTGCTGGACCGCCCGGTCCCCCGGGAGCTCCCCAGCGTCGTCGCCGAGGTCGGGGCGCTGGTGGAGACGCCGCTGTTCTCGCCCAACCTGTCCGGGCGCATGAACCTGCGGCTCCTGGCCGAGACCGCGGGCGTACCCCGCCCGCGCATCGAGGAGTGCCTCGAGCTCGTCGGCCTGCGCGAGCGCGCGAACGACCGGTTCAAGGGCTACTCGCTCGGCATGAAGCAGCGGCTCGGCATCGCGGCGGCCCTGCTGAAGGGGCCGCGGCTGCTCGTCCTCGACGAGCCCAGCAACGGTCTGGACCCCGCAGGCATCAAGGACGTGCGCGAGCTCGTCCGCCGCCTCGGGCACGACGGCCGGACGACCGTGCTCGTGAGCTCCCACCTGCTCGCCGAGGTCCAGCAGATGTGCGACTCGGTCACCATCCTGGCCCGCGGCCGGCAGGTCGCGTCCGGCCCGGTGTCGCAGGTGCTGTCCCGGACCGGCTCGGGTGACGTCCGGGTCGCCGTTCCCGATCCAGCTGCCGGCGCCGCGGTCCTGGCCGCGGCGGGCTACGCGGTCTCACCCGCGCCCGACGGCCAGATCCTCGTGCACGGCTCCCCCGCTCCCGGCGGCGTCAGCCGCACGCTCGCCGAGCACGGCCACTACGTCGAGGAGCTGGTCCGCGTGACCCCCGACCTGGAGAGCGCCTTCCTCGCACTCACCGGTGGGCAGGCATGAGCGCCGCCACGCAGCAGCCACCCGTGCCCGTGCGGGAGACGGCGGGTCGCCGCCGCGGCAGCCTGGTTCGTGCCGAGCTGCTCCGCTTCGCCTCCCGCCGGTTCGTCCAGGTGCTCCTCGGGGCCGCCGTGCTCGGCTGGCTCGCCGCCATCGGGATCGGGCTCACCGTGTTCAGCGACGACGCGACCCCGGCCGACTACGCGCTGGCGCAGGAGCGCTACGACCAGGCGCTGGCCGAGGACGAGCAGTGGCGCGAGGACTGCGCGGAGGAGGCCGAGAGCGCCGGCCAGCCCGTCGACTCGTTCTGCGGCCCCTCGCTGGCCGACTCCGGGGTGCGGGTCGAGGAGTTCCTCGACCGCCAGCCCTTCGACCTCGCCTCGGCCGCGGCCCCCGGAGCGATGGCGTTCTCGGCCGCCTCGGACGTCCTCGCCTTCCTCGTGGGCGCCACCTGGATCGGCGCCGAGTGGTCGAACCGCTCGATCGTCGCGCTGCTCTTCTGGGTGCCGAACCGGATGCGGGTGATGGGCAGCAAGCTGGCGGTGCTCGTCCTGGCGGCGGCCGCTATCGGGCTGCTCGCGCAGGCGGGCTGGTTGGCGATGGCGTCGGTCCTCGATGCGACCGCCGGCGCCGACGCCGAGACGCCCGCCGGCTTCTGGGCCCACCTCCTGGCCCAGCAGGGCCGAGGGGTGCTGCTGACCGTCCTCGTGGCACTGCTCGGCTTCGGGCTGGCCAACCTGACCCGCAACACCGGCGCGGCACTCGGCGCCGGGTTCGTCTACTTCGCGATCGTGGAGAACACGCTGCGGGCCTTCATCGGAGCAGGGGCCGACCGCTGGACGCTCACCACGAACGCCGCCGCGCTGGTCCTCCCCGGCGGCATGCGGGTGTACGACTACAGCGCCTCCTACGACGGCCTGTCCGAGCCTCCGTCGTTCCTGGTGACGAACCTGCAGGGCGGCCTGGTCGTCTCCGCCTACGCCGCGGTCCTGGTCGCGGTCGGGGTGTGGTTGTTCGCCCGCCGCGACCTGCACTGAGACGGAGGACCTACGCCGTCGGGACCTCGGCGGCGAGGATCGCGCCCAGCACGCCGTTGACGTACTTCGGCGACTCGTCGGTGGACAGGGCCTTCGCCAGCTCCACCGCCTCGTCGATCACGACGGCGTCGGGCACGTCGTCGACCCACAGCAGCTCGTAGGTCGCCATGCGCAGGATCGCGCGGTCGACGTCGGGCAGCCGGTCCAGCGACCAGCCGGCGGTGTGCGTCTCGATCAGCTCGTCGATCCGGGCGCCGTTCTGCTCCACGCCCTCGACCAGCCGGACGGCGTGGTCGGGCACCGGCGGGTTGCCGTCGGCCACCCGCTCGCCGAGCAGTTCGAGGCGGTCCCGCCCCCGGACGTCGGCCTCGTACAGGACGTCGACGGCGCGCTTGCGGGCCTTGGTGCGTGCGGCCACGGGATCAGCTGGTCAGTTGGCGCGGCCGAGGTACCGGCCGTCCCGGGTGTCGACCTTGAGCTTCTCGCCGGTCGAGATGAACAGCGGGACCTGGATCTGCGCGCCGGTCTCCAGCGTCGCGGGCTTGGTGCCGCCGGTGGAACGGTCGCCCTGCAGGCCCGGGTCGGTGTGCTCGACCACGAGCTCCATGGTCACCGGGAGCTCGACGTAGAGCGCAGTGCCCTCGTGCACGGCCACGGTGACCTCGGTGTTGTCCAGGAGGTAGTCCGCGCCGCCGCCCACGGTCTCGGCCGGCACGTAGATCTGCTCGAACGTGTCGCCGTCCATGAAGACGAAGTCGGTGCCCTCCTTGTAGAGGTAGGTCATCGACCGCTTGTCCACGGTGGCCGTCTCGACCTTGGTACCGGCGTTGAAGGTCTTGTCGACGACCTTGCCGGTCAGCACGTTCTTCAGCGTGGTGCGCACGAACGCGCCACCCTTGCCGGGCTTGACGTGCTGGAACTCGGTGACGGACCAGAGCTGGCCATCGAGGTTGAGCACCATGCCGTTCTTGAGGTCGTTGGTGGTAGCCATCTAGAGAACCAGCAGTTCCTTGCTCGTGAGGGTCAACAACTCGGGCTCGTCGTCCGTGACGATCAGGGTGTCCTCGATCCGGACACCACCGTGCCCCGGGAGGTACACCCCCGGCTCGACGGTGACGGCCATGCCGGCGGCAAGACTACCCGCGCCCAGCTGGCCGATGCCCGGCGCCTCGTGGATCTCCAGTCCCACACCGTGCCCGAGGCCGTGGGTGAAGTGCTCGCCGTGGCCCGCCGCGACGATGACGTCCCGGGCAGCGGAGTCGACCGCGACGACGTCGGCGCCGACCGCCAGCGCCGCGCGCCCGGCCGCCTGGGAGGCGGCGACCAGGTCGTAGATCTCGCGCTGCCAGTCGGCCGCGTGCCCGAGGACCAGGGTGCGGGTCATGTCGGAGTGGTAGCCGTCGACGGTGGCGCCGAAGTCCAGCTTGAGGAAGTCGCCCGCGCGCAGCTCGGTGGTGTCGGGGCGGTGGTGCGGGATCGCCGAGTTAGCGCCTGCCGCCACGATGGTCTCGAAGGACGGCGCCTCGGCACCGAGGGCCAGCATGCGGGCGTCCAGCTCGCGGCCGACCTGCAGCTCGGTGCGGCCCGGGCGCAGCGCCCCCTCGGCGGCCAGCTCGGCCAGGGCCCGGTCGGCGACCGCGCAGGCGCGGCGCAGCGACTCGATCTCCTCGTCGTCCTTGACCGCCCGCTGCGCCTCGACGGCGCGGCGGACCGAGACCAGCTCCGCCACCGTGCTCCCGGCGGCGGCATCGGCGAGCACCCGCTCCAACGCGCGCAGGCCGTCGACGGTCAGGTCGTGCGACTCGTAGCCCAGGCGGCCCGTGCCCCGGCGGACCGCCTCGCCCGCGAGCGCCGGCACCGTCGTCCGGTCCACGAGCAGCTCGACGTCGGGGACCTGCGTGCCGGCCTGCGTGGTGTAGCGGCCGTCGGTGCCGAACAGGTCGCCACCGTCGGTACGGACGAGCAGCGCCCCGTTGGAGCCGGTGAACCCGGTCAGGTACCGCACGTTGAGCAGGTTGGTCACCAGGACGGCGTCCAGGCCCCGCTCCGCCGCGGTGGCCCGGAGGGCGTCGCGGCGCGCCGCGGTCCGGCTCACCGGGCTCCCCGCAGCGACAGCCACTGGAGCGCCAGGACGTAGCCCTCGATGCCGAGGCCCGCGATCACGCCGTCGGACGCCGCCGAGACGTAGGAGTGGTGCCGGAACGCCTCGCGCTTGTGGATGTTGCTGATGTGCACCTCGACCACCGGCGCGGTCGTCGCGGCGAGCGCGTCGTGCAGCGCCACCGAGGTGTGCGACCACCCCGCGGGGTTGATGACCACCGGGTCGCCGGCGTCGGTCGCCTCGTGGATCCAGCGGAGCATCTCGGCCTCGTCGTCGGTCTGCCGGACCCGGACGGCCATGTCGAGCTCGCGGCCGGCCTCCTCCAGCACCTCGACCAGCTGCGCGTAGGTGGTCGAGCCGTAGATCTCCGGCTCACGCGTGCCGAGCCGGCCGAGGTTCGGCCCGTTGAGCACCTGGATCGTCATGCATCCACTCCTGATACGGCGGCCCATGCGGCGTCGAGCCAGGCCTGGTCGGGGTCGGTCAGGATCCTGGGGCCGCCCAGCCCGTCGAGGACGACGAAGCGCAACGACGCGCCGCGGGCCTTCTTGTCCACCCGCATCACCTGCTGCAGGCGGTCCCAGTCGCCGGCGTAGCTCGTGGGCAGCCCCATGGCCGAGACGAGGTCCCGGTGCCGGTCGACCTCGGCGCGGGTGAGCAGACCCGACTGTCCCGCCAGCTCGGCGGCGAACACCAGGCCGACGGCGACCGCCTCGCCGTGCCGCCAGCCGAAGTCCTCCACCCGCTCGATCGCGTGCCCGAGCGTGTGGCCGTAGTTCAGGAACTCGCGGACGCCGGTGTCGAGGAGGTCCTCCCCCACCGCCTGCGCCTTCACGCGGACCGCGCGCTCGATGAGCTCCTCGGTGCCGGCGCGCCCGGTGGGGTCGGCGTCGAGCAGCTCGAGGATCCGCCCGTCGGAGATGAAGCCGCACTTCACGACCTCGGCCAGCCCGGAGCGGAACTCCGCCTCGGGCAGACCGGCCAGCAGGTCGGTGTCGGCGAGCACGGCAGCCGGGGGGTGGAAGGCGCCGACGAGGTTCTTGCCCGCTCCGGTGTTGATGCCGGTCTTCCCGCCGACGGCGGCATCGACCATGCCCAGCAGGCTGGTGGGCACCTGGACGACGCGGATCCCGCGGGTCCAGGTGGCGGCCAGGAACCCCGCCAGGTCGGTGACCGCTCCCCCGCCGATGCCCACCACGGCGTCGGACCGGGTCAGGCCGAGCCGGCCGAACTCCTCCCACGCCTCGGCGGCCACCGCCGCGGTCTTCGCGGCCTCGCCGTCGGGGACGACGACCGCCTCGGCGGCGACGCCCGCGGTCTGCAGGGTCTCGACGGCGGCACCGGCGGCCGCGGCCAGCGGCGGGGCGTGGACCACGGCGACCTTCGGCGTCCCGGCGAGCACGATGCCCAGCTCGGCCTGCACACCGGCGCCGATGACGACGTCGTACGGCTGCTCCCCCGCGACGGCAACGCGACGGCTCACGACGACTCCTCCGGGGTCAGGACGGCGAGCACCTCCGCGACGACCTCCTCGGGGAGGCGTCCGGCGGTGGCGACCCGGTGGGTGGCCACCTCGGCGTAGAGCGGGGCGCGTTGCTCCAGCATGGTGCGCAGCATCGCGCGGGGGTTCACCGCGAGCAGCGGGCGGTCCCGGGAGAGGCCGACACGGCGGGCGGCCGAGGCGACGTCGACGTCGAGCCAGACCACCGTTCCCCCGCTCCGCCCGTGCGCCACGAGCAGGTCACGGGTGAGCGCACTGGTGACCGCGCCCCCGCCGAGGGCCAGCACGCCGTCGTGCTCGGCGACCGCCCGGGCGACCGCCTGCTCCTCCAGCGCGCGGAAGTGCGGCTCCCCGTGCTCGACGAACAGGTCGGCGACGGTGGTCCCGGTGGCGTTCTCCACGTCGCGGTCGGTGTCCCGGAACGCCAGCCCACGCGCTGCGGCCACGGCGGTCCCGACCGTCGTCTTACCCGCGGCGGGCGGACCGACCAGGACCAGGACCGGGCCGCTCACCGGTAGGGCAGCGCGTCGAGGTACCCCTGCACGTTCCGGCGGGTCTCGGCGAGCGAGTCCCCGCCGAACTTCTCCAGGACGGCGTCGGCGAGCACCAGGGCGACCATCGCCTCCATGACGACGCTGCCGCGCGGCACCGCGCAGGCGTCGCTGCGCTGGTTGATGGCGACCGCGGCCTCCCCGGTCGCGACGTCCACCGTCTGCAGCGCCCGGGGCACCGTGCTGATCGGCTTCATGGCGGCGCGCACGCGGAGCACCTCGCCGTTGGTCATGCCCCCCTCGATGCCACCGGCGCGGTCGGTGAGCCGCTGGAGGCGTCCCTCGGTGCTGACGATCTCGTCGTGGGCGACCGAGCCCCGGCGCCGGGCGGTCTCCAGCCCGTCGCCGACCTCGACGGCCTTGACCGACTGGACCCCCATGAGGGCCCCGGCCAGGCGGGCGTCCAGGCGCCGGTCCCAGTGGACGTGGCTGCCCAGGCCCGGCGGCAGGCCGTGCACCACGACCTCGATGACCCCGCCCAGGGTGTCGCCGGTCCTGCGGGCGTCGTCGATCTCGGCGGTCATCCGCTCGCTCGTCGCCGGGTCGGCGCAGCGCACCGGGTCCTCGTCGAGGCGGGGGTTGTCGTCGGGGCCGGGGACGATGCCCTCGGGGGCGGTGACCGCCCCGATGCCGACGACGTGGCTGACCACGGAGACCCCCAGGGCCTGCCGGAGGAACTGCTGGGCGATGGCGCCCAGGGCCACCCGCGCCGCGGTCTCCCGCGCGCTGGCGCGCTCCAGGACCGGGCGGGCGTCGTCGAAGCCGTACTTCTGCATGCCCGCGAGGTCGGCGTGGCCCGGCCGGGGGCGGGTGAGCGGCGCGTTGCGCGCCTGACCGGCGAGCACCTCGGCGTCGACCGGGTCGGCGGACATGACGGTCTGCCACTTGGGCCACTCGGTGTTGCCGACCTGCACCGCGATCGGCCCACCCTGGGTGCGGCCGTGCCGCACGCCGCCGGTGAGGGTGACGACGTCCTGCTCGAAGGACATGCGGGCGCCGCGCCCGTGGCCCAGCCTGCGGCGTTCCAGCTGCAGGTCGAGATCGGAGGTCTGCACCTCGACCCCGGCCGGGAGTCCTTCGAGGATGGCGGTGAGCTGCTGGCCGTGCGACTCACCGGCGGTCAGCCAGCGCAACATGCGCGCGAGTCTAGAAGGACCCCGGGACCGCTCCGATCACGAGGGCGAGAACCGCACCGGCCAGCAGCGGAGGGCCGAACGGCACGGTGCTGCGCCACGTCGCGCGGCGGGCCAGCACGAGCAGCACCGAGACGCCCGCGCCCACGAGCAGACCGAGGAAGATCCCGACCAGGAGCACCCCCCAGCCGAACCAGCCGAGGACCAGCCCGAGCAGCCCCAGCAGCTTCACGTCGCCGTAGCCCAGCGCCGCGGGGGCGACGATCCGCGCCACCGCCGGGACCGCGAAGGCCGCCGCACCCGCGAGCACGGCGCGCGCGAGGGCCCACCAGGTGCCCAGCACGGCGGCGTCGACCAGCGCCGCACCGGCGAACACGACCGCGGTGGGCAGGAGCACGCGGTCGGGCAGCCGGTGGACGTCCAGGTCCACCGCCCCGAGGACCACCGCGGCGACGGCCGCCCACGCCAGGCCGACCGTGACGGGGCGCATGCCGTCCTGCAGGGCCACCGCGCACAGCAGCGCGGTGACCGTCGCGGTCACGACGCCGACGCGCGCCGGGGTGGCGCGCGCCCGGTCGTCCCGCGTCGCCAACCGCACCGACGCGACCGCGGCCCACGGGCCCGCGGCGAGCCCGAGGCCGGCGGCGAGCGCGAGCACCACCGGCGGGGGCACGTCCACGCGGGTTCGTCAGCGCCCGGCGAGCGCCGCGTCCAGGGCGTCGCGCATGGCACCGATCGGCGCCGGCTCTCCCGTCATCAGCTCCACCTGCTCGGTGGCCTGCCAGAACAGCACCTCGAGGCCACCGACGACGGTGCCCCCCGCGGCGGTGACCCGTTCGGCCAGCGGGGTCGGCCACGGCGAGTACAGGACGTCGAGCACCGTCTGCCCGGGCCGCCAGTCCAGCGCGGCGACCGCCGGCTGACCGTCCACGGGCACGGTGCTCACCACCACCGGGGCGGTCACCGCGCCCTCGCCGAGCGGGACGATCGTGGCCGCCACGCCGAGCGTCTCCAGCACCCGGACGAGGTCTCCCGCCCGGCGCGGGTTGCGCACCACGACGTCGACCTCGCGGGCCCCCAGCGAGGCCAGCGCGACGGCGGCCGCCGCGGCCGTGCCACCGGCGCCCAGCACGGCCGCCCGCGGCGCGGACCCGACACCGGCAAGCTGTAGTGCCATGCCGACACCGGCGACGTCGGTGTTCTCGGCCCGCCAGCCGGTCTCGGTGCGGACGAGCGTGTTGGCCGCCCGCAGCAGGGCGGGCAGCGCCGCCACCTCGTCGGCGACCTCCACCGCGGCCTGCTTGTTCGGCATGGTCACCGAGAAGCCACGCCACTCCGGGCCGAGACCGGCCAGCAGGTCGGGCAGCTCCTCGGCCCCGATGTCCAGGGCGTCGTAGCTCCAGTCGGTGAGCCCCAGCGCGGCGTAGGCCGCCCGGTGCAGCAGCGGGGAGAGCGAGTGCGAGACCGGCCGGCCGAGGACGGCGGCCCTCATCCCTCGGGGTTCTCCCGCAGCCACTGCTGGAAGAGCAGCACGTTCTGCTGGTGCTCCGCGCCCGTGCGGGCGAACCGGGTCTCGCCGGTGTCGGGGTTGACGACGACGAAGAACCGCCAGTCGCCCTCGGCCGGGGCCAGCACCGCCTTCAGCGCTTCCTCACCCGGGTTGCTGATGGCACCCGGGGGCAGGCCGGGGTGCACGTAGGTGTTGTACGGCGAGGGGTTGGCCCGGTCGGCCGCGGTCGTGGTGATGCCCCCCTTGCCGTTGGCGTAGTTCACCGTGGTGTCCAGCTGCAGCGGCATGCCGTCGGCGAGACGGTTCTCCAGGACCCGGGCCACCTTGGCCATGTCCTCGGTCCCGGCGGCCTCGGCCTGCACGATGGATGCCTTGGTCAGCACGGTGAGCCGGTCGGCCTCGGGCACCTGCAGGGCGTCGAACGCCTGCTCGGCCCGGACCACCATCGCGGAGAGCATGTCGACGGCCGTGTCGTCGGGCTCGAAGTCGTAGGTGGCGGGGAACAGAAACCCCTCGAGCATGCCGTTGGCGTAGGCGGGCAGCCCGAGAGCGACCGGGTCGGCCGCCGCGGCCTGGAGCTCCTCCAGCGGGGTGCCGGTGTCCTCGGCGATGAGGGCAAGGGTCTGCACCACCGTGAGCCCCTCGCGCAGCGTGACCCGGGAGACCTGCCGGGCGGCGGGGTCGAGCAGCAGCTCCAGGGCGGACTCGCCGCTCATCTTCAGCCGCAGCGTGTAGACCCCCGGCTGGATGCCGGTCGCGTCCGGGTGGCTCTTGGCGGCGCTGACGAAGGGTCCGGTGGACGCGATGACGTCGGCACCGTCGAGGGTGCGGGCGATGTCGCTGAGCGTGTCGCCCTGGTTGACCCGGATGTCGATCGAGCCGCTGCCGGAGCCGGTGTAGTCCCGGGACGAGGGGTCGAGCAGGTCGAGCAGCTTCTGGCCGCCCAGCACGATGCCCCCGACGATGCCGCCGAGCACCAGCAGGGCGAAGAGGATGGCGAAGGGACGCCGGCGACGGCGACGACGCCGCCGGTCGTGGCGCGAGTCGTAGGGGACCACCGGGATCTCGTCGTCGGTGAGGGGCCCGGCCGCCTCGGCGACGGGGGGCTCGGCGAGCACCGGCTGCGCGGGGATGGCCGCCGTGGGCGGCACGTCGGCGGTGCGGGCGCGGCGGGGACGCCGCAGCCCGCGCCGGCGGGGCGACTCCTCGTCGACGTTGGCGCCGATGACCTCCAGGCCGCCGGTCTGCTCCTCCCACGACGCCGGGGAGTCGGCGAGGACCTCCTCGTCGCGGTCGTTCCCGTCGTCCGGGCGCCCGCCGACGCGCGCGGTGGCCACGGTCGCGTCGTCGCCCGCGGAGCCGGCGCGCGGACCCAGCCGGTCCCAGATGCCGACCGGCATCGGCGGCAGCGGTCCGGAGGGGTGCTGCCGGCCGAACCCGTGGGCGTCGGTCCCACCGGTGCGCGGGTGGTCCGGGTGGTCGGTGGACCCGTAGGACCACCAGTCCGGCTCGACGAGCGGGCCGGTCTGGTCGCCGCGATCGATGAGGCCCGAGCCCGGGCGGACGGGGGAACCCGGCGGGTACTCGCCAGCGGTGGGGGTGCCGGGGCCGGTCCAGAAGGACGCGGGAACCCCACCGGTTGCGTCGTCGGAGGCGTGCCTCCCCCGACGCGGCGGCCCGCCGGGCGCGCTCACGTGGGCGTCCGCCGGCTGTCGAGATACTGCTGCAGGATGACCACGGCGGCCGCCTGGTCGATCACCGGGCGCGAACGGCGGCTGTCGATGCCGCCCTCGCGGAGGTGACTGGCTGCGGTCACGGTGGAGAGCCTTTCGTCGATCATGTGGACCGGCACATCCGCTATGCGGTCGGCCAGTTCCTGAGCGTAGTTGCCCGCATCGACGGCGGAGGCGCCCGACGCACCTGACAGATGCCTCGGCTCTCCCACGACCACCTCTGTCACCTCGTGTTCCGCGACGAGTGTGACGAGACGGTCCAGATCGGACCCGTCCTTGGCCCGCTTGAGCGTCTCCAGCGGGCTGGCCAGCGTGCCGGTCGGGTCGGACAGCGCGAGCCCGACCCGCACCGTGCCCACGTCGATCCCGAGCACCCGCCCGCGCGCCGCGCCGGCGCCCGCCCGCCGCGGCGGCACCTTGAGGTGCTGCGGCCAGCCACCGGACAGGTCGATCTCGGTGGTCTCGTGCTTGACGGGCGGGAAGCCCTGGCTGAGATCGATCTCCGTGGTCGGGTGGTGCGCCGGCTGCTCGCCGGTGCCGCCCGCGGGCCGGGGACGTGCCGGCGGGACCGCCGGCAGCTCGCGGCGTCGCCGCGCGACCGGTCCGGTGTCGGAGGGGTTCTCCCCGAAGCCGGAGTGCTCGTTACCGCTGTTGTCGGAGCTCCCCACGGGGCTCACCTCCCTGTGGCGGCCGCAACCGCCTGCTCGCCGGCCTGCAGTGCTGCGGGGATACCCGCGGGATCGGTGCCGCCCCCCTGGGCGACGTCGGACTTGCCGCCACCGCGGCCACCGACGGGGGCCGAGGCCGCCTTGAGGACGTCGTTGGCCGACAGCCCCTGGGCGACCGCGGCCGGGTTGAGCGCCGCCACCAGTGCCACCTTGCCACCGGACTCCGACGCCAGCAGCACGACCGACGGACGGTCGGCGGCCAGCCGGCCGCGGACGTCGAGAGCCAGCGTGCGCAGGTCACCACCACCCAGACCCGCCGGGGACCCGGTGACGACGGCGACGCCGCCGACGTCCTTGGCCGCGCCGGCCAGCTGACCGGCCGCCGCCAGCGTCTGCTGCCCGCGCAGCTCGGCGACCTCGCGGTCGAGGTCGCGCATCCGGGCGACCATGCCGCTGACCCGCTCGACCAGACCGTCCTGCGGTGCCTTGAGGAGATCGGACAGCTGACGCACCAGGTCGCGCTCGCGGGCCAGGTAGCGGAAGCCCTCCAGGCCCACGACCGCCTCGACGCGCCGGGCACCGGAGCCGACCGAGGACTCGCCGGTCAGCGCCAGGGTGCCGATCTGCGCGCTGCCGCGCACGTGCGTGCCACCGCAGAGCTCCCGCGACCAGGGACCGCCGATCTCCACGACGCGGACCTGCTCGCCGTAGGTCTCCCCGAACAGGGCGATCGCCCCGAAGGCCTGGGCCTCGGGCAGCGTCATCCACGACGCGGTGACCTTGTGGTCGGCGCGGACCGCGGCGTTGGCGACGTCCTCGATGTCGGTGCGCTGCTGCTGGGTGAGGGCGCCCTGCCAGGCGAAGTCCAGCCGCAGGTACCCGGGCCGGTTGTAGGACCCGGACTGCAGGGCCTGCGGGCCGAGCACCTCGCGCAGCGCGGCGTGCACCACGTGCGTGCCCGAGTGCGCCTGGCACGCCGACAGCCGCCACTCGCGGTCCACCTCGGCGGTCAGCTCCGCACCCGAGCGGAGCTCGCCCTCCAGCACCCGCACCTGGTGGGCGACCAGGCCCTTGACCGGGCGCTGCACGTCGACGACCTCCGCGCGGCCGCCGTCCCAGGTGAGGACGCCGGCGTCGGCGATCTGGCCACCGGACTCCGCGTAGAACGGCGTCCGGTCCAGCACGACCCGCACGATCTCGCCGGGCGCGGCCACCTCCGGCCCCTCCTCCTCGCCGACGACCGCCAGCACGCGGGAGTCGGTGCGCAGCGTCTCGTAGGCCCGCCAGTCGGTGGGGCCGTGCTCGGCGAGCAGCCGGCGGTAGGCCAGGACGTCGACGGAGCCGGTGCGCTTGGCTCGGGCGTCGGCCCGCGCGCGGTCCCGCTGCTCCTTCATGAGGGCGCGGAAGCCCTCCTCGTCGACGGTCACCCCCTGCTCGGCGGCCATCTCGAGGGTGACGTCGATCGGGAAGCCGTAGGTGTCGTGCAGGGAGAACGCCTGCTCGCCCGAGAGCTTCGGCGCACCGGCCCTCTTGGCCTGCGTCACCGCCGTGTCGAACAGCGCCGTGCCGGAGGTGAGGGTGCGCCGGAAGGCCTCCTCCTCGGCGTACGCGACGCTCGAGATCCGGGCGAAGTCGGTCTCCAGCTCGGGGTAGCTGGCGCTCATCGCGTCCTTGGAGACCGGCAGCAGCTCCGGCAGGGTGGCCTCGTCGACGCCGAGCAGCTTCATCGAGCGCACGGCGCGGCGCAGCAGCCGGCGCAGGATGTACCCGCGGCCCTCGTTGCCGGGGGTGACGCCGTCGCCGATGAGCATGAGACCGCTGCGCACGTGGTCGGCCACCACGCGCAGCCGGACGTCCGCCTCGTGGTCCTTGCCGTAGGACACACCGGCGAGGTCCGCCGCGCGGCGCAGGACGGGCGCCACCTCGTCGATCTCGTACATGTTGTCGACGCCCTGCAGCAGGTAGGCGACCCGCTCCAGGCCCATGCCGGTGTCGATGTTCTTCTTCGGCAGCTCGCCGAGGATCGGGAAGTCCTTGCCCTCCCCGGCCCCGCGCTCGTACTGCATGAAGACGAGGTTCCAGATCTCCAGGTACCGGTCGCCGGCGCGGTCGACCGCCGGACCGCCGTCGGGTCCGTACTGCGAGCCACGGTCGATGTAGATCTCCGAGCAGGGACCGGCCGGGCCCGGGGCACCGGTGGACCAGTAGTTGTCCTCCATGCCGAGTCGCTGGATCCGGTCCTTCGGCAGCCCGGCGATCCGGTGCCAGGCGTCGGCGCCCTCGTCGTCGTCCAGGTAGACGGTCGCCCAGATCTTCTCCGGGTCGAAGCCCAGCCCACCCTGCTCCACCGGGTTGGTGATGAGCTCCCAGGCGTACCGGATCGCGCCTTCCTTGAAGTAGTCGCCGAAGGAGAAGTTGCCGTTCATCTGGAAGAACGTGCCGTGGCGGGTGGTCTTGCCGACCTCCTCGATGTCGAGGGTGCGCACGCACTTCTGCACGCTGGTGGCCCGCGGGAACGGCGCGGGCTCCCGGCCGGTCAGGTACGGGATGAACGGCACCATCCCGGCCACGGTGAACAGCAGCGACGGGTCCGGGGAGACCAGGGACGCGCTGGGGACGACGGTGTGGCCGCGCTGCTCGAAGTGCTGCAGGAAGCGGCGGCGGATCTCGGCGGTCTGCATCAGCGATCTACTCGGTTCGACAGGAGCGGGGGCGGCGGACCGCCCCCGCCAGGGGGATCAGGAGTCGGCGGAGTGCGCGCCGCGGCGCAGCGAGGCCTCGCCGACGGCGGGCAGCGGTGCGTCCAGGCCGGTGCCGGCGCGCAGCTCCTGCTCGCGCTCGGCCATGGCGTCGCGGACGTCGGCGCCGAAGTCACCGATCGCGTCGGCGACGTCGCGCAGGCCGGCGGCGATCGAGGCACCGATGCCGGCCGGCGTCATCTTCTCGGCCGCGGCCGAGAGCTTGCGGACCACGAGGGCGCCGATGGTGATGCCCATCGCCAACCAGAACAGCCGGCGCATCAGGCGGACCGCCGGGCGGCGCGGCGCGCACGGCGCTCGGCCTTCTCGCGCGCGGCGGCGTCGGCGATCGCCTGCCCCTCGCGCTTCTTCTTCGCCGCGCTGCGCACGCCGTAGCTGAACGCGGCGACCTTGATCAGCGGGCTGCCCAGGGTGGCGGCGGCCACGCTGGTGAGAGCGGCGACGTTGCTGGAGACGTTAGCGGCGTTGCCGGTGATGTCGTCGACCCGCTCGAGGTTCGAGTTGACGTGCGCGACCGTCGTGCCCGCCTGGGCCAGGATCGGCGCGCTCTGCTCCCGGACCTGGCGGATGGTCAGCGTGGTCTCGTCGAGCGTGCGACCGAGCTTGAGCAGCACGACCGCGGCCACCACCACCAGCAGCACCAGGGCGCCGGCTGCGACCAACCCGGCGATCTCTCCTACGGACACGCGTGCTCCTGTTCTCGGGGGATTCGGCGCCGGGAGCGACAGTCCGGCCTCGTCACACTAGTCGCGGGCGCGGGTGCGCCGGATGATCGCCCGCAGCTTGGCCAGCCGCTCCCCCAGCCGCGCCTCGACGCCGCGGTTGGTCGGCCGGTAGTAGTCCTTGCCGACGAGCGCGTCCGGGGGGTACTGCTGCGGCACCACGCCGTCGGGATGGGCGTGCGGGTAGACGTAGGTCCTGCCGTGGCCGAGCTTCTTCGCCCCGGCGTAGTGCGCGTCGCGCAGCCCCGGCGGGACGGGGCCGGCCAGCCCCGCCCGGACGTCGGCCACCGACTCGCTCATCGCCAGCGTGACCGCGTTGGACTTCGGAGCCGTGGCCAGGTGGACGACGGCCTGGGCCAGCGGGAAGTGCCCCTCGGGCATGCCGATGAACTGCACCGCCTGCATCGCGGCCACCGCCACCTGCAGCGAGGTCGGGTCGGCCATCCCGATGTCCTCGCTGGCGGAGATGACCAGCCGGCGGGCGATGAACCTCGGGTCCTCCCCCGCCTCCACCATGCGGGCCAGGTAGTGCATCGCGGCGTCGACGTCGCTACCCCTGATCGACTTGATCAGCGCACTGGCGACGTCGTAGTGCATGTCGCCCTGGCGGTCGTACCGCACCGCGGCCTGGGCGACGGCGGTCTCCAGGGTGGCCAGGTCGATCTCGGTCGCGCCCACCGCCTTCGCCGCCCCCGCGCCGGATTCCAGGGCGGTCAGCGACTTGCGCCCGTCGCCGCCCGCGATGCGCACCAGGTGCTCCTCGGCCTCCGCGGTCAGCGTGAACCCGCCGTCCAGACCGCGCTCGCTGGCCAGCGCGCGGCGCAGCAGGGTGCGGACGTCGTCGTCGGTGAGCGGCTGGAGGGCGAGCACGAGGCTGCGGGAGAGCAGCGGGCTGACCACCGAGAAGAAGGGGTTCTCGGTGGTGGCGGCGATCAGGCTGACGATCCGGTCCTCGACCGCGGAGAGCAGGCTGTCCTGCTGGGTCTTGGAGAAGCGGTGGACCTCGTCGATGAAGAGCACCGTGCGGCGGCCGGCGTAGGTCAGCTCCCGCTTGGCGCTGGAGATGACCGCCCGCACCTCCTTGACGCCGGAGTCCAGCGCGGAGAGCTGCACGAACTGCCGCTTGGTCGCCAGCGAGATGACGTGCGCCAGCGTGGTCTTCCCCGTTCCCGGCGGGCCGTAGAGCACCAGGGACATGGGCTCGTCGGACTCGACCAGCCGGCGCAGCGGGGCGCGGTCCCCGAGCAGGTGCTGCTGGCCGACGACCTCCTCCAGCGAGCGCGGCCGCATCCGCACCGCCAGCGGCGCCCCCGGGTCGACCGCGGCAGGGCCGTCGTCCTCGGGAGCGTCGAACAGCGAAGTCACGGGTCGGAACGCTACCCGCGGGGCACGACCTCCTTCATGGAGCAGCGACGCATCGGGAACGCATCGGTCAGCGCGGTCGGGCTGGGGGCGATGCCCCTGTCCACCAAGGACCCCCGCCCGTCCGAGGACGAGGCCGTGGGCGTGGTGCACGCGGCCCTGGACGCCGGGGTCACGCTGATCGACACCGCCGACGCCTACGCCCGCGACGAGGCCGAGTTCGGGCACAACGAGTCGCTGGTGGCGCGGGCGCTCTCCTCCTACGGGCAGGCCGACGTGCTGGTGGCGACGAAGGGCGGGCACACCCGCCGCGGCACCGACTGGGAGCTGGACGGGTCCCCGGCCTACCTGCGCCGGGCCTGCGAGGCGTCGCTGCGCCGGCTCGGGGTGGACGCGATCGGGCTGTACCAGTTCCACCGGCCGGACCCGGCGACCCCGTGGGAGGACTCCATGGGCGCCCTGCGGCAGCTGGCCGACGACGGGCTGGTGCGCATGGTCGGCATCTCGAACGCCGACATCGCGCAGATCGACGCCGCGCGCGCGATCATCGGCGACTCGCTGGTCAGCGTGCAGAACCAGTTCTCGCCGGGCTGGCGCTCCTCGGCCGACGAGCTCGCCCACTGCGCCGCGCACGGGCTCGCCTTCCTGCCGTGGAGCCCCTTCGGCGGGGTCGGCGCGGCCGGGTCGCTCGGCGCGACCGCACCCGCGTTCGCGGAGGTCGCCGACGAGATCGGGGTCTCGGTGTTCCAGGTCGCGCTGGCGTGGCACCTGGCGCAGAGCGACGTCGTCGTGCCGATCCCCGGCGCCTCCCGGGCCGCCTCGATCCTCGACTCGGCCGCCGCCGCGGACCTCACCCTCTCCCCCGGCCAGCTGGCCCGGCTGGGCGCTGCCTGAGCTGACGGCCGGGTGGAGCGGCCGCCGGCAGGTGGGGACCCACACCTGCCGGCGACCGGCTCACTCGTCGAAGACCAGCGCCGGAGTGTCCTGCCGGAGCGTCTCGCCCCGGAAGAACGCCGGGTGCCTGGCCCGCCAGACGAGCATGAAGATGGCACCGGCGACCAGCAGGCCGATGCCGATGACGAACACGCTGCCGATGCCGAACACCGAGGAACCGCTCCCGTAGGCCGGGTCCAGGGTGTCGATCGCCGTCTGCACGAACACGGCCGCGAGCATCAGCCCGCCCAGCAGCGGGAACAGACCCTTGAAGACCAGGTCCCGGGCGCTGCGCCGCAGCTCGTGGCGGAAGTACCACACGCAGGCGAACGCGGTGAGCCCGTAGTAGAAGCAGATCATCAGCCCGAGCGCGTAGATCGTGTCGATCAGGACGTTCTCGCTGATCAGCGTCATCCCGACGTAGAACACCGCGGTGGCGGCGCCGGCGACCAGGGTGGCCGTCGAGGGCGCCAGGAAGCGCGGGTGCACGTCGGCCAGCCGCTTGGGCAGGGCGCCGTAGACGGCCATCGCCAGCATCGTCCGGGTGGTCGGCAGGAACGTCGTCTGCAGCGAGGACGCGGAGCTGGCCACGACGGCGAGGAACAACAGGAAGGCCAGACCCGGGCCGAGCACCGGCCCGGCCAGCGCGGCGAAGACGTTGTCACCGGTGTCGGGGTTGCCGAGCCCTGTGCCCTCGGTGCCGATGCCTGCGTACATCTGCACGGCGATCGCCACGCCGACGTAGGTGACGATGATGACCAGCATGGTGACCAGGGCGGCACGGCCCGGTGTGCGGTCGCTGCCCGCGGTCTCCTCGTTCACGGTCAGGCAGGTGTCCCAGCCCCAGTAGATGAACAGGGACAGCGACAGGCCGGCGGTGAAGGCGCTGAACGAGGTGATGGCGGTCGGGTCCAGCCAGGAGAGCTCGAAGGGGATGCCACCGGGCGCCGAACCGGCCTTGGTGAGCGCGAGCACGGCGAACACGGCCAGCACCAGCATCTGGAAGCCGACCAGCACGTACTGGACCCGCTTGGTCGCCTCGACCCCGCGGTAGGTGACCCACGTGGCCAGGGCGATGAAGGCGACGCAGGTGAGGACGTGCACCAGGGTGTTGTCGCCCAGTGCGCCCACGGTCTCCGAGCCGGTGATCTCACCGAGCAGCAGGTAGAAGAACTCGACGGCGATGCCGGCCAGGTTGGACAGCACGATCACGGTCGCCAGCAGCGCGCCCCAGCCGGCCAGCCAGCCGATGTAGGGGTTGAACGCCTTGGTCGTCCAGGTGAACGAGGTCCCGCAGTCGGGCGCGACCTTGTTGAGCTCCCGGTAGGCGTAGGCCACCAGCAGCATCGGGAGGAAACCGGCCAGGAAGACCGCCGGCATCTGCAGCCCGACCTCGGTCACCGTCGGGCCGAGCGTCGCGGTGAGCGCGTACACGGGCGCGATGCTGGAGACGCCGAGGACGACGCTGGCGAGCAGCCCTACGGAATTCGTGGACAGGCCCTTGGCCCGCAGGTCGGTGCTCCCCGCGGGAGCACCCTGGTCCAGGGTCATGCGGTCCTCCTCGCCGCGCCGCGCCGGCGCGCATCGATGCCGGGCTGTGTCCCGGGTCACGTGAAGCCAGCCAGTCAGCCCTCGACGGGGGAAGACTCCGTCCCGTACACCGACCGTCGACGGCATCGACAGTCCGGCACGGTTGGCGTGGCGGATACCGACGCGCCGAGGATGTACGACAACTGTTTCGGTCGCGTGTCCCCGCACGACATCGCCCTGCGGTGGACACGGCCGGATGCGTCGCCCGACCGGCGTCCCCCTACCGCTGTCGGGGAACCGGCGCGGCGGGAAGTGTCATCGGACGCTTGCTGGCCGACGGATACGTCATCTAGATTGCGGCTCCGCGACGGATTCCGTCGTCGGCGGCCATGTGAGCGTGGGCCGGACAGCACGAGACCGTGACCGAACGACCGATCGGACGCCGACGATGACGCGCTACGGCTCCCAGTACGGGCCCGACATCACCTACCTGGGGATCGACCGCTGCGACCTGGACGACCCGGCCACCTTCGCCGACGCCGACGTCGTCGTGCTGGGTGCTCCGTTCGACGGTGGCACCTCGCACCGGCCAGGCACACGTTTCGGCCCACAGGCGATCCGCATGACCGACTACCTGGCCCATGACGGCTCCCGGCCCAGCCTGGCGCTGCGCACCGACGGCCTGCGCGACCTGCGCGTCGTCGACGCCGGCGATGTCGAGATGTACTCCGGCGACATCGAGACCGCCCTTCCGGCGCTCGAGGCGGCGGTCGAGACCGTCACCCGCGCCGGGGCCATCCCGGTGGTTCTCGGCGGCGATCACTCCATCGCCTTCGCCGACGCCAAGGGCGTGGCCAACGCCCTCGGGCACGGCCGGGTGTCGATGATCCACTTCGACGCCCACGCCGACACCGGCGACATCGAGTTCGGCTCCCTGTGGGGCCACGGTCAGCCGATGCGCCGGCTCATCGAGTCCGGAGCCCTGCGCGGCGACCGCTTCCTCCAGATCGGGCTCCGCGGCTACTGGCCGCCGCCGGAGACGCTGGACTGGATGGCCGAGCAGCGGATGCGCTCCTACGAGATGACCGAGATCGTCCACCGCGGGCTGGACGAGTGCCTGACCGAGGCGTTCGGCATCGCGACCGACGAGTGCGAGGGCGTCTTCCTGTCCGTGGACATCGACGTCTGCGATCCCGGGCACGCGCCGGGCACCGGCACACCCGAGCCGGGCGGGCTCACCGCCCGGCAGCTGCTCGACTCGGTGCGCCGCATCTGCCTGGAGCTGCCGGTGGTCGGCGTCGACGTCGTCGAGGTCAGCCCGCCCTACGACCACGCCGACATCACCGCGGCCCTGGCCAACCGGGTCGTCCTGGAGGCGCTGTCGGCGATCGCCCGCCGCCGTCGCGACGCCCGGGACGGCACCCGCTGGGACCCGTCCCTCCCCCTGCTCGCGAACCGCCCCGACCCCACCCCGGAGAACCCCTCATGACCGATCCCGCGCCCTCGTGCCACAGCTCCGTCGGCTCCGCCGGCACGTCCGCGCCCCCCGGCACCCCGCACCCGCTGGATCCGCTCTCGGCCGAGGAGTTCCGCGCCGCGGCGTCCATCCTGCGGCGCGACCGCGGGGTGGACGAGCGCTGGCGCTTCGCCGCCATCGAGCTGCGCGAGCCGGCCAAGGACGTCGTCCGCGGGTTCCGTCCGGGCGACCCCATCCGCCGCGAGGCCCGGGTGACGGCGTGGAGCCGCGACGAGGGCATCCCCTACAAGGCGGTCGTCTCGCTCCCCGACGGCCAGGACGCGGAGGGAGGGGTCGTCTCCTGGGAGGCGGTGCCGGGCCAGCAGGCCAACATGACCGTCGACGAGTGGCACGAGGCGCACGAGGCGCTCATCCGGCACCCCGACGTCGTCGCCGCGCTGGCGAAGCGCGGCATCACCGACCTCGACCTCGTGCTGATCGACACCTGGGCCTACGGCCACTCGCTGATCCCGCAGGGTTTCCAGGACCGCCGGGTCGGCTGGACCGACGTGTGGCGCCGCGCGGCGCCGGACGCCAACCCCTACGCCAACCCGGTGATGGGCCTGCACTTCGTCGTCGACCTCAACAGCATGGAGCTGCTCCAGATCGAGGACACCGCGCCGCCGGCGGAGGCGCCGGTGATGGGCGAGTACGTGCCGTCGCTGGTGCCGGGGCTGCAGCAGCGCACCGACGTCAAGGCGCTGGAGATCATGCAGCCGGAGGGCGTCTCCTTCGCCCTCGACGGCCACGAGCTGCGCTGGCAGAAGTGGACGATGCGGCTGGGCTTCAACTACCGCGAGGGCCTGGTCATCCACCGGCTGGAGTACGACGGACGGCCGGTCGCCCACCGCATGTCGTTCGCCGAGATGGTCGTGCCCTACCGCGACCCGAGCCCCGACCACCACCGGCGCACCGCCTTCGACGCCGGCGAGTGGGGTCTGGGCTTCATGACGACGTCGCTCAAGCTCGGTTGCGACTGCCTGGGCGACATCACCTACGTCGACGCCGTCCTGCACGACACCCGCGGCGAGCCCTACACGATCGAGAACGCCATCTGCCTGCACGAGGAGGACGACGGCGTGCTGTGGAAGCACGTCGACGAGCAGGCCGGGTCGGAGGTGCGCCGATCGCGGCGGATGGTGGTGTCCTTCCACGCCACGGTGGCCAACTACGAGTACCTGACCTACTGGCGCTTCTACCAGGACGGCACCATCCAGTGCGAGGTCCGGGCCACCGGGATCATGGTGACCAGCGCCTTCGAGGGCGAGGCCCCGCCCTACGGCACGGTCGTCGACGAGCGCACCTACGCCCCGATCCACCAGCACTTCATCGTGGCGCGGCTGGACATGGAGGTCGACGGCCCGGAGAACACGGTCGTGGTCACCGAGAGCGAGGCACTGCCGGTCTCGGCGGAGAACCCGCACGGCCTGGCAGTGGTCACCCGCAGCCGGCCGGTGGAGTCGGAGGCCGAAGGGCGGCTGGACGTCGACTTCGCCACCCAGCGCTCCTTCAAGGTGGTCAACCGGACCAAGCCCAACCGGCTGGGCACGGCGCCGGGCTTCAAGCTCTACCCCAGCTCCGCGCTGCCGTCGATGGCCCACCCCGATGCGCCGTTCCGCCAGCGGGCGCAGGTCATCGACCACCCGGTGTGGGTGAGCCGGTTCGACGAGGAGGAGCGCTGGCCCGCGGGCGAGTTCTGCAACCAGAGCCGCCGCGACGAGGGCCTGCCGGAGTGGCAGAAGGCCGACCGGCCGCTGGTCGACACCGACGTCGTCCTCTGGCACGTCTTCGGCATCCACCACGTCCCGCGGCCGGAGGACTGGCCGGTCATGCCCGTGGACGTGGTGTCCTTCGAGCTCAAGCCGGTCGGCTTCTTCGATCGGAACCCCGCGCTCGACGTGCCGCCGGCCCCGGGCCGCTGCCACTGATGGAGCCGCTCGGTCCGGCGGCCGCGCCGCGGTTCCTCGCCCGGACCGCGGCGGGAGCCGCAGCGGGGTGCGCCACCCTGCACGGGCTGCTGCTCGGTGCGGTGCCGGGTCCCGGCACCGCACCGAGGGCCCTGCTGGTCGGGGTCTGCCTGCTGTGCGCGGTACACCTGTTCCGCCGGCCGGGGCGGGCCGCGTGGGCGGCGCACGTCGTGCTGACGACGGCGATGCTCGCCGCACACCCGCCGGAGCTCGCCGGGCACTCCGGGCACGCGGGGACCGGCCTGACCACGTGGGTCGCGCCGGTCGCGGGTGCACTCGCGGCGGCCGGCCTCCTGCTGGCCGCCGTGCGCGGCCTCGGCGGGCTGGCGCTCAAGCGCGGCTGAGCGTCACAGCCCCGCGTCGGCGGGCGCGGGGCGCTGCGGGTCCCGGGTGCCCCAGGCGTAGGTCTGCTTGGCCAGACCCAGGTACAGGTGGGTCTCGGTGGACTCCACCCCGTCGACGGCACGGATGCGCGCGACGACGTCCAGCAGCTGGTCATCGTCCTCGCACACCACCTCCACCAGCAGGTCGACCGACCCGGCGGTGATCACGACGTAGTCGACCTCGCCGAAGTCCGCGATCCGCTCGGCCGCGACCCGCGCGTCGCCGCTGGTCCGCACGCCGACCATCGCCTGCCGGGAGAAGCCGACCTGCAGCGGGTCGGTGACGCCGACGATCTGCATGACGCCGGCGTCGAGCAGGCGCTGCACCCGCTGCCGGACGGCGGCCTCGGACAACCCGACGGCCGCGGCGATCCGGGCGTAGGGACGGCGACCGTCCTCCTGCAACTGCTCGATGATCGCCCGCGAGACGTCGTCGAGCACGAACTGCCGACGGATGGTCACCCGGTTCTCCCGCCTGGGTCGCGTCGACCCGGCGGCTCCGGGCTCCCGCATCGTAACGACCACGTCAGGAGCCCGGCGCCCTCCTTCCGGGGGAGCCGCTCCGCGGCTCAGCCCACGCTCCGCACCAGTCGTCGCAGCTCCGCCGTCACCACGCACGCGCGGCCGAGGACGTCGCCGCGGGCGCCGTCGGCCTGCTCGAGGACGGCGGCGAAGCGACCCAGCGCCTCGGCGTGCCGCTCCGCGAAGGCGGTGGCGTCCCCGTCGGCGTGCCGCAGCAGCGCGGCCACGAGAGCCCAGCGCAGCTGGTCGGTCTCGTCGCGCAGCGCGGCCCGGGCGGCGACGCCCCAGTGCGAGAGGCCGACCTCCTCCGCGGTCCACCCCCGCATCCGCGGCAGGGCCAGCAGCGCCCCGACGGCGGCGTCGGCCGCGACCACCCGGCCGACGGCCACCCCGGTCGCGCGGGCCACGGCCGCCAGGTCGACGACGTCCGCGCGCGGAGCCAGCACGGCGACCCGGGCGGCGAGCCCGGGATCGGCCCCCGCGGCTGACAGCCGGTCCCGGAGCTCGCGGGCGCGGTCGCCCGCGAGCCCGTCGGCGTCCAGCCAGGCCGCCGGGTCCAGCTCCGCGGCGACGGCGGCGAGCTCGGGGGCGATCCCGCTCAGCGCGTCCGGAACCGGGTGCGTGCGCAGCAGCCGGTCGGCCACCCGCTCGGTCGCCGCCTGCAGCTCCGGCAGCGCCAGGCGCTCGACCTCCAGCGGGACCTCGCTCCCCGACAGCCCGCCGACCAGTGCCCACACGGCGTCCAGGTCGAGGACCCGGGTGGCCACGGTGTACGCCCGGGCGGCGACCGCCGTCCCCACGCCGTGCCGCTCCTCCAGCCGGAGCAGGAAGCCCGGCCCTACACGGTTCACCAGGTCGTTGGCCAGCTGCGTCGCGGTGATCTCCCGGGCCAGCGGGTGGGCCGTCACCCGCTCGGGCCAGCGCTCGCGCACCGCCCGCGGGAAGTAGTCGGACAGCACGCCGGCCAGCGAGGGGTCGTCGGGCAGGTCCGAGGCCAGCAGCTCCTCGCGCACCAGGTTCTTGGAGTGCGCCAGGAGCACCGCCGCCTCCGGGCGGGTCAGCCCGGCGCCGGCCTGGCGCAGCCGTTCGACCTCCGCCTCCGACGGCAGCTGCTCCAGGTCGCGGTCCAGGCCGTGGCGCTCGAGGTCGCCGATCAGCTGGGCGTGCCGGTCCAGCAGGAACGGCGCCTGCGCCGCGCAGACCGACAGGGCACGAGCCTGCAGCGCGTTGTCCGCCAGCACCGCGCGGGCCACGTCGTCCTCCACCGCGCGCAGCACCGCGTCGCGCTCGGCCCGCGGTACCCCGGACAGTGCGATCTTGAGGTTCACCTCCCGGTCGGAGGTGTCCACCCCCGCCGAGTTGTCGATGAAGTCGGTGTTCAGGGCGACACCGGCTCGCGCCGCGGCGATCCGGGCGCGCTGGGTCAGGCCCAGGTTGCCGCCCTCGCCGACGACCCGGCAGCGCAGCTCACCGGAGGTGATGCGGACGGCATCGTTGGCCCGGTCGCCCACCTGCGCGTCGGTCTCGTCGGCGGCGCGCACGTAGGTGCCGATCCCGCCGTTCCAGAGCAGGTCCACCGGTGCCCGGAGGACCGCCCTGACCAACTCGGCCGGGGACAGCTCCTCGGCGTCGACGTCGAGGAGCTGCCGCACCTGGGGCGGCAGCGGCACGCTCTTGGCGTCCCGCCGGTGGACGCCCCCGCCCGGGGACAGGGCCGCCCGGTCGTAGTCGTCCCAGGAGGAGCCGGGGAGGGCGGACAACCGCCGGCGCTCGGCCGCCGAGCGCACCGGGTCCGGGTCCGGGTCGAGGAAGACGTGCCGGTGGTCGAAGGCGGCCACCAGCCGCAGCCCCTCCGAGAGGAGCATGCCGTTGCCGAAGACGTCGCCGGACATGTCGCCGATGCCCACGGCCGTGAGCGGCCCGTCCGGGTCGATGCCGAGCTCCCGCAGGTGCCGGCGGACCGAGACCCAGGCCCCGCGCGCGGTGATCCCCATGGCCTTGTGGTCGTAGCCGCTGGACCCACCGGAGGCGAAGGCGTCGCCGAGCCAGAAGCCGCGCCGCTGCGCCACCTCGTTGGCCAGGTCGGAGAAGGTTGCCGTCCCCTTGTCCGCGGCCACCACCAGGTAGGGGTCCGGCCCGTCGTGCACCACGGTGCGTGCCGGATGGACGACGTCCTCCCCCCGGCGGTCGTCGGTCACGTCCAGCAGCGCGCCCACGAAGGCGCGGTAGGCCCCGGAGACCTCCTGCGCGACCGTCGCCCGGTCCAGGCCGCGCAGGTCGCGACGCACCACGAAGGCGCCCTTGGCGCCGGCCGGAACGATCAGCGCGTTCTTCACCTTCTGCGCCTTGACCAGCCCGAGCACCTCGGTGCGGAAGTCCTCCGGCCGCTCGGACCAGCGCAGCCCGCCCCGGGCGACCCGGGCACCGCGCAGGTGCAGTCCCTCCATGTGCGGGGAGCACACGAAGGTCTCGATCTCCGGTCGCGGTGCCGGCAGCAGGTCCAGGCCCGCCGAGGCGATCTTGAGCGCGAGTGCCGGCCGCGGCGTCCCGTCCGGGCCCGTCTGGTACCGGTTGGTGCGCACGACCGCGGCGAGCACGTCCCGCAGACCGCGCAGGATCCGGTCCTGGTCCAGGCTCGTCGTCCGGCCGAGCAACTCGGCGAGGTGCCCTGCCGCCGACGCGGCAGCGGTGGGGTCGGCGGCGTCGGGGTCGTGCCGGGCCGCGAAGTGCGCCAGCAGCGCCCGGGCGAAGTCCGGGGCGGCCAGCACCGTCTCCTCGACGTACCCCCGGGACAGCCCCAACCCCACCTGGGCGAGGTACCGGCAGGCGGCGCGCAGCACGTCGACGTCCTGGACGGCCATCCCCGCGCCGACGGTCAGCCGGGAGAGCCGGTCGATCTCCGTCTCCCCCGCCCACGCGGCGGCCAGCGCCTGCTCCATGCGGGGCAGCGCGGCCTCGGCCACGGCGCCGGACGGCAGGAGCAGGTCCAGGCGGGTGGCCGGCCGGCCGTCGTCCGCGGTGACGGCGACGGCGTCGGCCACCCGGACGCCCAGCCGGTCGAAGACCGGCACCAGGTCCGCGAGCAGCGGCCGGGTGGAGGGCCACGTGACCACCCCGGCCACCCGCCCTTCGCCGACCGGACCGTCCGGGCGGAGCGTCAGCCGGCGAACAGCGTCGGTCGCCGGCGCGCTCACGTCACCGGGACGTGCGCGTCGAAGGCCGCGTCCAGCACGTCGAGCGCCTCGGTGAGCAGGTCCTGGCCGATCACCAGCGGCGGCAGGAACCGCAGCACGTTGCCGAACGTGCCGGCGGTCAGCGTGATGACCCCCTCGGCGTGGCAGGCCCTGGAGACGGCGGCGGTCAGGGCGGCGTCGGGCTCGTCGGTGCCGGGCCGCACCACCTCGACGGCCAGCATGGCGCCGCGGCCACGGATGTCGCCGATGACGCCGGTGCGCTCCTGCAGGGCGCGCAGCCGGGGCAGCATGGTCGCCTCGATCGCGCGGGCGGCCGCGTTCAGGTCCTGCTCCTGCATCACGCGGATGCTGGCCAGTGCGGCGGCACAGGACACCGGGTTGCCGCCGTACGTGCCACCCAGCCCACCGGAGTGCACGGCGTCCATGAGCTCGGCGCGCCCGGTGAGGCCGGCCAGCGGCATTCCAGCGGCGATGCCCTTCGCGGTGGTGATGAGGTCGGGCACGACGCCCTCGTGCTCCGAGGCGAACCACGCACCGGTGCGGCAGAAGCCGGTCTGCACCTCGTCGGCGATGAAGACCGCGCCCGACCGCCGGCACCAGTCGGCCAGGGCCGGCAGGAATCCCGGGGCCGGGACGACGAAGCCGCCCTCGCCCTGGATCGGCTCGATCAGCACCGCGGCGACGTTGTGCGCGCCGATCTGGGTCTCGATGAGCGAGAACGCGCGCGCGGCGGCCTGCTCACCGGTCAGGCCGGGCTGGTCGCGGTACGGGTAGGACATCGGCACCCGGTAGACCTCGCCGGCGAACGGGCCGAAACCGTTCTTGTACGGCATGTTCTTGGCGGTCAGCGCCATCGTGAGGTTGGTGCGGCCGTGGTAGGCGTGGTCGAACACCACGACCGCGGAACGACCGGTGGCCACCCGGGCCACCTTGACGGCGTTCTCCACGGCCTCGGCCCCGGAGTTGAACAGTGCCGAGCGCTTCTCGTGGTCACCCGGGGTGAGCCGGCCCAGCTCCTCGGCGACGGCCACGTAGCCCTCGTACGGCCCGACCATGAAGCAGGTGTGCAGGAAGGAGGCGGCCTGCGCCTGGACGGCGGCGACGACCTCCGGGGCGGCATGACCGACGTTGGTGACGGCGATGCCCGACCCGAGGTCGATGAAGGAGTTGCCGTCGACGTCGACCACCACGCCACCCGCGGCACGCTCCACGTAGACCGGCAGCACGCTGCCCACGGCGCCGGTGACGGCGGCGGCCCGCCGGGAAGCCAGCTCGCGGGACCGGGGCCCGGGCACCTCGGTACGCAGGCGGCGCTCCTGGACGACGGGCTCGGGGCCGGTGAGCAGGTCGGTCATCGCTGTCTCCTCTGGGGCGGCGTCCCCCGACGGGGGAGGTCCTCGCCCGTTCAGGGTCCGGGGAGCACCGGCAGGTCGGTAATGTCCGAAACGGCACGCCGGCTGCACCGGGGTGTCCGATTCGTCGAGAGGATCCCCGTGCCGGTCACCGTCGCGACCCTGCTGGGCACCACCTCGCTGGGACTGGAGCTGCACACCCGTACCGCGCCGGTCGACCGACCGGTCTCCTGGGTGCACGTCAGCGAGCTGGCCGATCCTGCTCCGTTCCTGGAGGGCGGCGAGCTGCTGCTCACCACCGGGCTGGCACTGACGCCCGAGGACACCGCCGCGTACGTCCGTCGCCTGGCCGCAGCCGGCGTCGTGGGGCTGGGGCTGGGCACCGGCCTCAGCCACGCCGAGGTGCCCGCAGCCCTGGTCGCCACGGCCCAGGAGCACGGTCTCGCCGTCCTCGAGGTCCCGCGGCAGACGCCGTTCATCGCCCTGTCCCGCGCCGTCTCCAGCGCACTGGCGGCCGAGGAGTACGCGGCGGTCGCCCGGACCGCGGCCGTGCAGCGCGAGCTGACGCGGGCCGCCGTCGCGCCCGGCTCCTCCAGCGGGGTCGTCGGCCGGCTGGCGCGGCACCTGGACGGGTGGGCGGTCCTGCTCGACGCCTCCGGGACGCCGCTGGAGGCGGCACCCCCGGCGGCCCGGAGCCGCGCCGCCGCCCTCTCCGCCGCGGTCGACCGGCTGCGCACGGCCCGCCCCCCGGCGGGTGCCGCCCTCACCCAGCCCCACGAGACGGTGCTCCTCCAGTCGCTGGGCACCGGCACGCGGGTGCGCGGGTTCCTGGCCGTCGGCCGGCCGGCGCCCTTCGCCCCGGAGGACCGGCACGTGGTCAACGTGGCGGCGCTGCTGCTCACCCTACGGCTGGAGCAGTCGCGCGCGCTGGACAGCGGCACCGCGGCGCTGCGGGCGGCGATCCTCCGCCTGCTGCTCGCCGGCCGGACGGATGAGGCCGCCCCGGTCGTGGCGGCGCTCGGCGAGCGGTTGCCCGACGCCCCGGTGCGGGCACTCGCGGTGCTGGGCAGCCCCGAGCAGCGGGCGGCGGCCGTCGACGTCACCGCCGATGCGGCCGCCGACGTCGGCCAGCCCTGCCTGTCCGCCGAGGACGGCGACGCCCTCGTCGTCCTGGTCCCCGGCGACGGGCCCCTCGCCGACCGCCTCTCCACGCTGCCGAGCCGGGTGCCCGGCGCCGTCGTCGGGAGCGGGCCGCCGGTGCCGTGGGCACGGCTGGCCGACGGTGTCCGCCAGGCCCGCCAGGCGGCCGGGCACGCTCGCGCCGCCGGGCTGGCCGCCACCGACTTCGCCGACCTGGCCGGGCGCGGTCTCGCCGCCCTGCTCGACGCCTCGGCGACCGCCGCGTTCGCCGAGGCGGCACTCGCACCGCTGGCGGCCGCCGACCGGGCCGGCCCCGGTGACCTGGTCGAGTCGCTGCGGGTGTGGCTGGGCGCGCACGGCCAGTGGGAGCCGGCCGCCGCCCGCCTGGGCATCCACCGGCACACGCTGCGCAAGCGGATCCGCCGGGCCGAGGAGCTGCTGGGCCGCGACCTGGACTCCCCCGGCGTCCGTGCCGAGCTGTGGCTGGCACTGCACCCACCGGTTCGCTGAGGATTCCGTCGTCATCGGGGTTGAGGCTGGACATAACGGCGGTCGCCCCTGACCATGACCACTGGATCAGCGGCCCGGGACGTCCGGGGATGCACGACGAGAGGACCAACCGGTGAGCGACGACGCCCAGCTGCGCAACTTCGTGGGCGGTGAGCACGTCGACACCGTCGAGGGCCGCCGGATGGACCTGGTCGACCCGTCCACCGGCGAGGTGTTCGGCTCCGCGCCGGTCTCCGGCGCCGAGGACGTCGACCGCGCCTACCGGGCGGCCGCGAGCGCGTTCGAGACCTGGCGGGACACCACCCCGTCGGAGCGGCAGCAGGCGCTCCTGCGGCTCGCCGACGCGGTCGAGGAGCACGCCGAGGAGCTGGTGGCCCTGGAGAGCCGCAACACCGGCAAGCCGATCGGGCTGACCTCGTCGGAGGAGATCCCGCCGATGGTCGACCAGATCCGGTTCTTCGCCGGAGCGGCCCGCACGTTGGAGGGCAAGGCCGCGGCCGAGTACATGGCCGGGCACACGAGCTGGGTGCGGCGCGAGCCCATCGGCGTCGTCGGGCAGGTGACCCCGTGGAACTACCCGATGATGATGGCGGTCTGGAAGATCGCCCCCGCGCTGGCGGCGGGCAACACCGTCGTCCTCAAGCCGTCGGACACCACCCCGGTGACGACGCTGCGACTGGCGGAGCTGGCCGCCGACATCTTCCCCGCGGGGGTCCTCAACGTCGTCTGCGGCGACCGCGACACCGGTCGGGCGCTCGTGGAGCACCCGACGCCCCAGCTGGTGGCCATCACCGGGTCGGTGCGCGCGGGCATGGAGGTCGCCGGCGCAGCGGCCAAGGACGTCAAGCGCGTGCACCTGGAGCTGGGCGGCAAGGCGCCGGTCGTCGTCTTCGACGACGCCGACGTCGCGGCGGCCGCCGAGGCGATCGCCGTGGCCGGGTACTTCAACGCCGGTCAGGACTGCACGGCCGCCTCACGGGTGCTCGTGGCGCCGGGCATCCACGACGACTTCGTCGCCGCCCTGAGCGAGCAGGCCCGGAACACCGCCACGACCTTCGCCAACGGGGCCGGTGACGAGGACGCCATGGTGCCGCCGGTGAACAACGCCAACCAGTTGGCCCACGTCACCGGCTTCCTCGACCGGGCCCCGTCGCACGCCGAGGTCACCGCCGGCGGTTCCCGCCAGGGCGACCGCGGCTTCTTCGTCGAGCCCACCGTCGTGGCCGGCCTGCGCCAGGACGACGAGATGGTGCAGCGGGAGATCTTCGGCCCGGTCATCACCGTGCAGCGCTTCAGCGACGAGGACGAGGCGGTGCGCTGGGCCAATGGTGTGGACCTGGGGCTGGCGTCCAGCGTGTGGACCCGGGACTTCGGCCGGGCCATGCGGATGAGCAAGCGCCTGGACTTCGGCTGCGTGTGGATCAACACCCACATCCCGCTGGTCGCCGAGATGCCGCACGGCGGCTTCAAGCACTCCGGCTACGGCAAGGACCTCTCCTCCTACGGCCTGGAGGACTACACCCGCATCAAGCACGTCATGGCCAACATCGAGAGCTGACCGCCGACGCGACGAGGCCCCGATCCGATCGGATCGGGGCCTCGCTGCATCCCAGCCGCCCGAGATCGTCAGGTGCGGCCGGGGAGCTCTCAGACGGCGACGCCGGTGAGCACGAGCACGCGCTCCTCGGTCAGGTCCTCCATGGCCGCGTGCACACCCTCCCGGCCGGTACCGGAGTCCTTGACCCCGCCGTAGGGCATCTGGTCGGCGCGGAAGCTCGGCACGTCGCCGATCACCACTCCCCCGACCTCGAGCACCTGGGCGGCACGGAAGGCCAGCTGGAGATCGCTGGTGAACACGCCGGCCTGCAGGCCGAAGCGGCTGGCGTTGACCCGGTCGAACGCCTCGTCGACGGAGTCGACCACGTCCAGGACGACGACGGGACCGAAGACCTCCTCGCAGCTGACCTTCGCGTCGGCCGGCACGCCGGTGAGCACGGTCGGTGCGTAGGACGCGCCGTCCCGGGTGCCCCCCGTGAGGACGGTCGCACCCGCGGCCACCGCCTCCTCCACCCAGCTCTCCACCCGACGGGCAGCCGCCTCGTCGATCAGCGGGCCGACATCGGTGGCGGCGTCGGTCGGGTCCCCGGTGACCAGCTCGCCCACGGCATCGACCACCCGACGGGTCAGCGCCTCGGCCACGTCGCGGTGGGCCAGCACCCGCTGCACCGAGATGCACGACTGGCCGGCCTGGTACATCGCGAAGGTCGCGATCCTGGCGGCCGCCCGGTCCAGGGCCGCCTCGTCCTGGTCCGGGGCGACGACGGCCGCCGCGTTGCCGCCCAGCTCGAGGGTGACGTGCTTGCGCGGCACCGACTCACGGATCGACCAGCCGACCGGCACCGAGCCGGTGAAGGAGACGACCGGCAGCCGCGGGTCGCGGACCAGCTCGGCGGCCACCTCGTTCGGCACGGGCAGCACCGACCAGGCACCGGCCGGGAGCTCGGTCTCGGCCAGGATCTCCCCGAGCAGCAGGGCGCTGAGCGGCGTGGCCGGCGCCGGCTTGAGCACGATCGGGGCGCCGGCCGCGATCGCGGGCGCGACCTTGTGCGCCACCAGGTTGAGCGGGAAGTTGAAGGGGGCGATCCCGAGCACCGGCCCGCGGGGCACACGGCGGACCAGCGCCATGCGGCCGGTCGCGGCGGGATCGGTGTCCAGCCGCTGAAGACTGCCCGACCAGCGGCGCGCCTCCTCCGCTCCCCAGCGGAACGTCGAGACCGCGCGGGCGACCTCGAGCCGGGCCCACTTCAGCGGCTTCCCCGACTCCGCGGTGATCAGCGCGGCGATCTCCTCGCTCCGCTCGGCGAGCCGGCGCGAGACGTGGTCCAGGGCGGCGGCGCGCACGTGCGCGGGGGCGGCGGCGCACGCGGCCCGGGCACCGTCGGCAGCGGCGACCGCGGCCTCGACGTCCTCCGCGGTGGCGTTCGTCGTCCGGCCGGCGAGCGCGCCGTCGAACGGCGAGCGGACCTCCAGCACGTCGGTGCCGGTCGCCGGCCGGCCCGCGATCCAGTACGGGGTGGTGGTCATGCGTCCTCCTCGGGTCCGCTGCGAGACTGCCCGAGCCCTGCGGCCGCCGGGATGACCGATCCGTCCACCGCCCGGTCAGGAGTACGCCACCCCGGCACTGGCGGCGGAGGGATACCGTCGGGCCGGAGCGATCCGTGCGCTCAGCGGCCGAGGACGTCCTCCAGCGCGCCGAGCACCAGCGCCACCTTCGCCGGCGAGGCGTTCGGTCCCATCAGGCCGATCCGCCACACCGTCGAGGCGTAGGCGCCCGCTCCCGCCCCGAGCTCCAGGTCGAAGCGCTCCAGCAGCTCCGTGCGCACGGCCGCGGAGTCGACACCCTCGGGGACCTTCACCGTGGTCAGCTCCGGCAGCCGCGAGCCCTCCGCGGCGAAGAGCTCCAGTCCCATCGCCTGCAGGCCCTCGTGCAGCAGCCGGCCGGCCTCGGCGTGCCGGGCGTGCACGGCGTCGAGGCCCTCCTCGAGGATCCGGCCGAGCCCGGCGTGCAGTGACACGACCATCCCGGTCGGCGCGGTGTGGTGGTAGGTACGGCCACCCGACCCGGCCGCCTCACCCGCGTACCCGCCGAGCATGCCCAGGTCGAGGTACCAGCTCTGCGGCTTCTCGATCCGGCGCTCCCAGGCGCGGTCGGAGATGGTGAACGGCGCCAGTCCCGGCGGGACGCCGAGGCACTTCTGCGAGCCCGAGTAGGCGAGGTCCACGCCCCAGTCGTCGAGCCGCACCGGGATGCCACCCAGCGAGGTCACGCAGTCGGCGAGCAGCAGGGCGTCACCCTTGCCGGCGGCCAGCGGCTCCAGGTCCGACCGCACGCCGGTGGAGGTCTCCGCGTGCACGGCGGCGATCAGCTTCGGCGACGGGTGCGCGGCCAGGACCCGCTCGGCGTCGACCGGCTCGCCCCACTCGTGCTCGACGGCGACCACCTCGGCACCGCACCGGGCGGCGACATCGGTCATCCGCTGCCCGAACAGCCCGTTCACCGCGACGACGACGACGTCGCCCGGACCGACGGTGTTGACGAACGCCGCCTCCATGCCCGCGGAGCCCGTGGCCGACAGCGGCAGGGTGCGCCGGTTCGCCGTCCCGAACACCTGGCGCAGCCGGTCGGAGGTCTCGTCCAGCACCTGCAGGAAGAGCGGGTCGAGGTGCCCGAGCAGCGGGAGGCCGAGCGCGGCGGTGGCCTCCGGGTAGGGGTTCGACGGGCCGGGACCGAGCAGGGTGCGGGCACGCAACGGCATGCCCGCACCCTACGAGCCGGGCTGGCCCTTCGTCGGGTCGGAGGCGCCGGGGGCACCCGGCTCGCCCGGGAGTGCCGGCTCCTCGGGCGTGGCGTCGATGCCCGCTTCCTTGCGCTGCGCCTCGGTGATCGGCGTCGGTGCGCCGGTCAGCGGGTCGAATCCCGCGCCGGTCTTCGGGAAGGCGATGACCTCGCGGATCGACTCGACACCGCTCAGCAGCGCCGAGAGCCGGTCCCAGCCGAGCGCGGCGCCCGCGTGCGGCGGCGGCCCGTAGGCGAAGGCCTCGAGGAAGAAGCCGAACCGCTCGCGGGCCTCCTCGCGCGACATGCCGAGGGTCTCGAACACGCGTTCCTGCAGGTCGGCGTCGTGGATGCGCACCGAGCCGCTCATGACCTCGTTGCCGTTGATCACCATGTCGTAGGCGTCGGACAGCGCCGCACCCTTGTCCTCGGCGAACCGCTCCCGCCACTCGGGGGTGGGCGAGGTGAAGGGGTGGTGCATGAAGGTCCAGTCGCCGTCCTCGGTCTCCTCGAACATCGGGAAGTCGACGACGAAGAGGAAGGACCAGGAGCCGGGCTCGATGAGGTCGAGCCGCTTGGCGATCTCGTTGCGGGCGGCGCCCAGCAGTTCCTGCGCCGACCGCCGGGGCCCGGCGGCGAAGAAGATGCAGTCGCCCGGCGCGGCACCCACGGCCTCGACCAGGCCCTCCCGCTCGGCGTCGGAGATGTTCTTGGAGACCGGACCGCCGAGCGTGCCGTCCTCGGCGATGGTCACGTAGGCCAGGCCCTTGGCGCCGCGCGACTTCGCCCAGTCCTGCCAGGCGTCGAACGCGCGCCGCGGCTGCGAGCCACCCCCGGGCATGACGACGGCGCCGACGTAGGGCGACTGGAACACCCGGAACGGGGTGTTCGCGAAGTACTCGGTGAGCTCGGTCAGCTCGATGCCGAAGCGCAGGTCGGGCTTGTCGGAGCCGAAGCGGTCCATCGCCTCGCGGTAGGTCATCCGCGGGATCTCGGGCACCTCGTAGGAGGCCAGCTCCCGCCACAACGCACGGACGACGTCCTCGGCGATCGCGAGCACGTCGTCGCGCTCGACGAAGCTCATCTCGAAGTCCAGCTGGGTGAACTCCGGCTGCCGGTCGGCCCGGAAGTCCTCGTCCCGGAAGCAGCGCGCGATCTGGTAGTAGCGCTCCAGGCCGCCGATCATCAGCAGCTGCTTGAACAGCTGCGGTGACTGCGGCAGCGCGTACCACTTGCCCTGCTGCAGGCGGACCGGCACCAGGAAGTCGCGCGCACCCTCGGGGGTCGAGCGGGTCAGCGACGGCGTCTCGACCTCGGTGAACCCGTGCCCGGCCATCACACCGCGGGCGATCCGGCTGATCTCCGACCGCAGCCGGATCGCCTTCGCCGGCCCCTGCCGGCGCAGGTCCAGGTAGCGGTACTTGTAGCGGACGTCGTCGCTCGCCGCCTGGTCGGTCTCGATCGGGAAGGGCAGGGGCGCCGACGCGGACAGCACGCGGAGCTCCGTCGTCGCCACCTCGATCTCGCCGGTCGGCAGCTCCGGGTTCTCGTTGCCCGCCGGGCGGGTGCGCACCTCACCGGTGACGAGCACGCAGTACTCGTTGCGCAGGTGGTGGGCCTCCTCCTCGCGGACGACGACCTGCACGTACCCGGAGGCGTCGCGCAGGTCGAGGAAGACCACGCCGCCGTGGTCGCGGCGGCGGGCGACCCAGCCGGCGAGGGTGACGGTGGTACCGGCGTCGGACGCGCGGAGGGCGCCGGCGTCGTGGGTGCGAAGCAACTGAGGAGCCTTTCAGAGGGCGGCGGGGTGTGGGCCGGAAGACGGTTACCAGCGGTCGTGCACGTGGGCGCGGATGCGCTCGTCGTACAGCCGCTCGAGGTCGGAGAGCTGGGAGTCGGTGAGCGGCGGCAGCGAGGCGGCGGCGACGTTGCCCCGCACCTGCTCGACGTTGCGAGCGCCCGGGATGACGGTGGTGACCCCGGGCTGGTCGATCGCCCAGCGCAGCGCGAACGCCGCGGTGGAGACGTCGCCGGCGACGGCGGCGACCTCGCGGGCGGCCTCGACTCCCACCTCGAACGGCACCCCGGCGAAGGTCTCGCCGACGTCGAAGGCCTCGCCGTTGCGGTTGAAGTTCCGGTGGTCGTCGGCGGGGAACGTCGTCGACTCGTCGTACGTGCCGGTGAGGAGGCCGCTGGCGAGGGGCACGCGGGCCAGGATGCCGACGCCGGCGCGCTGCGCGGCGGGCAGCAGCTCCTCCAGCGGCTTGCGCCGGAAGATGTTGAGGATGACCTGGATGGTGGCCACACCCGGGTGCTCGAGCGCCGTGAGCCCCTCCTGCACGGTCTCGACGCTCACGCCGTAGGCGGCGATGGCGCCGTCGGCGACGAACGAGTCGAGCGCGTCGTACACCCGCTGGTCGGAGTAGACCGCCGGCGGCGGGCAGTGCAGCTGCACCAGGTCGAGGGTGTCGACGCCGAGGTTGCGACGGGACCGGTCGATCCAGGCGCGCAGGTTCTCGGGCGTGTACTGCTCGGCCTCGAACGGGTCGGCGCGGCGGCCGGCCTTGGTGGCCACGAACGGACGCTCGGCTCGCGGTGCGAGGGCCTTGCGGATCCGCTCCTCCGAGCGGCCGTCGCCGTAGACGTCGGCGGTGTCCACCAGGGTGACGCCGGCGTCGAGGGCGGCGTCGAGGACGTCGGCGGCGTCGTCCTCGGAGACGTCGCCCCAGTCACCGCCCAGCTGCCACGTGCCCAGACCGATCACGCTGACGTCGGCGCCGGTGCGCCCCAGCGGCCGCTGCTCCATGCTCATCCCCCCACGCTTTCACGAAGACGCTCGAACAGCTCCCCGACCGGCACCGCGACCTGCTCGCCGGTGCGCAGGTCCTTGACCTGCCCCACTCCCTCGGCCAGGTCCCGCTCGCCGATGACGACGACGTGCGAGGCGCCCGAGCGGTCGGCGGCCTTCATGGAGCCCTTGAGGCCACGGTCCCCGTAGACGGTGTCGGCGGCCACCCCGGCCTGGCGCAGCTGCCCCACGAGCCGGACGGCGAGCCGCTTGGCCTCCGCCCCCAGCGGGACGACGAACGCCTGCACCCCGGGGGTCGCGCCGACGTCGAGCCCCTCGGCCTGCACCGCGAGCATCGTGCGGTCCACGCCGACCGCGTAGCCGATGCCCGACAGGTCCGGGCCGCCGAGCGCCGCGGACAGGCCGTCGTAGCGCCCGCCGCCGCCGATGGCTGACTGCGCCCCGAGGCCGTGGTGCACGAACTCGAACGTCGTCTTCGTGTAGTAGTCCAGCCCGCGCACCAGCCGCGGCGCCTCGGTCCAGCTGACGCCGAGGTCGGTGAGGTGCTGGCGGACGGCGTCGTAGTGCGCCTTGGTCGAGTCCGACAGGTGGTCGACCATCAGCGGGGCGTCGCCCAGCTGGGCCTGCACCTCGGGCCGCTTGTCGTCGAGCACCCGCAGCGGGTTGATCTCGGCGCGGCGGCGGGTCTCCTCGTCGAGGTCCAGCTTCGCGAGGAATGCCACGAGCAGCTCGCGGTACTGCGGCCGGCAGGTCTCGTCACCGAGCGAGGTGAGCAGCAGCTCGAAGTCGGTGAGCCCGAGGTCGCGGAAGCCCTGCACGCCCAGTGCCACGACCTCGGCGTCCAGCGCCGGGTCGTCGGTGCCCAGCGCCTCGCAGTCGACCTGGGTGAAGTGCCGGTAGCGACCGGCCTGCGGCCGCTCGTAGCGGAACGCCGAGCCGACGCTCCACAGCTTCACCGGCAGCGCGCCGTCGTGCAGGCGGTGCTCGATGAAGGCGCGCATGAGCCCGGCGGTGAGCTCCGGGCGCAGCGTCAGCGAGCGGCCACCGCGGTCGGAGAAGGTGTACATCTCCTTGGTCACGACGTCGGTGGACTCACCGACCCCGCGGGAGAAGACTGCGGTGTCCTCGAACACCGGGGTCTCGACGTAGCCGTACCCCGCCCGGCGCAGCGGCGCGGTCAGCGTGTCGCGGACGGCGAGGAACCGCGCGGAGTCCGGCGGCAGCGTGTCGAACGTGCCCTTGGGGGCGGTCATGCCGGACATCTAGAGACCACGGCCCTTCGGTGCGGAGGCCGCCTCGGCCAGGTACGGGTTGGTGGCGCGCTCGCGGCCGATCGTCGTCGCCGGGCCGTGTCCGGGGAGCACCACCGTCTCGTCGTCCAGCGGCAGCACGACGTCCCGCAGGGAGCGGAGCATGTCGTCCCAGGACCCGCCCGGCAGGTCGACCCGGCCCACGGAGCCGGCGAACAGCACGTCACCGGCGAGGAGCCCTGGGGCCTCTCCGAGGTCCAGGGAGAACACCACCGACCCCTGCGTGTGCCCGGGCGCGTGCCGGACGGTGAGCTCGACGCCGGCCAGGGACAGGACGGCGCCGTCGTCCAGCGCCTTCACGTCGGACGGGTCGGGCAGCCGGACGCCGGTGATCAGCGGGGCCAGCTGCGGGCCGTGCCACCGGGCCGGGTCGCTGAGCATCCCGGAGTCCTGGGGGTGCAGGTAGGCCGGGATGTCGTAGCCGTCGCAGACAGGCAGCACGGAGAAGGTGTGGTCCAGGTGGCCGTGGGTGAGCACCACCGCGACCGGCTTGAGGCCGTCCGCGGCCAGCATCTGCGCCAGGGGCTCCACGGCGTCCATGCCGGGGTCGACGACGACGCACTCCTGCCCCGGCCCGGAGGCGACGGCGTAGCAGTTGGTGCCGAACGCGCCGGCGGGGAACGAGCGGATGAGCACCCGTGCAGGTTACGCGGGTGCGCCGACGCCCCCCGTGCTGCCAGGGAACGCCCAGTGCCGCCACCTAGACTCGCTCCCCGACCAGCGCATCCGCCCGTCGAGGAGTCGCACCCGTGCCCACGAACAAGCAGCGGCGTCAGGCCGCGCAGCGCCACCTGCAGCGCCAGCTGGAGCGCCGCGCCGAGCTGGCGAAGAAGCGCCGCCGCAACCTGGGCCTGCTCCTGACGGCGCTGGCCGTGATCGTGGTCGTCGGTGCCGCCCTGCTGATCACCGGTGTCCTCGGCGGCGACGACGACGAGAAGGAGGACCAGGCCGCGGGCTCGTCGACGCCGGCTGCCACCTCCTCCGCCGCGCGCACCACCAACCCCGACGGCACGGTCAGCTGCGACTACCTGCCCGACGACAGCGGCAACCCGAACCTCAAGGACGTCGGCACGCCGCCCACCCCCGAGGCCACCCCGACCCAGGGCACCGCCACGGTGCGGATGACCACCGACCAGGGCGACCTGACCCTGACCCTCGACCGGGCCAAGGCGCCGTGTGCCGCGGCCAGCTTCGTGTACCTGACCGACCAGGGCTTCTACGACAACACCCCGTGCCACCGCCTCGTGACGCAGGAGCAGTTCGGGCTGCTGCAGTGCGGCGACCCGACCGGCACCGGCTCGGGCGGCCCGTCGTACAAGTACGCCGAGGAGGTCACGCAGGACACGACCTACCCGCGCGGGACGATCGCCATGGCGAAGACGCAGGCACCCAACTCGACCGGGAGCCAGTTCTTCCTCTGCTTCACCGACGTGACGCTGCCCCCGCAGTACACCGTGGTGGGCACCATCGACGAGGCCGGCCTCGCCGTGCTCGACAAGGTCGGTGCGGGCGGGGTCCAGGGCAGCGACGGCCCCGGCGACGGCACGCCGAACATCCCGGTGACCATCAAGGACATGGCCGTCGTCTGACGTAGCCCACCCCGAACGCCGAGAGCGCCGGTGCCCAGGCGGGTACCGGCGCTCTTGTCGTTCCTGAGGCGCCCTCCTCGCCGTCGGCACGCGGACCTCGCGCTCGAGTGCGAGGTCCGTGTGCCGCAGGTGAGGTCGATCGGCCCGTCAGCCGCCGAAGGCGGGATCCGTCATCTCCAGGAACACCCCGGCCAGGCAGAAAGAGGTGAAGGCCCCGATCAGGAGGAGCCAGGTCCACCAGGCCAGCCGAACCGGGAGCGGGTCGGGCTGACGGCCGGGAAGGGGTGCCGCCGAGGCCGGGGAGCCGGTGTCGAGCGCGAGCCACCTGTTGAGCTCGGCGCACTCCGCCACCCCGACGCCGTCCCCGTCCAGCTTCGTGTTGGTGAAGGCACCGCAGTAGCGCACCCGGCCGTCGACCAGCACGATCCGCAGGGAGGCTCGTCGGAACGCCTTCCCGTACGGGACCGGCGGGTCGAACCGTGCGACCTCCGCCGCGGCGAGACGGCGGGTCGTGCAGAGACCACGAACGACCACCCGGCCCGGCGTCACGACGATCCCCCTCCGGAGGACTCGGACGGCCGCCACCAGCGTGCCGGCGACGACGGTTCCGGCGATGGCCGCCGCCAGCTGGTGATTCCCCACGACGAACTCGCTCGTCGGACCGATGGCCAGCACGACGCCGAAGAACAGCAACAGCACGGCGTGCGCGGTCCGCATCCGCCTCATGTAGACCCGACGGTCCCCGCCCCGCGTCACGCGCAGCGCCGGAGACGATCTCTCGGGCTCGGGCGCGCTCACGATTCCGGTATCGGCAGCCGAGCGGACGGCGGGGAGCCCGGGGCGGTCGTCAGGCGGTGACGCGCTCCACGTCGAAGACGCCGTCGACGTTGCGCACCGTCTGCAGCACCGCGCCCAGGTGCGCGGGGTCGGCCAGCTCGAAGGTGAACCGGCTGATCGCCACGCGGTCGCGGCTGGTCTGGACCGACGCCGAGAGGATGTTGACCCGCTCGTCGGCCAGCGCCTTGGTGACGTCGGACAGCAGCCGGTGCCGGTCCAGCGCCTCGACCTGGATGGCGACCAGGAACATCGCGCCGGGTTGGCTGCCCCACTCGACCTCGACCAGCCGCTCGGGCTTGCTCTGCAGGTCCGCCGCGTTGGTGCAGTCGGTGCGGTGCACGCTCACCCCGCCCCCGCGGGTGACGAACCCGAGGATCGAGTCCCCCGGCACCGGGGTGCAGCACTTGGCGAGCTTGGCCCACACGTCGGTCATCCCGTGGACGACGACGCCCGGGTCGCCGCTGGCACCACGCCGCGGGGTCGGCCGGCGGGTCGGGATCGCCGTCTCGGCGATGTCCTCGGTCGCGCCCTCGCTGCCGCCGAGGGCCACCATGAGCTTCTCGACCACCGAGGCGGCCGAGAGCTGGTTCTCCCCCACCGCCGCGTACAGGGCCGTGACGTCGGCGAACCGCAGGTCCTTGGCCAGGGTGGACAGCGCCTCGCCGCCCAGCAGCCGCTGCAGGGGCAGACCGGCCTTGCGCATCGCGCGGGTCAGGGCCTCCTTGCCGGCCTCGACCGCGTCCTCCCGGCGTTCCTTGGTGAACCACTGCCGGATCTTGGTGCGCGCCCGGGACGATCCGACGAACGTCAGCCAGTCCTTCGACGGCCCGGCGGTGGGCGACTTGGAGGTGAAGATCTCGACGACGTCACCGTTGGAGAGCTTGCTGTCCAGCGAGACCAGCGAGCCGTTCACCCGCGCGCCGATGGTCCGGTAGCCGACCTCGGTGTGCACCGCGAAGGCGAAGTCCACCGGCGTCGACTCGCCGGGCAGGCTGACCACGTCGCCCTTCGGCGTGAAGACGAAGACCTCCTGCGGGCCCAGGTCGTAGCGCAGGGTCTCGAGGAACTCGCCGGGCTCCTGGGCCTCGCGCTGCCAGTCCAGCAGCTGGCGCAGCCACAGCATGTCGTCGGCCGACCCCGCCTTGGCCGCCGGGGCACCGAACTCACCGGCGCTGGGCTTCCCTCCGGCGCGCGCCTTCTCCTTGTACTTCCAGTGCGCCGCGATGCCGAACTCCGCGGTGCGGTGCATGTCGTGCGTGCGGATCTGCAGCTCGACCGGCTTGCCCTGCGGACCGATCACGGTCGTGTGCAGCGACTGGTACATGTTGAACTTCGGCATCGCCACGAAGTCCTTGAAGCGGCCCGGCACCGGCTGCCAGTGCGCGTGCATGATGCCCAGCGCCGCGTAGCAGTCGCGCACCGAGTCGACCAGGATGCGGATGCCGACGAGGTCCCAGATGTCGGTGAAGTCGCGGCCGCGCACGATCATCTTCTGGTAGATCGAGTAGTAGTGCTTGGGCCGGCCGGTGACGACCGCCTCGATCTTCGCTGCCTTGAGCTGCTCGGTCACCTGCGAGGTGACCTCCGCGATGAACGTGTCGCGTGAAGGCGCCCGCTCGGCGACCAGGCGGACGATCTCGTCGTAGCGCTTGGGGTACAGCGTGGCGAACGCGAGGTCCTCGAGCTCCCACTTGATCGTGTTCATACCCAGCCGGTGCGCCAGCGGGGCGAGGATCTCCAGCGTCTCGCGCGCCTTCTTCTCCTGCTTCTCCGGCGGGAGGAAGCGCAGCGTGCGCATGTTGTGCAGCCGGTCGGCCAGCTTGATGACCAGCACCCGGGGGTCGCGGGCCATCGCGACGATCATCTTGCGGATCGTCTCGGCCTGGGCCGCATCCCCCAGCTTCACCTTGTCGATCTTGGTGACGCCGTCGACCAGGTGCGCCACCTCCGAGCCGAAGTCGGTGGTGATCGTCTCCAGGGTGACGCCGGTGTCCTCGACGGTGTCGTGCAGCAGGGCCGCGATGAGCGTCGTGGTGTCCATCCCGAGCCCGGCCAGGACGGTGGCGACGGCGAGCGGATGGGTGATGTAGGGGTCGCCGCTCTTGCGCTTCTGGCTGCTGTGCGCGGCCTCGGCGACGTCGTAGGCCCGCTGCAGGAGGGCCAGGTCGGCCTTCGGGTGGCTCTGCCGGTGCAGCGCGGCCAGCGGCTCGAGCACCGGCCGCACCAGGCTGGTGCGCTGCCCGGCGACGATGCGGCGGGCCAGCCGGTCGCGCACCCTCCGGCGCGGCGCCTCGGACTCCGGGTCGACCGGCTCGGACCCGACGTCGTCGGGCCGGCGGACCACCGGGCGCTCCGGCAGGGGGCTGCGGACCGGGAGGACCTCCTCGGCGGGCGATCCGGGCCGCGCGGGAGCCGCGTCTGCGGCTACTTCGGAGGCCACGGTTGCTCCCACGGGATCGAGGAGGGGGGACCCTCCCCATGCTAGCGGGACGGCGCGGACTGCCGCCGTGTGCGGCGAGCGCGTCTCACCCGGGCAGGCGAGGGGGAGCTCAGGTGATCCAGAGGGCGTGCACGGTGTGCGGCGCCAGGCGGTCGCGGCCACCCAGTGCAGCCAGCTCCACGACCACCGCCACCGCCGTGACGACCCCGCCGAGCTGCTCGATGAGGGCCACGGTCGCCGCGAGCGTGCCACCGGTGGCCAGCACGTCGTCGACGACCAGCACGCGCTGGCCGGGGCGGATCGAGTCGGAGTGCAGCTCGAGGGTCGCGGTGCCGTACTCCAGGTCGTAGTCGGCGGAGATCCGCTCGCGGGGCAGCTTGCCGGCCTTGCGCACCGGGACCACGCCGACGCCGGCCTGCAACGCCACACCCGCGGCCAGCAGGAACCCTCGGGCCTCCACCCCGACGACGACGTCGAAGGACCGCTCCCCCGGACGCGACTCGGCCAGCGCTGCCGCCCGCGGGTCGGAACCCTCCGGCGTGGCGAGGCCGTCGATCACCCGCCGGAAGGCGGGGCCGTCGGCGAAGACCGGTGTCAGGTCCCGGAAGAGAACGCCGGGCTCCGGGTGGTCCGGGATGTCGACGGTCAGCCCGGCGATCACCTCGTCCAGCGGAGGGAGCGCCTGCGGGGTCACCGCCGGCGCTTGCCGGGTCGCTGCTGCGGTCGCGCGCCGGGCCGCGGCGCGGCGGTCGCACCGTGCGGGCGGTCCGGGCGCACCGTGGCCGGCGACTCGACGACCACGTCGGCGTCCACCGTCTCCGGCAGCTCTGCGACCGCGACTCCCCCGCCGCCGCGACGGCGTCGAGCACTGGCGACCGGGCCGGTCGGAGCGCCGCCGCTGCGGGCAGCCGACGCACGGCGGGCGAGCACCCGCCGGCGCAGCGCCACCTGGGCCGGCTCGCGCTCCTTGAGGTCGGCGACGATCGGCGTGGCCAGGAAGATCGACGAGTACGTGCCGGCGGCCAGACCCACGAACAGGACCAGCGCGAGGTCCTTGAGGGTGCCGACCCCGAGCAGGCCGGCGCCCACGAAGAGCAGGCCCGCGACCGGCAGCAGCGCGATCACCGACGTGTTGATCGAGCGCATCAGCGTCTGGTTCACCGCCAGGTTCGCCGCCTCACCCCAGGTCAGACGGGCGCTGCGGTCGAGGTCCTTGACGTTCTCGTCCACCTTGTCGAACACGACGACGGTGTCGTACAGCGAGAACCCGAGGATGGTGAGGAAGCCGATGACGGTCGACGGCGTGACCTCGAACCCGATCAGCGAGTACACGCCGGCGGTGACGACGATGTCGTGCACGAGGGCCGCGATCGCCCCGATCGCCATCTTCGGCTGGAAGCGCACGGCCAGGAACAGGATGACCGCGACCAGGAAGACCACGAGGGCCACCAGGGCCTGGTCGGTGATGTCCCGGCCCCATTCGGCGCTCACCGACTCCGGGCTCACCTCGTCCGGGGCGATGCCCGCGGCGTCGGCGAGGCCCTGCACGACGGCGCGCTCGCCGTCGTTGTCCAGCTGCTCGGTGCGGATCAGCAGCGTGTTGCCGCCGACCACCTGGGCGCTCGCCACCTCTGCGCCGGCCTTCTCGGCCGCCGCCCGGGCGTCGGCGAGCTGGGACTCCGAGCCCGGCAGGCGGAAGCTGTTGCCACCCTCGAAGTCGATGCCGAAGTTGAAGCCGCGGAACAGCATCGAGGCGATGCAGAGGATCACGACGACGGCGGTGATCCGGTAGATGAGCGTGCTGCGCCCGACGACGTCGAGCCCCGCCTCACCGTTGTAGAGGCGGTGGCTCAGCCGGCCGCGCCGCTCGGATCCGCCGGCCGTCGCGGCCTCGGCGTCGCCACCGGGGTCCTGGGGAAGACCGGCGTCGGCCAGGGCCTCCTCGCCGGCGCCCACCGGGGACTCCTCCGTGCTCTGGTCGGTCGGGCGGGTCATGAGGTGCTCCTGTCCGTGCGACCGGCACCGGCAGCGGCACCGGCGAGCGCCCGCCCGCGGGCCGGCGCAGCGGCCCGGCGGGTGTGCTCGACCCGGCCGAGCCCGGAGAACCGGTTGGTGCCGAAGGACTTGATCCGGGCGAGGACCGCCATCAGCGGGTGGGTGAAGAGGAAGACGACGACCAGGTCGAGGACCGTGGACATGCCCAGGGTGAACGCGAAGCCCTTCACGTCACCGATGGCCAGCAGGTAGAGGATCGCCGCGGCGAGGAAGCTGACCGCGTCGGCCGAGAGGATCGTGCGCCGGGCACGGACCCAGGCGCGGGGCACCGCCGAGCGCAGCGACCGACCCTCGCGGATCTCGTCCTTGAGTCGTTCGAAGTAGACGACGAACGAGTCGGCCGTGATGCCGATCGAGACGATGAACCCGGCGATCCCGGCGAGGCTCAGGGTGAAACCGATCTCCCGGCCCAGGAGCACGAGGCAGCCGTAGACCACCACGGCCGACAGCCCGAGGCTGGCGATCATGACCAGGCCGAGGAGGCGGTAGTAGAGCAGCGCGTAGACGAACACCAGGGCGATGCCGATGGCCCCGGCGATCAGCCCCGCCTGCAACTGCTCCTCCCCCAGCTCGGTGGAGATCGACTGGGCCGTCGCCTGGGTGAAGGTCAGCGGCAGCGCGCCGTACTTCAGCTGGTTGGCCAGCTCGGTCGCCGACTCCTGGTCGAAGGAACCCTGGATCGTGGTCTGCCCGTTGATGGCGCCCTGGATGGTGGGTGCGGAGATGACCCGGCCGTCGAGGGTGAACGCCACGTTCTTGCCGACGTTGTCCGCGGTGTACTTCGCCCAGGTGTCGCGACCGCCGGACTTGAAGTCCAGCAGGACGATCCAGCTGCCGTCGGTGGGGTCCGTGGCGGCACCGGCGTCGTCGATCTCGGTGCCCTCGATGATCGTGGGGCCGAGCAGGTACTTGGCGGTGCCGTCCTCGTTGCAGGAGGCGACGTAGTCCTCGGGCCGCGAGGTCTCCCCCGTGACGTTCTCCTTGTCGCAGGTCAGCGTCGCGTAGGCCGCCTGCGCCTGCTCCTGCGTGACCGGGGGCGCGTCCGGGTCCGGCAGCGCCGGGTCGGCGACCGCGCCGTCGCTCGGCCGGGCGGCGTCCGTCGGCTGGGCGGCGTCCGTCGGCTGGGCGGCGTCCGTCGGCTGGGCGGCGTCCGTCGGCTGGGCGGCGTCGGTCGGCTGGGCGGCGTCGGGGGCGGGCGTCTCCTCGGCCGGCGCGGCCGGCTCCGGCCCGGTGACCACCGGGCGGAAGCGCAGCTGGGCGGTGGCGCCGAGCTCGCGCGCCTGCTCGCCGTCGTCGCCGGGCACGGAGATGACGATGTTGGAGTCGCCCTCGGTGACCACCTCGGCCTCGGCCACGCCGAGACCGTTGACCCGCTGCTCGATGATCTGCCGGGCCAGCTCCAGGTCCTCCTGGGCGGGGGCCTTGCCGTCAGGTGTGCGCGCGGTCAGCGTGACCGTGGTGCCGCCGCGGAGGTCGAGCCCCAGCTGCGGTGTACGGGTGTCGCCGACGAAGAAGATGAGCCCGTAGATCAGGGCGATGATCGCGACGAGCGCGGCGAAGTACCCCCGCGCCCGGGCCGGTCGGTTGGCCACGGACGTGCTCCTCCTGCTCAGACGGTGCCGTCGGCCGGGTGGGCCGGGCTGTCGTCGACGACCACCGGCTCGGCCGGGGTGCGCACCTCGAGGATCGCCTGCCGCACGAAGGTGACGACGACGCCGGGGGCGATCTCCAGGTCGACGGTCTTCTCGCCGAGGGCGGCGACCGTTCCGTGCAGCCCGCTCGTGGTCAGCACCGGGGTACCGATCTCGAGGGCGGCCTGCATCGCGGCGGCCTGCTCCTGCATGCGGCGGCGCTGGCGCGCGGGCAGCACGATGAGCACCACGAGCATGACGGCCAGGAGGATGAACGGGAAGAACTGCTCCACGACAGGTGTGCCTCTCTACCGCGTCGGGCGCCCGCGGTGGGTGCGGTCCGGATGAGGATCCGCTCGGGTTCGTCGGCACCGGCACGCGCGGCGACCAGACGCGACGCGCACGTCCGGCCTGCGAGTTGCGCGCCAGCGGCTCGTGAGTCTAGGCGTCGAAGAGGGCTTCTGACGACGCCCCCGATACCTGTGGGTCAGCTGTGACCCGACCGAGGGGGATGCCGCCCCGCGGCAGGGGCTGACCGAGGTGCTGCCAGGCCGCCTCCGTGGCGACCCGTCCGCGGGGTGTGCGCGCCAGGAGACCGGCCCGGACGAGGAACGGCTCGCACACCTCCTCCACGGTGTGCGGCTCCTCCCCCACGGCCACCGCGAGGGTCGCGACGCCGACCGGGCCCCCGCCGAACTTCACGACCAGCGCCTCGAGGACCGCGCGGTCGAGCCGGTCCAGGCCCAGGTGGTCGACGTCGTAGAGCGCCAGCGCGGCCTCGGCCACCTCGCGGGTGACCCGGCCGTCGGCCTCGACCTCGGCGTAGTCGCGGACGCGCCGCAGCAGCCGGTTGGCGATGCGGGGTGTGCCACGGGAGCGGCCGGCGATCTCCGCCGACCCCTCGGCGGTGAGCTCGACACCGAGCAGGTCCGCGCTGCGGGCCAGCACCTGCTGCAGCTCGGCGGGCTCGTAGAACTCCATCTGGCCGACGAAGCCGAACCGGTCGCGCAGCGGCCCGGTCAGCAGACCGGCCCGGGTGGTCGCGCCGACGAGGGTGAAGGGGTTGATCTCCAGCGGGATGGCCGTGGCGCCCGGTCCCTTGCCGACGACGACGTCGACCCGGAAGTCCTCCATCGCCATGTAGAGCAGTTCCTCGGCGGGACGGGCGATGCGGTGGATCTCGTCGATGAAGAGGACGTCGCCGGGCGCGAGGTTGGACAGCATCGCGGCCAGGTCGCCCGACCGCTCGATGGCCGGTCCGCTGGTGATCTTCACCGAGGTGCCGAGCTCCGAGCCGATGATGAGCGCGAGGCTGGTCTTGCCCAGCCCGGGAGGGCCGGAGAGCAGCACGTGGTCCGGGGTCCGACCGCGGCGCTTCGCGCCCTCGAGCACGAGCGCGAGCTGGCGGGCCACCTTGGGCTGGCCGATGAAGTCGTGCAGCGAGTGCGGCCGCAGGGCCGACTCGACCACCCGCTCCTCGTCACCGGCCTGCGGGGACACCGCCCAGTCCTGTCCGTCGCCGACGGCCAGCTCACCGGTCAGCGACCGGTCGAACGGCGCGCTCACGACCTACCCAGCAGCTGGAGCGCCTGGCGCAGCAGGACGGCCACCTCGACGCCTCCGGAGGCGAGGATCTGCTCGTCGGCGACCGGGGCCAGCTGGACCACGGCCCCCTCCGCCTCCTTCGCGCTCCAGCCGAGGCCGACCAGCGCGGAGGTGAGCTGGTCCCGCCACGGGGCGACCGGAGCGACGGCGGGCAGACCCGCGGGAGCCGGGGCGTCCAGCGACGTGTCGGTCGCCGTCGAGCCGAGCCGGTCGCGCAGCTCCAGCACCAGCCGCTCCGCGCCCTTCTTGCCGATGCCGGGCACCTGCATGAGCGCCTTCAGGTCGCCCATGATGACCGCGCGGCGGATCTCCCGCGGCGGGTGGATGGCCAGGATCGCCTGGGCCAGTCGCGGGCCGACGCCGTTGGCCGTCTGGAGCAGCTCGAACAGCTGGCGCTCGTCGTCGTCGGCGAAGCCGTAGAGCGTGAGCGAGTCCTCGCGCACGACGAGGCTGGTGGCCAGCCGTGCCTGCTCGCCCACCTGCAGCCGGGCGATGGTGCCGGGCGTGCACTGCACCGCCAGCCCCACCCCGCCGACCTCCACCACCGCGCCGTCCGGACCGACGGCGGCCACCCGGCCGTTGACCGAGGCGATCATCGGGCCGCCACCCCCTGCCAGCGCGGCAGGGTGCGCTGCACCACCGGGGCGCCGATGCCGCCGGCGAGCGCGGCCGAGCGCAGCCGCTGCTGGGCCGGGCCGCGCCAGGCATGGCACACCGCCAGCGCGAGGGCGTCCGCCGCGTCGGCGGGCTTGGGGGCGGTGGCGAGCCCGAGCACTCGGGTGACCATGAGGGTGACCTGCTCCTTGTCCGCGCGACCGTTGCCGGAGATGGCCGCCTTGACCTCGCTGGGCGTGTGCCAGGCGACCGGACGGTCTGCCTGGGCCGCGGCGAGCGCCGCGACACCGGCCGCCTGCGCCGTGCCCGTGGCGGTGCCCTTGTTGTTCTGCGTGAACACCCGCTCGATGGCGACGACGTCGGGCCGGTGCTCCCGCAGCAGCGCGGTCACCGCCGTGTGCAGCTCCAGCAGCCGGAGCTCCAGGTCCAGCTCCGCCATCGTGCGGACGACCCCCACGCCGATCGCCGTCGGCCGGGCGCCGGGACGTCCGTCGACCACCCCCCACCCGCACCGGGTGAGGCCCGGGTCGATGCCGAGCACCCGCATGGTCACGCTCCCGTCAGCCGAACGCCTGTTCGACCGAGGCTAACCGGAGGGAGGGACTCCTCCGCGTCGCAACACGCCTAGGCGTCGGCGGCGACCTTCTCCATGACGTCGTCGGGCACGTCGTAGTTCGCGTACACGTTCTGCACGTCGTCGAGGTCCTCCAGGGCGTCGATGAGCCGGAAGACCTTCGCCGCACCCTCCTCGTCCAGCTCGACCTGCACGCTGGGCAGGAAGCCCATGTCGGCCGAGTCGTAGTCGATGCCGGCGTCCTGCAGGGCCGTGCGCACGGCGACCAGGTCGGTGGGCTCGCACACCACCTCGAAGGTGTCCCCGAGGTCGCGGACCTCCTCGGCGCCGGCGTCGAGGACGGCCATCAGGACGTCGTCCTCGGTGTTGCCGGCCGCGGGCACCACGACGACGCCCTTGCGCGAGAACAGGTAGGACACCGAGCCCGGGTCGGCCATCGACCCGCCGTTGCGGGTCATCGCCGTCCGGACCTCCATGGCCGAGCGGTTCTTGTTGTCGGTGAGGCACTCGATGAGCACCGCGACACCGCCGGCCGCGTAGCCCTCGTAGGTGATGCCCTGGTAGTCGACGCCGCCGGCCTCGGCACCGGACCCACGCTTGACGGCGCGGTCGATGTTGTCGTTGGGGACGGAGCTCTTCTTCGCCTTCTGGATGGCGTCGTAGAGAGTCGGGTTGCCGGCGGGGTCGCCCCCGCCGGTGCGGGCCGCGACCTCGATGTTCTTGATCAGCTTGGCGAAGAGCTTGCCGCGCTTGGCATCGATGCCGGCCTTCTTGTGCTTGGTCGTCGCCCACTTGGAGTGGCCACTCACGACTGTCCCCTCTCGTGACGGCGCACGATGTCGACGAACAGCGCGTGCACCCGGCGGTCCCCGGTCAGTTCCGGGTGGAAGCTGGTGGCCACCACGTTTCCCTGGCGGACCGCGACGATCCTACCGTCGGCCGGTCCGCCCTCGACCCGGCCGAGCACCTGGACCCCCTCGCCGGCCTCCTCGACCCACGGGGCGCGGATGAAGACGGCGGGCATCGGCGGGCCGTCCAGCCCGGCGAACCGCACGGTCGACTCGAAGGAGTCGGCCTGCCGGCCGAACGCGTTGCGCCGCACCGTGACGTCGAGCCCGCCCACCGTGACCTGGTCCGGTGGGGCGTCGAGCAGCCGGTCGGCCAGCACGATCATCCCGGCGCAGCTGCCGTAGGCCGGCATCCCAGAGGTGACGGCGTCGCGCAGCGGCTCGAGCAGGCCGAACCGGGCGGCGAGCTTCCCGATGGTCGTCGACTCGCCGCCGGGCAGGACGATGCCGTCGACGGTCGCCAGCTCCTCCGGCCGGCGGACGGGGCGCGCGTCGGCGCCCTCGGCCCGCAATGCCGCCAGGTGCTCGCGGACGTCGCCCTGCAGCGCGAGCACTCCGACGACGGGGACCCCGACGACCGGCGCGCTCACCAGCCGCGGGTGGCGTAGCGCTCGCTGTCGGGCAGCGTCGCCACGTTGATGCCGACCATCGGCTCGCCGAGCCCGCGCGACACCTTGGCGATCACGTCGGGGTCGTCGAAGAACGTGGTGGCCTGGACGATCGCCGCCGCGCGCTGGGCCGGGTCGCCGGACTTGAAGATGCCCGAGCCGACGAAGACGCCCTCGGCGCCCAGCTGCATCATCATCGCGGCGTCGGCCGGGGTGGCCAGGCCGCCCGCGGTGAAGAGCACGACCGGCAGCTTGCCCGCCGCGGCGACCTCGCGGACCAGCTCCACCGGGGCGCGCAGCTCCTTGGCGGCGACGAACAGCTCGGTCTCGTCCAGCGTGGCCAGCCGCCGGATGCCGGCGCGGAGGGCCCGCATGTGCCGGGTGGCCTCCACGACGTTGCCGGTGCCGGCCTCGCCCTTGGAGCGGATCATCGCCGCGCCCTCGGAGATCCGGCGCAGCGCCTCCCCGAGGTCGGTGGCCCCGCAGACGAACGGCACCGTGAAGGCGCTCTTGTCGATGTGGTGCGCCTCGTCGGCGGGGGTGAGCACCTCGGACTCGTCGATGTAGTCCACACCCAGGGACTGCAGCACCTGCGCCTCGACGAAGTGGCCGATCCGCGCCTTGGCCATCACCGGGATCGAGACGGCGTCGATGATCCCCTGGATCATGTCCGGGTCGCTCATGCGCGCGATCCCACCCTGGGCCCGGATGTCGGCGGGCACCCGCTCGAGGGCCATCACGGCGACCGCGCCGGCGTCCTCGGCGATGCGCGCCTGCTCGGGCGTGACGACGTCCATGATCACGCCGCCCTTGAGCTGCTCGGCCATGCCGCGCTTCACGAGCTCAGTGCCGGTGCCGGACCGGTCGGGAGAGGGAGCCACGGTTTCCGCCTTCAGGTCGACAACGTCGGGCGGTCGCGACTCTACGGGCGTCAGCGGGCCGGTCGGCCCGCGGTGTCGGCGTCCTTGGTCACACTGCCGATGCGGTCGTCGATGTCGAAGTAGCGCGGCAGCGGCCGCGACCGGTGCAACCCGACCCAGCGGGGGAACCGCCGGCCGCGCAGCTCCCGGGTGTCGCGCACGGCGTCGTTGTAGAACCGCCGGGCCAGCGCGACCCGGGTCAGCGTCCCCGCCAGATCGGTCCGCAGCGGAGCCGGCACGCCGGGGAGGTCCGACGAGAGCCGGCGCAGCTCCTGGCCCAGCGCGTTCTCCGCCAGCTCGCGGTCCCCGCCGCGGGAGGCCCGGGCGTCCGCGGCGGCGGCCGCCAGCCGTTCCGCCGTCTCCTCGCCCAGCGCCGCCGGGTGGTTCCGGGCGAGCTCCTCGGCCAGGCCCGCCCGCCGGCGCAGCTGGGCGTCCAGGGCCGCCTCCGCCCGCTGCACCCGCACGGCCAGCCGACGCAACCGGGTCAGCGTCCAGCCGGCCCACACGAGGAGCAGCAGCAGGACGCCGGCGGCGATCAGCAACCACACCTCGGACGTCACGGTCGTCGAGGCTAGCGGTGCCCCCGCCGGATGCGGGGAGGTCGCGCCGCGGTCCCCGTCGGCGGCACACCGGGCACGTCGTCGTCCGGGCCGGCGGTGACCGTCCCACCGCCGGCCGGCAGGACCGTCTCGTAGACGGCGAGGATGCGCCGGGCGAGCAGCTGCCAGTCGTAGCGCGCGGCGACCGCCGACCCGCGGGCGGAGAGCTCGGCGCGCCGGACCGGGTCGGCGAGGAGGTCCGCCAGCGCCCGCCCGAGCTGCGCCGCGTCGTCCCGGCGCACCACCACCCCGGCCGCCCCGTCGTCGAGGACCGTGACGAAGGCGTCGAGGTCGCTGGCGACCACCGGCGCGCCGGCAGCCATCGCCTCGATGAGGATCACGCCGAAGGACTCGCCCAGCAGGTTCGGGGCGCAGTAGACGTCGATGCTGCGCAGCAGCGCCGCCTTCTCCGCTTCGGGCACCTCGCCGAGCAGCGTGACGTGCGCGCGGAGGTCCTCCCCCACCAGCGACCACAGCTGCTCGGCGTCGCCGCGGCCGGCGACGAGCAGGCGGGCGGTCGGATGCTCCCGGACGACGGTGCGCATGGCGCTCAGGAGGACCGGCAGCCCCTTGCGCGGCTCGTCGAAGCGACCCACGAAGCCGATGGTGGGTCCGTCGGCTCCCCGGGGACGACCGGTGAGGGTCGGGCCCTCGGCGAAGAAGCCGACGTGCACGCCGTTCGGGATGATCACCGCGTCGCCGCCCAGGTGCTCCACCTGGACGCGTCGCGCGAAGTCCGAGACGGCGATCCGCCCGGCGATGCGCTCCAACCAGGGCCGAGCGGCCGGACCGAGCACGACCAGCATCTTCGAGCGCGTGGTGGCCGTGTGGAAGGTGGCGACGATCGGCCCGCGGGCGATCATGCAGACGAGCAGCGACACCGACGGCGTCGACGGCTCGTGCACGTGCACGACGTCGAACCGCCCGTCCCGGAGCCAACGGCGCACCCGGGCGGCCGAGACCGGGCCGAACTGGATGCTGGCCATCGAGCCGTTGTACGGGACCGGCACCGTGCGACCGGCGAAGGTGATGTCGGGGTCGGTGATCGACTCCTCGCGTTCGGCCGGGGTCAGCACCTCGACGTGGTGCCCCATCCCGCGCAAGGTCTCGGCCAGGTCGCGCACGTGGTACTGGACGCCGCCGGGGACGTCCCACCGGTAGGGGCAGACCAGGCCGATGCGCATCAGCCGCGGCTCCGCTGCGGCGTCCGGGGGGCGTCGGCCGGCACGTCCGCCCAGATGCGGCCCAGCATGTGCCAGTCCTCGGGCCGCTCGGCGATCGAGGTCGTGAACGCGTCCGCGACCGCCTGCATCGCGGTGGGCACGGCGTCCCTGGGGTCGTCGGCTGCGGTCAGGGGAACCTCGGGGTGCACCTGCAGGTGCCACCCGCGCTCGGTGAACCGGCAGACCACCGGGTGCAGCGCGGCCCCGGTCTCCGCGGCCAGGAGCGCTGCACCGCCCGGCATCCGTGCCTCGCGTCCGAAGAACCGCACGGGCACACCGCCGGCGCCCAGGTTGCGGTCGACCAGCAGGCAGGCCGAGCCGCCGTCGGCCAGCCAGTCCCGCAGCACCTCGGAGCTCGGCCGGTCGCCACCGGTCAGGGGGACGACCCGCATGCCGAGCGTCTCGCGGTACTCCAGGAAACGGCGGTAGAGCGACTCGGGCCGCAGCCGCTCGGCGACGGTCATGAACGGGCCGCCGAGCCAGTTGATGAACCAGACGCCGGCGGCGTCCCAGTTGCCGCTGTGCGGGAGGGCCAGGATCACGCCCCGGCCGGCGGCGCGCGCCTCCTCCAGGTACTCGATCCCGGGCACGGTGGTGCCGGCGACGATCCGGTCGAGGCCGAGCGTCGGCAGCCGGAACGCCTCCTGCCAGTACCGGGCGTAGGACCGCATGGCACGCCGGGTCAGGTCGTCGAGCTCGGCCTCGGGGAGCGTGCCACCGGTGACGACGCGCAGGTTGGCCCGGAGCCGGCGCACGCCGGCCCCCTCGCGTCCCGCCGCCCAGTCACCCGCGCGGTCGAACAGGGTGCGTGCCGCGGGCTCGGGCAGCATGCGCACGGCGCGCCAGCCCGCCGCGTACCCGGAGTCGGCCACCCGGCCGAGCAGTCGCTCGCGGGCGCCGCTCACGGCGCCTCGACCACCGGGATGGGCCGGCCGCGCCCGGCCCGCCGCACGGCGAGGAAGCGCTGCGTCACCGTCACCGCGCTGCCGGCGAGCAGGATCCACAGGCAGACGTGCAGCGCGTACGGGATGCCCAGCCCGACGAACCCGGTGCCGACCAGCGCCAGGATCAGCCGCTCGGTGCGCTCGACCACGCCCACGTCGCAGGGGATGCCGACGCCCTCGGCCCGCGCCTTGATGTAGGAGGTCAGCAGCCCGAGCCCCGCACAGAGCAGGGCCAGGAGGACCAGCAGCCGGTTGTCGCCCTCCCCGGAGAACCACCAGACCAGCGCGCCGAAGATCGCGGCGTCGACGGCCCGGTCGCCGGTGGAGTCCAGCACCGCGCCGTAGAGGGAGCCGCCGCCGCGCGCTCGCGCCAGCGCCCCGTCGAGCATGTCCAGGAGGACGAAGACGGTGACGGTGAACGCGCCCCAGAACAGCACGCCGCGGCCGATCAGGCCCAGTGCACCGGCCAGCGCACCGAGCGTGCCCACCGCCGTCACGACGTCGGCGGTGATGCCGGTCCGGAGCAGCCCGCGCACGACCGGCTGCCAGAAGCGGGCGACCGCGGGCCTGAGGTTGGCGCCGAGCACGTCAGACCTCCGTCGCCGGGGCCACGGCGTGGTCGGCCCAGGCGGCGGCGAGCAGGTCGCGGGTCTCCCCCAGCACCTGCGGCAGGACGCGGGTGAGCCCGACGACCGGCATGAAGTTCGTGTCGCCGCCCCAGCGCGGCACCGCGTGCTGGTGCAGGTGGTCGGCGATGCCGGCACCGGCGACCGAGCCCTGGTTCATCCCGATGTTGAACCCGTGGGCTCCGGCGACCGCGCGGATCGTCCGCATCGCGGTCTGCGTGAAGGCGCCCAGCTCGGCGACCTCGGCGACCGTGAGGTCGGTGTAGTCGGGCACGTGCCGGTAGGGCACCAGCATGAGGTGCCCGGCGTTGTACGGGTACAGGTTGAGGACGGCGAAGACGGCCTCGCCGCGCGCCACGACCAGCCCGTCCTCGTCGCTCATCGTCGGGATGACGCAGAACGGGCAGTCGTGGGCGCCGGTGGGCTTGCCCTCCCCCCGGATGTAGGCCATGCGGTAGGGCGTCCACAGGTGCTCGAAGGCCTGGCCGGGGCTCTGCGCCACGGTCGGGCCGCCGTCGTCGCTCATCCCGCGTCCCCTGCGACGTTCTCCGCCGTCGGGTCGGCGTTGTTCCGGGCCGCCACCCAGCGCGCGATCTCCTCGACGGCCTCGTCGACCGGCACCCCGTTGCGCTGGCTGCCGTCGCGGAAGCGGAAGGACACCGCACCGGCCTCGGCGTCGGTGGCCCCGGCGATGAGCACGAACGGCACCTTCTGCTTGCTGGCGGTGCGGATCTTCTTCTGCATGCGGTCGTCGGAGTCGTCCAGCTCGAACCGCAGCCCGCGCGCCTCGAGCTTCAGGGCGACGTCGCGCAGGTAGGGCACCTGGTCGTCGGTGATCGGGATGCCGACGACCTGGACCGGAGCGAGCCAGGCCGGGAAGGCACCCGCGTAGTGCTCGGTGAGGACGCCGAAGAAGCGTTCGATCGAGCCGAACAGCGCGCGGTGCAGCATCACCGGCCGCTGCCGGGACCCGTCGGCCGCGGTGTACTCCAGCCCGAACCGCTCGGGCAGGTTGAAGTCGACCTGGATGGTCGACATCTGCCACGTGCGGCCGATCGCGTCCTTCGCCTGGACGGAGATCTTGGGGCCGTAGAAGGCGGCGCCGCCGGGGTCGGGGACCAGCTCGAGGCCGGAGTCCATCGCAGCCTGGCGCAGCGCCTCGGTGGCCCGCTCCCAGCCCTCGTCGGTGCCGACCGACTTCTCCGGGTTCCGGGTGGACAGCTCCAGGTAGAAGTCGCGCAGCCCGTAGTCGGCCAGCAGCCCGAGCACGAAGTCGAGCAGCCCGCGCAGCTCCCCGGCCATCTGCTCCGGGGTGCAGTAGATGTGCGCGTCGTCCTGGGTGAAGCCCCGTGCACGGGTCAGGCCGTGCACGACGCCGGACTTCTCGTAGCGGTAGACGGTGCCGAACTCGAACAGCCGCAGCGGCAGCTCGCGGTAGGACCGGCCGCGGGAGGCGAAGACCAGGTTGTGCATCGGGCAGTTCATCGGCTTGAGGTAGTAGTCCTGCCCCTGCCGGCGGACGTTGCCCTCGGCGTCGCGCTCCTCGTCCAGCTGCATCGCCGGGTACATGCCCTCGGCGTACCAGTCGAGGTGACCGGAGACCTCGAAGAGGTGCCCCTTGGTGATGTGCGGGGTGTTGACGAAGGAGTAGCCGGCCTCCTCGTGGCGGCGCTGGCTGTACTTCTCCAGCTCGCGCCGGATGATGCCGCCCTTCGGGTGGAACACCGCCAGCCCCGAGCCCACCTCGTCGGGGAAGCTGAACAGGTCCAGCTCGGCGCCCAGGCGCCGGTGGTCGCGGCGCTCGGCCTCGGCCACCTGCTCCAGGTGGGCCTTGAGCGCGTCCTTGCTCTCCCACGCGGTGCCGTAGATGCGCTGCAGCTGCGGGTTCTTCTCGCTCCCCCGCCAGTACGCGGCCGCGCTGCGGGTGAGGCCGAAGGCCGGGATGGCGTTGGTGCGCGGCAGGTGCGGGCCTCGGCACAGGTCGGTCCAGACCCGCTCGCCGGTGCGCGCGTCGAGGTTGTCGTACATGGTCAGCTGCGCGCCGCCGACCTCCACGTCGGCGCCCTCGGCGTCACCTGCACCGCCCTTGAGGCCGATCAGCTCCAGCTTGTAGGGCTCGGAGGCCAGCTCGGCCTGCGCGTCGGCGTCGCTGATCTCCCGCCGGGAGAAGTTCTGCCCCGCACGGACGATCTCGGTCATCTTCTTCTCGAGGGCCGCCAGGTCCTCGGGCGTGAAAGGCCGCTCCGGGTCGAAGTCGTAGTAGAAACCGTTCTCCACCGGCGGTCCGATGCCGAGCCGGGTGCCCGGGAAGAGCTCCTGGACCGCCTGTGCGAGCACGTGCGCGGTCGAGTGGCGGATGACCGCGCGTCCGTCGGCGCTCGAGGCCGGGACGGGCTCCACCTCGGCGTCGGACTCCGGCGCCCAGGCCAGGTCCTTGAGCTCACCGGTCACCAGGTCGCGGACGACGACGGCGCCGTCGGGACCCTTGAGCGGGACCCCCGCGTCCTTGAGCGCCTGCATCGCCGTCGTCCCGGCCGGCACCCGGATCGAGCTGGACGCCCCAGGCTGGCGTGACGACGAGGGCGGGGTGGACACACGTACTCCCAGGGGTCGGCGCGACGGTTCGATCACCGGACGAGGCCGGTCACCGGCCCTGAGCCTAGTGCGCCGCCCGGTTCACCCCGGGACGATGCCCAACCCGGCGGCGACGGCGCCGCGCCGGTCCAGGACGGCGGCGATCCGGGCTGAGCTCGCGGGGTCGGCCGGGACCACGCGCACGGAGCCGGTCCCGATCTCGATCCGCAGCGGCACCGCCTCGGCCCGCGTCACGGCGAAGCGTCCGTCGTCCCCGCGGGTGAAGGTGAACCGCGCGGCGACCGAGTCCTCGGTCGGGTGTCCGCGCGTCTCGTGCTCGGCCAGGTGGTTGCCCAGGCCGTAGGCCACCCACTTCCCACCGATCTGCTCGAAGGGCTGGACGACGTGCGCGTGGTGGCCGAGCACCAGGTCGACGTCGGGCGAGGCGAGCAGCGCACGGACCGCGGCCACCTGCGCCGGCGTCGGGTCCTCGTCGTACTCCCGGCAGCAGTGCAGGCTGGCGACGACGATCTCCGCCCCCGCGGCCCGCGCCGCCGCGGCCTGCGCCAGCATCCCGTCCACGTCGGGAACGGCCGCGACGTCCACCGCCCAGTCCCTGCCCGCGGGAAGCGGCACCCCGTTGAGGCCGAAGGTCGCCGCGACGTGCCCCACCGCCACCCCGTGGACGTCGACGAGCGTCGGGCTCTCGGCCTCGCTGCGATGGGTCCCGGTGTGCGCGACACCGGCCTCGTCCAGGGTGTCGAGGGTGCGCGTCAACCCCTCGAACCCGGCGTCCAGCGAGTGGTTGGACGCGGTGGAGCACAGGTCGTAGCCGGCCCCGGCCAGCGCACCGACGATCTCCGGCTGGACCGCGAAGCTGGGATAGCCGCGGTAGGGGCCACCCTCGGGTGCCACCGGCGTCTCCAGGTGGCAGATCGCCAGGTCGGCGCCGGAGACCAGCCCGGCCACGGGGGCGAACACCTGGCCGAAGTCGTAGGAGCCGTCCGCCTGCCGCGCACCCGTGGTGAGCGCCCGGCCCTGGTGCACGAGCACGTCACCGGTGGCCAGGATCGTCAGGCTCTCCGGCTCGGGGGGCGCGGGCGCGCTCGCCCGCGGATCGGGCGCGAGGGCCGGGTTCTCCGCCGTCCCGGCCTCGGGACCGCAGCCGCAGAGCAGGACTCCGGCCGCGACGGCGGCCACCCAGCGGCGCATGCCGCGCAGGCTAGAGCAGGACGGCGTCCCCGACGGTGATCTCGCCGGGGCGGCGCACCTCGGCGTACACCCCGAGGCAGTGCTTCGGCGTGCGGGTCACGTGCAGCTCGACCGCGCCGATGCGGACGGTGCGGCCCACCCAGTCCCGCTCGTCCCCGTCGGGGAGGTCGAGCAGGACGTTGGCGCGCGGGTCGTCCGCGGAGCACCCCTCGGGGACGTCGCCCGACTCCGCCCGGTCGATCGCCTGCCGGGAGACCAGGTGCACGGCGGCGGCGTCGACCTGCGGCCCGGCATCCCCGGTCGCGAGGCGCACCGGCCGGCCCAGCACCTCGGTGAGGGTGATCGTGTCGGCCTCGGTGTCCCCGGTGGCCACCACCTGCCGCAGCTCCGGCGCGGTCTTCACCGGAACGCGCTCGCCGGTGTCGGCGTCGACCACCGCGTAGGCACGATCACCGCGCAACCCGGCCGGGTCCACGAGCGCCGCCGGGACGCTGCGCCCGGCCAGGGACTTCACCGGGTACACCGAGATCGACGCGACCGTGCCGACGGCGCGCCCTGCTCCCTCGCTCATCCCCGACACGCTACGCGGACGTGGGACGGCGAATTTGACATCAAACCGATCGGCTTACGAGACTCGCGCCATGACGGGAGACCGGGGAGTCGGCGGAATGCTGACCCGACGCCGGCACGTCGACCTGCTCCGGGTCGACAGCGCGGCCTGTCCGCGCCTCCGCATCGTCCGTCGCTGAGGCGGCCGGTGCGGCTCGCCGCCCCCACTCCTCCGGCACGCCCACGCCGCGCGCCGGGATCCCACGTCTGGACTCGTCATGACCCGCGTTCCCACCCTGCCCGCACCCACCGACCCGTTCGCCGTCGCGCCGCTTCCCGGTGGCGGCCGCCGTCCCCTCACCGCGCACTGGTTCCTGCCCACCTACGGCGACTCCCGGGGCCTCGTCGGCGGCGGCCACGGCATGGCGGCCTCGGCCGCCGGCGCCGCACGCCCCGCGACCCTGCACTACCTCACCCAGGTGGTGCAGGCGGCCGAGTCGGTCGGCTTCGAGGCCGCCCTGACCCCGGCCGGGCTCTGGTGCGAGGACGCCTGGCTCACCACCGCGATGCTGGCGGGGCGGACCGAGCGGCTGAAGTTCCTCGTCGCCTTCCGTCCGGGACTGCTCTCCCCCACCCTCGCCGCGCAGATGGCCACCACCTTCCAGCGCCACTCCGACGGGCGGCTGCTGCTGAACGTGGTGACCGGCGGCGAGCCCGCCGAGCAGCGGGCCTACGGCGACTTCCTCGGCAAGGACGACCGCTACCGCCGCGCCGGCGAGTTCCTCGAGGTGGTCCGCCGGCTGTGGCGCGGCGAGACCGTCGACCTCGCCGGCGAGCACGTGCGGGTGGAGCAGGCCCGGCTGGAGTCGGTCCCCGATCCGATCCCCCCGGTCTACTTCGCCGGTTCGTCCCCCGTCGCCGGGCAGATCGCCGTCGAGCACAGCGACGTCTACCTGACCTGGGGCGAGCCGCCCCGGCAGGTGGCCGAGAAGATCGAGTGGATCCGCGGCCTGGCCGCTGCCCGCGGGCGCAGCGTGCGCTTCGGCGTCCGGCTGCACGTCATCGCGCGCGACACCGCGGACGCCGCGTGGGCGCAGGCCGAGGCGCTGCTGGCCGGCATCCCCGACGGGATGATCGAGAAGGTGCAGGCCAACCTGGCGCGCAGCGAGTCCGAGGGTCAGCGGCGGATGCGCGCGCTGCACTCCGGGGGCACGTCGCGGGCGGCCGACCTGGAGGTGTCGCCGAACCTGTGGGCCGGCGTCGGCCTGGTCCGCGGCGGCGCCGGGACCGCCCTGGTCGGCAGCCACACCGAGGTGGCCGACCGGATCGCCGAGTACCACTCCCTCGGCATCGACGAGTTCATCCTCTCCGGTCATCCGCACCTGGAGGAGGCCTACTGGGTCGGGGAGGGTGTGCTGCCCGAGCTCGGCCGGCGGGGCCTGTGGACGCCGCCCGCCGGCTCGCCCGCCGCCTCCGCACCGACCGCCTCGATCCCCTTCGCCGGCCGATGACTGCCACCGCGCTCGCCCCCGAGCCCCAGGTCGAGGCGGAGCCCAGCTCCCGCACGGTGCTGGTCGCCAGCCTGATCGGCACGACGATCGAGTGGTACGACTTCTTCCTGTTCGCCACGGCCGCCGGGATCGTGTTCCCGACCGTCTTCTACGGCGACGGCGACCCGACGGTGGCGACGCTGCTGTCGTTCGCCACGTTCGCCGTCGGCTTCCTCGCCCGCCCCCTGGGCGGCCTCGTGTTCGGGCACATCGGCGACCGGGTCGGCCGGCGCACGACGCTGATCGTGACCATGGCGCTGACCGGCGTCTCGACCGCGCTGATCGGCCTGCTGCCCTCCCCCGACTCCATCGGCGTGCTGGCCCCGGTCCTGCTGGTGCTGCTGCGGATCCTCCAGGGGATCGCCGTCGGCGGGGAGTGGGGCGGGGCGGTGCTGCTCGCCGTCGAGTACGCACCACCCGGTCGACGGGGGCTGTACGGCGCGATGCCGCAGGTCGGGCTCGGCCTGGGCCTGGCCCTGGGCACCGGCGCCTTCGCGCTGCTCGGCTCGGTGATGGACGACGACGCGTTCACCGGCTGGGGCTGGCGGATCGCGTTCGTGTCCAGCCTGGTGCTGGTGCTGGTGGGCCTGGTCGTCCGGCTCAAGGTCCTGGAGACGCCGGCCTTCCGGCAGGTCCAGGAGCGGGCCGAGGTCGCCCGCGTCCCCGCCGTCGAGGTCTTCCGCGACGAGCGGTCGCGGCGGAACCTCGGCTGGGCGCTGCTGGCCCGCTGGGCGGAGGGCGCCTCCTTCAACACCTGGGCCGTCTTCGTGCTGACCTACACCGTCACCACCATCGGCATGGACCGCACCGGCGTGCTGGTGGCGGTGACCGTCGCCGCGCTGGTGGAGGCGGCCGTCGTCCCGCTGGCCGGGGCACTCGGCGACCGGATCGGCCGTGGTCGGGTCTTCGCCCTCGGCTGCGGACTCCTGGCGCTCGGGGTCTTCCCGGCGTTCGCCCTGCTCGGGTCGGGACAGGTCGTGGTGGTCGGCGTCGTCCTCGTCGCCATGCTGGGCGTGAGCTACGGGCTGACCAGCGGCGCGGAGTCCACCCTGTTCGCCGAGGTCTTCCCGACGCGGACCCGGTACACGGGCATGTCGCTGGCCTTCCAGGGCGGCGGGATCTACGCGAGCGGCTTCACCCCGCTGATCATGACCGCGCTGCTGGCCACCACCGGTGGCTCGCCGTGGCTCGCGGCCTCCTACCTCCTGGTCGCCGCACTGGTCAGCGGGTTCGCCGCACTCCGGGCCCGCCCGCTCGAGCAGCTCTGACTCACCCCACCTGCCCGGCTGCGCCGTCCGTCCGGCGGCGCAGCCGGCGCAGTTGCGCGTCCAGGTAGGGCCGGGCGCGGCGCTGGCCACCGAGGGCCCCGATGGCCTCGGCCAGGGCGGCGAGCGCGCGGCCCAGCCGCGCCTCGTCGGCCGGCCATCCGCGGCGCAGGCACTCCTCGAGCCACTCCACCGGCGTCCGGTGCCCTCGTTCGGCGTTGCACCGGCGGCAGGCCGCGACCTCGTTCTCCAGCCACGAGGGGCCGCCCTTGACGCGCGGGACGACGTGCTCCGTGGTCGGCCGCACCAGCCCGGCGAAGACGCGGCCGCACCAGATGCACGTCGGGCCGTCGCGCTCCAGCACCAGCTCGAGACGGTTCGCGCGGTCCGGTCGGGCGCCCATCTCTCCCATGGTCCCCCGGCGCGGCCCCGGGCGAGCGATCTTGGTCTCACTACGCTGCCGCGCATGACGACCCCTCCGCGCCTGGTCGAGTCCGGCAGCCGCCACCACGGCTGGTTCGACGCCCGCCCCTCCGACGTCAACCCGGCCGACGAGTTCTCCGGCCTGCGCCGCCGCTGGCACGACTTCCGGACCAAGGAGTGGGTGGGCTTCACGCTGGTCCACCCCGAGCTGTACGGGGCGATGATCATCCAGGACGCGAAGTACCTCTCCTCCTCCGAGTTCTACGTCCGCGACCGGGCCAGCGGGCGGCTGACCGAGTTCGCGGCCACCGCGCGCGGCGGGTTCGCCCAGCTGCCGCGGATTCTGCTCGAGGGCGGGCACTGCGAGTTCGTGAAGCCCGGCTACGCCGTGCGGTACGACTTCGACGACGCCGGCGGCAGCCACAGGGTCCGGTTCGAGCTCGCCGCCACCGCGTCGAGCGAGGCGGTCTCGGGAGAACTCCTGCTCGACGTCCGGCAGGCCTCCCCCGCGCTGTCGATGAGCGCCCGGATGCCGCGCCGCAGCACCCTCTACACCCACAAGCGGATCTTCCCGGCCTCCGGGCACGTCACGGTGGGTTCGCGGACCTACGGCTTCCACGCCGCCGAGCACCTGGTGATCATCGACGAGCACCGCTCGCAGCTCGCCTACCGCACCGAGTGGACGTGGGGCACCTTCGCGGTACGCCTGCCCGACGGCGTGGTGGGCGCGAACTTCGCCACCCGCCCCCAGCTCCCGGACGAGTTCGAGGAGTCCGGCGTCTGGACGCCGGAGGCCGCCGAGCCGCTGCACGGGATCCGGTTCACCCCCGATCCGGGAGACCGGCCGGCCGATCTGCAGGCCCCGGTCACCGTGGTCGACGCCGACGGGCGGCTGGACCTGGTCTTCACGCCGGACGGGCACAAGGCGGTGCGCCACCAGCTCGTCGTGGCCGCCATCCGCTACGCCCAGATGTACGGCAGCTACTCGGGCACGATCCGCGCGCGGGACGGGCGCGAATGGGCCATCGAGGGCGTGCCGGGAGTGCTGGAGCGCATGGACGCCCGCATGTGAGTGCGTGCTCCCCCGACAGCGAAGGCCCGGCCCGCAGCTGCGGACCGGGCCTTCGCGACGGTGGGCGATACTGGGTTCGAACCAGTGACCTCTTCGGTGTGAACGAAGCGCTCTACCACTGAGCCAATCGCCCGTTGCGCGTCTGATTGTGCCAGACGCTCATCGCCAGAGCGGCACCCACCCCGGTACCCAGTCGGGAACCCCCGTGACGTGCAGGGTGACGACCAGGACGCCGTAGACGAAGGCCGCCGTCGCGGCCGCGATGAGCAGCCGGACCCACACCGGCTGCGCGGTCACCCAGTCGGTCCAGCGCTTCACGTGGGCCTTGGTGAACTCCAGCAGCCGCTCGGCCCAGGTGAACTCGGTGGCCAGCACGAAGAGCCCGGCGATCACCGTGAGCCAGCCCGGGCCCGGCAGCGGGATGGTGACCAGCCCGACCGCGACGATCAGCCCACCCACGATCCCCACGCCGACCCGGTAGCCGTGGTTGATGCTGCGACTGGCCGCCAGCCGGCGCCGCCAGCGGGCCTCGGCGACCCGCTCGCGCAGGCTGTGCACCTCGTCCGCGTCGTACCGCGCGCGTCGTTCGTCGGCGGACTCCGCGCGCGCCCGTGCCCGAGCGGTGGTAGGAGTCGTCGTGTCTGGTCCGCTCAGCTGGTCACCTGCCCGGTCGCGACGACGTCCGTCGGTGCCGACGGAGCCTGTCGACCGGGCTCGATGCTGATGCCGTATCCGGGGAAGTCGTCGAGTCCGGTCCCTCCGGAGCCTACGGTCTGCACGGCGATCTGTGACCGCACGACGTCGAACGTGCCCAGCGCCACGGGGGCGCCGTCGCCGAGCCCCCACAGGACGTAGGTCTGCGCGGAGACGTCGTTGCGCGAGAGCCCGTCGGAGACCACCTGGACGACGTCGTCACGGGCGACGACGGTCGCGACGTCGCGCTCCCCCGTCGTCAGCGGGATGACGGTCGCCTCCCCCGGCTTGGTGAGCTCGCTCAGCACGGCCTGCTGCGCGGCCAGGTCGGACCGCAGGTCGTCGCGGGACTGGCTCAGCACCGCGGCCCACGTACCGAGTCCCACGACCGCGGCGACGGCGGCGGCCACCAGGGACCGGGTGAGCAGCCGCGTGCGGCCGGCCGGACGGGGGACCCGCGTGGCCTGCACGGGGAGCGCGACCGGTCGCGGCTCCGCCGTCGGTGCGGGCAGCTGCTCGGTCGACTCGACCGCCGCGCGCAACCGCGAGCGGAGCTCCGGGGAGGGCTCGGCCGACGGCAGGTCGCGAGCCATCGCCGCCATCACCTCGGAGGTCTCGGTCACCGTGCGCGCGCACCGGTCGCAGCCGGCCAGGTGCCGGGCGAAATCCGCCTCGTCGTCGGGCTCGAGCGCGTGCAGTGCCCAGCCGACGGCGAGCTCGTCGTAGGAGTGCTCCCCGGTCATCGTGCCGTCCCGTCCAGGGGGGCGCTGCCGTCGAGCGCGCTCTCGCCCTGCGCCGACAGACCTCCCAGCTCCGTCTTCAACCGGCGCATCCCGGCGAGCATGCGGGTCTTGACCGTCCCGAGAGGCGTATCGGTCAGCGCGGCCACCTCCCGCTGCGTGTATCCGCCGTAGTAGGCCAGGGTCAGCGCCTCGCGCTGCGCGGTGGGCAGCACACCGAGGGCCGACCGCACCTGGTCGGCCACCACCCGCGACCAGGCGTCGTCCTCGACGTCCCGCGCGGCGACGGGCGCGTCCAGCACCGCCTCGTCCTCCGCGCGGGCCTGGCGCCGGCGCTGCGACTCCTCGCGCCGCACGGCGTCCACGGCCTTGTGGTGCACCACGGCCAGGAGCCACGAGGAGAAGCTCCCCCGGGCGCCGTCGTAGGCGTGCGGGTCGCGCCACACGCCGAGGAAGACGTCCTGCAGCACGTCCTCGGCCAGGCCGTCGTCGGCGAGGATCCGGCGGGCGAGCGCGAAGGCGGGCCGGCGGAAGCGCTCGTACAGGTCGTCGACGGCGTCGCGGTCACCCGCACGGATGCGCCGGAGGATCTCGAGGTCCCCAGCGCCGTCCTCCTGTCGGCGCACCGGTCGACTCACGATTCCCATGGTCACACGGGGCGTTCGCAAGCACCCCCCTCGTCGGTTCGATGTGACCGGATCGATGTGTCCGATGGGGCGCGTGTGACAGATGGGGCACGACGGATGGCAGGACGTCACTCATCGGGCACTGCGTCGTTGACCGGACATGACGAGCCGATGGACCCCCGGTCACATCACCCCCATCACTCTTCAGCTGGTCGGCCCCCAGTCGTGGACCGAGGTCCCCGCGCTGCTCTGCTACGACCCCGCGGACCCGTTCGCGGTCCGGATCGCGTTCGGCGAGGTGGGCGAGCAGGACGACGACGGGATCGCCTGGCTGGTGGGCCGCGAACTGCTCCAGGCCGGCCTCGAGCACCCCACCGGCGACGGCGACGTGCGCATCTGGCCCGCCCAGGCGGCCACCGACGTGCTCTTCCTGCACCTGCGGGCCCCCTCCGGCGAGGCGCTCTTCGAGCTCTCCCGGGCGACCGTCGCGGCGTTCCTCCGGCACACCGAGGCGATGGTCCCCTCGGGCTCGGAGACGGCCCTGCTGCGTCTCGACCAGGAGCTCGATGCCCTGCTGTCCAACGGCGGCGGGGACGCGTCAGGCCTCTGACCTGCGGAGATGTTCAGGCGGACCCCCACGGAGGGGGGCCCGGGGACCCCCCCTTCAAACCCCCTCCGCGGGTCCGCTAGAGTTCTATCCGTAACGCGGACGTGGCTCAGTGGTAGAGCATCACCTTGCCAAGGTGAGGGTCGCGGGTTCGAATCCCGTCGTCCGCTCGGAACCTCGGGTGCTGGTCGAGAGACCGGCACCCGCGTGCGGTGGAGTGGCCGAGAGGCGAGGCAACGGCCTGCAAAGCCGTCTACACGGGTTCAAATCCCGTCTCCACCTCGTCTCCTCCGGAGAACGAGCGCGGAGGAGGGTCCGGCCGCGAGGCCGGAACGGGCGATTGGCGCAGCGGTAGCGCGCTTCCCTGACACGGAAGAGGTCACTGGTTCGATCCCAGTATCGCCCACCACGCAGAGCCCCAGGTCACCTCGACCTGGGGCTCTTGTCATCCCCGGGAGACGTGCTCGGCCCAGAAGCGGGCCACCTGTTCGGCGAGCTGTTCCGGCGTCCCGCTGTTGTCCAGCACCACGTCGGCGACCGCACGGCGCTGCTCGTCCGTGGCCTGGGCGGCGATCCGGGCGCGGGCGTCGGCCTCGGCCAGCCCGCGACCGACCAGGCGACGGATACGCGTCTCGGGATCTGCCTCGACCACGACCACGAGGTCGTAGGAACCGGCCTGCCCGGTCTCCACCAGCAGTGGGACGTCGTTGACCACCACGGCGTCCGGTTCGGCCGCGGCGAGCAGCTCCGCGGACCGGGCCCGCACGAGCGGGTGGACGATCGCGTCGAGCCGGCTGCGCGCCGCGGCGTCGGAGAAGACGATGGCAGCCAGTGCCGGCCGGTCCAGTGCGCCGTCGGGGGTGAGCACCCCCGGGCCGAACTCCGTCGCCACGGCTGCGAGCCCAGGCGTCCCCGGTTCGAGCACCTCGCGGGCGATGCGGTCGGCGTCCACGACCACGGCACCGCGCTCCGCCAGCAGGGTCGACACCGTGCTCTTTCCCGAGCCGATGCCGCCGGTCAGTCCGATCCTCAGCACGTACGGACAGTAGCGACCGCCCGGGAAAGATCACGGACGGGTAACACGCAGCTCACCTGCCCGGCGCGTCGCAGTAGTCACACGAGTCCCACGGATAACGTTCTGCCTGGCGATCTTCCCCGCCGAGAGAGGCAGAACGAGAACATGTCCGGTTCCACGCACACCGCATCCCCGTCGACCCGAGCCGCCCGCCGTGGCGCCGGACGGCACCGGCTCGGCGCGGCCGCCGGCGTGCGCTGCGCGGACATCCCGGCGGTGCGCGACCGCATGCAGTTCCAGCGGCCGGCCGTCGCACACCGCAGCTCGCTGCTGCGGTGGATGTTCTCCACCCCCACCACCGGCCGCCACACCTGGGGCTTCCTGGCCGGATCCGGCGGGCGCCCGCGCACGGCGTTCGCCATCATCCTCAGCCTCTGAGCCCCGCCGCCGGTCCCCCGACGGGTCGACGGCGGCTCCCGCTCCGAGGTCATCGACCACACCGCCCGCGGTGCGGCGGGGAACCGCATCGCCACGAAGGGCCCATGGACGACGTCGTCCATGGGCCCTTCGTCGTGCCGCAGCGGGTCGACGGTGCTGACAGCCGGCACCCCCGGGAACGCCAGAGGCCCAGGACCCCGAGGGGTCCTGGGCCTCCGACGCGCAGAACTGGCGGGTCAGACCCTCGGGGTCACTCGCCGCCGGCCAGCTTGGCGCGCAGCGCGGCGAGCGCCTCGTCGCTGGCCAGGGTGCCACCGCTGGCCGGGGCGTCGGCACCGGCGGCGTCGTCGCTGGAGTAGCTGCCACCGGCAGCGGCCTCGGCGTCGGCCTCCTTGGCGGCCGCGATCTGCTTGCGGTGCGCCTCGAAGCGGGCCTGGGCCTCGGCGTACTGCCGCTCCCACGTCTCGCGGGCCTCGTCGTAGCCCTCGAGCCACTCGCCGGTCTCCGGGTCGAAGCCCTCGGGGTAGATGTAGTTGCCCTGCTCGTCGTACGAGGCCGACATGCCGTAGGCGGCGGGGTCGAACTGCTCCTCGTCGCCGACGACGCCCTCGTTGGCCTGCTTGAGCGAGAGCGAGATGCGGCGGCGGTCCAGGTCGATGTCGATGACCTTGACCAGGATCTCGTCGCCGACCTGCACGACCTGCTCCGGGATCTCCACGTGGCGCTCGGCCAGCTCGGAGATGTGCACCAGGCCCTCGATGCCCTCGTCGACGCGCACGAACGCACCGAAGGGAACCAGCTTGGTGACCTTGCCCGGGACGACCTGACCGATCTGGTGCGTGCGGGCGAACTGACGCCACGGGTCCTCCTGCGTCGCCTTCAGCGACAGGGAGACCCGCTCGCGGTCCAGGTCGACGTCGAGGACCTCGACGGTGACCTCCTGGCCCACCTCGACGACCTCGGACGGGTGGTCGATGTGCTTCCAGGACAGCTCGGAGACGTGCACCAGGCCGTCGACGCCGCCGAGGTCCACGAACGCGCCGAAGTTGACGATCGAGGAGACGACACCCGAGCGCACCTGACCCTTGGCGAGCTTGTTGAGGAACTCGCTGCGGACCTCGGACTGCGTCTGCTCCAGCCACTGGCGGCGGGAGAGGACGACGTTGTTGCGGTTCTTGTCGAGCTCGATGATCTTCGCCTCGAGCTCGCGGCCCACGTAGGGCTGCAGGTCGCGGACGCGGCGCATCTCGACCAGCGAGGCGGGGAGGAACCCGCGCAGGCCGATGTCGAGGATGAGGCCACCCTTGACGACCTCGATGACGGTGCCGGTGACGACCTCGTCGGCTTCCTTCTTGGCCTCGATCGTGCCCCAGGCGCGCTCGTACTGGGCGCGCTTCTTGGAGAGGATCAGCCGGCCTTCCTTGTCCTCCTTCTGGAGAACCAGGGCTTCCACCTCGTCGCCGACCTTGACGACCTCGTTCGGGTCGACGTCGTGCTTGATGGAGAGCTCGCGCGAGGGGATGACGCCCTCGGTCTTGTAGCCGATGTCCAGCAGCACCTCGTCCCGGTCGACCTTGACGATGACGCCCTCGACGATGTCGCCTTCGTTGAAGTACTTGATCGTCTGGTCGATGGCGGCGAGGAAGTCCTCGGCGCTACCGATGTCGTTGATGGCGACCTGGGGGGTGCTGGAAGGACGGACCTGGGTGGAGGTCATGTGGTTGGTAGCTCCGGACGGGGAATGCGTAGGGACAGGACACCCACGGCCGCACGACCGCGGGGAGGAACAGCGGGAAAGAACCGGCGCGGGCCACCCTGCGGAACGGGGTGGGCACGTCAGACCTCTGGCGCCCCTCCATGGTACGGACGTCGAGACGGCCCGGTCCACCTGGGTGGGACCGGTCACCGCGGCTCCGCGGCGTGTCACGATCGGCGCGTCATGACCGCTCCCCCGCAGCCCCCCTCCCTCCCGCTGGCCGACGACGGCTACCCAGCCGCCGGAGGGGTCGCCCGCCGGCCCGCCGGGCCGGTCGAGTCGGCCCGCGCCAACCGCGCCTGGTGGGACGCCGCCGCCCCCGCGTACCTGGCCGAGCACGGCTCCGACCTCGGCGATGCGGACTTCCTGTGGTGCCCCGAGGGCCTGCGCGAGGCCGAGGCCCACCTGCTCGGTGACGTCGCCGGCCGCCGGGTCCTGGAGGTCGGGTGCGGCTCGGCCCCGTGCTCCCGCTGGCTGCGCACCGCGGGCGCCGACGTCGTGGCGCTGGACCTCTCCGGCGGCATGCTGGCCCGCGCCGCCGAGCTGAACCGCGCGACCGGCATCGCCGTCCCGCTGCTGCAGGCCGACGCCGGCGCGCTCCCGGTGGTCGACGGCAGCGTCGACCTGGCGTGCTCGGCGTTCGGCGGCCTGCCGTTCGTGGCCGACGTCGAGGGCGCCCTGCGGGAGGTGGCGCGGGTCCTCCGGCCCGGAGGGCGGTTCGTGGCGTCGGTGAACCACCCGATGCGCTGGCCGTTCCCCGACTCTCCGGACCCCGAGGACCTGCGGATCGTCTCGTCCTACTTCGACCGGACGCCCTACGTGGAGACCGACGACGCCGGCCGCACGGTCTACGTCGAGCACCACCGCACGGTCGGCGACTGGGTCCGGGCCGTCGTCGGGGCCGGGCTCGTGCTCGCGGAGCTGGTCGAGCCGGAGTGGACCCCGGGCCGCACCGAGAACTGGGGGCAGTGGTCCCCGGAGCGCGGCGCGCTCGTGCCCGGCACCCTGATCTTGGTCTGCCGGCGACCCTGAACCTCTGGTCGAGGGTCAGACCGTCTGCCGTTGCAGCCACTGGTCGGCCTGCCGGGCGCCGCGCAGCCGCACCACCACGACGCCTCGCGCGGCCGCCCCGGACAGCTCGTGCGCCGTCCGCCGCCGCTTCCGCCAGAACTCCGGACCCAGGACGACGCGGAGCGGGTGGCTGGCCCGCGCCCAGAGCCCGAACCGCTCGACGTTCCCGTTCACGAGCGGCCGGCGCGTGGCCGCGCGGACGAACGACCGTCGCAGCAGCCGCCAGGCCACCAGGGGGAACGGGTGGTCGAGCCAGACGACCGCGTCGGCCGCGCCGAGCAGCGCCGCCTTCACCGGCCGGTACTGGTACTCGGTCACCCAGCGGCCCGCCGCGAGCATCCCTGCCACGTCGTCGGAGAACTCCGGGCGCGGCTGCCAGCCGGGCCCGTGCCACAGGGCGTCCAGCTCGGTGTACGGCAGGTCGAGCGCCGTCGCCAGGGCTCGCGCAGCCGTCGACTTCCCGGCTCCCGTGCTGCCGGCGACCAGCACCCGCTGCGCACCCGCGGGCAGCGAGGCCGTCACCAGAGGTCGCCGTCGCGCCAGTCGCAGGTGAGCTCGCCGGTCGGGTCGAGGTCGGCGGCGGCCGGCAGGACGAACACCGCGTCGTCGTCCTCCTCGGTGCGGATGCGTCCGGTCGGCGTCTCGGCCCAGGTGCTGCCACGCCACCGCACCCAGCCCCGCGCCGAGTAGAGCGCGGCCCCCTCGTCCGTGGCCCCCAGGGCACCGGCGTCGTGGTCGCGACGCACGACGTCCTCCAGCGCGGCCATGACCGCGGATCCGAGCCCGCGCCGCCGCCGCGCCGGATCGACTGCGACCGCCTCCACGTAACCGACCCGCAGGACGCGCCCGGCGTGGTGGAAGCGCCGGGGCACCAGCGCACCGTGCGCGACGACCCGGTCGCCGTCCACCACGAGTGCGTGCAGGCCCCCGAGCGCGTGCTGCCAGTCCTCCTCGCCGAAGCCCTCGCCCTCGAACGCCACCTCGCAGAGCCCGCGAGCGCCGTCGAGCACGGCGGGGTGGAGCAGCGCCGTCGAGGCCAGCGTCACGGGTCCGTTCACGGTAGGGACCGGAGCGCCCGCACGTAGCGCGAGCGGTACCAGCGCTGCGCCACCAGGACCACGGGGAAGGCCAGGCGCCACGAGCCCCGGCCGGCCGCGGTCACCGACCGCAGGGTGAGCCGGACGACGCCGTCGCCGTCGCGGTGCAGGACGAAGGCCTCCTCGCCCGACACCGGGTGGCCCTCCAACGTCCCGTAGGCGTAGCCCCGGCGGTCCGGCCGGTCCACGACGGCGACGACCCGCGCCGGCTCGCGGATCCGCAGCGGTCCGACGGAGGCGACCAGCCAGTAGTCGGCGCCCTCCCGGACGACCGGCTCGCCGCCGGCAGCCGCCTCCACGACGAACCTGCTGCGCGTCTTCACGCCCCAGGACATCAGCGCCTCCGTCGCCGTGGACCAGCAGGCGTCGCCGCGTCCGAGCTCGACCGTCCGCTCGTAGCCGCGCCGGTCCGCGGGAGGCGGCCACGACCCGTCGCCCGGACGTGTCGTCCCCGCGGGGCCGTACGTCAGGGAGCGCCCCCGCAGCGGAGCGGAACCGGCGGCCGTCATCAGTGCGCGGCGGCGTCCCAGCTGGCGCCCACGCCGACCGAGACCTCCAACGGCACCGACAACTGCGCGGCACCCGCCATCTCGCGGCGGACCAGCGTCTCCAGGGCCTCCTCCTCCCCCGGTGCCACCTCGAGCACGAGCTCGTCGTGCACCTGCAGCAGCATCCGGGACCTCAGCCCCTCGGCCGCGATCGCCTTCTCCACGTTGAGCATCGCGACCTTGATGACGTCGGCCGCCGACCCCTGGATCGGGGCGTTGAGTGCCATCCGCTCGGCCATCTGCCGGCGCTGGCCGTTGTCGCTGGTGAGGTCGGGCAGGTAGCGCCGCCGGCCGAGCGTGGTCTCGGTGAAGCCGGTCTGCCGGGCCTCGTCGACGACCCCGTCGAGGTAGTCGCGGATCCCGCCGAAGCGCTCGAAGTAGGCGTTCATCTGCTCGCGCGCCTCCTCGACGGAGATCCGCAGCTGCCCGGACAGCCCGTAGGCGGAGAGACCGTAGGCCAGGCCGTAGCTCATCGCCTTGATGCGCCGGCGCATCTCCGGGTCGACCTCGGAGATCGGGATGTCGAACGCCTTGGAGGCGACGAAGGAGTGCAGGTCCTCCCCCGACGTGAACGCCTCGATCAGCCCCTCGTCGCCGGAGAGGTGGGCCATGATCCGCATCTCGATCTGGCTGTAGTCCGCCGTCATGAGGGACTCGTACCCCTGCCCGACGACGAATGCCTGCCGGATCCGGCGACCCTCGGCGCTGCGGATCGGGATGTTCTGCAGGTTCGGGTCGGTCGAGGAGAGCCGGCCCGTGGCGGCGATGGTCTGCTGGAACGTGGTGTGGATGCGCCCGCCGTCGTCGACCATCGGGATGAGGCCGTCGATGACCGTGCGCAGCCGGGTCACGTCGCGGTGGCGGAGCAGGTGCTCCATGAACGGGTGCCCGGTCTGCTCGAACAGCCAGGTGAGCGCGTCGGCGTCGGTGGTGTAGCCGGTCTTGTTCTTCTTCGTCTTGGGCAGGCCCAGCTCGTCGAAGATCACCGCCTGCAGCTGCTTGGGCGAGCCGAGGTTCACCTCGCGGCCGATCACGGCGTAGCACTCGGCGGCCGCCGCGGCGACGGCGTCGGAGAACTCCTTCTGCAGGTCCTGCAGGAAGTCCAGGTCGACGGCGATGCCCCGGTACTCCATGGAGGCGAGCACCCGGGTCAGCGGCAGCTCGATCTCGCCGAGCAGGTGGTCCCCGCCCTTCTGGCCGAGCACCTGCTCGAGGGCGTCGGCGAGGTCGTTGACGGCCACGGCCTTCAGCACGTCGGCCTTGGCCGCCTCGGCGGCGACGTCGTCCTCGCTCGGGCCGAGGCCGTCGAGGGTGAGCTGCCCCTCCGGTTCGGCGGCGTCGGTGAGCTCGCGACGCAGGTAGCGCACCGCGAGGTCACCGAGGTCGAACGACCGCTGCCCGGGCAGGGCGAGGTACGCCGCGAGCGCGGTGTCGCTCACCAGGCCGGCCAGTTCCCAGCCGCGCGCCCAGATCGCCAGCAGCGGCCCCTTGACCTCGTGCACCACCTTGGGCCGGTCGGCGTCGGCGAGCCACGCGGCCAGGGCCTGCTCGTCGGCCACGTCGAGGGCGGGGCCGAGGTCGACGAAGGTGGTGTGGTCGTCGGCGGCGGCGAGGGCCAGGCCGGTCAGCTCACCGGTGCCCCGGCCCCACGTGCCCCGGAAGATGAGGCCGGTGTGCCCCGTCCGGGCGTGCGCGTCGAGCCAGGCACCCAGCTCCCCGGCCGCCACCGCGTCGACGGTGGCGTCGAAACCGCCCTCGACCTCGGGCTCGGCGCTGGTGAGCGTGGCGAAGAGCCGCTCGCGCAGCACGCGGAACTGCAGGTTGTCGAAGAGCGTGTGCACCTCGTTGCGGTCCCACGCCTGGACGGCGAGGTCCTGCGGGCCCACCTCGAGCGGGACCGCGCGGTCCAGCTCGGTGAGCCGCCGGTTCTGCAGCACCGAGGAGAGGTGCTCGCGCAGCTTCTCCCCCACCTTGCCCTTGACGGTGTCGACCTGGTCGACGAGCGCGTCGAGCGAGCCGTACTCGCGCACCCACTTGGCGGCGGTCTTCTCCCCCACGCTCGGGATGCTCGGCAGGTTGTCGCTCGGGTCGCCGCGCAACGCCGCGAAGTCGGGGTACTGGGCCGGCGTGAGGTTGTACTTGGCCTCGACCTCCTCCGGCGTGAACCGGGTCATGTCCGAGACGCCCTTGCGCGGGTAGAGCACGGTGACGTGCTCGTTCACCAGCTGGAGCGCGTCCCGGTCCCCGGTCGCGATCAGCACGTCCATGCCCTGCTCGACCGCCTGCACGGTGAGGGTGGCGATGACGTCGTCGGCCTCGTACCCCTCGGCGGTGATCACCGGGACGCGCAGCGCGCCCAGCACCTCCTGCACCAGGCTGACCTGACCGCGGAAGTCCGTGGGGCTCTCCGAGCGGTTGGCCTTGTACTCGGCGTAGATCTCGCTGCGGAAGGTCTTGCGGCCGACGTCGAACGCGACGGCGAGGTGACTCGGCTGCTCGTCGCGCAGGATGTTGATCAGCATCGACGTGAAGCCGTAGACGGCGTTCGTCGGCTGGCCCGTCGTGGTGGAGAAGTTCTCGACCGGGAGCGCGAAGAACGCCCGGTAGGCCAGCGAGTGCCCATCGAGGAGCAGCAGCCGCGGGCGGGTGCCCGGCGCCGACGCGGTGGTCGGCGCGGGGGTGGACACGGAGGTGGAGACCGGAGCGGACATCGCCGCCGATCGTATGTGCAGGCACCGACGCCCGAGCGGCCCCCGACCGCCGTTACGGTGCGGGGGTGAGCACCCCTCCCCCCGCCTGGCTCCCCGACGGCATCAGCAGCCCGCTGGACGACAAGCTCGGCGTGCAGATCACCGACTGGAACCCCGACCGGCTGGTGGCGACCATGCCGGTCGAGGGCAACCAGCAGCCGTTCGGGCTGCTCCACGGGGGTGCGACGTGCACGCTCGTGGAGACCATCGGTTCCATGGCGGCCGCGGTCGGCGCGGGGCCGGACAAGCAGGTCGTCGGCATCGAGCTGAACGCCAGCTACCTGCGCGCCGCGACCTCCGGCACCGTGACCGCGGTGTGCACCCCCGTGCGCCGCGGGCGCACGCTGTCCACGTTCCTCATCCAGGTGAGCGACGACCAGGGCCGTCAGACCGCTACCGCGCGGCTCACCTGCATGACGCTGAACGCGCCGAAGAAGGCCTGAGCCCTCAGCTCGCGAGTTCCTCGCCGAGGTAGGCCGCCCGGATGCGGTCGTCGGCGAGCAGCTCGCGGCCGGAGCCGGCCAGCACCAGCTCGCCGGTCTCGAGCACGTAGCCGCGGTCGGCGAGCGACAGGGCCTGCCGCGCGTTCTGCTCGACCAGCAGGATCGAGACACCGTCGGCGTTGATGCTGCGGACGATGTCGAAGATCTGCTGGACGATCAACGGGGCCAGCCCCATCGACGGCTCGTCGAGCAGCAGCAGCCGTGGCTTGCCCATCAGCGCCCGGCCGATCGCGAGCATCTGCTGCTCACCGCCGGAGAGCGTGCCGCTCTGCTGCCCGTACCGCTCCTTGAGCCGCGGGAACAGGTCCAGGACGTGGGCCAGCACGTCCTGGTCGGGCGAGCGGAAGCGGAACGCCCCCATCGCGAGGTTCTCCTCGACCGTCATCCGCGGGAAGACGTGCCGCCCCTCCGGGACGTGGCAGATGCCCAGGTCGATCAGCTTGTGCGGCGGGATGCCGTCGATGCGCTGCCCGTCGAAGGTGATCGAGCCGGCGGCCGGCCGGAGCATGCCCGACACGGTCTTCTGGGTGGTCGTCTTCCCCGCCCCGTTGGCGCCGAGCAGGGCGACGATCTCGCCCTGCTCGACGTGGAAGGAGATGCCCTTGATGGCCGCGATCGCGCCGTAGCGGACCTCCAGGTCCTGCACGTCCAGGAGCACGGAGCCCGTGCGCCCGGGGACGGACGAGCCGCCTGCCTGCTCGCTCATGAACGCGGTCCTTCCGGGGTGCCGGAACCGGCGGGGCCGTGGCCCAGTGGGTCGCCGGACGTGTCGATGGTGTGCAGCTCGGGCTGGTCGTGGGTCTCCAGCTCCTGCTCCGCCTCCTCCTCCGAGGTGCCGAGGTAGGCGGCCACGACGACGGGGTCCCGCTGGATCTGCTCGGGCGACCCCTCGGCGATCCGCCTGCCGAAGTTCAGCACGACGATCCGGTGCGCCACCGACATGACCAGCTTCATGTCGTGCTCGATCAGCAGCACGCTGACGCCCTCGGCGTTGATCTGCTCGATCAGCGCCGCGAGCTCGCGCTTCTCCACCGGGTTGGTCCCGGCCGCCGGCTCGTCGAGCAGGATGACGCCCGGTCCCGTGGCGAGCGCCCGCGCGATCTCCAGCCGGCGCTGCTCGCCGTAGGCGAGGGAACCGGCCAGCTCGTTCGCGCGCGCCGCCAGGCCCACCCGCTCGAGCAGGGCGTAGGCCGTCCGGGTGGACTCACGCTCCTCCCGCCGCTGCCACGGGAGCCCCAGCATCGCCGAGACGGGACCGGACTTCTGCCGGGTCTCGACGCCGACCTTGACGTTCTCCAGCGCGGTGAGCGCGGGGAACAGCCGGATGTTCTGGAAGGTCCGGGCGACCCCCATGTGGTTGACCACATGGGTCTTCTTCCCGAGGACGCTCTGCGGCGAGTCCCCCGGCCGGGCCGACACCAGGATCTCCCCCTCCTGCGGCGTGTAGACGCCGGTGAGGGAGTTGAACAGCGAGGTCTTGCCCGCGCCGTTCGGCCCGATGATCGCCAGGATCTCGCCCCGCCGCATCTGCAGCGTGACGTCGTCCAGGCTGGTGACGCCGCCGAAGCGCAGGGTGATCCCCCGCACGTCGAAGATCAGGTCCTCGGCTCCGACGGAACTCGTCGCGGCCGAGCTGGTTGCTGTGCTCATCGCCGGCTCACACCCCTTCGCTGGCCGGAACGGCCTGGACGGCCGGCCGCACGGACGGGTCGTGGCCCGCCAGGCCGGTCAGCTCGGCCTCCCGGCGCTTGGCCGGGATGAGGCCCTGCGGACGGAAGATCATCATGATCACCAGGACGGCGCCGATCCACATGACCCGGTCCTCGCTCGGCACCTGGTCGCGGAGGAAGTTCGGCAGCCAGGTGAGCACCGCGGCGCCGGCGATGGCGCCGGTCAGCGAGCCCATCCCACCGAACACGACGTAGGCCACGATGAGGATCGAGTTGTTGAGGATGAAGTTCTGCGGGTTGAAGTAGCCGATGTCACTGGCGAAGAAGACGCCCGCGAGCCCCGAGGTCGACGCACCGATCGCGAAGGCCAGCAGCTTCACCCGGGTGGTGTTGACGCCGGTCGCCTGTGCGGCCACCTCGTCCTCGCGCACCGCCGCCCAGGCGCGCCCGAGCCGCGAGCCCTCCAGGCGGTAGAAGAAGAAGATCAGGATCGCGAGCAGCACCAGGAGCAGGTACCAGTACTGCAGCTGGTTGCCGCCCCACTGGATCCGGAGGAAGCCGAGGTCGATGACCGGGTGCGGCACCGCGGACTCGACCCCTCGCGGGCCGTTCGTGATGTTGCCCGGGTTGTTCACGGCGACGATCCGGATGATCTCACCGAAGCCCAGGGTGACGATCGCCAGGTAGTCCCCGCGCAACCGCAGCGTCGGCGCGCCGAGGAGGACGCCGGCCACGAGGCAGACCGCGATGGCGACCGGGATCGCCCACAGCGGCGAGAGCTGCAGCCACGACGGCGGCTGCACCGGCAGGGAGCCCGTGAGGTACGCGGTCGTGTACGACCCCAGCGCGTAGAAGGCGATGTACCCCAGGTCCAGGAGCCCGGCCCAACCGATGACGACGTTGAGGCCGATGGCCAGCAGGACGTACACCCCGATGTCGGTGACCAGCGCCTGCTGCCAGAAGGTGGTCGCCGTCGGCGGGTAGAACAGCGCCAGGCCGATCCCGAACAGCGCCAGGCTGAGCACCGTCGTGGAGGCGCCTGCCTGGTGCAGCCGACCCGTGACGGTGCCACGGGCCTCGTCGGCACCCGCGGGACGGTGCGCCCGCCGCGCAGCGACGAAGGCTCCGGCACCGATGCTGAAGACCGCGATGGACAGCAGCCAGCCACCGGTGCCCAGGTCGCGCCAGGGCCCGTCGGCCCCCGGGTAGCCGGCCTCGGTCGCGGTCGCGCTGATGTCGTGCAGGGTGACCAGGACGATGAGGATCGTGACCGCAGCGAGCCCGGCCGCGACGTAGCCGACGACCCGGTTGCGGGTCCAGACGGCCGCTGCTCCCGCCAGCAGGACGACGACGAAGAGCACGTACCCCAGCCAGCCCAGGAATGCCTCGGAGAGACCGGACGCGTCGCTCCCGGAGAACAGCGAGCTGGTGTCCACCAGGGTGGCGTTGGCCTGCTGGGGGGCGAACCAGGTGGCCGAGACCAGCGCCAGGACGCCCAGCAGCAGACCCATCAGGACCAGCGGCAGCCCGGGCCGGAACGCCATGACCCGCTCGACGAACTCGCGCGTGGCAGCGGTCTCGCTCCGGGACCGGGCCGCGAGGACCCCGGCGCCGGCGAGCACGAGGTAGCCGACCAGGGCGGTGGGCGCACCGTAGGAGTGGTCGATGCCCCCGCCGGCGTCGGCGGCAGCCGCGTGCGCGACGAGCGCCACGACGCCGACCACGACGGCCAGCCCCGCCATCGCCCAGCCGAGCGCGCGCAGGCGTCGCGCGATGGCCACGAAGATCCCCACCACGAGGACCACCAGGGACACCCACCACAGCCAGCCGAAGAATGCCTTCGCCAGCGGCGCGAGACCGCTCGTGCTGGCCACGGCGTCGGCCAGTCCGGCGAACTTGGCGTTGTTGCCCAGCGGGTCGTACCAGCGCATGAGGAAGTACGAAGCGAGAAGCACCAGCAGCCCGGCGACGAGCGGGCGGACCCCGGGCCGGCTCGCGTAGCGCCGGACGACGTCCTGGTAGGTGATCGCGAAGAACACGAGCACCCCGATGAGCAGGAAGTAGAAGATCCGCGGGTTGAGCACCGCCTGGCGGAAGCCCACGCCGTAGTCGTTCTGCGAGCCCTGCTGGGGGCCGACCATCATGGCCAGCACCACGGAGCCGAAGAGGCAGGCCACAGCGCGCCCGGCCCAGTCGGGAAGGTTCAGTCGCTGGTTCACGCCGCACGCCCCAGACGCTCGCCGAGGATCCCGGTGGGCCGGAAGACCAGGATGAGGATGAGCAGGACGAAGGCGACCACGTCGGTCCACTCCTGGCCGATCCAGGCGTCACCGCCCACCCATGGTGCCGTCGGGATGAGGTTCTCGGCGACGCCCAGGAGCAGACCGCCGATCATGGCGCCCCGGATGTTGCCGATGCCGCCGAGCACGGCCGCGGCGAAGGCCTTGATGCCGGGGATGAATCCCATGGTGTTGGAGAAGACGAAGGCGTAGCCGAAGAGGAAGCCGGCAGCACCGGCCAGCGCCCCCCCGATGATGAACGTCCGCGAGATCGTGCGGTCGATGTCGACACCCATCAGGGCGGCGGTGGGTGCGTCCTCGGCGGTGGCGCGGATGCCGCGGCCGAGCTTGGTACCCGACACGAGACGGTCGAGGAAGATCATCAGCAGCACGGCCGAGATGATGATGACCACCTGCAGCAGCTTGATCCGCGCGCCGAACGGCGTCCACAGGACCTCGCCCTTGTGCAGGTAGTCGGGGAACTGGTTGTTGCCCAGCCGGTTGAAGAGCTTGCCGAACAGCTGGGAGAGGAAGAACGACGCGCCGATGGCGCTGATGAGGAAGGCGAGCTTCGGGGCACCTCGCCGGCGCAGCGGCCGGTAGGCCACGCGCTCGAGGACGAAGGCGACCACCGCTCCGGAGATCGCTCCGGCCACCAGGCCCAGCAGCGTGACGAGGAGCTGCTCGAACCCGCCCAGGCCCTCACCCTCGCCGACCACCAGGTGGACGACGAGGAAACTGCCGAACGCGCCGGCCATGAAGACCTCGCTGTGCGCGAAGTTGATCAACTGGAGCACGCCGTAGACCAGCGTGTAGCCGAGGGCGATGAGGGCGTACATCGAGCCACGGGTGAGCCCGAGCATCAGGAAGTTCAGGAATTCGGACAAGAACGGGCGCCTCTCGGGTCAGGCGGACGATCGTCTCGCGCGGTGGGCGCCGCGAGGGGGTGTGCGTGATCGTGACAGAGCGGAGGGGCGGCCCGGGCCACTGCGGACCCGTTCCGCCCCTCCGGTCTTCAGGACACGACGTGCGTGCCCGGGCTGGTGCTGATCAGGCCTGGTCCTTGATGTTGCCCAGGAGCTTGATCTGGCCGTTCTCCTGCACGAACAGGTTCACGGTCTGGGCGGAGGCGTCGACCTCGCCGTTGTCGTCGAACTTCACCGACGTGGTGATGCCCTTGTAGTCCAGCCCGTCGACGGCCTTCTCGACCGAGTCGCGGGTGGGAGCGCCGTCCTCGGCCGCGGTCTTGATGGCCTCGATCATCGCGTTGGCGGCGTCGAACGCCTCCGGCGAGTAGGTCGAGGGCGGGCTGTTGAACGCCTCCTGGTAGGCCTTGCTGAACTCCTTGGCCTCGGGGGCGACGGTGGCGTCGGAGCAACCGCAGGTGAAAAACCAGCCGTCGCCGGCGTCGCCGGCACCGTCGGTGAACACCGAGGACTTGCCGCCGTTGCCGGTGTACTTGTCACCGGTGAAGTTCGCGGCCTTGAGAGCCTGGGCCAGCAGACCGGCCTGCGCGTCGTAGCCGCCGTAGAACAGCGCGTCCGCGCCGGCCGACGCCACCTGGGTGGCCGTCGAGCCGTAGTCGGTGGTCTTGGCGTCCACGCCGATCCGCTGGACGGCGACGCCCTTGGCCTCCAGGCCCTTCTGCAGCTCGTCGGCGACGCCCTTGCCGTAGTCGGACAGGTCGTCGATCACGACGACCTTCTTGTAGCCCTTGGCGGCGAACAGGTCGGCAGCCTGCGACCCCTCGACGTTGTCCGAGGGGACGATGCGGTGGAACGTCGGGAAGCCCTGCTCGGAGAGCGTCGGGTTGGTGGCCGACGGGGAGATGAAGGACAGCCCCGCGTCGCCGTAGGTGGCACCGATGGCCTTGGTGGCACCGGAGAAGGAGGGGCCGATGACGCCGAGCACGGCCTCGTCCTGCAGGACCTGCGCCGCGGCGGTGGGCGCCTGCTCCGGCGAGCCCTGGTCGTCGGCCTTCACCAGCTCCAGCGTGAAGTCCAGGTCGCCGCTCTCGTTGGCCTGGTCGATCGCCAGCTGGACGCCGTTGACCTCGTTGATGCCGAGCTGGGCGTTGTCGCCGGACAGCGGACCCTGGAAAGCGATCTTGTAGGTCTCGCCCCCGCCGGAGCCGCCCAGTCCGCCGCCGCCCTTGTCGTCGGAGCTGTCGTTGGAGCAGGCCGAGAGCGTCAGGGCGCTGACCAGCGCCAGCGGCACCAGCCAGGTGGCGGGTCGGGTGGATCGCATCAAGTAGGTCCTCCTGCTGGATCGCGACGGCGCAGCGCCGACGCGGAGTCGAGTCTCGGTGGAGCGAGGAGGACGGTAGGCAGGCCCGCGCTGCGGTGTCTAGGCATCCTCGACAGTCCGGTGGCCGCGTGATGAAAACGTGATCGCCGGCGGGTGGTGCGGATGACGATCATGTGTCCTCGCGGTCGTCCGGCGTCATCCGGCCGTCATCCGCGTGTGCTCGACGGCCGCGCGCTCAGCCCTCGGTGGGCTCCGCAGAGGGCGACGGACCGACGAGGATGCTCTCGGCGAGCGCCTTCATGCTCGTGCGCTGGTTCATGGCCGTGCGCTGGATCCAGCGGAAGGCCTCCGCCTCCGTCATCCCCTGGTCGCTCATGAGCCGGCCCTTCGCCTGCTCGACCACCTTGCGGGTCTCCAGCCGCTCCTCGAGCGTGCGCACCTCGCCGTCCAGGGCGGTCATCTCCGCGAACCGGCCGCGCGCCACCTCGATCGCGGGCACCAGGTCGTTCTTCGAGAACGGCTTGACCAGGTAGGCCATGGCGCCGGCGTCCCGCGCCCGCTCCACCAGCTCCCGCTGGCTGAAGGCGGTCAGCACGATGACCGGGGCGATCCGGGCCGAGGCGATCTGCTCGGCGGCGGAGAGCCCGTCGAGGACCGGCATCTGGATGTCGAGGATGACCAGGTCGGGGTGCAGCTCCTGGGCGCGGTCGACCGCCTGCTGCCCGTCGCCGACCTCGGCGACGACGCTGTACCCCTCCTCCTCGAGCATCTCCTTGAGGTCGAGGCGGATCAGCGCCTCGTCCTCGGCGATCAGGACGCGGATCGGGTCGCTGCTCACGGGGCGGGAGCCTATCGGCGTCGGGTGGCCTCCACCGCCCCGCTACGCTTCTCCGGCGCCGGTCGCACCCGGCACGCCCCCGTACCCCAATCGGCAGAGGGAGCGGATTCAAAACCCGCGCAGTGTGCGTTCGAGTCGCACCGGGGGCACCCACCGAGCGCGCCGGTCCGGGCAATACGCTCGGCCGGTGACCGAGCCCGTGCCGCACATGACTCCCGATCAGTTCCGGCGCCACGGCCACGAGGTGGTCGACTGGATCGCCGACTACTGGGAGCGGATCGGCTCCTTCCCCGTCCGCTCGCAGGTCTCCCCCGGCGACGTGCGGGCCGCGCTCCCGGAGACCGCCCCGGACCAGGGCGAGCCCTTCGCCGCGGTGCTGGCCGACCTCGACCGCGTCGTCATGCCGGGGATCACGCACTGGCAGCACCCGGGCTTCTTCGGCTACTTCCCGGCCAACACCTCCGGCCCCTCGGTGCTGGGCGACCTCGTCTCGGCCGGTCTCGGCGTGCAGGGGATGTCCTGGGTGACCAGTCCCGCGGCCACCGAGCTGGAGCAGCACGTCCTGGACTGGTTCGCCGGCCTCCTCGGCCTGCCGGACTCGTTCCTCTCCACCGGCAGCGGCGGCGGGGTGGTGCAGGACTCCAGCTCCGGCGCGAACCTCGTCGCCCTGCTGGCCGCCCTGCACCGGGCCTCCGGTGGCGCCACGGTGCGCCAGGGCGTGCACGAGCGCGCGACCGTCTACGTCTCCAGCGAGACGCACTCCTCGATGGAGAAAGCCGTCCGCATCGCCGGTCTCGGCACCGACGCCGTCCGGATCGTGGAGGTCGACGACGACCTGGCCATGAACCCCGGCGCCCTGGCCGCCCGCCTCGTGCGGGACGTGGACCGCGGCTACCGTCCGGTGCTGGTCTGCGCGACGGTCGGCACCACCTCGACAACCGCCGTCGACCCGCTGGCGGCCATCGGGCCGATCTGCCAGAAGTTCGGTGTCTGGCTGCACGTCGACGCCGCGTACGCAGGCGTGAGCGCGGTCGCGCCGGAGCTGCGCGAGCTGCAGGCCGGCGTCGAGTGGGCCGACAGCTACACCACCGACGCGCACAAGTGGTTGCTCACCGGTTTCGACGCCACCCTCTTCTGGGTCGCCGACCGCGCGGCCCTCACCGGGGCGCTGTCGATCCTCCCCGAGTACCTGCGCAACGCCGCCACCGACACCGGCGCGGTCGTCGACCTCCGCGACTGGCAGGTCCCGCTGGGCCGGCGCTTCCGGGCGCTCAAGCTGTGGTTCGTGCTGCGCTGGTACGGGGCCGAGGGGCTGCGGGCGCACATCCGCTCGCACGTGGCGATGGCGCAGGAGCTCGCCGCGTGGGCGGAGGCCGACGAGCGCTTCGACGTCGTCGCCCCGCACCCGCTCTCGCTGGTGTGCCTGCGGCCGCGGTGGCCCGAGGGCGTGGACGGCGACGTGGCCACCATGACGCTGCTCGACCGGCTCAACGACGGCGGCGAGGTCTTCCTGACCCACACGACCGTGGGGCACCGCCCGGTCCTCCGGATCGCGGTGGGCTCCCCCGCCACGACCCGGGCGCACGTGGAGCGGGTGTGGGCGCTGCTGACCGAGGGCCACGACTGGCTGGCCAACGACTTCGCCGAGCAGGCCGCGGCCCTCACACCGCGCGGATGAGACCTTCCTGCGCCACGGTCGCGACGTGCGTGCCGTCGGCCGACCAGATCGTGCCGAAGCAGAGCGCACGGCCCGCCGAGGCCGCCGGGCTGTCGGTCTCGTAGAGCAGCCACTGGTCGGCCCGCACCGGCTGGTGGAACCAGACGGCGTGGTCCAGGCTCGCCCCGGCGAAGTCCGGCCATCCGCCGCCGAGCCGGGCGAAACCCGCCGACAGCAGCGACAGGTCGCTCACGAAGGTCAGCGCCGCCGCGTGCACGGCCGCGTCGTCCCCGAGGTCCCCGGCCACGCGCACCCAGGAGCGGCTCTGGGTGTGCGGCGGGGACTTCGGCGGCGCGGCGAACGGGTCGTCCATGAAGCGCTGCTCGACCACGCGCGCCATCGCCGCCATGAACGACGCCTTGTCGCCGTGCCGGGCCACGATCTCGTCGGTGCCGAGGGACTCCTCGGGCGACGGGACGTCGGGCATCGGCGTGCTGTGCTCGGCCACGGCCTTCTCCCCCGCGTGGAAGTCGGCGGTCAGCGCGAAGATCGCGACCTCCTCCCCCTTGCGCTCCTGCCAGGCGACCACCCGGCGGGTGGTGAAGGAGCGGCCGTCGCGGATGCGGTCCACCGCGTAGCGGATCTCGGCGAAGGGGTCGCCCGGGCGCAGGAAGTAGGCGTGCAGCGAGTGCACGCCCCGGTCCTCCGCCACGGTCCGCCCGGCGGCGACAAGCGCCTGACCGGCCACCTGGCCGCCGAAGATCCGCTGCCGCTCGGTCGACGGCGTCTTGCCGACGAACACGTCGGCGTCGCGCTCCTCGAGGTCGAGCACGGAGAGGAGCGCGGCCGCCTGGCTGTCCCCGCGTCCGCCGGTCACGAGTCGGTACCCACCTCGTGCACCCGGATCAGGTTCGTCGACCCGACGGTGTTCGGCGGGCTGCCGGCCACGACGACGACGCGGTCGCCCACCTCGAGCCGGCCGATGGACAGCAGCGAGAAGTCGACCTGGTCGACCATGTCGTCGGTGTGCTCGACCGAGGGCACGAGGAAGGTCTCGACGCCCCAGGAGAGTGCCAGCTGGCTGCGCACCCGGGCGTCGACGGTGAAGGCCAGCAGCGGCTGCCGCGGGTGCAGCGCCGCCAGGCGGCGGGTGGTCTCGCCGGTCTGGGTGAAGGTGGCCAGCGCCTTGACGTCCAGCGACTCGCCGATGTCACGGGCGGCCCGGACGATGGCGCCCGAGCGGGACCGCGAGCGGCGGACGACCTCGGGGACCCACAGGTGGTCGCTCTCGACGGCGTCGATGATGCGGTCCATCGTGCGCACCGCCGCGATCGGGTAGGCGCCGACCGACGTCTCGCCGGAGAGCATCACCGCGTCGGCCCCGTCGAGGACGGCGTTGGCGACGTCGGATGCCTCGGCCCGCGTCGGGCGCGAGTTGGTGATCATCGACTCGAGCATCTGGGTGGCGACGATGACCGGCTTGCTCCGCTCGCGGGCGGCCTGGATGGCGCGCTTCTGCACCAGCGGGACCTGCTCCAGCGGCAGCTCCACGCCGAGGTCGCCGCGGGCGACCATGATCCCGTCGAACGCCTCGACGATCGCATCGAGGTTGCGGACCGCCTCGGGCTTCTCCAGCTTGGCGATGACGGGGACGTGGATGTCCTCCTGCCGCATGATGTCGCGGACCAGCGCCACGTCGGTCGGCGAGCGCACGAACGACAGCGCCACGAAGTCCACACCCAGGTGCAGGGCGAACCGCAGGTCGCGCTCGTCCTTGTCCGACAGCGCCGGCACGCTCACCGCGACGCCGGGCAGCGACAGCCCCTTGTTGTTGGAGACCGTGCCGCCCTCGACGACCAGGCAGAACACGTCGGGGCCCTCGACGCCGACGACGCTCAGGGAGAGGTTGCCGTCGTCGACCAGGAGCCGGTCGCCGACCCGCACGTCGTTGGCGAGGTTCTTGTAGGTGGTGGAGACCCGTTCGGCGGTGCCGGCGACGTCCTCCACGGTGATGCAGACCTGGCTGCCGGTCTCCCAGACGACCGGCCCGTCGGCGAAGGTGCCGAGACGGATCTTGGGGCCCTGCAGGTCGGCCAGGACGGCGACGGCGTGCCCGATCCGGTCGGAGGCCTCGCGGACGAGGCGGTAGTTCTCCGCGTGGTCCTCGTGCGAGCCGTGGGAGAAGTTGAGGCGGGCGACGTCCATCCCCGACTCGACCAGGGCCGTGACCTGTTCGGCGGAGCCGGTGGCCGGACCCAGGGTGCAGACGATCTTCGCGCGGCGGGACATGGCGATAACGCTAGTGCCACGACGAACTCGTCGGCGGAGCGGCCCGGGCCCGCATCCCGCGTGTCGGGGTTACCGACCGGTAGGGATCCGGGCCCGGCCGGTCAGCGGAGCGCGACCGCCGTGGGGGTCACCGGACGGGGCAGCATGGAGCTGCCGGTGAGCCAGGTGTCGACGGCGGCCGCGGCGGCGCGGCCCTCGGCGATGGCCCAGACGATCAGCGACTGCCCCCGCCCCATGTCGCCGGCGACGAACACGCCGGGCACGGTGGACATGAACTCGCCGTCGCGGGCGACGTTGCCGCGCCCGTCGACCTCGACGCCGAGGGTGTCGACGAGGCCCTCGCGCTGTGCGCCGGTGAAGCCCATCGCCAGGAAGACCAGGTCGGCCGGCAGCTCGCGCTCGGTGCCCTCGACCTTCTGGAACCGGCCGTCGACCCGCTCCACGTCGTGGATCAGCAGCGCGCGGACGTTGCCGTTCTCGTCGCCCAGGAACCGCTCGGTGTTGACCGAGTAGAGCCGCTCGCCGCCCTCCTCGTGCGCGCTGGAGACGCGCATGATCATCGGGTAGGTCGGCCAGGGGTTGCTGCCGGCGTCCCGGCGGTCCGGCGGCGACGGCATGATCTCCAGCTGCGCGACCGAGGCCGCGCCCTGGCGGTGCGAGGTGCCCAGGCAGTCCGCACCGGTGTCACCGCCACCGATGATCACGACGTGCTTGCCGTGCGCGTCGATCGGCGGGGTGTCGAGCTCGCCCAGCGCCTGGCGGTTGCCGTAGGGCAGGTACTCCATCGCGAGATGGATGCCGTTCAGCTCGCGGCCCGGAGCGGGCAGGTCGCGGCCGACGGTCGCGCCACCGGCCAGGACCACGGCGTCGAAGTCGCCGCGCAGCTGCTCGACCGACAGGTCGGCCTTGGCGCCCCCGCCCACCTCGACACCGGTGACGAACCGGGTGCCCTCGGCGCGCATCTGGTCCAGCCGCCGGTCCAGGACGGACTTCTCCATCTTGAACTCGGGGATGCCGTAGCGGAGCAGGCCGCCGACGCGGTCGGCCCGCTCGAACACGGTGACGTCGTGCCCGGCGCGGGTGAGCTGCTGGGCGGCGGCGAGCCCGGCCGGCCCGGAGCCGACGACGGCGACCTTCTTGCCCGTCCGCTCGGCCGGGGTCTGCGGGGTCACCCAGCCCTCGTCCCAGGCGCGGTCGATGATCTCCCACTCGATCTGCTTGATCGTCACCGGCGACTCCTGCAGGTTCAGCACGCAGGAGCCCTCGCACGGCGCGGGGCAGAGCTTCCCGGTGAACTCCGGGAAGTTGTTGGTCGAGTGCAGCCGCTCGATGGCGTCGTGCCAGTCGTCGCGGCGAGCGAGGTCGTTCCACTCCGGGATCAGGTTCGCCACCGGGCAGGCGTGGTGGCAGAACGGGATGCCGCAGTCCATGCAGCGGGCGGCCTGGGTGCGGACCTCCGCCGTCGGGAAGAGCGGGTCCTCCCCGTTCTCGCGGCGGCTGTAGACGTCCTTCCAGTCCAGCAGCCGCAGCTCGACGGGACGCCGCGGCGGCAGCGCCCGGTCGTACTTCAGGAAACCGGTGTTGTCAGCCACGAGCTGCCTCCATCACTGCCAGGTCCACGTCGGTGCCGTTGGCCTCGGCCATCCGCCGGGCCTCCATGGCCCGCCGGTAGTCGCGCGGCATGATCACGCTGAACTGCTCCGACCAGCGGCCCCAGTCGGCCAGCAGCGCCTGCGCCACGGTCGACTCGGTGTCGGCGGCGTAGCGCACCAGGACGTCGCGCAGCCACTGGGCCTGCTCGCCGTCCAACGGCTCGACGTCGACCATCTCGGTGTTGACCCGGTGCCGGGCGAGGTCGAGCACGTAGCCGATCCCGCCGGACATGCCGGCCGCGATGTTCCGGCCGGTCGGGCCGAGGATGACCGCCCGGCCGCCGGTCATGTACTCCAGCGCGTGGTCGCCCACGCCCTCGACGACGGCGAGCGCACCGGAGTTGCGCACGCAGAACCGCTCGCCGACCCGGCCGCGCAGGAAGATCTCACCGCCCGTGGCGCCGTACCCGATCACGTTGCCGGCGATGACGTTGTCCTCGGCCAGGAACGGCGACTCCCGCGACGGGCGGACGACGATCCGGCCGCCCGACAGGCCCTTGCCGACGTAGTCGTTGGCGTCGCCGAACAGCCGCATGGTGATGCCGCGGGGCACGAAGGCGCCGAACGACTGCCCGGCCGACCCACCGAAGGTGAGGTCGATCGTGCCGTCGGGCAGCCCCTCTCCCCCGAACCGGCGGGTCACCATCGAGCCGAGCATCGTGCCGACGGTGCGGTTGACGTTGCGCACCGGCAGCTCGAGGCTGACCGGCCGCGCGTCGAGCAGCGCGCCTTCGCACAGCTGGATGAGGGTCTGGTCCAGCGCGACGTCGAGACCGTGGTCCTGCCCGCGGACGCGGCGCAGCGGGGTGTTCTCCGGCAGCTCCGGCACGACGAGGACCGGCGAGAGGTCCAGGCCCTGCGCCTTCCAGTGGCCGACGGCCTTGCGGGTGTCCAGCAGCTCGGCGTGGCCGACGGCCTCGTCGATCGAGCGGAAGCCCAGCTCGGCCAGGTAGTGCCGCACCTGCTCGGCCAGGAACTCGAAGAAGGTGACGACGAACTCCGGGCGCCCGGTGAACCGCTTGCGCAGCTCCGGGTTCTGGGTGGCCACGCCCACCGGGCAGGTGTCGAGGTGGCAGACGCGCATCATCACGCACCCGGAGACCACCAGCGGAGCGGTCGCGAAACCGAACTCCTCGGCGCCCAGCAGCGCGGCGACGATGACGTCGCGGCCGGTCTTCATCTGCCCGTCGACCTGCACGGTGATGCGGTCGCGCAGGCCGTTGGCCAGCAGCGTCTGCTGGGTCTCGGCCAGCCCCAGCTCCCACGGGGAGCCGGCGTGCTTCAGCGAGGTCAGCGGGGCGGCACCGGTGCCGCCGTCGAACCCGGAGATCAGGACGACGTCGGCGTGCGCCTTGCTGACCCCCGCCGCGACCGTGCCGACACCGACCTCGGCGACCAGCTTGACGTGCACCCGCGCCTCGTTGTTCGCGTTCTTGAGGTCGTGGATGAGCTGCTTGAGGTCCTCGATCGAGTAGATGTCGTGGTGCGGCGGCGGGCTGATCAGGCCGACGCCCGGCGTCGAGTGCCGGGTCCGGGCCACCCACGGGTAGACCTTGCCGCCGGGCAGCTGGCCGCCCTCGCCGGGCTTGGCGCCCTGCGCCATCTTGATCTGGATGTCGTCGGCGTTGACCAGGTACTCGCTGGTGACGCCGAACCGGCCGGAGGCGACCTGCTTGATCGCCGAGCGGCGCAGGTCGCCGTTCGGGTCGGGCGTGAAGCGGTCGGGGTCCTCGCCGCCCTCACCGGTGTTGGAGCGGCCGCCGAGCCGGTTCATCGCGATGGCGAGGGTCTCGTGGGCCTCCTGCGAGATGGAGCCGTAGCTCATCGCGCCGGTGTTGAACCGCTTGACGATCTCGCTGACCGGCTCGACCTCGTCGATGGGCACCGGCGGGCGCACACCGGTCCTCAACGTGAACAGTCCGCGCAGGGTGGCGGCGTCCTCGGACAGCTTGTCGACGGTCTGCGTGTACTTCTCGAAGACCTCGTACTGCCGCGACCGGGTGGCGTGCTGGAGCAGGAACACCGTCTCGGGGTTGAAGAGGTGCACCTCGCCCTCGCGGCGCCACTGGTACTCGCCACCGGTCTCCAGCCGGCGGTGCGCCCGCTCGGTCGGGTTCTCCGGGTAGGCGCGGCGGTGGCGCAGCGCCACCTCCTCGGCCAGCACGTCGATGCCGACCCCGCCCAGGGGCGCCGACGTGCCGGTGAAGTACTCGTCGACGACCTCCTTCGACAGGCCGACCGCCTCGAAGATCTGCGCCATCGTGTACGAGCCGACGGTGCTGATGCCCATCTTGCTCATGACCTTGAGGACGCCCTTGCCGAGCGCCTTGACCACGTTGCGCACGGCCTGCGCCGGCTCGATGCCGGTCAGCTCGCCGTCGCGGATGAGGTCCTCGATCGACTCGAACGCCAGGTACGGGTTCACCGCGGCCGCGCCGTAGCCGAGCAGCAGCGCGACGTGGTGCACCTCGCGGCAGTCGCCGGACTCGACGACCAGGCCGACCTCCATGCGGGTCTTCTCCCGCACCAGGTGGTGGTGGACCGCCGCGGTCATGAGCAGCGACGGGATGGGCGCGCGCTGCTCGTCGCAGTCGCGGTCGGACAGCACGATGATCCGGGCGCCCGCGGCGATGGCCTTGGAGACCTTCGTCCGCAGCTGCTCCACGGCCTCGGCCAGCGCCGTCCCGCCGCCGTTGACGTCGAAGTGACCGGTGATCCGGACGGCGGCGAAACCGGGCAGGTCGCCGTCGTCGTCGATGTGCAGGATCTTGGCCAGCTCGTCGTTGTCGATCACCGGGAACGGCAGGTGCACCTGCCGGCAGGACGCCGGGGACGCCGTCAGCAGGTTCTGCTCGGGGCCGAAGGTGCGGCCCAGGCTGGTGACGAGCTCCTCGCGGATCGCGTCCAGCGGCGGGTTCGTCACCTGGGCGAACAGCTGACCGAAGTAGTCGTAGAGCAGCCGGGAGCGGTCCGACAGCGCCGCGATCGGGGTGTCGGTGCCCATCGAGCCGATCGGCTCGGCGGCGGTGGCCGCCATCGGCGTGACGAGCAGGCGCAGGTCCTCCTCGGTGTAGCCGAAGAGCAGCTGCCGGCGGACCACGGACTCGTGGCTGGGCCGCGACCGGCGGCGCTCGGGCAGCGAAGGCAGGTGGACCAGGCCGGCGTGCAGCCAGTCGTCGTAGGGGTGCTCGGCGGCCAGGGCGCCCTTGACCTCCTCGTCGGAGACGATCCGCCCGGAGGCGGTGTCGACGAGGAACATGCGGCCCGGCTGCAGCCGGCCCTTGGCGACGATGTCGGCGGCCGGGATGTCGAGGACGCCGACCTCGCTGGCCATGACGACCAGGTCGTCCTTGGTGTGCCACCAGCGGCCGGGGCGCAGGCCGTTGCGGTCGAGGACGGCGCCGATGAGCGTGCCGTCGGTGAAGCAGACCGCGGCCGGCCCGTCCCACGGCTCCATGATCGAGGAGTGGAACCGGTAGAAGGCCCGGCGGGCCGGGTCCATCTCGTCGTGGTTCTCCCACGCCTCCGGGATCATCATCAGCACCGCGTGCGGCAGCGAGCGGCCGGACAGGTGCAGCAGCTCGAGCACCTCGTCGAAGGTCGCCGAGTCGCTGAAGTCGCCGGCGGTCACCGGGAAGATCCGCTCCAGGCCGAGCTCGGACGCCGGACCCGCGGGGCCGTCGAACATCTCGGTGGCGAGCTTGGCCTCGCGGGCCCGCATGCGGTTGCGGTTGCCCTTGATGGTGTTGATCTCGCCGTTGTGCGCGATGAAGCGGAACGGGTGGGCCAGGGGCCAGCTCGGGAACGTGTTGGTCGAGAACCGGCTGTGCACCAGCGCGATCGCCGACTCGTAGCGCTCGTCGCGCAGGTCGGGGAAGAACAGGGGCAGCTGGTCGGTGGTCAGCATGCCCTTGTACGTGATGGTGCGCGAGGACAGCGACGCGATGTACAGCGAGCTGCCGGCGTCGACGGCGGCGCGCTCGGCCCGCTTGCGCAGCACGAAGGAGCGCCGCTCCAGGCGGGTGACGCCGTGGCACTCCACGCTGCCGCCGAAGGCGGACTCGTCGGCCCGGGCGCCCATCGTCTCGGCGACGAACAGCTGCGCGAAGTGCGGCATGACCGCCCGGGCGGTGGGGCCGAGGTCGGCGCCGTCCGGGTCGATCGGGACGTCGCGCCAGCCGAGGACCGTGAGGCCCTCCTCCTCGGCGAGCCGGGCGACGTCCTCGTAGCGGGCGGCCCGCTCGTCGGCGTCGGCCGGCAGGAAGGCGATGCCGACGGCGTACTCGCCCAGGGGCGGCAGGTCGAAGTCGACGCCGGCGCGCAGCAGCCCGTCGGGCACCTGGGTCAGGATGCCGGCGCCGTCACCGGAGTTGGGCTCGGCGCCCGCGGCGCCGCGGTGGTCCAGGTTGTGCAGCGCGGTGAGACCGGCCTGCACGATGCGGCGGCTGCGCCGGCCACGGGCGTCGGCCACGAAGGCCACGCCACAGGCGTCCTTGTCGTTGGCCGGGTCGTAGAGGCCGTGCGCTGCGGGCACGGCGGAGAACGGGACAGCCGAACCGCGGCGGCGCGAGGCGCCGTCGGTGGCGGGGGCGGGAAGGTCGGTCACAGTCACTCCCGTCGTCGGCGCACCGTCGTCCCCTCGGGGTGAGGGGCGGACGGAGGGCGTGGGCCCGGCCGGAGGTCGAAGGCGGCGGAGAAGGCGGCACTGCGGAGCGCCCGTGGCGGCCGGACGCAGATCACCGGCCGAACGTGCGCGTGCGAGCCCGGCGGATGGTGCCGCTGAGCCGTCGTCCGCGGGGCGACGCTGGCCCGGTTCCGACACTACGACCCGGCCAGGATCGCTGGCGAGTCAGTCGGAAGGGTACACAGCCGTAACACGCTCCTGACATGACGGAAGCCACGCCACGCGAGAGTGGCCGGAACGACGCGAACGGTGTCCGGACCAGGGGTCTTCCCCCACGGTCAGGACGGCGGGGTCTCCTCGTGATCATCCCCACGTACGGGGGCGGGGGCGGCCACCGCGCGCGTGCGCCGAGCGCCCTCGACCCGTCGCTGCTCGGCCACCGCGGAGCGGTCCACCACCTCGCGGGGGCGGCCGCGCTGCCAGACCAGGTAGGCCACCGCCAGCAGCCCCACGATCACCGCGGTGAACACGTTGAGGCGGATCCCGAAGAACGTCTCCGCGGGGTCGCTGCGCAGCAGCTCGATCCAGAGCCGGCCGGTGCAGTAGGCCGCGACGTACAGCGCGAACGCCCGGCCGTGGCCCAACCGGAAGCGGCGGTCGGCCCAGATGACCAGGGCCGCCGCGGCGAGGTTCCACAGCAGCTCGTAGAGGAACGTGGGATGGAAGGTGCCCAGCAGCACCGGCTGGCCGTCCGCGCCGGTGACCGCACGGCCGCCGTCCCAGTCGTAGATCTTCAGTGCCCAGGGCAGGTCGGTCGCCCGGCCGTACAGCTCGTTGTTGAACCAGTTGCCCAGCCGGCCGATGGCCTGGGCGACCAGCAGCCCGGGGGCGAGGGCGTCGGCGAAGGCCGGGAGCGGGATGCCCCGGCGCCGGCAGGCGATCCACGCCCCCACTGCGCCCAGGGCGATCGCGCCCCAGATGCCCAGGCCGCCCTCCCAGATGGCGAAGGCGCGCAGCGGGTCGCCATCCTCGCCGAAGTAGGCGCGGGGGCTGGAGATCACGTGGTAGATCCGACCTCCGACGATGCCGAACGGAACGGCCCAGACGGCGATGTCCAGGACGTCGCCGGGCGCTCCGCCACGGGCGATCCAGCGCCGCTCGGTGAGCCAGATCGCGGCGATGATCCCCGCGACGATGCAGAGCGCGTAGGCGCGCAGCGGGAACGGGCCGAGCTCCCAGACGCCCTGGGTGGGGCTGGGGATGGCGGCGAGGACGGTCACGCCGGCACCCCCGCCCGGCGCACGCCCTCGGCGAGGTCCGCGGTGAGGGCGCGGACGCCCTCGGCGCCCCGCCCCTCGAGCATCTCGCGCACGTAGGCGGAGCCGACGATGACGCCGTCGGCGAAGGCGGCGATCTCGGCGGCCTGGTCGCCGTTCGAGACGCCGAGGCCCACGCACAACGCGATGTCCGGCCGCGCCTGGCGGGTACGGGCCACGAGTGTCCGTGCAGCGTCGCTGACCGTGTCACGGGCGCCGGTGACGCCCATGGTGGAGGCGACGTACACGAAGCCCCGGCTGGCCTCGGTCGTCGAGCGCAGCCGCGCGTCGGTCGAGGAGGGTGCCACCAGGAAGACCCGGTCCAGGCCGGCCCGGTCGCTGGCGGCGATCCACTCGCCGGCCTCCTCGGGGATGAGGTCCGGGGTGATCAGGCCGGCGCCGCCGGCGGCGGCGAGGTCGGTGGCGAACCGCTCGACCCCGTAGCGCTCGATCGGGTTCCAGTAGGTCATGACGACGGGGACGGCACCGGCGTGGGCGACCGCGCGCACGGCCCGCAGGACATCGGGGATGCCGACACCCGCCCGCACGGCGACGTCGACCGCCTCCTGGATGACGGGACCGTCGATGCCCGGGTCGCTGTAGGGCACGCCGATCTCGATCGCGTCGCAGCCGGCCTCGACCATGGCCACCATCGCCTCGATCGAGGTGTCGACGTCGGGGTACCCGACGGGCAGGTAGCCGATGAGCGCCGCCCGTCCCTCGGCCTTGGCGGCGCCGATGCGCTCGGCGAGGATGCTCACAGCTCTTCTCCCGCGTCCTGGCCGGCGACGGCCTCGTCGTTGCTGACCGCACCCTCGGTGGGCTGCTGCTCGGTGTCCAGTCCTGGCCCGGGGTCGACGTCCTCGCGGTCGCCGAGACCGAACCACCGCGAGGCGGTCTCGACGTCCTTGTCGCCGCGGCCGGAGAGGTTGACCAGCAGCAGAGCGTCGGGACCGACCTCCTGCCCGAGCTTCATCGCCCCGGCCAGGGCGTGCGCCGACTCGATCGCCGGGATGATCCCCTCGGTGCGGCAGAGCAGCGCGAACGCCTCCATGGCCTCGGCATCGGTGACCGGCCGGTACTCGGCACGGCCGATGTCGTTGAGGTAGGAGTGCTCGGGGCCGACACCCGGGTAGTCGAGGCCGGCGCTGATCGAGTGCGACTCGATGGTCTGGCCGTTGTGGTCCTGCAGCAGGTAGGAGCGGGCGCCGTGGAGCACGCCGGGCGATCCGCCGGTGATGGTGGCCGCGTGCCGGCCGGTGTCGACGCCGTCGCCGCCGGCCTCCAGCCCGATCAGGCGGACCCCGTCATCCGGGACGAAGGCGGTGAAGATGCCGATCGCGTTGGAGCCGCCGCCCACGCAGGCGAGGACGGCGTCGGGGAGCCGGCCCTCGCGCTCGAGCACCTGGGCGCGCGCCTCGTCGCCGATCACCCGCTGGAAGTCACGGACCATCGCCGGGAAGGGGTGCGGCCCGGCGACCGTGCCGAACACGTAGTTCGTCGTCTCCACGTTGGTCACCCAGTCGCGGAACGCCTCGTTGATCGCGTCCTTGAGGGTGCGCGAGCCGGTGGTCACCGGGATCACCTCGGCGCCGAGCAGCCGCATGCGGGCGACGTTGAGCGCCTGGCGGCGGGTGTCCTCCTCGCCCATGTAGACGGTGCAGGACAGCCCCATGAGGGCGGCGGCGGTGGCGGTGGCGACCCCGTGCTGGCCGGCGCCGGTCTCGGCGATGACGCGCGTCTTGCCGATCCGCTTGGTCAGCAACGCCTGACCCAGCACGTTGTTGATCTTGTGCGAGCCGGTGTGGTTGAGGTCCTCGCGCTTGAGCAGGACCCGGGCGCCGCCGCAGTGCTCGGCGAACTTGGGCACCTCGGTCACCGGGCTCGGGCGGCCGGTGTAGTCGCGCTGCAGCCGGGCGAACTCCTCGAGGAACGCCGGGTCGACCCGCATGGCCTCGTAGGCCTCGGTCAGCTCGTCCAGCGCGGCGATCAGAGCCTCGGGAACGAAACGGCCGCCGAAGATCCCGAAGTGCCCGGTCTCGTCCGGCCAGCCCGGACGCGCCGGGAGCGAGAGTTCTCCGGTCTGCGGGGGGCTGGTCGTCGTCATGCCGTCCAGTGTCGCGCGCTCCGCCCCGACACCGACGCAGGGGTCACCGCCACGTCACGCGATCGGTGTCAGAACGGTGGTGGGTCGTCGGCCGGGTCCGGTGGCGGTTGCGGTGGTTCGGTGAGCACGCGGTAGCCCGGTGGTCGGCTGATCCGGGTGACGCCGGAGGGGGTGATGACGGTGAGCACGCCGTCATCACTCATCGTGTGGGTCCAGCCGGGGGCGAAGGTCTTCAGCCGGTGGTGGCGCCGGCACAGGCAGCACAGGTTGTCGCAGGAGGTCTCGCCGCCGTCGGCGTGGGCGATGACGTGGTCGAGGTCGGCCCACCCGGCGCGCACGGTGCAGCCGGGATGCCGGCAGGTGCGGTCGCGGGCCTTGATGAAGCGGTACAGGGACGCGGAGGGCCGGTAGCGGTCCACCGGGTCGGGCTTGTCGAGGACCGGGCAGGCGCAGGGGGCGTCCGCGTGCTCGAGGCACCCGCGTCGAGCGAGGCGCTCGACCTCCGAACGACCGGAAGCGGCCAGCAGCTTGCCGGTGCGGTCGGTGATCGCGATCTCCAGGCTGCCGCCGGCCGGAGCTCGTAGGCCCAGGGCGTCCAGGCGGGTGAGGAGCTCGCGCAGGTGGGCGGCGGTGATCGGTTCGCCGTCCACCTCGCCGCTCGGCGAGGTGGTGCCTGGCGGGGTGAACGCGTCGGCCGTCAGTGCATTCAGCGGGGCGACGACCGTGAGGTGGGCGGTGACCGGCGGCTGCTGCTGCCAGGGGCGCAGCAGCAGATCAGCCGCAGCACCGGCGCGCAGCATCCCGATCGGACGGGTGTCACCGGCGTCCTTGGCGGCGCGGGCGTGCTGGTCGACCCGGTCGCGGCAGGCGCGGGCGTCGTCGTGCGGCATCAGCGCCCGGAACTCGCTCATCCCGTCACCCACCGGCCGCACGCTCACATCCGCGCCGCGGGCCCTCAGCTCCCGCCGCCGGTCAGCCGCGGCGGCGTCGCGGGCCAGCAGCTCCGCGCGGACCGCTTCCCGCAGACTGCGCACCGACAACTCACCGGCACGCGGCAGCACCGCGCCCTCGGTGGCGGCGATCACCGCCGGATCGGTCTGCGCGCCGGTGGCCGCGACCTCCGCGGCGATCGCCCGCGCCCGCGGCCAGTCCAGCTCACCTGCACGCAGGCGGGCGAAGGTCCCGGGCAGGACGGTGGTCAACAACTGCGCGTGCTCCA
>NZ_QOHK01000029.1 GCF_003319175.1 Blastococcus sp. TF02-8 | reverse complement strand
AGATGTGTATAAGAGACAGCCTTGAAGCGCGCCATGTCCTCGGGGAGCGACCACGGCATGTCGCCCGCGTCGCCGATCACGCCGCCGCGAGCCTGCGCCCAGATCATGCCGATCATCTAGACCGCGACCGGCGCCTTGATGCCCGGGTGGTGCCGGTAGTCGACGACCTCGAAGTCGTCGAGCTCGTAGTCGAGGATGCTCTCGGGCCGTCGGCGGATGCGCAGCGTCGGGAGCGGGTACGGCTCGCGGGAGAGCTGCCGCTCGACCTGCTCGACGTGGTTGTCGTAGACGTGGCAGTCGCCGCCGGTCCAGATGAAGTCGCCCACCTCGAGACCCGTCTGCTGCGCGATCATGTGCGTCAGGAGCGCGTAGCTCGCGATGTTGAACGGCACCCCGAGGAACATGTCGGCCGAGCGCTGGTACAGCTGGCACGAGAGCCGGCCGCCGGTGACGTCGAACTGGAAGAGCGCGTGGCACGGGGCGAGCGCCATGTCGGGGATGTCGGCGGGGTTCCACGCCGACACGATGTGCCGGCGCGAGTCGGGGTTCGAGCGGATCGACTCGACGACCTGCGCGATCTGGTCGATCGTGCCGCCGTCGCGCGC
>NZ_QOHK01000008.1 GCF_003319175.1 Blastococcus sp. TF02-8 | reverse complement strand
CCTGCCGCTCCAGCAGCGCCGGCCCGAACGACCCGTCCAGCCGCTCGGCCGACAGCTCGTCCAGAGCCGCCTCCAGAGCCACCGAACCAGTCGAACGCATGTACGAATCCTAGCCGATCCGACCGACACCCGCACCACGAATCCGCAGGTCATAAGCCTGTCCACGAAGGCACTCGGGGTCTTGACGACACCGGACGGCCATGCAGACGGCAATGGCGGGCGAGGAGCGAACACACGAGCTGGTGCCGGCGTCTCGCGCGCTCCTGCTCGACCGTGAGGCGGCCTTCGGTCGAGCCATGTGCCCCGTGCGTCCCACCGCTCCCGCACTGCTCGCGAGGTCCGGGAACCAGCGCACGGCGTCACTAGCCTCGGGCGCATGACCGTAGATCTGGGGGATCTCGTCCGCGGGCTCGCCGCGCACGGGGACAACCTGCACCGCCTCTCCCTGCTGAACATCGACGACGAGCGGCAGCGCGTCGCCCTCCGCCGGACCGCGGAGTTCGTCGAGACCCACATGCCGACCGCTCGCTCCTACAGCGGCGCCACGCCCTACGAGGCGAAGATCGCCCTGCTCGAGCACGCGGTCGACCTGGCCCCCGCCGACGGGCTCGTCCTCGAGTTCGGTGTGGCCACCGGCGACACCCTGCGCCGCATCACCGCCAAGCGCTCGCCCAGCCACGGCTTCGACTCCTTCGAGGGGCTGCCGGAGGACTGGCGCACGGGCTTCGCCAAGGGCGCCTTCGCCATGTCGCCGCCGGACATCCCGGGCGCCACGCTGCACGTCGGCTGGTTCGACGACACCCTTCCCGGCTTCTTCGCCGAGAACCCGGGGCCGATCGCCTTCGCGCACCTGGACGCCGACCTCTACAGCTCCACGGTCACGATCTTCCGCGAGGGCGAGGACCGGTTCGTGGAGGGCAGCATCCTGCTGTTCGACGAGTACTTCAACTTCCCAGGCTGGGAGCACCACGAGCACAAGGCGTTCATCGAGTTCATCGACCGCACCGGTCACGACTTCGAGTACCTGGCCTACAACGCGTTGCACGAGCAGGTCCTGGTCCGCCTGACCAGCTGACCCGCACGACGAGGAATGCCACGGCGGCGTCCGAAAACCGCCAGAGGACGTCGGACGCCGCTGGCATGCTCACCTCCGTGAGCGACCTCCTGGACCACGAGCACTGCTACCGCGCGGTGGCCGGACGGGACGCGCGCTTCGACGGCTGGTTCGTCACCGCCGTCCGCACGACCGGCATCTACTGCCGCCCGTCCTGTCCCGCCCGCACCCCGTTGGCCCGCCACGTCTCCTTCTTCTCCACGGCGGCCGCGGCGCAGGCCGCGGGGTTCCGTGCCTGCCGCCGCTGCCGTCCGGACGCCGCACCGGGGTCGCCGGAGTGGGACGTCCGCGCCGATGTCGTCGCCCGCGCCATGCGCCTGATCGCCGATGGGGAGGTCGAGCGCTCCGGCGTTCCCGGGCTGGCCGCCCGCCTCGGGTACTCCGAGCGGCAGCTCCACCGTCTCGTCGTCGGGGAGCTGGGCGTCGGGCCCCTCGCACTGGCCCGCGCCCAGCGCGCGCAGACCGCCCGGGTCCTCCTCGAGACCACCGACCTGCCCGTGGCCGACGTCGCCTTCGCCGCCGGCTTCGCCAGCATCCGGCAGTTCAACGACACGGTGCGCGAGGTGTTCGCCGCGACGCCATCGGAGCTGCGCAGCCGACGGCGCGGCACGGGGCAGAGCGCCCCCGGCTGGCTGACCCTGCGGCTGGCCGCCCGGCCGCCGTACGCGGCCGAGGAGGTGCTGCTCTTCCTCGGTGCGCACGCCGTGCCCGGCCTCGAGGAGTGGGACGGGACGACGTTCTCGCGCGTGCTGGACCTGCCGCACGGGCCGGCCGTCGTCCACCTCTCCCCCGCGGTCGACGGCTCCGGTGTCACCGCGCGGATCCGGCTCACCCAGCTGCGCGACCTCGGCGCCGCGGTCACCCGCTGCCGGCGCATGCTCGACCTCGACGCCGACCCGGTGGCGGTCGACGACGTCCTGGGCAGCGACCCCGCCCTCCGCCCCCTCGTGTCGGCCGCTCCCGGGCGCCGGGTGCCCGCCTCGCCGGACGCCGACGAGCTCGCCGTCCGCGCCGTCCTCGGGCAGCAGGTGTCGGTCGCCGGCGCCCGCACCCTGACGGCCCGGCTGCTGACCGCGGCGGGCACACCCCTGCCGGAACCTGTCGGCACCCTGACCCACACCTTTCCGCGGGCGGAGGCGCTGGCCGACGCCGACCTGACCGCCGTCGGGCTCACCGGCGCCCGCCGACGGACCGTCCATGCGCTCGCCACCGCGCTCGCCGACGGCGCCGTGGCGCTCGGGCCCGGCGCCGAGCGGGAGGAGGCGGAGCGCTCGCTGCGCGCACTCCCCGGCATCGGCCCGTGGACGGCGGCGCTCGTCGGGCTGCGCGGTCTCGCCGACCCCGACGTCTGGCTCCCCGGCGACCTCGCGCTCCGGAAGTCGCTCACCGCGCTGGGCGCCAGCGACTCCGACGCCGCCCGGCGGTGGCGCCCGTGGAGTTCCTACGCCGTGCTGCACCTGTGGGCCCTCGCCGTCCCCGCCCTCTTCACCCGCCCGCTCCCGCCGTCCACCACCGACCTCGCCAGGAGTGCCTGATGATCGACCTCCTCGACCCCGGCGCCCCGCGCGTCCGCTACGCCACGGTCGCGACGCCGCCCGGCCCGTTCACCGTCGTCGTCGACACCGACGGCGAGGGACGCGACGTCGTCCTCGCCAGCGGCTGGACCGCGGAGCTCGGCGACCTCTGGCCGGTGGTCCACCGCTCCCTCCGCCCCGGCGGCGCGGACGAGGACCGGAGCCTGGCGGTGCTGTCCGCCGTGGAGGCGTTCGTCGCCGGCGACGTGCACGCCATCGACGACGTACCCGTGGCCCAGCGCTCCGGCCCGTTCCTCGAGGAGGCGTGGCAGGTGCTGCGCACGGTTCCTGCGGGCCGGCCGGACACCTACGCGGCCTTCGCCGCGCGCTGCGGCCGTCCGGCTGCCGTCCGCGCGGCAGCCAACGCCTGCGCCCGGAACGCCGCCGCGCTCTTCGTCCCCTGCCACCGCGTGCTGGGCTCCGACGGCGGGCTCGGCGGCTTCCGGTGGGGCACGCCCGTCAAGCGCTGGCTGCTCGACCACGAGGCCGCGCACGCTCCGCTGCCGGTCTGACGGCCGCACCGCGCTCCGGAAACTGTCGGACCCCTCCGACAGCCTCCCGGGCATGGACGCCGCTTCCCTGCTCCTCGGGCTCCTCCTCGGTGCGCTGCTGGCCACCGCCGTCACCCTCGGCGTGGTCACACTGCTGGCTCGCCGCCGCCCCGCCGGCGACGGGCTGGAGCCGGTGCACGAGTCGCTGGACCACCTGCACCGGCTGCTGGCCGGTATGGAGCGGGCCCGTGCCACCGCGCACGGCGAGCTCCGGGAGCAGATGGGCACCGTCGGTCTGACCTCCGCCCAGCTCAAGCACGAGACCGCCGCGCTGGTCACGGCGCTGCGCACGCCGCACGTGCGCGGTCGGTGGGGCGAGGTGCAGCTGCGGCGGGTCGTCGAGGTCGCCGGCCTCCTGGAGCACTGCGACTTCGTCGAGCAGCCCTCCGGCACGAACGACGAGGGCGCGGGCGTGCGCCCCGACCTCGTCGTCACCCTCGCCGACGGCCGGCAGGTCGTGGTCGACGCCAAGGTGCCCTTCACCGGCTACATCGAGGCGGTCCAGGCCGAGGACCGCGACGTGCGGGCACAGCGCGTGGCGATGCACGCCCGCCAACTGCGCGCCCACATCGACCAGCTCGCGGCCCGTCGCTACCCCACGGCGTTCCGCCCGGCGGCACCCTTCACGGTGCTCTTCGTCCCGTCCGACGGCTTCCTCACCACCGCGCTGGAGGCCGAGCCGGGGCTGCTGGAGCACGGCTTCTCCCGCGACGTCGTGCTCGCCACCCCCAGCACGCTCCTGGCCCTGCTGCGCACCGTCGCCTACTCGTGGCGGCAGGAGCGCCTGGCCCGCGATGCCGACCAGGTCCTCGAGGTGGGCCGCACGCTGCACGCCCGGCTCAGCACCCTCTCCGGGCACCTCACCCGCCTGGGCTCCGCGCTGTCGACGACGCTCACCCGCTACAACGAGACGGTCGGCTCCTACGAGCGGTCCGTGCTCACCGCTGCGCGCCGGTTCGACGACCTCGGGGTGGCCGAGTCGCCCGTCCCCGAGCCGCCGGCGGTCGAGGCGACGGTCCGGGCGCTGCGCCCGACCGAGCTCCCGGAGCTCCCCGGCCGGGGAGACAGCGGTTCCCGGTTCGACGCCGCTCCCCTGTTCGACACCACCGCCGGGCACGAGCGCGACGGCACCGCCGGCTGACCCGGCGCCGTTCGACGGCCGTTGAGACGGACTCGTACGCACCGCGTGTCACAGCCATCACCCTGTGTTGCTGATCCACCACAGGAAGGTGGCGACGCGGTGTGGTCCTCCCGCCGACCGGCCCCTTTCCTCGTTACCGTTGCCGCGACGGTCGGCCAGTCGGGTCGGTCGCCGAACGGGACGGAGGTGCGCCATGGCCACCGCGAGCACGGCAGGCGCCTGGCAGAGCGGCGCACGACCGGACCGGCCCTACCCCGCCCGGGCCCCCCGCCCCTCCGTCGGCAGCGAGCGTCCGACGCGCGGCTCCCGTCCCAGCGCCCCGGTTCCCGGGCGGGCCGGCGACCGGCTGCGCGCGGCGGAGCGCGAGTACGGGCACGACCGCTTCGAGGCCGCCCCCGCGCCGCGCCGCGGCTCCGACCGGCCGCGCCCGACCGACCGCCCGCAGCGTCCCGAACGGCCCGAACGTGCCGAGCGGCCCGGTTCCCGCGGCGCCCAGGCCGGCGCCCGCCCCCGCACCGCCGCTCCGGCCGCCCGCGAGAGCAAGCTGCGCGGCGTCGTCGCCGTGGCCGGCATGTTCCTGCTGACCCTGGCCGGTTGCGGCATCGACTCCTTCGTCGGCACCGGCCTCGGGCTCATCACCCTGGTCGCGCTGGCCGCCAGCACCTCGATGGCCGCGCTCCTCGTCCGCCGCCGCGACCTCCTCACCGTCGTCGTCGCGCCGCCGCTGGTCTTCGTGCTCGTGGCGGTCGTCAACGCTGCCGTCGCGCCGTCGGCGACGCTCAACGCCGCCACGATCGCCACGCTGCTGGTGCGCGGCTTCCCGACCATGGCCGCCGCCACCGTCGCGGCGGTCCTGCTGGCCCTCTTCCGGCTGGTCAGCCGCCGCTGACCCGGCCCCCGACGACGAAGCCCCGGTCCGCGAGCGCGGACCGGGGCTTCGTCGTTCGTGCGGGTGTCAGTCGCCCGCGGCCGCGCGGCGCTCGGCCCGGCGCAGCTCGTGCGGCAGCGCGAAGACCAGTCGCTCCTCGGCGGCCTTGACCGTCTCCACGTCGGGGTAGCCGCGCCCGGCGAGGAAGTCGAGGACCTCGCTGACCAGGATCTCCGGAACCGACGCACCACTGGTGACGCCGACGGTGCCGACGCCCTCCAGCCAGGCAGGGTCGATCTCCGCGGCGTAGTCGACCAGGTACGAGGCCCGGGCACCCGCCTCGAGCGCCACCTCTACGAGGCGCACCGAGTTGGACGAGTTCGTCGACCCCACGACCAGCACCAGGTCGCACTCCGCGGCCATCTGCTTCACGGCCTGCTGCCGGTTCTGCGTGGCGTAGCAGATGTCATCGCTGGGCGGGGACTGCAGTCCGGGGAAGCGGGTCCTCAGCTGGTCCACGGTCGCCAGGGTCTCGTCCACCGAGAGCGTGGTCTGCGACAGCCACACCACCTTGTCGGGGTCCCGCACCTGCACGTTGGCGACGTCCTCGGGACCGTCCACCAGCTGGATGTGCGAGGGCGCCTCACCCGAGGTGCCCTCCACCTCCTCGTGGCCGCGGTGACCGATCAGCAGGATGTCGTAGTCGTCGCGGGCGAACCGCTTGGCCTCCTGGTGCACCTTGGTCACCAGGGGGCAGGTCGCGTCGATGGTGTGCAGCGAGCGGGCTGCCGCCTCCTGGTGCACGGCCGGGGAGACCCCGTGGGCGCTGAAGACGACGACCGAGCCCTCGGGTACCTCCTCGGTCTCCTCCACGAAGACGGCCCCGCGGCGCTCGAGGGTGGCCACGACGTGCTTGTTGTGGACGATCTGCTTGCGGACGTACACGGGAGCGCCGTGGATCTCCAGGGCGCGCTCCACCGCAACCACCGCCCGGTCCACGCCGGCGCAGTAGCCCCGGGGATCGGCCAGCAGGACACGTCCGCGCTGATCAGCCATGCGCCCATGGTAAGTGCGGACGGCCCCCTTCCGGCCCGTGCGGGAGTGGTACGGGCCACCCTCCACGCTCGGCGGGTCGTCCGTCCCGGGGTATCGGCGCAGGTCGGTGTGTCGCATCCGCAGTTCTGGGGCACGCTGTGCCCATGGCCAGAGAGATCCCCGAGGTTGTCCGCGCTGCTGCCGGTCTGGCGGCCACCGTGCTCGACGAGGCGCGCAAGCTGCCCGAGACGCTGCCGGGGCTGCCCGTGCGCGTCATCGGTATGGCGATGCAGCACGCCATGAAGGTCCAGCAGACCTACGCCGGGCTGGTGGCCCGAGGGGACGAGCTCCTGACCGGGATCCGCGGCGAGGGCGAACCCGGCCTGGCCACCTTCGACGAGGACCTCGAGCCGGTCACCGTCACCCAGCCCTCCAACGGTTTCCGCGACTCCGCCTTCGACCGCGTCCCCGACGACGACGTCGCGCCGGTGCTCGAGGCAGCGGACGACGCCGGCGTGGCCGTCGACGACGCGGTCGTCGACTCGGCCGAGGGCGTGGCGACCGCCGAGCGCGCGATCGAGACGGCCGAGGAGGCGCCGAGCACCGAGGAGGTGCTCGACGAGCTGGCGATCGACGAGGCCGTCCCCGAGGTCGCCGACACCGACCCGCTGACCCCCGCCACCGACGGCGAGGACGCCGCGGTCACCGAGGACGCCGACGCGCTGGAGTCCGCGCTGCTCGAGTCCGACGACGCGACGTCCGCGCCCGAGGAGTCCCCGGCCGCAGAGCCGGCCGCGGAGCCGGCCGCCGACGACTCCACGACGGTCGACGTGCTGACCGCCGACGGCGGCATCGACACCGTGGAGGCAGCCGTCACCGACGAGGGCATCGCCACGGTCGAGGAGGCCCCGGCCGTCGAGGCCGTCGACGAGAGCGGTGGCCCGGTCGCCGCGGCGACGGACGACGCGCCGGCCGATGACGCGCCGGCCGGCGACGACGGCGCCGCCGAGACCCCGAGCGCTCCGGCCACCGCGCCGATCGACGGCTACGACGACTTCTCCATCGCCCAGCTGCGCGGTCGCCTGCGCGGCTACGCGCTGAGCACCGTGGCCGACCTCCTCGCCTACGAGGAGGCCAACCTCGCCCGCGAGCCCTACCTCCGCATGCTGCGCAACCGGCTGGAGAAGCTCGAGGAGCAGGCCGTCGAGAACAGCCCGCTGGCACCGCGCGGGGTGTAGCCCGCCCGGGTCGCCGGACCCGTCAGCAGGTCGTGGCAGGCTCGGGGGCGTGGACGAGGACGGGCGAGCGGAATGACGGCTCCCTCGTCCCCCGAGTCGCCGTGGCCGGTCCGCACCGTCGCGCGCAAGGTGGCGGACTGGATCGGCCGGCTGGGCGAGGTCTGGGTCGAGGGCCAGGTGGCCCAGCTCTCCCGGCGCACCGGCGCGGCGACGGTCTTCCTCACCCTGCGCGACCCGGCGGCCGACCTGTCGGTCCCGGTGACGTGCCACCGCGACGTCGCCGAGCGGCCGGGGCTCGAGCTCACCGAGGGCGCGCGCGTCATCGTGCGTGCCCGCCCCGACTACTACGTCGCCCGCGGCTCCTTCTCGCTGCGCGCCACCGAGATCCGGGCGGTCGGCCTCGGTGAGCTGCTGGCCCGGATCGAGCGGGTCCAGCGGCTGCTGGCCGCCGAGGGCCTGTTCGATCCCGCCCGCAAGCGTCCGCTGCCCTTCGCCCCCGGCGTCGTCGGCCTGATCACCGGTCGTGACAGCGCCGCCGAGCGTGACGTCCTGGTCACCGCCCGCCGTCGCTGGCCGGCGGTCCGGTTCGCCACCCACCACTGCGTGGTCCAGGGCCCGTCGGCCGCCGGCAACGTCATCGAGGGGCTGCGCCGGCTGGACGCCGACCCCGCGGTCGAGGTCATCGTGGTCGCCCGCGGTGGCGGCTCGGTCGAGGACCTGCTGCCCTTCTCCGACGAGGGCCTGGTCCGGGCCATCGCCGCCTGCCGCACGCCGGTGGTCACCGCGGTGGGCCACGAGACCGACACGACGCTGGTCGACCACGTCGCCGACGTCCGTGCGGCCACCCCCACCGATGCCGCGCACCGCATCGTCCCGGAGATCGGCGAGCAGCGTCGACTGGTCGACGGGCTGCGGGCCCGAGCCCGGCACCTGGTGTCCGCCCGTCTGGAACAGCAGGAGCGCTGGCTGGAGTCGGTGCGCAGCCGGCCGGTGCTGGCCTCCCCCGAGCGGCTGCTGCACGGGCGGGAGGACGACGTCGCCGCGCTGCGCACCCGCGCACGACGCACTCTCGTCCACCGGGTGGAGTCCGCCGAGCGCGACCTCGAGCACTCCCGCGCCCGGGTGGCCGCACTCTCCCCCGCCGCGACGCTGGAGCGCGGGTACGCCGTGGTCCAGCGGGCCGACGGCTCCCTCGTGCGTGACCCCGCCGAGGTGGCCGAGGGCGAGCTGCTGCGCGTCCGGGTGGCCGGCGGGCGGCTCCCCGTCCGCGTCGAGCGCACCAGTGACCCGAGTACCGATCAGGAGGCCCCAGCGTGAGCAGCACCGACGAGCGCGCCGACGAACCGACGACGACCTACGAGCAGGCGCGGGAGGAGCTCGCCGACGTCGTGCGCCGACTCGAGGCCGGCGGCCTCACGCTGGAGGAGTCGCTCGCGCTCTGGGAGCGCGGCGAGGAGCTGGCCACCCTGTGCCAGCACTGGCTGGACCGCGCCCGCGAGCGCCTCGCGGCGGCAGCGCCGGCCGACGGCACCGAGGGCTGAGCCCGCGGTCAGCCGGCGAAGGGCCGCACCGCGTCGGCCACCGCCTCCAACTCCCGCTCGGGGGCCGACCCGCTGACCAGCACCGTCACCCCGTCGGCCTCCCGGGACAGCACCGTCTCACCCTTCTCCGTGGTCGACCGGGTCCACTGCTCGCCCCCGACGTCGACGGTGCCCTCCTCGGTCGCGCCGCGGAGAACGTCGGTGACCGGCTCCGCCTGCGGCCAGTCGCTCACCACGAAACCGGCGAACCGGCCCGAGGGGGTCACGTAGCCGATCTGCAGGGTCAGCGAGTCGCCCTCGCCGGCCTGCGACCGCGCGCTCGTCGGGCGGTACCCGTCGTCCAGCCCGGTCGGCACCAGCAGCGGGTAGTCCGCTCGGTCCTGGGCTGCCCGCACGGTGCTCGTCGGGTCGATCTCGCGCACCGGGTCGACGTCGTTCTGCCGGAACGCGGCCCAGCCGACCAGGAGCAGGCAGATCACGACCAGGGGCAGCAGGGAGCGCAGCATGTTCGCCGCGCTCAGCCGGTTGGCGCGCTCCGCCGGGGACGCGGGCGGGGGCGGGAGCTCGCCGCCTGCTCCGTCGTCGGACCCCTGGGGGCGCTGGCTCGTCGGGCCGATTCCGGTCATGCCCCTAGGATCGCAGGAGAGCTCGCCCATCCCGCCGCCCAGCGTCCGTGCGGCCTCCTTCCGGCACCGTCGCGCCGGCAGCGGCCTGGTCGCCCGGGCCGCCGCCACCACCCGGTGGTCCCAACAGGAGGTCCCGTGTCGCTGCCCCTTCCCGATGGCCCGCTCCCCTCGTCGACCACCGGACGGAGCTTCCGCACCGACCGTCCCGCCCCGGACCGCAACCTGGCGCTGGAGCTCGTCCGCGTCACCGAGGCCGCCGCGATGGCCGCCGGGCGCTGGGTGGGGCGCGGGGACAAGAACGGCGGCGACGGTGCGGCCGTGGACGCCATGCGCGCGCTCATCGGCACGGTGAGCATGAACGGCGTCGTCGTCATCGGGGAGGGCGAGAAGGACGAGGCGCCCATGCTCTACAACGGCGAGCAGGTCGGTGACGGGAACGGTCCGGAGTGCGACGTCGCCGTCGACCCGATCGACGGCACCACGCTGATGGCCAAGGGCATGCCCAACGCGATCGCGGTCATGGCGGTGGCCGAGCGCGGGGCGATGTACGACCCGTCGGCCGTCTTCTACATGGAGAAGCTGGCGACCGGCCCGGCCGCCGCCGACGTCGTGGACATCACCGTCCCGGTCGCCGAGAACATCAAGCGCATCGCCAAGGCCAAGAAGGGCTCGGTCGGCGACGTCACCGTCTGCATCCTCGACCGTCCGCGCCACGAGCAGCTGGTGCACGAGGTCCGCGAGGCCGGCGCCCGTATCAAGTTCATCACCGACGGCGACGTCGCCGGCGCGATCGCGGCGGCCCGCGAGGGCACCGGCGTCGACCTGCTCCTGGGCATCGGCGGCACCCCCGAGGGGATCATCGCGGCCTGCGCGCTCAAGTGCATGGGCGGCGCGCTGCAGGGCAAGCTGTGGCCCAAGGACGACGAGGAGCGGCAGAAGGCCCTCGACGCCGGGCACGACCTGGACCGCGTGCTGCACATCGACGACCTGGTGCGCGGCGACGTGTTCTTCGTGGCCACCGGGATCACCGACGGCGAGCTGCTGCGCGGGGTCCGCTACAGCGCGGGCGGCTGCACGACGCAGTCACTGGTCATGCGGTCGCGCTCGGGCACGATCCGCTCGATCGACAGCCTGCACTCGCTGGAGAAGCTGCGCGCCTACTCGGCCGTGCCCTTCGACCGGCACTGAGCCACGGGGACGGGGGTCCTGCGCCGCGGCGCCCCCGTCCGGTCGGCCTCAGGGCAGCTGGCGGGCCGTGAGACGGTCCATCAGCGCACGCCAGCGGCTCGCGGACACCCCCGGCGGCAGGCTGCGCAGCCGCAGGTCGCCGAACACGGTGCGGGCGTGCACCACGACCAAGGGCGTGCCCGCCAGCCGGGGAAGGGGCGCCAGCTCGACCTTCCGGTCGCCGAAGACCGTGCGGCCGACGAGCTCGGCGTCCACCCCCTCGGACACGACCACGTCGACGTCCCCGAAGACCGTGCCCAGGTGCAGCTCGACCCGGTCGTCGCTGGTGCGCAGCCCGCGCAGGTCGATCCGTACGTCGCCGAACACGGTGCTGGCGCGGCGGGGCAGCCCCTGACCGGCGGACAGCACGACGTCACCGAAGACGCTGGTGACCCCCTGCGGCGTGCGCCTGCCGACGATCTCGCCGGTCGTGGCCGCGCCGACGGCCCGGTCGGACGGGAGATCGGCGACCAGGGCGGCCAGGTCGGCGACCGTGACGGCCGCGTAGGCGGCCTCGGCGCGCTCGGCGAACTCGTCGAGGTCCAGCCGCCCCTCGCCGACGGCGGCCTGCAGCCGGACGACGAGGGCGTCGCGCTCGGCATCGGAGGCCCGGACGGCAGGGACGTCGTCGCTCACGCCCCGGACGCTACCGAGACCGCGCCCCGGCGCCAACGGCCTCGGGGCACGGTCCCGGTCACTCCAGCTCGGTGCAGGCGGGGACCGTGTACTCCTTGACCCGGCCGCCGCAGGTGCTCGCGTACTCCTCGTACGCCGAGAGCGGCGGCGACTCGTACAGCAGGTCGTCGCAGGCCTGGTACTCGCCCTCGAAGCAGCTCTGGGCGTACTCGTCGAGCACCTCGTCCGGGCCGAGGTCCTCGGGCTCCACGGGCGGGAACTGCTCAACGTCGCCGCCGGGGGCGCCGGCGTACCAGCCGTACTCCTCGGACGTGATGCCGTCCTCGTACAGCTCCATCTCCTCCTCGGCGGCCTCCACCATGCCGTCGCGGACGCCCTCGGAGATGGCCGGGCCGAACTCCTCGGCCATGCCGCGGCCGATGTCCTCCGCGGTACCGGAGAAGACGGCGGTCACGAGCAACGTGGCACCGACCGCACCCGCCGCCAGACCGGCCAGCCCGACACCGACCAGCGCCCAGCGTCCCCGGGCCGCCGACCTGCCGGGGGATGCGGCGGCCGGAGCACCGCCGGCCACGGGGGACACCGGGACGACGCCCGGGGCGGGCTGCGGCCAGGTGGGCGTGGTCGCGGCCCAGTCGGGCTGGGGGGCCGGGGCCGGCCACTCGGGCTGGGCGGCCGGGGCCGGCCACGGCGCACCGGGGGCGGGCCAGCCGGGGGCGGACTGCCCGTCGGGCGCCGTCGGAACGTCGGACGTCGTCGGACCGTCGGGCGCGGGGTCCGGGGACTGCGGCGGCTGGGACATGTGCCCTCCTCGGGGCTCGTGCCCCGAGGAGGGCACATGTGCTGTCGGCCGAACGCCGCTCGTCGCCCTGATCGGCGGCGCACACCCGGGGCGGGACCACCGGCGCTCCCACGGGGATCTAGGGTCCCGTGCGGAGCACTGTCACCATCCACACCACCGGGAGCGCACCGTGGCCACCGAGACGGACTACCGCGTCGAGCACGACTCCATGGGAGAGGTCCGCGTCCCCTCCTGGGCGAAGTGGCGGGCGCAGACCCAGCGCGCCGTCGAAAACTTCCCGATCTCCGGAACCCCGATCGAGCGCGAGCTCATCGCCGCCCTCGCCTCCATCAAGGGTGCCGCGGCCACGGTCAACGCCTCCCTCGGCGTGCTGCCGCAGGAGACCGCCGACGCGATCGTCGCCGCCGCCGCGCAGGTGACCGACGGGAAGTGGGACGAGCACTTCCCGATCGACGTCTTCCAGACCGGCTCGGGCACGTCGAGCAACATGAACACCAACGAGGTCATCGCGACCCTGGCCACCGAGGCCCTGGGCTCGCCGGTGCACCCGAACGACCACGTGAACGCCTCGCAGTCGTCCAACGACGTCTTCCCCTCGGCGATCCACGTGGCAGCCACCCGGGCGATCGTGCGCGACCTCGTCCCGGCGCTGCGGCACCTGGAGGCCTCGCTGCAGCGCAAGGCCACCGAGTACGCCGAGGTCGTGAAGAGCGGTCGCACCCACCTCATGGACGCCACCCCGGTCACCCTGGGCCAGGAGTTCGGTGGGTACGCCGCCGCCGTCCGCTACGGCGTCGAGCGGCTGGAGGCCTCGCTCCCCCGCATCGGCGAGCTGCCGCTGGGCGGCACCGCCGTCGGCACCGGCATCAACACCCCGCCCGGGTTCGCCGCCGCCATCATCGAGAAGCTCGCCGCCGACCTCGACCTGCCGCTGACCGAGGCGCGCGACCACTTCGAGGCGCAGAGCTCCCGCGACGCGCTCGTCGAGGGCTCCGGCCAGCTCAAGACCATCGCCGTCGGCCTGATCAAGATCGCCAACGACCTCCGGTGGATGGGCTCCGGCCCGCGCACCGGCCTCGGCGAGATCCAGCTGCCCGACCTCCAGCCGGGCAGCTCGATCATGCCCGGCAAGGTGAACCCGGTGATCCCCGAGGCCGTGATCCAGGTCGGCGCCCAGGTGATCGGCAACGACGCCGCCGTCACCTACGCCGGCACGACCGGCGTCTTCGAGCTCAACGTGACCCTGCCGCTGATGGCCCGCAACGTGCTGGAGTCCATCCGCCTGCTGGCCAACGTCAGCCGGCTGCTGGCCGACCGCTGCGTCGACGGCATCGTGGCCAACGTCGAGCAGTGCCGCACCTACGCCGAGTCCTCGCCGTCGATCGTCACGCCGCTGAACAAGTACATCGGCTACGAGGAGGCCGCGATCGTGGCCAAGCAGTCCCTCAAGGAGCAGAAGACGATCCGCGAGGTCGTCGTGGAGCGCGGCTACGTCGAGCAGGGCAAGCTCACCGAGCAGCAGCTGGACGAGGCGCTCGACGTCCTCTCCATGACCCACCCCTGACCCGCCGGCGGGAGGGGACACGAATCGGTCTCCTCCCGCCTGCCCCGGGCGCGCTGGAGCCGCGGACGGGCCCGAAGGGGTCTAGCGTCGGGGGCGATGAGCGAGACAGACCGCGCCGCCGCCGTCGGCTCCGCCGACGTGGCCCTGCGCTACCCCGGTGGAGAACTGCCCCTTCCCCTTAAGCCCGGGACGGAGGGATCCGACGGGCTCGACACCAGCAAGCTGCTGGCCACGACCGGCAAGGTCGCCCTGGACATCGGCTTCGTCAACACCGCCTCGTGCACCTCGGCGATCACCTACATCGACGGTGACGCCGGCATCCTGCGCTACCGCGGCTACCCGATCGACCAGCTGGCCGAGAAGTCGAGCTTCCTGGAGGTCACCTACCTCCTGATCCACGGCGAGCTGCCCACCGCCGACGAGCTCGCCGACTTCGACGGCAAGGTCCGCCGGCACACGCTCCTGCACGAGGACCTCAAGCAGTTCTTCAACGGGTTCCCCCGGGACGCGCACCCGATGCCGGTGCTGTCCTCGGCGGTCAGCGCCCTGTCGACCTTCTACCAGGACTCGCTGGACCCCTTCGACGAGGCGCAGGTGGAGATGTCCACCCTGCGGCTGCTGGCGAAGGTCCCCACCATCGCGGCCTACGCCTACAAGAAGTCCGTCGGCCAGCCCTTCCTCTACCCGGACAACTCCTACGGCCTGGTGGAGAACTTCCTCCGCATGACCTTCGGCTTCCCCGCCGAGCCGTACGACCTGGACCCGGACCTGGTCAAGGCGCTGGACATGCTGTTCGTCCTGCACGCCGACCACGAGCAGAACTGCTCGACGTCGACCGTGCGCCTGGTCGGCTCGTCCCACGCCAACCTCTTCGCCTCCGTCTCCGCCGGCATCAACGCCCTGTTCGGCCCGCTGCACGGTGGGGCCAACCAGTCGGTGCTGGAGATGCTCGAGTCGATCCAGCGCGAGGGCGGGGACATCCCGTCGTTCGTGAACCGGGTGAAGAACAAGGAGCCCGGCGTCAAGCTGATGGGCTTCGGGCACCGGGTCTACAAGAACTACGACCCGCGCGCGGCGATCGTGAAGAAGACCGCCGACACGGTGCTGAACAAGCTGGGCGGGAACAACGAGCTCCTCGACCTCGCCCGTCAGCTCGAGGAGGTCGCCCTGGAGGACGACTACTTCGTGGAGCGCAAGCTCTATCCGAACGTCGACTTCTACACCGGGCTGATCTACCGGGCGATGGGTTTCCCGACCCGCATGTTCACCGTGCTGTTCGCCCTCGGCCGGCTGCCCGGCTGGATCGCCCAGTGGCGCGAGATGATCGCCGACCCGACGACGAAGATCGGCCGGCCCCGGCAGATCTACACCGGCGAGACCGAGCGCGCCTACGTGCCGATCGGCAGCCGGTAACCGACACCGGCACACGGGCCGGGTGACCCTGCGGGGTCACCCGGCCCGTTGCGTCTCCGGCCGGGGTCCCTACGGTGGGTGCGCCACCGCACGCGAGAGGACCCACGCATGGCCGAGCTCCCCGACGAGGACGTCCTCGTCCTGCCGCCCATGCCCCTGGCCACCGGCCGGCTGCTCGAGCCCGAGGACGACGGCCCTCCCGTGCGCATCACCAAGCTCGAGTTCGTGATCTCCACCGAGGACGGCGGCGAGCTGCGGATCCCCCTGGTCCACCGGCACGGCGCCTGGTGGGCGCCCTGAGCCGACTGCTGCGGCAGCGGTTCACCCGGACGAGGCCCTCCCCCCTTCCGGCGAATTCTTCAAGCACCTCGCGCGGCGTGTCGATGGATGTGCAGGAGCTCCTGACCTCAGGAGCCACATCCGTACCGACGACGCCCGGGAGACGCCGCAGTGCCTGCACCGCGTACGCCTGCTCGCGCGTCGACCCCTCGCTCGGCCACGTCGGGCCGGACCCGGTCCACGACCCGCACGTCCACCTCGCCGCGCACCCGCACCTCCGGTGCCCCCCGCCGCGACGGCCGCCCGCCCCTGACCCCGGCGGAGGCCGCCGCTCTTCGTGAGGCCCTCGCGCTGCGCGAGGCCCAGGCCCGGCGCGAGCTGGAGGCCCGCCGCGAGGCCATGGTGCTGCGCCAGGCCGCCGCCGCTCGCCCCGGCGTGACCCCCGAACAGCTGGCGGCCGCTCGTGCCGCCGTCGCCGCCCGCCGTCCCACGGCGAAGCGTCCCGCCACGCGTGGCGCGCGACGCCCGACCGCCGGACGCACGGCGGTGCGCCGCGCACCCGCCCGCGGTCGACAGACCACCACCCCGACCGAGCGGACCGGTTCGCGCTGGTCCACCCGCATCGGCGTCGTCGCCACCAGCGCCGTCCTGCTCCCCGCGGCCCTCGCGCTCGGGTTGCCCGCGCCCGACCAGCCCGGCGCCGGCACCGACACCACGACCCTGGCGCTGACCGCCCGCAGCTCGCTGCTCGAGCAGGCCGACCACTACCGCCGGCTGGAGCAGACCGCCGATCAGCGTCGCGCCCGGCTGCAGCAGGCGCGGGTGGCCGAGCAGGCTGCCCGCGAGCAGGTCGCCGCCCAGCGGTCGACCGTGGGCTCCAGCGCCGCCGCGCTCTACCGCTCCGAGCCGGTCGACCGCCTGCCCGTGTTCGCCCTGGACGCCGACCGGGCCGAGGCCACCTCCGCCGTGCTGTACCAGCAGGCCGTCGCCGACCGGGCCGGACTCGACCTCGAGGCGACCGTCGTCCGCGCCGAGCGCGCCGCAGCCACGCTCGAGGCCGCCGAGGCGCGGGTCGCCGCGGCCCGCGACGAGCTCGCGGTCGCCGAGTCCCGCGCCGCCGAGGTGCTGTCGACCGTCCGCGACCAGGTCGACGACCTCTCCCCCGCCGTCTCCGGCGTCCTCGCCGGCATCGGCTCGATCCCGGTGGCCGGGCCGCAGCAGGCCCGGAACGACGCCGTCATGCGGCGCTGGCAGGACTACCTCGGCCGGCTGGCCGGGGCCGGCATCGAGCCGCCGTCGGCGGCGTCCGTCGCCGACCCCGCCGCCCTGCCGAGCGGCTTCTCCCCCGCTCTCGACGCCGATGGTCGGCCGGTCCCGGGCGTCGTCTGGGCGGTCATCGGCAGCGAGCCGGTGACCGTGCTGCCCGCGGAGACGGTCGCCGCGGTGAGCAACGCCCTCTCCCAGCTCGGCAAGCCCTTCGTGCCGGGGAGCAGCGGGCCGGACACCTACGACTGCGCCGGCTTCACCGCCGCCTCCTGGCTGATGGGCGGCTACGCGCTCGGACGCGACCCGCAGGGCCAGTGGGCAGCGGGCGCCGCCGTCCCGCTCCGCGACGTGCAGGTCGGTGACCTCGTCTTCTCCCCCGGCGGCACCGACGTCGGCGTGTACCTCGGCGACGGCGACGTCGTCGGTGCCTCCGCGGCGACCTTCCAGGTCGGCGTGCGCCCTCTGGACCCCGGCTCCTCGGCGGTGCGCGTCACCGTCGCGGCCCCGGCCCAGCCGAACGCCCCGCTGCCCGCCCTGGCCGACCGGACCGGCGCCTGCGGCGCGCCCCTGCCCGCCCCCGGCCCGGTGAGCCCGGCCTGGGGTGGCTGGTCCAACGGGCGCATCCCGGTCGTGGCCCTCTGCCGGCTCGGGGTCGACGGGCACGCCCTGCGCTGCGACGCCGCGGCGGCCTACGGTCAGCTGGCCGCGGCCTACACCGCCGAGTTCGGCACGCCGATGTGCATCACCGACTCCTACCGGTCCTTCGGTGCGCAGGTCGCCGCCTACTACCGGAAGCCGACGCTGGCCGCCGTCCCCGGCACCTCGAACCACGGCTGGGCACTGGCCGTCGACCTGTGCGACGGCGTCAACGTGGCGGGAACCCCGCAGTGGAACTGGATGACGGCGAACGCCTCGCGCTTCGGCTTCGTGCAGCCGGACTGGGCCGCGCCCGGCGGCGAGAAGCCCGAGCCCTGGCACTGGGAGTACGGCCGGATCTCCTAGGCCCTCAGAGCCAGGGCAGGTCGACGACCTCGCGCCACGCCATCGTCACGCTGGCCTCACTGGCCTGACCGGCCAGCCGACGGGCCACCCCCGGCGCGGCGCAGACCACCGGCCGCTGCGGGGTCACGACGACGTGCATGTCCGGCGTCGTCAGACCGGCGGTGACGATCCGGTGCAGCATCAGCTCCGGCGCCACCAGCGCCGAGGTCGCCAGCACCGGGACGGTGCGGTGCGACCACAGGGCCAGCGGGCCCTCGACCCGCACGTCGAGCGAGACGTCGTGCGCACGGCCGGTCGCGGCCGACCGGGTGCGGTGCAGCTCCACGGTCCGGGCGGCCGGCGACGGCGCCCAGGGCAGGGCGAGGTCACCGCGGACGACGACCACGGTCCAGCCGACCTCGGTCTCGGTGTCGTCGGCCCAGTCGAGCACGGCGATGCCCCGCCGCGCCGCGGCGTCGTCGGTGACCGGCCGGCGTGCGACCCAGGTCCTGAGGGCCGTGGCGATGCCGGTCGCGGTGCCCGGGACTCCGGCGCGGCTCATGTCGTCGGCGAGATCGACCAGCGGTACCTGCTGGCTGCGCTCGTCCTCCTCGACCCGCAGCACCGTGCCGGCACCGGGGCGGCGCACCAGCGCCAGGTGCAGCCGCGGCGTCGCGAGGCGGGGCAGCAACTCGGAGGCGACGTCGTGCAGATCGCTGACGTCGACCGGGACGGCCCGGAACCGGTGCAGGAGGCCGGACGACGTCCCGAAGATGCTCGATGCCGTCACGGGCGGCCCACCCGGGTCCGCAGGACCTCGCGCACCGCGTCCGGCAGCTCCTCGAGCTCGAGGACGCTGGCCAGCTCGGCCCGGCTGAGCCGGACCGGGAGGACGTCGGCGTCCCAGCCGGTGGCCAGGCGTACGCGGGCCGCCGAGGAGGGCCAGACCGCCTCGCGGGCAGCGGCGACGTGCAGCTCGGTGAGCACGTCCTGGAGGTGGATCGCGCTGACCGGATGCACCTGCGGGTCGGCGAGCGCGGCCTGGACCGCGTCGGCGAGCACTCGGCGGGCGTCGGGGTCCAGCCAGTGCGGGACCAACGTCTGGGCGGCGGGGTCCTTCGCCGGGGGCGGCCTCATCGGGCCCCGCCCCGGTACCACGGTCCGGTCGCCGACGCCGCCTGCGGTGCGGGGCGGCGGGTGCTCGGACGGGGCATCACGCAAGGGATATCGGCAGGCAACGCCCTCCGTGGACCCCTCGACGCGAGCTTTTCCGGAGCCGCCTCCCGGCCGGGCGTGTCCGGGGACGGGCGCACCCGGACGCGCCGGTGGCGTAACCCGCGGCGGACCGGTGCGTTCTCCTCACGAGACCCTCGACCGGGAGGCCACCGTGCGCCGCACCTCCGCACCGCTCGCTGTCACCCTCGCCCTGATCGCAGTGCTCGTCACCGGCGGCACGGCCGTCGCCGGTCCAGGAGCGGTCGACCGACCGCCTGCCGCACGCGACGTCATGTTCGTGGGCAACAACTGGGACGGCACGGCGACGGTGGTCGACGCCCGGACGCACCGCACCGTCCGCACCATCGACACGATCCCCGACCGCGCGCAGCGGATGGCCGAGATCGTCGGCCGGCCGGACAAGCTGGCCTTCTACCTCGCCATCCAGGCGGCGATCGGCGAGGGACGCGCGCAGTACACCGACGACATGTTCACCACGCACGACGGCCGGCTGCTCGCGGTGAGCCGGCCCAGCTTCGCCGACGTCGTCGGCATCGACCTGGCCACCGGGAAGATCCGCTGGCGGTTCCCGATGGAGGGCTACCGCTCCGACCACATGGGGGTCTCCCCCGACGGCTCGCGCCTGCTGGTCAGCGACTCCACCGCCAACAAGGTGCACGAGCTCGACATCCGCACTGGCAGGAAGACCGGCGAGTTCGCCAGCGGGGACACCCCGCACGAGAACAACTACACCGCCGACGGCGAGCGGGTCTTCCACGCGAGCATCGGCCGCGTCTACACACCCACGGACCGCCCGGTCCTCCGGCAGCCCTACGACACCCTCAAGGGCGAGCGGGTGTTCCAGATCGTGCGCACCGACGACATGAGCATCGAGTCGCGGTGGGACATGGGCAAGGAGCTCGAGGAGGCCGGCTACCCGGGCATGGCGTCGGCGGTCCGCCCCATGGCGGTCGCGCCCGACGAGCGCTTCGTCTACCTGCAGGTGTCCTTCTTCCACGGCTGGATCGAGTTCGACACCCAGGCCGCCGACCCCGCGGTCACCTACGAGGGCGAGCCGACCGTCGGCAAGGTGACGCGCGTCGTGGAGCTGCCGAAGCGGACGACGGAACCGCGGGAGCGGTACGTCCTGGACTCGGCTCACCACGGGCTGGCCATCAACCCCGCGGGGACGACGCTCTGTGCCGCCGGGACGATGGACGGGTACGCCGCGGTGATCGACCGCGAGACCGAGGAGTTCGACCTGGTCGAGGTGGGCGACAAGCCGTACTGGTCGACGAACGGCGTGTTCGGCGACGAGTGCTGGGTGTCGGTGAGCGGCCAGGACGAGGTGGTCGTCATCGACTACGCCACGGCCCGGGAGATCGCCCGGATCCCGGTCGGGGACCACCCGCAGCGCGTGCGCGCCGGCGTCGTCGCCGAGCGGATCTTCCGCACCTGGCACTGACGCCCCGGCGGTGATGATGATCAGGTGACCTGATCGTTCGGGGTCCTCCCTCACGGTCGACCACGAGGGAGGACCCCGAACCGTGAGGGAGGACGGCGCCACTCGTCGGGTTCACGCTGCTGCCGAAGCCCCACCCGGCTCGTCGGTCCTGACGATGCGGAAGCGGCGCGGGCCCACGAACGGAGCCGCCACCAACTGGCGGATGCGGGCTGCCGTCGCCGGCCATGGCGCTCCGAGATCCGGGTTCGTGATGCGGACGACTCGCGGGCCGACAGCTCGGAGCCGGTCCTCGCGCCGCTTCTCCTGCCAGAGCACCTCACCGGGTGTGGACGCGTGCCGAGGATCGGTGTACTTCACCTCGCCGTCGAACTCGATGGCGACAGCCGCCTCGTCGTACCAGGCATCGACCCGGCCGATGAACCCCATGTCGTCGTGGATCTCGACCTGCAGCTCCGGTCTCGGCAGGCCGGACGCGAGGAGGGCGAGCCGCCCTCGCGTCTCCAGCGGTGACTCCGCCCGCCCGTCGGCCAGGCCCAGAGCCCGAGCGGCGTGGCCGATGCCGACCCGGTGGCTCCCCTCGAGCACGGCCCGGACCAACTCCCCGCGGTCGACCTTCCCCCCGTGCAACGCCGCGTCCATGGCGATGACGCTGTCGGTCACGGCCCACTCGCGGGCGCAGTCCACCAGGGTTCGCGGCACCGCCGTCGCGGCGAACGCCAGCCACGGCACGACGTCCTCGTCCGGCATCCTCGCCTGTGCGACGCGGTACCCGCGCCCGCGCCGCCACTGGTCCTGCGCGGTGAGGCGGACCTCCGACGAGTGGCGCCACGGGAGCACCAGCTCGTGCATCCGCGCGGCGGAGGCATGGCTCAGCACCGGCCCACGGCCGAGGCTCAGCAGCACGGCGACGCAATCGATGAGGTGCCGCTCGCGGTCGTCCGCCGTCGCGGGCTCGCCCGTCGCGATGTAGACACCCTTGCGCAGCCGCGACCACCGGCGCGTGCGCAGCTCGGTGCGGATGTCCTCGACCAGGTAGCCGGCCGCCAGCGCCTCCTGGCTGGTGAAGACCCCGAGGCGTCGTGCGGCGTGGGAGCTGAGCTGCGGATGCACGTGGGCAGTCTGGCGACGACGGGGCCGACGCCGTGCCGAGTCGGCGCCGGCTGTGGACAACCGGCGTCCTACCTCACCGTTCCGGGTCCTCCCTCGCGGTCGACCACGCGGGAGGACCCGTGATGACCAGGTGACCTGATCATCATCACGAAGCGGTCAGTCGGCGAGTTCGGCCAGGCGGTGCTTGAGGGCCTTCTCCACGCGGTCGGCGTAGACGTTCATGTTCCGCACCGAGGTGTTGAGGTCCTGCGAGAGCTGGGTCTTGGTCTGCCCGCCCCAGGTGGTGAGGTACCAGGTCGCCCAGCCCAGGACGTTGGGCTGGCCGGCGCGCTGGTCCCGCCGCGCCTCCGGGTCGGGAGCGCAGGCCGCGGTGAGCGCGTGCGAGAGCAGGGTCTGCTCCGCCTCGCCCATGATCTCGTCGGGTGCCTCGGAGGAGTCCGGCAGCAGGATCTCGGTCGCGTCGGGCGCGCCGTCCAGCGACTGGAGGTTGCGCAGCCCGTTGAGGGTGGCGACGGTCTGGGAGTTGCGGCGCAGCGTGGCGACGCTCTGACCCATGTAGGCGGCCAGTTCCTTCTCGGTGGGCCGGCGCTGGTGCTCGGCCATGAAGGAGGCGATCGCCTTCTGCTGCTTGTGCTCGGTGTCGGCCGCGGTGCGACCGTGGGCGTTGCGGCCGAGGTCGTGCACCCACTTGGAGAGCTGGGTCGCGAGGAAGGCGCCGAAGGGCACCGACTTCGTCTCGTCGTACTGCGCGACGGCCTTGAGGACCCACTCGTACACCTGCTGCCCCAGGTCGTCGGGGTCGGGCAGGTGCAGCCGGATCGTGCTCATGTTGCGCTGCAGGCGCTTGAGGCTGACCGGGCCGTAGTGCCGGCACAGGTCGGCGAGGAACGCCGGAGGGAGGTCACGGGGCGCACGGCGCCGGACGTCGGTCTCCGCGCGCAGCCCGATGGTGGTGACGCCGGCGCCCGCGCACCAGGCCTTCACCCAGTCGGCGAGCATCGCGGCGCTGCCGCAGCTGCCGTCGACCCGGTAGAGACCGTCGCCCTGGTCGTAGCTGACGGTCACGCCGGCGGGGAGCTCGCTGCGGAACTCCTCCAGGGGCAGCTCCTGGTCGGTGCGGAAGTGCACCCGGTCCCGGGGGGTGATGGGCGCCAGCGCCCACCCCTCGGCCTCGGGGATGCCGCCGAACACCAGGGGCTGGCGGAGGCGGCTGCGGTCGTCGGTCGTCGGGGTCATCGACGGGTTGCGCTCGGACATCGGTACTCCTGGGCACTACGGGGAAGAAGGGGTCGCCGGTGGACCGGCGGCCCGGTACTGCGGAGGAGGCCGTCAGGCCGGGATGCGCTCGCCGGGTCCGGGGAGCCGGGGCGCGGGGACCGGGGAGGACACCGGGTGGGTGTCGCCCAGGTCGGCGGCCAGGTCGGCGGCACGGTCGCCCACGCGGGCGGTGCCGTCGGCGAGGCGGTCGAAGAGGGCCGTGGCCGCGGCGCGCTCGGCGGCGCTGGGCTCGGCGGTGTAGACCGGCATGTGGTCGTAGAGCGAGGTGAAGATCGCCGACACGAGGGCGTACGCCGCCTGCGCCTGGGGCGAGAACTTCGCGATCGCGGTGCGCGGGCCGAGGTCGATGCCGACGGTCACGCGGACGACGCGGTCGTCCTTGCTCAGGCCGGTGACGGTGACGACGACGTCCTCGTGCTCAGCGGCCAGCGTCGCCAGCGCCGCCAGGCACTTGCGGGTGGCGCCGCGGCGCGGCCGCAGCTGCACGTGGACCACCACGGACTCCGAGTCGCCGGTCTGCTCGCCGGCCACCGACGTAGTAAATGCGTTGCGTGCCATCTTGATCGCCCCCTGTCACTTGCTTGGGGAGAAATCTGCCGCATGAACGCACCGAACACGGCACACAACTCGCTGTGTCCAACGCAGTTGTCAGGCCGAAGCTTCGGCAATAGTTGCCCGTGTCGCGCCCCTGTCGGCGCCCGAGCACGTCAACTTGGCACGGCTTGACCAGGGGTGACCCCCGGTTGACGTGCAGTTCTGTCAGTCGACGCGGGCCGGCTCCGTCCCGGGGGTGTCGTCGGCGGCCGCCGGGGCGGTGTCGACGCCCTCGTCGGACCCCTCGCCGGACGTCACCGGCGCGAACGCGGCGAGGGCACCCAGCGTGTCCGCCGTGACCTGCGCGGCCAGCAGGTTGGCCTCGGCGATCTGCCGGTAGACCTCCTCGCGGTGGATCGCGACCTCGCGAGGAGCCTTGAAGCCGAGCCGCACGGTGCCGCCGCGGACCTCGACGACGTGGACCTCGATGTCGTCGCCGATGCGGATGGTCTCGCCGACGCTGCGGGTGAGAGTGAGCATGGGTACCCCTCCATGGGTGATGTGGTGGCCGTCCGTGGCGTGGCCCGCCGGGCGGGCAGGGATGCGCGCGTCGCGCGAACCCCTCAGAGGTTATCGGCGGAGGCGCCGCCGAAGGGGAAGCGATCCGTCGGTCAGGACCACCTGGCGCGCCCGGTGCGTCGAGGGGGCGACGACGACGGGAGCGCGCAGGTTGGCCGTGGCCTCGGCGGGGACCCCGTCGGGCACGCTGACCAGGCAGAACACGCGGGCCTCGGCCGGATCGGCCAGGCCCAGCTCGTCCCGGACCGCGACCGGGATCGCCGGTGCGTAGTCCGGGAAGAACTCCCGGGCGGGTACCGCGAGGAACCGCGGGCCGTCCGGGGCGACCGACTGCAGCCAGAACAGCAGGCCGGCCGTGTCCCCGGCGATCAGGACGTAGTCCCGGTACGCGGGGAAGCCCGGCATCGGCTCGGCGAACGACAGCACCTGCACCGGGGGCGGAGTGGGTGCGGTCGCCGGCGCCGGGCCGGGACCTGCAGCGGTGGCCGGCGCGCGCGTGGGGGCGGGCGCGCCGACCACCGCCGCAGCGCGCGGGGTCACGAGAGCGGTCCGGAGGAGCGGACCGGGGTTCTGGTGGTCATCAGCGCAGGTAGTCCAGCAGCGTGGGCGTGATCGCCTTCGCGGTCGCGGACAGGGCCGCCTCGTAGGCGGTCTGCTGCATCTGGAGCTTCATGATCGTGTTCGGCAGGTCGATGTTCTCGACGTCGGCCAGGCGCGAGTCCAGGGAGATGCCCAGGTCGGTGTTGATCTGCGCCTCGCGGTCCATGCGGGCCGAGCGCGCACCGACGTCGGCGACCGACGCCTGCATCGTCTTCATGATGCCGTCGAGATCGGCGAGGTCCTGCTCGAGCGCGGCCGGGTCCGCCGTCAGGTTCCCGGCGATGCGGTCCACGATGGCGAACAGGTCGGTACCGCCGGAGCCGAACGCCTCCGGACCGCTGATGTCGACGCGGATCTCCTCCGTGCTGGACACCCGCCGCGACACCTCCGTGCCCGCGACACCGATGAAGGCACCCGTGTCGGGGTCGTAGGCGGTCTGGCCCATGCTGATGCCGCCGAACATCGGGCGGCCGGCGATCGTGGTGTTGGCCAGCCCGAGCAGGCTCTCGCGCAGGCTCGCCGTCTCCGTCGCCAGGGCCTGCCGGCTGGAGTCCGACATCGCCCCGCTGTTGGAACCCTGCACGGTGAGGTCGCGGACCTTGCGGGTCACGTCGAGCATCTGCCGCAGGGTGGAGTCGGTCTGGTTGAGCCAGCTCTGCCCGTCGGAGATGTTGCGGGCGTACTGCGCGGTCGCGTCCTGGTCCGCCCGCGTCTGCATGGCGCGGTTGGTGCCGGTCGGCGAGTCCGACGGCGCGTTGAGCATGCGCCCGGAGGTGAGCTGCTCCTGGAGGTTGCCCAGGGAGGTCAGGTTGCGGTTGAGCCCCTGCAGGCTGGTCTGCGCGACGGCGCGCTGGGTGATCCTCATTCAGATCAGCGCCCCACCAGGCCGGTGCGGTTGATCAGCACGTCGAGCGCCTCGTCGAGCGCGGTGACCATGCGGCCCGCGGCCGCATAGGCCTGCTGGTACGAGAGCATGTTGGTGAGCTCCTCGTCGAGGTTGACGCCGGCGACGGACTCGCGGGCGGCGTCGACCGTGGTGGTGATGCTGGTCTGGATGTCGAGGTTGCGCTGGGACACCGCGGACTGGACACCGAGCTCGATGATCATCTTGCGGTAGCCGGTGTCGATCCCCGTGGGCGCGTTGGCCAGCTGGGCGATCCGGTCGGCGTTCTTGCGGTCCAGGTTCGGCGTGCCGGGCCCGACACCGGAGGCGGCGAGCCGGTTCACGTCGGTGATCATGACCGCGATGTTGCTCGCGGTGACCGGGCTGCCGTCGGCGGTGCCGAGCAGCGGTCCACCGGCGGTGCCGGTGAGGTCGTAGCCCTGCGCGTGGGCGTCGTTCAGGGTGTCCGCCAGGTTCGCGGCCATCGAGTCGAGCTGCCCGCGGTAGCTCGGCAGGATGCCGTTGAGCGTGTTCAGCTGCCCGGCCGCCGTGCCACCGACGCGCACGCTGAAGTCGCCGACCGCGGTGATGATGCGCAGCGGGTCGCCCGCCGTCGCGCCCGGGTCGTTGGTGCCGGCCAGGGCGAACTTCGTCGCGGAGCCGCCGGAGACCAGGCTCATGCCGCCGACGACGACGTCGAGGACGCCGTCCTTGCCGTGCCGGACCGTCGCACCCATCTGGTCGGCGAGCTTCATGATCAGCGTGTCGCGCTGGTCGGCGAGGTCGTTGGAGGGCAGGCCGCTCTGCGTGGCCCGCTGGATGGCGGTGTTCAGGTCGGCGATGTTCGCCGCGGCGGCGTTGACGTCGTCCACCAGGACCGAGAGGTTCTCCCGGGTCTGGTCCCACTGCCCGGTCAACTGCTCCTGGGCGAAGTGCATGCCACCGACGAGCGTCTCCAGGCGCTTGAGGACCTGGCCGCGAGCGGCCGGCTCGGAGGGGTTGTTCGCGACGTCCTGCCAGCCGCTCCACATCTCCGACAGCATCTTCTGGATGCCGGTGCTCCCCGGCTCGCGGAAGGCCTGCTCGACCAGTTCGTAGGCGTCGGTCTCGGCGGTGAGCTGGGCGCTGTTGGCGTGCTCGGTGTGCCCGCGGCCCTCGAGGAAGGCGTCGCGGATGCGCATCACGTCGTCGGCGTTGACGCCCTGGCCGATGCCGGAGGTCGTCGAGAAGAACGCCGGGGTCGTGCTGCCGCCGATGGCGGTCATGTCGACCCGCTGCCGCGAGTAGCCGTCGGTGTTGACGTTGGCGATGTTCTGACCGGTGACGTCGAGGCCGCGCCGGTTGGCCCACAGGGCGGTGGTGGCGGCGTTCAGACCGGAGAAGGTGCTCACAGGGCTCCGTCCAGGGTGACCGCGCGGTGGCTGCCGTCGGAGTGGCGGCCGCTCGCGCCGTAGGTGCCGGCCGAGGGGGTGCGCACCTGCAGCAGGGCGTCACCGATGGCCGACAGGCCACCCTCGATCAGCTCGCGGTTGGCGTCGGAGAGGCTGCGCAGCTCGGTCACCAGGACCAGCAGTGCCTCGTGGTGCTTGGCGTAGAGGTCGTTCCAGGGGGCCGGGGCCACCTCCGCGACCTGGCGGAGCGAGGGGTTCGTGCCGATCCCCAGGTGCTGGGCCACCATCTCCGTGGCGGCCGCGCGCTCCACCTCGAGGGTGCGCAGCTGGTCGAGGACGACCTCGATCTCGTGCGCGATCCGCTGCAGCCAACGGGTCTTGCCCGTGAGGATCAGGTACTGCTTCTCCTCCGCCTTGAACAGCAGCAGGTCGAGGAGCTCCTGCTCCCTCCACAGCAACGTCGACAGGTGCTGGTAGTCCACGTGTCCACCGCCTTCCGTCGTCCCGCTCGTCATCGCACAGGTTCATCGCACGCGGTGGGCCGGGCCCGGGGGCCAGGGCGCAACCGCTGTCAGGGCAGGCATCGGCACCCGTTCGGAGGAGGTCAAGCCGAAGCGCCCAAGTGGCGCTCAAGTTCGCCGGGATTTGTGCCGAGGGGTGGTGCCGACCGCCTCCCGGTCCGCCGAGAAGAGGGACGTGACCCCAGTCCGTGCCCTCGTCTCCGAGCGGTCCCCGCGCGATCGCTCCGCACACGATCGGCCCTCGCGCGAGCGCGCCTCGAACGGCCGGGTGCCGAACCCGGTCAAGGGACGGTCCCCGAAGGAGGTGGACGCGCTGGTGACCGAGCACCTGCCGCTCGCCGCCTTCGCCGTCAACGCGGTCGCCTCCCGCATCTCGCTGCCGAGCCACGTCAGCCGTGAGGACCTCCTCTCCTGCGCCCACGTCGCGCTGGTCGAGGTGGCCAAGCGGTTCGACCCGAGCGCCGGCGCCTCCTTCGCCACGTACGCCCTGGCCCGCCTCCAGGGCGCGGTCCTCGACGAGCTGCGCTCCGGCGACTGGGCCAGCCGGTCGGTGCGCGCGGCCGCCCGCCGGACCGACGCCGCGGCCGACGCACTGACCATCAGCCTCGGCCGCCCGCCGACGCGCGAGGAGCTGGCGCAGAGCCTCGGCATGGCCCGCAGCGAGCTGGACCACCTGCAGGTCGACGTGCACCGCGCGGTCATGGTCAGCATCGACGCCGAGTCGGGTCCGGACGGCACGACGCTGGACCTGCCCGACACGGGCGAGTCGCCGGAGCGGGCGGTGATGCGCGGCGAGCGCGCCCGCCACCTGCACGAGGCGATCCGCGCACTCCCCGACCGGCTGGACGAGGTCATCGAGCGCAATTTCTTCGGTGATGAATCCCTGACCGACATCGCGGAAGACCTCGGGGTCACCCTTTCCCGGGTCTCGCAGATGCGCGCACGCGCCCTCACCCTCCTGCACGCCGCCATGGGCGAGATCTGGGACGGCACGCCGGTCCCGGCCACCGGAGGGGTCCGCGCGCGCAACCAGCAGCGCACCTACCTGGAGCGCCTCACCGGCCGCCCGTCGGCCGCCGCGGCACCGACCCCGGTGGCGCCGGTCGTGCCGCACCCCCGCCCCCGGTGGGTCACCCCCGACGCCGGCGTCTCGCGGCGCCCCGCCTGACCCCCGATCCCCGCACCGGCGCACGGGTCAGCGCGCCGGAACCAGAGAGGTCCCGTTCCATGAAGGTGCTCGTCATGCACGCCGGGCAGGACGCCCAGGACTACTACCGCGTCCGCGAACCGATCCGCGCGATCCGCGAGGGCGGGTTCGACGTCGAGATCGAGACGGTCCGCGGCATCGCCACCACCGTCCGCCCGTCGGCGACGGGCGGTGAGGGCGACGTGGTCGCCGCCGACGCGCGCGGTGCCGACGTCGTCGTCCTCCAGCTGCCGAAGACGGTCGCGATGCTGCAGACCATCCGCGTGCTCCAGGACGACGGCGTGGCCGTCGTCGTGGAGATGGACGACCTGCTCTCCGCGGTCCCCTACGGCCACCTGGCGCACGACGCGCTGGTGCGCAAGGGCATGGGGCGCCGCGCCTCCGAGTGCGCACGGGCCGCCGACCTGGTGACGACGACGACGCCGGCGCTGCTCGAGGAGTACGCCCCGCACGGCCGCGGTCACGTCATCGAGAACGCGATCCCCCGCCGCATCGCCGAGCTCCCGCCGGCCTACGACCGCGACCCCGAGGTCGTGACGGTCGGCTGGACCGGCAGCGTGATCACCCACCCCTACGACCTGCAGGAGATGCGGTCGGGCCTGCAGCAGGCCCTCGACGCGACCCGCGGGCGCAGCCGTTTCATGGTCATCGGGCAGAAGCTGAACGCCTGCCAGCTGCTCGGCCTCGGCGAGGAGCCGGAGGAGCTGCCGTGGATGACCGACGTCGACACCTACACCCATGCGGTCGGTGAGCACTTCGACGTCGGCATCGCGCCGCTGCGCATCGACCGGTTCAACACCTGCAAGAGCTGGCTCAAGGCGCTGGAGTACTCCGCCCGCGGCGTGCCCTTCGTCCGCTCCCCCAGCGCCGAGTACGAGCGGCTCGGTCTGGGCTGGCGAGCCAAGTCGCCCAAGGACTGGACCAAGGCCCTCACCAGCACGATCTCCGACCGCGAGCGCCGGACCGAGCAGGCGGTCAGCGCGCGGGAGGCGGTGCTCGCCGGCCACCTCACCGAGCACCGCGCCGAGCGCTGGGTCGCCGCGTGGCGCCAGGCCCTGGACCACCGGGCCCGCGCGCGCCGCAAGTACGCCTGACCTGCGCGAGGACGCCCGATCGGGGGACGTGGTCAATTCGTGACCCGTTCGCCTCAAGTCCGACGGCCTTCGAGCCGTAGTTGTACCTGCACGGCCCGCAGCACGGATGCAGCGGGAACCCCCAGTACGACCCCGTCCAAGGAGGAACACCATGGGTCTGCGCGTCAACAACAACATCGCGGCGCTCAACGCGTACCGCAACCTGTCCGTCACCGACGGCCAGATGAGCAAGTCGCTGGAGAAGCTCTCCTCCGGCTTCCGCATCAACCGCGCTGCCGACGACGCGGCCGGGCTCGCCATCTCGGAGGGCCTGCGTTCGCAGATCGGTGGCCTGAAGGTCGCCGTCCGCAACACCCAGGACGGCATCTCGGTCGTGCAGACCGCTGAAGGTGCGCTCACCGAGACGCACTCGATCCTGCAGCGCATGCGCGACCTGACCGTCCAGGCCAGCAACGACGGTGGTCTCAACGCCGACGCCAAGAAGAACATCCAGTCCGAGATCAGCCAGCTCAAGAACGAGCTGACCCGCATCTCCGACACGACGACCTTCAACGGCACCAAGCTGCTCGACGGCAACTACCAGGGCACGTTCCAGGTGGGCGCCAACGCGGGCGAGACCATCAAGGTCAAGGTCGGCACCGCCATGGGCGCTTCCGGCCTGGGCGTCAACGGCGTGGACGTCACCTCGTCCGCCGCCGGCATCACCGCCACCACCGTGGCTGCGACGTCGGGTTCGGCGTCCAGCTCGGCCGCCACCGTCACCATCGCTTCCGGCACGGCCAACCCGGCCCTGGCGGAGGACTTCTCCAAGCTCAACGGTGCCCTGACGATGGACGGCAAGACCCTCGACCTCTCGTCGGTGGTCTACGGCGACACGGACAACGCCGCGACCCGCCTGGCCACGCTGAACACCGCGCTCGACAACGCGTTCGGTGCCAGCAACATCCAGGCCGCCATCACCGGCGGCAACCTGGTCATCACGGGTGCGAACCCGGGGACCAACGCCACCGCCGACGCCCTGGCGAAGTCGCAGCTCACGTTCACCCAGTCCTCCGGTGCCACCGAGGGTCTGAAGAACATCGACAACGCCATCAAGACGGTGTCGACGATCCGTGCCGACCTGGGTGCTCTGCAGAACCGGTTCGACCACACGATCAACAACCTCAACGTCTCGGTCGAGAACCTGACCGCGTCGGAGAGCCGCATCCGTGACGCCGACATGGCGCAGGAGATGGTCCAGTACACCCGGAACCAGATCCTGACCCAGGCCGGTACCTCGATGCTCGCGCAGGCCAACCAGGCCTCGCAGGGTGTCCTCTCGCTGCTCCGCTGATCCCAGCTGAGTAGCTGAGGGCGCAACACCTCAGCACCAACCCGGGTGAGGGGGGAGGCCTGCGTGGCCTCCCCCCTCACTCACACTCCCCCAGCCCCGGACCAGGAGGAAGCGCATGGCGGGCATGAGCGTCGACGGTCTGGTCTCCGGACTGGACACCACGAACCTCATCAACCAGCTCATCAACGCCGAGGGTGCTTCCCAGAAGGCGCTGAAGACGCGCCTCACGGCCACCCAGCAGGCCGCCTCCGCCTACCGCACGGTCAACACGACCTTCCTCGCCGTGTCGGCCGCCGCCGAGAAGCTCACCCCCACCGCACTGACCAGCGCGCGGACCGCGTCGAGCTCCAGCTCCGCCGTCACCCCGGTCGCCACCGCCAGCGCCGTCCCCGGCGCGTCGGTCACCTTCACCGTGCAGTCCCTGGCCAGCACCCAGGTGAGCCTGAGCAAGGCCGTCTGGACCTCCCCGACCGCTGACGCCCGCGGTGCCGGTCCGGCCTGGCCCGTCGAGATCTACGACGAGAACGACACCAAGGTCGGCAGCATCGACATCCCGGCCGGCGCCACGCTCACCGACGCCGCCAAGGCCGTCAACGACGCCGGGTACGGCGTCACCGCGTCCGTCGTGAAGCTCGGCGAGAACCGCTACACGCTGCAGTTCACCAGCACCACCGCCGGCGAGGCGGGCGGCTTCACCGTCAAGAGCGCCGACGAGGACATGACCACGATGGGGTCGGGTTTCGTCACGACTGCTCCGGCCCGCGACGCGACCCTGGACCTCGGCGGCGGTGTCGTCGCCAAGTCCGCGACGAACACCTTCCCCGAGCTGCTCACCGGGCTCTCGGTGACGGTGTCGAAGGCCGACCCCGACGCCCAGGTCACCGTCACGGTGGGCAGCAACAACGACGCCGTGGCCAGCAACGTGCAGAAGCTCGTCGACGCCGTCAACGCGGCGATCGACACGGTGAAGACCTACACGAACAACGGCAAGGACAGCAAAGCCGCGCTGCGGGGCGACTACTCGATCGCCTCGCTGGCCGGTCAGCTGCTCGACGCCGTGTCCTCCGCGGTGGGCACCTACGGGTCGCCGGCCCAGGCCGGGTTCCAGCTCACCAAGGACGGGCGCGTCACGTTCGACAAGAACGCCTTCCTGACCGCGCTCAAGGACAAGCCCGAGATGGCGCAGGCCCTGGTGCTCGGCACGTCCGCCACCACGGCGGCGGACGGGACCGCCGTCCCGGCGGTGAAGGGCGTGGCCGCCCGGCTGCTGGAGGTGGCGAAGACCGCCTCGGACAGCACGACGGGCACGCTGGTCTCCATGGCCAACGGCAAGGACGCCGCCGTCAAGGACATCCAGGAGCGGATCGACTCCTGGGACCTCCGGCTGGAGAAGCGCCGCGAGACCCTCACCCGCCAGTTCACCGCCATGGAGACGGCGTTGAGCGCGATGAAGAACCAGTCCACCTGGCTGGGCAGCCAGCTCAGTGCCCTCGGCTGATCCGTCGGCTGACCCCTCAGCACGCACCACCCCCTCGTTCCAGGAGATCCCACGATGAGTGCCGCCTCCCTCCGCGCCCGCTACCTCGGCGACTCGGTCGCGACCGCCTCGCCGCAGCAGGTGCTGGTGATGCTGTACGACCGGCTCGCCCTCGACCTGGAGCGCGCGCAGCTCGCCGTCGCGGCGGGTGACCGCTCGGAGGCCAGCGAGCAGCTGCAGCACGCGCAGGCGATCGTCTACGAGCTGCTGTCCAGCCTCCGCGTCGACGTCTGGGACGGCGGCCCCCGCCTGGCCGCTCTCTACAACTGGCTGATCAGCGAGCTGCAGCAGGCCAACATCAAGCTCGACACCAACCGGATCGCCTCGTGCCGTCAGGTCGTCGAGCCGCTCCGCGACGCGTGGCGCCAGGCTGCCTCGTCCCTGGCCGGCTCCGCCTCGTGACCGGGCAGCCGGCCGCTCCGGACGAGGGCACGCCGGGGCCGGTGGACTGGACGTCGGTCCTCACGCACCTCGAGGGCGAGGTCGTCGCCGCCGAGCAGACGATGGCCCAGGGGCGCGTCGAGGAGATCGAGTCCTGGGGCCGCCGCGCCGAGGACTGGGTCCCGCCGTCGAGCCTGGGTTCGCTGCCCGACGACCTCCGTGACCGGGCCGCCAAGCTGCTGCAGCACCAGCTCGCCGTGGCCGAGGAGCTGGTCGAGCGGATCATGCAGTCGCAGCGCCAGCGCGACCTCGCCGCCCGCATGTCCTACGCACCCAGCCGGCCGACCGCCGCGTTCGTCGACCGCGGTCTCTGAACCTCGGCACAGCGCCCCCGCTCCTCCTTCCGGAGGGGCGGGGGCGCTGACGCGTCCGGGGGCGTCAGGCGGCCGGCCGGCTGCCCAGCAGGGCGCGGACCTGCGCCCGCAGGGTCTCCTGCTCGCCCTGCACCGCGGTGCGCAGCGGCTCCTGCTGCGCGAAGAACGACGCCGGCTCGGACTGCACGGCGGCGATGCGCCGCGCCAGCTCCCCCGACGCGAGGTCCTCCTCGTCGAAACGGAAGAAGTCCGGCACCGGGAAGTCCTCGGCGTAGGCACCGGCGCCCCGGCGCCGCAGGAACACCACGGCACCTCCGGCCGCGGCCTCCCGCGGCAGCCGGTCCTTGCCGGGGAAGTGCCCGAAGTCCACGTAGACCTGCGTCGAGCAGAGCAGGTCGGCCACCTCGTCCTTGGTCATGCCGCGGATCGGCACACCCCGCAGCCCGGGGTTGGCGGCGAAGAAGGCGTCCGCCAGCTCGGCACCCTTGGCCGGGTTGTAGGCGACGCCCGGCACCACGTTGGGCGCCTGCGGTCGGAGGGCGGCGAACCGCGGGTCGGTGTAGTCGCCCAGCGGGTCGGAGCCCCGCCCACCGGTGCGTCGCAGGAAGTCCTCGGCGTAGGCGCTCTGGGTGAAGTGCCGCACCTCCCGGTCGGCCAGCAGCAGCCGCAGCGCCGCGGGGTCGGCGACGATCGGCGCGTTGTCGATCGAGAGCCACCAGACGGCCACCGATGCGCCGCGGAAGACCGGCGCGGACCCCGCCAGCACCTCGGGCAGCACCAGCAGGTGGTGGCGACGCAGCAGGGCCCCGGGGCTCACGACCGGCCGGTAGCGGGCGTACGCCTCCAGGCACGGGTTCTCGGCGGGCTGCTCCACGACCAGCCGGGCACCGTCGAGACGCAGCCGGCCGCCGTCGCCGTAGTAGGCGATGTCGGTGGGGAGCCCCTCCTCGTTCAGGACCTGGGCCACCTGGTGGATCGCCTCGGGCCCTCCGGTGGTGACCGTGGGGCACAGGAAGGTGGCGCGCTTCATCAGCTTGATGCTCATCGGACCCGTCTCTACCCCAGCTCCCCACCCGCCCGGTGGAGCACCCGCCGCTGCGGGCGCCAGCCGGACCCGGCGCCCGGCGCAGCCGCCCCAGCCGTACCCCCGGGACCGGCGGAGCACCACGAGTCACACGGGTGCGATCACGCACCGGCCTGCTCAGCGGGCTCCTCGCGTCACCCGAGTGACGTACCGGAGGTCAACCCGCTTCCGGGCCGTGCCGATGTAGCAGCTGCACGGAGAGCAACACCTTCGCCATGGATCGGCGGCCCCCCACTCGCTCGCGAGTGCCTTCCGCCTACCCGGAGGTCGATCGTGTCCCGCTCCACGCGCTGCCCCGCCGCCCCATGATCGGGGGCGACACCACCTCGACGGCGCTGCACGCGGCCCTCGCCGGCCTCGCGCAGCGTCAGCGGGTCACCGCCGACAACATCGCGAACGTCAACACCCCCGGCTTCCTGGCCGGGCGGACCGACTTCGAGACGTCGTTGCGCGGAGCCGTCTCCAGCGGCCAGCTGCCGACCATCTCCGGCGGTACGACCACGCGTTCGCTCGAGCCGACCAACACCAACGGCAACAACGTCAACCTGGACGCCGAGACCGTCATCGCCACCGAGACGGGCCTGCGCTACCAGCTGGCTCTCAACGCGCTCGACGGCAAGTACACGTCGATGCGCACGGCGCTGAGGACGAACTGACATGAGCACGTTCCAGGCACTGAGCATCTCTCAGTCCGGGCTGATGACGCACCGGAAGTGGCTCGACGCCGTCTCCGACAACATCGCGAACATCAACACCGTCACCCGGACGAACGAGGACGCCTTCCAGGAGCGGCTCGTCGTCGCCCGCGCGGTCGACTACGGGACCGGCGAGGGTGGCGTGCGCGTCGCCCGGGCCGAGTTCGGCAGCGCCGAGGGCCGCATGGTCTACGAGCCCGACCACCCGCTCGCCGACGCCGAGGGCTACGTCAAGTACCCCGACATCGACCTGGGTGACCAGATGACCCACATGATGATGGCGCAGCGCGGCTACCAGGCCAACCTCGCCGTCGTCGAGCGGGCGACCAGCGCCTACCAGGCCGCGCTGCAGCTCGGACGCCGCTGATGACCGTCCCGCTCGGGGGCATCCCGCTCGTCGGTGTCGGTGCGACCTCCGGGGTCGCCGGCAGCACCCGCGGCACGACGGCCACCGAGGGCGCCGACGGCTTCGCCGCCGTCCTCGCCGGGGCCTTCGACAAGCTCCAGGCCACGCAGTCCACCACCGAGAACCTCGCCCTGCAGGCCGCCACCGGCGACCTGAAGGACGTGCACGACTACATGATCGCCAGCGCTGAGTCCGGTCTGGCGACCGAGATGGTCGTGACCATCAAGAACCAGGCCGTCGCGGCCTTCAACGAGATCATGAGGATGCAGATCTGATGCCGTCGGCACTCGCCGGGACGCTGGAGCGTGCCCGCTCCACGTTCGCCTCGATCAGCCTGGGGCAGAAGGTCGTCATCGGCCTGCTGCTCATCGGGCTGCTCCTCGGCGGGTTCTTCTTCTACAGCTGGATCACCGCTCCCACGCAGGCCCCGCTGTTCTCCAACCTCGCGGCCAGCGACGCCTCGGCGATCGTCGAGGAGCTCAACGCCGAGGGCGTGGCCTACGAGCTCGCCGACGGCGGCACCACGATCATGGTCGCGAAGGACAAGGTCTACGACCTCCGCCTGACCATGAGCGGCAAGGGTCTGCCCGCCGGCCAGGACACCGGCTACGCGCTGCTCGACGAGCAGGGCATCACCACCAGCGAGTTCCAGCAGCAGGTCACCTACCAGCGGGCGCTCGAGGGCGAGCTCTCCAACACCCTCGAGGCGCTGGCCGGCGTCAACTCCGCGGTCGTGCACGTCGCGCTGCCCGAGGACGAGGTCTTCGTGACCGACAAGGCCGAGCCGACCGCCTCCGTCCTCCTCGACCTCGCCCCCGGCACGCAGCTCTCCGGCGAGCAGATCCAGGCCGTGACGAACCTGGTCTCCTCCAGCGTCCAGGACATGGACCCCGAGCAGGTGACGGTCGCCGACGCCAGCGGCCGGGTCCTCTCCGCCCCGGGCACCGGCATCACCGCCGCCGCGGGCGACGCCCGTTCCCAGGTCGAGCAGGAGTACGAGAACCGGCTCGCCGCGAGCGCCCAGAAGATCCTCGACTCGGTCGTCGGCCCGAACAACTCCGTGGTCTCCGTCCGCGCCGACGTCGACCTCTCCAAGCGCAACACCACCTCGGAGACCTACAACTACGACAACGGCACGCCGCCGGTGTCGGAGCAGAAGACCACCGAGAACTACACCGGCTCCGGCGTTCCCGTCGGCGGCGTCCTGGGCCCGGAGAACATGCCCGACGCGGCGAACAACGCCGGTGGCGGCGCCTCGAACTACCAGAAGGAGTCCACGACGGCCAACAACGCCGTCGGGAAGACCACCGAGGTCACCGAGGACGCCCCGGGCGACCTCCGCCGGCTGACCGTCTCCGTGGTCATGAACGACGCCGTCGCCGGCAACCTCAACCAGCAGCAGATGACCAACCTGATGACCACCGCCGTCGGCCTGGACCCGGCCCGCGGTGACGACATCACGGTCGCCTCCATGCCCTTCGACGACACCGCCGCCAAGAACGCCGCCCAGGCGATGGAGGCCGCGCGCGAGGCCGAGGCCAGCGAGCAGATGTGGTCGATGATCCGCACCGGCGGCATCGCGGCCGGCATCGCCCTGGTCGTCCTCATCGTCTGGCTCCGCTCCCGCCGGGGCCGCGAGGAGGTCGAGGAGGACTACGAGCCGCTCGAGCTCGACGACGACATGCTCGCCGAGCTGGACCGTCTCCGGGTGTCCAGCACCCGTGAGGAGGTCGAGCTCACCGACGCCCAGCTCGAGCTGGAGGCCGCCGAGCGCGCCAAGGTGCGGGGGGAGATCTCGACGATGGTCAGCGAGCGTCCGGACGAGGTCGCAGCCATGCTGCGCGGCTGGCTGAGCGAGAACAAGTCATGACCCTCGCCAGCATCCCCACCGGCACGCCGGGCGCCCTGGCCACTCCCCCGCGCCCGGAGATGCCCGGCCTGCGCAAGGCCGCCGTCTTCCTCGCCCAGATGACCAAGGAGGAGGCCGGCGTGCTGCTGGCCCAGCTCCGCCCCCGCGAGGTCGAGGCCCTCACCCGTGAGCTGATGAAGCTCGGGTCGGTCGAGCTCGAGGACGTCGACGGCGTCATGCGCGAGTTCCACGGGCTCATGACCGCGCAGCAGTTCGTGGGCCGCGGCGGCGTCGAGTTCGCCCGCGAGATCCTCGCCGCCGGTCTGGGTCAGGACAAGGCCGAGGGCATCCTCTCCCGGCTGAACGTGGTCTACACCGAGGTGCCGTTCGCCTCGCTGCGCCAGGCCGACGTCCGTCAGCTGGTCACCTTCCTCAAGGACGAGCACCCGCAGGTGATCGCCCTCGTGCTCGCCCACCTCACCGCGGCCCAGTCCGCCGAGGTCCTCTCCGGCTTCGTGCCGGAGCAGCAGGCCGAGGTCGCCCACCGCATCGCCACGATGGACCGCACCTCCCCGGAGATGGTCCGTCTGGTCGAGGAGGAGCTCGGCCGGCGGATGGGCTCGATCCTGGCGCACCAGGACATGACCACCGTGGGCGGTGTGGAGACCCTCGTCGAGATCATCAACCGCTCGCCGCGGCCCACCGAGCGCTCCATCCTCGAGTGGCTGGACAACAGCGACCCGGAGCTCGCCGAGCAGGTCCGCGCGCAGATGTTCGTCTTCGAGGACATCGTCACCATCGACGACCGCTCCCTGCAGCTGGTCCTGCGCGAGGTCGAGGCCAACGACCTGGCCACCGCCCTCAAGGGTGTGCGGCCCGACGTCCGCGACAAGGTGCAGCGCAACCTCTCCGAGCGCGCGGCCGAGAACCTCGCCGAGGAGATCGAGCTGCTCGGCCCGGTCCGCACCCGGACGGTCGAGGAGGCCCAGGCCAAGGTCGTCGGTGTCATCCGCACGCTCGAGGAGCAGGGTGTGCTGACGATCTCGCGCGGCGGCGACGATGAGTTCGTTGCGTGAGGGCGCGGTCCTGCGCGGCGGTTCCGCCGCGCAGGCCCGGCCGTACCGGGAGGTCATGGCCGAGCGCGGCCTGACCGCCGCCGTCCCTGCGGTCGTCCCGGCGGCCCGTCCCGCCGCGGACGAGCTGGTCGCCCCCGCCACGCACGCGCCGGCCGCGGCCGACCCGCAGTCGTTCCCCGTGGAGCGGCGCACCACCGTGCGCCGCGCCGAGGACCAGCCGGTCGCCGGCGGGAAGCCCTCCTTCCGGCTCGGTGACGTGTACGCCGAGGAGCTCGACCGGTTGCGCGCCCAGGCGCGGGCCGAGGGGTTCGCGGCCGGTCACGCCGACGGCCTCGTGGCGGCCGAGTCCGTCGTCGCGGAGGTCGAGCGTGCCGCCCAGGAGCGGCTGGCCGAGGTGCAGGCCCGGTGGGAGCGCCGCCTGGTCTCGGCGACCGCCGCGCTGGGCGCCGCCGCCCGCGAGCTCGAGCAGGCCGCTCTGCCCGTGGCCGAGGACATCCGCGAGTCGATCCTCGGCACGGTGCTCACGCTGGTCGAGGACATCCTCGGCCGCGAGCTGGCGCTGGCCGCCGACCCCGTGATGGACGCCGTCCGCCGCGCACTCGCCTTCTGCCCCGCCGACGCACCGGCCGTCGTCCGGCTGCACCCCGACGACCTGGCGGAGGTTCCCGCCGAGGCGCTGGCCGAGCTGCCGGACAGCATCCGCGTCCTCCCCGACCCGTCGATCGAGCGGGCCGGCGCCGTGGCGGAGTCCGGCCCCCGCCGGATCGACGCCCAGCTCGGGACGGCGCTGGAGCGCGTCCAGGCAGTGCTGAACTCGTGACCGTCTCCCCCGTGATGCTCGACCGGGCCCGTGCCGCCGCCCGCCCGCAGGTCACCGGCTCGGTGACCGGCGCCATGGGCCTCACCCTCAGCGTCGACGGCGTCAGCGCCGCGGTGGGCGACCTCGTCGAGGTCAACCCGACCGACCGGCCGCTGCTCGCCGAGGTCGTCGCGGTCGGCAAGGAGCGGCTGACCTGCATGCCGCTGGGCGGACTGTCCGGCGTGCACGCCGGCGCCCCGGTCCGCGCCACCGGCCGCCCGCTCCAGGTGCCGGTCGGCGAGGCGCTGCTCGGCCGCGTGCTGGACGGACTCGGCCGGCCCGTGGACGGTGGGCCGCCGCTGGGCAGTCGCGTCTCCTGGGTCGACCTGGAGACCGAGACCCCGCACGCTCTGTCCCGCACCCGCGTCGAGGAGCCGCTCACCTTCGGCGTCCGCGCCCTGGACACCCTGGTGCCGTGCGGCAAGGGCCAGCGCCTCGGCATCTTCGCCGGCTCCGGCGTCGGCAAGTCCAGCCTCATGGCGCAGATCACCCGTGGTACCGACGCCGACGTGCGCGTCATCGGCCTGATCGGCGAGCGCGGTCGCGAGGTCCGGGAGTTCATCGAGGAGAACCTCGGCGAGGAGGGCATGGCGCGCACCGTCGTCGTCGTCGCCACCTCCGACGAGCCACCGCTGGTCCGGCTCAAGGCGGCGTTCGTGGCCACCCGGATCGCCGAGGCGTTCCGGGACGAGGGCCGCGACGTCCTGCTGCTGATGGACTCCATCACCCGCACGGCCATGGCCCAGCGCGAGGTCGGCCTCTCGGCGGGCGAGCCGCCGGCCACCCGCGGCTACCCGCCGAGCGTCTTCGCGATGATGCCGCAGCTGCTGGAGAAGGCCGGGACCGGCGCGGTCGGCTCGATCACCGGGCTCTACACCGTGCTCGTCGAGGGCGATGACCACAACGAGCCGATCGCCGACACCGCGCGGTCCATCCTCGACGGCCACATCGTGCTGACCCGCAAGCTGGCGACGGTCGGTCACTTCCCCGCGATCGACGTCCTGGAGTCCATCTCGCGCGTCGCCGGGGCGGTCGTCCCGCCGGCGCAGATGGCCGACGCCCGGGAGATCCGCCGGCTGATGGGCGCGCTGCGCGACGTGCGGGAGCTGATCGAGATCGGCGCGTACCAGGCCGGCAGCGATCCGGTGGTCGACCGCGCCCGGCAGCTCGCTCCGCAGATCGACGCGTTCCTGCAGCAACCGCTGGGTGAGTCGACGCAGGCCCACGAGGCGTGGGCGTGGCTGCAGCGGATCGTGAGAGGCGCGTGAGCAAGCGGGCGACGTTCCGGCTGCAGCCGGTCCTGGAGCTCCGGCGCACCGAGGAACGCGCGGCCGCGGCGGCGGCGGCCGCCGCCATGTCCGCCGCCGTCGAGGCCGACCGCCGCGCCACCGAGCAGGAGACGGCCCTGGGCAACGCCGTCCTGCCCCGCTCCCTGCCGGGTGGCTCGTTCGTCGCGGCCATGGTGCTGCTGCGCACCGCCGCCACCGACGCCGCCGACGCACGGCTCTCGGCTCTCGCCCAGGCCGAGCAGGCCGAGGCGGTCCGGGCCGAGTGGACCGCGGCCGCCCAGCGGACCAAGGCCCTCGAGCGCCTCGCCGAGCGCCACCGGCTGGCCCAGCAGCACGCCATGGACATGGCGGAGGAGCGGGCTGCCGATGACTTGGTCACCGGGCGCGCAGGCCGCGCGCCCCGTACCGGGGAGGACCAGGCATGGACGGACTGAGCGCGGTCCAGGCCCGCATCAGCGAGATCCAGGCACGCTTCGCCCCCACGGCGACCACCCGCTCCTCCGCGAGCTGGGCCTCGGCCGCCAGCGCGGCGGGGCTGACCGGCACGTCGACGACGAGCAGCGCGACGGGCGCCACCGGCACGGCCTCGGAGACCGCCGTGGTCAGCGAGGCGCAGAAGTACCTGGGCGTCCCCTACCTCTGGGGCGGCACCGACCCGAGCAAGGGTCTGGACTGCTCCGGGTTCACGAAGCTGGTCTTCGGCAACCTCCGCATCGACCTGCCACGCACGTCGTCCCAGCAGGCCACCGCCGGCAAGCCGGTGGCGTCGATCGCCCAGGCCCGTCCCGGCGACCTCGTCTTCTTCGACTACTCCAGCTCCCGCGCGGGGATCGACCACGTCGGCATCTACATCGGCAACGGCCAGATGATCGCCGCGCCCCAGGCCGGTGAGACGGTCAAGGTGCAGTCGGTGGGCAACCCCACGGTGATCCGCCGGGTCCTGCCCGAGGCGGCCGCCGCGCCGACCGCGGCGCCGAGCGGCAGCGGCTCGCTGGCCGGGGTGCCCTACGCGGACCTGTTCTCCCGCTCGGCGGGCAGGTACGGGCTGGACGCCTCGCTGCTGGCCGCGGTCGCGAAGCAGGAGTCGAACTTCGACACCCAGGCCCTCTCGCCGGCAGGAGCGCAGGGCCTCATGCAGTTCATGCCGGCGACGGCGAAGGGCCTGGGCGTCAACCCCATGGATCCTGCCTCCGCCATCGACGGCGCCGCCAAGTACCTCAGCAGCCTGACCAAGCAGTTCGGCTCCACCGAGCTGGCGCTGGCGGCCTACAACGCCGGGCCGGCGACCGTCTCCCGCTACGGGGGCGTCCCGCCCTACTCCGAGACCCAGAACTACGTCCGCTCCGTGATGAGCAAGGCAGAGGCCTACCGATGACCGCTCCCGTGACCGTCGCCGCTCCGGCCGCGCGCGCCACCTCCTCCTCCTCGTCCTCCTCCGACGGGGGTACCACCGACAGCGCGGCGCCGTTCGCCTCGGCGCTCGACGGCGCGCTGGCCGACGGGCAGGGCCCGCTGCGGGACGCCACCTGCGGCGGTGGCCAGCGCCGGCCCGGCGACCCCGCGACCGGCGAGGAGGCTCCGCAGGCCGACGGCACGGCCGCCCCGGTGGTCGACACCGCCTCGGCCGGCGTCGCCGCCGCGCTCTGGGCGCTGACCCTCGCCGGCGGCACCGCGGCCGTGACCGCGCAGCAGGTCGTCGCGCCCGTGGACGAGGCGGTCGACGGCGTCCCGGCCGCCCTGCCGACCGTCGCGCCGACCGCCGCCGCCGCGATCACCGCGTCGCTGCCGACCGTCGCACCGGCCGTCACCGTCCCGTCGGAGACGGCGGTGGCCGGGGCCGTCGCCGGGGCCGTGCCGGCGACCGTCGACCCGGCCACCGCGCCGGCGGGGGCGCAGCCGCCGGCCACCGCCCCTGCCTCGGCTCCGGCTCCCGCCACGCCGGCGGGTCCCCTCCTGGCGGCTCCCGTCGAGCTGGCGGTGGTGACCGCGACCCCGACGGACGCGACCGCCCTCCCCGCAGCCCCGACGTCGCCCGCGCCCGCGCCGGTCGCCGGTCCCCTGGCGACCGACGCGCCCGCTCCGACCACCAGCGCTCCCCTCGCCACGCTGCCGACCGCCTCCGGCGACGCCGGTACCGGTGCCGGCGGCGGGCAGGAGCCGGCCGCCGCCGGTCGCCCGGCTCCTGCCGAGGCCGCCCCGGCCGACATCGACACCGCACCCGAGCCCGTGGTCGCTCCCGCTGCCGGCCCCGCCCCGGCCCCGGCCGGGGCGACCGCCGCCGGCAGCGTCAGCGCCCCCGGGTCGGCCACCGGATCACAGGCCTCCCTGCCGGTCAGCGGTCAGGTGAGCCGTCAGGTGGCGCTGCTCAGCGCCGGCGGCGACGGGTCGCACACCATGACGCTGGTCCTGACCCCCGAGAACCTCGGCCCCGTCGAGGTCCAGCTGACCGTCCACAAGGGCAACCTCGACCTGCACCTGCGCGGCGCCCACGAGCACGGCCGCGCCGCCCTCCTCGACGCGCTCCCCGAGCTGCGCCGCGACCTCGAGGCGGCGGGCCTCAGCCCCTCGCGCGTGGAGGTCGACGCCGACGCCGGCGGGTCATGGCTCTCCCGGCACGCGGCCGAGCAGCAGGCCCAGCAGCAGGCCCAGCAGGGCTTCGCCGACCGCGGCTCCCAGCAGAACCAGGCCGGCGAACGGTCACGGTCGTGGGGTCGGCCTGCCGATAGCGGAGAAGGGCGAGCGCATCCGTCCCAGCGATCCACGTCGTCCGGCGTGGACGTGCGCGTCTGACAAGGAGGCCGACGACGATGCCGGACGCAGTCAGCGGATCCGTCCCGACCGGGGCGACCTACTCCGCCACCAACACCGTCGACCGCGGTGACCAGATGGGGAAGGACACCTTCCTCAAGCTGCTGGTCGCGCAGATGAAGTACCAGGACCCCTCGAACCCGGCCGACACCAACCAGATGATGTCGCAGACCGCGACCTTCACCCAGGTGGAGAAGCTCGAGGAGATCGCCAAGCAGAACGCCTCCCTGCTCGCGCTGCAGCGCTCGAGCAGCGCCGGGGCGATGGTCGGCCAGACCGTCACCTACACCGACGAGACCGGTGCCACCAGGACCGGCGTCGTCTCCTCGGTGCGCCTCGGCACCGACAAGGTCGACGCCGTGGCCACCGTCGGCGGTGTGCAGGTCCCCGTCGGCCGGATCACCGACATCGGCAAGACGACGACCACCAGCTGACCTCGCGCCGACCGCGCCCCCGACCCGCCACTCCCACCCGGAGGGAACCCCATGCTCCGCTCGATGTTCTCCGCCATCTCCGGCCTGCGTGCCCACCAGACGAAGATGGACGTCACCAGCAACAACATCGCCAACGTCAACACCGTCGGCTTCAAGAGCAGCCAGACCGTCTTCCAGGACACGCTGTCGCAGGTGCTGCGCAGCGGTGGCCAGCCGGCCGCGGACCGTGGCGGCACGAACCCGGCCCAGGTCGGCCTCGGCGTCAAGCTCGCCGGCATCACGACCAACTGGACCCAGGGCGCCACCCAGTCCACCGGCCGGTCGACGGACTTCATGATCGAGGGCGACGGCTTCTTCGTCGTCCAGGGGGCCGGCGGCGAGCAGCTGTTCACCCGCGCCGGCTCGTTCGACTTCGACGCCAACGGCAACCTGGTCACCCCGGACGGGTCGATCCTCCAGGGCTGGATGGCCGACGGACAGGGTGTCGTCAACGCCAACGGCCCGGTGGGGAACCTGTCGGTGCCCTACGGCCAGATGGTCAACCCGACCCCCACGACGGCGGGCTCGATCAAGGGCAACCTGCCCTCCGACGTCGTCGACGGCACCTCCTTCCAGCTCGGTGCCGACATGTACGACAGCCAGGGCGTGCTGCAGAAGGTCGCCTACAACTTCGTCAAGACCGGGGCCAACACCTGGGACGTCAGCGTCGTGCACTCCGACGGCACCGAGCTGATGGCGCCGACCGGCCTGGTGTTCGACACGGCCGGCAACCTGACCACCCCCGCCGGGCCGGACTTCGAGCTGGCCCCCTTCACGCCGGCCGGCTACCCGAGCTGGACCAACACGGTCACGATGAGCCTGCAGGGGCTGACCCAGTTCGGTGGGTCGAACACCCTCGCGGCCCCGCGTCCCGACGGTTACGCCCTGGGCGCCCTGCAGTCGTTCACCCTCGGCAACGACGGCACGATCATGGGCGTCTACTCCAACGGTCTGCGGCAGCCGCTGGGCCAGCTCGCCCTCGCGTCGTTCAACAACCCGAGCGGCCTGGCCAAGGCCGGCAACTCGACGTTCCGGGTCGGCGACAACTCGGGCACGGCCACGATCGGCCTGGCCGGCCAGGGCGGCCGCGGCGTGCTGAACGCCGGCGCGCTGGAGATGTCCAACGTGGACCTCAGCGAGGAGTTCACCGGCCTCATCGTCGCCCAGCGCGGGTTCCAGGCCAACAGCCGCGTGATCACCGCCTCCGACGAGATCCTCCAGGACCTGGTCAACCTCAAGCGCTAGCGGAAGGCCCTCCTCCGGGGCCGTTCCAGCACGTTCCACGGACGGCCCGGTCACTCCCGCGCGGGGGTGACCGGGCCGTCCGTCACAGGGCCCTCACAGGTCCCCGGCCAGCGCGTTCGGCTCAAGGAAGCCGCCCGCGAGGCCGAAAACACCAGTGCCGTTCCCGCCCGATCCCGGGCCCCACCGAGCAAGAGGACCGCCCCGTGATCCGAGTGACGCGCCTGAACGGCGACCAGTTCGCGCTGAACCCCGACCTCATCGAGAAGGTCGAGGGGCACCCGGACACGGTCGCCTTCCTCGTGGACGGCACGAAGTACGTCGTCAAGGAGAGCGTGGACGAGGTCCTCCAGGAGATCCGCGAGTACCGCGCCGGCATCCTCGCCATCTCCTACGAGATGGACCGTGGCACGTACCGGTCCACCCTCGCCGAGCCCGCGGCGGCCGACTCCTCGGTCGTGCCCTTCCCGATCCGTGAGGAGCGCTGACCCATGGATCCCGCCACCCTGATCGGATTCGGCGTCTCCATCGTCGCCCTGTTCGTCTTCATGACCCTCGAGGGCGTGGCCCCGACGGCGCTGATCTTCCTGCCGGCGATCGTCCTGGTCATCATCGCCACGTTCGGCGCGGCGGCGGCCAGCCAGACGATGGACGACCTGAAGAAGGTCGGCGGCTGGTTCAAGATGGCCGTCCTCCCGGCGAAGGTGCCGCCGCCCACCGAGCAGATCCAGACCCTGGTCAGCCTCGCCGAGAAGGCCCGCAAGGAGGGTCTGCTCGCGCTCGAGGCCCAGGTCAAGCAGATCGAGGACGAGTTCCTGCGCAAGGGACTGCAGATGGGCATCGACGGCACCGACCCCGAGGAGCTGCGGGCGGTGCTGGAGAGCGAGATCTCGGCGAAGAAGGCCGAGGACAAGGTCGCCGCCAAGTTCATGAACAGCATGGGCGGCTACGCGCCGACCATCGGCATCCTGGGCTGCATCGTCGGCCTGATGAACGTGATGGCCAACCTGGACAAGCCCGAGACGCTCGGCCCGATGGTCTCCGCGGCGTTCATCGCCACGCTCTGGGGCGTCATGGCGGCCAACTTCTGGTTCCTGCCGATGGGCGCCAAGATCCTCCGGGTCAGCGAGCTGCAGGCCGCCCAGATGGAGCTGCTCGTCGAGGGCATCACCGAGATCCAGGCCGGCACCAGCCCGCGTGCGGTCCGCCTGAAGCTGACCTCGCTCGTGCCGCCGGGCGCCGTCGCCAAGGAGGCGGCGTGATCAGGCCCGCGACCGCCCGGGGCGCTTCGTGAGCACCGGGCACGGTCGCCGCCGGAAGAAGCACGAGGAGCACGAGGAGCACGAGAACCACGAACGGTGGCTGGTGTCGGCCTTCGACATGATGACGCTGCTGTTCGTGCTGTTCGTGGTGCTGTTCGCGATGAGCAAGGTCGACGAGCAGAAGTTCGCCGCCCTGGCCAAGGGCATGGCCTCCGCCTTCGGCGGCCCCATCACCGTCCAGCCCGGCGCGACGCCGGAGGGCTCGGTCCTCGACGGGCTGCCCGGCGCGATCGACATCGCCTCGGCGATCCCCCCGGACCCGTCGGTCCAGCAGGCGCAGATCGACAAGGCTGCGGCCGCCGCGGCGGCCCAGCGCGCGGAGAACATCGCCGCCGAGGCCAAGCAGGCCTACGACGACCTGGCCGCGGCCCGCGAGAAGATCGAGGCCGCCCTGGAGGATGCCGGCTACACCGGCGCCGCGCGCTTCGAGATCAACGAGCGCGGCCTGGTGGTGCACATCGTGGCCGACCAGGTGCTCTTCGACGCCGAGGCCGCCGTGCTGCGGCCCGAGGGTCGGGAGATCCTCGCCGCGGTCGCGCCCACCCTCACCGGGCTGCCCAACGACCTCGGCGTCGAGGGGCACGCGAACCACCTGCCCGTCACCCGCGGCGGCCCGTGGCCGTCGAACTGGGAGCTCTCGGCGACCCGCGCCACCACGGTGGTGCGCTACCTCGCCGGTCAGGGCGTCCCGGAGAAGCGGCTGTCCGCCGTCGGCTACTCCTCGACCCGGCCACTGGTGCCCGAGTCCGACCCCACCGCACTCACCGTCAACCGACGGGTCGACGTCGTCGTCCTGTCCAACGCCTCGGCAGAGGCCAACGCGCTGCTGCCGGGCCTCGACGCCGCCCACCAGGGAGGGAACCCATGAGCAAGAAGGACAAGAACGCCCCGGCCGAGGGCGAGGAGACCGAGTCGAAGGGCGGCAAGAAGAAGCTCTTCATCATCCTCGCCGTCGTGCTGCTGGCCGGGGCCGGCGCGGCCTACTTCTTCCTCTTCAGCAGTTCCGGGGAGGCCGAGGCCACCGAGGCCGAGCCGGTGTCCAGCGGCACCTTCCTCGCGCTGGAGCCGGTGGCGGTGAACCTCGCCGGCGGGGGCTACCTCAAGGTCGGTGTCTCCCTGGAGATCACCGAGGAGGGCGCGGCCGCCAGCGGCGGGCACGGCGGTGGCGGTGTGGACGGCTCCAAGGCCACCGACCTGGTCATCTCCACCTTCTCGCAGGCCCAGCCGGCCGACGTCGTGGGCGCCCGCGAAGCGCTCAAGGAGGCGCTGGAGAAGAAGATCATCGAGGCCTACACCGACCACGACGGGGTGAAGGCGATCATGGCGATCTACTACACGGAGTACGTGACCCAGTAACCCTGGGTCCGACCCCTGCGGCGCACCAGGGACCCCATCGGTCACACCACTCCCGGCGGGCGCAGCCGCCCGGTCAGAGTGGTCCCGCGATCCGCCGATGAGGTCTTGCGTGACCACCCCCGAGACCGGACCGGCTCCGGACGCCGCGCCGGCCCCGGACGCGGCTCCCGAGGCCGCTCCGCCGGCAGCCCCCGAGGCGGCAGCGCCCGACGCGGCACCGGCTCCCGAGGCGGCCGCGCCCGCAGAGGCCGCGCCGGCCGCGGCGGCCGAGAACGCGCAGGCCCCCACCGTCTCCCCCGCTCCCACGCCGCCGACCGTGTCACCGACCGGCCGCAGCCGGCGCGGGGCGCCCCGCACCTACGACTTCCGCCGTCCGACGAAGCTCTCCCGCGAGCACGTCCGGGTCATGCAGATCGCCCAGGAGGGCTTCGCCCGGCAGGCGACGACGATCCTGACGACGTTCCTGCGCGCCGGCGCCCGCGTCGAGCTCCTCGGCATCGAGCAGTTCAGCTACGACGACTACATCGGGACGCTGCCCGACCCGAGCTTCATCTCCACGTTCACGATGGAGCCGATCGCCGGCAAGGGCCTGCTCGCCTTCCCGCTGGACATCGCGATGGCGATGGTCGATCACATGCTGGGCGGCTCCGGCAACGCCGCGCAGCCGAAGCGGCCGATGACCGCGATGGAGACCAGCATCACCAACCACCTGCTGGAGCGGTTGCTCGACGAGTTCGCCCGCTCCCTGGAGCCCATCACCGAGATCCAGCCGGTCCTGGTCGGCCGCGAGTACAACCCGCAGCTGGCGCAGGCGGCCGCCGGTTCCGACACGGTCATGGTGGCCACCTTCGACATGGCCGTGGGCCCGCGCGAGGGCGAGGCGACCGTGGTGCTGCCGTTCTCCTCGTTCGCCCAGGCCCTCAACAACGCGGCCTCGCCGCAGCTGTCGGAGCAGGCGCTGCTCAAGCGCCAGCGCGCCCGTGAGGCCCTGACCGACCGGCTGAACCTCGTCCCGGTCGACGTCAGCGTCCGGTTCGCCCCGCTGACGGTCTCCTCCTCCGACCTGCTCTCGCTCGCCGTCGACGACGTGCTGCTGCTCCGCCACCCGCGGGACAGCCCGCTGGAGGTCACCACCAACGACGTGACGTTCGCCTACGCGATCGCCAGCAACCACCGGCGCCGTCTGGCCGCCTCGATCGTCCCCACCCCGCACGCTCCGCACGCCGTGAAGGACTCCGCATGACCGCGCCCCGCTCCGACTCGCAGGACTCCCAGACCGTCACGGCGGTGGTCGCCGCCGCTGCCCAGGCAGCGGCCGCCCTCGTCCCCTCGACCTCCGGGCTCGTCCCCGGAGCACCGGTCAACGACCCCGACTCGGTCCCGCTGCCCCCGGCCGCGGCCGTCGCGGTCACCGCCGGCCTGTCCGGCGAGGTCTCCGGCGACGTGGTGCTGGTGATCTCCGGCGAGGTCGTCGACGCCCTGGAGAACTCCCCGGTCGGCCAGATGGACGTCTCCGCCGCGCTGCGCCCGGCGCTCGAGGCCGCCGCCGCGACCCTCGGCCGCGTCCGGGTCGCCTCCGAGCGCGCCGAGGAGCCGGTCGCCGCGCTGGACGGGCTGCGCGACAAGGGCATGTTCGTCGCCGTGCCGCTCATGGCCGACGGCGAGCACCAGGCCACCTTCGCCCTGCAGGTCACCCTCCCGGCCGCCCGCGAGCAGCGCGGCAGCCTCGAGCTGCTCCGCCACGTGGCCATGGAGGTCACCGTGGAGATCGGCCGCACCCGGATGACGGTCCAGGAGCTGCTCTCCCTGCACCCGGGCGAGGTGGTCGAGCTCGACCGCGCCGCCAGCGCCCCGGCCGACCTGCTGGTCAACGGCACGCTCATCGCCCGCGGCGAGGTCGTCGTCGTCGACGAGGACTTCGGGCTGCGGATCAGCGAGATCGTGACCGACGCCGCCGAGCTCGGGCAGGCGTCATGACCTGGATGATCATCCGGCTCTTCCTCTCCCTCGCCCTGATCGGCGGCGTGCTCTGGTTCGCCGCCAAGCTGGCCAAGAAGCGCGGGCTCGGGCAGGGCAACGGCCTCATCGAGGTCGTCGCCCGCCAGCGCATGGGCCGGGCCAGCTCGGTCAACGTCGTCCGCATCGCCGACGTCGTGCTCGTCATCGGCGCCACCGAGGAGCAGGTCACCCTGCTCGCCGAGGTGGACGGCGAGGCCGTGGACGCCGCACTGGACCAGCGCCGTCCGTCCCGGACCCGCCTGGCAGCGGCCGAGGACGAGGACGAGGCAGCTCCGGTCCAGGTCGCCCGCTCCTCCGAGGGTGTGCTGGCCGGTTCGGTCCTGGACCGGAACGGCTGGGGCACGCTCGTGGACGAGCTGCGCGAGCGGACGGTGCGCCGGTCATGACCGCCTCGCTGCGGGCACTGCCGCGTGGGGGGAGCCCGCGGACGGGTCGCCGCGCCGCCGTGCTCCTCCTGCTGGTGCTGCTCGCGACGGTGGCCGCGGTCGTCCTGGCCGGGCCCGCCTCGGCCGCGCCGACCGCCCCGACCGCTCCCACTGCGCCGACCGCCCCTGCGGTGGACGGCAACGTGGACATCTCGATCGGCGACGGTTCGCCGTCCAGCTCGATCACGCTGATCCTGGCGATCACCGTCCTGTCGGTCGCGCCCTCGGTGCTGCTGCTCGCCACCTCGTTCACCAAGATCATCGTGGTGCTCGGCCTGACCCGGAACGCGCTGGGCATGGCGACCTCGCCGCCGAACCAGGTGCTCACCGGCATCGCCCTGTTCCTCACGCTGTTCGTGATGGGCCCGGTGTTCTCCGACATCAACGACGTCGCCGTCCAGCCCTACATGGACGGCACCATGACGGTGTCCCAGGCCTACGACGCCGGCGTCGTCCCGCTGCGGGAGTTCCTCCTCGACAACACCCGCGAGGACGAGCTCAAGCTCATGGTCGGCCTGTCCGGCGAGGAGGCCCCGGCCGACGCGTCGCAGGTCAGCATGACCACGCTGATCCCGGCGTTCGTGCTCTCGGAGCTGAAGAGCGCGTTCATCATCGGGCTGGTCATCTTCATCCCGTTCCTGGTGCTGGACATGCTCGTCAGCGCCGCCTTGATGGCCCTGGGCATGATGATGGTCCCGCCGACCATCGTGTCGCTGCCCTTCAAGCTGCTGCTCTTCGTCGTCGTCGACGGCTGGGCGCTGATCACCACGGCCCTCGTGGGCTCGTACGGGGGTGGCTGACCATGAGTGACGCCGACGTCACCGACATCGCGGCGCAGACGATGATGGTCGCCGCCAAGGTGGCCGCACCGATCCTGCTGACCGCCCTCCTGGTCGGCTTCCTGATCTCGCTGTTCCAGGCGGCCACCCAGATCCAGGAGGCCACGCTCTCCTTCGTCCCCAAGATGATCGCCGTCGCGATCGCCCTGCTGGTGACCGGGAACTGGGTGCTGTCCGAGCTGGTCAGCTTCACCCACACCCTGTTCGACCAGTTGCCGGCGCTGCTCGACCGGACGTAGCGGCCATGGACCTCTCGGTCCCGGCGGTCACCCTCGCGGCCCTCCTGCTCGGGACGGCGCGTGCCGCCGGCTTCGTGCTCCTGGCGCCGCCCTTCAACTCCCGCGTCATCCCCGGTGCGGTCAAGGGCGCGCTCGCCCTGGCCCTCTCGGTGCTGCTCTCCACCCAGATCGCCCCGACCCTGCCGGCACCGACCGCGGGCTTCCTCGTGGTCACCGCGGTGACGGAGGTGGTGATCGGGGCGGCGCTCGGCTTCGTCGTCCAGGTGCTGTTCACCGCGGTGCAGATGGCCGGCGACATCCTCGACGTCGCCGGCGGCTTCTCCCTGCAGCCGGGCTACGACCCGATGGCGATGACCCAGAACAGCTCGCTGGGCCGGCTGCACTACCTGCTGGCCAGCACGCTGCTGTTCACCAGCGGCGGGCACCTGCTCATGGTCAAGGGCTTCGCCACCTCCTACCAGGGGCTGCCCGTGGGCGGGGACGTGCCGACCGACCAGATCGCCGCGGTCCTCATCAAGGCCTTCTCGATGATGTTCCTGGCCGCGATCCAGATCGCCGGGCCGATGGTGGCCGTGCTGCTCCTGGCCGACGTCGCCCTCGCCCTGCTCAGCCGCGCCGCACCCGCGCTCAACGTCTTCACCATGGGCTTCCCGGTGAAGATCATGCTCACGCTGGCCATGCTCGGGCTCACCTTCCCGCTGCTCCCGCCCGCCCTCGACGCCCTGCTCGAGCACGGCGCCCGGGCGATGATGTCGCTGCGGAGCGGGTGAGCCATGGCCAAGGACGGCCCGGGTGGTGAGAAGACAGAGAAGCCGACTCCCCAGCGCCTGAAGAAGGCGCGCAAGGAAGGCCAGATCCCGCGGACCCAGGAACTGGGGACGTGGCTGGGCATCGCAGCGGCCAGCGCCCTGCTGCCGATGCTCGTGGGCAGCGCGTTCGACGCGGTCCAGGAGCTGTTCGTGCACGTCGCCACCGTGGTGAAGAACCCCGACGTGAACACCGTGACGGCGCTGCTCGGTCAGGCCCTCACGACGTTCCTGACCACGCTCCTCCCCACGGCGCTCGGCCTGATGGTCGTCGGCATCGTCGCGTCCGCCTCCCAGGGCGGGGTGCACTTCGCCAGCAAGCCGATCAAGCCGACGCTGAAGAAGTTCAACCCCGTCCCCGGCCTCAAGCGCATGTTCGGCACCCAGGGGCTCTGGGAGACCGGCAAGGCCCTGATCAAGACCGCTGCGCTGGGGACCGTCGTCATCGTCACCAGCGACCGGGCACAGGAGCTCGTGTCGGCCTCGGGCGCCCTGCCGCTGTCGGCGGTCGCGGCCACCTTCGCCGACTCCGCGGTCCTCATGTTCCGCGTCGTCGCCGTCACCGGCCTGGTGCTGGCCGTCGCCGACTACGTCGTCGTGCGGACGAAGATGATGAAGCAGCTCAAGATGAGCAAGTACGAGATCCAGCAGGAGCACAAGCAGTCCGAGGGCGACCCGCACATGAAGGCCCACCGCCGCGGCATCCAGATGCAGATGTCGCGGAACCGGATGATGAGCGAGGTCGCCGAGGCCGACGTGCTGCTGGTCAACCCCACCCACGTCGCCGTCGCGCTCAAGTACGAGGCGGCCAAGGGCGCGCCGCGGGTGGTCGCGAAGGGCGCCGGCGAGGTCGCCGCCAAGCTCCGTGAGCGGGCCGCCGAGGCCCGCGTGCCACTGGTCCAGGACATCCCGCTGGCCCGCGCCCTGCACGCCTCGTGCGAGATCGGCCAGGAGGTGCCCCCGCAGCTGTTCAACGCCGTGGCGCGCGTGCTGGCGTTCGTCATGCACCTGGGCGTGCGCGGGGTCCGGGGTGGGTTCCACCGGCCGGGGTTCGAGGCCCCCGACGTCGAGGGCCTGCCGAAGGCCGGGCGACGCCGGACGGCGACGGCCGCGTAGGTACCGGCCCGGCACCGGCCTGCCGATGAGGGAGGGGTGAGCCAGCGTCCGTCGTCCGCGCCCGAGGTGGGCCAGTGAAGGGGCTCAGCAAGGTCGCCGTCCCCGTGGGCGTCGTCGCCATCGTGCTCATGCTGGTGGTGCCGCTCCCGGCGCCGCTGATGGACCTGCTGATCGGCCTGAACCTGGCCATCGCGCTGCTGGTCCTGCTGGTCGCCATGCAGATCAAGCGGCCCCTGGACTTCGCGGTCTTCCCGTCGCTGCTGCTCATCGCGACGCTGTTCCGGCTCTCGCTGAACGTCTCCTCGACGCGGCTGGTGCTGACCGACGGCTACGCCGGCAAGGTGATCGAGGCCTTCGGGCACATCGTCATCGGCGGCTCGCTGATCGTCGGTCTGGTGATCTTCCTGATCCTGACGATCGTGCAGTTCGTGGTCATCACCAACGGTGCCGGCCGCGTCGCCGAGGTCGGCGCGCGGTTCACCCTCGACGCCATGCCCGGCAAGCAGATGGCGATCGACGCCGACCTGAACGCCGGCCTGATCAACGAGAAGCAGGCGCGCAAGCGTCGCCAGGAGGTCACCGCCGAGGCCGACTTCTACGGCTCGATGGACGGTGCCTCGAAGTTCGTCAAGGGCGACGCGATCGCCGGCATCGTGGTCACGCTGGTCAACCTCATCGGTGGCTTCGCCATCGGCGTGATGCAGCGCGGCATGGCCCCCGGCGAGGCCGTCTCGACCTTCTCGCTGCTGACCGTCGGCGACGGCCTGGTCTCGATGATCCCGGCGCTGCTGATGTCCACCGCGACCGGCATCATCGTGACCCGGTCGGCGACCGAGGGCGACATGGGCACCGACCTGCTCGCGCAGCTCGGCCGGTTCCGGCTGCCGGTCCGGATCGCCGGCGGCGCCGCCCTCGCCCTGTGCCTCATCCCCGGCCTGCCCAAGCTGCCGTTCCTGCTCGTCGGCGGCATCTTCCTGTTCATCGCCAGCCGGATGGCCGACGTCGAGGAGGTCGACGAGGAGGCCGAGGCCGCCGCGGAGGCCGCCGAGAACGAGCCTGCACCGGACTCCCCGGAGGCGATCGCCGAGAAGATGCGGGTGGACCCGCTGGAGCTCGAGGTCGCCTTCGACCTGGTCGACCTCGTCGACGCCTCCCGCGGCGGCGACCTGCTGGACCGGGTCAAGGCGCTGCGCCGGAAGGTCGCCATGGAGACCGGCCTGGTGATCCCGCTGGTCCGCACCCGCGACAACCTGGACCTGCCGTCCTCGCAGTACGTCATCTGGCTCAACGGCGTCCCCGTGGCCAAGGGCAGCTCCCCCGCCGGCACGGTCCTCGCCATCGGGGACGCGCTCGACGGCCTGCCGGGCAAGCCCACGCGCGAGCCCGTGTTCGGGCTGGCTGCCAAGTGGGTGCCGGCCGAGCTCCAGCGGGCCGCGGAGATGGCCGGCGCGACCGTCGTCGACCGGTCCTCGGTGATCACCACCCACCTGGCCGAGGTCGTCCGCCAGAACGGTGCCGAGCTGCTCGGCCGCGAGGACGTGCGCCTGCTGGTGGAGATGATCCGCCGCTCGCACCCCGTCGTCGTCGAGGAGCTGACCCCCACGCTGCTCACGCTGGGAGAAGTGCAACGCGTGTTGCACGCGTTGCTCGCCGAGGGTGTGTCGATCCGGGACCTCGTCCGCATCTTCGAGGCACTCTCTGTACGTGCGAAGTCCTCGACCGAACTCGACGGTCTCGTCGAGGCGGCCCGGTCGGCTCTCGGCTCGGCGATCAGCCAGCCCTACGTCACTCCCGACGAGCGGCTGCACGTCTTCACCCTCGAGCCGGGCTTCGAGCAGCGACTGCTGGAGGCGGTCCGCCAGACCGACATGGGCGCCGTCCTGGCCCTGGACGCCGGGGCCGTCGACGCCCTGGTCAGCGGCTGCAGCGGGATGCTCGAGGAGGCCGAGCGGTCGGGGCTGTCCCCGGTGCTCGTCTGCTCGCCCCAGGTCCGCGCGGCCCTGTCGCGCCTGATGCGCCAGATTCTTCCCCGGCTGCCCGTCATCTCCTACGCGGAGGTGTCCCGGACAGCGCAGATCGAGTCGCTGGGAGTGGTGAGCGGTGCCGTTGCGATCCGTTGAGGCCGCCACGCGCGACGACGCGATCGCGGCGGCGCGCGAGCAGTTCGGCCCCCACGCGCGCGTGGTGGGTGTCCGCCGCGTGCGCTCCGGCGGGGTGCTCGGGTTCTTCGCCACCGAGCGCTACGTGGCCGAGGTGGCCGACCAGTTCGCCCGTCCCGGCGCGCCGACCCCGTCGACCGGTCCCTCCCCCGCCGCGAGCGTCAGCTCGTTCGAGTCGCCCCTCGCAGCCGCCGCGCCGGCGCGCGCGCGGACCACGGCGCCTGCCCGCAACGGCGCCGCCGCCTGGGCCGCCGAGGCCGCCCGCCCGGTCGAGTCCGCGCGGGGTCCGCTGACCGGCAGCCGCCCGGCTGCCGCGCCGGCTCCCGCGGCCGACGACCAGGACCGCCTGGACGAGCTCGCCGGTCTGCTCGGTGGGCTGCCCGCGGCCGCCCCGCGCGCCTCCTCCCCCGCCGGTGGCGCCCTGGCCACGTCGTCCGCCGCGCTGTCGGCGGAGGCGTCGCGCGCGGCGTTCCCGCGCACCTCGACCAGCCGGGCACCCCGGCCGGCGCCGGCGCAGGTCAGCACCCCCGCACCGAGCTCCCCCTTCAGCGGGTCGGCGTCCGGTGGCTCGGCGTTCGGGGGATCGACGTCTGTTGGTTCGGCGTCCGTTGGTTCGGCGTCCGTTGGGTCGGCGTCCGGTGGCTCGGCGTCCGACGGTTCGTCGTTCGTGGGCGCGAGCTCCACGGCCACTCCGTCGCCGTTCGGCGCCTCCCCGTTCGCGGCGGCTGCGGAGCCCGGCGACGCGCCCTCTCCGTTCACGGCTGCCCTGGCCCGCATGGTGTCGGGCGACCGAGAGGTGCAGCAGGCGGTCGCCCACGCCCTGGAGGAGCCCGCCGGACCGAAGGCCTTCGAGCCGGAGCGTCTGGCCCCGGAACCCGCCTCCCGCCAGCGCGAGAAGCACGGAGCCGCCGCGCCCGACACCCGCACTCCCCGGCCGTCCCTCGCCGCGGCCATCCGTTCAGCAGACACGTCGACGCGGTCCAGGGCCGTTGCGCAGGAGGAGACCACCGTGGAAGAACAGGTCGTCACGGCGCCCTCCACCAGCACGTCCTCGACCGTCCCCGCCTGGGCGGCCGCGGAGGAGACTCCCGCCCCTCCGGTGTCGACCCGGCAGGAGGAGATCGCCGAGGTGCTGCGTTCGGCGCTCGCGCAGGGCCAGTCCGACGAGGCGCTGGCGGGCATCCTGCGCAAGATGCTGGCCGGTGACTCCCCGCAGGAGGCGCTCGCCGAGCCCGTCGAGCAGGCGGCGGCGCCCGCTCCCGTCGAGGCGGCCGCTGTCGAGGCGGCGCCGGTGGTCGCCCCCGCCGCCCCGATCGAGGCCGTGACCCCGGCCGTCGTCGCCACCGGGACCGAGCCCGCTCCCGTCGAGGTCGAGCTCTCCGCCGCGGCTCCCACCGACCTCACCCCCGAGGCGCCCTCGTCCGACGAGCCCGCGCCCCAGGAGCCCGCGCCGACGGAGCTGCCGTCGTCGAACTGGAACCTGACCGCCAACTACTCGCTGTTCGGCATCCCCCTGCCGACGTCGGGCAGCACCGGCCTCGGCTGGGACGCGCCCGCGCCGGCACCGGGGTACACCCCCCTCTGGGGCGAGCCGGTGATCGAGGAGTCCGCTCCGGTGTCGAGCACGGATGCCCCCATCTGGGCAGAGGTGCTCCGGCAGGAGAGCGGATCGGGCACCGAACAGCCCGCCGAGGCACCCGCGTCTCCGGACGAGGTGACGGCGGAGGCAGCGGATCCTGCCGCCGACGTCTGGGCCGAGACCACCACCGTCGGGAACACCGCCGCAGAGATCACCGCTGCCGAGGTCACCGCCGCCGAGGTCACCGCCGCCGAGCCGATCGAGGCGCAGCCGGTCGAGAGCCCCTCCGCCGAGGCGGCTGCGGACCTCGAGGTCGCGGACGCGGGCGAGGACGAGGCCCGGCTCGAGGTCGAGGTCGAGATCGAGGACGAGGCCGGGTCGGTCGAGGCGGCCGCGGTCGAGGCGGCCGCGGTCGAGGAGGCGCAGGACCAGGTCTCTGCCGGCTCCGAGGCAGCGGGCGACCTCGCCCCGCTGCTCGCCCGGACGGCCAGCGACCCCGCGCCCATGACCATGTCCATGGACGCCACGACCGTGATGCCCCGCGTCTCCCTGCTGCCCCCGCTGCCCGGTTCGCGCACGCGTGGCGGACTGCCGCCGGTGCCGCCGTCGGCGTCCCGTCCGGCGGTCCCGCCGGCCCGCCCGCGCCCCGAGAAGCCCCTCGCGGCCGAGACCGAGACCGAGGCGGTGCCGCCCTCGCGCGACGAGGCGGGCCGCGCCCCCGCGCGCACGCTGGCCACGGTGACCCGGCTCCCGGTGGCGCCGCTCATGGCCGGCCCCGACCTGCCGGAGATGCCGGAGCTCGACGACACCGACGAGGACGTTCCCGCCGCCGGCCGCGGCGCCGAGGTGGCCGCCCGGCTGCGCACCCTGGGTCTGCCCGCCGACCTGCTCGGCGCCGGGTTCGCGGAGCAGGTCCTCTCGCACGGGACGTACGCCGCGCTGACCCGCGCCCTCGCCGGCAGCCTGCCCGCGATCCCGCAGCTGCCCTCCGGCGCGGGCGACGTGCTGTTCGTCGTGGGCCCCGGCGTGGAGACGCTGCGGGCGGCGCAGTCCCTCGCGGCGACCCTGCGGCTGGACCCCGACCGGGTGCAGTGGGCGACCCGCGGCGACCTGGCTGGCCTGGCGCCCAGCGCCAGCCGTGTCTCGACCATCGACACCGCGATCGAGCGCCGCCAGGAGACCGCCGCCAGCGGCACCCTGACGATCGTCGCCGTCGACGCCCCGCTGCGCGGCGACGCCTACTGGATGGAGCAGATGCTCGCGGTCTGGTCCCCCGCCGCCGTCTGGGCCCTGGTGGAGGCGACCCGCAAGCCCGAGGACGTCGAGCTCTGGCTGGCCGGGCTCACCCGCGTGGACGCGCTCGCGGTGCAGGACACCGACCTGAGCGCGGACCCGGCGGCGGTGCTGCGTCACCTGGACACGCCCGTGGCCCTCCTGGATGGTGTCCGGGCCACGCCGCACCGCTGGGCCTCGCTGCTCTGCGAGCGCCTGGAGAACCCGCAGGCATGAGCCCCTTCCGCTGGGACGTCCTCCTCGTCGGGTTCGTGCTGGCCGTTCCGGTGCTCGCCCTCGGGCTGCGCGGGGACTTCACCACCGAGGAGATGGTGAGCCGGCTGCCGTGGTGCCTGCTCGCCGGGTGGGCCGCCGTCGCGCTGGTGCGCGCCGTGGCCACCCCGCCGAAGCCCGAGCCCAAGCCCAAGCCCAAGCGTCGTCCGACGGCCCGACCCGCCGTCGACGACGAGGCCGACGAGGAGCCGGCCGCCGCCTGACCGGCGGCGGCCGACTCCCCCGAGGTCAGAGCGGCAGGTCCTCGAGCATCTCGGTCACCAGGGCCGCGATCGGCGAGCGCTCGGACCGGGTGAGCGTCGTGTGCGCGAAGAGCACGTGGCCCTTGAGCTTCTCGATGACGGCGGTGACGCCGTCGTGCCGCCCGACCCGCAGGTTGTCGCGCTGGGCCACGTCGTGGGTGAGCACCACCCGCGAGTTCGTGCCGAGCCGCGACAGCACGGTCAGGAGCACGCCCCGCTCGAGCGACTGCGCTTCGTCCACGATGACGAACGAGTCGTGCAGCGAGCGCCCGCGGATGTGCGTCAGCGGCAGCACCTCGATCAGGTCGCGGGCCGCGATCTCGTCCAGGACCTCCGTGGAGACCAGCGCACCCAGGGTGTCGTAGACGGCCTGGGCCCAGGGCGACATCTTCTCGCCCTCGCCACCGGGCAGGTAGCCGAGCTCCTGCCCGCCCACGGCGTACAGCGGCCGGAAGATGACGACCTTCTTGTGCGCCCGCCGCTCCATGACCGACTCGAGCCCGGCGCACAGGGCGAGCGCCGACTTGCCGGTGCCCGCCCGGCCGCCGAGCGACACGATGCCGATCTCGGGGTCCAGCAGCAGGTCCAGCGCCACCCGCTGCTCGGCCGAGCGCCCGTGCAGACCGAAGGCCTCCCGGTCCCCGCGCACCAGGCGCACCTGCTTGTCCGGGGTCACCCGGCCCAGTGCGGAGCCCCGGGAGGAGAGCAGCACGAGCCCGGTGTGCGTGGGCAGCTCGGCGGCTGCCGCCAGGAACACCTCGCCGGAGTCGTAGAGCGCGTCGAGCACCGCGTCGTCGACCGAGAGCTCGGCCATGCCGGTCCAGCCCGCGTCGACGACGTCGTGGGCGCGGTACTCGTCGGTGTCCAGCCCGACCGCGGCCGCCTTGACCCGCAGCGGCACGTCCTTGGTGATCAGGCAGACGTCGCGGCCCTCCGCCCGCAGGTTGAGGGCGACGACCATGATCCGCGAGTCGTTGCTGTCGTTGCGGAAGCCGGCCGGGAGCACCGAGGGGTCGCTGTGGTTGAGCTCGACGTGCAGCGTGCCGCCCGCGTCGCCGATCGGGACCGGGGCGTCGAGTCGGCCGTGCAGGACCCGGAGGTCGTCGAGGGTGCGCAGCGTCTGCCGCGCGAACCAGCCGAGCTCGGGGTGGTTGCGCTTGTCCTCCAGCTCCCCGATGACGACGAGCGGGAGCACCACGTCGGCGTCGCCGAAGCGCAGCAGCGCCCGCGGGTCGGAGAGCAGCACGGAGGTGTCGAGGACGAACGAACGGCGAGACATGGTCACGCCAGGTCCTCGCTGGCGCTCGTCCCGGGCGTGCCCAGAGGTGCTGTGCTCTACGGACCTCGCGAGCTCGGTCATGTGTCGGCTCCCGTGGGACGCGGCCTCACGGCAGAGGCGCGCCCCGGTTCGAAGGTGGCCGGGCCCCGGCGCAGGGGCCGGGTGCCGGCCCCCCTGGTCGACGAACTCGTCAGCACCAACCGGGCCTCCCGCGGACGGCGAGGGTGGCTCGCCTTCCACTGCGGACGGTAGGCCCGCCCGCCGACAAAGGCGCCTCCGCGACCCGGTTCGGAACCTGATGTTCACCCCAAGTAGGTAACCGCCGTCACATCGACCCCAGGAGACGGCACGGCTACCGGGATCAGCTCGACTCGCGACGGAAACGACGGACGCCGAAGAACCAGCCCACCACCGCCAGCAGCAGCGTCATCGCCACACCCCACCAGGCGGTGGAGGTGTCGTACCCCCCGTCGAAGAAGGCCCGGGCGCCTTCGACGACGTGCTTCAGCGGGTTCACGTCGCTGATGGCCTGCAGCCAGCCGGGCGCGAGCGACATCGGCAGCAGGATCCCGGACAGCAGCAGGACCGGCAGGACGAAGGCGTTGAGCAGCGGCGCGAACGCGTCCTCGCTCTTGAGGGTCAGCGCGAGCGCGTAGGAGACCGAGGCGAACGCCGCTCCCAGCAGGGCGATCACCACCAGTGTCAGCACGACACCGAGCACCGGCGCCCGCAGCCCGAGCGGCAGGGACACCAGCACCAGGAGGGTGTCCTGGACCAGCAGCACCACGACGTCGCGCAGCACCCGCCCCAGCAGCAGGGCGGTCCGGCTGGCCGGGGTCACGCGCTGGCTCTCCACGACGCCGGCCCGGTACTCCGCGATCAGACCGAACCCGACGAAGAGCGCTCCGAAGATGCCGAGCTGCACCAGGATCCCGGGCACGAAGATCTGGTAGGCGTTGCCCGAGCCGAGCTGCCCGGACAGCGGCTCCAGCAGCGGGCCGAACAGCAGGATGTAGAGGATCGGCTGCATGAGGCTGATGACCAACCAGGCCGGGTTGCGGAGCGAGAGTCGCATCGCGCGGTTGAAGACGATGCCGGTGTCGCGCAGCAGTGTGCTCATCGGACGGCCACCTCCGGGGCCGGCGCGGCCGCGGGTGCCCCGGCCTCGCGCAGGGAACGACCGGTGAGGCCGAGGAAGACGTCGTCCAGACTCGGCCGGCGGCTCTCGATGCCGCTGACCACGAGGCCGGCCCGGTCCAGCGCGCGGACCAGCTCGACCAGGGCCGTGCCGCCGTGCGGGACCCGTGCCACCACCCGGTCCTCGAGCACCTGTGGCTCCTCCGCGCCGGGGAGCGCGGCGGCCAGGCGGGCGACCTCCGGCACCAGCTCGCGGTCCACGGTCACGGTGACGACGTCGCCACCCACCTGGGACTTCAGCTCGTCGGGCGTTCCCCCGGCGACGATCGAGCCGTGGTCGATCACCAGGATCCGGTCGCACAGGGCGTCGGCCTCGTCGAGGTAGTGCGTGGTCAGGAAGACCGTCGTGCCCCGCTCCTCGCGCAGGGCCCGGATGTGCTGCCAGAGGTTGGCGCGCGCCTGCGGGTCCAGCCCCGTGGTGGGCTCGTCCAGGAACACCAGGCCCGGCTGGTGGATCAGGCCCATGGCGATGTCCAGACGCCGCCGCTGGCCACCCGACATCGCCTTCGGCTGGCGCTCCCACATGCCGTCGAGGTCCAGCTCCCCGAACAGCTGCTGCCCGCGCGCGGTCGCCTCGGCGCGGCTCATGCCGTAGAGCCGGGCGTGGTCGACGACCTCCTCCCCCGCGCGAGCCTCGGGCGCGGTCGAGCCGCTCTGGGAGACGTAACCGATCCGCCTGCGCACGCCGACCGGATCGGCCCGCAGGTCGCAGCCGGCCACCGTCGCCTCGCCGGCGGTGGGTTCCAGCAGGGTGGTGAGCATGCGGAGCGTCGTCGTCTTCCCGGCACCGTTGGGCCCCAGGAAGCCGACGATCTCACCGGCCTCGACGTCGAGGTCGACGCCGACGACGGCGTGCACCTCCTGCTTGCGCTTCCGGAAGGTGCGGGCGAGCCCGCGGGCGTGGATCACGGCCGACAGCATCGGGCAGCCCACCGACAAGTTTCCAGCGGTTTCTCCGACGGCGTCAGACCGTCGGGCTCACCACCGGTCGTCCTCGCCGTGCTGCCGGCGCAGGGCCGGCCGCTCCACGGTGTCGGTCCGCATCCCCGGCGGGAGCGGGGGCTGCTCCTCGTAGGGGTCCTCGTACCGGTCCTCGTACCGGCCCGGGTCGTCCTCGTCCGCCCTGGACGCCCGTCGGGGCCGACGCTCCGGCCGGGCCCCGGCAGGGCGAGGTCCACGACGCGGACGCAGCGCGACCAGTGCCCACAGCGCGGGGACCAGCAGCACCGGCCACTGGACGGCGGGATCGCCGAAGCGCAGCATCCCGAGCACCAGCAGCACGGCCAGCCAGGCCGCGGTCCACAGACCGAGGAACCGTGCTCGCGACGGGCCGGACACGGGTCAGGCGGCCCGGAGCTCGGCGGCGACGCGGCGGGGCGTGAGCGGCTCGTCGAGGAGGCGGACGAACCGCTCGGCCACCGGCTGGTCGTCCGGGCGGGCGTCGAGCCAGCGGGACAGCAGCGCGAAGCCCTCGACGTAGGTGGAGGTGTAGGCCCGCCACAGCGGGTCGGTCAGGAACCGGATCTGCTGCCGGGCCCGCTCCGGGCTCACCAGCGACCAGCGCTGCAGGAAGGCGCTGACCTCGTCGGCGTCCGCCCCCCGGTCGTGCAGCAGCACGGCGGCGTCCTGCCGCACCCGGTTCAGGGGTCCCGCGGCGGCGGCGACGCGCTCGGCGAGGTACCCGTCGAAGCGCAGCCCGAGGTCACCCAGGATCTCCGCCGCCCACGGCCCCCAGCCCGGTCCGATGGCCGCCTGGACGCCCAGGTCGGCGAGCCCCTCGGCCATCAGGCACTCCGGGGTGTTCACGAGGAACACCGTGTGCTCGATCCGTCCGGCGCGCTCGACCAGACCGCTCTCCTTGCGGCAGTGCTCGGTGTGGTGGCCGGGATAGGACTCGTGCGCCACCAGGTGGGGCAGCTGCGAGAGCCGGTGCGGCAGGTCGGCGTTGATCGCCACCCGCGAGCGGAACGCGCCCTCGTAGTAGTTGAAGCCCGACCACGGCTTGTCGGTGACGACCTCGTAGCGCACCGTCTCGACCTCGGGGAGGCCGTACTGCCCGCGGACCAGGTCGCGCAGCGCGCTGGACAGCGCGTGCACGGCGGCCTCCAGCCGCTCCGGCGGGCACTCCTCGCGGCGCCGGTGGGCGGCGTACCGCTCGGCGAGCGCCCCCTCGCCGGGCAGCAGCGTGTCCAGCTCGGCGTGCGCGGCCGCGTAGGCCGCTTCGTCGCCCAGCTCGACGTCCACCTCGAAGTAGCTGCCGACCTCCTCGACGAAGCCGACCGGCTCACCGCTCATCTTCCGGGCGCTGCACTCCAGGCCGGTCAGCTGACCGCGCAGGAACTCCGCGCGGTCCTCGGGCAGGCCGGAGGCGTCCACCTCGCGCAGCAGCTCGCGGGCCCGGTCGCGCAGCTGCTGCGGCGTCGGCGCCGGCTCGTCCTGCACCTGCGCCCGGATCCGCGGGTCGCCGGTGTACGCGTCGACGAAGCCCGCCTCGAGCCGGTCGAAGCGCAGCCCCAGCCGCACGTACTCGAGAGCGAGGTCGAGGGCAGCGGCGGTCATGGACGCAGTTTCGCAGCCCGGGTCATCCGCCGAAGCGGCGGTGCCGGGCGGCGTAGTCGCGCAGCGCCCGCAGGAAGTCCACGCGGCGGAAGTCCGGCCAGTACACGTCGGTGAAGTAGAACTCGGCGTGGGCGGTCTGCCAGAGCAGGAAGCCCGACAGCCGTTGTTCCCCGCTGGTCCGGATGATCAGGTCGGGATCCGGCTGGCCCTTGGTGTAGAGGTGCTCGGCGATGTGCTCGACGTCGAGCACCTCCACGAGCTCGGCGAGGGTCGTGCCCCGTGCGGCGTGCTCGGCCAGCAGTGACCGGACGGCGTCGGCGATCTCGCGGCGCCCGCCGTAGCCGACGGCCAGGTTCACGGTCGCTCCCGGACGCTCCCGGGTGATCTCCTCGGCCCGCTCGAGGACCGCGACCGTCTCGTCCGGGAGCAGCTCCAGCGCCCCGACGGCCCGCAGCCGCCAGCGCCGGCTCGCCGAGGACAGGTCGGCCACGACGCCCTCGATGATGCGCAGCAGGGGCAGCAGCTCCGGCTCCGGTCGGGTGAGGTTGTCGGTGGACAGCATGAAGATCGTGACCACCTCGACGCCGGCCTCGTCGCACCAGTCCAGGAAGTCGACGATCATGCCGGCGCCGCGCCGGTGGCCCTCGCTGACGTCGTCCAGGCCCATGTCCCGGGCCCAGCGCCGGTTGCCGTCGATGATCACGCCGACGTGCCGCGGGAGCTCCGCGTCCTCCAGCGCCCGGGCCAGCCGTCGCTCGTACACCTGGATCAGCGCGTCCCGAACCTGCCGACGCACCCCCACGCGGCCAGCCTAGTGACCGGACGCCGTCCCGCTCGTCACGCGCCGCTCGGCGAGCCCCCGGGGCAGGGCCGCGCAGGTCACAGGCCGCTGCGGATGACGGCGTACCTACGGCTCCGTAACCTCACCTCATGAGCGTCTCTCCCCACGATCGCGAGACAGTCCGGGTGGAGGCGGACGGGTCCGAGCTCGAGGCCCCGGCTCCGGAGGCGGTCGCCACCGTCGTCGCCGAGGGCGAGCAGGTCGAGCGCGCGTGGGACGCGTCGGACTTCGCCGACTCCGACTGGACGCACCCCGACACCCGGCCCCGGGCGCGCGGCTGGATCCACCTGTTCTCGTTCTTCGGTGCCATCGTGGCCGGCGCAGTGCTGATCCCGCTGGCCGCCGTCCAGGGCGCTCGGGCCGGCTGGTCGGTGTCGGTCTACAGCCTGACGATCTGCGGCCTCTTCGGCATCAGCGCGCTCTACCACCGCCGCCGCTGGTCACCGCGCGGCTGGAAGATCATGAAGCGGCTCGACCACTCGATGATCTTCCTGTTCATCGCCGGCACCTACACCCCGTTCGCGCTGCTCGCCGTCGACCAGTCGACGGGCTTCGTGGTGCTCGCCGCCGTGTGGGCCGGCGCCCTGGCCGGGGTGACGCTGAAGATGACCTGGCCGACGGCGCCGCGGTGGGTGGGCGTGCCGCTCTACATCGGGCTGGGCTGGGTCGCGGTCTTCGTGCTCACCGACATCCTGCACATCGCCGGCGTCACCTCGATGGTCCTGCTCGCCGTCGGCGGCGTGCTCTACACGCTCGGCGGCATCGCCTACGGGCTGAAGAAGCCCAACCCGTGGCCGGGCACCTTCGGCTACCACGAGGTCTTCCACGCGATGACCGTCGTCGCGGCCATCTGCCACTACATCGCGGTGTACTTCGCGGTCTTCAACTCGCCGTTCGTCTAGGCGAACGGGGCCCGGTCGTCGAGCTTCACCGAGGCACGGCCGGCCAGCCGCCAGAGCCGGCCGGTGAGGTCGCGGTCCTCGTCGGTGACCAGGTTGCCCATCACCCGGAGGGCGACCGTCATCAGCGGCCGTGACCGCATGCCGACCGGGCCGGCCGCCGGTAGGAACCGCGGCACGGTGAGCAGGCCGGCCAGGCGCCGCGCGATGGAGAACGCCTCGCCGTAGTGCCGGCGCAGCGTGGCCGGCCACGCCGTCGTCCAGTCGTCCTCGTCGAGCATCCCGGCCAGCGTGCGGCCGGTCTCCAGGCCGTAGTCGATGCCCTCGCCGTTGAGCGGGTTCACGCAGCCGGCGGCGTCGCCGACCAGCGCCCAGTTACGGCCCGCGACGCCGGAGACCGCGCCGCCCATCGGCAGCAGCGCCGAGGCGACGTCGCGCACCGCGCCGTCCAGCTGCCACTCCTCGCGGCGGCTCTCCGCGTAGAACTCCAGCAGCGACTTCAGCTGCACCCCGGCGGGCCGCTTCGAGGTCGCCAGTGTGCCGACACCTAGGTTCACCTCGCCGGCCTCGGCACCCAGCGGGAAGACCCAGCCGTAGCCGGACAGCAGCTCCCCCTCGGCACCCCGGAGCTCCAGGTGCGAGCTGATCCACTCGTCGTCGCTGCGTCCCGAGCGGACGTAGCTCCGTGCGGCGACTCCGTAGGCGGTGTCGCGGTGCCAGGTACGACCCAGCACCCGGCCCAGCGGGGAGCGGACGCCGTCGGCGACCACGAGGCGCCGGCAGCCGACGGTCACCCGGCGGTCGTCGGCGAGCTCGAGGACGACGCCGGTCACCCGCTCGCCGTCCCGTTCGACGTCGACCGCCCGGGCGCCGTCCCACGGGGTGGCGCCCGCCTCGACCGCGACCTGCCGGATGCGGGCGTCGAGCTCCGTGCGCGGTACGGCGCTGCCGTGGTCGGGGAACTCGCCGCCCGGCCACGGCAGCTCCCACTGCCGGCCGAAACCCGCCGCCCGGAGACCGCGGTTGCGCGCCTTCGACCGCGCCCACTCCCCCAGCCCGAGCCGGTCCAGCTCCGCGATCGCCCGCGGTGTGAGCCCGTCGCCGCAGGTCTTGTCACGCGGGAAGACCGCCGCGTCGACGAGGACGACGTCGTGTCCCGCCCGCGCGGCCCAGGCGGCGGCCGACGAGCCGGCGGGCCCGGCGCCGACCACGAGGACGTCGGTCGCGGAGGGCACGGTCGGGGCGGTCACCGCCCCAGTGTCCCTGGTCGCGCCTCCAGGGCGCGCACCCCTCAGCCGAACAGCGGGAACGCGCTCACCCGTTCACCGAGCCACGCCCGGTCGACGTCGGTGAGCGGCTCCCGGCCGGTTCCGCGGCGGGCGGCCGTGACGTCGTCCCACTCCGGCGGCAGCGCCCCTCCGGCCAGCCCCGCCAGCACCCGGCGGACCTCGCCCAGCGGGGCGGCGCCCGGACCGGGACGGTCGAGCTGCGCCACCAGGTCGAGGTGGTGCACGGACGCCTCGACCACCAGTGTGGAGAGCAGGTCGTCGACCCACATCACCCATCCCTGCGTGCGGACCGGCACCCCGGCCGGCGCGCGCCCGGCCGCCACGAGCACCGCCGCCGTGGTCTCCGCGTAGAGCTCGACCAGGTCGGCATGGGCGGTCGCGACAGCGGCCACGGCGCGCGTGCGCACGAGCGCCTCGTCGTCGTCCCGGTCCGGCGGCTCCCACGCCCGCCAGTAGGTGACGGCGTCCCGGTCGACCGGACCGGCCACGGGCGTGTTCAGTGCGACCAGTGCGCGGCGGGCGTCGCCGAGCAGGTGGAACGCCAGGTCGTGGACCGCCCAGCCGCGGCACCCCGTGGCCGCCCACGGGTCACCGCCGCGCGCGACCGCGTGCAGGGTCTCGCTCAGGTCTCCGTACGCCTCGCGCAGCAGCTCCAGCGGCTCGGTCACCGGGGCAGCCTGGCAGACCACCGCCGCGGTCACCCCGGCTGCGGCCCCCGCGCACGGACCTCCTCGACGGTCGCCATGGCCTCGCGGAGCTCCCGCAGCCAGTCGTCGGCGTGCCGGCCGACCATGCGCACGGCCCAGAGCAGCGCCTCGGAGCGCGAGCGGGCCACGCCCGCGTCGACCAGGGTGTCGAGCACCAGGCGCTCGGGCTGGCGCAGCCGCGTCATGACCGGCACCGAGAGGTTGGTGAAGATCTCCCGAAGGTCCCCGCAGGCCGCGCCCCAGGCGACCGACCGTCCGTAGCGCTCCTGGGCGGCGTCGGCGATCGCCATGCGCTGCTCGCGGGTCTCCGCGCGGAACCGGGAGATCCGGCCCGCCCGCGCGGCGGCGGCGTCCCCATCGCCGGCCTCGGGCTCGGCCAGGCTGCCGACGACGGTGATCTCGTCCCGGTCGACGACCAGGTCGACCGGGCCGGTGAACCAGCCGTCGGGCAGCCGCCCGGCGAACCAGCCGGCCACCTCGGCGCGCTCGACCGGCGGGGGTGCCTCCGGTCCCCGGCCTCGACCCGCGCGGCCTGCGCCGGCCGCGAACATCGCATCGGCGAATCGGTGTCCCTGCACAGCAGCCTCCCGGTGAGAGCGTGTGATTACACGCTTGCACCGTAAGTAGGGTCGCCGAGGGGGACGAGGGTCCTAGGGCCCTCCCTGGGCCTCAGTTCCGCGGACGGCCGTCGTCGTCGCGCGGCGGCTCGATCGCCAGCGGCGCCCGACGCAGCGTGTCCAGCAGTTCCTGCCCCGGGGCGGGCTCCTCCAGCAGCTCGGCCGGGGTGTCCGGGACGTGGACCGGATCCTCGCGGTCGGCCGGGTCGAAGCTGCGCGGCAGCTTCTTGAGGTGCCCGCTCATCGACTTCACCAGCAGCGCGGCGGCGATCAGCAGCAGCACCAGCAGCAGGAGGCCGAGCGGACCCGCCTTGCCGACGTCCTCAGGCAGCTGCTCCCCGGCGGCGGCGAGAAGGCCGTTCATCGGACCGTCACCTCGCTGCGGATGCCGGCGAACAGGTCGTCCTCGGGCGTGGTGGCGTCGACCAGCGAGCGGGCCAGCTCGTAGTCCTCCGTCGGCCACACCTCCTGCTGCGTCTCCACCGGGCAGGCGAACCAGCGGCCCAGCGGGTCGATCTGGGTGGCGTGCGCGATCAGTGCGGCGTCGCGCACCGGGAAGTACTCCGCACACGGCACGCGTGTGGTGACCCGGTGGGAGATGTCGTGCGCCGGGTCCCAGTTGGCCAGCCACTCCGCGTAGGGCGACTCGGCGCCGGTCGCGAGGATCGCCTCGTGCAGCGCCTTCGTCCGGGGCAGCGTGAAGCTCATGTGGTAGTAGAGCTTGCTCGGCTGCCAGGGCTCACCCAGCTCGGGATACCGCTCCGGGTCACCGGCCGCCTCGAACGCGTGCATCGAGATCTCGTGGGTCTTGATGTGGTCCGGGTGCGGGTAACCGCCGCGCTCGTCGTACGTGGTGATCACCTGGGGCTTGAACCGGCGGATCAGCGCGACCAGAGGGGCCGCCGCCTCCTCGAGGGGCACCAGGGCGAAGCAGCCCTCCGGCAGCGGGGGCAGCGGGTCGCCCTCGGGCAGGCCGGAGTCGACGAAGCCGAGGAACTCCTGCTCGATCCCGAGGATCTCCCGCGCCCGCTCCATCTCCTCGGCCCGGATCTGGGGCAGCCGCTCCCAGACCTCGGGACGGTCCATGGCCGGGTTCAGCACCGAGCCCCGCTCGCCGCCGGTGGCCGTGGCCACCATGACGCGAACGCCCTCGGCCACGTACTTCGCCATCGTGGCGGCGCCCTTGCTCGACTCGTCGTCCGGATGTGCGTGCACGGCGAGCAGGCGCAGCTGGTCGGGTTGGGTCACCGCAACAGTGTCCCTCGCCGCGGGGCGTGGATGACGGATGCCCACCAGGTGTGGCCGACAACTCGCCCGGACGGGCGTCCCGCAGCCCCCGTGCGGTGCCGGTACGTTTCGGTTCCGCTCGCGTCGCACGACTGCACCGGCCCGATGTGCGGTGTTAGCTTGGCCGGATCGACCAGCGGCCGTCGCTCTCGGCGGCCACCCACGAGTTCCAGGAGTTCTCCCCCGTGTCCACCCCCACTGACGAGCAGAACCAGGCCATCTGGCTGACCCAGGAGGCCTACGACCGGCTGAAGGCCGAGCTCGACCAGCTGGTGGCGAACCGCCCGGCCATGGCCGCCGAGATCAACGCCCGCCGCGAGGAGGGCGACCTCAAGGAGAACGGCGGCTACCACGCCGCGAAGGAGGAGCAGGGCAAGCAGGAGGGCCGGATCCGCCAGCTCACCGACCTGCTCCGCAAGGCGCACGTGGGCGAGCCCCCGACCAAGGTGACCCACGCGGCGACCGGCACCGTCATCACCATCCGGTTCGACGGCGACGACGACACCGAGAAGTTCCTGCTCGGGTCCCGCGAGATCGCCGGCACGACCGACCTGACCGTCTACTCCCCCGAGTCGGCGCTGGGCGCGGCCATCATGGGCGCCGAGCCCGGCAAGAAGGTCACGTACCAGACCCCCAACGGGCGGGACATCACCGTCGAGGTCGTCGGCATCGAGCCGTTCGTCCCCTGACCCGTCCGGTGACCGCACCACGCGCCCGCTCCCGGCGGGCGGAGAACACCGGCTTCCCGTGCGTGCACTGCACCGCACGCGTGCCGGCCAACACCGACGGGCACTACCGCAACCACTGCCCGTTCTGCCTGTGGTCGCTGCACGTCGACGACCTGCCCGGCGACCGGGCGAGCCAGTGCCGGCAGCCCATGGAGCCGATCGGCCTGGTGGAGAAGTCGGGCAAGGGCTGGCAGGTGGTCCACCGCTGCACCGCGTGCGGTCACCGCCAGCCCAACCGGCTCGTCCGGGACGGCGCTGCCCCCGACGACCTCGACCTGGTGCTCTCGCTCCCCTGGCTCTAGTCGCGCCCGGGCACGGCGGGAGCCCGCCGGGCGTGCCGCAGTGAGACGACGACCGAAGCCGTCGCCGCCGCCACAGCGAGGAGCAGCCACCCGCCACCGGCGAACATGCTGCCGGCGTCCCCGGTGCGGTCGGCCCGGTCCATGTCGGCCAGCCATGCCACCCCCCACGCCGCGAGCAGCGCGAGGGACGCGAGGTAGAGCAGCAACGACGAGGCGATGGGGCCACGGCGCCCGAGCAGCAGGATCGGCGGTAGCGCGACCACGGCGAGGGCACCGACCGGGACGAGCATCGCCAGGAGACCGAGCACGACGTCCATGGCGGTCATCCTGGCCCCCGGTGGCGGCGTGCGGCCATCACCCACGCGGGGGTGATGGCCGGCTCAGGCGGTCGGCGCCAGCCCGCGACGACGCAGCAGCGGACCCGGGTCGGCGTCGCGACCGCGCACCGCACGGAACGCCGCCAGCGGGTCGACCGAACCGCCCACGGCGAGCAGCCGCTGCCGGAACGCGTCCCCGTTCTCGCGGCGTAGCCCTCCGTTCTCCTTGAACCACTCCACGGTGTCGGCGTCGAGCACCTCCGACCAGATGTAGGAGTAGTAGCCGGCCGAGTAGCCCCCGGCGAAGATGTGCTGGAAGTACGTGGTGCGGTAGCGGGGCGGCACGAGCTCGGACGCCACGCCGGCCGTGCGGAGCGCCTGCGCCTCGAACTCCACCGGGTCGCCGACCTCGCTCTCCGGCGTGATCCGGTGCCAGGCCTGGTCCAGCAGGGTGGCGGCCAGGTACTCCAGCGTGCCGAAGCCCTCGCCCCAGAGCTGGGCGGCGTCGATGGCGTCCACCACCGGGCGCGGCAGCGGTTCGCCGGTCTCGACGTGCCGGGCGTAGTGGGTGAGCACCTCGGGCCAGAGCGCCCACATCTCGTTGACCTGGCTCGGGAACTCGACGAAGTCCCGCGGCACGCTCGTGCCGGAGAACCGGGGGTAGGTGACCGCGGAGCTCAGGCCGTGCAGGGCGTGACCGAACTCGTGGAACAGCGTGTTGACCTCGTCGAGGGTGAGCAGCGTCGGCCGCCCCTCGGGGGCCCGGGTCACGTTGAGGTTGTTCACCACCACCGGCTTCGTGCCGAGCAGGCCGGACTGCCGCACGAACGAGCTCATCCACGCCCCGCCGCGCTTGCCCTCCCGGGCGAAGAAGTCACCCAGGTACAGGCCGACCTCGGCGCCGTCGGCGTCGGTGACCTCCCAGACCCGGACGTCGGGGTGGTAGCCCGTGAGGTCCGGACGGAGGGTGAAGCGGTAGCCGTAGAGCAGCTCGGCGGCGTGGAAGACGCCGTCGACCAGCACCCGGTCCAGCTCGAAGTACGGCCGCAGTGCCGTGGTGTCGACGGCGTAGCGCTCGGCCCGCACCCGCTCGCTGTAGAACGCCCAGTCCCACGGGGCCAGCTCCACCCCGTCACGGAGCGCGTACTCCCGCAGCACCTCGGCCTCGGCGTCGGCGTTGGCCACCGAGGCGGGCACCATCGACGCGAGCATCCGGTCGACCGCCTCGGTGGTGGCCGCGGTCTGGTCGGCGAGCACCAGGTCGGCATGGGTGGCGAAGCCCAGCAGCCGGGCTCGCTCGGCCCGTGCCCGGGCGATCCGCTCGGCGACCGGGCGGTTGTCGTGCTCACCGCCGGCGGCGCGGCTCGTCGACGCCTCGAACACCCGGCGCCGCAGCTCCCGGTCGCGAAGCTTGGCCAGCAGCGGCTGACCGGTGGGCAGCACCAGGGTGAGCAGGTGACCGTCGAGCCCGCGGTCGCTCGCCGCCCGGGCCGCGGCGGCGATCTCCTCCTCGCTCAGCCCGTCGAGCTCAGCCTCGTCGTCCACCCGGACCGCCGCTGCGTCGGTGGCCAGCTGCAGGTTCTGGCCGAAGCTCGTGGACAGCTCCGAGAGCTCCTGGTTGAGCTCGCTGAGCCGCACTCGGCCGGCGTCGTCCAGCCGGGCACCGGCCAGCACGAAGTCCAGGTGGTAGCGCTCGACCAGCCGCAGCGACTCGGGGTCCAGGCCCGCCGACTCCCTCGCCGCGTGCACGGCGTCGACGCGCGCGAACAGGGCCGGGTCCAGCCGCAGCGCGTCGTCGTGGGCGGCGGCCAGCGGGGCCACCTCCCGCTCGATCTCGCGCAGCCGCGGCGTGGCCACCGAGGAGGAGAGGTTGCCGAACACCGACCAGGCCCGGTCCAGCAGCGCACCGGACCGCTCCAGGGCGACGATGGTGTTCTCGAAGGTCGGCTCCTCGGCCGACGCGACGATCGCCGCGACCTCCTCGCGGTGCGCGGCCATGCCGGCGAGCAGCGCCTCGCGGCAGTGCTCGAGGGTGACGCCGGCGAAGGGTGGCAGCCGGAAGGGCAGCTCCGACGGCGCGGCCAGCGGGTTGTCGGCGGAGAGGGCGGGGGCGGAGTCGACGCTCATCGAGCGCCAGTCTCCACCCCCACCCGCTTCGCGACCTCGCCACCCGGGGTCGGGCCGCGGGAGCGTGCTCAGCGGCTGGCGGTCCGCCGGTAGATGCGCACCGACAGCGGCACGAACACGGCGAGCAGGACCGCCGACCACAGCAGCGTGTAGAGCACCGGGTGCTGCAGGGACCAGACGTCGGAGGTCTGCAGGATCGGCGCGGTGTTGCCGAAGAGCTCACGCGCCGCCTGCACGACCGCCGACACCGGGTTCCAGTCGGCGATCCACTTGAGCACCGCCGGGAAGTTGTTCGTCGGCACGAACGTGTTGGCGATGAACGTGAGCGGGAAGATGACGATGAAGCTGGCCTGCTGGACCACCTCGGGGGCGCGGACCAGCAACCCCACGGTCGCCATGAGCCAGCTCATCGCGTAGGCGAAGAGGAGCAGCAGCGCGAGACCGGCCAGCGCCTCGCCGAACGAGGAGCGGATCCGCCAGCCGACGATCAGCCCGGTGACGCCCATGACGACGATGGACAGGGCGTTCAGGGCGAGGTCGGCCACCGTGCGGCCGACGAGCACGGCCGACGGCGCCATCGGCAGGGACCGGAACCGGTCGATGAGCCCCTTCTGCAGGTCCTCGGCCAGCCCGGCGCCGGTGATCGTGCTCCCGAAGACGATGGTCTGGGCGAAGATGCCCGGCAGCAGGAACTCCGCGTAGCTGATGCCCTCGATGGGGATGGCGCTGCCGAACACGTAGCGGAAGAGCAGCACGAACATGATCGGCGACAGGGTCGCGAAGACGATCAGCTCCGGCACCCGCTTGACCTTGACCAGGTTGCGGCGGGTGATCGTCAGGCCGTCCTCGACGGCGATGGACAACGAGCTCATCGGGCACTCCCCACGGTCGTCGCGTCGCTCGCGGCGGTGTCGGTCTCGGCGACCCGGCCGGTGAGGGCCAGGAACACGTCGTCGAGGTCGGGGCGGCGCAACCCGACGTCGAAGATCTGCGAGGTGTCGCCGTCGAGGAGGCGCAGCGCCTCGGCCACCACCTCGGCGCCGCCGCTGACCGGCAGCGACAGCCGACGGGCCTGCTCGTCGACCACCGGGTCGTCGAGGCCCAGCGGGCGCAGCCGCACCGCCATGCGGGGCAGCACCGCGGCGTCGGTGACGGTGAACTCCAACCGCTGGCCGCCGACCTGCGCCTTGAGCTCGTCGGCGGTGCCCCGGGCGATGACCCGGCCGGAGTCGATGACCACCATGCGGTCGGCGAGGCGGTCGGCCTCCTCCAGGTACTGCGTCGTGAGCAGGATCGTCGTCCCGCCGTCGGCGAGCTCGGCGATGAACTCCCACATCGCCAGCCGGCTGCGCGGGTCCAGGCCGGTGGTCGGCTCGTCCAGGAACAGCACCCGGGGCCGGTTGATCAGCGAGGCGGCGATGTCCAGCCGCCGCCGCATGCCGCCCGAATACGTCTTCGCCGGCCGGTTCGCCGCGTCGGTCAGGTCGAAACGCTCCAGCAGCTCGCCGGCCCGCTTCCGCGCCTCCCGCTTGCCCAGTCGGTACAACCGCCCGACCATCTCCAGGTTCTCGAACCCGGTGAGGTACTCGTCGACGGCCGCGTACTGGCCGGTGAGGCCGATGACGGCCCGCACCCGGTCGGCGTCCCGCACCACGTCGAGGCCGAGCACCTCGGCCCGCCCGGCGTCGGGCGCGAGCAGCGTGGTGAGCGTGCGCACCACCGTCGTCTTGCCCGCACCGTTCGGGCCGAGCAGCCCGAGGACCGAGCCCTCGGCGACGGTCAGATCCACTCCGTCGAGCGCGGTGGTGGCGCCGTAGCGCTTGACCAGCCCCTCGACCACGATCGCGTCGGTCATGCCGCGGACGCTAGGCCCACCCCCCGACAGTTCCCCACCGCTTTTCTCCGTCGCGTACACGCGCAGTCCTCCGTTCCCGCCCCGCGGACACGGGACAGCAACGAAGACCCCGCGAGAGGACCGGACTCATCGCTCCCGCGCGTGTCAGGCTGCTGCGGTGCGCCCCGGGAGCTTCGACGCCGCTCTGGCCGAGCAGTGGAGCCGGTGGGTGCTCGCTCATGGCCTCCCGGAACTGCCCGGGCGCGACCTCCCCCTCGGCCGGTCGGTCCCGGTCGGCTGCTGGGTGGGCCCGGACACCGCAGCCGTGGCCCACGTGCGCTACCTGCGATGGGACGACGACGAGGAGCCGTTCCCCCAGGTGGACGTCGAGCTCTTCTGCCTCGTCGACGGGGAGTGGGAGATCTGGGGCGGTGGCGGCGGGAACTGGACGGACGAGCCGACCCTGGATCGGGTCGCCGTCCCCCCGGGAACCGCCGCCCTCGACGGCATGACCGCCGGCTGGGCCGACGATCGCGGCTGCACGGCACTCTTCGGCCCCGTCGGCACCGACGCCGCCACCGTCGAGGTGACCCAGGAGGGCCGGGCGACGCGGCGCCCGGTCGAGGCGCCGGTCGGGTTGCTCGTCGTCTGCGCCGACTCGCGGTACCCCTTCACCGTACGGGTCCTGGATGCAGCGGGCGGGCTGCTCGGCGAGGTCGACCAGCCCGCCGGCCGGGACGGCGTCACTCCGGGGTGACGGCGTACCCCGCGCTGCGCAGGGCGCCGATGACCTCCCCGGCGTGCACCGGCCCACGGGTCTCGACGACGACGAAGATCTCGACCTCGCCGATGCCGAGCCGCGTCGTCGTCCGCTCGTGCTCGACCTCCAGCACGTTCGCACCCACGGCGGCCAGCTCCGCGAGGACGGCGGCCAGCGAGCCCGGACGGTCGGGCACCCGCAGGCGCAGCGAGAGGTAGCGCCCGGCCGCGGCCATGCCGTGCTGGACGACCTTCAGCAGCAGGACCGGGTCGATGTTGCCGCCGGAGACGACGGCGACCACCGGCGCTCGGAACGCGGTCGGATCGGCCAGCACGGCGGCCACCGCGGCCACCCCGGCCGGCTCCACGACGAGCTTCGCCCTCTCCAGGCAGAACAGCAGCGCCCGGGAGAGGTCCTCCTCGCTGACCGTGCGGACCTCGTCGACCAGCCCCTGCACGTGCGCGAAGGTCAGGTCGGTCGGCTTCGGGACGGCGATCCCGTCGGCCATCGTGCTCATCGACGGGAGCGCCACCGGGCGGCCGGCCGCGAGCGAGCCGGGGAAGGCCGCGGCCTCCTCCGCCTGCACCGCCACCACCCGGACGTCGGGACGGCGCTCCTTGACCACCGCGGCGACGCCGGACACCAGCCCCCCGCCCCCGGCGCACACCAGCACCGTGGCGACCTCCGGGCACTGCTCGAGCACCTCGAGGCCGACCGTCCCCTGCCCCGCGATGACGTCGGCGTGGTCGAAGGGGTGGATGAAGACCGCGCCGGTGCGCTCGGCGTGCTCGGCGGCGGCCAGCAGCGGCTCCGCGAGCGACTGGCCGAACATCTCGATCTGCGCCCCGTAGGCCTCGGTGGCCGCGACCTTGGGCAGTGGCGCCGTCTCGGGCATGTAGACCGTGGCCCGGGCGCCCAGCAGCCGGGCGGCCAGAGCGACGCCCTGGGCGTGGTTGCCCGCACTGGCCGCGACGACGCCCCGAGCGCGTTCCTCCTCCGTGAGCCGCGCGATCCGGGTGTAGGCCCCGCGGATCTTGAAGGAACCGGTGCGCTGCAGGTTCTCGCACTTGAGCCAGACCGGCCCGCCGACGCGGTCGGCGAGGGCACCGGAGAACTCCAGCGGCGTGCGGCGCACGACGCCGTCCAGCAGTTCGGCGGCGGCCTCGACCTCCGCGCCGCTGACCAGGGGGACGGACACGGCCCGATCCTCGCAGCACGCATCGACCGCGCGGATGAGGCGCGACGGTCGCGCGGGTCGACCCGGCGTTCCGGCCGGAACGCGGCGTCGTCACCGCTCCACCGGAGCCGCGCCCGTCGTACCGTGGCGGGGGTGACGGAGACGCCCGCACCAGCCACCCCCTCACCCGCACCGACCACCCTCGGCGACCTGCGCGCCACCGGGGCCTCCTTCCGGCCGGTCAAGGCCGAGATCCGCGCCAACCTGCTCGCCCGCCTGTCCGCCGGCGAGCCGACGCTCCCGGGCATGGTCGGCTTCCAGGACACCGTGCTCCCCGAGGTCGAGCGCGCCCTCATCGCCGGCCACGACCTGGTGCTCCTCGGCGAGCGCGGCCAGGGCAAGACCCGGCTGATCCGCACGCTGGTCGGGCTGCTCGACGAGTGGACGCCGGTGCTCGTCGGCAGCGAGCTCAACGAGCACCCGCTGGCCCCGATCAGCGTCTGGGCGCACCGGCAGATCGCCGAGCACGGCGACGCGACCCCGGTCGGCTGGCTGCACCGCAGCGACCGGTTCGGGGAGAAGCTGGCGACGCCGGACACCAGCGTCGGCGACCTGATCGGCGACGTCGACCCGATCAAGGTCGCCGAGGGCCGCACGCTCGGCGACCCGGAGACGGTCCACTACGGGCTCGTGCCCCGCACCAACCGCGGCATCTTCAGCGTCAACGAGCTGCCCGACCTCGCCGAGCGCATCCAGGTCGCGCTGCTCAACGTCCTCGAGGAGCGCGACATCCAGATCCGCGGCTACCGCGTGCGGCTGCCGCTGGACCTGCTGCTCGTGGCCAGCGCCAACCCCGAGGACTACACCAACCGCGGGCGGATCATCACCCCGCTCAAGGACCGGTTCGGGGCCGAGGTGCGCACCCACTACCCGATCGAGCTGGCCGACGAGATCCGGCTGCTGCAGCAGGAGGCCGCGGTGAGCTGGCCGACGGCGTTCGGTGCCGACCACCTCGCCCAGCCGGTCGTCCCGCAGCACCTGGTCGAGATCGTCGCCCGGTTCACGCGGCTGGTCCGCGAGTCCGGCCACGTCGACCAGCGGTCCGGTGTCAGCGCCCGCTTCGCCATCGCCGGGCTGGAGACCGTGGCCGCCTCCGCCGTCCGCCGTGCCGCCGTCGCCGGTGAGACCCGACCGGTGGCCCGGGTGGTCGACCTGCCGGCGATCGTCCCGGCGAGCCGGGGCAAGGTGGAGTTCGCCGACGCCGGGTCCGACCCCGACGACGACCGCGAGCTGGAGATCCTCGACCACCTGCTCCGCCAGGCGACGGCGCAGACCTTCCGCGCGCGCTGCGCCGGGCTGGACCTGACCGGGCTGCAGGAGCACTTCACCGGCGGGGACACGGTGGAGTCCGGCGACCTGGTGCCGGCCCCGGCGCTGCTCGGCCAGCTCGGCACCATCCCGAAGCTGGCGGAGCTGCTGGGCCGGCTCGGGGTGCCCGAGGGCGAGCAGTCCGCCGAGCAGGCGGCGGCCGCGGTGGAGTTCGCGCTCGAAGGCCTCTACCTCACCCGGCGGCTGGCCAAGGACACCGACGGCGGCCGCACGGTCTACGGGGCCTGACCGTGGCGCACCGGGCACCGAAGGGCTACCGGTACGGCCGGTGGCGGGGCGGCGCCGATCCGCTCACCCCGCCCTACGACCTCGGCAACGCCGTCGACGAGATCGGCGACTCCGTGCTCGGCGGCAGCGGGGTGCGCGAGGCGCTGCGCGAGCTGCTGCGCCGGGGCACCGAGGGGCGTCGCGGCCTGGACGAGCTCCGTCGCCAGGTGCGCGACCGGCTGCGCAAGGCCCGCACCGCCGGGCGGATGGACGGCACCCTGCAGGAGGTGCGCGAGCTGCTCGACAAGGCCCTGGAGGCCGAGCGCCGCGAGCTCTTCCCGGACCCGGACGACATGGCGCGGCTCAAGGAGGCCGAGCTCGACGCGCTGCCCGGCGACACCGCGGGGGCGGTCCGGGAGCTGAAGGACTACGACTGGCGGTCGGCCGAGGCCAGGCAGGCCTACGACCGGATCCAGGACCTGCTGCGCCGGGAGGTGCTCGACAGCTCCTTCGCCTCGATGAAGCAGGCGCTGGAGAACGCCAGCGAGCAGGACCTGCAGGCGGTCAAGGACATGGTGGCCGACCTGTCCCGGCTGGTCGACGCGCACAACCGCGGCGAGGACACCGACCAGCAGTTCGCCGAGTTCATGGAGCAGCACGGCCAGTTCTTCCCCGACCGGCCGGAGTCGGTCGAGGAGCTGATCGACTCCCTGGCCCGCCGGGCCGCCGCCCAGGAACGCATGATGGCCGGGCTCTCCCCCGAGCAGCGCGCCGAGCTCGGCGAGCTCATGGCCCAGACCATGGAGGACATGGGGCTGGCCAGCGAGATGGCGCGCCTCTCCGACGCGCTCCGCCAGGCGCGGCCGGACCTCCCGTGGGGCCAGCGCGGCCAGGTGCCCGACGGCGAGCCCTCCCTGGGTCTGGGCGACGCCACCAGCGCCGTCGCGGAGCTGGCCGACCTGGAGGCGCTGTCCAACCAGCTGTCCCAGGGCTACGCCGGCGCCTCGCTCTCCGACGTCGACGAGGAGCTGCTGGAGCGGGCGCTCGGCCGCTCGGCCGCCGACGACCTGGCCGCCCTGCGCCAGCTGGAGCGCGAGCTCGAGCGGCAGGGCTACCTGGAGCGCTCCGACGGCAAGCTGGAGCTCTCCCCCAAGGCCGTCCGCCGGCTCGGCGCCACCGCGCTGCGCCGCGTGTTCGCCAAGCTCGACGCCACCGGCCGCGGTGAGCACGACGTCGCCGACGCCGGCGCGGCCGGGGAGCTGACCGGCAGCTCGCGGGAGTGGCAGTTCGGCGACGAGCAGCCGCTGGACGTCGTCCGCACGGTGAAGAACGCCGTCCTGCGCACGGCGCACCAGCCCCGGGAGGACGGCGCCCGCGCCGTGCGGATCGCCGTCGAGGACTTCGAGGTGGTCGAGACCGAGCGCCGCACCGGTGCGGCCGTGGCCCTGCTGGTGGACCTCTCCTACTCGATGGCGCTGCGCGGCACGTGGGGAGCGGCGAAGTCGACGGCGATGGCGCTGCACTCGCTGGTGACGACGAAGTTCCCGCAGGATGCCATCGAGATCATCGGCTTCTCCTCCACCGCTCAGGTGCTGCGGCCCGAGACGCTGGCGGAGCTGTCCGTCGACACCCTGCAGGGCACCAACCTGCAGCACGGGCTGATGCTCGCCCGGCGGTTCCTCGCCCGGCACCGGGACGCCGAACCGGTGGTCCTGGTGGTCACCGACGGCGAGCCGACCGCGCACCTGGAGGACGACGGCACGCCGTTCTTCTGCTGGCCGCCGATGCCCGAGACCATCGCGCGCACCGTGGCCGAGGTCGAGCGGGTCGCCCGGTCCGGGGCGACCGTGAACGTGTTCGCGCTCGACCCCGACCCCGGCCTGGTCCACTTCGTGCACGACCTGACCCAGCGGGCCGGTGGGCGGGTGTTCCAGCCCGACGCCGAGCGGCTCGGCGAGTACGTCGTCGCCGACTACCTCCGCACCAGACGCGGCCGCCGCGCCCGCTAGGCCCGTCAGTCGCTGGAGCTGATGCCCGGGATCTGCCCGGCACGGAAGGCGTCCACGAACAGCCGGTGGTCCTCCATCGTGCGCAGCGCGTAGGACCGCGCGAACTCCACCAGGTCGGCGACGAACTCCGCGCGCCGGTCGCCGATCATCGTCAGCACCGCCTCCTCGGTCTGGAACGGAACGAGGTCGTGGTCGCTGTCGGCGTCGCCCACGCAGTGCAGCTTCGCGGTGGCCCGGCCGAGCTGCACGAGCACCGGGCGGATCTCGTCGGGCTCGGTCAGGTCCTCCCAGTCCAGGTCGAGCTCGTAGGGCGAGAGCTCGGCGACGACGAAGCCGGTTCCGCGGATCTCGGTGTGGCCGAGGAACTGCGAGGTGTGCGACTGGAGGGCCCGCTGGCTGGTCACCGTCCGGTGCCCCTCGTGCGCGAAGTACTCCCGGATCCGGCGATCGGTCACGATCCGGCTGGGGGCCGGGACGTTGGCCTGCTTCACCGAGAGGACGACGTCGTTCTCCAGCGCCTCGTCGTAACCCTCGAGCAGCACGTTGTACGCGGGCAGCCCCGCGCTGCCGATCCCGAAACCACCCGTGCCGATCAGGTCCTTGACGCCGTAGGCCACCTCCCGCCGCCACGGCCGCGGAGGCAGCGTGTCCTTGTACCGCTCCAGCGCCTCGAGCACCTCCCGGCGCTCGGCGTCGTCCAGTCGCCGGTTGCGCGACCCGTCCACGAACCGTCGCTCGTGCCGCTCCACGACCGTCATCCGGTCCAGCAGCGAGAGCCGGGTGCGGGTGGCCGTCTCCTGCACGAGCGCGCGGACCGCGCCCTCGGTGTTGTGCACCGTCAGCGCGAACTCGCGGTCCGCGTCCGAACGGCTGAACGCCTCCACCTGGTCCAGCCACGCGTCGAGGTACACCCGGATCAGATCGGCGATGACGCCGTCGGAGAAGGCCTTGCGCCAGGCCATCAGCGCGAAGCTGGCGACGAACCGGCGCAGGTCCCAGCTCACGTGGCCCAGGTAGGCCTCGTCGAAGTCGTTGACGTCGAAGACGATCCGCCCCGTGGAGTCCATGTAGGTGCCGAAGTTCTCGGCGTGGAGGTCACCGTGGATCCACACCCGCGACGTGCGCTCGTCGCTCCACGGGTCCCGGGATGTCGCCATGTCCGCGTAGAACAGGGGTGCGCTCCCCCGGTAGAAGGCGAAGGGGTCGGCCGCCATCTTGCGGAACTTGGTGCGGAAGGCCTCGGCATCGGCCTCCATGAGGTCGCCGAACGCGTCGACGAGCACCTCGACGATCTGCCGGGCGCGCTCGCCGGTGTCGCCCGAACGGGTCAGATCAGCTGAGGAAGGGGCCACAGGTCGCACCGTAGGGGGCCGATAACGTCAGTGGTGCCCCGGGGCAACCGCCGACAGGGCGCCGACGAGCAGGGACGGAGGGACGATGATGCAGACCGACACCGCCCGACGACTCGCGACCGGCGCCGCCTACGGCGGTGGCAGCGTGACGATCGCCGGGGCCGCGCTGTTCGCCCTGCTCCGCGAGGAGGCCCGGTCGGCCCGCCGCAAGGTCGAGGCCCGGACCGACAAGCAGGACCCGCCGTCGGGCGACGGCGTCTACGGGCGCGGGCGCGGGCGGGCCAAGCCGATCGTGCTCACCGTCCTGGGTGACTCCAGCGCCGTCGGCCTCGGCGTCACCCGCGCCTCGCAGACCCCCGGCGTGCTCGTGGCCGCCGGCCTGGCCGAGCTCGCCGAGCGCCCGGTCCGGCTGGTCCGCCTCGCCGTGTCCGGCGCCCGGGCCCGAGACCTGGAGGCCCAGGTCGACCGCGCGCTGCTGGAGAAGCCGACCGTCGCGCTGATCATGATCGGCGCCAACGACGTCACCAGCCGCACGCCCACCGCCGTCTCGGTCGGCCACCTGACCGACGCCGTCCGCCGGCTCACCGCCGTCGGCTGCGAGGTCGTCGTCGGCACCTGCCCCGACCTGGGCACGATCCGCCCGATCGCCCAGCCGCTGCGCACCCTCGCCCGGCGCTGGAGCCGGCAGATGGCGGCCGCGCAGACCATCGCCGTCGTCGAGGCCGGTGGGCGCACCGTCTCACTGGGCTCCCTGCTCGGGCCGGCGTTCGCCTCCGACCACGGCATGTTCAGCAACGACGAGTTCCACCCGAGCGCCGCGGGCTACGCCGCGGCCGCCGCCGTGCTGCTGCCCGCGGTCGCCGACGCGGTCGACGTGTGGCCGGCCGGCGCCGAGCGCGGCCTGCGGTCGCTGCGCCGTGACAGCGTGCGCCCGGTGGCCCGTGCCGCCGCCCGCGCCGCCAACCGTCCGGGCACCGAGGTGCAGGGCACCGAGGTCGCCGGTTCCGGCACCGGCCCCCGGGGCCCGTGGGCGCTGCTGCGGCGGCCGCGGCCGACCGGCGTCCCGACACCGGAGGAGGCCGAGCGGGCCGAGTCCGAAGCGGAGCCGACCGCCGCCTCCTGAGGACGTGACCCACGGCACACCCGGGGGTTCCCTCCCCCGACAGCGGGATGCGTCGCTGCGACGCCGGGGTACTTTCCGAGATGACCGATGTCCGGCGACCCGTGTCGGACCCCCTCATCGTGGAGGACCCATGCCCGAAGCCGTCATCGTCTCGACCGCGCGCTCCCCCATCGGCCGCGCGTTCAAGGGCTCGCTCAAGGACATGCGACCCGACGACCTGGCCGCGGCCGTCGTCCGGGCCGCCCTGGACAAGGTGCCCGCCCTCGACCCGCGCGACATCGACGACCTGATGCTCGGCTGCGGCCTCCCCGGCGGCGAGCAGGGCCACAACATGGGCCGCGTCGTCAGCGTCCTGCTCGGCATGGACCACCTGCCGGGCACGACGATCACCCGCTACTGCTCCTCCTCGCTGCAGACCACGCGCATGGCCCTGCACGCCATCAAGGCCGGCGAGGGTGACGTGTTCATCTCCGCCGGTGTGGAGACCGTGTCCCGGTTCGTGAAGGGCAACAGCGACTCGCTGCCCGACACCCAGAACCCCTTCTTCGCCGACGCCCAGGCGCGCGGCGCCAAGGTCGCCGAGAGCGGCGCCGACTCGTGGACCGACCCCCGTGAGGACGGCCAGGTCCCCGACATCTACATCGCGATGGGCCAGACCGCGGAGAACCTGGCGCTGCTCAAGGGCGTCTCCCGCGAGGAGATGGACGAGTTCGCCGTCCGCAGCCAGAACCTCGCCGAGGAGTCGATCAACAACGGCTTCTGGGACCGCGAGATCACCCCGATCACGCTGCCCGACGGCACCGTCGTGACGAAGGACGACGGCCCGCGCCCCGGCACCACCCTCGAGGGCATCTCCGGGCTCAAGCCGGTCTTCCGCCCCGACGGCCGGGTCACCGCCGGCAACGCCTGCCCGCTCAACGACGGCGCCTCGGCCGTGGTGATCATGAGCGACACCAAGGCCGCCGAGCTGGGCCTCACCCCGCTGGCCCGCGTCGTCTCGACCGCGGTCACCGGCCTCTCGCCGGAGATCATGGGCTACGGCCCGGTCGACGCCTCGCGCCTGGCCCTCAAGCGCGCGGGCATGACCATCGACGACATCGACCTGGTCGAGATCAACGAGGCGTTCGCCGCGCAGGTCATCCCGAGCTACCGCGACCTGGGCATCGACATCGACAAGCTGAACGTGCACGGTGGCGCCATCGCCGTCGGGCACCCCTTCGGCAGCACCGGCGCCCGGATCACCGGCACGCTGATCAACGGCCTGCAGACCAAGGACAAGACGTTCGGCCTGGAGACCATGTGCGTCGGCGGCGGCATGGGCATGGCGATGGTGCTGGAGCGCCTCTCCTGAGCCGAGTCGCCCCCTCGCTCTCCCCGCGATCATGAAGTTCGGGAAGCAACGCGCCGTCCGAGCGCGGCGTGTCTGCTCCCGAACTTCATGATCGCGACGGAGTGGGGGCGCGGGTAGCACCCCCGAGACGACAGTGGCCCGGCCCCCGCGAGGGGACCGGGCCACCGTGCTGTGGTGCCGGGGCTGCTAGTCCTCGGAGAAGTAGGACAGCAGGCGCAGGATCTCCAGGTACAGCCAGACGATCGTGACCAGCAGGCCGAACGCGATGTACCAGGCGAACTTCGCCGGAGCGCCGCGGCGGATGGCCTCATCGGCCATGTCGAAGTCCAGCAGCAGCGAGAAGGCCGCCACGCCGATCACGACCAGGCTGAAGACGATCGCCAGCGGGCCGCCGTCACGCAGGCCCAGGCCGCCGGGGGTGAAGAAGCCGGCGACGATGTTGGCCAGGGCCAGGACGAGGACGCCGATCAGGGCGGCCATCATCCAGCGGGTGAACTTGGGGGTCACCCGCACGGCACCGGTCTTGTAGACGACCAGCATGCCGGCGAAGACACCGAAGGTGCCGATCACCGCCTGCATCACGATGCCGTCGAAGCGGTCGTTGAAAGCCTCGCTGATCGCTCCGAGCGCCGCGCCGTACAGCGCGCCGTAGGCGAGCGTCGCGACCGGGCTGGCGATCTGCTTGAAGCTGATGACCAGGCCGAGGACGAAGGCGACCAGCACCGCGGGGAGCGCGAGGTTGAAGCCGGTGTAGCCCGGCAGCGACCAGACGAACGCGGCGGACAGGACCGTCACCAGGAGCGAGAGCCCGGTCTTGGTGACGACGTCGTCCATCGTCATGTAGCGCGTCGCCGACGTGGTGCCGTAGGGCGACGGGGCGGCGTACTGGTCCTGCGGGGCCGGAGCGCCGTACTGGGGCGCGCCGTACTGGGGGGCCCCGTACTGCGGGCCGCCGTACTGGGGCGCGTTGCCCCAACCGGCGTACTGCTGGCCGGGGCCGGCGTTGTTCCCGAACCCTCGGCTGAACGCCGGGTTCCTACTGGGCATCGTCATCTCCTCGAGAGGACTCGTGGGTCGTGGAGCCAACCTCGCGCACTCCACTCGGTCTGGTCAACGCCCTGCACCCCGGAAGAGTTCCGCGTCGCCGGGTGGCTCGACCGCGGCTGACCTGGCGTCCCTCAGGGGCGCGGGTTCGTGCGGCGCCAGCCGCGGTCGTCGCGGCGGGCACCCTGTCCGGCGCGGCAGCGCCGGCACACCGCCTGGACCTCCTCGGCGTGCCGGCCCGACTCGGGCTGGGCGTCGGCCCAGGGCACGTGGGGGAACCGGACCAACCTCGACCGGCTCAGCGCGAGCCCGCAGACCGTCTCGTTGCGCCCCTGGTGCCAGGCGTGCACCTCACCGGAGGGGTAGCGGACCCCGTCGTCCGGATCGATCCACTGCCCCGTCGCCGCCACTGCCGCGTTGCCCGCCATGGGTGGGGCGTACCCGCAGGACGGCGGACACGCCCCGACCGTCAGCGATCGGCGGCGACCAGCTGGTGGTCCGCGGGCCCGGAGGAGGACTTCTCCAGCGCGGCACCCTCGACGTCCAGGACGGGCAGCCAGCGGAGCCACCGGGGCAGCCACCAGGCCTTGTCCCCCAGCAGCGCCAGGGCCGCCGGGACGAGCACCATCCGGACGACGAAGGCGTCGAAGAGGATGCCCGACGCGAGCGCGAACGCGATCGACTTGATGGTGGGCTCACCCGCGGGCACGAAGCCGGCGAACACCGAGAACATGATCAGCGCGGCCGCGACCACGACGGGCGCCGCCTGGCGGAAGCCGGTGCGGATGGAGTCCAGCGGCGAGGCGCCGTGGCTGTGCGCCTCGTGCATCCGGGACACCAGGAAGATCTGGTAGTCCATCGCCAGCCCGAACAGGATGCCGATGACCAGGATCGGCGTGAGGCTGATCAGGGGCCCGGTGGTGTCGAGGTTGACCGCGTCGGCCAGCCAGCCCCACTGGAACACCGCGACGGTCGCGCCGAGCGAGGCGCCGATCGTGAGCAGGAAGCCGAGGACGCCGACCAGCGGCACCAGCAGCGAGCGGAAGACGAGCACGAGCAGGACCAGCGCCAGGCCGACGACCAGGGCGAGGTACACCGGCAGCGCGTCGTCGAGGCTCTTCGCGACGTCGACGCTCACCGCTGTCTGCCCGGTCACCGAGGCCTCGACGCCGTCGAGGTCGGCCAGCTCGGCGCGCAGGTCGGCGACCAGCTGCTCGGTCGCCGGGTCCGTCGGCCCCGACTCGGGGATGACGGTCAGCAGCGCGGCGGTGTCGTCGGCGTTCGGGATCGGCGGGGTGACGGTCACGACGTCGCCGAGCCCGCCGACCGCACCGGTCACCGCGGCCGCGGCCTCCGCGGCGCCCCGGCCCTCGAAGAGGACGGTGAGCGGGCCGTTGAAGCCCTCGCCGAAGCCCTTCGCCAGCAGCTCGTCGGCCCGCGCCTGGGTGCTGTCGGCCGGCGGGGTCTGCACGAGCGTCGTCTGCATCGAGAAGAACGGGACGGCGATGATCCCGAGTGCGACGATGGCCAGCAGCAGGCTGACGACGCGGAAGCGGGTCACCCGGGCGACCCAGCCGGCGAGGAAGCCGCGCCCGGCCGGTGCGCCGGCCGGATTGGCCGCTCGCTGCTTGCGCGGCAGCGCGCGGCGGCCGAGGAAGCTGAGCGCCGCCGGCACCAGCGTGAGGGCCACCAGCACCGCGACGACGATCGTGGCGGCGGCGGCGACACCCATCTGGGTCAGGAACGGGATGCCGACGACGAACAGGCCCGCCAGCGCGATGACGACCGTGAGGCCTGCGGTCACCACGGCCGAGCCTGCGGTGCCGACGGCGGTCGAGATGGCAGTGCCGACGTCGGCGCCGTGGCGCAGCTCCTGCCGGTACCGCGTGATGATGAACAGTGCGTAGTCGATGCCCACCGCCAGGCCGAGCATCGCGGCCAGCGTGGGGGTGGTCGAGGACAGGTCGGTGAAGCCGGTGGCGATGGTGACGCCGAGGACGCCGATGCCGACGCCGACGGTCGCCGTCAGGAGGTTCATCCCCGCCACGGCGAGCGCCCCGTAGGTGACGGCGAGGACCAGGAGGGCCACGACGACGCCGACGACCTCGGACGGTCCACCCACGTGCGGCGGGGCCTCGGTCGCCTCACCGGAGACCTCCACGGTGTAGCCGCTGCCGCGCGCGTCGTCCACGACGTCCAGCAGCGCGTCCTGCTGGGCCGGGGTGACCTCGCCGCGGGGCTCGTCGTAGGTGACGGTGCTGAACGCCGTCGTCTGCTCCCGGTTGATCGAGGGCGCCGCCGGGTCGAGCGGGTTGGTCGCGGAGACGACGCCGGGCAGCTCCCCCAGCTCGGCGACCAGGTCGCTGATCGCGGCCGCGCCCTCCGGGGAGGTGACGGTCCCGCCGTCGGGGGCCACGACGACCACGCGCGCGCTGGCCCCCTCGCCACCGGCGCCGAACTCCTCGCCGATGCGGTCGAGGGCGACGGTCGACTCCTGTCCGGGGATGGAGAAGCTGCTCGACGTCTCGCCGGCGAGCGTGACCGCGCCGATGCCGCCGCCGACGAGGACCGCCAGCCAGACGAGGACGACGGCGAGCCGGTGCCGGTGCGAGAACGCGCCGAGCCGGGACAGGACTAGAGCCATGGTGATCGGGCCTTCACTGGTCGGAGCGGGGAAGAGCGACGGGCCCGCGGTGGCCGAGCGCGTCGAAGCAGGTGGCGGCCACGTGCGCCCGCCAGGCGGTGGTCTGGTCCTCGGGGGGCGCGGCGAGGGTGAGGACGGCGAGGGCTCCCAGGGCGCCGATCACGCGGACGGCGCGTTCCGGCGCGGTCGTGGCGGGGTCGACCCCGAACGCCTCGAGGACCGCGGCTTCCGGTGACGCGTCCTCGGCGAGGTCCTCGTCCTCCGCCCGGGTCGCCGGGGCGAGCAGCAGGGCCACGAGTCCAGGGTGCGCCAGTGCGGCGTCCAGCACGACGTCGACCGCGAGGCGGTCCCGCTCGGCCCCGACGGGGAGGTGGCGCACGGAGTCGAGCACCCGGCGCGCCACGGTGTCGACCTGCGCCACGACGCCGTCCCGGAGTGCGTCCTTGGTCGGGAAGTGGTGCAGCAGCCCGGCCTTCGACAGCCCGACGGCGTCGGCGACGTCCTGGATCGAGGTCTTGGCGAACCCCCGGCGGGCGAACAGCGCGGCGGCACGATCGAGGATGCCCTCGTCGATCTGCTGCCGGAACGGTCGCGCCACGAGAACTAGGTTACGCACGACCGACCGGATCGGTCGGTTTCCCGGACGAAAGGGTCGGTGCCCTTCGTCACAGCGGTCCCGGTGCCCCCGGTCGGACTCGAACCGACACTCGAACCCTTTTAAGGGGCCTGCCTCTGCCGATTGGGCTACGGGGGCGCTGTGCGCACGGTATCCGTCCGGGGCTCTACGGTGACCTCGCTGCCCCCGATCCCGCACCGGAGGACCCGTTGCCCGCGAGAAGAGCACCCCAGCTGCCGGCCGGCGTCATGCGCACCGTCGTCCGCACCCTCGTCCGGCCGGTCCTCGGCCCGCGGGTCCCGGTGGGCGTGCAGCGGCGCTGGCTGGACACGGTCAGCGGGACGACGCCTCCCGCGACCGGCGTCGACATCCGCACCGGCCGGCTGGGCGGTCGGCCCACCGAGGTCCTGGTCCCCGCGACCACGCCGACGACCGCCCAGGTGCTGTACCTGCACGGCGGCGGCTTCACCACGGGTTCGGCGGCCACCCACCGCACCCTGGCCAGCCACCTGGCGGCGACCACCGGCGCGGTGGTCCACCTGCTCGACTACCGGCTCGCCCCGGAGCACCCCTTCCCCGCCGCGCTCGACGACGCGCTGGCCGCCTACCGGGAGCTGCGCGAGCGGACCGAGCACCCCGGGCGCACGCTCGTCGTCGGCGACTCCGCGGGCGGCTGGCTGGCCCTGACCGCGGCCCTCCGCCTGCGCGACGAGGGCAGCCCGCTCCCGGCGGCGCTGGGGCTGATCTCCCCCTGGCTGGACCTCTCCGGCGCCGACCGACGCGACGACCTGACCGACCCGATGCTGCAGCCGGCCTGGCTGGCGCGCTGCGCCGCCGAGTTCGCTCCCGGTCGCGACCTGCGCGGCCGGGAGCTGAGCCCGCTGGCGGCCGACCTGACCGGCCTGCCGCCGCTGGTGGTCCAGGTGGGCAGCGAGGAGATCCTCTTCGACGAGGCGGTCCGGCTGGCGGAGCTCGCCCGTGCGGCCGGCGTGCCCGTGGACCTGCGCCGGTTCGACGGCATGTGGCACGTGTTCCAGGTGTCGGCCGGCTCGGTGCGGGAGGCCACGACGGCCGTCACCGTCCTCGGGGAGGCGCTGACGGCGCACCTGCCGGCGCGCTGATCAACCGGCCGCCAGCTCGGTCGCGCGGCTCAGGACGGCGTCGAGCATGGGCTCGGTGAGCTTGCCGGTGAAGGTGTTCTGCTGGCTCACGTGGTAGCTGCCCAGCAGCGTGAGCGGACCGCGCGAACCCTCGAGGGCCACCTCGACGCCGTGCCCGAAAGCCGGTCGCGGGCGCGGCACGGCATACCCGGCGGCGGCGAGCACCGGCCACAGCGCGGTCCAGCCGAACCCGCCGAGGACCACGATCACCCGCAGCCGGGGCAGCAGCTCGAGCTCCCGGGCCAGCCACGGCGAGCAGGTGTCCCGCTCCTCCGGGGTGGGCGCGTTGGCCGGCGGGGCGCAGCGCACCGCGGCGGCCACCCGCACGTCGGTCAGGTCCAGCCCGTCGCCGATGTGGGTCGAGGTCGGCTGGTTGGCCAGTCCTGCCCGCCAGAGCGCGGCGAAGATCCAGTCCCCGCTGCGGTCCCCGGTGAAGACCCGGCCGGTCCGGTTGCCGCCGTGCGCGGCAGGAGCCAGCCCGACGACCGCGATCCGCGCGTCGGCCGGGCCCAGTCCGGGCACTGGCCGCCCCCAGTAGTCCTCCTCGCGGAAGGACGCCCGCTTGACCCGCGCCACCTCCTCGCGCCAGGCCACCAGGCGGGGGCAGGCGTAGCAGCCCGAGATCCGGGCGTCGAGGACGGCCAGGTCCGGGGTGCTCCGCGCGGAGCGCACCACCCCGGCGGGTGTGCGCGTGACGGGGAAGCCGCCTGCGTCGAGCGCCACGGGGTGTCAGCCGCGCGCGAGGCGGAGAGCGATGCCGTCGAGGATGTCGTGCTCGCTGACGGTCACCTCGGTCAGGTCGAACTCGTCCATGAGCACTCGCAGGATCAGCGCGCCGGCGCCGATGACGTCGACCCGTCCCGGGTGCATGACCGGCTCGGCCGCCCGCTGCTCCCGGGTGGCGGCCAGCAGCCCCCGCGAGACCCGCCGCACGTCGTCGATCGCGATCCGCGACCCGTGGATGGCGTCGGAGTCGTACCGGGGCAGGCCGAGGGCGAGCGCGGCCACGGTGGTGACCGAGCCGGCGAGCCCCACGAGGCTCGCCGCGCGGTCGACCGGCACCTCGGCGGTCACCTCGGCGAGTGCGGCCCGGATGTCGCGCTCGGTCAGCGCGATCTGCTCGGCCGTGGGCGGGTCGTCGTGCAGGTGCCGCTCGGTCAGCCGCACGCAGCCGATGTCGACCGAGCGGGCGGCGGTCACACCCCCGGCACCGCCGAGCACGAACTCGGTCGAGCCGCCGCCGATGTCGACGACGAGCCAGGGCGCGGGGGCGGGCTCCAGACCGTGGGCCGCCGCGGCGGCGGCGAGCGAGCCGGTGGCGCCGAGGAAGGACAGCTCCGCCTCCTCGCGCCCGGTCACGACGTCCGGTGTGCGCCCGAGGGTGGTGCGGACCATGTCCTCGAAGTCGGCGCGGTTGGCGGCGTCACGGGTCGCGCTGGTGGCCACCATCCGCACGTCCTCGACGTCCAGCTCCCGCGCCTGGGCCGCGTACTCCGCGAGCACCACCCGCGTCCGCTCGATCGCCTCGGGGGCCAGCCGGCCGGTGGCGTCGACGCCCTGGCCGAGCCGCACGACCTCCATCCGCCGCAGCAGGTCGGTGTGCCCGCCGTCGGCCGGCACGTCGGCCACCAGCAGGCGGATGGAGTTGGTGCCGCAGTCGATCGCGGCGACGCGGGTCACGCCGACCCCTCCGTGGCGTCGTCACCCTCGGGCAGCGCGCACGGGCCCCTGGCCCACCACTCCCCCATCTCCTCGACCGCACGGTCGCCGATGGGGTTCACCCCGGGTCCCGCGGCCAGGGCGTGCCCGGCCAGCGCGTGCAGGCACTTGACCCGGTCGGGCATGCCGCCGGCGGTGGCGCGGGTGGGCAGGACGTCCTTGGCGTCCCGGGCGGCCAGGTAGGCGTCGTGGGCGGCCTGGTACCCGGCGGCCAGCTCGGGGTCGGTGCCGAGCTCGTCCTGCCACTCCCTCATCCGGCCGGCGGACTCCAGCCGGCTCGCCGCGGCCGAGGCGCGCGGGCAGGTGAGGTAGAAGAGCGTCGGGAACGGCGTGCCGTCCTCCAGCCGCGGAGCCGTCTCCACGACGTCGGGCTGCCCGCACGGGCAGCGGTGCGCGACGCCGGCCAGCGCCCGCGGTGGGCGGCCGAGCTGCCGGGCGACGATCTCCCGGTCCTCCGGGCTGACTGGGGAAGAACTCACCCGACGAGTCTGCGGCACCCCCGGTGACGTGCTGGAACCGGCCCCGTCGATCAGCCGTCGGCGTCGGCCACCGAGGCCATCAGGCCCTCGTACCAGGACAGCGGCTCGGGCTCCTCGGTCGTCTCGGCCAGCGTTCCGGCGTCACCCTCGACGGTCTCGCCGTCCACCACGATCACCAGCCGGTCCCCGGGCAGCACGTACGCCAGCCGCTCGCGGGCCTGCCGTTCGGTGTAGGCGGGGTCGGACTGGCGGTCCAGCTGGGCCTGCAGGTCCGCGGCCCGCTGGTCGAGCTCCTCGCCCTCCGCGGCGAGACGGGCGAGCTCGGCCTGGCCGGCCAGGTACTGGCGCACCGGGCCGGCCAGGGTGAGCGCGAGCAGGAGCACGAGCCCCACCAGGAGCACCGCACGGCCGGTGAACAGCGGCCGGCGGCGCGCCGGGGAGGCGGGACGGCGCTCGGGGCGACGGTCGGTGCGCCGCCGGCCGGGCCGGCTGGACGCGCCCGTCCGCAGCCCGGTGCGCACCGAGCGGGTCGAGTGCACCCGCGGCACGCGGCCGGTGGGACGGGAGACCCGGCCGGTGCCACGGGGACCCTCGGCCGGCGAACCGCCCCGTCGCCCCCGAACGCTGCTCATCTGCCGCCGTTCAGACCTTCAGCCGCGGGAAGGCCGACGCCCCGGCGTAGCGGGCGGCGTCGTCGAGCTCCTCCTCGATGCGCAGCAGCTGGTTGTACTTGGCCACGCGCTCGCTGCGGGCCGGGGCACCGGTCTTGATCTGCCCGCAGTCGGTGGCGACGGCGAGGTCGGCGATCGTGGTGTCCTCGGTCTCGCCCGAGCGGTGGCTCATCATGCTGCGGTAGCCGCTGCGGTGGGCCAGGTTGACCGCGTCGAGGGTCTCGGTGAGGGTGCCGATCTGGTTGACCTTGACCAGCAGGGCGTTGGCCGCGCCCTGCTCGATGCCGTCGGCCAGCCGCGCCGGGTTGGTGACGAACAGGTCGTCGCCCACCAGCTGGACGCGGTCGCCGAGGGCCTGGGTCAGCGACACCCAGCCCTCCCAGTCCTCCTCCGACAGCGGGTCCTCGATCGAGACGATCGGGTAGGCGCCGACCAGCTCGGTGTAGTAGTCGGCGAGGTCGCCGGCGGTGATCTGCTTGCCCTCGAAGGTGTAGCCGCCCTCGCCGTGGAACTCCGTCGCAGCCACGTCGAGCGCGAAGGCGATGTCGGTGCCCACCGAGTAGCCGGCCTGCTCGACCGCCCGGGTGATGAGGTCCAGCGCGGCCCGGTTGCTGGACAGGTTCGGCGCGAAGCCGCCCTCGTCGCCCAGCCCGGTCGACAGGCCCTCCTTCTTCAGGACGGCCTTGAGCGCGTGGTAGGTCTCGGTGCCCATGGCCAGCGCCTCGGCGAAGGTCGCCGCGCCGATCGGGGCGATCATGAACTCCTGGATGTCGACGTTGCTGTCGGCGTGGGCGCCACCGTTGAGGATGTTCATCATCGGCACCGGCAGGAGGTGCGCCGAGGGGCCGCCGACGTAGCGGAACAGCGGAAGACCGGTGGACTCCGCGGCCGCGCGGGCGACGGCGAGGCTGACGCCGAGGATGGCGTTGGCGCCCAGCCGCGACTTGTCCGGGGTGCCGTCGAGGTCGATCAGGCGCTGGTCGATCAGCCGCTGCTCGCTGGCCTCGTAGCCGACGAGCTCCGGGCCGATGACGTCGAGGACGCCGTCGACGGCCTTGGTCACGCCCTTGCCGCCGTAACGCTCACCTCCGTCCCGCAGCTCGACCGCCTCGAAGGCGCCCGTCGAGGCACCGCTGGGCACGGCGGCCCGGGCGATGGTCCCGTCGTCGAGCGCGACCTCGACCTCCACGGTGGGGTTTCCGCGCGAGTCCAGGATCTCCCGCGCGCCTACGGCATCGATGCTCGGCACGGGGGCAGCCTAGCCAGCCGCGAGGCCGGCTTCCGCGTCCAGTTCCCCGGCGTAGCGCCGCACGGCCTCGCGCAGCGCATCCTCCACGTCCCACCCACGCGCCTCGGCCGCCGCGACGACGGCGAGCAGCCGCTCGCCCAGCTCCTCCGGGCTGTCGGAGCCGAGCTGCGCCGGCGCCGGCGTCGACAGGCCCGCCCGGCCGGCCCGGCGCACCAGCGCGGCACCCCAGGACGCCGCCGGCTGCGACCGCGACACCCCCTCCGTCGGCGAGCGCCGCTGCTTCTCCGCCTTCTTGATCTCCTCCCAGCCGGCCTCGACCTGCGTGACGTCGCGCGGGCCGGCATCGCCGAACACGTGCGGGTGCCGGCGCACCAGCTTGTCCACCAGGTCCCCGGCGACGTCGTCGACGTCGAACCGCCGGTCGGGCCCGGCCTCCGCCGCGACCCGGGCGTGGAAGACGACCTGCAGCAGCACGTCGCCCAGCTCCTCGCGCATCCCCACCGGGTCGTCGTCGACGATCGCGTCGTAGGCCTCGTGCGCCTCCTCCAGCAGGTAGCCGCGCAGCGAGGAGTGGGTCTGCTCGGCGTCCCACGGGCAGCCGCCCGGTGAGCGCAGCCGGTCCATCACCGCGACCACGTCGAGCAACCGCACCCCGTCCGGCTCCGGGGCGCCCTCGACGACGGGCCCCGCCACCGCCTCGCCTGCGGGCACCAGCAGGACGACGTCGCCCGGTAGTCGCCGGGCGGCCTCGACGTCGGGCACATCGGTGACCGACAGACCCTCGCCGCGGAGCACCTCGGCGGTCGCCGACGCACCGGGCAGGGCCGCGAGCGGCGCACCGGAGCCGAGCGCCCGCCAGCCGGCGGGTCCGAGCAGGCCGGGAAGTCGGGGGCTGACGGTGACGGCGAGCGCTACGGGCACGCGGTCAGTCTGCCGCGCCGCCCTCCGGGGCGTCCGCGGCCGGGTCGTCGAGGAGGTCGACGACGCCACCCTCGACCGGAACCAGGCGGCCGCCCTCGTCCGTCAGCTGGTAGCGGGGATTGACGGTGACGTCCAGGTCCTGGCGCACCTGCTCGACCAGTGCGGCACCGGCCTCGTCGACCGGGCCCGCCGCCTGCTCCTCCAGCCGCACCCGGCTCTCCTCGAAGGAGGGGACGACGGTCCCGGCGACGTAGCCGACCACGACGCCGCCGATCTCCTGCACCGGCAGGGTGAACCCCGAGCGGGGTGCGGTGGCCTTCAGCTGGTCGGCGAGCAGCGGGGGGATGCGGTCGAGGGATTCGGACTCGAGCGCGGGCAGCGTGTACTGCCCGGGGAAGCGGGCGGCCAGCTCGCCGTAGCGGGCGGGATCGGCGGTGAGCTCCCCCAGGAGGGCTTCGGCGGTCGCCTGGTCCGGCACGGTGACGTAGCCGAACTCGTAGGTCGCCAGGTCGGCCCGGGCCTGGTCGTAGCGCGCACGCAGCGCGTCCTCGTCGAGGGCGTCCGCCTGTCCCTCGCGGGCGGCGAGCTCGCGCTGCACCAGCTGCTGGCGGACCGTGTCGCGCACGTCCTCCCGGCTCACGCCCTGCTGCGCGAGCTGCCGGTAGACGGCGTCGGGGTCGTCGTCCCCGATCAGCACCTCGATCCGGTCGGCGACCTGGTCGTTCCCGATGCGCAGCCCGGCCCGACGGGCGGCCTCCGTGGCGACCTCCCGCTGCACGAGGCGGTCGAGCACCTGGCGGGTGTACTCGTCACGCCGTCCCTCGGCGAAGGCGGCTATGTCGTCGTCGGCCAGCCGCGCGCGCACCGCGTCCTCGAGCTCGGTCACGGTGATCCGTTCGTCGCCGACGTACGCGGCGACGTCCGGCGCCGAGCGGCAGCCAGCGAGGAGCGGCAGAGCGGCGGCCACCAGCAGGACGGCGGCCCGTGCGCGGGGAGGTCGGCGCGTCAGCACGCCGGGAGACTCCCACGAAAAGGACCCCGCTGCCCCCCACGCCTCGCCGCAGGCCCCTGCAGCGGGCCGGCGGATCAGCTGGCCGCGGCGACCGGTGCGTCGAGGACGGCGGCGAGCGTCGCGTGCAGGTTCTCCAGCAGGGCGACGTCGCGCAGCGGGGTGCGGCGGTCGGGGCCGACCGGCATCTTCAGCACGATCGTCTCCACCGCCGCCTTGTACGAGGCGCCCTCGGCCAGCCGGGCCAGCCGCATCTGCTTGGACTCCGGCAGCGCCACCGGCCCGACCCGGATCGCCCGGCCCTGCAGCGAGACCTCGGTGATGCCGAGCGCCCGCATGGCCACCCGGAAGCGGGCCACGGCGAGCAGGTTGAGCACGGGGGCCGGCGGTGCGCCGTACCGGTCGGTGAGCTCGTCGAGCACCGCCTGCGCCTGGTCGTCGTCGGAGATCGAGGCGACCTTGCGGTAGGCCTCCATGCGCAACCGCTCGCCGGGGACGTAGTCGTGCGGCAGGTGCGCGTCCACCGGCAGGTCGACCCGCACCTCGACCGGCTCGGCCGGGGCCTCCTCGCCGGTGACCTGGGCGCGGTAGTCGGCGACCGCCTCCCCGACCAGCCGCACGTAGAGGTCGAAGCCCACCCCGGCGATGTGCCCGGACTGCTCACCGCCGAGCAGGTTGCCCGAGCCGCGGATCTCGAGGTCCTTCATCGCCACGGCCATCCCGGCGCCGAGGTCGGTGTTGTTCGCGATCGTGGTCAGCCGGTCCACCGAGGTCTCGGTCAGCGTGCGCGTCGGGTCGTAGGTGAAGTAGGCGTAGGCGCGCTCCCGCCCGCGACCGACGCGACCCCGGATCTGGTGCAGCTGGGAGAGGCCGAAGGTGTCGGCGCGGTCGACGATCAGGGTGTTGGCGTTCGGGATGTCCAGACCGGACTCGACGATCGTCGTCGCCACCAGGACGTCGTACTCCTTCTCCCAGAAGCCGACCATCACCTTCTCCAGCTCGGCCTCGCTCATCTGGCCGTGCCCGACGGCGACCCGCGCCTCCGGGACGAGGTGCCGGATCTTGGCCGCCGCCTTGTCGATGGACTGCACGCGGTTGTGGATCACGAAGACCTGGCCGTCGCGCAGCAGCTCCCGGCGGATGGCCGCGGCCATCTGCTTGTCGTTCCACGCACCCACGTAGGTCAGCACCGGGTGCCGCTCCTCGGGCGGGGTGAGGATCGTCGACATCTCGCGGATGCCGGTGAGGCTCATCTCGAGGGTGCGCGGGATCGGGGTGGCCGACATCGACAGGACGTCGACCGCCGTCCGCATCGTCTTCAGGTACTCCTTGTGCTCGACGCCGAAGCGCTGCTCCTCGTCGACGATGACCAGCCCGAGGTCCTTCCACCGGGTCGTCGGCTGCAGCAGCCGGTGGGTGCCGACCAGGATGTCGACCTCCCCGGCGGCCAGCTGGCGCAGGATCTCGGTGGTCTCGCGGTCGGACTGGAACCGGGAGAGCACCTTCACCGTCACCGGGAACTGGGCCACCCGCTCGGAGAAGGTCTTGAAGTGCTGGTTGGCCAGCAGCGTCGTCGGCACCAGCACGGCCACCTGCTTGCCGTCCTGCACCGCCTTGAACGCCGCGCGGATGGCGATCTCGGTCTTCCCGTAGCCGACGTCGCCGCAGATGATGCGGTCCATCGGCACGGGGTTCTGCATGTCGGCCTTGACCTCGTCGATCGCGGCCAGCTGGTCGGGCGTCTCCTGGAACGGGAACGCGTCCTCCAGCTCGCGCTGCCAGACGGTGTCGGGCCCGAAGGCGTGCCCCTTGCTGGCCATGCGCGCCGAGTAGAGCCGGATCAGCTCCCCCGCGATCTGCTTGACCGCCTTGCGCGCCTTGGCCTTGGTGTTCTTCCAGTCGGCCCCACCGAGCTTCGACAGGGCCGGCGCCTCACCGCCCACGTACCGGGTGAGCTGGTCGAGGGAGTCGGTCGGGACGAACAGCCGGTCCGGCGGCTGGTTCCGCCGCGACGCCGCGTACTCGACGATCAGGTAGTCGCGCTGACCGCCGTTGACGGTGCGGCTGATCATCTCGATGTACCGGCCGATGCCGTGCTGCTCGTGGACGACGAGGTCGCCCGGCTGCAGCTGCACGAGGTCGACGGCGTTGCGCCGGCGCGCGGGCATCTTCGCCGCGTCACGCATCGACGTGCCGCGCTGACCGGTGAGGTCGTGCTCGGTCAGCAGTGCCAGGCCGATGCCGGGGAAGGCGAACCCGGCCTCGATGTTGCCCTGGGTGACGTGCGTCAGCCCCGCGTCGGGCGCGGTCTCGATACCGGGCACCAGGCGGACGCCGAGCTCGGCCTCGCCGAACTGGTCCGCGGCGCGCTGGGCGGGGCCGGGACCGGCGAAGGTGACGACGACCCGCCACCCGTCCCGGTGCCAGGCACGCTGCTGCTCGATCGCCTTGCCCACGTCACCGGCGAACCGCTCGACGACGGTGGCGTTCAGGGTGACGGAGGCGTCGTCGTCCTCGGCGGCCAGCGTGAACGACCCGGTGGTCCACCACGGCAGACCACGGGTGCGCGCGGCGGTCTCGACGTCGGCCAGGTCGCGGAAGGACGACGCCCCCAGGTCCAGCGGCGCCTCACCCGCCTCGGCCGCGGTCGCCCAGGACGCGGCCAGGAACTCCTCGGCGGTGCGGACGAGGTCCGCCGCCCGGCTGCGCACGCGCTCGGGGTCGGCCACCAGCACGTGCGTACCGACGGGCAGGAGGTCGGTCAGCAGCTGCAGCTGCCCGGGCACCAGCACCGGGGTCAGCGACTCCATGCCCTCCACGGCGATGCCCTCGGCCAGCTTGCCGAGGATCTCGACCAGGCCCGGGTGCTCCACCGCCAGGGCTGCGGCGCGGGCACGCACCTCGTCGGTCAGGAGCAGCTCGCGGCACGGCGGGGCCCAGAGCCGTTCGGGTCGCTCGTCGAGCGAGCGCTGGTCGGCGGCGGAGAAGTAGCGCAGCTCGTCGACCTCGTCGCCCCAGAACTCCACCCGGACCGGGTGCGGCTCGGTGGGCGGGAAGACGTCGAGCAGTCCACCGCGGACGGCGAACTCACCTCGCTTCTCGACCAGCTCGACCCGGGTGTAGGCGGCATTGGAGAGCGCGCGGGCGATGTCGTCCAGGTCGGCGGCGTCGCCCGGCGCCAGCTCGACGGGCGTGAGCTCCCCGAGACCCGGGGCCAGCGGCTGCAGCACGCTGCGGACCGGGGCGACGAGCACGTCGATCGTGCCGTTGGCGCCGGGGTGCGTGAGGTCGCGCAGCACGGCCAGGCGGCGGCCCACGGTGTCCGCCCGGGGGCTGAGCCGCTCGTGCGGGAGCGTCTCCCAGGCGGGGAAGGTCTCCACCCGGCGTTGCGGGAGGAAGCAGCGCAGCAGGTCGGCGGCGGCGTCGGCGTCGCGTTCGCCGGCGGTGACCAGGAGGACCGGGACCCCGTTGCCGCCACCGGCCGCGGCCAGTGCTCCGGCGACCAGCGGCTGGACGGCCGGCGGCGCGGTGACGGCCAGCTCGGCGCTACCCGCCGCGGCGACCACTCGGGCCATCGCAGGATCGGTGAGGACGACGTCGAGCACGCCGCGCAGGGTCACGCTTCTCTACTCCTGAGGTTGGTACGGCCACGCAGTGCCGCCGAGTGCGGCAGGGACCGGTCTCCCAGGCTAGACGGCAGGTCCGACACCCGCCGTCGTCGTGATCACGAGGTGAGGGCGCGGGCGACGCGGCCCACGGGCTCCTCGGCGTCGATGGCGGCCAGCGCCTTGCGCAGGATCGTGCTCGAGGTGTGCATCGTGTACGGGAAGTAGTGCACCCGGACGCCGACCTCGGCGAAGTCGCGCTCGAGCTTCTCGCCCTTGGGGGTGCCCCGCCAGTCGTCGCCCTTGAAGATCACGTCGAACCCGACCTCGCGCCAGGTGTCGATCTTGTCCGGGACGACCTCGGCGTGGACGGCGTCGACGAAACGCAGGTTGCTGACGATCTCCATGCGCTCCGCGAGGGGGATCACCGGGGCACGCCCCTTGGTGAGCAGGAGCATCTCGTCGGAGACGACGCCGGCGATGAGCCGGTCGCAGTGCTCGGAGGCGTGCTTGAGGATGTTCAGGTGCCCGATGTGGAACAGGTCGTACGCCCCGGGCGCGTATCCGATCACCGTCATGTCAGCTCCCCCAAGCGACGACGCGAGCACACGCACTGCACGCGCCCAAAAGGTCACCGAGCGTGACACCGATCTGCTCCAGTCGCAGGTCAGCCGCTCGTAGCCGGGGACTCTACGCATTCCGCGTCACCGTGGGTGACGAAATCGGCCGGCTTCACCCGAAGGGGCGTGGGCGCCGGACCGCCGGGTCCGCCGACCGGCCGCCCGATGGGGTGAGGCCGCGCACCGAGCCGCGTCGCCGCACCGCTCCGGGTCATAGCATCCAGGTCGAGAGGCTGCGGGACAGCGGGGGGACCGGCCTCGGAGTGCCGCTCCCAGCTGTTCTGCGACCACCAGGCGCCAGGAGCAGGGACGGTCATGGAATTCAGCGAGTACCTCGCGGCGATCCGCCGCTACTGGACGACCGTCGTCGGCGTCCTCGCCCTCTGCGTCGCCCTTGCCGCGCTCGCGCTGCCGCTCACCCCGCGCACGTACGAGGCCACTGCCCAGGTGTTCGTCTCCGCCTCGCCGTCGATCCCCAACAGCGCGCAGTACGTCAACCAGCGCGTGAAGAGCTACCCCGACGTCGTGCTGAGCGCCCCGGTGCTGCGGCCGGTGATCGAGGACCTCGACCTCACCGAGTCGTTCACGTCGCTGCGCGCGCGGGTCCGGGCCGAGGTGCCCGCCGACACCTCGCAGCTGCGCATCACCGTCTCCGGCCGGGACGCCGAGGCGGCCACCGAGATCGCCAACGCCGTCGCCGAGCAGGTCACCGTGGTCATCCCCGAGCTCGAGGAGTCCCGTTCCGGCGACCGCCCCGTGAAGCTGACCCTCAGCGACCCGGCCACCCCGCCCACCTCGCCGGTCTCGCCCGTGCCGCTGTTCGTCCTGGGCCTCGGCGTCCTCGTCGGCCTCTTCCTCGGTCTGGCCGCCGCCGTCCTGCGCAGCCGGCTGGACACGACCCTGTACGAGGAGGCCGGGGTCCGGGCGGCGTGGGGAGCCGGCGTCGTGCCCGATCTTCTCGTGGCCGACCGGCGGGGCAGCCGGGCCGGGGCGTCCAGCAGCGTGGTCCGGGCGCTGGCACGGCGCATCGAGCTGCTGGACCGGCACCGCCCGGTCTGCGTCGTCCTCGTGACGCCTGCGCCCGACCGGTCCTCGTTCGTCACGCGCGCCGCCGACCAGGTGGTCGCCGCGCTACGGGGACACGGCGTCCGCGCCGTCGTGGAGCGCCCGGACTCCGTGCCCGGTGAAGCGCCCGAGGGAATCACGCTGCTCTGCGTCGAGCCGACGGCGCCGGCCGCCTTCTGGCGGCGGATCGCCGAGCGATGCGACGGCGTCGTCGTCGTCGTGCCCGAGGGCGCGACAGATCGGTCCGACCTGCGCGAGCTGCGCGTCCTGCTCGAGGCGACCGGCGCCACGCCGCTGGCCGTGGCGCTCCTCCCGCACGATCGGCGCCCGTCACGGGCCGACGCGACCTCGCCGGCCGACTCCGGGCCTGCCGCGCCGGGCACCGGCGCCGACGCCTCCTCCGGTGACGACGCACGACGGATCACCGGCCCCGACCGCCCGCTCCCGCCGACGGCCAAGCGCAAGGGAGCAGGCCGGCAGTAGGACGGCCGGACCGGGTCACGCGCGCCCCGCGGTCAGGCGGGGGCGGCCACGGGTCGCGCCCGATCGGAGGGGGCTGCGGGCGCTGCGCCCTCCTCTTCCAGCAACCGGCGCCTGGAGCCGCCTTCCACGGCGAGCGAGACGACCAGGAAGCACAGGAACGCCGGGGTGGCGTCGAACAGGCCGCTCTCCAGGACGCTCCGGGGAACCAGGAACGCGAGCATCCCCAGCACGAGGGCCCGGTGCCGCCGGGGAGCCAGCAGCGCGCCCCGCACGGCCCAGAGCACCCACCCCAGAGCGACGAGCACGCCGACCACACCGCACTGCACCAGCAGGGAGACCCAGCTGCTGTCCAGCGGCTGCGTGGTCCACCACTGCCCCCGCACCTCGATGATCTTCACCGACAGACCGCCGCCGAAGAGCGTCTGCCAGAGGGAGCCGGCCCAGGTGGTCGCCGCCCGCCAGGCGATGAACCGTGACTCCAGGGTGCTGACCCCGTCGCCGTCACGCTCCAGCCACTCCCCCAGCGCGCCGGTGGCCAGCACAGCCACCGATCCCAGCGCGGCCATGAGCAGTCCGGAGACGACCAGGCCGACACCGACCCTGCGGGCGTGCAGAGCCACCACGCCGAGCGCGAGCACGAGGACGAGCAGACCCGTGCGGGAGCCGGTCGCCCAGATCACCGCGAGCCCGACCGCGGCGGCCGCCAGAGCCGTCGGCCGAGGGGCCCCGAGGAGGCACCGCCATGCCGCCACCAGGACCACGACGCCGGCCAACAGGGCCAGTTCGTTGGGGGCCAGGGGCGGCACCTCGCCGGCGAGCCGACCGGACGCCGCACTCGGGAGACCCGAGACCACTGCTGCCGCGCCGATCAGCCCGCAGGACCACGCGAGCGAGACCAGCACGTCCTCCACGGGCACCGCGCGAAGGAGGCAGAAAACCGCCAGGCCCAGCACGGCCACCCGCGCCGCGACCAGACCGCCGGCGAGGAACGTCCCGTGAGTGAGCGCGCCGAGGACCGACAGCGCCAGCACCATCGCCAGCGCCCACAGGGACCCGGTTCCCAGTCGGCGCCGAGCGCCGGGAGCGCGGGCGGCCAGCACGAGGGCGAGGACCGAGAGGGCCGCCTTGGCGAGCACCACCGGGTCCAGGGAACCGGTGAAGTACTGCCCTCGACGCCAACCGACGGTGCAGGCCACCAGGAGCAGCACCACCAGCAGGACCCGCGGACGGGGTCGCCCCATGCTCATGCCTCTCGATCCTCTGGCTGCGCGCTGCCGCGCCGCAGCATGGTAAGTCGCTCTGCGACGATGACCCGCGCATCCGACCGTCCGCGTCGGACCGACCCCGAGGGGGATCCGTGCCCACCGGCCGCGTCCTGATCGCGCATCCGTCCGCCGACCTCTACGGCTCGGACCTGCAGCTCGTGGAGAGCGTGCGTGGTCTGGTCGCCGACGGCCGGCAGGTGACCGCGTGCCTCCCCGGCCCCGGACCACTCGTCGCGCTCCTGCACGACGCCGGCGCGGACGTGGAGTTCGTCCGCTCCCCCGTCCTGCGCAAGGCGCTGCTGAGCCCGGTGGGCCTCCTCAGGCTGATCGCCGAGGTGCTGCGCGGCCTGCCCCGGCTGATCGCCACCCTGCGCCGGCTCCGTCCCGACGCCGTCTACGTCAACACGGTCACCATCCCGCTGTGGGTGGTGGCCGCACGGCTGGCCGGCCGCCCGGTGCTGTCGCACGTCCACGAGGCCGAGGACGACGTCCCCCGGCTCATCTCCTTGCTGCTCAACGCACCCCTGTTGCTCGCGACGGTCGTGGTGGTCAACAGCCATGCCGCGGCGGGCACGCTGTTCCGCGCCCTCCCGCGGCTGCGCCGCCGCACCCGCGTGGTGCACAACGGTGTGGCCGGGCCGAACGAGGAGCCGCTGCCCGTGACGCCACCTCGGGGCGGCCCGCGGCGAGCCACCCTGGTCGGCCGGCTCTCCCCCCGCAAGGGCAGCGACGTCGCCGTGGAGGCGGTGGCACTGCTGCGCTCCGAGGGCTGGGACGTCGACCTGGAGCTGCACGGTTCGGTCTTCCCCGGCTATGAATGGTTCGAGGAGGAGCTGCGCGAGCGGGCCGCCCGGGCCGACCTGCGGGGGCACGTCCACCTCGCGGGGTACACCTCGCCCACCTGGCCTGCACTGGCCCGGGCCGAGCTGGTGCTGGTCCCCTCTAGGGCCGAGCCCTTCGGGAACACCGCCGTGGAGGCGCAGCTGGCCGGCCGGCCGGTCATCGCGTCCGACGTCCAGGGTCTGCGGGAGATCGTGACCCCCGGCAGCACCGGGCTGCTCGTGCCGCCCGGGGACGCGCGAGCGCTGGCCGACGCCATGGCCGTCGTGCTCGGTGACGAGGCCTTGGCCCGCACCCTCGCCGCGGCGGGTCTGCAGTCCGCGCGCAGCCGGTTCATCGTCGAGCGGTACCGGCAGGAGATCGCCGGCGTGGTCTCGGGGCTCACCCAGCAGCCGGAGGCCTGAACACGCGGTCACGCCGACACGCGGATCTCACCGGGTGCGGGGGCGACCCCTGGCACGAGCGGCCGGAGCACGGTGGCGCGCACGGCCACCGCCACGAGGACGGGGCCCGCGGACAGCAGCAGAGGTGCCCAGGCGAGGGCGGCGACGCTGCCGGAGGCGAGGAGCGCGACACCGGCCAGCGGTGCGAACTCGAGCAGCCGGAGCGCGAGCACCCGACGCTGCCTCCGGTGGACCGTCGCCAGACCCGAGTAGGGCAGGAGGAGGGCAGCCGACACCGCGTAGGCCCCCCAACCAGCGACGGCTGCCACCGGCACGTCGTAGGCGCCACCCGTGAGCAACGGCTCGAGCAGTGGCTGGCATGCCAGGGTGACCCCTGTGACCACGGCCACCACCGCGGCCAGGCCGAGCGCTGCCCGGTCCGCCGACCGCAGCGCCGCCGCCGGGGAACGGTGGCGCATGGCCACGTAGTGCGGAAGAAGGTACGAACCCAGTCCCGCCACCAGCACCAGGGTCGGCGCGGTGTACACGCGCGCCGCCTCCAGTGGACCGTAGACGGCGGCCCCGGCCAGCACGACCACGACCAGTCGCAGACCGGTGAGCAGTCCTGGGCGGACCATCTGCGCCGCGGCCCGCCAGATCCCGAAGGACCACACCCCGCGCAGATCCGGCGAACGCCACGGCCCACGGGGTCGCTCCGACAGCGGTATCGCCCACCAGGCCACCACACCGGCCGCGACCTGACCGGCCACCAGGGCAAGGAGGAAGTGGGCGAGCTCCAGCGGTCCGGCGAGACCGCAGAGGACCAGCACACCGAGGGAGACGACGAGGCTGGTGCCGTCCACCACCGGCAGGGACCAGTAGCGGCCTGCGGCCATCAGCAGCCGCCGAAAGGTGTCCTCGAGGACGAAGGCGGTGACCGCCGCGCCGAGCACCACCCCCACCAGGGGCGGGACCACCGTGGTGACCGCCGCCAGGCACCCCGCGACGAGGCCGGCCACGACGGCCACCGCGGTCCCCCAGACGTGCAGGCCCGCTCGGGTGCCGGGCTCCGCCCGGTCCAGCACGGTCAGCGAGTCACCGACCAGTCCGCTGGCGACCGCGGTCACGAGCACGACGGCCCCGTAGATCACCGCGAAGGTGGCCAGCCCCGCCGCGCCCAGGTAGCGCGCGGCGGCGACCTGGAGCAGGAGCCCGGCCAGGGCCTGGGTGGCCTGCCCGGTCACCGCCCCCGTGGCCGGTCGCCGCAGCAGCGCGCGGAGCCCTCGCACCATGGATGGATCCTCCCGGCCCAGCCCCGGGACCGCCCGCGGCGAGCGGACGGTCCCGGGGAGCGGTTCAGCGGACCTGGGTCACCGAGAAGCCGGTGAACCGCACGTCCAGCGGCGCCGTGGCGCTGCCGAAGAGATAGGCCGACAGACCCACTCCACCGGCGGCCTGCAGCTCGGGGGTCGCGTCGGAGCGACTCACGGTCGGGGTGCCCGGTTCCGTGGCGCCCGCCGCCCAGACCGAGGCGGTCAGCTGCGTCGTACCGGTCCCCCAGGCACGCACCCGCACCTCGAGCTGCTGGCCCGGCGTGTACGTCAGGCCGGGCACGATGACCTCGGACCCGATCGCCGTCTCCGTGCTGGAGCCGGCCAGCCGGCTCATCATGACGCCCACGGTGCCGTTCGGGAGGAAACGCAGGCGGGCCCGGTACTCCAGGTTCGCGCCCACCCGGCGTCCGGTCACGTAGACCGCCGTCCCGGTTCCGGTCGGCGCCGCGGACAGCGACACCGTCGTGCGGAGGTCCGCGCTGGTCTGAGACACCGCACCCAGGTAGGCGCCGGTCAGGTTGCCCGGCGCGGCGAGCGCCATGGTGGCCGTGCCCGGTGCCACCGACAGCCGCGTGGTCCCGTTCGCGGTGGTCCAGGCACCACCGACATCAGCCGTGCCGAGGCCTCCGGTCACCGTCCGGTCGAAGGCGTCGGCGGCGAGCACCACCGGCGCGGAGACCGCGAGGTCGGCCGTGCTGACGGCGGTCGCCCCGTCGTCGTCGGTCACCGTCAGGGTCACCCGGTACGTGCCGTCGGCGGCGTAGGTGTGCGACGTCGTCGCGCCGGTGCCGGTGCTCCCGTCGCCGAAGTTCCACGCGTACGACGCGACGCGGCCGTCGGTGTCGCTCGACGCGGAGGCGTCCAGCGCGACCAGGCGGTCGGCCACCTGAGAACCGAAGACGGCGGTCGGCGCCTGGTTGGCCACCACGGTCACCTGCTGCGTCAACGTTGCCGTCGCACCGCGGTCGTCGGTGACGACCAGGCTCACGGCGTAGGTACCGGCCGCCGGGAAGGTGTGCGACACGGTGCGCCCGCTGCCCGTGGTGCCGTCCCCGAAGGTCCAGGCCCACGCGCTCACGGTGCCGTCGGGGTCGGTCGACGCGCTGCCGTCGAAGGCGACCTCCAGGTCGTCGGCCACCGCACCGAACCGCGCGGCGGGCGCCACGTTGGCCGGCTTGCCGGTGCGGCCCAGGCTGTTGTGGGCGGCGACCTGCTGCGCGCTCAGCACCGTCCGGTACAGCGCCACCTCGTCGATACGGCCGTTGAACGTGTCCACGCCCCCCATGGCCTTGTCGCTGCCGACGCGGAGGTAGCCGGAGTAGCTCTCCCCGGTCTTCGTGTCGGTGCGCGAGCCGACCAGCTGACCGTCCACGTACAGCGCCATGCCCGACGAGCCCATCGTGGCGGCCACGTGGTGCCACTTGTTGTCGTTGAAGCTGGCGGTGCTGGTCACGACCCTCTTCTGGGTCCAGAAGAGGAACGGGGAGTTGACGCCGAAGTTGACCTTGCCCTGGGCGTCGAGCCACACCTGGCGGTCGAAGGCGGTGCTGGTCCCCGTCCGGGCGTTGCCGAAACCGAGGATGCGGCCGCCGGTCGTCGAGCCCGTCTGGAACCACGCCTCCTGGGTGAAGGTGTTCGGAGCGGCCGCCGCGGTCTGCGTGGACAGGGCGGCGTTCGCGGTGCCGTTGAAGCCGAAGGCCGTGTCGGTGTCGCCGGCGAGCGCACCGGCCTGCCCACGGGTGACGCCCGTGCCCACGCTCATGGCGGCGGTGCCGACGCTGTCGGCCGCGGTGGTACCGGTGGTCCCGCCCAGACGCCAGTGACCGGTGGCCCCGTCGGCCTTGACGGCGTCGACGTAGCTGCCTGCGGTCGCCGGCGGGGTCGTCGGGACCGCCCCCGTCACCTCGACGGAGACGAGCTGGGAGCCGACCTGGTTACCGAAGGGGTCGGCGGCGACGACCTGGTAGGTGTGCGTCCCGCCACTGAGACCCGAGTCGGTGAACGACATGGCCGGCGTCTTCCACCACTGGGAAGCCTGCACGACCTCGTACACCGGGGTCGTGGTGTTGCCGTCCCGGTACACCCGGTAGGTGAGGTTCTCGTTGTCCTGGTCGCTGGTGGCCGTCCAGGCGAGCTTGGCGGTGCCCGCGGCCACGGCGGTGACGGTCGGCGTGAGCGCATCCGAGGCGACGGGACCGACCTTGTTGGGCGCAGCGTTGGGCAGCGCGTACCTCACCAGGCCCTGCTGCCCGACGCCGTTCACCCGCGGGAACTCCCCGCCGAACACGACGTACTGGCCGTTGCCGGTGACCGACCACCCGGCCTGGCTCTGCCCGGTGAACGTGCCGGGCGTCATGGTCGGGAACCAGGGCAGCATCGAGCCGGCCGGGAGACCGCGGAAGTTGCTGTTCTTGATCGTCCGGGAGCCCACCGTGCCGGTCGGCTTGATCGTGAAGGCGTTGCCGAACTTGTTGACCCGGGGGTTCTGCTCCGGGAAGCCACCGATGCTGCCGCAGTCGTGCGCGTGGCTGGAGACGTAGAGGACGTCGCCGCTGGGGTAGCTGGAGTAGCTGTCGCCCCGGCAGTCGTTGATCTCGAGGATCGAGCCACCCTCGGCCGTCACGACGAAGTTGCCCTCGAGGTTGCCCGGCCCGCTGAAGTCGTAGGCGGTACCGAAGACACGCGGCCCGTCGGTGCTGAGGCTGTACACCGCAGAGTTCGCACCCTGGTTGGTCAGCTTCTGGTTGATCGCGAAGGGCTTCGTCTGGCCGGTGGTCGCGTCGAGCGCCCCGACCCCGGTCGCCTTGACGCTGTTGAGGGAGTCGAAGCGGCCGGCGGCCACGACCTGGCTGCCGCCACCGGTGACGACGAGCGCCATCACCTGGTCGCTGCCGGAGGTCGCGGCGGCGCCCGGGACGGGGGCCCAGGGGAGGAGCCCCCCGTCGGAGGCCCGGACCGCGGCCAGCCGCGTGCGGCTGACACCGCCGACGGCAGTGATGCTGCCGCCGAGGTAGACGGTGTCGTCGGTGGCGGCGATCGCGCGCACCTGGCTCTGGACGGCGGGCGCCCAGCTCGTGATCAGGGTGCCGCTCGCGGTGTCGAACGCGGCCACGCGCTTGCGGGTCTGACCGTCGACGGTGGTGAAGTCACCACCGACGTAGATGCGCGAGCCGTCCGGCGAGGCGGTGACGACCAGTGCCTGCGCGTCGAGGCTCGGCGCGAAGGACGGGATCAGCGTGCCGGTGCGGATGTCATACGCCAGGAGGTTGGTGCGCGCGACCTCCTGGGTGCCGGCAGGCGCACCGGCCGGGCGGGCGGTCGTGAACTTGCCTGCCACGTAGACGGTGTTGCCGACGACGACCTGCGACCAGGCCACGCCGTTGATCTGGACGGTGGGCAGCGCGTCGGCCGAGACCGTCACGGGCGTGGCCGCCGACGGCACGAGCGGTCGGGTGTCGGCCTGCGCGGCGCCGGCCGGCAGCAGTGCCATGGTTCCGGCCGCGGTCAGCGCGACCACGAACGCCGACGCGAGGCGCCGACCGCTGGACAGCGTGGACGTGCTCATTTCGTTCCCCCCGAAACTTTGCGAGCTGCGACGCCCCCACCGCACGACGCCGTTGGAGCGATACTCACGGTGACGATGACACGCGGACACGGCGGGCGTAATCACACGATCCGGTGACGATGCGCAACCCTCCCTCGGTCAGGGGAGGTCGTTCTCACGCAGCGTACTCAGGCCACTGCAGCGAGCTAGCTGCGGGGCGGTCCGGACTCCGGAGCGGAGCCCGGACCGTCCGCGGTCAGTCGACCGGCGCGACGTCGAAGGCGGTGAACCGGACCGCCGTGCCGCGCGTGGCGCTTCCGGACAGATATGCCGCAACACCCAACCCGCCGGCGGTCTGGAGCGACGCGGTCGTGTCCGACCGGGTGATCGTCGGGACCGCGGGCTCCTCGTCCCCGGCGTTCCACACGCTCGCGGCCAGCTGCGTCGTACCGGTGCCGGACACCTGGACCCGCACCTGCAGGGCGGTGCCGGGCACATACGTCAGACCGGGCACGATCACCTCGCTGCCGATGACGACCTCGGTGGCCGTGCCGGAGAGGCGGGTGAGAGCGAGCCCCACCGTGCCGTTGGCGAGGAAGCGCACCCGCGCGCGGTACTCCTGGTTGGTGCCCACCCGGCGCCCGGTCACGTACACCGACGCCCCGCCGCCGGTGGGCGCCGACGTCAGCGAGAAGGAGGCGAGGACGTCCGCCGACGTCTGCTGGACCTGGCCGAGGTATGCCCCGGTCAGGTTACCGGCGGCCGGCAGGTCGAGGGTCGCGACGCCGGGGACCACGGATTGCCGGGTCGCCCCGTTCGCGGCGGTCCAGGGCCCCCCGACGTCAGCCGTCCCGAGACCACCGCTGACCGTGCGCCGGAACGAGTCGCGGGCCACCGGCGGCGGGCCCACGGGCGCCGTCACCGTCACCGTGCGCTCGACCACCGCGGTCGCACCGTCGTCGTCGGTGACCGTCAACCGCACCGGATAGCTGCCCGCAGCCCCGTAGGTGTGCGACGCCGTCGCACCCGCACCGCTCGTGCCGTCACCGAACGACCACGCGAACCCGGCCACCGTCCCGTCCGGGTCACTCGAGCCCGACCCGTCCACCGACAGCGCCAGGCCGTCCGACGTCGACGTGAACGCCGCCGTCGGCGCCCGGTTCACCACCGGCGCCGTCACCGTCACCGTGCGCTCGACCACCGCGGTCGCACCGTCGTCGTCGGTGACCGTCAACCGCACCGGATAGCTGCCCGCAGCCCCGTAGGTGTGCGACGCCGTCGCACCCGCACCGCTCGTGCCGTCACCGAACGACCACGCGAACCCGGCCACCGTCCCGTCCGGGTCACTCGAGCCCGACCCGTCCACCGACAGCGCCAGGCCGTCCGACGTCGACGTGAACGCCGCCGTCGGCGCCGCGTTCGGGGCCGGACCGGTCGGGACCGTCGTCACGGAGAAGCCGGTGAACCGGGCGGCGGAGGCCACGGTGTTGCTGGTCGGGCGGAAGACCGCCAGTCCCACTGCCCCGGGGACCTGGAGCGCCGCGGTCGTGTCGCTACGCACCAGCTGGGGCGCCGGTTCCGCCGTCCCCTGCCGCCAGACGGTGCCGCGCACCTCGGTGGTCCCGGTGCCCCACACCTGGGCGCGCAGCTCGATGGTCGCACCGGGGGCCCAGGTGACGCCCGGGACCACGACCTCCCCGCCCGGGAAGGCCTCCGCGCCGCCGGCGACGCGGGACAACGCCAGCGCCAGCGAACCGTCGGGAGCTACTCGGACCCGCACCCGGTAGTCACCAGCCGTCCCGGCACGCCGCCCGATGGCGTACACGTAGGTTCCCCCGCCGGTGGGCGCCGCCGTGAGGGTGAACGACGTGCGCAGATCGGCCGAGGTCTGGGCGACATCGCCCAGGTGTGCACCGGTGTTGTTCCCGGCCGTGGGCATCGCCAGCTGGGCGACACCCGGGGTCACCGACTGGCGGCCGGCGCCGACGGTCGCGGTCCACGGACCACCGATGTCCGCGGTACCGAGGCCGTTGGTCGTCGTGCGCCCGAAGGCGTCCCGGGCGACGACGGCCGGCCCGGTGGACGCGGCCACGGTCACCTGGCGGGTGACGCTCCCCGTGGCGCCGTCGTCGTCCGTGACGGTCAGCTTCACCGGGTATGTGCCCGCCGCGCCGAACGTGTGCGAGGTCGTCGCACCCGCGCCGGTGGATCCGTCACCGAAGTCCCATGCGTAGGACGCCACCGTCCCGTCGGCATCGCGGGACCCCGACGCGTCGACCCAGGCGGTGAGGCCGGCCGGAGTCGTGGTGAAGGCGGCCGTCGGGGGCTGGTTCGCCGGCGGGGCGGTGACGGTGACCTGCCGGGTCGTGGTGCCGACCGCACCCTTGTCGTCGGTCGCGCGCAACGTGACCGTGTAGGTGCCCGGCGACGCGTAACGGCGGCTCGCCGTGACGCCCGTGGCCGCCGACCCGTCACCGAAGTCCCAAGCGAAGGACACCACGCGCCCGTCCGGGTCGGTGGTCGCCGTGGCGTCCACCGACGCGGTGAGGTCGGAGACCACAGAGGTGAACACGGCGGTCGGCGCGACGTTGGTCGCCGTGCCGGTGGTGGCGATGGTGTAGTGCCGGGCCACCTGCTCGGCGGTCAGCACCGTCGGGTACACCGCAACCTCGTCGATGCGCCCGTTGAAGAAGGGGGACCCCGACCAGGTCCGGTCCCCACCGATGCGCCAGTACCCGGTGATCTCCTGGGCCATGATCGCGTCGGTACGGCTCGTGATGAGCTTCCCGTCGACGTAGAGCGACATGCCGGTCGGCCCGACGGTGGCGACCGCGTGATGGAAGACGCCGTTGTTGTAGGCACCGGGGGTCACCAACTCGAAGGGCGTGCCAGGCCAGACTGCGAAGTGCAACCGCCCGTTCGGTTCGAGCCAGAGCTGGCGGTCGTGGTTGTTGCTCAGCCCAGTCCGTTGGTCTCCGAATCCCATGATCTTGCCGCCGGCGGTGGTCCGGGTCTCGAACCACGCCTCGACGGAGAACGTGTTCTGACCGCGACGGGGCACCTGCGTCGAGAAGTAGCCGGTTGCGCCGTCGAACCAGACCGAGGAGTCGGTGTCTCCTCGGAGCGCACCCGCCCAAGCGCGGCCGATCCCACCGCTGGCAACGGCGTCGTCGACCCCCGCCTGGTCGTAGGCCGTCGTGCCGGCGCTCTCTCCCATCGGCCAGTAGTCGGTGGCGCCATCGGCGTGCACGGCTTCGGCGTAGGGACGGGAGGGGCCGGTGCCCGCCGAGCCGCCGCTGGCCGAGCCCACCTCGGTCGTGTTGCCGTAGGGATCGCTCACGGTGACGCGGTAGCTGTGCGTACCCGAACCGGCGGCACGGTCGGCCCACGCAACCGGGGCCACCTGCCACCACTGGGAGGAACGGGTGAAGGTCACGACCGGCGCTGCGGCACCGTCCCGGTAGACCCGGTAGGTCAGGTAGCGGTTGTCCAGGTCGCTGGCACCCTTCCAGCTGACACGCAAGACGCCAGCCGCGACGGAGGTGACGCCCACCCCGGGCTCCACGCGGGGCCCGACCGCGTTCGGAGCCTTCGAGGGCATGGCGAACCTGACCAGCCCCTGCTGAGCCTGCCCGTTCACCGAGGGGAACTCTCCGCCGTAGACGACGTACTGGCCGTCACCGGTGACGCTCCAACCCGCTTGGTACTGCTTGGTGTAGGTGCCCTGCGCGAACTCGGGGAACCAGGTGAGGAGCGCCGGAGCCGGGCGGCCCGTGAAGTTGTAGTTCCCCTGGGTGACCGTGCCGACCCTGCCATTGGCGGCGAGGCTCACTGCGGTCGCTCGCTTCCAGACCCTCGGCTCCTGCTCGGGGAAACCGCCGATGTTGATGCACTGGTGCGCGTGGGATGCGGTGTACAGCGCGCCGTTCATCGGGAAGCTGGAGTAGGTGTCACCCCGACAGTCGGCAATCCAGCGGATCCCACCTCCGGCCGCCGTGACGGCGAAGGAGCCTTCGAGGTTGCCCGGTCCCGAGTAGTCGTAGCCAGTCCCGTAGACGACCGTACCGTCGGTGGAGAGGCTCCAGACAGCCGAGTTGGCGCCCTGGTTGGTGACGACCTGGTTGATGGCGAATGGACGATTGCCGCCGGTGACGGGATCCAGAGCCGCAACGGCAGAGGCCCGCGCTCCGTTCATCGTGTAGAAGCGACCGCCGGCGACGACCTGGCTACCGCCCCCGGTCACCACCAGCGCCAGTACCTCAGACGAGGTCTGCCGGTTGCGGACGGGATCGATGGTTCCCGGGATGGCGTTGCCGTTCGCGTCGAACAGCGGCAGGCTGTTCCCATCCGTCGGGCCGATGCCCGGAACCGGCGCCCATGGGAGGAGCGAGCCATTGGCGGCAGCGACAGCCGCCAGGTTCGTGCGGCTCACGCTGCCCACGGCCGTCAGCGAACCGCCCATGTAGACCGTCGATGCGGTGGCGGCCAACGCCCGGACCTGGCTGTTGACGCCAGGAGACCAGTTCGCGACGAGTGCACCAGTGGCCGTGTCGTAGGCCGCGACCCTGCTGCGGGGCTGGCCGTTGGCGACGGTGAAGTCACCGCCGACGTAGATGCGCTTCCCGTCGGGGGACGGCGTGACCGCCAGCGCCTGGGCGTTGAGATCCGGGGCGAAGGACTCGATCAGCTGCCCGGTGCGGATGTCGAAGGCCAGGAGATTGTTGCGCACCACCTCCTGCGTGCCGGCAGGAGCCCCCGCGGGGCGTGCGCGCGTGAACGACCCCGCTGCGTAGACCGTGGTGCCCACGACGGTCTGCGCCCACACGACACCGTTGACCTGCACGGTGGGGAGGGGGTCGGCCGAGACGGTCGTCGGGTCGGTGGCGGCCGCGGTCGGCGGTGCGGAGTCGGCCCGCGCGGCCGTGCCGCCCAGCACCAGGGCACCCGCGCACAGGAGCAGCGCGATCACTCCCGCGATCAGCCGCGTCGACGCGCCAGCCGTGCGTGACTCCATGCCGCTTCCCCCATGTCGCATCCCCGACCGTCACGCAGACGGACCGGTTCCCGAATACCTAGAGTGACGATCAGCGCTGAAACTCTGCGACGCAACCGCCCGATTCGGTGACAACCAGGGCATTCTTCCGTCGATCATCGACGGTTCGTGACTATGGGTGATCGGACACTCGTCCTCCTGCGACCGATTCGGGCAGGTGACGGCCGCTGCGGGCCGGTACGACGACGACCGGGGCCGGCCGCGGACGACGCGGCCGACCCCGGTCGGGGTCCTGCGGGAGAGGGAGCCGGCCCCGGACGGGGCCGGGGCTCAGCGGACGGGGCCGGTGAAGAGCACCAGCGGAGCCCCCGCCTGGTAACCGACCTCGACGGTCACCATGTCGCGCGCCTCGGCGGGGACGCTGAAGACGTAGACGCCCTCCGCGCTCTGCCCGGGGTCGAGCATGCCCGCGAACGGGCGCTGCGAGGGGTCGTCGAGCGGGGACGCCGGAGTGCGCTCGTCGCTGTAGTACATGTTCACGGCCACACCGCCCAGGGAGATCGCGGCAGCGGAGCCGTTGCTGATCCGGACCGTCACCTGGACGGCCGGGCCGGCGATGTTGCCCGGTCCGGTGGCCGATCCCTGGATGCCCCGGATGGAGGGCAGGGAGGCGGCGACGCCGTTCCCGGCGTCCACGGTCGCGTCCAGCGCCGCCTCGGGCAGCGGTGCCGGCAGCTCGTCGGCGTCCTCGGTGGGCCCGGTCGGCTCCGGGGTCGGCAGCGGCGGCGGGACCGCGGTGTCGGTCGGGGCGGAGCTGGTGCTGGAGGCACCGGAGGTCGGCTTCCGGTCGTCGTCGTCGTCCCCGCCGAGCAGCACGGCGACCACGACCAGGACGGCGACCAGCGCGCCCGCCGCGAGGGCGAGGAGGAGCCGTCGACGGCCCGGCGACGCGACCGGACCGGGTGCCGGCGTCTCGGTGGGAGTGCTCATCGGGGCAACCGTCCGATCTCGCGGAACCACTTGCCGCAGGCGAGCACGAGGTACCCGGCAGTCGCGGCGAAGAGGAACGTGTACACGCCGAAGAAGATCGCGGGCGCGCCCAGGAGGACGAACACCCAGCAGAGCAGGCCGTAGTCGGTCGGGACCACGAGGAGCGAGCGGAGGATGCTGGGGCGCTGGTCGGTCCGTGCCGCACGCGTGCGCGCCCCGTGCCGCTCACGCAGGGCCTCGTTGAGCATCGTGCCGAAGAAGAGGACCGCGGCGACGACGCAGAAGCCCAGCGGCACGAGCAGCCAGGGCCCGCGGGGCACCGCCTCGGACCGGTAGAGCCCGACGAGCAGGGCCAGGTGGAGGCTCGAGGTCTTGGCGGCGTCGACCATGTGGTCGAGCCACTCCCCCGCCGGCGACCCACCCCCGCGCAGGCGGGCGAGCTGCCCGTCGGCCGCGTCGAAGGCGTAACCGACGGCGAGGAGCACCGAGACCGCGACGCCGACCGGCCAGGACGGACGGGCGAGTGCGAGCAGGGCGATCGCCGAGGCCGTGAAGGTCGCACTCACAGCGGTGACCGCGTTCGGCGTCAGCCGTGCGTGGAAGGCCAGAGCCGCCAGGACACGACCCGCCTTGCGGTTCACGAACCGCGAGTAGGCGGGAGCGCCCGTGGCACCCTTCTGAGCCGCGGAGAGGCGCCCGATCGTCGTCCGGAGGCTCTCGCCCCGGGCCGGGACCGGCCGGGCCGTGTCGGCGAGGGTCACTGCTGGGCTCCCGGGAACCGGATCACCTCGGAGCCGGCACCCATCGCGGTCCGCCCCGACACCTCCGGCAGCACGGCCGGTCGCGGGAACGGGACCGGCGCCGGCACCGACGTCGCGGCCGGGAAGCGGCGCCCCGAGGGACGACGAGCGGGCACGTGGCGGCCGGCGAGCCGGCGGGCGAGCTGCTCGTACCCCGCGGCCACGTCGTCCCAGTCGTAGCCCTTCGCGAGCTCACGCGCCCGCACCCCGGAACGCCGGATCGACACCGGGTCGGACTCGGCGGCGTCCACCAGCGCGGCGACGTCCGCGGGGCTCACGAAGAAGCGGCCGGAGTCCTCGATGACCTCCCGGTTGAAGTCGACGTCGTAGGCGAGCACCGCCGTACCGGCCCCGATGGCGCGCAGCAGCGACGGGTTGGTGCCGCCGACCGAGTGCCCGTGCAGGTAGGTGTAGGCGTGCGCGTAGAGCTGGTCGAGCTGGTCCTGGTCCCAGACGCCCCCGAGGAACCGCACCCGCTCGTCGGCCAGCCCGTGCACCCGCGCGGTGTAGGCGTCGGAGTACGGGGCCGAGCCGACGACGACCAGCGGCTTGGTGGCGCCGCTGCGCCGGTAGCCGTCGACGATGACGTCGACGTGGTTCTCCGGCTCGAAGCGCGCCACGACGAGGTGGTAACCGCCCGGGGTGAGCCCCAGTTCGGCCAGCTTGTCCGTGCCCGGGGCGATCATGGGCGCGCCGTAGGTGAGCAGCGTGGTGGGCACCCCGAACTCCGACCGGTAGTAGTCGGCGATCCCCTGGGCATCGGCGATCAGCGCGTCCGACCAGCGGACGGCCAGCGCCTCGGCCATGCGGTAGTAGCGCTGGCCGATCGGACCCCACTTGGCCCGCTTCCACTCCAGCCCGTCCACGTGGGTCGCGACCGGGATGCGCGCCGCACGCAGTGCGGGCAGCAGCGGCGCGTTGGCTGCGTTGAACACGAAGGCCGCGTCGGTGCGGTGCGCCAGGAGGTGGGCCACGGAGAGTGCTGAGTGGCTCAGGGTCTCCAGCGAGCGCTTGCGCGCCGCCGGCAGGTGCACCAGCTCCATGCCCAGGTACCGCTGCGGCCGCTCGGCCTGACCGGGCGTGCTGCGGCAGTAGACGACCACCCGGTGGCCCCGCTCGGCGAGCCGGCGCCCGACCTCCTCGACGGCGGTCTCGAACCCTCCGTACCGAGCGGGTACGCCGCGCGTGCCGACCATGGCGATCCGCATGGCCCCTCCGTCCTGTCCTGAGCGTCCGGTCCGGTCACCTGACGGTGACCGCTTCGACGCTCTCCCACCAGGAGCTTCGCCGACGGCGCGGCCACCGGGGGCCGATCCTCGGGTGGGCGTGACTCGTGCGAGTGACGCCCGGAAGAGGTGGGTCAATACGCCCCGGAGCGGGACAGCACGGCTCGCCCGGTCTTCCAGAGGATGACCGCGTCCAGCGCCAGCGACCAGTTCTCGACGTAGCGGAGATCCAGCCGGACCGACTCCTCCCACGACAGGTCGCTCCGCCCGGAGATCTGCCACAGCCCGGTCAGCCCCGGCTTGACCAGCAGACGGCGGCTCACGGAGGTGTCGTACCGGGCGACCTCGGCGGGCAGCGGCGGGCGCGGGCCCACGAGCGACATCGAGCCACCGAGCACGTTGAGCAGCTGCGGCAGCTCGTCGAGCGACAGCCGGCGCAGCAGCCGGCCCACCGGGGTCACGCGGGGGTCGGTGCGGAGCTTGAACAACAGCCCGTCGGAGATGTTCTCCGCGCGCAGGCCGTCCAGCTGGCGATCGGCGTCGACCACCATGCTCCGGAACTTGAGCATGGTGAAGGTGCGACCGTTCAGGCCGACCCGCTCCTGGCGGTAGAGGACCGGCCCGGCGCTGGTCAGGGAGACCGCCGCCGCGATGAGCAGCAGCGCCGGCGCCAACGCCAGCAGGGCCAGCGCCGCCACGCAGCGGTCCACGCCGCCCTTGACGACGCGGCGCCAGCCTTCGAAGCACGGCTGCTCGACCGCGAGGAGGGGCAGCCCCTCGAAGGGACGGATGTGCAGCCGCGGGCCGGCCACCTCGATGAGGCCCGGGGCGACGAGCAGCTCGATGCCGGTGCCCTCGAGCTGCCAGGACAGCTGCCGGAGGTACTGCGCCGCGGTCTCGCTCGCGGAGGTCACGGCGATGGTGTCCGCGTCGTGCGTCTCGGCGAGGAGCAGCACGTCGTCGAGACCGCCGACGGGCACGCCGGCCCGCTCGGCGACCCGGACCCGGTCGGACGGGGTGACGGCGGCCGCCACCACCTCCAGCCCGGCGTACTGCTCGCGCTGCAGCCGCGTGACCAGCTCCAGCACCGCACTGCCCCGGCCGACGACGACCACCTTCTTCGTGCACTGCCCCTGGGCGCGGAGCGCCCGCAGGCGGGCGCGCGCGGCGTACCGGCCGAGCAGCGTGGCCAGGGTGAGCAGCGGGATGGCCACGACCACCAGCGCGCGGCTGAGGTCGAGCGCCCCGACGTAGGAGACGAAGCTCGTCGTCGCCAGCAGCAGGAAGCCCGCGCGGGCGACCCTGCGGTACTCGTCGCTCCCGGTCCCGTACCCGCGCTCGGCGTAGGCGCCGGTGCACCCGAGCAGGACCGGCCACGCCACGACCAGCGCGAGGGCAGCCCAGAACAGCGCCGACCCCGGGGGGACCGGGGCGGCCCGGCCGAACAGCACCGCGGCACCGGCGGCGGCGGCCATCAGCGTCTCCACCGCGACCAGGGCGACGGTGTACGAGCGCACCCAGGCCGGTGCGGAGCGGCGGGCGAGCGGACGGGGACGCGGCAGGGAGACAGCGGTCGATCCACCGGGAGCTCCCGGCAGGATCACCGCCCCGTTGCTCGCCTGCTGGCGATCCAAGAGCATGCGTCCCCCCGAACGATGTTACGCAGCGTAGTCGGATCGGTACCCGCAGGCGATATCACACGCCTGTGAGCAGCGCCTTTCCGATGCGCGATGGTGCAGATGCGCGGCAACCATCACAGAGCGTCAGGGCTCCCGTCAACACGGAGCGTCACGCTTTCACCCGATAGGACCCGGCGGCCCCGCCCGTCGACGATCAGGTGCGCGGGTGGACCTGGTTCTGGGCGGCCTCGAGCCCTGCGGTCAGCAGGAGCTCGGTGGCGTCGGCCGCCTCGACCACCAGCAGGTCGAGCTCCCTGCGCTCGGTGGACGAGAAGTCCTTGAGCACGAAGTCGGCAGGATCCTGCCTGCCCGGGGGGCGGCCGATGCCGACGCGCACCCGGAGGTAGTCCTTCGTGCCGGTCGAGCGGCTGATCGAGCGCAACCCGTTGTGCCCGCCCTCTCCCCCGCCCCGCTTGAGCCGGACGGCGGAGAACGGGATGTCGAGCTCGTCGTGCAGGACGACCAGCTGCTCCGGCGGCAGCTTGTGGTAGTCGAGCAGGCCGCGCACCGGACCACCGGACTCGTTCATGTAGGTCGACGGCACCGCGAGCACGACCCGCCGCCCCGCCAGCCGGCCCTCCCCGGACACCGCGCGCGATCGCGCACCCTTGCCGGGAGCGAGCCTGACGCCCGCGCGGCGGGCGAGCTCCTCGAGGACCATGGCGCCCACGTTGTGCCGGTTGCCGGCGTACTGCGGCCCGGGGTTGCCCAGTCCCACGACGAGGAAGGGGCCTTCGGACGGCGGGGACGCCGCGGGGGCGCCGGCAGTGCCGGCGCCCCCGCGGGTCGTGCTCTCGGTCAGCGGAGACCTCAGCCGTTGTCGGCGGACTTCTCCGCCGAGTCCATCGACTCGCCGCTGCCCTGGTCCTGCGGCTCGGGGACGACGTCGCCCTCGCCGGCGCCCTCGGCGGCCTCGTCGGACTCCTCGCGCTCGATGCCGGCCTCGGCCTCGGCCTCGGCCAGCTCGGCCTCGAGGGCCTCGGCGCTGGGAGCAGCCATCAGGTTGACGACGAGGGCCTCGGCGTCGGTGACCAGCGTGGCGCCCTTCGGCAGGGTCAGCGAACCGGCGGTCACGCCCTCACCGGCACCGCGGCCGGTGACGTCGACCTCGATCGACTCGGGGATCGCGGTGGCCTGGACCTCGAGCGACACGGTGTTGAGCTCGATGCTCACCAGCACGTCGGCGGTGGTCTCGCCGACGGTCAGGACCGGGACGTCGACGGTGACCTTCTCGCCGCGGCGGACGATCACCAGGTCGACGTGCTCGTGGACGCGGGTCAGCGGGTCGCGCTGCACGGCCTTGGTCAGGGCCAGCTGCTCCTTGCCGTCCAGGACGACGGTCAGCAGGACGTTGGACCCGCCGTTGCGCAGCGCCGCGGCGAACTCGCGCGCGGGCAGCGACAGGTGGACGACGTCCTTGCCGTGCCCGTAGAGGACGGCGGGGATGCGGCCGGCGCGGCGGGTGCGGCGGGCGCTGCCCTTGCCGAACTCGGTGCGGGTCTCGGCCTCGAGACGGAAGTCAGCCACGGTGATGTGCTCCTCAGAAGGTGGATCGGTCTGCGACCGGCGCGCGAGCGCAGCACACCCCTGGGGGCACACGTCGATCACGGAGTCGGACGAACCGCTCCCTCGCCGGGCTGTGCTGGACTGTACCCGGCCTTCGGCCGGGTACCGCGGCCAGGTGCCGTTCCGGCGCCGCGGAGCGGGGCCCGGAGGGTCCCCGCGGCGCGGCTCAGCTCACGCCGGGGACGTCCCGCGGTCGCGGTGCGGTCCGGAGGACCGCCATGTCACGACTCCCCGCCGAAGAGGCTGGTGACCGAGCCGTCCTCGAAGACGGCCTTGATCGCCTGGGCGAGCAACGGGGCGATGGAGAGCACGGTGAGCTTGTCGAACTGCCGCGACGGCTCGATGGGCAGCGTGTTGGTGATCAGCACCTCGCTGACCCGGCTGTTCTTGAGCCGGTCGACCGCCGGCCCCGACAGCACGCCGTGGGTGGCGGCGATGACGACGTCGGCCGCGCCCTGCGCGAAGAGGGTGTCGGCGGCCTTCACGATCGTCCCGCCGGTGTCGATCATGTCGTCGACCAGGACGCAGACCCGCCCCTCGACCTCACCGACCACGCGGTTGGCGACGACCTCGTTGGGACGCGTCACGTCGCGCGTCTTGTGGATGAAGGCCAGCGGGGTGCCGCCGAGCTTGTCGCTCCACCGCTCCGAGACGCGCACCCGCCCGGCGTCGGGCGAGACGACGGTGAGGTCGCAGTGGCCCCACTTGCGCTTGACCTCGTCGACGAGCAGGTCCATCGCGAAGAGGTGGTCGACCGGCCCGTCGAAGAAGCCCTGGATCTGGGCGGTGTGCAGGTCGACGGCCATGAGGCGGTCGGCGCCCGCGGTCTTGAACAGGTCGGCGACCAGGCGGGCGGAGATCGGCTCGCGACCGCGGTGCTTCTTGTCCTGGCGGGCGTAGGGGAAGAACGGGGCCACGACGGTGATCCGCTTGGCCGAGGCGCGCTTGAGCGCGTCGACCATGATCAGCTGCTCCATGAGCCAGGTGTTGATCGGCGCCGTGTGGCTCTGGACGACGAAGGCGTCGCACCCGCGGACCGACTCCTCGAACCGCACGAAGAGCTCACCGTTGGCGAACTCGTAGGACGCGGTCGGGGTGGGCGTCACGCCGAGGTGACCGGCGATCTCGTCGGTCAGCGCCGGGTAGGCCCGACCGGAGAAGAGCATCAGGCTCTTGTTCGTCGTCTGCCGGATCGCACTCATCGGCTTCGCTGTCCCTAGCTGTCGTGGTCCGCACGGGAGGGCCCGGACGACTCCTCCCGGGGTGCCCCGGCCCGGCCCTCGGCCGCTGCCGCGGCCTCCGCAGCGGGCGTTCCGGACCGTCGGCGACGCACCCAGCCTGCCACATTGCGCTGCGGTGCCCGAGCGACGGCCATCGCCCCGGGGGGCACGTCGGAGGTGATGACCGACCCCGCGGCGGTGTACGCGCCGTCCCCGACGGTGACCGGCGCCACGAACATGTTGTCGGCCCCCGTGCGGGCGTGGTCGCCGATCGTCGTGTGGTGCTTGGCCACGCCGTCGTAGTTCACGAACACCGTGGCGGCCCCGATGTTGGTCCCCCGACCGATCGTCGCGTCACCCACGTAGGACAGGTGCGGGATCTTCGACCCCTCTCCCACCTGCGCGTTCTTGGTCTCGACGAAGGTGCCGACCTTGGCCCCGGCACCCAGGTCGGTGCCCGGGCGGAGGTAGGCGTACGGGCCCACGGAGACCCGAGCGCCGACCCTGGCACCGACCGCGTGGGCGCGGACCACGCTGGCCCCCTCGCCCACCTCGGTGTCGACCAGCGTGGTGTCCGGGCCCACGTGGGCAGCGTCACCCACGGAGGTCACCCCCTGGAGGTGGGTGCCGGGCTCCAGGACGGCGTCGCGACCCACGGTGACGGTGACGTCGACCCAGGTGGTCAGGGGGTCGACGACGGTGACGCCGCTGCGCATCAGGTCGTCGAGGACCCGGTCGTTGAGCGTCCGGCGCCGGGCGGCGAGCTCCACCCGGTCGTTGCAGCCCAGGACGTCGTCCGGGTCCTGCGCGACCACGCCGCCGACCCGGGCGCCGTCCTCGACGAGCAGACCCAGGACGTCGGTGAAGTACAGCTCGCCCTGGTCGTTGTCGGCGTCGATCCGGCCCAGGGCGGAGCGGACGGCAGCCGCGTCACCGACGTAGACGCCGGCGTTGATCTCACGGATCGCGCGCTGCTCGTCGGTGGCATCCCGCTGCTCGACGATGGCCACGACGGAGCCGTCGGCGTCCCGGACGATCCGGCCCAGGCCCGTGGGGTCCTCGACCTCCGCCGTCAGCACGGTGAGCGCGTTGCCGGCGCGCAGGTGCTCCTCCACCAGCGCGGCGACCGTGGTGGTCCGCAGGAGGGGGGCGTCGCCGTTGACCAGCAGGACCGGACCGCTCAGCTCGGGTACCGCGGCGAGCGCGACGGCGGCGGCATGGCCGGACCCGCGCTGCTCCTCCTGGACCACCGGCAGGGCCTCCGGGGCCACCGCGGCGAGGTGCTCCCGGACGAGCTCGCGGCCTGCTCCCACCACGACGACCGTCACGCCGGCCGCGAGCGGGGCGGCGGCGGCGAGGACGTGCCCGAGCATGCTGCGACCACCCAGGGTGTGCAGCACCTTGGGCGACGACGAGCGCATCCGCGTGCCCTGCCCGGCGGCGAGGACGACGACGGCGGCGACCGTCGGGGCGGCGGGTGCGGGGACCGGCTGGGCGTGGGTCACGGATCTCCTCGGTCGGCGTCGGCGCAGCTGCTGGCTGGGTGACCTGGCTGGGGGACTCGGACTCGAACCGAGACTTCCCGGCTCCAAAGGCCGGCGGGCTGCCGATTACCCCATCCCCCATCGCCGGCCGTGGTGGCCCGGCAGCACCGGTCGTCCCGGCGCCCCCAGCGAGCCTAGGGCCCGGCGCCCCGTGGGAGCACCTGCCCGGCCGACCGCGGGATCCGCGGCCCGGGTCGCCGGTCGCCCTACGGTGCCGTAGGTTACGGCCACGTAGCCGGGCCCGTCGTGCGCCCGCCGTTTCCCCCTCGGTCGCCCCGGAGGCCCCTTGTCCGCTCCTGCTCGAACCCGGCCCATGTCTCCCCCGCGTCAGGCGGCGCCCCACGAAGGGCTGCCGGCCAACGCGATCGGCCGGCGCAAGAGCGTGCTGGAGATCGTGACCCTGTACGTCATCGTGATCGTGCCGTTCCTGGCACTGGCCGCGGTGGTCCCGGCGGTCTGGGGCTGGGGACTCTCCTGGCTCGACGTCGGCCTCGCGGTCGGCTTCTACTTCTTCACCCTGCTCGGTGTGACCGTCGGCTACCACCGCTACTTCACCCACGGCTCGTTCCGCGCCAAGCGGCCGCTGCGGCTCGGCCTCGCCGTCGCCGGTTCGATGGCGATCCAGGGGCCGGTGGTGCAGTGGGTGGCCGATCACCGTCGGCACCACGCCTTCTCCGACCGCGACGGCGACCCGCACTCCCCGTGGCGCTACGGCACCGACCTGCGCTCGCTGCTCAAGGGCATGTTCCACGCGCACCTGGGCTGGCTGTTCGAGCGGCGCAAGACCAACATGGAGCGCTACGCGCCCGACCTGCTCAAGGACTCCGCGCTCGTCCGCACCGACCAGATGTTCGTGGTCTGGGCGGGGATCAGCCTGTTCCTCCCGGCCGTCATCGGCGGCCTGGTCACCGGGAGCTGGGCCGGCGCCTGGTCGGCCTTCTTCTGGGCCGGCCTCGTGCGGATCGCGCTGCTGCACCACGTCACGTGGTCGATCAACTCGGTCTGCCACGTGGTGGGGGCCCGCCCCTTCGTCTCCCCCGGCCGGGACCGGGCGACGAACTTCTGGCCGCTGGCGGTCCTCAGCGCCGGCGAGTCCTGGCACAACCTGCACCACGCCGACCCGACCTGCGCCCGCCACGGCGTCCTGCGCGGCCAGATCGACATCAGCGCCCGGGTCATCTGGATCTTCGAGAAGCTCGGCTGGGCGTGGCACGTCAAGTGGCCCGACCCGGTGCGCCTGGCGGCCAAGCGGCGCACTGCCGAAGCCGCGGTCTCCTGACGGCGTCGGACTCCCGGGAGCGGCCGGTGGGGGTTCCCGCCGGCCCCTCCCGCGTGCGCATGTCCGGTCCCGAGCGGCGGCGCCAGCTGCTCGACGTCGGACGGGGCGTGTTCGCCCAGAAGGGCTTCGAGGCGACCTCGGTCGAGGAGATCGCCGCGCGGGCCCAGGTGAGCAAACCGGTGGTCTACGAGCACTTCGGCGGCAAGGAGGGCTTGCACGCCGACGTCGTCGACCGCGAGATGCAGCGGTTGCTCGACCGGTTCACCGCCGCGCTGTCGGCGCCGGGGCATCCCCGTGACCTGCTCGAACGAGCCGCGCTGGCGCTGCTGGACTACATCGAGGACGACACCGACGGTTTCCGCGTGCTGACCAGGGATGCGCCGGTCACCAGTGGGGGCGGACCGTTCGGCTCGCTCATCGGCGAGGTCGCCCGCAAGGTCGAGCACCTCCTGGGCGCGCACTTCACCGAACGCGGCCGCCCCGCGGGCCTGGCCGGCCTGTACAGCCAGGCCCTGGTCGGCATGGTCGCGCTGACGGGCCAGTGGTGGCTGGACACCCGGAGTCCGGCCAAGGACGAGGTGGCCGCACGCCTCGTGAGCCTGGCCTACGACGGGCTGTCCCACCTCGATCTCCGGGACCCGCCCACGGGCTCCTAGCGAGACGTCAGGCGACCAGGCGTGCGCCGGGTACCGGCCCGGCCACCGCCCGCACCGTCCGGAACACGCCGGTCCCGGCGAGCTCGGCGGCCAGCCGCACCGCCGCCTCCTCGTCGGCAGCCAGCGCCGCCACGGTCGGTCCGGATCCGCTGACCAGCGCGGCGAGCGCGCCGGCGTCCGCTGCGGCACGCAGGGCTCTGCGGAGTCCCGGCCGCAGGTTCAGGGCCGGGCTCTGCAGGTCGTTCGCCAGCGCCGGGCCCAGCTCACCGGCCGACCCCGACCGCAGCGCAGCGAGGACCGGCTCGGCGGTCGCCGCCCCCGTGACCGCCGGGAGCTGCCCCGCGGCCCGCATCCGGTCGAGCTCGCCGTAGACCGCCGGCGTGGAGAGCCCCTCCCCCGCGATGCCCAGGACCCAGTGCGTCGTCCCCTCCGCGAGGACGGGCGAGACCTGCTCGCCGCGGCCGGTGCCGAGCGCGGCGCCGCCGACCAGGCTGAACGGCACGTCGCTGCCGAGCCGGGCGGCGAGACCGAGGAGGTCCTCCCGGGCGACGCGCGTTCCCCAGAAGGCGTCCAGGGCGACCAGCGTCGCCGCGGCGTCGGCACTGCCACCGGCGAGCCCGGCGGCGACGGGGATGCTCTTGGTGACGGCCAGCGAGGCGTCCGCGGGGACACCGGCGTGCTGGGCGAGGAGCTCGGCGGCCCGCCACACGAGGTTGGTCCGGTCGCCGGGGACGGCACCCGGCCCGTCGGCCACTCCGGACCCCTCGCCGGCGACGCTCAGCGCCAGCCCGTCCCCGGGGCCGACCTCGACGGTGTCGAAGAGCGAGACGGCGAGGTACACGGTGTGCAGCTCGTGGAAGCCGTCCTCCCGCAGCGGGCCCACGCCGAGGTGCACGTTGACCTTGGCCGGCGCCCGCGCCACGACGACCGCCGTCACGGCAGCACCGGATCGGTCGCGGCCAGCCGGGCGAAGTCGGCCACCGACAGCTGTTCACCGCGAGCCGTGGGATCGATGCCCGCGGCCCGCAGCCGTGACTCGGCCGCAGCCGGACTCCCGGCCCAGCGGGCGAGCGCCGCCCGCAGGCTCTTGCGACGCATGGCGAACGCGGCGTCGGCGACGGCGAAGGTGGCCTCGCGGTCGCCGTCGGGCGGCGGTCGCCGCACGAGGGACACCAGACCGGAGTCGACGTTGGGCTCGGGCCAGAACACCCGCCGGCCCACGTTGCCGGCCCGGCGCACGTCGCCGTACCAGGCGGCCTTCACCGACGGGATGCCGTAGGCGCCCGAGCCGGGTCCGGCCGCCAGCCGTTCGGCCACCTCGGCCTGCACCAGCACGAGCGCGCGGTCCAGCGTCGGCAGCAGCTCGAGCATGTTCAGCAGCACCGGCACGGCGATGTTGTAGGGCAGGTTCGCCACCAGCGCCGTGGGGGGCGGCCCGGGCAGCTCGGTGATCCGCAGGGCGTCGGCCTGCACGACGGTGAGCCGGTCGGCGAGGTCGGGACGACGGGCCGCGACGGTGTCGGGCAGCAGCCCGGCCAGCCGCGGGTCGATCTCGACCGCGGTGACACGGGCGACCGCCGGCAGCAGGCCCAGGGTCAGCGACCCCAGGCCCGGGCCGATCTCGAGCACGACGTCGTCGGGGCGCACCTCGGCGGTGCGCACGATCCGGCGGATGGTGTTCGCGTCGTGCAGGAAGTTCTGCCCGAGGGTCTTCGTGGGACGCAGATCGAGCTGCTGGGCCAGCTCGCGGATGGCGGCGGGGCCCAGCAGCCCGTCGGTCTGCTCAGGTGTGGTGCTCAGCGGGAGCTCAGTCGAACAGGTGGCTGCCGCAGCCCCACTGGCCGGCGCCGGAGCGCTGGTAGAGCAGCTGGGCGCGGTAGGTCTGCTCCTCCACCGAGGCGGCGGCCGGGTCACCGGTGCCGCCGACGCCGTTCCAGGTCGACTGCGAGAACTGGTACATGCCGCGGTACTTGCCCGAGGCGCTGACCGCGTTGGGGCGGCCACCGGACTCGCACTTGGCCAGGGCGGCCCAGTTCAGGCCGTCGGCGGTCGGCTTGTTGGCCGGACGGGCCTTGGTGCCGACGGTGACGAGCTCGTCGACCGGCTTGCGGGTGACGCTGTTGGCGAGCTTCTCGCGGGCGGTCTCGCGACCGTCGACCACGGTGACCCGCCAGGTGGTCTGCTGCTCGCCGTCCACACCGGGCTGGGTGACCTTCTCGTCGCCCTGGAACGCGGCGTCGTCCTTGGTCTCCACCCGGCCGTGCGCCACCGGCGTGGTCTCGGTGATCTCCGAGACCTGCACGCGGAAGACCTGCAGCCGCATCCGGTTCAGCAGACCCTGCTCCAGCCGGAGGCTGGTGCGGTCGGTCTGGCTGAGGGCGATGCCCTGCTCGGCGAGCAGGTCGCCGGCGGTGGCCGCGGTGGTGACGACCACGCGCTCCTGGCCGTCGGCGACGAGCACGACCTCCTTGGGGGTCGTGACGGTCAGCTGCATGCCCTCGAGCGGCAGTCGATCGCTGCGGCTGGCCGAGACGACCAGGCCGTCAGCGCGCAGCCCGAGCTGGTCCAGCGCCTCGTCGACCGACAGCGCGGTCACGTAGACCTCCCGCGAGACACCGTCGACGGTGAGGTTCAGCGGGCGCGCCCGGTTGAGGACGACGGCGTCGCCGTCACCCAGCGGCGCGTCCGGGGAGGGCAGCACCACGTCGTGCGCGGCGAGGGAGAGGCCCTCGTCCTCCAGCACGTCGCCCACCGTGTCGGCGTACGTGCCGACGTCGCGGGTCTGTCCGTCGACGGTGAGCGTGACGGACTTCTGGGCGATGAAGAAGGCCAGCGTCCCACCCACCAGTCCGAGCAGGACGAGGGCGAAGAGGCTGAGCTGAAGGGAGCGGCGCACGACACTTCCAGGGGTCACAGAACCCGGGCAGGAGAGGGACCACGCCGCGGGTAGCGGCCCGGCCACCGGTGCCGACTCGAGCAGCGGCCGTCCGGGGTGCCGGAGCGGGGATGCCACCCGGGTCATTCCTCCACCCCGGCTGTCGGTCACGACACGATAACGAACACTGAGCGCGTGGCAACGGTGCACAACGAGTGAAGCAGTTGCCTCTCATTGCATTCCGTGGGCGCGCCGGTGCACTGTGTGAGCGCCGTGCCGGGTGAGGCCGGTGTGACTGCCGTGGCCAGCCGTCCCCTGGCCGTGACCAAGCACACGGTGTGGCATCGGGACGAGCGGGCAACGCGGCCCGCCCGTCAGCCGGCGAGAGCGGGAGCCGCCGACCGGACCGGCCGCAGCCAGGTCACCAGGAAGCCGGCGACCGCGAGCCCGGCGGCCAGCGCCGAGAAACCTCCGGCGACCAGGGCCACCGGGAGGACGTCGAGACCGTCGCCCACGCGGTCGCCCCGGTCGAGTCCGGCCCGCAGCAGCAGGGTGCCGAACGGGAGCAGTGCCGCCACGCTCGCCGCGGCGGTCGCCAGGTGCGCGGTCCAGGTGCGGAGGGCCTCGTCCACGGGGACGTCGGCGCCGGCGGCCGGCATCGGGCGCAGCAGAGCCCGCAGCAGGGCGGTCTCCGCCAGCAGCCAGGCGAGCAGCGGCATCCCGACCACGACGGGCCCGACATGGGCGCCGAGGTCGCCGGCGTCGGCCATCAGCGCGGCGGTGAGCAGTTCTCCGGCGACGACGGCGCGCATGGCCCAGACCAGCCAGGCCGAGATCTGCTCGCCCTGCCGGGGGCGCCGCGGAGGCGACGCGAGGCTCCAGCGGGGCCGGGGCCGGGTCGCCTCCGCGAGCAGGACGCCGGCCAGCAGGCCGATCGCCAGGGCGGGCAGCCAGAGGAAGACCGAGGCCTCGGCGAAGAGCACGACGCTGCCCACGATGCCGGCCAGGCCGAGCAGGAGCCCGAGCCGGCGCCAGCGGCGACCGTGGGCGGCCTGGCGCCGCAAGGTCAGGGCACCCTCCGCCGTCGGCTCGACGAACTCCACGCCCGCCGCGGCAACGACCCGCCGGCCGGCGGCCAGCCCCCAGGCACGCGCCAGCAGCACCCCGGGCACCAGCAGGGCGACGAAGAGCACGACAGCGATGAGACGGCCCACGGTGCGATTGTCCCCCTTCTGCGCTCGCGTGGACCCCGGCAGCGGTTCCGCTACCAGCGGCCGAAGACGCGCTCGGCGTTCGCGGTGAGCGTCGAGCACAGCTCCACGAGCTCGATGCCGGTCACCTCGGCCAGCGCCCGCACGGTGTGCGGCACCAGCCGGGAGGCGTTGGGTCGGCCGCGGTGCGGCACGGGGGTGAGGAACGGCGAGTCCGTCTCCACCAGCAGCTGACCGGCGGGCGTGAGCGCCGCGGCCTCGCGCAGGTAGCCGGCGTTGCCGAACGTGAGCGTGCCGGCGAAGGAGAGCACGTAACCGCGTTCGACACAGGCCCTGGCGAAGGCGGCGTCCCCGGAGAAGCAGTGGAACACCGTGTGCTCCGGGGCCCCCTCGTCCTCGAGGACGCGGAGGATCTCCTCGTGCGCGTCCCGGTCGTGGATGACCAGCGCCACCCCGTGCTCCTTGGCGATCCGGATGTGCGCACGGAACGACGCCTCCTGGGCCGCCCAGCCCTCCTCGCCGGTGCGGAAGCGGTCCAGGCCGGTCTCCCCCACGGCCCGTACCCGCGGGAGCGCGGCGAGCCGGTCGATCTCGGCGAGGGCGTCGTCGTCGGCGTTGCCCGCGCCGGCGTCGTTCGGGTGGATCGCGACGGCGGCCAGCACGCTCGGGTGCCGGGCGGCCAGGTCGGCCGACCAACGCGACGACGCGACGTCGACCCCGACCTGGACGAGCCGGGTGACGTTCACCGCCGCGGCGGCCGCGATCTCGGCGTCGACCGCGTCGTCGGCGGCCCACTCGCCGTGCTCGCCGTCCGCCGGCCGCTCCCCCAGCACGATGTCCAGGTGGGTGTGGCTGTCCAGGGCCGGGGCCGGCAGCGGCTCCGGCGAGGGCGGCGGCTCGCCCCTCTTGTTGGCACGGGACGCAGCCGAGCGGCTCACTGCTGCGTGCCCTCCTCCAGGCGGGCGAGCTCCTCGGCCACCACCGACTCGTCGAGCTTGGTGAAGATCGGCTTCGGAGCGGCGAGCGGGGTGCCCGGGGCGGCCAGCGGCGTGGAGGCCCAGACGGCCTGCCCCTGGTCGTAGGGGCCGGTGATGATCGGGTACGGCGAGCCGTCGTCGAGGTCGGTGACCTCGTGGATCTCCGGCGCCACCGACCACGTGCCCTCGCCACCCAGCAGCTCGTGCACCTGCTGCGCCGAGTGCGGGAGGAACGGCGTCAGCAGGCCGTTGCAGTCCTTGATCGCCTGCAGCGCCGTGTGCAGCACGGTGTCCCGGCGGGCCGGGTCCTCCTTGAGCTTCCACGGCGCCTGGTCGGACAGGTACTTGTTCGCCTCGCCGACCACCCGCATCGCCTCGCCGATGGCGGCCTTCTGCCGGTTGCGCGAGAGCAGCTCGCCGACGGTGCCGAACGCTCCCGACGTCGTGGCGAGCAGGGCGCGGTCGTCGTCGGTCAGGTCGCCCGGGGTCGGGATCGCGCCGACGTTCTTGGCCGCCATCGACACGCTGCGGTTGACCAGGTTGCCCCAGCCGGCCACCAGCTCCTCGTTGTTGCGGCGGCGGAACTGCTCCCAGGTGAAGTCGGTGTCCTGGTTCTCCGGGCCGGCCACGGCGATGAAGTAGCGCAGCGCGTCGGCGTCGTAGCGGGCGAGGAAGTCGCGCACGTAGATGACGATCTGCCGGCTGCTGGAGAACTTCCTGCCCTCCATGGTGAGGAACTCGCTGGAGACCACCTCGGTCGGCAGGTTCAGCCGGCCGAGCGAGCCCGGCGTCCCGCCCTTGTCGCCCTCGCCGTTGTAGCCGAGCAGCTGAGCGGGCCAGATCTCGGAGTGGAAGACGATGTTGTCCTTGCCCATGAAGTAGTAGGCGTCCGCGTCCGGCGTCTGCCACCACTGCCGCCACGCGTCCGGGTCACCGGAGCGGCGGGCCCACTCGATCGACGCCGACAGGTAGCCGACGACGGCGTCGAACCACACGTAGATCCGCTTGTCGTTGCGGTCGCGCCAGCCCTCGAGCGGGACCGGCACGCCCCAGTCGATGTCGCGGGTGTAGCTGCGCGGCTTGAGGTCCTCGAGCAGGTTGACGCTGAAGTTGAGGACGTTCGGCCGCCAGCTGGTGCGGGTGGCCAGCCAGTCGCCCAGCGCGCGGGTGAACGCCGGCAGGTCGAGGAAGTAGTGCTCGCTCTCGACGAACTTCGGCGTCTCGCCGTTGATCTTGCTGACCGGGTTGATCAGGTCGATGGGGTCGAGCTGGTTGCCGCAGTTGTCGCACTGGTCCCCGCGCGCGCCGTCGTAGCCGCAGATCGGGCAGGTGCCCTCGATGTAGCGGTCGGGCAGGGTGCGGCCGGTCGAGGGGCTGATCGCGCCGAGCGTCGTCTTCGGGAAGACGTAGCCGTTCTTCAGCAGGCCGAGGAAGATCTCCTGGCTGATCTGCGCGTGGTTCGCCGTCGACGTGCGGGTGAAGAGGTCGTAGCTCAGCCCCAGGGACTGCAGGTCGCCGACGATGAGCCGGTTGTTGCGGTCGGCGATCTCCCGGGGCGTGATGCCCTCGGCGTCGGCAGCGACCGTGATCGGGGTGCCGTGCTCGTCGGTGCCGCTGACCATGAGGACCTTGTCCCCGGCCATGCGGTGGTAGCGGCTGAAGACGTCGGAGGGGACGCCGAACCCGGAGACGTGGCCGATGTGCCGCGGCCCGTTCGCGTAGGGCCAGGCGACTGCGGTCAGGATGTGCCGATCACTCACGGCCTAACAGTACGGGGAACGCCGTTCCGGCCCCCGGTCGTGCGGAGCGTGCGGTCAGGGGTGGTAGACGACGCTCGACGCGGGACTCTCCGGGTGGGGCTGCACCGGGGTGAGCACGGTCAGCGCGCCGAGGCCGAGGGCGATGACCCCGAGGGTGGCCGCGCACAGACCGCGGTAGGCACGCGTGGGGTCCGGGCCGGGGCGCCGGGTCCGCAGCCGCCGGCCCTGGGTCACCCAGCGCCGGGCCGACGGGGCGTCGGCCAGGAGCAGCTTGGCCACCGGAAGGGCGATGGCGCCGGCGAAGGCCACCGGGACCGGCAGGCCGTAGGTCAGCACCTCCGGCAGCGGCTGGACGACCGCGATGACGCCGACGAGGGCGACGACGAACAGCTCCACCGCCGAGGTCGCGACCAGCAGGCGGCGGGTGGTGCCGTCGACCAGCGCCGCGCCGCCACCGGCCGCCAGCACGATCCAGCCCGCCAGGGCGAGCAGCGCCCCGACGACCAGGAGCCCCGCCGGCCGCACCGCGGAGGACAGGACGCCGTCGATCTGGGTGAGCCCGGTCGCGAGCAGACCGACGGCCTGGAGCACCGAGAGGAGGCCGGCGAACAGCGCCGGAGCAGGGACCCGGCGCAGCTCGGTCCCCGCGGCGACGTCGTCGACCGACCGCTCCGTGCGGACGGACGGACCCGCGACGGTGCCGCGGACATCGAGGACGCTGATCGCCACGAAACTCTCTCCCTGACCGGTGGACGGTGTCTCCGGTCAGGACGGGACCGCTCGCCCCGGGCCTGAGCCGGGGCTCGCGATTTCTCACCCCGGAGGGTGAGGAACGTCAGGTCCGAGTGGCCGAGGTCACCTCGGCGCCCCGCGCGCGGCCCACCCGGCTGTGCCCGCGCCCGTAGACGAAGTAGAAGCCGACGCCGACGACCATCCAGATCAGGAAGCGGGCCCAGGTCTCCGCCGGCAGGTTGAGCATGAGCCAGAGACAGGCGAGCGCGGACACGACCGGGAGCACGGGTGAGAACGGCACCCGGAACGCCCGCGGCAGGTCCGGCCGGGTGCGGCGCAGGATCACGACGCCGAGGGAGACGAGGAGGAACGCGAACAGCGTGCCGATGTTGACCAGCTCGGCGAGCACGTCCAACGGGACGGCGCCGGCCAGCACCGCCACCACGACCCCCGTGCCGATGGTGATCCGGTACGGGGTCCCGTACGAGGGGTGGACCTTCGCCATCGCCGGCGGCAGGAGCCGGTCACGGCTCATGGCGAACAGCACCCGGGACTGGCCGAGCATCAGGATCATCACGACCGAGGTGAGCCCGGCCAGCGCACCGAGCGAGATGATCCCGGAGAAGACCGGCATCCCCTGCGCGGAGAACGCGTTGGCCAGGGGCGCCTCGGTGCTGAGCTCCGTGTAGTTCTGCATGCCGACGACGACCAGCGACACCGCGACGTAGAGCAGCGTGCAGATGACCAGTGACGCGATGATGCCCCGGGGCAGGTCCTTCTTCGGGTCCTTCGTCTCCTCGGCGGCGGTGGCCACGACGTCGAAGCCGATGAAGGCGAAGAAGACGATGCTGGCGCCGGCGATCACCCCGCCCCAGCCGAAGGTCCCCTGGGCGAACCCGAGCAGCTCGATCAGCGGGCTGTGCCAGCCGGCCGATCCCTCCGCCGCGGCCTGCGCCGGCGGCACGAACGGCGTGTAGTTGTCCGCGGTCAGGTGGAAGGCGCCGACGACGATGACCAGCAGCACGATGGCCACCTTGATCGCGACGATGACGCCGGTGACCCGCGAGGACAGCTTGATGCCCAGGACCAGGACGGCGGTCATGGCGAGCACGATGGCCACCGCCGGGACGTCCACCCTGGCGTCGTCCCCGGCGATCGCGCTGGGCAGCGAGAGCCCGAGGTCACCGAGCAGCTGCCCGAGGTAGCCCGACCAGCCGACGGCCACGGTGGCCGCACCCAGCGCCAGCTCGAGGACCAGGTCCCACCCGATGATCCAGGCGAGGAACTCCCCGAAGGTCGCGTAGGAGAACGTGTAGGCCGAGCCGGCGACCGGGACGGTGGAGGCGAACTCGGCGTAGCAGAGCGCCGCGAGGCCGCAGACGATCCCGGCGATGACGAACGACACGGAGACGGCGGGGCCGGCCTGCTCCTTGGCCACCACCCCGGTGAGCACGAAGATGCCCGTCCCGATGATCACCCCGACGCCGAAGATGGTCAGGTCCAGGCCCGAGAGGTTCCGCTTGAGCCGGTGCTCGGGCTCGTCGGTGTCCCGGATGGACTCCTCCACCGACTTGATGCGGTGGGTCGTGCCGGCCACGGGTGTCCTCCTCCGTCGGCCGGCGGGGCGCCGGCGTCGTGTGTTGCAGGAAGCGTGGCACGGGCACCGGAGGGCCGCACGCCTACGCTGCTGTCCCGTCCGGTCCGGTGGATCCGTGAGGAGGTGCCTGCGATGACCGCTGGTGAGACGCCACCGGCCGCCCCGCTCGAGCTGCCCTCGGAGGCACCCCCCGGCGAGCCGCCGACGCTGCGCCCGCGGCCGGCCGGCGGTCAGCGCCGCGCGCCCACCCGCCGGCCCGACGTACCAGCCGTCGTCGACTGCGCGGTCTACGTGGACGGACGGCGGCAGGAGGCCGTGGCGCCGGAGGACGCGCTGCGCATGGCCGAGGAGCGCGGCGGCTTCGTCTGGCTCGGGCTCTACGCGCCGACCGAGGAGGAGCTGGGGGCGATCGCCGAGCGCTACGACCTGCACCCGCTGGCCGTCGAGGACGCCGTCTACGCCCACCAGCGGCCGAAGCTCGAGCGCTACGACGATGCGCTGTTCATGGTGCTCAAGACCGCCACCTACGTGGAGCACGAGCAGCTGACGGCGACCAGCGAGGTCGTCGACACCGGCGAGGTGATGGTCTTCCTCGGCGAGCACTACGTGATCACCGTGCGGCACGGCGAGCACAGCCCGCTCACCGACCTGCGGCACCGGCTGGAGGAGCAGCGCGAGCTGCTCTGCCTCGGCTCCTCGGCCGTCCTCTACGCCGTCTCCGACCTGGTGGTCGACACCTTCGTCGAGGTGACCGGGGCGGTCGAGGAGGACGTGGACGAGCTGGAGGCGTCGGTGTTCAGCCCCGAGCGCACCGACGACATCGGGCGGCTGTACCAGCTCAAGCGCGAGCTCATGGCCCTGCGGCGGGCGGTCTCCCCGCTCGAGGTGCCCCTGCAGAAGCTCGCCGAGCGGCCGGTCGACGTCGTCCCGGACGCGATGCGCTCCTACTTCCGCGACGTGCTGGACCACGCGATCCGCGTGCGCGACCAGGTCAACGGCCTCGACGAGCTGCTGACCTCCATCCTGCAGGCGTCACTGGCGCGGACGTCGATGGCCGACAACGAGGACATGCGCAAGATCTCGGCGTGGGCGGGCATCGTCGCGGTCCCCACCGCGATCGCCGGCATCTACGGGATGAACTTCGAGCACATGCCGGAGCTGCACTGGCGCTACGGCTACCTGCTGGTGTGGCTGGTCATCCTGGGTGCCTGCTTCTTCCTGCACCGCGGCTTCAAGCGCAACGGCTGGCTCTGATCCCTCGCGGCTCGGCGCCGCGACCGTGCACCGATCGTGGTGATGACCGCGCCGTCACCACGATCAGTGCACTGACGGCGTCAGGGGGTCTTGGCGGCGACGACGGCGTCGAAGACGGTGCGCTTGGGCAGGCCGGTCCGGGTGACGACGGCGCGGATGGCGTCCTTGCGGGTGGCCCCGGCGGCCTCCTCGGCGGCGACCGCGGCGGCGATCTCGGCCTCGCTCAGCTCCACCACGCGCTCGGGCGCGCCGGCGACGACGAGGGTGATCTCGCCCTTCACGCCCTCGGCCGCCCACGCCGCGAGCTCGGCCAGCCCCCCGCGCCGGATCTCCTCGTAGGTCTTGGTGAGTTCGCGGCAGACCGCCGCCGGCCGGTCGTCGCCGAGCACCGCGGCGGCATCGGCCAGCGCGTCGGCCAGCCGGTGGGGTGATTCGAAGAACACCATCGTGCGGCGCTCGTCGGCCAGCGCGGTGAACGTCGACCGGCGCTCCCCCGCCTTGCGCGGCAGGAACCCCTCGAAGCAGAACCGGTCGACCGGGAGCCCGGAGACGGCGAGCGCCGTCGTCACCGCCGACGGCCCCGGCACCGAGGTGACGTCGATGCCGGCCTCGATCGCGGCGCGCACCAGCGTGTACCCGGGATCGGACACCGAGGGCATGCCGGCGTCGGTCAGGAGCAGGACCGTCGATCCGGAGGACAGCGCATCGAGCAGTCCGGGCAGCCGCGCCTGCTCGACCGACTCGTGGAAGGTCACCACCCGGCCGGTGAAGGTGACCTCCAGGTCGGCAGCCAGCCGGTGCAGCCGCCGGGTGTCCTCGACGGCCAGGACGTCGGCCGTCGCCATCACCTCGCGCAGCCGGGGACCGACGTCGCCGGGTTGTCCCAGGGGTGCTCCGCCGAGCACCAGCCGTCCGCTCACGACCACGAGCCTGTCACGGCACCCCTTCACTACCCTGACGACATGGCGGTGCTGGCTCCCGGACCGGTCGACCCGGCACCACCGGCCACCCGCCTGCGCGCGCCGGGACCGCGCCGGCAGGTCGTGCCCCCGCTCCCGGCCGACCGGCTGACGTCCTGGGTCATCTCCGCGGTGCTCGGCTTCGTCGCGCTCGCGGCCCGGCTGTGGGGGATCAACTACCCCAGGGACCTGCTGTTCGACGAGGCCTACTACCCGCCCGAGGCCCGCGAGCTGCTGATCTGGGGCCACGAGTACAACCGCGGCTACTCCTTCATCGTCCACCCGCCGCTGGGCAAGTGGCTCATCGCCCTCGGCGAGCAGCTGTTCGGCTACAACTCCTTCGGCTGGCGGTTCCCCTCGGCAGTGGCGGGCTCCGTGGCGGTCGTGCTGCTGTTCCGCCTCGCCCGCCGGCTCACCGGATCGACGCTCGTCGGCCTCCTCGCCGGGGTGCTGATGCTGGCCGACGGCTTCCAGTTCACGCTGTCCCGGATCGGCCTGCTCGACATCTTCCTGCAGGTGCTGGTGCTCGCCGCCGTCTCCTGCCTGGTGGTCGACCGCGACGTCGTGCGCGCACGGGTGCGGGCCGCCGGAGCGGTCGGCGCGGGCGGGTTCCGGCTCGGCCCGCGGGGCTGGCGCATCGCCGCCGGGTTCCTGTTCGGCTGCGCCTGCGCGGTGAAGTGGAGCGGCATCTGGTTCCTGGCCTTCTTCGCCGTCCTGTCCCTGTTCTGGGACCGCGCCGCGTGGCGGGAGGCCGGCGTGCGCAGCCCCACCGCGACCACCGCCCGCCGCGGGCTGCCCGGAGCGGTGTGGGCGCTGGCGACCGTCCCGGTCCTCACCTACCTCGCGAGCTTCACCGGCTGGTTCCTCGGGGAGACGTCGCAGGGCAAGGCCTGGGCACAGCAGCACCCGGACACCGCGTGGCCCTGGGTCCCGGACGCACTCCGCTCGCTGTGGCACCAGCACGCGGAGTGGTGGCGCTTCCACAACGGGCTCTCCACTCCCCACCCCTGGGAGTCCGGCCCGTGGTCGTGGCTCGTCGACGGGCGGCCGATCCTGCTGTGGAACCCGCAGGGGCTCACCGACGCCGACGGCGAGCAGGCGATCCGCTACATCCTCATGGTCGGGACGCCGACGCTCTGGCTGGTGTTCGCCCCGGCGATGCTGTGGCTGCTCTGGCGGATCATCGCGCGGCGCGACCCGGCCGCGCTGACCGCCGGCGTCGGGATCGCGGCGGGGTGGCTGACGTGGTTCGTCAACCTGGACCGGACGATGTTCATCTTCTACATCGCGCCAGCGCTGCCCTTCTTCGTGCTCGCGGTGGCCCTCGCGCTGCAGGACGTCGTCGGGCCGCTGGACGCCTCCTGGCTGCGCCGCCGCGCCGGGCTGGGTGCAGCCTGCCTGTACGTGGCCGTCGTGGCGGGCACCTTCGTCTTCTTCTGGCCGGTGCTGACCGGGGAACCGCTCTCGAACGCCGAGTGGGTCCAGCGGATGTGGTTCCCGTCATGGTTCTGACCCGAAGACATGGTTGGGTTGTACAACAGTTGGTGTGCATGGTGAACCGGTCGACCGGCTCGAGGACGTCGTCCTCCGGCTGAGCCCGCCCCACCGCCCGGTCCGCCGCCCCGCGGTGCAGGCCGCGCCGCGCCGCGACGTCGGTCTCGGCGTCGCGCGCTTCAGCGAGGCCGGCCGCACGCCCACCCAGCTCGCCGACGCGCGGCGCCGGCCCGACACCCTGGAGGTGGTCCGGTGAGCTCCGCCGCCGGTGCCAGCATGTTCAAGCAGCCCAAGGCGGTCTACGCCGTCGCCTTCGCCTGCGTCGTCAGCTTCATGGGCATCGGTCTGGTCGACCCGATCCTGCCCGCGCTCTCCGCCCAGCTCGACGCCACGCCCAGCCAGGTCAGCCTGCTGTTCACCAGCTACCTCGTCGTCACCGCCGTCGCGATGCTCGGCACCGGCTGGGTCTCCAGCCGGCTGGGCGCCAAGCGGACCCTGGTCACCGGCCTGACCGTCATCGTGGTGTTCGCCGCGCTCGCCGGGTTCTCCGACACCGTGAACCAGATCGTCGGCTTCCGCGCCGGCTGGGGCCTGGGCAATGCGCTGTTCATCGCCACCTCGCTGGCGGTGATCGTGGCCAGCGCGTCCGGTGGGTTCGCCGGCGCGATCATCCTCTACGAGGCCGCCCTGGGCCTCGGCATCGCGACCGGCCCGCTGATCGGTGGCCTCCTCGGCGACATCAGCTGGCGCGGGCCGTTCTTCGGCGTCGCCGGGCTCATGGCCATCGCCCTCCTGGCCACCGTCGTCCTGCTCGACCCGACGCCGAAGCCCGCGAGCCCGACCCGGCTGAGCGCCCCGATCAAGGCGCTGCGGCACCGCGGGCTGCTGACCATGAGCCTCACCGCGCTGCTCTACAACTGGGGCTTCTTCACGATGATGGGCTACGCGCCCTACCCGATGGAGCTCTCCGCCCTGCAGCTCGGCTTCGTCTTCTTCGGCTGGGGTCTGTTCGTCGCGCTCTTCTCCGTCGTCGGCGCCCCTCGGCTGCAGGACCGGTTCGGCACCGCGCGCTCGCTCTACGCCGCGCTGCTGCTGTTCGCCGTCGACCTCGCCGTCATGGGCATCTGGGCCGACGTCCGCGCCGTCGTGGTCGTCACCGTGATCGTGAGCGGCATCTTCATCGGCATCAACAACACGCTGACCACCCAGGCCGTGATGCTCGTGGCGCCGGTCGAGCGCCCGGTGGCCTCGGCCGCGTACGGCTTCGTCCGGTTCCTGGGCGGTGGTCTGGCGCCGTTCGCCGCCGGCAAGCTGGCCGAGCACCTGACCGACCACGTCCCCTTCCTGGTCGGCGCCGGAGCGGTGGTGATGGCGGTGATCGTCCTGAGCACGGGGCACGCCCTGCTGGCCCGGGCCGACGCCGACATGGCCGGGCACGCACCGACCGAGGACGACGTGGCCGGCGAGGTCGCCGACGAGTTCGGCGGCGCTCCAGGTGCGATCGACGAGGAGCTCCACGTCGCGGCGGCCGCTCGCCGCTCGTGACGCGCCTGCCGGTCCCGCCGCCTACGGTGGCGGGACCAGCAACTCGCCGACGGGGAGGACGACGATGACCGAGGCGCAGGACCGGCCGTACGTGCTCACCGAGGCCGACGGCGACGTCTGGCGGATCACGCTCGACCGGCCCGAGACCGGGAACGCGCTGACGCCCGAGCTCGCGGCGGCGTTCGCCGCCGCGCTCGACGCGCGTCCGGAGGCCTCCCGTGCCGTGCTGGTCCTGGCGAACGGGCCGCGCTTCTGCGTGGGCGGGGACGTGCACTCCTTCGCCGGGGCGGCCGATCCCGCGGCGCACGTCGGGCAGCTGGCGCACGACTGGCACGAAGCGGTGCGCAAGGTCCTCTACTGCCCGGTGCCGGTGGTCGCCGGAGTGCAGGGCGCGGTGGCCGGCGCGGCGATCGGGCTCATGGGTGCCTGCGACATCGTCATCTGCGGGCGCACCACGAAGATCCGCCCGGCCTACGGCGCCCTCGGCTTCTCCCCCGACGGCGGCACGTCCTGGGCGCTGGCCCGTGCCCTGGGGGCGCCCCGGGCGCTGGACCTGATGCTCACCAACAAGTCGCTCACCGCCGCGGAGGCGCACCTGACCGGTCTGGTGGCCAGGCTGGTCGAGGACGAGGAGCTGCGGGAGATCTCGGTCGAGACGGCTCGGGCCGTGGCCGCCGGACCGGTCCGGGCCATGGTGCGCACCCGCGCACTGGTACGCCGTGCGGCGACGCGCTCGTTCGAGGAGCAGCTGGACGAGGAGGCCCGGCTCATCGCCGAGTCGGCCGGCGACCCGGAGGGCCGGGAGGGCGTGCGCGCGTTCGTCGAGAAGCGGCAGCCGGACTTCCGCGCCGCCCGCTGAGGCGGAGGGGGAACGACGAAGGCCGGATCCTCGCGGATCCGGCCTTCGGTCGTGCAGGGTGGAGCTGAGGGGAGTTGAACCCCTGACCCCCTCGATGCGAACGAGGTGCGCTACCGGACTGCGCCACAGCCCCTTGCGAGGAAGAGTTTACCGGTCCCGCTCCCCGACGCCACCACCGGGGCGTCGGGGAGCAGGGAGGTCGTCACGCGTTGGCGACTCGCGCCGGGCGGTACTCGTCGATGTCGGCGAAACCGATGTCGTCGTCGTCCAGCCCGACCACCGCGCTGTTCTGCCATCCGACCGGCGCCGGCGTGCGGGCGGCCACGACCCGACCCGGCCGCAGCGCGTGCACGGGGGCCAGCGGGACGCTCGAGTGCGGGATGGCCGGAAGGCCCTGCTGCGCGACGGTCTCGAACACCTCGGCGGGCGGGGCGGTCCGCTGCACGGGCGTGGCGACGGGGCGCGCGGTGGTCCGGGTGCGCATCGCCTCGCGCGCAGCCACCCGGGCGGCCCGGCGGGCGGCCATCCGCTCGCGGCGGGCCACCTTCCGCAGCACCAGCACGTAGCCGACGGTCGCCAGGCCGAAGACGCCCGTGGCGATCCAGAGCCACGGGGTGAGCAGCAGCGAGCCCACGAGGGAGGCGAGCGTCGCCAGCACCAGACCACCGAGGGCCCGACGTCGGAGCGCGTGCACGTCCACCTTGAGCTCACCGGTCGTCCGCAGCACGTCGCGGTCGATCTCGACCCGCTCCGTCTCCGCGCGCCGCACCGTCTCGGCGGACCGGCGCCGCTGGAGCGTGCGGCCGGCGTCGGCCGTCTCCACCCGGCCGCCGTCGGCATCGCCGCGGGTCACCACCATGGGCACCAGCACGACGAACCAGAGCACGACCAGAGCGGCCAAGAGCACGCCCGATCCCATAGGAACACCACCTGTCACATCAGTCACTCGCCAGGCGAGGCTAAGCAGGGACGACGGTGCGATCCGGGAGGCGCGCGGGCGTGTCGCTGATGTGTTGTGGGACCGGTGTGACGAGGGACGGCGTGTCGCCCACCGGCGCCGGGTCGGCCACCACCGTGCGTGCTATGTCGACCGGTCGCCGTGTCGACCCGGCGACATCTCCCGCCAGCGGTCGAGGACACCGTCGGGCAGGTCCTCGGCGAGCAGGGCGTAGGCGAGGTGGTCCCGCCAGCCGCCGTCGATGTCGAGGTACCGCCGGAGCAGGCCCTCCCGCTGGAAGCCGAGCCGCTCGACGAGCCGCCGGCTCGGACCGTTCTCCGGCCGGATGTCGGCCTGCAGGCGGTGCAGCCCCACCGGGCCGAACGCGTGGTCGCAGACCAGCGCGACCGCGAGCGAGGCGACCCCCCGCCCCGCCACCGCCCGGTCGACCCAGTAGCCGAGCGAGCCGGTGCGCAACGCGCCGCGCACGATGTTGTCCACCGTCACCTGCCCGGCCAGCCGCCCGTCCACCCTCAGCGCGAACGGCAGCGAGGTGCCGGCCCGGGCCCGGCGGGCGATGGTGCGCCGCATCGCCCGGTAGGCGGCCGGGCTGTGCCGGGTCGCCCACGGGGCGGCCGCCGTCGGTTCCCAGGGCCGCAGCCAGCCCTCGTTCGCCACCCGCAGCCGGCTCCACTCCGCGGCGTCACGCCGGCGCAACGGGTGCAGCTCCACCGGTCCGGCGGACAGGCGGGCCGGCCAGCCGGGGTGCAGCAGCGGATCGTCCACGGGCCGGGCGGTCAGCCGCCGAGCAGCAGCGGCATGACGGTGACCAGTCCGCCGGCGGCCACCTCGGTGACGTCCTCGTCGATGACGATCAGGCAGTTGGCCCGCGCCGTCCGTGCGAGGAGGGCGTCGGTGGCGTCGCCGACCGGCTCGACGACGTAGCCGCCGTCGGGATGCCGCATGACACTGCCGTGCAGGTACTGGCGGTACCCCAGCGGGGAGAGCAGCTGCTGCCCGGAGATGGCCTGGACGGTGCGCCGGAACAGCTGGCGCTTGCCCAGCATCAGCCGGATCGCCGGCCGCACGAAGACCTCGAAGGAGACCAGGGCCGCGACCGGCTCGCCCGGCACGCAGATGACCGGGACCTCGTCGCGCCCCAACCGGCCGAAGCCCTGCGCGGGACCGGGGTGCATGGCGACCTGGCGGAAGCGCATCTCCCCCAGCTGGGCCAGGGCTTCCTGCACCATGTCGAAGCCGCCACCGGCGACGTTGCCCGAGATCAGGACCAGGTCGCTGCGCAGCAGCTGGCTCTCCAGCACCTCGGAGAGGCGCCGCGGTTCGGTGGGCAGGACACCCGAGCGGTAGGCGTCCGCGCCCGCGTCCCGGGCGGCCGCCGCCAGCGCGTAGCTGTTGACGTCGACCAGCTGCCCCGGCGCGGGCGTCGTGCTGACGTCGACCAGCTCGGTGCCGGCGCTCAGGACGGCGACGCGGGGGCGCGGCCGCACCAGCACGCGGTCGCGGCCGACGGCGGCCAGCAGGCTGATCTGCGCCGGCCCGATGGGTGTGCCCACCTGCACCGCGGGGTCGCCCTGTGCGACGTCGTCACCCGTGCGGCGGACGTAGCTGCCGGCGGGCGGACCGGCCTGGACGGCGACCCGAGCGGCGCCCCGGTCGGTCCACACACCGGGGACGACGACGTCGGCCCCGGCCGGCAGCATCGCGCCGGCAGCCACCTTGAGCGCGAGGCCCGGGCCGATCGCGGTCGGCTCGCTCGCCCCGGCCACGCTCTCGCCCACCACGGCCAGCTCGACCGGACGGCGCACACTGGCGGCGGCGACGTCCTCGGCCCGGACGGCGTACCCCTCCAGCGCGGCCTGGTCGAAGCCCGGCAGCGCCCGCTGGCTGACGACGTCCTCGGCGCAGAGCAGCCCCTGGGCGTCGAGGACGGCCAGCTCGATGGCGTCCGGCTGAGGGACCGCCGCGAGGATCTCGTCGAGGTGGCGCTCCACCGTGCGCACCAGCGGGGAGGCGTCGGAGCGGCCGTCGGCAGGCAGCGGCACCGGCCCGGTCAGCGCGGGCTTGGGCGGCACCGGAGCCGAGGGACGAGCCCCGACCGGGCCGGTGCGCTGGGGTGGCGCCATGGGCATGTCGACCTGGGCGGTGTCCCGGTGGCCCCGGAACCCTCCGCCGTCGCTGTTCCCGCCGTCGCTGTGCCCCGACATCCTCACCACCGTCGTCCTGCCGTGCCGTGGCCCGGCACCGCTTCGCGCGACGGCGGGACCGGAGGTGCTCCGGTTCCGCGCCGCCGCCCGATCGTGCCCTCCTCGGCGCCGGTCAGGACGGCGACGCGCCCTCGGCGGGCAGCTCGGTGACGAACTCGCGCAGCCAGCCGCGCAGCGACGGGCCGAGGTCGTCCCGCTCGGCGGCGAGCCTGATGACGGCCTTGAGGTAGTCGAGCTTGTCGCCGGTGTCGTACCGGCGACCGCCGAACACCACGCCGTGGACGGGCTCGCCGCGCTCGACGAGGGTGGCCAGCGCGTCGGTCAGCTGGATCTCGTTGCCCCGACCCGGAGCGGTCTCCCGCAGGACGTCGAAGATCTCGGGGGCCAGCACGTAGCGGCCGATGATCGCCAGGCTGCTGGGGGCCTCGGCGACCGGGGGCTTCTCGACCAGGCCGGTGACGGCGACGACGTCGCCGCCCGACGACGCGGGGTCGATGGCGACCGCGCCGTACTTGTCGATGTTCTCCATCCCGACGTCGAGCAGCGCGATCACCGAGCCGCCGTGCTCGGCCTGGACGGCGAGCATCTGCTCGAGCAGGTGGTCGCGGGCGTCGATGAGGTCGTCGCCGAGCAGGACGGCGAACGGCTCGTCCCCCACGAATGCCGCCGCCTGCAGCACCGCGTGACCCAGCCCGCGGGCCTCGCCCTGCCGGACGAAGTGCACCTGCGCCACGTCGGTCGACTCCTGGACGGCGGCCAGCCGGCCGGCGTCGCCCTTCTTCTCCAGCGCCGCCTCGAGCTCGGGCGTGCGGTCGAAGAAGTCCTCGATGGCGGCCTTGTTGCGGCCGGTGACCATCAGGACCTCGGGCAGGCCCGCGCGGGCCGCCTCCTCGACGATGTACTGGAGAGCGGGACGGTCGACGACCGGGAGCAGCTCCTTGGGCACGGCCTTGGTGGCCGGCAGGAATCGGGTGCCCATGCCGGCGACGGGGATGACCGCCTTCCGCGCCGGGCGGCTCGTGGGGTTCGACATGCGGGCAGCCTATCCAGGCCACCGCGACCGGCAGCACGATCGCCGGCGCCCGGTCCCGCCCGATGTGCGCGACGATCCCCCTCGGCCGGCTGCGTCCGCCCGGGCCCCCGCTACGGTTCTCCGACCCGTGGGCCGACGGCGGAACCGGGAAGCACCGCACCGAGGAGGACTCGACCCCGTGAGCGCACCGACCGACCGGCCGGCCCGCCTCGATGCCCGGGCGCTGCGGGACCTCGTGCTGGACCCCGGGTCCTGGCAGTCGTGGGACTCCCCCATCCAGCCCCGCGACGTGAGCGAGAGCTACGCCGCCGACCTGGCCCGCGCGGCGGAGAAGAGCCGGCAGGACGAGTCGGTCATCACCGGCGAGGGCCGGCTGCGCGGCCGCAGGGTGGCCGTCGTGGCGGGCGAGTTCGGGTTCCTCGCCGGCTCCATCGGGGTGGCCGCGGCCGAGCGGCTGATCTCGGCGGTGGAGCGGGCGACGGACGAGGGACTGCCGCTGCTGGCCGCGCCGGTGTCCGGCGGCACCCGCATGCAGGAGGGCACGGTCGCCTTCCTGCAGATGATCGGGATCACCGCGGCCATCGCGCGGCACAAGGAGGCCGGGCTCCCCTACCTCGTCTACCTGCGCAACCCCACCTTCGGCGGGGTGCTCGCATCGTGGGGGTCCCTCGGTCACGTGACCATCGCCGAACCGGGCGCCTCCATCGGGTTCCTCGGGCCGCGGGTCTACGAGTCCCTGTACGGCGAGAAGTTCCCCGAGGGCGTCCAGACCGCCGAGCACATGGCCGAGCACGGGCTGATCGACGCCGTCGTGCCCCACGACGAGGTCGCCGAGGTGGCCGATCGGGCGCTGCGGGTCCTGGCCGCACGCCAGACCTGGCACGTCGACGTCGCCGATGCCGAGCGGCCCACCGCGGACGACGGCAGGGACGGTGACGACGCGGAGGACGGCCGCACCGCGTGGGACGTCGTCACCGCGTCGCGCCGCGAGGACCGGCCCGGTGTGCGGCGGCTGCTGCGCACCGCGGCGACCGATGTCGTGGGCCTCTCGGGCACCGGGGCCGGCGAGAAGGACCCGGGGCTGCTGCTCGCGCTGGCCCGCTTCGGCGGCGCCCCCTGCGTGGTGCTGGGCCAGGACCGGCGCGGCCAGTCGATGTCGGCGCCGCTGGGCCCGGCGGCGCTGCGCGAGGCCCGGCGCGGCATGCACCTGGCCGAGCAGCTGCGGCTGCCGCTGGTGACCCTCATCGACACCCCGGGCGCGGCGCTCTCCCGCGAGGCCGAGGAGGGCGGGCTGGCCGGGGAGATCGCCCGCTGCCTGCACGACCTCGTGGTGCTCAAGGCGCCGACGCTGGCGGTGCTGCTGGGTCAGGGCACCGGCGGCGGCGCGCTCGCGCTGGTGCCCGCGGACCGGGTGCTGGCCGCGGCCAACGGGTGGCTCGGGCCGCTGCCACCGGAGGGGGCGTCGGCGATCGTGCACCGCACCACCGAGCGGGCCGGGGAGATGGCCGCGAACCAGGGCGTGCGGGCGACCGACCTCTGGCGCACGGGGATCGTCGACCGGGTGGTCCCCGAGCGCCCCGACGCCGCCGACGAGCCGACCGAGTTCTGCCTGCGGCTGGGCCGGGTGCTGGGCGAGGAGCTGGCCGGGTTGCTGGGCCGCGACGACACCGAGCGCTTCCGGACCCGGCTGCACCGCTACCGCCACCTCGGCCGCTGAGCCCGCTGAGCCCGCTGATGATCAGGTGACCTGATCGTCCCGGGTCCTCCCTCACCGTCGACGGTGAGGGAGGACCCCGAACGGTGAGGGAGGACGCTGAGCGGCGAGGGACGGACGCGGCGTCGCATCCAGCCTGCCCCCCGTGAGGGTCGCGACCGCTTCCGGACGACGACCGTCGCTGGCACGATCGCGATCATGGTCGGAACCCCCGCGGAGGAGCAGCGGCTGCGCGACCTCGCGCTCCTGCGCCGGGTCCGCGACCGGATCGACCGGGAGTACGCGCTGCCGCTCGACGTCGAGGCGCTGGCCCGCGGCGTGCACCTGTCCGCCGGCCACCTCAGCCGCGAGTTCAAGCGGGCCTACGGCGAATCGCCCTACAGCTACCTGATGACCCGCCGCATCGAGCGCGCGATGGCGCTGCTGCGTCGGGGCGACCTGAGCGTCACCGAGGTCTGCTTCGCCGTCGGCTGCCAGTCGCTGGGCACGTTCAGCACCCGGTTCACCGAGCTGGTCGGCATGCCGCCGAGCGCCTACCGGAAGGCGGCAGCGGAGAGGACGGCGGAGCTCCCGTCGTGCGTGACGAAGCGGGTCGGCAGACCGGTCAGGAATCGAGAAGCGCCGGCGGGCATCCCGTTCCTAGCGTGAGCGGCATGGACATCACCATCCACACCACCTCCCTCCCGCACTCCGACCCCGAGGAGTCGCTGGCCTTCTACCGCGACGCGCTGGGCTTCGAGGTCCGCCAGGACGTCGGCACCGGCACGATGCGCTGGATCACCGTCGGGCCGCCCGACCAGCCCGGCACCTCGATCCTGCTGGCGCCGCCGGCCGCCGACCCCGGCATCACCGAGGACGAGCGCCGCACCATCGCCGAGATGATGGCCAAGGGCACGTACGGCTGGGTCATGCTGGCGGCCAAGGACCTCGACGCCGTCTTCGACACGGTCCAGGCCACCGGCGCCGAGGTCGTGCAGGAGCCCACCCAGCAGCCCTGGGGCACGCGGGACTGCGCCTTCCGCGACCCCGCGGGCAATACGGTGCGGATCCAGGAGTTGCCCTGAGCCACCGCCGAACGGACGGAGATCCCATGAGCACGGCTCCGCACGCCGCCGACAGCCACGACCTGATCCGGGTCCTGGGCGCGCGCGTGAACAACCTCAAGGACGTCAGCGTCGAGATCCCCAAGCGCCGGCTGACCGTCTTCACCGGGGTCTCCGGCTCGGGCAAGAGCTCCCTGGTCTTCGACACGATCGCCGCGGAGTCCCAGCGACTGATCAACGAGACCTACAGCGCGTTCCTGCAGGGGTTCATGCCGTCGCTGGCCCGCCCGGAGGTGGACCTGCTCGAAGGTCTCACGACGGCGATCCTCGTCGACCAGGAGCGCATGGGGGCCAACCCGCGGTCCACCGTCGGCACCGCCACCGATGCGAACGCGATGCTGCGGATCCTCTTCAGCCGCCTCGGCTCCCCCTACATCGGTCCGCCGACCGCCTTCGCGTTCAACGTGCCCACCCGCAAGGCCAGCGGCGTCATGAGCACCGAGAAGGGAGGCCGGGTCGAGAAGAACGTCGTCCGCGAGGCCGTGTACCTGGGTGGCATGTGCCCGAAGTGCGAGGGCATGGGCGCGCTGAACGACTTCGACCTCACGGCCATGTACGACGAGTCGAAGTCGCTCAACGAGGGTGGCCTGATGGTCCCCGGCTACAGCATGGAGGGCTGGTACGGCCGGCTGTTCCAGGGCATCGGCCTGGACCTGGACAAGCCGATCGGGAAGTACACGAAGAAGGAGATGGCCGACCTCCTCTACAAGGAGCCGACGAAGATCAAGGTGGAGGGCGTCAACCTCACCTACGAGGGCGTCATCCCGAAGGTCCAGAAGTCGATGCTCTCCAAGGACGTCGACTCGCTGCAGCCGCACGTCCGGCGCTTCGTGGAGCGGGTGGTCACCTTCACGACCTGCCCCGAGTGCGAGGGCACCCGCCTGAGCGCCGAGGCCCGGTCCTCCCGGATCGGCGGCAAGAACATCGCCGATCTCTGCGCCATGCAGGTCAGCGACCTCGCGGACTGGGTCCGGGAGCTCGAGGAGCCGTCCGTCGCGCCCCTGCTGGCCGGGCTGCAGCACCTGCTCGACTCGTTCACCCGGATCGGGCTGGGCTACCTCTCCCTGGACCGGCCGGCGGGCACCCTCTCCGGCGGCGAGGCGCAGCGGACCAAGATGATCCGGCACCTCGGCTCGTCGCTGACCGACGTCACCTACGTCTTCGACGAGCCGACCATCGGCCTGCACCCGCACGACATCGCCCGCATGAACGACCTGTTGCTGCAGCTGCGCGACAAGGGCAACACCGTGCTCGTCGTCGAGCACAAGCCCGAGACCATCGCCATCGCCGACCACGTCGTCGACCTCGGGCCGGGCGCCGGCTCCGGTGGTGGCGAGGTGGTCTTCGAGGGCACGGTCGAGGAGCTGCGGAAGAGCGACACCGTCACGGGCCGGCACCTGGACTACCGGGCGCGGACGAAGGACTCGGTGCGGACGCCGACCGGCGCGCTGGAGGTCCGCGGTGCGAGCGCGCACAACCTGGAGGACGTCGACGTCGACATCCCGCTCGGCGTCCTCGTCGTCCTCACCGGGGTGGCCGGCTCGGGGAAGAGCTCGCTGGTGCAGGGGTCGATCGCGAACCGGGACGGCGTGGTGCTGGTCGACCAGGGCGCCATCCGCGGCTCGCGGCGCAGCAACCCGGCCACCTACACCGGTCTGCTCGAGCCGGTCCGCAAGGCGTTCGCCAAGGCCAACGGTGTGAAGCCGGCGCTGTTCAGCTCGAACTCCGAGGGCGCCTGCCCCGACTGCAACGGCGCGGGGGTCATCGTCACCGAGCTGGGCGTCATGGCCACCGTCGAGTCCACCTGCGAGACGTGCGAGGGCCGGCGCTTCCAGGCCTCGGTGCTCGAGTACACCCTGGGCGGGAAGAACATCGCCGAGGTCCTGGCGATGCCGGTCACCGAGGCCGAGGAGTTCTTCGGCACCGGCGAGGCGAGGACGCCGGCGGCGCACGCGATCCTCGAGCGGCTCGCCGACGTCGGGCTCGGCTACCTCACCCTCGGCCAGCCCTTGAGCACTCTCTCGGGCGGCGAGCGGCAGCGGATCAAGCTGGCCACGCAGATGGCGGAGAAGGGCGACGTCTACGTGCTCGACGAGCCGACGACCGGACTGCACCTGGCCGACGTCGAGAACCTGCTGGGGTTGCTCGACCGCCTGGTCGACAGCGGGAGGTCGGTGATCGTCATCGAGCACCACCAGGCGGTCATGGCGCACGCCGACTGGATCGTCGACCTGGGGCCGGGCGCGGGCAACGACGGCGGCCGGATCGTCTTCGAGGGCACCCCGGCCGACCTCGTCGCGGCCCGCTCGACCCTCACCGGTCAGCACCTGGCGGAGTACGTCGGCGCGTGACCCGACCGGCTCAGCTCGCGGTCAGCACCCGGAACTCGTAGCCGTCGGGATCGGCCAGGACCACCTGGCCGACCCCGTGCTGGCCGACCCCGTGCTGGCCGACCCGGGTCGCACCGAGGGAGAGCAGCCGTCCCACCTCCGCCGCCGGGTCACCCTCGGCGACGAGGTCGAACCGCAGGCGGTTCCGCGGCGCGTCGGACGGCCGGGGCACGCCGTCCCAGGTGATCTTCGGGCCGCCGCGGGGCGAGCGGATCGCGGTCTCCAGGTCCTGGTCCCACACGAGGGGCCAGCCCAGGGCGTCGCGCCAGAAGTAGCCGACCGCCTGGGAGCCGTCGCCGGCCAGCGCCCCCACGAACCCGCAGTCGGCGAGGAAGTCGTTGCCCGGTGCGATCACGCAGAACTCGTTGCCCTCGGGATCGGCGAGCACGACGTGTCCTTCCTCCGGGAGCTGGCCGATGTCGATGTGCCGGCCGCCGAGCTCCAGGGCGCGCTCGACCGTCCGCCGCTGCTCGTCCTCCGAGGCGCTGGTCAGGTCCAGGTGGGTCCAGTTCTTGACCGTCTTGCGCGCGTCGCTGCGGACGAACCGCAGGTCGAAGCCGGTGTCGTCCTCCGCGCGGAGGACGACACCGTCACCGGACTCCCCGAGGTCGGCCCAGCCCAGGAGCCCTGACCAGAAGCGGGCGAGCGCGGGCGGGTCGGAGGCGTCGACGGCGAGCGCGGCCAGAGAGCTCGACATGCCCCGCGACGCTAGAGAGCGCGGTCTCCGCGCCGCAACGCGTTTACCGGGTCAGGGCTCGAGGGTGCGCACGACCCGCGCGGGATTGCCGACCGCGACGACGTCGGCCGGCAGGTCCCTGGTCACGACCGCCCCGGCGCCGACGACGGTGTTCTCGCCGATCGTCACGCCGGGCAGCACGATCGCCCCGCCGCCGAGCCAGACGTTGTCACCGATCGTGATCGGCTGTGCCGCCTCCCACTTGTCCCGTCGGGGGCCGGGCTCGAGGGGGTGGGTCGGGGTGAGCAGCTGGACGTTCGGCCCGATCTGGACGTCGTCGCCGATGGTGATGGCCGCGACGTCGAGGGCGACCAGTCCGAAGTTGGCGAAGCAGCGGGCTCCGATGCGGATGTTGCTGCCGTAGTCGACCCGCAGCGGCGGCCGGATCTCGGTGCCCTCACCGATCGCGCCGAGCAGCTCCTCGAGCAGTCGGCGGCGGAGCGGCCCCTGCCGGGCCGAGGTCGCGTTGTAGGCATCGGCGAGGTCGAGCGCGCGGGCGCTCTGCTCGGCGATCTCCGGGTCGTCGGCGAGGTAGAGGTCGCCGGCGAGCATCCGCTCGCGCATGCTGCGGTCGTCGTCCTGGGTGGCCACCTGACGAACCTACGCACGGCCCCGGGACGGCACGATGGCGGAGTGATCCTGCCGAAGGTGCGCGATCCCCGCTTCGTCACGATGCGCCGGGGCGGGACGCTCACCGACTCCGACCACCACCTGCTCGCGCTGTGGGCGGCCGCGTGCGCCGAGCACGTGCTGCACCTGTTCGAGGCCGCACGGCCGAACGACCCGCGACCGCGCGAGGCGATCGCGCACGCACGCGCCTGGGTGGGCGGCGAGGTCGGGATGATGCAGGCCCGCGCCGCGGGCGGCCACGCCATGGGCGCCGCCCGGGACCTGCGGGGCGCGGCACGGTTCGCCGCCTACGCCGCCGGCCAGGCCGCCGTCGTCGCGCACGTCGCGGCGCACGAGCTCGGCGCGGCCGCCTACGCGATCAAGGCGGTGCGCGCGGCCCACGGCGAGGAGGCGGGACGGGCCGAGTGCCGCTGGCAGCGCGAGCAGCTGCCCGATGCGATCCGCGAGCTGGTCCTCGACGACCAGCTCCTGCGCAACGACATCTGCTGGTCGGTCTTCGACTGCTGAGGCCGGTTGTGGAGCGTGTGCTCTACTACGTGCGACGACGAGTCCGGCAGAGGAGGTGGAGCCCGTGCCCCGACCGCGCGTGCACGCACCCGACGCGGTCCTCGACGCCGCGGAGGAGCTGCTCGTCGAGCACGGTCGCGCGCACCTGACGGTCCGCGCCCTCGCGCAGCGATCCGGCGTCTCGAACGGGAGCATCTACCACTCCTTCGGCTCGCTGGAGACCGTCGTCGCGGCCGCCTGGCTGCGCCGCGCGCGGGAGTTCCTGGGGCGTCAGCGGTCCGGCGTCGACGCGGCGCTCGCGGGCGGTGACCCGCGCCGGGCGGTGCTGACCGCCGCCGAGGCTCCGGCCGCGCTGGCCGATGACGACCTGCGCGCCGCACGGCTGCTCGTGTCCCTGCACCGCGACGACGTGCTCACCGACGCCGTGGCCCCGGACGTCGCCGTGGAGCTGCGGGCGCTCGACGCCTCGCTCGCTGCCGCCCTGCGCGACCTGGCCGGGGCGCTGTGGGACCGCGCCGACGCCGCCGCCGTCGACGCCGTCACCCTCTGCGTGGTCCGCCTGCCCGCGGCGATGCTGTTCGGCGAGATCCGCGCCGGCATCGTGCGACCGCACACCCGCGCCCAGCTGACCGCCGCCGTCGAGGCCGTCCTCGACTGCGGCCCACCACCCGTCCCCCAGCACTGACCCGCCCCGACCCAGGAGAGCCCCGTGCCCGCACTGACCCGCGACGACGACGTCTTCGTCCTCGACCTCGGCGACACCGAGAACCGCTTCCACCCCGACTGGCTGGCAGAGGTCGAGGCCGCCCTCGACGAGGTCGAGCGCGCCGAGGGGCCGCGGGCCCTCGTCACCGCCGCCACCGGCAAGTTCTTCTCCAACGGCCTGGACCTCGACTGGCTGATGGCGCACGGCGACCAGAGCGACGACTACGTGATCCGCGTGCAGGCTCTCTTCGCCCGGGTGCTCTCCCTGCCGTTGATCACCGTGGCGGCGCTGCAGGGGCACACCTTCGCGGCCGGGGCGATGCTGTCGCTCGCGCACGACTTCCGGGTCATGCGCGGCGATCGCGGCTTCTGGTGCCTGCCCGAGGCCGACCTCGGCATCCCCTTCACCCGCGGCATGTCCGCGCTCATCCAGGCCCGGCTCACCCCGCAGACCGCGCACGAGGCCATGACGACCGGCCGCCGCTACGGCGGTGCCGACGCGCTGGCCGCCGGCCTGGTCGACCGGGCTGTCGAAGAGGATGCGGTGCGCTCGACCGCCGTCGAGCTGGCCGCGTCGCTCGCCGGCAAGGCCGGCCCGACGCTGGGCACGATCAAGGCGCGCATGTACGCACCGACGCTGGCCGTCCTGCGCGACCGGACCGACCCGCGCGGCTGACCCCGCAGAGGTGACGCTCGTCGTCCTTCGTGGACGACGGGCGCCACGATGGCGCATGATTGGCAGTCGACGGGGTCGAGTGCCAGCCCCGCGTTCCTCCGCTCGACCAGGGAGCCACCGCAGTGCCCACGTACCAGTACGCCTGCACCAACCCCGAGACCAAGCACCAGTTCGAGGTCGTGCAGTCCTTCACCGACGAGCCGGTCAGCGAGTGCCCGGAGTGCGGCGCGCCGGTCCGCAAGGTCTACGGCTCGGTGGGCGTGGTCTTCAAGGGCTCGGGCTTCTACCGGACCGACAGCCGCAAGAGCAGCAGCTCCTCCGACACCCCGAGCAGCAGCTCGTCGTCGTCGTCGTCCAAGGAGAGCTCGTCGTCGGGCTCCAAGGACGGCGGCTCCTCGTCGACCGCGTCCACGACGTCGTCGAGCTCGTCGACCTCGGGCAGCACCGCCAAGGCCGCCAACTGACGTCCGCCTGACCGGCGCCGTCCACAGCACTCGACCCTCTCCACAGATCCGGTCGCGCCCTCGCGGGGCGCCCCGGTCGTGGGGAGGGTCGATGCGTGTTCCGCCTCCGCCGCCCCCGTTCCCCCGCGCTGCTGGCCCGCCGTATCGCTGCCGGCGCGCTGGTCGCGCTGGCCCTGGCCCTCGCGCTGCGACCGGCGCCCGCACCGGCGGAGGCCGCCGCCGGCCGGCGGGTCGTCGTCGCGGCGGTGGATCTGCCGGCCGGGGCCCGGCTGACCGCGGAGCACCTGACGGTCGCGACCCTGCCGGAGGCTGCCGCCCCGGCGGGCACGGTCGAGCGCCCGGCACTCCTGGAGCGCCAGGTGCTCGCCTCACCCGTGCGCCGCGGGGAGCCGCTGACCGACGCCCGCCTGGTGGGAACCGGCCTCACCAGCCGACTGCCCGCGGGGCAGGTCGCGGCACCCGTGCGGCTGGCCGACCTGGGCGTCAGCGCGCTGGTGCGGCCCGGCGACCGGGTCGACGTCCTCGCCACGGACGACGCGGGCACGGCGGAGCGGGTGGCTGTCGCGGCGCTCGTCCTCGCCGTGCCGGGTCAGGGCACCGACGACGACCCGGGCGCCGGACTGCTGCTGCTGGCCGTGGACGAGGGCACCGCCACGGCGCTGGCCGCGGCCTCGACGACCGCAACCCTGACCATCAGCCTCCCGCCGCCCTGACCCTTCGCGCGAACGACCGCGGCATGTGGCTGGATGGTCGGGTGCTCAAGGGATTCAAGGACTTCCTGTTCCGCGGAAACGTCGTCGACCTGGCCGTCGCGGTCGTCATCGGCTCGGCGTTCACCGCCCTGGTCAACGCCTTCGCCAGCTCGTTCCTCACGCCGCTGATCGGGGTGATCGGCGGTGGCGGCAAGCTCGGGGGGAAGTTCGAGCTGAACGGGCAGACGTTCACCTGGGGCGAGTTCGTGAGCCAGCTGATCACGTTCGTGCTGACCGCCGCGGTGCTCTACTTCCTCGTGGTCATGCCCCTGCACCGGCTCCTGCAGCGGCGGGTGCGCGGCGAGGAGCCCGGACCGGTCGCGCCGACGGAGACCGAGCTGCTCATCGAGATCCGCGACCTCCTCCGCGCCCAGCAGGGCCGCGGAACTGACCGGAACGGCCCCCCGGACGAGCTGTGACGGCCCCGTCCAGGGACCCGGCCCGAGCGAGCGAGGGTCCGGGAGGACGGGGTCCTTCTCAGTCGCTGCCCCAGTGCGGCGGCCGGTTCTCGTAGTAGTGCCGGTCGTCGGACTCCGCCGGCCGTTCGCCCCAGCCGACGTCGCTGTCGTCGGGAGCGCGGTCCAGCCGCAACGGCTGAGCGGGCGGCGGGGTGGGCGGCGCGGCCGGCAGCGGCTGGCCGAGGCCCTCGAGCACCTCGGCACCCGGCAGTGCGGCCAGCAGCGAGCCGGGGACGCCGAGCTTGCTGCCGCGCGTTCCGGACCCGATCACCACCAGCTCCGCGGCGGCGACGGCGGCGTCGACCAGCACCGGCCAGGAGGCGGGCAGGCCGACGGGGGTGATGCCGCCGTAGGCCATGCCGGTCTCGGCGACCGCGACGTCCTGCGGGGCGAACGACGCCTTGCGCGCACCCAGGTGCCGGCGCACCAACCCGTTCACGTCGGCGCGCGTCGTCGCCAGCACCAGGCAGGCGGCCAGCGTCGTCTCCCCCGCCCGCCGCGCCGCCACCACCACGCAGTTGGCCGACGCCGACAGCGGGACGCCGTAGGCGTCGGTGAAAGCGGCGGTGTCGGCCAGGTCGTCGGCGATCTCGGCGACCCACGCCGGGCCGGCCAACGCCGGGAGCGCGGCGGCCACCGGCGGCCCGAGCAGGTCCGGACGGTCGGCGGCCGGCAGCCAGGAGAGCGTGCCGAGAGCGGGTGCGACGGGGTCGGCCATGCATCGATCCTGCGACACGCTCCCGGCGGGCGCGCTGGCGGGATACCGACGGCGGATGACCAGGATCGGGCTGTCGGCCGGGTCCGTCCCGGGTCAGGATGACCTCATGATCGGTCAACTCCACTCCGTCGTGATCGACGCGCCCGACGCGCACGCCCTCGCCGGCTTCTACGCGCAGCTGCTGGGCATGGAGATCAGCAAGGGCGGCCCCGGCGACGACTGGGTCGTCGTCACCGGCGCCGGCTACCGGCTGTCCTTCCAGCAGGCACCCGACCTGCAGCCCCCGGACTGGCCCGACCCCGACCGGCCGCAGCAGTTCCACCTGGACGTCCGGGTCGCCGACGTGGAGGAGGCGGAGCCGAAGGTGCTGGCACTGGGCGCCCGCAAGCTGCCCGGTGGTGGCGGGGACTTCCGCGTCTACGCCGACCCCGTCGGCCACCCGTTCTGCCTGGTCTGGGACGCGTGAACCCCGACCGGCCGGCAGTGGACCTGACCACTGCGGGCGTGTTCGTCGCGGCGATGAGGTTCGACGTCGCCGAGGCGACCGGCACGCGGGTGACCGGGCACGTCGACCTCGGTCCGGACCAGCACACGCCGTGGGGCGTGGTCCACGGCGGGCTCTACTGCTCGGTCGTCGAGTCCGCCGCCAGCATCGGCGCGAGCCTCGCGGTGCAGGAGCACGGGCAGTTCTCCGTCGGCGTCAACAACAACACCGACTTCATCCGCAGCGCCACGGGCGGCCGGCTCGACGTCGTCGCGGAGCCGATCCAGCAGGGCCGCACGCAGCAGCTCTGGCAGGTGCTCCTCACCCGCGAGGACGGCAAGCTCGTCGCCCGCGGCCAGGTGCGGCTGCAGAACGTACCGCTGCCCGGCTAGCGGAGGACGGCGGGATCCAGGGTCACCTGGAACAGGGCGCGCGGGTCCTGCAGGGTCGCGGGCGGTCGAGCGGCCGCCCGCGGCACCACCCGGTCCCAGCGTGCGAAGCGCCGGTGCGGCAGCAGCTCGCGCCCCTGGAACAGGTACTCCCCCACCACCTCGCCGACCAGCAGCCCGGCCCCGTGCTCGATGGGGAGCGCCACCGGGTCACCCGGCCGCATCTCGTCGAGGAAGGCCGACAGCTGGCGCAGGTCCTTCGCGGGGCGCCGGCCGGAGATCTCCTTGGACAGCGCCCGCAGCTCCGCAGGGCTCATGCCCTGGGCGTCGACGTCGATCCCCGACTGCGTACCGAGCCCGACGACTCCCGCCGCGAGGCACGCGCCCAGCTCGTTGTGGTTGCGCGGGCGGGCCACCCACACCCGCACTCCTTCCGGTTCCGGCGCGGGCGGCAGGTCGTCCGGGCCGGGCCAGAGGTAGGGAAGGTCGTCGGGCTCGGGACCGAAGAGCTCGGCGAACCGACCGCGGTAGAACTCCGGGTCCTTGGCCACCAGGTTCGACCGGTGCGAGCGGTGCAGCTCCTCGTTGCCGATCCAGGAGGGCAGCAGCCCGGCCTCGGCCAGGTCGCTCTGCGAGCGGCCCACCACCTCGGGCGCGAACTCCCCGATCTGCGCCTCGGTGCTGTCGGCGAAGCCGCGCTCCCGCCACACCCGGGCCATCGCCAGCCCGTAGGCGACCAGCGCTGGAGTGCGCCCCTTCCACATCAGGACAGCGGGGTGGCTGGCCCAGCCGTAGTCGGGCAGCTCGATCGCCCGCAGGATCTGCAGGGTCTCCACCCGCTGCTTGCCCAGGCGCGGGGAGTCCAGCAGCCGGGCGCTGTCGGCAAAGTCGGGCACCGGCACGAAGGTCTGCATCGCCGACCAGTCTCGATCAGCCGTCGAGCTCGCGCAGCGCCAGTTCCCACCGGGCCCGGCGTTCGTCGTCGTCCTGGTCCCACCAGGCGGGTCCGCGCTCGCCGAGCCCCGTCTTGGCCAGCTGCACCCGCGCCCGGGCGGCGGCGACCGCGTCGTCGTCCCCCTTCGACGTGCGCACGGCCGACCGCGCCACCCCGAGGTGGTGCAGCAACCGGGCGCGGACGTCGTCGGGCAGCGACGGGTCGGCGGTGCGCCAGCGCCGGCCGTCGACGACGACGTACCGGCCGTCGGGCGTGCGCTCGGGCATCACCGCGCGAGGCGGGCGGCGAGCTCGGGCAGCACCACGCCCAGGGGAGCGTCGACCCGGACGTCGGCCTTGGCGTCGCCCCGGGTGGGGCCGACCGTGACGATCGCGACGGGGATGCCGAGCTTCGCCGCACGAAGCACGAACCGGTACCCGCTCATGACGGTCAGGGAGGAGCCGAGGACGACGAGGCTGCCGGCCTGCTCGACCATCGCGAAGCAGGAGTCGACCCGGTCACGCGGCACGGTCTCGCCGAAGAAGACGACGTCGGGCTTGAGCGGGCCGCCACCGCAGGCCAGGCAGTCGACCATCACGAAGCCGTCGAGCACCTCGTCGGGCAGCTCGGCGTCGCCGTCGGGGTTGATCTCCTGGGCCCGCGGGCCGAAGTGCGGGTTGACCGCCTGCAGCCGGTCGTCGAGCTCGGCCCGCCCCGCGATGCCACCGCACCCCAGGCAGACGGTGCGGTCCAGCCCGCCGTGGAGCTCGACGACGTCGCGCGCGCCCCCGGCCTGGTGCAGCCCGTCGACGTTCTGCGTGATCACCCCGCTGAGCAACCCGGCGCCCTGCAGCGCCGCGACCGCGCGGTGCCCCTCGTTGGGGCGGGCATCGCGCATCTGCCGCCAGCCCACGAAGCTGCGGGCCCAGTACCGGTGCCGGCCGCGCGGGTCACGGGTGAAGGTCTGGTAGGTCATCGGGGTGTGCCGGCGCAGGCTGCCGGTGGCCCCGCGGTAGTCCGGGATGCCGGAGTCGGTGGAGAGCCCGGCCCCGGAGAGCACCAGCGCGTCGCCGTCGGAGACGAGGTCGGCCAGCGCATCGAGCGCGGCGCCCGTCCCCGGGACGGCGGGAGGAGCGGCGGTCACGCGACCATGGTCCCCGGCGAACGCCCTCCGCGCCGCGAGCGTGGCCCGGCTCACCCGGTGCGGACGGCACCCAGCGGGTAGTACCCGCAGATGACCGCACCGCTGTGGGCTTCCCGGTCCGGCTCGGGTGACCCCCTCCTCCTCCTGCACGGCATGGGCAGCTCGCACCGCGACTTCGACGCCGTCCTGCCAGGGCTGGCCAAGCGCTTCGACGTCCTGAACGTCGACCTGCCCGGCACCGGCCGCTCCCCCGCGCTCGACGAGCGGCCCACCGTCGCCGCGATCACCGACGCCGTCGAGCGCACTCTCGACGAGGCAGGTCTCGACCGCGTGCACGTGCTCGGCAACTCGCTCGGCGCGCGGCTCGGGCTGGAGCTCGCCCGCCGAGGCCGAGCGCGCTCGGTGGTGGCGATCGCCCCCTCGGGGCTGAACGTCCCGCCGGAGCGGATCGTCCAGGGCGCCGGCATGGCCCTGGCCCGGGTGGTCATGCGGACCGCGCAACCGCTGATCGAGCCGCTGTCCCGCTCGGCCGTCGGCCGGGCCGCCATGCTGTTCCCGCTCAAGGCGCGTCCGTGGTCGACCAGCCGGGAGGAGGCGATCGGCGCCCGCGAAGGGTTCGCCGACTCCCGTGACTACTGGCGGATCCTGCTCTGGGCGCTGCTGCTCGACGTGCCGCGCGGCATGGACCGCATCGACTGCCCGGTGACCCTCGTGCAGGGCACCGCCGACTGGATCGCGTCGGGCCAGACCGTCCGCTACCTGCCCTGGATCCCCGGCTCGCGGTTCCGGCCCCTGCTCGCCGCCGGGCACGCCCCGCAGTCGGACCGCCCGGAGACCATCGTGCGCATCGTCGAGCAGACCGCCGCCCGCGCCGCCGAGTGGGAGACCCGGCGGAACTGACCGGAGCCGGCTCGGCGGGGCCTACGCTGGTGGCGATGACCGAGCCCGCTGAGCGCACGACGGAGCCGATCGTCCGGCCCGCTCCGCACCGGTGGCTCTGGTACGCCCTCGGCGGGCGTCTCCCGCGGCGGCACCGCGGGTGGGTGCTGCACGACACGACGACCCGCACCTGGGGCCTGCGGCACGTGGCCCGGATGCTGGTCCAGATGGCGGTGCCCATCGCCCTGGTCCTCGTCTTCCTGCCGGCGCCGTTCGGGTTGCGCGCAGCCGTGGTCGGCGGCGGGATCTTCCTCGGCCTCATCTACTCCCTGGCCTACATGCCGGAGACCACCGAGACGCGCGTGATGAAGGCCGGCTACCCGCCCGGCACCGCCACCGCCGTCCGCGACGAGCACTCCCGGCGCCGCGACGAGCGGGACAGCGAACGCCGTCGGGCCGCCGCGGCCAAGCGCGCCGCCCGCTACCGGGAGCGCCTGGGCCGCTGAACACCCACGGGCCCCGCTCCCAGAGGGGAACGGGGCCCGCGGGCGTTCGCTCCGGTCAGGCGGCCGGCTTGACGCCGAACGTCGCCAGCCAGTCCTGGGCGACCTTGATGTCGACCCGCTGCAGACCGTCGATGTAGCGGCAGTTCGACGTGTAGCCGTAGCTGGTCACGGTGACGAGGTACCCCGCGCGGTCGAACGTCGGGCCGCCGGAGTCACCGAAGCAGCTGCCACCGCCACCACGAGGGTCGTGCTCGTTGCCGTTCACCTGCAGGATCTGCGGGGTGAGCTTCTGCCCGACGACGTCGGTGTACCGGCGGACGATCGGGTAGCTCTGCGGCGTCGGCTTCTGCGGGCCCTCGGTCGCCTGCCGCACCTCGGTGCCGTAGCCGACGACGGTGAACAGCGTCTTGTTCAGGGCGGGCTGGGCGTAGGTGTCGAGCCGGTTGCGCGGCGCGAGCCTGGCCGGCGTGATCCCGGCGACGGCCTTGTCGAGGACGACCACGCCGACGTCGTTCCAGTTCTTCATGTCGGTGAAGTCGGAGTACTGCGGGTGCGTGTACGCCGTCCCCGAGTACCAGGGGCCGGTCATCGTCCCGTAGCCGGTCTTCGACAGACCGTCGCCGGTGTCGTCGGCCGCGCGGGGCAGCGAGGACGGCGGGGCGTCGTCGATGAACGGGTTGAAGTTCACGATCGTCTTGCCGAGCGTGCCCTGGGTGCAGTGCGCGGCGGTGAGCAGCACCGTCGGAGTGACGAGCGTGGCCGTGCAGCGGTACCGGCCGGTCGCGTCGTAGAACGCGATGATGCCGACGTTGGAGTACTTGTTGGCCGTGTCGACCGTGCCACCGGTGATCGCACCGGCCGGGGCGGGGGCGACGAGCCCCACGCCCAGCAGCGCGACCAGTCCGATGAGCACCGCGTGCAGGCGCTTGCGCATCGCATCGTCCTCTCGGGAACGGGTTGGGTGCGCGTCAACCTAGGGCGGCGACGCGGTCCGTGCCAATCCGGAGTGCGAGCAGTACGAGGCGCTGCGTGGCGACCTACTTGAAGACGTCCTTGATCTTCTCGCCGGCCTGCTTGAGGTTGCTGACCGCCTGGTCGCCCTTGCCCTCGGCTTCCAGATCGGGGTTGTCGGTGGCCTTGCCGGCCAGCTCCTTGCCCTTGCCGGCGAGCTCGTCGATCTTGTTCGCGATCTTGTTCTCGTTCGTCATGGCGCCGCTGCTACCCGAGAGCGGGACCGGTCATGCCTGGTCAGGGGCGTGGAGCCTCCGGCATACCGCGAGGTCAGCCGTCGCCGTCGCCGTCGAGGAAGGCCGGTCGGGTCGGGTTCTCGTTCCCGGGCAGTCCGACCAGCTCGCGAACGGCCCGGTTCTTCTTCTCGCTGTTCAACCCGGCGGTCAGGAACCGCAGTCGAGGGTGACGCGCCAGCACACCGACGTCGGCCGGCTGCAGGTGTCCCATGTCGACCAGCGACACCTCGCGGAGCGAGGGGGCGGTCAGCAGGGGCGTCAGATCGGTGATGCCCGTCATCGTCTCGAGGTGCACGACCTCCAGCTGTGCGAGGCGGGACAGGTCAGGCAGCTCGGTGACCCGCGACAGGGCCTGCAGGAACAGGTGCCGCAACGTGGTCGTCCCGGCCACCGGCGTGAGGTCGTCCAGCCCTCGGACCATCCAGAGCTCCAGGTACTCCAGCTTCCCGACCTGCGGCAGCAGCGACAGGTCGCGGGTGCCGCCGAGCTTGAGGTCGAGAGCCCGGAGACCGGTGAGCGGAAGGAGCAGTGAGAGGTCCGGCAGCGTGATCGAGCGCAGGGTCAGGCTGGTCAGCGACATCAGCCCCGCCAGGACATCGAGGTCCCTCGTCTGCTTCTCCAGGTACAGCCTCCGCAGACCGGTGAACCGCGCCAGGGGTTGCAAGGACAGCCGCCGGCGCGTCGACCCGAGGACCAGGGTGTGCAGGTCAGGGCGGAGGTGACCGAGGCCCTCGAACGACTCGAGGTGGTCGTACAGCCCGTCGGCCGAGAACCGTTGCACGTCCGGGTAGAAGCGGAGGAACTCCAGATCGGGCACGGCCCCGTACGCCCGGAGCGTCACCGACGGGTAGGCGGACAGCCATGCCGCGAGTGCACGGTGGTCGGCGTCCGTCAGCTGCGTACTGAACTGCACGGTGTGGCAGCGCCGATCGAGCGGACGCAGCATCCGCTGGGTCAGCGGCGACGCGACCTCGCGGATGGTCGGCCCCAGCCAGTCCTCGCCGAGGGTCATCGGGTGAGCTTCCCAGGCCCCGGTCGGGCGCTGTCTCGAGCACGGCCTGCGTGGGTCGTGAGCAGCTGGTGGTGCCCCCGGCAGGATTCGAACCTGCGACACACGGTTTAGGAAACCGATGCTCTATCCCCTGAGCTACGGGGGCCTCGGCGTGGCAACCCCCGCGCCGGACCTTCCGGGGAAGGCTATCGGTCGCCGCGGCGGAACCTCCGGCGCACCCGGTGCGTCGGATGTGTGAGGACAGGGACGCGGCGCCAGGGGTTACCGTTTCCGGGCGTACGTCCTGCTCCGGCAACGCCGCCGGAGACGACGGAAGGGTGGACGAGGATCGATGGACACCACGGTGGTGGACGTCCCCGAGAAGGGACGTTTCGAGGTCCGGGTCGGCGAGCGCGTGGTCGGACTGGCCAGCTATCACGTCGAGGGCAGCTCCATGGCCCTCCCGCACACGGAGGTCGACCCGAGCATGGGCGGCCGGGGCATCGGGACGGCGCTGGTCGCCGGCGTCCTCTCCGCGGCACGCGAGCGCGGGCTCACCGTGCTCCCCTACTGCTCCTTCATCCGCCACTACATCCAGCAGCATCCCGAAGAGGTCGACCTCGTGGCCGCGGACGACCGGCCGCACTTCGGCCTGGAGACCGCCGACCGCTGAGCGGGCCTCCGCCGACGGCCACCTAGGCTGCGCGGATGCCCGAGGGCCACACCCTGTACCGCCTGGCGCGGGACCAGACCCAGCTGTTCGCCGGCCGACCCGTGCACGTCACCAGCCCCCAGGGCCGGTTCGACGCCGGGGCCGCGCTGCTCGACGGGCGCGTGGTCGACGAGGTCTTCTCCTACGGCAAGCACCTGTTCGCCCGCTTCGGCGGCGACCACCTGCACGTGCACCTGGGGCTCTACGGCACGTACACGACCGGCAGCGGCACGCCGCCGCCGGCGAGGGGTGCCCTGCGCATGCGGTGGGAGGCCGACGGGCCCGACGGCGCGGGGGTGTGGACCGACCTGCGCGGCCCGACCGCCTGCGAGGTGCTCACGACCCCCGAGGTCGAGCGGATCCTCGACCGCCTCGGGCCCGACCCGCTGCGCCCTCGGGCCGACGGCGCGGTCGCCCATCGCCGCATCGCCGGCAGCCGCACGGCGGTCGGGGCGCTGCTCATGGACCAGTCGGTGCTCGCCGGTGTCGGCAACGTCTACCGGGCCGAGCTGCTGTTCCGGCACGACGTCTCGCCGTTCCGCCCCGGCCGCCAGGTCGACGCCGAGCTGTGGGGCCGCATGTGGCCGGACCTGGTCACGCTCATGCGCGCCGGGGTGCGGATGGGCCGCATCGTCACCACCCGGCCCGCCGACCGGACCCGCCGCAGCGGTGCGGTCACCCGCGAGGACGCGCACTACGTCTACCGCCGGACCGGCCTGCCCTGCCGGGTGTGCGGCACCGAGGTGCAGACGCAGGTGATGGTCGGCCGCAACCTCTACTGGTGCCCCGTCTGCCAGGCGGTCTGAGCCGCCCCGCGACCCCCGGCAGGGACCCCCGGAGACCGTGTACCTTCGCCGCCGATGAGACTGGCATCACGGTGCGTCGCCGGCGCGATCGCGAGCGTCACGGTGCTGCTCGGCGGCACCGGGACCGCTGCCGCAGCTCCGGTCGAGAGCGCCGGCCCGCTGGGCAGCGCGGGCTACGACGTCTCCCACCCGCAGTGCGGCGCCGACCTCCCGACCCCCGGCGCCTTCGCCGTCGTCGGGGTGAACGGGGGCCTGCCCACCCGCACCAACCCGTGCCTCACCGACCAGCTGGAGTGGGCCGCCGGGTCGACCGGCGCGGTCGCCCGGCAGCCGGCCGTGCAGCTCTACCTCAACACCGCGAACCCCGGTGAGCTCCGCGGGCTGGTGGCCACCTGGCCGTCGGACGGCGAGACCCCGTACGGCACCTGCGACGGTGGCAACTCGACGGCCTGCTCGTGGCAGTACGGCTGGGAGCGCGCCCGCACCAGCACGCACGCGTTCTTCCGCCCCGCGGCCCGCGCGGCCCGGCTGGACAGCGGCGTGGCCCGCTACACCTGGTGGCTGGACGTCGAGACCTCGAACACCTGGCAGTCCGGCTCGTCGGACGCCCAGGCCCGCAACCGGGCGACGCTGGAGGGCATGACCGACTTCCTCACCGAGGAGGGCGGCCGGGTCGGCATCTACTCCACGGGCCGCCAGTTCGGCCGGATCGTGGGCGAGGTGCCCGCCGACAGCCCGCTCGCCGGACGGCCGAGCTGGCTGGCCGGCGGGCTGAGTCGGGGCGAGGCGGTCGACCTCTGCGAGGAGGAACCGCTCGTGCCGCGCGGCCGGGTCGAGCTCACCCAGTACGTGCCGGACGACCTCGACCTCGACCACTCCTGCGGCTAGATGTCGCGACCGGACACGTTGTTCACACGGCGAGGCGGCTGACCGGTGGGTGGCCTCCGAGGGCGGAGTGGCTGCGGGCAGTGTTGTAGTGGCTCAGCCAGCTGTCCAGGGCCGTGGTG
>NZ_QOHK01000028.1 GCF_003319175.1 Blastococcus sp. TF02-8 | reverse complement strand
TGTGTATAAGAGACAGAACATCGCCTACCTCCCGAAGGCGTTCGACGACGCGAGCCGCGCGGAGCTCGAGCGCCGCTATCCCGACGCGATCCTCGTCGACGACCAGGACGCATCCGTGCTCGGCCTCAACTCCTTCGGCGACGGCCGCACGATGCTCATCGCCGAGCGCGCGACGGGCTTCGAGCGGCAGCTGCGCGAGCGCGGCTTCGAGACGGTGGGGCTCGACCTGAGCGAGCTGCTGCTGGGCGGCGGCGGCATCAAGTGCTGCACTCTGGAGCTGCGACGATGACGACGGAGGCGACCATGACCGGCACGACGATGCACCAGGCGACGGATGCGGTGGGCACGGACGCGGTGAGCACGGCCACGCGCGACGCGATCGCGCAGGTCGAGGCGCACGCCGCCCACAACTACCACCCGCTGCCGGTCGTCGTGACGGACGCGGAGGGCGCGTGGGTCACCGACGTCGACGGCCGCCGCTACCTCGACTGCCTCGCCGCCTACTCGGCGGTGAACTTCGGGCACGGAAACCCCCGGCTGCTCGCGGTCGCGCACGCGCAGCTCGACCGCGTGACGCTCACGAGCCGCGCCTTCCACTCCGCCGCGCTCGGCCCTGTCTCTTATACACATCT
>NZ_QOHK01000007.1 GCF_003319175.1 Blastococcus sp. TF02-8 | reverse complement strand
TGTGGCGGGCACTGGACGAGCCCACCGACGAGCTCGTCGCCTCCTGCCGCTACGCCGACCGGCGGCACTTCCTCGACGCCACCCGAACCCTGCGCGACGCCCTCGGCTCCCTGGTCAAGGGCTCCCTCGCCGGGCTGTTCGACGACCACACGTCGATCGACGTCGACTGGCGCGCCCCGATCCAATCCCTGTCGCTGTCCCGCCTCGAGCCGCTCGGCGACCAGGCCGTCGGCATTGCGCTGACCTGCCTGAACTCCTGGGGCCAGGCGATGCGAGAGATCGCCGACCCGGGCGACCTGCGCATCGTCATCCGCGACGAGACGTGGCGGCAGATGCGCCTGGGTGCCGAGGCGATGAAGAGCCTGGACGCCAACCTGCGGTTGTCCCGCCGCGACGCCGATGTGCAGATCCTGCTCGCGCACAAGCCCTCGGACATGCTCACCGCCGGCGACGCCACGTCCCAGGCGGTCGCCATCGCCCGCGACCTGCTGCACCTGTGCGACGTCAAGGTGCTGCACGGCCAGGACCAGGCCGTCGCCGACGAGCTCGGCAGCATGCTCGGGCTAACCCCGATTGCCCAGCGGGTGGTCACCGGCTGGGCGATCGCCGGCAAGGGCCGTGCCCTGTGGCTGGTCGGCGACCGGACCTTCAAGGTGCAGACCGTCCTCACTGCCCCCGAGCTGGCCCTGACCGACACCAACGAGGCCCTGACAGGACCTCCGGCATGAGCGGGACGGCGGAAGGACTGGCGCGGGCGTACGCGAAGCGGTGGCTGTGGAAGGTCGCCGCTCCCGTCGCCGTCCCGATGTTCTGCGTACTGACGCTGCTGCTGATCCCTCTCGCGGTTCTCGCCGGTCCGGAGGCATCGACGGCGGGGGCGTCGTCGGCCTGCTCGATCGGCGGCACCGGCGCCACCGTCGCCGGCATCGAGCTGGACGCCGTCCAGATGGGCCACGCGCAGACCATCGCCGACGTCGCCGCCGCGCGGGGGCTGGATGCGTACGCGGCCACGGTGGCGCTGGCCACGGCCTACCAGGAGTCCCGCATCCGGATGCTGGCCAACGACGGCAGCAGCCCCGAACTCACCGCCGAACAGGCCGCGGTGACCGCCACCAGCCTGACCTATCCGCATGACGGGCTTGGCTCCGACCACGACAGCGTCAACACCTTCCAGCAGCGCTGGCTCGCCGGCTGGGGCACCGTCGCCGAGCTGATGGACCCCGTCTACGCCGCCGAGGCCTTCTACGCGCGGTTGGTTGAGGTGCCCAACTGGCAGACCATCCCGCTCACGCAGGCGGCCCAGGCCGTGCAGATCTCCGCCGCCGGCGGCGCCTACGCCCGCTGGGCGCCGCTGGCCCGGGAGCTGACCGCCATGCTGTGGCCGACCGCCCAGGCCGCAGCGGCCGCCCCCGCCGGCGCGGTGGCCGGCGTCTGCCCAGGCCTCCCGGTCCCAGCCGGATCGTGGATCCGGCCCACCGCCGACACCGTCACCTCCGGTTACGGGCCCCGTGGGGGCACCCTGCACGCCGGAGTCGACATCGCCGGCCCCCGCAACACCCCCGTCTACGCCGCTGCCGACGGCACCGTGCTTCGAGCCGAGTGCACCAGCGACTACTGCGACCGCGACGGCAGTCTGAGCCTCGCCGGCTACGGCAACCTGGTCGAGCTCGACCACGGCGACGGGGTGACCACCCGCTACGGGCACCTCTCCGCCTACACGGTCACCGCCGGCCAGCCCGTCGCCGTCGGAACGCTGGTCGGCTTTCAGGGCTCGACGGGAAACAGCACCGGTGTCCACCTGCACTTCGAGGTCCGCCAGGACGGCACGCCGCTCGACCCGGTCCCGTGGCTGGCCGACCGCGGCGTCGATCTGCACGCCTCCGATCCCCGATGAGCCGCCTGGACTGCAATGAGGGAGAAGGCATGCACCACGTGAACGCAGGCGGTCGGCGATGAACGCCGGCCGGGCGCGGCCCGACGTCGGCCCCACCAGCTGGGAGATCCCGCTCGCCGCCGCCCTGGTGTGGGTGACGGCCGCCGCGTTATTGCTGCCCGCCGGCCGCGCAGCCGCGGCACTGCTGGCCGGCGGCGGCTGGGTATGGCCGCACGGGTCGGCCGCCCTGGTTGCCTCCGTCGGCGGCTTGCTCACCGCTGAGCCCACCGCCGGGCTGGACGCCGCGCAGACGGCGGCGCTGCCGCCGTCCGCGGCTGTGTACACCGCCATCGCCGGGTGCCTCGCACTCTTCGTAGGCGGCAGCGGGGGAGCGGCCTGGGCTGGGCACCGATGGCTGACCGGGCGGTCGGGCATGGCCACCCGCGGCCAGGTCGCCGACGTGCTCGGCAGTGATCGGCTGCGCCGGGTCGGCCCCGTCGTCCGTCCCGACCTGACCTCGGCTCGTCGGCGCAGCCCTCACCGCGTCGTGAACACGGACGTGGGATGGCGGCTGGGCGACGCCGCAGTCCCCGCCGCCGGGCAGCTGTGGGTGCCCTTCGATCGCACGACCGGCGTCTACGGCCCGCAGGGGTCGGGCAAGACCCTCGACCTGCTCGCTCCTGCTCTGCTCGATGCGCCCGGCGCGGCGCTGGTCACCCTGACCAAGGCCGAGGATCTGCTGCTCACGGTCGACGCCCGCGCCGCCGGCGACCGTCCGGTCGCCGTGCTCGACCCTTTTGGAGCGGTTCCTGGACTGCCGGAGCTTGTGTGGGACCCCGTCGCCGGCTGCGTGGATCCCATGACGGCCGAGCGCCGCGCCAAAGCATTCACCGCCGGCACGGTTCCCGGTGCGGTCACCGGCGGCACCACCGACTCGGCGGCCCGCTTCTACGCCTTCGAAGCCGCCAAGGTGCTCCAGGGCTACCTGCACGCCGCCGCGCTGACCGGCCGTACCATCGAGGACGTCCTGGAATGGGCCGCTCACCCTCAGGGGGCGACCCAGCCGGCCGACGTCCTGCGCGCTCATCCGCACGCCGCGCCCTTCTGGGACGGGCTGCTGCACGGTGCTCTCCACGGCGACCCGCGCACCGCCGGGAACACCGCCACCACGGTGCAGCAGGCGCTGACCCTGTTCTTCCAGGCCGACATCCGCCGCCGGTGCACTCCCGGGCCCGGTCGGCCGGCCACCGACATCGCTGCGCTGCTGGCCGCCGGCGGCACCGTCTATCTGCTCGGCCGCGAAGATCCCTATGCCTCGGCGGCGCCGCTGATGACGGCTTTGGCCGAGCACGTCCTCGACACCGCCCTCCAGCTGGCCGGCGACGCGCCGACCGGGCGGCTGTGCCCACCGCTGCTGGCCTGCCTGGACGAACTGCCCTCCACCGCGCCGCTGCCCACGCTGCGCACCCGGATGGCCAACGACCGGGCCCTCGGGGTCGGCTTCCTCTACGCCGCACAGACGTGGCGGCAGCTGGTGCTCATCTACGGCGAGGACGAGGCCCGCGCCCTGTTCGGGCTCACCAACGTGCTCGTCGCCTTCGGCGGCGGCAAGGACGGCGGCTTCTACCGCGAACTCTCCGAGCTGCTGGGCAGCACCCGGGTCCGGCGCACCTCCTACAGCTACCGGGGCACCGGATGGTCCCGATCCACCCACGGCGAGACCGTGCCCGTGCTGCGCCCGGAAGAGATCCGCCAGCTGCCGCCCGGCCGGGCCCTCGTGGTCGCGGAGAACGCCCCACCGCTGATCGCCGGGCTGACCCGTTGCCTCACCGGACGCCGCGGCGCGCAGCTGCTCGCCGCACAGGCCTCGGCCCGCGACCGTGTCGCTGCCGCCCGCGAGCACACCCTCAGCATGGTCGAGCGCACCGGTCGCGCGCACGCCGCTGCCCACCGCACAGGTCTCACCCCGGTCGAGCGGGGCCTTCGATGACCGCCTCCCTCGTGGCCATGCCATTCCCTCCGCCGCCGCGGGAGATCCGCCGGGCCTTCGAGCAGCTCCGGCAGGCCGAGGACGCCGGCCTCGAGCCCCCCGGCCTGCGACTGCTGGACCGGCCCTGGGACCCGGCGACCTGCTCGGCTCATGTGCGCACCCGGCTGTGGCCGTGGCTGGACGACGTCGTCGCCTGGCTCAACCGCAGCTACGCCTGGCAGACCACGCAGGCCGTTCCCTCGTGCTGGCCGGCCCATCCCCACCTCGTGCAGGAACTCGCGGTCCTGGCCTGCCTGCGCGCCATTGCCGGCGACGCGGCGGCTCCGCACGCGCTGGAGGAGTGGCACCGCTACGCGTTGCCCGCCTTCCACGCCCGCCTGGCCGAGCGGATCGGCATCGGCTGTCCACCCGGCCGGCACACCGACTGGCCCGCCCGCTCCTGGGCTGCCGAATACGACAGCCCGCAGGCGACCGCAGCGCGTCGAGCGTTGTTCGACGGCGACCTCGGCGCCACCGCGACCGGCCGCGCCCCCGAAGCGGCAGGAGGCCAGTGATGCCCATCGCCTTCCCGTCCGACCGCGGCGACTGGGTGTCGATGCTCGACGGCGTGCGGATCAGCCGCGCCTGGATGGTCCGGCACACTCCAGAGCTGGTGGCCGCCTGGTGCGACGCGGCGACCGCCGAGGGCCGCCGCGCGATCGCCACGCGCATCCTGCAGATCGCCGCCGACCTGGAGAGCGAACCCGAGCACGGCGATGACGACGCAGCCACCGACCCGGCCTGGCGGCAGCTGGTGGCCGGCATCGACGCCCGCCTCGTCCGCGGACCGGACTGGCTGCCACTGGCCGCCGCCCTCGCCCGTGCCGCGGCCGCCGGCTACGACGTCGCTGCTCGGCTGCCTGTGCTGGCCGCCGCCGCTCCGCTGCCCACCCGGCACCCGGCTCGCGAGCTGCACTGGCGGCTGCTCGATGACTGCGTCGCCGCCCTTCCCACGCGCGGCGCCACCGATCACCGCCCTTCGAGCGCACACAGACCGGACGGTCCTCCACAGATGTCCCCCAACAGCCCTGCAGCCCACCGCGGCGACGCAAGCGTCGGCAGAGACAACCCCTGAGAAAGGACGTGCCCCATGGCCGTCGACACGGTCAGCGACCCGCTCGGCTACGCCGCCTCCCTGCTCGACGCCGTCGGCGCCGACAGGGAGCAGGTGCCGGCCGACATCGCACTGGAGTGCCTCTACGCCGCCGAACTCCTCGAGCTCGCCGGCGGACGCGCCCAACCCGTCCCGCTGATCGACGGCGACCCCGCCGCCAGCATCCGCGCAGCGATGGGCGCACTCGGCCTCCTCGACGAGCAGGCCTTCGCCAGCACACCAGTCCTCGACGCCGCGCGGGCCGCCCGCCACGCCCTGCGACGGCTGGGCTGAACGGTGGTCACCACCCTGCGACAGCTGCTCGACGATCTCACCGCTAGCGCCGGTGTACGCCCCGCGGCGACGACCATCGAGGACGCCAGCGGAGCAGTGGCTCACCTAGGCCGGGCGCTGTCCGGACTGGCCGAAGACGGGCTCACCCCCGGCGACAGCCACCGGCAGCGCAACGTCACCGCGCTCGCGGCCGCCTGCATGACCGCCGGCCGACTGTGGCCGCACAGGGGCGGGCCGCTCACCGACCTCGCCGGCGCCACCGCCGACCTCATCGGCCGCGACCGGTCCGTCATGGGCCGCTCCCTCCGCTGGGCGGTCACCGTCGAGGTGGCCGAGGTCGCCGACCAGTGCGCACGGCTCGGTCGCCGTCTGCTGCCGGAGGCGGCAGCTCCTGAGCTGAATGTCGTCCGCCAGTGGGCCGCCACCATTGAGCGTGACGCGCAGGCCGATCCGCCGACCGCCGCGGCCTCCGTGGTGCTCGAGCGTCTGGTTCCCCTGCCTGGCCCGCCGTCAGGAGAGGCCGAGGTGACCGTCCTGAATGCCGCCGCCGGCCTCCTGTCTGCGCTCGACCGTGCACAGCGAGCCGACGACCTGACACTTCGGGACTTCCGTGCTGCCGTCGCCGCCGCCGAGCTCACCAGTCGCTACGCCGCCCTCGCGGCGGGCATGACCGGAAGGGACGCCGGACCGCCGCTGGTCGCCGGGCTGGCCTGGCAACTTGCCGGTCGCGCCAGCACGGTCTTCCACGACGGTCACCGAGGAGCGCCCGGCGACCGCGGAGGCGTCGTCGCGTCGTCGCAGGCGCTCCTCCGCGCCCTGCGCAACGAGGTCGGCGCGCCCGCCGACATGGGCGAGCAGCACGGCCAGAGGACGCCCGCGGACGTGGCCTCGGTCCAGCAGGTCGCGAGCCACATGCCGGTCCTTGCTGACCGCCTCATGATGGCGGTCGAGCACTGGTCCCGCACCGGTCAGCTGTTCGCGAACGCCCGAGACCTGCCACGCATGGAGGCCATGCCCGAGAAGCGAATCGAAGCGGTGATCGCCGGAAGGCACGTGCGGGCCAGCGGCGCCGACTTCGACGACCTCCGGCAGGTCGTCGGTCGGGCTGCTGATCTGTCGACAGGACTGGCCGATGCGCTGAACCGCGTCACCGGGACAGGGGCAGTGGTGCAACGGCATCAAACCGACCGGCGGGACTGGGGAGCGAAGGTGCCGGGCGACGCCGAGCGCCTGCTCACTCGCGCCCGCACCGTCGACCGCGACAGCACGGGGACCCGGCTGCTCCATTCGCCGCGACAGATCCCGCCGTCCCGATAGTCGCCCTCACGCGGGAGGAGAGCCCACTTGGCCAGCAATGCAGGGCCGTTAGACCGGCTGCCAGTGCTCCATGGAGCCTGCATCGTCCAGCGTAAGACCACGTCTTGGCGTCGACGATTCTCGGACGGGGCGGGTGGCGAACCACTCAAGCCTTCCTCCTGGGCAGCCTAGGCACCGGATCTGTCGGAGGGTCCTGAGAGGATTGCTGTGTCGCCGGTCACGGCGCCGATCGAGAGGAGTCTCATGCCTGGGCAGCCGCATAAGCCCGACCACCCGGAGCACCCGGAGCACCCGGAGCACCCGGAGCACCCGCACAGCCCCAAGCCGCCGCCCGGGCCGCCCCCGGGCCCGCCGAACCCGCCGCGTCCGCCGAAGGACCGGCCGGTCGGTTGAGCGCGCGTCCCTGGTGGGAGGAGTTCCCCGGCCGCCTCGAGAACGAGCTCGAGCGCCTCGAGGCGGCCGGGGTTCGCCATGTCATCGACGAGGGCGCACGCGCGGCGGGCGTCGTGCAGCTGCGAGTCACCGCCATCGGTGGTCAGCCGACCGACCTCACTGTCACGTTCCCCGACCTGTACCCGTTCGTCCGGCCGTCGGTCCGTCTCACCGGCGCGGACGCGGCGACGATGACGCACCACGTCCATCCGTTCAGTGGGGACCTGTGCCTGCTCGGCCGAGCGACGGCGTTGTGGCGCACCGGCGACACCCTCGCGTGGCTGCTGACCACCCAACTGCCCAGGACCCTGACCGCCGGTCAGGCCACCACCTCCTCGGCGGAGGAGATCGCGGCCATGTCGGGGGTGGAACAGGCGCAGGCCGAGCCGTGGACGGACTACTACACCTGCTTCGCACCCGGTTCGATGATCCTCGTGGACAGCACCTGGACGCTGCCGGCGGCGGCGACCCAGGGGCGGCTCCAGCTCAGGCTGCACCGCCTGGACCCGGCGGGCGTCGACAATCCGCCGGGTATCGGGTTCCTGCACGGCGCGGCGTTCACCATCGCCGACAAGCACGGTCTGCCCGTCGGCCGGCTCTCCGGCCAGAACCCGGACCGGTTCCCGCTGCCGTACACCGGGCGCTGGGCCCGGTTGAACGCTCCCGTGCACGCCGACACCCCGGCGGCGTTCCTGGAGGCGGCCAAGAAGGTCGTCCCGGACCTGTTCGACGGAGGGTGGCAGCCGGCCCCACGCTCGGCCCCGGGGTGGGACGTGCAGATCGTCGGGCTGACCTTCCCGGAGGAGCGGGTTCACCGGGGCACCGGTGACGGGTGGGTCTTCCTCGTCCGCCTTCGCCAGGGCGGCGCACGTCCGCAGCCGCCGCGAACCGGTGGCCGCAATCGCCGCCCGCAGGCGCCGACCGGGAGGATCACGACCCACCTCGTCCGCGCGGGGTATGCCGGACGGGCCGACATGGCCGACCGGGTCCCCGAGCTGGCCGGCTTACGCGCCCGTCATGTCGCCGTGTTCGGCGTGGGCGCGTTGGGCGGCACGGTCGTCGAACATCTGGCGCGAGCCGGCCTGGGGCAGCTCACCGTGGTCGATCGTGACCACCTCGAGCCGGGAAACCTCGTCCGGCACGCCGCGCACCTGGACATGGTCGGCTGGAGCAAGGCCGCCGTCGGGTCGCAGATCGCGCTGCGCGTCGCACCCGAGGTGATCGTCTCTACGGCGGGGTACTCACTCGGCGCTCCGCGCGCCCAGCGGAGTCCAGACGAGCGCAACGAGATCGACATCTGGAACGACGTCATCGACCAGGTCGACCTCGTCGTGGACTGCACCGCGGAGAAGGGGCTCCAGCAGGCGCTCGCCTGGCTGGCGCGTCGGCGTGGCAAGCCCTACCTCGCGGCGTCGGCGACCAACGGCGGCTGGGGCGGCCGAATCGTCCGCCTGCGCCCGACGCCGGGAGCCGCGTGCTGGGCGTGTCTGGAGTACGGCCTGGAGGACGACTCGATTCCGGACCCTCCCGCCGCACCGGCGACCGCTGGCGTCCAGCCGGTCGGCTGCGCCGACCCGACTTTCACCGGAACGGGATTCGACATCGCCGAGGTGGCCGTGCACGCCGCCCGCATAGCTGTCGCCACGCTGCTGGCCGGCCAACCCGGCGGGTACCTCGACAGCGGCCATGATCTGCACATGCTCGCTTTGCGCACCCATGACGGTGTGCCGGTCCCGCCCGCGTGGACAGGCCTGGAGTTGGCGGTCCACCCATCATGCGGCGGCGAGCACTGACGTTCGGTCGCACCGGACACATCTGGTGGGCCGGTGTGGCCCTGGAGGAGGCGCTCCGCGAAGCGCAGCGGGCGTTCCCGCTGGAGACCGGCGGGCTGCTGCTCGGCTGGTCTACCCGCCCTGGCAGCGTGCTGATCAGCCGAGTCATCGGCCCCGGCCCGGACGCCGCCCACCAGCCCACCTCGTTCACCCCTGACACGGCGTGGCAGGAGGCGCAACTCGCCCAGGCGTACGCGCAAGCAGACCGGCGGCTGCAGTTCCTCGGCGACTGGCACACCCACCCACGAGGCACAGCAAGGCTGAGCAACACCGACCGGGCTACCCTGCTTCGCATCGCAGCCCACGCCGACGCCCGCGCCCCATACCCAGTGATGGCACTGCTGGCCGGCGGGCCGATGTGGCAGGTCGTCGTCCGCCAACAGATCAGCCGGCGGAGGCCTCCCCCCCGCTTAACGCTGCACGTTTGGCAGTAGCCGCGAGCCGCGCCATCACCGACATCGCGAGACAGAACGCGTTTTCGTCGACGGGCGCGATCGACGAAACCTCGGAGCGCGCGACCCGCTTGCTGGCCATGAGCCTCGTGAATGCCAGCGGCTCAACGCGCCCGGCGAGCAGCCCTGGCCCACCACTGTGACCCATTCCAGGCCTAGCCCGAGCTGACGCCAGCCACGATCGTCGTGCCCGGGGGGTCCTTCGGTCGGCGTCGCCGAGACCACGCGCGGAGCGAACGCCCCGGCGAGGCCGACGTGTTCAACCCAGAGGCGAGCGGATGCCAATCTGTGCCGACGGATCCCCGGCCTTTCTGGCCAGTCGAACAACCGAAGGCAGTTCCGTCCGACCAACTGTGATCATGTGCCGCTCGCCGAACCATCACCGGGAAAGACCCTTTGGGCGAGTTGCCTCACGGCACCTGTCCCGTAGGGCTGTCCGTGAATAACTTTCGCGTGTAGGCGTCGGGCGGGACGCTCGTTCGGGAGCAGCCGTGCTCCTGCGAGGCACCGAGGTGTTGGAGTCGGCGCCGAGTACGGCCTTGTGGACGGTGCCGGGCGGCACGCCGAGCACCTCGGTGACGCGGTCTATGTGCGTCAGCCACCGGCCGGGTGACAGGGCGGCAATGATCGCGCCGGCCTCGCGCAGTGCCGCATGGATGTCCGAGTCGCTCCTTTCGTGCGAAGCCGAGCCGATGCGGGCGGCGAGCAGGATGTCGGCGAGGCTGCGTGAGGAGTCGATTGCCGTCCGCAGCCCGATGGCGCCGTCACGGTGAACGAGGTCGGCGGGATCGAGTCCCTCGGGTAGGGCGAGGCGCCGCGGGGCGTCACCGCGACTGGTGAGTTGCCAGTAGATGCGCTCGGCGGCGCGCTGACCGGCCAGGTCGTTGTCGGTGGCCACGAGGATGCCCGGACCGTCGTCGCGGATGTAATGGCCGAGGAGGTCGGCCTGCCGGTCGGTGAGGGCGGTGCCGAGCGTGGCCACGCCGACGGTCTGCCCGGCGCCGGCCATGGTGAGGGCGATGGCGTCCAGCGGTCCCTCGACGAGAGCCGGAATGGCTTCAATGGCGAGCGCGGCTCGGGTCTCGTAGAGGCCGAACAGGTGCTCGCCCTTGCGGTAGAGGTCGGTACCTGGGGTGTTGAGGTATTTGGGTCCGGCGCGTCCGTCGTCGGCTGCGGTGGGGTTGCGGCGGGCGATGAAGCCGACGATCGCCCCGTCGGCGTCGTGGATGGGAAAGGTGAGCCGGTCGCGGAACCGGTCGATCAGCGCACCCGTTCGGGCGCGCTGGGCCAGTCCCGTACCGACCAGTTCGGTATCGGTGGCGCCGAGGCCACGCAGGTGATTCACGAGCGCCGTCCAGCCGGCGGGGGCGTAGCCGGGGGTGAAGCGAGGATCACCGGCGAGGTCGGTGCCCAGCCGGTCGCGCAGGTAGCCGGGTGCCCAGGAGGTGGAGCAGCGGTCGGTGAAGAAGGCGGCGGCCTGGGTGTTGAGTTCGATCAGCCGGTCGCGGCCAACGACGGCGGTGGCCCAGAAGTGCTGCTCGAGCAGGTAGTCAGCGTCGTCGGCGGCCTCGACCGCGCCGGTGAGGGTGAACGGGTCCGGTGTGAGGTACCGCGGCGGCGACGCCGGGGGAGGGGTGTGGTAGTCGGGGTCGAGCGGCGCGTCCTCGTCGCCGGGCGGCACCTCCGCCAGGCCGATGGCGGTCGTGGGGGCGGGCACGGGCGGCAGCAGGTGCGCGTCGTCGGGTGGCTGCAGATCGGCCGGCAGGGGTTCGGGGTGGTGCACCGGGGCCAGGTCGGTGAGGGCAGCGATTCGGAAGACGAGCGCCTCGGCCAGCCCAGTCGCGTCGGCGGTCACCGCGGGTGGCAGCCCGGCGAATGCGGCGGTGAGCAGGTCGGCGGGGGACCAGCCGGTGCGGATGCCGTTGGTGACCGCGGCGACCAGCGCCGGCCACGCGGGGTCGGCCAGCACGCGCCCGGCCTGTTCGTCGGGCAGCCGGCCCAGCAGGGTGGCGCACCAGTCCGGGCGCGGTCCGGCCGCGCCCGGCGCCGCGGGAACGGTGGCCGGGGCAACGTGGGGCGACAGCCGCCACCACAGGGCCGCGGCGGGCAGGTCGTCGGGCAGGGGGCGCTGCGCGGCGACGGCGGCGAGCATGCCGGCGGCATCGAGACCGGCGCGGTCGGCGGCGGCCAGCCGGTCGGCGAGGACCGGCCAGTGCTCGTCGCGTCGGATGCGGGGGTCGATGCCGTCGGCCAGCGCTGCCCACACCGAGCTGTCCCGGGCGGGAGCGGCGGCGGTCACCGCCTCGTCGAGTCGCGTCTGGGATCGGCGTTCCGGAGCCGGCCGCCGAGGCGGTCCGGTGGGGCGCCGGTCGCTGTCGGGAACGGCGAGTGCTGCGCGCCAGACGGCGAGATCGGTCCGCAGTGCCTCGTAGTCCGGGTCCAGCAGGCGCTGAGCCCAGACCGGTGCAATGGCCGCGGTCATCTCGATGACGGCGGAGGCGACTCGTGCCGCGCAGGTAGTGACGTGATCCGCGCGGGCGGCGAGGTAGGGACCCCACTGCGGATCGTCGGCCAGGGCGGCCGGGATACCGGGCAGCCACGGCAGCGGGCCGACGGGGCCGAACTCGGGCAGCCGGTGGTCGAGGACGGCAGCGGGGTCGTTCGCCGTCTCCAATTCCCGCGCTTCCACCGTCGTCCTCAGGGCGGCGACTGGGTCGGCACCGGTGAGTGCGAGTAGCGCCAGGTGTCCGCGCAGCGCCGGCCACGCCGGCGCGCTGCTCAGTCCCGGGTGCAGGCGCTCGGCGGCGTCCTCCAGTTTCTCTGCAGTCGCAGCATCCAGGCGGTGGTCGGCGGCGACGCGTAGCGCGTCGGCGTACCGGGTGGCGGCGGAGTGCAGCTGCTCGGCCGGGTCGGCCAGCGCCCGGCGGGCGCCGGCCGCGGAGGTCTGAACGCCGTCACTGGCCAGCATGCCGGCCAGCAGGTCGGTGGCGGTGGGCGGGAACACGGCTGCGGGGGTGACGATGCTGTGCGGATCGCCATCGCCGACGGTGGCCACATACAGGTGGTTGGCGGCGCGCCCGCGGGAGAGCGCGACGTAGAGCAGCTGTCGCGACTCGCCGCCGGTGAGCACGGTGTGGCAGACGTCGGCGGTGACGCCCTGGGCGCCGTGCACCGTGGTCGCGTAGCCTAGCTGCACGTGCTCGGCGACGTAGCCCGCCGGCAGGGTGATCCGCCGTCCGGTGCCGGTGTGAATCACGTCAAGGGTGCCGTCCCGGCCGACGGCCCGGACGGTGAAGCGGTCACCGTTCTTCACCCACTCGGTGGCGGTGATCGGCAGCCGTCGGTTGTTGGCGCGGGTAATCACCGGGTCCCCGGTCCCGGCGCGAGTGCCGTCAGCCAGCTCGACCTCTGCACCAGGGGAGGAGGCGGTGCCTGCCAGCCGGTCGGCCCGCGCCCGCTCGTTCAGTTGTGTGACCAGGTCCCGGGTGGCGGCCAGCAGCAGTGCGTCCATGCCGCGGGCGGAGTCGGCGGCCCAGGCGGCGTAGGCCTGCTCGGCGCAGGCGGCCAGGTCCCCGACGTGCACTCGGCCGGAGTCGAGGTAGAAGGCAAGCCCCAGGGTGTCGCCGTCCCGGACGGCGACGGTGGCCGCGGCCTCGGCCGGGTCGGTGAAGCGCACCAACTGGGTGAGGGTAACTGCGCCGCGGTTGGCGGCGATTTCGGCCAGCACGCCGCCGGCGGCGACCGAGGTCAGCTGCTGGTGGTCGCCGACCAGCCGCACCGATCCGCCTCGCCGCAAGACGTGCTCGACGGCGCGCGCCAGCTCGCGGGTGCCGGCCATGCCGGCCTCGTCGACGACCACCAGCGTAGTCGGCCCGATGTCGGCCACCCAGTCGGGTGCCTGTCCGGCGTCGAGGCACCAGATGAGCTTGGCCAGCGTGTCGCACGGGGCTAGCAGGGAGTCGCGCAGCCCGGCGGTGGCCACGGCCGACGGCGCCAGGCCGAGCACCGTGCCACCGCCGGCCGTCCAGGCGCGGGCCAGGGTGGCCAGCGCGGTCGTCTTGCCCGCGCCGGCCGGGGCCAGAGCCAGTTGCACCCGGGTGCCACTGCCCGCGAGCTCGCGGACCAGCTGTGTCTGGCCGGGATTGAGTTCGGCGCCGTTGGCGGTGGATTCCAGCAGCGTCAGCTCCACGGTGGCCGGATCGGTACGTCGTCCGTCGCTGCGGCCGGCGGCGGTCAGCAGCAGCGCCTCGGCATCCAGCACCGCCTGGCTGGTGTAGAGCCGAGCACCCGCCACGGTGTAGACGCTGGCACCGTCCGTGCGGCGCAGCTCCGGGGGCTCGACCACCGGATCCGACTCGCCAAGCGGAACAGACAGAGCAGGGGAAAGCACCCCCTCGGTGACCCGGGTGACCGCGGCGTCCACGTCATCCGGTGCCAGGGCGGCGGCCCGCACGACCCGCTCGGCCTCAGCGCGCACGTGCCACACCTGCCAGGTGGCCCGCGCCTCCGAGACGGTGTCCAACACCCGGACGGCGGCCGACCGGACCCAGGCCTCGGTGAGCCCCGGGCGCGGGGACCCTCGAGCGCCCAATACGCGGCCGAGCATCCGGGTGATGCGGTCGGTGCCGCCGAGGACGGCGGTGGCCTCCCGCCGCCAGGTGGCCCGCTGCTCGGCTAGGGAGCGAGGGTCGTGCTTGGGGCCACGCGTCTCCAACGTCGCCTGCTGCGCCAACGCGATCGACTCCACCGCCGTCGGCGGCCGGCCGTGGTCGCGTTGAAAGTCGCCGGCCAGCACCGCGCGGCGAGCGTCGATGTCCCGACGCCGCGACGACCATGCCGCCTGGAGTCCCTCGTCCATACCGGCGATCTCCCGCACCGCCCGCCGTCCCGGCTGAGGGCCAGGCCGGTCGGCGAACCGGAGCCCCAGTCGCGTGACCAGGTGTGCCTCCAGCCGGGTGTCGTAGCGCTCGGAGGCGGCGACGGCGGCCTTGTGCAGCACCCGCCCGTCCAGCGCCCGCCAGTGCCCGTCGGGGGTCTGCACCTTGTTGCTCACCGCTACGTGGCTGTGCAGATCGGGATCGCCGGCGCGGGAGTCGCGGTGGGCGAACACCGCGGCGACCAGCCCGGTGGTCTCCACTTGCCGCACCCCGTCGGTGCCCAGCCGGGTGAAGCATGCGTTCTCCTCCAGCCACGCCATTGCGTCGGCGACCGCGGCGGCGTGAGCGGCCTCGACCTGCTCGGCCACCGCCCGCGGTGCCAGCGCCCACAAGGCTGACACCGACTTGACCGGGGAGAAGGTGAGGTCGTAGCCGGCCACCGCCGTCGTTGCCGGCCGTGAGACCCGGGCGAGGAACCCCGACAGCTCGCGGGCGTCGCGCGGTGCGCGGCCGTAGGCCTCGGCGAACATGGCGTGGCCGAGGGCGCTGCGGATTCGCGCGCGGTCGCCGTCCGGAACCGGGGCGGTAGCCGGCTGTCCGCGGGCAGTGTTGAAGGCGGCGAGCTCCTCCGCACAGCGGGCTCGAAAGCCATCGACTTGAGGAGTGAAGACGTAGAAGGCCCGCCCCAGCGCTCCTGCCGCCCGCGCCTCCTGCGGCGTCTGTCCCCGGGCGAGGGCCTCCTTCGCCAGCCGATCGGCGTCGGGGTGTCGCCCCTCGCCGAAGAGCGCCTTCATCTGCTCTTCGGCGACGGGCTGACCGTCGCTCACTCCGCTGAGCCCGGCCAGGCCGTTGCCGGTCCACCTCCCTGGGGATTCGCCGCGCTGGGAGTAGTAATCACACAGGCCGGCGTGACCCCGTTCCGTCGCGTCGAAGGCTGCCACCTGCCGCGTCAGGTATGTGTAGCCGTCCCCGGCGGTCAGCTTGTGCAGCGTCATCACGGCCGCGGACCGTAAGGGGGTGGACTCCACTGCGGCTGCCGCACTTCTCCAGTAACCCCGTGGCGCGCCGCGGGACCGATCCGCCGCCGTCCGTCGGCCTACAGGAATTGCTGGTACGAAGCCCTGGATGTGCGACCAACCTTGAGAAGGCCTCCCTTATGCACCTGAGTCTTGCCCGGAACTCTTGGGCGGGAAGTGCCGCACCATCTCGCTGATGTTGAGACGACAGCCACTGAGGCAGTCGAACTCTGTGGGATCTACGAAGGCACCCGCCTCGTTCCAGCCGACCGCCGCACGTTCCCCGCAGCGAGGGCAGGACTCCCAGGTGATCCACTCACTCCAGCTCACCGCCACCCCACCGTCTGTGGCCCCAACCGCGGCACATCTTTACCCGTCGCGTGCGGCCGAACACACCTCAGGCCACCCGGACTCGGGGGGGCGCGGTGGGCACTCGTCACCCGCCCACGGCCCGTCACGGAGCGAACGACCGAAATGCAAGACGTGTGTGGCACTTGATCTTGACGTTCTCCAGTGACCTTGCGAAGCCGGCGCTCGCTGGCCTCCGGCGAGCACGTCGTCGAGGGGGCATGTCGGGGTGACGCGCACGAAAATTTTGGACGCAGGTGACCGAGCGCAGAACCGGCCGCTGCCTTGGCCTTCGCCAACAAGTCGGCGCGCGGCACATATCTCTAGAGGTCAGGGGCTCCCCAGCCAGGCTCGGGCGGCGGTTGCGTGGGGGCGCGTCTCCCGCAGCACCGGTGCAATCTCAGCCAGCCGACGAGGAAGCCGATCGAGTCGTCCGGGTCGGCAAGTTGGGCGGTCCCTCCTCACCGGCGGAGCGCCGCAAGAGGCCGAAACCCGCGTCGCGATCGGCTCTTCTGTGAAGCGGTAGCTATTGATTCAAGGTGCACTCGACACGAGCTTTTCTCGCGAGGCCAGCTGCTTAAGGTAATCCTTTAGGGCGTCATCGGGGTTGTAATCGGGCTGAGGCTCGATGCATTGTTCGAGAATTCCCAAGAAGCCGAGAGCGGCGAGATGCCACTCCTCTGGCCCGTCAGGACCCGGAATCATAATCTGCCTATTGACGATATCGGGAGTTAAAGACTGGCGGAGTCCCAGGCCCTCAACGACGGATGCCCCAACGGCAGCAAGCGTTTCGTACGAATTGATGTAGCTCTTCAGGCGAAAGCCGAACATGATGGACATGTCGGCGTAAAAATTGCTCATGCGCTCAATAAAGACTCGTTCAGCAGCTTGGAGGGCATCGCGGACACGTGTGCGCGCCTCATTATCAGACAAAGACATCACGGTAGCCGTCAAGGCAACGTAAGTGCGCCATTGACTTGAAGCGACAACGGCATTGAAGTTCTGTCGTGCCGCTCTTCTCACCGTTTCGCGCAGGACACGACGACGGCCCTCTTCGGTGCGCAGTTCTTCGATCCGTTCGGCGACGATACTCCGCGCCAATCGGATGGTCTCCTCATCGAACGCGGCAGTTCCTTGCCAGCTTGGCCCGGCGAGATCGCACAGCAGGTCGACGTAAAAGTCTTCCTTCTTGTCCCATTCGCGGTACACCGATGTGCGAGACACTCCAGCTTCTTTGATGACCTGGTCCAAGGTCATGCTTTCCAGACTGACGGTTAGTCCGCCGGCGCGATCTACGAGCCGCTGGGCGGCGTCGAGCATTCGCCGCCGAACCTTGGAGACGTACTCATCCTCGTCCCCGGCTGCCCGCAGGACTCGGGAGCGCTGCGGTGCTGCCACGTCATGTCTCCTCAGGTGTCGCCCCCGAAAAGGGCACAACGGCTCGCTCTACACCTTGCTCCGCGTGAACACAAGTTTCTCCGGGCAGGCACGCCTTGATCAAATGCTCACCCACCGTGTCCCCAACATGGGGAGATCGGCATCTTAAGTAATCATCTGTACCAACCTGGGACGCCGTGTTGCAACTGCCGGACGTGCGGGTAGAGTGACGCACGTCACGCAGCCAGGCGAGACGGCTGCTCCGGGCGGCGTCACCCGGACAGGGGCGACCGCCCCGCCGACGAGGGGAGGGGGTGAAACGAGTGAGCAACGGCCGATTTGACACCTAGGACAACAACCCGGACGCGTGGGTTGGCGTCACGGAGGGCTTCCACCGCGACACCAACCAGCAGATCCAGGACTTCATCGTTCAGGACAAGCAGGCGAACGAGAAAATCCACTTGGGGATCGACATGGACGGGAACGAGGTCTTCAGGACCCCGTGGCACCGAGGCTGATTCGTCGTCCGTAGCAACGGAGGACTGGGGCGGGCTCGTGGAGTGTGACGAGCGCTCGTCCGCAAGACCAGAAGGCCCGGGCCGTTCACGCCGGCCCGGGCCTTCTGTGCTTCATTCTAAGCACGCCAGCTTGGGGTCATTTCATGATGTGGACGGGTGTGCTCCGTCCCGCATCCCGCAGCCATTGGCCGCCCGATACATTGCCCGGACCGACCGACCGCTGCCTGAGAGGGAGGAGCGCGATGAGCCAGGCCGGTGATGCCGACCTGACGGTCCGTCCTTCACCGAGTGTCATGCAGCACGCCGTCAGGCTGTTGGTTCTCCTCGACGGATGCGGCGAACCGGTCGTGCAGGGCGACCCTGACGGGTGCGTCGCGGTAATTCGGGCAGAAGTACGCCTCCAGGCCCTCGACTTCTGGCTCAGGAACCCCGACTACCTCGCGGGCGAACTCCTCGCGATGGTTGAAGCCGGTGCGCTCCCCGCTGACGAGTACGTTCCGGTGATCGAGAATCTACTCGAGAGTCCCGAACCGGACTTGCACTGGTACCCGATGCCGCGATGGCACCACGGCGCATATGAGGCCATCGACGATGCCTTCTCCATGCTGTCCGCGTACGGACTTGCGCAGGTGCGCCGCAAGGGCAACATCCGGAAGACAGCCCGCAGCCAGTTCTTCTTGACCGAGGCCGGCCGGGCTGCCGTCGACGACCTGAGGACCGAGACGGTCTTGTCGTGGTACACCGACCAGGTCAAGCTCGTGGCCCTGGTCGCGGGCTCGGACGTGGGCAGCAAGCTGAAGCAGCGCCAGTACGAGCAGGCCGAGTACGCGCGCACCGAGCTCGGCACGAACATCGCGCCTATCCACGCCGGAGTTCGTGAACGCCTGGACGCGATGAAGACGACAATGGCGGGCAGCGCTACCGGCGCAGAAGGATTGTCATGACCATCCTCGGTAAGGCGGTCCTCGCTGAATTGCAGCGCCGCGGGGTAGAGATCGACCCAGACCTCATCGACAAGGTCCTGCTCGACGCGGACGTGTCCTCGACGGCGTCGCGGGGCGTGCCAGCCCGATTGCGTGTCCGCCGCCTCCAGGTCACCGGCACCAAGCACTACTCCGAAACGCCGGGCGAAGAGACCGAGCCAGCCGAGCTGAAGACCGCGCCCATCAACCTTAACTGGACGCCGGGCGACGGCGTGAACGGGGTGGGCAGTGAGAAGAACCTTCGCGGAAAGTCGTCGGTGCTGCACCTCACGATATGGGCGCTGACCGGGCGCAGCCATCTCCAGGCTGACGTCGCCTCCTGGGTCGACCACGTCGACGCCGAGTTCCACGTCGACGGTGTCCCGTTGTACGTCGAGTTCGACGTAACCGACGGTGTGCCGGGCGGGAAGGTGGAGCAACAGCTACCCTCCGGTGGCCGGACCGTCCTCGGGACGTTCGCCGGCGAGGCCGAGTTCGAGTCCGTTATGGGATCGGTCATGCTCGAGCGGCTCCGCCTCGACGCGATTTCGGTGTTTTCTAACGGTGTAGAGACCGAGCACGCGTGGCCCTCCTACGCCGCGGCCCTGACCGTGCACGCCGACAAGCTCGACCCGATCATCGGCAACGAGAACACCCTGAAGACCCGCATCCTGCAGATGTTCGTCGGCACCAGTTGGGCGCCGGTTGACGCGCAGGTTGCCACCGCTCTGAACTCCCGGACGTTCGAGCAGGACGAGCGTAAGACTCAGCGCCAAGCGGCGGCCTCTGTAGCCGCTGCCGCCCTGGAGCAGGCCGAGAATCGGGTAGCGGCCGCGAAACAGGTCCTTGAGGAATTCGACCCGGAGGACCCCGACGTCGACACCGTGTTCGCACTCGCGTCCGCGGCTTCCGAGCGGGCCCGGGAGGCGCACAACCTGTCGCTGCAGCTCATGACCGCCGACACCGCGGCCTCCGAGGTCCGAGCCCAGCTCCGGGTCGAGGAACTTCGTCAGCAGGCCGCCGTCGAGGACGCTGTCGCGCGGCGGCTGTTCAACGGAATGACGCCGACTGTGTGCCCGCGGTGCTCGACCAGGGTCGACGCGGAACGGTACGCCGCCGAGCCGACGACGCACGAGTGCTCCCTGTGCCTTCACGAGCTCGAGTTGGACGAGCACGTGACCTTTCCCGAGCCAGGCAGCGGCGGCCCTGGCGGCGATGCTACTGAGGCAGACAGCACCACCGAGGCCGACGAGGCCGTCGATCCGCTCGACGCGCTGCGAGTTGCGGTCGCCGACGCCGAACTGGGCGTCTTGGGCCTGCGGGAGAAGTACCGGGCCGCCGAGGCGCAACGACGCGAAGCCGAAGACGCGGCAGTCAAGGGTCGGGAGAAGATCGATTCCGCCCGTGCGCGCCTGAAGGCAGAGCTAGAGCTCGCCCGGGCACAGAGCGCGCTCGACACTCTCCGCGATGCCGTCAACGGGCGGCCGGTCGCGCCGGTCGCGGACGAAGCGCTCATGGTGTTGGGCGCGGCGTCGGACCTGACCAAGAGGTGGGTCAAGGACGACCAGGGGCCGCTGCTGGAGTCGGTCTCTGGTGCGATCGCCGCACTCGCTCGACGATTCGGGTCCACCAACATCACGTCGGTCAAGCTCAAAGGCAACGGCAACATGGATGTCCTCAAGGGCGGCGCGAATACCACCTACAGCGGCCTGACCAACGGGGAGAAGCTGCGTATCAAGCTGGCGGCCGTCATCGCGCTCATCGAGCTCGGGCACCGCGATGGCGTCGGTCGTCACCCGGGCCTGCTCTTCGTCGACTCGCCCGCCGCCGAGGAGATCCCCGAAGCAGACCTGAAGATCATGCTGGAGGCCATGACCGCGGTCGCCGAGGAGACCGATCTGCAGATCGTGGTGGCCACCACCCACGGCCCGATGCTCAGCGCCGTCCTCCCGGATACCAACCTGCTTGTCGCCACCGGGACCGACTTCGTCTGGTGAACCCGATGTCCGCCCCCCGCTGTACATAGTCCACAAGCGCGCGACCGTGTCGACGAGGAGACGCAGTGCCGGATCGGCTCGATCCAGGTGTCATCATCGCTTCGCTCCGGGCTGCCTTCACCGGTGCTGAGCCCCCCGAAGATCTGCTTCAGCAGCTCGGTGGGTGGGATGCGGTCCAGGCTGTCGCTCCGACCCTGGTCGATGACCCGCTCCTATTGCCTGTGACGGCTCTGCTCGCCCGGGACGCCTACGCCGCGGCAGGGGCCGGAGAAGATCTTGAGGCGCTCAGGCCTGCCGCTACTGCGGTCGCTGCCGCTGTGCTCGACACGGCCGACCCGGGCATCTTTGCCTCCGGCGTGGACCTGTTCTGTGGCGACGGCATCCTCTCTCGGGTCGCCGGGGAACCGATCGCAGCCCGCTGCCTGACGTTGGCGGCACCCCCAACCGGTGAAGAGCACGGACTCACTGAGGCGTCCGTTGTTCGCCGCGCCGTCGCCCTTGAAGGAGCGGCCCGCCTCGCGGTCAGTGGTCGCGGTTCGAAGAACAAGCTTCTCGGGCTGCTGGAGGACGTCCTCGAACCGCAACCCCGCAGGTATGCGCAGGCCGTAGCCCGGACGGTGGCGATGGCGTTCGACCATTGGTCGCCCGACGACGAAGTTGCCGACGTCATCGACATCCTGACTGGTGTCACCTCGCCGAGTTACGACCAAGCCCCGGGGCGTGAGGTGTTGACGCGCAACGAGGAGTTCCGCAAGGACGCGGCGCCAGATGCCGAGTGGACCCTCGCGAACGTCGCCGTAGCCAAGGCGCTACGCCTCACCACGGTGGCGGACATTTGCGTGGCACTCGACACCGCGCTGGAGCACCTGGCAACCGTAGTCGCGCTCGACGACCGCGATGATGCCGAACTCCTACGTGCGACAGTCTTACTTCTGCGCAAACTTCTCTCGTCACTGCCGACCGGGGACGGCCCTCACGACGCCGCGACTTGGGACATCGAGCTAGCCGACGCGCAAGCACTCGCTGCCCGCGCGACGGAGTTCACCCTCGATAGACACGGGCTCAACCACTGGAGCGGCGACCGGAAGGTAGCCGTCCTTCAAGGCTGGAGCAGGTTCGCTGACGACCTCGCGTTCCTCGGTGATCAGCTAACCCGCGACAGCCTTTACGCCGCATCGGTGGTGCTGGACGACATCACCTCCATCTACTCGGCCTCCCGTGCCTACGAGCTGACCACCGGAACCCACGAAGCCCAGAACGTCGTCGCGGTCATTCGTCCCGCCATCGCTAGCGGGTTCGCAGCACGAGCCGGACTTCTGCGACACCTCGTTGACCACACCGACATCCTGAAGGGCCGGCTCGCTAACGCTGAGGGCACCGATGAGGCCGATGACCTGCGGGCGCGGCTGGCGACCGCGGAACAGGTCCTAGAAGCAGCTCAAGCGAGTTTCGCTACACCGCCGGAGCCGTCGGGAAAACCGCCCGAGCAGGCGGCGAAACTCCCGCCCCTGCTGGCTGACCTTCTCGGCCCCGTCCCCGCGGTGGCCGAGGCTCTCGGAGGCGTGCCCGAAGAAGAGCTCGGGCGTCTCGCGGCAGGCATCGCCGACCTGCAGGCCGCCACCGCCCTCGACCCCGACGTGATTGTCACGGCCACCCGGAAGCGGATGCTCGCAGCGCTGGCGAGCGCCGAGGACTTTCGCGACGACGTCGTACCCGCTGTTGCCGCCGTGCTCGACCAACTCATCAAGTTCGTCAGGCAGCGGCTGAACTCCCAGGAGTCATGGAAGGGCTACCAGTTCGATCCGGACGCGAACGAGCACGACCTGCATGTTGACCTGTATGAGTGGCTGTGCCAGGGCCAGTTCGGCAGTTTCACCAACGTCGAGGTTCAGGAAGTCGGAGCCGGCCGGGTAGACATCCAAATCCAGTTCTCGGGATTCCACTTGTATCTGGAGCTCAAGGTCGACGACACAGCGGTCCCCGTCGACGGCAAGGCTGCATACATTAGGCAGACCGCTTCGTACCGAGCCTCCGACGTTCGCATCGGATTCCTTGTTGTGCTGCGCATGACTCCGCCGAAGGACAAGTCACCGTTTGAGCACTTGACCGAGTACGTGTCACACACGACTGTCCCAATCAAAGGCAGCGCAACCGAACGGCACGTTGTGATGCTGGAGATTCCCGGCAACCGAACAAAGCCCTCAAGCGTGCGCTGACGTATGTACCAGCCCGTCCTTAGCGGAGGCCTCGGAGCCCCCCACGGAGTCAGCGGGTGATCACCGAGCGGATACGGGACCGGTCCATTCGGGTCCAAAGCTCTCCCGGGCACTCACCCTTCAGATACTTCGGCGATGGGTGGGGCAAGCCCAGGTTGGCCGCCGGCGCCTGGACCCGCCTCATCGTCGAGGTTAATCGCCTCGTCTTGAGGCGGGTAGGAGGGTAGAAAGCCTCCGAGCCCACGGTCTTGCGACGGCTGTCGGAATCGGCCGGGACATGGATTCATGCCCAGTATCCGACAAGGCATGAGCACGCCGCCGGAAGGAATTTGGAGTCAGGGGATCCACCATGGCGGGTATTCAACTTGTGGGGTCGATGCTTGCATCGGCCCATCCGCGTCCTTGCGGTCTGTGTGGGGACGTTCGGCGGCTGTCCCGAGCGCACGTTCCGCCACAGGTTGCAGGCAACGCGGCGAGCGTCCTTCGCGCCCCCGATGTGATCGACGGCGGCGTGCGCAGGGCGGGTCGTTGGAGTCAAGGTGGCATGTGGGTTCGCGGCCTGTGCCGAGATTGCAACAGCCTTGCAGGGATCGCCTACGACCGTGCGTACGCCGACTTCGCTGGTCAGGTGGCGCGACTCACAAGTCCCTTGGCAAGGAGGCTAGCGGTGATTCCGGGCGAGCCGCCTGGCGTGCGCTTCGCCCCAGGCTTGGTTGCGCGCTGCGTGCTATTTGGAATGTTCGCCATCAATCCCCGCCTCCGAATCCTGTTTCCCGACCTAGCCGCGGATCTGCGTAAGGAAACTCCTGCCGGGGCTGGTCCAGTGCGCTGGCCGGATCAGTTGCTGTTGCGGGTGGGTCGCAGCCATCCGTCACTCCCGCGCGAAGGAGTGTTGTCGAGCGGGGTGTGGTCGATGCGAGTACTGACAGAGCGCGTAGTTCACTTCTCTTTCGGCGACATCGTCTTTGCACCACTGGTGTGGAGTCTGGTGCCGGCACATTCAGGCAGCGAACGGGACGGACTCGGCCCCCAGATCACCAAGAGGCTTGGCGATGCCAGTGGATGGGTGCATTATGGACCAGACCGAACATCGGTCGATCTTCGCTCCCTTACTCGCACGTTCCCGTCAATGGCCCATCCGCTTCATGTCAAGATGGACGACTGGGTTGAATTACTGACCCGGGATGGCAGTGATGCGGATGCGGTGATGGTGTTCGGCCGTCTTCCCTGACGTCGCGAACTCAGACACTCTCAGCTTCGCCCCGACGAACCAGGCGTTCACCGGTTCGATGGGCGCCCTGGGTGTTCTTGGTGCCACCGTGGTGGCCAGTGGCGGAGGTCCGGTGCTGGCTCACTCCCACAGCGTGTTGCCCATGCGGATCGCGGCGTCGCGGCCGAGGGCCGGCATGGCTGTGCGTTTCCAGGTGTTCCGGTTGCAGCCGGTCGAGCCGGTGGTGGCCGATGCCCGGATGCAGATGCAGCCGCACGGTGCTCCAGTGTCCTGGCGCGGACCTTGCGCGCCCGCGATGTTGTTCAGCCAGTGGCCCAGCCACTCGCCGACCGAGGGTGCGCGCCCTGCCGCCTCCCCGGTCCCGGCGTCCCGACTGGCCTCAAGAGCGCGGACCTTGGTCACCACGTCGCCCCGCCTGGCGCCCGAGACGGGGCGTCGGTCGCGCCGTCCGTTCTCCTACTTGCCCATCGACACGAAGCCGTGCCACTCCGCGTCCTGGTAAATGGAGGACTCGCCGCTGGCGCGCTGTCTCTACGGCACTCTCCGACAAAGGGCCTGAGCCTGGCCTCCATCCTCCGCGCGCATCGGCTCCTCTCCCGCGCTCTACGCGTCGCCTCGCAACGCGCCAAGGTCGCCCCGAAGCGTTGCCACACTCGTCGATCCGCCCACGGTCAAGACGCCGGAGACCGCCCTGCCGCTAAGCGAGCATGAGGCCAGAAAGGTGATGGCCGCTGCGCGGACGCGTCGCAACGCCGCCCGCTGGACCGTGGCGCTGGCCGTCGGACTGCGTCAGTCCGAGGTGTTCGCCCTGCGGTGGAGCGACGTCGAGCTGGACTGACAGGCGACCCAGACCTGCTGAGAGGCGCGCCACTCAGACTCAGCAGGGTCTGCCGCCCACTTTCTCACAACTGTGGGCGACGCCAGCCTCCCTGGCGAGGTCGGCTGGGTTGGGATCGACGCCGCCCATGGCCGCCGCACCGGCGCCCCGCCGGCCCACGGGCAGGATGGTGCGCTTCTGCCCACCTTCGAGCTCGAGCGCCAGGGCGGCGTAGATGGCCAACACGGCAAGAGCGAGGCCCACCCACCCCGCAGCTGCCTTCCAGCCCGCGGCGTTGGTCAGCTCGTAGCCGCCGGTGACGAGGAAGCGGACGCTAGCCAGCCCCATCACGGCGGCCGGTACCAGCTTGCTACCTACGGCCGCGGCGGATGGCACGAGCAAGGCCAAGCCTGCCGTCAGCAGCAGCACGCCGAGGCCGGCGCTGACCGCGCCCGGCGGCGAGGTTAACGTGGTGAGTCCAATGACGGCCCACGTTCCGGACAAGACGCCCATCCCCGTCGCCGCCACCGGGTCCCTGGTGAGCAAGCCGAGCACGCAGGCGAGGGTCTGGAGAGGCACCGTCGCCACGATTGCCGTGAAAGCCGCCACTCGGGCCTGCGACGGCGGTATCCACCCCAGCTGTACCGCGGCGAACATCGTGGCCAGCGCCAAGAAGCCCAGGGGAAGCGGCGTGGCCAGCGGCCGGAGTACGACGCGCGTCGCGGTCGACCTTATCAAACGGGACCGTTCATCAGGAACCGGGAGAGCCGGTAGGCGCCCCAGCCGTCCGTGTCGCGCGTGGACGCTCAGGCAGGCGGTGGTAGTGCGCCATCGTTCCTGGCGCGAGCTCGCCGACACTGCGGCAGTATGACCCCGATGAACGGTGGTGAACGATCGTCGAAGCGGCAGGGCGCCTTGGTCCATCAATACGCAAGTGGATTGAACACCGCGGTTACCGGGAACGCTCAGGCATTCGGCTTCTCGACCACGATCACAGCGACTTTCGGCGCCATCTCCCTCGACGAAGGCAGTCTGTCGCTCATCGAACTCTTGGCATTTGCTGTGTCCGCGATCGCCGCATTCTCACTACTCAATCTACTGGTCGCCCGGCTGGGGGATGAGGGCTCGAACGCGATCTCGTCCCGGACCTTGCTGATCGGAACGGCGACCGACTTCCTTTCTGTCGGTGCCGGCCTCGGTGTGGCCATCGGGCTGGGTCAGCTTCTCGACGGGTGGCTGCCGTGGGCATTGGGCGCGTTCGGCGCCAGCCTCGTCTACGTGCTGGTTCAAGCCGTGGAGATGACCCTGGGACGCGAGCGGGAGCAGAACTCCCGTGACGATGAGGCGCGAGCATGAGCCTCGCTGCTTCGGGAAGGCCAGTTGCCAGCCTGCGCTGACTGTTCCCCCCTCGAGCGTCGAGGTGGAGGGGGAGGAGACAACAAAATCAGACCGCGTCGGCGGCCCGGGGCAGGTGGACCGAAGGTGTCCGGCTCACGGTTTACGTGAACGGTCACGCCCCTGTTGCTCGCGGCGTGCCCAACACCGATTGATCCACCACGCAGGGACGGGGGTGGTGGCAGCCGAGCGTGTCGGGACGTCGCTCACGGACGGCGCCGGGGCTCGCCCGCGGTGGGCGAAGGCTTCTCGCCCAAGTCGCCGCCGGGCTGCTGGCTGGCGGTGGTCGACCCGTCGCGCCGTCGCTGGCCGGGAAAGCGAAGTACCAGGCCGGTGGTTGCGGCGTCGACGTGGGCTTGAGATCCACCGGTCATCGGGACGTACAACACGTTGCCCAGGTCGTCGCGGGCGGGTCGGCCGGTGCGGCGCTGCCGGACGAGGCGGTACAGACAGGAGGATTCGCTGACGGGCAATTCGACCCAGGCCGGCGGTTCGCTTGCGTCCACGGTCCACCTCTGGCCGTGCGCCGGGCCGCAATAGGCGCGTGCCTCGACATCGGCGTGGGCCTCCGGGCCGCCTTCACGTGGGCGGCAGTGTTCAGCGTACGAGGCGGATCTGTCGGCCGACGTCGTGACGACCAAGTCGCCGAGCCCTGCCAGTTGCAGCATGCGGACCAGAAGAGAGCTGGCATTGACCAGCACGATTCTCCGACCGCGGCCGAGTGCCTGGCTGCGGACACGCGCCAGGGCGTGTAGGCCTTCGACATCGCAGAAGGTCAGCTCAGAGACGTCGACGATCAGCAGGGAATGGGGCGCGATGTCCAGAGCCGAGACCGCATCGGTCAGGCGTTCGACACGGAATCGGTCCAGCTCTCCGATGAGCCTGAGCTGACCGGCACGCCAGTCGATGGACAGCTCCAGCGGACGCTGAGTTGCCTTGTCCAGTGATGACATCCAGGTCTCCCGGGGCTGCGATCGGCGAAGCCATCGCGATCCGGCGCGAAGTCGGGTGCGGCGCCGAGGCCGGTGTCTCGACCCGTTGACGATGCTCAATGTTCTTGTCCGAAACCGGTCCGTCCGTAAACACGAATGCTGCGGGCCACGGCGTGTCGGCGTGACACGCCGACGCCGTAGTCGCCGGCTACACAGCCCGAATCGATGCGGCCGGCGCGGAAGACCACTTCAAGGATCGGGCTGAGGCGGTCCTCGCCACCCCATGGACGATTCGCGCTTCGTTGTTCCGAGCCGTGCGGGGGTGGAAAGGCAGAGCAGATCGCCGTGGCCATCCCCGACAGGTGTGAGGTTCCGAGACTGGGTAGAGGTCGGAGTCGCGAATGCCGAGGCTCAGGGGGGCACGTGGTTCAGGTTGTGGTGAGATCGCGGGCCCAGCTCGAGGATGGGCTCGACCGATGGGCGTGCGCGATGTCGTCGACCGGCTGGCTCCGGGCCCCCCGCGCGACCGGGATCTATCGGACGGCAGTGAGGTTGGCGCAGCCGTGATGGCCGCCAGCAACCGGTTTCTCAGCCGTGGGGAGACGCCGACTCGCGAAGGTCCCGCTTACCCGCGTTGGCTGGACCACGGCGCCGGTATCGCCACGCGGTTCCTGATGATCCTCATCGCGGTTGCCGCGGTGTTGTGGTTGGCGTTGCAGGTGTCGACCATCGTCACCGGCGCAGTGCTCGGCTTCGCCGTGGTCTCGCTGCTGTGGCCCGCGGCGCGGTGGCTGCGTCGGCATCGTGTACCGCCGGTCCTGGCCGCCCTGCTGACCGTGGTTCTTTTCCTGGGCGCCTTCGTCATGCTGTCGTGGTTCGTGGTCGTGCAGGTGGTCGCCAGTGTTCCCGAGCTCGTCGATGCCGGCTCCTCGCTGGCGGACTCGTTCACTGACTGGCTGGCGGGCCTGCCGTCGAGCGAGGACTCGCCGGTCGTCCGAGAGGTCCTCACAGAGCTGGAGTCCTCGGTCGGCACCCTGCTCGCAGGGCTTGGGAGTGCTGTGCTTAGCGGGGTGGGCGCCGTGGGCAACGCCGCCACGGTTTTCGGCGTGGCCGTGTTCTTCGCCATCTTCGCGCTGACTGGCGGCGACGCACTGTGGCGGCAGTTCCTCCAGGTGCTCCCGCGTGAGCGGCGGGACCCGGCCACGGACTCCTTACGTGCGGTCATGGACACCCTCGGAGGGTGGTTCTACGCCTCCACGCTCACCGGCTTGATCGACGGCCTGTTCATCGGAGCCGGTCTTCTGTTTCTGGGCGTGCCGCTAGCGGTGCCGATCGGCGCCCTGACGTTCATCCTCGGGTACATCCCGATGGTCGGGGCCACGCTCGCTGGCGTTGTCGCCGTGGCCGTCTCGTTCCTGGCCGGCGGCTGGGCCACTGCGCTGTGGGCGCTGCTCATAGTGCTAGCGGTGCAGCAGATCGAGGGCAACGTCCTGGCTCCGCTGCTGCTGTCGCGGGCGGTCAACTTCCCGCCCCTGGTCACGCTGCTGCTCACCACTACCGCGGCCTCAGCCTTCGGGATGGTGGGGTTGTTCCTCGCGGTGCCGGTGGTCGGGGCGATCGTGGCCGCAGCGGCCGCGTACCGCCGGGCTCTCGATGAGCGGCTACTGGGCCCGCCGACACCCGATCAGTCACCGCGGCCGGAGGCGACGCCGCTACCCTCCGAGGAGTAGAGACATCGGCGGAACGGGCAGCCCGGTCGTCGTCGATGATGGTGCTTCCGAGGTCGTTTCCGGCGTCGGCGTGGGCGACCTGGCGAGAATCGTCGTCCTCTTGCGCGCCGACAGCGTCCCCGATCGGCGTACGTGAACCGCCTGGTGCCGGGTAGGGCGCGCACATGGAAGAGCTGCTTGCCGACGTCGTCGGCGTCCTGGTCGTCATCGTGGAGGCCTGCGGTGCCGCCGTCATCATCGTGGGAGCGGTACGGGCCTTTCTTCGTTTCATCTGGGCCGGACTGCGCGAGCGCAGTTCCTCCGCGTTCGTGCCCGTGCGACTCACGCTCGGTCGCTTCCTGGCACTGGGGCTCGAGTTCCAACTGGCTAGCGACGTGCTGCGGACGGCGGTGGCGCCGAGCTTCCGTGATCTGGCGCAGCTGGCCGCCGTGGCCGCGATCCGCACAGCGCTGAACTATTTTCTCGGCCGGGAGATCGAGGAGGAACGCCGCCAGGTCGCCGCGGAGCGCGACGTGCGCGCCCAGGGCGTGCCCGCGACCGATCCGGCCGACCGGGTGCGAGGGCGGATGGTGTGACGACGCTGCAGGAAGTGACGAGCACCGCTGCGACGCTGATCGTTGCGGCCGGGGTCGTGTCCGGCCTGGTCGTCGTGGTGGTGATTCGTCGTCCGCCGCTGGCGCTCGGCGTGCTGCTGGACATGCTGGTCGCCGCTGGTCTGCTGAGACTCGTGGGCACGCCGGGTTGGCCGGTGCTCGCGACCACCGCAGTGATCCTGCTCCTTCGGCGAGTGGTCTCGGCGGGGTTCCGAGCCGCCCGGCACAGCTGGTCCGACGATGGCGACGGCGCCGACGGCGGTGCGCCGGCACAGGGCTGGCCGCTCTCGATGGCGCGGCTGGTCCATCCGGCCTGGCGCCGGTGACCGGGCGCTCTGCCGCAAGGGGCGAAGCACGCGTGGCCCCGCGGATCCGGCGCGCAGTGTCGCTGGCGTCGCTCCGCGAGGCCTGAGGGTCAGTATCCCGGTCGGGTCCCTACGGCGACAGCCTCGCTGTGGCTTGGGCTTGCGTGGTCGGTCTGACGGGGAATAGGCAGCATGGCGTCAGACGACGTCGCCGAGTATGGCGTTGCAGGGATTCGCATTGCGGGGAGAGGGAGTGAGTGATGGTCCAGTCACTGGAGCCAGACCGCAGCCACGATGACGGTGACACCACAGACGAGCAGAGTTCCGGCGGTCCGGAGAATGCGGGGGCCACCGACCAGGTTGTGCCGGACAAGCAGATCTACCGTTGGAAGGATGACGGCGGCGCGGTGATGCCCGACAGCTGACCCTGTCGCAGCCAGGGGCGCCGAGTCGACGGTTGCGGCCCGGCCGTTAGAGGGCAAGGTTGTCCAGGGGCGGCAGCGGGCAACGGGCCGCCTGCGGGTAACAAGCGCCGGCGACGGTCAACGCGGCGCGCGGCCGCTGTGCTCGGCCGGGTCGGTGGGGTCGTGCGCGATGGCGGCCAGCCGGGACACGTCCGCCGGAGGCAACCCGCTGCTGGCGCCGACGGCGTCCATCAGGCGGTCGATCTGCCCTTGGAGCGCCGGGACGAGCTCCGGCCGGCCGCTGCTGCCGACGTGCGCCTGCAGCATGCGCAGCACCCGCAACAGGGACGCTGCGACCTGGCTCTGCGGGGGCGCTGCCTGCCGGAGCTGGTCGAAGGCGTGCGCGATGTACTCCTCGTGCGACAGGTCCCACGGCCGCAGCAGCACCTTGCCATCCGGCCCGGCCACCGTCCGGGGCGGCAGCTCGATGACGAGCACCTTGCGCAGCAGGCTGCCCAACCGCAGGGTCACCTCGACCGCCGTCGTGGGGTCGTTGATAGCCGAACTGAGGGCCCGCAACCCGATGTCCACCAGCTGCCGGATCGCGAAGTCGACGTCTTCCTGCATGGTGCGGGTGTCGGCGACCAGCACCGTCCTGGCCAACGCCTCACATACCGCATCCGCGTCGGCCGGCACCGGCCAGATGGTGACCAGCGGTTCTCCTTCGTGGATGTACGCACCGTTGCGCGTGTCGAAGCGGACCGTGCTGCGTGGAGGGACGACCGCGAGTATCTGGCCGCTCGGCGCCTGCGTCACCCAGCCGTCCCGTGGCGCCGGCACCACCAGGCCGCCGTCGGAGTCCGGCGGCGTGGTGGCGGGCCCTGGAAGCTCGTCGCACGAGGAGCGCACCAGGGCGTCGATCACGAGCTCACCCTCGGCGGCGATCGTGCGCACCACTTGGCCGACCTGCAGGCCGCGGGCCAGGTGGTCGAGGTGGGCCACGATGAGCAGGACCGTGGTCACGGTCAGCGCGATCGCCATGGTCATCGAGATGCGCGGCGCCGGGGTCGCCGGCTCGTCATCGATGTGCCGCAGGGTCAGCACGCTGAAGACGAAGGTCGCGATGAGCAACCCGATGACCACCTGACTGAGCCGGTCGCGGATGAACGAGCGCATCACGCGCGGGGAGAACTGGCTGCTGGCCAGTTGCAGGCTGACGACGGTGAGCGAGAACACGACACCGGCGGTGGTGATGGTCGCGCCGGCCACTGTGCTCAGCAACCAGGTTGCGGCGTTGCTGTTGATGTCCAGGGTCAGCGGGACGGCGTGGCCCGCGGCCAGCCCCCTATCTATCGCTGCCGCCGCCTCCGCGAGGACGGCGCCGAGGACCACGAGCAGGGCCGGCAGAAAGAAAAGGCTCTCCCGGAAACGGTAGAGAGCCGCTGCTATGCGCAGTTGCGGTAGCGGCACAGGTCGTCTGCTCACCCGCGCAGATATGCCCGACGCGCCGGCGAATAGACGCAGGTACACAGGGCAGCGCGTACGTTCTTGTGGGTAGGTGCCGGATCCCGTGCCGTGGTGTGGCGCGGCCAGCCGATCTCCAGCTGGTTGGAAGTCTTGCTGACCGAGCTGGCCAAGCGCGTTCAGCGGATCGAGCTGGTCGGCGAGCCAAAGCCGTACCTGCACGACCCGCTGCGCGGCTGCCTCGCAACCGGTGCGAGTGCCCCCACGTGGACCCGGGCGGCGGTCAGGAGGCGGCTCCGAGCCACCCGACCGCCGCCGGCAGTCGTGCGGCGCGCGTCGTGGGAGTGTTCGTGCTCACACCGGCGCATGGCTTGTCACGTGGTCGGCCACGGTTTCAAAACGGCGCCGGAGCAGACCAGGTCGGCGGCCGCGCGGATGCGCGGGTACATCACGACGTCGCGGGTGATGTGGCCGATACCGCGGCCATCGCTGGTCGGTGTGGAATGAAACCGGCATGAGGGCTCCGTTTCCGGCTCGCGTCCACCTCAGTCTTCACCCTGTTCGGATTCGCGGAGGGCCCGGTCGAGGGTCAGCCGCAGAGGGGAGGAGACGACCGCATCGACGGTCGCGTCGCCGGCCCCGGCGAAGGTGAAGGTGATCGGAAGGTATTTCGCAGTGCGCAGGGTCGCGTTAATTCCGGTGAGTATCAGGACGCGATCGCCGGAATCACCGGAGAATATCGTTTCCCCGGGCCGGATCGCGATCGATAGGGCTCCGTCGCTCGGGGCTCCGTCGACGACAACATCGGAGAAGTCCGGACCGGTCACGCCAATCAGCTTCTCCTCTGCTCGACCCGTGTTCACGACGGCGAACTCCAGTCGAGCGGCGCTGCTGACCTCGTACACACCTTCCGGCGGCGGGGCGAGCTTGATGTCGCGCATCTCGATATCGCCCACCGAGGCCTGGACGTCGGGGGCACGAGTGTATGTGCGCTCCCCGCACCCAGCGGTGCCGCCCGCCATCAGCAGCAGCCCGATCAGTGCGAATGCACCCACTTGCTCGCGCAGGCGTTCCATGTCGATGTACTCCCTGAATCGAGGCCGGCCCATTTCCGGGACTACCCCGTGCGTTCTGAGATAGCCCACGCTCACCCGACCCGTTCCGATCAGCGGCTATCTCCGCTGGTCATGTGAGGTTTGCTCTGGCATGGTGGGCAGCATCCCGGGTGTGACCGAGCGCACAGGCCGGCAGGCGGGGCGGCGATCCCACGACAGCACCGAGTGTGCTGGCGCAGCTCCGCCGAGTTTTGGTCTCACGAGGGGAGTCGCCGATGCTGCTGTCGCTGCATGAGCGGGAGCGCTTGATGATTTACACGGCGGCCAAGCTTGCCGCGGAGCGCAAGGACCGTGGCTTGAAGCTCAACCTCCCTGAAGCCACCGCGTTGATCACGTCGTTCCTCCTCGAGGGGGCGCGCGACGGGCGGATGGTCGAGGACCTCATGAGCGCCGGCCGTGACGTGCTGCACCGCGACGACGTCATGGAGGGCGTGCCGGAGATGCTCGCCCAGGTGCAGGTGGAGGCGACGTTCCCCGACGGGACGAAGCTCGTCACGGTCACGGCACCGATCTCATGACAGCCCGCGGCGAACACCCCAGCGACGACCCCGGCGGCAAGGACAGCCGCCGTCGAGGCGGGACGCGCCATCCGCACAGCGGACCGAACAGTCCCAGCCAACCTCGCCGCCCGGGCACGGGTGAACGTCAGGCCGAGCGGCGGCACTACACCGGCGACGACCCGCACGCCGACGAGCCGCTGATCCCCGGCCAAGTGCTGTACGGCGACGACCCGGTGGTGATCAACGCCGGCAAGGACGTCGTCACCTTGCGCGTGGAGAACACCGCCGACCGGCCGATCCAGGTCGGCTCCCACTACCACTTCGCCGAGGTCAACCCCGGCCTGTCCTTCGACCGCAAGGCCGCGTGGGGACGTCGGCTCAACGTGCTCTCCGGAGGCTCCATGCGCTTCGAGCCCGGTGCCGCCGAACAGGTCGAACTCATCCCGATCGCAGGGCAGCGCATCGTCGCCGGGCTGCGTGGCGAATGCGGAGGTCCGCTCGATGGCTGAGATCAATCGGCAGGAATACGACGCCTCCTTCGGCCCGACCACCGGCGACCGCATCCGGCTGGCCGACACCAACCTGTTCATCGAGGTCGAGGAGGACCGCTGCGTCGGCGGCGACGAGGCCGTGTTCGGCGGCGGCAAATCGATCCGCGAGTCCATGGGCCAGTCCCGCGCCACCCGCGCCGAGGGCAGCCCCGACCTGGTCATCACCGGCGCCGTCGTGCTGGACCACTGGGGCGTCATCAAGGCCGACGTCGGCATCCGCGACGGCCGGATCACCGCCCTGGGCAAGGCCGGCAACCCCGAGACGATGGACGGCGTCCACCCGGACCTCGTCATCGGCCCATCCACGGAGATCGCGTCGGGCAACGGCCTCATCCTCACCGCCGGCGCGATTGACACCCACGTGCACTTCGTCGACCCCGCCTCCTTCGAGGTGGCGCTGGCCGCCGGCACGACCACGGTGGTCGGCGGCGGTACCGGACCCACTGAGGGCTCCAAGGCAACCCTCGCGACGCCGGGGGCGTGGTGGCTGCAGCGGATGCTGGACGCGGTCGACCCGTGGCCGGTCAACGTGCTGTTCCTCGCCCGCGGCAACACCGTGTCGCATGAGGCGCTGTGGGAGCAGCTGCGGGGCGGGGCGGGCGGCTTCAAGGTGCACGAGGACTGGGGCGCCACCCCGGCCGCCATCGACGCGGCGCTCAGCGTCGCCGACGAGTCCGGCGTCCAGGTCGCCATCCACAGCGACACCCTCAACGAGGCCGGCTTCGTCGAGGACATGCTGGCCGCCGTGAAGGGCCGGACTTTCCACAGCTACCACACCGAGGGGGCCGGCGGCGGGCACGCGCCCGACATCATCCGCATCGCCGGCGAGCCCTACGTGCTCCCGGCCTCGACCAACCCGACCCGGCCGTTCACGCACAACACCATCCCCGAGCACCTCGACATGGTCATGGTCGCCCACCACCTCAACCCGCAGGTGTCCAACGACCTCGCGTTCGCCGAGAGCCGCGTCCGCGCGGGCACGATCGCCGCCGAGGACGTGCTGCAGGACCTCGGCGCGCTGTCGATCATGTCGTCGGACGCGCAGGCGATGGGCCGGATCGGGGAAGTCGTGATCCGCACGTGGCAGACCGCGCACCGGATGAAGCAGTTGCGCGGCCCGCTGCCCGGTGACGGGCGAGCCGACAACAACCGCGCCCGCCGCTACGTCGCGAAGTACACAATCTGCCCCGCCGTCGCCCACGGCCTCGAGCACGAGATCGGGTCGGTCGAGCCGGGGAAGATGGCCGATCTGGTGCTGTGGCAGCCGGCGCTGTTCGGCGTCCGCCCCACGGCGGTGTTCAAGGGCGGCATGGCCGCGGTCGCCGCGCTCGGCGACCCGAACGCCTCCATCCCCACGCCGCAGCCGGTGCTCCCGCGGCTCGGGTACAACGCCCACAGCCCCGCCAGCGCCGACACCGCCGTCGCCTTCGTCTCCCAAGCTGCGGTCGACGACGGCCTGGCCGAGCGGCTCACCACCCGCCGGCCACTGGTCGCGGTCGGCAACGTCCGCGGCCGCACCAAGGCCGACCTGCCGGAGAACACCGCCCTGCCCCGCATCGAGGTCGACCCGGACACCTACAGCGTCCGCGTCGACGGCGAGCTCATCGAGCACGAACCGGCCACCGAACTGCCGATGACCCAGCGCTACTTCCTGTTCTAGTCCGACCTGGGGGAGTCCGGGATGCTGTTGACACTGAAGGAACGCGATCGGCTGATGATCTTCACGGCCGCCCTGGTGGCCGAGCGCCGCAGGGAGCGCGGGCTGAAGCTCAACCTGCCGGAGGCCACCGCGATCATCACGGCGTTCCTCCTGGAGGGTGCGCGCGACGGCCGCACGAAGGCCGACCTGCAGAACGACGCCCGGAACGTGCTGAGCCGGGACGATGTGCTCGACGGCGTCCCGGAGATGCTGGCTCAGGTGCACGTGGAGGCCACGTTCCCTGACGGCACCAAGCTGATCACCGTGCCAGAGCCGATCCAATGAACATCGGCCGCACGATCAAGGACACGTTGACCAACCAGCTGGACAAGCCGGGGCCGTTCGGGCTGGCGAGCACCGCCGTCTCCTGGGCGCAGAGGGCCGCCCAGCGCACGCCGGTGCTGAACAGGCTCGCCGGGCGGCTGGAACCGCCACCGCTGACCCGGCAGCGACCGGGCACCGGTAGACACGTGGTCCTGGGCTCGGGCAAGGGCGGCGCGATCGCCATCACCCATCCCGGCGCGGACTCCTCGGCGAAGGCGGGGACTCCCGGCCAGATCCTGTATGGCGAGGGACCGGTGCACATCAACATCGGTCGGGAGGCGATCACCCTGACGGTGGTGAACACCGGCGACCGGCCGATCACGGTGGGCTCGCACTACCACTTCGCCGAGACGAACGCGGCGCTGGAGTTCGACCGGAAGGCCGCCTGGGGACGACGGCAAAACATCATGGCCGGCAGCATGACCCGGTTCGATCCCGGCGCCTCGCAGACGGTCGAACTCGTTCCCTACGCCGGACGGCGCGTGATGCCCGGTTTCCGCGGCGAGAGCTCCGCTGGCGAAAGAGAGGGCGGGTCCCATGCCTGAGATCGACCGGCAGATGTACGTGTCGATGCTCGGGCCCACGACCGGCGACCGGCTGCGCCTGGCCGACACGAGCCTGTTCATCGAGATCGAGACCGACCACTGCGTCGGCGGCGACGAGAACGTCTTCGGCGGCGGCAAGTCCGGGCGCGAGTCGCAGGGGCAGTCGCACACCCCGCGCACGGAGGGCACGCCCGATCTCGTGGTGACCAACGTGGTGGTGCTCGACCACTGGGGCATCGTCAAGGCCGACGTCGGCATCCGCGACGGGCGGTTCGTCGGCATCGGCAAGTCCGGCAATCCCGACATCATGGACGGCGTCGATCCCGCCCTGGTCGTCGGACCGTCGACCGAGGTGATGAACGGCACCGGCCTGATCATGACGGCGGGGGCGATCGACACCCACGTGCACATGGTGTCGCCGGACATGTGCACGGTGGCGCTGGAGGCGGGGACCACGACGCTCGTCGGCGGCGGCACCGGCCCGACCAGCGGCTCGCAGGCCACCCTGGCCACACCGGGCGCCTGGTGGCTGGAGCGGATGTTCGAGGCGTTCGACCCCTGGCCGGTGAACGTGGCCTTTCTCGGCCGGGGGACGACGGTGTCGCAGGAGGCTCTTCGGGAGCAACTGCGGGCCGGCGCCGCGGGGTTCAAGTGTCACGAGGACTGGGGGGCCACGCCGGCGGTCGTCGACGCCGCACTGACCGTCGCCGACGAGTCCGGTGTGCAGGTCGCGATCCACAGCGACACCCTCAACGAGGCCGGATTCGTCGAAGACCTGCTGGGCACCGTGCGCGGCCGGACGTTTCACAGTTTCCACACCGAGGGTGCCGGCGGTGGGCATGCGCCCGACATCATCCGGATCGCTGCCGAGCCGAACGTGCTGCCGTCGTCCACCACGCCGACCCGGCCGTTCACCGTCAACACCGTCGACGAACAGCTGGACATGATCCTCGTCGCCCACCACCTGAATCCCAAGGTGCCCGTGGAGCTGCAGTTCGCCGAGAGCCGGGTGCGGGCGAGCACGATCGCGGCGGAGGACGTGCTGCAGGACATCGGGGCCATCTCCGGGATGCAGTCCGACGCCCAGGCCATGGGCCGGCTGGGGGAGACCATCCAGCGCACCTGGCAGACCGCCCATGTGATGAAAGAACTACGCGGGGCGCTGCCGGGCGACGGGCGCGCCGACAACAACCGGGCCCGCCGCTACGTTGCCAAGTACACGATCGTCCCCGCGGTCATCCACGGGCTGGAGCGGGAGATCGGCTCGATCGAGGTGGGCAAGCTCGCCGACTTCGTCCTGTGGGAGCCGGCCCTGTTCGGCGTCAAACCGACGTCGGTGTTCAAGGGCGGTATGTCCGCGATGGCGCTCCTGGGCGATCCCAACGCGTCGGTGCCCACCCCGCAGCCGGTGTTGCCCCGGCCCGGGTACAACGTGCACACCCGCGCGGCGCAGGCGACGAGCCTGGCCTTCGTCGCCCCCACGGCGCTGGAGGACGGCCTCGCCGACCGGCTGGCCGTGCACCGGCGGCTGGTGCCCATCGAGAACGTGCGCGGTCGTACCAAGGACGATCTGCCGCTCAACTCGGCCCGGCCCAGCATCGAGGTGAACCCCGACACCTTCGCGGTGCGGATCGACGGGGAGACGGTCACGCACGAGCCGGTGGACGCGCTCCCCATGACCCAGCGCTACTTCCTCTTCTGATGACGGGGGAGACCACGGCTGCGCTGCTGCTGCTCGCGGACGGGCGGCTGCCGGCGGGCGGTCACGCCCACTCCGGTGGCCTGGAGCCCAGCGTGGCCGCCGACCGCGTTCGCGACGTCGCATCGCTCGAGACATTCCTGCGGGGCCGCGCCGTGACCAGCGGGCTGCTGGCCGCCGCGTTCGCCGCGAGCGCCTGCGCTGCCGTACTCGCCGGCGACAACGGCCGGCTAGGCGTGCTGGAGGAGGAGCTCGACGCCCGCCAGCCGTCCCCGGTGCTCCGACAGACCTCGCGCAAGCTCGGCCGGCAACTGGTGCGTGCCATGCGGGTGATCCGGCCTCATGACTGCTGGGCCGGGCTCGGTCGCAGCCCCCACCACCCCATCGTTCTCGGCGCCGCAGCAGCCGTCTCCGGCCTGAGACCGTACGCGGCGGCGCTGGCCGCCGTCCACGACGCGGTAGCCGGCCCGGCGACCGCCGCCGTCCGGCTCCTCGGACTCGACCCGTTCGCCACCCACGCCGCCCTCGCCCGGCTCGGCCCGCTGCTCGACGCCATCGCCGCCGACGCCGAGCGGTACGCCGACGCCGACCCCGCCCACCTGCCCGCCGGCAGCGCCCCGCTGCTGGACCTCGCCGCCGAACACCACGCCACCTGGGAGGTGCGTCTCTTTGCCTCATGACCACGACCACACTCACGACCACCCGCATCCGCACGTCGACACCGCCGGTGTGCTGCCCCGCGAACCGGGTCGAGCGCTGCGCATCGGGATCGGCGGCCCAGTCGGCTCCGGCAAGACCGCGCTCGTCGCCGCCCTCTGCCGCTCACTAGGGACCGAGGTGAACCTGGCTGTGGTGACCAATGACATCTACACCACAGAGGACGCCGATTTCTTGCTCCGCAACGGCGTCCTGCCGAACGAGCGGGTGCGGGCGGTGGAGACCGGCGCCTGTCCGCACACCGCGATCCGCGACGACATCTCTGCCAACCTCGAGGCTCTGGAGGATCTCGAAGAGAGCATCCCCGGGGTGGAACTGCTGCTGGTCGAGAGCGGCGGGGACAACCTCACCGCCACGTTCAGCCGCGGCCTGGTGCACAAGCAGATCTACGTCGTCGACGTCGCCGGCGGGGACAAGGTCCCCCGCAAGGGCGGGCCCGGTGTCACCCGCGCCGACCTGCTGGTGATCAACAAGACCGACCTGGCCGACCGGGTCAACGCCGACCTGTCCGTCATGGACCGCGACTCGCGCGCCCAGCGCGGCGACCTGCCGACGGTCTTCCTGTCCCTCACCGAGGACCCGACGGCGGCCCCGGTCGCCGCCTGGGTGCGCGGCTGCCTCGCCGAGGGAACGGCGGAACCCTCGGGCGTGGCGTCGGGGAACGCCGCCACCGGCTGATGCGCGCCGCTGCCGCGCTCGGCGTGGAGGCCGTCGCGCTCCGCGGCGGCGCGGTTCGTAGCCGGGTCGCGACGCTGCGGTCCCAGGCACCGCTGATGCTGCGGCTCACTCACCCGAAGGGCCCCGAGCCATGGACCAGGCTCGGCGACGGAGCCGCCCGCGTCTGCCTGGCCGCGGGCGCCGCGGGCCCCATCGGCGGTGACGCGTACGCACTGGACATCCAGGTGGGGGATGGCAGCACTCTGGTCCTGCGGGAGATCTCCGCGTCGCTGCTGCTGCCCGGCCCGCTCGGCGGCCAGTCAACGCTGCACACCACTGCGCGGGTTGGGGCCGGGGCGACGCTGGTCTGGCTGCCCGAGCCGATGATCGCCGCGCGCGGCTGCCACCACCTCACCGACGTGCAGGTCGACCTCGCCGCAGGTGCCAGGCTGGTGCTGCGCGAAGAGCTGCTCCTCGGGCGGCACGGGGAGCAGCCCGGCGATGTGGTCGCGCGCCTGCGGATCCGCCTAGATGGCCGGCCCCTGTTGCACCAGGACCTGGCGCTCGGGCCCGCGGCGGTGGGCTGGAACAGCGCGGCGGTGACGGGGGGACGGCGAGCGCTCGGTTCGCTCGTCGTCGTCGACCCCGCTTGGGCCGACGATCCGCCGCCGCCGACATTGGTGGGGGACACCGCGGCCGTGCTCCCTCTGCCTGGTCCGGCAGCACTGGTGTCGGCGCTAGCGGACGACGCACTGCAGCTGCGCGCCTGCATGGACGCGGGACTGGCGCTGCTCACCGCGTCCAGCGAGGACCGACGGCCCGGGGTCGCCTCGTGAGACGCGAACGAGCGAGGGGGCAGCTGACGGACGGACGAAGTGGGTCGCCGAACTACCGGAGGCCGCCCTCGTCGGTGGACCCAGAGGAGATGAAAGGGCCGGCTGGTGGGCGACTGGCGAAGTCGTGCGCCGCAACCTCCACTGGGCCCGCACCCATGCCGTGCCGTCGGTAACGGTCAGTCCTTCCTTCTGCTCCCATCACCGCTGCACGCACCGCGTCGAACTGTCCCCTCGTAGCGTTCACATCGGCGGTGGATCGGATTTCCGGCAGCCGGGTGGCGGCCAGGAGGCAGACGTCGTCGTCACGCTCGTCTGAGACCGCAGACCCGGCGATCGCGGCACGCAGCAGTTCCGCGGCCCCACCTGTGCCCTGGGACGAAGCGAGGATCGCGCGGCGGAGGCGGGCCAGCCCCGTGTCGAGATCCTCTCCGCGGGTCTCGATGAGTCCATCGGTGTACAACAGCACCGCGGCTCCGCCATGCAGCCTTGCGGACGCGCTGGCGTAGAAGGAATCAGCCGTTGCGCCGAGAATCATGCCCTGAGCCTGGTCCAGCACTGCTGGTGCGGCACCGGGGGCGCACATCAGCGGGTAGGGATGGCCTGCGCTGGCGTACTCAATGTCTCCGCCGGCCCGCTCCAGGTACAGGATGGCGGCGCTAGCCAGGGCCGGGAAAGGCGCAGCGTTGAGCAGCCGATTGAGCTGGGTGAGGACCTGCCCCGGCCCGTGACCGGCGGTCACGTAGGCGCGCATGGCTCCACTGAGCCGTGCCATGAGGCCGACCGCAGCAGGTCCGTGCCCGACAACATCGCCGATCGCCAAGACCAGTCGGCCGTCGGGCGCGTGAAGGACGTCGAACCAGTCCCCGCCCAACTGGATGTCGATCGAGGCCCCGAGGTACTGGGCGGCCAGGTCGAAACCAGGAGTGTCGGGCAGTGTCGGGAGCAGGCTGGTCTGCAGTTCGTGCAGCACCTGCCGCTGCCTCGTCAGGGTGGCCTGCAGCTCCGCCTGGAGCTGCAGCACCTCGGTGACGTCGCGCGCCACAGCGGCGACGCCAATCGTTGGCCCGCCGGGTGCCCGGACTGGGAAGAAGCTCTCCAGCCATGTCCGCGTCGTGTCCGGGTCGGCCGGGGTCGTCCCGACAATCTGTACGTCACGCAGGGGTTCGCCAGTCTCAAGCACTCGACGTAGCAGCGGTTCCGCGCCGTCCCGCAGGTCCGGCAGCAGTTCGAACACCAGCGCACCCTCGTGCTGGTCGACGGTGAAGCCGTTCATAGCGGCCAGCTCGTTGTTGATTCTGACGAAACGCAGTTCCGGATCGATCAACGCGAAACCTATCGGGGCGTCCTCAAGGAGCGAGGAGACGATGGCGGCCTCCGACTGGACCAGCCGGCGCAACCGCTCCTCCCGACTGAGATCGACGACGATGGCAACCCATTCGTAGGGATCCCAGGACACTGCAGCCACAACCGCCAGCACCGGGATGCGGCTACCGTCCGGGCGCAGGAAGTCCTTCTGCACGACCGCCGACCCGGAACGACGGACGTCCCCGATGGCCGCGGCATCCCGCTCGGCATGGTCAGCCGGCGTGATCGTCGGCCAAGCGATGCCTTCCGCCAACCCGGCACGCCCGCGACCGAGGATGCGTAGCAGCTCGTCGTTAGCCTGTTCGATGACATCTCCGCAGCCTGAAGCCATGCCGACTGCATCTCCGGCGAAGAGCGCACGCAGCCGCGCCGCCTGCCGATGCGCCTCCGGCGTCGGAACGGCCTCGTCTGTCACGACGGCGAGTCTGCCAGTACCGGCTGCACATTCACTGCCACCGTCCCACTCGGGGGCGGCCTTCCCCGGAACCAGCTACCCTTCGAGTCTCCGATGGGGAGAAGAGTCCTTTGCCCTGAACAAGGCACTCCCACGCCGTCTACGGCCCTCGGGCCGGGGCGAGAATTCCCGATGACCACCACCGGCGAATTGTTCTACGCGTCCACGCTCACCGACTCTGTCGACGGCATCGCTATCGCTGGCGGGCAGCTCAGCTTTCGTCGTTGGTGACGACCACAGCGGGGCTCGCATTGGGTGTCGTGGGATTGTTCCTCGCCGTCCCCGTGGTCGGCACCGATGTGACGCGACCATCACCTACTGCCCGGACGCCCGTGACTACCGCCCCACCTCCAGCGGCGCTCGATCGACCGCTCCTCTCCGGCGACCGCCGCGGCCCCCTAGAATCAGCACCCTGACTCTGCGCTTCGCTCATAGGGGCTCGGCCTCTCCGATACCGAGCTCGGTCCCGCATGAGCGGCCTTCTGCGATGTCCTGCGGTTGCAGATAGATCGTTGAGGCGGCGACGTCGCTGCCAAAGCCTTGTGGATCCGCCGCTTCCGCCCGCGAGGTCTCCTCGGGGCGGATGGAGCGGATCTGGAAGCGGATCACCCGGGTGAACTGGCAGTCCTCGGCGACGGATTCGATGGTGAAAGCCACCGGTGGCCGTGCGGCGCCCCGCACGATGTTGTCCAGCCCGCCGGCGCCGGTCGAGCCTTCGACGAGGTCGATGCCGGCGTCGCTCTGGACGTCGGCGGGCTCGTTCTGCGCGTGCACGTGGCCGGTATTGGTCTGCCGGATCCGGTCGCCGAGCAGTTCCCGTGCCTCGCCCGCCATGACTGACCCGTGGGCGGCGAAGATGTCGAGGAACGGGCGGTCCCGCTCGTTCTCGCCGGTCACGTTGGCGAGGGCGTCGGCAGTGGCGGAGCGCTGGAGGGGGCCGGTGACCGAGCCGTCATCGGAGCCGTAGGCGCCCGGGCCGCCGTAGGTTCGGGGATCGGACACCCCGGCAACTGTCAGGCCGAAGGCCCGCACCATCCCGGCGGTCACTGCGAAGCCATCGGCGGTGGACTGCTTGCCGCCGAGCACCGTGACGCCGGGGATCGTACGCATCACGTCCGCCGTGTCGGGCGAATCGTGGTTGCCGGCGATCCAGAGCATCGGGGTGTCGGCGGTGACGGCCCTCATGGCGTCCAGGTACGTCGAGGTCAGCTCGATCGACGTGCCGAACTCGCTCTCGTCACCGGTATTGACGATGAGGTCTACGTCGTAGCTCTCCGCGTAGGCCTGCACCAGCGGATAGTTCGCGGCCAGGTGCATGTCCGAGATGAACATGATCTGCAGCGCTGTTCCGGCCGCCCGGTCCTCGTCGATCTGTTGCTGCAGGGACGCCTGCAGGCCGACGATCGAACCGAGGACGTCGGACACCTTCGACTGCTGCGTGTAGTAGTCCGCGAGCTGCCCGGGGAACAGCTGGGCGGCGGCCAGGGTTCCGGTCAGCCGTGACTGGCGTGCCCAGTCGGGGTTGTAGGTCACCCAGCCGTACAGCGCGACGGCCATGACGACGGCGAGCGCCGAGCCGAGCTGGCGCATCCGGTGCTGTAGCTCGTCGGGCCGGCGCGGTCGCCCCCGCAGATAGCGCAGGGACATGTTGATGGCGGCGGCGGCGAGCAGGCCGAGCGCGACGCCGAGCACCACTTCGGCGACCAACCAGGCGGCGATCCGCGGGAACTGCTCGGCAGCGTCGGCTTGCAGCCGCTGCGCGAAACCGGCCCGGTCCTCACCGGCCGCCCGGGCCAAGTCGAGGACATCAACGTCCGAGGGCGTGATGCGCACGCCGACCGGCAGCCCGCTGAGGTCGGGGAAGACCCAACTGCCTAGCGTCGTCTCGGCCGAGAGGCCGGGCCGGGTGAGCAGCGAACCCTCCACCCGAAACGGCACGCCTTGCACCGTGGCTCGGTACGGAAAGGAGTGCAGGAGGGCAGCCGCGCCGGCGAGGGGGAGGGCGAGGCGCAGCATCCAGCGAACCAGTCCGGCGAGCACGACGGACAGCGCCGCGGCCGCCCGCCGGGCCACGCGTGCGGCCACCGTGCCGTCAGGAGGCAGCGTGCCCGGGCGCGCAGCGTCCTGCTCTGCATCTCGCTGTCCCTCGCCGTTCCGATGGCCGCTGGGCTGCACCCAGCCATCATCTCCCGGTCGTCCCACCCCGGCCCGGCCACGGCGACATCCGTGCTCGGACATCGGTCTCCGGTGCCCTTATGGTGCGACTGCCGGCCGCAGGTGTGGACCGTGCGGACGTCGACGCGTTCGTGCACCGAGCGAGATCAAGGGTCTGAGGCCGGCGGGGCAGTGGCGGGTCGCGGTCGGTCGCGCTGTCGTCAGCACGCAGCGCGTGGTTCGCCCGATGGGGAAGTCCGCCAGGCGCTCCGCCCATCGGAGGGCGGCCGGCCCAGCGGACGAGGTCCGGGTCAGGGGTTCAGCATCGCGTCGATGCGCGCCGTGTCGTCGTCCGTCCAACCATCGGGCGGCGCGACCGCAGCCCAAGCGTCGAGCAGCAGGTCGTCGTAGTTGTGCCCGTGCCCGTCGGGCACCGATTGGGCGTGGGTCAGGTCGGCGGTCACCTGCCAGAAAGTGACGATGGGGTACCAGCTCATCGAGGGGGAGACGTCCGGGCCGCGGGTCTCGGCCAGCCAGTCGGGTCGCTGGAACAACAGCTCCGGTGTCCACCACACGATGGGGTCCGAGGCGTGCTGCAGGTAGAGGACACGCGGGGCCTCCCACGGAGTGGACGGTTGCGTCAGCTCGCCCGCATTGCCGGCGAAGCGGACCACCAGCCCGTCGGCGTACACCGGCTTCACCTCCGGCGTGCCCGGATCGCGCCGAGCCACCAGCGTCGACCAGAGTTCATTGGAGTGCGGCGGCCCGACCCACAGCACGCCGTCGGCCTGGGCGCGGATGTCGGCCAGCGAGCTGAAGGCGGCCTCCGATCCCTGCGAGCCGAGGCTCTCCCCGTAGACCAGCAGGCGCGGGCGGGCGCCCTGGGGGAGCTGGTCCAGCCGGGCGTGCACCGCGTCGAACAGCAGCCGGCCGGTCTGTTCGGCCCGTGAGCGGTCGACCAGGAAGGACAGCCAGCTGGGCAGGTAGGAGTACTGCGCGGACACGGCGGCGGTGTCCCCGCCGTACATCAGCTCCACGCTGCTGACGGCAGTGTCGTTGACCCAGCCGCTGCCGGTCGAGGTGGCCACCAGCAGCACGGAGCGGTCGAAGGCGCCGGTCCGCTCCAGCTCGGTCACGGCCAGGTCGGCGCGCTCTTGCGGCGTCGGCGCGCTGTCCAGCCCCGCGTAGACCCGGATCCGCTCCGCCGCGCCGCGCCCGGTGACGGCGTCCAGCTGCTGCGGTGTCGGGCCCCCGGTGACGAATCGCCGCCCCTCCCTGCCCAGGGAGTCCCACGAAACGAGGGAGTTCGGCGAGCCGGAGCGAGTGGCGCTGGATGGCTTCTCGACGCCCTCGTGCGTCAGCGAATCGGCGGCGCGGAAGGCGGCGTCGGCCGCCGTCAAGGCCCGCTGCAGCAGCACGTCGTCGGTGACGGAGGCAACGACGACGGCCACCAGGACTGCGGCGACCACCGAGGCCGGCCGGTGGGGCAGCCCCACCCAGCGACGCAGCAGCCGCGCCACCAGGCGGTACAGAGCTCGGACGATCCGGGACAGGGTGATGAGCACGACGGCGACGAGCAGCAGCACAGGTCCGGCGCGCAGCCAGCCGGCGGTCGTACGCCGGTCGATGCCGACGAGCGCGGCGATCTCCCGCTGCCAGCCGGCCGAGACGAGCAACATGACGGTCAGGACAGTGGGGATGGCTCCCAGCAACAACCACCAACCCCAGGCCCCGGCGCGTCGCCGCAGCCGGCGTCCGCCCGCCTCCCGGAGGCGGCGCCACCTGGACCAGCGACGCAACGCCCAGGCCCCCACCACGCCCACGCCATAGCCGGCCGCCGCCGAGATGCCGGATACCACCCCCTGGAAGAGCCAGTCGCGGGGCAGCAGTGACGGCGTCATCGCCAGTGCCGCGAACGCCGTCGCCGTGATCAGCCCGCCCGGATGCGCCCGCAGCCAGGAATTCCCGTGGTCCGCGGGCCACGGCGTTACCTTTGCGCCGGCGAGAACTGGACCATCCTCGGCCGGAGGTCCGTCGGCAGTCACCGTCGTCGGGCGGGAGGAGTGCGGCAGAGGATTCCGGCGGCCTCGGTGTCGGTCTTCGCCGGCCCGGCGTCGGAGGGCCGGCCCTGGGCGGTAAGCATCATCGAGGTGGCTCCATTGCTCGTTCCTACCCGGCGCTGCCCGGCCGAGACGCCTGGGAAGCATGTGGGGGGGCGGACCGGGCGTCAGTAGGTGCGGCGCAGCCGCATGCTCAGCGGGCGGCCATCGGGGTCCAGCACGGACCGGTAGAGCGGATCGATGATTCCCCGACGCCAGAACGGCAGATCGGCGGCCCCGGCCGGAAGCGGGTGGCAGCGCAGCCGGCCCGGCGGGCGGTCCCCGCATCCCCGCGCGTGCCACGTGTCCAGAGCGGCAGCGCTGGCCCTGACGGCGTCGGCCGCGGTGTCGGGGTCGAGTAGTGCGTCGTCGACATCGGTGCCGAGGTGCTCGCGCATCAGCCGCAGCCGCAGATCTCGTGCGAAGCAGCGGGCGCCGTCGCCCAGTCCGCCGGGATCGTGTGGTTCCCGGCCGTCATGGCGGTCGTCGACGACCGCCGCGGCCAGTTCGCTGTCGTGCGTCCAGGAGCGGACGTTGAAGTTGTCGCTGCCGACGACGGCCCATACGTCGTCGACGATGCAGACCTTGGCGTGGACGTAGATCGGCGTGCCGGCGCGGTTCTCCACGTCGAGGACCTGCACTCGTTCGCCGCCGGCGGAGCGGACCATGGCCAGTGCCTCGGCGTGGCCGTGTCGGGCGGCGGTCGCGTAGGACGCGCCGTCCCCGTCGGGATGCCGGGGGACGACGGCGATCAAGTGCAACCGCGGAGCGCGACGCAGTGCGGTGGCGAAGGTCCGGGCGACGTCGACCGACCACAGGTACTGGTCCTCGATGTACACCAGCCGCTGGGCGCGGTCGAGGGCCTTGGCGTAAGCCCGGGCGATGCTGCGCTCGCCGCGCGGGGCGAAGGGGTACGCCGGCCGGCGGCGCGGATAGGTGCGTAGCAACTGCACGGCACAGGATCCCTCGGCCGGCGGGTCGTCGAGAGGTGCGGGCAGTGGCCGGGCGGCGCGGTCCACCCCGTGCAGCCGGTTCGGGAGCAGGTGCCAGGGCAACCGCACCAGCGCGGCCGGATCGTTCCAGCGCTCCCGGACGACCTCTTCGGCGTCTCGGACGGCGGGGCCTCGCAGCTGCAGCTGCACGTCGTGCCAGGGTGGGGTCGGGCCATAGGCGGCGGCCAGGGGCGCGGTCTGCGGATCTCCGGTGTGAGCGGCGTCGTCACCCCGGCTGTGTGCCAGGTCGATCCCGCCGAGGAAAGCGACGTCCCGCTCGAGCCGGCCGGGGTGCCGCACCACCACGAGTTTCTGGTGGTGACTGCCACGGCTGCGGATCCGCATGTCGAGCAGAATCTGCCCGCCGACCTTCCGCAGCACGGTGGCCACCTGCCGGTTCTGCCGGGCGGAGTAGGTCAGTGCGCTGGCGTGCGAATGCCAAAGCAGGCCTCTGACCAGCGCACCACGGGACGCCGCCGCGCTCAGCAGCTCACCCAGGGTGCGTCCGGTACCAGCGAGCCGTTGACTCGTGTCGGCCCGCCAGCCCAGGAGTAGCACCAGATCGTCAGCGTCGGTGCCGTCGAGCTCCTCGGCCAGGCGAGTGAAGTAGGAACGGCCGTCCACCAGAGCGCGTACCCCGTTGCCCTCGGTGAACGCGCGCAGCCGGGTCGAGTCGTTGCCCCGCTCCGCTGCGCTGAGCAGCCAGTCCCGGGGCCCTCGACTGCCCGGTCGGGTCAGGTCCAGCGCCCGGCGTACGAGCGGCAGCAGTTCCTCGGCGTTGGGCGCCCACACCACAGGCACACTGCCGGCTCCAAGGGTCGGGGATGCCGAACGGCTCTCGTCAACGGGAGTGGGCGCCGCGACCGAGCGGAGCACGATCGCGGCGACGCGAGCGGGGTGTTGTCGCGCGAGCTGGTCGAACAGCTCAGGGTCGTGCCCGCCGTCGTCACCGACCAGCACCCACCTGCGGATCGGGTCGGCAGCCATCAGATCCAGCATCGCCTGGAGCTTGCCGGCTCGACCCCGGCCCAGGAGGTACCCGGCGAGCGGGCCACGACCGGTCAGGTGCAGCGCTCCGGGGGGATGCGCCTCCTCGTGGAGCAGCCGCAGCAGCGGACGGTGGGCGGCGGCCGGCAGGGCGCTGACGTAGTGCACGGGGGTGCCCGGAGCGCTGTTGAGCAGCCCCTGCACCAGCCCGGACATGCCCAGCACGGTGCGCCGGTCCCGGCTGGCGTGCACGAGGAGCCCACGCAGCCGGCGGGCGTGCGTCCGCATCGATCCGAACGGCAGCGCCCCGTCGAGGTCGTACACCACCCCCAGGCCCCGTGCGCTCACCGGATGGAACCTGCGGCTGTCTGGTTGCCCGAGTCGCAGCTCTCCGGGAGTCGGTCGGGCCGGCGGGCGGTCAGCCGCTGGTAGCGCTGGGCGGCGAGCTGCGCCGGCGCGCTGAAGGCGGCCGCGAACTGGTTCACGTAGAAGACCAGCAGGTTCACCGGCGCCTGAGCGGTCTGAGTGAGCTCGGTCGCGCCGCGGGTGCGCTTTCGGAACAGGAGAACGGAGCCGACGAGGAGGGTGGCGCCCACGTCGGGGTCGAGCACTGCTCGTTCCAGCAGCAGGAGCACACCGCGCCTGTCCTCGATGCCGACCCAGGCGGACCCGTCGGTCCACGTCAAGACCGTGCCGGTGGATGCGTTGCCAGAATCGAGGGTGATCGCGCCGATGGTCACCAGGTCCGCCAGAGCCGACAGCCCGAGAACTCGCAGCGCCACAACTAGAGCGGGGCGGAGCCGGGAGCGGGTCAGCCAGCAGTCCACGAGCGCCCGGACGTCTGTGTGCGTGCGGCTCACCCCGAGGGCCCTCGCGGCTCGGGTCGGCAACGCCCCCGGTGGACACGTGTCCAGCAGTGCGCCGGCCAGCTGCTGCCGATCCGGATCTCGCGCGTCGATCGACGTGGGCATGCCCCACTCAAGCCGACAACCAGGTGATCGACCAACCGGGTGACGGAGCTCGGGAGAGGAAACCGGCTCCAGTGAGACCTGAGGCATCCTGCGGCGGGTTCTTGTCGCGGGCCGGGCGTCTGACCACTCGGACCCGGCTCGGAGGTCAGAAGCTGCACGGCGACGTCCGGAGGGGACCGGAGGTCGGCGCGACCGCGCGGACGTCGAGCCGGACTGATCAGTGCAGCAGCACCATGATGGCTACCAGAACGGTACCGACGCCGGAACCGGGCGCGACATGGCACACGAACTCGAGCACGCCCAGGTGCGAGCGCAACCCATCCAGGAGCGCCCACCCGGCGAGGATCGCCGTGATGGTCCACAGGCCGGCCAGCGCAGCCGCGTTCGGACCGGCACCGAGTACGTCGGCGAGCACGACCACGGCCAGTGGAAGGAACGAGGCGCCGACCAGCGTCCACTCCTCCGCGAGCGGAGGTCCCACCTCTCGTCGGTCGACCCGTCGCCCCGACTACAGGTGGCGCCCGACGAGTTCGGCATAGACGTGCGCGCGCCAGTAGACGATCTGCGTCAGGAGGGTGAGGGTGATCAGGAGGGAGACTCGACCGGCTCTGGGCGGCGATCAGCGCATCGGCCAGCAGGGAGCCATGTACAGCACCGGCTGGGTTGCGAGTGCGCTGGGTCTCCGAACGTCCGGGCCGTCAGGCTGCCTGGGTTCAGCATCGCCGCCACGAATGCCGGTGGCATCTCGCGCAGATGCAGCGGCAGCTGGCCGCGGCCAGCCGCCGATGATCGCCCGGCGCTCGTGGTCGGCCTCGCCCAACCCGAACCTCACGTGCAGATCCAGAGGTGCGGCGACGGCCCGGCGGACACGATCAGCCGGAAACGGCGATGTCGCCCTGCGCCACCGCACACAACACGGTCTCGCCGTCACGCACAACGGAGACGTCGCAGCGGCAGACGACCCGGCTCCGTCCCGCCCGGACGACGTAAGCCTCCGCGCGAAGCAACTTCCCCTGCGCCGGGCGCAGGTAGTCGATAGAGAACCCGCCGGTCAGGACCCTGCCGTCGGTAGCGGACCCGGCCGCGAAGGTGAGGGCGTTGTCCGCGGCATAACTCAGCACGCCGCCGTGCACGAAGCCGTGCTGCTGGAGCAGGTCCTCGCGGACGTCGACCTCGAGGACCGCGTGCCCACCGCCGAAGGCGGTGATTCTCGCGCCCACGAGCACGCTGAAGGGCTGCTTCGCCAGGACCGCCTGGGCCTGCTCCACGCTCGCGGCTCCCACACCTCAACCCTAGAGCAGAGCCAGGATGACCCCGGCGAGGTCAGCACGGATCTATGAGCCGCTGGAGACGTCCGATACGCCGATCCTGTTCCGGACGACGCTTGGGGACGGAGCTGGAGTCCGCACCAGCCCCGAAGGTCCGTTCCTATAGGCTTGGTCGAGCCACCTTGCGGTCAGGAGGCGGGGCGCTGAGTCCGAGAGGCGGACGTCCTCTTCGGGGCGGGCGGCGTCGGGCAGCAGGCGGTCGAGCCAGGGCGTCGCAGATGTGCTCGGGCGGGTGGTGGCGAGGTAAGCGGCGGCCTGGTGCAGGGCGTGGAAGCCGGCGTCGAGGTCGAGGTTGCGACGTTCGATCACTCCGTCGGTGTAGAGCACGAGGGTATCGGCGGTGCCAATCGGCGTGCGGGCGTCGGTGAAGGAGATCTCGGAGTGCACGCCCAGCATGGCGGCGCCGCGGGGTGGTTGCAGCAGCCGGGGCCCGGCGGGGGTGATCAGCAGGGGTGGCAGGTGGCCGACCTGCGACCAGGAGAGGGGGGCGACAGGAAGAGCTGGTCGTCGCCCTGAGGCCGACGTGGGTGGACGGGTGCCCAGACCCTGTCCTGACTGGAAGCCCACGTGCCAGGCCCTTCGCCCGGCACGTGCGGCCGATGATCCTGACGGGGCACCCGGCGAGATCGGTCACGACGCCGGCCCGAGAAGCAGGCCAGGGCGTGCCTTATCCGTGCCTTAAGCACCGGCCAAAAGGGGCGGTCAGCGGTCAACAAGGGTCAGCACCGTCAGGGCACGGGAGCGGCGTCACAGCCCAGTTGAGCTGCGCCGACGGGCAAACGAGCTGGCTAGAGCATGGAGCGGGTGACCGGGATCGAACCGGCATGGCCAGCTTGGAAGGCTGGGTCCCTCCACCCGTATCTTTGCTGGTTCTAGCCTAGACCGCCAGTGTTCGTGCCTTCCGTGTGCCTTTTGAGCGCGGCGCCCGATTCGCTGGTCAATGCCTACGGTGCACCGTTCGGCCGAGGTGCATGGGCGGCGCCGGGCGCTTAGCTCGGTGAAGAGTGTGGGAGGGGTCGGCACCCACTCCTCGCTCAGCCATGGGGGCTCGACGTAGCGCGAACGACACACGGGCGTCGGGGCCTACAGGCCGTCGAGCGGCCCGGTCGCCTGTGAGCCAGCGAGAATGAGCTGCCGGCCTCGGCGCCGTGCGGGTTGAAGTCAAAGCACTGCGCGTAGTGGCCGGCCCGATCTCTCGGGGGAGGTCTGCTCGGACGGTCACACCGCTGCCGAGCAGGTCCGGGCGGTCCCGCACCGCTGTCGAGCGGACCGCAGACACGACCCGCTCTGTCCGGGCTCCGCGCCGTTCCGACCACGCCGCACGACGGGTCGAGCCACCTTGCGAGGCCGCTGCCGGTCAGTCCTCCAAGCCCTCCTGTTCGGCGTAGGTGTCCAGCAACGCGCGGGCGCGGGCACCCGCAGCGCCCTCCTGATCCAGTGCAGAGCGGAACGAGTCCAGCTTCTGCTCGCCTGCCGGGAAGGGAGGCAGCAGGGGGACGTCGGGGTCGGTGCGTACCTCGATGACGACAGGCCGGTCGGCGGTCAGCGCTCGGTCCCATGCCGGCCCGAGATCGGCGGGATCCTCGACTCGGATGCCGGTCAGCCCTAGCAGGTCGGCGTAGCCGGCGTAGGGGAAGTCGGGCAGCGCCTGGCTGTCGTCGAAGCGCGGGTCTCCCTCCATCTCCCGCTGCTCCCAGGTCACCTCGGCGAGGTCGCGGTTGGTCAGGACGCAGACGACGAACCGCGGGTCGACCCACTGCCGCCAGCGGTGCGCGACCGTGACCAGCTCGGCGTTGCCGAGCATCTGCATGGCGCCGTCGCCGGAGAGTGCGACGGCCGGCCGATCCGGTGCGGCCAGTTTCGCTGCCACTCCGTAGGGCACCGCGCAGCCCATGCAGGCCAGCGTGCTGGACAGGTGCGCGGGCACACCGCGGGGCAGCCGCAGCTGCCGGGCGTACCAGTAGGTGACCGAGCCGACGTCGACGGCGACTTGGGCGTCGACCGGTAGCCGCGGGCTCAACTCGGCGAAGACCGCCTCGGGGTTGACCGGCGTGGCCGGCGTCGCTGCCCGCTGCGCGGACAGCTCGTGCCACGACCGAACGGCGTCCTCGACCTCGGCCCGCCACGGCGACCCACTGCGGTCCTCGAGGAGCGGCAGCAGCGCCCGCAAGGTCTCGGCGGCGTCGCCAGGCAAGCCGACCTCGATCGGGTAGCGGTCCCCCAGGTGGCGGCCGTCGACGTCGACCTGAACGGCCCGGGCCTGGCCAGGAGCGGGGTAGAACTCGGTCCACGGGTCATTGGTGCCGACCATCAGGAGGGTGTCGCAGCCGCCGAGCAGGGCGGCGGACGCCGTCGTGCCCAGGTGGCCCATGACCCCGGCGGCGGCCGGGTGCGCCTCGTCGACGTAGGGCTTGCCGAGCAGGCTGGTGGCGATCCCGGCACCCAGCCGGTCGGCGACGGCGACGACGTCCTGCTGGGCGCCGCGGGCGCCCTGGCCGACCAGCAGGGCCACCCGCTGCCCGGCGTTGAGGACTTCCGCGGCGGCGCGCAGGTCCTCCTCGGCGGGCAGGTGCCGCCCGCGCCGCCAGGTCGGCGCGGTGACGACGACGCCGTGCTCCTGCTCCGGCTCGGGAGCCGGCTGCTGCTGCACGTCGTGCGGCAGGACGACGACGGTCGGGGAGCGGGTCTCCAGCGCGGTGCGGAAGGCGCGGTCGAGCACCAGCTGCGCCTGCTGGGGGGCGGTGACCGTCTGGGCGAACTGCGCGGCGACGTCCTTGACCAGCGAGAGCAGGTCGATCTCCTGCTGGTACTCCGCGCCCAGCACGGTGCGCTGCTGCTGGCCCATGATCGCGACCACGGGCACGCTGTCGAGCTTGGCGTCGTACAGGCCGTTGAGCAGGTGCACCGCCCCCGGCCCCTGCGTGGAGAGGACGACGCCGACGCCGCCGGTGTACTTGGCGTGCCCTACCGCCATGAACGCCGCGGCCTCCTCATGCCGGGCCTGCACGAACGCGGGGTCGCCGTCGGCCCGGCGCAGCGCGCCCATGACCGCGTTGATGCCGTCGCCGGAGTAGCCGAACACCCGCGGGACGCCCCAGGCACGCAGCCGCTCGACGACCAGGTCCGCGACCAGCCGCTCGCTCATCGCGGCATTCCGGCCGCGCGCCGCACCAGGTCGTCGTAGACCGACGGGTCGTCGGAGTCCACCACCGGGTAGCCGGCATCGGAGGAGTGCTGCTCGGTGCCGGGATTGTGCACGTCGGACCCGTCGGCGAGGAAGAAGTGCGGGCTGCCCTGCACCTCACCGGCGTGCGCGCGGTAGTCGGCCATCATCGGGCCCCGCGCGCGGCCGTCGTCCAGCGCCGCGGCCAGCGCGCCGGCGTCCACGGCGTCGCAGCCGCGGGCCACGTCCACGATCTCGTGCAGCATCGAGATGCACCGGCTGTCGCGGAAGAAGGCCAGCCGCAGCGCCATGTCCAGCTGCTCGGCAGCGGCGGGGGACTGCGCCTTGGCCGCGCGCACCGCCTCGTTCGCCAGCAGCACGGTCACCGGCCAGTCCGAGGGCTGGCCCTGCCACGGGGTGATGCCGAGGTCGGGCTCGAGCTGACCGACGACCGGCAGCTCGGCGTTCAGCATGCGCATGGGGATGGGGAAGGAGTTGACGTCCTCCAAGAGGAAGAGCCGGTGGTCCACCCGGACGGCGTCATCCAGGCCGAGCCGCGACCGCGCCGCGTAGAAGCGGTGCAACGCGACGGTCGACCACGCGCAGATCACGTCGGTGTAGACGGCCACGGTCCCGGGGGTGACGTCGACGGTCATGGTCGCGCCCTACCCGCGTGACGTCCCGGCACGCACCCGGGCGCCACCTTGCCCGGCCAGCGCCCGAGCGGGGACGTGGACGTCGCTGCGCGTGGTGAGGCCGGGCGAATCAGCTCTTGTTCCCCGGCTCGTTGCGACGGGTCTCGAAGGTCTTGTGCCCGTTGGGGCAGGGCGGGATCTCGTCGCCCTGCTGCACGTGCACCTTCTCGCTGCAGTGGGCGCAGTAGAAGTCGCCTGTCTTCTGCGCCTTCTCGCCGGCGTGGGCGGCCATGGATGCCTCCTGGGTGGGATGGGAGATAGGCGGTCAGTGCAGGGCCAGTCCGCCGCCCTGCGCCCGGCTGTCCGGATCGATGCCGAGCTCGCGGAGGAGGTCGGCATCGCGCACGGTGTCGACCTCCACGTCGAGCTCGTCCGCTGCCCGACGGGCCGCGTCGACACGTCCGCCTGTCCGCAGCACCTGGACGACGTGCGACCTGTCGATGTTCACGCGGTACCTCCCGTTCCCGGCGGATCTCCGGGTGCCGGTGTGATCGGACGTGCCGGCGGCGCCCGCCGTGATGCGGTCTGACTGGGTCAGGACGACGGGTCGAGGACGACCTTGGTCCAGCCGGTCTGCCGCTGGTCGAAGGTCTCGTAGGCGTCGAGCACCGAGGGCATGTCATCGACCTGGGTCAGCACCGTCGAGGGGTCGATCGCGCCGGTGCGCACCAGGTCGAGCAGGTGCGGGATGTAGCGGCGGTGGTTGCAGTTGCCCATCTTCACGGTGAGGTTCTTGTTCATCGCCGCACCGGTCGGAAAGCTGGTCATCTGCGGCGGGTAGACGCCGATGATCCCGATGCTGCCGGCCTTGGCGACGGCCTCGACGGCCCACTGCAGCGACTGGCTGGGCGCGTCGCCGGGCACCCAGGTGTCGCCCTGCGGGTTCTGCTCGGGGGCCACCTGCGAGCGCTCCTGCTCGAACTGCCCGGCCTGCTGCTCGGCCGCTTCGGCCGCCGGCCCGCTCTTCGGGCGCTGCGCGTCCACGCCGACGGCGTCGATCACCCGGTCGACGCCGATGCCACCGGTCAGCTCCTTGACCACGGCCACTGGATCCTCGGCGTTGAAGTCGATCGCCTCACCGCCGCGGGCACGGGCCTGGTCCAGCCGCGAGCCGATGCCGTCGACGACGAGCACCCGCCCGGCCCCCTGCTGGAAGGCGCTGGTGACGGCGAACTGGCCGACCGGCCCTGCGCCGAGCACCAGCACGGTGTCGCCCTGGCCGACCTCGGCCAGCCGGGCGCCGAACCAGGCCGTCGGGTAGATGTCCGACAGCATGATCGCCGCGTCGTCGCCGACCTCGTCGGGCAGCCACACCGGTCCCACATGCGCGAAGGGGATGCGGGCGTACTGCGCCTGCAGGCCGTCGACCGGGCCGGTGGTCTGCGGCCCGCCGAAGAAGCAGGTGCCCGCGTCGGCGCCGTTGGGGTTGGCGTTGTCGCACTGGGCGTAGTAGCCGGCCCGGCAGTACGAGCACGTGCCGCAGGCGACGGTGGAGGGGATGACCACCCGGTCGCCCGGCCGCAGGTTCCGGACCCCCGACCCGACCTCGCGCACGACGCCGACCGCCTCGTGGCCGAGGATCGTGCCCTCGACCATCCCGCTCATCGTGCCCCGCACGAAGTGCAGGTCGGTGCCGCAGATCGCGCTCGCGGTGATCTCCACGATCGCGTCGGTCGAATCCTGGATGGTCGGATCGGGGACGTCGTCCAACCGGATGTCCCCGACGCCGTGCCACACCACTGCCTTCACGTGTCCTCCTGGAACGAGCATGCACCGCGGACCTGGGCTCGATCGCGGCCGTCGCCGTTCGCGCCCTACCCGGTCGGACGGCGCTCACCCGTCCCCGTCGCGATGCGTCCCGTCGAGGAGAGGCGGGTAGGGGCGCCCTGCTCGAGCAGCCGGGCGCCGCAGACCACCGGCAGGAGCCGCCGTGAAAATCGTCATGTCCCTGTACCCCGCGCCCGAGAGCGGCGCCCCGCCAGAGCTGCTCGGCTGCGCCGAGAACGCGCTCGGGCTGCGCGAGTGGCTGGAGGGCGAGGGGCACCAGGTCGTCTCCACGTCGGCCCGCGAGGGCGAGGAGCTCACGAAGGAGCTCGCGGACGCCGAGGTGCTGATCACCACGCCGTTCTGGCCGGTCTACGCCGACCGGGAGCTGCTCGAAGCCGCTCGTGAGCTGAAGCTGGTGCTGACCGCCGGCGTGGGCTCCGACCACGTCGACCTGCGCGCCGCCGCGGACCGCGGCCTGCTCGTCGCCGAGCAGACCGGCAGCAACGTGGTGAGCGTCGCCGAGCACGCGGTCATGCAGCTGCTCGCGCTCGTGCGCAACTACGTGCCGGCCTACCAGCAGGTCGTCGACGGCCGCTGGGACATCGGCGAGATCGCCGCCCGCTCCTGGGACCTGGAGCGCAAGACCGTCGGCATCTACGGCGCCGGCGCCATCGGCCAGCTCATCGCGATCCGGCTCAAGGGCTTCGACGTGGAGACCCTCTACTACAAGCGCACCCGCCTGGAGCACCCGCAGGAGCAGGTCATCGGGGCGCGGTACGCGCGGCTGGAGGAGATGCAGGAGCGCTGCGACGCCATCGTCATCACCGCGCCGCTGACGCCCGAGACCGAGAAGCTGTTCGACCGCGACGTCCTGTCCGGCATGAAGAAGGGCGCCTGGATCGTCAACGTCGCCCGCGGCGGCATCGTCGACACCGAGGCCCTCGTGGAGGCGCTGGAGTCAGGGCATCTCGGCGGCTACGCCGGCGACGTCTGGTACCCCGAGCCCGCGCCCGCCGACCACCCGTGGCGGCGGATGCCGAACCACATGCTGACCCCGCACGTGTCCGGGACGACGCTCGACGCCCAGCGCCGGTACGCCGCCGACACCCGGCTGTGCCTGGAGGCCTACCTGGCGGGGGAGCCGCTGGAGAAGGACCACGTCATCGTCCAGGACGGCGAGATCGTCGGCGGCGCCTACAAGGCGGCCTTCTCGGGTTGATCGGCCTGCCGGCCAGGTCGCCCGCGACCGGGCCGGCACGTCACCCGGCGATCGTCTGCCGTTCGGGCTCGATCCAGACGATGACGCGCTCGGTCTTGATCTGGTCCGGGGGGTACGGCTTGCCGTCGTACTTCTGCGACAGCTCGTCGATCTGGTCCCGCGCGGCCTGACCGCGCTCGGTGCCCACCACCCGGCCCCGCACCTCGGCGTACCGGTAGGGGTCCGCCTCGTCCCGGATCGCCAGCGTGACGCGGGGATCCCGCTCCAGGTCCTTGAACTTCTGCCGGTGCGGCTCGGTGTTGACGTACAGCCGGTCGCCGTCGGTGCCCACCCAGATGTACTGGGTCTGGATGTGGCCGCTGGGCATGAGCGTGCTGATCGCGGCGTAGTTGGGGCCGTCGGCCAGCTCGCGGGTCACCGGGTGCAGTTCTGGTCCGTCCTGGGTGTCAGCCATGCGGCTCGGATACCCGTCGCGCGGTGGCGTACTCCCGCGGCACGGCCTCGCTGGCGTGCCGCGGGAGCAGGGCAGATCAGGCGGCCGGGTGCAGCAGCACCTTGGTCCAGCCGTCCTCGCGCCGGTCGAACCGGTCGTAGCCCTCGACGGCCTGCTCCAGGCCCAGTTCGTGGGAGACGATGAACGACGGCGTGGCCCGCCCGGTGAGGATCAGGTCGCGCAGCTGCCGGTTGTACCGCTTGACCGGGCACTGGCCGGTGCCCATCGACTGGCCCTTGGTGAAGAACTGGCCGTACTGGAAGGGGATGCGGCCCTCCTTGGCGAGGTCGGTGGCTGCACCGGGATCCTGGGGCATGTACACACCGACGACGCCGATCCCGCCGGTCGAGCGCACGACCTGCACCAGGTTGTCGAGCACCAGCTCCGGGTGCTCCTGCCCGGAGGGGTCGTGGGCCTGGTAGCCGACCGCCTCGACGCCGCGGTCGACCCCGCGCCCGCCGGTGGCGTCCATCAGCTGCTCCACCGGGTCGCCCTGGGAGAAGTCGACCGGGGTGGCGCCGATGCTCCCGGCCAGCCGGAGCCGGTCGGGTTCCTTGTCGACGACGAAGACCTCCGAAGCGCCGCGCAGCAGCGCGCTGTGTGCCGCCATGAGCCCCACGGGACCCGCGCCGAAGACGGCCACCCGGTCGCCGGGCTGCTGCCCGGAGAGCTCCACGCCGTGCCAGCCGGTGGGGAAGATGTCCGACAGCATCGTGAAGTCGTTCTCGTGCTCGGTGCCCGGTGGCAGCCGCAGCAGGTTGAAGTCCGCCCACGGCACCCGCAGGTACTCGGCCTGGCCGCCGTCGTACGGGCCCATGTTGGCGTAGCCGTAGGCCGCGCCGTCCATCCCCTCGGTGGGGTTGGCGCGCAGGCAGAACGACGTCCATCCGGTGGTGCAGTTCCGGCACGTGCCGCAGGCGACGTTGAACGGGACGGAGACCCGGTCGCCCACCGTGATGCGGTCGACGCCGGGACCCACCTCCTCGACGATCCCCATGTTCTCGTGGCCGAGGACCTTGCCCTCCTCGACGCCGGTGCGGCCCTCGTACATGTGCAGGTCCGACCCGCAGATGTTCGTCGTCGTGATCCGGATGACGGCGTCCGTGGGGGACTGGATGGTCGGGTCGGGCACGTCCTGGATCGCGACGTCCTTCGGGCCTCGGTAGACGACGGCCTTCATGTGCTTCCTCCTGGGAGCTCGGGGTCCCCGCCCTACCCCCGACCGGTTGGCACACGCATCCACACGGGGGTGTACCGGTGAGGTCGCCGGGTAGGTCGCGGACGACCAGTCGTCGACAGGCGATCCCGATCCCGATCCCGATCCCGATCCCGAATCCGAGGAGTTCCCGTGGCCCTGGACTATCCGACCCTGCCCGGCGACATCGACCACCTGATCGCCGACGACCATGCCGCCGTGGACCGCCAGTTCCAGCACCTGGAGGCCGGCCGCGGGAACCGGCGGGTGCTGGTGGACCAGATCTCCTTCCAGCTCGCGCTGCACGCCTTCGCCGAGGAGACCGTGCTCTACCCGATCTGGCCCGAGATCGGCATGACCGACGAGCACGACGACGCCGAGCACGAGCACCAGCAGATCAAGGACCTGCTCGTCGTCCTGGGCCGCACGGACCCGGGGGAGACCCAGTTCGAGGAGGCGCTGGCCAAGCTCATCGGCGTCGTCCGGCACCACGTCGACGACGAGGAGAAGGAGGAGCTGCCCGAGTTCCGGCAGAAGGCCGGCGCCGAGCGGATGGCCCAGCTGGGCAAGGAGTTCCTCGCCGCCAAGCGGCAGGCGCCCACCCGGCCACACCCGCACGCCCCCGACGAGGGCATCGCCGAACGGATCGCCGGGATGCTGGCCAAGCCGCTGGACCACGTCCGGGACCTGCTCTCGGGCAAGCAGAAGGAGATGGCCACCGACCCCTCCGGCCTGCTGACGCCGCAGGCCCAGGCCATCGTCGACGCCCACTCATCCCTCGGCCCGCTGCCATTCGAGATCCTCGAGCCCGACCAGGCGCGCAAGCAGCCCGGCCCGAAGGAAGCGGTCCAGAAGGTCATGGCCGAGAAGGGGCTGGAGGGTCCGGAACCGGTCGGCTCCGTCGAGGACCTGGTGATCCCCGACGCCGCCAACGGCCAGATGCGGCTGCGCGTCTACAAGCCCGCCGACGCCGGCACCGAGGCACTGCCGGTGATCTTCTGGATTCACGGCGGCGGCTGGGTGCTGTTCGACATCGACGACCACTACGACGACTCGTGCCGCGGGTTGACCAACAAGGCCCGGGCGATGGTGGTCACCCCCGACTACCGCCGGGCTCCCGAGGCGGTGTTCCCGGCCTCGCACGACGACGTCCTCTCCGCCTACCGGTGGGTTGTCCAGCACGCCGCCGAGATCGGCGGCGACCCCACCCGCATCGGCATCGGCGGGGAGTCCGTCGGCGGCACCATGACCGCCGCGACGATCCTCCGGCTGGCGCAGGCGGGTGAGTCGGTGCCGGCGGCCGCGGTCTGCGTGTACCCGCTGACCACGGGCGAGCAGTTCGGCGAGTCGATGGACGACGCCGCCGACGGCCGTCCGCTCAACCGGGCCCTGCTGTCCTGGATGGCCATGCACGCCTTCCAGGGCGTGCCCGACGGCGCGAAGGACCCGCGCGTCGATCTGCTCGGCTGGAGCCGCGAGCAGCTGGCGCTCATGCCGCCCACGCTGGTCATCACCGACGAGCGGGACGTCCTGCGGAGCCAGGGGCAGCAGTTCGCGCAGAACCTGGAGGCGGCGGGCGTGGCCACCACGCACCGCCACTACGACGGCGTCATGCACGAGTTCTTCGGCGCCGCGGCCGTGCTAGACGAGGCGGAGCAGGCCCAGCAGGAAGCGGCCACCCACTTCACCCGCGCCTTCGGCGCCGCCCGCGCGACCGCTGGTGCCGCGCCGCTCGGCGGGACCTCCCGGTGACGGCGGCGCTGCGGCCGGCGGTCGACGAGACGATCGGCGGGCTGGAGGTCGTCCACCAGTTCACGGGTGCCATGCCCACGGGCGTCACGGTGTCGCACGGCGGACGAATCTTCGTCTGCTACCCCAAGTGGGGCGACGACGTCGGGTTCACCGTGGGCGAGCTCCGGGACGGCCAGGAGGTGGCGTTCCCGAACCAGCAGCAGAACGACAACGTGAGCGACGCAGACCCCGACCGGTTCGTCTCGGTGCAGAGCGTCGTCGTCGACCCGGCCGACCGGCTGTGGGTGCTCGACACCGGCAGCCCGCTGTTCCAGCCGACCGAGCACGGCGGCCCGAAGCTGGTCTGCGTCGACCTGACCACCGACGAGGTCGCGCAGACCATCCTGTTCCCGACCGACGTCGCGCTGCCGACGACCTACCTCAACGACGTCCGCTTCGACCTCCGCCGCGGGGAAGCGGGGACCGCCTTCATCACCGACTCCTCCGACCAGGGACCGAACGGGATCATCGTCGTCGACCTGGCGACGGGGGAGTCGTGGCGACGGCTGCACGAGCACCCGTCGACGAAGGCCACGACGCCGCCGGACCTGCGGATGGTCGTCGAGGGCGTCGAGTTCCTGGAGCGGTCGCCCGACGGGAACACCTCGCCGGTGACGATGGGCGCCGACGGCATCGCGATCGCCGCGGACGGCAGCCGGCTGTACTACTGCCCGCTGGCAGGCCGCCGCTGGTACAGCGTCTCGGTGGACGCCCTGGTCGACCGCGACCAGGACGACGACGCCGTCGCGGCCACCGTCCAGGACGAGGGCGACAAGGGCTGCGTCAGCGACGGCCTGGAGACCGACGACCAGGGGCGGCTCTACGTCACCGACGGGGAGCACGACGCGATCCACCGCCGACTGCCCGACGGGACGTGGGAGACCGTCGTCCACGACCCGCGGCTGCTCTGGCCGGACACCATGTCCGTCGCCGCCGACGGCTTCCTCTACGTCACCGCCAACCAGCTGTACCGGCAGGACAAGTACCGCGGCGGTGAGGACCAGCGGCGCAAGCCCTACGTCTTGTTCCGCACCCCGATCGACGCCGGTCCGGTTCTCCTGCGCTGAACAGGCGGACGTCGGACATCTCTGCGCGCTCGAACTGGGTGGCGATGTCGGCCGTGGTGCTGCGGTAGGTGGTCAGCATGTCGAGGGGCATGCCGGCCGCCCCGCGCGGAGAACCTGGTCGCCAGATCCTGACCGCGCGGAGCAGCAGCGGCGATGGCTGGAGAGGTGCGTCAGCCCAGCGAGGCGACGAGCTCTCGGCAGGCCTGCTCGCAGCGGCGGCACGCCTCCGCGCAGACCCGGCAGTGCTCGTGCATGGAGGCGTGCTGCCCGCACTCGTCGCCGCATGCCTTGCAGGCCGCGGCGCAGGCCTCGAGGACCGCGCGGGTCAGGTTGGCGTCGTAGCCGGTGTGGCGGGACAGCACGCGGCCGGTGGCGTCGCAGACGTCGGCGCAGTCGAGGTTGGTGCGGATGCACGTGGTGAGCTCGGCGACCGAGTCCTCGCTCAGGCAGGCGTCGGCGCAGGCGGTGCAGGCCTGAGCGCACTCGACGCACGCCTCGATGCACTCCCGCAGCTTGTCGCGATCCACCCCGCCGAGGTCCTTCGGGTAGGTCTCGAGCATCTGGCCTGCAACGGTCACGGTGTCCTCCTCGAACGTGCCGGCGGTGGGCGTCGTCGGGACGCCTGTGGCTGCCGCCTGGCGCAGATCGACCTACCCCGGTCAGGCGTCCGCCGCACGGATGTCACGAATCAGTCATGCCCCGCGATGTCCTGAGATGCGCGGCGGGAGAGGGCGTGGTCGGCTCGACCGGATAGCCATGCAGCGGAGGAGGAGTGCGATGGGGCGCATCGACCGGATCGCCGAACCGTGGGGGACTCGCACGCCGTACGGGCCGGGAGAGACCTGGCCGACGCGGGTGGACTCCTACCTGGCCGACGGGCTGACCGAGGACGACGTCGACCGCTGGGTCCAGACGGCGTCGATCCTGCACTCCAACGGCGATGCCTACGACATGGCGGTCAAGGATGGGCAGATCGTGGGCGTCCGCGGCCGGGCCGTCGACCGGGTCAACCACGGCCGGCTGGGACCCAAGGACCTCTACGGCTGGCAGGCCAACAACTCCCCGGACCGGCTGACCAGGCCGCTGATCCGCCGGGACGGCGAGCTGGTGGAGACCGACTGGGACACCGCGATGGACGCCGTCGCCGGCCGGGTCAAGGAGTTGCTCGACGAGCGCGGCCCGAGCTCGATCGCCTTCTACACGACCGGGCAGCTGTTCCTCGAGGAGTACTACACCCTGGGCCTGATCGCGCACGGCGGGATCGGCACGAACCACGTCGACGGCAACACTCGGTTGTGCACGGCCACCGCTGCGGCGGCGCTGAAGGAGACGTTCGCCTCCGACGGGCAGCCCGGGAGCTACACCGACGTCGACCATGCCGACGTCATCGTGCTCTACGGGCACAACATGGCCGAGACGCAGACCGTGCTGTGGAGCAGGGTGCTGGACCGGCTCGCAGGGCCGAATCCGCCGCAGGTGATCTGCGTCGATCCCCGAGAGACGCCGGTCGCCCGTGCAGCCACCGTGCACCTCGCCCCGCGGCCGGGCACCAACGTGATGCTGATGAACGCGCTGCTGCACGAGATCATCGGCAACGGCTGGGTCGACCGCGGCTACGTCGACGCGCACACCGTCGGCTTCGACGAGCTGGCGAAGCGGGTGCAGGACTACCCGCCCGAGGTCGCCGCCGAGGTGTGCGACGTCCCGGTCGAGCAGATCCGGGAGGCCGCCCGCATCATCGGGCAGGCCCAGCGGCTCCTGTCCACCGTGCTGCAGGGCTTCTACCAGTCGCACCAGGCCACCGCCGCGGCCGTGCAGGTCAACAACATCAACGTCGTCCGCGGCATGCTGGGCAAGCCGGGCTGCGGGATCCTGCAGATGAACGGCCAGCCCACCGCCCAGAACACCCGCGAGGCCGGCGCCGACGGCGACCTGCCGGCCTTCCGCAACTGGTCCAACGACAGCCACATCCAGGACCTGGCCCGGGTCTGGAATGTCGACCCCATGGACATCCCGCACTACTCGCCGCCGACGCACATCATGCAGCAGCTGCGCTACATCGAAGAGGGCTCGATCCGGTTCTTCTACGTCACCGCCACCAATCCGGCGGTGTCCCTGCCTGAGCTGACACGCATCCGCTCCCTGCTCTCCCAGGAGCGGCTGTTCCTGGTCGTACAGGACCTGTTCCTGACCGAGACCGCGCAGCTCGCCGACGTCGTCCTCCCCGCGGCCACATGGGGGGAGAAGACCGGCACCTTCACCAACGTCGACCGAACGGTGCACCTGTCGGAGAAGGCCGTCGACCCACCGGGGGAGGCGCGACCGGACCTCGACATCCTGATCGACTTCGCCCACCGGCTGGACCTCCGCGACAAGGACGGCGCCCCGCTGGTGAAGTGGTCGGACCCCGAGGGCGCGTTCGAGGGGTGGAAGGAGTGCTCGAAGGGCCGGCCCTGTGACTACAGCGGTCTCTCCTACGACAAGCTGCGAGGTGGCAGCGGCATCCAGTGGCCGGTCACCGACGAGCACCCCGACGGCACCGAGCACATCTACGTCGACGGGCAGTTCTGGGCGCAACCCGACTACTGCGAGAGCTACGGCCGGGACCTGGTCACCGGGGCCCCGCTGGACGAGACCGAGTACCGCGCGCTCAACCCGACCGGTCGGGCGGTGCTCAAGGCCGCGGAGTACCTGCCGCCGCACGAACTGATCGGCGTGGACTTCCCCTTCCAGCTCATCACCGGCCGCACGCTCTACCACTTCCACACGCGCACCAAGACCGCCCGCGCGCCGCAGCTGCAGGCGGCGGCACCGGAGGTGTGGGTGGAGATGTCGGCCTCCGACGCCGCCGACCGCGGCTGGTCCGAGGGCGACCTGCTTGCGGTGACGACCCCGCGGGGCCGGGTGGAGGCGAAGCTCCGGATCAGCGGCATCCGGCCGGGGGTGCTGTTCTTGCCGTTCCACTACGGCTACTGGGACGAGCCCGCCGGGCACGAACCCGACGGCCACGGACGGGCGGCGAACGAGCTGACCCTCACCGACTGGGACCCATGCTCCAAGCAGCCGATCTTCAAGACCGCCGCGGCCAACGCCACCCGGCTGGCCCCCGGCGACGGCCCGGCAGCGGCACCGACGACCACCGGCTCGAGGCCCGTCGCCGGGGACGTGCCCCCGACCCGGGGCGGAGCTGCGGCCGAGGCCGTCGAGGAGCTCGCCACCGGAGGTGCGCGATGAAACTGGGACTGGCCATCGAGGAGCTGCACCGGTCGGAGAACCACCTGGCCCGGGTACTGCTGGCCGTCTCCGACCGGCACAAGGCCGACCACGAGGTCTTCTACGTGGCCCGCGACATCGCCGGCTGGTCGCAGCGGCACGTCGCCGAGCTCGCCCGCATCGGCGCCGACTTCGGCGTCGACCTGGATGCCGAGCCCGAGGGCGAGCCGGGCATCCTCGAGAAGCTCCAGCAGGCGACCTCGGATCTGCTCGGTCGTCGTCCCGAACCTGGGCTGCTTCTGCTCGCCGACCTGCGGCACGTGCACCGGGAGGCGGCTGGGGTCTCCCTGGACTGGGAGCTGCTGGCGCAGGCGGCGCAGGGCGCCCGGAAGCGGGAGCTGCTCGGCCTGGCCGAGCGCTGCCACCCCGACACGTTGCGGCAGATGCGCTGGGCCAACGCCAAGCTCAAGGAGTCCGCGACCCAGGCCCTGGTGAGCTGACCATGACCACCCCGCAGACCCGCGTCGTCCTCCGACCGCTGGCCACACCGCTGCCACTCGGCTTCCTCGCCCTGGCCCTGGCCACAACGGTTTTCGCCACCGTCCAGCTCGGCTGGATCCCGCCCACCGAGGGCCGGGTGGCCGCCCTCACCGCGCTGGTCGCGACCGTGCCGCTGCAGCTCACCGCGGCGGTCATCGGCTTCCTGGCGCGCGACCCGGTGGCCGCCACCGGGATGGGCGTCCTCAGTGGCACGTGGGCGGTCGTCGGGCTCACCACCGTGACCTCCCCGCCCGGCACCGCCAGCAAGGGCCTCGGAGTCCTCCTGATCGTTGCGGGGATCTCGATGTTCGTCCCCGCGTCCGCCGGTATCTCCAAGCTCGTCCCGGCCGCCGTCATGGCGCTGGCCGGCATCCGCTTCCTGGTCACCGGCGCCTACGAGCTCACCGGGTCTGCGAGCTGGAAGACGACGGCCGGCTGGGTGGGCCTGGCCCTCGCGGTGCTGGCCCTCTACGCGGCCCTGGCTCTCGAACTCGAGGGGGCCCGCGGGAGGACCGTCCTCCCAGCCGGCCGGCACGGTCCGGCCGAGGCCGCGGCCCGCGGCGAGGGGTCGCTCGAGCCCGACGCGCTGGCTCGAGAGGCGGGGATTCGACCGCAGCTCTGAGCGAGCCGCGCCGCTGAGCAGTCCCCGGGTCCTGACCGGCACCCTGCTGGCTGTGCTGCTCCGACTGCGGGACCGCCGCTACCGGGCGCATCGCCGAGGCCGAGGCGCGCGATATGGACGCCGACGCTGTCCCCTGCTCCCCGCTGCGTCTCGGGCCGCGCGAGGTTCTCGCCGACCGTGGGTTACGGCCACGACAACTAGCGGCAGATCCTGCGGGCCAGGTACATCCCCCGCATCGCCCGCTTCGGGGTCGCGGAGTGGCCTGACGTCAGAGCCAGGACCGGGCTCGCCGTTGTTGTGGCCGCGATGTCGATGCACCTTCGTATCCCTACGGCCATCCCCGCTCGAGCAGTGGGGTGATGGTGACCTCGTTGAGCACCACGTCCGGTGGGGTGGAGGCGACCCAGCTGATCAGTCGGGTGACCTGATCGGGAGCCAGCGCGTCGGCGGACAGGGCCGGCTCAGCGGAGCCGGCCCGATCTTCCGGTGACCAGACCCCCAGCTGGTGTCCATGGCGCCGGGATACAAGACACAGGCGCGGATGCGGTGCGGCCTGCCTTTGGCCGCGTGCCTGGGTGAGACCGGTGAGCCCGAACTTGGCCTAGCAGTAGGCCGCGGCGTTCGCCCAGCCGCGCCGGCCGGCCACCGAGGACACGTTGACGATGGGTCCTCCGCCGTTGTCGCGCATGTCCGGCCAGACCGCCTTGGCCAGCAAGAATGACGCGCGCAGATTGACCGCGAGCACCCTGGCCCAGGCCGCGACGTCGAGCTCGACCACGGGACCGGGCACATCAGTCCCGGCCGCGTTGACCAGGAGGTCGACGGTGCCCAGGTCAGCGCGCACCTGGCCCATCGCCCACTCGATCGCCTTGGCATCGGCGAGGTCCACCACGACCGCTCTCGCGCGGACCCCTGCGGCCCGCACCTGCTCCGCGGTCTCCTCCAGGTCGGTGGATCCGCGGGCCAGAACCGCGACGTCGGCGACGTCGGCAGCCAGTGCCAGAGCTGTGGCTCGGCCCAGACGGCTGCTGCCGCCGGTCACCAACGCGATGCGCTCACGCAGCCGAGGTGAATTGCTCATTCCTGCCTCCGGTGTCCCCGTCACGGCCACTGGGGCCAGCCTGCCCGCCACGGGCAACTGGTGCTGAGCAGGGTCGACGGGCAGGGTCGTGACACCCGCTGGCGGAGCTGACCCGGCCTTGCGCCGGAACCTTCAGCAGCGGAGCCTGACGGGTATCGTCCAGCCGATTGCCGCCACCGCGCGGGCAGCTCCATCAGGAGGACCGCACGATGGGCCGCTCATCCGCGTCACGGGGACCAGGAATGGCGCCTTGCGCTATGCCATGGCTGCGCGGGTCCCGCTTCACCGGTTGGGGCCACGTGGGACCACGGGACATCGGATCTCCAAGTCGACCCCACCGGTGGTGGCGTTGCCCCGCCGCCACGCCCCCGGGCGCGTCGAGCTCGGAGTCCGGTTGACCGCGGCGGAGGAGGGCCCTGTGCGCACGGTTGTCGAAGCGTCCCAGCTCATTCGGCGCCGTGCAGTCCGGGCCGGGTGCAGCTGTGCCAGCTCGGATGCATGCGGGAACAGACTCAGCGAGCGTCCGTTCGGCCGCTGGTGCTATTCGCGACGCTGTCCCTGCAGTCGTCATCGGGCACTCTCCGGCCGGCGATTCCGCTATCAGGCGTCCTGGTGTTCGCGGTGTGGGACCAGGCTGCAGCTGCCCAGATCCCGAAGGTTCTCGTTGAGCGTCTGGGCGAAGTCGTGCTCAGCGTCCGACCAAGCGGCACCGCCGACCAGGTAAGCAGCGAGTGCGGAGCGCGGCTGAGCTCCAACGAGACCGGCGTAGCCCCACCACAAGTCGGTCGGCGGCAAGGCGCCCAGCCGCCACGAGAGGACGGTCAACGGGCAGGCAGAAGTCGCACGAGGTGCGCGCACGCGCAGCATGGTCTCGCTGAGATGTACGGCCGTCCCCCGTCGGCGACCACTCCTGAGCCGACCGCCGCCGGCGCCCGGGAGCACGCAGGAGGTGCTCACCGTCCCGACGGCCCCCGACGCCAGCCGCATCACCGCGGCGGCGACGTCGGGCACGTCGCGGCTCTCCCGCGTGGACGGCGCCGCGCCACCCACGACTTCGTGGACTCGGCGTGGCGGTGATCCGCCTGCTGATCGGTGCTTGGAGGTGGAGCGGCACCATCGCGGAAGGGAAGGACGCCCGACCGGACGAGGGCCGTTTGCCCGTCAGCCGCGAACGGGTAGCCGCAGGCCACGCGGGCGACCCAGCCGGCGGCGTGCTGCCCGCGAGAGGAGACCGGCGTGACCGGCTCGGTGTTGCGCGCAGGGCTGGCCGCCGCGGCGGCGGTGCTGGCTCTCGGGGGATGTGCGAGCACGCAGGAGGGCGACGTCCGCGACGTCGCGGCGGCGTTCGTCGACCCAGCCGCGACGCCGGACGACCGGTGCGACCTCCTGGCCCCGGCCACGCGTGAAGCGCTGGAGTCCCAGGAGTCGGCGCCCTGCCCTGACGTCCTCGGAGAGCTACCGATGGACGGCGGCACCGTCGAGTCCGTGGAGATCTGGGGCGGCAACGCCCAAGTGCGGATGACCGGGGACGCCGTGTTCCTGACCGAGACCCCCAATGGCTGGGGGGTGGTGGCGGCCGCCTGCGAGTCGCGTGGTGAGGCGCCCTACGACTGCGAGGTAGAGGGGCCATGAGAGGCGTCCACCGGCTGTACGTCATCTACCCGACGGTGATCCTCCTCGGAGTCGCCTACGTCACCCTGCTGGGGCTGATGGGGCGATGACCGGCCGCCGCGGCTTCGTGAAGGACAACGCCCTCGGCCTGGCGTTCGGCGGGCTTTTCGTCCTCACCCTGGTCGGCCAGGCGATCTCGGGGACGGCGGACTACAACGCGCAGCAGGTCGCCAACGGCCTGGAGCCGGTTTCCTTCCTGGATTACGTGACGTCGTCGTCGTTCGGAGTCGACGTGATGGAGAACTGGCAGTCGGAGTACCTGCAGTTCTTCCTCTACATCTTCGCCACGGTGTGGCTCGTGCAGCGAGGCTCGGCGGAGTCCAAGGAGCCGGGCGACGAGGGCATGGAGTCCGACGAGGAACAGCGGGTGGGCGCCCACGCTCGGGCGGACTCCCCGGCGTGGGTGCGCGCCGGCGGCTGGCGGACGACGGTCTTCTCCCGCTCCCTCGGGCTGGTGATGGGCGGGATCTTCCTGCTCACCTGGGCGGCGTCCTCGATTGCCGGCTGGGCTGCCTACAACAGCGAGCAGCTGGCCGACAAGCAGGACCCGGTGAGCTGGGTCGGCTACCTCGGCGAGGCCGACTTCTGGAACCGCTCCTTCCAGAACTGGCAGTCGGAGATGCTGGCCGTCGGGTCGATGGCGGTGTTGTCGGTGTACTTGCGCCAGCGTGGATCGCCGGAATCCAAGCCGGTCGGCGCAGCGCACGCTGACACCGGCGAGACCGGGTGATGCAGTCAGCGCTCGGCGGTCCCGACAGGTGTCGTTCAGTTCTGGTGCCTGTCCTGACCGGCGACACCGTCGACGATTCCCTGCGCGATGTCGCGCAGCTTGCGGTTGGACCGCTGTGAGGCGGCGGCGAGGAGATCGAACGCCTCCGTCGCGTCGCAGCGTCGTTGGCTCATCGGGATGCCTTTGGCCTGTTCGATGACGGCACGGGTGCGCATCGCGATGTCGAGGTTTTCGGCCAGCTCGCGGGCGCTGTCGTAGAGGTGCATGTTGTGGACCGCGACGGCGGCGTAGGAGGCGAACGTTCGGGCCGCGCCTTTGGCGTCGTCGTCGAAGGCGTGGGCCTCTACCGCGTAGAGGTTGAGGCCACCGTGGATGCCTTCGCGCACCGGCACGGGCACCGACAGGGAGCTCAGCGATCCGCGTTCGACGCAGATCCCGGCGTAGTCGGGCCAGCGCGTCTCCTCGCGGGCGTCAGTGATCTCCCTGATCTCCTCGCCGACAGCCGCCTCCAGGCACGGGCCGTAGCCGCGGCCGTACTGCGTCTCGTCGAGGTCGAGGGCGAGCCTGCCGGTGTAGGCGGCTGTCGTGGCCTTGTCGTTGGCGATGAGGCTGACCGAGGCCTCCGCGACCCCGGGGATGAGATTGACACCGGCCGCCATCCCGATCCGGGTTCGCGGCTGGTGACGCCAGTGTGCGCGCTGCGACGGCGGAGAGCCAGCCGCTCGACGTTCCCATTGGGCAGGGTGGTCGGCGGGCGCCGATGTGGACATTCGAGTGCCGCGTGCGCGTAGAGTGTGGGGAACCAGGCGGTCACACGCTCACGGCGAGTTGGCGCCGTCCCGATGACCGGACCCCGGACGCTGCCGAACTCGGCCCCCGGTTCCTCGTCCCGCCCGTCCGCTCGTGGACGACCGGTGACGCCAATCTTGGACTGTCGCGAGGTGCGATCCCGCAGTCCGTCCTAGAGCCGAGACCGCCGTGTCCACGCCTGACCCGGGCGACATCGAACCGCCGCGCGACCCCCGCGCCGCCTTCGCCGAACTGAGCAAGATCATGCTCGGTGAGCAGCCGCTGTCGGCGACCCTCGAACGGGTCGCCCAGCTGGCCAAGCAGACCATCCCCGGGGCCGCCGACGTGTCGGTCACCCTCCTGCAGGACGGCGAGGTGGCCAGCGCGGCCTTCACCGGGCCGCTGGCCGCTCAGCTCGACCGCCAGTACGAGGCCGGGTTCGGGCCGTGCATGGACGCCGCGACGTCCGGCACGACCATCACCATCGACGACACCGCCCACAGCCGCCGTTATCCCGACTTCGCCCGCGCCGCCGCTCGCAAAGGCGTCCGGCACACGATGTCGATCGGTCTGCCCGTGCAGCGCCAGACCATCGGGGCGCTCAACTTGTACGGCACCGACGACGTCCCGTTCGACGAGGCGACGCAGGAACTGGCCACCGCGTTCGCCTCCTACGCGGCGGTGGCCGTGGCCAACGCCGGCGTCTACGCCAGCACCGCGACCCTGGCGGCCAACCTGCAGCGCGCCCTGGAATCCCGGGCGGTCATCGACCAGGCGAAGGGCATCCTCATGGCCCGTCACCCGGGCATGTCCGCCGACGCCGCCTTCGATCTCCTGTCGAAGCAGTCCCAGCTGAGCAACCGCAAGCTGCGCGACATCGCCGCAGAGCTGGTCGACGAGGTCCAGCGCGGCGGCCAGGACTGACGTCGGATCGGCCGCACCAAACACGCGGCCGGTCAGCGGGCGCACAGCGCGGTCCGTCCCGTGGGGAAGTCGGGCCGGCAGCCCGGAGACGACAGTGCGCAGCGCCCGCAGGCCGCCGGTACTGGCGGCCTGAACGACGACAGAGAAGTCGTGCCGACGGTCGAGAGCTCTCGGCGTAGCGACCCGAGCGAAGGTTGCCTGTGTCAGGCACCTGACGCAGCGGCGCTTAGGCATGCAGTGTTCAGTGGCTGGTACCGCGTCCCCGACACGACCACTCTTGGTGCCACCGTGGTGGCCAAAGGAGTGCGTTCAGGGGTGTTCGGAAGGGTCCGCCTCTGACCGTGCGTGCGCCTGAACTGCGGGGATGTACTTCAGTGAACACCCCCGGACCCCCTCAAGCCGCCCTGGCAGTGTGGGCGCCGGGCGGCCGCTCGCTGAGCTTTCTGTTCCTCGGTCAACTGGGCCAGGTCGCCTCCGGGGTAGGCCATAGGGTGGGGCGTGCTCCATCTGCTCGTTGACACCTCCACCTGGCTGGACCTGTGCAAGCGCCGCGACGGGCAGCGCTGGATCGTCGCGCTCCGAGTACTCGTTCACCAGGGGCGGGTCGAGCTGCTCGTCCCACGACTCGTCATCGACGAGTTCGAGCGGAACCGAGATCGGGTTGAGACTTCGATGACAGCGAGCATCGCCCAGCGGTTCAGGCTTATCAAGCAAGACCTCGACGACTACGGCGGCTCGGACAACGAGCAGGCGCTCAAGGTCATCACGGACCTTGCCCGCCATGCGCCGCTCATCGGAGCCATGACGACCCGCAACTTCGACGAGGTGCTCGACCTGCTCCGAGCCGGCCGTGGCCTCGAGCCAGGGGACGAAGAGAAGCGCGGGGTGGTCGAGCGCGGGCTGTCGAAGCAGGCGCCGTTCCACCGGTCCCGCAATAGTGTCGCCGACGCCTTGCTCATCGAGCTCTACGAAACGACTCTCCGCGGCGTCGACCTGGACCACGAGCCGCACGCATTTATCACGAGCAACAGCGACGACTTCTCCTTGCCCGCCGGAGACATGCGGCAGCCGCATCCTGACCTCGCCGGTCTGTTCGCAGCGGAGGGGTCGACGTACGGGCTGGGAGTCGACGGCCTCAATCAGGTCCTCCTGGACTACTTCGGCGACGAGATCGAGGAGTTGTTCGCGGAGACCTACTTCGAGGAGGAGCCCCGACGGCTGGACGAGATCGTGGAGGCAGAACGGGAGCTGTTCGACCGCATCTGGTACCACCGTTCCCTCCAGCACGAGTACCGGCTCGAGGACGCTGGGGACGACGCCGAGCTGGAGCGCCTACTCGCGATTGCAGGGCCAGGGCGCCGGCGTGTTGAGGGGCTGAACACAGAGCCTGGTCAGCTGGGCCCGTACACGGATTTCGAGCTCGGGATGCTCAACGGCAAGCTTTCGACCCTGCGCTGGGTCCTCGGCAGCGAATGGGACTTCCTCGACACATGATGGCGATTCCCGGAGCCGTGGCGCCCCAGCCGACGGCCACCTCAAGTAAGAAGAGCCGGTTTCACCTGGCAGTGCAGCGAGCCGTAGGACAACGCGCTCGTAGCTCGGCCCGCTCGAGGACGTGCCTTTTCCGTGCCTTAAGCACTGGCCAAAACCGGTGGTCAGCGGTCAACAGGGGTCAGCTCGGCAAAGGCACGTGAGCGGCGCTAAGGCCGCGCTGAGCTGCGCAGACGGGCATACGAGCCGGTCAGGGCGTGGAGCGGGTGACCGGGATCGAACCGGCATGGCCAGCTTGGAAGGCTGGGGCTCTACCATTGAGCTACACCCGCGAGGTGCCCGGACAGCCTAGCGGCTGTCGTCCCGTGGCCCCGCAGTCCACCCTCGCCCGGGCGCGCGGCGGGGCGCCCGGGGTACGCGCCTAGACTCAGCCGGGCTACGGGGTGTAGCGCAGCTTGGTAGCGCACCCGCTTTGGGAGCGGGGGGCCGCAGGTTCAAATCCTGTCACCCCGACCGTGGGCGCTGCGGGCGGCGCATCCCGCCCCGGCGCCCCAACCCCCGACGTCCGTAGACTCGGGGGTCGACCGGCGCCGTCGGAGCACTCCGGCGCCCCATCCGCTGTCTTACCGAGGAGCACTGCCGCTGTGAAGAGCACCATCGAGGAACTGAGCCCGACTCGGGTCAAGATGGCGATCGAGGTGGCATGGGGCGACCTGGACCACGCCTTCGGTGAGGTTTACAAGGAGCTGGGCAAGCAGGTCCGCGTCCCCGGCTTCCGCCCCGGCAAGGTGCCCAACCGCGTCCTCGACCAGCGCATCGGCCGTCCCGTCGTCCTGGAGCAGGTCGTCCAGCACGCCATCCCGGAGCTCTACGCCGAGGTCGTCCGCGAGAACCAGGTGCGCGTCCTCGGCCAGCCCGAGGTCGAGGTGACCCGCCTGGACGACAACGAGTCCCTCGCCTTCACCGCCGAGGTCGACGTCGCCCCCCAGCTGACCCTGCCGGCGCTGGACGAGCTCGCCGTGACCGTCGACGACGTCGAGGTCACCGACGAGGAGATCGACCAGCAGGTCACCGTCATGCGCGAGCGCTTCGGCATGCTGCAGGCCGTCGAGCGCCCCGCCCAGCAGGGCGACTTCGTCTCCATCGACCTCGAGGCGAAGCTGGGCGGCGAGGTCCTGGAGGACGGCTCGACCACGGGCATGTCCTACGAGGTCGGCTCGGGCAACCTCATGGAGGGCCTGGACGACGCCGTCGTCGGCCTCTCCGCCGACGAGTCGAAGACCTTCCAGACCGCGCTGCTCTCCGGCCCCAACTCGGGCGAGATGGCCGACGTGACCGTCACGGTCCGCTCGGTCAAGGAGAAGGAGCTGCCGGAGCTGGACGACGACTTCGCCCAGACCGCCAGCGAGTTCGACACCCTCGCCGAGCTGCGCGAGGACGTCCGCACCCGCCTGGCCCGCACCAAGGTGATCCAGCAGGGCGCGCAGGCCCGCGACAAGCTGGTCGAGCACCTCCTCGAGACCATCGAGGTGCCGATGCCGGAGAACCTGGTCGAGCGCGAGATCGAGTGGCGCAACCGGTCCTTCGAGCAGGAGCTGCGCCAGGCCGGGATGGACTGGGACGCCTTCCTCCAGATGACCGGCGCGGAGAGCCGCGAGGCCTACGACGCCGAGCAGAAGAAGAACGTCGAGGAGGCGGTCAAGACCCAGTTCATCCTCGACGCGATCGCCGACGCCCGTGAGGTCACCGTCGACAACGACGACCTCTCGGCGCAGATCATGGCGCAGGCCCAGCGCAACCGGGTGAGCCCGGAGCAGTACGCCCAGCAGCTGCAGCAGTCCAACAACATCGCCGAGTTCGTCGCCGACGTGCGCCGGACGAAGACGCTGGCCCAGCTGCTCGAGCAGACGACGATCACCGACGCGTCGGGCAACAAGGTCGACCTCGAGGCCCTGCGCCCGAAGACGGTCCAGGCGACGTCCGACGAGGACGCCGAGCTCTCGGCCGAGGCCGCCGCCGTCGAGGCGGTCGAGGGTGCCGTCGAGGACACCGAGGCGGTCGACAAGGCCTGATCCGCCTCCCCGCTCCACCGACGACGCCGTCCTTCCCCGCTCGGGGAGGGGCGGCGTCGCGCGTTTCCGGCTGCTTCGCTGCGCCGACGGCGAACACCGCCCTGATCGGGACTGCGACGTCGGAGGTCCGCGTTAGGGTCGACAGGACTCAGGCGACCACCGGGGGCACCGCTCCCGGAGGGCCGTTCGAAGCCCGCACCACCCACCGAGACCGACTGAACAGATGAGTCCTACGGAGGTCACCGCACCCGTGAGCACTACCGACCCGAACCTGGCGAGCGCGCCGATGCTGCGTGGCGCCGCCGGGGGGATGAACCTCAACGACTCGGTCTACGAGCGCCTGCTGCGCGAGCGGATCATCTTCCTGGGCACCCAGGTGGACGACGTCATCGCCAACCAGCTGGCCGCGCAGATGCTGCTGCTCTCCGCCGAGGACCCCAAGCAGGACATCCACCTCTACATCAACTCGCCCGGTGGCTCGGTCAGCGCCGGCATGGCGATCTACGACACGATGCAGTTCATCGACTGCGACGTCGCCACCTACGGGATGGGCCTGGCCGCCTCGATGGGCCAGTTCCTGCTCACCGCCGGCACCAAGGGCAAGCGCTACGCCCTGCCGCACGCGCGGATCATGATGCACCAGCCGTCCGCCGGCGTCGGTGGCACCGCGGCCGACATCGCCATCCAGGCCGACCTCTTCCGGCGCACCAAGAAGGAGCTCAACGAGCTGCAGTCCTTCCACACGGGGCAGAGCGTGGAGCAGATCGAGCAGGACTCCGACCGCGACCGCTGGTTCACCGCGCAGGAGGCCCTGGAGTACGGCTTCGTCGACCACGTCGTCAGCCGCGCCACCATGACCGACAGCGCCAACCCGGTCTCCGACAACTGAGCGCCTGAGGACAGACACAGATGAGCTTCCAGATGCCCTCCAGCCGCTACGTCCTCCCCTCCTTCGTGGAGCGGACGAGCTACGGCATGAAGGAGTCCAACCCGTACAACAAGCTCTTCGAGGAGCGCATCATCTTCCTCGGGGTGCAGATCGACGACGCGTCGGCGAACGACGTGATGGCGCAGCTCATCACGCTCGAGTCGAACGACCCGGACCGTGACATCACGATCTACATCAACTCGCCCGGTGGCTCCTTCACCTCGCTGATGGCCATCTACGACACGATGATGTTCGTCCGTCCGGACATCCAGACCGTCTGCATGGGCCAGGCCGCCTCGGCCGCCGCCGTCCTGCTCGCGGCCGGGACGCCGGGCAAGCGCCTCGCGCTGCCCTACTCCCGCGTGCTGATCCACCAGCCCTCGGGCGAGGCCGGTGGACAGGTCTCGGACCTGGAGATCCACGCCGCCGAGATCGAGCGGGTGCGCACCCAGATGGAGGAGATCCTCGCCCGGCACACGGGCCGTTCGGTCGAGCAGGTCCGCAAGGACATCGACCGCGACAAGATCCTCACGGCCCCCGAGGCCAAGGAGTACGGGATCGTCGACCAGGTGATCCAGAGCCGCAAGCTCAACGCCCTCCCGACCCCGTGATGCCGGTACGGGCCGGGGGCGCGCGTGGCGCGTGTTCGGCCCGTACCGTCGGTGGTCTGAGGGCTGCGAGACAGAAGTGGGACGGCCGGGACGAACCCGGGTGAGTCATTGCCCGGGGCCGTCGGCGGCGGCAGGTACGTTCGGCGAACGCCCGATCCCCGGACAGCACAACCGGGAGGAGAGCCTCGCGGGGCAGCCTGTCAGCGAGGTCGAGCAGGGGCACAGGAGCACGAGCAGCACGGTCAAACCCGCGGGTACCTGACACCAGGACCGGCGACTGTCGAGGTGGAGGTCAGCAGGTGGCACGAATCGGTGAGAGCGGTGACCTGCTCAAGTGCTCGTTCTGCGGGAAGAGCCAGAAGCAGGTCAAGAAGCTCATCGCGGGCCCCGGGGTCTACATCTGCGACGAGTGCATCGATCTCTGCAACGAGATCATCGAGGAAGAGCTCTCGGAGTCCTCGGACCTGAAGTTCGACGAGCTGCCGAAGCCCAAGGAGATCCACGACTTCCTCGACCAGTACGTCATCGGCCAGGACAAGGCCAAGCGGACGCTCTCGGTCGCGGTCTACAACCACTACAAGCGGATCCAGGCGGGCAACGCCGGATCCCGCGAGGACTCGGTCGAGCTGGCCAAGTCCAACATCCTGCTGATCGGCCCGACCGGCTGCGGCAAGACGCACCTGGCGCAGACCCTCGCCCGGATGCTGAACGTCCCCTTCGCGATCGCCGACGCCACGGCGCTGACCGAGGCCGGCTACGTCGGTGAGGACGTCGAGAACATCCTGCTGAAGCTGATCCAGGCCGCCGACTACGACGTGAAGCGCGCCGAGACCGGCATCATCTACATCGACGAGGTCGACAAGATCGCCCGCAAGAGCGAGAACCCGTCGATCACCCGCGACGTCTCGGGTGAGGGCGTGCAGCAGGCGCTGCTGAAGATCCTCGAGGGGACGACGGCGTCGGTGCCCCCGCAGGGCGGGCGCAAGCACCCGCACCAGGAGTTCATCCAGATCGACACGACGAACGTCCTGTTCATCGTGGGCGGTGCCTTCGCCGGCCTGGAGCAGGTCATCGAGGCGCGTGCCGGCAAGCAGGGCATCGGCTTCGCCGGTGAGATCCGTGGCAAGGCCGAGATCGAGGAGGCCAACTCCTTCGCCGAGGTCATGCCCGAGGACCTGCTGAAGTTCGGCATGATCCCCGAGTTCATCGGCCGTCTGCCCGTGATCACCAGCGTCAAGAAGCTCGACCGCCAGGCGCTGATCAACATCCTGACCGAGCCGAAGAACGCCCTGGTGCGCCAGTACCGGAAGCTCTTCGCGCTCGACGGCGTGGAGCTCGACTTCACCGACGACGCGCTCGAGGCCGTCGCCGACCAGGCGATCCTCCGTGGTACCGGCGCCCGCGGGCTCCGCGCGATCATGGAGGAGGTCCTCCAGTCGGTCATGTACGACATCCCCAGCCGGGAGGACGTCGCCTCCGTGGTGATCACCAAGGAGGTCGTGCTCGAGCACGTCAACCCGACGATCGTGCCGCGCAAGCCCACCCGCGCCCCCCGCGAGAAGTCGGCCTGACCGACCGCTGAACGCCTGCGAGCCCGTCCCCGACCCGGGGGCGGGCTCGCTGCGTTTCCCGGGGCCCGCCCGCGGGGCTGACGGGAGCCATGCCCCAGCACCGGACATTCGACGTCATCGAATGTCCGGCCACGGGGCAACGCCCTGGCGGCTGCGGTACGTCCGGGCGATCTGGGCACGGCAGGCCGGCGCCTCCGTCGTGGCCCGCCGGAAGCTGAAGCGCAGGGTCTGCCATCCGAGTGCCGCGAGTGCGGCGTCGCGCCGCAGATCGCGCTCCCGGGCCGGAGCCGAGCGGTGGAACGCAGCCCCGTCCAGCTCCACCGCCAGGCGCACGTCCGGCCAGGCGGCATCGAGGAACACCGGACCGTCCGGGAGGTCGATCCGGTACTGCCGCCGGCACTCCGGCAACCCCGGCACCGACAGGACGTGTCGGACGCCGAAGATCTCCAGCTCGCTGTGGCTGCCGCCGGCGACCAGGCGCAGCAGCTCCTGCAACGCGGCGCGACCCGGCAGGTTGGGACGGCGGCCCAGCTCGGCGGCCATGTGCTCCGGTGCGACTCGCCGTTCCCGCACCGCCCGGATCACGGCACCGCGGGCGAGGTCGGGGTAGCCGCGCCGCGCTCCCGGCTGGGCGTCCCCCCAGGTGTCGACCAGGGACCTCGCCAGGGGGTGACGACGAGCCCGCGGGCAGCTGTCAGGCCGAACGGCCGACCACTCCGGTGCACGCGCAGCCACCGCGAGCTCCGGATCCTGGAGTCCGACGACACGGTGACGTCCAGCCGGGTGAACTCGTCCACGAGACCGTGGACGGCGAGGGCGCTGCAGTGGCTCAGCGGGCCACCGCAGTACGACGTCGCCGCGTGGGCGCGAACGGTCCAGTCGTCGGCGAACGCCGGAACGGTCACCCAGCCCGGGTGCAACCGCACCAGCTGCCCGGTGCCGAGCCATCGGGTGACGGTGCGTGGCGCGACGCGCCCGGCGAGGAAGGCGGTCGAAGCGACCCGGGTGGGGCCGAGCAGCTCCAGGACGTCGTGCATCCGGTCAGCCTGCGCCGTCGCGGGCGCCGGGACGGCGACTGCGGCGAATCTGTGGACGGCGGGGGGAGGCGTTGCCCCGTTACCGGTCATCCGACGGCGCCGAATGGCGGGTGGAGGGGCATTGCTCGGCGCGACCGCGCAGCGCCGGCCGGCGCGGACCGGGCTAGCCTCCCGCCGTGATGACGTCGTACGTCGCCCTGCTGCGGGCCGTCAACCTGGGGCCCACCCGCCGGGTGGCGATGCCCCGCCTCCGCGAGGTGCTGGGCGAGCGCGGCTACGGGTCGGTCCGCACCCACCTGGCCAGCGGCAACGTCCTGCTCGAGAGCGACCTCCCCGAGGCCGAGCTCGCGCGGCAGCTGTCGAAGGTGATCGAGGAGGAGTTCTCCCTCGACGTCCCGGTCGTGCTGCGGACCGCCGGCGAGCTGGCCGACGTCGCGGCTGCCGACCCGCTGGGCCACCTCGTCACCGACCCGAGCCGGTACTCGGTGACCTTCTTCCCGGAGCCGCTGGACCCCGAGCGGGTGGCGGCGGCTCCGGAGGCCGAGGGCGGCGAGTACGTGCTGCGCGGCCGCGAGCTCTACCTGTGGCTCCCCGACGGCCTGATCAACAGCCCCATGGGCACGTGGAAGTGGGACCGGATCCTCGGCCAGGCCGGCACGAACCGGAACTGGAACACCGTCACCAAGCTGGTCGAGCTCAGCCGCTGAGCACTCTGCGGCGAGGGCGCGTCCCCGGCCCGGGAACGCGCCCTCGCCGCACGAGGCCCAGCGGTTACTCGGCCACCTCGGCCAGGACGACGTCGACCCGCAGGTCGCCCTCACCGGGCTCGATGACCAGCGAGGCGATCCGCCCGGCGTTGGCCAGGTCCACCCGAGCCGCCTCGACGAACGGCACCTGGTCGGCCGGCGCCGTGACCGTGGCGGTCTCCACCTCGGCGCGCATCGACTGCTTGGCGTCGGACTTCGCCTTGCGCACCCCGGCGAGCGCGGCGGCCACGGCGGGGATGATCGCCGGGTCGCCGTCGGCCGGCAGGTCCGCGGCGGCCGGCCACGGCGCGCGGTGCACCGAGCCGGTCTGCCACCACGACCACACCTCGTCGGTCACGAACGGCAGCACCGGGGCGAACAGCCGCAGCTGCACGTCCAGCGCCACCGCCAGGGCGGCCTGCGCCGAGGTCGCCGACGCCCCGTCGCCGTACGCGCGGGTCTTCACCAGCTCGACGTAGTCGTCGCAGAAGGACCAGAAGAAGGTCTCGGCGACCTCGAGCGCCCGCGTGTAGTTGAACGCCTCCAGCGCAGCGGTCGCCTCCTCGACGACCGCGGCCAGCCCCGCGAGCAGCGCGCGGTCGATCGGCTCGGTCACGTCGTCGGCCGTGAGCGCGGCGGAGGCGCCGAGCCCCAGCACGAACTTGCCGACGTTGAGGATCTTCATGGCCAGCCGGCGGCCGACCTTCATCTGCGCCTCGTCGAACGGCGAGTCCGCGCCCGGGCGGGCACCGGCCGCGCGCCAGCGCACCGCATCGGTGCCGTAGCGCTCCAGGACGTCGATCGGCGTCGTCGCGTTGCCCTTCGACTTCGACATCTTCTTGCGGTCGGGGTCGACGACGAAGCCGGAGATCGTGGCGTTCGACCAGGGCACGGCGCCGTGCTCGAAGTGCGAGCGCACGACGGTGGAGAACAGCCAGGTGCGGATGATGTCGTGCGCCTGCGGTCGCTGGTCCATCGGGAAGACCTTGGCGAACAGCTCCGGGTCGGTGTCCCAGCCGGAGGAGACCTGCGGCGACAGCGACGAGGTCGCCCAGGTGTCCATGATGTCGGGGTCGGCCATGAAGCCGCCCGGCACGCCGCGCTGCGACTCGTCGAACCCGGGCGGGACGTCGGAGGACGGGTCGACCGGAAGCGACGCCTCGTCGGCCAGAATCGGCTCGTCGTGGATCGGCTCACCCGACTCGTCCAGCCGGTACCAGACCGGGAACGGGACGCCGAAGAACCGCTGCCGGCTGATCAGCCAGTCGCCGTTGAGGCCCTCGACCCAGTTGTCGTAGCGGTGCCGCATGTGCTCGGGCACCCACTGGATCTCCCGGCCGCGGGCGATGAGCGCCTCCCGCAGCGACGCGTCCCGGCCGCCGTTGCGGATGTACCACTGCCGCGTGGTGACGATCTCCAGCGGGCGCTCACCCTTCTCGAAGAACTTCACCGGGTGGGTGATCGGCTTGGGGTCGCCCTGCAGGTCACCGGACTCCCGGAGCAGCTCCACGATCCGCTGCTGGGCGCTGAACACGGTCTTGCCGGCCAGCTCGTCGTACGGGGAGGCCGGGACGCCGGCCGGCGGCTCGGCCAGGATGCGGCCGTCCCAGCCCACGATCGGGCGCGTGGGCAGCTGCAGCTCGCGCCACCAGGTGACGTCGTTCAGGTCGCCGAAGGTGCAGATCATCGCGATGCCCGAGCCCTTGTCCGGCTCGGCGAGGCGGTGGGCCACGACCGGGACCTCGACGCCGAACAGCGGCGTGGTCACGGTCTTCCCGAACAGCGGCTGGTAGCGCTCGTCGTCGGGGTGGGCCACCAGGGCGACGCAGGCCGGGAGCAGCTCGGGACGGGTGGTCTCGATGTGGACCGGGCCGGAAGCGGATTGGAAGGAGATCCGGTGGTAGGCGCCGGGGCGCTCGCGGTCCTCCAGCTCGGCCTGGGCGACGGCGGTGCGGAAGGTGACGTCCCAGAGGGTCGGGGCCTCCTGGGCGTAGGCCTCACCGCGGGCCAGGTTGTGCAGGAACATCCGCTGGGCGGTGGCGCGGGAGGTCTCGGAGATCGTCCGGTAGACGTCGGACCAGTTCACCGACAGGCCCACGCGGCGCCACAGCTTCTCGAACTCCGCCTCGTCCTCGGCGGTGAGCGCCATGCACAGCTCGACGAAGTTGGGCCGGGAGATCGGGACCTGGTCCTTGCCCGGCTTCTCCGGGGGCACGAACGAGGGGTCGTAGGGGAGCGCGGGGTCGCAGCGCACGCCGTAGTAGTTCTGCACCCGGCGCTCGGTCGGCAGCCCGTTGTCGTCCCAGCCCATCGGGTAGTAGACGTGCTTGCCGCGCATCCGCTGGTACCGGGCAACGATGTCGGTGTGCGTGTAGCTGAACACGTGCCCGACGTGCAGCGAGCCGCTGGCCGTCGGCGGGGGAGTGTCGATCGACCAGATCTGCTCGCGCGGGGCCCGCAGCGCGGCCTCGCGGTCGAAGCCGTAGGTGTCCTGCTCGGCCCAGCGGGCGATCCACTTCTCCTCGAGGCCGTCGAGCGTCGGCTTCTCGGGTACCTCGACGGTCGCTCCCTGGGCAGCGGTGTCCGGGGTCGCGGGGTCGGCAGCCATGTGGCTCAGTCTAGGAACCGACCGGCTGGCATCCTGGACGGGATGAGCAACGGCAGCACCGGTGACAGTTCCCGGGACATGGCCCGGGTGGAGGACGAGCTCCTGGCGAGGTGGCCGGAGAGCCGGCTGGAGCCCTCGCTCACCCGCATCAACGCCCTGGTGGACCTGCTCGGGTCGCCGCACCGGGCGATGCCGGTCATCCAGGTGGCGGGCACCAACGGCAAGACGACGACGGCACGGATGATCGACGAGCTGCTGCGCGGCTTCGGGCTGCGGGTCGGCCGCTTCACCAGCCCCCACCTGCAGTCGATGCGCGAGCGGATCGTGCTCGACGGCGAGCCGGTCAGCGCCGAGCGCTTCGTCGAGACCTACCGCGACATCGAGCCCTACGTGCAGATGGTCGACGCCGCCGGTGAGATCCCGATGTCCTTCTTCGAGGTCATGGTGGGGATGGCCTACGCGTTGTTCGCCGACGCCCCGGTGGACGTCGCCGTCATCGAGGTCGGCATGGGCGGCCGGTGGGACGCGACGAACGTCGCCGACGCCCGGGTCGCCGTCGTCACCCCGGTGGACATGGACCACGCCGAGTACCTGGGGCCGGACGTGCCGACGATCGCGGGGGAGAAGGCCGGGATCATCAAGGCCGACTCGATCGCCGTGCTCGCCCACCAGCAGCCCGGCGCACTGGACGCGCTGGTCCGCCGCGCGGTCGAGGTCGAGGCCGTGGTGGCCCGCGAGGGCACCGAGTTCGGCGTGCTGGAGCGCAAGGTCGCCGTCGGCGGCCAGCAGGTGCGGCTGCAGGGCCTCGGCGGTGAGTACGACGAGGTGTTCCTGCCCCTGTTCGGCCGGCACCAGGCGCAGAACGCGGCGACGGCGCTGGCCGCGGTCGAGGCGTTCCTCGGCGCGGGCGCGGCGACCGGTCCCATCGAGCAGGAGACCGTCCGCGCCGCCTTCGCCGGCGTGCGCTCGCCCGGCCGGCTGGAGAAGGTGCGCACCAGCCCGACCGTGCTGATCGACGCCGCCCACAACCCCGCCGGCATGACGGCGACGGTGGAGGCCTTGCGCGAGTCCTTCGACTTCACCCGGCTCGTCGGCGTCGTCGGGGCGGTGCACGGCAAGGACGTCGCCGGCATGCTCGCCGCACTGGAGGACGTCTGCGCGGAGCTCGTCGTCACGCAGAACACCTCGCCGCGGGCGATCCCGGCCGACGAGCTGGCGACGCTGGCGGTCGAGGTGTTCGGTGCCGACCGGGTGAGCGTGCAGCCGGTGCTGCGCGAGGCGGTGACCGAGGCGATCGAGCTGGCGGAGGCCGGCCCCGACGACGCGCTCGGCGGCTCGGGTGTGCTCGTCACCGGCAGCGTCGTCACCGCCGGCGAGGCGCGCACCCTGTTCGCGGGCGGCGGCGCGTGATCGCACCCGACCCGCTGCGCGCGGCCAAGGCGCTGCGTGGCGCGGCCGCCGCCGTGCTGGTGCTGGAGGGGCTGGCCGTGCTGTTCGTGCCGCGGGGCATCGCGCAGACGGAGGAGGGGCTCGGGGGGGTCCGGCTGACGCTGCTGCTGGTGCTCTCCCTGGTCCTGATCCTGGCGAGCGGGGTCCAGCGACGGGAGCGCGGACTCGCGATCGGCACCGCGCTGCAGGTCCCGCTGCTGCTCACCGGGCTGATCAACAGCGTGATGTGGTTCGTCGCCGGTGCCTTCGTGCTGATCTGGCTGTACCTGCTGCAGGTCCGCAAGGAGCTGGTCGGCAGCCGCTTCGGCGCGGTGGAGGGGGCCCGCACGAGTGACGCCGACGGAGAGGGCGCGGCCACCCCGTAGGCTGCGGCCCCGTGACTGAACGCACTCTCGTCCTGGTCAAGCCCGACGGCGTCGCCCGTGGCCTCGTCGGCGAGGTGATCACCCGCCTGGAGCGCAAGGGCCTGCGCCTGGTCGCCGCCGAGCTGCGCACGCTGACCGCCGATGTCGCGCAGACGCACTACGCCGAGCACAGCGAGCGGCCGTTCTTCGCCGACCTCGTCGAGTTCATCACCAGCGGCCCGCTGATGGCGCTGGTGGTCGAGGGCCCGCGGGCGATCGAGGCCTTCCGCGCCCTTGCCGGCGCGACGGACCCGGTGAAGGCGGGCCCGGGCACGATCCGCGGCGACTTCGCCCTCGAGGTGCAGAACAACATCGTGCACGGCTCGGACTCCCCGGAGTCGGCCGCGCGCGAGATCGGGCTGTTCTTCCCCGACCTCGGCTGAGCCGGTCGCGGTCGTGCGCTCAGCGGGTCGAGCGCACGACCGCGACGGCGGCCAGCACGATCCCGGCGACGAGCCCGGCCCAGCACAGCAGCAGCAACGTGCCCTCGGACCCGCCCGGCGTCGACTCGAGGAAGACGCCGATCAGCACCAGTCCCAGCAGCGAGAGCACCGCCAGGACGCCGCCGCCGAGCCCGAGCGCGCCGCCCCGGGACGTCCGCTGCTCCACCGGCATCTCCTCGCCCTGGTCCACGACCGCCAGTCTGCCTCCCGCACGCTGGGGCACGCCGCGCCGGGAGTTCGGGAACGAGGGACGGAGGTGCCGCCGGACGCCGTCTACCCTGGACCGGTCATGACTGCAGAGCTCCGCACCGCTGCCGGCGAGTCGCTGTACCCGCGACTCGAGCCGCTGCTGGCCCAGGTCCAGAAGCCCATCCAGTACGTGGGCGGTGAACTCAACGCCCAGCTGAAGCCGTGGGAGACCGTCGACGTCCACTGGGCGCTGATGTACCCCGACGCCTACGAGGTCGGGCTGCCCAACCAGGGCCTGATGATCCTCTACGAGGTGCTCAACGAGCGCCCCGACGCCCTGGCCGAGCGCACCTACGCCGTCTGGCCGGACCTCGCCGCCCTGATGCGCGAGCACGGAGTCGGCCAGTTCACCGTCGACGGCCACCGCGCCGTCCGGGACTTCGACCTGCTCGGCGTCAGCTTCGCCACCGAGCTGGGTTACACCAACCTGCTCGAGGCGCTGGACCTCGCCGGCATCCCGCTGCACGTGGTCGACCGCGACGAGAGCCACCCGGTCGTCGTCGCCGGCGGCCACGCCGCCTTCAACCCCGAGCCGGTCGCCGACTTCGTCGACTGCGCCGTGCTGGGTGACGGCGAGCAGGCGGTCGGGGACATCACCGACGTCGTCAAGGCGTGGAAGGCGCAGGGGCGCCCCGGCGGCCGCGAGGAGCTGCTCGCCCGGCTGGCGCGGATCGACGGCGTCTACGTGCCGCGCTTCTACGCCGTCTCCTACGGTCCGGACGGCACCATCGCCGCGGTCACCCGCACCCGGGACGACGTGCCCGAACGCGTCGGCAAGCGCACCGTCATGGACCTCGACGAGTGGCCGTACCCGAAGACGCCGCTGGTGCCGCTGGCCGAGAGCGTGCACGAGCGGATGAGCGTGGAGATCTTCCGCGGCTGCACCCGCGGCTGCCGCTTCTGCCAGGCCGGGATGATCACCCGCCCGGTGCGCGAGCGGACGATCACCGGCATCGGCTCGATGGTCGACCAGGGGCTGAAGGCGACCGGCTACGAGGAGGTCGGGCTGCTGTCGCTCTCCAGCGCCGACCACTCCGAGATCGGGCAGGTCGCCAAGGAACTGGCCGACCGCTACGAGGGCACCAACACCGGCCTCAGCCTGCCCAGCACCCGGGTCGACGCCTTCAACATCACGCTGGCCAACGAGCTGTCCCGCAACGGGCGACGCAGCGGCCTGACCTTCGCCCCCGAGGGCGGCAGCGAGCGGATCCGCCGGGTCATCAACAAGACGGTGTCCAAGGAGGACCTCGTCCGCACGGTGACGACGGCCTACGCCAACGGCTGGACGCAGGTGAAGCTCTACTTCATGTGCGGTCTGCCCACCGAGACCGACGAGGACGTGCTGGAGATCGCCGACCTCGCCGTCGAGGTGATCCGGGCCGGCCGCGAGGCCAGCGGTCGCAAGGACATCCGCTGCACCGTCTCCATCGGTGGCTTCGTGCCCAAGCCGCACACCCCGTTCCAGTGGGCCGCGCAGGCCAGTGCCGAGACCATCGACCACCGGTTGAGGGTTCTCCGCCAGGCCATCAACGCCGACCGGCGGATCGGCCGCTCCATCGGCCTGCGCTACCACGACGGCAAGCCCGGCGTGATCGAAGGCCTGCTCTCCCGGGGCGACCGCCGCGTGGGCCGGGTCATCGAGCGGGTCTGGCGCGAGGGCGGGAGGTTCGACGGCTGGAGCGAGCACTTCTCGTTCGACCGCTGGACCCGGGCCGCCGCCGAGGAGCTCGCCGTCTTCGGTGTCGACCTCGACTGGTTCACCACCCGCGAGCGGACCGAGCACGAGATCCTGCCGTGGGACCACCTGGACTCCGGGTTGGAAAAGGAGTGGCTCTGGGACGACTGGCAGGACGCCATCGCCGAGGAGGAGGTCGCCGACTGCCGGTGGACCCCCTGCTACGACTGCGGCGTCTGCCCCACCATGGGCACCGAGATCCAGATCGGCCCCACCGGGCGCAGCCTGCTGCCGCTGACGGTCGTCTGATGGCCCGACAGCCCGACGGGCCGCCCCCGCCGCCGACGGTCCAGAAGCTCCGCATCCGCTACGCCAAGCGGGGGCGGCTGCGCTTCGCCTCCCACCGCGACCTGGCCCGCGCCCTGGAGCGGGCACTGCGCCGCGCCCAGGTGCCGATGGCGTTCTCGGCCGGGTTCAGCCCGCACCCGAAGATCTCCTACCTGGGTGCCGCTCCGACCGGGTCGGCCAGCGAGGCGGAGTACGTGGAGATCGGGCTCGCGGTGGCCTGCGACCCCGAGGCCGTGCGGGCGGCTCTGGACGCCGCGCTGCCCGAGGACATCGCCGTCCTGGAGGCCGTGGAGGCCCAGGAGGGCACCGGGTCGCTCGCCGACCGGATCGACACCTCGGTCTGGCGGCTGGAGATGCCGGGTGTGCCCCTGGCCGAGCTGCAGCCGGCCGTGGAGAAGTTCCTCGCCAGCGAGATCGTGACCGTCGCGAAGCGCACCAAGAACGGCCTCAAGGACGTCGACGCCCGCGCCGCCGTGGCCGGCGCGGAGGTGGGCGAGGAGGCCGGCTGTGCCATACTGCACATGGTCGTCCGGCAGGTGACGCCCGCTGTACGACCTGACGACGTGTTGGCCGCCCTGGCTGCCGTCGCCGACCTGCGCCCGCCGTCGCCCCCACGGGCCGTGCGTGTGGCGCAGGGCCGGCTCGACGACACCGGGACCGTGGCCGATCCGCTCGGTCCCGACCGCGCGGCGCGCCCCCTCCGGGAGCACGCGGCGATCTGACCAGGTGGGTCCCCGGAGGCCGGGCGCCGTCGAGCGCCACGGCTGCCAGGCGTGACGCACCGATCCGGGCCAGCCGGTCCGGTCGACGCAGACCCCGCACCACCGAAGACTCGAACCACCCGCTCGGCACCACCGCCCCGGTCCGCCGGGACGCGCACCACCAGCACTGCGGTCCCCGCCGCGGCAACCGTCGCGCGGGAACCGACATCAGACTTCTGCAGGACGAGCCACCCGCCGTACCCCGTGCGACGGCTCATCCCGCCCAACCCGTGCCCCTGCGCGGCCGCCAGTCGAGACCGATCGGCGCCCGGGAGCACCACACAGGAGGCGAGAGCCCTCGTGGCTGACACCGACCACACGAACGACACCGACCACTCGAACGACACCGGCCACACGAACGGCACCGGCCACACGAACGACGACGTGACCGACCCGGGCACGGTGGTCGCGCCGAACACCCCGCAGCCCGCCGAGGCCGAGGCCACCGGCGTTCCCGCGACCCCGGACGAGGGCGCGCCCGCCGAGGAGCCCGAGGCGGAGGAGACCGCGGAGGCCGAGGACGTCGCGCCCGGCACGCCGCAGCCAGCCGAGGCCGAGGCCACCGGCATGCCCGCGACCCCCGACGAGGGTGCGCCCGAGGAGGACCACGAGCCGGTCCACTCCCGGTTCGGCGCGCAGTTCAGCTCGCCCGAGCCGACCGCCGTCGTCGCCCGCCCCCGTCGGCGTGCGACCCGCCCGGCCGCCGCTCCCGACCCCGACGCCGCACCGCCGGCGACCCCGCCCGCGCCGGCGGCCGCCGCCCCGGCGTTCGTCAGCTTCGTGGCACCTCCGGCCGACACCCCTCCCGCGCCCCGGCGCCGGAGCCGTCGTCCCGTGGAGTCACCGGATCCCGACCTGCTGGACGACGTCGCCGACGAGCACGAGGACTCCGACGAGATCGCCGACGAGGCGTCTCGCCCCCGACGCAACCGCTCGCGCAACCGCCGCCCGGCCGAGGACCTCGCCGAGAGCGAGGCGGTCGACGCCGACGACGAGAGCGACGACGAGGACCGCGACTCCACCGACGACCGCGAGGAGGGGGGCAGCTCCGGCAGCCGCCGCCGTCGCCGCGGACGCCGGGGTCGCGGCCGCGGTCGCAGCGGCGAGGACTCCGCGGACTCCGACGACGAGTCCGACGAGCGCCCCACCGACGCCGGCTCCGACGAGGACGACGACACCGGCGCCGACGACACGGGCGACTCCGAGGACGACGGCGAGGGCGAGGAGGGCTCGACCGGGTCGAGCACCCGCCGTCGCCGGCGGCGTCGTCGCCGCAGCGGGAGCTCCTCGGGCGAGGACTCCTCCGACGACGGCGATGACGACGACCGCCCGGAGCGCGCGGGCCGCAACGGTCGGGCCACCAGCGACGACGACGTCCGCGGCATCACCGGCTCCACCCGCCTGGAGGCCAAGCGCCAGCGCCGGCGCGACGGGCGGGACACCGGACGCCGCCGCCAGCCGATCCTCACCGAGGCCGAGTTCCTGGCCCGCCGCGAGGCCGTCGACCGCAAGATGGTCATCCGCCAGCGGGGCGAGCGGACGCAGATCGCCGTCCTCGAGGACGACATCCTCGTCGAGCACTACGTCACCCAGGCGTCGGCGACGTCCTTCGCCGGGAACGTGTACCTCGGCCGCGTGCAGAACGTGCTGCCGAGCATGGAGGCGGCGTTCGTCGACATCGGCAAGGGTCGCAACGCCGTCCTCTACGCCGGTGAGGTCAACTGGGACGCGGCCGGCCTCTCGGGCAAGCAGCGCTCGATCGAGACCGCGTTCAAGTCCGGCGACAAGATCCTGGTCCAGGTCACCAAGGACCCGATCGGGCACAAGGGCGCCCGGCTGACCCAGCAGATCAACCTCCCGGGGCGCTTCCTGGTCTACGTGCCCGGCGGCTCGATGACCGGCATCAGCCGGAAGCTGCCCGACACCGAGCGCCAGCGGCTCAAGGACATCCTCAAGCGGATCGTCCCCGAGGACGCCGGCGTCATCATCCGGACCGCCGCGGAGGGTGCCTCCGAGGAGGAGCTCACCCGCGACGTCAACCGGCTGACCGCGCAGTGGGAGGTCATCAAGCAGAGGTCGGAGTCGACCTCCAACGCCCCGACCCTGCTCTACGGCGAGCCCGACCTGGCCATCCGCGTGATCCGCGACGTCTTCAACGAGGACTTCAAGGAGCTCGTGGTCCAGGGCGACGACGCCTGGGACACCGTCGAGGCATACGTCGCGCACGTCAGCCCCGAGCTCACCGAGCGGCTCAGCCGCTACACCGGTGAGGGCGACGCCTTCCGCGACCTGCGCATCGACGAGCAGCTGGCCAAGGCGCTCGACCGCAAGGTCTGGCTGCCCTCGGGTGGCTCGCTGGTGATCGACCGCACCGAGGCCATGACCGTGGTCGACGTCAACACCGGCAAGTTCACCGGCTCCGGCGGCAACCTCGAGCAGACCGTCACGCGCAACAACATGGAGGCGGCCGAGGAGATCGTCCGTCAGCTCCGGCTGCGCGACATCGGCGGCATCATCGTCATCGACTTCATCGACATGGTGCTCGAGAGCAACCGCGACCTCGTGCTGCGGCGGCTGACCGAGTGCCTGGGCCGGGACCGCACCAAGCACCAGGTCGCCGAGGTGACCTCGCTGGGCCTGGTCCAGATGACCCGGAAGCGGGTCGGCCAGGGCCTGCTCGAGGTCTTCTCCGAGCCGTGCGACCACTGCCGCGGCCGGGGCATCATCGTCAGCACCGACCCGGTGGACGAGAAGCGCCGCGGCAACGGTGGGGGCAACGGCGGCGGCGGCGGCAAGGACCAGTCGAAGGACTCCGGCGGCGGCCGCAACCGTGGCGGTGGCGCGGGCAAGGACCAGCCGAAGGACCAGCCCAGGGATCAGCAGGCGAAGGACTCCGCCACCGAAGAGCCCGCGGACACCCCCGCGGACCAGGACGGGGCACCGGCCGCCGACGCGGCGGTCGACACCGACTCCGCCGAGGGCACGCCGCGCAGTGGTGGCCGCCGCAACCGTGGCCGCCGCAACCGCGGGCAGTCCGGGGAGGACCGTGCGGCCGAGGACGCCGCCGTGCTCGCCGGCACCCGGCCCGAGGACGGCGTGCCGGCCGAGCCGGCCGCCGACGGGTCGGCGGAGACCGTGGAGGACGTCGCGCCCGAGGCGGAACTCCCCGCGGCGCTCCCCGCGGAGACCGACGTGCTGCCGGCCGGCGAGGTCGGGGCGGTGGAGGTGCCGGAGCAGGACGCGGTGCCGATCACCCCGGCGACGACCACGGCGGACGTGACCCCGGACGGGGTGGCGCACGCCACCGACAGCGGTGCCGAGGCGGCAGCGGGGGAGACCGACGCCCAGGCCCCCGCCGCGGCCACCCGTCCGCGTCGTCGGAGGGCTGCCAGCCGGCCCGCGGGTCCGCCGCAGTAGGCCCGGCCCGGGTCAGCAGGACCACAACCAGGGCGTGTCGACCGGCCGCGGGCCGCTCGGGTACGCTGGTCGGGTTGCTGCGCCACCGCGCAGGCGCCTCCGGGTGCCGCCGGGACGGCGTGAGCGGCCCGTCCAAGCACCCGGCGCCAGCTCCGGTCGTGCGCGCCGGACACAGAGCTTGACGTAGAAGCGAACGAGGAGTCAGTGGTGTACGCAGTGGTGAAGGCCGGCGGCAGCCAGCACAAGGTGGCCGTGGGCGACACGTTCACGATCAACCGTCTGGCCGGTGCGGCGGGCGACACGGTCGCCCTCCCGGCCATCCTGCTGGTCGACGGTGACACCGTCACCAGCGACGCGGCGACCCTGGCCAAGGTGACCGTGACCGGTGAGATCGTCGAGCACGGCAAGGGCCCGAAGATCCACATCCACAAGTTCAAGAACAAGACCGGCTACCACAAGCGGCAGGGGCACCGTCAGCCCCTGACCAGCGTCGTGGTCCGCGACATCTCGAAGGGCTGACGACGACATGGCACACAAGAAGGGCGCTTCGTCCTCCCGCAACGGCCGCGACTCGAACGCTCAGCGCCTCGGCGTCAAGCGCTTCGGTGGCCAGGTCGTGAAGGCCGGCGAGATCATCGTCCGCCAGCGCGGCACCCACTTCCACCCGGGCCTGGGCGTCGGCCGTGGCAGCGACGACACGCTGTTCGCGCTCGCTGCCGGCGCCGTGACCTTCGGTACGCGGCGGGGACGCAAGACGGTCTCCATCTCCGCGGTCGAGGCCTGAGCACTCCCACGATCCGCTTCGCGAGCGCACGGGCCGAGGCCCGTGCGCTCGTGGCGTTTCAGGAGTAGCTGACACATGGCCGCGTTCGTCGACCGCGTCACCATCCACGTCGCCGCCGGTAACGGTGGGCACGGCGTGGCCTCGGTGCACCGCGAGAAGTACAAGCCCCTCGGTGGGCCCGACGGGGGCAACGGAGGGGACGGCGGCGACGTCGTCCTCGAGGTGTCGCCCAACGTGCACACCCTGCTGGACTTCCACCACCGGCCGCACCAGAAGGCCGCGAACGGGCGCCCGGGCGCCGGCAGCAACCGGCACGGCGCCCGCGGCGAGGACAAGGTGCTGCACGTGCCCGAGGGCACGGTCGTCAGCACCTCCGACGGGCGGGTCATCGCCGACCTGATGGGCGTCGGCACCCGCGTCGTGCTGGCGCACGGCGGCAAGGGTGGCCTCGGCAACGCCGCGCTGGCCAACGCCCGCCGCAAGGCGCCGGGCTTCGCCCTGCTCGGCGAGCCGGGGGAGGCGTTCGACGCGGTCATCGAGCTCAAGAGCGTCGCCGACGTCGGTCTCGTCGGCTTCCCCTCGGCCGGCAAGTCCTCGCTGATCGCGGCCATGTCCGCCGCGCGGCCCAAGATCGCCGACTACCCGTTCACCACGCTGGTGCCCAACCTCGGCGTGATCCGCTCCGGCGACACCGTCTACACGATGGCCGACGTCCCCGGCCTGATCCCGGGGGCGTCCACCGGCAAGGGCCTCGGCCTGCAGTTCCTCCGGCACGTCGAGCGCTGCGCCGTCCTGGTGCACGTGGTCGACATGGCCACGATGGAGCCCGGCCGCGACCCGGAGACCGACATCGAGGCCCTCGAGCACGAGCTGGCCATGTACTCGAGTGACGCGACCGGCGGCGACGAGCTCGACCTCGTGGGGCGGCTGCGCATCGCCGTCCTCAACAAGATCGACGTGCCCGACGGCCGCGAGCTGGTGGACCTGGTCCGCGGGGCGCTGGAGGCCCGCGGGCTGGCCGTCTTCCCGGTGAGCGCCGTGACGGGAGAGGGGCTGAGCGCATTCGGCTACGCCCTCGCGGCCGCCGTCGAGGAGCACCGCGCGTCGCTGCCCGCGCCCGAGCCGGTCCGCATCACGCTCACCCCGCGCGCCGTCGACGACAGCGGTTTCACCGTCGAGCCCGACGCCGACTACCCGGGCGGGTACGTGGTCTGCGGCGTCAAGCCCGAGCGATGGGTGCGCCAGACCGACTTCACCAACGACGAGGCCGTCGGCTTCCTCGCCGACCGGCTCAACCGGCTCGGCGTGGAGGAGGAGCTGGCGAAGGCCGGTGCGCAGGAGGGCGACGCCGTCACCATCGGCGGGGTCACCTTCGACTGGTCGCCGACGCTGCCGGCGGGCACCCTCACCGCCGAGGAGTCGGCCGGGCTGGGCGGTCGTGGGACCGACAACCGGCTCGAGGACAACCGCCGCATCGGTGCCGCCGAGCGGTTGGCCGCCAAGCGGGCCCGCCGGACGCCGTTCGAGATGTCCGAGGAGGGCTGGACCGACGAGGACCTCGAGGGCCTCGAAGGTCTGGCCGACGAGGACGAGGTCGAGGACGACCCGGTCGACGACACCGAGGACGTCCTGGCGGACGGCGAGCGGTGACCGCGCGTCCGGAGATCGCCGGCGCCGACCGGGTCGTGGTCAAGGTGGGGTCCTCCTCGCTGACGACCCTGCCCGGCGGGCTGGACGCCGACCGGCTCATCGCACTGGTCGACGTCCTCGCCGCCGTCCGGGCGTCGGGCCGGCAGGTGGTCCTGGTGTCCTCCGGCGCGATCGCCGCGGGGCTCTCCCCGCTCGGGCTCGAGGGGCGGCCGCGGGACCTGGCCACCGCGCAGGCCGCGGCCAGCGTCGGGCAGCTGCGCCTGGTGCAGACCTACGCCGACGCGTTCGACCGGCACGGGATCACCGTGGGCCAGGTGCTGCTGACCGCCGACGACCTGACCCGGCGCAACCACTACCGCAACGCCCGCCAGACCGTCGAGCGGCTGCTGGACCTGGGGGTGCTGCCGATCGTCAACGAGAACGACACGGTGGCCACCGACGAGATCCGGTTCGGGGACAACGACCGGCTCGCCGCCCTCGTCGCGCACGTCTCGCGCGCCGAGGCGCTGGTGCTGCTCTCCGACGTGGACGGCGTCTACGACGGTGATCCGCGCACCGGCCCGGCGCAGCTGGTCGACACCGTGCGGGAGCCGGCCGACCTGGCCGCTGTCACGCTCGGCTCGGCGACCCGCAACGGTGTCGGCACCGGGGGGATGGCCACCAAGGTGGAGGCGGCGTTCATCGCGGCGCACGCCGGCGTGCCCGTCGTCGTCACCTCCACGCCGCGGGCTGCCGGCGCACTGGCCGGTGACCAGGTGGGCACGATGTTCGCCCCGATGGGCAAGCGGCCCAGCGCCCGCCAGTTCTGGCTGCGCTACGCCAGCCGCCCGCGCGGTCGGCTGCTCCTCGACGCCGGTGCCGTCACCGCCGTCCGCGAGCGGCACGCCTCGCTGCTGGCTGCCGGCATCACCGGGCTCTCGGGGGAGTTCCTCGCCGACGACCCGGTCGAGCTGGTCGGTCCCGACGGCGCCGTGGTCGCCCGCGGGCTGGTCGCCTACGACGCCCGCGAGATGCCGGCGCTGCTGGGCCGCAAGACCGGCGACCTCCCCCCGGAGCACCGGCGCGAGGTCGTGCACCGCGACGAGATGGTGCTGGTCGGACGCCTGCGCTGAGGCTCGGCCGGCGGCTGAGAGACTGCCCGGGTGACGATCCGCCCCATCCGCGAAGTCGGTGACCCGGTCCTGCGCACACCCTGCGACGAGGTGCGCTCGTTCGACCGCGACCTGGCCGCGCTCGTCCGCGACCTGCTGGAGACCGTCGACCATCCCGGCCGGGCCGGGCTGGCGGCCAACCAGATCGGGGTCGGCCTGCGCGCGTTCTCGTACAACATCGACGGCGTCATCGGGCACGTGGTGAACCCGCGGATCGTGGAGCTGTCGGAGGAGACCCAGGACGGCGACGAGGGCTGCCTCTCGGTGCCCGGCATCTGGGCGCCGACCGTGCGGGCGATGCACGCCGTCGTGGAGGGCGTGGACCTGAAGGGTGAACCCGTGCGTGTCGAGGGCAGCGGCCTGATGGCCCGCTGCCTCCAGCACGAGGTCGACCACCTCGACGGCAAGCTCTTCCTCGACCGGCTGACCGGCGAGGCCCGCAAGACCGCACTGCGGGCGTTGCGCGACCGCTGAGGGCTCAGCTCCGCGCGGCGGCCGCGCAGTCGGCGCAGGTGCCGAACACCTCGAGGTCGTGCTGCACGTCGACGAAGCCGTGCTCGTCGGCGATGCGCGCCGCCCACCGCTCGACCGGAGGGTCGGCGACCTCCTCGGTCCGGCCGCAGGAGCGGCAGACCAGGTGGTGGTGGTGGCTGGGGGAGCAGCGACGGTAGGCGGCCTCGCCGTCGGGGCTGCGCAGCACGTCGACCAGACCGTCGTCCACCAGGGCCTGCAGGGCGCGGTACACCGTCGCCAGTCCGACGGTGTCGCCCCGCCCGCGCAGCAGGCCGTGCAGGTCCTGGGCGCTGCGGAACCCGCCGAGCTCCTCGAGCAGGGCGAGGACGGCGCTGCGCTGGCGGCTGGGCCGGCGGGAGGTCCCCTCGGCCGGCCCGGACGCGGTCATCGGGGGACCTCCGTGCCGTGCTCGTCGTAGTGCACCCCGCTGGTGGTCAGGTGCGGCGCGTGCAGGTGCCCGTCGTGGTCGTAGTCGACGTGGTCCCCGTGCGGCACCGGCCGGTGCCCGCAGCCCTCGCCGTGCTCGTGCGGGTGGGCGCCGTGCACGTCACCCCGGCGGTGGTGGCGACGGCGGGAGGTGGCCTCCCGCAGCGCCACGGCCGCGGCGACGACCAGGAACAGGGCGATCGCGAGCAGCACGATGGTGCCGCCGGAGGGGGTGCCCGTGTAGTACGACGTCGTCGTCCCGGCGACGCTGACGACCAGGCCGATGGCGCAGGCGAGGTAGAGGGCCTGCCGGAAGCTGCGGGCCACCAGCTGGGCGACCGCGCTCGGCACGATCATCAGCGCGCTGATCAGCAGCAGGCCGACGACGCGCATGGACAGCACCACGGTCGAGGCGACGAGCGCGGCCAGGACGACGTTCAGCGCCAGGACCGGCAGGCCCACCGCGCGGGCGTACTCCTCGTCGTCGCTCACCGCGTACAGCCGCTGGCCCAGGAGGCCCACGACGACCACCACCGTGAGCGCGATGACCGAGAAGACGGCGAGGTCGCTGCCGCTGGTCGTGGTGATCGCGCCGAACAGGTAGGCCTCGAGGTTGGTGGCCTGGCCGCGCGGGGCGAGGCTGAGCAGCACGACGCCCCCGGCGATGCCGCCGTAGAAGAGCACCGCGAGCGCGACGTCGCCGCTGGTGCGGCCGCGCGCGCGGACCAGCTCGATGAGCACCGCGCCCAGGACGGCGGCGACCAAGGCCGCGCCCACCGGAGCGGTGGAGGTCAGCACGCCGATCGCGACGCCGGTCAGGGCGATGTGCCCCAACCCGTCGCCGAGCAGGGAGAGTCGGCGCTGCACCAGGAAGATGCCGACCGCCGGCGCGACGAGCCCGACCAGCAGCGAGGCGAACAGCGCCCGCTGCATGAAGCCGTACTGGAGGACCTCCACGTCAGCGCCCCCCGCCCAGTGCCCGGGCCGACCGGGAGGTGACCGTCGGCTGGTCGAGCCGGTACCCGGGGGAGGAGGGTTCCTCGCCGGGGTCGCAGTGGTGGTGACCGTGACCGGCCGCCTCCTCGGCGCCGGCCAGCGGGCCGTCGTAGCGGACGCCCCCCTGGTCGACGACGACCGCGCGGGTGAGCACGCCGGTCAGCGGTCCGGTCTCGTGCGTGACCACCAGGAGGGTGGTCCCCGCGGCGGAGATCCGCGCGAGGACCCCGGCCAGCGCCTCCTGGCTGGCGGCGTCCACACCGGCGGTGGGCTCGTCCATGATCAGCAGCTCCGGCTGGGCGGCCAGCGCGCGGGCCACCAGCACCCGGCGCTGCTGCCCACCGGAGAGCGAGGCCACCGGTTCCTCCATGCGGTCGGCGAGGCCGACGGCGGCCACCGCCTCGCCGACGGCGACCCGGTCCGCGGCACGCAGCCGGCGGAACAGGCCCAGGCGGGCGAGCCGACCGACCGACACGACCTCGCGGACGGTGGCGGGTACGGCGCCGCTCACGGTGTGCCGCTGCGGCACGTAGCCGACCCGCCCGCGATCGCGCAGCCGCCCGACGGGCGCACCCAGCAGTTCGACCTCGCCACCGAGGACCGGCGCCAGCCCCAGCATCCCGCGGGCGAGGGTGGTCTTCCCCGAGCCGTTCGAGCCCAGGACGGCGACCGCCTCGCCGCGCTGCACGGTGAGGTCGACGGAGGTGACGATCGGGACGTCGTCGTAGCCGATGCTGGCGTCGCGCAGCCGCACGGCCGGGGTGTCGCTCACGAGCAGGACTGCCCTTCCCGGAGGGTGGCGAGGTTGGCGCGCATGACCTGCAGGTAGTCCTCGCCGGGCGACTGGTCGCCGAGACCCTCGAGGGGGTCCAGGACGGCGGTCCGGACCCCGGCCTCCTCGGCCACGGTGTCGGCGACGGCGGGGTCGACGAGGGTCTCGGTGTAGACGGTGGTGATGCCGCGGTCGCGGACCAGGGCGGTGATCCGCGCGAGATCCGCGGCGCTCGGCTCCTGGGACGGGCTCAGCCCGCTGATGCCGACCACCTCCTGACCGTAGCGGTCGGCGAGGTACCCGAAGGCCTCGTGGCTGGTGACCAGGGTGTCGACGGCGCAGTTCGCCAGCCCGGCGGTCATGTCGGCGTCGAGGGCCTCGAGGTCCTCCCGCAGGGCGGCGGCGTTCGATGCGTAGACGTCGGCGCCCTCGGGGTCCAGCTCGGTGAGGCGGTCGGCCAGGGCGTCGCCCACGGCGGCGAGGCGGGTCGGGTCGAGCCAGAAGTGCGGGTCGACGGCCTCGTCCCCGTGGTCGTGCTCCTCGTCCCCGTGCTCGTCCCCGTGTGCGGCCTCGAGGAGGTCGGCGGCCTGCCCGGCGTCCCACGCGGCGTCGCCGGCCTCGGTGGTGGCCGCGTCGTCCAGCCCCGGCTGGAAGCCGTCCAGGTACACGAGCAGATCGGCCTCGGAGACGGCGGCGACGTCGCGGGGCGTGAGCTCCAGGTCGTGCGCCTCGGCTCCGGCGGGCGTGAGCGAGGAGACCGACACCCGGTCCCCACCCACCCGCTCGGCGGCCCACTCCAGCGGGTAGAAGCCGGCGACGACGGTCAGCCCGTCACCGCTGGAACCCCCGCCTGCGTCCGTGCCGCAGCCGGCCGCGACGAGTGCCGTCGTGGTCAGCGCGGCGAGGGTGGCGGTGCGCGCCAGTCGACTGCTCATGAGAATCATTCTCGCATACGGTGCAGGTGCGTCGTCCGATCGGGTCGGGACGCCGAGGTCGCAGGCACTCCCGCGTAGGCTCGGGGCGTGACCGAGGTCGCCGAGCTCCCCCTGATCGGTGCCGCCGCGCTGCGCGCGAGAGCGGCCGCCCGGGTGCTGCGCGCCCTGCCCACCGACACCAAGGACGCGGCACTGACCGCGATGGCCGAGGCGCTGGTCGAGCGGACCGAGGAGATCCTCGCCGCGAACGCCGCCGACGTCGACGCCGCGGCCGCCGCCGGAACGCCGGCGTCGGTGCTCGACCGGCTGCGACTGGACGCCGCCCGGGTCGCCGGGGTGGCCGACGCGCTGCGCCAGCTGGTCGCGCTGCCCGACCCGGTGGGCGACGTCGTCCGCGGTTCCCGGCTGCCCAACGGGCTGGAGCTGAAGCAGGTCCGCGTGCCCCTCGGCGTCGTCGGCATCGTCTACGAGGCCCGGCCGAACGTGACCGTGGACGCCGCCGGGCTCTGCCTGAAGAGCGGCAACGCGGCACTGCTGCGCGGGTCGGCGTCGGCCTTCGCCACCAACACCGCGCTGGTCGCCGTCCTCACCGAGGCGGGGGAGAAGGCCGGCCTGCCGGGAGGCTCCGTCGAGCTGCTGCCCGCCGACCGGGCCTCGGTCGGCGAGCTGCTGAACGCCCGCGGCCTGGTCGACGTCGTGATCCCGCGCGGCGGCGCCTCGCTGATCCAGCGGGTCGTGCGCGAGTCGCGGGTGCCGGTGATCGAGACGGGGGAGGGCAACGTGCACGTCTACGTCGACGCCTCCGCGGACCCCGGGATCGCCGAGGCCGTCGTCCTCAACTCCAAGACCCACCGGGTGAGCGTCTGCAACAGCGCGGAGACGCTGCTGGTGCACCGCGACTACCCGCACCTTCCCCGGCTGCTCGCCGCCCTCTCCGGCTCCGGCGTCGACCTCCACGGGGACGACGCCTCCCGGGCCGCCCACGACGCCGTGGTGCCCGCGACCGACGAGGACTGGGCCACCGAGTACCTCTCCATGGACATGGCCGTGCGGGTGGTCGACGACCTCCCGCAGGCGCTGGAGCACATCGCCCGCTGGAGCACGGGGCACACCGAGGCGATCGTCGCCGACTCCGCCGCGGCGATCGCCGCGTTCACCGCGGGCGTGGACTCCGCCGCGGTGATGGTCAACGCCTCGACCCGGTTCACCGACGGCGGCGAGTTCGGCTTCGGAGCCGAGATCGGCATCTCCACCCAGAAGCTGCACGCCCGGGGCCCGCTCGGGCTGCCGGAACTGACCTCCACCACCTACGTCGTCACGGGCAACGGCCACACTCGCTGACCCGCACCCCACCGCCCCGAGCAGGAGCCCGATGCCCCGCCAGCAGTCCCCGAACTTCTCCTCGGTCGCCGACGTCAGCAAGCGGCTGTCCGGGGCGGGTTACCTGCCCGACGCGCAGATCGCGACGACGGTGTTCCTGGCCGACCGCCTCGGCAAGCCGCTGCTGGTCGAGGGGCCGGCCGGCACCGGCAAGACCGAGCTGGCCAAGGCGCTCGCGGCGGCCACCGGCTCGGAGCTGATCCGCCTGCAGTGCTACGAGGGTCTCGACGAGGCGCGGGCGCTGTACGAGTGGAACTACAAGAAGCAGCTGCTGCGCATCCAGGCTGCGCAGTCCGGGGCAGGTCCGGGCGACGGCGCCGACTGGGACACCGTCCACGACGACATCTTCGGCGAGGAGTTCCTGCTCTCCCGCCCGCTGCTCACCGCGATCCGGCGCACCGAGCCGACAGTCCTGCTCATCGACGAGACGGACAAGGCCGACGTGGAGGTCGAGGGGCTGCTGCTGGAGGTGCTCTCGGACTTCCAGGTGACGATCCCCGAGCTCGGCACGGTGACCGCGACCCGCCGGCCCACCGTCGTCCTCACCTCGAACGCGACCCGGGAGCTCTCCGAGGCGCTCAAGCGGCGCTGCCTGTACCTGGCTCTGGACTACCCGACGGCCGAGCGGGAGCGCGAGATCGTGCTCTCCCGCGTGCCCGACCTCGCGCCCGGTCTGGCCGACCAGCTGGTGCGCACCGTCCGGGCGCTGCGCGGGCTGGAGCTGAAGAAGTCGCCGTCGATCTCGGAGACCCTGGACTGGGCGCAGACACTGCTCGAGCTCGGCCTGGACACCCTCGACGAGTCGGCGATGAGCTCCACCCTCGGCGTGGTGCTCAAGCACGCCAGCGACCAGACCCGCGCCGCCGCCGAGCTCCGGCTGAACTGATGGGCGCGGCGGTCGGCGGGCTCGCGGGGCACCTCGACGGCTTCGTGCGGGCCGTCCGCGAGGCCGGGATCCCGGTGGGGATCAGCCAGGCGGTCGACGCCGCGGAGATCCTGACCGTCGTCGACCTGCTCGACCGGGAGCAGCTCCGGCACGGCCTGGCAGCGGTCCTCCTCCAGCGGGCCGCCCAGCGGCAGACCTACGACGTGCTGTTCGACCTCTGGTGGCCGCTGGGCGACCGCCCGGCGGCCGACGCCGCCGCCGACGGTTCGGCCGAGGGCGGGGAGTCCACCCTCGACGTGCCGGACGACGCCGCGCTCGCGGACCTGATGCGCGCCGAGCTGCTCCGGCTCCTCACCGACGGTGACCCGGAGGAGCTGCGCCGGTTCGCCCGCGAGGCGGTCGACCAGCTGGGCCAGGGGCAGCCGACGCCCTCGGGGCAGTCCTACTTCAGCTACCGCGTCATGCGGGCGCTCTCACCCGACACGCTGGTCGCCCAGCTGCTGGCGGGGTTGCTGGGGGATGCCGGGCGCGGCGGGCTCGCCGAGCAGGTGGCCCGGCAGACGGTGCGCGACCGGCTGGCCGCCTTCAAGTCCGCGGTCGAGGCCGAGGTGCGCCGCCGGACCGCGTCGGAGAAGGGGCGGGACCGGGTCGCGAAGAACGCCGTCCGCCCGCTGGCCGACCAGGTCGACTTCCTCCGGGCCCAGGCCGCGGACCTCGCCGAGCTGCGCCGCGCGGTCACCCCGCTGGCCCGCCGGCTCGCGGTGCGGTTGTCGGCCCGGCGCCGCCTGGGCCGCGAGGGCCGGCTGGACTTCCGCAAGACGGTGCGGGCCTCGCTCGGCACCGGCGGCGTCCCGGTGGTCACCCACCACCGGCCGCGTAAGGTGCACAAGCCCGAGCTGGTCGTGCTCTGCGACGTCAGCGGCTCGGTCGCGGGGTTCAGCCACTTCACGCTGATGCTCACCCAGGCGCTGCGCGAGCACTTCAGCGGCGTGCGGGCGTTCGCCTTCGTCGACTCCACCGACGAGGTCACCCGCTTCTTCCGGCCGGGTGCCGACGTCGCGGACGCGATCGCGCGGATCGGTCGTGAGGCCCAGGTCGTGGCCTACGACGGGCACAGCGACTACGGGACCGCCTTCGATGTGTTCGCCGACCGCTGGGCCTCGGCGGTCGGCCCGAAGACGTCGCTGCTGGTGCTCGGCGACGGGCGGACCAACTACCGCCAGGCCGGCGTCCCCGTGCTCGCCGAGCTGGTGCGACGGGCGCGCTCGGCGCACTGGCTGAACCCGGAGCCGCGTCGGCTGTGGGGGAGCGGCGACTCCGCGGCCGACCGGTACGGCGAGGTCATCGACATGGTCGAGTGCCGCAACGCGGCCCAGCTGACCGAGTTCGTCACGACCCTCTGAGCAGGCCGCCCGGGGCGACACGTCGACGTGTCGCCGCCGCGCCAGGTCGACACCTCGACCTGCGTGGCGTGGGCCACAGCGTCGTCCCGGGACGTATCCGTAACCGGAAGGCACGGTCTCGCGTTGTCAACGCGGTGTCGACATGTCGGCACCGGTCGACCGCAACGACGCGGCAGACCGCGACCGGCTGCACGGGGGAGCCGGTCGCAGCAGACCCGTCCGCTCCGGTCCGAGGGCCGGGGCGGACGGGTCCGCGGGGCCGGGGCCGGTCCTCACGGGGCCGGCCCCGGAGCCCCCGGATACGCTCGTTCGGTGGCAGGGCGACGAGTCGGTGTGATGGGCGGGACGTTCGATCCGGTCCACCACGGCCACCTGGTGGCCGCCAGCGAGGTGGCGGGGCTGTTCGGGCTCGACGAGGTGGTGTTCGTCCCGACCGGCGAGCCGTGGCAGAAGAGCGACCAGTCGGTCAGCCCCGCCGAGGACCGCTACCTGATGACGGTCATCGCGACCGCGTCGAACCCGCGGTTCTCCGTCAGCCGGGTGGACATCGACCGCGGCGGTCCGACCTACACGTTCGACACGCTCACCGACCTGCACGCCCAGCGGCCGGACGACGAGCTCTTCTTCATCACCGGCGCCGACGCGCTGGCCCAGATCATGACCTGGCGCGACGGCGCCCGGTGCTTCGAGCTGGCGCACTTCATCGGGGTGACCCGGCCCGGCTACGCCCTCGGCGACGCGCACCTCCCCGAGGGCGGGGTGAGCCTGGTCGAGATCCCGGCCCTGGCCATCAGCTCCAGCGACTGCCGCGCGCGGGTCGACCGCGGGATGCCGGTCTGGTACCTGGTGCCCGACGGTGTCGTCCAGTACATCGAGAAGCGCGGCCTCTACCGCACGCCTGCCCGGCGCCCCGCCGGGGACCGCACTCCGTCCGACCGTCCCCCGTCCGGGTCGACCGGGAACACCTCCACCGGCGCCGGCGCTGACCCATCAGCTTCTTCTCACCTCCAGGAGGTACCCCGATGACCGCCTCGGCCGAGGCCCGGGAGACCGCGCTCGTCGCCGCCCAGGCGGCTGCGGACAAGCTGGCCACCGACGTGTCTATCGTCGACGTCAGCGAGCGGCTCGCCATCACCGACGCGTTCGTGCTCGCGTCGGCCCCCAACGAGCGCCAGGTGCAGGCGATCGTCGACGAGGTCGAGGAGCGGCTCCGCGAGCACGGCGTCAAGCCGGTGCGGCGCGAGGGCGTCGCCGAGGCCCGCTGGGTGCTGCTGGACTTCGTCGACGTCGTGGTGCACGTGCAGCACGCCGAGGAGCGGGCCTACTACGCGCTCGAGCGGCTCTGGAAGGACTGCCCCTCCATCCCGTTCGTCGACGCAGCCCAGCCGGCCGGGACGGTCGCCTCGCCGGCCGCGGAGACGACCGGCTCGTGACTCCGGCGGGCCCGCTCGACCTGCCGGTGCCCCGTCTGGTCGTCTGGCGGCACGGGCGGACCGGCTGGAACGCCGCGGGCCGCTTCCAGGGCCAGCTGGACCCTCCGCTGGACGAGGTCGGCCGGGCGCAGGCAGCGCACGCAGCCCCGCACGTGCTCGCCGCACTCGGTGGGCGGGAGACGGTCGTGGTCTCCAGCGACCTGGTGCGCGCCGTCGACACCGCGCGGGAGCTGACCGCGCTCACGGGCACCGAGCTCCGGCTCGACGAGCGACTGCGCGAGCACGGCATGGGCTCGTGGGAGGGGTTGACCCGCGAGGAGATCGCCCAGCGGTTCCCCGAGCAGATGGCCGACTGGCTCGCCGGCCGACCGGTCCGCGGTCGCGGGGGCGAGGAGACCGCCGCCGTCGCCGAGCGGGTGCTGTCGGCGCTGCAGGAGCTGCCCCCGGTGGAGGTCGCCGTGGTGGTGACCCACGGCGGGACCAGCGGGCGGCTGATCGAGCGGCTGCTCGACCTGCACCCGGAGCAGCGCCGCCTCTTCGGTCCGCTGGGCAACTGCGCGTGGAGCGAGCTGGCCCGCCAGAGCGGTCACTGGCGGCTGCTGCGGCACAACCACTCCGCCGGTCCGCTGCCCGAAGGCGACCTCGGGCCTCGGCCGGCGCAGGACGCCGACGCGGTCGGCTGACCCGCACGCTCCACCGTTCGAGGGGCACCTGGACCCGACACCCGCCGCTGCCGGTTAGCCTCGCCGGGTGCCCGTCGCCGTCCTGACCGATTCGGCGGCCTACCTGCCCCGCGACCTCGTCGAGGCCTACGGCATCCACGTCGTGCCCCTGTACGTGCTGCTCGCCGGACGCTCGGGGCGCGAGGGCGAGGACATCACCTCCGACGACGTCGCCAGGGCGCTGGCCACCCGCGGCCAGCGGGTCTCGACGTCGCGGCCCACCCCGGGGGACTTCGTCGCGGCCTACCGCGCGGCGCTGGACGCCGGTGCCGACCGGCTGGTGTCCATCCACCTGTCCTCGGAGCTCTCGGGCACCTGGGACGCGGCCCGGGTCGCCGCCTCGCAGGTGGGGGAGCACATCGTCTCCGTCGTCGACTCCCGGTCCACCGCCATGGCGACCGGCTTCGCCGTGCTCGAGGCGGCCCGGGCCGCGGCCGACGGCGCGGACCGCGACACCGTCGACCGGATCGCGCGCGAGACCGTCGAGGCCACCCGCACGTTCTTCGTCGTCGACACCCTGGAGCACCTGCGCCGCGGTGGGCGGATCGGCTCCGCGGCGGCCATCCTGGGCTCTGCGCTGGCGGTGAAGCCGGTGCTGCACGTCGTCGACGGCCGGGTGGTGCCGCTGGAGAAGGTGCGCACCTCCGCGCGGGCGCTCGGCCGGCTGGTGCAGCACGTGGCCGACTACGCCGGTGACCGCGACGTCTCGCTGGCCGTCCACCACCTCGCCGCACCCGAGCGGGCCGAGCGGCTGGTGTCGGAGTTGCGGGGGCGGGTGCCGGCGGTTCGCGAGCTGCACGTCAGCGAGCTCGGTGCCGCGATCGGCGCGCACGTCGGCCCGGGCGCGGTCGGTGTGGTCGTCGCGCGCCCGGGTGCGCGCCCGGCGGACTGAGGCGGACGCGGGGCATCGGGTCGGCCTCCTCCGCGTCCGCGGCGCGGCACCGTTCCCCGTCCACAACCGGGAGGCACGTCCACAGATCCGGCGGAGCCGTGCGGGTGGTGCCCGGACCTTCCTAGCGTCGGCCGGGTGCGCCTCCCTCTCCGTCGCGACGACGACGCGGACCTGATCCGGTCCCGGCTGCGGGCGTTGCTGGCGCAGCACGGCGAGGTCCCCGGCGGGTGGGTGCCCGAGGACGACGACCCCGAGCCGTACGGAGAGCCGGTGGACGTCCCGGACGGGATGCCGGAGGGGATCGGACGGCACCGCGCGCCGGGAACGGCGGTCCGCTGGGACGCCGGTCGCGGAGGTTCCCGGGCGCTGTGGGGCGCCGCGGTGGCTGCCGTGGCCCTCGTGCTCGGCTGGACCTGGCTGGACCGGCCCGCGGTGGAGCCGGTCGGTGGCGCCCCCGCGGGAGCCTCCGCGCCCCCGTCCACGCCGGTGGGGGAGATGGCCGAGACCTCGGACACCGTCGTGGTGTCGGTGGTCGGCCAGGTCGCCCGGCCGGGGCTGGTCACCCTGCCCTCCGGCGCCCGGATCGCCGACGCGCTGGACGCGGCCGGTGGGCTCCTGCCCGGAGCTGATCCGGCGTCGGTGAACCTCGCCGCACCGGTCTCCGACGGAGAGCAGATCGCCGTCGCACTGCCGGCCGCACCACCCGCACCAGGCGCGGTCGCCCCGGCGGCAGGAGGGCGCGTGGACCTCAACGCCGCGGGGGTCGCGGAGCTCGACGCGCTACCGGGCATCGGGCCGGTGCTGGCCCAGCGGATCGTCGAGTACCGCACGCGCAACGGCCCGTTCGGCAGCGTCGACGAGCTGGACGACGTACCGGGCATCGGGCCGGCGATCGCCGCCGAGCTGGCCGAGCTGGTGGCAGTGTGAGACCGGTCGAGGAGGACGAGCGGCCCGACCGGCGGTGGAGCTGGCTGGACCTGCGGCTGTGGCCGGCCGCCACCGCGGTGTGGGGGGTGTCCCTCCTCGCCCCTCGGCTGTCGGCCGGCGCGCTCGCCGCCGTCGCTTGCGGAGCCGCGCTGCTGGGGGCGGCGATGCTGCGCGCGCACCGGCCGGGTGCGCGCATCGCCTCCACGGCCCTGGCCGCCCTGGTGGTCGCGGCCGGAGCGGGGGCGGTCCGGGCGGCGGAGCGGGAGAGCTCGCCGCTGACCGACATCGCCGCGGACCACGGAGCGGCGGACGTGCTGCTGACCGTCGGCGGGCCGCCGCACCCGGTCCGGGGCGCGGGGGAGCCGCGGGTGGTCCTCGACGGGATGGCGGCCCTCGCCGGGGCGGCGGCCGGCCCGGTGCTCGTGTTCGCACCCGCCGAGGGCTGGGCCGACCTGGTGCCGGGGCAGGAGCTGCGCATCCGGGCCACGGCGGCGCCTCCACGGCCGGGCGACGACGTGGTGGCCGTGCTGTCGGTCCGCGGCCCTCCGGGCGACGTCGGCGCGGCGCCCGTGACCCAGCGGGTGGCGGCGACGATCAGGAGCTCGCTGGCGGCGGGCTCGGCGCGCACGCTCGACGACCGGCCGGGCGGACTGCTGCCGGGACTCGTGGTGGGTGACACCAGCGCCATGGACCCGGTGCTCGACGAGGAGTTCCGGCGCGCCGGTCTGTCGCACCTGACGGCGGTGTCCGGCGCGAACGTGGCCGTCGTCGTGGCCGGGGCGCTCTGGCCGCTGCGGCGGCGGGCGGTCGACCGGCGGATCCAGGCGGCGACCGGGGCCGCGGCGGTGATCGGCTTCGTGGTGCTCGCGGGACCGAGCGCCAGCGTGCTGCGCGCCGCGGCCATGGGGGCGGTGACGCTGCTCGCCCTGGCCTCGGGGCGGTCACGCGCCGCGTTGCCGGCGCTCGCCGCGGCGGCGACGCTCCTGCTGCTCGCCGACCCGTCGCTCTCCCGGGACCCCGGCTTCGCGCTGTCGGTCGTCGCCACGGCTGCCATCGTGCTGCTCGCCCCGCGGTGGTCACGGCTCCTGCGGCGCCGGGGGTGGCCCTCCTTGCCCGCGGACGCGGTCGCCGTGAGCGCTGCGGCAGGGCTCGCCACGGCGCCGCTGGTGGCGGGGCTGTCCGGAACGGTGAGCCTGGTGACGCTGCCGGCGAACCTCCTCGTGGCGCCGGCGGTCGCCCCGGCCACGGTGCTGGGACTCCTGGCGGCCGTGGCCGGGGTGGTCCTGCCACCGGTGGGGGACGCGTTGGTGTGGCTGGCCGGCTGGCCGGTGCGCTGGATCGTCCTGGTCGCGGAGCGCTCCTCGGAGCTGCCGGACGCGGTGGCGGGCTGGCCCGGTGGCCTTCCGGGTGCGATGGGGCTCGCCGTGCTGCTGGGTGCGGGCGCCTGGGTGCTCGTACGGTTCGCCGCCTCGCGACCCCCGGCGTTGGCCGCGCTCGCCGGGCTCGTCCTCGTCGGCTGGCCGCTCCGCCAGCCGCTGGACGGCTGGCCTCCGGACCGGCCGGTCGTCATCGCGTGCGACGTCGGTCAGGGCGACGCGCTGGTGCTGCCGGTCGGCGGCGGCGCCGGGGTCCTCGTCGACGCCGGACCGGAGGTGGGCCCGGTCGACGCGTGCCTGGACCGGCTGGACATCGACGAGCTGCCGCTGGTCCTGCTCTCCCACCTCGACGCCGACCACGTGGGCGGGCTCGCAGGCGCGCTCTCCGGCCGCGACGTGGGGGTGGTGGCCACCGGAGCGCTCTCCCCGGCCGACGAGCGGGCCGGCCCGCTGGCAGAGCTGGTGCGGTCGGCCGGCGGGACCAGGGAGGTCCTGACGCCGGGTGACCTGCGGACCGCCGGGGACGCGGTGCTGGAGGTCCTCGCGCCGTCGCCCCGGTGGGCGACCGCGGCCGCCGAGCCGAACGACCTGTCGCTGGTCGTCCGGGTGACGGTGCGGGGTGTGCGGGTGCTCCTGACCGGTGACCTGGGAGCCGAGGCCGAGGCCCGCCTCGTGCGGGACGGCACCGATCTGCGCGCCGACGTGCTCAAGGTGCCCCACCACGGCAGCGCCGACGTCGACCCGGGCTTCCTCGCCGCCACGGGAGCGCGTGTCGCCCTGGTGTCCGTGGGGGCCGACAACACCTACGGGCACCCCGCTCCCCGGCTGCTGGACCTCCTCACCGGACTGGGGGTGCAGGTGCACCGCACCGACCGGGAGGGCGATCTCGCGGTGGTGGGGGAGGCGGGCGACTGGGGCGTCGCGGCCCACGGGCTGCCGTTCGGGACCGCCGCGCACGCACTCGACCCCGCCGTCCCCACCGGAGCCGGCGGCTGGGCGCCGGGCGGCCGGGACGGTCGGCACCCCGTGACACCATGCAGGGGTGCCAGCCTCACCGGTCGAGCCCACCTCCCGGCTGCGCGTCGTCATCGGCGAGGAGGAGCTGCTGCGGTCCCGCGCGGTGAGCGCCGTCCGTTCCGCGGTCCTCGGCCGCCACCCCGACGTCGAGGTGCACGAGCTGGCCGCGCTGGGTCTGCCGGTCGGCCAGCTGGCCGACGTGCTGGCGCCCTCGCTGTTCGGCGGGCACCGGCTGGTCGTCGTCACCGGTGTCCACGAGGCGGCGAGCGCGCTGGCCGACTCGCTGACCTCCTACGCCAAGGAGCCCGACCCCGACCTGACGCTGGTGATCGTGCACGGCGGCGGCAAGCGGAACGAGGCACTGGTCAAGGCGTTCAAGGCCGCCGGGGCGGCGGTCGACGAGTGCCCCAAGGTCAGCTCGGTCGGCGACCGGATCGCCTTCGTGCGCAACGAGGTCCGCACCTTCGGCGGCCGGATCACCCCCGATGCCGTGACCGCGCTCGTCGATGCCATCGGCGCCGACCTGCGGGGGCTGTCGGCCGCGGCCAGCCAGCTGGTGAGCGACTTCGGCGGGAGCATCGACGCCGACGACGTCGCGCGCTTCCACCGCGGACAGGCCGAGGTCACCGGCTTCACCGTCGCCGAGCGGGTGCTCACCGGCGATCGGGCCGGCTCGATCGAGATGCTCCGCTGGGCGCTGGAGCGGGGCGTGGCACACGTGCTCATCGCCGACGCGATCGCCGACGGAGTGCGCACCGCTGCCCGGGTCGCCTCGCTGAGCTCCAGCAATCCCGGTGACCTCGCCCGCACGCTGAAGATGCCGCCGTGGAAGGTCAAGAAGGCCCAGGCGCAGGCGCGCGGCTGGAGCATCGAGGGGCTGCAGCTGGCCCTCGGCGTCGCCGCCGACCTCAACGCCGATGTGAAGGGCGCCGCGGCGAGTGCGGACTACGCGCTCGAGCGGGCGATCCGGCGCATCGTCACCATCCGCACCGAGACCGGTCGAGGGCGGGTGCGCGCCGGCCGCTGAGCCGCGGCACCGAGGTCCTGCCCGGGAGCCGCGCCCAGGAATGCGACGAGCCCCCGTCCCGGCAGGGACAGGGGCTCGGTCGGTCCGCGCGGGGCGCGAGGCCGGATCAGAGACCGGCGGTGAGCTTCGCCAGACCCGACTTGCGGTTGGCAGCCTGGTTCTTGTGGATGACGCCCTTGCTGGCGGCCTTGTCGAGCGCCTTGTTGGCGGTCTGCAGGGCAGCGGTCGCGGCGGCGGCGTCCCCGGCCTCGGCGGCGGTGCGGACGCGCCGGACGGCCGTCTTCAGGGCGGACTTGACGGCAACGTTGCGCTGGCGCGCCTTCTCGTTGGTCTTGATCCGCTTCATCTGGGACTTGATGTTCGCCACGCGTGAGCCTCGGTGTCTCGACAGGAGGGAGTACTTCTGACAGTCGTTCAAAGTTCTGCGTCCGGGCGCGCACAGGCACCGAGCGGACCGGCCTGCAAAGATACCAGCCCGCCGGGAGGCGACCCAACCCGCGGTGGGCGACCTCCCGCACACCTCGGACGCACCGGGTGTCGCGCCCGTTCCCGGGCCCGGGCGACGGCGTGGGACGATAGCGGCACTGTGACGACTCCCGCTGCCACCGATCCGGCCCTCATCCGGAACTTCTGCATCATCGCCCACATCGACCACGGCAAGTCGACGCTGGCCGACCGGATGCTCGAGGTCACCGGAATCATCGAGGCACGGCAGATGCGCGCCCAGTACCTCGACCGCATGGACATCGAGCGCGAGCGCGGCATCACCATCAAGGCCCAGAACGTCCGCCTGCCGTGGGAGGTCGGGGGCACCGAGTACGTCCTCGACATGATCGACACCCCGGGCCACGTGGACTTCACCTACGAGGTGTCCCGCTCGCTGGCCGCCTGCGAGGGCGCCGTGCTGCTGGTCGACGCCGCGCAGGGCATCGAGGCGCAGACCCTGGCCAACCTGTACCTGGCCATGGAGAACGACCTCACGATCATCCCGGTCCTCAACAAGATCGACCTTCCGGCCGCCCAGCCGGAGAAGTACGCCGCGGAGATCGCGCACATCATCGGCTGCGACCCCGACGACGTCCTGCGCGTCAGTGGCAAGACCGGTGAGGGCGTACCGGCGCTGCTCGACGCGATCGTCGCCCAGATCCCGGCGCCCGAGGGCGAGGCCGAGGCGCCGGCCCGCGCGATGATCTTCGACTCCGTCTACGACATCTACCGGGGTGTGATCACCTACGTCCGCGTGGTGGACGGCCGGATCTCCGCCCGCGAGCGGATCAAGATGATGTCGACCGGCGCCACGCACGAGCTGCTGGAGATCGGCGTCATCTCGCCCGAGCCCAAGCCCGTGGACTCCCTGGGCGTCGGCGAGGTCGGCTACTTCATCACCGGCGTGAAGGACGTCCGCCAGTCCCGCGTGGGTGACACGGTCACGCTGCAGCACAAGCCCGCGGCCGAGGCCATCGGCGGCTACAGCGACCCGAAGCCGATGGTCTACTCCGGCCTGTACCCGATCGACGGCAGCGAGTACCCGCTGCTGCGCGAGGCGCTGGACAAGCTGCTGCTCAACGACGCCGCGCTCACCTACGAGCCGGAGACCTCCGCGGCACTGGGCTTCGGGTTCCGCGTCGGCTTCCTGGGCCTGCTGCACCTGGAGATCGTCCGCGAGCGGCTGGAGCGGGAGGCGGGCATCAGCCTGATCTCGACCGCGCCGAACGTCGTGTACCGCGTCGTCATGGAGGACCGCTCCGAGATCACGGTGACCAACCCCAGCGACTGGCCCGAGGGCAAGATCGACAAGGTCTACGAGCCGATCGTCAACGCCACGATCATCGCGCCCAGCGACTACACCGGCGCGATCATGGAGCTCTGCCAGAGCCGCCGCGGCCAGCTCGGCGGCATGGACTACCTGAGCGAGTCCCGCGTCGAGCTGCGCTACACGCTGCCGCTCGGCGAGATCATCTTCGACTTCTTCGACGCCCTGAAGTCGCGCACGCGCGGGTACGCCAGCCTCGACTACCAGGAGGCCGGTGAGCAGGAGTCCTCCCTGGTCAAGGTGGACATCCTGCTGCAGGGTGAGGCCGTCGACGCCTTCAGCGCGATCGTGCACAAGGACAAGGCCTACAGCTACGGCGTGATGATGGCCGGCAAGCTGCGCGAGCTCATCCCGCGCCAGCAGTTCGAGGTGCCCATCCAGGCCGCCGTCGGGTCCCGGGTCATCGCCCGCGAGACCGTGCGCGCGATCCGCAAGGACGTCCTCGCCAAGTGCTACGGCGGTGACATCACCCGCAAGCGGAAGCTGCTGGAGAAGCAGAAGGAGGGCAAGAAGCGGATGAAGATGGTCGGCCGCGTCGAGGTCCCCCAGGAGGCCTTCGTGGCCGCGCTCTCCACGAACGAGTCCACCGCGTCCAAGAAGTGAGCGACCGGGGCCCTGGCCTGGTGACCGCGGTCTGCGTCTCGGGAGCGGACCTGCTGCCGCTGCCCGACCGCCGGCCGAACCGCAGCGGTATCGACAAGCACCCGGTCGAGGGTCGGGTCGCCGTCGGCGAGCTCGGGCTCGACGGCGACGTCCAGGTCAACCGCAAGTACCACGGGGGCGACGGCCAGCAGGTCTACGCCTACGCTCAGGAGGACGCCGACTGGTGGGCCGTCGAGCTCGGCCGCGAGCTGCCGCCGGGCCGGTTCGGCGAGAACCTGCGGACCTGCGGGCTCGACCTCACCTCCGCCGTCCTGGGGGAGCGGTGGCGGGTCGGGACGGCGCTGCTCGAGGTCACCGCCCCGCGGATCCCGTGCGCCAACTTCGCCCGGTTCTGGGACGTGCCTCAGCTGGTCAAGCGCTTCACCGCGCACGGCGCCCCGGGGGCCTACCTCCGGGTGCTGGAGACCGGCGAGCTCGGCGCCGGCGACGGGATCGAGCTCGTGCACCGGCCCGACCACGGCGTGACGATCGACCTCACCTTCCGAGCGTGGACCACGCAGAAGCACCGGGCCGCCGAGCTGGCCCCGGCCCTGGCGTTCCTGCCCGAGCGCAACCGGGCCAAGGCCGCCGCGCGGGTCGCCGCGCGCACCGCTCCCGCCGTCTGAGGTCGCGCCGCGCTACTGTCCGCCGTCGGTACGCCGGGTCCACCCGGCTCACGGGAGGTCGCCATGTCGCTGCGCCACCGGGCTGTCCCGCTGCTCGCGCTCGCCCTCGTCGCCGGTCCGGTGCTCACCGGCTGCAGCAGCGACGACGCGGGGGAGTCGGCGGGGGACCTGCTGACCAAGGCCAAGGGCACCCTCGACGACACGTCGAGCGCGCACTTCGTGCTGGACAGCGAAGGCGCTCCGTCCTCGGGTACCGCGCTGGTCGGGGGTGAGGGCGACATCGCCCGCCCGTCGTCCTTCGAGGGCACCCTGCAGGTCGTCGCGCTGGGCTCGACGGTCGACCTGGACGTCGTCTCGGTCGATGGGACCGTCTACGCGCAGCTGCCGTTCGCATCGTCGTTCAGCGTGATCGACCCCTCCCAGTTCGGCATCGGTGACCCCGGGGCGCTGCTGGACCCCGAGAACGGGATCTCCCAGTTCTTCACCGAGGCGCGCTCGGCGAAGCTGGGGAAGGAGCGCCGCGTCGGCGGCGAGGTCGTGCGCGAGGTGACCGCCGAGCTCCCCGGCGACCTGGTGGAGCAGCTGCTCACCAGCAAGGACCCGTCGAAGCCGGTGAAGGCGACGTTCTCCATCGCCGACAAGAGCGGGGAGCTGCGCCGCGCGACGCTGACCGGCCCGTTCTTCACCGCGGACGCCGACGGCACGTACACGCTCGAGCTCAGCGACTTCGGGGCCGATGTCGACATCACCGCACCCACCACCGGCTGAGGTGCCGGCCGCGGGCAGCGCCCGCGTCCCGGGCCTCGCGGCGGTCGTGCTCGCCACCCTCGCCGTCCTCGTCACGGCGGCCGACACCTACGTCGTCGTCCTGGCGCTGCCGGACATCCTCACCGGCGTCGGGGTGGGGCTGGACGACCTGCAACGGGCGACGCCGATCGTCGGTGGCTTCCTGCTCGGGTACACGGCCACCCTCCCGCTGCTGGGCCGGCTCGCCGACCTGCGCGGCCGCACCCCCGTCCTGGTGGGCTGCCTGCTGCTCTTCGCGCTCGGCTCCCTCCTGACCGCGACGGCGGAGTCCCTCGGGCTCGCCGTCGCGGGGCGGGGACTGCAGGGGATCGGTGCCGGCGGGCTGGTGCCGGCGACCCTGGCCCTGGTGGCAGACCGCTGGCCGCCCGAGCGGCGGTCGGTGCCGCTGGGCGTGGTCGGGGCCGTGCAGGAGGCCGGCGCGGTGCTGGGGCCGCTCGCCGGCGCCGCCGTCCTGGCCGCGGCGGACTGGCGGGCCATCTTCTGGCTGAACCTCGCCCTGGGGATCGGGCTGGCCGGCGGGATGGCCCTCGCCGGTCGGGTACGCCGGCCCGACCCCCTCGGCCTCGGCCTGGCTGTCGTGGCCGGCCTGGCGCTCGCCCTGCAGCTGGCCGAGCCGACCGCGCTGGCCGAGGACGTCACCCTCGGTCTCCTCTACGTCCCGCTGCTCGACGCCTGGCCGTGGAGCACCCCGCTGGTGCTGGCGGCGTCGATGGCCACGGCCGCGCTGGCCGTGCGCAGCTGGTGGCACCCGGACGGCGCGGTGCTCCCGCTGCGGGGTCTGCGCTCCCTCGCCCGCGAGGTCGACGTGCTCGGCTCGGCGTTGGCCGTCGTGGCACTCGGCGCGCTGGTCTGGGCCTTCGCCGCCGCCGACGTCGACGCCGAGGTCGTCGCGCACGGTTGGGTGCTGCTGCCGCTGTCGGCCCTCGCCGCGCTGCTGTTCGTGCTGCACGAGCGGCGGATCGCCGACCCGGTGCTCCCGCTGGACGCGTTGCGCCCGCGAGGTGCCTGGGGCGCGCTGGTGGTCAACCTGCTGGTGGGGGTCGCGCTGGTGGCGGCCCTGGTCGACGTGCCGCTGTTCGCGCGGGCGACCACCACCCCCGGTGACCAGCTCGGGGCGGCGCTCGTGCTGGTCCGGCTGCTGGTCGCCGTGCCGATCGGCGCGGTGGCAGGGGGCTGGCTGTGCCGAACGGTCGCCCCCCGGCTCGTCGCCGCGGGCGGCATGGGTCTGGCCGCGGCGAGCTTCGTCGCGATGACGGGCTGGGACGAGCGGTCGCTGGACGGCGCGGCGTCGTGGGTGGTCCTGCTGGCCGCCGGTCTCGGCTTCGGGCTGGCCATCGCTCCCGTGAACACCGTGCTGCTCGCCGTCACCCGGCCGGAGGTGCACGGCAGCGCCGGGGCGCTCGCGGTCGTCGCCCGGACGGTCGGGATGCTGACCGGGCTGTCCTTGCTCACCGCCGTGGCGCTGCGCCGGTTCACCGCCGAGGTGGCGGCCATCGGCACGCCCATGCAGGTGTGCCCCTCGTCCCCGGCGGACTGCCCGGCCTACGACGCCGCGACCGAGGCCGCCCTGCTCACCCAGCTGCACACGGTGTTCGCCGGTGCGGCGATCGCCGCCGCGGCGGCCGCGGTCGCGGCGGTCGTGCTGCTCAGGGGTTCAGCGCCAGCCCGAGGTCGCGCCGGAGGCTGACCGGGTCGACGCCGCGGTCGTGCAGCACCTTCATCGCCAGGCCTTCGCCCTCACGGAGCAGGCCCAGGGTGATGTGCCCGTCGGCGATGCTGCTCGACTTCATGGCGATGGCCTCCCGCAGCGACAGCTCGAGCACCTTCTTGGCGCGCGGGGTGAGGGGGAGGTGCCCCGACCGCCCGCGCGGACCGTCCAGGGCGCCCGGGCCGAAGGCGGCCTCCACGGTCTCCCGCACGGCGTCCAGGTCGATGCCGATCGTGCTGAGGGCGTCGGCGTCCACGTCGCCGACCAGGGTGCGGACGGCAGCCACGACACCGGCGCGGTCGATGCCGTGCCGCGCCAGCACCTGCGCCGACGTCGTGGTCGGTCGGGCGAGCACGCCCAGCAGGATGTGCTCGGTGCCGATGCGCTGGTGGCCGAGGCTGCGCGCCTCCTCCTGGGCTCCCACGACCACCTCGCGGGCGTCGCGCGTGAAGCGTTCGAACATGCTCAGTCCTTCCGTCGGAGCGGGGCTCTGCCGCTGATCGACCGACCGCCGGCGTGCTTCTTGTGCACCGCCTGCCGGGTGACGCCGAGGAGCTGCGCGATCTGCTCCCAGGTCCACCCCTGCTCGCGGGCGTTCCGCACCTGGAGGGTCTCCAGGCGCTCGACGAGGACCCGGAGCGATCGGACGGCCTTCAACCCCACCGTCGGGTCCGTGCTGCCGGCGGCGGTGGCCACTGCTGCTGTGTCCGCCATGCCTGTCAACCTAGGTTGCCCTGACGACCGTGTCAACCTGTCTTGACACGGTCGGGTGGTTAGAGTCGGTGGCGAGTCGGGACCACGGCTCCCGGACGAGCGGTGCCGTACCCGGTGTGCGACAAGACGGCGCCAGAGGAGCCCGCGATGTCGTGGTTGGTGCTGGTCCTGTCCGGCCTGCTCGAGGCGGTGTGGGCCGCGGCGCTCGACCGCTCGGAGGGGTTCAGCCGTCCGCTGCCGTCGGTCGTGTTCGCCGTCGCCCTGCTCGGGAGCATGGGTGGGCTGGCCTACGCCATGCGCGAGCTGCCGCTGGGGACCGCCTATGCGGTGTGGGTCGGCATCGGCGCGGTGGTCACCGTCGTCTATGCGATGACCACCGGCGCCGAGGCGGTGTCGGTCGTCAAGATCCTGCTGCTCGCCGGGATCGTCGGCTGCGTGGTCGGTCTCAAGCTCGTCGGCTGACGCGCCGACCGTGCACCCGGTCGAGCGGAGAGGTCAGAGCGTGAAGACGATCTTCCCGTTGGTGCGGCCCTCGAGCATCCGCTCGAAGCCCTCGCGGGCCTGGGCCAGCGGCAGCTCGACGTCGATCTGCGGCCGGATGCCGGTGACGGCGCACATCTGGATGAGCGCCTCCAGCTCGGCCTTCGTGCCCATCGTGGAACCGACGACGGAGAGCTGGGTGAAGAAGACCCGGTTGAGCTCGGCGCCGGGGTTGAAGCCGGTGGTGGCTCCCGAGGTGACCAGGACGCCGCCGGGCTTGAGCGACTTGATGCTGTGGCTCCAGGTGGCCTCGCCGACGGTCTCCATCACGCCGTCGACCCGTTCGGGGAGCCGGGCGCCGGTCTCGAACGCCTGCTCGGCGCCCAGGGCCAGGGCGGCGGCACGCTTCTCCTCGCTGCGGCCGGTGACCCAGATCCGGTAGCCGGCGGCGCGGCCCAGCACGATGAGCGCGGTGGCGACGCCGCCGCTGGCGCCCTGCACCAGCACGGTCTGTCCCGGGCGCAGGCCGGACTTCACGAACAGCATCCGGTAGGCGGTCAGCCACGCGGTGGGCAGGCAGGCGGCCTCGGCGAAGGACAGCTCGGTGGGCTTGGGCAGCAGGTTCCACCGGGGGACGGCGACCTTCTCCGCCAGGGTGCCCTGGTGCACCTCCGACAACAGCGAGCGCTTGGGGTCCAGGGTCTCGTCGCCGCGCCACTCGGGGCTGGCGATCACGCCGTGCACCACCACCTCGTTGCCGTCCTCGTCGATGCCCGCGGCGTCGCAGCCCAGGATCATCGGCATCCGCTCGGCCGGGAGCCCGACCCCGCGGAGGCTGAACAGGTCGTGGTGGTTGAGCGAGGCGGCCTTCACCTGCACGGTCGTCCAGCCCTCGGGAACCTCGGGCTCGGGGCGCTCGCCGACCTCGAGGACGGAGAGCGGGTCCTTCGGGGCGGGGGTGGAGACGAAGGCAGCCAGCATGATCGCGAACCTAACCGACGAGCCGCGCCGCTGCCTCACGGCCCGGGCGCCGAACCGTCAGCGGACGACGACCACGAATTCCTGCCGGGGCACGAACTCGCCGATGACCTGCGCGCCGGGCACCTCGCCGCCCAGCAGCAGGCCGCCGGAGGTCTGGGCGTCGGCCAGCAGCAGTGCCTCGTCCTCGCTCACCGCCGACAGGTCGGTGTGCGGCCGCACCCAGTCCAGGTTGCGCCGGGTGCCGCCGGAGACGAACCCGTCGGCCAGCGCCTGCCGCGCGCCGGGAAGGTAGGGGACGGCGGCGGCGTCGACGACGGCGGTGACGCCGCTGGCCCGCGCCATCTTGTAGAGGTGGCCGAGCAGGCCGAACCCGGTGACGTCGGTGCCCGCGCGGATGCCCGCGGCGACCGCGGCCCGGCCGGCGTCGCGGTTGAGTGCGGTCATGGAGGCGACCGCCTCCTCCGACACCTCGCCCGTGGCCTTCATGCGGCTGTTCAGCACGCCCACGCCCAAGGGCTTGCTGAGCGACAGCGGGGTGCCCGCCGTGGCTGCGGCGTTGGTGATGATCCGGTCGACGTCGACGACGCCGGTGACCGCCATGCCGTACTTGGGCTCGGGGTCGTCGATGGAGTGGCCGCCGCCGACGTGGCAGCCGGCCTCCTGGGCCACCTCGAGACCACCGCGCAGCACCTCGGCGGCGAGTTCCGCGGGCAGCACGTCGCGCGGCCAGCCGAGCAGGTTGACCGCCACGACGGGGGTGCCGCCCATCGCGTAGACGTCGGACAGGGCGTTGGCCGCCGCGATCCGGCCGAAGGTGTGCGCGTCGTCGACGACCGGGGTGAAGAAGTCGGTGGTGAGGACCAGGCCCTGACCGCCCGCGATGCGCACCACGGCCGCGTCGTCGCCGTCGTCCAGGCCGATCACCAGCTCGGCGGCCGGGTCGACCGGCCCCTGAGCGGTGAGCCCGGCGACGACGGCCTCCAGCTCGCCCGGCGGGATCTTGCAGGCGCAGCCGCCGCCGTGGGCGTACTGGGTGAGCCGGATGCGGGCGGGTGCGGTCGTCACGGCACCGAATCTAGGCCCGACCGCCGGGGAGCAGCCGGAGTCGGGGGCCACCGGGGGCGACGGGGGCCTCGGCCACCCGGCCGCGGGGCAGCTTGCTCCCGGCCGGGTGGCCCGTGGACGGCGGCGTGCCGATGCCGGGCAGCTCGCGGCGCGGCGTGACCTCGTCGGTCACCTGGACGTCGCTGATCCGGTCTTCCCGGAACCAGCGCAGCTCCTGGCGCTCACGGCACCAGGCGACCAGGAACCAGTGCGCCCCCTGGCGGGCCAGCAGCTGCGGCTCCACCGTGCGCTCCGACCAGCGCTGCTGCCGGTCGCAGTAGTCGAGGACCAGAACGCGCCGCTCGGTCAGCCCGCGCTCGACCCGGCGCCGCAGCTCGGCCTCGCGGGCGGCCTCGGACGCCAACCACCGATGGCTGGCCAGCATGCGGGCGCGACGGGTGGCGTCGGGCTCCAGGGCGGTGAGGACCTTCTCCATCGCCGTCTGCCCGGCGTCGGCGAACGGCCCCTCGGGCCGGCCCGACAGGGCGGCGACGATCGCGGCCGCCTCCTCGGGGGTGAGGTCGACCGGGGGCAGCGGCGCGGGGGTGCGGTGCTCGGTGCGGGTCACGGGGGAGAGGCTGGCAGCACCCTCTGACATTTCCGGCCACGTACGCTTCCCGGTGGAGGCGTCAGGGTGTCTGGTGGCCCCCGCGGCCTCTAAAGCCGACGTGGTCGAGCATCTCGGCCAGGCGGGTTCGATTCCCGTCCGCCTCCGCCAACCTCCCTCGCCGGCTCAACCCCGGCCGAGGGCCTGCGCCAGGAACGTCGTCACCGTCTCCGCGTACCCGTCCGGGTCGGCGTTCCAGCCGCGCACGTGCCCCACGCCCGGCAGGACCTCCACCTGCACGAGCTGGGGGTCGGCGACGTCAGCGATCCGCCGGCTGATCGACACCGGCACCTGGTCGTCCTCGGCGCCGTGGAGCACCAGGGTCGGCCGCGACCAGTCGCCGGCCCGCTCGGCGTGCTCGGCGGCGTCGGCGTCGAAGTCGGCGCGCACGCCGGCCCACCAGAGGGCCGCGTCCACCGAGGTGGAGCGGAGCAGGTCGGTCGGGAGGCCCCGCTTGGCCGCCTGCAGCTCCAGCGTCCGCTCCAGGCTCAGCAGGGGTGAGTCGTACACGACCGCGCGGACCACGTCCGCGTGCTCGCCGGCCTCCAGCTGCCGGGCCACCAGCGCAGCCCCCTGGGAGGTCCCCCAGAGGACGACGTCCTCGGCGCCCCGGTCGAGCGCCGACGCGACGGCGGTGTCGAGGTCGGGCCACTCGCGGGTGCCGAAGCCACCGACGCCGTCCGCCGGATCCGCGGCGAGGCCGTCGCCGCGGTGGCTGGTGACCAGCACCGGGTACCCGGCCGCGGTCAGCAGGTCGACGAAGCGCATCGACTCCGCGAGGCTCGCCGACCGGCCGTGGGCGTAGACCACCCAGGTGCCGCTCGCCGGTGCGCGGGCCGGGAAGACCCAGGCGGGGAGACCGCCGTCGAGGACCACCTTCGAGCCGCCCAGCACCGCGGGGTCGTCCGGCCAGGCGGCGGCGTCGAGCCGGGCGGGCCCGGCCGCGGGCGAGGAGCCCGCGCCGGTCACCGGGGTCGCCCGCCGCTCGACGCACGTACCCGACCCGCCGGGGCAGTCCACCTCGCGCGCACCGCCGGTCAGCTGCCAGTACCCGTCGGCGGTCTCCAGGCCGACCACGGCCAGCCGGACGTCCGGCTCGTCGGGGAGGACCACCGAGCCGTCCTCCGTCGCGAGCACCGAGCCGTCGAGCGGCCGGTCGGCCTGCCCCTCCGGGGCCAGCACCGCGTCGGCGAACACCCAGCCCAGCACGAGCGGGAGGAGTGCCAGCAGCACGACCAGGCCGGCGCCGACGCGGACCAGCCAGCGGCGGGGAGGGGGGCGCCGGCCCCGGGTGTCGGGGAGGAGACGGTCGCCGCTCGCGACCGTCGTCACGGAGCGGTGACCGACGCCTCGGCGGGGACGGGCGACCACCCGGGGCCGCGCCACAGGCGGGCGACCCGGTGGGCCCACCGCCCGTCGGACCGCATGTCGCGGACGATCGCGACGTACTCGTGGGCGAAGACCCAGAACGGGTTGTAGCTCTCCAGCGGCTTGGTGATCCCGTAGCGGACCTTCTCCACCTCGGGCTCGAAGGTGCCGAACCACCGGTCGAAGACGATGAGGATGCCGCCGTAGTTCTTGTCGAGGTACTGCGGGTTCATCCCGTGGTGCACGCGGTGGTGGCTCGGGGTGTTGAACACGTACTCGAAGGGCCGCCAGAGCTTGCCGATCGCCTCGGTGTGGATCCAGAACTGGTACAGCAGGTTGATCGAGCTCGCCAGCACGAACAGCGCCGGGTTCACCCCGAGCAGGATCAGCACCGCGCCGAAGGGCCAGGCGGTCAGCGGGGTCCATGCCTGGCGCAGTGCGGTCGACAGGTTGTAGTGCTCGCTGGAGTGGTGCACCACGTGCGCGGCCCACAGGAAGCGCATCTCGTGCGAGGCGCGGTGGAACCAGTAGTAGACGAAGTCCTTGCCGAGGATGGCGACGGTCCACGCCACCCACCCGGAGCCGAGGTCCAGCGGGGTGATGTTCCAGAGGAACAGGTAACCGCCCAGGCCCAGCAGGGTCGTGATGCCCAGGATGATCTGGCTGCCCAGGCCCATGGTCAGGCTGGTCATCGTGTCCTTGAGGGCATAACCCTTCCGCGCGGCCTCCTCGCCGGCGCGGTCGATGGCGTCCTCCTTCGCCTCGCGCGTCAGGACGATGCCCTCGAGCAGCATGAGGAGGAAGAAGACCGGGATGGCCCAGAGGATCAGGTCCACCTCGGCCATGTCGGCCAGTGAGCCGCGCAGGAACTGTTCCACGGTGCGGTGCTCCTTCAGGGGGTGGGGGTCGGGGTCTCGAGCTGGGCTCGGACGACGGTCACGAGGGTGTCGACGCGGCTCTTCCGGTCGGCCTCCCCGGCGACGCCGAGGGCGACCCCGAAGACGGCGCTCGCGGCGAGGTCGAAGACCGCTTCCAGGGCGGGGTGGTCGGCGTACTGCGGCAGCAGCTGCCGGGCGACGGCGAGGACTCGCACGGTGTGCGGGGCGTTGACGACCTCGAGGTGGGCGGCCAGCTCGGCGTCGGTCCGCGCGGACACGAACAGCGCCAGGACCGCGGCCAGCCGGGGCTCGTCGTGGATCTGCCAGAACACGCGGACGGCGTCGCCCAGCGGGTCGCCGCTCACCGCCGAGACGTCGGTGAAGCGAGCGACGTACTCGGCGACGGCGACGTCGAAGGTCTGCTCGGCGACGGCACCGAGCAGGGCCGCCTTGCTGGGGAAGTGGTTGAACAGCGCCCCGGAGGACAGGCCGGCGCGGGCGGTGATCGCGGCCGTGGTGGTGCCGGCCACGCCCCGCTCGACGAGGCACTCCAGCGCGGCCTCGATCAGCGCGGCACGGGTGGCCGTGCGTCGCTGGTCCTGCGTGGCCATGTTGCCTCCGTCACATCGGTGCGGCGAACTTAGAGAGCGAGCACTCGGTATGTCAATGGGCGGTCGTCGCACACCGGCTCCGCGGCCTACGCTCCCGGGCGATGACCGCCGACCCGCGCCGGCACGTGCCGCGCACCGACACGCTGCTCGCCGACCCGCGGCTCGCCGCGGCCGGCGAGCGGCTCGGCCGCGGCCTGGTCAAGGGGGTCGTCCAGCAGGTCCAGCAGCGGATCCGGGCGGGAGAGGTGGCCCCGGCCGGGGCCGTCGACGCGGTGCTGGCGTCCCTCCCGCGGACGGCGGGCAGCCTGCGGCCGGTCCTGAACGCCACCGGCGTGGTCGTGCACACCAACCTGGGGCGGGCGCCGCTGTCGGCCGCGGCGGTCGAGGCGCTCACGGCTGCTGCAGGCACGACCGACGTCGAGCTGGACCTGCGCACCGGCCGGCGGGGCCCACGGGGCGAGGCGGCCCTCGCCGCCCTGCTCGACGCGGTACCCGCGGCCGAGTCCGCGCTCGTGGTCAACAACTGCGCCGCCGCCCTGGCCCTGGTGGCCACCGCGCTCGGCGGAGAGCTGGTGCTCGCCCGCGGCGAGCTGGTCGAGATCGGTGACGGCTTCCGCATCCCTGAGCTGCTGGAGAGCACCGGCGCGCGTCTCCGCGAGGTCGGCACGACCAACCGGGTCACCCTCGCGGACTACCGGGGCGCCCTGGGCCCGCAGACCGGCGCGGTGCTCAAGGTGCACCCGTCGAACTTCGTCGTCCGCGGTTTCACCCGGGCCGTCGAGGTGCCCGAGCTGGCGGCCGCGCTGGAGGGCACCGGCGTGCCGCTGGTCGCCGACGTCGGCTCCGGGCTGCTGCGCCCGCACCCGGTGCTGCCGGACGAGCCCGACCTCCAGACGACGCTGGCCGCCGGTGCCGACCTGGTGCTGGCCAGCGGCGACAAGCTGCTCGGTGGTCCGCAGGCCGGGCTGGTCCTGGGCCGCGCCGACCTGGTGCAGCGGCTGCGCCGGCACCCCCTGTACCGCGCGTTCCGGGTGGACAAGACGACGCTCGCCGCCCTGGAGGCCACCCTGCGCGGTCCGCTGCCGCCGGTGCAGGAGATGCTCGCCGCCGACGTCGAGGGGCTGCGCGCCCGGGCCCGGGCGCTCGCCGATCGGCTCGCCGGGGAAGGGCTCGACGCCATCGCCGTGGACGCCGACTCGCGAGTGGGTGGGGGAGGCGCGCCCGAGCACCCGCTCCCGGGGACCGCGATCTCCCTGCCACCGGAGTTCGCCGAGGCGCTGCGGCTCGGTGCCCGCCCCGTCGTCGGGTACGTCGAGGACGACCGGACCCTGCTCAACCTGCGCAGCGTCCTGCCGGCGGCCGACGACGACCTCGCCGAGGCGGTCCTGGAGGTGGCCCGCGCGTGGACGTGATCGCCACGGCGGGGCACGTCGACCACGGCAAGTCCGCGCTCGTGCGCGCGCTCACCGGCATGGAGCCCGACCGCTGGGCCGAGGAACGCCGCCGCGGGCTGACCATCGACCTCGGCTTCGCCTGGACGACACTGCCCTCGGGCCGGCGGCTCGCGGTGGTCGACGTGCCCGGCCACGAGCGGTTCGTCGGCAACATGCTGGCCGGGGTGGGGTCGGTCCCCGCGGCGCTGGTCGTGGTCGCGGCCGACGACGGCTGGTCCGCGCAGACCGCCGAGCACGTCGCCGTCCTCGACGCGCTCGGGGCGCGGCACGCGCTGCTGGCCGTCACCAAGGCCGACATCGCCGACCCCGGCCCGGTGCTCGCCGAAGTGCGGGAGCGGTTGGCCGGGACGTCGATGGGCGAGGTACCCGGCGTCGCGGTGAGCTCGGTGACCGGGGAGGGTGTCGCGGAGCTGACCGCCGCGCTGGAGCGGCTGCTGGTCGGCCTGCCCGCGCCGGACACCGCGGCACCCGTGCGGCTCTGGATCGACCGCGCCTTCACCATCACCGGCGCCGGGACCGTCGTGACCGGGACGCTCGCTGCCGGTGCGGTCGCCCCCGGTGACCGGTTCCTCCTCGGCGCCCGCGAGGTGACGGTGCGAGGGGTGCAGTCGCTCGGCGAGCCGGTCGAGCGGGCCACGGCCACCGCCCGGGTGGCGCTGAACCTGCGGGGCGTCGCCGTCGAGAACCTGTCCCGCGGAGACGCCCTGCTCACGCCCGGCGCCTTCCGGGAGGCCGACGTCGTCGACGTGACCCTGGACGCCGTGCCGGAGGGACAGCTGCCCGCCGAGCCGGTGGTGCACGTCGGCTCCGCCACGGTCGGCGCGCGGCTGCGCCCGCTGGACGGCGCCGCCGTCCGGCTGCGGCTCACCCGCCCGCTGCCGCTGCGGATCGGCGACCGCCTGCTGCTGCGTGACCCCGGGACCCGCCGGGTGCTCGGGGCTGACGTGCGCGACGTCGACCCGCCGGAGCTGCGCCGCCGGGGTGCGGCTCGTCAGCGGGGAGCAGAGCTCGCCGCCCAGCCGTCGGGCGACGCCGGGGCCGCCGCCGACCTCGCGAGACGGAAGATCGTGCGCACCGCCGACTTCGCCGCGATGGGATGGCCGGTGCCCGCCGGGGCGACCGAGCACGGGCCGTGGCTGCTGGCGCCCGGTCTGGCCGAGCAGATGGCCGCGCGGGTGCCCGACGTCGTCGCCCGCTACCGGCGGCTGCGGCCGCTCGAGCCCGGCCCGCCCGCGGAGGTGGTCCGCCGGGCACTGGAGCTGCCCGACCTCGACCTGGTGCCCGCCCTGGTGCGCGAGCCGCTGCTGCTGCGCGGTGGCCGGGTGGTCGACGGCACCACCGACCTGCCGCCGGCGGTGCAGAAGGCGGTCGACGAGATCCGGGCGCGGCTCGTGCTCGACCCGTTCGCCGCTCCCGAGGCGCCGGACCTCGTCGCCGCCGGCCTGGGCACGCGCGAGCTGGCCGCCGCCGTGCGCAGCGGTCAGCTGGTGAAGGTCGGCGAGGGGATCTTCCTGGCGCCGGACGTCGAGGGCGTCGCGCGAAACCGGCTGGCCACCCTCGCGCAGCCGTTCACGCTCAGCCAGGCGCGGCAGGCCTGGGGGACCAGCCGGCGGGTCGCCGTTCCGCTCATGGAGTGGCTGGACACGCGCGGGGTGACCGAGCGGCTGCCCGACAACTCCCGCCGCCTGCGGTAGCTCGTACCGCCTCAGGCGCCGCCGGCCTCCCGAAGCATCCGGTCGTGCCACTCGCGCTCGGTCTCGACCGGGGGGCGATCGGCGACGTCGACCGTCTCGACGGCGTCATCGGGACCGATGGGGTCCGGGAGTTGCCGGAAGCGACCTGCGTGCTCCGCGCTCGTCATGGCTGCACGGTCCCCCGTCGCAGCCCGGGGCACAAGCCTTCAGCCGGTCGTCGGCACCCAGCGGGCGGGGCGCTTCTCGCGGAAGGCGGCGATGCCCTCCTGGCCCTCCTCGCCGGCGAAGAAGCGGGCGGAGAGGTCGAGCAGGTCGTCGAACGCCAGCACGCCCTGCCGGGCGCGCAGCAGCCGCTTGGTCTCGGCGAGCGCCGTCGGTGCCCCGGCGGTGAGGTGCACGAGCTGGGCGTGCAGCTCGGTGTCGACGTCGGCATCGGGGACGACGAGGTCGACCAGCCCGCCCGCCGCCGCGGCCTCGGCGCCGAAGACCTGACCGGTGAGCATCAGCCGGTGCGCCACGTGCGGCGCCATCCGCGGCAGCACGACGGCGGAGATCACCGCGGGCACCAGGCCGAGCCGCACCTCGGAGAACGCGAAGGTGGCCGACTCGGCGGCGACGACGACGTCGCAGGCGGCCAGCAGCCCCACCCCACCGGCCCGAGCCGGGCCGCGGACGACCGCCACGACCGGCTTGGGCGAGGACCACACGAGCTCGAGCAGCTCGGGGAACTCGCGCACGCCCTGGTCCTCGCTCGAGCCGCCGGCCGCCTCGGAGAGGTCCATCCCGGAGCAGAACACCCGACCGGTGTGGTCGAGCACGACCGCCCGCACGGCGGCGTCGGAGAGCGCCGCCTCCAGCGCCGACCGGAGCTGCGCGCGCATCGCGCGGGAGAGCGCGTTGCGGTTGGCGGGGGAGTCGAGGACGAGGGTCGCCACGCCGCGCGACACGGACACCTGCAGCACCTGGTCGGAGGTCACGTCGGGCATCCTGCCGGTCCGCGGCGCCGGCGCGGCACACTGGGAGCAGATGAACACCGTCCTGCCGCTGCTGAACGACGCGGGCCTGCCGCCCGGCGCGCCCGGCCCCGACCGGCTCCCCGACAGCGCCCGCGAGGGCCTGACCACCACGCCGTTCGGGCTCTACGTGCATGTGCCGTTCTGCGCCACCCGCTGCGGCTACTGCGACTTCAACACCTACACCTCCGACGAGCTCGGCCCCGGGGCCAACCGGAGCGAGTACGGGGGTACCGCCATCGCCGAGCTGGAGCGGGCCGCGCGCACGCTCGGGCCGGACCTGCCGACCGTCTCCACGGTGTTCGTCGGTGGCGGCACACCCACGCTGCTGCCGGCCGACGACCTGGCCGCCGTCCTGGCGGCGATCCACCGGCTGTTCCCGGTCGCCGGCGACGTCGAGGTCACCACCGAGGCCAACCCCGAGACGGTGGGCCCCGCCTCGCTCTCCCGGCTCCGCGAGGCCGGCTACACCCGCGTCAGCCTCGGCATGCAGTCCGCGGCCCCGCACGTGCTCGCCGCGCTCGACCGGCGGCACACGCCCGGCCGGGCCGTCGAGGCCGCGCACGAGGCCCGCGCCGCCGGCTTCGAGCACGTCAACCTGGACCTGATCTACGGGACACCGGGCGAGAGCGACGCCGACTGGGCCGCCTCCCTGGACGCAGTCCTCGCCTCCTCGGTCGACCACGTCAGCGCCTACGCCCTGATCGTCGAGGAGGGCACGAAGCTGGCCCGCCGGATCAGGCGCGGTGAGCTGCCCATGCCCGACGACGACGTCCTCGCCGACCGCTACGAGCAGGCCGACGCGACCCTGCGCCGGGCCGGGTTCGAGTGGTACGAGGTGTCCAACTGGGCGACCTCCGACACCGCCCGCTGCCGGCACAACGAGCTCTACTGGGCCAACGCCAACTGGTGGGGCGTGGGGCCCGGCGCGCACAGCCACGTGGGCGGGCTGCGCTGGTGGAACGTCAAGCACCCGGCGGCCTACGCCGACCGGCTGGCCCGGGGGGAGAGCCCGGCGCAGGACTCGGAGCTCCTCGACGACGCCGACCGCGCGCTGGAGGCGGTGATGCTCGGCCTGCGGCTGCGCGACGGGCTGCCGCTGGCCGCGCTCACCGACGTCGGGCGGGCCCGCGCGCAGGCCGCGGTGGCCGACGGGCTGCTGGAGCCGGGGGCGCACGCCGACGGGCTCGCCGTCCTCACCGACCGGGGCCGGCTGCTGGCCGACGCCGTGGTCCGCGACCTCACCGACTGAGGACCCACCGAGGTCGCCCGTCTCCCTCGCACGAACGGGCCCGGATCGGTGTTCCCAGCTCGACACGGGCGCCCACCCCGGGGCTGCCGCTCCTAGCGGGGGGCCTTGCCCCTGGCGCGTCGCTGGGCGACGACGGCGGCAAGGGCGACGACCGCAGCCGCTATGAGCCAACCGATCGTCGCGAACACATCTCCTCGGGTCTGGTTGGCGTCGGCCTGGAACCCGGCGAGCGTCGTCAACGCCACCCAGGCGATGAAGAGGCCGACACCGGCCACCCAGAGCGCCACGGTGAATCCGGACCACCGCTTCTGGGTCATGGCGGAAACGGGCGCGATCGTCAGCAGCGCGACGGTCGACAGTGCGACGAGCAGCATGATCAGAAGAGCCACTGGTCTTCGTCCTCCTCGGTTCCTCGCAGAAAGGTGGGCGGCCACAGGCGCCGTGCGGGCGGAGGATCGTGCGCTCCCCGCCCGCACGGTTCAGTGCAGTTCGCCCGTCACGGGTTGCAGGCCGCCGCCAGGGTCCTCATCAGGCCCACGGTGGGCCGCCACGTGTCCAGGTTCCACGAGGACTTGACACGCGCGACCTGGCTCATCGGGTGGCAGACGTACTGCTCCTTCAGCCCCTGTCGCGACGGGACGCCCTTGCTCACCGCCTCGCTCCAGCCGTACGAGGCGTGGATCCACTCTGCAGCCGCGCGTCCGAAGACCGTGGGGCGGACCGCATAGGTGAGTCCTTCACGGTTGTTCACCCGGGACACCGAGGAGATGATGCTGATGCCGAGGAACGGGTCGGCCACCACCGGGTAGGCAGTCTGCGGCGTCGTCTCGACCACCTGGGTGATCGTGGTACCGGCCACTTCGTAGTGGGTCGCCACGGCCGCACCGTTGGCGTCCCGCGCCCAGGCCGGCGCCACTCCACCCAAGAATGCTCCGTCGGAACCGACGATGACGATCCCGCCGGACTCGGCATCGGTCACCAGGCTCGCTCCCTCGGGCAGGCCGAGGGCGTAGTCGTACCGAGTCGGAGCGTTGTCCGAGTCGATGATGGTGGTGACCTGGACGGAACCGTCGTCCTTGACGGCCGGGACGGTCGTGGACTCGTTCCCGTTGTCGTAGGACACCACCCCGTCGTCCACGACGACGGCATCGGCTGCTCGGTCGGAGAAGGGGAGGCTGATGGACACCGTTCCCGATCCAGCGGAGCTGAGCACGAGTGGCGTGCTGGGATCGGTCGGCACCACGCTCGTAGTGCCGGGGGACTCCACCACCAACGCGTCGTCGTCGTCGGGGGTGGGCGCCTGCGACGCCGTGTCCTCGAGGACGTCCGGAGCGACCGCTTCGAGCACGGCCTTCACGTCGGCACCCGTCGTGCTCGCTGCGTCGGCAGGCTCGTCAGCGAGTGCCGGCGCAGCCAGGGCGCCCAGAACGGCGCAGGCACCGAGTAGTGCGGCTGTCGCTCGGCCTGCACCGCGATGCGTCGAGTTCGTTTGCATGTGAATCCCTTCCCGGCAGCGCCCATCCACGGCGCCGTCGGTTGTCCGATGAAGTGGAGTGGGTCAACGCAGAGCGGCCTGGCCAGGTCGGTCGGGCAGGACTGTGGCAACAGTCCGACGTCATTGCAATACCTTTCGGTACAGCATGTCGGGAGTTGCCTCCGCACCAGAGCGCATGCCCGCCCGGTGAGGACGCCAGGACGCGTCGAGAGGGCTCGGGCTGTCCTCTCACGGCCCGAGCGCTGCCCGTGCTCCGGCATGCGCCCCCGGGAGTGACCCACTGGATCCGGCGTTTTCGTCGAGCGCCCGGCGGCTCACCCGAAAGAGCGGGTTGATCGGTCCCCTCGTGGGCTATGGTCCCCGTTCCGGCAACGGCGCCGGGCTGAGCGAGGGGGTGTCGGCGATGGACGCGTGCGCGTTCGGCGATACGACCTCCCCGCGCGGTCTCGGCCCGGCGGCCGTACCGGCGCTCACCGGCGGCATGCTGCTCGCCCTGGCGATGAACCGGCGGGCCCGGGGGCTGCGAGGACTCGACGTCCTCCGACGCAGCCAGGACCGGGCCCCGCCGAGCACCTCCTGACTCCTCCCGGAGTCGCAACCGCCCGTTCCTGACGCGCCACCGCCCGGTGACCGCGTCCTTCCGCGTTGCCTGAAGGAGATCCGCATGTCCGCCCAGCTCCACACCCTGACCGCCGCCTCGGCGGACCGCTTCCGCGCCCTGCTCACCGACCAGCGCACCGAGTGCGTCCAGCAGCGGGAGGAAGCCCTCGAGGAGTGCGCGACGTCGGTGCCCGACCCCGTCGCGCAGCGCCGGAGCGCAGACCTGCAGCGCACCATCGAGGAGATCGACGCAGCCCTGGCCCGCATCGACGCCGGCACATACGGCCGGTGCACCGGATGCGAGAAGGCGATCCCCGAGGAGCGGCTGGAGCTGCGCCCGTTCGCCCGCACCTGCGTGGCCTGCACGCCTGCCGCCTGACGCCGCTGCCGGCCGGCCCGGCGGCGGCGCTCAGCCGTTGCGCGGGCCGGGCACCGGCGGCTGGGCCGGGATGCTGGCGGTGTCCGGACCGGTGTACGTCTCCGCAGGTCCGGCGGAGTCGAGGTCCAGCACGCGCACGTGGATGACGTTGCGCTGCTGCAGGGCGGCACGCAGCGCGCGGTGCAGGCCGTCCTCCAAGTAGAGCTCGCCCTGCCACTGCACCGCGTGCGGGAACAGGTCGCCGTAGAAGGTGGAGTCGTCGGCCAGCAGCGCGTCGAGCGCCAGCTCGCGCTTCGTCGTCGTGAGCGTGTCGATCCGCACCTGACGCGGCGGGATCATCGCCCAGTCGCGGGGAGCCAGCCCGTGGTCGGGATACGGCCGCCCGTTGCGCACGCCTTTGAAGATCAGGGGACCGACCTCCGACTCTCAGCCCCGCGGGGCGACCGACGCGGTTCACCCTAGTCGCCGGAACGGGGCCCGCGCCGCCGGTGTCGCTGCGTGGACGGCGCCCTCCGGGAGGCTCGCTCCGGGCGTGCGAGCGGGGAGGGGGAGGGGCTCCTTCGAGTATGCTGGACTGGCACTCCGTCCGTGCGAGTGCCAGTCCGGTGGGCCCGGTCGGGCAGACCCCGGGACCGCTGGTCCCGCAGGTGCCGCACGGTACGTCGACCGGTACGGGGAGGTGTCACCGTGGCGCACGACGAACGCCGCCTGGAGGTGCTCCGGGCCATCGTCCAGGACTACGTCTCGACCAACGACCCGGTGGGCAGCAAGGCGCTCGCCGAGCGGCACGACCTCGGCGTCTCCCCGGCCACGATCCGCAACGACATGGCGGTGCTGGAGGAGCAGGGCTACATCACCCAGCCGCACACCAGCGCCGGCCGGGTGCCCACCGACAAGGGCTACCGGCTGTTCGTCGACCGGCTCTCCGCGGTCAAGCCGCTGTCGGCCGCCGAGCGCCGCGCGATCGAGCGATTCCTCGACGGCGCTGTCGACCTGCACGACGTGCTCGGCCGCACGGTGCGGCTGCTGGCCCAGCTGACCCGCCAGGTCGCCGTCGTGCAGTACCCGACGCTGTCGCGGAGCGCGGTGCGCCACCTGGAGGTCGTCCAGGTCGCCGCCGCACGGCTGCTGCTGGTCCTCATCACCGACACCGGCCGGGTCGAGCAGCGCGTCGTCGACACCCCCGTCGAGGTCGACGCCGGGGCCGTGGCCGACCTCCGCGCGCTGCTCAACAAGGCTTTCACCGGGGTCAAGCTCACCGACGCCGGCGACCAGGTGCCCGACCTGCTGGAGACCGCGCCGCCGCACCTGCGGGGTCTGGTCGCGACCGTCAGTGCGACGCTGGTCGAGACGCTGGTCGAACCCAGCGAGGACCGGCTGGTGATCGGTGGCACGGCGAACCTCGCCCGGGGCAGTGCGCTGGACTTCTCCGGCACCATGCGCCCCCTGCTCGAGGCGCTGGAGGAGCAGGTCGTGGTGCTGCGCCTGATGAGCGAGGTCGACGCGAGCACGGTGCTGGTGCGGATCGGCGAGGAGAACGCGCACGAGGCGCTGACCGGCGCCTCGCTGGTCACCGTGGGCTACGGCTCGGCGGACCGGCCGCTCGGCGGCCTCGGCGTCGTCGGGCCGACCCGCATGGACTACCCAGGGAACATGGCCGCGGTCCGAGCCGTGGCCCGCTACGTCGGCCACCTGCTGGCCGAGAGCTGAGGACGAGACAACACCCATGGCAACCGACTACTACGGCGTGCTGGGCCTGGCCCAGGGGGCGACGGACAGCGAGATCAAGAAGGCCTACCGCCGACTGGCTCGCGACCTGCACCCCGACGTCAACCCCGACCCGGAGGCCAAGGAGCGCTTCCAGGAGGTCACCCGCGCCTACGAGGCGCTCACCGACCCCGAGAAGCGGCGGATCGTCGACCTCGGTGGTGACCCGTTCGACTCCGGCGCGGGAGGGGGCGGCGGGTTCGGCCAGGCCGGCTTCGGCGGCCTGGGCGACATCATGGACGCCTTCTTCGGGGGCGCCTCCGCCCGCGGCCCGCGCAGCCGTACCCGCGCCGGCCGCGACGCCCTGATCCCGGTGGAGCTGGAGCTCGACGAGACGGTCTTCGGCACCACCAAGGAGATCACCGTCGACACCGCCGTCCTCTGCGACACCTGTGCCGGCGCCGGCACCGCCCCGGGGACGCACCCGGTCACCTGCGCCACGTGCTCCGGCCGCGGCGAGGTGCAGAGCGTGCAGCGCGGCTTCCTCGGCCAGGTCGTCACCAGCCGCCCCTGCCCGACCTGCTCGGCGACCGGCCAGGTCATCCCCGACCCCTGCCCGAAGTGCGCCGGCGACGGTCGCGTCCGGGCCCGGCGCACCATCTCGGTGAAGGTGCCCGCAGGCGTCGAGGACGGCATGCGGATCCGGCTCACCGGCCACGGCGAGGTGGGGCCCGGCGGCGGCCCCGCCGGTGACCTGTACGTCGAGGTCCACGAGCAGCCGCACCCGGTGTTCACCCGCGACGGCGAGGACCTGCACTGCCGGGTCACGCTGCCGATGACCTCCGCCGCGCTGGGCACCACGCTCAACCTGAAGACGCTCGACGGCGAGGAGGACCTCGACATCAAGCCGGGCACCCAGTCCGGCAGCGTCCTCACCCTGCGCGCGCACGGCGCCCCGCGGCTGCGGGCCACCGGCCGCGGCAACCTCGTGGTGCACGTGGAGGTCGCGACGCCGACGAAGCTCGACGCCGAGCAGGAGAAGCTGCTCCGCGAGCTGGCCGCGCTGCGCGGGGAGGACCAGCCCGAGTCGCACCACGCGGCCCAGGGCGGCCTCTTCTCCCGGGTCCGCGACGCGTTCAACGGGCGCTGACCGATGAGCACCGAGGTCCCCGAGCTCGACGGCGCGCCGCTGTTCCTCGTCGAGGACCTGCCCGACGTCCCCGAGCTCGTGGTCGACGGTCAGGAGGGGCGGCACGCCGTCGACGTGCTGCGCCTGGCACCGGGGGAGCGCGTCCACGTGGGCGACGGCGAGGGCACGGTCGCCGAGGGCGAGGTGATCTCCGCCGGCCCCGAGGGGCTGCGCGTGGCGGTCCAGCACCGGTTCGAGGTGCCCGCTCCCAGCCCTGAGTTCGTGCTCGTGCAGGCGCTGCCCAAGGGCGATCGCGGCCCGCTCGCGGTCGACCTCGCCACCGAGCTCGGTGTCGACCGGATCGTGCCCTGGCAGGCGTCTCGCTGCGTGACCCGCTGGCGCGACGACCGGGTGGAGAAGGGGGTCGCCAAGTGGCGGGCCGCGGCCCGGGCGGCGACCAAGCAGGCCCGGCGGCCGCGGTTGCCCGAGGTGACCGCGCCGATGAGCACCCGCGAGGTCGCGGGCATGCTGGGCGACGCCGACCTCGCCGTCGTGCTGCACGAGCAGGCGCGCCGTCCGCTGGCCGGGCTGAGCGTGCCGGCCTCCGGCACCGTGGTCGTCGTCGTCGGCCCCGAGGGCGGGCTCACCGACGGCGAGGTGGTGGCCTTCCGTGCGGCCGGCGCCGAGCCGGTGCGGCTGGGCCCGGAGGTGCTGCGCACCTCGACCGCCGGCGCCGCCGCACTGGCCGCGCTGAGCGTCCGCTCCCGCTGGACCTAGCTTCTCCCGAATGATCAGGTCTCCTGATCGTCCTGGGTCCTCCCTCGTGGTCGACGGTGAGGGAGGACCCAGAACGGTGAGGGAGGACCCCTCGACGGGGCCGGAGCAGGTGGGGCCTGCTCAGCAGCAGCGGCTCACCGGGTTGGCCTCCGCTGCGTCGGCCCGCCGGCGCTCGAACTCCCGTCGGCTCATCGGGGTGTGCCCGTGCTGCTCGCAGTGTGCGAGGTAGTCGTCCCAGCGCGCCTCGCCGGTGAACTCACGGAGGTACCAGCGCACGCCCTGCCACGCGCGCGCCACCGCCGTCGTCACTTCTTCTCCGCCTCGCTGCGGCCGGCCCCGGCACCCACGAGGCGGTCGCGGTCGGCCATGGCCCGCTTCTCCTCGGCGGTCGGGAACAGCCCCGACGGCTCGACGAGGCGCGACTCCACGGCCGGCTCCTCGGTGGTCGGCAGGCCCCCGGCACGGATCGCCCGGGCGACGACCACGACCGCGTGCACCGCCACGACCAGCACCAGCAGGGCGAAGAAGGCCTGCAAGATGCCGTTGAGCGTGGAGTTGAAGACGACCTGGTCCATCTGGGCCTGGTCCTTGGCCGGCGCGAGGAGCTCGCCGGCCGCGCGGGCGTCGGCGTACTTCTGCCGCTGGGCGAAGTAGCCGATGGCCGGGTTGTCGGAGAACACCTTCTGGTAGCTGGCGGTCATCGTGACCACCAGGTCCCAGACCAGCGGGACGGCGGTCACCCAGGCGTAGCGCACCCGCCCGTGCTTGACCAGCAGCACGGTGACCAGGGTCAGCGCGATCGCGGCCAGCAGCTGGTTGGCGATGCCGAACAGCGGGAAGAGCTGGTTGACGCCGCCCAGCGGGTCGGTGACGCCGATGTAGAGCACCGAGCCCCACAGGCCGACGACGACGGCGCTGGCGATGATGTTGCCCGGCCGCCACGACAGGTCGCCGAACTTCTTCCAGACGTTGCCGATGGTGTCCTGCAGCATGAACCGGCCCACGCGGGTGCCGGCGTCGACGGCGGTGAGGATGAACAGCGCCTCGAACATGATCGCGAAGTGGTACCAGAACGCCTGGAGCCCGCCGCCGAACGCGTCGTGGAAGATCTGCGAGATGCCGACGGCGAGCGTCGGGGCGCCGCCGGTGCGCGAGATCAGGCTCGGCTCCTGCACAGCCGCGGAGAACGCGGCGAGGTCCTGCGCCGAGGTGCTGAAACCCAACCCCTGGACGAAGGTCGCCGCGCTCTCGACCGTGCCGCCGGTGGCCCCCGCCGGGCTGTTCATCGCGAAGTAGAGGCCCTGGTCGATGACCACCGCGGCGATCAGCGCGCTGATGGCCACGAAGGACTCCATCAGCATGCCGCCGTACCCGATGAGGCGGACCTGGCTCTCCTTGGCGACCATCTTCGGCGTCGTCCCGGAGGAGATCAGCGCGTGGAACCCGGACAGCGCGCCGCAGGCGATGGTGATGAAGACGAACGGGAAGAGGCTGCCGGCGAACACCGGGCCGGTGCCCTCGCGGGCGAAGCCGGTGACCGCGTCGGCCTGCAGCACCGGCCGGGCGAGGACCAGCCCGACAGCCAGCAGCACGATCACGCCGACCTTCATGAAGGTGGACAGGTAGTCGCGCGGGGTCAGCAGCATCCAGACGGGGAGCACCGAGGCGACGAACCCGTAGATGACCAGCGCGAGGACCAGCCACTCCTTGGACAGGGTGAGCGCGTCACCCAGCCCGGTGTCCTGGATCCAGCCGCCGCCGATGATGGCCAGCAGCAGCAGCGCGACGCCGATCCCGGTGGCCTCGAGCACCCTGCCGGGCCGCAGCACCCGCAGGTAGAAGCCCATGAACAGCGCGATCGGGATGGTGAGCGCGATGGAGAAGACGCCCCAGGGTGATTCCGCCAGAGCGTTCACGACGATCAGCGCGAGCACCGCCAGGATGATGATCATGATCGCGAAGACCGCGATCAGCGCGGCGATGCCGCCGATGACGCCGATCTCCTCGCGGACCATCTGGCCGAGGCTCTTGCCGTTGCGCCGCATGGAGAAGAACAGCACCGTCAGGTCCTGCACCGCCCCGGCGAAGATGACGCCGACGACGATCCAGATGGTTCCGGGCAGGTAGCCCATCTGCGCGGCGAGCACGGGGCCGACGAGCGGTCCCGCACCGGCGATGGCGGCGAAGTGGTGGCCGAAGAGCACGCGGCGGTCGGTGACGTCGAAGTCGACGCCGTTGTCCAGCCGCTCGGCCGGAGTGGCCCGCCGGTCGTCGGCGCGCAGCACCCTGGTGGTGATGAACCGCGCGTAGAACCGGTAGGCGATCGCGTAGGACGCCAGCGCGGCGAACAGGATCCACAGCGCGGACACGCTCTCGCCGCGCGCCAGGGCGAGGACGGTCCAGCACACCGCCCCGACGGCGGCGACCGCCGTCCAGATCAGCACCGACCTCAGCGTGGGCCGGCCCCGCCGCGCGCCCGTGGGCGAGGCGCCCCCGCCGTCGTCGGTCGTCGTCATCGTCCCGGCCATGTGCGCCTCCCAGACCCCGCGGCGACCTCGGCGTCGCCGTGCCAGAGCCTAGGGTTCCCGCCGCCCGCCGACCCCTCGAAACGGCCGCTCTCGTACCGGAGTTCAGCGCAGCGCGGCGCGCGCCCGGTCGGCCAGCAGGTCGATGCACAGGCTCAGCGCGACGATGGCCGTCAGCACCGTCGTGACGGCCGGCCAGTCGAAGGACGACGTCGCGGCCGAGAGCACCACGCCGATGCCGCCGGCCCCCAGCAGACCGACCAGCACGGCGTCGCGCACGGCCACCTCCCAGCGGTAGGCGGCCAGCGCCAGGACCGGCCCGACCAGCGCCGGCGCGGTGCCGTAGAGCCAGGCGCCGGCCGAGGTGGCGCCGGCGGCGAGGAGGGTCTCGCGCGGACGCCGGTCGGCCTCCTCGACCGCCTCGCCGACGAGCCGGCCGAGGACGCCGAGTGTGTAGACGCCGAGCGCCAGCGCGCCCGGGAGGATTCCGGGCAGCATCACGAAGAGCAGCACCAGCGCCCACACCGGCGGGGGCACGGCGCGCAGCAGGAGCAGGACGGCGCGCACGACGCCGCCGACGGCGCGACGGGCCGGGCCCGCGCGGTGCGGGCAAGCGGCCACGCCGGCGAGGGCCACCGCACCCGCCGTCGCGAACGCGATCGCGAGCACCGACATGAGCACGGTGTCCACGGCGGCGCCCAGTACCTCGCGCAGGAGCGGGCCCTCGGTGGAGGGGGGCCAGGCGGCGGAGAGCACGTAGTCGAGCTGCTCCCGGGCGCGGACCGACCACAGCGTCGCGGGGGAGAGGGCGAGGTACCAGCCCGCCCACGCCGTGAGGGCCACGACCGCCAGCACCGCGCCGGAGAGCACCCGGTCCCGTCCCGCCCCCGGCCGCGGTTCGGCGACCCGGTGCCGGACGGTGCGCCCGCCCAGATCCGCGAGCAGGCACAGCGCGGCCAGCGCGTAGACCGTCGTCCACACCTGCTCCCACCGCAGCGACGCGAAGGACAACGCCAGCTGGTAGCCCAGCCCTCCGGCGCCGATCAGCCCCAGCACGACGGCGGAGCGCACCGCGCACTCCAGCCGGTAGAAGGCGTAGGAGAGGAGCCGGCCGGTCGCGAGGGGCAGCAGCCCGTACAGCGCAGCCGTCGTGCGCCCGGCCCCGGCGGCCAGCAGCGCCGTGTACGCGGCGCGCGGCACCTCGTCGAGGATCCCCGCGAACACCGTGGCCGTGACGGCGGCGAACGGGATCGCGATCGCGAGCACCCCCACCCACGGGTCCAGCCCGAGGACGTTCACCAGCAGGAGGCCCCACACCGCCTCGTGCAGCCCCCGCGGCACGGCGACGACGCCGCGGGCGACCAGCCAGCCGGTCCGCCGCCGTCCCCAGGTCGTGCGGGCGACGGCCAGCGCGCCGAGCGCCCCACCGACCACCGCGAGCCCGGCGCCGAGCACGGCGTAGGCGACGGTGACCAGCGCGGAGTCCGCCAGCACCCGCAGGAAGCCCGGGTCCAGCTCCGGGCGCAGCGCCGCGGCGGCGAACCGGCCGAACTGACCGCTGCCGGCCGGGTTGAGCACGGGCCCGGAGAAGAGGCCGCTCGCGACGAGCGCCCAGCCGACCAGCCCCACCGCGGCGAGCCCCCAGACCCAGCGGCGCCGGTCCCGCCGCAGCGGGGTCGGCGCCGGCGCAGCCCGGTCCAGGACGGCCGTCACCGGCTGACCCCGTAGAAGCCCTCGAGCGCGGTCACGCCGAGCGAGGCGGCCGGCGCGTCGAGGACCACGCGGCCGTGCTCCAGGCCGACCACCCGGTCGCAGTGCCGCAGGGCCAGCGCCGGGTCGTGCAGGGCTGCCACGAGCGCGCCGCCGCCGGCCACTGCGAGCGAGCCGAGCAGCTCGAGGACGACGTCGGCCAGTGCGGGGTCGAGAGCCGACGCCGGCTCGTCGGCCAGCACCAGCTCGGGTCGCTGCACGAGCAGCCGGGCGACGGCGACCCGCTGCCGCTGGCCGCCGGAGAGCCGGTCGGTGCGCTCGTGCACCCGGTCGGCCAGGCCCACCCGGTCCAGGGCGGCCCGCACCTCCGCCGTCCCCTGGGGCGCGAGCAGGGACCAGGCCGCCCGGGCGGCCGACCACGAGCCGAGCCGGCCGGCGTTGACGTTGTGCACGACCCGGAGCGGGCCGGGGAGGTCCAGGTGCTGGCGGACGGTGCCGGTGCGCGCCCGCAGCCGGCGTAGCGCCCGCCCGCGCAGGCCGGCCGGGTCGGTCCCGTGCACCTCCACGTGTCCGGCGGTCGGCGGCACCGTGCCGTCGAGGACGCCGAGCAGCGTCGACTTGCCGGCACCCGACGCGCCGACGACGGCGACCCGCTCGCCCACGGCCACGGTGAGATCCACCCCGGCCAGGGCGGGCGTGCCTGCGTAGCGGACCTCGACGCCGGTGAGCCGCGCGACCGCGCTCAGCGGACCAGCCCGAGGTCGCGGCCGATCTGCTCGATCTGGTCGTAGTTCGTCGCCTCGGTGGGGATGAACGAGCCCGCGCCGAACAGCTCCAGCACGTCGGCGTCGCGCTCGGGCGTCAGGCCGGTGAAGTAGTCGGTCAGCCGGTCCGGCAGGTCCGCGCCGAACCGGTCGACCGCGCGCGGACCGAGCAGCCAGTGGTAGTCGTGGTAGGCCGGGGTGCGGGCGTACTCCACGACGTCGGAGTCGGTGATGCCGCCCTCGCCCAGCCGGCTCCGCCACACCTGCTCGTTGAGCACGCCGGCCTGGTAGCTGCCGGACGCCACGAGGGCGATCGTCGCGTCGTGCGAGCCGGAGAAGCCAGGTCCGCCGGGGAAGCCCTGCGGGTCGATGCCGGCCTCGCGCAGGAAGTAGGCGGGCATGAGGCGCCCCGACGTCGAGGTCTCGCTGCCGTAGGTGAACCGCAGCGCCGCCAGCGGACGCAGGTCGTCCGACGGTGTCAGGCGGGTGGCGGCGTTGACGACGAACACCGAGTGGAAGTCCTCGTCGATGTCGCGCTGGGCGATCGGCACGGCGCCGCGGGTCTGCAGGCGCGCCTGGACGCCGGTGAGCCCGCCGAACCAGACGAGGTCGAGGTCGCCGGTGCGGAAGAGGGAGACGGCGGCGGCGTAGTCGGTGACCGGCCGGTACTCGACCTCGAGGTCCAGGGCGGAGGCGAGGGAGTCGGCGACGGTGCCGTAGAGGCGCTGCAGGACCTCAGGGTCCTGGTCGGGGATGGCCCCGATGCGCAGCGGCGCGGCGGAGCCGTCGGCAGCGGAGCTGCCGCAGCCGGCGAGGGCCGCGGCGAGTGCGACGCCGGTGCCGGCCAGCAGGGTGCGGCGGGAGATCCTCGGGACGGGGCCACCCGACCGGGCAGCGGGAACGGTACTCACTACGTCCTCGTGGGGGGCAGGGGAACGCGCACGGGGGACCTCCGGGGGAGTGGGGGGCGGCGCCCCATCCTGTACCTGCCCGGGGACGGCCCGCCGCCTTAGGGTGCGGGGCGTGACCGACTGCCTGTTCTGCCGCATGGTCGCCGGTGAGATCCCCGCCGACGTCGTCCACCAGACCGACCGGGTGCTCGCCTTCCGCGACATCAACCCCCAGGCGCCCACCCACGTGCTGGTGATCCCGAAGGACCACCACGCCACCGTCGGGGCGCTCGCCGAGGCCGATCCGGCGCTGCTGGGCGAGGTCGTGGCCGGAGCCCACGCCGTCGCCCGGCAGGAAGGGCTGGTGAGCGGCGACGGCGCGCAGCCCGGCTACCGCCTGGTCGCCAACACCGGCCCCGACGCCGGCCAGACCGTGCACCACGTCCACCTGCACGTGCTGGGCGGTCGCGGCCTGGGCTGGCCGCCCGGGTGACCGGCGCGCGCCGCGCCTGAGAGGGTGGGGACATGAGCGAGCCCCTGCGCATCGAACGGGACGGCGACGTCGCCGTCGTGGTCCTGGACAACCCGCCGCTGAACCTGTTCGACGCCGCGGTGTTCGACGCGATGGAGCGGGTGGCCGCCGAGCTGGTCACGCTCACCGACCCGGCCGACCCGGGCCGGGCGCGGGCGGTGCTGGTCGAGGCCCGCGGCAAGGTGGTCTCCGGCGGGGTCGACGTCACCTACTTCCGCGACGTCGCCGAGGGGCCGGACCCGGCGCGCGTCGGCGGCGAGCTGTGGGCCCGGCTGCTGGAGGTCGCGAACACCTTTGAGGACCTGCCGGTGCCGACGGTCTTCGCCGCGCACGGGCTCTGCCTGACCGCGGCCTTCGAGCTGGCGCTGTCCTGCGACATCCTGCTGGCCGCGGAGAAGGCGTCGTTCGGGCTGGTCGAGATCGTCGTCGGCCTGACCCCCTCGATGGGCGGCCCGCAGCGGCTGGCCGAGCGCGCCGGGCCCGCGCGGGCCAAGGAGCTCGTCTACACCGGTGAGCGCTACCCGGCCGCCGTGCTCGAGCGCTGGAACGTGGTGAACCGGGTGCTGCCGGACGAGGGCTTCGCCGAGGCCGCCCGCGCCTACGCGCACCGGGTCGCCGCGGGTCCCACAGTGGCGCACGCGGCCACCAAGCGGCTCGCCTCGGTCGCGGTCCGCGAGGGTGCCCGGGCCGCCGACGCCCTGGTACCGGAGATCTCCGGCCCGCTCTTCGCCACCGACGACCTGCGCGGCGCCGTCGCCTCGTTCCTGACCGACGGCCCGGGCAAGGCGACGTACACCGGGCGCTGACCCGGACGGGCGAGCGGCGCTTCACCGGCTCGTGCGCGGGTAGCATCGAGCGGTCCGCCATTGCCGTAGCAGGAAGGCAGGGTCGAGGGTTCTTGCCCGACACCTCCCCGAACGTCCCCGTGCCAGGTGCCCCCACGTCCCGTGAGGCATCGGCGCAGGCCGCCGCCGCCGACGACGTCGCGGGGCAGCCGATCGCGGCCGTCCGTACCGCCATCACCGTTCCCGACAGCGTCCCGATGGTCGCGCTGCTGGGCTCCGCAGACGAGCTGCTCCGGCTGGTCGAGGCCGAGCTCGAGGCCGACGTGCACGTGCGCGGCAACGAGATCGCCGTGACCGGCCAGCCGGCCGACAACGCCTTCGCCGTCCGCGTCTTCGACGAGCTGATCGCGCTGATCGGCACCGGCCAGCAGCTGCGACCCGACTCGGTGCGCCGGGTCATCGCCATGCTCAGGACCGGCGGCTCCGAGCGCCCGGCCGACGTCCTGAGCCTCGACATCATCAGCCGCCGAGGCCGGACCATCCGGCCCAAGACGCTGAACCAGAAGCGGTACGTCGACGCGATCGACGAGAACACGATCGTCTTCGGCATCGGCCCGGCCGGCACCGGCAAGACCTACCTCGCCATGGCCAAGGCCGTGCAGGCGCTCACGACCAAGCAGGTCAACCGGATCATCCTGACCCGCCCGGCGGTCGAGGCCGGCGAGCGGCTGGGCTACCTGCCCGGCACCCTCAGCGAGAAGATCGACCCCTACCTGCGGCCGCTGTACGACGCGCTGCACGACATGGTCGACCCCGAGTCGATCCCGCGGCTGATGCAGTCGGGCACCATCGAGGTCGCCCCCCTGGCCTACATGCGCGGCCGGACGCTGAACGACGCGTTCGTGATCCTCGACGAGGCGCAGAACACCACCGCCGAGCAGATGAAGATGTTCCTCACCCGTCTCGGCTTCGGGTCCAAGATCGTCGTCACCGGTGACGTGACGCAGGTCGACCTGCCCGGTGGCGCGCAGAGCGGCCTGAAGATCGTGCGCGAGATCCTCGACGGGATCGAGGACGTGCACTTCGCCAACCTGACCAGCTCCGACGTCGTCCGCCACCGCCTGGTCGGCGACATCGTCGACGCCTACGAGCGCTTCGACGCCACCCGCCAGCCCGCTCCGTCCCGACCGGCTGCTGGCGCGCCGGTGCGGACGTCCCGACCGCGCCGGCAGGGGAGCTGACCGCGGTGCCCGTCGAGGTGTCCAACGAGTCCGAGATCGCCGTCGACGAGGCCGAGCTGGCCGGGATCTGCCGCTTCGTGCTCGGCGAGATGAAGATCAACCCGATGGCCGAGCTGTCGGTGCTCTGCGTCGACGTCGACTACATGAGCAGCCTGCACGAGCGCTGGATGGGGGAGAAGGGCCCGACCGACGTCCTCGCCTTCCCCATGGACGAGTTCGACACGGGGCGTCCCGACGACCCCGAGCCGGGCCCCGCGCTGCTCGGCGACATCGTGCTGTGCCCCGCGGTCGCCGTCCGTCAGGCCCGCGCCGCCGGCCACTCGATGGACGACGAGCTCGTGCTGCTGGCCACCCACGGCGTCCTGCACCTGCTCGGGTACGACCACATGGAGCCCGACGAGGAGAAGGAGATGTTCGGTCTCCAGTCGAAGCTCATCGACGCCTGGCGAGCCGCCCCGCGCGAGCCGGTGACCGGTGAGCCGGCCGCTCAGGAGTCCGGCTCCCGATGACCTCCACCGCGATCACCATGCTCGTGGTCGCCTGCTGCCTGGTCCCGCTGGCCGGGGTCTTCGGCGCGATGGACGCCGCCCTCCAGCGCGTGTCCAAGGCCCGCGTCGAGGAGATGCGCCGCGAGGGCGTCAAGCGCGCCGCGGCCCTCGAGGAGGTCGTCGCCGAGCGCGCCCGGCACGTCTCGCTGCTGCTCCTGCTGCGCATCGCCTGCGAGATGGTCGCCGTCGTCCTGGTCACCGTCCTGCTCACCGACCTGTGGGGCGGTGGCTGGCAGACCTTCCTCACCGCCGCCGGCGTGATGACCCTGGTCAGCTACGTGCTGGTCGGCGTCGGCCCGCGCACGCTCGGCCGCCAGCACGCCTACGGGACGGCGCTGGCCACCGCGGGGGTCGTGCGGCTGCTCGGCCGGGTGCTCGGACCCGTCGCCACGCTGCTGATCCTCGTCGGCAACGCGATCACCCCGGGCCGCGGTTTCCGCGACGGCCCGTTCTCCTCCGAGGTCGAGCTGCGCGAGCTGGTCGACATGGCCGAGGAGCGCGGCGTCGTCGAGTCCGGCGAGCGCAACATGATCCACTCGGTGTTCGAGCTGGGCGACACCATCGCCCGCGAGGTCATGGTCCCGCGCACCGACGTCGTCTACATCGAGCGGCACAAGACCGTCCGGCAGGCGCTGGCCCTGGCGCTGCGCAGCGGCTTCAGCCGCATCCCGGTGATCGGCGACAACGTCGACGACGTCGTGGGAGTGGTCTACCTCAAGGACCTGGTCCGCCGGTCGCAGAACTCCGGCGACCAGCGCGGGCCGCGGGTCGAGGAGCTGATGCGGACGCCGACCTTCGTGCCGGAGTCCAAGCCGGTCGACGAGCTGCTGCGGGACATGCAGGCGCAGCGGATCCACATCGCGATCGTGGTCGACGAGTACGGCGGCTTCGCCGGCCTGCTGACCATCGAGGACATCCTCGAGGAGATCGTGGGCGAGATCGCCGACGAGCACGACACCGTCCGGCGTCCCGAGATCGAGCAGCTGGAGGACGGCTCGGTGCGGGTGATCGCCCGGCTCCCGGTCCAGGACCTCGTCGAGCTCTTCCCGGGGGTCGAGCTCACCGAGGACGACGACGTCGAGACCGTCGGCGGCCTGCTCGCCCGGGAGCTCGGCCGGGTGCCCATCGAGGGCGCGGCTGCGGAGGTCGGCGGCCTCCGGCTGGTCGCCGAGAGCACCGGCGGGCGCCGCAACCGGATCGACACCATGCTCGTGTGCCGCGTCCCCGAGCCGTCCGAGGACGACGGGGATGCGGGCGAGGAGCAGCCCTCCGGGGCCACCCGAGCCGACCTCCACGCCGGCGTGGAAGGCTGAGTCCTCGTGAGCGATCTGCACCCCGAGGACGCGAAGCTCGTCACCCTGGCCCGCTCCGCGCGTGCCCGCACCGGCGCGACCGAGGGGGCGGCGGTGCGCGACACCGACGGCCGCACCTACGTGGCGGCATCGGTCGCCCTGCCCTCGCTCACCCTGACCGCGCTGCAGGCCGCCGTCGCCGCGGCGGTGTCCAGTGGGGTGGAGGGCCTGGAGGCCGCCGTCGTCGTCTCGGCCGCCGAGGCCGTGGAGCCGAACGGGCTGGCCGCCGTGCACGACCTCACCGCCGACGCGCCGGTGCACCTCGCCGGTCCTGACGGGACCGTCCGCGCCACCGCCTGAGACCGACGAGGCGGCGTCGGCGGTTGCGTCGGTCCCGGGTGGGAGACTGGAGCCGTGAGCAGCCCTGACCAGACGCCGCACCGCAGCGGCTTCATCGCCCTGGTGGGCCGCCCCAACGCCGGCAAGACCACGCTGACCAACGCGATGGTCGGCGAGAAGGTCGGCATCGTCAGCAACCGCCCGCAGACCACGCGGCACGCGATCCGCGGCGTCGTCCACCGGCCCGGCGGGCAGATCGTGCTCGTCGACACCCCCGGCCTGCACAAGCCCAAGTCGCTGCTGGGCAAGCGGCTCAACGACGTCGTCCGCGACACGCTGTCCGACGTCGACGTCATCGTCTTCTGCATCCCGGCCGACCAGCCCGTCGGCACCGGCGACAGGTTCATCGCCCGCCAGCTGCGCGAGATCAAGGCTCCCGTGGTCGTCGTCGTGACCAAGACCGACGCGGCGGGCAAGAAGGCGGTCACCGAGCAGCTCCTGGCGGCCAGCCAGCTGGTCGACGCGGCCGAGGTCGTACCGGTCAGCGCGGTGAAGGGCGACCAGGTCGACCTGCTCGAGGACCTGCTGATCAAGCTCCTGCCCGAGGGGCCGCCGCTCTACCCCGAGGAGCAGACGACCGACGAGGACGTCGAGCGCCAGCTGGCCGAGCTGGTGCGCGAGGCGGCGCTGGAGAAGGTGTTCCAGGAGGTGCCGCACTCGCTGGCGGTCACCATCGAGGAGCTCAACCGGCGTCCCGACCCCAAGCGGGCGGGCCGGGAGCTGGTCGAGGTGCACGCGCTGCTGCACTGCGAGCGGCAGAGCCAGAAGCCGATGCTGCTGGGCCGGGGCGGCTCGATCATCAAGGCCATCGGGAGCGAGGCGCGGATCGGCATGGAGACGCTGCTCGGCGCCCGGGTGCACCTGGAGCTGCACGTGACCGTGCTCGGGGAGTGGCAGGACGACCCCAAGAAGCTGAACAGGCTGGGCTATTGAGCACGACCCCGAAGGCCCTCTACCGGGACGAGGGCATCGTGCTGCGCACCCAGAAGCTGGGTGAGGCCGACCGCATCGTCACCGTGCTGACCCGGCGCACGGGCAAGGTGCGCGCGGTGGCCAAGGGCGTGCGGCGCACCAAGAGCAAGTTCGGCGCGCGGCTGGAGCCGTTCACCCACGTCGACCTGCAGCTCTACACCGGCCGCAACCTCGACATCGTGAGCCAGGCGGAGTCGATCCGGTCCTACGGCCAGGAGATCGTCACCGACTACCCGGCCTACACCGCCGGCACCGCCGTCCTGGAGACCGCCGACCGGCTGACCGCCGAGGAGAAGGAGCCCTCGCTCCGGCTGTTCCTCCTGGTGGTCGGCGCGCTGCGGGCGCTGGGGGAGAAGACCCACCCCGCCGGCCTGGTGCTCGACGCGTTCCTGCTACGGGCGATGTCGGTCGCCGGGTGGGAGCCCGCGCTCGGTGAGTGCGCGCGCTGCGGGGAGGAAGGGCCGCACCGGCACTTCTCCGTGCCCGCCGGTGGCACCGTCTGCCCGGCCTGCCGCCCGACCGGCTCGGCGATGCCCAGCCCGGTGACCATCGAGCTGCTGGACTCGCTGCTGACCGGTGACTGGGCGCGCGCGGAGGCCAGCCAGGGGATCAACCGGCGCGAGGGGAGCGGCCTGGTCGCCGCGATGCTGCAGTGGCACCTGGAGCGCGGCCTGCGCTCGCTGCCGCTGGTCGACCGCAGCGAGCCGGCACCGCCCCGCGAGATGAGCGTGCTGCATGAGGCGTGAGGTCAAGGCCCCGAACCCGCACCCTTCCGGTGCCCGCCCGCCGGAGCTGCCCAAGGACAAGGTGCCGCGGCACGTCGCCCTGGTCATGGACGGCAACGGCCGCTGGGCCAAGCAACGGGGGCTGCCCCGCACCGCCGGGCACGAGGCGGGGGAGTCCTCGCTGTTCGACTGCGTCGAGGGCGCGATCGAGCTGGGCGTCAAGACGATCAGCGCGTACGCCTTCTCCACCGAGAACTGGCGGCGCAGCCCCGACGAGGTCCGCTTCCTCATGGGCTTCAACCGCGACGTGATCCGCCGGCGGCGCGACGAGATGCACGAGCTGGGCGTGCGGGTGCGCTGGGCCGGGCGCCGTCCGCGGCTGTGGCGCAGCGTCATCAAGGAGCTCGAGATCGCCGAGGAGCTCACCAAGGACAACGACGTCCTGACCCTCACCATGTGCGTCAACTACGGCGGGCGCGCGGAGATCGCCGACGCCGCCGCGGCCATCGCCCGTGAGGTGGCGGCCGGCCGGCTCAACCCGGACAAGATCGACGAGAACACCGTCGCCCGGTTCCTCGACGAGCCGGACATGGAGGACGTCGACCTCTTCGTGCGCAGCTCGGGGGAGAACCGCACCAGCAACTTCCTGCTGTGGCAGTCGGCCTACGCCGAGTTCGTCTTCCTCGACACCCTGTGGCCCGACTTCGACCGCCGGCACCTGTGGGCCGCGTGCGAGGAGTTCGCCTCCCGCCAGCGGCGCTTCGGTTCGGCGTGATGACAGCCGGGGGAGCATCGCAGCGGAGAAGGCCTGGACCTCCGAGCGAGGAGCGGACCGTGGCGCGGGATCACGCCCAGGAGGGATCCGCCGGATGTTCGCCGTGACGCGGCTGCGCGTGGGCCCCGACGAGGCGACGGAGCTCGCCGCGCAGGTGCAGGTGCTGCTGGCGGCGCTGGGGGGTCGTCCCGGGTTCGTCGACGGCGAGGTCGGCACTGCCGCCGACGACCCCGGGTTGTGGGCCCTGGTCACCCGCTGGGACGGCGTCGGGTCCTACCGCCGAGCCCTCTCCGCGCACGAGGTGAAGATCGCCGGTGCGCCCGTCTGGGTCCACGCCGTCGACGAACCGGGCGTCTACCTGGTCGGGTAGACCGGACCGGCGCCCCCGACGGCCAGGCGGTAGAGCGCCTCGACCTCGAAGCCGTAGCCGTCGCCGCCGGAGAGGTGGACCTCGTGCTCGCCCGGCGGGAGCGGGGCGACGTGGGTCCACAGGCCCCACACCGAGACCGGGAGGGGCCGCTTGCGTCCGTTGACCCCGTTGAGCCGTGCCCCCGCGACGACGAAGGGCACCGGGGTGCCGATCTCGCGCAGCTCCTGGGCCACGCCGTCGACGTGCACGGCGCCGTACGCCCGCTCCACCACCGGCGGCGGCCCCTCGGCCGGGCACTCCCACATCGTGAAGGCCGGCAGGAACAGCGGCCGGCCCACCGGCACGACGCAACTGCGCTGCATGCGCTTGCCGCTCGTCCCGGCGAGGAACCAGACGTCGTCGGGCTGGTTGGCCGCGGCGTGCCGGCCGTCCTCGTCCTCCACCGGGTTGGCCAGCGGGCCGGCCGCGGCCACCCAGCGCACCCAACGGGCGGCCAGGCCCTCGGGCGAGGACGGGTCGTAGGGGAGCGGCGCGGGGAGCTCGGGCTCGCGCGAGCGTGACAGGAACGGCATGGCCGTGCACGTTAGGTGGTGCCGACGTCGCTGCGGTACCGCGACGCCCGTGCCGATCACGTCCGTGACGCGTGAGGCGCCTCCGGCTGGGCAACGTCGCACGGTGGGTGGACCAGGAACGGTCCCGGACGACGACGAACGGATCCCGATGAGCGACGGCCCGCAACAGCACCCGCCGACACCCGACGACCGCACGCGGGACATCACCCTCCCGCCGATGCCCGACCGGCCGCCGGCGGTACTGCCCAAGGCGTGGGAGGGGCTGCACGGGCGCGTCGACCAGCCGACCACCGCGGTACCCGGACCGGCGCCCGCACCACCGGCTGCCCCGCCGCAGGTGTCGAGGGAGGACGCCGTCGCCCGGATCGAGGCGCGCCTGCTCGCCTCCCAGCGCACCGACGAGCTCGCCCCACCGCCGGGTCCGGGCCGCCGCGACCGGACGCTGTCCTTCAGCTCCCCGGAGATGCGCAACCGGCCGGTCGAGCCGGTGCGGGTCGGGCGGACCGCCCGGCGTTGGCCGTGGGTGCTGCTGACCCTGCTGCCGATCGTGGTCATCGTCGGCGCCGGGGTGACCTGGCTGCTGCTGCTCCGCGGCGTCTGACCCCGCACCCGGGGGGCCTTGTCGTCCAGCGGCGCACGTGGTTGCCTCAGCGGGCGGTCGAGCAACCCGGTGCATCGCGTGCACGTCCATCACCGCAGGGGGAACAGTGCTCGAGGGCTCGCACGGGGACGCCGACCAGCGGGCGCTGAGACCGGGGGACCTGCGACGAGCGACGGTGGTCGCCTACTACCGCGAACGTCCGCCCCTCGTGACCGACCTCGTCGAATCGGTGCAGAGCGAGGTAGCTGATGCCCTGGGGCCGGCGTTCCGACCGCGGCCTCTCGGCGACGTCCACGCGACGGTCATCGGCCTCGAGAACCGCATCCCTGGGTCGGCGGTGGATCTGCAAGGCCTCGCCCTGTGCCTCCGGCGCGCGTGGGAACGCCCGTGGGAGATCCGGTTCGGAGGGTTCGCGCCGGGCGACCGGTCGCGCTCCAGCCGAGGAGCATCCTTGTACGAGCGCACGCTGGGCTGGGGTGGGCGGCAGCTCGTCCTCATCGGCTGGCCCGTCGATGGCGCCCAGAGCGGGAACCCGCGGCCTGACCTCGCAGAGCTGCGCCGCGAGGCGGAGACCTTCGGATTCCGGCATCGGTACCACGTGACGTCCGAGGACTCGGACCACGACCTCCACATGGTGCTCGGGGAGATCGTGGGAGAGGTGCCTGTGGCTGCCCTCGACGACGTCGCGACTGCGGTGCGCGCGCGGCTCAGCCGCGCACCGACCGTCGTGCCGCTGTCTCTGGACGACGTGTCTCTGGCCGTCTACGAATCGACGACCCTGCCCGGGTCGACGACGCAACGCCTCCCGCTCGAGACCCTGATGGCCGGGCGGGACTCCGCGTGCTGAACAAGGTGATGCTCCGGGGGCCTGCGCTGATCGCCGCCCTCGTCGCCGCGTTGGGCTTCGTGGCGTCCATCGCCCAGTTGGTGACGCTGGGGACGTTCGGCATCCTGACCGTCGTCGTCGTGGTGCTGTCGGTCGGAGTGCTCGTAGCGCGACTCATCGGCCCCAGCCTCCGGAAGAACGGTCGAGGCGAGCGCTTGCTCGTCAGCATCGCCGCCCTCGGCATGCAGGACCTGGAGATGCGGGGATACGGACGGAACAACCTGCCCGAGCCCCAGTACCTGCGGACGGCGCGACGCGACGTCCTGATCGTGGGCCCCACCTTGTACGGCGTGGCAGAGCGGCAGGCCGATGACCTGCGGCAGGCGCTCGACCGGGGCGTGGCCGTTCGCCTCCTCGTCCTCGATCCGGACTGGGCCGCATCGCAGAACCTGGTCGCGCGCGTCGACGTCGGTGCCCAGATCCGGGACACGCTCGCACTGCTCAGGAGGGAGGGACTCCTGGGGCACCGCGGGTTGTCCGTACGGTTCGTCGGGTTCTTCCCCAGCTATCGAGGAGTCCTCGTCGATGGGGACGTCGCCCACTCGGGGAGCCGACCCGACACCGCGAGGGGGTGGCTACGACTGCAGCCCCATCTCAGCTGCGACCTCTCCGGGCATCGGGCGATGGTGCTGGAGTTCGCCGCCACGGCAGGGGCGGAATCGCCGTTCGACCTGTTCGCGACCGATCTGCGGCAGCTCTGGGGCACAGCCGTGGAGCGGCCGGACCTGGTGGGTCCGCAGCCGTCGTAGGTCAGCACCGGACCGGAGCCAGTTCTACGGGGCGACTAACGTTGAGGGGTCACCCGCCGACCGCCAGCCGGATGGAGCCCCACCGCGTGAGCACCGCCAAGCACGACCCCGCCCGACTCGACAAGGTCGTCAACCTCTGCAAGCGCCGGGGGTTCGTCTTCCCGGCCGGCGAGATCTACGGCGGTACCCGCTCCGCCTGGGACTACGGGCCCCTGGGCGTCGAGCTCAAGGAGAACATCAAGAAGCAGTGGTGGCGCACCGTCGTCCAGAGCCGCGACGACATCGTCGGCCTGGACTCCTCGGTGATCCTGCCCCGCCAGACCTGGGTCGCCTCCGGGCACGTCGGCGTCTTCACCGACCCGCTGACCGAGTGCCAGAGCTGCCACAAGCGGTTCCGCGCCGACCACCTGGAAGAGGGCTACGAGGAGAAGAAGGGCCGGGCGCCGGAGAACGGCCTGGCCGACATCTCCTGCCCGAACTGCGGCACCAAGGGCGCGTGGACCGAGCCGCGCGACTTCAACATGATGCTCAAGACCTACCTCGGTCCGATCGAGGACGAGTCGGGGCTGCACTACCTGCGCCCGGAGACCGCGCAGGGCATCTTCGTGAACTTCGCCAACGTCATGGGCGCCGCGCGCAAGAAGCCGCCGTTCGGCATCGGCCAGATCGGCAAGTCGTTCCGCAACGAGATCACGCCGGGCAACTTCATCTTCCGCACCCGCGAGTTCGAGCAGATGGAGATGGAGTTCTTCGTCGAGCCGGGCAGCGACGAGGAGTGGCACCAGTACTGGATCGACGAGCGGACCCGCTGGTACACCGACCTGGGCATCGCCCCGGAGAACCTGCGGCACTACGAGCACGCGAAGGAGAAGCTGTCGCACTACTCGAAGCGCACCGTCGACATCGAGTACCGCTTCGGCTTCCAGGGCTCGGAGTGGGGCGAGCTGGAGGGCATCGCCAACCGCACCGACTTCGACCTCTCGACGCACTCGGAGCACTCGGGCACGGACCTGTCCTACTTCGACCAGGCCACCAACACCCGCTGGACGCCGTACGTCATCGAGCCCGCGGCCGGGCTCACCCGCTCGCTCATGGCCTTCCTCATCGAGGCCTACACCGAGGACGAGGCGCCCAACGCCAAGGGCGGCGTCGACGTGCGCACCGTGCTGAAGCTCGACCCGCGGCTGGCGCCGGTGAAGGCCGCCGTCCTGCCGCTGTCCCGCAACGCCGACCTCTCGCCGAAGGCCCGCGACCTGGCCGCCGCCCTGCGACGGAACTGGAACGTGGACTTCGACGACGCCGGGGCCATCGGCCGCCGGTACCGCCGCCAGGACGAGGTCGGGACGCCGTTCTGCCTCACCGTCGACTTCGACACCCTCGAGGACGACGCGGTGACCGTGCGGGAGCGCGACACGATGAGCCAGGAGCGTGTGGGCCTGGGCCAGGTCGAGTCCTACCTGGCCGCCCGTCTGCCCGGCTGCTGAGCGAGGTCGCCCGAGGCCCGGTTCCGCTCTCTGGAACCGGGCCTCGCTGCGTTTCCGCCCTCTGCCCGCCGGCGGCGTTGCCCCTGAGCCGGACATTCCGTCCCCGGAAATGTCGGCCAGGGGGACAACGCCGCTCTGGCCGACCCACTCCGCGGCCGGTCCGCGGCGCGGCGCACGATGGGGTTGGATCCCCGTACTGACCCAGCTCCAGGAGTGACCATGCTCGAGACCAGCCTGCTCATCGGCAGTGGGACGGCGGCCGCCGCGAGCGGCCGCACCTTCGACCGGGCCAACCCGGTCAGCGGCGAGATCGTGACCCGATCGCAGGCCGCCGGCGTGGAGGACGCCGTCCGTGCGGTCGAGGCCGCCGCCTCGGCCTTCGAGGCGTGGGCCGCCACCACGCCCAGCACCCGCCGGATGCTCCTGCTCAAGGCCGCCGACCTGCTCGAGGCCAGCACCGAGCGCTTCGTCGAGCGGATGGCCGCCGAGTGCGGGGCCACCGCCGGATGGGGCCACTTCAACGCCCACCTCGCCGCCGGGATCCTCCGCGAGGCCGCCGGGCTCACCACCTCCGTGGGGGGCCAGGTCATCCCCTCCGACGTCCCGGGCAGCCTGAGCATGGGCATCCGCCAGCCCGCCGGCGTCGTCGTCGGCATGGCGCCGTGGAACGCCCCGGTGATCCTGTCGACCCGAGCCGTCGCCTTCCCGCTCGCGGCCGGCAACACCGTCGTCCTCAAGTGCTCGGAGCTCTCGCCGGGCACCCACATGCTGCTCGGCGAGATCCTGCTCGAGGCCGGCTTCCCGGCGGGCGTCGTCAACGTCATCACCGTGGCCCCCGAGGACGCCGCCGACGTCACCGAGGCGATGGTGGCCCACCCGGCGGTGCGCCGGCTCAACTTCACCGGCTCGACCCGGGTCGGCCGCATCATCGGCGAGGTCTGCGCCCGGCACCTGGTGCCCGCCGTCCTGGAGCTCGGCGGCAAGAACCCGCTGGTCGTCCTCGACGACGCCGACATCGACGCCGCCGTGCAGGGCGCGACCTTCGGTGGCTTCGTGAACCAGGGCCACGTCTGCATGTCGACCGACAAGATCATCGTCGACGAGTCGATCGCCGACGAGTTCGTCGCCAAGCTGGTCGCCCGGGTGGAGTCGCTGCCCGTGGGTGACCCGCGTGAGGGCGACGTGGTGCTCGGCTCGGTCATCGGGCAGAGCACCGTCGACCACATCCAGCGGCTGGTCGACGACGCCGTCGCCAAGGGCGCGAAGGTCCTGACCAGCGGCGAGCCGAACGGCACGATCATGCCCGGCGTGGTGCTCGACCACGTGACCCCGGACATGGAGATCTTCTCGGAGGAGATCTTCGGCCCGGCCGTCACCATCACCCGCGTGAGCAGCGAGGACGAGGCGATCGCGAAGGCCAACGACAGCGCCTACGGCCTGTCGGCCGCCGTGTTCACCCGCGACGCCGCCCGCGGCTTCCAGGTGGCCCGGCGGATCGAGTCCGGCATCTGCCACATCAACGCGCCCACGGTGCACGACGAGGCGCAGATGCCCTTCGGTGGCGTGAAGGACAGCGGCTACGGGCGCTTCGGCGGCCAGGCCGGCATCGACGCCTTCACCGAGCTGCGCTGGATCAGCATGCAGGTGGAGCCGCGCGTCTACCCGTTCTGATCGGGCGGCGGGGTTCAGCCGGTCGACCGGACGTCCGGCCGCGCCACGGCGCGGCCAGACGTCCGGTCCGGCGGCTCAACCCACGGCGTCGTCGGCGCGGGTCAGCCATCCGTCGTCCGGGCTACCTGTTCCGGTGCCGCGCCAGACGCCCTCGGCCCGCGGGACCTCGGTGAAGTCACGTGCACGGGGGCCGGCGTCGGCGAGGTGACGGCGCACCAGACGGTCCAGGTCGGAGAGCCGCCGGGGACGCAGGTCCTCGGCGGCCACGCGCACGAAGCGGACGCCGACCGAGCGCAGCAGGTCCTCGACGCGCTTCTCCCGCCAGAGCTCCTCCTCGGGGGTCCGGCCGTACTGCGGACGCCGGTACTTGACCCGCCCGTCGAACTCGACGGCCACGGCGGCATCGGCGTACCAGCCGTCGACGACCTTCAGCAGCTCGCCGCTCACCCACAGCTCCACCTGCGGGACGAACGGTGGGAGGCCGAGCGCGGCGAAGGTCAGCCGGCCGCACGTCTCCAGCCACGACTCGGCGCGACCGTCGGCGAGCGCGACGGAACGAACCGCGCGCGGGATCCCGGGCACGTTCGCCTGCCGGTCGAGCACTCGCCCGAGCTCCGCCCGGTCGGCCAGCCGCCGAACCAGCACCGCGTCGACCGCGGCCACGGCATGGACCTCCGGCCAGGTGCGGGCGAGGTCGACGACGGTGCGGGCCGCCGTCGTCACCCGGTAGGCGCCCCGCACGGTCACCTCGTCCTCCGGCAGGTCGGCGTGCGTCATCAGCCAGCCGCGGCCACGGCGCCAGCGATCGGGATCGGTGAGGTGCACCGTCGTCGGGATCGGGCGGGGGCGGGGGAGTCCCCAGACCCACGCCGCCGTCGCCCCGCTGAGCACCGCCGTCGGGCGGTCGAGGCCGGTCGTGACCGCGAGCGCGTCCAGGCCCGGGCGACGACCCGTCCGCTCGACGTCGGCCAGATCGCTCGCCGTCACGAAGACCCCTCTCCGCAGCCGCACCCACGTCCCGGTGCGAACCGCCGTCCGGATCTCCCGCTCACCCACCCCGCGCGCAGCCAGGTCGGCGCTGGTGAAGATGCCGAGCCGGCGGCGGGCCGGTTCGGCTACGGCGAGGGGTACTGGGGTCACGGGTCCACACGATGGCCCGCGACGCGCGCCACGGAGCAGCTCGGGAGATGCCTGTGGATCGGGGTGAGGCCTGGGGACGAGGTGCGGCCGCGCCGGCGGACCTCTGGCCGCGCCGCGGCGCGGCCAGAGGTCCGGTGGCACGGCTGGACGTCCGTCGAGCCGGACGACGGCCGCCCGACACCCGACCGGGCGAGGTGGGCGACCGGCGTCGCCGCCTACCCTGGGTGCCGTGACCAGCACGCTCGAGCCGACGACGACGGCGCTCCCGCCGCTGCGGCTCGGGGCGCTCACGGTCGACCCCGCCGTGGTGCTGGCGCCGATGGCCGGCATCACCAACCCGGCGTTCCGCACGCTGTGCCGCGAGTTCGGCGCGGGCCTGTACGTCTGCGAGATGATCACCACGCGGGCGCTGGTCGAGCGCAACGAGAAGACGCTCCGGATGATCCGCGCGACCGCCGACGAGAAGGACGCGTTCTCCGTCCAGCTCTACGGCGTCGACCCGGCAACCGTGGGCCGGGCGGTGGAGATGCTGGTCGACGAGGGCGTGGCCGGCACCCGCCCCGCGCACATCGACCTGAACTTCGGCTGCCCGGTGCCCAAGGTGACCCGCAAGGGCGGTGGCTCGGCCCTGCCCTGGCACCGGGTGCTGCTGCGCAGCATCGTCCGCGAGGCGGTACGCGCGGCGAAGGACGTCCCGGTCACCATCAAGACCCGCATCGGCATCGACGCCGACCACGTCACCTACCTCGACGCCGGCCGGATCGCCCAGGACGAGGGCGCCGCCGCCATCACCCTGCACGGCCGCACGGCCGACCAGCTCTACAGCGGCACCGCGGACTGGGAGCCCATCGCCCGCCTCGTCGAGGCCGTCGACATCCCGGTGCTCGGCAACGGCGACATCTGGGAGGCCGACGACGCGCTGCGCATGGTGGCCGAGACCGGGTGTGCCGGTGTGGTCATCGGCCGCGGCTGCCTGGGCCGGCCGTGGCTGTTCGGCGACCTGGCCGCGGCGTTCGCGGGCGAGACCCGCCGCGCGCTGCCGACGTTCCGCGAGGTCGCCGGGATCATGCACCGGCACGCCGAGCTGCTGGCCGAGGAGCACGGCGAGAGCCACGGCTGCAGCGACTTCCGCAAGCACGTGGCCTGGTACCTCAAGGGCTTCAGCGTGGGTGGCGACGTCCGCCGCGCGCTGGCGATGGTGAGCGGCCTCGACGAGCTGGCCGAGCTGCTGGCGGGCGTGCCCGACCAGCCGTACCCGACGGCGGTGCTGGGTGCGCCGCGCGGCCGGACGAGCGCGCCCCGCCCCGTGGCGCTGCCGGAGGGCTGGCTCCTCGACCGAGACGACCCCCGCCCCCCGATGGGGGCCGAACTCGAGACGAGCGGCGGATGACCTCCCAGGGCCCCTTCCTCTACGACGACGGCCCGGCGCCGCTGCACACCGGCACGCCCCGCAGCGCCAAGGTCTGGATCGTGGCCGGCATCGTCGGCATCGCGCTGCTCGCCGTCGCGATGGTCGGGTTCCTCTACCTGCTCAAGGGCTCGCCGGCGCAGCAGGCGACCCAGGCCGCGCAGGTGTTCGTCGACTCGATGGGTGACGGCGACACCGGTACCGCCTACGAGATGCTGTGCGAGGACGAGCGCGACCGGTTGGCGCCCGACGAGGTGGCCGGCGTCTACCAGGGCGTCGGCGAGGCCGAGGTCGGAGAGGTCTACGACGACGCCACCGAGGGTGCCGCCGTCCAGGTCGTGGCCGTGCGCTGGGCCGACGGCGCGACCACCGAACTGCGCGTGATGAACGAGGACGGCCCCCGGATCTGCGGCCTCGCCGACTGACTCCTCGGGGTGGGTGCCGAATCGCGCCGCACCCCGCGCTGCGTCAAGATCACTGGATCCCGTCCGGCGTCCGGGGCACCCTCCGGGCGCGAACGGACGGGGGGACCGGGGGCCTCCGGTAGGGCACCATCGCGACCACGCGGAGGCCGGTAGTCGAGCGCGGAGGTGCGGGGATGTCGGGCGGATCGTCGGCGAAGTGGGTCTACGACTTCAGCGAGGGCAACAAGGACCAGAAGGACCTCCTCGGCGGCAAGGGGGCCAACCTCGCCGAGATGACGAACCTGGGCCTGCCCGTACCGCCCGGCTTCACGATCACCACCGACGCCTGCCGGTACTACCTGGAGAACGGCGGCACCCCGCCCGAGCTCGATGCCCAGGTCAGCGAGCACCTCACCGCGCTCGAGAAGGCGATGGGGAAGTCCCTCGGCGACCCCTCGGACCCGCTGCTGGTGTCGGTCCGGTCCGGTGCCGCGGCCAGCATGCCCGGGATGATGGAGACCGTCCTCAACGTCGGGCTCAACGACGAGTCGGTGAAGGGCCTGGCCGCCCAGTCCGGCAGCGACCGCTTCGCCTGGGACTCCTACCGCCGGCTGATCCAGATGTTCGGCAAGACCGTGCTCGACATCGACGGCGAGCTGTTCGACGAGGCCCTCGACGAGGTCAAGCGCGAGCAGGGCACCGACTCCGACCTCGACCTGGACGCCGCCCACCTGGAGGACGTCGTCGGCCGGTTCAAGGCGATCGTCAGCGAGCAGACCGGCCGCGACTTCCCGCAGGACCCGCGGGAGCAGATGGACCTGGCGATCAACGCCGTCTTCGACTCCTGGAACTCCGACCGCGCGATCCTCTACCGACGCCGGGAGCGCATCCCCAGCGACGCCGGCACCGCCGTGAACGTCTGCTCGATGGTCTTCGGCAACCTCGGCATGGACTCCGGCACCGGTGTCGCCTTCACCCGTGACCCGGGCAGCGGCGAGCAGGGTGTGTACGGCGACTACCTGCAGAACGCGCAGGGCGAGGACGTCGTCGCCGGCATCCGCAACACCGTTCCGCTGGTCGACCTCGAGAACATCGACAAGGCCGCCTACGACGAGCTCATGGGCATCATGAGCCGGCTGGAGTCGCACTACCGGGACCTGTGCGACATCGAGTTCACCGTCGAGCGCAACAAGCTCTGGATGCTGCAGACGCGGGTCGGCAAGCGCACCGCCGGGGCGGCGTTCCGGATCGCCACCCAGCTGGTCGACGAGGGCCTCATCGACATGGACGAGGCCGTCCGGCGGGTGAGCGGTGACCAGCTCGCCCAGCTGATGTTCCCGCGGTTCGTCTCCGGAGGGGACGCCACGCAGCTGACCCAGGGCATGAACGCCTCGCCCGGCGCGGCCGTCGGCAAGGCGGTCTTCTCCTCGGAGACGGCGGCGCAGTGGGCCGACCGCGGCGAGAAGGTCGTGCTCGTCCGCCGCGAGACCAACCCCGACGACCTCTCCGGGATGATCGCCGCCGAGGGTGTGCTGACCAGCCGCGGCGGCAAGACCTCGCACGCCGCCGTCGTGGCGCGGGGCATGGGCAAGACCTGCGTCTGCGGCGCCGAGGAGCTCCAGGTCGACACCAAGGCGAAGAAGTTCACCGCGCCCGACGGCACCGTCGTCAGCGAGGGCGACGTCATCTCCATCGACGGCTCCACCGGCAAGGTGTGGCTCGGCGAGGTACCGGTCGAGCCGTCGGCGGTGGTGCGCTACTTCGAGGGCGAGATCGACCCGGAGGCCGCGGACACCGACGACCTGGTGAAGAGCGTGCACCGGATCCTGACCCACGCCGACCGGGTGCGCCGGCTCGACGTGCGCACCAACGCCGACACCCCGGAGGACTCCGCCCGTGCCCGGCGCTTCGGTGCCCGCGGGATCGGGCTGTGCCGCACCGAACACATGTTCCTCGGCGACCGGCGGCAGCTCGTGGAGAAGCTGATCCTGGCCGACGGCGACGACGAGCGGCAGGCCGCGCTGGACGCGCTCGAACCGCTGCAGAAGCAGGACTTCCTGGAGATCTTCGAGGCGATGGACGGCCTGCCGGTGACCATCCGCCTGCTGGACCCGCCACTGCACGAGTTCCTGCCCGACCTCACCGAGCTGTCGGTGCGGGTCGCGCTGGCCGAGGAGCGCGGGGAGCCCGACGAGGGGAACCTGCGGCTGCTGGCCGCGGTCCGGGGCATGCACGAGTCGAACCCGATGCTGGGGCTGCGCGGCGTGCGCCTGGGGCTGGTCGTCCCCGGCCTGTTCGACATGCAGGTGCGGGCGATCGCCGAGGCGGCGTGCGAGCGGAAGAAGGCCGGGGGTGACCCGCGGCCGGAGATCATGATCCCGCTCGTCGGCGCGGTGCAGGAGCTGGAGGCGATCCGCGAGGAGTCCGAGCGGGTCCTCTCCGAGGTGTGCCAGGCGTGCGGCATCGACGTCGCCCCGCTGATCGGCACCATGATCGAGGTGCCGCGCGCCGCGCTCACCGCCGGTGAGATCGCCGAGCACGCCGACTTCTTCTCCTTCGGCACCAACGACCTGACCCAGATGACGTGGGGCTTCTCCCGCGACGACGTCGAGGCCGCGTTCTTCCACCAGTACCTGGACAAGGGCATCTTCGGCATCTCGCCGTTCGAGGCCCTGGACCGCGACGGCGTGGGCCGGCTCGTGCGGATCGGCGTCGAGGCCGGGCGCGCCGCCCGGCCCGACCTCAAGCTCGGGATCTGCGGCGAGCACGGGGGTGACCCCGAGTCGGTGCACTTCTTCCACGAGGTCGGCCTGGACTACGTGTCGTGCTCGCCGTTCCGGGTGCCGGTCGCCCGGCTGGAGGCGGGACGCGCGGCCCTCGGCGTGTCCTGATCCCGCCGGTCAGCCCGGGACGGCGGTCGACCGCTCGCCCGAGGGCGCGGCCACCGGGCGGCCCAGCGTGACGGGCAGCGACTCGTAGCCGCGCAGGATGATCGTGCCCCGGCGCGTGCCCGCACCGGCGGGGGCGAGGTCGGGGAACCGCTCGAACAGTGCCTGCAGCGCGACCTCGCCTTCCATCCGGGCCAGCGCGGCACCCAGGCAGAAGTGGATGCCGCTGGAGAAGGCGACGTGGTCGCGTGCGTTGGCCCGGGTGACGTCGAAGGCGTGCGGGTCCTCGAAGACCTGCGGGTCGCGGTTGGCCGCGGCCAGCCCGAGGAGCACCAGCTCGCCCTCGCGCAGCTGCACGCCGTGCACGGTGGTGTCCCGCCGCACCCGGCGCCCGGTCCGCTGCACCGGTGACTCGACGCGGAGCATCTCGTCGACGGCGTTCGGCCACAGCGAGGGGTCCTCGACGAGCAGCCGGCGCTGGTCGGGATGGGCGAACAGCAGCGCGGCACCGTTGCCGATCAGGTTGACGGTGGTCTCGAAGCCGGCGCCGAACACGAGCGCGGCGGTGGCGACCAGCTCCTGCTCGGTGAGGCCGCTGCCGTCGTCGTCGAGGGCCACCGCGAGCTGGGACAGCAGGTCCTCGCCCGGCTCCTGGCGGAGCCGGCGCAGGTGCCCGCGGAACCAGGCGTCGAGCTCGGCGAGGTTGCGCTCGACGCTGCGGTGCGTCGACCAGGGGAGGCCCATGTCCAGGCTCGGGGTGGCGCCGTCGCCCCAGGCGAGGAACTGCTCGCGCATGGACACCGGGACGCCGAGCATCTCGGAGATGACCGTGACCGGCAGCAGGCTGGCGTAGCGGGCGACCAGGTCCACCGGCTGCCCGCTCGCGGCGTCGGACTCGAGGTCGTCGAGCAGCTCCGCGGCGATCTGCGCGGTCCGCTCCCGCAGGTGGGCGACCGCGCGGGCGGTGAACGCGCGGCTGACCAGCCGCCGGTAGCGGGTGTGCTCCGGCGGGTCGACGGCGAGCATCGAGGGCGGGTCGATCGGCCCGATGCTGGGCCGGGGGCCGGCCACCCGCAGCGCCGTCCGGAGGACCGGCGGGAGCCCGTCGGCGCGGGCTCCGCCGATCACGCCGAAGTCGTCGCTGCGCAGCACGTCGGTGCAGACGTCGTGGTGCACGCTGACCCGGGCGAAGGCGCCACCGGCGAACGGGGCGGCGGTGCGCAGCCGCTCGTAGTGCTCGTAGGGGTCCTCGCGCACCGCCGGGTCGGCGAGGACCTCGGCGTCCGGGTTGCCCTGCCGCGCCCGTGCGCGGATGGCCAGTCGCATCGCCCCGTGGGTCGCGGCCCAGCGGATCGCACTGCGCACCGTCACGTCGTCGCCTCCGGATCTCGGTGGAGATGGTTGCGAACTGCATACCGGATGAGCCCCCGGGATGCGCGCGGGGCGCCGACGGAGACCGTCGGCGCCCCGGCAGGCGGTGCGGGTACCGGGGCCGGCCGTGTGCGGGCCGGCCCCGGCGGCGGATCAGTTGTGCAGGTCGAAGCGGTCCAGCTCCATGACCTTCACGAACGCCTGCACGAAGTCCCGGACGAACAACTCCAGGGCGTCGTCGGCGGAGTAGACCTCCACGATGCCGCGGAGGATGGAGTTCGAGTTGAACACCAGGTCCGCGGCGGTGGCGGTCCGGACGACGTTGCCGTCGGCGTCCCGGCCCTCGTAGACGCCCTCGGCCTCGGCCGAGGTGGACCACGAGACGCCCAGGTCGAGCAGGTTGCGGAAGAAGTCCTGCGAGAGGACGCCCGGCCGGTCGGTGAAGACGCCGTGCTTCGTGCCACCGGTGTTGGCACCGAGCACGCGCAGCCCGCCGACGAGCACCGTCATCTCCTTGGCGGTCAGGCTCAGCATGTAGGCCTTGTCGACCAGCAGCGTCTCCGGGGAGATCTTGCTGCCGGGGGCGACCCAGTTGCGGAAGCCGTCGGCCCGCGTCTCCAGCCACCGGAAGTTGTCGACGTCGGTCTGCTCCTGCGAGGCGTCGGTCCGCCCCGCGTTGAACGGCACGGTGACCTGCACGCCGGCGTCCGCGGCGGCCTTCTCGACCGCGGCGCTGCCGCCGAGGACGATGAGGTCGGCCAGCGACACCTTCTTGCCGGTCTGCTGCTCGAACTCGTTCTTCACGCGCTCGAGCACGGGCAGCACGTCCTGGACGCCCTCGTTGGCCGCCCAGCCGATCTGCGGCTCGAGGCGGATGCGGGCGCCGTTGGCGCCGCCGCGGTAGTCGGTGCTGCGGAACGACGCCGCGGACGACCAGGCGGTGTGCACGAGCTGCGACACGGTGAGACCGGCGGACAGCAGGCGCTGCTTGAGGTCGGCGATCTCAGCCTCACCCACGAGCTCGTGGTCGACGGCCGGCACCGGGTCCTGCCAGACGAGCTCCTCGGCGGGAACGTCCGGGCCGAGGTAGCGCGACCGCGGGCCGAGGTCACGGTGCAGGAGCTTGAACCACGCACGGGCGTACTGGTCGGCGAAGTACTCCGGGTCGTCCCGGAAGCGCTCGGCGTACACGCGCAGCTCGGGGTCCATCCGCAGCGCCATGTCGGCGGTCGACATCATCGGCGGGTTCTTCTTGCCGGCGATATGCGCGTCGGGGACGAGCTCCTGCGCCTCGGGGTTCTTCGGCTGCCACTGCTTGGCGCCCGCCGGGCTGGTGACGAGCTCCCAGTCCCAGCCGAAGAGGGTCTCCCAGTAGGAGTTGTCCCACTGGGTCGGCGTCGGGGTCCAGGCGCCCTCGAGACCGCTGGTGATCGTGTCGGCGCCCTTCCCGGTGCCCTGCGGGTTGTTCCAGCCGAGGCCGTTGCCGTGCACCGGGCAGCCCTCGGGCTCGGGGCCCAGCAGGGACGGGTCGCCGTTGCCGTGCGTCTTGCCGAACGTGTGGCCACCGGCGATGAGCGCGACGGTCTCCTCGTCGGTCATGCCCATGCGGCGGAACGTCTGCTTGATGTCGTGGCCGGAGCCGACCGGGTCGGGGTTGCCCTTCGGGCCCTCGGGGTTGACGTAGATGAGGCCCATGGTGACGTTGGCCAGCGGGCCCTCGTCGAGGTTGAGCGGCTCGTCACCGGCGTAGCGCTCGTCGCCGAGCCAGGTGTCCTCGGGGCCCCAGAAGACCTCCTCCGGCTGCCAGGTGTCCTCGCGGCCGAAGGCGAAGCCGAAGGTGGGCAGGCCCATGTCGTCGTGCGCCACGTTGCCGGCGAGCACGAGCAGGTCGGCCCAGGAGAGCTTGCGGCCGTACTTCTGCTTGATCGGCAGCAGCAGGCGGCGGGCCTTGTCCAGGCTGGCGTTGTCCGGCCAGCTGTTGAGCGGGGCGAAGCGCTGCGCGCCGTTGTTCCCGCTGCCGCGGCCGTCGGCGATCCGGTAGGTGCCGGCCGCGTGCCAGGACATGCGGATGAACAGCGGGCCGTAGTGGCCCCAGTCCGCCGGCCACCAGTCCTGGGAGGTGCGCATGAGCGTGCGCAGGTCGGCCTTGAGCTCCTCGACGTCGAGCTTCGCGAACTCGGCCTTGTAGTCGAAGTCCTCGCCGAGCGGGTCGGAGTCCTTCGAGGGCTTGTTCAGCACCGAGAGGTCCACCTGGTTGGGCCACCAGTCCCGGTTGGTGCGCGGGCGCCCGCCGGTGTGCGCCTCCGGCGAGGGGATCGCCGGGTTCTCGCTCTCGCTGGTGCTGTGGGTCTGGACCTTGTTGGTCTCGTCCTTCACGGGGTGCCTCTCTGTGCAGCGGTTGCGGTCGGGGTTCGGGGGGTGGGGGAGCAGGTCGGGCAGCGGCCCCAGTAGATGACCTCGGCCTCCTCGATCGTGAAGCCGGCGTCGGCGCTCGCGGTCAGACAGGGTGCCTCACCCACGGCGCAGTCGACGTCGGCGATGGCGCCGCAGGAGCGGCACACCAGGTGGTGGTGGTTGTCGCCCACGCGCGCCTCGTAGCGCGCCACCGAGCCCTCGGGCTGGAACCGGCGGACCAGGCCCGCCTCGGTCAGCGTGCCCAGGACGTTGTAGACGGCCTGGTGGGAGACCTCGCCGGACTCGCGGCGGACGACGTCGATCAGCGAGTCGGTGTCGGCGTGGGGGTGGCGGTGCACGGCGGCCAGGACGGCCAGGCGCGGGCGGGTCACGCGCAGCGCTGCGGCGCGCAGCATCGCTTCGAAGTCGGTGCTGTCCGGCACGGGATCATGCTGTCCCATTCCCTTGAACCGATCAAGAAGGGCCCCTGCGGCGCCGGGCACACCGCCGTCCCCGGCGCACTGCTCCGGTCAGCTCCCCGTGGTACCCATGACGGGTGTTCGTGTGGAGGCTGATGACGCGGGTGGTGGGCGCGGCCGTGCTGGCCGCCGTGCTGCTCGTCGTCTCCACCGCGCTCGGCATCTGGTGGACCGCGCGGCAGGACTCGCACCCGAGCTCCGACGCGATCGTCGTCCTGGGCTCGGCGCAGTACAACGGGGTCCCGTCGTCGATCTTCGAGGCCCGGCTGGAGCACGCCCGCGACCTGTACGAGGACGGCGTCGCGCCGGTGATCGTGACCGTGGGCGGCAAGGCCGCCGGCGACCAGTTCACCGAGGCCGAGGCGGGCCGCGACTACCTGGCCGGGGCCGGGGTGCCGGAGGAGGCACTGCTCGCGGTGCCCGAGGGCGAGGACACGCTGGAGAGCATGCGGGCGGTCGGTGCGGCCTTCACCGAGCGCGGCTGGAGCGACGCGGTGCTGGTCACCGACCCGTGGCACGCCATGCGGGCCGAGCGCATGGCGGAGGACGCCGGGATGGAGGCGGAGAGCTCGCCCACCCGGCAGGGCCCGGCCGTGCAGACCCGCGACACCCAGTTCCGCTACATCCTGCGGGAGACTGCTGCCTACCTGCTCTACCGCGTGACCGGTGAGAGCGTCGCCGGCGCACCCGGCATCGGCTGAGGGAGAGAAGCGACAGATGGCCGGGCGAGGACGCATCCGGGCCGCCGACATCGCGCTCGTGCGCGAGCGCAGCAAGATCGACGAGATCGTCGGTGAGCACCTGCAGCTCAAGCGCGCGGGTGGTGGCAGCCTCAAGGGGCTGTGCCCGTTCCACGACGAGAAGTCGCCGTCGTTCCAGGTCACGCCGACGAGGAACCTGTTCCACTGCCTGGCGGGAGAGACCGGCGTCCTGACCGAGGACGGCGTCGTCCCGATCCGGGAGTTGGCCGGAAAGTCCGTTCGGGTGCTGAACGGAGACGGCGGGTGGGTCGAGGCCCCCTTCAAGTCTTACGGCGTACAGCCGCTCATGAAGCTGACGCTGACCCGCAACGGGCGCACGAGAGTCGTCCACGCGACCGACGAGCACCGGTGGTTCGTCCCGTCCGGCGCGCTGCGGCAGAACCGGCGCGAGAAGCTGACGAAGGACCTGCGACCGGGGGATCGCCTGTCGCACTCGTTCCCCGTGACCCGGGTGCTGAACCCGGCCACGAAGCCGTCCCCTTTCGGGATCGCCCGAGGACTCGTCTACGGCGACGGCACACGCTCCGGAGCCGGTTCGATCGCCGTCCTGTACGGCGAGAAGGACGGGCAGCTGGCGCACGTCTTCGAGGGCTGCCGGTCGTGGAGCGATGAGCGCGGGACGCGCTACTACGGGCTGCCCGCCTACTTCAAGGACGAGCGCCCAGACCTGGAGGAGGACACCTCCTACCTACTGGGCTGGTTGGCCGGTTACTTCGCGGCCGACGGCTGCGTGGCGGAGGACGGCGACGCGATCCTCAACTCGGCCGACCCCGAAAACCTCGAATACGTCCGGCGCCTGTGCACCCGACTCGGCATCGGCACGTTCGGCGTGGCCAAGCAGAACCGTGTGGGGATCGACGGCGTCCCGAGCGACATCTACAACGTGCGGTTCATGACGAAGGGCCTTCCCGAGTCCTTCTTCCTGCTCGACCAGCACCGCGCGCGCTTCCTCGCGAACGACAAGAAGTACGAACGCAAGAACTGGGTCGTCCAGTCGGTCGAGTGGTCCGACCGCGTGGAGGAAGTCTTCTGCGCCGAGGTGCCGGGCACGCACGCCTTCACGCTCGAGGACAACCTCCTCACCGGCAACTGCTTCGGTTGTGGCGAAGGCGGTGACGTCATCTCCTTCGTGCAGAAGATCGACCACCTGTCCTTCTCCGAGGCCGTGGAGCTGCTGGCCAACCGCGCCAACATCGAGCTGAAGTACGAGGACGACGGCGGCCGCCCCACCGCCGGGCCCGACCGCGCCTCGGTCGGCCAGCGTGCGCGGCTGGTCGCCGCCAACACGGCGGCGGCGGCCTTCTACGCCGAGCAGCTCGGCACTCCCGAGGCGGCGCCGGCCCGCCAGTTCCTGGCCGACCGCGCCTTCGACCGGCAGGCGGCACTCGACTTCGGCTGCGGCTACGCGCCGGGCGGCTGGGACGCGCTCACCCGGCACCTGCGAGCCAAGGGATTCACCCAGGCCGAGCTGGTCACCGGCGGGCTGGCCAAGGAGTCCTCCCGCGGCACGCTCATCGACCGGTTCCACCGGCGGCTGGTCTGGCCGATCCGCGACATCACCGGCGACGTGATCGGCTTCGGCGCCCGCAAGCTCATGGACGACGACCCGGGCCCCAAGTACCTGAACACCCCGGAGACCCCGCTCTACAAGAAGAGCACGGTGCTCTACGGCATCGACCGGGCCAAGCGCGACATCGCCAAGCGGCACCAGGCCGTCGTCGTCGAGGGCTACACCGACGTGATGGCCTGCCACCTGGCGGGCGTGACCACCGCGGTGGCCTCCTGCGGCACGGCGTTCGGTGCCGAGCACATCGGGGTGCTGCGCCGGCTGCTCATGGACCAGGACGAGTTCCGTGGCGAGGTGGTCTACACCTTCGACGGCGACGCGGCCGGCCAGGCGGCGGCCATGAAGACCTTCGCCGAGGACCAGCGCTTCGTCGGGCAGACGTTCGTGGCCGTCGAGCAGGAGGGTCGCGACCCGTGCGAGCTGCGCCAGGAGCAGGGGGACGCCGCCGTCCGCGACCTGGTGGCCCGCCGGACGCCGCTGATCGCGTTCGTGCTGAAGACGACGCTGGCCGGCTACGACCTCGACACCGTCGAGGGCCGGGTCGCCGCACTGGAGAAGACGGTGCCGCTGGTCGCCCAGATCAAGGACCACGCACTGCGTCCGGCCTACGCGCGGGAGCTGGCCGGGATGATCGGCAACACCGACGAGGCCGAGGTGCTGGAGCGGATGCGCCGGCTCAGCGGCGACGGAGGGGCACCGTCCCGGGGGCGACCGCGGGCGCCCAAGCGGACACCGGACGACGCCGCGGTCGCCGTGGAGCGGGAGGCGGTCAAGGCGGCGCTGCAGGTGCCGGAGTACGCCGGGCCCGCCTTCGACGCGGTGCCGCCGGTCGCCTTCACCGACCCGGACTACGCCGCGGTCGCCGCGGCGATCGCCGGGGCCGGGGGAGCGGCGAACACCACCGTCACCGGGCCGGCCTGGCTCGACGAGGTCGCCGAGCACTGCGACCGGGAGAGCGCCCGAGCGCTGCTGACCGCACTGGCCGTGGAGCCACTGCGGTCGGTGGGCGAGGCCGACGGCGGCTACGTCAACGCGGTGGTCGCCCGGTTGCAGGAGATGGCGACCGTGCGCGAGATCGCCGCGCTCAAGGGCCGGCTGCAGCGGATGAACCCGGTCGAGGCCGGTGACGACTACATGAAGGCGTTCAAGCAGCTGCTGGATCTCGAGCAGCTGGCGATCTCGCTGCGCAAGCGGGCCATCGGCGGCCTGGAGTGAGCCTGTTCGACGCGGTGCGCCGCCGGTTCGCCCGACCACCTGAGGAGGTGCGTGCCGCGCTCGTCGATCCGGAGGAGCGGGTGCTGGCGTGGGGCGTGCGGGCCCGCGGCGAGGGCTGGCTGGTCGCGACCTCGCGAGGCCTGCGCACCGTCGGCGCGGAGGCCGTCCTCTTGCCGTGGCACCTCGTGGGGTCCGCGCGCTGGGCCGGGACCAACGACGGCGGCGGCAGCTTCACGGTGACGGCGCTGACCGAGGTCGAGCCCGGCGTGCAGGCGCGGGAGCCCGCCGTCCGGTACGTGCTCACCGACGCCGGCGACCTGCCCGCGGTGGTGCGCAAGCGGGTGGACCAGACCGTGGTGAGCAGTCGGCGCTCGCCGCTGCCCGGTAGGGGAGGGGTGCTGCTGGTGGCCCGCCGGGTGCCCGGGCAGGCCGAGCGGGAGTGGACCGTCGTGTTCGACGACGACGCGGACCGGCACGACCCGGGGGCGCGCGAGGCGGCGCGGCAGAAGCTCAGCGAGGCGCTGGCCGCCGAGCGGCCGGTCTGACCCGGCGGGTCAGCGCGGGGGCTCGCCGCCCATGCGGGCCTTGAGCGCGGAGACGGCGTCGTCGGCGCGGGCCTGCGCCATGCCGGCCAGGCTCTGCAGGCGCGGGTCGTCCTTGGCCTGCTCCCAGCCGCGTCGGATCTGCTCGTAGCGCTCCCGGCCGGCCCGGGCTCCGAGGACGTAGCCGGCGCCGAAACCGGCGAGGAACGACAGCTTGGCCACGGGGAACCTCCAGGGTGGACGCGAGGTGAACGACGATCACGCTACCTGTGGCGTGGATCGCGCCGACGCCGGTGAGCCCTCCACGAGCGCGTCCTGGGCGTGGGGTACTCTCGTCGGGCCAGCGAGCAGCGCCTCGCTGATCCCCCGTAGCTCAATTGGCAGAGCATGCGACTGTTAATCGCAGGGTTATTGGTTCGAGTCCAATCGGGGGAGCGCCCAGGTCCTTGACCTTCCGGTCGGGGCCTTCGTCGTTCCCGTGGAGATCGGCGAGCGATGGACCGTGACGGATGCTGGGACAGCAGCGGTGCCATGCGAGCGGATGCTTCGCCTGGTGCATCGCGCATCGCGGCGCACGGGTCGTCATGCGAGTTCGCCGGTCCCGTCCAGCGCGCCGACGACGGCCGTCGTGTCGTGGAGGCTGCTGCCGATCGGACGAACCCCGTCCCGCTCACGAAATACGTCGCGCCCGTGGTTCAAACTGGGTCGGTGGAGCACGTGGCGTGGAGCAAGAAGGTTCCCGAGCAACTGCACTGGGTCCTCCAGGAGCTGCTCGGAGAGTTCGACGAGGCAAGAGGGCCGATCGACATGCTTTCTCGGTACCTCAAGGTTCCCGCACCGAATCTGTACGACGTGAACGGTCCTCAGTGGGTCCACGAACAGCTGGCCCGGCTGGCGCCGCAGCGTGTGTACGAGCTGGTGGAGCATCTCGAGCGCGGCAGGAGCCACCACGACGAGCTCGTCTCGAAGTCGCTCGCCGAGGAAGGCGTCCCGCTGAGGATGCTGGCCGGTTCGTTCGTCCCTGTGGATCAGGCCGCCACCGAGCTGGACGTCGACGACTCGTTGAGTCAGCCGGATTCATTGCTGCACGGTCGATTCTCTCCGACGAAACAGCAATGGGACGTCAGTCGCCGTGAGCTCCTGGCCGGACACCACGAGTCGGCTGTCGCGGCCGCTGTCAACGCGCTCGAAAGCGCCGTTCGGATCGCTGCTGACGCGAAGAGCATTTCTGAAGGGGCGCGAACGCTGTTCAAGGGCCATCGCGCTCCGCTCGGGGCGGCACTGTCGCAGCTGCACAACTACGGCAGTGCCATGCCCAACGTCAGACATGGCGGTCAGGTGGCTTCGACGATGACTCGGACCGAGGCGACCGCTGTATGCCGTGCAGCGGCCGTGTTCATCGTCATGGTCGTGAATCTGGACAACGAGGGCGTCTTGCCGCTGACGTCGTGACCGTGGGCCCCGGCCGCGCGTGCGTGGGGCGCGGGGCCCGGCCGTGGGCGTCCGTGACTCGTTCCTGTCGGGGTGGCGAGTCGGCATCAGGCCAAGGTTCGCGCCCTCGAACGCCTGAGGGCCCGGCCGGGTGATCCGGCCGGGCCCCCAGGGTGGAGCGGGTCAGCGCTGGGCGAGGTAGGCCGCGCCGGTGGCGCGCAGCCGGTCGTGCACGCCGTCGTTCACGGTGACGCCCTCGCGGCCCAGGTGGGCCTTCGCCAGCTTGGCCACCATCGTGTAGTTCGTGTCCACGACGTTGGCCACAGGCGCGAGCCCGGCCTGGCTGACCAGCTGGTAGGCGTCCAGCGTGTCCCAGCCGGTGAGCTCGGCCGCCCAGGTGACCAGGTCGTGCTGGCTCACCCGGAAGGCGTCCTCCAGCGGCTTGGTCGAACCGGTCGACATGAGGAAGTCGTCGGTCTCCAGCCGCGGCCACGCCGTGCCCGACCCCTTGATCAGGTCGACGACGACGACGGTGCGCATGGCCGCCTCGACGGCGGTGCCGCACACCTCGCCCTCGCCCTGCCGGCAGTGCCCGTCACCGATGGCCAGCTGACCCCCGGCGACGTTCACGCCGAAGTACGCCGTCACACCCGCCCGCAGCTCCGGGGTGTCCATGTTGCCGCCGTGCGCGCCCGGCGTGACGGTCGCGAATACCTCACCGCCGGCCGGGGCGACGCCGACCGTGCCGTGCATCGGGTCGAGCGGGAGCTCCACCTCGGGGCCACCGCGGCGCGGCCGGAACAGGCAGGTGCCCCGCTCCCGGTCGACCTCGTAGACCCACACGACCTCCTCCAGCGGGTCGTGCAGCATCGCGGTGCTGTGCGTCGCGGTGAGCGCCCCGAAGTGCGGGAACGTCGTCGAGATCGCCCAGTCGCGGGCCGGCGCGATCTCCACGAAGTGCACCGCCAGGGTGTCGCCGGGCTCGGCACCCTCCACGTGGATCGGGCCGGTGACCGGGTTGAGCTGGGAGAAGTCGCAGACCGCGCTCGGCAGGTCCTCGGCCTTGGTGACCCGGCCGCCGAAGCAGTCCTCGGTGGTCAGCTCGACGACGGTGCCCGGCTGCACCCGCACCAGCGGCTCGGGGGCGCCACCGAAGGTGTACCGGTACTGGTCGGCCGACGGGGTGAGCTGGACGACCTCGAGGCTCACAGGTTCTCCTCCGCGCGGATCTCGGGCTTGCGGCCGGTGAGCAGCAGGAAGGCCAGCACCGCCAGGCCGGCGACGAGCCAGACGAAGCCGAGCCGCTGGGCCGCCACCTGGGCGTTGATCACGACGTAGACCAGGATCGCGAAGCCGATGACCGGGACGGCGAGGTGCCGCCAGTAGTCGCGGCTCTTGCGGCGGCCGAGGTAGTGCACGACGACCGACACGTGCAGCAGCAGGAAGGCCGACAGGGCGCCGAAGTTCACCAGCGTGGACAGCAGCGTGATGCCGTCGTCGCGGCTGTTCATGTACAGGCCGAGCACCAGCGAGACGACGGCGACGAGCAGGGTCGCGTTGACCGGCACCCGCCGGGTCGGGTGCACCGAGGCGAGGAAGCCGGGCAGCTGGCGGTCGCGGGCCATGGCGAACAGCAGCCGCGAGGTCGCGGCCTGCGCGACCAGCGAGTTGGCGAAGCCCCACGCGATCGCCGTCGCGACGGCGGTGAGCACCGACAGCCAGTGGCCCCCGGCGACCTCGGCGGCGTCGTAGAAGGCGGTTCCGGCGGCGTCGCCCTCGGAGATCAGCTTCTCGGGGTTCTCCACCAGCAGCGCGGCGATCCAGGTCTGGACGATGAACAGCGTTCCGGCCAGGGCGAGCGCGGCGATCATCGACTTGCCGATCGAGCGGGCGGCGTCGCGGTTCTCCTCGGCCAGCGTGGAGATGCCGTCGAAGCCCAGGAAGCTCAGGACGGCGACGGACACCGCGCCGAAGACCAGCTCGAGGGAGAACGTGTCGCTGTTGTAGATGGGGGTGAGGTCCCAGCCGCCGCCCTTGCCGCCGGCCAGGGCGACCACGCCGATGACCAGGAAGATGGCCAGGACGATCAGCTCCGCGACGAGCATGATCCGGTTGACCCGTGCCGTGAACTCGATGCCGAAGTAGTTGACGACGGTGTTGAGGACGACGAAGGCGACCAGCCACACCCACACGGGCACCGCCGACCAGATCGAGTTCATCGCGACCGCGGCGATCAGGTAGAGCAGGCCCGGGACGAGGACGTAGTCGAGCAGGATCATCCAGCCGGCGACGAAGCCGACCGGCTGGGCGATGCCGCGCCCGGCGTAGGTGTAGACCGAGCCGGCCATCGGGAAGGCCCGCGACATCTGCGAGTAGGAGGCCGCGGTGAAGGCCATGGCCAGCATGCCGACGGCGTAGGCCAGCGCGACCATGCCGCCGGAGGCCTGGAAGACGCCGCCGAAGATGCCGAACGGGGCGATCGGGACCATGAAGACCAGGCCGTAGACCAGCAGGTCGGTGAAGCTCAGCGAGCGCTTCAGCTCCTGCTTGTAGCCGAAGGCCTCGACGCCGGGGTCCGGTTCGCCGGTCGCGGGGACCGGGCCGCGCGCGGCGCCGGACAGCGGGGCGGGGTCGTGGGTGGTGCGGGGCTCGCTCATGGGGGCTTCACTCCGTCTCTCTCCGGTCGGTGCCGGGGCGGGAGCAGAGTAGGACCGAATCCTTCCAGGTGGAAGGATCCGTCTCAGGCTGTGAGAACCCCGGGGATCTCGCGCAGCGCGAGCCCGTCGGCGCGGGCCAGCCGGGCGGCCGGGCCGCGGCGCCGGGAGCGCCCCGGCGAGACGGCCACGCGCACGCCGTCGTAGAGACCCCGCGCGTAGGCGCACACCACCGGGGCGGAGGGGCCGGAGCGGGAGGCGAGCCGCTCCTGGAGCGCCAGCTGGACCTCGTCGGGGCCGTCGCCGGTCGAGGCGAAGGACGGCATGCACGCGTAGAGCTCGCCGGTGCCGTCGCCGCCGACGGCGTAGAGCCCGTTCTCCTCCAGCGCTCCCGAGAGCCGCACCACCCGACGGTCCAGCCCGGCCCGGGTGAACTCGCGGTTGAAGGTGACCAGGTCCCGCCCGACCATGCTCAGCAGCACGCCGTCGGCGCGGGTCCGGCGGACCAGGTCCAGCAGCGGCCCCATGTCGGTCGGGCCGAACGGCACGAGAGCCTCGCCGACTACCTCGGCGCCGGCGGCGGCCAGTGCCCGGTGCGCGGCGCGGTGCACCGCCCGCGGCCACACGTAGTCGGTGCCCAGCAGCACCCAGCGGCGGGCGCGGCGGTGGCCGACCAGCCAGGTCAGGGCCGCGGCGTGCTGCTCGGCGGGGGAGGCCCCGGTGCGGACGACGCCGGGGCGCAGCCGGCCGCCCTCGTGCGGCGGGGTGAACACGTAGCGGGCCCCTGGCGGGAGGGCGCGCTCCAGCGCCCGGTGCACGTCGCTGGTGTGGAACCCGACCAGCACGTCGAAGGCGCCGGCCCGGAACAGGGACGCGGCCTCCGCCGCGACGACCTCGGGCGCCCGCCCGGAGTCCACGGTGACCAGCCGGACCTCCCGCCCGTCCACCCCACCGACCGCGTTCAGCTCGTCCGCGGCCAGCCCGGCCAGGTCCAGGGCCGACGGCGCGGTGAGCGCCAGCGGACCGGAGAGCGGCACGGCGAGCCCGACGTGGAGGACGTCGCTGCGCGGACCCGTGAGCAGCAGCTCCCACGGGTCCAGCGGACGCGTGGCACCGGACACGCGGAGAAGTATGGTGCCCCCATGTTTCCGGGCGGTGGCGTCGACGCCGCGCGTGGCACCGACGACCTCGTCGAGCTGCTGACCGTCACCCAGCGGCGGGTCGCCGGCGGGGTGGCCGCCGCGCTCGCCGAGGACGGCGGCACGCTCGACGGCTACCGGCTGCTCCGGGCCCTGGCCGGCGGCGGCCGCACCATGGGCGAGCTGGTCGCCGCGCTGCACCTCCCGGCTCCGAGCTGCACCCGGCTGGTCGACGCCGCGGTGGACCAGGCGCTGGCCTACCGGCTGCCGCACGCCGGCGACGGGCGCAAGGTCGTCGTCCACCTCTCCGACCCGGGCCGGGACCGGCTGGCCCGGTGGGAGGCGCTGGTCGCGGCCCACGAGGCGGCGCTGGCGGCGACCCTCGGCGCCGATCGGGTGGCCGCCCTGCGCCACGCCCTGGCCGAGCTCGCCGACACGGACGGCTGAGCCGCCGCCCCCTGCGGGGGAACCGGGCGCGGCTCGTGCGCCCGCGCGTGCGAGGGTTCCCGGGAGACGCGATGGAGGAGTTGGCATGACCTGGCCCCGGCCGGTCCCGGTGATCGGTGACCGCACCCACGCCGCCGAGCGGGCCGCGGACCCGGCGGGCTGGGCGTTCGACCCGGCCACGGTCGAGGCGCTGCACGCCGTCGTGGGCGCCCGGCGCGACATCCGGCGCTACCGACCCGACCCGGTGCCAGCCGAACTGCTCCGCTCCGTCCTGGAGGCCGGTCACCGGGCGCCCTCGGTGGGCCACTCGCAGCCGTGGCGGTTCGTCGTCGTCACCGAGCAGGCCACCCGTGACCGCGCGGCCGTGCTCGCCGACCGGGAGAGGCTGCGCCAGGCCGACCTGCTCACCCCCGACCGCCGCGCCCGCCTGCTCGACCTGCAGCTGGAGGGCATCCGCGAGGCACCGGTCGGCATCGTCGTCGCCTGCGACCGCCGCACCCACGCCACCGGGGTGCTGGGCCGGGCGACCTTCCCCGACGCCGACCTGTGGTCCTGCGCCTGCGCCATCCAGAACATCTGGCTGGCCGCCCGCGCCTCCGGGCTCGGCATGGGCTGGGTGACCCTCTTCCAGCCCGCCGACCTGGCGCAGCTGCTGCACCTGCCCGAGGGAGTGGAGACCCTCGGCTGGCTGTGCCTGGGCTGGCCCGACGAGCGGCCGCCCGAGCCGGGCCTGATGCGGCACGGCTGGTCGACCCGAGCACCGCTGGACGACGTCGTCCTGTCCGAGCGCTGGCCGGGGGAGGAGAGCCCGGCCGCCCCGGTCTCGCACCTGGCCGGGCCGGAGCCGGAGGCCGTCGTCGCCGCGCGGGACACCGGCGACGACCTGCTCGCCGTGCCCGGATCGCTGGGTGTGCTCGACCGCGCCGTCGACCGGGTGCTGGCACTGCGCGGGCCGGTGCCGGAGTCGGGAACCCTGGTCGTCGCCGCCGGGCACCACCCCGTCGCCACCGCGCACGCGGTCTCCGCGTTCCCCGCCTCGGTCACCGCCGACGTGCTGGCCGCGACCCGCGCGGGCGAGTCCCTGGGCGCCGCCACCGCGGCGCAGGCCGGACTCCGGATCCGTGCGCACGAGGCGCTGCCGACCGGACCCCAGGGCGACCTGCTCACCACCGACGCCCTGACCGCCGACGACGCCGCCGCACTCGTGGCGGAGGGGCGCGCCCTCGGTCGCGAGCTCGCCGACGGCGGGCTGGTCTGCCTGGGCGAGGTGGGCATCGGCAACACGACCGTCGCCGCCGCGCTGGCCTGCGCACTGCTCGACCTGGATCCTGACGAGACCGTCGGCCTGGGCGCGGGTGCGGACGCCGCCATGCTCGACCGCAAGCGGGCCGTCGTCCGCGGAGCCCTGGAGCGGGTGCGGGCCGAGCGCGCGTCCGCCGACCCGATGAGCCTGCTCGCCGCGCTCGGCGGGCCGGAGATCGCCGTGCTCGCCGGCGTCACGCTCGGCGCCGCCGGGGCCGGCGTCCCCGTCCTCCTCGACGGGCTGGTCACCTCGGTCGCGGCCGCAGTCGCGGTCCGGCTGGAACCGGCGGCGCAGCCGGCCCTGGTCGCCGGCCAGCGCAGCCGGGAACGGGGGCACGCCGCAGTGCTCACCGACCTGGGGCTCGAGCCGCTGCTCGACCTCCGCCTGCGCGCGGGGGAGGGCGTGGGTGCCGCGCTCGCCGCGCAGCTGCTGCTCACCGCGCTGCGCGCCCGCAGCGCCGCCGGGCGGGTCTCGTGATCGGTCGTCCCCGCCGGACGCTGGTGCTCGGGGGCGCCCGCTCCGGCAAGTCCCGGCACGCCGAGCAGCTGCTCGGCCGCGCCCGCCAGGTGGAGTACGTGGCCTGCGGGCTGCCCGCCGACGGCGGCGACCCCGAGTGGGCCGCCCGGGTCGCGCTGCACCGCGACCGGCGCCCCGGCACCTGGCGCACGCTGGAGACCGTCGACCTGGTGGGTGTGCTCGGCCGCTCCGGGCCGCCGGTGCTCGTCGACTGCCTCTCCACCTGGCTGGCCCGCGCCATGGACGACTGCGGCGTCTGGACCGAGGAGGCCGGCGCCGACGAGCGGCTGGCCCGCGCTGTCGACGACGTCGTCGCCGCCTGGGCCGGCACCCGGCGGAGGGTCGTCGCGGTGAGCAACGAGGTCGGCTCCGGGGTGGTCCCCGCCACGGTCTCCGGCCGCCGCTACCGCGACGAGCTGGGCATCCTCAACGCGCGGGTCGCCGCCGCCTCGCAGCGGGTGGAGCTGCTGGTCGCCGGACTGCCGCAGCGGCTGAAGTGAGCGGCCTGCTCGCGGCGCTCGGCCTGTTCAGCGTGCTGCCGGTCCCTGCCTCCGCCCGCACGCCCGGTCCCGGGGTGCTCCGCTGGCTGCCGGTGGTGGGGCTGGTGCTCGGCGCGCTCGCGTTCGTGCCGGCGCTGGCCGTGTGGCGGGGGAGCGACGGCGGGTCGCCGCTGCTGGCCGCGGTGCTCGTCGTCGGCGGCCTCGCCCTGCTCACCCGGGGGCTGCACCTCGACGGCACCGCCGACCTCGCCGACGGCCTGGGCAGCGGCCGCCCGGCCGAGCAGGCACTGGCGATCATGCGTCGGCCCGACGTCGGCGCCTTCGGGGTCGCGGCGCTGGTCGGCCTGCTGCTGGTGCAGGTGGCCGCCCTGGGCGCGGTGCTGGCGGATTCGTGCCGGCCCGCCGGGCTGGTTGCCGTGCTGCTCGCGACGACCGCCGGCCGGGTCGGGGTGCTGCACGCGGCCGCCCGACCCGCCGCCACGGGCTCGTCGCTGGGCGTGCTGGTGGCCGGCAGTGCCTCCGCCGGGGTCCGTGCGACGGCGACCGTCCTGCTGCTCGCCGCGGCCGGAGGACTGCCGCTGGCAGGAGGTGGGAACGCGGCAGATGCGGTGTGGGCGGCTGCCGCGGTGGGAGTGGCCCTCGCGATGACCACGGCCCTCACCGCGCACGCCGCCCGGCGTCTCGGCGGCGTCAACGGCGACGTGTTCGGCGCCGTCGTGGAGGTCGGCACGGCCGCCGCGCTCGTCGTCCTCGCCGCCGGCGTCACCTGGACCTGAACGCCCCCCACCACCGCGATCGGGTACCGACAGGTCAGTCGGCCGGGAACAGCGCGCGCAGCCCGAACCGGGTCGGCCGCTGGAAGGGGCGCCACGCTCCGCGCGGCTGGGCCAGCCGGTCGGCGACGATCCACAGCACCGCCGGGTCCAGCCCCATGCCGAGGTGGCTGGCGTGCACGGCGATGTTCTCGCTGCGCGGCCCCTCCTCCTGCAGACAGGTCCGCCAGTCGACGACGCCGTCCCAGCGCGAGTACACCGATGTGCTCGGCACGGGCAGCGGCGGTGCCGGGCGCACCGACTCCACGGCCCGGAGCTTCCGGTACTCCTGGTACATCCGCACTCCCGATCCGCCGTTGCGGCGCGGCGCCACCGCGGCGAACGGGGAGCCGAGGGAGACCACCTGGCGGAGCAGCTCGGGGCTGCGCTCGGCCAGCCGACGTCCGAAGATCCCGCCCAGGCTCTGGCCCACGATGCTCACCGGCGCGCCGTGCTGGTCGGCGGTCCGCGCGAGCAGCGTCCGGATCCCCTCGACCACCTCCGGGCGCGGCCCGTGGTTGCGGCCGAGGTCCCAGCCGACCGTCGGATAGCCCAGACCGCCCAGCCAGCGGCGGATGGTCCGGGTGGACACGTCGGAGGCCAGCCACCCCGGGAGGACGACGACGGGGTGCGGTTCGCCGCGCGGCGCGAGGCGCAGCAGCGGGTAGCCGGCGGCCAGGGCGCCGGCGCTGACGAGGGCTCGGGCGGGCTCGGTGAGGGCCAGCAGGGCGTCGGCCCGCTCACCGCGGGCGGGCGCGGAGGGAGTGCTCACCGCCCCCGCATGCCCGCTCGGGCCCCGGATCAGTCGCCCGGCGGCAGCACGCGCGGGACGAACACCTCGTCGATCGGCCGCGGGCCGACGTACTGGCGGCACGTGCACGGCACCCAGCTGTGGCCCGACCAGCGGCCCCGCTTGTCGTAGGTGTCGCGACGCAGCTCCGCGTAGCAGGTGTTCGTCGCGGTGTCGTGCTGGCTCAGCGTGTGGCCGCACCCGCACAGCGGCGTCACCGGAGGCGGCGGAGCGACGGCGCGACCGCGACCGAGCCGCCCGGCCACGAAACCGACCCCCAGCAGGGCTGCGCCCACCAGCAGGCTGACCGGATCCATCCGCGTGCACCTCTTCCGAACGAGGCCTCCGACGGTAGCGCGCCCGAGGGCTCGGCAGCGCGCCGTCGATCAGGGCCGTGACCGTCCGTATTCGCCCGATCGGGGGGATTGGCCGGCGAAGCGCCCGGGCACTGCACGCTCGTGAGCACGTATGCCGTGGGGTTCGCCCGCCCCGACCGCTGGTCGGGCAGTCCGCAGAGCCAGCAGACCTACCCCTGGCACGCCGTGGAGGCGCACCGGCCGCCGGCCGAGCTGGACGGCGAGGTCGAGCTGGCGGTCTGCGGTGCGATCGTCCAGGTCTGGGGCACGCAGAAGTGGGAGCGGGTCGGCATCGGCCGGACCGGCTGCCCGGAGTGCGCCCGCATCACCGCCGTCGACCAGCGGCTGACCCGCGCCGGCTGAGTCCGCCGCCACTGATCCTCGTCCGAGGTCACCGCACCGTCCGGTGCGGTGACCTCAACGCTTCTCGGGCTTCCGGCCGCTGATCGCCGAGAGCCCGGTGATCGCCCGCCCGACGATCAACGCCTGCACCGAGTCGGTGCCCTCGAACGTGAAGACCGCCTCCATGTCGGCGAAGTGCCGTGCGACGTGGTGGTCGATGAGGATGCCGTCGCCGCCGAGGATGTCGCGGGCGTCGGCGACGATGGACCGCGCCTTGGCCGCGTGGTTCATCTTGGCTAGCGAAGCCATCGCCGCGGTCATCCGGCCCTCGTCCGCGAGCTTCGACAGCCGCCAGCACATCAGCTGCATCGAGGTGATCTCGGCCAGCATCCGGGCCAGCTTGTCCTGCACCAGCTGGAACCCGGCGATCGGCTGACCGAACTGCTCCCGCTGCAGCGCGTGGGCCAGGGCCAGCTCGTAGGCCGCCGTCGCCAGACCCAGCGCTCGCCAGGCGACCGTGTAGCGCGTGCGGTCCAGCACCTGGGAGACGTCCTTGAACGAGTGGCAGTTGGCCAGCTTGTTCTCCGCCGGCACCCGGACGTCGGTGAGCGTGATCTCGGCCTGCCACACCGCGCGCAGCGCCGTCTTGCCCGTCATCACGGTGGCCTCGAAGCCGGGGGTGCCCTTCTCGACCACGTAGCCGCCGACCGCGCCGTCCTCACCGCGGGCCCAGATGATCACGAAGTCGGCGATCGATCCGTTGCCGATCCACTTCTTCGCGCCGTTCAGCACGAAGGCGTCGCCGTCCCGGCGGGCGGAGGTCTCCAGCCCCACGGCGTCGGAGCCGTGCGCGGGCTCGGTGAGCCCGAAGGCGCCGAGCTTCTCCAGGCGGGCCATCGGCGGCAGGAACCGCTCGCGCTGCTCCTCGTCGCCCAGCAGCGCGATCGACTGCATCGCCAGGAAGCTGTGCACGCCGTTGAACGTGCCGATGCTGCCGTCGGCGCGCGCCAGCTCGGCGGCCACCAGGCCGGCGGCCATGTTGCTCATACCGGGGCAGCCGTAGCCCTCGATGGTGCCGCCGACGACCCCGGTCTCGGCGAGCAGCGGGATCAGCTCGAACGGGAACTCCGCCCGCTCCCAGTACTCGTTGATGCGCGGCAGCACCTCCTTCTCGCCGAAGGCGCGGACCCGGTCGCGGATCTCGATCTCGGCCGGCTCGAGCAGGTCCTCGAAGGCGTAGAAGTCAGGGCTCTCGGCGCTCACGACCGCGAACGCTACGACGAACCAGGGCATGCTGCCCGTCGTGCGCATCGTCCTGGCCCCCGACTCGTTCAAGGGCTCGCTCACGGCGGAGGCGGCGGCGGAGGCGATGGCGGCGGGCGTGCGGCGCGTGCTGCCGGGGGCCGACCTGCTGCTGCGGCCGGTCGCCGACGGCGGAGAGGGCACGGTCGCGGCCGCGTTGCGCTCCGGCTGGCGCGCGCGGACGGCCACGGTCGGGGGGCCCGACGGCCGGCCGGTGCGGGCGACCTTCGCCGTCGACGGCACCAAGGCGGTCCTGGAGCTGGCGTCGGCCGCCGGCATGACGCTGCTGGCCGCTCCTGCCCCGGTGACGGCGAGCACCCGGGGCGTCGGCGAGCTGCTGCTCGCCGCCCTGGACGCGGGGGCACGGCAGATCGTGCTCGGCCTCGGGGGCAGCGCCACGACCGACGGCGGGGCCGGGATGCTGCAGGCGCTGGGGGTCCGGCTGCTGGACGGCGCGGGCCGCGACCTCGGCGCGGGCGGTGGCGCGCTGGCCGCGCTGGCCCGCATCGACGTCGACGGGCTGGACCCGCGACTGCGGGAGAGCCAGGTCGTCGTCGCGACCGACGTCGACAACCCGCTGACCGGCCCCTCGGGCGCAGCGGCCGTGTTCGGGCCGCAGAAGGGAGCGGGCGCCGAGGAGGTGGCCCTCCTGGACGCCGCGCTCGCGCGGTACGCCTCGGCGCTCGCGCGCACCACCGGCGCCTGGGTGGAGCGTCGTCCGGGAGCCGGCGCCGCGGGCGGGACGGCGGCCGGCGCCATGGCGGTGCTGGGCGCCGTGGCGGTGCCGGGGGCGGGGCTGGTCTGCAACCTGGTCGGTCTCGACGACGCGCTGGCGGGCGCCGACCTCGTGGTCACCGGTGAGGGTGCGCTCGACGAGCAGACCCTGCGGGGCAAGGCGCCGGCCGAGGTGGCCGCGCGGGCGGAGGACGCCGGCGTCCCCTGCGTCGTCCTCGCCGGGCAGGTGCGGCTGGACGCCGGGCTGCTGCCCGCGGTCGCCGCGCATGCACTGACCGAGGTGGAGCCCGACCTGGACCGCTGCCTCGCGAAACCGGCGGCGACCCTCGCCGAGCTGGCCGCCCGGGTCGTGCCGCCGTTCGTGGCTCAGGAGGGGTGACCCTCCAGGTCGCCCTCGTCGCCGTGCGGCGCCTCGCGGGGTTCGCTCTGCGCCTCCAACGAGGCCTCCACCTCGGCCGACTCCTGCTCGACGACGATGTCCCGGGGCTGCGGCGTCTGGGTCATGCCCCCACCTTGGCGCAGGTGCGGGGCTCGCGCCCGCTCACGGCAGCAGCCCGCGGAGGTAGCCGATCTGCCCGAGGTGCTGGAAGTCGTCACCGATCACGCTGACCAGCCGCACCCAGAGGGTCACCGGCGGGTCCCAGCGGTCGTCGACGACCCGGTCGAGGTCGGCGTCGGTGATCCCGCGGAGGAACTCGGCGGACTGCGCGTGGACGGCTCCGGCGTACCCGGTGAGCAGCTCCGGCGACGGGATCCGGGTGGCGGCGACCTGCTCGGCGTCGAAGCCGTAGCCGGTCTCCTCCGGCCCGAACGGCAGCCCGAACCGTTCGGCCCAGCCGGCGGCGGTCCACACCTGCTCGCGGCCGGCGACCTCGGCGACGTGGTCGTCCTGCACCCGCAGCAGGTGCCAGGCCAGCCAGCCGATCGGGTTCGCGTCGGGGGCGATCCGCCGGTGGAGGTCCGCGGAGCTCAGCCGTCGAGGGTGCGCAGGAGCGTCTCGTGGATCTGGTCGTAGGCGTAGCCGTACACGTCGGAGGTCCGCATGCCCGTGGTCGTACCCGCGGAACGCGGCCCATGCCCGGGACTGGTGGGGCCGGTGGGCCGTCGGCGATGTGCATCCTCGGTGGACGGCGCTGCCCGCTCTACATTCCCCGCGTGCGGCACTCCTTCCAGGTCGACCTCCGCGGCGTCGTCGAGCTGCTGTCGTCCCACCTGTACAGCTCGCCGGACGTCTACGTGCGGGAGCTGCTGCAGAACGCCGTCGACGCCTCGACCGCGCGAGGCGGGGCAGCGACCCGGACACCGGTCGTCGTCGAGTGCCACGAGCGCCCCGGCGCCGCGCCGGTGCTGTCCGTCGAGGACGAGGGGATCGGCCTCACGGTGTCGGAGGTCCACGAGCTGCTCGCCACCATCGGCTCCTCGTCCAAGCGCGACACCCTGCTCGAGCCCGGACAGGACTACCTCGGCCGGTTCGGCATCGGCCTGCTCTCCTGCTTCCTGGTCAGCGACGAGATCCAGGTCGTCACCCGCTCCGCGCGCGGCGGACCCGGGGTCTCCTGGCGCGGCCGCAGCGACGGCACGTACGAGCTGCGCGAGCTCGCGGAGGGGGAGGGGCGGACGGAGCCGGGGACGACGGTGTGGCTCACCGCCCGGCCGGGGCTGGAGGACCGCCTGCACCCGGGCACGGTGCGCGACCTGGTCCTCCGGTACGCCGGCCTGCTGGAGCAGCCGATCCTGCTGCGCACCGCCGCTGGGGAGGAGCGACTGGCCGGCCGGCCGCTGCCCTGGCTGCACCAGGACACCGCGGGTCTGCTGGCCTGGGGCGAGCAGGAGCTGGGGGAGCGGTTCCTCGACGCCGTCCCGCTGGAGCTGCCCGCGGCCGGCCTGACCGGCGTCGCCTTCGTGCTGCCGCACAGCCCCAGTCCGTCGTCGCGGCAGCGCAACCGCGTGCACCTCAAGCGCATGCTGCTGTCCGACGCCGTCGACGGGCTGCTGCCCGACTGGGCCTTCTTCGTCCGGGTCGTGGTCGACACCAGCGCGTTGCAGCCGCTGGCCTCGCGCGAGGGCCTGTACGAGGACGCGACCCTGGCCGCCGTCCGGGAGGGCCTCGGCGCAGCGCTGCGCACGTGGCTGACCGGGTTGGCCGAGCGCGAGCCGGCACGGCTGCAGGCGCTGGTTCGGGTGCACGCCCTCGCGCTCAAGGCGCTGGCGGTGCACGACGACGAGCTGCTGCGCTTGTTCGCCCCGTGGCTGCCGGTCGACACCAGCCTGGGACGCATGACGCTGACCGAGGTCACCCGCCGCGGCCCGGTGCGCTACGCCGCGACCACGGAGGACTTCAGCCAGATGGCGCAGGTGGCCACGGCCGAGGGGATGTGCCTGGTCAACGCCGGCTACACCTACGACGAGGAGCTGCTGCACCGGCTCCCCGCCGTGCTCCCGGGTGTGGACGTCGAACGGGTGGCCCCCGAGGACCTCGCCGCGGTGCTGCGGCCGGTCGGGGAGCCCGACGGCGCCGCGGCCCGCTCGCTGGTGGCGCGCTGCCGTCCGGTGCTGCAGCCCTTCTCCTGCGAGGTCGAGGTGCGCGAGTTCAGCCCGTCGACGCTGCCCTGCCTCTACACCGCCGGGGACGACGCCCGGTTCGCCCGGGAGATCGACGGCACCGCGGAGGTCGCCGGTTCCTTCTGGGGTTCGCTGCTCGACCGCGTCGGCGCGCTGTCGGTGCAGTCGCGGGAGGCGACGCTGGTGCTGAACTGGCGGCACCCCGTGGTGCGCCGGCTGTCCGGCGCGGTGCCCGAGGACGCGCTGCGCACCGCCGTCGAGGTGCTCTACCTGCAAGCCCTCCTGCTCGGCCGCCACCCGCTGCGGGGCCGGGAGACCACGTTGCTGTCCGGCGCGCTGAGCCGGCTGATCGAAGGGAGCCTCGATGGCTCGCGGTAGGACGATGCGTCGTCTCCTGGAGCAGGCCGAGGGCATGCCCTACGGCTTCGCCCGCACTGCCACGGTGGAGGAGGCGGTGCGGGCCGCGGACGAGGCGCAGGACCTGGACGCCGCCTTCGAGGCCCGCATGGAGCTGGCCCAGGCGGCGGTCCACGGCGGCGAGCCGCAGAAGGCGCTGGTCGCCGTCACCTGGTGCCTCGGGCAGCTGGACGCCCACCCCGGCCGGTTCGAGGAGCACGGCACCTACTGGGCGCTGAAGTGGCTCCCGCCGATGCTGCTGGACCGGCCGGAGATCCCGCTGGAGGAGGTCGAGCGCGTCATCGGCGAGGCCGAGCGCCGGTACACCGCGGCCGGGGAGGGCGCCGACGCCGTCGCGAAGCTCCGCTGGACCATCCTCCGCCGTACCGGGCGCCTCGACGAGGCCACCGAGGCCTACCGCGCGTGGCGTCTCCTCCCGCGCAGCGAGTACAGCGACTGCCGCGCCTGCGACCTGTCGGCGGAGGTCGAGTTCGCGCTCGCCCAGGGGGAACCCGAGCGCGCCCTCGACGTGGCCCGGCCCCTGCTCGCCGGACGGGTCAGCTGCCTGGAGGAGCCCGGCGCGGTGATCGGCGACCTGCTCGGCCCGGTGCACGACCTCGGCCGCGCCGAGGAGGCCGAGCGCCTGCACACCTGGGGTCTGCGGCTCGTGCGCGGCAACCCGTCGCTGGTGGCGGCCCAGGCGCAGCACGCCCTCCACCTGCTGCGCACCGGCCGCCTGCCGGAGGCCTTCGGGCTGGTGGCCGAGCTCGTCGACGTCTGCGACCGCGGCCTGTTCCGGGTCAGCGACCGCATCACCGCCATCGCGGCCGCGTCGGCGATCACCGCCGCCTGGTCCGAGGCCGGCCACGGACCCCTGCCGCGCGGCCTGGGGGACCGGCCGCCCGCGCCCGCGGAGCTCGCCGCGGTCCTGGCCGCCGACGCCCGGGAGACCGCTGCGGCGTTCGACCGCCGCAACGGCACGACCCGGGTGAGCGACGACGTGGCGCGGCTGCTCGCCGTCCGCCCGGCCACGGCGGTGCCGAGCGCGCCGGCGCCGACCGAGCAGCCGACCGTCGACGTCCCGCTCGACGCGGCGGGGCTCCTGCAGCGCGCCCGCGAACCGCGGGGCAGCGCGGAGCAGCGGCTCACGGCGGCGGAGCACGCACTGGCCGCGGCACTGGAGGAGGACGACGCGGCCGCGATCGGGCGGGCCCGGCGGACGGTCGGCGAGGCGCTCCTGCGCCTGCGCAGCCTGGCCGAGGGCGCCGCGGCGCTGGACGAGGCGGCCCTCCAGCTCGGCGCCGATCCGGACGAGCAGGTGCTGGCGCTCCTCACCCGGGCCCGCGTCGCCGTCGGCCTCACCGGGGACACCGAGGACCCGACCGCCCGGCACTGCCTGGAGCGGGCCCGTGCCGCCGCCGAGCGCAGCGCCGACCGGGACCTCGCCCGCGGCCTGGTCCGGCTGCTCGAGGCGGAGTGGGCCGTGCTCGAGCTCGGGGAGGACGCGGGCGAGGAGGCGAGCGAGGTGGGGATGGCCGAGTTCTCCGAGGCGCGCAGCCTGCTCGCCGGGCACCCCGACGACATCCAGGACGCGTGGAACACCGAGGCCTTCGCGCGCACCGTGGTCGGCGACCTGACCGGCGCGCTGGCCGCCGCCACCGCCTCCTGGGAGCACGCGCAGCGGTCGGGGAAGGCCGTCGACCGGCGGGCGGCCGCCGAGGTGCTGCTCCCGCTGCTGGGCGAGCGCGGAGAGCTCGACCGCGTGGTCGAGGTCCTCGCCGCCGCCGAGCGCGCGGAGGCCGAGCTGGGCGACTTCCTGGAGGCGGCGAAGGCGGCCGGGAGCCGGACGGAGCTGCTCGGCGAGCTGGAGCGCCACGAGGAGGCGCTGGCCGCCGCGTGGAGCGCCGTCGACCACTGCGGCCTCGCCGGGGACCGTACGGCGGCGGCCTGGGCGAGGCTCGCGGTCGCGCGCGCCCACCGCGTGCTGGAGCAGGACCAGAGCGCCTTCGACCTGCTCTCGGAGCTGGTCGAGCAGGCGGCGGAGGACGGCGACCGGGAGCTCGAGGGCGCCGTGGCGCTCGACCTGGCGCTGCTGCACGGCGAGTTCGGGTACGTCGACGACGCCCTGCTCAGCGGTGAGCGCGCGCTGCGCTGCTTCGGCCGGGAGGACGCCGAGGCGCGCTGCAAGGTGCTGCGGACCCTCGCCCGGGCGCACGAGGCCCGCGGGGACATGAAGGAGGCGCTCGCGGCCGGGGAGTCCTTCCTCGCCGAGCTGCCCCGCGTCGAGGACGAGGACCTGGTGGCGCGCTTCCGCGAGGACCACGCCGACCGGCTGGTGCGGGCCGGTCAGCCCGACCGGGCCCTGCCGTTGTACGACGCCGCCCGGGCGACGTACGTGGCCGCCGGCGCGGTCGAGGACGTGGCGGTCCTCGACCTGGACCGGGCCCGGGCGCTCGCGGGCATGCGGTTCACCCCGGACGCCTGGCGGGTGGCCGGTGAGGTGCTCGCCGTCGCCGAGCGCGAGGGCCTGGCGGCACTGCGGGCCGACACCCTGTGGTTCCTGGCCACGATCCTGGAGCCCGATGCCGGACGCTTCGACGCCGCGCTGCGGGCGTACGAGGAGGCCGGTGCACCGCCGGAGCAGCTCGCCGAGCTCGCCGCCCAGCGCGATGCCGCGCTGGGTGCGGGCCGGTCCCGCTGGCGCCGGCGGTGACCCGGCTCAGCCCCGCAGCTCGCGGCGCAGGATCTTCCCGGTCACCGTCTTCGGCAGCTCGTCGATGAGCTCGACGATGCGCGGGTACTTGTAGGCGGCCATCCGCTCCCTGCAGTGCGCGATGAGCTCCTCGGGCGTGGTGCTCGCCCCCGGCTTGAGGCTGACGAAGGCCTTGACCGTCTCGCCGCGCTTCTCGTCGGGGACGCCGACGACCGCCGACTCGCGCACCGCCGGGTGCTCGGCGAGCACGTCCTCGACCTCGCGCGGCCAGACCTTGTAGCCCGACGCGTTGATCATGTCCTTCTTGCGGTCGACGATGAACACCCAGCCCTCGGGGTTCATGAAGCCCACGTCGCCGCTCTTCAGCGCTCCGCCCGGGAGGTTGGCCGCCGTCTCCTCGGGCTTGCCCCAGTAGCCGGCGACGACCTGCGGGCCCTCGGCGACGATCTCGCCGATCTCGCCCAGGGGCAGGTCCTGCCCGTCGTCGCCCTGGATGCGGACGATCGTGCTGGGCGCGGGGACGCCGACGGAGAGCGCACCGGAGGTCGGGTCCACCGGTGACGGCGAGCCGAAGGGCGTGACCGTCATCGGCGACGTCGTCTCGGTGAGGCCGTAGGCGTTGTGCACCTGCGTGCCGGTCGCGGCCCGGAAGCTCTGCTCGGCGGTGGGGGAGATGGCCGCCCCGCCGGAGTAGATCGAGCGGAACGAGGCGAAGTGGTCACGCGTGAACCCGGGCGCGTTGAGCAGGGCGGTGAACGCGGTGATCGCACCGATGGTGAAGGTCGGCTGGTGCTCGGCGAACGCGTCCAGCACCACCTGCGGCTCGAACCGGTAGGCCAGGACCAGCGGCGCCGGCGCCAGCATGCTGACCGCGATGTGCCCGATCAGGCCGGTGATGTGGAACAGCGGTGCGATGCCGAAGATCGCCCCGCCGTCGGCGCCGGCGTGCACCCAGTCGCGGTAGACCTGCGCGGTGAAGACGACGTTGCGGTGGGTGTTCATCGCGCCTTTGGGCACCCCCGTCGTCCCCGAGGTGTAGGTCAGGAACGCGACGTCGTCGGGGGCGAGCTCGACCGGTGGCGGCGGGGTGCCGCGGTGCTGTGCGATGAACTCCGCGAGATCGGTCGTCCCTTCGTGCCGCTGGCGGCTGACCCCGGCGAACAGCCGCTCGTCGTCCCTCGTCTGGAACTCCAGCTCGCTGGTGGTGAGCACCAGCTCCACCCCGGTCCCCGGGACGACGTCCCGGGCCACCTGGTCGTAGAGGGCCTCGAGCGAGACCAGCACCTTCGCGCCTGAGTCCTCCAGCAGGTAGGAGAGCTCCCGCGTGCGGCTCATCGGGTTGATCGAGACCATGACGCCGCCGGCCTTCCAGGCGGCGACCATGGCGATGACGAACTGCGGCACGTTCTGCAGGTAGACCGCCAGCCGGTCACCGGGCGCGAACCCGGAGGCGAGCAGCCCGGTGGCCAGCCCGTCGCTGAGCTCGTCGAGCTCCCGGCGGCTGATCACTCCGTCGAAGTAGCGGAGGGCGTCCGCGCCGGGGTCGCGGGCGACCCCGGCGCGGAACATCTCCAGAGCGTTGCCGAACTCGACGTCGTAGTCGGCCGGCTGGTCCCCGTAGAGCGCCAGCCAGGGGCGCTCGTCGTAGGCGCTCATGGCCGCGGGGCTACTTGATGACGACCGGGTTGACGGGGGTGCCGGCGGCCTTGGCGACCTTCAGCGGGGCGGCGACGTAGAGGAACGCGTACTGGCCGTCCTCGGCGCAGTCGGCGGCCAGCTGCTCCAGGTCGGCGATCTCGGTGAGGGTGACGCCGAGGTTGCGCATGAGGGCGTTGTGCAGGACCAGGGCGACGCCGTTGTTCGGGTCGATCGTGACCTCGTTGGCGATCGTGTCGGTGACCAGGTTGGGGATCTCCATGTCCTGGAACCACTGCACCAGCTCGGGGCTGTACACCAGGCCCGGCTCGTTGAAGCCCTCGTAGAAGGCCTCGCCCTGGTCGTGGAAGAGCTTCAGGAAGTTCGTCCGGATGATCAGGATGTCGCGCTTCTCGATCGGCGTCCCCTGGGCCTGCGCGCACGCGACGAGGTCCTCGTGGGTGAAGGTCTCGCCCTTGTCGAGGGTCTCCTTGCCGCGGAACCGTGCCATGTCCAGCAGCACCGCCCGGCCGACGACGCCGCGCTGGGCGATCGGCTCGACGCTGGCCTTCTCCAGACCGCCGACGGTCGTGCGGGCGTCGTAGCCGTTCCAGATCTTTCCGTCGTACCAGAGGTGGCCCAGGGCGTCGTACTGCGTCGAGCCCTGCAGGTAGGCGTCGATCTTGTCGTCGGCGTAGTGCAGGCCGCCGGGGTACTCCGCCCCCTTGCCGCCCTCGTCCCAGTCGCTCTCGTCGAGGACCTGCGTGCGCACGGCGGGGGTGCGGCCGGGCCAGACCGGGTCGCCCTTGGGGTCGCCGATCAGCCGCTGGAGCGTGAAGACCTTGCCGGAGCTGACCAGCCTGACCGCGGCCAGCACCTGCTCGGGGCCGAGGTAGTTCAGCGCGCCGACCTCGTCGTCCGGACCCCACTTGCCCCAGTTGGTCGGTGAGTTCTCGAGGAGGTCGCCGATGTAGGGGGCTGCGGGGGTGTCGGTCACGGGGACCCTCCAGACGGACGTGCGAACGGGGAACGTCCGCACATCATCACGCCCCCGGTGTGGTGTCAATCACGACCATCTGAGAGGTTCGGGGGGCACGTCGACGACGTCGGACCGACCCAGGGGGCAGCCATGAGCAGCACCGTTTCCGGTACTCCCGAGACCGTGTTCACGTACGGGGCGCCGCAGCTGAAGTTCGGCAGCGGGGCGTCGGACGAGATCGGCTACGACCTCAGCCGGTACGGGGTGCAGCGGGTGCTGGTCGTGACCGACCCGGGGGTCGCGGCCACCGGTCACCCCCAGCGGGTGGCCGACCAGATGGCCCAGTTCGGCATCGAGGCGAAGGTGTTCGACGGCGTGCACGTCGAGCCCACCGACCTCAGCCTGATCGCCGCCATCGACGAGGCGCGCTCGACCGGGCCGTGGGACGCCTTCGTCGCCGTCGGCGGCGGGTCGAGCATCGACACCGCCAAGGCGATCAACCTCCTCCTCACCAACCCCGGTGAGCTCATGGACTACGTGAACGTCCCCGTGGGGAAGGGGCAGGCGCCGGTCGAGCAGCTCAAGCCGCTGGTGGCCGTGCCGACGACGACCGGCACCGGTTCGGAGAGCACCACGATCTGCGTGATGGACGTGATCTCGGCGCGGGTGAAGACCGGCATCAGCCACGCGCGGCTGCGCCCGACCCTCGCCGTCATCGACCCCGACCTCACGTTCACCCAGCCGCCGGGCGTCACCGCGGCCTCGGGCATGGACATCCTGTGCCACGCTCTGGAGAGCTACACCGCCCGCTGGTACACGACCTACGACCACCGGACGCCGGAGCAGCGGGTGCCCTACTGCGGCTCCAACCCGATCTCGGACATGTGGTCGGAGAAGGCGCTCACGCTGCTGGCCGGTTCGTTCCGCACCGCCGTCCGCAACGGCGAGGACGCGCAGGCGCGGGCGGACATGGCGATCGCCGCGACGTTCGCCGGCATGGGCTTCGGCAACGCCGGCGTCCACATCCCGCACGCCAACGCCTACCCGATCGCCGGACAGGTGAAGGACTTCCACCCCAAGGACTACCCGGCGGGGGAGGCCATGGTGCCGCACGGGATGTCGGTCTCCCTGACCGCGCCGGAGGCCTTCCGGTTCACCTTCGAGGCCTCGCCCGAGCGGCACGTCCGGGCCGCCGAGCTGCTGGCCCCGGGCGCCGACCGCCCCTCCGACCTCGCCGAGTTCCTGCCCACGGTGCTCGCCGACCTGATGCGCGACATCGACATGCCCAACGGCATCGGTGCGGTCGGCTTCGACGACGGCGACATCCCCGACCTGGTCGAGGGCACCATGAAGCAGCAGCGGCTGCTCGCGACGAGCCCGAAGGCGGTCACCGAGGACGACGCCGCCGGGATCTTCCGGCGCTCGATGGAGCTGTGGTGAGCCGGGTCAGCTGAACAGCGCGGCCAGGGCGGCATCGGAGGCGGCGAGCGCGTCGCGGTCGTAGGTGCTGCTGCTGGCGACCAGCTCGGTCGCGCCGGTGCGCTCCAGGAGCTCGGCCAGCCGGCCCTCCACCTGGGCCGGGGTGCCGGCGACCGCCGCCGCGGCGGTCTGCTCGAGGTACTGCTCCTGGCGGGCGGTCCTCGGCGCCGCCCGCACCGCTGCCACCGGCTGCAGGGGCGGGAAGGCGCCCTCGGTGCGCGAGCGGGCCATCGCCCACGCCTCCGGGAGGAGCAGGTCGGCGGCCTCGGCGGCGGTGTCGGCGACCAGCACGTCGAGGCTGATCGAGATCCGTGGCTCGGGCTGCTGGGCCGAGGGCCGGAACGCACGTCGGTATCCGGCCAGCGCCGCCCGCCCCGGCTCCGGGTCGCCGCCGACGCCCAGGACCGGGCCGCCCACGATCACCGGCAGCCCGAGCTCCGCGGCGACCTGCAGGCCGCTCCCGGTCGCGAGCACGTGCAGGGGGAGGGGCGCGGCCGGCTGCGGGTGCAGGGTGATCTCCGCGTTCCCGGTGAGGAAGTCGCGCAGCGCCGCGAGGTCCGCGGCGAAGTCGCGCTCGGTCTCGCGCAGCGCCCGGCGCACCGGAGGGGTGAAGCCCCGCGAGCGCCCCAGGCCGAGGTCGATCCGGCCCGGGGCGAACGCCGACAGGGAGGCGAACTGCTCGGCGACGACGAGCGGCTGGTGGTGCGGCAGCATCACGCCCGCCGAGCCGACCCGGATGCGTGCGGTACGCAGGGCGATCGCGGTCAGCAGGACCGCCGGTGCGGCACCGGCCACCCCGGGTACCCCGTGGTGCTCGGCCACCCAGAACCGGCCGAACCCCAGCTGCTCCGCGTGCACGGCGCGCTCGACGGTGCCCAGCAGCGCGGTGGCGTCCGCCTCGCCGGCGCGGGTGCGCGACCGGTCCAGGAGCGAGAGCCGGGGCGTGGGGGTCACGTTCGGCCCAGCAGCCCCGGGCGCCGTCCTGTTCCGCCGATCAGCCCAGGGGGACGACCGACTTCGTCACCTGGCCGGTGGCGACGAGGACGCCGTCGACCGTGGCCTCGGCGCGCATGAAGGCGACCGCCCTGCCCCGGCGCAGCACGGTGCCGGTGACCTCGACCGTGCGGCCACTGCTCACCGGCCGCAGGAGCGAGGCGGCGACGTCGTGGGTGACCGCGTGCTCGTCCGGACCCAGCGCGGGCAGGAGCGCGAGGAAGGAGGCGACGTCGAGCAGGGCGTAGACCACCCCACCGTGCAGCAGCTGCGCCGGATTGGCCGACGCCGTCCCCACCTCGAAGCGGATCCCGGCCGCGGGGTCCTGCTCGTCGCGCAGCTCCACGCCGAGGAACCGGTGCAGCGGGATGTCGAGGACGGACTGCACGCGTGTGTCGAGGACGGGGGCGTCAGGCACCGGCTCAGCATCCATCAACAGGTGCGGAGCGGCTCCACAGGGCACGTACGAGGGCTGCTGCCCCGCCCGCGCTCCCATAGGCTCCGACCCGGTTCAGGAACTGGGAGGAGGCAGCCGTGGGTCTGTACGGGGATCCCGACGCCCTGGATGCCCTCGCGTCCGAGCTCTCCCAGCGCGCCGGCGAGGTACGGGCCGGTGGCGAGGAGCACCGCCTCGAGGGTGCGCGCACCCGCTGGGTGTCCGAGGCCGCCTCGGCCTACCGGGAGCGCCAGGCCGAGGACTGCGCCGACGTCGACACCGCAGCCGACGCGATGGAGCGCGCCGCCGACCTGCTCCGCCGGCACGCGGACGAGGTGCGGGAACGGTTGGCGGCGATCGCACGGGCCGAGGAGGCGGTGCGCTCCTGGCTGTCCGATCAGGCCGCCCGCGGAGGTGAACTGCTCGGCGACGTCGGCGACCTCCTCGGCGACCTGCCAGAGGCAGGGGCCGACGCCTGGCGGGGGATCTCCGGTCGGCTCAACCGCCTGGGCCTGATGTGAGCGCCGCGCCCCGGCGGCTGACGCTCACCGCCGCCGAGTGGTCGGTGCTGGTGACCGACCGGCTGTCGGACCTGCCGCCGGCCTTCGAGCCGGTCCCGGTCGCCGCTGCCGACCGCGAGCGTGCGGTCTCCTCGCTGGTCCAGGCCCGGGTGATGGTGCCGCCGGAGGGCGGGGCGAGCGACCCGACCCCTCCGGTGGCGGCGGACCTCGCCGTGCTGAGCCGGCCGCTGATGACCCTCCGGCTGGAGGTCCGGGGCCGGGCGGGGGCGCGGCAGGGCTGGTTCGCGCTCGGGCCGGGCGTGGTGGTCGGCGTGGCCACGCTGCCCGAGGGGGGCGTCGAGCTGTCGCTGGCACCCGCGGTGCGGCTGGGAGCCGAACTGGCCCGCGCGGTACCCGAGGCGGCGGAGCTCACCGGCCCCTGGCGGTCGGTCGAGGAGTCGGACGACGACCTGCCGCTCGCCGGCCGCGTGCCCCTCGCGCTGCTCGCGGACGCACCGTCGCCGGGGGCGTCGGAGGACGAGCTGGCCCTCGTGCGTGCCCTCGAGCGGCGGACGGCCGGCTCGTTGCACTGCCTGGTCCTCGGCCGGGCCGCCGCCGACCCGGTCGTCGCGCAGGTCAGCTGGCTGGCGACCGGCTCCGGCTGGGTGGGTCTGCGCCCACGACCGGACGGATCGCCGCGCCGCCTGGTCGATCTCGTGCCGGTGCAGCCGGCCGACCTCGGCACCTGGGTGGCGCCCGCGGTGGCCACCCTGCTGGAGACCGACGCATGAGCACCCCTGAGATCTCGGTCGGCGGCGGTGCCGGCGGGGTGGAGGCAGACCTCGCCGATTTCGCGGCGCTCGGCCGCAACAGCATCGACCTGGCCGAGCTGCTGGCCAGGACGAGCGTGGTGTGCCACGGGATGCTGGTGGATCCCGACGTCCTCGCCTCCGCGGTGCTGGACCCGGTCGGCATGGCGCGCTTCGAGGCGGCGCTGCTGGAGGCGCTCGACGGGCCGGGTGGGCTGAGCGCCCTGGCGATCCGGTTCACCGCGCGCGCCGCGACGCTCCAGGCGGCGGCGCTGGCCTACCAGGCCGCGGACGCGGCGCTGGCCGAGCTGGCCGACGTGCTGAACACGGCGGTCGGCTCACTGCCCTCGGCGTTCGTGGGCTCCCTCCTCACCGAGGTGCTCGGTGCGCTGCTCACCGATCCCGAGGGGCCGGTCGACGCGATCCAGGAACTGATCGACGACCCGCAGCGCTGGCTCACCGAGCACCCGGGGCTGATCGACTCGGCGGTCAACCGGCTGCCGGGTCTCATCGGGGGCTCGAGTGCGCTCCTGCCGTGGATCGGCGCCAACGACGTCCGCGGGGCGGCGGCGCGACTCGGCCGCCTCTGGCCGGACGGCAGGCCCGTGGTGACCGACGGCCCGCTCGACGACGACGCGGCGGTCACCCGCCCGCCGCGCACCGTCACCGACCTAATGGACGCACTGGACCGGCGGGCCCGGCGGTCCAGCGACCACAACGACGAGATCTCGGTCCGCCTGATCACCCACGCCGACGGGACGACGGCGTGGATCGTCGACATCCCGGGAACGCAGGAGAAGTCGCCGCTGGGCGACTCCCACACGCAGAACACCAACGACTACGTCACCAACCTGAGAGTGCTGGGCGGCGACGTGACCACCCGCCAGCAGGCCATCGTCGAGGCGATGCACCGGGCCGGGGTGCGGCCGGGGGAGCCGGTCATGCTCGTCGGGCACAGCCAGGGCGGGATGGTGGCCGCGCAGGCCGCGCACGACTCCGGAACCGCCGACTTCCCCTACGACGTCCGCAGCGTCGTGACCGCCGGCTCGCCGATCGCCCGGGCGGGGATCCCGCCCTCGGTTCAGGTGCTGGCCCTGGAGAACACCCACGACATCGTTCCGCACCTCGACGGCCGGGCGAACGACGACGACCCGAACGTCACCACGGTCACCTTCGACCAGCAGAACGGCAGCATCGGCGACAACCACGGCATCGGGAAGGCGTACCGGTACGGTGCCCAGGCCGTGGACGTCAGCGACGACCCGTCGATCGCCGGTTTCCGCGACGCCTCCTCGCCGTTCTTCGCGCGACCGGGGGAGAACGCGCGCGTGCAGGTGCAGGTCTTCGAACTGGAGCGGAAATGAGCGGGGTGCGCACGGGCCGGCCGACCGGACGCACGATCCGCATGCCGCTCCTGCTGGTCCCGATGTTCCTGCTGGCAGTGGCCGGCTGCGCGGACGGGGAGGAGAAGGAGCGCATCGTCGAGGAGAACAACAGCATCGGCGCCGGGATCGCCGACGAGCTCGCGGCCCGGGACGACGTCGCCTCGGCCGAGGTGCGCTACGTCGACACCTTCACGGTGCCCAAGAGCACGACGGTCGACATCACGATGGAGCCGGGTGCCGACATGCAGCAGCTCTACGACGAGGGCCTCCGGCTGGTCTGGCAGAGCGAGATCAACCCGTTGTCGCTGCTCTACGTCAGCGTCATCAACCCCCAGGACCCGCCCTCGGGCATCTCGGAGACCATCGACGTCGACGGTCCCGGGGTGCGGGCCGACCTGGAGGAGAAGTACGGCCCGCACCCCGACTGAGCAGGGTCACCTGCTGGTGAGGACCACCAGCTGCTGGGTCGCACGGGTCATCGCCACGTAGCGATCGACCGCGCCCTCGATCCCGGTGCCGAACGTCTGCGGGTCGACCAGCACGACCAGGTCGAACTCCAGCCCCTTGGCGAGGACCGGGGAGAGCGACCTGATCCGGGGTCGGGACGGGAACGCCGGGTCACCGATCACGCAGCCGACGCCCTCGGGGTGCTCGGCGAGCCACCGGTCGACGATCCTCTCCAGCTCGGCGGCGCTGCCGTGCCGGACCGGGATGCCGCTGCTGCGGATGGACGTGGGCACGTTGGCGTCCGGCAGCGCCGCCCGGATGACCGGCTCCGCCTCGGCCATCACCTCGGCCGGCGTCCGGTAGTTGACCGTGAGGGCGGCCAGCTCGACCCGGCCCAGGCCCACCCGCTCCAGCCGCTCCTGCCAGGACTCGGTGAACCCGTGCCGGGCCTGGGCGCGGTCGCCGACGACGGTGAAGCTGCGCGAGGGGCAGCGCAGCAGCAGCATCTGCCACTCGGCGTCGGTCAGCTCCTGCGCCTCGTCGACGACGACGTGTGCGAACGGGCCGGCGAGCCGGTCGGGCTCGGCGGTCGGCAGCGCCGCCTCGTCCACCAGGGCGTCGCGCAGGTCGCCGTGGCGCAGGCTGGTCATCAGCAGCAGCTCCGAGTCGTCGGCAGCGATCAGCTCGTCGATCACGCCGGCCATGCGGTCCCGCTCGGCCGCGACGACGGCGTCCTGGCGCCGCTTCCGGTCGGAGGCCTCCGGATCCCCGAGCCGCTGCCGGGCGGCGTCGAGCAGCGGCAGGTCGGAGATGGTCCACGCGTGCGGGTCGGTGCGCTGCAGGCGGCGTACCTCCTCGATGGTGAGCGAGGGTGCGCAGCGGCGCAGGTAGGCCGGCACCGACCAGAGGTCGCCGACGACGTCACCCGGGTGGAGCACCGGCCAGGCTCGGGCGAAGGTGGCGCGCAGCTCCCGGTCCCGCTGCAGCGCGGTGCGGAGCTGGTCGCCGTCGACCTCCTCGTCGTGCGCGTCGGCGATGATCGTGAGCAGTTCCGTCCAGACCTGGTCGCGCGCCTCGTTGTGCGGGGCACCTGGCTCGACGGCCTCGAACGCCTCGGCCCAGTCATCGGGGGTCAGGCGCACCTCGTCCCACGGCGTGGTGACGGTGAACGGCGTCGTCGGCGGCTCCTCGTAGAACCGCACCGCGGCCTCGACCGCCGCCACGAGCTCCACCGACGACTTCAGCCGGGCGACGTCGGGATCGGCCTCCTCGGTCGCGGACGCCCCCTCCGGCACGAGGTCGCGCAGGGTGCAGGTCTGCACCCCCTCCTCGCCGAGGGAGGGCAGGACGTCGGAGACGTAGGCCAGGTAGGGCTCGTGCGGGCCGACGAAGAGGACGCCGCCGCGGCGGTGGCCCAGCCGCGGGTCGGCGTACAGGAGGTAGGCGGTGCGGTGCAGGGCGACGACGGTCTTACCCGTGCCGGGACCGCCGTCGACGACGAGGGCGCCCTGCGAACCGGCGCGGATGATGGCGTCCTGGTCGGCCTGGATGGTGCCGAGCACGTCGCGCATCCGGGAGGTCCGCTCGCTGCCCAGGCTGGCGATGAACGCCGACTGGTCGTCGAGCGCGGCGTGGCCCTCGAACCCGTCGGCGGTGAACACCTCGTCCCAGTAGTCGGTGATCCGGCCGCGCACCCAGCGGTAGCGGCGGCGGCTGCGCAGGCCCATCGGGTGGGCGTGCGTGGCGGCGAAGAACGGTTCGGCGGCGGGGGATCGCCAGTCGAGGAGGAGACGGCGACCGGTGCTGTCGGTGAGACCGAAGCGGCCGACGTAGACCGGCTCGGAGCCGTCGTCGGCGACGATCCGGCCCAGGCAGAGGTCCATGCCGTAGCGGCGCAGGGCGCGGAGGCGGGCGCTGAGCCGGTGCACCTCGAGGTCGCGGTTGAGTGCCTCCTCACCGCTCCCGCCCGGAGCCTTCCGTTCGGTGTCGAGGCGGGCGGTGAGCTCGGCGACGGTGTGCTGGAGGCTCGTGGCGATGGCGGCGAAGTGCCGGTCGTCGTCGCCGATGAGGGCGGGGTCTGCCTTGGCGGCGAGGTCGGTGGGAAGGGCGAAGGCGCTGGGAGTCAGGGCTCCGGCTCCGTTCTGGTTCGGCCGGGAGAGGGGGACGGCGGGCGAGTCTCCGGCACGACCGGGGTCTTGCCGCAAGCCCCGGGGTCGGCTATACGTTGAAGTGGGCGGGAGCGCTGCTCCGCGACCTGCGGGAGCGCTGCTCCTGGACCTGCGGGAGCGCTGCTCTTGGACTTGCGGGCGGGCTCTTCGCCGCAGGGGAATGCAGGCCGCCCCTCGCATCACCGGTCGTGCTGCTCAGGACGCCGAATGCGGCACGTTGCGGCGCTCTTCGGCCGTCGGGCAGGCCACGACGCTGGCCCGCGGGCCCGGGACCCGGGCACGCTGCGAGGACACACGGTTCCCCCGAGTACTGGCGGCGTTCATGACGGTCGGCGGCAGCAGCACAGGCAACGGAAACGGGACGAGCAGGGCCACGGTCCTCTGGGCCGCCGTCGCTGCTCTCGCGGCGGTGGCGGCCGCTGTGTTCGCCGGGCTGGCGTGGAACGAGACCAGGAGGGCCAACGAGTCGGCCCGGGAGGCGAACGACATCGCCGCCGCCGCGAACAGCAAGGCGGACGAGGCGAATCGCCTGGGCGAGGAAGGTCTGGGGCTGGCGCAGAGGAACGAGGAGAGACTGGACCGGGAGCCCGTCGACGGCGTGCAGCTCGGTGAGGCGCCGACCGAGATGAAGGCCCGCTTCCCCCTCCCCGATGGGGTCGCGGTGTGGTTCGTCGTCTACAACGCGACGAACAAGCCCATCGAGAACGTCTGGGTCGCCGACGGCGAGCGTCGGAGTATCACGATCGACGGCATCCAGCCGTGCCGGATGTACGCGCTCCAGCCAGGGTTCGAACCGACGGACCTCTACTTCAGCGACCGGAACGGCCTCTACTGGCACCGGAAGTACAACGGGCCTCCCGAGGCTCTGGCTGCGAGCGACTTCCCGTCCATGCCGGCTCAGGACACCGGGGGCGACTCCCCATGGGACCTGCCGCTGGACAACTGCTCCACCGAGTGAGCGGACCGCGGGAGGGGCTTCGGTGGGGCGGGTGGGGCTCGAACCCACGACCCAGGGATTATGAGCACTTAACCCCTGAGCGCTGTGCTGACCTGCGTAAACGCAGGTCGCCAGCGAGCGTGCAGCACCCAGTACCCGGCTGTAACGCGATCCGGCGGAATCACCACCCACTGACGATGATTGCTCGGCCTGACGCAGCTGCCAACGACAGGGCCATCCTGGGCCGGTCACAGGCCTTCGGCAGCTGAACGGCCCGCAGCGAGCCGGCCTGACCGGTAGGCCGTCAGCCGGTGATCCGCGGCGACTGCACCAATGTCATCTGCGACGGCGACGACGGGGTCATCGGCGGTGGGCTCCTCGCCATCGACGGCTCGAGCAACACGTCGGCACATCCAAGCTGATGGCGCGTGCGGCTTGGCCGCTGACCGAGGCGCCGATGATTGGGCCGCACGATGGAAGCACCCCACGTCGACTCGGCTCAACAGGGAAGGGCTTCGCGCCAGCGGAGGTTGTGGCAGCTGGCTCGCTGTCCACAGGACTGTCCCCGTAGCGTTCCGTGGTCATTACGTCGGTGCAGCTTTACGTTATGAGCGAGCCAACTGATACGGAACGGCGTACCTGCCGGTTTCCCGGTTGCCGACGGCCGACGGCGGCCTCGCAATCCGGGGCCGGCCGGCCGCCGGAGTACTGCGACGACAGTGCGCACAACCGGACCGCCGCCTGGCACGCCCGTCGCCGGCTGCGAACGGAGCAGGCCGGGCAGGCGGCCGGGATCGAGCAGCGGCCGATCGATTCCGCGCGACAGCGGGCAAGTGAGTTGCACGGCCAGGTCGCCGGCATGATCGAGCACCTGAATCAGCAGCTGACGGGGTTGCTCGAGGAGCTGCGGACGGTGGCCGATCCGGAGGCCGCCGAGCTACAGATCGAGGCTGTGACGAGTGAGGCGGCCGAGCAGGTGGCGACCGCCGCGGCTCGCGCCAGCCGGGCCGAGCAAGCGCAACAGCGCGCCGAGGCCGAGCGTGCGGAGGCCGACGCCGCTGCTGAGGAGGCCTCTGCGCTGAGCGAGCAGTTCCGTACTGAGCTCGAAGCGGCTCGCCGGCAGCTAACCGACGCTGAGATCGAGCGAGAGAGGCTGAACGCCGAGCTGGCCGACGCCCTCGCGGCCGACGACGCAGAGCGAAAGCAGTCCGCCGCGAAGTCGGCGGATCTCGCCGGAAAACTGGCTGTCGTTGAGGCGCGGCTGGTCGAGGCACACGGCGACCGGGACGCTGCGGTCCGACGAGCGGAAGCCGCGATGGCCGCGCAGTCCGAGGCGGAAGAGCGATCCCGCAACGCTGTCGAGCGATCCGACGCCGAGTCGGCGCGCGCCGACCGTGCCGAGAATACGGCCGAGTCGGTACGTCGGGGCCTGGCGCAGGCTGACCGGCAAGCCGCAGACCTGCGCGACGAGGTCAGCGACCTACGAGGAAACCTGGCCGCGATGACCGCCTAGCGCGACGCCGCCGTACACGACGCCGAGCGCGAGAAGACCCATGGCCACCAGCGAGTCGACGACCTGCGTGCCCGTCACGAGGAGGAGAACCGACGACTGCGCGAGGAGCTCGCCGAATTGCGCGGTGAGCTCAACACCGTGCGCGACGAAGCCCGCGTGCAGCGCAGCAGAGCCGACCGAGCCGAAGCCCGACTCGACCACGCCGTGACAACCAAGGCGCGGCGCCCCCAGTCGCACGCGGGACGCGCACGGCGCCGAGGCGGGATCACGGCCACAGCAACCAAAGAGACCCGCTACTGACACCGAGCAGCGTGGCCGAGTTCGTCCTACGGGCCTTGCGCGGTGATGGGACTGGCGATGAAGTCGCCTCGTTGGGACCGGCGCCCTGCTGCCGTGCCAAAGATGCTGCTCGGGGACCCCACGGCCAACCGTTTCGGATGGACGTCACAGTCAGAGGGTGGCCGCGAGCAGAAACCCCGCCGCGAGGGCAGGGCCGTAGGGGAAGGTGTCCCGGCGGTCCCCGTCGCGCATGAAGGTGATCACGGCCTGCGTCACGGTGATCAAGGAGAAGGCGGCGAGGGCCAACAACAAGCCCCGATGCGTGGCGTGTCCAAGACCCAGACCACCGAGCACAGCCAGGCGAACGTCACCGAACCCTGCTCCCGCGAACCGCCAGCACAACAGCAGGACGACTCCCGCCGCCGCAGCAGCGAGGCCGCTGATGAGCAGGCCGAGCCAGTCACCGTGCACGGCGAAACCGACGGTCAGCAGTACGCCGGTGCCGACGGCGGCCTGCCGGACGAGTGGTGTCGGGATGCGCTGGGTGACCGCATCGCAGGAGGCCGCGGCGACCAAGGCACATCCCCAGACCAGCAGCGCAGGCACCAGCCACCACGTCCCCGCACGGTGGGACGTCACGATCGCCGCGGCTCCCGCCCCGCCGCCGGCGACGGCGCTGGCCAGTGCCAGGCCCGGACGGGCAGCGTCGAGCCGCGCCAGCTGCGCGAGCCCGTGGGCAGTGATCCAGGGCGTAGCTGTGGCGCCGACCACCGCTCCCGTCACCGAGGCGACCATCCACATGTCGTTCATCCGCCGGTGGCCACCCTCGAGCTCCACAGGGATCTCGTCCTGTTCCTCGCCGCGCCGGCCCTGTGGATATCTGCGCCACCCCAGCTTGCGGTGCGGCAGCGTGTCGTCGGCGCGCGATACACCCAGACGGGGAGGGCGAGTGACTAACTCAGGGACGAACTGTCACCCGAAAGGGTGGGAAGGCGACGGCGGTCACACGTCCGCTCGACACGGAGGGCAACCTCGGTCGACGGACGGTGACGTGCTGGGGGGTGATCAGGCATGGCGGTGATACGCGCGACGGCAGGAGCGGCCGCGGTGCTCCTGGCGCTGACGGCCTCGGGTTGTTCCTCGTCGTCCGACCCCGGCCCGTCGAGTTCGCTGACCTCCGGGACGTCGACCTCCCGGACACCCAGCCCCTCGCCGACCGCGCCGAGCCCCGCCGAGGAAGCGCAGGAACTGGCGGTCGACCTCGTCCCGGAATACCTGCGGATGATCGACGACCTGTACCTTGACCCGTCGCTCGCGCTGGACGGCATCTACGAGGTCGCGGTGGCCCCGGAGGCCACGGCGCAGGCCACGGCGATCGGCAAGTTCCGCTCCCAGGGCTACCGCCAGACCGGTCGGTCGCAGCTGGTGACAGCGTCTGCCGTCAGCGTCGACCTCTCCAACGATCCCGCCGCTTCGCCGTCACCTGTCTTCCCGACCGTCGTCGTCAGCGCCTGCGTCGACGTGAGCCAGGTCGACGCGGTCGACGCCACCGGGGAGTCGATCGTGCCTCCCGACCGTCCGCGGTACCTCGTCCAGCAACTCACCGTGGTGAACCCGGACTATCCGGACACGTCGTCGTGGCGGGTCAGCGAGGCTCCGAACAGGCAGGCGGAGTCATGCGAGGGGTAGCCCTCGCCCTGACGGGAGCGCTGCTGTCCGTGGGCGCCTCACTGATCCTTGCACCAGTGGCCGCCGCTGATCCGGCGACCTGCCAGCAGTACGACTCGCACGGCATCTGTGTGGTCGGAGCCGGTACGGCCGAGGACCGTGGGACGGCGTCCCCAGCGGTCGGAACAACTCCCGACGGCGGTGGCGGTGGCGGCACGCCCGCGGCTGCCTGCACGGTCACCCCCTCCGGCGCCACCATCCCCTGCCGAGAAGGCGAGGCGAGGTGGGTGCAGGACATGCAGTGCTACGCGGAGGCGATGGCCCAACAGCCTCCGAAGGACTCGCCCATCTGGGGCGGTCGCACGGATGGCGCCATCTATAACTGCCTCTTCTACACCGGCGGTGGGGCGTTCCCCGGTACCAACGGCTTCACCTTCTGGTCGGCCACCCCGCCGGCGGCTCCAGCTGCGGTTGATCCAGCGGTGCTCGCGCAACAGGCGTTGAGCACACTGACGGTGCCGTCACCGACGACGGGCCGGTACCCAGCAGGCCTCCTGCAGGAGGGGCAGCCGTTCACGGTCGTCAACGCCTACACCTGGTTCTGGACCGACCCGGGATCGTTCCGAGCACTGACCGCGCGTGCCGACGCCGGAGGCGTGTGGGCACAGGTGACGGTGACACCGACGGCGCTTTCGTTCACGCCGGGCGATGGGGCTGCCACGGTGTCGTGCCCGGGTCCTGGTGTGGCGTGGCAGCCGGGCGACGGGGTGTGGGCGGCATCGCCGGCGGGCTGTGACTACCGGTACCCGCACTCATCGATCCGCCAGCCCGATGGGCAGGTGACGGCGACGTACGGCATCCAGTGGTCGGTCACCTGGACGTCGTCGACGGGCGCCACCGGCACGCTGCCGGATCTGACGACGACCTCGAACGCGACGTTCGCGGTAGCGGAGGTGCAGTCGGTGGTGATCAGGTGACGACGCGGGTCAACGGGATGGCGTCGCCGGCGGCCGGACGCTATCCGGCTCCGGCGCCAGAGGCGGCGCCGCCGCCGGCTCCTCCCGTGCGTACCGCGGCGGCGAGGAGACGTGCCAGCCGCAAGTCGCTGGTCTTGAGCGTGCTGGTCGTGCTACTCGGGGGCCTGCTGGCCTTCGCCGCCGGCCAGATGCTGACCGCGCGGACCGAGGTGCTGGCGGTCGCCCGGGACGTGCAGCTGGGCTCGACGATCACCGCGGAGGACCTGACGGTCGCGAACGTGACGTCGGATCCCAACCTGTCACCGATCCCCGCCTCGCAGCGGTCCCAGATCGTCGGGATGGTCGCCCAGGTCCCACTGACCCGGGGAGAGCTGCTGACCGGCGCGCAGGTCGGCCCGGACAGCGGGTTCGCGGCGGGGGAGATGCTGGTCGCCCTGCCGTTGAAGGAGGGGCAGTTCCCAGCCCGTGGGCTGAGCCCCGGGCAGCAGGTGCTGATCGTGGAGACGCCCGGCAGCACCGGCGCGACCAGCGGCAGCAGTACTTCGAGGGACGAGACCAATGGCGTTCCCGATCAGCCAATCGACGCGACGGTCGCCGAGGTCGGACCGCTCAACCAGGCCACACAGGTGACGGTGATCGACGTGCGAGTCAGCGCGGACGACGGCGTGCGGGTGGCCGAGCTGGCCTCGACCGGCAACCTGGCGTTGATCCTGTTGCCGGCGGGGCGGTGAACTGATGCTCACCGTCGTGACGTCGGGCAAGGCCGCGCCCGGGGTGACCACCTCGACCTGGGCCCTGGCCCTGGCGTGGCCGGGCCCGTTGGTGGTCGCCGACTGTGACCCGGCCGGCGGGGACATGGCGCCGGGGCTGCTGGCCGGCCGGGTCGGCGCCGACCGGGGGCTCCTGTCATGGTCGACGGCGGCCCGGCGGGGTGTCCCGGCGATGCAGGCCGCCACGATGGTCGCCCAGCATGCGGTGCAGCTTCCCGAGCAGCCGCAGGTGTGGCTGGTTCCGGGAGTCACGACCGCCGCGCAGGGCACCTCGTTCACCGCCGACGCATGGGAGCGGCTTGCCTCGGCCCTGCACACGTCGAGCGCGTCGATCGGGCGGGACGCCTTGGTCGACGCCGGCCGACTGGTGACCGAGCGCGGCTGCTGGCCGGTGCTGCGGGCCGCCGACCGGGTGCTGCTGGTGGTGCGGCCCAGCGTGCGGTCGGTGCACGCGGCGCAGGATGCGACGCAACGACTGCGACACGAGCTCGGCGATTTGGCGAAGGTCACGGCACTCGTGGTCGGGGACGGGCCGTACTCCGCCGGCGAAGTCGCCAAGGCGTTGGACCTACCGCTGTCGGGCACGTTGCCCTATGACCGGACCGCAGCGCAGGCGCTCTCCGACGGCGCGACCGTCAGTCCGAAGACGCTGCAACGGTCCGCACTGCTGCGCGCGGCGTCGTCCCTGGCCAAGACGCTGACCAGTCCGACAGAGGCGTCCCGTGTCGCCGAGGCGGTGGCCGGATGAGGAACGAGGACACCGCGTCGCCGCCGCTGGAAGTGCCTGCCGCCCCCGACCTGCCGCGGCCCGCCCGCGAGCGTCCGCCGCTGCCGCCGCTCGAGCCGCTGGCTGCGGTGGCCGCGCCGGTCGACGCCACACCAGCCGATACCAAGGAGCTCACCAGTACCGAGTACCGCGTCGTGGTGGAGCTGCGTGATCGGGTGTCGACCCGCTTGACGGTGGAGGACAGGAACTACGCCCCGGGCCCGCGGCGCGAGCTGACCCGGAAGTTGATCCGCGACGAGTACGACCAGTGGCTGTTGCACGAGGCCAACCGCGGCCGTTCGGCGCCGGCGGTGACCACCGAGGACAGAATCTTCGCGGCCGTGCTGGCCGAGCTGGATGGGCTGGGGCGACTGGCTCCCCTGATGGCCCGGGACGACGTGGAAGACATCCACTTCGAGGGCTGCGAGCCGACGATGCTGCGGATGGCCAGCGGCCAACTCGTGGCCGGGCCGGCGATCGCCTCCAGCGACGAGGAGCTCGAGCAGCTGCTGAGGTCGATCGGTTCACGGTCGGACGACGGTCAGACCAGCCGCGAGTTCTCCTCAGCCAGCCCCATCCTGAACGTGCGGCTGAAGGGCGTGACGGAGCTCGGCGCGCGGCTGCAGGCGGCTATGGACGTGCTGCCGCGCCCGGCCGGGGTGATCCGGGTGCACCGGTTCAGTGATCCGAGCCTCGATGACCTGCACGAGATGAACATGGTCGACTCACCGGTGCGAGCCTTCCTGCAGGCGGCGATCCTCGCCGGTGCATCTCCGCTGGTCAGTGGAGCGCCGGGGGTCGGCAAGACAACGCTGCTGCGCGCGCTGGGCAACGCCATCCCGTGGAACAACGTGGTCATCACCGTGGAGGACGAGCGGGAGCTGGGTCTGCACCTGCCTCGGTGGGATCCCGAGCGCCGGCAGCTGGTCAGGCGGCACGCGGTATGCCGACCGTTCGAGTCCCGGCTGCCCAACGCCGAAGGCAGAGGCGGGTTCGACATGGGGGATGCGCTGCACCTGGCGCTGCGCGCGTCCCCGACCTGGGTGCTCGTGGGGGAGGTCCGCGGCGCCTACGTCACCTATCTGCTGGAGCCCCTGCTGGCCAGCGCCCGCACGCTTCGGCACGCCGAGCTGTCCGACGCCCGTACCGAGGCTAACCAGGTCAGCGAGCGGATGTCGCGCCCGCTGGCGCTCCTGGTCACCGGACTGACCCTGTTCGTGCTCGTCCCGTTCATGCTCCGCATGTTCGGGATCTCGTCCTGACCGCACCGCCTACCGGGAGGTTTCCAATGTTCCAGCCCACCATCCGTCGCGGTGCGCAGGCCGTCGTGGCGCAGTGCCTCATCGCCGTGTCTGTCATATCCCTGTCGGTCCTGGCCTGGCTGCGCGCCGATCAGGTCGCCGACGACAGGGGCTCGGACTCCTCGGAGAAGGCGTTCATGGTCATCCTGGCCATCGCTCTCGGCGGCGCGGTCAGCGCAGCGGCCATCGCGTTCGTGGCCAGCAAGACGTCGCTGTTCCAGTAGAACCGGCAGCGGTTCCATGCTCGAGGCGCGTACTCCGAACCGTGCGGCATCCGCGCCGCGCGGTCCGGTCGCGCGCCCAGGATCCCGCCGAGACCGCGGCCGCGGAAGCGAGCGGGGCTCATCCAGCGTCGAGTTCGCGATCCTGTTCCCCATCATCGTCGCGCTGCTGTTGGCCGGCCCGCAGCTCGCGCTGTGGTACTTCGCCCGGGAAGCGGCCGACGCCGCGGCGCATGTCGGAGCCCGCGCCGCCAGCGTCCATGGAGCGACCGGGGGAGCGGGGCAGGCGGCGGCGGACATGTACTTGGCCAGACTCGGGACCGGCGCGATCACCGACTACTCGGTGACCGAGTCCGACACCGCCACCACGGTCTCGGTGCACGTCACCGCCAGCGTGCCCAACGTGATCCCGCTGCCCGGCTTCGCCCCGACCGTCGATGTCACCGTGGTGCGCGGCAAGGAACGCTTTACCACCCCGGACTCGCCATGAGCCGCGATCTGCAGCCGGCTCCGAACGGCCGCCGACGGCGGTGGCGGGACGACCGAGGCTCGGAGTCGGTGGAGCTGGCGATCCTGCTGCCGGTCGGACTCCTCCTGGTGGCCATGCTGGTGGTCGGCGCCCGGATCGCGCTGGCCGGCGACCGCATCAGCGGCGTCGCCGGGATCGCAGCGCGGGACGCCTCGCTCGCCCGATCGGCCGCCGCGGCCCAGCAGATCGCCACCGACACCGCCACCACCGCACTGACCAGCCAGGGCCTGTACTGCATCGACGTGCAGGTCAGCGTCGACACCTCCGGGTTCACCGCGCCGCCGGGCGCCTCGGCATCGGTCACCGTCGCCGTGTCGTGCACCGTTGACCTGTCCGACATTGGTGGAGTTGCCGGCCTGCCCGGCTCCCGGACGCTGCATGACAGCGCCACCAGCCCGCTCGACCCTGCCAGGGACCTGTCGTGACACCCCGCCCGCAAGTCAGTGCTCAACTCCGGGACGACCGCGGGTCGGTGGCCGTGCTGTTCTGCTTCATCGTGCTCATCGTCGGCGTCCTGGTCACCGCACTCGTCGACGCCGGGACCGCGATCCAGGCCGCCAACCGCGCCGACACGTACTCGGCTGAGGCGGCCCGCGCGGCCAGCATCGCCATCGGCCCGGTTCCCACCGGCGGCAGCGCCGACTCGCAGTTGGCGGCGACCGCGGCCCGCTCCTACCTCGACCAAGCCGGCGCGACCGGCACGGTGACCGTCACCGGCCCCGGCATCGTCGAGGTCAGCGTGACCGTCACCGACTCGACGCCCCTGCTCGGCATCCCGGTCAGCCAGACCCGCGTGCACACCGCCCAGCTGCTGGTCGGGGTCACTTCGGGGGAGGGCCTGTCGTGACCGGCCACGCCGCCCGCCTGCTCAAGGCCGTGGGTGCCCTCCTGACGCTGCTCGCCGTCATCGTCGGCGTACCGGTGCTGATGGCGCTGCTGCACCTGGTTCCGGACAGCCTGCCGTCGCTGGACGAGGTCGGGGCCGTCCTGACGTCCCGCGACAACGGGCAGCTCGCTGGACTCGTCCTCGCAGCCGGCGTGTGGGTGTGTTGGGCCCTGTTCACCGCCTCGACAGTGGCGGAGATCGTGGCATTCGCCCGCGCACGGCCTATTCCGGTCCTCTCCGGGCTGGGAATCTTCCAGCGGCCGGCCGCCGCCCTGGTCGCCGCCGTCGCGGTCGGCTTCACCGTCGCTCCACTGGCCGCCGGCGGCCCCGCATCCACCGCAACGGCGCCGCCGCTGCCGGTCGCGGCCACATCCACCGCCGTCCCGGCGTCGGCGCAGTACGCCAGCGCACCGGCCATAGCGCAGACACCGGTCGCGTACTCGATGCCGGACGAGCACGCGCCTCCGGTCGCGACCACGACCTACCAGGTGCAGCGCCGGGACACCCTGTGGGCGCTGGCAGAGCGGTATCTCGGGGACCCGCTGCGATATCCGGAGATCGCCAGACTCAACCCGACCGCGGTCGGTCCGGACAACGAGATCTTCCCGGGCACGGTGCTGGTCCTGCCGCCCGACGCGGTCGGCCTGCCTCCGACGGGCCTAGCCCCGGACACCGCGAGAATCGTCGAGGACGTCACGGTGGAATCCGGTGACACCCTGTGGGACCTCACGGAGGAGATCACCGGCAGCGGGCACAACTGGCCACAAGCCTGGGAGCTCAACCGGGGACGCAGGCAACCCGGAGGCGCCACCTTCACCGACCCGTCGCTGATCCGACCGGGCTGGACGCTGAGCATCCCGGACCCGGCCAGTCCAGCGACGCCCGCACCCAGCGCACCGGCGCCTCCGGCAGCCGAGCCGGCACCGCCCACGACGCCGGCACCGCCATCAGCGCCAGGCCCGAGCACCGCCCCTCCAGCAGACCCGACCCCGCCGGGCACCAACGCGCCGCCTCCGGCCGCGCCCGGTCCGGCCACCAACGCCCCGACCTCGTCTCCCGCGGCTGCACCTAACAGCGTCGAGCCGTCGCAGGCGAGGCCTGACGAGACCTCGACGGGTAGCACTTCGGAGCTACCGATGATCGCCTTCGCCGCCGGCGGTGGGCTGCTGCTGGCCGGGGCCTCGCTGACCGCGTTGCTGCGCTACCGCCGCAGGCAGTTCCGGCAGCGACGTCCCGGCCGGACGATAGGCAGCACACCACCAGAGCTGGTGCACGTTGAACGAGCCCTGCTGAAGGCCGGCAGCGTCGGCAGTGCCGACGTCACCTGGCTGGACCAGGCGCTGCGGGCCCTGGTGCAGGCCCTGGCGAAGGTCGACGGCGCTCGCCTGCCCGACGTGGTGGCGGCCTACATGACCGACGACGTCCTGACTCTGGTACTCACTGAGCCGGCCTCGGAGGCCCCGGAGCCGTGGATGGTGGACGCAGCCGGCACCCGCTGGTCGATCCGGCGCGGTGATCCGCTGACCTACGACGAGCAGCGGCGGGCGTACTTCTTCGCACCGTTCCCCATGCTCGCGTCCGTGGGCTACACGGCCGAGGGCGAGCACTGGCTGCTCGACCTGGAACGGGTCGCGACCCTGTCCCTGTCCGGGGACGCCGAGCGTTGCCTGAACCTGGCCCGGTTCCTCGCTGCCGAGCTGGCGCACAACACGTGGTCGGAGATGCTGCAGGTGACCCTGGTCGGCTTCGGCAAGGAATTGGCCCAGATCAATCCTGACCGGCTCATCTACACCGACGACGTCGAGAAGGCGATCGCGGCGCTCGACGGCCACCTCGAATCGGTCACCGAGGCCATGCATATCGCCGACGTCGAGGTGCTGTCGGGCCGGTTGCGTGACGTGGCCGGCGACGCGTGGGCGCCGCGCGTCCTTCTCATCGCCCCGGACGTCGCCAAGGACAGCGCCGGGCTGGAACGGCTGATGACCGCCATGAAGCAGCAGCGCGCCCGCGGCGCGACCGCGTTGGTGCTCATCGACGACCCGGACCACGCGGACGCCGCCCGCTGGCAGCTGACTGTCGACGAGGCCGGCATGCTCACCATCCCTGCGCTGGGAGTCGAGCTGATCGCGCAGCAAATCCCGGCCGACGAGGCCGCGCAGCTGGCCCAGGTGCTCGCGCTGGCTACCGTGACGGACGACCGCCCGGTCCCACCCTCTCGCGGAGACGAGTCCTGGGACGAGCACGCCGACGCCTGCGGCGGCCTTCGAGTTGACCCGTCCCGCGCCGGCCGGCGGCAGCCGCCTGCGCCGGCCGAGGCGGACGACGTGCCGGCGGTCCACCAGGCAGGCACCGCGGCCTGGATGACCAACTCGGTGCTACCGCTGTCCGCGCAGACCTATCTGGACCGGGCCGCGACCACCGAACGGGACCTGCAGGCGCTGGCTCCGGTCACCGACGGACACACTCGCGACCAGGTCGAGTTCGCCGACCCTGCCCTGGACGCCGACCTCGCCGACTGGGCTGACCCGTCCTGCCCGCGGCCAAAGTTGACCCTGCTCGGCCCGGTAGAAGTGCGGGCGCAGGGCACCCTGCCCGAGCGCAACCCGCGGCGGCAGTTCTACACCGAAATCGTCGCCTACCTGGCCACCCGGCCCGGGGGCGTGACCAGCGAGCGCTACGCCACCGCGATCTGGCCCAACGAGCCCGACGTCGTCGGCAAGACCAAGGTGCGGCAGTCGATCTCGATCGTGCGCGCCTGGTTGGGCACCAACCCGGCGACCGGCGCGGACTACCTCCCGTCCGGGGTCACCGCCGGCGGGGTCGGCCGCTACCGCATCGACGACGTCCTCATCGACGCCGAGCTGTTCCGCCGACTGCGAGTCCGCGGGCTGGCCCGCGGTGTCGACGGCATCGCCGACCTGCGCGCCGCTCTCGACCTGGTCACCGGGCGGCCATTCGACCTGCCCGCATCGCGGCAGGGCGCGCCCGGCGGATACAGCTGGCTGGTCGAGGAGAACTCCCGACTGGACCACGAGTACGCCGCCATGATCGTCGACGTGGCGCACACCGTCGCGACGCACCACCTCGCCGCCGGCGAGCCCGAGCTCGCTGCGGCCGCCGCTCATGTGGCGTTGAAAGCCGGCAGCTACGAGGACGTGCCGCTGCTCGACCTGGTCGCCGCCTGCGACGCGCAGGACAACCGGGCGGAGGCCGACGCCTACGTCGCGCGCATTCTGGCCAACCACGACGCCGAGGTGGAGGAAGACCTACCACCCAGAACCGCCGAGATCCTCTTCCGCCGACAGTGGATCAACAGGGCCGGCTGACCAACGACGGAGGCGGTCGGAGGTACGGACCGCTACGGAAGGACCGACGAACCTGCAACGGCTTCCAGTAGCCGTCCGAACGGCGGTAGGACGATCAGTCCGCCCTGCCCGCCGGGGACGGCCTGAGCCGGCCCAGCGCGGCAGTGCCAGTTGCAGTGTCGCCACCCGTGGCTTCAGACGAGTGCCCCGCATAGCCTCTCCATCACCGGGCAATCTCTCGGGCGGTTCTTACGGGACACAGAGTCCGATGCATCCGATCTGATCTGCGGCGTTCCCGGTAAGGGTTGGTCCTACGGGAGACGACGGGGCATGCACTGTGAGTGCACGCTTCGCAGCGTGCGACACGTGGGCTTTACGCCGAAAGTGGCGCCCTGGCACCAGCGGCCAACCAAGGTAGAACTGCCGGCGTACAGCTCACCAAGTCTCGAGGACTCCGGTTACGGTCGGGGCGTTGCGCGCGAGGGTCGTGCGCCAGTCCAGCACTTGACTCTGCTGGAGTTGGCCGACGATCACGATTGGCGCTAGGCGGCGCTCGCTCGCCACGGTCTCGACCCATCCCGCGCCGATACGCGCCGGCGGTGTCGGGAGCGGCCTAGGCAAAAGCCAGGCGCCCGCTCGCCTGTCGGCCTCGTTCTCCGTGTCGTCCGTTTCGTCCTGGTCGTCCAGCGTCTCCACTAACACGTCGGACGAGACATGGCCGAGAATGACGTGGGCCACCTCGTGCAATAGCGTCCACAAGACTTTGTCCAAGCGTTTACCTCGCCCTGAGAGCGCAATGGTTGGGGTCTTGCCGAGCATGAACGCGCAGCCGTCAATCTTTGCCCCCGGTAGTGCCTCGACGTAGACGAGGACGAGGCCAGCGTCCGCGAAGCTTTCGGGCAGGCCGCGGAAGCCGGCTGGGCTACTGAGCAGTGTGGGCAGTTGTGCCGCCAGTCTCTCTAGCTTGGATTTGGAGAACGGCTTGACGCCTGTGCGTTTGCGGGCCGCGCGCCTAACACATGCCACCCAGGCGACTTGTACAGACGAGACGGGCTCGTCGTGGTTGCTCCGTCGGGCGGCGATGTGAAAGGCGGGGTCGTCGTCGATGCTGTCCAGCTCTAAGAGTTCGGCTACCTCTTCTTCGAGCTCGTCTAGATCTTTTCCAACTAATACACCACGCTTGCGCAACGTTGCGACCGGCACCAATCGGTTAAGGCGCGCGCGGCGTCGCACTTCTGACAACTCCTGCTGAGTCCTGGTGCTCTTTGCCTGCTCACTCAGCAAGTATTCATCCTGAAAGCTGAGCCAGAACTCGGGCGTCTGACCCAGGGCTGCACCGATCTGTGCCGCCGACTCACGAGTCACTTCCTTCTTGCCGTTTACGATCTCGGAGACGAACTGCACCGGTCGTCCGAGCACGGCGGCGAATTCCGCCTGGGTCCACCCGTGCGCTTCGATCTCCTCGGCGAGGAATCTGCCGACTGGCACCGGGTCGGGCACGCGATCGCTCATCGTCCTGAGTCCGTTCTGGTGGGCGCGATATCCAGCATCGCTGTGATGGGGCTGCTGTCTGCCTTGAAGGCGAGGGTGAGGGCGCGGTCGGAGCTCAGTTCAGTCCTGACCCGTCCGGGATCGTCGCGATCGGTGCGCAGGCGCAGGGAGCGCAGCGACAGTACGTCGCTGGGAATCCGCGCGGCTCGGATGCATTGAACGACGAGGCGCAGGCGGCTGACCTCGGCATGGCTCCAGTCCGGAGGCCGCACACCTGGCGGCCTCGCGGCATCACGCGCTCCGCGATCGAGGTACTCGATCTCCATCGGCCCTTCACTCTTCGGGTGATGCGGCACAACCTATCGGGCGGACTCGGGTCCGCCGACCCGCCTCGTTCCTCGACACGCCCGTCGTCATCGCCACGTCACCCTAAGGGTGATGAGCTGCTACCGTCTACCGACGACGCCTGGGGAGCCAGGCGCGGATCCAGGGAGTGAGCGCGTGATGACCGAAGCCGAGCTGTCGGCCAAGAACCCGACCAAGGACAAGGACTACGAGATCGCGATCAACGGGTCGCGCTTCGAGGTCGACGCCGAGACCGTCACGTACGAGCAGGTGGTTGGTCTGGGATTCCCCCACAGGGACCCCAACGTCATCTACTCGGTGGCCTATCGCAAGGCCAAGGGCGGGCACGGGGGTAGCGGAACCCTGGTGCCCGGCACCTCGGTGACCGTGAAGAAGAAGGGGACGAGCTTCGATGTCACTGCCACGACTCGTTCGTGACAGCCCGGATCTGTCGCGGCTCGTCAACGAGGGGTACGCCGTCCGCATCTTCGCCGGTCACCTGGCCGTCGACGACGTCCCGTTCGTGACCGCCGGAGGCACCGTCGTCCGCGGCAGTCTCGTCTGCCCCCTGGACATCCAGGGCGAGACCACTACTCCGCCGCAGACCCACGTGATGTGGTTCACCGAGATCCCGCACAGCAAGGAGGGGATGGAGCTCCAGGCTCTGATCCACCAGCGCGGACCGATACAGCTCGCCGGCGGCCTGATGGCGGCGTGCAGTTCCTCGATGAAGGCGCACGGCCGCGGCTACACCAACTACTACGACAAGGTGGTCGCATACGCCGGGCTGATCGTCGGCCACGCCCAGGCCATCGACCCCACGGCGATCCCCACCACGTTCAAGCCGGTCGCGTCGGACGAGACCGACAGCGTGTTCAAGTACCTGGACACGAACTCCAGCCGCGCAGGCATCACCGCCCTGGCGGAGAAGATCTCGCTGCCCAAGGTCGCGATCGTCGGTCTTGGAGGGACCGGCGCATACCTGCTCGATCTGCTCGCCAAGACGCCGATCCGTGAGCTGCACGTCTACGACGGCGACGTCTTCTCCACTCACAACTCCTACCGGTCACCGGGCGCGGCCAGCATCGAGGAACTCAACGCCGCCCCGCTCAAGGTGGACTACCACGCAGCCCGGTACGGACGACTGCGATGGGGCGTCGTGCCACACGCGGAGTACGTGACAGCGGACAACGTCGACGAGCTGCTCGAGATGAGCTTCGTGTTCCTCGCCATGGACGCGAACGAGGACAAGAAGGTCATCGTCGACGCGCTGACCGACGCGGGAGTGCCCTTCATCGACACCGGGTTGGGTGTGCGGCACGACGCCAATGGCTTGGCCGGGCTTCTCCGCGTCACTACGAGCCTGCCCGGGCAGCAGGGTCACATCCGGGACCACCAGCTGATCTCCTACGAGCTCGGCGATGGCGACGAGTACGAATCGAACATCCAGGTGGCCGAGCTCAACGCGCTCACCGCCATCCTGGCCGTCATCGCATTCAAGAAGCGTTGCGGTTTCTACAGCGACAGCGAGAGCGAACTGCACTCCCTGTACCGAATCGACACCAACGAAATCATCAACCAGTACGGCAACGACGAAGCCGAGGATGACGGCCCGACGGAGGCGGACACGACCGGTGAAGTCTGAAGAACTCGAACCCGTCTTCGTCGAGTATGTGCCGACAGACCTGGACGACGGGCTGCTGTACGTCTCGATGGAGTACGCAACCGCCTCCCACCGATGCGCGTGCGGCTGTGGCGTCAGGGTCGTGACTCCGCTGGGCCCTGCAGACTGGATCCTGACCTTCGACGGGCGGGTGACCCTGTCTCCGTCGGTGGGCAACGGACAGTTCGAGTGCGGGTCGCACTACCTGATCCGGCAAAACCGTGTGGTCTGGTGCCGACCCATGACGCGAGGTGCTGCACTAGCGACACACAAGCTCGACACCGCGCAGCGCGCACAGACCTACGGTGACGTTCCCCGTGCCGGCGTGCTGACGAGGCTGAGCCGCTGGCTGCGCCGGTTCCTGGGGCGCTCATGACGCCGGCGGTCACGAGATGTATGAGTTACCTCGAGCACGACAGTGACGTGGTTTGACTGGAAGAGACCCCCCGAAGGCGTGCGAATCGGTCAGAGCTGTGCGGCAAGATGCGCCGAACGGCGCTAAAAGGGCTGGAGGTGAAGTAGGCATTGAGATCGCGGATAGCTGGCGCATGGACGGGCTGGGATGGCAGCACCGTCGTTACGCTCGAGAACGGGTCGGTATGGCAGCAGGCGGAGTACTACTACCGCTATCAGTACAAGTATCGCCCACTGGTAGTCATTAGCGGAGGCAGGATGCAGGTCGACGGCATGGCCAAAGCCGTCAGGGTGCATCGTCTTCGGTAAGCGCAGATAGTGGACCAGCGCTCCGGCCGCGCGATGCTCGGCTCCCGGACGTCGCCGCCGTGGCCGCTGGCAGTCGAGTCCCGAGGTCGAGGAACTGCTGGCGACTAAGATCGAGCCAGGTAGGCAGCGCGGACATCGACCGACCTGCGGGCGCAGCGCGAGGGGTCAGCAGATCGCCCGATCGACGATCGTCCTCTGAATCGAGCACACATTCAGACCACAGTCGCAGCATGAATCAGTCCCTACCGCGAACAACAGAAACTGCAGTAGTCCTCGGCGCCCGACTGGTCCCACATGCAGGGGACGTCAGTCCCCGCGGGAGATCTAGTCGGACACCACCCGCTACGGCAGTAGCGCCGGATCGGTGTTGGTCCCCGTGCACATGCGCTCGAAGTGCTCACTGTCGATCGCTCGCAGGAACTCCATGCATCGCCGAATCTGTCCATGGACAGCACGGGCGTCGAGCACGTCAACACTCTCGCTGCCCTCGCCGTGCGAGAACCTGTTGCAGAAGTCGAACACGTCGCGGAACGGTTCGCCATCTTGAGCCTGGACGAGAACCTCGAGCTGCTTCAAGAAGTCCGTTCGGTGCGGCGCCTTGTAGCTGGCGAAGACCTCAAGGACCCGGCGAGCTGCATTGGGCAAGAGGAAGAGTCGCTCATGGTCCTCGGAGTCCGCGATCCCAGCCATGACCATGGAGAAGAGGTAGGCGTACTCCGACGTGTTGTTAAGCAGGAGTCGAGGGAGCTTGCCTACCTTCGACCGGCGCTCGCCATCGACTGTCGCCGCGTACATCTCGAGGAACGAGACCTTCGGGAAGCGAATCTCGTCAGCGTTGCCCTGTGTGATTCGCTTCATGGAGCTGCCCCACGCGTTCTTGTGGGACTTGATGAAGAGCCTCAGCAGGCTGAAGTCATGGGTCAGGATGATGTATTGGCCGAAGCCCTTCAGCGTGTCGATGAGCCACTGATGGGTCGCAAAGAGTGCTTCCCGGTCGAGCGAGCTTGACGGGTCATCGATCACCACGACCCGCTGCGAGGGGTCGCCGCCGGGTACCTGCTCGTCCTCGAGCTTCCGGAGAAAGTACAGGAGCGAGAGGGTGGTCCGTTCGCCGTGGCTGAGATCTGTGCCTGGCTTGTCACCACGTCGACAGGCGTAGGACTTCCCGTCCGCCGTGACAGCAACGCTGAGATGGTCCTTGCCGTAGACGCGGGCGAGGTCGCGCGTCAGGGTGTCGGCCATGTCCTTGGTGGTGAACTGCGCCTGCCGCACCTCGTCCAGTCGCCGCTCCGCGAGTTCCGCTGCCTTCTTGCTGGTCAAGCTCTTTGTGGCGCTGTCCTTGGCCTGTTCTTCGAGGTCGCGGAAGGCTCCACTGTGTGACCCCACCAGATGGTCAAGGACGGTCTGCTTCCGCTCAGCGGTGACCTCCTCGTGGCGACGAGCCTGGTGATTGTGCTCGTTGACCGCCTGGGCGAGCACCGTGATGGACGGTGCGCTGTTCAGCACCGACCAGTCCGGCGCTTCGGGCGTCACGCTGGGGTCAGAAACCTTAGCGTTGAGTGCGCTCTCGACCTGTGTAAGCGTGGCCACATGCTCGTCGACTTCAGCCCTCGCTTGCGTCACCGCTTCCTCGTAGACCGACCGGAGTTCGCTGGCGAGACCCGTGGAGGCCGGCAACGCGACATGCCAGGCCGCGAGCGCTTGTCTCTCGCGGGTGACTTCGGCAAGTAGGTCCTTCGCCTCGCCGCGGATTCGAAGCCAGCTCTCGTCGAAGTGCCAAGCGAGCTGATCGCGCCGGTCGCGGCTGATATCTCCCGCGCAGAAGAGACACTGGTCGAGGTCCTTATGCAGCCCGAGTCCTTGCTCGACCCAGGCCTGAGCGGTCGGGTTCCCTTCAAGGGCTTCAAGGGCCACTCGGGTCGGAGTCTCGGCTAACAGTTCGGAGAGCCTAGCCAGTCCTCCAGCAATGCCAGCAGGCGGGGGAGGCAGCTCTGCGACAGGAGCTGGGGCACCCTCTCCCAAGCGCTTCAATGCCTCCGCGTGCGCGTTGCTGTCGGGGAACTCGCCCTTGTACTTACGCAGTTCGTCTTGGACCTTCGGGATGGAGTAGCGGTTCTTCGTGAAGTGGTTGTAGTCGAACTCCTTGAGTTCGGAGATGATCCTGTCCTGGACGTCCCGGGTCAGCTTCTCAACCTTGGTGTCCGCGGCCTTTTCGTGCTTCTTAGCTTCGGCTGCGTCCGCTCGTAACCGCTTGACCTCCTCTTCAAGTCGCGCCTCTTCGTCCTTGGCATCGATGGCCTCCCGCCCAAGAGTCACGATGGCCGAGGCGCTATCGCCGTCAAGGAAGTCGGCGAGGTTCGCTTCAACCCACTTGCGCGTGAAAACCGCCATGGAAGATGAAGGGGTCAAGCCCGGTGGCGTGGTGTGTGACGGCGACCGCGTGATTTTCGGTTCGGTCAGGCGCTGAGCGCCGGAATGGTCGGGGTGGTTACCTCCTCGTCGGCGGTTGTGTCGTTCACGGGGCGGATGCGGCAGCGGGCCAGCACGTCAAGGCCGAGGTAGCGGCGGCCTTCGGTCCATTCGTCGTGCTGCTCGGCGAGGACGGCGCCGACGAGCCGGATCACCGAGTCGCGGTCGGGGAAGATGCCGACCACGTCGGTGCGGCGGCGGATCTCCCGGTTGAGCCGTTCGGCCGGGTTGTTGGACCAGATCTGCTTCCAGACCTCCTTGGGGAACGCGGTGAAGGCCAGCACGTCGGCGCGGGCGCCCTCGAGGTGCTCGGCCACCTTCGGCAGCTTGTCGGCCAGCGCGTCGAGGACCCGGTCGAACTGGGCGTGCACGGAGCTGGCGTCTGGCTGGTCGTAGACCGAGTGCAGCAGCGCCTTCACCCACGGCCAAGAGCCCTTGGGAGTGGCGGCCATCAGGTTCGCCGCGTAGTGCGTGCGGCAGCGCTGCCAGGCCGCACCCGGCAGGGTCGCGCCGATCGCCTCGACCAACCCGCGGTGCGCATCGGAGGTGACCAGTTGCACGCCGGTCAGACCACGGGCGGTCAGGTCGCGGAAGAACCCGAGCCAGCCGGCGCCGTCCTCGGCACTGGTGACCTGCAGGCCGAGGATTTCCCGGTGCCCGTCGCCGTTGACTCCGCTGGCGACCAGGGCGTGCACGTTGACCACCCGCCCGCCCTCGCGAACCTTGAGCACGAGCGCGTCGGCGGCGACAAAGGTGTAGGGGCCGGCGTCCAGCGGCCGGTGCCGGAAGTCAGCGACCTGCGCGTCGAGGTCCTTGGCCATCTCGCTGACCTGCGACTTCGACAGCCGGGTGATGCCCAGGGACTCCACGAGCTTCTCCATCCGCCGGGTGCTCACCCCCAGCAGGTAGCAGGTGGCGACCACGGTGGTCAGCGCCCGCTCCGCGCGGCGGCGGCGCTCCACCAGCCAGTCGGGGAAGTACGACCCGGCCCGCAGCTTCGGGATGGCGACGTCCAAGGTGCCGGCGCGGGTGTCGAAGTCGCGGTGCCGGTAGCCGTTACGGACGTTGGTGCGCTCGGCGCTGCGCTGCCCGTACTCAGCGCCGCAGACCGCGTCGGCCTCCGCCGACATCAGCGTGTTGATGAACGTGGTCAGCATCTGCCGCAGCAGATCAGGGCTGGCCTGCTCCAAGTGCTCGTGCAGGAAGCGGGCAGGGTCGATCATGGGTGCAGCGGTCATCGCGTGGAACTCCTCGATCTTGAGCGGGAACTCAGTTCGAAGAATCACGCGGTGGCCGCCTACACGTCTACGCCCACGCCCTCACCCGGGCGGCGGGGATCGCACACCACCTTGGTGGACGCCACTGATGAAGGGCTCACTTCACCCGAGCCGACGGTGGTTCGCTGCCCGTCCTCATGCTCCCAGACAACACCCGTGGCGCATGAACCTTCGGCGAGGCTGAGGAGGAGCTCGGACAGCGTGGACTTGCCGCTGCCGTTGTGGCCGTAGACCACTGTGCGGCAGCCTGACGGGAGGTTGTCAGGCCAGAAGCCCTTGTCCAAGGACCGCCATGGGGCCTTGAGATCGAGTCGGCGAAGCATGTTCGGACCATAGTTTTGACCCCCGACACCCTGGCGGGGAACATGCCAGCGCCGAGACGGTCAGCACGACGTCATGCGTCACCAGGGAACGGCCAGGTGGGATCCAGCGCTGGCCAACTGCGGACGGGTGGCCGGAGCGCGAGCCAGCCAGCGTCAGCCCCCTGTTCTCGGGCCGTTGTCGCATGAGTGACCGCGTGCTAGCCAGTGCACACTCGCCGCTCGCCTCCGTGCCCCGATGGGGATCCTGCAGCGGGACCCGTGGTCGTCGAAGCCGGAACCCGAGTGGAGGGCGGGTGCTGAACGACGGGCCGCTGGACGCCCCTGGCCGAAGCCGGACGGCGCCTGGCCGGTAGGTGGCCGAAGGTTGGACGAGCCCAGATGTCAGGCTGTCATCCGTGGCGGGGCGCTGGCTGGCTGACTGGGCGCACCTGGTGACGCTGGCAGGGCTGGCATCCACCGTCTGGGGGATCTCGCTGGCCTGGACGGCGGCCGTTAACGACTACCGGACCTTCGCCGGGCGGCCGGTCTTCCCGAGGCTTACTGCGCTCACGGCTTGGTTCCGTCGGCATGTCCTCCGGCAGCGACGCGAAGTAGTTGTTCTCGGTGGCATGGCCAACGCCACGCTCTCGGCCACAGGGACGCTGACGGCCACCGGCGAGGTCGGGCTACCACCGGACGCGACTCCGGAGCAGCAATTCGAGTACGTGCGGGAACGGCTCGCTGGCCTGCAAGGTGAGCTGTACCGGCTGGACAGGTCCGTCGGCGAGACCGAGCGACGATTGAGTCAGGAGATCAGCCAAATCCATGCGGAGTCCCAGCGCCGCGACGACGAGCTCCAGGAGTCTGTGCGGCGTGTGGCGACTGGCTCCGTCAAGCGGGAGCTGAAGGGCCTCTTGCTGGTCGGCATCGGTTCCCTGCTGACTGCCATCCCTTCGCTGTTTGGCTGAGGGCCGCAGCACCTATCCTCGTCTAGCCTGCCGGCCTGAGTCGCCTTCTTGGCGTCGCTGAGGCCAGCGGCAGATTCTCGCCGGTCAACCCCTACGGCAACATCCCGGCGGTTCGATCTCTCGCGGCGCCGACATCCTGCAGGGGATCCCCTTGCGGAGCTCCAGCGTCGCCGTCACCGAGAACCGCCCGAACGCCGCCGCGGCGCTTGCTCCACGGGCGCCGGAGGAGGCGTTGGCCCTGGCCGGCAAAGCCGATCTGCTTCCCGGGGCAGCGGGATAGCGCGCAGCCACCCTCCGGGGTTGCCCCGGCTCAGGTTGAACGCCCGGCGCGCCGATGGAACGGCAAGGGATCGACAGAAGGCGCGATCCAGATGCTCGGAGGACCACCCACATGTTGCTGTTCGAAGGCCTCGCCGCGGTCGCGGCCAAGATCGCCGGTGCCGGCGCAGTGGCGCAGGCCACCGCAGGCCTCGGCATCGCTGTGGCTGGTGTCACCGGAGCGGGCGCCGTCGGCGCTCTGCCCGCCTCGCTGCAGGACCCGGTGGCCGCCGCGGTCGAGACCGTGTCGCCGTTCGACCTTCCCGACTCCGACGACAGCCTCGAGACCGACGACTCGGGCCTCGACGGGCCGGGCGACCTGCCCGATGCAGCCGACACCGACGACAGCGACGGCCCCGACCACTCCGACGACCCGGCTCGGCTGGCTGCCGAGGCCGAGGAGCAGGCCCGCGAGGCCGCCGAGGAGGCCGAGCAGCAGGCCCGCGAGGCCGCTGAGGAGGCTGCCGAGCAGGCTCGTGAGGCTGAGGAGGAGGCCCGCGAGGCCGCCGAGGAGGCTGAGGAGCAGGCCCGCGAGGCCGCCGAGGAGGTCGAGGAGCAGGCCCGCGAGGCCGCCGAGGAGGTCGAGGAGCAGGCCCGCGAGGCCGCCGAGGAGGCGTCCAAGCCGGACAACTCCGGCTCCGGCTCGGCCAACTCGGGCTCCGGCGGTGGGGACGACGACTCCAGCGATTCGGACGACGACTGACACCTACGGCGTCTGACGCACCAGCAGGGCCCCGCTCGGACGAGCGGGGCCCTGCTGCCGTGGGGCTACATGCCGCAACCCAGACAGGCTGATCACGCGGTAGCGGATCGGTTTCCGGGATACACGCGCGCCAGGTGCGGCGAGCGAATCAGGGGCGCCTTCGTCGTCAAATCTCGCGGGCGTCACCCCTCGCTGCTTGCTCCGTCACCCCCCGCCGCCGGATACCGCGTGTCCTCGGACGCGATAGCGGGACAGCGCTGGTCAAGGGGTGACGTGACCGCCCCTGTCACCCCTGCCGAGGGGTGACGGCTCGTTGAACGTCTCTGCAGAGCGTCGACGGCATCACACCGATGCCGGAGGACCCGCACATGTTCCACGATCCCACCATCGTCGGCAGCTGGCCGGCGCTCGCCGCACGTCTGGACGACGACGCCATCCTCGTCCGTTGGGCAGCCAACGAGACAGCCCTGATCGGGCTGAGCAGCGTCCATGACCTGCTCGCCGTCTGGGCCGACGACGGCGCGGACGACCGCCGCGACGTCGTGCTCGCCGCGCTCGTCCGGCTGGCCGCTGTGGACGGTGGCCGCGACGACGACGCGCTGCTGCTGACGCTTCACTTGCTCAGCGGGCTGGTGCGGACGATGGCCAGGCAGCTCGCAGACCTGAACCTCGACATCCTCGCCGTGGTCGTCGGCGAACTCGCGTGCCAGATCCGCCGCTACCCATGGCGGCGCCGGCCTCGGGCGATCGCGGCGAACCTGCGCGCCGAGACCCGGCGGGCGGTACTCGCCGAGCTGCGACCCAGCAGCCGCTACCACCCCGGCCGGATCGAGATCCCGACCGCTACGGGCGACATCACTCGGATAGCAACTGCGAGCGCCGACGAGGAAGGGGAGGACCTCGACGTCGTCGACCTCCTGCAGTGGGCGGTGCGCTCAGGAGTCGACGCCGAGGACGTCGCACTGCTGATCGCCACCGAGTGCAGCCGCGACCGGCAACACCGGTGCGCCGACCAGAAGGTCGCCGCCGCACACGGCATCACGACGCGCACGCTGTACCGCCGGCGGAACCGCACCCTGACCGCCTTGCGCGGCGTGGCTCCTCAGTACCTGGCGGCCGTCGCGTGAGCCCACTGCTGCAGGACGTCGACGAAGCCGGCGTGACGGGCGGTGTGGCCAGCGGCGGCGACGTCGACCCCGACGAGCGACTGCTGTCGGTCGCGGAGATCCAGCAGGCGTTCCGCGAGCTGCGTGCCCGTCGTCTGCGAGCTTCCGGAAGCAGGCTCGCGGCGCCGACGCGTCTCCACGAGCTCTCCGTGTCCGAGGATCGTGCACCGGCGGGTGCACCGGTTCTGTCTCCGCGCCGCACAAGGCGAGACGGGGACAGCAAGGCGCTCCCGGCTGGAGAGGACACGCACTGCGAGCGGTGGGCTGACAGCGGTGACAGAGCGCCGCAGCGAGGCACGAGCAGGGGTCACAGCGCGCCCACGCCTGTCCCGGGCAGGGGTGACATCGACGCGCTGGGGGCCGACTGGGTCACGGTCGTAGCGGCACACGCCGGTGCCGGCGCCTCCACGGTGGCGCTGGCCATCAGCGACGCTGCGGCAGCCACCGACCGGCGGGTGCACCTGGTGGAGACCGCACATCCCCGCCGGTCGGGGCTGATTGCCGCGGCGTCGGCGGAGCTGGGCACCGACGCCGCCGGCGCGTGGCGACGTGGTTCCCGCGACTGCGTCACGATCGACCGCCGCGTCGCGGACGTGGAGCCTTGCGGCTGGCCGGTCCTCCCGAGCAGCGAGGAGCCGGCGGTCACCGTCCTGGATCTCGGGCTGCCTGCTCCGGAGGACCTGGCCCGGCTGGCCGCGACCGTACGAGCACCGTCGTCGTCTGCCGGCCGACCGTGCCCGGGGTGCGACTGACCGAGCACGTGCTGAGCCAGCTCGCCGGGCAGCCGGTGATGGTGGCCGTCGTGGGCCCGGCGCGCTGGCCCCGAGCGGTGAAGGCCAACTGTGGTCCGCAGCTTCACGAGTTGAGGTCGCGGGGACGGGTGGTCCGGGTTCCGGTCGACGGACGACTGCAGACCGCCGGTCTGACCGGGGACCGGTTGCCCAAGGGAGTGGAGGCCGCCGGCCGGTCGCTGGCCGCGCTGCTGATGCCAGCCGTGTCACCGCAGGATCGGCATCGGCACCGGGCGGCAGCGTCCCAGCCAGGCGCGGCGGGGGAGACACGGTGAAACCCCGCATGAAAGCAGCCGTACGAGCGGCCTCGACCGTCGCGTTCGTCGCTGCGGGCCTGGTCGTGCTGACCGCGTTGCCTGCCACCGCGGCGCCGGTGGAGTTGACCGCGGCGGTCTGCCCGGAGGCGCCGCCGGGAGTGCAGGCATTCGCCGATCAGGTGACGGCGTGGGTGAAGTGGGGGGTGCTGGCGCTGATCGGGATCGCCGCGGTCGTGTCGCTCGGCTCGATCCTGGTGGGCCGGATGTTCTCCCATCCGCATGCCTCCCGGTACGGGGCGATGGGCGTCGCGGTGGTCGTGATGGTGGCCATCACCTACACGGTCATCCTGGTCATCCTCGGATCGATTACCGGCAGTGGGTGCACCTGATGCGCCGCCGTCTCGACGTCCATGGGAGCGGTGCGCAGGAGTGGAGCCCGGCGCGTCTTCTTACGGCGCTCGTGGTCAGCGCGGTGGTGGCGCTGGCGGTGCTGGCCGGCCTGGTCGTGGCAGTTGTCGTAGGGCTGACCGAGGAACCGGACGAGAGGGAAGCCGCACGACAGGCTGCGGCTCCCTCTCAGGGCATGTCGCGTCAGGATGCGCTGGCCGTCGCGCCGATGCCGACCGCCGACCCGGAAGACGCGCTGCCCGGCCCGTTGTCGAGACACGCTGCAGGCGTTCTCGAGTTGCCACGCGCCACCGGCGTGGGCCCGGCGGACGTGCCCACCGGCTTCCCGCGTACCCCGGAGGGTTCGCTGGCGCAGCTGGCGGCGATCGACGTGACGGCGATGCAGACCGGCTCGATGGACGGCGTGCGACGGGTGATCGCCGAATGGGCCGCTCCGGGCGGGCCGACCCCGGAGACGTGGTCCGGCGTGGACGGCATGGCGAGCCTGCTGTCTGCAGCGGGGCTCTCCGGTGCGGGGTCTCCGCAGCTGGCGATCGTCGTCCGCCCGGTGATGGGGCTGATCAAGGGCACGGTGGGCGAGGACTTCGCCGTGGTGTGCGTGAACTTCGAGTTCACGGTCACCGTGGAGCAGACCTCCCGGATCGCGATCGCCGACTGCCAGCGCATGGCCTGGGTCGGGGACCGGTGGGTCATCGGCCCAGGGGAGGAGCCGGCGCCGGCTCCCTCGGTCTGGCCAGGCACCGAGGCGGCGATCGCGGCCGGCTGGCGGGATCTGCGCCATGTCTAGGCCGCAGCTGGCCCAGTGCGGCCGGTTGCCGCGCCCGCAGATGCTGGTCGTCGTCCTGATGCTGGCGGTGGTGGGCTGGCTGGCAACCACGGTTCCGGCTTCGGCCGACTCGACGGTCGTGGCCTTCCCCGCAGCTCCGGCGGCGGACGATGGCTCGCTGCCGTGCCTGCCGATCAACCCGTTCTGCGTGATCGGCGAGGCAGCGGGCGCGGTGGTCGCCGACGTGTGGGTCAGCGCCATGTTGTCGCTCTGGGAGGCCGGGCTATGGCTGCTGGGACTGGCCTTCTCGGTGATCGACGCCCTGGCCACCCCGGACCTGTCCGCCGATGGCCCGCTGGCCGGCGTATATCCGGTGACCTTCGGCATCGGCGCGACCGTGGCCGCGCTGATGGCCATGGTGCAGCTGAGTATCGCCGCGGTGCGCCGGGACGGGCAGACGCTGGGCCGGCTGCTGATCGGACTGCTGCAGTTCGGGCTGGTCTGGGCCAGCTACATCGGGGTGGCGGCGCTGCTGGTCACCGGCGTCTCAGGACTGACCACCGCCCTGCTGCGCAGCCTGCTTGATATCGACAACCTGGCCTCTTTCGACCCGTCGATCAGCGTGAGCCGCGACCTGGTCGACGGCACGGTCGCCACCGTGCTGGGGGTCAGTTCGATCTTCCTGCTGGTGCCGGCCAGCGTGGGCTACCTGCTGCTGATGCTGGTCCGCGAGGCGGCGCTGATAGTGCTGGCCGCGACCTCGGCGATCTCGGCAGGAGGACTGCTGGCGCAGACGTCGAGCACCTGGTTCTGGCGAAGCCTCCGCTGGTTCCTCGCCGCGCTGCTGGTTGCCCCCGTCGCCGTGCTCGTCCTCGGCGTCGGAGTGACCATCACCGAGGGCATCCTCACCGGAGCAGAGAAAGCGAGCACCGAGGCCGCGATCGGCATGGCGGTGGTCGGCTGCCTACTGATCCTGCTTGGAGCGATCTGCCCGCTGGCGCTGTTCCGGCTGCTGGCCTTCGTCGACCCCGGCACGTCGAGTGGGGCGGGGTTGCGCTCCTCTCTGGCCGCCTCCGGCGGAGTCATGGGAGCGCTGCAGAAGGCTGGTGGCGGACGAGCGGCCGTGGCCACCGCGGCGGCAGGTGCCACATCCGGTGGGGTGGCCGCCTCCGGTGCAGCGGCGCAGCTGGCCGGCGACCGCGCGCAGGGCGAGTCGACCGCAGACGCGGCGACCAGTGGGCGCTTCGCCGGCGCGCTGCGAGCGCTGACCACGGGTACCTCCACGGCCGGCCGACTGGCCGCGGGGGTGGCCGCCTCGGCGTCAGACGTGCTGTCGGGCGCCGGAGTCGGGCACACCCACCCGTACTATGGGCAGCCGCTGCCCGCCCGGGTACCGGTGCGCGGCAACGGCTCCGGTGGAGGGACGGCGACCGAAGGCGGGCACGGCGGAGGGCGCCGTCCCGAAGACGGCGGAACACAGCCGACGAAGCTGACCGGGAACGGGCATGCCCACTATCCCGGAGGCGCATCTTCCGCGGCCTGGCCCGCCGAACGCCTCGACGGCATGGCACCTGACCGGCCCGGCGAGAGCGACCCGTTCGGTCCCGACCAGGACGACGCGCGATGAACGCCATCCGCTACGGCGACTACTCCCGCGACGTCTCGGGCTGGTTCCTCGGGATGACCGGCGCTCAGCTGGCCCTGGCCACCCTCGCCGGCATGCCGGCGCTGCTGGCCCTGAACGCGCAGGCATGGGGGCTGTTCGCCGTCTGGCTGCCGGTGTGGGCGCTGCTGGTCGCCGTGCTGTTGGTCCCCATCCGGGGGCGCGCGGCCGGCCGCTGGTTCGGCGATCTCTGCCTGTACGCGATCGGAGGAGCGATGGGCTGGACGATGTTCGGCTCTCGAGCCGCTGCCGGGACGGCCGAGGACCTGTCCGAAGCGGACCTGCCAGGGGTGCTCGCCGGCATCCGCACCCACGACGGGCCCCCCTACGGGCAGCTGTTCACCCGACCGGTGATCGTGCAGAACTCCGCGGCGCGCACGTGGGCGGCCGTGGCGCGGATCGACCATCCGGGCATCGGCCTGGCCGAGCCGGCCGACCGGGACAGGATGGGCGCCGGTCTGGCTGAGGTGTGCGAGATCGCCGCGCGCACCGAGCTGGTCGACGTCCTGGCATTGCAGGTGCGCACGGTCCCCGACGACGGCGCCGAGCGCGCCGCCTGGGAGCGAGCCCACACCCGTTCCGACGCCGCGCCCCTAGCCGCCCAGGTGAACGCACTGCTGGGCGCCACCCTCACCCCGGCGGCGGTGCGCACCGAGGCGTTCGTGACCGTCGTCGTCGGCGAGAGCCGGATGGGTCGGGCCGCGAAGGAATCCGGCGGTGGGGTGGACGGCCGCGCGCGGGTGCTGCACGGGGTCATGGCCGAGGTCGAGAGTGCGTTGCGCGGCCCGGTCGGCTGCACCGCCGTCACCTGGCTGGACTCGGCGGCACTCGCTGCGGCGGTACGCACCGGATTCGCCCCGGGCGACCGCGGCCAGCTCGTCGCCGCCGACCTGGCCGCAGCCAACGGCGTCCAGTTGGCGACCGGGGTGCCGATGGCCGCCGCCGGACCGACGTACGCCCGCGCCGAGGTGCGGCACTACGTGCACGACGCGTGGGCGTCGGTCACCGACACAATCCTGCTGCCCGACTCCGGGGCGGTGCTCGGCGCACTGGCCCCGGTGCTGATCCCTACGACGGCGGGGGAGCGGCGCTGTCTAACGGTGTTCCTCGCCCCGCTGCCGCTGGACCGTGCCACCCGGCTGGTCGGCCGGGAAGAGATGAGCGCCACCACGGGTAACGAGCTGCGCGCCCGCATGGGGTTCCGGCAGCGGGCCCGGCAGCGGCGCGACACCGAACGGATCGGTGCCGCGGACGAGAAGCTGGCCGCCGGCCGAGCGCTGGTTCGTCCCGCCGTCGCCGCCTGCGTCACCGTCCCGGCCACGTGGCCGGTGGACGAGCACGGCCGCCGGCTCGAAGCCTCCATCCGTGCCGCTGGTTACGTGCCGTTGCGGTTGGACCTGACGCAGGACGCCGGGTTTGCCGCCGCGGCCATTCCCCTCGGCGTCGGGCTGCCCGACCGCAGGGGACGACGGTGAACCGCCGCGGTCCCCGCCGGGGCCGGGACGTCGCCGTCCTGCTCGACGACTTCGGCCACCGGCTCCCCGCCGTCCCGGCCGTCGAGACGGCGGGACGGGAACGCGGGCCGTTCACCGCGCTGGTGCCCCGCCGCGGGCCGGGCGGCCGCGGCCGGGGTCGCGCAGTGGCGCTCGCGCCGCTCTCGGTGTGGCGAATGACGTCGGAGCAGACGCCGGTGGTGTGGCCGCTGATCGCCACCAGCGGGCTGCCGCCCACCGGCGCGCAGATGGGCATCGACCTGCTGTCGGGCGGGGCGTTCTACTGCGATCCGGTTGGCTGGGTCACCGACGACGCCATCCCGGTCACCAACCCGAACGTCGTCGTCTTCGGCAAGCCCGGCCGCGGCAAGTCCGCCACCGTCAAGGCCTTCGCGCTGCGGATGCTGGCATACGGCTACCGCACCCTGATCCTGGGCGATACCAAGGACGAGTACGAGCCACTGTGCCGCGCGCTGGGCGTGGAGCCGTTCGTCATCGGCCACGGACTGTCCGCACGAGTCAACCCGCTGGCCTTCGGCCCGCTCGACCACGGCTGGGACCGGCTCGACGCCGCCGAGGCCCGCCGCC
>NZ_QOHK01000006.1 GCF_003319175.1 Blastococcus sp. TF02-8 | reverse complement strand
TGAGCCTCCGCGGCCACGACCTGCTGCAGCAACACCGCCGCCACCCCGGCGCCGCGGTGGGCCGGCAACCACCCGCTCAACGGCTCGCCCAACCCCGGAGCAGGGTCCGGGTCGACCAGCTCCCACGACGAGGGCGCCGCGTCGACCGGCACCACGGTCACCCCGACCGCGAACCCCACACCCGACGACATACCCGCAGGCTAGGCCGGGGGTACGACAGTTTCCGGCGGCTCTCTCGCTTCGGTCGCGCCGTGAGCGACGCGGGCCGGCGAGCACGCCGACATCTGACGGGGTGCTCGTCGACGGTCCTGCCCTCCAGGAAGTGATCAGCGGGCTCGTCGCACCGTGAGGGGACGCCGGGGTGACGCACGTGGTGGGGATCGAGGCTCGCGGCTTCGTGGTCGGCTCCCCCGCTGCTGTGGCACTGCGGGCGGGCTTCGTCGCCGTCCGCAAGAGCGCGTCCGGGAGACTTCCCGGCCCGACCCTCGCCACGACGTCGACCGAGGACTACCGGGGGATTGCGCACGACCTCCGCATGCAGGAGGTCCTCGGCCCGGGGGCACGCGTGCTGCGGATCGACGACTGGGCCGAGCGCGGCAGCCAGGCGGAGACGGCCGCGGCCCTCGTGCAGCGCTCGGGAGCGGAGTTCCTCGGTGTCTCCCTCGTCGTCGACGAGCTGCCTGACGACGTGCGCGTGCGGCTGGGCCGGGGACCTCAGCGGGTGGTGCGCGGGGTGGCGGGGTGCGATCCCGCCGTCACCAGGTCGGCCACCGCCTGGCGGGCGTCGCCGGCGGTGACCAGGCCCTCGCCGACGAGCACGGCGTCGGCACCGGCCGCGGCGTAGCTGATGAGGTCGTGCGGTCCGCGGACGCCGGACTCGGCGACCTTCACCACCTCCGAGGGCAGCCCGGGCGCGATCTTCTCGAACGTCGACCGGTCCACCTGCAGCGTGGTGAGGTCGCGGGCGTTCACGCCGATCACCGACGCACCGGCGTCGAGCGCCCGATCGGCCTCGGCCTCGGTGTGCACCTCGACGAGCGCCGTCATGCCCAGGGACTCGACCCGCTCGAGCAGGCCGGTGAGCACGTTCTGCTCCAGCGCGGCCACGATCAGCAGGACGACGTCGGCGCCGTGGGCCCGGGCCTCGTGCACCTGGTAGCTGCTGACGATGAAGTCCTTGCACAGCACGGGGACGTCGACGACCGCGCGCACCGCGGCCAGGTCGGCGTGCGAACCACCGAAACGGCGGCGCTCGGTGAGCACGGAGATGACCCGCGCTCCCCCGGCGGCGTACTGCTGGGCCAGCTCGGCGGGATCGGGGATCGTGGCCAGGTCGCCCTTGGAGGGGCTGCGCCGCTTGACCTCGGCGATCACGCCGACCCCGGGGGCGCGCAGCGCGGCCAGGGCGTCCAGAGCGGGCCGGGCGGCCTGCGCGGCAGCCTTCACCTGCTCGAACGGGGTGACCGCCTCGCGCGCGGCGAGGTCCTCCCGGACGCCGGCGACGATCTCGTCGAGAACGTTCACGGCGCCCCTGCCTCTCCCACGTCGATCCCTCCCCGGCGGACGGACGACCCACTGTAGAAGGACGCACTCGGCCACCCGGCCCGGGGGCCGGTGCCCCGGGCCCAGCCGGTTCCGCTATACGTCGGACCGGCTCCCGGCCGACGGCGGGTCGGTCGGGTCCTCCCCGCGGTCCAGGGCCTTCCATGCCTCCTGCGCGCGGTCCTCGTCGGTACGGGCCGGCGCCACCGCCGGCGTGCGCTCGTAGCGACGGCCCATGCCCGGCCAGCCCCGACCACGCAGCGCGGCCAGCAACCCGACCGCCACCCCGAGCACGCCGGCCACCACCGCGACCACCGGCCAGGCGGGCGAGAGGTCGACGACGACGGAGGTGACGCTGCTGCCCCCGGCACCCGGGAGCCCGGCCGCGGCCTCCGACACGCCCCCGGCCAGGACGCGCACGCCGGACCACAGCAGCGCGCCACCGGCCAGGGCGGTCAGCAGGCCGATCACCACCCGCCCGACGCCCCGCACGGCCAGCAGCGCCACCGCCGCGGCCAGCAGCACCAGCCCGGCGGCCGTGACCAGCGGCGCGGCGTCGCCACCGGAGAGCGTGCCGACGACGGGCGGCAGCGGTGACCGGCGCTCGACGGTGACCCCGGCCCAGCGCTGACCGGCCGCCGACAGCGCCAGCGCCCCGGCCACGGCAGAGCCCGCGACCGCCGCGGTGAGCTCTCGGCGCCGCCCCGGCCCGCTCACGCGAGGTCCCGCAGGCTCTCCGCGGTCGCGATCGCCGACAGCACCGCCCGCGCCTTGTGCCGGGTCTCGGCCTCCTCGGTGGCCGCGTCGCTGTCGGCCACGATGCCGGCGCCGGCCTGGACGTAGGCGCGACCGTCGTGCAGCACCGCGGTGCGGATGGCGATCGCCATGTCCATGTCGCCGCTCGCGTCGAAGTAGCCGACCGTGCCGGCGTAGAGCGCCCGGCGGGTCGGCTCGAGGGTCTCGATGATCGTCATCGCGCTGGGCTTCGGTGCCCCGGAGACCGTGCCGGCCGGGAACGTCGCGTCGAAGACGTCGAGGGCGTCGCAGCCGGGGCTCACCTCGCCGGCGACGGTCGAGACCAGGTGCATGACGTGGCTGTAGTGCTCGACCCGCATGAAGTCCGGCACCTCGACGCTGCCCGGCACGCAGACCCGCCCCAGGTCGTTGCGCGCCAGGTCGACCAGCATCACGTGCTCCGCGCGCTCCTTGGGGTCGGCGAGCAGCCCCTCGGCCAGCCGCAGGTCCTCCTCGGGCGTGGCCCCGCGCGGGCGGGTCCCGGCCGGCGGGTGCACGACGGCGGAGGTCCCGGTCACGGTGACCAGCGCCTCCGGCGAGGAGCCGACGACGTCGAACGGCGACTCGCGGCCGGCGAAGCGCAGCAGGTACATGTACGGCGAGGGGTTGGTCGCGCGCAGCACCCGGTAGAGGTCCAGCGCCTCCACCTCGGTCGCCAGCTCGAACCGCTGGGAGAGCACCACCTGGAAGGCGTCGCCGGCGCGGATGTGCTCGCGGACCCGCTCGACCCCGGTCTCGAACGCACCGGGTTCGAGGTTGCTGCGCACGGGTGGCGCGTCGGCGCGCTCGAAGACGGAGACGGTCGGCGCCACGGCACCGGTCAGCGCCGACGCCATCGCGTCCAGCCGGGCGACGGCGTCGTCGTAACCGCCGGCCGCCCCGGCGACCGCGTTGGCGATCAGCAGGACCGAGCCGTCGCTGTGGTCGAGCACGGCCAGGTCGGTCACCAGCATCATGGCCAGCTCCGGCATGCCGAGGTCGTCGGTGCTGGTCGAGGGCAGCCGCTCCAGCCGCCGGACGACGTCGTAGCCCAGGTAGCCGACCAGCCCGCCGGTCAGCGGCGGGAGACCCGGCGTGCGCGGGGAGCGCAGGCGCCGGGCCACCACCCGCACCGCCTCCAGCGGATCGGTCGGCAGGTCGTCGGTGAGGCCGGGCAGGTCCTCCCCCAGCCACTGCGTGCGGCCGTCGCGCTCGGTCAGCACGCCCGCGCTGCGGACGCCGACGAAGCTGTACCGGGCCCAGCGCTTGCCCTGCTCGGCGGACTCCAGGAGCACGGTGCCCGGGCGGTCGCCGACGAGCGCCCGGTAGATGCCGACCGCCGTCTGCCCGTCGGCGAGCAGCCGGCGGGTCACCGGGACCATGACCTGCCCGCCCGTCCCGCCGGTCGCCGCGAACTCCTCGCGGCTCGGGGTGGTGACGCCGAACCTCACGGGCGCACCCCCTCGACGGCCGGCAGCGTGCGGTAGAAGCAGCTGCGCTCGCCGGTGTGGCACGCCGCGCCCTCCTGGTCGACGAGGACCAGCAACGCGTCGCCGTCGCAGTCGACGCGGACCTCGCGGACCCACTGCCGGTTGCCCGAGGTCTCCCCCTTCACCCAGTACTCGCCGCGGCTGCGCGACCAGTACGTGGCCCGGCCCGTGGTGAGCGTCCGGCGCAGCGCCTCGTCGTCCATCCAGGCGACCATCAGCACCTCGCGGGTGTCGTGCTGCTGGACGACGGCGGCGACCAGGCCGTTCGGGTCGTGGCTCAGCAGCGCGGCGACCTCGGGGACGAGGACCGGTTCGGGGCGCGGGTCGGACATGCCGCCAGTCTGCCGTGCTCCCCGCTCAGACCTGCGGCCCGGTGAACCAGCGGCGTCCCGAACCGATGAGGAGCAACCCCAGCGAGACGAGCGGGAGGGTGGCGAAGAACAGCGAGATGACGGCGAGGACGCTCTCCACCTCGACGACCTGGCCGAGGATCGAGTCCAGCCGCACCGCCCAGTACACGGCGATGACGACCTGCACGGCGAGCGCGCCGACCAGCACCAGCCAGGACACCCGCGTGCGCCGGGTCAGCGCCAGGACGCCGCCGACGACGAGCAGCACGACCGAGACGAGCTGGACCACGGCGAGCGTGGTGCCGAGGTCGGAGAGCTCGTAGGCGGCCGTGGGCGCACCCGTCGGGTCCTCGTCGACGGCGCTCTGCAGCACGGCAGCGGAGAACCACACGTACAGGGAGGCGACCAGCACCACTGCGGCCTGGACGAAGGTCATGACGGCCGCGCCCACGACGGTGCCCGGCCGCGCGGGTGGCCGCGGGACGCCGTAGGGGCCGGGACCGTAGGGCATGGGCGCGTACGGCGCCGGCGCGTACGGCGCGGGCCAGTAGCCGGGCGGCCCGTACCCAGGCGGCCCGTACGCAGGCGGTCCGTACGCAGGCGGCGGCGTCGTGGGCGGCGGTCCGGTGTAGGCCGGCTCCCCGTCCGGGGAGGAGCCGGCCCAGGGGTCGCTCACCGGGACGTCCGTTCGCTCCCGCTCACAGGGCGGCCGCCAGGGCGCGACCGGCGGTCCGACCGCTGAACAGGCAGCCCCCGAGGAAGGTGCCCTCCAGCGAGCGGTAGCCGTGCACGCCGCCACCGCCGAAGCCCGCCACCTCGCCGGCGGCGTACAGCCCGGGGAACACCTCGCCGCCGGGGCGCAGGACCCGCCCCGACAGGTCGGTCTCCAGCCCGCCGAGGGTCTTGCGCGTGATGATGTTCAGGCGCACCGCGATCAGCGGCCCGGCCTCGGGGTCGAGCAGCCGGTGCGGCGGGGCCACGCGGATGAGCTTGTCGCCGAGGTAGTTCCGGGCGCCGCGGATGGCGGTGAGCTGCAGGTCCTTGGTGAACGCGTTGCCGACCTCGCGGTCGCGCGCCACGATCTCCCGCTCCACCTGCGCCAGGTCCAGCGCCGGGGCACCGCCGGTGATCCGGTTCATGCCCGCCACCAGCTCGGGCAGCGTGGGGGCGACGACGAAGTCCTCGCCGCGGTCGAGGAACGCCTGCACCGGCGCGGCGACACCGGCCCGCGCCCGGTTGATCAGGAGCTTGACGTCCTTGCCGGTGAGGTCGGGGTTCTGCTCGGAGCCCGAGAGCGCGAACTCCTTCTCCACGATCTTCTTCGTGGCGACGAACCAGGTGTGCTCGTGGCCGGTCTGCCCGATGTGCGCCAACGTGCCGAGGGTGTCGAAACCGGGGAAGAGCGGGACGGGCAGCCGCTGCCCGGTCGCGTCCAGCCAGAGCGAGGACGGCCCCGGCAGGATGCGGATGCCGTGCTGCGCCCACACCGGGGAATGGTTGGCGATGCCCTCGGTGTAGTGCCACATGCGGTCGCTGTTGACCATGCTGGCACCGGCCGCGACGGCGGCCTGCTGCATGCGGCCGTCGACGTGCGCCGGGACGCCCGACAGCATCCGCTGCGGCGCCGGCCCGAGCCGCGCGGGCCAGTTCTGCCGCACCAGCTCGTGGTTGCCGCCGATACCGCCGGAGGTGACGACGACGGCCTGCGCGCCGAACTCGAACTCTCCCACCTCGGTGCGCGAGCTGGCCTCGCCGCGGGCGACGTCGCTGGGCTCCAGGACGGTGCCGCGCACGCCGGTCACGGCGCCGCCGCTCACGACGAGCTCCGAGACCCGGTGCCGGAACCGCAGCTGCACCAGACCGCGCTCCGCGGCAGCGCGCACCCGGCGCTCGAACGGCGCGACGATGCCCGGCCCGGTGCCCCACACGATGTGGAAGCGCGGCACCGAGTTGCCGTGCCCGGTCGCCGTGTAGCCACCGCGCTCGGCCCACCCGACGATCGGGAAGAAGCCGATGCCCTGGGACTTCAGCCAGGAGCGCTTCTCCCCCGCCGCGAACTGCAGGTAGGCCTCTGCCCACTGGCGCGGCCAGTGGTCGGTGTCGCGGTCGAAGCCGGCGGTGCCGAACCAGTCCTGGCGGGCCAGCTCCAGGGAGTCGCGCACCCGGAGGCGGCGCTGCTCGGGCGAGTCGACGAGGAACAGGCCACCGAAGGACCACCACGCCTGCCCGCCGAGGGACTGCTCGGGCTCCTGGTCGACCAGGATCACGCGCTTGCCGGCATCGGCGAGCTCGGCGGTGGCGACCAGTCCGGCCAGCCCCGCTCCTACGACGACGACGTCGGCCTCGAAGCCGGTGTTCGTGCTCACACCCCGGACGCTAGCGGGCGTGCTCAGGCCCGCGCCTCCCCCTCCCCGGGTGAGTCGCTCCGGGTACCGATCCACCGTCGGACGGAGGGCAGCACCGCCAGGACCGCTGCGCCGGCGGGCAGGGGCGCGGCCAGGATGACGGAGGAGGAGGAGGAGTTCGCCGTCCCGGCCACCAGGCAGTAGGCAGCGGCCGGCACGGCGAGACCGAGCCAGGACCGGCGGCCGAGCAACAGCAGGGCCCCGACGAACGTCGCGACCAGGAGCCCGACCTCCAGCACCAGGAGTGCGACCGGCTGGCCGCTTCCCGTCCGGTCACCGACGACCAGCCGGTCGACCAGGGCCAGCACCGCCTGGAACAGAGGGAAGGCGCACCCCAGCAGACCCAGCACGGCGGCGACACCCGCCGCCCCGGGCATGGATGCAGCGGCCGCTCGGGCGGCAGGGCGCGTGGGCGGGAGCGCCGCCAGGAGCGCGCCGAGGACGGGTAGCGCCGACAGCACCAGCAGCACCCGCCAGCCGGCGTCGTCCGGCCGCTCGGCCAGCGCCTGCACCACGCGACCGACCCCGAACAGCGACAGCGGACCGGTGAGCAGCAGCAGCCGGCGCCCCCGGCCGGACAGCAACCGCACGGCTCCGGCGAGCTGCAACGCGGGGACGCCGAACGCGATCCCCCACACGGCGGCGAAGGCCAGCTGACCGACCCAGGCGGGCGGGAACTCCCCGAGCAGCGGGTAGAGGACGCGGGTGACGAGGTCGGCCAGACCGATCGGCAGCAGGAGGCCGGCGACCGCCCCGACGATGGTGAGCACGCCCGCGACGAGCACCGTCAGGGGCCGTCGAACCGGCGCAGCGGATGTGACCGACGGCGAGACGGGTGCGGACATGCCCGCAGGCTAGGGGTGATCCGGTCCTGCGGGGTTCCCCCGGACGACGGACACACCGGCGGCGGTCAGCCGACCGGCTCGGGCTCCCCGGCCGACGACCGGCGCCACGAGGCGTGCAGCCGCGCGTACGGCCCCTCCGCCGCCACGAGCTCGGCGTGCGTCCCGCGCTGGACGACGTGCCCGGCGTCGACGACGAGCACCTCGTCGGCCCGCTCCGCCGTGGAGAGCCGGTGCGCGATGGTGAGCGTGGTCCGCCCGGCCGTGAGGGTGTCCAGCGCGCGGGTCAGCCGCTGCTCGGTGGCCGGGTCGACCGCGCTGGTGGCCTCGTCCAGCACGAGCAGGTGCGGGTCGGCGACGTAGGCACGGGCGACCGCGACCAGCTGCCGCTCCCCCGCCGACAGCGACTCGCCGCGCTGCCCCACCGGCGTCGCCACGCCGTCGGCCAGCCCGTCGACCCACGAGCCCAGGCCCAGTTCGTCGAAGGAGGCGCGCACCTCGTCGTCGCCCATCCCGGGCCGGCCGTACCGCACGTTCTCGGCGACCGAGGCGTCGAAGAGGAACCCGTCCTGCGGGACCATGACCACCCGGGAGCGCAGCGACGCGAAGGCGACGTCGGTCAGCGGTAGCCAGCCCTCGGCGTCGGAGCCGAGCAGCACACGCCCACCGGTGGGGTCCATGAGCCGGGTGACCAGCTTGGCGAAGGTCGTCTTCCCCGAACCGGTCTCGCCGACGACGGCCACCCGGCGGCGGGGCTCGATGGTGAGGTCCACGTCGTCGAGCGCCGGACGCGCCCCGGGGTCGTACCGGAAGGTGACGTGCTCGAAGCGCACGCCGAGCGGTCCGTCGGGCAGCTCGCGGGCACGGTCGGGGGTGGCGACGGCGGGGTCGCGGACGTCCGGCTCGGTGTCGAGCACGTCGAGCACCCGGCGGAACCCGGCGACGGCGTTCTGCGCCTCGTTGAGCACCTCGCTGGCCGTCTGCACCGGGGCGACGAACAGGGTCACGAGGAAGAGGAAGGCGACCAGGGTGCCGGCCGTGATGTCGCCGGCCAGGCCGAGCAGCACCCCGACGACCACGACGGCGGCGTTGGCGAGGGCGGCGACGAACTCGCCGCTGACGAACACCGCGGCGGTCACCTTCTGCGCGTCGACCTGCGCCCGGTAGTGCCGGGCGATGGCGGCGTCGAGGCGGGCGGCGGTGCGGGCCCGGACGCCGTAGGCGCGCACGGTCGGGGCACCCACGACCGACTCGGCCACCGCCGCGAGCACGTCACCGACGCGGGCCCGCACGACGCCGTAGACGACGACCAGCCGGCGGGCGAAGGCCCTGATCGCGACCACCAGCGGGACGAAGCAGACGAGCACCAGCAGGGTCAGCTGCCAGGAGTAGACGCCCATGACGACGGTGGCCACGAGCAGCTGGCCGACGCTGACCAGGCCGAGCACGCCACCCCACTGCATGAACACCGACAGCTGGTCGACGTCGCTGGTGACGCGGGAGACCAGGGAGCCGCGGCGCTCGCCCTGCTGGTGCAGCACCGACAGGTCGTGCACGTGCCGGAACGCGCGCACCCGGAGGTTGGCCAGCGCGGTCTCCGTGGTGCGGAACAGCCGCACGTTCATCCGGTAGACCGCCACCGCGGTGACCACCACGACCAGAGCGCAGAGCAGCACGAGGTCGCGCACCAGGTCCAGGTCCGCGCCGCCGGGACCGTTCAGCCCGCGGTCGATGACCTGCTGGACGGCGATGGGGACGACGACCCGCCCGGTGGTGGCCAGCAGCGCGAGGGCGAAGGTGACCGGCAGCCCGCGCCGGAACTCCGGCATCATCCTCAGGCCCCGGCGGAGCGTGGCGAGGCTGCCCTCGGTCCGCGCGGCGGTGGCGCTCACGCCGCCGGTCACGCCGGCACCTCGGCCTGCTGGTAGGCGCGGACGAGGGCGGCGTAGCCGGGGACCTCGGCGAGGAGCTGCTCGTGGCTGCCGCGGGCCACGGCCCGCCCGTCCTCCAGCCACACCACCTCGTCGGCGAGCGCGATGGTGGCCTGCCGGTAGGCGACGACCACCACGGTCGTCGGGGTGTCGCTCCCGCGCAGCGCGTCCAGGATGCGGGCCTCCACGGCGGGGTCGACGGCGCTGGTGGCGTCGTCGAGGACGAGCAGCCGGGGCCGGCGGACGACGGCGCGGGCCAGCGCGAGCCGCTGGCGCTGCCCGCCCGAGAGCGAGGCGCCGCGCTCCCCCACCCGGGTGTCCAGGCCCTCGGGCAGCGCCGAGACGAAGCCGTCGGCGGCGGCGACCCGCAGCGCGGCCCACACGTCGTCATCGGGAAACGGCCCGCCGAGGGTGACGTTGTCCCGCACCGTGTCGTCGAAGAGGAACGCGCTCTGCGCGACGAACGCCGCCTGGCCGCTGACCTCCCCCTCGCGGAGCCGGCGCAGGTCGATGCCGTCGAGCAGCACCGCGCCGTCGGTCGGGTCGACCAGGCGCACCAGCAGTCCGGCGAGCGTGGACTTGCCCGAGCCCGTGGGCCCGACGACGGCGACCGTGCGACCGGCCGGCACCTCGAAGGCGACCCCGTGGAGCGTGGGCCGCTCCGCGCCGTCGAAGGCGAAGCCGACGCCGTCCACCGCCACCCCGGCCCCACCGCCGGCGGCGGTCGCCGACTCGGCCCCGTACGGGGTCTCCCCGGTCGCCTCGAGCACCGGGGTCACGCGGTCGAACCCGGCCAGTGCGCGCGGCAGGTCGGCCAGCACCCAGCCGATGGCGCGGATCGGCAGCGCGAGCAGGGTGAACAGGTAGGCGATCGACACCAGCTCACCGGCGTCGGTGGCGCCGTCGGCGACCCGCCCGGCGCCGATGAGCAGCACCGCGAGCGTGCCCAGGTTCGGCAGCGCCTCCATCATCGGGTCGAACAGCCCGCGCACGCGGCCGACGGCGATCAGACCGTCGCGCAGCTCCTCGGCCCTGGCCCCGAAGCGCGCGGTCTCGCTCTCCTCCCGGCCGAGGGTCTTGACCACGAGGCCGGCGTCGAAGCTCTCGTGCGCGATCTCGCTGACCTCGGCGCGCAGCTGCTGCGCCCGCTGCATGCGGGGGCTCATCACCTGCGAGTAGACGACGTTGGCGACGAACACCAGCGGGAACACGACCAGGCCGACCAGGGCCAGCAGCGGGTCGGTGAGGACGAGGGCGACGCTGGTGATCGCGATCATCACCAGGGCGCCGCAGGCGAAGGGCAGCGGCGCGACGAAGAACCAGGCGGACTCGACGTCGGAGTTGGCGTTCGACAGCAGCTGGCCGGTCGGGTGGCGTTGGTGCCAGGACAGCGGCAGCCGCAGGTACTGGCCGGTGACCCGGCGGCGGTACTCGGCCTGCAGCCGGTAGCTCATGACGCCGGCGAACAGCCGCCGGCCCAGGATGCCGACGATCTTGAGGACGGCGACGCCGAGGATCGCCAGCGCCGCGAGCGCCAGCGCCGAGGCGGTGGTGACGCCGTCGTCGAAGGACGGGAGCAGCACCCGGTCGGTGACCTCGCCGATCACCCAGGCGCTCGCGACGGTCATCGCGCCGTAGAGGCTGCTGGCGAGCAGGGCGAGGGTGAACATGCCCGGCTGCTCGGCGACGGCCCGACCGATGTGGCGGAGCCCGCGCCGCACGACGGCGTCTCTGCGGCGGGACACGGGACTCCTCGGGCTCGGTGGTGCGACCAGCATGCCAGGTTCCTTAGGCGTGCTAACCGCGACCAACAGCCCGGGCGTCGCCATCCTTCCCGCCCGCCCAGGCGATGTGTGACCCACGTCGCAACCTGGCCGGGTCCGGCTCGTTGGGGTGGCATGAGCAGAGGGTCCTTCGCCGTCGGCTGCGCCACGGTCCTCGCCCTGACCGTGGCGCTGCCCGGGAGCGCGGCAGCGGGTGGAGATGGCCGCCCGGCCTCCGGCACGGATGGCGCGCCGACCTCGCTGCCGGCGGTGCCCAGCGGCGCGCGTCCGGGTCCCGACGTGCTGTACGCGCCACCCCCGCGGCACCCCAGCTGGAGAACCGCGATCCCCGCTTCCGCGCCCAGCCCCTGCTCGTCTCCGGGCAGGAGGCCTACGTCGGGGGCGAGTACCTCTACCAGGACCACCTGTTCGACGACTACGGGGCCGACACCGACGGGCAGGGCGCGGGCTCGCTGTCCGAACGCACCGGCGACATCACCTATCCCACCGATGCCGCGCGCTACGCCGGGAACGCGGCGGACCTCGTCGAGTTCCGGGTGGCGCCCGAGCGGGACCGCGTCAGCTACCGGTTCACGCTGAACACGCTGCGGCAGGCGGACTCCACGATCCTCGCTCTGGCCTTCGACACCGACCGCAACGCCGCGACCGGCACGGCCACGCTGCCCCGTGACCCGGGCGCCCCCTTCCCCGGCACCGACCAGCTGCTCACCGTGTGGGGCACCGGGGCCGAGCACGTGGCCTTCGACGCCCGCGGCGCGGTGGTCGGCACCACGAAGGTCGACGTCCGCACGGACCTGGAGGCCAACCAGCTGACCGTGACCGTCCCCCGGAGGGTGAGCGACCCCGGTGGCACGTGGCGGGCCACACTCGTCGCCGGCCTGTACGACCGGTCCTCGGGAGGCTGGCTGCGGCCCCAGCCCGTGGCCGACGTCGACAGCCCCGGCGGCGCCGGTCCGCTCGACCCCGCACCGAACGGCATCTTCAACGTGGCCTTCCGCTTCGACGAACCGGTGACCACGCAGAACACCCCGCCGGACACCGCCCAGGCGCCGGTGCTCGCCGCCGACCAGCCCACCCGGTATGCCCGGGACATCGATTTCGCCGCGCTGGCCGCGCGGAGCGACCGGACCACCGTGCCCGCGCACGGAACGACGGTTCGCATCTTCCCCAGCCGCTCGTCCCTCGGCGAGGGACGCGACCTCGACGCCGACTTCCCGCAGTACCGCGGCCAGCTGCAGCCCTACAGCGTCTACGTGCCCAGCGGGTACCGGCCGGGCACCCCCACCGGCTTCACGCTGGCGCTGCACTCGCTCGGCCAGCAGCACTGGCAGTACAACGGCTCGACGGGCATCCAGCAGATCGGCGAGGCGCGCGGGAACATCGTGGCCACCTCGCTCTCCCGCGGACCGGACGGCTGGTACCAGCACGAGGCCGAGTTCGACGTCTTCGAGATGTGGAACGACGTCGCGCGGCGGTTCTCCCTCGACCCGGACCGGACGGCGATCACCGGCTACTCGATGGGCGGCTACGCGACCTACCGGCTCGGCACGCTGTACCCGGACCTGTTCGGCCGCGCCTTCTCGACGGTCGGGCCCCCCGGCGACGGCATCTGGGTGCCGCCGGCGCCGCCCACCGGCGGGATCGAGACGCTGTCCAACCTGTGGCTGGAGAACGCCCGCAACCTGCCGTACCTCAACGTCTCGGCCGGGGCCGACGAGCTGGTGCCGGTCGCCGGCCCGCGGGCGCAGAACCTCGGCGCCCCGGAGCAGGGCATCCGCGGCTTCGAGCAGCTGGGCTACCGCTACCGCTGGGTGCTGTATCCGGCAGCAGAGCACTTCACCCTGGCCCTGCTGGGCTACGACGTCCCGATGGCCACCGCGTTCCTGGGTGAGTCACGGGTCGACCGGAACCCGCACCACGTGACCTTCGCCCGGGTGCCGGCCGCCGACGACGCGCGGCTCGGGCTGGTGCACGACCACGCCTACTGGGTCTCGCGGGTCACCCCGGCCGACCCCGCCGCGGGGTCGGGCTCGGGGCCGGGGCAGCCGGCCAAGGCCGTGGTCGACGCCTTCAGCCACGGGTTCGGTCTCGGTGACGCCAGCAGCACGCCGGGGTCGTCGGCGGGGACGACCCCGCTGCCCTACACCGAGGTCAACCGCTCGTGGGGCGACTTCCCGCGGATCCCGGCGGCGAACCGGCTGGACCTGCGGCTGACCAACGTCGGCACCGCCTCCCTCGACGCGGGGCGGGCGCGCCTGGACACCCGTCGGGAGCTCACCGTCGTCACGACCGCTGACCGCGCAGGGTCGATCCACCTCGCCGGGGCGTTCCCGCAGGGCGTCACGGTGCGGCAGGACGGGCGGCTGGTACCGGCCTCCGTCGACCGTGCCGGGGTGACCCTGCCGGTGGCCGCGGGAAGCCACACCTACACGGTGCGCCCGGGCAAGGCTGGGCGGTGACGGGCGGCCGGCTGTCGCCGCGCGCCCGTCCTCGGTAGCTTCGCCGGGGTGAGCGCCTCTCCGCGGTCCCTGCCCGAACGCGAGCGTGCTGCGCTCGCCGACCTGCTCGACGACGTGGGCCCCGACGCGCCCACCTGCTGCGAGGGGTGGAGCACGGCGCACCTCGCGGCCCACCTCGCCGTCCGCGACCGGCGGCCCGACGCGCTGCCCGGGTACGGGCTGGAGATGATCCCGGGCGGTGAGCGGCTGGGCTGGTGGTCGCACAAGGTCGAGGACCGGCTGCGCACCTCCACGCCGTACGACCAGGTGGTGGACCAGGTCCGCTCCGGCCCGCCCTCCTGGGCCCCGATGGCGTGGCCGGCCCTGGCGCGCACGTTGAACGTGGCCGAGTACGCCATCCACCACGAGGACGTGCGGCGTGCCCGACCGGGCTGGGAGCCGCGCGACCTCTCCCCCGCCGACCGGGACCAGCTGTGGCGTGCGGCGACCGTGATGGCGCGCCGGGTGGCCGGCCGCCGGGGCGTGGTGCTGCGGCGTGCCGACTTCCCGGCCGTCGAGAAGCGCCTGGGCGCCGGCGGGCGGACGGTCACCGGGGACCCGCTGGAGCTGCTGCTCTGGGCCTCCGGCCGCGGCGACATCGCCCGGGTGCAGGTCGGCTGACCTCTCCCTCCGGGTGGACGCGCAGCAGAACCTGCTCGTCCCGTGGCCGCAGCGGCGCTAGCGTGCGCCCATGTCCGACGCCGACCAGGGCCCCGTCCTCGCCGAGGAGTCGGCTCCGGCCGCGCCGCCGATGCCGGGTCCGCCGCCGTCCTCGCCGACCGCGCCGACCTGGCAGCAGCCGCCGCAGCAGTGGGGCGCTCCGCCACCGCACTGGGGGCTCGCCCGCCCGGCGGTGCCTCCCCAGCAGTGGAGCTCGACACCGCAGTGGCAGCAGCCGCAGCAGTGGGCGCCGCCACCGGCGCACTGGACCCCGCCGCCGGTACGGCCCACCGGCACGGTCACCGAGAAGGTCCTGGCCGTCCTGTTCGGGCTCGCGTGGCTGACCTGCCCGGTCATCGAGCCGATGCCGGCCGACGACATGGCCTACCCGCTGTGGCAGGCACCGATCGACATCGCAGCGGTCGTCTCGATCGTCGCCGCCGGTGTGGCGCTCTGGCGGGGGAACCGGCACGCCGCCTGGCTCTCCGTCACCGCCGGCGTCCTCATGGCGGTGGAGACGGTCGTCTGCGTGCTGGCCGGGCACACGCCGGTGGGCTGGTGGACGTGGGTGCAGTCCGGTCTGTCCCTCTTCGTCCTCGCCGGCGGCGTCGGGCTCCACGCCCGCCCGCCGGCGCCCGGTCCCCGCTGACGGTCAGGCCAGCGGGGTGTCCGCTCCCCTGCGGACGGGCACCCCGGCCCGGGCCAGCTCGGCCTTGACGTCGCCGACGCGGAGCTGACCGAAGTGGAAGACGCTCGCCGCGAGCACGGCGTCGGCCCCGGCCTCGACGGCGGGCGGGAAGTGCTCGACCGCGCCCGCGCCCCCGCTGGCGATCAGCGGCACCGCGACCTCGCGGCGCGCCAGGCGGATCAGCTCGGTGTCGAAGCCGGCGCGGGTGCCGTCGGCGTCCATCGAGTTGAGCAGGATCTCCCCCACCCCCAGCTCCGCGGCCCGCACGCACCACTCGACGGCGTCCCGGCCCGTGCCGCGCCGGCCGCCGTGGGTGGTGATCTCGAAGCCGGAATCGGTGACGGCACCGTCGCGGGTGCGTCGCGCGTCCAGGGAGAGCACGAGCACCTGGTTGCCGAACCGGTGCGCGATCTCGCTGATCAGCTCCGGACGGGCGACCGCGGCGGTGTTCACGGCGACCTTGTCGGCACCGGCCCGCAGCAGCCGGTCGACGTCCTCGACGCTGCGCACCCCACCGCCGACGGTGAGCGGGATGAAGACGCTCTCCGCGGTGCGGCGGACGACGTCGTAGGTCGTCTCGCGGTCCCCGGAGCTGGCCGTGATGTCGAGGAAGGTGAGCTCGTCGGCGCCCTCGGCGTCGTAGACCCGCGCCATCTCGACCGGGTCACCGGCGTCGCGCAGGTCGACGAAGTTCACGCCCTTGACCACGCGCCCGCCGTCGACGTCCAGGCACGGGATCACGCGGACGGAGAGGCTCACGCCGCGCCGTCCCGCACCGCGTCAGCCTCGATCTCCACGAGCAGCCCGGGGTCGATGAGCGCCGAGACCTCGACCATGGTGGACGCCGGCCGGATGTCGCCGAACACCTCGCCGTGCGCCCGCCCGACCTCCTCCCAGCGCCCGATGTCGGTGACGTACATCCGGGTGCGGACGACGTCGTGCAGGGAGAAGCCGGCGCGCTCCAGCGAACGCTCGATCATCGCCAGGACCTCGCGGGTCTGCGCCGCGGCGTCGCCGGGGTGCGCGACCACCCCGTCGACCATCGCCGTCGTCCCGCTGATCCAGGCCGTGTCGCCGCGGACGACGATCCGGCTGTAGCCGACGACCGGCTCCCAGGGGTTGGCCGAGCCCAGGTTGAGGACGGTCACGCCAGTTCCTCGGTGACCCTCAGCGCCTCGGGCAGGGTGAAGGCCCCGGCGTAGAGCGCCTTGCCCACGATGGAGCCCTCGACGCCGATCGCGGTCAGCCCGGCCAGCGCGCGGATGTCGTCGAGCGAGCTGACCCCGCCGGAGGCGATGACCGGGCGCGGGGTGGCGGCGCAGACCTCGCGCAGCAGCTCCAGGTTGGGGCCGCGCAAGGTGCCGTCCTTGGTGATGTCGGTGACGACGTAACGGGCGCATCCCTCGGCGTCGAGACGGGCGAGGGTCTCGTACAGCTCGCCCCCCTCCTTGGTCCAGCCGCGGGCGGCCAGCCGGGTGCCGCGGACGTCCAGGCCGACGGCGATCCGGTCGCCGTGCTCGGCGATGGCCCGGGCGCACCACTCCGGCGACTCCAGGGCGGCCGTGCCGAGGTTCACCCGGCGGCAGCCGGTCGCCAGCGCCGCCTCGAGCGAGGCGTCGTCGCGGATGCCGCCGGAGAGCTCGACGTCGACGTCCAGCTCGCCGACGACCCGGGCGAGCAGCTCGCGGTTGGAGCCACGACCGAAGGCGGCGTCGAGGTCGACCAGGTGCACCCACTCGGCGCCGTCGCGCTGCCACTGCATCGCGGCCTCCAACGGGTCGCCGTAGGAGGTTTCGCTCCCGGCCTCCCCCTGGACCAGACGGACGGCCTGACCGTCGGCGACGTCGACGGCGGGGAGCAGCTGCAGCTTCGGCACGGCGTCCAGCCTAGGGACCGCTCCCCCGGCGCCCCGAGGTGGACCGGCTGCGCCGCAACCAGACCGCCGCCGTCTCGTTGTCCGGGCGGGGCCGCGACGGCGCGCGCCCCGGAGGAGGACCCTCGTGCGGCTCACCCGGTTCCGTCTGCTCGTCCTGCTGGTCGCGGCCCTGCTCGCCGTCGGCGTCGGCACCGCCGCTGCGGCACCGCCCCGCGGGCCCGACACCGGTGAGTTCGCGCCCGTCGACCAGCGCGGGCCGCGCCTGTCCGTGCCGGCGAGGGACCTGCAGGCCTCGCTGCACTGCAACGGCCCGCTGACCAGGCTCTCGCACGACCCGGTGCTGCTCGTGCCGGGCACGACCCTGACGCCGGAGGTGAACTTCGGCTGGAACTACCTGCGGGCCTTCGACCGGGACGGCCGCCGGTGGTGCACCGTCACGCTGCCGCTGGACGCCACCGGTGACATCCAGGTCGCCGGTGAGTACGTCGTGCACGCGCTGCGGACGATGAGCAGGGCCGCGCACCGCGACGTCGACGTCGTCGGGTACAGCCAGGGCGGGATGGTGCCGCGCTGGGCGCTGCGCTTCTGGCCCGACACCCGCGACCTGGTCGACGACGTCATCGGCCTGAGCCCCTCCAACCACGGCACGGTGGTCTCCGACGTCACCTGCCGGCGACCGTGCAACCCCTCCTTCCACCAGCAGGCCTCGCAGTCGCAGTTCCTGCGGGCGCTCAACAGCGGCGCGGAGACCTTCGCCGGGATCGACTACACGGTGGCCTACACGTTCACCGACGAGGTCGTGGCGCCCAACACCGGGCCGGCGCCGAGCTCCGCGCTGCGCACGGGGGCGGGCACGGTCGCGAACATCGCCCTGCAGGAGGTCTGCCCCGGCCACGTGGCCGACCACTTCGCGATCGGCAGCTCCGACGCCGTCGGCTACGCGCTCGTCGTCGACGCGCTGGACCACGACGGCCCGGCCGACCTCTCCCGCATCTCCCGGACGGTCTGCCTCCAGCCGTTCCAGCCCGGGGTCGACCCGGCGACGGCGGCGAGCGACTTCGCGGCCATGGTCGCCTACGCCGGCAACCCCGCCGGCAACGCGCCGGACGTCCCGGCGGAGCCGCCGCTGAAGCCCTACGTGTACCGCCGCTGACGTGCGGCGAACTCCCCTGGCGTCATCGCCGTGACCCGCGAGAAGTCGCGGGTGAAGTGCGCCTGGTCGGCGTAGCCCAGCACCGCCGCCACCTCGCCCAGCCCGTCCGAGGTGCGGCGCAGCCGCTCGGCGGCCTCCTGCAGCCGCCGCCGCTGGATCAGCCACTTGGGCGTCAGACCCACCCGGCGGTGGACCAGCCGCTGCAGCGCCCGTTCGGAGAGACCGAACCGCTGGCAGACCTGGGCCACCCGCGTGACCTCGCGTTCACCCTCCACGAAGGCGACGATCTCGTTGATCAGCCGACCGTCGTCGTCGACCGGCAGGTGCCGCCGCACCGCGTCGCCGAAGGCCGCCATCGCCGCGGCGTGCGCCTCCGGGGCGTGCGGGTCGCGCGTCATCGCTGCGCGCACCCGGGCGGTCAGCTGCTCGCCCCGATCGCCCAGGACCTCGGTCAGGTCCTCGTGCCGGTCGGTGAAGGCACTCATCGACCGGCCCGCGATCAGGGCCCCGGCCGCCGGCGCGCACAGGACGCCGAACGCCCAGCCGCTCCCGGTCAGCGTCGTCGTCGACAGCCCGGAGACGACCCCGTGGAAGCGGGCGTAGTCCTGCGCCACGACGACCAGGGCCACCGGGTACTGCAGCACGCGCTGCGGTGCCTCCCGGCCGGGCGGCACCGACCACACCGGGATCCAGAAGCGCTGCAGGAGGCCGGCGAGCTCGGCCGGAGCGGCGTACCGGTACATGACGTGCGAGGCGTCGTCCGGCTCCTTGAGGTGGGCCCGCTCGACGACGTCCATCGCCTCGGCGCTGTCGGGTTTCATCAAGACCCAGCCTGCTGCACGTTCCTAGGTTGCCACGCATGAACGACACCGCCATGCAGTTCGCCGCCGCCGACCGTCCGCTCACCGAGCTCCTGGACGCCGTGCCCTCGGCGGCCTGGTCGAGCCCGTCGCCCTGCGAGGGCTGGACCGCGGCCGACGTCGTCGGCCACCTGATCGACACCCAGCGGGACTTCTTCGGCAGGCACGGCGTGGACGTCGGCCCCGCCCTCGACGTCGCCGGGGACCCGGCCGCCGCCTGGCGCGCGCACGCCCGGCGGGTCGCCGAGGTGCTCGCCGACGACGCGGTGCCCGCGCTGGCGTTCGACGGCTTCTTCGGGCCGACGACGATCGGCGAGACCTTCGAGCAGTTCTACGTGTGGGACATGCAGGTGCACCGCTGGGACGTCGCCCGGGCCGTCGGCGCCGACCCCGGGCTGACCGACGAGGAGCTCGACCGGATGGAGGCCGGCGCCGACAGCTTCGGCGACACCCTGTACATGGACGGGATCTGCCGGCCCCCGGTGGAGGTCCCGCCCGGCGCGGACCGCGCCACACGCGCGCTGGCCCGCCTCGGCCGGGCGGTCTGACCGGCACGCGGATGACAGGGTGGGCGGCGTGGAGTTCGCCGACGTCGTCCGCCGTCGCCGCATGGTGCGCGACTACGACCCCGACCGCCCGGTCCCTGCCGAGGTGCGCGAGCGCCTGCTCGAGCACGCCATCCGCGCACCGTCCGCGGGGTTCAGCCAGGGCTGGGCGTTCCTGGTGCTGGAGACGGCGGCGGAGCGGGACCGGTTCTGGGCCGCGACGACCGGTGACGGCGCCCCGGACGGCTGGCTGATCCGGATGAGGCGCGCTCCCCTGCTGGTGGTGCCGCTGGCCAACAAGTCCGCCTACCTGGACCGGTACGCCGAGCCGGACAAGGGCTGGACCGACCGCGACGAGAACCGCTGGCCGGTGCCGTACTGGGACGTCGACGCCGGGATGGCCTCGCTGCTGATGCTGCTCACCGCCGTCGACGAGGGGCTGGGCGCCTGCTTCTTCGGTGTCCCGGCCGACAAGGTCGACGGGTTCCGCGCGGCGTTCGGCATCCCGGCGGAGTACCGGCCGGTGGGCTGCGTCTCGATCGGCTACCCGGGGGCGGAGGACCGTCGATCGCCCTCGCTGAAGCGGGGCCGCAGGGGTGTCGAGGAGGTCGTCCACCGCGGGCGGTGGTGAGCACTCAGCCGAGCTCGGTGACCGCCGTGACCAGCACCAGGTCCGCGCCGTGGGTGCCGGCGACGTCCACGCCGTCCGGCCGCGGCTGGTAGCCGGGCAGGTCCTCGAGCCCCTCGCTCGCGTCGGTGGCGCGCAGCCGCACCGGACCGTCGCCGGCGACGGAGAACGAGGCCTGCAGCCCGCCGGCCGGCGGCGCGTGGAAGGTGATCCGCAGGGAGTCCTTCCCCAGGGCGTCCTCGGGCACCGCACGACCGCCGGCCCGCGCCCGGGCGACGGTGCCGCCGTCGACCTCGAGCGCGAGGTCGATCAGGCGGACGTCGTCCCGCCGGGGCGTGACCCGCACGGAGATCTCCCGCCGCGCGCCGACGACCTCGTCGGAGACGAGGGCGACCTCGGGCGCCGGCAGGTCCGCGGCCTCTGCCGGGCCGGTCTGCACGTCGCGGCCGGCCAGGTACGGGTAGTCCGCGTCGAGGGTGCCGGAACCGTCGACGAACCGCCCGGTCCACTCCCCCGGCGCGGTCTCGGTGGTCACCCACCGGGCCTCGCCCGAGTCGCTGTCGAGCAGGTAGCCCAGCCTGCTGGGCACCGGGTGGGCGGCGTCGAACCGGTCCACCGACAGCCCCGTGCCGGCGCAGAAGACGGCGAGCACCAGCGCCCCGGCCGGAACGACGGCCGCGGCGAGCCGGGCGGGCCGGTCGGCCGTCTCCGGGTCGGGGAAGAGCAGCTCCAGCGCCGGCAGCAGGGCGAACGCGGCGAGGACGACGACGACCGAGGGCGCACCTGCCTGCGAGAGCCCGAGCGCGGGGAGGAACAGCGCCGCGGTGGGCGCGAGCACGAGCAGCGCCGCCGCCCCGGTGAGCAGCGCCGCGAGCACCCGCACGACGCGGGAGGCGCTGAGCGCGGCGACGATGCCGGTGACCCCACCGACCACGGCCGGCCACGCCGCCAGGTACGAGCCACCCGGCGCCACCGACGCGAGCACCGCGGCGACGGCGGCGAGCCAGACCAGGGCGCCCGCGGCCAGCGGGGCGGCGCCCACCCGGCGGCGCAGCAGGGCGTACCAGAGCAGCACCACGAACAGGACGACGCCCACGACGGCGACCCGGAACCAGCCGGGCCGCCACGGGTCGAGCATCGAGGCGTAGCCGGGGCGCACGGCGACGAGCAGCCACCACAGCCCCTGCGCCGCCAGCGGGGCGAGCGCGAGCGGCAGCAGCGCGAGCAGCGTGGCCCCGGCGGTGCGGCGCAGGGAGCTGGTACCGCGCACCCGCAGGGCCAGGGCGAGCCCGGCGACGGCGGCGAGCGCAGTCCCGGCCAGTGGCCAGACGACGGATCCCGGGTAGCTGACCAGCCGGCCCGGCACCGGGAAGTAGGTGGCGTCCTCCGCGGCGGGCTCCGCGAGGTCGGTGAGGTCGCGGTCGGCCAGGTCGCGGGTGAGGGCCAGGGCGTTGTCGCCCATCGCCTGCAGGGTGCCGCGGTCGAGGCGCTCGGGCACGTCCTGCGGCGAGTGGTAGCCGGCGGCGCCGTCGATGAACGCCGTGTTCATGCCGGTGAAGTCCCCGTCGTCGAGGAGGACGCTGAAGTCGGTGTCGTTGGGCAGCGCCCGGTAGACCTCGACGGCGAAGCTCGACGCCACCGGGTGCGGGGCGGCCTGGGCGAAGGCGTCGGCCAGCCCGGCGTTGCCCAGCGACGTCTCGAACATGATCGGCGGGCCGCTGGTCCCGCGGGCCTCGAAGTTGAGCACCACGCCGCCACCGGCCAGCGGGTGCGACGCGGCGAACGCCTCGGCCCCGCACAGGCAGGCCTCCTCGGCGTCGGTGAACACGACGACGACGTCGTTGCGCGGGGCCGGCCCGGCGGTCAGTGCCCGGAGCGACTCCAGGAGGGCGGCGACGCCGGTGGCGTCGTCGGCCGCGCCGGGCCCGCCCTCGACCGAGTCGTGGTGGGCCATCAGGTACAGGCGTCCGGTGGGGTCGGTCCCGGGCAGGACGGCGACGACGTTGCGCACCCGCGCCATGGAGGTCTCCCCCGCGCGGCCGGGGCGCGTACCGACGGCGTTCTGCACCTCGGCGTCCAGCCCGAGGTCGGTGAGCGTCGCGACTAGGTCGTCGACCACCTCGGCGTCCTCGGCGCTGCCGGCGACGTGCACCTCGGCGGCGATCCGCTCGACCTGGGCGAAGGCGCGCTCGGCGCTGAACTCCGTGGCCGGTGCGCCGGCCGGCCGCGGGTCCGGCGGCTGCAGGGCGAGGACCGTCCAGACGGTCAGGGCGACGAGGGCCAGAGCGGTGAGCAGGCCGGCGAGGCGCCCGGGGCGGCCCTCGCCCGTCGCACGACGAGAAGCGGGCACGCCGACCTCCGAGATCACACCGGGACAGGACGCCGGAACCCTAGGTGAGGGAGGCGATCGGTGCGGGGAGGCATGGCCGTGATGATCACGGCTCCTCCGCATCCCAGCGCCCGAGCGCGACGATCGCCTCGCGCAGGGCGAGCCCGCGCTCGGTCAGCGCGTGGGCCCGGGTGTTGTGACGCAGGGGCAGACGGCCTGCGGCCCCGAGCTGTCCCCGGGGCGGACGCTCGGCGTCAGTCGAGCGTGTCCAGCCAGTTGGTGAGCAGCTGGGCACCGGCGTCGCCACTCTTCTCCGGGTGGAACTGGGTGGCCGAGAGGGCCCCGTTCTCCACGCCGGCGACGAAGCGATCGCCGTGCTCCGCCCAGGTCACCTTCGGCGGGGCGAGCGGGCCCGTGGCGCCGTCCTCGGCCAGGGGGAACTCGCGGACACCGTAGGAGTGCACGAAGTAGAAGCGCTCGTCCTCGAGCCCGGCGAACAAGGTGCTGCCCGGGGCTGCCTGCACCGTGTTCCAGCCCATGTGCGGGAGCACCGGTGCCTGGAGCTCCTCGACGACGCCGGGCCACTCGCCGCAGCCCTCGGCATCGACGCCGTGCTCCACGCCGCGCTCGAAGAGGATCTGCATGCCGACGCAGATCCCGAGCACGGGCCGGCCCCCGGCCAGGCGACGGCCGATGATCCGGCGCCCCTGGACGGCGTCCAGGCCGGTCATGCAGGCGGCGAAGGCACCGACCCCGGGCACGACGAGACCGTCGGCCTCGAGCGCGGTGCCCATGTCGGAGGTCACCGTGACGTCGGCGCCCACCCGCTGGAGCGCACGCTCCGCGGAGCGCAGGTTGCCCGAGCCGTAGTCGAGGACCGCCACCTTCTTCACGCCTGCCACGCTACCGACCAGCGCAGGAGGGCCACCCGGTGTTCCCGTCCGGGCCTGGTCTCCGCAGCGTGACCCGGTCCCCCGCCCCGCAGCCCGAGTCCCGCACTGGATCGCCTGGACCGCGTGGGCGGTCGTCTGCCTCGTGGTCGCCGTGATCGCTTGCACGGCCGGATGGTCCGGCCGCGGGTTCCTGCCGCTCGTCGGGGCCGGCGCGTCGGTCGCCTGGCGGTGAGCAGCCGCCGCGCCTCGAAGGCGCAGCGCAGCGACCGATCCGAGGCCTGACCAACCCGCCGTCAAGGCCGGTGCGCGGGCTGAGACCTGCCTGCACTCAGGAAGCGGACGCGTCGTCCCAAGGAACGACGGTGAGCTCCGGCCACTGCTGCTGCCAGCGCGCGGTCTTGGCCTCGTAGACGTGCCGGGGTGCGAGCCGGAGGTTCGGGCGGACCACCAGCCCGAAGAGGTCGCCGAAGCCGTGCGGGGCGTACACCTGGACCTCCCCGGCCGCGTCGACCCTGATCCCGTAGCAGCAGCACACGGCGGCGAAGTGGTCGATGGCGTCCGCGCAGTCGCGGAACGGCTCGGCCGGCACCCCGAACTTCTGCTCGTACCAGAGGTGCACCCGCGCCTCGTTGCGGATCTCCACCGGGATCGGCAGATCACCGAAGAGCTCGGCGCCGGCCCGGATGGCGGCGTCCTCCGCCTCCCACGACGTGTCGTCGGCGTCGAAGTAGAAGAAGTCCGCGTCCCGGATGCCGGTCCCCGCCGGCCGACCGGTGAGGGAGTTCCACGCCGTCTGGAACAGCACTCCGGCGGTGAGCCACCAGTCGTGCAGGCCCAGCGCCGGGGCTCGGTCCAGCACCGCGCGCACCGTCGGGTCCGCGGTCACGATCGCGAGGAAGCGCTCCTCGTCGGCCGTGCGCACGCCTGGATCAGACCAGCCGCAGGATGCCCGACGCGCTGGCCAGCAGGGCCGCGGCCAGCAGGATCACGGCGAACACGATCTGCGGGCCGGTACGGCCATCGGTGTCGGAGTCCGCGCGCCAGATGCTCCACGCGCCACCCAGCAGGAACCCGCCCAGCAGGAGCAGGGCCAGACCGAAGTTCACCGGTTACAGCGCACCCTTGGTCGAGGGGACGTCGGTGACGCGGGGGTCGATCGCGACCGCGGCGCGCAGCGCCCGGGCCAGGGCCTTGAACTGCCCCTCGACGATGTGGTGGGCGTCCCGGCCGGCGTAGAGCACCCGCACGTGCAGGCTGATCCGCGCGTTGAACGCGAACGACTCGAGCACGTGCTTGGTCAGCGACGTCGGGTAGTCCGGCCCGATCATCGGCGTCATGTTCTCCGGCTCGGAGTGCACGAAGTACGGCCGGCCGGAGAGGTCCACGGCAGCCTGCGCCAGCACCTCGTCCATCGGGATCGTCGCGTCGCCGTACCGGGTGATGCCGCGCTTGTCGCCCAGCGCCTCGGCGAAGGCCTGGCCCAGCGCGATCGCGACGTCCTCGACGGTGTGGTGCGCGTCGATGTGCAGGTCACCGTCGGCCTGCACGGTCAGGTCGATCCCGCTGTGCTTGGACAGCGCGGTGAGCATGTGGTCGTAGAAGCCCACGCCGGTGCTGATCGAGCTGGTGCCGGTGCCGTCGAGGTCGAGTTCGACGACGAGCTTGGTCTCGCTGGTCTGTCGCTCGACGCGTGCGGTGCGGGTCATGTGCGTCAGTCTCCCAGAGTCGTGCGGTGGTCCGGCGCGATCTCACCCAGCGCGGTGAGGAAGGCGTCGGTCTCCTCGGCGGTGCCGGCGGTCACCCGCAGCCAGCCGGGCAGCCCGACGTCGCGCACCAGGACGCCACGGTCCAGCAGCGCCTGCCAGGCCTTCGGAGCGTCGGCGAACCGGCCGAAGAGCACGAAGTTGGCGTCGCTGGGCACGCTGGTCAGCCCGAGAGCGGTCAGGGCGGCGACGACCCGGTCCCGCTGCTCCTTGACCGCGTCGACGGTGGCGAGCAGCTCGTCGGTGTGCGCCAGTGCCGCCCGCGCGGCGGCCTGGGTCAGCGAGCTCAGGTGGTAGGGCAGTCGCACGAGCTGGATCGCGTCCACCACCGCGGGGTCGGCGGCCAGGTAGCCCAGCCGCAGACCCGCCATGCCGAACGCCTTGCTCATCGTGCGGCTCACGATCAGCCGCGGCCGTCCCGCCAGCAGGGTCAGCGCCGAGGGCGTCCCGGTGCGGGCGAACTCCGCGTACGCCTCGTCGACCACGACCACGCCCGAGGTGGCGTCGTACAGCGCGGTGATCGTGTCCAGGTCCACCGCGGTGCCGGTCGGGTTGTTCGGGCTCGTCACGAAGACGACGTCGGGAGCCACCTCCCGCACCTGCGCCACCGCGGCCTCGGTGTCGATCGTGAAGTCCGCGGCCCGGTGGCCGTCGACCCAGCCGGTGCCGGTGCCCGCGGAGATGATCGGGTGCATCGAGTAGGACGGCGTGAAGCCCAGCGCCGTGCGCCCGGAGCCACCGAAGGCCTGCAGGATCTGCTGCAGCACCTCGTTGGACCCGTTGGCCGCCCACACCTGCGCCGGCTCGATCGCCGTCCCGCCGGTCCGGGTCAGGTAGGCGGCGAGGTCCGCCCGCAGCGCGACGGCGTCCCGGTCGGGGTACCGGTTGAGCTCCAGCGCCGCGGAGCCGAGCGCGGCACCGAGGTCGGCGAGCAGCTCGTCGGGCAGCGGGTGCGGGTTCTCGTTGGTGTTGAGCCGGTACCGGGCCGGCACCTGCGGGGCGCCGTAGGGCGTGCGTCCCCGCAGCTCCGGCCGCAGCGGGAGCTCGTCCAGCGAGGTCACGACCGCTGCCGGATCCGGACGGCGGCCGCGTGCGCGGGCAGGTCCTCGGCACCGGCGAGGGCGTCGATGTGCGGCGCCACCTCGGCGAGGGCCTGCTCGTCGTACTCGACGACGTGGATGCCGCGCAGGAACGACTGCACCGACAGCCCGCTCTGGTGCCGCGCGCAGCCGCCGGTGGGCAGCACGTGGTTGGAGCCGGCCGCGTAGTCGCCCAGCGACACCGGCGACCAGGCCCCCACGAAGATGGCGCCGGCGTTGCGCACCCGCATCGCCACCTCGCGGGCGTCCCGCGTCTGGATCTCCAGGTGCTCGGCGGCGTAGGCGTCGACGACGCGCAGCCCGGCCGCCAGGTCGTCGACCAGGACGATCCCGGACTGGGTGCCGTCGAGCGCCGTGGTGATCCGGTCGGAGTGCTTGGTCGCGGCGACCTGGCCCGGGACGAGCGCCAGGACGGCGTCGGCGAGCTCCTCGCTCGTCGTGACCAGCACCGCGCCGGCCAGCGGGTCGTGCTCGGCCTGGCTGATCAGGTCGGCGGCCACGTGCGCCGGGTCGGCGGTGTCGTCGGCCAGGATCGCCACCTCGGTCGGTCCGGCCTCGGAGTCGATGCCGATGAGGCCACGCAGCAGGCGCTTGGCCGCGGTCACGTAGATGTTGCCGGGGCCGGTGACCATGTCGACCGGCTCGCAGGAGCCGGCGCCGTAGCCGAACACGGCGACGGCCTGCGCCCCGCCGACGGCGTACACCTCCGTCACGCCCAGCAGCGCGCAGGCGGCCAGCACCCCGGGGTCGGGCAGGCCGCCGTTGTCCCGCTGCGGGGGCGAGGCGACGGCGATCGACTCCACGCCGGCGATCTGCGCGGGCACCACGTTCATCACCACGCTGGACAGCAGCGGGGCCAGACCGCCGGGCACGTAGAGGCCGACCCGGCGGACCGGGAGCCAGCGCTCCATGACGGTGCCGCCGGGGACGACCTGGGTGGTGACGTCGGTGCGCCGCTGGTCGGTGTGGACACGGCGGACCCGGGAGATGGCCTCCTCGAGCGCCGCCCGCAGCGTCGGGTCGCACTCGGCCAGGGCGCGGTCGAGCGCCTCCTGCGGAACGGCGAAGTCCTCGGCGTCGACGCCGTCGATGCGCGCGGTGATCTCGCGGACGGCCTGGGCGCCGCGCACGCGGACGTCCTCGCACAGCGGGCGGACGGTCGCCAGCACCGAGTCGATGTCGGTGGTCGCGCGGGGCAGCAGCCCGGCGAGCTCCCGGACGCCGGGCAGGGCGTTTCCGCGCAGGTCGATGCGTGCGAGCACGGGGTGCCTCCGTGGTCTGGGCAGGGGATGCCGGGGCCCTCAGGGTAGCCAGCGGCCCCGGGCGCTCCGGGCGCCGGACCGGCCGGGCAGCCGGGGACCCGTACGCTTGCCCGGATGGGTGAGCTGATCCCGCTGTTCCCCCTGGGACGGCCACTGTTCCCCGGGGTGGTGCTGCCGCTGCAGATCTTCGAGCCCCGCTACCGGCGGCTCATGCACGATCTGCTGGCCCTCCCCGAGCACGACGACCACCGGTTCTTCGGCGTCGTCGCCATCCGGCAGGGCTGGGAGGTCGAGCGGGTCGCGCCGGCCGCGGCGCTCTACGACATCGGGTGCACCGCGCGCCTGCGGCGGGTGCAGCCGCAGCCGGACGGCGGCTTCCGCATCGTCACGGTGGGCGGGGAGCGGTTCCGCCTGCTCGACGTGATCGTCGGTGAGGACCCGCCCTACCTGCAGGCCGAGGTGGAGTGGCTCGCCGACGAGGAGGCCGCCGAGGAGGCGGCGGGCGACGCCGAGTCGGTCGCCGACGGCGGGCCGCTCGTCGGCACGGACGAGGTGGCCGCGTCGGTCGCCCAGGGATCGATGGAGCTGCTGGCGCGCGGCGTCGGTGAGCTGTTCACCCAGTACGTGGCCGAGGTGGCGGCCCTCGGCGCGGGTGCGCAGGGCGACGCCGTGGAGGCCGCGATCCGGCTGGCCGCCGCGGCCGACGACCCGACCGCGCTGTCCTGGCTGGTGGCCTCCTCGGCGCTGCTGACCACCGAGGACCGGCAGGCGCTGCTGGCGGAGTCGGCGACGCGGCGCCGACTGGCCGCCGAGTCACGCCTGCTGCGCCGGGAGCTGACGCTGCTGCAGGAGCTGGGCGCCGTCCCGGCCCCGCTGCAGCAGTTCACCACCCCGATGACGGTGAACTGACGCCGAGCCGGCGGGGTCAGGTGCGGCCGAGGCCGTCGTGCGGCGCCACCATCGCGCAGCACAGGTAGGCGAGCAGCGCGGCGAACGGCGTCGCGGCCAGCACGGGCAGCGACCCGAGGGTCAGCCCGGTGGTGACCGACGCCCCGACGTCGGCGATCTGCGCCTCGGTGGGCGGACGGCGGAGCAGCTCCCCCAGCTGCCAGGCCACGCCCGAGGCCAGCGATCCGCCGACGGCCAGCACCAGCAGGGTGCCCACCCCCCGTCCGCGACGTCGCAACCACGCGGCGAACCCGACGCCCAGCCCGAGCCCGAGCAGCACCAGCAGCAGGACGGCGTCGTCACCGACCTGGAGCTCTGCCGCGGGCGGGCCGACGGCCACCGGGCCGGCGTCGGTGATGCGGTACTCCGCCTTGGGCGCGAGCAGCCACCAGAGCAGCCCGGCCGGCGCGCCGGCCACGGCGAAGCCCAGCAGCAGGCCCAGCCCACGGCGGAGGTCCTGCCGGACCTCCGGCCAGCCCTGCCAGAAGGCCTGCGGGCGGGCCGCAGGGGCCGGCGGGGCGGGCAGCGGCGGGGCCGGCGTCGGCGGGATGCTCACCGGACCAGTGAACCCCGTCTCTGACGACGGTGCGCCGCCGGTCAGAGCAGGGCCACGCTGGTCGGGCCGAGCAGCGCCTTGATGTCACCCATGAGCGCGGTGCTGGGGCGGACGCGGAGGCCCTGGTCGAGACGCAGCACGGTCTCGCGGCTGCCGTTGACCAGCTTGAGCTGGACCTCGGTGGTGCCCGGGTGGCTGCCGAGCACCTCGCGGAGCCGCTCGACGACCGGCGGGGTGCAGCGGGCGGCCGCCATCGAGACCAGCACCGGACCGCGCGGGCCCTCGGTGAGCTCGGGGATGGTGACCTCGGAGCCGAACAGCGAGGGCTGGTCGTCGCGACGGCTGATCCGGCCCTTGACGACGACGATCTGGTCGCGGACGACCTTCTCCGACACCTCGACCCAGGTCTTGGGGAAGAACAGCACCTCGATGCCGGACTCGAGGTCCTCCACCGTCGCGATCGCCCACGGCGCGCCCTGCTTGTTGGTCCGCGGGGAGACCGAGGTGAGGATGCCGGCGATGGTGACGTTGGCGCCGTCCTCCACTCCCCCGGCGTTGATCTCGGCGATCGGGGTGTCGGCGTGGGAGGTGAGCACGTGCTCGACGCCGTGCAGCGGGTGGTCGGAGACGTAGAGGCCGAGCATGTCGCGCTCGAACATCAGCCGCTCGCTCTTGGACCAGTCGGCCGTGGGGATGGTGATCTCCAGGGCGCCGCCAAACGGGTCGTCGTCGCCACCGTCGGCGCCGAAGCTGCCGAACAGGTCGAACTGGCCCTCGGCCTCCTTGCGCTTGAGCCCCATGGCCGACTCCACCGCCTGCGCGTGGATCGCCACGATGCCCTGCCGGGAGTGCCCGAGGGAGTCGAAGGCGCCGGCCTTGGCGAGGGACTCGATGACCTTCTTGTTGCAGGCCACGGTGTCGATCTTGCGCATGAAGTCGGCGAAGTCCTTGAACGCGCCCTTCTCCTCGCGCGCCTTCACGATCGACTCCACGACGTTGGTGCCCACGTTGCGCACCGACGCCAGGCCGAACCGGATGTCGCCGCCGACGGCGGTGAAGTCCCAGGAGGACTCGTTCACGTCCGGCGGGAGCACCTTGATGCCCATCCGGCGGCACTCGGCGAGGTAGATCGGCCGGCGGTCCTTGTCGTCCTGGACGCTGGTGAGCAGCCCGGCCATGTACTCGGCCGGGTAGTTCGCCTTGAGGTACGCCGTCCAGTAGGAGACCAGGCCGTAGGCGGCGGAGTGCGCCTTGTTGAACGCGTAGTCGGCGAACGGGACGAGGATGTCCCACAGCGTCTTGATCGCGGCGCTGGAGAAGCCGTTGGCCTTCATGCCGGCCTCGAAGCCGACGAACTCGGCGTCGAGGACCGACTTCTTCTTCTTGCCCATCGCGCGGCGCAGCAGGTCGGCCTTGCCGAGGGAGTACCCGGCGACCTTCTGCGCGATCGCCATGACCTGCTCCTGGTACACGATCAGGCCGTAGGTGCCGCCCAGGATCTCCTCGAGCGGCTCGGCCAGCTCGGGGTGGATCGGCGTGATCTCCTGCTGGCCGTTCTTGCGCAGCGCGTAGTTCGTGTGCGAGTTCGCACCCATCGGACCCGGCCGGTAGAGCGCGCCGACGGCGGAGATGTCCTCGAAGTTGTCAGGACGCATCAGCCGCAGCAGCGACCGCATCGGGCCGCCGTCGAACTGGAAGACCCCGAGGGTGTCGCCCCGGGAGAGGAGGGCGTAGGTGTTCGGGTCGGTGAGGTCCTTGCTGATCTCGTCGAGATCCACCGGCGGCTTGCCGTTGATCACGATGTTGCGCAGCGCGTCGTCGATGACCGTGAGGTTGCGCAGGCCCAGGAAGTCCATCTTCAGCAAGCCGAGCGTCTCGCAGGTCGGGTAGTCGAACTGCGTGATGATGGCGCCGTCGGCCTCGCGCCGCATGATCGGGATCGAGTCGATCAGCGGGTAGCGGCCGATGATGACGCCGGCGGCGTGCACGCCCCACTGACGCTTCAGGCCCTCGAGCTTCTTCGCCTGGTCGACCACCTCGGCCGCGCCGGGGTCGGACTCGTAGCGGGCGCGGAACTCCGCGGCCTCCTTGTAGCGCGGGTGCGCCGGGTCGAAGACGCCCGACAGCGGGATGCCCTTGCCCATGACGTCCGGCGGCATGAGCTTGGTCAGCTCGTCACCCACCGAGTAGGGCCGGTCGAGCACGCGTGCGGCGTCCTTGATCGCGGCCTTCGCCTTGATCGTGCCGTAGGTGACGATCTGGCTGACCCGCTCCTCGCCGTACTTCTGCGAGACGTACTGGATGACCTCGCCGCGGCGGCGGTCGTCGAAGTCGATGTCGACGTCGGGCATCGAGACGCGCTCGGGGTTGAGGAACCGCTCGAAGATCAGCCCGTGCTGCAGCGGGTCGAGGTCGGTGATGCCCATCGCGTAGGCGGCGAGCGAGCCGGCGGCCGAACCACGGCCCGGGCCGACGCGGATGCCGTTGTCCTTGGCCCAGTTGATGAAGTCGGCGACCACGAGGAAGTACCCCGGGAAGCCCATCTGGCAGATGATCCCGGTCTCGTAGTCGGCCTGCTTGCGCACGTGGTCGGGGATCCCGTTCGGGTACCGCTTGTGCAGGCCGCGCTCGACCTCCTTGATGAACCAGGAGGTCTCGTCCTCGCCGGGCGGCAGCGGGAACCGCGGCATGAGGTCGGCGCCCTCGGTGAAGGAGACCTCGCACTGCTCGGCGACGAGCAGCGTGTTGTCGCAGGCCGAGGCCAGGTCACCGGTGAACAGGGCGCGCATCTCGGCGGCGGACTTCAGGTAGTAGCCGTTCCCGTTGAACTTGAAGCGGTTGGGCTCGTTCAGCCGCGAGCCGGTCTGGATGCACAGCAGCGCGTCGTGGGCCTCGGCGTCCTCCTTGTGCGTGTAGTGGAGGTCGTTCGTGGCCAGCAGCGGGATGCCGAGGTCCTTGGCGATCGCCATGAGCGCCGGGCGGGTCTTCTTCTCGATGGACAGCCCGTGGTCCATCAGCTCGGCGTAGAAGTTCTCCCGCCCGAAGATGTCCTGGAAGTCCGCCGCGGCCTGGCGTGCCTTGTCCTCCTTGCCGGCGCGCAGCCACATGTTCACCTCGCCCGAGGGGCAGCCGGTGGTGGCGATCAGGCCCGCGCCGTAGCGCTCCAGCAGGTCGCGGTCGAAGCGCGGCTTGCGGTACTGGCCCTCGAGGCTGGCCAGCGAGGAGATGCGGAAGAGGTTGTGCATCCCCTCCGTGGTGCGGGCCAGCAGCGTCATGTGGGTGTAGGCCGCCTTGCCCCGGTTGGAGCCGCCGTCGCCCTCCTCGTCGATGAGGTTGTCGCCGAAGTCGAACGGCGCCCGGTCGAAGCGCGAGCCCGGGGTGTAGTAGCCCTCCATGCCGATGATCGGCTTCACGCCGGCGTTGTTGGCCTGCTTGTAGAAGTCGTAGGCGCCGAACACGTTGCCGTGGTCGGTCATCGCCAGTGCCGGCATCCCCTGCTCGGCGGCGGCCTTGGTGACCTCGGGAAGCTTGGCGGCGCCGTCGAGCATCGAGTACTCGGTGTGCACGTGCAGGTGCACGAACGAATCGGACGGGCTGCTCACAGTGGTTCTGTGCTCCTCACGGGTCGTGCGTGCCCGGCCGGCGTCGTGCGGCGGGCGACCGGCGGGGAAGACCGGCAGTGCGTGCGGCGACGGCGCGCACCGGCGGGCCGGTGGGTCGATCCTCGCACTGGCACCTGTCTAGTTCGAGGGTCTGACAGAACGTGTCTTCTCACATCCGCCGCCCCTGGCACCAGAGCCGCCTGCGTGCTGCTCAGGGCAGCGCGCGCCGCATCGTCACGTGCGCGATGCCCGCCTCCTCGTACACCTCGCCCACGGCCGCGTACCCCTCGCGCTCGTAGAAGCGGCGGGCCGGCAGCTGGGCGTGCAGCTCGACCTCCCGGGCACCGTGGGCCGCCGCCTGGCGGTGGAGCTCGGCGAGCACCGCCGCGCCGTGGCCGCGGCCGCGCACCCCGGCGTCGGCGGCCATCCGCCCGATCCGGGCGACCGGCCCGTCCAGCAGCAGCCGCCCGGTGGCGACGACCTGCCCCGAGGAGTCCCGGCTCAGCACGTGCACGGCGGTGGCGTCGGCGTCGTCCTGCTCGATCTCGGCCGGCACTCCCTGCTCCTCGACGAAGACCCGGGTGCGCAGCGCAGCCACCTCGAGCCACTCCTCGGCGGTGGCGACGGCGGCGGTCGGGTGGGTCACGCGGTCTCCTCGGTGGGCAGGGCGCTGGCCGGGACCAGCAGGAAGCGGAGGTCGATGAGGGCGTGCAGCAGCACCGGGAGCAGCAGCGAGCCGGTGTCCAGGTAGAGCGCGGCCATCACCCCGCCCAGGACGCCGGTGGTCACGATCCCGGCGCGCCCCTGGTAGGCGTGCGCCAGCCCGAAGGCGACCGCTGCGACCAGCACCAGCACGAACGCCGGCACTCCCCCGACGACCGCCGTCACCACGGCGAGGAAGAAGCCGCGGTAGAGCCACTCCTCGCACACGCCCGCGGTGACACCGACGACGGTGAACAGCCGGCGCTCGCCCTCGGTGCGCGGGAGCAGGGCCAGCGTCGAGAGGCCCGGCGGTTCCGCGTGCCGGCCCTCTCCCGGGCGGCGGGCCGGGCGCGCCATCTCCAGCAGCGCCCCGGCCCGCAGCTGCCGGGTGGAGGCGACCACGAGCAGCAGCACCACCACGACGACGACCGCCGTCAGCGGGCCGGGCAGCTCCTGCGGCCAACGCAGCCCGACGGCACCGGCGGGGACGTCGGTCGCGAACAGCCAGATGACGAACGCGAGCACCGCGAGGCCCCACTCGAGCAGCAGCAGCCGGCGGTAGAACGACCGGCGCGCGTCCGCATCGGTGCGCAGCCGTCCCTCGAACCGCCGGTGCAGCACGTGCCCGGCCACCGGCTCCCCCACGACCAGGTAGGCCGCGACCACGACCGCCGACAGGGCGGCGGGGCCGAAGTCGGCGAGGGAGGCCGGCAGACCGGTCACCGCAGGTGGGTCAGGTCTCGGCGCGCAGGACGGCCAGCGCGCCGGCGAGGTCGGGCGGGTACTCGCTGGTGAACTCGACCCACCGCCCGTCGGCCGGGTGGGAGAAGCCCAGCCGGACGGCGTGCAGCCACTGGCGCGACACCCCGAGCCGGGCGGCGAGCGTGGGGTCGGCGCCGTAGGTCATGTCGCCGACGCAGGGGTGGCGCAGCGCGGAGAAGTGCACGCGGATCTGGTGGGTGCGGCCGGTCTCGAGCTTGATGTCGACCAGACTGGCGGCGGCGAAGGCCTCGATGACCTCGTAGTGCGTGACCGAGGGCCGGCCGCCCTGGACGACGGCGAAGCGCCAGTCGTGCCTGGGGTGCCGGTCGATCGGCGCGTCGATGGTGCCGCGGGAAGGGTCGGGATGGCCCTGCACGAGGGCGTTGTAGCCCTTCTCGACCGTGCGCTCCTTGAAGGCGGCCTTGAGCGCGGTGTAGGCGCGCTCGCTCTTCGCCACCACCATGACGCCGGTGGTGGCCGCGTCGAGCCGGTGCACGACACCCTGGCGCTCGGCCGCGCCGGAGGTGGAGATGCGGTACCCGGCCGCGGCGAGCCCACCGATCACGGTGGGGCCGTCCCAGCCCGGGCTCGGGTGGGCGGCGACGCCGACGGGCTTGTCCACCACGACCAGGTCGTCGTCGTCGTGGAGGATCGTCATGCCCTCGACCGGCTTCGGCGCCGCCGGCTCGCCGGGCGGAGGAGGCAGCTCGACCTCCAGCCAGCTGCCGCCGGTGAGCCGGTCACCCTTGCCGCGGACCCGGCCGTCGACGACCACGTGGCCTGCGTCGGCCACCTCGGCCGCCGTGCTGCGCGACAGCCCGAAGAGACGGCACAGCGCCTGGTCCACCCGCTGCCCCTCCAGCCCGTCGGGCACCGGAAGGGCCCGGTGCTGGCCGGGAGTGCTGATCACGGGACCCATTGTGCGGGTCCGCTCCGGCGGGACGTCGCAGCCGTCGTTACGGGGCGTCGTCCCTGGTCGCCCGCGTGCCGTCGAACTCGACACCGCGGAGGGCCAGCCACGCGCCCAGGACCCCGCCGCAGACGATGGCGGAGTCGGCCACGTTGAACACCGGCCACACCTGGCCGTCGGGCCCGAACACCGACAGGAAGTCGACGACGCCTCCACGCAGGAAGCCGGGGTCGCGGAAGATCCGGTCGATCAGGTTGCCGACCGCTCCGCCGAGGACCAGCCCCAGGGAGACCGCCCACCCGGTGGAGAACAGCCGGCGCGCGCTGCGGACGATCACGACGGCGACAGCCACCGCGATCAGCGTGAACAGGATCGTGAAGCCCTCGGCGAGGGAGAACGCGGCGCCGGTGTTGCGCAGGTGGGTCAGGTACAGCGCCCCGCCGAGCGTGCGGATGTCCTCACCCGGCTCGATGGTCGCGACGACGACGAGCTTGGTGACCAGGTCGGCCAGCAGGATCCCGACGGCCAGCGCCAGCAGCAGCCGCGTGCGCGGACGGCGCGGCGCGGCGGCGACTGCGGACGCGCCGGGAGAGCCGGCGCCCGGCTCGGCGTGCTCGGTCAGGTGGGGCTCCTCGGACGTCGGTGCACCGGCGGCGGCTGGCCGCCGGTGCCGACGACGATAGCTGCGCCCCCGGTCAGCCGACGCCCACGGCGGTCGCGCCACCCCGCGCGTCGGACTCCCCACCGCGCGTGGCCTCGGCGTGCTCGAGCCGGTCCTCCGTGGCCAGCCGGGTCAGCTCCGCTCCGGCCTCGGCGTCGCGGGTCAGGTTCTCCCCCGAATGCGGGTCGAACACGTGGATCTTGCGGGTGTCCAGCCAGAACTCCGCCTCACGCCCCTCCCGGATCCGGCTCGTGGAGTCGATCGACACGATCGCCTGGGTGCGCAGCTCCTCGGAGTCCAGCTCGCGGGAGAGCTCGCGCAGCTGGGTGCGGATGGTGTCCGGCGCGTCGTAGGGGATGTAGGCGTACTGCGAGTCGCCCAGCCACTCGGTCACGTCGACCTTCGCGCGGAACACGGTGCCGACCGGCCGCTTCGCCTCGTCCACCAGCGACGCGTCCTCGAAGTACTCCGGCCGGATGCCGACCAGCAGCAGCTCGTGGCCGGCGACCTTGGCCGCCCGCTTCTCGTCCAGCTCGATCGGGCCGAACGGCGTCACCAGGCGGTTGCCCTCGACGGTCGCCGGGAGGAAGTTCATGGGCGGCGAGCCGATGAAGCCGGCGACGAAGAGGTTGACCGGCTGCTCGTAGAGCTCGCGCGGCGAGGCGACCTGCTGGATCCGACCCTTGCGCAGCACGCAGACCCGGTCGCCGAGGGTCATGGCCTCGGTCTGGTCGTGGGTGACGTAGACGGTGGTGATGCCCAGTCGGCGCTGCAGGCGGGAGATCTCGGTGCGCATCTGGCCGCGGAGCTTGGCGTCGAGGTTGGACAGCGGCTCGTCGAAGAGGAACGCCTCGGCCTGGCGGACGATGGCCCGGCCCATGGCGACGCGCTGCCGCTGACCGCCGGAGAGGTTGGCCGGCTTCCGGTCGAGGTGGTCCTTGAGCTCGAGGACGTCGGAGGCCTCGGTGACCCGCCGGCGCACCTCCTCGTCGTCCATCTTGGCCAGGCGCAGCGGGAAGGCGATGTTCTCGTACACCGTCATGTGCGGGTAGAGCGCGTAGTTCTGGAAGACCATCGACAGGTTGCGGTCGCGGGGGGCCTTGTCGTTGACCCGGGTGCCGCCGATGACCATGTCACCGCTGGTGATGTCCTCCAGCCCGACGATCATCCGCAGCAGCGTGGACTTCCCGCAGCCGGACGGGCCGACCAGGATCATGAACTCGCCGTCGGCGATGTCGAGGCTGACGTCGTTGACGGCCGGGTAGCCGTCGCCGTACTGCTTGACGATGTTCTTCATCTCGATGGAGGCCATCAGGAGTCGTCCCCTCGGGAGGTCGGAGCGGTGCTGAGTCGGGTGCCGGCGCTCATCGCAGGTCAGCCCTTGACCGCGCCGTTGGTGAGGCCGGCGACGATGCGCCGCTGGAAGAGCAGGACCAGGGCGACGACCGGGATCGTGACGATCACCGCGGCGGCGGCGATCGCACCGGTCGGGTCCTCGAACTGCGAGGCGCCGGAGAACAGGCCGAGCGCGGCGGGAACCGGTCGGGCCGCCGACGTCGAGGTCAGCGAGATGCCGTAGACGAAGTCGTTCCAGGCGATGAAGAACGCGATGATCGCCGTGGTGAAGACGCCCGGTGCGGCCAGCGGCACGATCACCTTGCGGAACGCCTGCCACGTGGTGGCGCCGTCGACCTGGGCCGCCTGCTCCATCTCCCACGGGATCTCCCGGAAGAAGGCCGACATGGTCCAGATGGAGATCGGCAGTGTGAGCGACAGGTACGGGATGATCAGCCCCAACCAGGTGTCGTAGAGGCCGATCTGCCGCCACACGTTGAACAGCGGCGTCACGATCGAGATGACCGGGAAGATGGCCACCACCAGCGCCGTCGAGAGGATCAGCTTCTTGCCCGGGAAGTCCAGCCGGGCGATCGCGTAGGCGGCGAACATCGACAGCAGGCACGAGATCGCCGTCGCGATCAGGCAGATGCCGAAGCTGTTGCGCAGGGCCGGCAGGAACAGGTCACCGCCGCTGCCGGTGAAGATGCCCTTGTAGTTCTCCCAGGTGGGGCCGTCCGGCAGGAACTGCTTGTTCGCCAGGTCCGACGGCTTCTTGAAGGAGACCGAGATGATCCATGCGATCGGGAACAGGCAGTAGACGAGGATCGCGGCCCCACCGATCCACCACCAGATCTTCTCCTTGCGGGACATCACTCACCCCTCGCCTGGGCCAGGTCGACCTTGAAGCCCTTGATGAACAGCGCCGCGAGCAGCACGACGCAGAGGAACAAGAGCACCGAGACGGCCGACCCCAGGCCGATCTCCAGCCGCGAGATGGTCTGCCGGTAGGCCAGGAAGGACACCGTCTCGGTGTTGTTCGCGCCGTTGGTCATCACGAAGATCGTGTCGAAGACCCGGAAGGCGTCGAGGGTGCGGAACAGCAGCGCGACCATGATCGCCGCCTTCATGTTCGGCAGGGTCACCCGCCAGAGCCGCTGCCACCACGTCGCGCCGTCGACCTTCGCCGCCTCCTGCAGCACCTCGGGCACCTGCGCCAGACCGGCGAGCAGGAGCAGCGAGATGAACGGCGTCGTCTTCCAGATCTCGGCCAGGCAGATCACCAGCAGCGAGGTGCCGGTCCCGCCGAACCAGTCTGTGTCGGCGGAGATCCCCGGGATCCAGTCGAACCACGTGTTCACGAAGCCGGTGTTGATGTCGAAGGCGAACTGCCAGGCGAACGCCGAGACGACGGTGATGACGGCGTACGGGATCAGGATCGCCGCGCGGATGATGGGCCGAAGAGATCGCAGCGCCTTGGCCATGACCATCGCCAGGGCGAAGCCGAGGACCAGCTCCACCAGCACGGTGACGACGGTGATCAGCATCGTGACGCCGAGGGACTTCCACCACAGCGAGTCGGTGAGGATCACCCAGTAGTTCGTCAGCCCGGTGAACGACCGGTTGTCCGGGTCGGTGAGCCGGTAGGAGAACAGCGACTCGTAGGCCGCCTGCAGGATCGGGTAGGCGGTGACCGCCAGCATCACGAAGAACGCCGGGCCGGCCAGCAGCCAGCCGAGCTTGCGCTCGGCCTTGGACCGGTCGCTGATCGTGCCGTGCGGGGCCGAGACCGGTTGGGTCTTCTCCACCGGTGGGAGCGTCGTCTGGGTCATAGCAGCTGGTCTCCTGCCAGGACGGCGGTGATGAACTCGGTCGCCGACTTCGGGGTCGTCTCCGGGTCCACCGACGCGGGCGGGTGGTACTCGCGCTGGATGCCGCCGGAGACCTCGCTGTAGTACGGCGTCTGGGGCCGTGGCGCGGCCAGCTCGAGCGACTCCCGGATCACCGGTGCCTGCGGGAACTCCTCCAGCACCTCCGGGTCGTCGAAGACCGACGCCTTCGACGCCGGGTTGCCGTCGTGCACGAAGTAGTACGCCTGGTTCTCCTCGCTGACGATGCATGCGGCGGCGTCGTAGGCGAGGTCGGTGTGCTCGCTGTAGGCGCCGATCCCGAGGTTGATCCCGCCGAACGGCGGCGCCGCCGGGGTGTCCTCGTCGACCCGCGGGTAGACCGCGGCGGCGTAGTCGTCGACCACCGACTGGTCCAGGCTGCCCGCCTCGACGGCACCCAGTCCGCGGGCGTAGACGAACGGGTAGTTGACCTGGAATCCGCCGCGGTCGCTCTCGAAGCCGGTCGCCGAGGCGTCCTCGTTCTCCGTGGAGAAGGCGGCGCTGACCTGGCCGGAGTCGGCGACCGCGCGCATGACCTCGACGGCGCGGCGGCCGGCCTCGGAGTCCAGGCCGAGGGTGATGTCCTCGGGGTCGTCGGCGTTCTCCTCGATGATGTGCCCGCCGGCGGACTCGATGAGCGCGTTGACCCAGACGGTGAGGGACTCCGCGCGGGCGCCCTGGGCGCCGATCAGCACGTCCTGGTCCTGGGCGGCCTGGATGAGCTGGTCCCAGGTCACGGGCTGCGACATGTCCAGCCCGGCGGCCTCGGCGACCGACTTCCGGTACCAGAGCACCTGGGTGTTGGCCCAGAAGGGGACGGCGACCAGCTCGTCGTTCCACGTCGAGCTCTCCACCGACGGGGGCACCACGCCCTCGGTGACCTGGTCGGCCAGGTCCTCGGGGACCGGCGCGAGGAAGCCGGCCTGGGCGAACTCGGGGACGAAGATCGGGTCCAGGCTCATGATGTCGATCGAGGAGTCCTCGGCCGCGAGCCGTCGGATCAGCTGCTCGCGCTGGCCGGCGGCGTCGCGGGGCAGCACGGCCGGGGTGATGCGGTACTTCCCGCCCGCGGCGTCGGTGCATCGGGAGGCGATCTCCGCCTGCCCGCCGGCGTCGGGGTTGGTGTACCAGGTGAGGGTGGGCGTTCCCCCGCCGTCACCGCTCCCGCAGGCGGCCAGGGACGAGGCCAGGACGACGCCGGCGGCGGCGCCGGCCAGTCGCCGAGGCACCCGGGCCCGTGCGGTTCGAGAGGCCGTCGCCCGCCGGTGCGGCGGGTGGTGGCCGGGGACCTCAGTCACACGCATCGCCTCCGTTGGCGTCCGGTGAGCCGCGATGATCTCGGCGTTCTCGGAGCGTGGTACCGCTCACAGGGACTGTCAAACGGAACGCAACCCGGCCGTGACCCCGTCGTCACCGGAGCGCCGACCTGCGCGGACCCCGCGGGTCCGCAACCGCTCAGCTGCGTCCGGCGATGACCGACGGGGTGGTGAGCTCCTCCGGCGTCCGCGGGAGGACGGTGTCGAAGTAGGAGCGCGCCGCCTTCGTCGTCCCGACGTCCCGGCCGGCCTTCTCGGACAGGAACCAGCGGTGCTCGAGGACCTCGTGGAAGACCTCCGCCGGTTCCAGCCGGCCGCGCAGGTGCTCGGGAACGGCGTCGACGACGGGCTGGTAGACCTCGGCCAGCCAGCGGTGACCGGCGATCGTGTCGGGCACCGGGTAGCCCGACTTCTGCTCGAGGTAGGCGCGGAAGGCACGGACGTCGTTGAGCAGCCGCTGGGCCTGGCGTTCCTGGACCTCGAGGCCGGTGAGCCGGAACAGCTCGCGGCGGTTGTGCCCCGGCTCGGCGACCCGTGTCTCCACCCGCAGCCGGGTGCCGCCGTCGGTGGTCCTCAGCTCCACCTCGCCGACGTCGAAGCCGAGCTCGTTCAGCCGCTGGAGCCGCTCGGCCACCCGGTAGCGCTGCTCATCGGTGCGGAAGACCTCCTCGCGCGTCACCTCGTCCCACAGCGACTCGTACCGCGGCGGCAGGCTGTCGGCGATCTCGATGGGGTCGATGTCGTCGGGCAGCAGGCCACCGAACTGCAGGTCCATCAGCTCCGCGCCCACCCGCTCGCGGGCCAGGTCCACGTCGTAGTTGCGCTGCCCCGGTGAAAGCGACGGGTAGCGCTCGGCGGTCTCGGCGTCGACGAGGTAGGCGGCGAAGGTGCCGGCGTCGAGCCGGAACAGGGTGTTGGACAGCGAGCAGTCGCCCCAGAAGACACCGGCCAGGTGCAGGCGGACGAGCAGCACGACCATCGTGTCGAGCAGCTGGTCGGGCGACTGGTGCCCGCGCGGGCGGGAGAACAGCCAGCGGTAGGACATCGAGTACTCGAGGTAGCGGGTGACCAGCACCGCCGGCTGCTCGTCGGGGCGGTCGACGCAGATGCCGAGCACGGAGACCGAGGGCAGGCCCTCCCCCTCGAACTGGGCCAGCAGCGCGTACTCGTGCCGGGCGAGGCGCTCGTCGATCTCCTTGAGCGCGTAGACCCGGCCCTCGATGGCCACGAAGCGGACCACGTGCCGGCTGATGCCGCGGGACGGGACGTCGAGCAGCAGCTCGGAGTCCCACTCCTCCAGCGGCTGGTGCCACGGCAGGGTCAGCAGACCCGTCGCGTCCGTGGCCGGTGGCCGGAAGAGGTACCGCATCGCGTACTCCGTGGGGTCCCGGCGCGGCGACCGCCGCCCGGTGCCGGTGCGCTCACGATGCCACGCGCCGACGCCGTCCGCAGGCTTCAGCGGCCTGCCCAAAGTTGCGTAGGCGTCGCCCGCCGACAGGGCGCGGAGCCTGCACGCCCGCCTCGATCGCCTACGCGCCTCGCTTCAATGGACGCGCACACGCGGATCTACGTAGTGCAAGATCTCCCGAACATTCCGTTGCACCACTCCTGTCGAAGGCCCGCTCACGGGTCTCTCCTGCGCAATTGCGTTCACCCTTGACATAAGTCGGAACATCATTTGCCTTCTCCTTGCCGGACTTCCTTGTTGCCTTAGCCCACTTGCTGCAGCTTGTTAATTGCGGCTCGTGTGCCATGCCAGAGTCCGTATACGAGGAGTGATCCCACCGCCGCCACACCAATGGCGAGGATGACTGCTGGCAATGACACTGTGCCGCCGAACGCTAGTCCGACCAATACTATTGCGGCCATACGTCCATCAAGATCCAGCAGTCCTACAGGGTCTGCTGGGTAGACGTACGCGCGCGAGTTGCCACCTTCGACCTGTTCGATGGCTAGCCGGTGGCCAAGAGAGGCGCCGCGTCGCGTGCGCTGAGGCAGCCCGGCGCGGGCAACCGCCGCCGGTGGGCGCACGATGCCACCGCCGAACCCCGAGCACAGCGCGCCGACGTGTGGTCGGAGATCAGTGGCCGCCCGAAAGCGACCACTGATCGCGTCACCGAGGCCGCCGCCTGCTCTACCAACCCCGGATTACCATTCCTCTGTCACGAATCCGTCCTCCCAGTGGATTTTGTCCAGCTCATAAGCGTTAATTTCAAAATCGTCCGGATAGTCTCTAAAACCGGGCTGACGAATCAAGTTCGCACGAGCTGACTCTGCGACCTCCTTAGTGCTAAAGACGCCACAGAGCTTATCTTCAGTCTCGATATAGACCATATCTCGGTCTACCCCTTCCACGTTCTCGACGGGCCTCATATGCCATAGAAGATAAACGCGCACTGCTCCGAACCGCCCCTCGATCTGGCCCTGGACTCGATCAGATCTTCCACCCTCCGGTCGCAGACAGCCACTTCTTAATCTGACTCCACTCGGATCTTGCACCCCGGGAAGCCTTATCCTTTGGAGGAGGAACTGGCTTACCGTTCTTGACGAAGGTGTCAGCGGTAGCCTGATCGAGCGTTTCACCCTGCCCTTTAATCTTTACCCAGCTAGGCTTATCATTCTTCTTCGCCGCGTCCGACTTTTTGCTCTCCTTTGCAAACATCTGCTTGAGCAGATTTGCCGCCGCACGGGCGCCGTGCCAGAAAGCGTATACCGCAAGCGTCCCCAAAACCGCGATTCCAAGGACTGCAATGGCGGCCGAGAGGGGAAGGCCTGCTAATCCAGCTAGGGCCGCAACCGCCATTTTGCCGTCGAGGTCGAAGACCCCGTTGGGATCGCTAGGGTAGACATAGGGATTGGCATTGCCACCCGGAATCGGGTCCAGGCTGAGAAAGCGGCCGAGGGTGGGTGCGTATAGCCGGACGCCCATGAGGGTGAGGCCGCCGATGGTGCTGGCGTCTCGTTGGTGGGTGCCCAGCCAGCCGTAGCGGGCCTGGGTGCTGCCGGTAGCCGGCTTGACGCGCGGGAGGCCGTACTCGGTGGTCTCGGTGACCGTCATGTCGCCGGGGTTCGCCGACTCGGCGGGCACGGTGGCGATCACGTCGCCGTGCAGGTTGGCCAGTTGCAGGGTCAGCTTCGCCCCGCTCGTACCGCTCAGCGTCTGCACTGCCGCGAGACCGCCGAACGACGCGATGTTGCGCGTGTAGCTGTTGTCCGGCTCCTTCACCACGTCCGGGTTGTCGTCGTCCCCGCTGTAGAAGCTGACCGTCCGGCGCGCACCGGGGACCGCGACGTCCGTGTCGGTGCGAACCACCCGACGACTGGCGGCATCGAGGGCGAACGTCGTCGTCCGACCGCCCTGGCTCATGCTCGCCACCAGGTCATCGACGTAGTAGTCCAGCGCCACGTCCCCGCCCCCGTCGACGGTGTCCACCGAGGGCAGCACGCGGGTACGACCGATTGCGTCGTAACGCAACGCCCCCCGGGCGCCGCTCCCCGGCAGCAGACGATCCGCGCTGTCGTAGGCATAGGAGTCCGCCGCCGGAACGCTCGTCGGGCAGACGTCCCCCGTCGCCCCGGCCGAGGCAGCCTGGGCCAGCGCCGTCCGGTTGCTGTTCACGTCGAAGCTGTACCGGCGGGTGCAGGAGGCACCCGAGGGCTGGCCACCCGCATCCATGGCAGCCCAGTCGGTGGCCGACACCAGCCGCCCCACGTTGTCGTACCCGTACCGGTTCGTCCGCTTCAGACCGTTCACCGTCACCGTCTGATAGGCGTCCACCTGGCCGAACGGTGACATCGTCGCCGTCGACCGCAACCACTCGTCCACGCTGCCATCGGCGGCCTTCTTCCGGTACGTCAGGCTCACCGCGCTTCCGGCGGCGTCGCGCACGGTGGTCGCCGACAGCCCACCGGGCAGCTCCTCCCGCACGATGCTGCCGTCGGCCCCGTACTGGGCAGTGAACGTGCCCACGCCGGAGACCTCGAGACTGGTCGGCAGGCTTCCCTTCTCCCCACCGCCGTCATAGCCGATCGTGCGGGTGCCGTGCTCGTTCTCGACCTTCGAGAGGCGCCCCACCGCGTCGTAGGACTGCGTCGTGACCAGCCCGCTGCCGTCGGTGTAGCTGGTCATCCGGCCGTAGGGGTCGTAGTCGCGACTGATCGGTCCGGTGCCTGCGGCCGGGTCACCGGCCGCCGCACCCGCGTCCGTTACGAGTCGGGTGGCCTTCACCAGACCGGTCTCGTCGTAGACGGTCTCCACCCGCGAGCGCTGCTGTCCGACCTCCGCCCCCGTACCCGTGCTGCCAGAGGTGCGCACTCGACCCGCGGCATCCAGCGAGGAGGACGTCGTTCGCGCGACTCCCTGGCCGGTCTCCACGGTGCGGGTGACGTTGCCGTACACGTCGTAACCGGTGACGTGCGTGGTCGGGAGGGCCGCGCCGGCGCTCGGCGTGCCGCCAGGACGGCTCTTGCACAGCCAGCCGGCCCACGCCGCGCTGACACAGCCCGAATCGGCGTTGGTGGCCGAGTAGTACACCTTGACCGTCGTCGCGGCGGTCGACGTGCTGCTGCCGCCGGAGGGGAGGGTGCTGGCGACCGTCCGCCCCTGCTCGTCGATCTCCTGGCGGGTGACGACCTGTGCGGCGCCGCCACCGGGATCGGTGCGCGTGACGGTGGCCGTGCCGAACTTCCAGGCATTCGGCGAGTCGTACTCCAGGGTCGTCACTCGCGAACGCCCCTCGAGCGAGAGAAGCGCGGGCTCGGTACCCGTCGAACCCGCCGGCAGGGAGGTGCTGATCTCCACCGCGTCGACCGTTGTGCGGACGGGGAGGTGGCGGGTGGCACCGGGTGTCGGGTGCCCCGCCTCGGTGCCCTTGTCGTAGTCGGTGACGGTCCTGCTCCGCGCGGACACCGTGCGGGTGCCATCGGCAGTGACCACCGGTCGAGCCGGCTGGTAGCTACGGAGCAGGTCCACGCCGTCGGTCGAGTAGACGTTGACGGTGTCGAGCAGCTTTGCCTGAGCGGCCTCAGCGGCGGCATCACCGTCGACCGCCAACGCGCGGTCACGGTTGCCCGCGGTCAGCTGGCGGACGACGTTGCCGCGGCCCTCGGCGTCGTACTCGGTCGTGCTGATCCGCCAGGCAGGGTCCTGAGTCCTGCCGGTGTCCTGGTCGATCGTGCCGCCGAACCCGGCGGTGTTCACCACGCGCCCGTTGACGTCCAGCGCGAGCAGCTGGGCGGCTCGCCACTGGGCGGACGAGGGCTCACCATCCGGCACGACGTCCGGACCGAAGACCGCGGTCATGTCCGTCGGGCGCGAGGTCTGCCCCCAGCGGCCGATCTCCGACGACGTCAGGGTGGGCAGCGCCGCGTTGCTGCCGTCGAGAGGCACGTCGTACCGGACGCTCGTGCGCTGTGGAGCCAGTCCGTCGGGCCCGTCGTCCAGCGTCGCCTGAACCAGGCGGGGAGGCTGCCGGTCGTCGTATCCCAGGTTCCAGGTGGCCTTGCCGCCCACGGGCGTGATGGAAGCCAACCGCCCGTCGGCGCGATACGTGTAGCGCACCGTCATCGACGTCCGAGGGTCGGTGACCGACGCCAGTCGGCCGTCCGCGTCGTAGGCGTACGTCGCCACCACGATGGTCCGAGCCTGGACGGGGGTGTCCCCGGTGACCAGCCCGCCGGCTGTGGCCGCGGCTCCGTGCGCCCACAGCCGCACCTCCGTGAGCTTCTCCCCTGCACCGGTCCCGGCGTAGACGAACTCGAGTGCCCGGCACCCGACGGGCTGCGCTGTCGTCACGGGATCGGGGCAGGCCACCCCCGCGTCGGTCGGCGCAAGGAGGAGCCTCGGGTTACCCGCAGCCGTGTAACTGACGTTCGTGACGGCAGGACTGAGCTCGGACGTGCCCGCCTTGCCGCGGATGGCCTCGACCTTTTCCACGCGGAACACGGCGCCGTCGGTGTGACCGTTTCCCCCGTCAGCCCGCCGGAAGGTGACCTTGTCGCCGTCCAGGTCGGTCAGCACGTAGGAGCTGGCCACCGGAGACGTTCCCGCGGCGAAGGTCAGCGTGGCGCCTTCGGTGCCGGACTCACCCTCCGCGACGTAGTTGTCCACGTCGGCAGCAGCAGACGACTTGCGTACGAACGTCATCTGCGTGCCGTCTCCGCGAGTGATGAGCGCGGTCTCGCCGCGGTCGGCGAGCGACAGGTAGTCGGCACCCGCCTCGTCCACGGCCAGCGACATACGCCACCCGGGACCGAGCGGGCCGACCCGACCCGGATCGTTGCTAGCGAAGCTCCGGGTCGCAGCCAGACCCCCGTGCGGCGCGGTAAACTCGGCGTCCCTGCCGACGACCGCATACGCACCGGTCAGCAGCCCGACCGTGCCAGGCCCGAGGTTCGACGTCGCGTTCGCGCCGGTGAGACCCGCGCGGTCGACGGTGATCTGGGTGACGCCGGTGCACCGCTCGTCGGTCTTGCCGGCCAGGCGGAAGCAGGCGCGGACCTGGGCGAGTCCGTCCGTCGTGATCGAGGACGTGGCATTCCACGTGTACAGAGTGGAGGTCTTGCTTCCGCCCTCCTGGTCGGTAACCGGCAACCACTCGTCCGCCACGGCGCCGCCGTCCTGGAGCGCGAGCTTCGACGGCTCGACACGAGCCCAGTTCTCGGTCGGCGACAGGCTGTACGGGCGCCACTCGAAGCGAACGGCGTCGTAGGAGTCGCCGCCAGGCCGAACCTTGGCCGAGGCCTGCAGCTGCGTACGTGCCTGCGTCACCCGCTGGAACTGGGTGGGGTACTTCAGCGAGCCAGCGCCCACGACAGTCGTGCCGGTGCGCTGATCGAAGACGATGTTCCCGCCCTGGAACTCCTGACGCGCCCCTCCGGCGACCGGGATGGGTCCGCTCGTCGGCATGCCCAGCCAGCTCGGTTCACCACCAAGCTCCGTCCAGCGACTCCGGATCGCGCCGGTGATGTCGAACGCGCCTGACGCCTGGGACCAGTGGATCGCCCCGTTCTGAAAGACGACGGAGCAACTGCTCTGGCCACAACTCTCGTCCGCCTGCGGGAAGCCGAGATAGGACTTGCTCAGCCCGATCGAAGCCCACCTCTTGTAGATCTCACCCTGGACGTTGTGCGCTCCAGTCCCCGCACTCCAGTAGATGGCGCCCCGTTCGAAGTCGTTGTGGCAGCCATTGTCGGCGCAGATCTCATCGCTGGTGGGGTAGCCGAGATGCGAGGTCTCCCAGCCCAGCTGGGCCCACTTGGACCGGATCTCTCCCCACGTCACATGGGCGCCGGTCGTGGGTGACCAGTGGATCGAGCCTCCCTCCATGGAGATGTAGCAGCCCCCGTCCCGCAGGGTGCACGACTCGTCGGAGATCGGAAAACCAAGTCGACCGTTCTCGGCGCCGAGCTCGACCCACTTGTCCCGGATCTCGCCCCTGATGAAGCGGGCACCGGTCGCCGGGGTCCAGTAGATGGAGCCGTGCTCGAACTCGTTGTAGTAGCCCCGCCCGTTGGGAGTGAGCGCATTTGTGGTCACCGGTAATCCCAGCCAGCCGTTTGCGCCACCCTGCGATTGCCACTTCTGGCGGATCTCACCGCAGATGACGTTGCCGTAGTACTGGTCGCAGGACCCGTCGTAGGTGAACTCCAGAGTCGGTACGTTGCTCGAGGCGTTCCCGGAGTTGAACTTCTTCCATGCCATGGAGTCGGTGTCGCTGCCCGCAGTCACAGCAAGCGGCATGACGTCGCCCATGTCGTTGTCCAGGTTGGCGTAACGGCGGAGCCAGTCAGTCATCGAGAAGTTGACCCAGTTCGCGGGGCATCCGCCGTACCCGTAGGCGACGTTGGCGTTGGCGAGGATTCCCGAGGTGGACCAGTCGACCCACGGGCGGCTGTTCCAGGTGACCCCGTACGGGTCGAAGTCTGCCGCCTTTCGAATGTCCATCCACCTGGGCGAGCACGAGGGCGCCCAGGTCTCGAACAACCGCAACGTGGCCGACTGCACCTGTCGGTTGACCGCAGTCGAGACGTCGAAGCGCAACAGCGACAGCGCGCGCGTCGTCCCGCCGTCGTAGCTCCCGATGCGCAACTCCGTGGAACCGCCCTGGGGGGTGTTGGCGATGTTGGACTGCACGAAGGCACTGCCCAGCCACCCCAGGGTCGGGCCCGGGTCGATGGTGACGGGGTACACGGTGGCTGGGTCGGTCAGGACGCGGCTCGGCGGGTGCAGGACGAGCGTCGCATCGGTGCCGGTCCTGGTCGGGTCAGCCAGGTCCAGGCCGATGGCCGTCACGACAGCCGGCCCACCGGTCACCGGATCGGTCCGCGCGTCCCACATGACAGGCGGAGCAGCGCTGCCCACGACGGCACCGGACTTGGTCACGCGCAGCTGATCGCCGGCAGCCTCGTCGACGGTTGCGCCGTCCGTGGTCATCGGGAACTCGAGACGCGTGAGCTCGTCGAGAGTCGTGGGGGTCGGACGCTTCTTCACCACCAGGTGTTGCTGGAAGCCCTGCCTCGTCGCGACGAGGATCAGGTCCACGCCCGGCAGCACGTCGCGGTACGTCGCCGTATCCCCGGACAGCCGAGGCTTCGGCAGCTTTCCTTGCCAGTCGAGAGAGATCCGAGTTCCGTCGCCGTCACCCAACGACACCATCGACGTGTCGCCACCTGCGGAGAACGTGATGTCCCCGGTCACGGCGGCCGGCCGCACGCCCTTCGTGGTCACTTTCAGCGTCGTGTCGACGTCGACCCACTTGCCGTCGACATCGGTACGCACCGGCCCGGCTGCCGCCTGAACGCGGACGGAGCCATCAGGCTGGACGAAAGCGATCGTCGTCTCGGTGGTCTCGGCCGCCAGTTCGACCGGTCGACCGCTGGCCTTTGCCTTGGTGAACGCCTTGTCGAACGCCGAATCCGGAAGATCCGTCGTGTCGAGAAGCCCTCCAGGCTTGGGTACGGGGCCGGTGTCAGCGGGCTCGTCCGCGAGCCGCCCTTCAGCCATGAACGCCGGGTTCGACAGCAACTCGGTCGGCAGTCCGGGAGCCGGGGACACGGCTGCATCGGCCGCCGGTACCGGCACGGCCGCCTCGGGCACTCCCTCGAACGCAGCGTCCGGGAGGGTGGTGCTCTCCGGAGCAGCCTGAGCGGGAACCACCTCCAGCACGCTGACGCTCAGCGCGGCCGCGAGGATCACCCCGACAGCGGCACGCGCATGCCAACGCGGAACCCGCCGAAACCCATGACGAACCTGCACGCGACGTCCCCCAACCCGATGCTTGCGCGGTGCACGCAAGCGACTGCCGCGAAAGATCGCAGGTCAACGACGCAGGCGACGGGCATTGTTACAACGCGTGTCCAGATCGTTACTAACGAGCCCGGAGCGTTCCGCGCCTCCGGTCGGTCTCGTCGGGGCGGCCGGACTCCCCGCGCCACATCGCCAGCGGTTGATCGATGCTCACCTTCGGCTTCCGGCAGCCGTCAGCCCGCGTGGTCGGTCTGGAAGTCGGCGCGAGTGACCGCCTCGCCGTCGACCCACACAGTGCCCGACGGCACGTCCGCCAGTCGCAGTCGACGACGGACTCGTCCTCCCCGGCGGAGACGGCGACGCGCAGCGTCCGGTCGCGGGGCAGGGGCTCTTCCAGCGGGACGACGACCTCGAAGCCGCGGGGGGCCTCACCGACCCGGACCGACGTCTCCGTCGAGGACGAATCCGACTCGACCCGCCACAGGACCGGGCCGGTCCCGCCGCCCGAGGGCGCGTCGACCTGCTGCACCTCCACGCGGCTGATCGCCTCGTCGCAGACCAGCGAGGTGATCTCCCACTCCCCGTCCTCGTTCGAGACCGCAACGGATGCGGACGACTCATCGAGAGCTGACACGGTGGCGGCGCCCAGCCCGGCGAGACAGCCGGCCAGCGCGAGCCAGACGAACAGGGATCGGTCCGACGACGCAGGCACGAGAGATTTCTAGCCCACCGTGTCCGGACGGCCCGCCAGGCGTTGCCCCACGGCAGGACATCTCGGCCGACGGAACGTCCGGCAGGGGGCCATGGCCTGCGGCGGGGAGCGCTCAGTCGGTCTCGTCGGGGCGGCCGGACTCGCCGCGCCACATGGCCAGCCGGCCGGCCCGGCTGACCGCTCGCAGCCGGCGCTCCGCCTCGGCCCGCGACCGCCGCGCCGACACCAGCAGCGCCTGGTCCCCGCGCATCAGCCGCGTCGTCTCGTCGGGCACGAACGACCGCCCCTGCCGGACGATCAGCACCACCGCGGCGTCCTCGGGCAGCCGGAGCTCCGGCAGGTAGACGCCGTGCAACCGCGAGCCGCTGGGCACGGTCATCTGCATCAGCTCGGCGTCCAGCTCCTCCAGGGGCGCGGCCTCCACCTGGATCTCCCGCGGCGTCAGCGGCGCACCGATGCCCAGCCGCCGCGCGACCCAGGGCAGCGACCAGCCCTGCACCAGGGTGAAGACGACGACGAGCACGAACACGGTGTCGAAGACCGTCGTCGCCCCCGGTACCTGCGCGGTGAGCGGGAAGGTGGCGACGACGATCGGCACCGCCCCGCGCAGCCCGGCCCACGCGATGAACGCCTGCTGCCGGGGCGGGAAGCGGAACCAGACCAGGCTGGCCAGCACCGACAGCGGCCGGGCGAGCAGCAGCAGCGCACCACCGACCACCAGCGCCGGGCCCACCGCGTCGGGCAACCGCGCCGGCGAGACCAGCAGCCCCAGCATCACGAACAGCCCGATCTGCGCCAGGGACGCCATGCCCTCCGCGAAGCCGATGCTCGCCGAGCGGTGCGGCAGCGTGGCGTTGCCCAGCACCAGCCCGCACAGGTAGACGGCGACGAAGCCCGAGGTGTGCAGCAGCGAGGCGCCGGCGAAGGCCAGCACGCACAGCGCGAGGGTGGCCAGCGGGTAGAAGCCCGACAGCGGCAAGGCGACCCGGCGCAGCAGCTCCGCCCCGCCGAACCCGACGAGCAGCCCCAGCGCCGCTCCCCCGGCCAGTTCGGCGACGACGACCACCGGCACCTGCCACCACGGACCGGAGGTGCCCTCGGTCAGCACGTCGGAGAGGACGACGACCAGCAGGATCACCGGGGCGTCGTTGAGGCCGCTCTCGGTCTCCAGCGACGCCGCCAGCCGCCTCGGCAGCGGCAGGCGGCGCAGGGTGGCGAACACGGCGGCGGCGTCGGTCGAGCTGATCACCGCCGCGACCAGGAGCGCGAAGCCCCACGACCACCCGAGCAGCCACACGCTCACCGCACCGGTGACGCCGATGCTGACCATCACGCCGACCGTGGCCAGGCTGAGCCCCGGCCCGAGCGCCCGCCGGACGTCGGCCCACCGGGTGGTCAGCCCGCCCTCGGCGAGGATCACCAGCAGCGCGGCGACGCCGAGGGTCTGGGTGAGCGAGTAGTCCTCGAACTGGACCCCGAGCCCGCTCTCCCCCAGGGCCACGCCGATGGCCAGGTAGAGCAGCAGGCTGGGCAGGCCCAGCCGGTCGGCCAGGCGCAGCGCGACGGCGGCCAGCAGCACCACGACCGCGCCGACGGCGAGGGCGACCGTGACCGTGGTGTTCACCGAGCCCCCCTCATGGGGGCAGTCTCCCGTACCGGCTCGCGGGCGCGCCGGGACGCACCGGCGAACCCGTTTGCCGGTTCGGGGAGAATGGAGACGTGAGCGCTCCCACCGGTCCCTTCGCCGCGCTGCCCCCGCAGGTCGACCTGCCCGCCCTCGAGCACGCCATCCTCGAGCGCTGGGAGAGCGAGAAGGTCTTCGACCGGTCGCTGGAGGCCTCGCGGGGTCGCCCGCAGTGGAACGTCTACGAGGGTCCGCCGACCGCCAACGGCCGCCCCGGCACCCACCACATCGAGGCCCGCGCCTTCAAGGACGTCTTCCCCCGGTTCAAGACGATGCAGGGCTGGCACGTGCCCCGCCGCGCCGGCTGGGACTGCCACGGCCTGCCCGTGGAGATCGCGGTCGAGCAGCAGCTGGGTTTCGCCGGCAAGCCCGACATCGAGCGCTACGGCATCGCCGAGTTCAACGCCCGCTGCCGCGAGTCGGTGGAGAAGCACGTCGCGGACTTCGCCGACCTCACCCGCCGCATGGGCTACTGGGTCGACTTCTCCCAGGCCTACTGGACGATGAACCCCAGCTACATCGAGAGCGTGTGGTGGTCGCTCAAGCAGATCCACGGCAAGGGTCTGCTGGTCGAGGACCACCGCGTCGCCCCCTACTGCCCGCGCTGCGGGACGGGGCTGTCCGACCACGAGGTCGCCCAGGGGTACGAGACGATCACCGACCCCTCGGTGTACGTCCGCATGCCGGTCCTCGACGGCGAGTGGGCCGGCAAGGCCGACCTGCTGGTCTGGACGACGACGCCGTGGACGCTGCCGAGCAACACCGCGGTCGCCGTGCACCCCGAGGTGACCTACGTGGTGGCCCGTGCCGCCGGCACCGACGACGTGCCCGTGGTCGTGGCCGAGCCGCTGCTGGCCGCCGTCCTGGGCGAGGACGCCGAGGTGCTGGGCCGGGCGCCGGGTCGCGAGTGGGAGCGCACGCACTACCGGCGGCCCTTCGAGCTGGTGGAGTTCCCCGAGGGGGATGCCCACTTCGTCGTCCTCGCCGAGTACGTCACCACCGACGACGGCACCGGGCTGGTCCACCAGTCCCCCGCCTTCGGCGCCGACGACCTCGCCGTCTGCCGCGGCTACGGCCTGCCCGTGGTGAACCCGATCGACGCGACCGGCCACTTCCTTGCCGACATGCCGCTCGTGGGCGGGCACTTCTTCAAGGCTGCCGACGCAGGCCTGGTCGAGGACCTGAAGGCGCGCGGTGTGCTGTTCCGCGAGATCCGGTACGAGCACAGCTATCCGCACTGCTGGCGCTGCCACACGCCGCTCATGTACTACGCGCAGCCGTCCTGGTACATCCGGACCAGCGCCATCAAGAGCGAGCTGCTCGCCGAGAACGAGAAGACGAACTGGTTCCCGGAGAACATCAAGACCGGCCGCTACGGCGACTGGCTGGACAACAACGTCGACTGGGCGCTCTCCCGCGACCGGTACTGGGGCACGCCGCTGCCGGTCTGGCGCAACGACGCCGACCCCGCCCGCATGGTCGTCGTCGGCTCGCTCGCCGAGCTGTCGGAGCTGACCGGCCGCGACCTCTCCGACCTCGACCCGCACCGCCCGTTCATCGACGAGGTGACCTTCACCGTCGACGGCGAGGAGGGCACCTACCGGCGGGTGCCGCAGGTCATCGACGCCTGGTACGACTCGGGCTCGATGCCCTTCGCCCAGTGGGGCGCTCCCTACCGCAACCAGGAGCAGTTCGAGGCCGCCTACCCGGCGCACTTCATCGCCGAGGCGATCGACCAGACCCGCGGCTGGTTCTACTCGCTGATGGCGGTCGGCACCCTCGTCTTCGAGAAGAGCTCCTACGAGAACGTGCTGTGCCTGGGCCACATCCTGGCCGAGGACGGCCGGAAGATGAGCAAGCACCTCGGCAACATCCTCGAGCCGATCCCGCTGATGGACCGGCACGGCGCCGACGCCGTCCGCTGGTTCATGCTGGCCGGCGGTTCGCCGTGGTCGGCCCGCCGGGTGGGCCACGAGACGCTGTCCGAGGTGGTCCGCAAGGTCCTGCTCACCTACTGGAACGCCGCGAGCTTCTTCACGCTGTACGCCGAGACCAACGGCTGGGGTGGGCCGGGTGGCGACGGAGCCTCCCCCGCTCCGGCCCGGGCGGAGCGGCCGCTGCTGGACCGCTGGGCGCTGGCCGAGCTGGCCGCCGTCACCCGTGACGTCACCGCCGCGCTGGAGGCCTTCGACACCCAGGGCGCCGGCCGGCTGCTCGCGCAGTTCGTCGACGACCTGTCCAACTGGTACGTCCGGCGCTCGCGCCGCCGCTTCTGGGACGGCGACGCCTCGGCGCTGGCCACGCTGCACGAGGTGCTCGACGGTCTGACCCGCCTCATGGCCCCGTTCACGCCGTTCGTCACCGACGAGGTGTGGGTGCGCGCCGTGGTCCCGGGCAAGGCGGACGCGGTCGACTCCGTGCACCTGGCCTCCTGGCCGGAGGTGGACGCCGATGCCCTCGACGACACCCTCGTCGCGCAGATGGACCTGGTCCGCCGCCTCGTCGAGCTGGGCCGCTCCGCCCGCACCTCGGCCAAGGTGCGCACCCGGCAGCCGCTGGCGCGCGCCGTCGTCGCCGCACCGGGCTGGGCCTCCCTCCCCCGCGACCTGGTGGCCGAGGTGGCCGACGAGCTCAACGTGGCCGAGGTCCTCGAGCTCGCCGCGGTCGGCGGGGACCTGGTCGACGTCAGCGTGAAGATCGACTTCCGTGCGGTCGGCCGCCGGATGGGCAAGCAGGTGCAGGCGGTGGCGAAGGCCGTCGCCGCGACCGACGCCGCCGCTCTGGTGGCGGCCTACCGGGCCGGGACGGCGACCGTCGAGGTCGAGGGCGCACCGGTTCCGTTGGAGGACGGGGACCTGATCGTCACCGAGACCCCGCGCGAGGGCTGGACGGTGGCCAGCGCCGGCGGGCTCACCGTCGCCCTCGACCTCGAGCTCACCCCGGAGCTGGAGCGGGCCGGTCTGGTCCGCGAGGTGGTCCGCCTGGTGCAGGAGGCCCGCAAGGCCTCCGGCCTGGAGGTGAGCGACCGCATCGAGCTGCGGTGGACGGCCGACGGCGTGCTGGCGCAGGCGCTCGAGGAGCACGCCGAGCAGCTGGCCGGGGAGGTGCTCGCGGTCACCGTCCACGCCGGTGCGGCGGGCGAGGGCGACGGCGTCGAGGGTCCCGAGGGCTCCCGGTTCTGGGTGACGAAGGCCTGAGCCTCAGGCCCCGTTGCGTGCGGCGCGGGCCCGGCCGGCCAGCGTCCGGTCGGGCCGGCACGTGCCGCACGGCGTGAAACCGTCGGTGCGGGCCTCGTTCAGCGGCAGCGGGATCGTGTCGCGGCTGCCCACCCAGGAGCAGCCGGCCACGTGGTAGCGGGGGTGCTCGTCGACGACGAGCACCTCGTCGGTGAGGTCGACGACCAGCAGCAGGTCGGTGACCTCGACCTCCTCGACCGGCGGGTCCGCCTGCTCCAGCGGGACCTCCGGCGCGGCGGCGACGGGCTCGGCAGCCGCCGCGGGGGTGGCCGTGGGAGCACCGGCTGCCACCGGCACCTGTGCCGACGCCAGGGCCTTCTTCTGCGCCGACTCCCGCGCGGCGATGGTGCGCCGGGCCAGCACGAGCAGCACCGCGGCAGCAACGCAGGCCGCCACGCACAGCCAGTAGAGGACGTCGATGCCCGTGGAGAGCCCGGCCACGAACAGCCCGAGGCCGAGGAGCACGAGCAGCGCGGCACCGAGGATCACGCCTGCACCTTAGAAGGACCGGCCGGGGTGCACACCTCGCGCGGACCGTCGCCGCTCGTGCTCAGCACGCGAGAGGGCCCCCGGAGACGTCTCCGGGGGCCCTCATCGGGTGGTGCTCAGGCGGGGGCGTGCTGGTTCTGCCGCCCCACGGACGCCGGCTCGGCCGAGCTGCGGCTGTCCAGGTCGCGGAGGTGCGACTCGAGGAAGGACCGCAGCCGGGTGCGGTACTCCCGCTCCATGGTGCGCAGCTCCTCGATCTTGCGCTCCAGGCTGGCGCGCTTCTCCTCCAGCGACCCCATGGCCTCGACGTGCCGGCGCTCCGCGTCCTGCTCCAGGGCGGCGGCCTTGGCGCGGGCCTCGCGCTCCATCGTCTCGGCGCGGGTGCGGGCGTCGCCGATCATCGAGTCGGCCCGGTGCTTGGCCTCGGCGACCATCTGCTCGCTCTTCGCGCGGGCCTCGGTCACCATGCGGTCGCTGTTGGTCTTGGCGCTGCCCAGCATCTGCTCGGCCTGCGCCTTGGCCTCGTTGACGTACCGGTCGGCCGTCTCGGTGGCCAGGGCCAGCATCCGCGAGGCGCGAGCGCTGTCGTCCTCGCGGCTCTGCTGGACCGGCTGGGGCGCAGGGACCGGAGCCGGTGCGGCGACCGGCTCGGGCCGCTCCTCGACGCGGGGAGCAGCAGCGCGACCGGCACCGGCGCGCAGCTCGTTGTTCTCCTCGATCAAGCGGGCCAGTTCGGTCTCCACGACGTCGAGGAAGGCGTCGACCTCGTCCTCGTCGTAGCCCCGCTTGCCGATGGGCGGCTTCTTGAAGACGACGTTGTGCACGTCGGCAGGCGTGAGTGGCATCGGGGTCACCTCGGGTCGGACGGCGGGAGCAAGGACAGCGGACAGGTGGGGACGTACCCCGTTCTGCGCCCGGTCCTGGTCCCGGGGGATTCAGCGATCACGAGTAGGCCAGCGATCCCGCGATGCTCCGCAGGATCACCACGGCGATCAGCAGCACCATAAACCCGAGGTCCAGTCGGATGGACCCGAGGTTCAGCGGGGGGATGACCTTGCGCACCGCCTTGAGCGGCGGGTCGGTGGTGGAGTAGACGACCTCCAGCCCGGCCGCGACCAGGCCGGTGGGGCGCCAGCTGCGCGCCAGCACCATCACCCAGTCCACGACGAACCGCGCGAAGAGCAGCACGAGGAAGACGAGCAGCACCGAGGAGACGATCTGCCAGAAGAGAGACACGGTCCTCGTTCGTTCAGGGCACCTCGGGTGCCGCCTCCACCGGTGTCACCGCTGAGCCACCGCTCAGGACTTGTCGGAGAACCCGCCCTCGCGGATCTTCGCCTTGTCCTCGGCGGTGACGGAGACGTCCTGCGGGCTGAGCAGGAACACCTTCGCCGTGACGCGCTCGATACTACCGCGCAGACCGAAGCTGAGACCCGCGGCGAAGTCGACGAGCCGCTTCGCGTCGGCGTCGTCCATCTCCGTGAGGTTCATGATGACCGGCATGCCGTCGCGGAAGCGCTCACCGATGGTGCGCGCCTCGTTGTAGGTCTGCGGGTGCAGCGTGGTGATCCGGTAGGACTTCGCCGCGGGCGCGGGAGCCGGGGCCGGCTCGGGCTCGGGGACGACGACCGGCTCGCGCACCAGGGCGGCGGCCGCGCTCACCGGGCCGGAGCTGTGCACCGGACCGGAGCCGTGCGAGACGCCACCCAGGCGGGCGGCCGAGGAGCCCGACGCGGTGGGCGCGAGACCCAGGGTCCGCGGGGCCACCCGGCGGACCGACAGCGGCTCGGGGTCGCGCACGGGGGGCTCGGCCAGGGCCGGCTCCTCGTCGTAGCCGGCACGTGCGTAGCCGTCGTCGGCGTAGCCCGGGTCGGCGTAGTCGTCGTCGTAGCGATCCTCGCCGTACCGGGCGTACCGGCGGTCGTGGTCCAGGTCGTCGGACGTCCGGGAGTCGTACCGGCCGTAGCCCCGGGTGTCCTCGTCCTCGACGAGACCCAGGTAGATCCCCATCCTCCGCATGGCTCCAGCCATCGGACCTCCCCCTCTGCTGCTGGCGTCCTCAGCATCTGCACGGTCGTCGTCACACCGGCCCCACCGGTTCGCGCCTGCTGCGGCCGGTGTTACTCGTGTGACTCGCGTGGCTGGTGTTCCTCGAACTCTCCGCAGGGTAGGGGGCGCGCGCCGAACAACGCGGTACCGACACGCACCAGCGTGGCGCCCGCTGCGACGGCCGCCTCGAGGTCGCCGCTCATGCCGGCGGAGAGCTCGGCCGCGTCGGGATGGTCGGCACGCACCCGCTCCGCCAGGGCCGCCAGGCGGGCGAAGGCGGGCCCCGGGTCTGCGTTCCGGGGCGCGACCGCCATCAGCCCGCGCAACCGGAGACCGGCGGCCCCGGCGACGGCGTCGCACAGGGCCGGCACGTCGGCGGGCGCCGCGCCGCCACGCGCGGCCGCCTCGCCCTCCGGGCCGCCGAGGTCGACCTGGACGAACACCTCCACGGGGCGGCCCATCGCCTCGCCGGCGCGGTCGAGGGTGGCCGCGAGCGCCGGGCGGTCCACCGAGTGGACGACGGCGCCGGTGCGGGCGACGGCCGCGGCCTTGTTCCGCTGCAGCTGGCCCACGAAGTGCCAGCGCAGCGGGACGCCGTCCAGCTGCGCCGCCTTGCCGAGCAGCTCCTGGACCCGGTTCTCGCCGAAGTCGTGCTGGCCCGCCGCGGCCAGCGCCCGGACGTCGGCGGCGGGCCAGGTCTTGCTGACCGCGAGCAGCCCCACGTCGGCCGGGTCGCGACCGGCCGCGCTCGCCGCGGCGTCGATCCGGGACCGGACCGCGCGCAGGTTCTGCTCGAGGGTCATGGCGCCCATCCTGCCAACCGCGGCACGGGCCCTAGGAGAGCCAGACGAGCCCTGCCTGGCGGCCGGTGACGCCCTCCCGGCGGTGGGAGAAGAGCATGGGGTCCTCCACGGTGCAGCGCGGGTCCTGGACGACCTCGGGGATGCCGGCGCGGCGCAGGATCTCCGCCACACCCGCCCGCAGGTCCAGCCCGGGCGTACCGGTGCGGGTCCGCACCGCGGCGGCCGGTGCGACGGCGGCCACCTCGGCCTGCATCTCCGCCGGCACCTCGTAGCACTCGCCGCAGACCGCGGGCCCCAGCAGCGCGGTCACGTGCCGCGCGCGGGCCCCGAGGCTCGCCATCGCCGACAGGGTCGCCGGGACCACGCCCTTCCGCACGCCTTCCCGGCCGGCGTGCACGGCGGCCACCACGCCGGTCTCGTGGTCGGCGAGCAGCACCGGCACGCAGTCGGCCGCCAGCACCCCGAGGACGAGGCCACGGGTGGCGGTCACCAGCGCGTCGGTCCCGGGCACGGGCCCGTCCTGCGGACCGTCGACCACGGCCACACCGGCACCGTGGACCTGCGACATCCAGACCAGGCGGTCCTCCCCCACCCCGAGCTCGCGCGCGACGCGGGCCCGGTTGGCGGCGACGTCGGCCGGGTCGTCGCCGACGTGGTCGCCCAGGTTGAAGGAGTCGTACGGGGAACGCGAGCGGCCGCCCCGCCGGTCGGTGACGACCCTGCGGGGTCGCACCGCCGACGAGGCGGCCGTGTTGGTGCTCATGTAGGCGAAGCCTACGAGGTACGGGGATGGAACGGCCCTCTCGCAGGGGCCCACGCCGAGCGACAGCGAGGCGTGGGGGGCGAGGGGGTCCTTACCCCTTCAGGAACTCCGGGATGTCGAGCTCCTCCTCGAAGTCCTCGTTCGACAGCGGCCGGCGGCCGTTGGCGTTGGCACCCTGGATCGGCGGCAGCGGCGGCACCGTGATGCCGCCCCCGGCCGCCGGGCGCGGCGGCGTGGCCCCACCCTGCGGTGCCGGCGCCAGACGCTCGCCGGTCGCCGGGGCGGGCTGGGCCGCCGACGGCGCGGCGGCGGGGGCCGGCGCGGGCGGCGGGGTGGTCGCCACCGGCGGGGCGGCCACCGAACGACGGTGCGTCGCGAACGGCGACGCCGAGCCCGCGGACGCGCCACCGGGCGCCCCGGTGGTGGCCAGCCCGTCCTTGCGGACGTTGGGCCGACCGCCGTCGAAGCCGGCGGCGATGACGGTCACCCGGACCTCGTCACCCAGGGCGTCGTCGATGACGGCACCGAAGATGATGTTGGCGTCCGGGTGCGCGGCGTCGGAGACCAGCGAGGCGGCCTCGTTGATCTCGAACAGCCCCAGGTCCGAGCCACCGGAGATCGACAGCAGGACGCCGTGAGCGCCCTCCATCGAGGCCTCCAGGAGCGGGCTGGCGATCGCCTGCTCGGCGGCCAGCAGCGCGCGGTTGTCGCCGCGCGCGCTGCCGATGCCCATCAGGGCCGACCCCGCCCCGGACATGACCGACTTGACGTCGGCGAAGTCCAGGTTGATCAGGCCCGGCGTGGTGATCAGGTCGGTGATGCCCTGGACACCGGACAGCAGCACCTGGTCGGCGGTGCGGAAGGCGTCCATGACGCTCACGTTCCGGTCGCCCAGCTGCAGCAGCCGGTCGTTCGGGATCACGATCAGCGTGTCGCACTCGTTGCGCAGCTCGTCGATGCCCGACTCGGCCTGCACCGCGCGCCGCTTGCCCTCGAAGGCGAACGGGCGGGTGACGACGCCGATGGTCAGCGCACCGAGCTTGCGCGCGATCGAGGCCACCACGGGGGCACCACCGGTACCGGTGCCACCGCCCTCGCCCGCGGTCACGAAGACCATGTCGGCCCCCTTGAGGACCTCCTCGATCTCCTCGCGGTGGTCCTCGGCGGCCTGGCGGCCCACGTCGGGCTGTGCGCCGGCGCCCAGCCCACGGGTCAGCTCGCGGCCGACATCGAGCTTCACGTCGGCGTCGCTCATGAGCAGCGCCTGGGCGTCGGTGTTGATCGCGATGAACTCGACCCCCTTGAGGCCGACTTCGATCATGCGGTTGACCGCGTTCACCCCGCCGCCGCCGATGCCGACGACCTTGATGACCGCTAGATAGTTGTGCGGAGGTGTCATGCGGCGCTCCCCAACTGGACCCTCATCCTCAAGTTCAGCCTTACAGTTATGTCAACTCGGTCGACGTGGATGAAGTTAGGTGGGTCCGGAGAGGCCTCACAAGCACCCCGTCGGGGTCGGCGTGTCGGTGGGCACGGATCGCACCAAACGCTGGCGACCCAGTGGTCACATGTGCATCACGAGGTGTGACGACTCGCCCCGGAACCGTCTCATGCGAGCCTTCAGGGACGGCGCACGCGCGAGACGAGAAACATCGGGCAGGCCGCCGCGTGTCGGGCGTGTCGCGCGGTCCGGCGTGTCGGCGGACGCGCTGGTCAGGACCCCAGCGGAGGCGTCCGGCAACGCTCTGCCACGGCGCTCGGCTCAGCCCTGCCCGAGGTCAGCGCAGGACGACCGCGTCGGGCGCGCTGACGTCGATCACCGCGGCCGGGTCGAGCTCGCCGTCACCGATCCGGCCCAGCAGGGCGACCACGATCTGGCTCTTGGCCGCCGACTGCTCCGCGCTCCCCCACCGGACCGCGGTGCCGTCGCGCATCGTCAGCTCGATCGCCTCCGGGTCGGGCACGGCGACGCGCTCGACGTCGTCCCGGAAGGACGCCGGCAGCGCGCGGATGGCCGCGATGCCGGCCCGCGTGGCCGGGTCGTCGGTGCCCGGGTCGGCGACCTCGAGCGGCACCACCCCGCGCGGCGCGTCACCGGTCAGGGTGTCGAAGAGCACGCCGTCGGCATCGACCAGCGAGCGCCGGCCCCGTTCCCCCACCACGGCGACCGGGATGCGCTCCGCGACGGTGATGACGATCCGGTCGGGCCAGCCGCGTGCCGCCTGGACCGACCGGACCTGCGGCATCCTCGCGACCCGGTCCTCGACCGCGCCGATGTCGACCCGCAGCAGCGGCACGCCGTCGGGGACCTGGGCGGCCGCGCGCACCTCGTCGGCGGCCAGGGCGTCCAGCCCGTCGACCTGCACCGTGCGCACCGCCAGCACCGGCCCCAGCCACAGCAGCCAGCCGAGCACCGCCAGCACGGTGACGAGGGTCGCGCCCTGCAGCGCCCGGCGCTGGCGCGGCCGCAGCGGGCGACGGCGGTTCGGCAGCGGCGTGGCACCCCCGCCCCGCCGGCCGGCGGGGCGGCGCGTCCGCCCGGTGCGGTCCCGCGTGGTGCTCCCCGACCGGGTCACCGGCCGGCGTCCGGCGCGTCGTCCTCCCCTGCCGGTGCGGCGGCACGGAGCGCGTCGAGCACCTCCGGCCCGACCATCGAGACGTCGCCGGCGCCCATGGTCATGACCAGGTCGCCGGGCCGGGCGCGGGCGGCGAGCGCCGGACCGGCGGCCGACCACGAGGGCTCGAAGACCACGCGCTCGGCCGGCAGCGGCACGGCGTCGGCGACCATCGCCCCGGTCACGCCGGGCACCGGGTCCTCCCGCGCGCCGTAGACGTCCATCACGACGACCTCGTCGGCCAGCCCCAGGGCGGCACCGAACCCTTCGGCGAACTCCTGCGTGCGGCTGTAGAGGTGCGGCTGGAACGCCACCACCAGGCGCCCCTCCCCCGCGACCGCGCGCGCGGCCCGCAGCTGCGCGGCGACCTCGGTCGGGTGGTGGGCGTAGTCGTCGTACACGCGGACGCCGCCGGCGACACCCTTGAGCTCGAACCGCCGGTGCACGCCGCCGAAGCGACCGAGCCCCTCGACGAGCGCGTCGGCGGGCAGCCCGAGCTCCAGCCCGGCCAGCAGCGCGGCCGCGCTGTTGCGCGCCATGTGCTCGCCGGGCACCTGGATGCGCACGCGGCCGAGCTCGGCACCGTCGAGCACGGCGGTGTAGCTGGTGCCCTCGGCCGCGACGGTCAGGTCGGTCAGCCGCAGGTCGGCGTCCTCCGCCGTGCCGTAGGTGCGCAGCCGTGCCGGCGTGGGCACGCCGCTCAACCGGGCCGCTCCCGGGTCGTCGGCGCAGACGACCACGAAACCCGCGGGGTCGACGGTCTGCAGGAACCGGTCGAACGCCGCCTCGACCGCGGCCAGGTCGCCGTAGTTGTCCAGGTGGTCGGCCTCGACGTTGGTGACGATCGCGCCGAAGGGCGAGAGCAGCAGGAACGAACGGTCGCTCTCGTCGGCCTCGGCCACGAACACGTCGCCCTCACCGGCGTGCGCGTTGCTGCCCGACTCGTTGAGCGTGCCGCCGATCGCGAAGGACGGGTCCACGCCGCACGCCTGCACCGCGACCGTGAGCATCGAGGTCGTCGAGGTCTTCCCGTGGGTGCCGGCGACGGCGATGCTGCGCCGGCCGGCCATCACCGCGGCGAGCGCCACCGCACGCGGCAGGACGCGCAGACCCCGTTCCCGGGCGGCGACGAGCTCCGGGTTGTCGGCGCGGATCGCGGTCGAGACGACGACGGTGTCGGCGTCCCCGACGTGCTCGCCGGCGTGACCGAGCTCCACCCGGGCGCCGAGCGCCCGCAGCGCCAGGAGCGTGGGGCTGTCGCGGCGGTCGGTGCCCGAGACGCGCACGCCGCGGGCCAGCAGGATGCGGGCGATCCCGCTCATGCCCGCACCACCGATGCCGATGAAGTGCACCGCGCCGAGCTCCGGCACGGAGGGCACCGGTCCGGTCCAGGCGGCGACGTCGGACGCGCTCATCGCGCAGCCACCTCGCAGACGATGTCGGCCAGCCGCTCGTCGGCGTCGGGCACGCCCGCGGCGGCCGCGTTCCGGGCGAGGTCCGCCAGCGCGGCCGGGTTCGTGAGCAGCGGCAGCAGGGTGCCGGTGATCCACTCGGGGGTCAGTGCGGCATCCTCCACGAGGAGGCCGCCGCCGGCGTCGATGACCGGGAGGGCGTTGCGACGCTGCTCGCCGTTACCGATCGGCAGCGGCACGAAGGCCGCGGGCAGGCCCACCGCCGACAGCTCGGCGACCGTCACCGCGCCCGAGCGGCACAGCGCCAGATCGGCCGCGGCGTAGGCGAGGTCCATCCGGTCGAGGTAGTCGACCAGCACGTAGGGCGCCCGGCCGGCGGGCCGCTCGGGCACCACCACCCCGGTGTTCTTCGGCCCCCGGGCGTGCAGCACCTGCACGCCGGCGTCGGTCAGGGCGGCCGCGGCGGCCACCGCGGCCCGGTTGAGCGACTGGGCGCCCTGCGAGCCGCCGAAGACCAGCAGCGTGGGGCGGTCGGCGTCCAGACCGAAGGTCTCGCGCGCCTCGGCCCGCAACGCCGCCCGGTCGAGGGTGGAGATGCTGCGCCGCAGCGGCATGCCGACGTGCTCCCCGCCGCGCAGCGGGGTGCCCGGCACGGTCACCGCCACCCGCGCGGCGATGCGGGCGCCGACCCGGTTCGCCAGCCCCGGCAGCGCGTTCTGCTCGTGCACCACCACCGGCACCTTCGCCCGGCGGGCGGCCAGGTAGGCCGGCAGCGCCACGTAGCCGCCGAACCCGACGACCACGTCGGCGGCGACCTCGTCCAGGACGGCCCGGGTCTCGGCGACCGAACGCCGGACCCGCCCCGGCACGCGGAGCAGGTCCGGCGTCGGCTTGCGCGGGAGCGGCACCGGCGGGATGAGCCGCAGGTCGTAGCCGCGGGCGGGGACGAGCCGGGTCTCCATGCCGCGCGCGGTGCCCAGGCAGGTGATGCGCAGGTCGGGGCCGCCGCGCCGGCGCAGGGCGTCGGCCAGGGAGAGCATCGGCTCGATGTGGCCGCCGGTCCCGCCGCCGGCGAGGACCACCGAGCGCGGGGCGCTCATCGGTCGCCCCCGGGCCGGCGCCGGACGGCGGGCTCGCGTCGGCGCAGGTCGGCACCGCGGGGCGCTGGGGTGCGCCGCGCCGCCGTCCCCCGCGGGTGCAGCAGGGTGCGGGTCCCGGCGACCGCCGGCCTGCCCTCCACCGGCTCGTCCGGGAACCGGTGCAGGCGCACCGGGTCGACCGCGTGCGCCGGCGCCGGCAGGAGCAACCGGGCGAGCCGGCTGCGGTCGGCGGTGCGCAGGTGCTCGACGGCGGCCGGCTCGGAGCAGGCGAAGCGGGCGAGCAGACCGACGATGAACAGCGTGAGGATCAGCGACGTGCCGCCCGCCGAGATCAGCGGGAGCGTCACACCGGTCACCGGGAGCATGCCCACCACGTACCCCATGTTCATCGTGGCCTGACCGATCAGCCACACGGTGATGGCGACGCTGGCCAGCTGGACGAACCGGTCGGCGGAGCGGCGGGCGATCCGGAAGCCGGCGTAGGCGAGCACGCCGTACAGGGTGACGACCACCAGGCAGCCGAGGAAACCGAGCTCCTCGCCGATGATCGCGAAGATGTAGTCCGACTCCGCCTCCGGGAGGATGTTCCACTTCATCGCGCTGTTGCCCAGGCCCACGCCCCACAGCCCGCCGGTGGCCAGCGCGTACATGCCGCGGATGGCCTGGAAGCCGGTGTTGGTCGGGTCGGCGAACGGGTCCATGAAGGCCGTGACGCGCTCCATCCGGTAGGGCGCGACCAGGACCATGACGCCGAGCAGCACCGCCCCCGCACCGGCGAAGGCGCCGAACCAGCGCAGCGGCAGGCCCCCGGCCCAGAGCAGGCCGACCAGCACCAGGGCCAGGCTGACCACGCCACCGAAGTCCGGCTCGACGATGAGCAGCAGGGAGAGGACGCCGAAGACCGGGAGCACCGGCACCAGCAGCGACCGGGTGGTCAGGTAGCGCTCGCGCAGGGCCAGCATGTGCGCGCCCCAGAGCGCGAACACCAGCTTGCCGAGCTCCGAGGGCTGGAAGTCGGTGAACCCGAGCGGGATCCACTGCCGGGCACCGTTGCGCTCGATCCCGAGGCCGGGGATCAGCACGAGCAGCAGCAGGGCGAAGACCACGACCAGGGCCTTCGGCGCGTGCCGGCGGACCAGCCCGACGGGCAGCCGCATCGCCACCACCATCGCCGCCAGGCCGACACACGCCAGCACCAGCTGCTTCACGCCGGGCGCCCATGCGGGCTGGTCGTCGAGCGCCGCCTCGATGGAGGAGGCGGAGAAGACCATGACCAGGCCGATGAGCAGCAGCAGGCCGGCCGAGCCGAGCACCAGGTGGAGGCTGGTCATCGGGCCGTCCAGCCAGGCGGGCGGGGTGAACCGGCGCGCGGGCCGGCTCGGCCGCTCGGTCCGGCGGGCGCGGTCGGTGCGCTGCGGACGCGGCCGGGTCTGGGTGCTCGTCATCGGTCGGTCACCAGGGCCCGCACCGCGTCGGCGAACGCCTGGCCGCGGTGGCCGTAGTCGCGGAACACGTCCATGGACGCCGCGGCCGGCGCGAGCAGCACCGTGTCACCGGGCCGGGCCAGCCCGGCGGCCGCGGTGACGACGCGGGTCATCGTCGCCGCGGCGTCCGGCCGGCTCGGATCCATCCACCCATCGTCGCCGCTGGGGATCTCGACCACCGGCACCGAGGGGGCGTGTCGCGCCAGCGAGCGGGCGATCTCGGCGCGGTCGCGGCCGAGCAGCACCACACCGGCCAGGCGCGGCCCCACGGCGGCGACGAGCGGGTCGACGTCGGCACCCTTGAGCAGGCCACCGGCGATCCAGACCACCCGCGGGTAGGCGGCCAGCGAGGCGCCGGCCGCGTGCGGGTTGGTGGCCTTGCTGTCGTCGACGTAGTCCACGCCGTCGACGGTGGCGACGAGGACGTTCCGGTGTGCTCCGCCGCGGAACCCGGCCAGGCCGCGGGCCACCGCCTCCGCCGGCACCCCGACCGCGCGGGCGAGGGCCGCCGCGGCGAGGGCGTTGACGGTGTTGTGCGGCCCGGGGACCGGTAGCTCCGATCGCTCCAGCAGGACCTCGCCGGCCGGGTCCTCGGCGAACGCCCGGTCCACCAGGACGCCGGCGCGGACGCCGAGCTGACCGGGAGCGGGCTCGCCGAGGGTCACCGTCACCGGACGGGGATGCCCCTGGACCAGGCGCGCGGCCACGGGGTCCCCCGCGTCGGCCACCGCCACGGGCGACCGCTCGATGATGCGGGCCTTGGCGTCGCGGTAGGCGGCGAAGGAGCCGTGCCAGTCGGTGTGGTCGTCGGCGACGTTCAGCACCGCCGCGGCGGCCGGGGCCAGCGTCGAGGACCAGTGCAGCTGGAAGCTGGAGAGCTCCACGGCCACCGCGTCGTAGGCGGGCGTCCCGTCCTCGGCGCGGGCGGTGACCACCTCGACCAGCGGGCGGCCGACGTTCCCGGCCGCGACCGCACGCCGACCGGCCGCCAGGAGGATCGCCTCCAGCATCGTCACGGTCGTCGTCTTGCCGTTCGTGCCGGTGACGGCGAGCCACGGCGCAGGGGTGCCGTCGGGGCCCGAGACGCGCAGCCGCCAGGCGAGCTCCGGCTCGCCCACGACCTCGATGCCGCGCGCCGCGGCGTCGGCCAGGAGGGGGTTGTCCGGCCGCCAGCCCGGCGACGTGACCACGAGGTCCGCTGCGGCGGGAACCGTGTCGAGCGCGCCCAGCCAGGTGGCGCCCGCTGCGGTCAGCTCGGCGACCGCGGGCACCTGGGCGGCGTCGGTGAGCAGCACGCGGGCGCCCAGGTCGAGCAGCACGCGGGCCGAGGCCACCCCGGACACGCCGAGCCCCGCGACGAGGACGGTGCGGCCGGCGAAGGAGTGCAGCTGCCCGCTCACAGCGCCCTCTGGTTCGCTCCCGCGTCGCGCTCCGCTCCTCGCTCGTTCCTCGCTGCGATGCTCACGCGCCTGTCCGCTCACAGGCCCACGAAGCCGAGCCAGTCGGCGTAGAACAGCCCCAGCCCGAAGGCGACCGCCATGCCCGTGACCAGCCAGAACCGGACGATGACCGTGCTCTCCGTCCACCCGGCCAGCTCGAAGTGGTGGTGCAGCGGTGCCATGCGGAAGACCCGGCGCCGGGTGGCCCGGAAGAACGCCACCTGGATGATCACCGAGAGCGTCACGGCCACGAACAGCCCGCCGAGGACGACGAGCAGCAGCTCGGTGCGGGTGACGATGGCCAGGCCGGAGAGCAGCCCGCCGAGGGCCAGCGAACCGGTGTCGCCCATGAAGATCCGGGCCGGGCTGGTGTTCCACCACAGGAAGCCCAGGCACGCCCCCATGCCGGAGGCGGCGATGAGCGTGATGTCGAGCGGGTCGCGCACGGTGTAGCAGCCCTCGATGAGCTCGTTGGCGCAGTCGTGGGTGAACTGCCAGAAGGAGATGACCACGTAGGACGCCAGCACCATCGCCGAGGAGCCCGCGGCGAGGCCGTCGAGCCCGTCGGTCAGGTTGACCGCGTTGGAGAACCCGGCGATGAAGAGGTACGCGAGGATCACGAACGCGATCGGCCCCAGCGCCAGGGGCGCGATGTCGCGCACGTAGGAGACGACGGTCGACGCCGGCGTGACCCCGTCGTGCGGGAAGTTGATGGCCAGCACCGCGAAGGTGACGCCGACGAGCAGCTGGCCGACGAGCTTGGCGGTCTTGTTCAGGCCGAGGCTGCGCCGGTGCCGGATCTTGAGGTAGTCGTCGAGGAACCCGACGGTCCCCATGCCGACCATGAGGAAGAGCAGCAGCAGCCCGGTGGCGGTGAAGCCCCAGCCCGACTGGCCCACGAAGACCAGGTGCGCGACGACGTAGCCGAGCACCGTGGCCCCGACGATGACGGTGCCGCCCATCGTGGGCGTGCCCTTCTTCGACAGGTGGCTCTCGGGACCGTCGTCACGGATCTCCTGCCCCAGCCCCTGGCGGCGGAAGGCGCGGATGGCCAGCGGCGTGAGCAGGATCGAGACGATCAGCCCGACCGCCGCGGCGATGAGGACGCTCCTCACGAGGCGGCACCGCCCAGCAGGTCGGCCGCGAGCAGCTCCAGGCCGTAGGAGCGGCTGGCCTTGACGAGCACGACGTCGCCGGGGCGCAGCACCTCCTCCAGCAGCGCGAGGGCAGCGGCCCGGTCCGGCACGTGCACCGACTCCTCTCCTGCGCGCCGCCCCGCGGCGGTCGCACCTCCGGCTATGCCTACCGCATCGGCGCCGACCGCGATGACCACGTCGACCCCGGCCCCGACGGCGTCCCGCCCGAGCCGCTCGTGCTCCTCGGCGGCGTCGGGACCGAGCTCGGCCATGCCGCCGAGCACGGCGATCCGGCGCTCGCCGGGCAGGCCGGCGAGCGCGGCCAGGGCGGCCCGCATCGACTCGGGGTTGGCGTTGTACGCGTCGTTGACGACGGTCACGCCGTCGTCCCGGCGGCTGACCTCCATCCGCCAGCGGCTGCGCGGACCGGCGGTGGACAGGGCGGCGGCGACGTCGGCCGGGGTCATGCCCGCGGCCAGCGCCGCACCGGCGGCGGACAGGGCGTTGGCCACCTGGTGCTCGCCCACCACCTGCAGCGCCACCGGGTGCTCCTCTCCCCCGGCGACGAGCGTGAACCGGGGCCGGGCGCTGTCGTCGAGCGCGACGCCGGTGGCGCGCACGTCGGCGTCGGCGCCGCGGCCGGTGCCGAGCACCCGCGCGCGGGTGCGCGGCGCCATCCCGATGACCCGGGCGTCGTCGACGTTGAGCACCGCGGTGCCGTCCTCCGGCAGTGCCTCGACCAGCTCGCCCTTGGCCAGGGCGATGCCGTCGGCGGAGCCGAACTCGCCGAGGTGGGCGGACCCGACGTTGAGGACGACGCCGATCTGCGGGCGGGCGACCCGGCACAGCCGGGCGATGTGGCCCACGCCGCGCGCGCCCATCTCGAGCACCAGGTAGGCGGTGTCCTCGTCGGCGGAGAGCACGGTCAGCGGCAGGCCGATGTCGTTGTTGTAGGAACCGGGCGGGCTCACGGTCTGCCCCGCCGCCGCCAGCACCTGACCGAGCAGGTCCTTGGTGGAGGTCTTGCCCGACGACCCGGTGATCGCCAGGGTCCGGAGCCCGGCGGCGGTGAGCCGGGCGTGCACGACCGAGGCGAGGCGGCCGAGGGCGACCACGGTGTCCTCGACGACGACGCACGGCAGGGCTGCGTCGGCACGGGTGACCAGGGCGCCCGCTGCACCGGCCGTCGCGGCCGCCGGGAGGAAGTCGTGCCCGTCCACGCGCTCGCCGCGCACCGCGACGAACAGGTCGCCGGCGCCGACGGCGCGGGAGTCGAGGGTGACCTGCCCGGTCACGACGGTGCCCGGATCGCCCTGCAGGCGCCCGCCGGTGGCGTCGGCGACCTCGGCGAGGGTCAGCGCGATCACGACGCGGCCTCCGAGAGCAGCTCGCGCAGGATGACGCGGTCGTCGAACGGATGCACCGTGCCCGCGACCTCCTGACCGGTCTCGTGCCCCTTGCCGGCCACCAGCAGGGTGTCCCCGGCCCGGGCCAGGCGCACGGCCGCGGCGAGGGCCTCCCGGCGTCCGGCGACCTCGATGATCTCCGCCCGGCGCTCCGCCGGCACCTCGGCGGCCCCGGCGAGCATCGCTGCGCGGATCGCGGCGGGGTCCTCCGACCGCGGGTTGTCGTCGGTGACCACGAGGACGTCGCCGCCCTCGGCGGCCGCGGCGCCCATCGCGGCGCGTTTGCCCGCGTCCCGGTCGCCGCCGCAGCCGAGCACCGTGACCAGCCGGCCGGCGGTGGCCGGGCGGAGCGCGCCGAGCGCGGTGGCGACGGCGTCCGGGGTGTGCGCGTAGTCGACGACGGCGACGAACGGCTGGCCGGCGTCCACCGGCTCCATGCGGCCGGGCACCACGGTCCCGGCGACGCCGGTCAGCGCGTCCTCGACCGCCACCCCGACGGCGTCGAGCAGCGCGACGGCGAGGACGGCGTTGGCGACGTTGAACCGCCCGGGCAGCCGCACCCGCGCCGGCCAGCTGCGCCCGCCGGGGCCGTGCAGCGTGAAGGTCGACCCGCCGGCCGGCGCGGGGGCCACGTCGGTCGCCGTCCAGTCCGCGGTGGCTCCCTCGGTGGAGGCGACGGTCACCGGGCGCCGCCCGGGCCGCTCGGCCAGCCGGCGGCCGTACGCGTCGTCGACATCGACCACCTCGACGGCGGCCCGCCCGTCGAACAGCAGCGCCTTGGCCCGGAAGTAGTCCTCCATGTCGGCGTGGAAGTCCAGGTGGTCGCGGCCCAGGTTCGTGAAGCCGGCCGCGGCGAAGCGCACCCCGCCGACCCGGCCCTGCACGAGGGCGTGGCTGGAGACCTCCATGACGACCGACGACACCCCGGCGTCGGCCATGCCGGCGAGCAGCGCGTGCAGCGCGGGCGCCTCCGGGGTGGTGCGCACGCTGGGCAGCGCGGTCACCGAGCCGTCGGCGCCGCGGGTGCGGGTCTGCACCGTGCCGATGAGCCCGGTGGTGCGGCCGGCTGCGGCCAGCCCGGCCTCCACGAGGTAGCTCGTGGTGGTCTTGCCGTTGGTCCCGGTGATCCCGAGGACCGTGAGCCGGCTGCTCGGCGCCCCCGAGACCCGGTCGGCCACGGCGCCCAGGACGGCGCGCGGGTCCTCGACCACGCAGACGGGCAGCCCCGTCGCGAGCGCCTCCTCCCGGCCGGTCGGGTCGGTCAGGAGGGCGAGCGCACCGCGGGTCGCCGCGTCCGCGGCGTACCGGGCCCCGTGGGTGCGCGCGCCGGGCAGGGCGGCGTACAGGTCACCGGGGCGCACCTCGGACGAGGCCAGCGTGACCCCGGTGATCGCCGGGTCGCCGGCGCCGGCCGGACCGACCGGGTCGCCGACCAGATCGGCCAGGGCGGAGAGCTGCAGGGGGCGGTTCCCCGCGCGCGGCGGGGTCGCCCCGTCGTCGGTCGGGGTCACGGGACTCCAATCTACCGGCGGTGGCTCGCCCGACCGGCATGCGTGCGTCCGGCCCGCGCGTCCCGCGGCGGGCCGGACGTGCTGGTCAGGGGGCGCCGGTGAGACGGAACTCGGGTCGCGGCGTGCCGGAGGGGACGACGCCGCTGCCGGTGAGGGCCGCCTTCATGATGTCGGCGAACACCGGGGCGGCGACCTGCCCGCCCTCGGCGGAGCTGGTCGGGCGCTCCAGGTCGACGGCGACGACGTACTGCGGGTCGTCGGCCGGGGCGAAGCCGACGAAGGTCGTCACGTACCCGCCGCCGGCGTAGCTGCCGGTCTCGGGGTTGGCCCGCTGCGCGGTACCGGTCTTGCCAGCGACGCGGAAGCCCTCGATCTGGGCTAGCGGCGCGGTCCCCCCCGGGCCGACGACGGCCTCGAGCATGTAGGCGAGCTGGTCGGCGGTGGACTCGCTGACGACCCGGGTGCTCTCCGGCTCCGGCGAGGGGAGGACCTTGCCGCCGGGCGTGGTCACCGAGCGCACGATCCGCGGCTCGACCCGCACCCCGCCGTTGGCGATGGCCTGGTAGATGGAGGCCATCTGCAGCGTGGTGACCGAGACGCCCTGGCCGATGGGCACGTTGGCGGCGCGGCTGGCGGTCCACTCGTCGGAGTCCTGGAGGATGCCCCGGCTCTCGCCGGGCAGTTCGATGCCGGTGGTGGAGCCCAGGCCGAACGCGCGCAGGTACTTCTCCAGGGTCGCGTCGCCCACCTCGCGGGCCAGCATGATCGTGCCGACGTTGCTGGACTTGGCGAGGATGCCGGTGACGGTCCAGTCGACCGGGGCGTGGTCGTGGGCGTCGGTCACGACGCGGTCACCGGCCTGGATGTGCCCGTTGACCGACAGCACCCGGTCGGGGGTCGCCTTGCCCTCCTCGACGGCGGCGGCCAGCGTGACCGCCTTCATCACCGAGCCGGGCTCGAACACGTCGGAGACGACGGGGTTGCCCAGCAGGTCCGGGTCGGTCCTCGAGTAGGCGCCGGGGTCGTAGCCCGGGCAGGAGCCCATCGCCACGACCTGCGCCGTCCGCACGTCCAGGACGACGGCGGAGGCCCGGGTGGTGGCACCGTCGGCGCAGGCCTGGCCGAGGCGCTGGTCGGTGACGTACTGCAGGTCCTGGTCGAGGGTGAGGGTGACGTCGTCGCCGTCGGTGGCCGGCGTGGACTCGTCGATCCCGGACGGGATCGGGTGGCCGCCGCTGCCCACCTCGACGGTGCGCTCGCCGTCGGTACCCGAGAGCTCGTCCTCGAAGGTCTGCTCGATACCGGCCAGGCCGGTCCCGTCACGGCCCACGAAGCCGACGACCTGCCCACCGACCACGCCCGCGGGGTACAGCCGCACGGGGTCGTCCTCCAGGACGATGCCCGGCAGCTCCAGGTCGTCGACGGCGTCGCTCACCTCGGTCGGCACCTCGGTGGCCAGGACGACGTACCGGCTGGTCCCGGAGAGCTTCTCGGTGAGCTCGGGGACCGGGACGCCGAGCAGCGTGGTGAGCGCCAGGGCGGTGCGGCGGGGGTCCTTGACGACGGTCGGGTCGGCGACCACGCGGGAGGCGTCGACGGTGTAGGCCAGCGGGTTGCCGTTCCGGTCCAGGACCTGCCCGCGCAGCGCCGCGATCGGGTAGCTGCGCAGCCGGTCCTGCTCGGCGGCGTTGGCGTAGGCGGCGCCGTCGATGCCCTGGAGCACCACGAGCCGGCCGACCACCAGGACCAGCAGCGCGATGAGGAACACCAGGCCGAACCGGTTGCGGCGGCCCCGCTGGTCGACGGTGAGACCGGCGCCCCGGGTGCGGCGGGTGCCCGGTGCGCGGCGGCTCTGGAAGGGCCCCGCTCCGGGTCCGCGGACGCTGTTCGGCACGGCTCAGTCCCCGTTCGGGACGGCCGCCGGGGCAGGTTCCGGCTCGGCCGCGGGGCTCGGCGCGGGAGCAGGGGCGGGTGCGGTGGCAGGGGCGGGCGCCGGTTCGGGGGTGCCGCGCATCGCGGTCGATCCCGGGCCCAGCACCAGGTAGCCGGCCGCCCCCGCGGGGACCAGCCCGATCTCCTGCGCGGCGCGGGCCACCTCTGCCGGCGTCCGGCCCGAGACGACCTGCTGCTCGAGCCGCTGGATCTCCTGGGCCCTGGCCGCGTTGTCCTGGCGGCGCGAGCTGGCTTCCAGCGAGTCGACGGCGATGGCCGTGTTGAGCACCAGCAGCCCGACGGTGGTCAGGCTGAGGAGGGCCACGACGAGCAGGACGAAGGAGGCCTTGCGCGACAGCAGGGCGCGCCCGGTCCGCCGTCGGGTCCGGGAGGAGGTGCCGGTGGGCACCAGCCGCAGCTCCGGTCGGGCGGTGGGCCGGGCAGCACGCGCGGAGCCGGCGCGGGCGGAGCCGGTCGGGCCCGTGCGGGGAGCCGGCGCGCGCAGCGGCGTGGCGCGGACGGCGGCGGTGCGGCTCATGCCGTCCGCCGGATGCGCTCGGCGGCCCGGACCCGCGCGGAGGCGGCCCGCGAGTTCGCGGCGACCTCGTCCTCGCCGGGCGCCTCTCCCCCGCGGGTCAGCAGCTTCAGGGTCGGCCCGTACTCGGGCAGGGGCACGGGCAGGTCCGGCGGCGTCCGGTCCAGGGCTCCGGCGGCGAGGGTCTGCTTCACGATCCGGTCCTCCAAGGAGTGGAAGGTGATGACGGCGATCCGGCCACCCACGGCCAGGGCGTCGATCGCCGCGGGGAGGGCGCGCTCCAGCGCGCCGAGCTCGTCGTTGACCTCGATGCGCAGGGCCTGGAACGTGCGCTTGGCGGGGTGCCCACCGGTGCGGCGCGTGGCGGCGGGGATGGACTCCCGGACCAGCTCGGCCAGCCGCGCGGTCCCGGCGAACGGCTCGCGGGCGCGCTCGCGCTCGATGGCCGAGGCGATCCGGGAGGCGAAGCGCTCCTCGCCGTACACGCGCAGCACGCGGGCGAGGTCCTTGGCCGGATAGGTGTTGACCACCTCGGCGGCCGTGCGGCCGACGGTGGGGTCCATGCGCATGTCCAGCGGCGCGTCCGTGGAGTAGCTGAAGCCGCGGTCGGGGCGGTCCAGCTGCAGCGAGGAGACGCCGAGGTCGAACAGCACCCCGTGGACCTCGTCGACGCCCAGGCGGTCGAGGACGTCGGGCAGCTCGTCGAAGACGGCGGGGACGAGGGTGGCGCGGTCGGCGTGGCCGGCGGCCTCGATGCGGCGGGCGGCCTCGGCCCGGGCATCGGGATCGCGGTCCAGGCCGATCACCCGGAGGCCCGGGTGGGCGTCGAGCATGGCCAGGGTGTGGCCGGCCAGGCCGAGGGTCGCGTCGACCAGGACGGCGCCGTCGGCCGAGCAGGCGGGGCCCAGCAGCTCGACCACGCGGTCGAGGAGGACCGACACGTGCACCGGCGGCGGCGAGCCCGCCGCGGCGGGGCCGGTGCTGGTCATCGTCTGCTGCCTCTCGTGGTCCGGGCGGTTCCCGCGATGGTGCCGCTCGCGGTGGTGGAGCAGGGGGAACCACCGGGGCGCGCTGTGCGGGATCGGGCGGGTGGGGCGCAGGGGGGCCGTGGGGCCGGGTGGGGACGGTGGAGCGGAGTGGGGCGCGGGAGGTCGGTCCGAGACGGGATCCGGCCCCGCGGGGGTCCGCCTGGCGTCGGGGAAGAGCGTCAGGTGGCGCCCCGCGGGGCCGGTGGGTCACCCACGCCGGTCGGGGCCGGCGGTACCCGTCGTCCTGGCGGCGCTCCGTGCGGTGGGACCGAGCCGCGGGGAAGGCGGCTGGGGCCCGGGTCCGGTCGAGCCGCGGGGAAGGCGGCTCGTTCGGGTCTGCGCGGGGGCCGGTGGGGGCGGGTGGGGCGTTCCCGGGATCACGACAGCGTCGGCATCCCCTCGCTCTCCATGTCGGCGTAGGCGGCTTCCAGCTCGGCCACGTAGGCCTCCCAGTTGCCGGCGTCCCAGATCTCGAAGCGGGTGTCGACGCCGACCACGACGACGTCGCGGTCCAGCCCGGCGTACTCGCGCAGGCTCGCCGGGATGGTGATGCGGCCGGTCTTGTCCGGCTCCAGCTCCACCATCGACCCGAAGCTCATGCGGGCGGCCATGCGCGCCCGGGCGGTGTCCGACGGCGCCATGGCGGCCATGGCGGCGCTCTGCTCGGCGACCCGGGCCATGGTGAGGCCGTAGATGCAGCGCTCCTGGCCCTTCTTGATCACCATGCCGTCGGCCACCTGGTCGCGGAAGCGGACGGGGAGGGCGAGCCGGCCCTTCTCGTCGAGGCGCAACGGGTAGCTGCCGACGAACACCGGATCACCCCCTGCATCTGTCCTCCCATGGGCCCTGCCGGGTCCCCGGACGGACCCTGCCTCCCCACCGGCCGACACAGTAACCCACTAGCCCCCACTGGACACCACCCGAGGCCGTGTCGTGACCCACCGGCCCCACTCCGGCCCGTCCCCCGCCGCGACCGGCGGACCGGGGAGATCAGCAACGGCTCCCCCGGCCGCTCCCGCGACGTACGGTGGACGGCGTGACGGAGGCGACACGGGCCGCGGACGGGACGGCCGATCCGTCGGTCGACGTCGCCGCCGAGGGAGCACGGATCGCGGCGAACATCGGCCGCGTCGTCCAGGGCAAGGACGCGGTGGTGCGGCTGGCCCTCGTCGTCCTGCTGGCCGAGGGCCACCTGCTCATCGAGGACGTGCCCGGCGTGGGCAAGACGACCCTGGCCAAGGCACTGGCCGCCTCCGTCGACGCGAGCGTGCGGCGCATCCAGTTCACCCCGGACCTGCTGCCCAGCGACGTCACCGGGGTCGCGGTCTACGACCAGGAGACCCGCGAGTTCGAGTTCAAGCCGGGCGCGGTCTTCGCCAACGTCGTCGTCGCCGACGAGATCAACCGCGCCTCGCCCAAGACCCAGTCGGCGCTGCTGGAGTGCATGGAGGAGCGCCAGGTCACCGTCGACGGCGTCAGCTACGAGCTGGCCCGCCCGTTCCTGGTGATGGCCACCCAGAACCCGCTGGAGATGGAGGGCACCTATCCCCTCCCCGAGGCCCAGCGCGACCGCTTCACCGCGCGCGTCTCGATGGGCTACCCCGACCCGGCCGCCGAGCTCGCCATGCTCGACGACCGCGCGACCACCGATCCGCTCGCCCAGGTGCGACCGGTGGCCGACGCCGCGCTCGTGCGCTCGCTGGTGGCCGCGGTCGCACGGTTGCACGTCTCGGACGCGGTGCGCCGGTACGTCGTGGCCCTGGTGGAGGCCACCCGCCGCTCCCCCGAGCTGCGCCTGGGCGCCTCGCCGCGGGCCGGCCTGCAGCTGCTGCGGGCCGCCCGGGCGTCGGCCGCACTCGAGGGGCGGGACCACGTCCTGCCCGACGACGTGCAGACCCTCGCCGTCCCGGTGCTGGCCCACCGGCTGCTGCTGAGCAGCGAGGCGGCTGCCGGTCGGCGCACGCCCGAGCAGGTGGTGGCCCACCTCCTCGCGACGGTGCCCGTCCCGCGCGGGCGCTGACCGCCGTGCGGAGGGTCCCCGGGCGGGCGCTGTCCGCGCTCACCGGGCGTGGCCGCTGCCTGATCGGCGGCGGGCTCGCCCTCGCGCTGGCCGGCGTCGTCCTCGGCGAACGGTCGCTCGTGCAGCTGGGCCTGGTCGTCCTGGCGCTCCCGGTGCTCGCGGCGCTGTCCGTCGCCCGGGGACGGTTCCGCGTGACCACCCGGCGGACGACGAGCCCCGCACGGGTCCCCCGGGGCACCCCGGCCGAGGTGCTCCTCGAGCTGCGCAGCACCGACACCCGCCGTGGCGGCCTGTGGCTGCTCACCGAGCAGCTCCCCGCGGCGCTCGGCTCCTCACCCCGGTACACCGTCTCCGGCCTCCTCCCCGGTGCGACCACGGCGCTGCGCTACGCCGTCGTCGGCCGGCACCGGGGCCGCCACGAACTCGGACCGCTGCAGCTGCGCATGGTGGATCCGTTCGGGCTGGTGGAGCGGACGGCCGCCGGCACGGGCACGGCGCCGCTCGTCGTCGTCCCCCGGGTGCGGCCGCTGGGCCCGGGCGGCCCGGGTGCGGCGCTCGGCCGGGGCGGCGAGGGCGCACGCCGGTCCGTCGCCGCGCACGGCGAGGACGACGTGAGCGTGCGGGAGTACCGGCGCGGCGACGACCTGCGCAAGGTGCACTGGCGGGCGACCGCCCGCACCGGCGAGCTGATGGTGCGCACGGAGGAACGCCCCTGGCGGCCCCAGGGCACCCTGTTCCTGGACACCCGCGCGAGGGCGCACCTCGTGGCCCCCGCCCACGGCCAGGCCGCGGTCCCCGGACCGGCCGGCGACGACTGCCCGCCCCCGGACAGCCTGGAGTGGCTGGTCGAGGCGGCCGCGAGCATCGGGGCGGCGCTCACCGGCCGCGGGTCGGCGGTCCGCGTGCTCACCGAGGCCGGGGAGCTCTCGCCCGCCGCCGGACGCTCCGGGCTGGGCACCGCGGAGCTCCTCGACCGGCTGGCCGCGGTGCGGCCGTCCCGCCTGCCGGACCTCGAGGGCGGGATCGAGGCCGCCTGCCGGGCGGCGGCGGACGGTCCGCTCATCTGCCTGCTCGGTGCGGTCGGCCCCGACGACGTGGCGGCCCTCGCCACGCTGCGACCGGGCGCGGGCACGGACGTCGCCGTCCTGCTGGACGTGACCGGCTGGGCCGTCCTCCCGGGTCGCGGCCGCCGTGCCGCTCCCGCCCGGGACGCGCTGGCCGCCCAGCGCGAGGACGCCGCGGCCCTGCTCGTGGCCGCCGGCTGGCAGGTCACGGTCGCCCGCGCCGACCAGGGGGTGGCCGACGCATGGGCCGCGGTGGCCGGCAGCGCCACCGGGGTGCCCGCGTGATCGACCCCGACCCCCGCACCGCCGGTGCCGCCACCCTGGCCACGCTCCTGGGCTCGGTGGCGCTCGCGCCGGTCTTCAGCTCGGCCGGCTGGTTCCCCCCGGTCCTCGGGGCCGTCCTCGCCGTCCTGGCCGGCGGCCTGCTGACGCGGAGGGCCGGGGCCCCGGCGCTCCTGGTCCCGATCGCCCAGCTGGCGCTGCTCGTCGTCGTCCTCACCGCCCTCTACGCCCCGGACCGCGCGCTGCTCGGCCTGGTCCCCACGCCCACCAGCCTGGGCCGGCTGGGCGACGTGCTGGCCGACGGCGCCGCCGAGGTGCGCGAGCAGGCCACACCGGCGCTGGCGCTGACCGGGCTGCTCGCGCTCACCGCGCTCTTCGTCGGGCTCGTCGCCGTGGTGGTCGACCTGCTCGCGGTGGCGGCGCAGCGGGCTGCGGTGGCCGGGCTCGCGCTCCTGGTGCTCTTCTGCGTGCCGGTCGGCACGGTCACCGGATCGGTGGGGCTGCCCGCCCTCGTGGCCCCGGCCGCCGGCTTCGCGCTGCTGCTGTGGGCCGACCAGCAACGCGTGCTCACCGGGCTGCACGGCTGGGCCGGTGGGGGCGCCGGCGCACTGCGCATCGGTGTGCTCGCCCTCGCGGCCGGGATCGGGCTGGCCCCGTTCGTGCCGACCGCGGCCGAGGGATCCTTCGGCACGGGCCTCGGCGGCGGCGTCGTGGGCGCGACCGGCACGGCACTGGACCCGGTGGCGGAGATGCGCGGCCAGCTGAGCCGGCCGCAGCCGATCGAACTGCTCCGCGTGGACTCCTCCGTCGAGGACCTCGGCTACCTGCGCGCGGTGACCCTGGACGACTACGACGCCGAGGACGGCTGGACCCTCAGCAACCTCGACGGCGAGACGGCGGTGGCCGACGAGGACCGGCTGGCCCCTCTCCCGCCCCGCCAGCCCAGCCGCCAGGTGGGCGTCGACGTCGAGGTGCTGGAGCACGACGACCGGTTCCTTCCGGTGCCCTCCTCGCCCCTGACGGTCCGGGTGGACGGCGACGAGGGCGGCTGGCGCTTCGATGCCGCGACCGGCACGGTGTTCGGCCGCGACGTGACCAGCGCGGGCAGCCGCTACCGGGTGACGGCCGCCGAGCCCCGGCCCTCCCCCGATCTGCTGGACCGCGCCGCGCCGCTGCCCGCCGGCGACGGGCTGCAGCAGCGCTTCGGTGCGCTGCCCGAGCTGGACCCCGAGATCGGCCGGCTGACCGCAGAGCTCACCGCGGGCGCCACCAGCCCCTACCAGCGGGTCCGGCGGATCCAGGAGTACCTCACCGACCGGGGCAACGGCTTCGCGTACAGCCTGTCGACGAGCCCGGGCACCACCGGCGACGACCTGGTCGACTTCCTCCGGCTCAAGCGCGGCTACTGCGAGCAGTACGCGGGGGCCATGGCCGTGCTGGTCCGCCAGGCCGGCCTGCCGTCCCGGGTGGCGCTCGGCTACACCCCGGGTTCGGTGCAGCGCGACGGCAGCCGGCTGGTCACCAGCAAGGACGCCCACGCCTGGGTGGAGGTGTTCTTCCAGGGCTACGGCTGGGTGCCGTTCGACCCGACGCCGATCGCCGTCGACCGCCGGGTGGCCCTCCCCTGGTCGCCGCGCGCCTCCGACCGGCAGGAGGAGGTCGCGGAGACGCCGACCACGGCCGCGCCGACCGGGGCGCCGGCGACCGAGGCGCCTCGCGAGGACCGGGTGCCCGACGCCGTTCCGCAGGCCCGGACGGCGCAGGAGGACACGTCGTGGGTGCGCCCCGTCGCGCTCACCGCCGGGGCGGTGCTCGGCCTGGGCCTGCTGGTGGCCCTGCCGGCCGGCCTGCGGGCCGTCCAGCGGCGGCGCCGACTGGCCCGAGGCACCGCGTCCGGGCTGTGGGACGAGCTGCTGGCGAGCGCGACCGACCTGGGGATCCCGCTGGACGCCGCACGGACCCCGCGCCGCACGGCCGAGGCCCTCGCCGCGGCCGCCGGCCCGCAGGCCGGGTTCGCCGAGGCGCTCACCGCCCTGGCGATGGCCGAGGAGGCGGCGACCTACGGCCGCCCCGGGGACCGCTCGCCGGACCCGGCGCTGGCCGGTCTGCTGCGGACCGCCCGACGGGGGCTGGCTGCATCGCGGCCGTGGCACCGCCGAGCGGCCGCAGTGATCTGGCCGGCCTCGCTGGTCGATGCCCTCCGCGGCGGGCTCCGCCGGCCGGGAACGTCACCGGCCGCCGTCCGGTGAGGACGACGGCCGGGAACGGAGGGGCTGCGGGCTACTGGTCGTAGCGGCGGCGGAAGCGCTCTTCGAGGCGGTTCTTCATCGGCTGGCGACCGCGGGTGCGGCCACCGCGGCCGGCTGCGCCGGAGCCCCGGGGGCCGGCCGGCCCGGCCTCGACGGCGCCGGTCGCGGCGCGGTAGTTCAGCACCCCGAGCGTCACGCCGCCGAAGGCGACGAGGAAGCCCAGCACGCCCAGGGGGACCGACCCGGTGGCGGGACCGGCCACGAGGACCGCGAGGCCGATGACGACCAGCAGGGCGCCGAGCTGCAGCTTGCGGCGGGCCTTCAGGCGGCGGTCACCGGTGCGGACCGAGGAAGCGAACTTGGGATCGTCATCGACGAGGGCGCGCTCGATCTGCTCCAGCAGACGCTGCTCGTGCTCGGAGAGCGGCACGTCGACCTCCCAATGCCAGTTCCGTCGAAGGCTCCCTCCGACGGTGTCCCCGAGGATACGAGCCGATTGCGGGGTGCGAAAGGCGACGGTCCGCTGACCTGTCGCGCGCTGCCACCGGTCACCCGCCCGGGTGGCGTCCGTGCTGGTCAGCGCCCTGGGGATCCGGGGCGCCCCGAACGGTGCAGCAGGGTGGCCGGCCGGACCGCCCCGGCCCCGAACCGGCGGGCGGCGCGGTCGGCGGCGAGCTCGGCCTCCCGGCGACCGTGCTCGCGGGCGCCGAGCTCGAGCTGCTGGGGCGCCTCGGCGGCGTCGACGAGGCGCTCGGCCCGCACCCCGACCAGCCGGATCCGCGCCCGGTCGAGCGCCAGGGCGTCGAAGAGTGCCCGGGCCGTGTCGTAGAGGTCCTTGCCGACGTCGGTGGGCGCGCCGAGGGTCCGGCTCCGGGTGATCGTGGCGAAGTCGGCGAACCGCACCTTGATGCTGACCGTGCGGGCCAGGCAGCCGATCGAGCGGAGGCGGCCGGCGGTGCGCTCGGCGAGGTGCAGCAGCTCCCGGTGGATGACGGCGGGGTCGTCGACGTCGGTGGAGAAGGTCTCCTCCGCGCCGGTGGACCGCTCCGGTTCGTCGGGCACCACCCGTCGCGGGTCGCGCCCCCATGCCAGCTCGTGCAGGTGGCCGCCGGCCGCGTGGCCGAGCGCCCGCTGGAGAGTGCGCGCGGGGACGTGGGCCAGGTCGCCGACGGTGCGCAGACCCAGCCGCAGCAGCGTCTCCTCGGTCTTCGGGCCCACCCCCCACAGCGAGCCCACCGGCAGCGGGTGCAGGAAGCCCATGACCTCGGCCGGGCGGACGACGAGCATCCCGTCGGGCTTGGCCCGGGTGGAGGCCAGCTTCGCCACGAACTTGGTGCCGGCGACCCCGACCGAGCAGGTGATGCCCTGCTCGTCGAAGACCCGGGCGCGGATGTACTCGCCGATCTCCGCGGCGTCGCCCAACCGGCGCCCGGCTCCGGAGACGTCGAGGAACGCCTCGTCCAGGGAGAGCGGCTCGACCAGCGGGGTGATCGACCGGAACAGCGCCATGACCGAGCGGGACACCTCGGTGTAGAGCGCCATGTCTCCCGGCAGGACGGTCGCCGTCGGGCACAGCCGCAACGCCCGGGCGGTGGGCATCGCCGCGTGCACGCCGTACCGGCGGGCCTCGTAGGTGGCCGAGGTGACCACGCCGCGGTTGCCCGCTCCGCCCACGATCACCGGCGTGCCGGCCAGCTCCGGCCGTCGCCGCACCTCGACGCTGGCGAAGAAGGCGTCCATGTCGACGTGCAGGACGGTGCACCCGCCCGCTCGGTCCCCCGCCACCGCCCACCTCTTCCGTCGAACACGTGTTCGACAGGATAGCGACCCGGGGGGCTCCCGCCCGGCTCCGCCGCGGCGACCGTGTCGGACACCCTCCCCGCGCTGGTCGCCCGGCAGGTGTGAGGCCATGATCACCGAGGTAAGCAGCCCGCAGGGGTCGCCGACCGGCGGCCCGCACCGATGTGACGGAGGAGCCATGGCTCTGGACGACGACATGACCACTGAGGGCCCGGCCGACGCCGGGGCGGCGGGCACGCCCGGCGTCCACGACGGTGGCGCCGACGGCGGCGCGGACGGCGGCGCGCACGGCCCGGCCGACGGCGGCGCGGACGGCGGTGCCGACGGTGGCGCGGACGGCGGCGCGGACGGCGGTGCCGACGGCGGTGCCGACGGTGGCGCGGACGGCGGCGCGGACGGCGGCGCGGACGGCGGCGCGGACGGCGGCGCGGACGGCGGCGCGGACGGTTCGGCCTGAGCGAGAGCCCGACCCCGCAGGGCGGGGCGGAGCAGCCGCTCCGCCCCGCCCTGCGGCGGTGCACCAACATGACGCCGGAGGAGTTCGGCGCGAAGTACTGGGCGCAGCGGCCGCTGCTGACCCGGGCCCAGGAGACCGGTGACTCCTTCACCGATCTGCTCGACCTGCCGGCGATCGACGAGCTGCTCTCCCGTCGCGGTCTGCGCACGCCGTTCCTGCGGATCGCCAAGGACGGCGCCGTCGTCGACGCGAAGCGCTTCACCACCTCCGGTGGCGCCGGCGCCGAGATCGCCGACCAGGTGAGCTCCGACGCCGTGCTGCGCCTGTTCGCCGACGGGAGCACCGTCGTGCTGCAGGGCCTGCACCGGCTGTGGCCGCCGCTGATCGAGTTCGCCGACTCCCTCGCCGCGGACCTGGGCCACCCGACGCAGGTGAACGCCTACGTCACGCCGCCGTCCTCGCGCGGCTTCAGCCCCCACTACGACGTGCACGACGTGTTCGTGCTGCAGGTGGCCGGTGAGAAGCACTGGACGATCCACGAGCCGGTGCTGCCCGACCCGTTGCGCACCCAGCCGTGGAACGACCGGGCCGACGAGGTGGCTGCCGCCGCGGAGCGCGAGCCGGTCATCGACGCCGTGCTGCGTCCCGGCGACGCCCTCTACCTGCCCCGCGGCTACCTCCACTCGGCCCGGGCGCTCGGCGAGATCAGCGCGCACCTGACCATCGGCATCCACCCGGTCACCCGCTGGGCTGCCGCGGAGTCGGCGCTGGACCTGGTGCGCACGCTGGCCGCCGAGGACCCGGAGCTGCGCGGCTCCCTGCCGCTCGGTCTGGACCTCACCCGCCCCGACTCGATCCGCGCCGACGTCGCCGGGGTGATCGCCGGCCTGCAGGAGTGGCTGGCGAAGGTCGACCCGACCGCGGTGGCCGACCGGCTGCGGGCCCGCACGTGGGCGCAGGTGCGCCCCGAGCCGGTGGCCCCGCTGGCCCAGTCGATGGCCGCGGCGGCGTTGAACGAGGACACCGTGCTGCGGTTGCGGTCCCGGCTGCGCTGCTCGCTGCGGAACACCGGCGACGGCGCGGTCACGCTCATCGCCGGACGGCGCTCGCTCTCCTTCCCGGAGGGCGAGCTGCAGGCGCTGCACGAGCTGCTCACCGTCGGCGAGCTGAAGGTCGGTGACCTGCCGGGCCTGGAGCCCGCCGGCCGGCTCGCGCTCGCCCGCCGGCTGGTCACCGAGTCGATCGCGACGGTGCCCGACGCGCAGCTGCCCGGCCTGCAGCCCGAGCCGTGACCACCGGCTCGGCGGCCGACGACTTCTGCCGCACCGATCTGCCGGCCGGGCCGATCGGCCGCCTGGACGAGGGCCGCTGCTCGGTGCAGGCACTGGCCCGCGGCGACTCCGGGATCGCCACCGCCGCGCCCGTGGACCGCTGGCTGCTGATCGAGCAGCCCGGGCCCTGGGGGCGGCAGGCGCTGCTGCAGTCCCGGTTCGACGCCCGGGTCGCCCCGCTGCTGGCCGAGCGCGCCGCCCGCGAGGGTGTGCGCGTGCTGCTGGTGCGCCGGCCCGGCGACCGGCTGGCCGACTCGGGGCGCCGCTGGGCGTACGCCGACAGCCGCCCCGGGCGTGAAGGTCTGTGGTGGTCGGTGCGCGCCTCGGACTCCGACCTGCTCACAGCTCCCTGGGACGGCTCGGTGGGTGAGCCCGCATCCGGCAGGACCTGGCTGGTGTGCACGCACGGCGGCCACGACGCCTGCTGCGCGCTGCGCGGGCGGCCGCTGGCCCGGACCCTGCCGGCGTCGGGCACGGACCAGGTGTGGGAGTGCAGCCACCTCGGGGGCGACCGGTTCGCGGCCAACCTCGTGGTCCTCCCGCACGGCTTCTACTACGGCCAGGTGCCCGGCGACGGGTCGCTGGTCGTGGCGGCGCACGGCGCGGGCCAGGTGGCGCTGCCCTGGCTGCGCGGCCGCGCGGGCGTCGCCGCACCGGCCCAGGCCGCCCAGCACTACGCACGCGAGGAGCTCGGGCTGCTCGGCGTCGACGACCTCGCGCCGCTCGCGGTCACCGCCCTGGACTCCCCCGCGGCCGAGGTCGAGCGCTGGGAGGTCACGCTCGCCGGCCCCGCCGATGCCGTGGTCGTCACGGTGGAGAGCCGGCCGTCGCCGGAGACCGTGCGCCTCACCTGCCAGGCGGCACGGCCCGGACGGATGCGCACCTGGCACCACCTGTCGCTGGCCACCCGCCCCCTGACGCCTGCGGGCTGACTCAGGCCAGTCCGCGCCCGCGGGCGAGCAGCAGCGGGATCGCCAGCTCGGTGGCGGTCAGCGACCCGTGGTAGGCGGCCAGCCGGCTCGGGCCGGGCTCCAGCCGCGGGCTCACCAGCGCCCACGTGCCCCGGGCCAGCGCGACGACGTCGCCGATGCGGGCGGCCAGCCGGTCGTCCACCGGACCGAAGACCCCGCTGGCGATCGCCTCGTCGCGGCCCACCACCCAGGCGCGGTCGCCGAGGACGCCGCGCCACCGGTCGAGCAGGTCGGCCTCGGCGCCCGGCTCGGCGTGCACGTAGCGGGCGCGGGGCTCGCCGGCCAGCAGCCGGACGCCGTCGGCGAGGTCGGGCTCCTCGTCGAGGTCCAGCCGGGTGTGCGCCGGGACGTCGAGCATCCCGTGGTCGGCGGTGACGAGCAGCGCTCCGTCGTGGGGCAGGCCGTCGACGAGCTGCGCGACCAGGGCATCGACCTGACGGAGCTGCGCGCGCCAGCTCGGCGAGTCCACGCCGCGGACGTGCCCGGCGAGGTCGAGCTCGGCCAGGTATCCGTAGACCAGCGCTCTCGGTCCGGCGTCCAGGGCGGTGCGCATCAGGGCGGTGAGGTCGCCGGGGCCCACGCTGCCGGTGTAGCCGCCGCCGCGGTAGGCCGCCTCGGTGAGCCCGGACCCGGCGTAGGCCCACGGTCCGACCGCGGTGACGGCGACACCCTCGGCGGCGGCGCGCTGGAAGACGGTCGGCTGCGCCATCCACTCGGCCGGGTCGGGGTCGTCGGCCCACTGGGTGTGGTTGAGCGTGCGATCCTCCCCCGGCACGTCGGTCACGAAGCCGAGGACGCCGTGGCTGCCGGGCGGGAGGCCGGTGGCCAGGGTGGTGAGGCTGACCGGGGTGGTGCTGGGGCACGGGGCGGCGAGGTCGCCGGCGGGGCTGCTCAGCGCGGCCAGGGTGGGCGCGAGGTCGGCGTGGTCGCGCACCAGGTCCGCCCCGAGGCCGTCGACCAGCAGCACCGCGACCCGGCGCGCTCCCTGCAGCGCACCGGTGAGGCCGAGCGGATCGGCGGGCAGCTCCCCCCGCGGCACCGGCGCGCCGAGTGCGGCGGAGACCCCGGGCAGGACGTCGCCGAGGCCGGCGGAGCCGTAGGCCGGCCGCTGCAGGTCGGCCGGGAGGGTCACGGGCGGGTGGCCAGCAGGTGCAGGCCGGCAGCGACCTCCCGGTAGGGCGAGCTGCCGGACAGCGCCAGCTCCAGGTCGCGGACGGCGGCCGGGTCGGCGCCGGAGGCCGCCTCGAGCAGGTCGGCGACGACGGAGACCCCGCGCCAGTCCCCGGCGGTGAGCCCGGCTCCGTCGACGAGGACGAGCAGATCGCCGTGGGTGAAGCGCCGGCGGCCGGCGCGCCCGGGCACGACCTCCTGGTCGCGGAGCACGCCGAGCGCCTCCACCGGGTGGCCGGCCACGGCACGGGCGAGGACGGCCCCGGCCCGGTTGGCGACGGCGAGGCTCACCGTGCCGCCAGGGCGCAGCGCACCCGCGACCTCGCGCAGCGTTCCGGCCGGGTCGTCGACGACCTCGAGGACGGAGTGGCACAGGGCCAGGTCGTAGCCGCCGTCGCCGGCGAGGACCTCGTGCAGCAGGTCGCCGTCGCCCTGCACGCCCACCACCCGCTCCCCCACGCCGTCGGTACGCGCGCGGCGGGAGAGGGTGGCGAGGGCGTCGGCGCTGGGGTCGACGACGGTGACGGTGTGCCCCAACCGGGCCAGGGGAACGGCGAACATCCCGCTGCCACCGCCGACGTCGAGGACGCGCAGCGGGGTGCCGGCGCCCACGAGCGGGTCGAGCGCGGCCCACACGGCGGCGGTGCGGGCGGGCAGCTGCGCCGCGGTCGGCGAGGAGGGAACGGTCGGCACCCACCGGAGCCTAGCGGCGGGTGCGCGGCCGCCGCCCTCAGGCGGGGACGCTGTCCGCGGCCCGCCTGATCCCGGCGATGTCGATGCGGCGCATCTGGAACATCGCCTGGGCGGCCCGCTGCGCCCGGCCCGGGTCGGGGTCACCGAGCAGGCTCATGAGCTCGGTCGGGATGACCTGCCAGGAGACGCCGAAGCGGTCCTTGAGCCAGCCGCACATGCTCTCCTCGCCGCCGTCGGTGAGCCGGTCCCAGTAGTGGTCGGCCTCCTCCTGGTCGGCGCACATGATCTGGAAGCTGATCGCCTCGCTGTGCGGGAACTGCGGCCCGCCGTTGAGCGCCACGTACTCCTGGCCGTCCAGCGTGAAGCTCACGGTCATGGCGGTCCCCTCGGGCATCGGCTGGCCGGGCCCGTAGCGGGTCACCTCGCCGACGGAGGAGTTCGGGAAGATCGAGGTGTAGTGCGCGGCGGCCTCCTCGGCCGTGCCGTCCATCCAGATGCAGGGGATCTGCTTGGGCATCGTGGGAGCTCCTTCGCGGGGGTGCGGATCAGATGGGGCGTCGAGGGTGAGACCACGGCGGGCCCGAGAACTCATCGGTGGTCGGGCCCGCGCTGTCACGCCGACCACACGAGGTCGACGAAGCGCCGGGTAGCCGGCTGCTCCCGGGGGAGCCCCGTCGTCGGACCACCAGCAGCCGGGTCCGCCGTCAGTGCCCCGAGCTGCCCGGGCTGGAGTGCCAGAGCTTCCGCGGCGGACCGGAGGCCGCCCGGCGGGCCGCCGTCGCCGCGTCGTCCCCGGCCGGCTTGATGTCGGCGTACGGCGACATCCGGAAACCGGTCGGGTGCACCAGCACCGGCCGCACCATCACCGGCCGGGAGTTCCGCGAGGCCGCCGCTCCCGCGATCGCCTCCTCGGTGTACTCCCCCGGCGCCGCCATCAGCTCGACCACCGAGGCGGGCCCACCGGTCTCCCACGCCTCGTGCAGCGCCGGCAGCTCCCAGGCACCGGTCGCCCGCAGCGACACCCCGCGCGGCCCGGTCCGGCGCAGCACCCCGCGGATCACCAGCAGCCACGAGTGGAAGACCGTCGCGGCGTAGGGCCCCTGCGCGTCCTCGAAGAAGGTCGAGTCGGTGCAGCCGCTGCCGTCGTCGAGGGTCACGAACACCACCCGCCGCCCCGACCGGATCGGTGGGGTCTGGGTGGCCACCTTCACCCCCGCGACCAGCACCTCCGAGCCGCTGCGGCAGTTCAGCAGCTCACCGGCCGGCACCGCCCCCAGCGCGGAGAGGAACGGCCGGTAGAAGTCGATGACGTGCCGGCTGGCGTCCAGCCCCAGCACCTCCAGCTCCGCGCGCACCAGCTCCGCGTCGGTGAACTCGGGCAGCCCGCTGCCCGCGGCCCGGTCAGGGCCGGGCCCCTCGGGATCCGGCGCGGCCTCCTCCAGGCCCATCAGGTCGAGCGAGAGCTGCCCGTCCGAGGCCGCCCGCGCGCCGCTGCGGCGCAGCCGCTCCAGCTCGCTGATCTGCAGCAGGAGGTCCCGACGGGTCACCTGGTGGCGCCGACGCGTCGGCCGGCCGGCCTCGCGGTCACGCATCCCGAAGCCGTACAGCGAGTCGAACCCCCCGGCCAGCACGAGACGCTCCACCACCGGCCGGGACACCGACGCCCGCGACCAGAAATCGGTCAGCGACCGGTAGGGCTGCCCGGACACGACCCGGGCCACCTCCTCGTCGGAGATGCCCTTGACGTCGGCCAGCGACAGCCGGATGCCGTACCGCGACGGGTCGGGCATCGCCGCCGGCATCCACTCCGGACGGCGCCAACCCCCACCCTCAGCTTCAGCCCCAGACTCAGACTCAGCCTCGAGGTCGCTCGCGAGACGCTCCACCCGGTAGGTCGCCGCCGAGGCGTTGACGTCCAGCCCGAGCACGCGGATCCCGAAGTTGCGGGCGTCGTCGAGGATCAGCCGCTTCGGGTACATGCCGGGATCGTGGGTGAGCACCCCGGCCAGGAATGCCGCCGGGTGGTGGGTCTTCAGCCATGCCGACTGGTAGGTGGGCAGTGCGAACGCCGCTGCGTGCGCCTTGCAGAAGCCGAACGACCCGAAGGACGCCAGCACCTCCCACACCCGCTCGGCCACCTCGACCGGGTAACCGGCGGCCAGCGCCCGCGGCACGAACCAGGCCCGCACCTCCGGGTGGGCGTCCTTCTCCCCCAGCGCGCGGCGCACCTCGTCGGCCTCGGCCAGCGTGCAGCCGGCCATCCGGGCCACCACCTGCAGCACCTGCTCGTGGAAGACCACCACCCCGGCGGTCTCGGCGAGCGCGAACTCGAGGTCGGGGTGCGGGTACTCGGCGTCCTTCCAGCCGTTCCGCGCCATGAGGAACGGGGTGACCATGTCGCTCTTCACCGGTCCGGGCCGGAACAGCGAGATGTCGATGATGATGTCCTCGAAGGTCTGCGGCCCGAACTTGCCGACCAGCTCGCGCTGCCCCGGGGACTCGATCTGGAACATCCCGAGCGTGCGGGTCGAGCGGATCAGCTCGAAGGTCGTCGGGTCGTCGCGCGGGACCGCGTCGATGTCGACCTGCTCGTGGTCCACCCGGGCCACCTCGTCGAGGGCGTGGGCGATCGCCGACTGCATCCGGATGCCTAGCAGGTCGAGCTTGAGCAGCCCCAGCTCCTCGACGTCGTCCTTGTCGAACTGGCTCATCGGGTAGCCCAGGTAGCTGCTCTCCACCGGCGTGCGGTCGAGCAGCGTGGCGTCGGACAGCAGCACGCCGCACGGGTGCAGCGCGATGTGCCGGGGCAGCCCGTCGAGCCGGGAGACCAGGTCGAACAGCAGGTCGAGATCCCCCGTGCCGCCCGCCCGGCGGGACCCGTACCGGCCGGCCCGCAGCTCGGGCAGGTCCTTGAGGGCGGCGTGCACCTGGTTGGCGCGGATGTGCGGGAAGGCCTTGGCGACGGCGTCGATCTCCGCCGGCGGCAGCCCCAGGGCGGCCCCGACGTCGCGGATGGCGTGCCGCACCCGGTAGGTGTCCATCATCGAGATGCAGCTGACCCGGTCGGCGCCGAAGCGGTCGATGACCGCGTCGTAGACCTCCATCCGCCGCGCGGACTCCACGTCGATGTCGATGTCGGGCAGCTGGTGGCGCAGCGGGGAGAGGAAGCGCTCCATGAGCAGCCCGTAGCGCAGCGGGTCGACGTCGGAGATGCCCAGCAGGTAGGTGACCAGGCTGCCGGCGCCCGAACCGCGCGCCGCGGCCCGGACCCTCAAGCTCGCGATGAGGTCGACCACGTCGGCCACGGTGAGGAAGTACGAGGGGTAGCCGAGGCTCTCGATCACCCCGAGCTCCTCGTCCAGCCGCTGCCGCACCCGCGCGGTGGGCGCCATCCCCCGGCGGCCCAGGCCCGCCTCGCACCGCGCCCGCAGCACCTGGGCAGAGCTCATCCCCCGCTCGGCGGGGGTGGTGACGACGTCGAGCTCGGGGTAGCGGACGCTGCCGACGCCGAGGTCCCCGGCGACGTCGACCGCGCACTGCTCGGCCAGCCGGGCCGTGCGCTCGAGCAGCCGCAGGGCGGCCCCCCGGTCGGGACCCATCAGGTCCTCGGCGACCTCGGTCATCTCCTTGCCCGACTTCAGGTACCCCTCGGCCGTCGTGCGGTCGACGTTCCGCGGCCCGAGCGGGACCAGCCGGCGAGCCGCGTCCAGCACGTCGGCGGTCGGTGCGTCGAGGGCGTCGACGTAGCGGACCGCGTTGCTGAGGACCACCGGCACCTGGTGCTCGGCGGCGAACCGCAGCACCGCCTGCGCGCGCTGCCGGTCGCCCCGGCCGCGGTGGTGCACCACCTCCATCGCCAGCCCCGGTCCGAAGACGGCTCGCCACGCGTCGAGCACCCCGGCGGCGAGGTCGGCCCGCCCGGCGGCCAGCGCCCGGCCCACCGGTGACCCGGGGCCCAGCAGCGGGGTCAGCCCCTCGGCGTGCTCGGCGGCGAGGGCCAGCGAGCTCACCGGCTCGCCGCGGGCCCCCCGCAGGTGGGTGGCACTGGTGAGCCGGCACAGCGACCGCCACCCGGCGCCGTTCCGGGCCAGGAAGGTGACCCGCGGCAGCCGGGGGTCGACGCTGGCACCGCCCCGGACGGGAGCCCGGCGGGGAGCCGGTCCGGTGGCCCGGGACCGCGGCGTCTGCACCGAGCCGTCCAGCGCGCGGGCCCGCGACGGCGGGACGGTGGTCTCGACCGTGGGTGCCACCGCCAGGTCCACGCCGAAGATCGGCCGGATCCCGGCCGACCGGCAGGCCAGCGCGAACTTCACCGCACCGTAGAGCCCGTCCCGGTCGGTGAGGGCCAGCGCCGACATGCCGTGCTCGGCGGCACGGGCGACCAGATCGGCGGGGTGGTTGGCCCCGTACCGCATGGAGTAGCCGGATGCGACGTGCAGGTGGACGAAGGGGTCGCTCACCGCCGGGGGGAGACCACGTAGGGCCGCGGGTAGCGCGGCGGCTCCGGCAGGGCGCCGAGACCGTTCTCGACGACGGTGAGGAAGGTGTGCACGTCGCGGACCAGGTCGTCGGCCTCGCGCTCGGTGACCGCCCGGGACAGCCCCGCCTCGGCAGCAGCGCGCTTGCCGGCGCCCGCGGCGAAGAAGGTTGCCCACTCCCCCAGCTCCGGGGCCACCTGCCCGAGCAGGACCCAGGCGCTGCGTGGCCGGCGACGACCGCCCTCGGGCCGGGTGCGGGCGGCCAGCACCGCTGCGGCGGCACGCAGGGCGGCCAGGTGCGCGGTGGCGTACCGCTCCCGGGGGTCGGTGGCGGCGCCGGCCTCTGCCAGGCCGCGGTGCGCCTGGCCGAGCAGCGTGGTCGCCGCGGCGGGCAGCGCGGGGGGCAGCGGCAGCTGGTCGGCCGGCACGGCTCGTGCGGCGCCCATCAGTCGTGCACCCGGACGAGCCACCAGCGGTTGCCCGACGCGTCCCACGACAGGTCGAAGACCCCGGCGAAGCTCATCCGCGACCGCCCGGCCCGGACCGCCTCGACCCGCCAGACCTCGCGGGGCGCCACCAGCTCGGCCGATGCACCGCCTGCGGCCTCGTCACCCCGCAGCCACCACGGGGCCGTCTCGACCCAGGAGTCGAGCAGCTCGCCCACGACGTAGCGGGACTGCCCGCGCCAGAACTGGACCGGACCGAGCGGCCCGCGCTCGACCTGCACCTCCTCGCCGGTCCGACCGACGACCTCACCGAGCACCCGGCTCATGACTGCCTCCCCACGCCTCGCCCCGCGCGTACGCCGGCCCGGCCCCCGCCGGCGGGGAAGAGCCGGGTGGATCGGGCCGGACCTCGTTCGAACGCGTGTTCGAACGAAGTCCAGTAGACCGGAGCGCCCCGTCGCCGTCAAGCCGTGGCACGGCCGGGCGCGCCGCGCGGGGGCCGGTGGCAGGATCGACGCATGACCCGACCACCGCACCCCCGGGTGGCCGCCGTCGCCCACCTCCTCGCCGAGGCCGGTGCCGGGGGTGAGGTGCGCGTCCTGCCGGCCGAGGTCCGCACCGCCGCTGCGGCCGCCGCGGCGCTCGACGTGCCGGTGGGCGCGATCGTCAACAGCCTGGTGTTCCTGGCCGACGGCTCCCCCCTCCTGATCCTCACCAGCGGCGCGCACCGGGTCGACGTCGCGCAGGTCGCCCACCTCCTCGGCGTGCGCGAGCTGGTCCCCGCGCCCGCGGCGGAGGTCCGCCGGCACACCGGCCAGGTGATCGGCGGCGTCGCGCCCGTGGGCCACCCCGCGCCGCTGGGCACCCTGGTCGACGTCGAGCTCGCCCGCTACGACCGGGTGTGGGCCGCCGCCGGGCACCCCGCCGCCGTGTTCCCCACCAGCTACGACGAGCTGCTCCGCCTCACCGCGGGAACCGCCGTCGAGGTGTCCGCCCAGCTCCCGGAGGTGGTCGCCCCGTGACGGGCACCCGCCCGGCCACCCGGATCGTCGAGCTCCCCCCGCCGTGGATGCGCGAGCACATGCACGAGGTCCTGGCCATCTACGGGCTGGCAATGGGCTACGACTCCGGCATCGTCGCCGGCCGCTACGGCTACGCCATCCAGCACACCGAGCGGCCCGGCTTCCGCGCCGTCGGCGCCTTCGCGCAGACCACCGCCGGCGAGCGGCTGGTCGGCTTCGGCTACGGCTACCTCGTCGCTCCGGGCCAGTGGTGGCACGACCAGGTGCGCGCCGCCCTGGACCGGCGGACGGCGAAGAAGTGGCTGCCCGGCGCCTTCGAGGTCTGCGAGCTGCACGTGCTCCCCGACCACCAGAGCCAGGGTCTGGGCCGGCAGCTGCTGCACGCCCTCGTCGAGGTGCCGCACCCGGTCGCGCTGCTCTCCACACCCGACACCGACACCAAGGCCTTCCGGCTGTACCAGGCCGACGGCTTCGTCGACCTGGCCCGCAACTACCACTTCCCGGGCGACAGCCGGCCCTTCGCGATCCTCGGCGCCCGCCTGCCGCTGCATCCGCGCGACGGCTCCCCGGCGAACCCCAGGGCGTGAGCACCGCAACGGACACGGCCGACGTCGTCGTCATCGGCTCCGGCCACAACGGGATGGTGGCCGCCTGCTACCTGGCCCGGGAGGGCCTGACCGTCGAGGTCGTGGAGTCCGACCACGTGCTCGGGGGCGCGGTCTCCACGGTGGAGCGCTGGCCCGGCGTGCAGGTGGACCGCGGTTCCAGCGCGCACGTCATCGTGCGGCACAGCGGCATCGTCGAGGAGCTCGACCTGGCCGCGCACGGCCTGGAGTACATCGACTGCGACCCGTGGGGCTTCGCACCCGCCCCCTCCCCCGGCGCCCCGGGCCCCGACGGACGACCGCTGGTGTTCTCCGTCGACCTGGACGCCACGTGCGCCTCGATCGAGGCGGCCTGCGGCGCCGGCGACGCCGCCGCCTACCGCCGCTTCGTGCAGGTCTGGGGACCGCGCAGCCGCGCCGTCGTCGCCTCCTTCGGCCGCACCCCGGACGCCCGGGGGCTCCTCGGGTCGTTCTGGCCGCTCGGCGCACCCGCCGAAGGCCGCCGGCGCACCCCCGGTGGCGAGCTGGCGGTCGACTTCCTCGGCTCCGGCGACGCGCTGCTGGACCGGTGGTTCACCAGCGAGCGGCTCAAGGCGGCCCTCGCCTGGTTCGGCGCGCAGTCCGGGCCACCGATGTCCGAGCCCGGGACCGCGGCGATGGTCGCCTGGGTGGCGCTGCTGCACGACGTGCCGCCCGGGCACCCGGTCGGCGGCTCGGGCGGGCTGACCCGCGCCCTGCGCCGCCGGCTGGAGTCCGACGGCGGGCGGGTCGTCCTCGGCGACGGTGCGGAGCGGCTGCTGGTCGAGGACGGGCGGGTGGTCGGCGTCCGCACCCGGTCCGGGCGCACGGTGCGCGCCGGGGCGGTGGTCGCCGCCTGCCACATCGACGTCACCCGCCGGCTCGCCGGGGACGACGCCCCGCCGGTGCTCGCCGGCGCCGCACCCCCGATCGGCAACGGCTTCGGCCTGGTCGTGCGGGCGCTCACCGACGCCCTGCCGGCCTACCCCGGCGTCGACCCGGAGCTGGCGCTGCAGGGGCTCCAGCTGCTCTGCACCGACCGCGGGCAGCTGGCCGCCGCGCACGGCGACTGGGGGGCGGGGCGGGTGCCGCGCGAGCCGGTGCCGCTGGCGATGTCGTTCTCCGCGAGCGATCCGACGCTGGCGCCGCCCGGGCGGCACGTCGTCACGATCTGGGGGCAGTGGTACCCCTACGCGCTGGCCGACGGCGGCGACTGGGACGCGATCGCCGACGCCGAGGCCCGTCGGCTGATCGACGCCGTCGACCGCTACGCGCCGGGCTTCGCGGCATCGGTCCGGGAGACCTACGTGCAGACGCCGCTGGCGCTGGAGCGCGAGCTGTCCCTGCCCCGTGGCAACGTCATGCACGTGGAGATGGGTCTGGCCAGCATGTTCATGTTCCGGCCGGCTCCGGGCCTGTCCGGTTACCGGGTCCCGGGGTTGCCGGGGCTCTACCTGGCCGGCGCCTCCACCCACCCCGGCGGCGGTGTCTCGGGCAACTCGGGCCGGTCAGCGGCCCGCGTGCTGCTCGCCGACCGGAAGGGGCTGCGCCGCGTCACCGGCGGCGCGCTGCGCCGGCTGCGGGCCGCACGCGGATGACGACCACGGTCCACCGGGCGTCGACCGCCGGCCGGGTCGTGCCGGTGGTGCTGGCCGCCGCGCTGGTGCTCACCGCGATCGCCTACCCGCTGACCGACGGGGCGGCGCGCGACGCCGTCTCCTGGACGGTCGTGCTGCTGGGCGCCACCCTCTCGGTCGCGCACGCCGCGATCAGCCGGGGCCCGCGCACCGGCGCAGGGGTCCTCGGGCTCGTCGCAGCCGTCGCCGTGGCGTTCGAGTCCGTCGGCCTGGCCACCGGCTACCCGTACGGCAGCTACACCTACAGCGACGCCCTGGGCCCGACGCTGCTCGGCGTCCCGTTCCTCGTCCCGCTGGCCTGGCTGATGATGGCCTGGCCGAGCTGGCTGCTCGCCGGGTACCTGGCGGACCGGCGGCCGGCGCGGATCGCCTGGGCGGCGGCGGTCTTCGCGGCCTGGGACGTGGTGCTGGACCCGCAGATGGTCCAGGCCGGCTACTGGACGTGGGCGCACCCGGCACCGGGGCTGCCGGGGATCGACTCCGTGCCCCTCACCAACCTCGCCGGCTGGCTGCTCGCGGGCACGGTGCTCATGACGCTGCTCGAGCTGCTGGTGCGGCGCACCGGGGAGGAACCGCCCCGGATCGGCCCGGCCGCACCGCTGCTCGCCCTGGCCTGGATGACCCTCGGCGGCGCGCTGGCCCACGCCGGCTGGCTGGACCTCCCCGGCTCCGCCGCCTGGGGCGCGGCGCTGGGTGCCGCGGTGCTGGTCACCCTCGCCGCCCGGCACCGCCGATGAGCCGGCTCGTCCGCGGACTGGCCGCGCTCGCCGGCCTGGGCGCCGCGCACGCCGCGGTGAACACCGCGCTCCTGCGCCGCCCGCCCGCCGACCCGCCGAGCACCGCCCGGCCGGTCACCGTCGTGCTGCCGGTGCGCGACGAGGCGCACCAGGTGGCCGACTGCCTGGCCGCCCTGCTGGACCAGCGCGGGGTCGAACGGGTGCGGATCGTCGTCGTCGACGACGGATCGACCGACGGCACCGCCGACGTCGTGCGCGGGGTCCACGACCACCGGGTTCGGTTGGTCACCGCTCCCCCGCTGCCGGCCGGTTGGCTCGGCAAGCCGCACGCGTGCGCGACCGGCGTCGCCGCCACCGAGCCGCGCGAGGGCGAGGTGCTGGCCTTCGTCGACGCCGACGTCCGGCTCTTCCCCGACGCGCTCGCCGCCGCCGTCGCGCTGCTGGAGAGCAGCGGTCTGGACCTGGTCTCCCCGTGGCCGCGGCCGCTGGCCGACGGCGCGGCGGAGCGGCTGGTGCAGCCGCTGGCTCCGTGGCTCTGGACGACGACGCTGCCGCTGCGCGTGGCCGAACGCTCGCCGCGCCCCTCGCTCGCCGCCGCCAACGGCCAGTTCCTCGTCGTCGCGCGCGCAGCCTACGAGCGGGCCGGCGGCCACGGCACGGTGCGGGGCGAGGTGCTGGAGGACATCGCCCTGCTGCGCGCGGTCAAGCGCGCCGGCGGCCGCGGCGGGCCGGTCGACGGCTCGCGGCTGGCCGCCTGCCGGATGTACGCGGGCTGGCCGCAGGTGCGGGACGGCTACGCGAAATCGCTGTGGGCCACGGTCGGCGGCCACCCGGAGGCCGCCGTGCTGGCCGCCGCGGCGCTCACCCTCGTCTACGTGGTCCCCCCGGTGGCGGCGCTGGGCGGCTCCCGCGCCGGACTGGCCGGCTATCTGTCGGGGGTGCTCGGACGGCTGCTCAGTGCCCGGGCCAGCGGCAGCCGCGCCTGGCCGGACGCGCTGGCGCATCCGGTCTCGATCGCGGTGCTCGACGTGCTGGTGCTGCGCTCGGTCCGCGGCCGGCGGGCCGGCACCTTGCGCTGGCGCGGCCGCACCCTGTAGTCCGGGTCGGTGGCGCGGCGGAGGCAGGCACTGGTGCAGGCCGCGCTGCTCACCCTGGCCTGGCACGCCGTCCTGTTCGCGGCGGCCTTCGGCCTGCCCCCGCTGGCGCCGGGCTGGTTCCCCGACCTGGGCGCGACCGTCGTGAACCTCGCGGCGCTGCTGGTCCCGCTCGCGGTCGTCGCCCGGTCGGGCTGGTGGCGGCGCCCCTGGCTGCGCTCGCTGCGCCCCCGGCGGCCCCTGCTGCTCGTGCCGGTCGGCCTGGTCGCGCTGAGCTACGCGCTGCCGGGGATCCAGGGGTCGACGACCTCCCTGCTCTCGGCCGCCGCGCTGTTCCTCGCCGTCGGGCTCAGCGAGGAGCTGCTCAGCCGCGGCGTCGTCCAGCAGGTGCTCCACCCGATCCGACCGCGCACCCGGGTGCTCTGGGTCGGCGTCCTCTTCGGCCTCGGACACGCGCTGTCGGCGGCGGTGTTCGGGCGGCCGCTGGACGACACCGTCGCCCAGGTGGTGTCGACGACGGCGTTCGGCGCCGGGTTCGCGGCGCTGCGGCTGCACGTCGTCTCCGTCTGGCCCCTGGTGCTGCTGCACGCCCTCGACGACTGGTGCCAGGTCACCTCGCCGGGCGCCGCACCGTGGCAGTGGCAGCTGGCGGTCGCCGTGGGGTTCGCGGTCGCGGCCTGGTGGCTCACCCGGCCGGCGGCCCTGCCCGCGCCGGGCGCCGACCCCTCGGCGACGATGGGCCGGTGACCTCCCCCGACGCGTCCCGGCCGCGCACCTCGTTCGACCCCGCCGCGATGGAGGTCGGCGCCTTCTACCGCGTGCTGAACTCCGTCGTCGTCCCCCGGCCGATCGCCTGGGTGTGCAGCCGCTCCGCCGAAGGCGTGCACAACCTGGCCCCGCACTCCTTCTACACGGTGGCCTGCGTCGACCCGCCGATCGTGCAGTTCACGTCGGTGGGCCGGAAGGACTCGCTGCGCAACGTGGAGGCGACCGGGGAGTTCACCGTGAGCCTCACGCCGGAGGCGCTGTTCGAGCAGATCAACGCCACCGGAACCGACTTCCCGGCCGACCAGAGCGAGGCCGAGGCCGCCGGCGTCCGGCTGGAGCCCGCGGAGAAGGTGGGCGCGATGCGGGTCGCCGACTCCCCCGTGACGCTGGAGTGCGCCCTGCACTCGGCGCTCCGGCTCGGCGACAGCACCGTGGTGTTCGGGCGGGTCGTCCACGTGAGCGCGTGGGCCGAGGCGGTGCGCGACGGGCGGCCGCGGATCGAGCACCTCCGCCCGCTGGCCCGGCTCGGCGGCAACGAGTGGTCGACCATCGGCGAGGTGCGCGAGATCCCGCGCATCCCGTACCGCACCTGGGCCGCCGATCCCTCGATCGGCGAGCGCCTCCGGGGCGACTAGCCCGGCAGGTGCTGGGCCACCTCGTCGGCCGCCTCGGCGCCGAAGGCCTCGGCGAAGCGGGCGAGGAAGCTCTGCCGCGGCAGGTCGTACTCCTGCGTGCCGATCACCTCGACCGCGGCGGTGGCGACGGCCGAACCCAGCTGGGTCGCCCGCTCCAGGGACAGCCCCCACGCCCGGCCGGCGATGAAGCCGGCGCGCAGCGCGTCGCCGCCGCCGGTGGGCTCGACCGGCTTGGTCTCCGGTACGGCGATGACCTCGATCGGCTGCTCGCCGGCCCGGCGGACGAGCACGCCGTCGGCCGCCCGCGTGGTGACCCAGCAGCCGACGCGGTCGAGCACCTCCTCGGCGCTCCAGCCCGTCTTCTGCAGCAGCAGCGCCGCCTCGTACTCGTTGCTGAACAGCACCTCGGCACCGTGCACCAGCTCGCGGATCATCTCGCCGTCGGCCCAGGCGAGCTGCTGGCTGGGGTCGGCGGCGAAGGGGTAGCCGCGGCCCCGGCACTCCTGCGTGTGCCGCACCATCGCGGTCGGGTCGTTCGGGCCGACGACGACGAGGTCGGCGCTGCCCACCCGGTCCACGACCGGCGCCAGCTCGATCTGGGACGCCTCGGCCATGGCACCCGAGTAGAACGACGCGATCTGGTTGTTCGCCTCGTCGGTGGTGCAGACGAACCGGGCCGTGTGCTTGAGCTCGGACCGGTGCACGCTGCCGGTGTCGACGCCGTGCCGGCTCAGCCATGCCTCGTAGTCGGCGAAGTCGCTGCCCACCGCGCCGACCAGCACCGGCCGCAGACCGAGCAGGCCCAGGCCGTAGGCCATGTTCGCGCCGGCGCCCCCGCGGTGCTGCACCAGGTCGTCGACCAGGAAGGAGAGCGACACGTTCTCCATCTGACCCTCCACGAACTGCTCGGTGAACAGTCCCGGGAAGGTCATCAGGTGGTCGGTGGCGATGGATCCGGTGACGACGACGGGCACGGGAGGCACTCCTGGGGGGTGGGCCGGCGTCGGCGGCACACGGGCCGGCTGCGAGGGCCTGGAAGCGGGTCGGGGCAAGGCACACCTTAGGAGCCGCCGTCCCGGGTCGCTGGTCCGAGGTGGGCGATCAGGGCGGCGGCGCCGCGTCGTCGTCCGGACCGGAGAGCTCCGTGCGCAGCCACCGTCCGAGCTGCACGGTGCCGACGACGCCCAGCAGCACCCCGGCCGCCGTACCGGCGGTGACCACGAGCCGGACGGGGTCCAGGCCCGCGACGTCCACGCCGGAGACGACGCCGGCGCCGCCGAGCGTGAAACCGGTCATCGCCACCCGGGTGGGGCGCTCCCACAGCGAGATGGGCCCGGTCCGGCGGACCCCTGCCTGCCCGGCGCGGGCACGCAGGTAGTCGGGCAGCCAGCACAGCGCACCGAAGCCGACCGCCAGCCAGCCCGGGGCGCCGGCGACCCACAGCGCGGCGGAGTAGGCGACCTCGGTCAGCCGGTCGACGACGGAGTCCAGGACGTAGCCGCGCCGCGACGCCCGTCCGGTGCCGATGGCGAGCGCGCCGTCGAGGCTGTCCAGCAGTCCCGAGAGCCCGATCAGGATCCCGGCCGCCACCAGCCACGCACCGCCGGACGCCGACGGCGGCACGGCGCCCGCCGCCACGACCACCCCGGCGACGGTCGCCGCCAGCGGAGGGAGCACGGCCAGCGGCCGCGCCAGGGTGTGGGCGAGGGTCAGCCATCCCCGGACCAGGGGTGCGCTGGTGTCGGCGCCCCCGTGCCAGCGGGACCACGCGGCGAGGTACTCGTCCCGGTCGAGCACTGCGGCTCCTCCCCCGTGCGACGCGGTGCGCCGGAACGACGCGCCACCAGGGACAGTAGGGGCGTGCTCGCCGGACTCGCCCCCGCCCGCCGTCGCGTCGTCCTCCTGCTCCTCGCACTCGTCGTCGTCGCCGCCGCCGTCCTCACCGTCGTGGTGGTGCGCAGCGGCGGTGCCGCTCCCACCGCGGGGCCTCCGGCGGCCGAGCGTCGTCCCGGGCCGGTCCTGCTGGTGCCCGGCTACGGCGGCGACCCGGCGGGCATGCGGGAGCTGGCGGCGCGCTTCCGCGCCGACGGGCGGGACGCCACCGTCGTGGAGTGGCCGGGCCCGGGTACCGGCGACCTCCGGGACGTGGCCGAGCAGCTCGACGTCGCCGCCCGCGAAGCGCTCGACCGCACCGACGCCGAGAGCGTGGACGTGGTCGGGTACTCCGCGGGTGGGCTGGTCGCCCGCATCTGGGTCGACGGCGACGGCGCGGAGCTGGCCCGGCGGGTGGTCACGCTCGGCTCGCCGCACCACGGGACCGACCTCGCCGCGCTCGCCGGCGGGTTCCTGCCGTCGCGGTGCCCCGTCGGCTGCCAGCAGATGGACCCCGGCAGCTCCCTGCTCGCGGAGCTGAACGACGGCGACGAGACACCCGAGGGCACGGACTGGGTCTCCATCTGGACGACCCAGGACCAGACGGTGACCCCGCCGGAGTCCGCGCGGCTCGACGGCGCGCTGAACATCCCGGTCCAGTCCGTGTGCCCGGGGGCGCAGCTCACCCACGCGCAGCTGCCGCACAGCCCGCTGGTGGTGGCGATGGCGGCCGAGGAGCTCGGCGACGCCCCGCTCGTCGATCTCGGCCCGGAGGACTGCGCCCGGCTGGGCGGCTAGCTGGTGATGTCCTTGGTGGTGAAGTTCGCCCATGCGGCCGCGAGCAGCACGCCCACGTAGACACCCTGCAGCGCCAGTCCCCGGGTCAGGTCGCGCCAGAGGATCGGGTCGCGGAAGAGGTCGACGAAGGCCAGCCAGTACCGGGTCGGCAGGTAGGGCGCGATCGGCGACGCCGCGTCGAGGGTGAACAGCAGCGAGGAGGCCACCAGGACGGCGAGGGCACCCATGGTCGCCCCGAGCGGGGAGTCGGTGAGCGTGGAGAAGAAGAGCGCGAAGGCCGCCACCCCGAGCATGGAGACCCCGACGTAGCCGATCGCCATCGCCGTGCGGCCCGCGATCTCCCCCGAGCTGAGCGAGGTGCCCGACACCGAGGTGGTGCCGGCGACCGGCTGGGCGTCGAAGAGGCTGATCCCCACGACGTAGCCGACCGCCGCGACGACCACCACCGCGAGCAGGACGAACGCGAGGACCGCGACCAGCTTGGCCACCAGCAGCCGTGTTCGACCGGCCGGCCGCGCCAGCAGGTAGCGGAGCGTGCCGGCCTGGGCCTCGCCGGCCACGGCGTCGCCCGCCACGACCGCGACGGCGATCGGCAGGAACAGGGGCAGCACGATGGCCAGCGCCGCGAGGGGGTACAGCGCCCCGTTGGACAGCACGGCGGAGAGGAACGGCGGCCCCTCCCCGGGCCGGGGCGCGAGGTCGGTGAGCACCAGCAGGACGGCGACCAGGACCGGGAGGGCGTTGAGCACGGCGACGGTCGCCCAGGTCCGGGGCCGGCGGAACAGCTTGCGCAGCTCGACCAGGATCACCGCACGGCCTCCACCCGGTCGGCGCTGGTCGCCGCGGCGGCCAGCACGACCTCCTCGAGGGAGGGGCGGTCCAGCGCCAGCGCGGTGACCGGGATGCCGGCGCCGACCAGCAGGGCGTTCACCGCGGCCGGGTCCGGACCGCGCACGACCAGCCGGTCGCCGTCGACCGCGATCACCCGGGCGTCGAGGAGCGCGCGCACCCGGTCCGGTTCGGGGGTGCGGACGACGGTGGCGCCGGTGGGTGCGGTCAGGGTCGCCAGGTCGTCCTGGAGGACCAGCCGCCCGCGGTCGAGGACGCCCACCCGGGAGCAGAGCTGCTCGACCTCGGCCAGCAGGTGGCTGGAGAGGAACACCGTCGTCCCTCCCCGGTGCAGCTCCAGCAGCAGCTCCCGGATCTCGGCGATGCCCTGCGGGTCCAGACCGTTGGTCGGCTCGTCGAGCACGAGCAGGTCGGGCCGGCGGAGCAGGGCGCCGGCCAGGCCGAGTCGCTGGCGCATGCCCAGCGAGTAGGCCGTGACCGGACGGCGGCCGACGCCACCCAGACCCACCTGCTCGAGCACCTCGGCGACCCGCCGTCCGCGGGTGCGCCAGGACCCACCCGGCCCCGCGGCATCGAGCAGTTTCAGGTTCTCGGCGCCCGAGAGGTGCCCGTAGTGCGCCGGGGACTCGATCAGCGCGCCGACCCGCGGCAGCACCCGCCGGCCGGCCCGCGGCATCCGCTCCCCCAGCAGCTCCACCTCGCCGCTGGTGGGCAGCACGAGCCCGAGCAGCATCCGCACGGTCGTCGTCTTGCCCGAGCCGTTGGCACCGAGGAAGCCGTAGACGTCGCCCGCGCGGACGTCGAGGTCGATGCCGTCGACGGCACGCAGCCTCCCGAACCGCTTGACCAGGGCCCGGGTGGCGATGACGGCGCTCACCGGCCCTCCCCCGCACCGGGCAGCTGGGCGGCGGCCCGCGCGAGGGCGTCCACCGTGACCGTGCCGGTCAGCACGTAGGGCCGGCGGCCGGGCAGCTCCACCAGCATGAGGCCGACGGGACCGGCGGCCGTCCGCACCCCGGCCTCGTCGACGACGGCACCCGGGCTGGCCCGGAGGAGGTCGCGCAACGCGCCGGCCAGCCGCTCGGGAACGGGCGCGACGGCGAGCAGCGTGACGCCGCTGCCGTACAGGCCGATGCCCGACGGCGCCCCGTCCAGCGACCGGCGCGGCAGGTCGGCCAGGACGACGGGCAGCGGGACGGGACGGATCCGGCTCCCCTCCTGCAGCACGGCCTCGGCCTCCCTCCCCTCGCGCACGGTGGCACCGACGGGTGGCGTGAAGGCGACGACGTCGGCGGAGGGTGCGGTGAGGTCGACCTCGAGCATGCGGCTGTCGAGCGCCGGTGGCCCGTCGGGGCCCACCACCTGGACCTCGAGGGGCAGTCCGGTGTCGGCGTCGACCCACACGTCCACGTGCTCCACGGAGGCCGCCGCCGAGGAGGGGGTGAGCCGCAGTCCCAGCGCGTCCCGGCCGGCGACGCGCCGCGCTCCGGAGCGGCTCAGCTCCTCGTCGGCCGCCTCGGAGAGCAGTCGCCGGGCCAGTGGCCCGGGCAGCAGGTCCGGCGGGGCGGGCAGGGCGAAGGGCGTCCGGGCCGCGCGGGTCGCGGTCGCGGACTCGAACTCCCAGGTCCACGTGCCGGTCGCGTCCAGGTAGGTGCCGGTCTCGCCCGCCGGCGTGACGACGTCGACCCTCGACTCCTGCGGGCCCCGCCACCAGACCCGCATCGTGGTCCGGTCGCTGAAGAGGTCGGCGACCGAGGTCAGCTGGTCGCTCACCGGGAGGGCGAGACCGCCGGCGGACTGGGCGACGCCGGAGAACGGCACCGACCCGCTGGCCAGGACGGCCTGCCGGAGGTCGGCGGCGGAGACGGGTGAGTCGTCGGCGGACCGGGTGGCCAGGGCCGCCGGCAGGGTGGCGAGCACGAGCACCAGCGCGGCCACCGCGGCCCAGCGCAGCACCGCTGCCCGCGATCCGGCCGTCACGGCAGCCCACGGTACGACCGCTTCATCGGACCGCCCCGCCTGGACGTCCGCGGAAGGGACCGGGCCGGCTCCGCCGCCGGCGCCGGCCACCCTGCCCCCCGGACGCACTACGCACCGGGTGGCGGTCGATCCCGGGTGCGACACGAGTACGACTTGCGAAACCGCGTGTTCGAACGTATGTTCGATGTATGCAGCAGGCCGGTGTGGTGGACGGGTGGTACGTCGCTGCCCGCTCCCGGGCGGTGGCGGCCGGCCGTCGCCGGCGTTCGGCCGAGGCGTCCACCGCGTGGCCGGAACTCGCTCCTCCGGTCGGACTGGCCTCGGGCCCCCTCGGTGCCGTGCAGGCCGCCGACCGCGAGATCGCCCGGCAGACCGCGCGTCGAGCTCGCGCCGTCGCCGCCTTCGCCACGGACCGCCCGGCCTCCGCAGACCGTGCGCAGGGCGAGCCCGGCGCGATGAGCGCCGAGCGATGGGCAGCTCGTCCCGAGGTCCTGCGCGGGGTCAGCGAGTGGGCGGCGCACGAGCTCACCGTTGCGCTGTCGATCTCCACCCAAGCCGCCGAGGCGCTGCTGACCAGGTCGATCACGCTCGTCCAGCGGCTCCCCGGAACGTTGGCGGCACTGGAGGCCGGGGCCCTGCATCCGGGGCACCTGTGGTCGATGCTCGAGCGCGTCGCGCCCATCACCGACGACCGGGTCCGGGCCGAGGTCGAGGCGGAGATCCTCCGCTGGGCCGCCGGGCGGGTGGTGACGCCGGCGCAGCTCAACGCCAAGGTCCGGCGGGAGGTCGCCCGGCGCGATGTCCGTTCCGCGGCCCGCGACCTCACGCGGGCCATGGCGCGGCGCGGCGTCCACCTCCGCCCCGACGTGGTCGACGGCATGGCCTCGGTGACCGTGGTCGCGACCATGCCCGAGGCCCAGGCGCTGTACCGGGCGCTGAGCGGCTGTGCGGAGGCCCTCGCCGAGGACGAGACCGACACCCGGACGCGTGGGCAGAAGATGGTCGACTGCCTGCTCGACCTGGTGCTCCGGCCGGGCGAGACCGACGTGCCGCCGGTGCAGGTGCTGCTCACGGTCGTCGCCTCGCTCGCCACGCTCGCCGGTGGCGACGAGCCCGGAGAGGTCGACGGGCAGCTCGTGCCCGCGGAGATGGTCCGCCACCTGCTGGCCTCGCTCGCCGGCATGCACCCGGCACCCGAACGCCCGGCACCCGAACACCCGGCGCCCGAGCACCCGGCGCCCGACGCCTCGACCGCAGCACCTCGGCAGGCGGCCGACGCACGGACGGATCCGGAGCCACCCGGGCAGCTCTGCTGGCAGGCGGCTGAGCAGGCCGAGCTGGAGGCCTGGTGGGCCGAGACCGAGCGCCGGCTGCTCAGCGGCGAACTGGTCGACCCCGACCCGGACGGCTGGGGCGACCTCGTGGAGGACCTCGCCGGCCTCGACGACCTCGAACACCCCCAGGCCCTCGGCGGTGACGCCCCGGTGGGCACGACCGGCCGCACGGACCCAGTCGCTCCGCCTGACGCACGGGTGCCCGATCGGTGGTGGTCGGACGCCGACGACGCGGTGGAGGCCGCGGGGCTCGCCCTCTTCCGGGCCGGAGGAGAGCTGACGCGCGCCCGCCGTCTCGTGCGGGCGGCGATCCGGGCCGACGCCGCCGACGAGGCCGCCTGGAGAGGGGGTCCACCCGGACGGGTCTCCGAGGCCGAGGACGCGCTCTCCGCACTCCGGGAAGCGAGCGACGAGCAACGCGAGTGGCTGGCCGACCTGCTCTCGGCCACGGCCGGTGGCGGACTCGTGGAGCGGCCGCGGATCGCCCTCACCGATGCCCTCTCCGGTTCGTTGCTCGCCCTGACCGATCTCCCCGGTCTCCGCCGCGCGGGCACCTGCGGCCGTCGGGCCTGCCGGCGCCACCCTTCCTCGTGCTCCCACGACCTGTCCGAGCGCCCCACCCTCGGGCCACCCGGTCCCTCCGCCGGGTACCGCCCCGGCCGGGAGCTGGACCGCTGGGTCCGCGCCCGTGACCGCCGCTGCCGGTTCCCCGGATGCCGCCGCCGCGTGCCCCGCGGCGGCGAGCTGGACCACCACCGCCCCTACCCGGACGGACCGACGAGCGCCGCCAACCTCGCCGGCTACTGCACCGGCCACCACCGGGGCAAGCACCAGGCGCTGGGCTGGCGGCACGACCTCTCGGCCGACGGCACGCTGACCGTCACCACGCCGAGCGGGCTCGTCGCCACCTCGGCACCTCCGCCCTACTGACCCGGCCGGGTCGACCGTGCGTCGGATCGTCGCGATCGGGGCAAGGAGGCGGCATGGCTGCTCCGCTCTCCGATGCCGTGGTCGTCGACGTCCTCCGCCGGGTCGACCGGCTGCTCACCCCGCTGGCGACCCGCCTCGGCCGCCCGCCGGCCCTGCCGCGGGAGGAGCGCGACCGCTGGTGGGCCGACGAGGTCTCGCGAATCGCCGCCGGCGTCTCCGCCGCGCCCCGCTTCGCCGGCAAGCTGGCCGACCTCCTGCCGCTGCAGAACACCGTGGGCACGGCGGTCCAATCCCTCGTCGTCCTCGGCGTCGCCGGTGAGCACGGGGTGGAGGCGCCCGCGGAGCGGGTCTCCCTGCTGGCCCGGGTGCTGCTCGACCGCGACCTGCCGGCCGATCGCGTGGCACCACTGCTCACCCGCACCAAGGGCGCCTACCTCGAGGGAACCCTCGGCCCGCGCGAGGAGCGCAGCGGCGTGTCCGGCGCCGCCCGCACGCTGTGGCGCGCCGCCCGGCTGCTCAACCGCATCGACGACGCCCTCGACGTGCGTCCCAAGGGCCGCCTGGCTGCTCGCGCGCTGTCGAACCTGCCGGTCGTCGGCGTCGCAGGCGGCTACCTGGCCGAGCGCGAGGGCCTGCGCCGCGCCGCGGCACGCACCGCCGACCTGCTCGGCGACACCGTCACGGCGTGACCGAGGGCCCCCCACCGACGAGGTTGGTGAACACCTCACGGGTCGCCGTCGAGCGGTTCATGGTGATGAAGTGGATCCCCGGCACGCCCTCGTCCAGCAGCGTCCGGCACAGGTCCGTGGCCACCTCGACGCCGAGGTCGCGCACCGCCGCCTTGTCCTCCGAGCGGTCGCCGTCCAGGGCCGCGAACCGCTCCACCAGATCGGCGGGGAACGCCTGACCGGACAGCTCCACGATGCGGGTGATCTGCCGGACGTTGGTCACCGGCATCACGCCGGCCAGGATCGGCACCTCGCACCCGCGCGCGGCGACCCGGTCGCGCAACCGCAGGTAGTCCTCGGCCCGGAAGAACATCTGGGTGATCGCGAAGTCCGCCCCGGCCCGGCACTTCGCCACGAACTGCTCGACGTCGGAGTCCGGGTCCGGCGAGCGCGGGTGCTGCTCGGGGAAGGCCGCCACGCCGACGGAGAAGTCGCCGATGGACCGGATGAGCTCCACCAGCTCCGCGGCGTACTGCAAGCCCTCGGGATGGGCGATCCACTCGGCCTGCGGATCGGCGCCGGGTGGGTCGCCGCGCAGGGCCAGCACGTTGCGCACGCCGGCCGCCGCCAGCCGGCTCACGATGTGCCGCAGCTCGGCGACGCTGTGATCGACCGCTGTCAGGTGCGCCAACGGCGTCATCGTCGTCTCGGTGGCGATCCGCTCCGTGACCGCCAGCGTCCCCTCGCGGGTGGATCCGCCGGCCCCGTAGGTGACCGAGACGAACGACGGCTGCAGCCGCTCCAGCTCGCGCAGCGCCTGCCACAGCTGGACCTCGCCCTCCGGCGTCTTGGCCGGGAAGAACTCGAAGGACCACGTCGGCCGCTCGGTGGCCAGCAGCTCGCGCACGGTCGGGGTCACGGCATCGAAGGGTACGGGCGGCGGCTGGGCGCCCCCTCCGGCACCGGTGCATCCGGACGGCCCGCTCCGGCGGAAGGGACCTGGACGGAGCACCTCGAGCAGGCACAGGAGGACGGCGATGGACCGGAGCACAGCGCTCTCCCCGCAGGTGGGGTCGTTCACCACCGGGTTGGGCGATACTGACCGCATGATCGCCGGGGCGCAGCAGCGCAAGTCCTCCCGCCCCGCCCCCTCCCTGGCCGCTGCCGATCTCGATCGGGTCCGCGCCGCGGTCGCCGAGGCGCTCACCGGCTTCCTCGACCAGCAGCGCGCCACCCTCTCCGGGATGGACCCGCGGCTGGCCCCCGTGGCCGACGAGGTGTGCGCGCTCGCCGAGGGCGGCAAGAAGCTCCGTCCCTCCTTCGCCTACTGGGGCTGGCGCGGCGCCCGCACCCAGGGCCAGGGCAGCGGCGAGGACGACGACGCGGTGCTGCGCGCGGTCGCGGCACTGGAGTTCGTGCACGCCAGCGCGCTGGTCCACGACGACGTGATGGACGCGGCGGGAACCCGGCGCGGTCGGCGCACCACCCACGTGGGCTTCGCCGACAAGCACGCCGCCGAGGGGCTCGACGGTGACCGCGAGCTGTTCGGCACCGGCGCGGCGATCCTCGTCGGCGACCTCGCCCTCGTCTGGTCCGACGAGCTGCTGCGCTGCTCGGGCATCTCCGAGGCCGCGCTCGGCCGGGCCCGCCCGGTGTGGGACACCATGCGCACCGAGGTCACCGCCGGCCAGTACCTGGACCTGCTGCGTGCCGCCGGTGGGTTCCCCGGCCCGGACGGCGCGCTGACCGTGGCCCGCTACAAGAGCGCCGGCTACACCGTGCAGCGCCCGCTCCAGCTCGGGGTCGCCATCGCCGGCGGCGGCCCGGCGGTCGTCGAGGCGTGCAGCGCCATCGGCCTGCCCCTGGGCGAGGCGTTCCAGCTGCGCGACGACGTCCTCGGCGTCTTCGGCAACCCCTCGGTGACCGGCAAGTCCGCCGACGAGGACCTGCGGGAGGGCAAGCAGACCCTGCTCATCGCCCTCGCGGAGGAGGCCACGGACGACGCCGGCCGTCGGCTGCTCGGCACCCTGCTCGGCAACCCCGACGCCGGCGCGGAGGAGTTCGACGCCCTCCGCGCGCTGCTGGTCGACACCGGCGCGCGGGACCGGGTCGAGGAGCGGATCACCCGCCGCACCGCGGAGGCGCGCGCGGCCATCGCCGAGGCGCCGATCGCCGACGACGCCAAAGCCGCCCTCGACGCCCTCGCCGTCGCCGCCACCACGCGCGCCGCCTGATGGTCCGCACCGTTCCCGGTCGCACCGACCGCGTCGTCGTCGTCGGCGCGGGGCTGGCCGGTCTGGCCACCGCGCTGCGGCTGCGCGGTGCCGGCCGCGAGGTCACCGTCGTCGAGCGCGCCGCCGGCCCGGGAGGCCGTGCCGGGCGGATCGAGCGGGACGGCTTCGCGCTGGACACCGGCCCGTCGGTGTTCACCGCCCCGGAGATCGTGGCCGACACCCTCGCCGCGGTCGGCGAGAAGCTGGAGGACCGGCTGGAGCTGCGCCCGCTGGAGACCTCCTACCGGGCCCAGTTCGCCGACGGCACGCACCTGGACGTGCACGCCGACCCCTCGGCCTTCGCCGACGAGGTCGCCGCGCTGTGCGGGCCCGTGGAGGCGGCTGCCCTGCGCGCCTACCTGGCCGACCTCGCCGACCTGTACCGGCTGCAGCTGGACACCTTCATCGACCGCAACCTGGACTCCCCGCTGGACCTGCTGGGCGCCCCGCTCGTGCAGCTGGCCCGCCGCGGCGGGTTCCGCCGGCTGTCCTCGCACGTCGACCGCGCGTTCGCCGACGACCGGCTGCGCCGGCTGTTCAGCTTCCAGGCGCTGTATGCGGGCGTCTCCCCCTTCCGCGCCCTCGCCGCCTACGCCGTGATCGCCCAGCTCGACATCGGCGCCGGCGTCTGGCACCCGGTCGGCGGTATCGGGGCCGTGCCGCAGGCGCTGGCCGCCGCGGCGGCCGACGCCGGGGTGGAGTTCCGCTACGACACGGGCGTCGCCGGGCTCCACAGCTCCGGTGACCGGGTCACCGAGGTCGCGCTGGACGGCGGCGAGCGACTGCCCGCGGACGCCGTCGTCGTCACCACCGACGCACCGCACCGGCTGGTGCCTGGGCTGCGAGGCCCGCGCCGGCCCGTCTACTCCCCCTCCTGCGTGGCCCTGCACGTCGGCGTGCGGAACGAGCTGCCCGGGCAGGCGCACCACACCATCAGCTTCGGTCACTCCTGGCGCGGGGTGTTCGACGAGCTGACGAGGGACGGCCGTCCCATGAGCGACCCGAGCCTGCTGATCAGCATGCCGTCGGTCACCGACCGGTCGCTGGCTCCCGAGGGCGGGCAGGTGGTCAGCGTCGTCGCGCCCACCCCGAACCTCGATCGGCGCAGCGGCGGGAACCCCGACCTCGACTGGGACGAGCTGGCGCCCCGCTACCGGGAGGAGCTGCTGGCCACCCTGGAGGCGAGGGGCTTCACCGGTGTCAGCGGCAGCATCCAGGTCGAGCACATGGACACGCCCCGCACCTGGGCCGCCCAGGGCATGGCCGCCGGCACCCCGTTCGCCCTGGCGCACACGTTCGGCCAGACCGGCCCCTTCCGGCCGTCGACCCTGCCCCGCGGCGGCCCGGAGAACGTCGTCCTGGCCGGCTCCTCGGTGCAGCCCGGCGTCGGCGTGCCCATGGTGCTGATCAGCGGCCGGCTCGCCGCCGAGAGGATCACCGGATGACCGCCGTCGAGGACCGGCAGGCCCGGCTCACCGCCGCCTACCGCCACTGCGCGGCGATCGCGGCCGAGCACGGGAAGAGCTACCACCTCGCCACCCGGCTGCTCACCGCCGACCGCCGGCCCGCGGTGCACGCCCTCTACGCCGCCGCCCGGGTCGCCGACGACCTCGTCGACCACCCCGGCGCGGACCCGGCCGGCGATCTCGCCACCTGGTCGCGCGCGCTGCTGGCCGAGCTCGAGGAAGGCTGGTCCGAGGACCCGGTGCGGCTGGCGCTGGTGCACACCTACCGGCGGTACGACATCCCGCTGGAGCACCTCGTCGACTTCCTGGCCGCCATGACCAGCGACCTGACGGTCGACGGCTATCCCACGATGGACGCCCTCGACCGGTACATGTGGGGCTCGGCCTCGGTCATCGGGCTGCAGGTGCTGCCGGTGCTGGGCACCGCGCCCGGGGTCGCCCGCGAGGAGGCCGCACCGCACGCGATCGCCCTGGGCGAGGCGTTCCAGCTGACCAACTTCCTCCGCGACGTCGGCGAGGACGTCGACCGCGGCCGGGTGTACCTGCCGGCCGACCTCATGGCCGCGCACGGGGTTCCCCGCGAGCAGCTGGCGGAGAAGCGGCACGACGCCCGGTTCGCGGCGCTGATGCGGGAGATGGTCGCGATCGTCCGCCGCCGTTACGACGACGCCGCCCCCGGCACCCCGATGCTCGCCCCGGAGTCGCGGGACTGCGTCCGGGCGGCCACCGACCTGTACGGCGGCATCCTCACCGAGATCGAGAAGGCCGACTACCGGGTGCTCGACCGGCGGGTGTCGGTGTCCAAGCCGCGCCGCCTGGCGGTGTTCGCCCGCCGGTTGACCGCCGCCCAGCTGGCCAGGGTCAGGGTGACCATCGCGAACCCGAAGAGCAGGTCCTCCACCGGCGCGTAGGCGATCCGCGGCCCCCAGATGGTCCGCTCGTCGTAGACGACGACGTCCAGGCCGGTGAGCACGCCGTTCATCAGCAGCTGGAAGGTCACCACGATCGCGTACGCCGTCCAGAAGGCCTTCCGGGTCACCATCCGCGTCCGGTAGACGGCCAGGTCCACTCCCAGGACGGCGACGACGGCCACCACGGCCAGGGTCGAGTAGCTCACGGCTCGTCCGCCGGGTATCCCGCGTCCCACCCGGTCACCCGGCGCACCGCCTCCAGGGCGAGCACCGAGCACAGCGGGACGACGAGGAAGAACAGCACCTCCTCGACCGGGATGCCGCCGGGCAGCCGGAGGCCGAGGGTCCGGGTGGCCGAGTAGTCCCAGTGCCCCTGCGCGATCGCGTACAGCACCCAGGCGACGAAGACGACGAACTCCGGCAGGACCGCCAGCAGCAGCCGCCGCCACCGGGCGTACACGCGCACCCGCAGGAGCAGTTCCAGCGGCGCGGTCACCACCAGGCAGCCGACGAGCAGCCCGAGGTAGGTGAACCGCTCCATCGCGCCGCCCCGGGCCTAGAGGGCCAGGGCCTGCGCGCGGCGGGTGACCTCGGTGTGCCGGTTGTCGCGCAACGCCTGCACCGGGGTGCCGGGGAGCGAGTCGTCCTCCCGGAACAGCCAGTCGAAGGCCTCCTCGTCGCTGAACCCGCCGTCGTGCAGGACGGTGAGCAGACCGGGGAGGTGCTTGAGGACCACGCCGTCCTGGACGAAGTCGGCCGGGATCTTGCCGTTGCCGCTGCCCGGGACGGCCATGAGCTTGCGGTCGCGCAGGAGCTGGCGGACCCGGTTCGGCGAGGTACCCAGGAGCTGGGCGACCTCCGCAGGGGTGAGCGTGTCCATAGGGTGCCAGCCTATGGCGAGCGATCGAGGAACCGACAGCCGGTTGCCCGGCCAGCGACGGCGCGCCCCCGGGGAGACCACGTCGGCGACCGCGTCCCCCGAGGAGCCGGGCAGGGAGCCGCCGTTCCTCGACCTCGACCGCCTCGAGGCCCGCGCCCGCGACCGGCTGCCCGCCGACGTCTACGACTACTACGCCGGCGGCGCCGAGACCGAGACGACGCTGCGGGAGGCACCGGACGCCTGGCGGTCGTGGCGGCTGCGCCCCCGCGTCCTGCGCGGGGTCTCGACGGTGCGGCTGGGCACCGAGCTCCTCGGCAGCCCGGTCGCCACCCCGATCGGCGTGGCGCCCTGGGCCTACCAGGGCATGGCCCACCCCGACGGCGAGCTGGCGACCGCCCGTGGCGCGGCGGCCGCCGGGGCACTGATGACCGCCTCGACCAGCGCGACGCGGTCCCTGGAGGAGGTCGCCGCCGCCACCGACGGGTCACCGGCGTGGTTCCAGCTCTACCGGCTGCACTCCGCGGCGCACACCGACGACCTGGCCCGGCGCGCCGGCCAGGCCGGCTACCGGGCCCTCGTCCTCACCGTCGACCTCCCCCTGCTGGCACGCCGGCACCGCGACCTGCGCCACGACTTCGCCCTGCCGGCCGGACTGCGCATGGCCAACCACCCCGGCGACGACCGTCCCACGCTCGACGACCTGGCGACCGCCACCTGGACCTTCGACGACATCCCCCGCTTCGGCGCCCTCTCCGGTCTCCCGGTGGTCGTCAAGGGGGTGCTCCGCGGCGACGACGCCGTGCGGTGCGTGGACGCCGGCGCGGCGGCCGTCTGGGTGTCGACGCACGGCGGGCGTCAGGTCGACCCGGCCGTGGCCAGCGCCCACGCCCTGCCGGAGGTGGTCGACGCCGTGGGGCGGGACGTCGAGGTCTACGCCGACGGCGGCATCCGCACCGGGTCGGACGCGCTGACCGCCCTGGCGCTGGGCGCGACCGCGGTCTTCCTGGGCCGGCCCACCATCTGGGGACTCGCGGACGCCGGCGCCGAGGGGGTGGCACGGGTGCTGACCGCGCTCGGCGAGGAACTCGCGCACACCATGGCGCTGTGCGGCCTGGACGACGTCCGGTCGGTGCCCCGCGACTCGGTCACCACGCCGCGATAGCCTCACCCCAGGCCGTGACTGGCGCGTCGAGGTGGGCCACCACCGGGGAGCGGCCCGCACCACCGTCGCCGTGCGCCTGGGCACCTACCGTTCGTCTCGCGCAGGAGCCCTCATGACCAGACCCTTCGACGCCCGGCCCTTCGACGCCCGGCCCTTCGACGCCACTGCCGCCTCGGCCGCCTACCGCAACGCCCTGCAGGTGATCGGGGCCGTCGAGCCGCGGGTGGCCGACGCCATCAGCGCGGAGCTGGCCGACCAGCGGGCATCGCTGAAGCTCATCGCCAGCGAGAACTACGCCAGCCCCGCGGTGCTGCTCACGATGGGCAACTGGTTCAGCGACAAGTACGCCGAGGGCACGGTCGGGCACCGCTTCTACGCCGGCTGCCAGAACGTCGACACCGTCGAGGCGCTGGCCGCCGAGCACGCCCGCGAGCTGTTCGGTGCGCCCTACGCCTACGTCCAGCCGCACTCGGGCATCGACGCCAACCTCGTCGCCTTCTGGGCCGTGCTGGCGCAGCGTGTCGAGCTGCCGGCGCTGGAGAAGGCCGGCGTGCGGCACGTCAACGACCTGACCGACGCCGACTGGGCGACCCTGCGCCGCGCGCTGGGCGACCAGCGGATGCTCGGCATGTCGCTGGACGCCGGCGGTCACCTCACCCACGGCTTCCGCCCGAACATCAGCGGGAAGATGTTCGAGCAGTCCTCCTACGGCACCGACCCCGCGACCGGCCTGCTCGACTACGACGCCGTCCGGGCCCGGGCCCGGGAGTTCAGGCCGCTGATCCTCATGGCCGGCTACTCGGCCTACCCGCGCCGGGTGGACTTCGCGACGATGCGGGAGATCGCCGACGAGGTGGGCGCCACGCTGGTCGTGGACATGGCGCACTTCGCGGGCCTGGTCGCGGGCAAGGTGTTCACCGGCGACTTCGACCCGGTGCCGCACGCCCACGTCGTCACCAGCACCAGCCACAAGTCGCTGCGCGGGCCGCGCGGTGGCTTCGTGCTGGCCCAGCCCGAGTTCGCCGACGCCGTCGACCGCGGCTGCCCGATGGTGCTGGGCGGCCCGCTCCCCCAGGTCATGGCGGCCAAGGCCGTGGCCTTCGCCGAGGCCCGGCAGCCGGCGTTCGCCGACTACGCGCAGGCCGTGGCCGACAACGCCACCTCCCTCGCCGAGGGGCTGGCCCGGCGGGGCGTGGACCTGGTCACCGGCGGCACCGACAACCACCTGGTGCTCATGGACGTCAGCGGCTTCGGCCTCACCGGCCGCCAGGCGGAGTCCGCCCTGCTCGACGCCGGCATCGTGACCAACCGCAACGCCGTGCCGGCCGACCCGAACGGCGCCTGGTACACCTCCGGCGTCCGGATCGGCACCCCGGCGCTGACGACCCGCGGCTTCGGTGCCGACGAGTTCGACCGGGTGGCCGGGCTGATCGCCGACGTCCTCGGCGCCACCACCCCGACGACCACCTCCGCGGGCGCGCCGTCGCAGGCGAAGTACACGATCGCCGACGGCGTGGCGGACCGGACCCGCTCGGCGGCGGCGGAGCTGCTGGCCGCCTCCCCGCTCTACCCGGGCCTCGACCTGGGCTGAGCGGTGGGCGCCGCCGAGGGTTCATCCGCACCACAGGTCACGGCGGTCCCCCGCGCCGCGTCGGAGGGGGCCGCCGGGCACCGCCCCTCCTACACTCGGTCGGTGTGGACACTGCCGTGAGCGACCCCGTGGTCGGGCTCGTTCTCGAGGGGCGCTACCGCCTCGAGGAGCGGCTCGCCCGCGGCGGCATGTCCACCGTCTACGCCGCCACGGACCTCCGGCTGCACAAGACCGTCGCCGTCAAGGTGATGGCCGAGCACCTGGCCCACGACCCGGCCTTCGTCGACCGGTTCACCCGCGAGGCGCGGGCGGCCGCCATGCTCAGCCACCCCAACGTCGTCGGGGTCAGCGACCAGGGCAGCGACCAGGGCCTGGTGTTCCTCGTCATGGAGCTGGTCCGCGGGCGCACCCTGCGCGACCTGCTGAGCGCCCGGGGCCGGCTCACCGTCGCCGAGGCCTTCGCGGTGCTCGAGCCCGTGCTGAGCGGCCTGACCGCCGCGCACCGGGCCGGCATCGTGCACCGGGACATCAAGCCCGAGAACGTGCTGATCGGGATCGACGGCGTGGTGAAGGTGGCCGACTTCGGCCTGGCCCGCGCGGTCGTCGGCACCGGGCAGACGAGCCAGACCGGCGGGGTGCTCATCGGCACCGTCGCCTACCTGTCCCCCGAGCAGCTCGAGCGCGGCCGCGCCGACGCCCGCTCCGACATCTACGCCGCCGGCATCGTGCTCTACGAGATGCTGACCGGGCATCCGCCGTTCGGCGGCGACACCCCGCTCGCGGTGGCCTACCAGCACGTGCACCACGACGTCCCGGCCCCGTCCGCGGAGGTCCCCGGGCTGCCGTGGTCGGTCGACGAGCTCGTCGCCCGCACCACCCGGCGCGACCCGGGGGGCCGGCCGGTGGACGCCGGGGCGTTCCTCGCCGAGCTGGCCTCCGTCCGCCGGGACCTCGGCATCGACCCGGTTCCCGTGCCCACCGGCCAGAGCGCCGGCCCGGGCACGCTGCGCCCGACCAACCGGCCGACCCGCCCACGTCCCGGCGACCGGCACCCGAGCAATCCCGGCACCGAGGTGCTCGGCGGGCGCTCCGGTGCCCGTGGCGGGCGCACCAGCATGCTGCCCGGCATGGGCGCCGGCCCGACGACCGACGTGCAGGGCCGCCGTCCCGCACCGGCACGCCCTCGGCCCGGCGTCCCGGAGCACATCCGCCGTCGCCGCTCCCGGCTGCTGATCGCCGTCGTGCTGCTCCTCGCCGTCACCATCGGCGCGGTCGGCTGGTGGATGGGCTCGGGCCGCTGGACCGACGTCCCCTCCGTCGCCGGCAAGCAGGAGGCGGCGGCGGTCGACCTGCTGCAGGATGCGGGGCTCGACCCCCAGCAGCCCGTCGGCGAGTGGAGCGAGACGGTGCCCGCCGGAGTGGTCATCTCCACCGACCCAGCCAGCGGCGAGGTCATCCGCGGCACCGACGTGACGGTCCTCGTCTCCAAGGGCCCCGAGCGGTACACGATCTCCCCCGACCTCGTCGGGCTGCCGGTCGAGCAGGTGGAGAAGGAGCTGGAGGACCTGCCGATCCAGGTCACCCGCGGTGAGGGCTACGACGACGAGATCCCGCCCGGGAGCGTGATCGGGTTCGACCCGGCCGCCGGCACCGGGCTCAAGCGCGACCAGGTCGTCACGGTCGTGGTCAGCCAGGGGCGCGCCCCGGTCGCCGTCCCCGACGTCACCGGCCAGACGCCCGAGCAGGCGCAGAGCAACCTGGAGAAACTGGGCTTCACCGTCGAGCGGGTGGAGGACGGGCGCAGCGACGCCGTCGACAAGGGCGAGGTCATGGCCGTCGCCCCCGGCCCCGCGGACGGGCCGGTTCCCTTCGGCAGCGCGATCAGGATCCAGGTGTCCGCGGGGGTCCCGCTCGTGGCGGTGCCCGACGTGGTCGGCAAGAGCGGCGACGAGGCGACCCAGATCCTCCAGGCCGCCGGGCTCAAGGTCGAGGCCACCCGCTTCTTCGGCAACAGCGTGCTGCGCCAGACCCCGGCCGCCGGCGAGCAGGTCGAGCGCGGCACCTCCGTCACCATCCTGCTCACCTTCGGATAGGCGCTCTCCCCCCTTGTCGAACACCGCACTCCCCGTACCTCCCGTCGGCGCGCACATCCAGATCAAGGGCGGCCTGGCCAAGGGTGGCCTCGCCTACACCGACGCCGTCGCCGCCCGAGCCGTCCAGGTCTTCGTCGGCAACCCGCGTGGCTGGAAGCTGACCGACGGCGACCCGGCGCAGGACGCGCTGTTCACCGCCGGCTGCCTCGAGCGCGGCGTGCCGTCGTTCATCCACACGCCGTTCCTGGTCAACGTCGGCTCTCCCACCGAGGCCACCGTCGAGCAGTCGATCGCCTCCATCGCGCACAACCTGCGCCGCGGCGCCCAGCTCGGCTGCCAGGGGGTGGTCGTCCACGCCGGCTCCGCCGTCGGCGAGGACCGCTACGAGGAGGCGCTCCGCCAGCTGCACGAGCGGCTCCTCCCGGTGCTCGAGGCCGCCGATCCGCAGGGACCCCGGCTACTGATCGAGCCGACCGCGGGCGGCGGCAAGGCGCTGGCCGCCACGGTCGAGGACCTCGGCCCCTACTTCGCCGCGCTGGAGCAGCACCCCCTGCTCGGCGTCTGCTTCGACACCTGCCACGCCTGGGCGGCCGGCCACGACCTCGCCGTCCCCGGGGGCATGAGCGCGACCCTGGATGCGCTGGAGGCCACGGTCGGGCCCGGCCGGCTCGGCCTGGTGCACGTGAACGACTCGCTGGACGCCTGCGGCTCCAAGCGCGACCGGCACACCACCATCGGCGAAGGCACGATCGGCTCCGGCCCCTACGGCACGGGACCTTTCGCGGAGCTGCTGCGGCACCGCACCACCGCCGGGGTCGCCATGGTCGTCGAGACGCCGAGCGAGCGCGACGGCCACCCCTCCGCCGGGCACGCCGCCGACATCGCCCTGCTCTGCGCGCTGCACGCCGACGAGGCCTCCGCCGCGGCGTGAGCGCGACGACACGCCCGGGATCGCGCGAACCGCCGCACCGACCTGCATTGCGATACGCCGGCATTCCGCTTCTCCGCACGATGGGTTTCACTCTCCGCACCTGAGCCGCTGCTCCGAGCGGCCGTCGGTGATCGAGGAGAATCCGTGCAGATCCGCAAGACCGTGGTGGCCGTCGCCGTGGCCACCGTCGCCGCCACCGGTGTGGGCGCCACCGCCGGCACCGCTGCCGCGGCACCGGCCCCCCACTCGGCCGTCGCCACCTACATCGTCACCCTGCAGCAGGGCACCGCCCCCGGCCCGGCCGCGGAACGCGCCACCCGACTGGGGGGCCACGTCCGGCACGTCTACTCCGCGGCCCTGACCGGGTACGCGGTCGCGCTGCCTCCCCAGGCCGCCGAGCGGCTCGCCTCGCTCCCCGGCGTCGTCTCCGTCGAGCCCGACGCCCCCGTCCAGCTGGCCGCCACCCAGGGCTCGGCCACCTGGGGCCTGGACCGGCTCGACCAGCGCGCCCTCCCGCTCAACGGCAGCTACAGCTACACCGCGACCGGCGCCGGCGTGACCGCCTACGTCATCGACACCGGCATCCGGCTGGACCACGCCGACTTCGGGGGCCGGGCCGTCTCCGGCTACGACGCCGTCGACGGCGGCAGCGCCGACGACTGCAACGGCCACGGCACCCACGTCGCCGGGACGGTCGGGGGCGCCACCCACGGCGTCGCCAAGGGCGTCTCCCTCGTGGCCGTGCGCGTCCTCGACTGCGCCGGGTCCGGCTCGAACTCCGGCGTGATCGCCGGGATCGACTGGGTGACCGCCCAGCACCAGGCCGGGCAGCCGGCAGTCGCCAACATGAGCCTCGGCGGCGGCGCCAGCACCGCCCTGGACTCGGCGGTGCAGCGCTCGATCGCCGACGGGGTCACCTACGCCGTGGCGGCGGGCAACGGCAACTCCGCCGGCACGCCGCAGGACGCCTGCAAGTCCTCCCCGGCCCGCGTGACCGCCGCCCTGACCGTCGGCGCCACCGACCGCACCGACAAGCCGGCGTCCTTCAGCAACTACGGCAGCTGCGTCGACCTCTTCGCCCCCGGCGTCGGGATCACCAGCGACTGGTACACCGGCACGACGGCCACCAACACGATCAGCGGCACCTCGATGGCCACCCCGCACGTCGCCGGCGTCGCCGCGCTGTACCTGCAGGGCGCCCCGACGTCCACCCCGGCGGCCGTCGCCACCGCCGTGCTGGGGGCGACGACCAAGGACGCGGTGCCGACCAACCGCACCGCGAACAACGACCTGCTGTTCAGCAGCTACTGACGCGGGGGCGGTCCGGGAGCCCGGGCTCCCGGGCCGCCCTAGCGGTCGAGCAGCCGGTTCAGGACCTCGGCGGCGCGCTGGATGCCGGCCCGCTCCACGTCGAGGTGGGTGACCAGCCGGACGCGGCGCGGGCTCACCTGGCTCACCAGCACGCCCTCGGCCCTGGCCGCCTCGGCGAGCAGCGGGGCGGCGACGTCGTCCAGCACCACCATGTTGGTCTCCACGGTGGCCGGGTCGACGCCGAGCAGCTCCGCCAGCAGACGGGCGTGCTCGTGGTCCTCACCCAGCCGCGGCAGGTGGGCGTCCAGCGCGTACTGGCAGGCCGCCGCCAGCACCCCGACCTGTCGCATGCCGCCGCCGAGCCGCTTGCGCCAGAGCCGGGCCGTGGCGATCCGCTCGGCCGAGGCAACCAGCACCGAGCCGACCGGCGTCCCCAGGCCCTTGGAGAAGCAGACCGACGCGGTGTCGGCGAGCGAGCCGTAGGTCGACAGCGGCACGCCGGAGGCCACGTGCGCGTTCCAGATCCGGGCGCCGTCCAGGTGCACGGCGACCCCGGTCCCCCGGGACCACTCCCACAGCCGGCGGAGCTCCCCCAGCGGCTGCACCCGGCCGAAGCCGCGGTTGTGCGTGTTCTCCACCGCGATCGCCGCGGTCGACGTCAGGTGCCAGTCACCCTTCGGGCGCACCTGGGCGATCAAGGCCTCGGCGTCCAGCAGCCCGCGATCGGACACGACGGTGCGGGTGGAGATGCCGAAGATCGCGGCAGCGGCGCCCATCTCGTAGGTGACCACGTGCGCGTCGGCGTCGCACAGCACCTCCTGACCCGGCTCGCAGACCAGCCGCATGCCGATCTGGTTGCCCATCGTCCCACTCGGCACGAACAGCGCCGCCTCGTGGCCGAACATCGCCGCCACGCGCTCCTCGAGCGCGCTGACGGTCGGGTCCTCCCCGTAGACGTCGTCGCCCACCTCGGCCTCGGCCATGGCCTTGCGCATGCCGTCGGTCGGCCGGGTGACCGTGTCGGACCGGAGGTCGACGACGGTGGGGTGGGTGAAGGAATCTGCGTCAGCCACGCAGCATCTCCGCGACGAGGAAGGCCAGCTCGAGGGACTGCCCCGTGTTCAGCCGCGGGTCGCAGGCGGTCTCGTACCGGCTGTTGAGGTCCTCGTCGCTGATCTCCATCGCACCGCCGAGGCACTCGGTGACGTCCTCGCCGGTGAGCTCGACGTGGATGCCGCCCGGCCAGGTGCCCAGCGCCCGGTGCACGTCGAAGAAGCCGAGCACCTCGTCGACGACGCGGTCGAAGTGGCGGGTCTTGTAGCCGGTGGAGGACTCGTGGGTGTTGCCGTGCATCGGGTCGCACTGCCACACGACCTGGTGACCGCTGGCGGTCACCTTCTCCACGATCCCCGGCAGGACGTCGCGGATCCTGCCGTTCCCCATCCGGCTGATCAGGGTGAGCTTGCCCGGGATGCCGTCGGGGTCGAGGCGCTCGACGAGCTCGGTGGCCTGCTCGGGCGTCGTCGTCGGGCCGATCTTGACCCCGACCGGGTTGGCCAGCTTCGAGACGAACTCGATGTGCGCGCCGTCCATCTGCCGGGTGCGCTCCCCCACCCACACGAAGTGCGCGGAGAGGGCGTAGGGCCGGCCCTCGTGCATGCGCAGCAGCGCGCGCTCGTAGTCGAGGATCAGCGCCTCGTGGGAGTTGAAGAGCTCCACCCCGCGCAGCGCGTCGGAGTCGATGCCGCAGGCCTTCATGAACGCCAGCGCGCGGTCGATCTCGCGGGCGATGACCTCGTAGCGCACGCCGGCCGGCGAGCTGGCCACGAAGTCCTGGTTCCAGTTGTGCACCGCGTGCAGGTCGGCCAGGCCGCCCCGGGCGTAGGCCCGGATCATGTTCATCGCCGCGGCGGAGTTGGCGTAGGCCCGCACCAGGCGGTTCGGGTCGGGGATCCGACCAGCCAGGACCGGCTCCAGGTCGTTGACCATGTCGCCGCGGTAGGAGGGCAGGCCGAGGGCGTCGGTGTCCGACGAGCGCGGCTTGGCGTACTGCCCGGCGACGCGGCCGACCTTCACCACCGGAACGCTCGCGCCGTAGGTGAGGACGACGGCCATCTGCAGGAGCGTCCGCGTGGTCGCCTGCAGGTGCGGCTCGGTGTTGAGGTCGAAGGTCTCCGCGCAGTCGCCGCCCTGGAGGAGGAACGCCTTGCCCTGGGCGACGTCGGCCAGCTGCGCGCGCAGCGTGTCGACCTCCGACGGCGCCACGATGGGCGGGACCGTCGAGAGCGTCTCGAGCACCGCGTCCAGCGCCGCGCGGTCGGGCCACTGCGGCTGCTGGGCGGCGGGCAGGTCCCGCCACCGGTCCAGGCCGGGCACCGACTGCGCAGGTTCGGGGAGGCTCACGCCCCCGAGGGTACGGCGCCCCTCCTCCCGCTCCACGAGACGCGTCCCACATCCCGGAACGGAGCCGCAGCAGGCCCGCTCGGCTGGGGCGACTCCACACTCGCGCACCACCCGTCACACGCCGGTGACGGTCGGGTCACGAAGGACCGATTCGGTTCCGCATGGCACCTGGCCTGCCGAGACCGAGGGGAGAGCGGCGGTACCGGACCGCTGCGCCGATCGGAAGGCCGACATGCGCTCGACGTTCCTGCCCCCGTGGGCGGCTCCAACCAACTGGGGCATCCGCACCAAGGTCGTGGCACTGGCGGTGGCCAGCGTCGCGGTGACCGGTGTGGCGATGGGCGGCGTGAGCGCCTGGCAGAGCAGCGGCTTCGCCGACGACGCGGGCACGGACATGGACGCCCTCGTCGAGGAGGACATCACCCGCACCGCCGACGGCGGTCTACGACGTCGTCGCCACGCAGGGCGCCTCCACCTCGGCGAAGGTCGACTCCGACCTCAACGTCGCGCAGTACGTGGTGGGCCAGTCCGGTGGCCTCCGCATCGACCCGAAGAACATGGTCACCTGGGACGCCAAGAACCAGCTGACCAGCGAGGTCACCCCCGTCACCATGCCGCGGATGCTGGCCGGCAACGTCTGGCTCGGCAAGAACGGCGACGTCAACACGCCCACGCCCGTCGTCGACCAGATCAAGGCGATGGTCGGCGGTACCGCCACGATCTTCCAGAAGACACCCGGTGGCGACATGCTCCGCGTCGCCACCAACGTGGTCGCCGCCAGCGGGAACCGGGCGATCGGGACCTACATCCCGGCGACGACGCCGGAGGGCAAGCCGAACGCCGTGGTCTCCACCGTGCTCAGCGGCCAGACCTACCGCGGCAACGCCCTCGTCGTCGACTCCTGGTACGTCTCGGCCTACACGCCGATCTTCGGGCCGGCCGGCGACGTCGTCGGCATGCTCTACGTCGGCCAGAAGCAGCAGAACCTCCCCGCGCTGCGCGAGAGCCTCGAGGCCACGGAGGTCGGCGAGACCGGCCACGTCGAGGTCTACGGCGGCAGCGGCACCATCGCCGGCACCGTCCTGATCAGCCCGAAGGGCGTCCGCGACGGGCAGGCGATGCTGGAGGCCACCGACGCCGCCGGGAAGCCCTACGTCAAGGAGATCGTCGAGGCGGCCCTGGCGCTGGAGCCCGGCGCGCAGGCGACCGTGCGCTACGACGACCCCGAGGCCGGGCCGACCACCGCGCGCGTCTCGTACTACAAGCCGTGGGACTGGGTGATCGTCACCGAGGCCCGCGACGCCGACTTCACCGGCCCCAAGGACGCCCTGGCCGACGGCCGCTCCTCGATGGTCTGGGCACTCGTCGTCGCCGCCGTCCTCATCGCGCTGCTCGGCGGCGGCATCGCCCAGCTGATCGGTCGCCGGCTGACCAAGCCGCTGGCCGACCTCAAGGACCGCATGGCCGAGATCGCCGACGGCGAGGGCGACCTCACCCAGCGCATGGACGACTCCCGCGCCGACGAGGTGGGCCAGCTGTCCGGGGCGTTCAACCGGTTCGTCGAGAAGGTGGCCTCCACCGTCCGCGACATCCACCGGTGGGCCCAGGAGGTGGCCGTCTCCGCGGCAGGCGTCTCCGGGGTGGCCGAGGGGCTGGCCACCCGGGCCTCCCGCAGCCGGGACCAGGCACAGGGTGCCCACGGCGTCGCCGCGGACATCAGCGCCAGCGTCTCCTCCGCCGCGGCCGGCGCCGAGGAGATGGGCGCCTCGATCACCGAGATCGCCCGCAGCGCCGCCGAGGCCGCCGAGGTGGGCCGGCAGGCCGCCACCCTGGCCGAGCAGACCGAGACGACCATCGCCGCGCTGGGCGCCAGCTCGGCCGAGATCGGCGACGTCGTCAAGGTCATCTCCGGCGTGGCCGAGCAGACCAACCTGCTGGCGCTCAACGCCACGATCGAGGCCGCGCGTGCCGGCGACGCGGGCAAGGGCTTCGCCGTCGTCGCCAACGAGGTCAAGGAGCTGGCGCAGGAGGCGGCCAAGGCCAGCGAGGAGATCGCACAGCGGGTCCAGGGCATCCAGTCCGAGACCACCGCCGCGGTCGGCTCGATCTCCCGCATCGCCGAGGTGGTCCGCTCGATCAACGACCACCAGACGACGATCGCCAGCGCCGTCGAGGAGCAGACGGCCACCACGCGGGAGCTCACCCGCAGCGTGGCCACGGCCGCCGAGGGCGCCGGCACGGTGACCACCACGCTCACCGCCGTCAGCCAGGACGCCGACGACAGCGCCACGGACGTCGAGCGGGCCCGCAGCGCGGCCCAGGAGCTGGACGGCCTGTCCAAGGAGCTCAACCGGCTGCTGGCGGTCTTCACGGTGTGAGGACCCCCTGCAGGGAGTAGCCAGTCGAGGCCGTTCGCGGGGTTCACCCGCGGGCGGCCTCGATCGCGTTCCAGCGGACCAGGTTGTAGCGGGCGTCGACCAGGGCATCGTGCGTACCGGACGGCTTCGGCGGCAGCGGCGGCTGCCCCCGGTCGTCCCAGCGCTGGCGCAGCTCGCGGGTGAACCTCGGGATCGGCCGCGGCAGCGCCGGCATGGCCCCCCACAGCTGGCACAGCGCCACGTGGTCGTAGGCAGCGATCCACGCCCACAGCTCGATCTCCTCCCCCGGCGCGGTGAGGAAGGAGAGCAGGTCCTCGCGGATGCGCTGCCGGCTGCGCCACGCCCTGTCCGCGGGCGGGGGCAGCTGGTCGAGCACGTTGCGGCGCACCCACGGGATCGCCCTGCGCTCGTCGAACTCGGTGCTGACGGCGTAGAACTCCCGGCCGGTCTCGTCGACGACGCCGATCGAGACGAGGTCGATCGTCGTCCCGTCCTCGATGAACTCGGTGTCGTAGAAGAAGCGCCGGACCGTCACTCGTCCAACGTAGCCGCGTCGTCGGGGGGCCCCGGCTCCTGCCAGGAGTCCCGGACCGCCACGGCCTCGGCCTCCACGAGCTGGTCCGCCCGCCCGAGCACGGTGACCCCGACCAGCGTGCAGGGCGCCGCGTGGCTGCCGAACGCCTCGCGCAGCACCTCCCGGACGGCGTCCAGGTCGGCCCGGTCGGTGGTCACCACGTGCACCGTCGTCCGGAGGACGTCGCCCAGCCCGGCACCGGCCGCCTCGAGCACCTGCGCCAGGTTGTCGACGACCCGCCGCGCCTGGCCGACGACGTCACCGACCGCGACGGTGCTCCCCTCGGGGTCCACCGGGCAGGCAGCAGCGGTGAAGACCATGCGGCCCGGGTCGGTGACGGCCGCGTGGGCCTCGGGCCCGGAGCCGGTCAGGCCGGGGAGGCGGACGAGCTCGATGCCGGGGGTCACCGGCCGATCATGGAGCACGTCGGCCGGCGGCGCCCGCTAGGTTCGTCGCCATGCCGGTGCTGGCGATCGACGCAGGGACGACCGGGGTGACCGCGCTCGTCGTGGGCGAGCAGGGCGACGTGCTCTCCCGCGGCTACCGCGAGTTCGCGCAGCTCTTCCCGCGGCCGGGGTGGGTGGAGCACGAGCCCGACGACATCTGGACGGCGCTGACGGCGGCCTGCCGGGAGGCGCTCGCCGGCACCGACACGGAGCCGACCTGCGTGGGCATCACCGACCAGCGGGAGACCGCCGTCGTCTGGGACCCCCGCACCCTCCGCTCGCCCCGGCCGGCGATCGTGTGGCAGGACCGGAGGACCACCGGCGTCTGCGACCGGCTGCGGGAGGCCGGGCACGAGGAGCGGGTGGCCCAGCTCACCGGGCTGCGCCTGGACCCGTACTTCACCGGCACGAAGTTCGCCTGGCTGGCCGAGCACGAGCCCCGGCTGTGGGCCGGGGTGCACGACGGCTCGCTGGTCCTCGGGACGGTCGACTCCTACGTCATCGCCCGCCTCACCGGCGGCCGGGCGCACGTCACCGACCCGACGAACGCCAGCCGCACCCTGCTGTTCGACCTGGAGGAGGGCGGCTGGTCCGACGAGCTGTGCGCGCTCTTCGACGTCCCCCGCGCGGCGCTGCCGGAGATCGTGCCGAGCTCCGGCGTCGTCGGCAGCACCGACCCGGACGCCTTCCTCGGACTGTCCCTGCCGATCGCCGGCATCGCCGGTGACCAGCAGGCAGCACTCTTCGGGCAGGCCTGCTACTCCCCCGGCACCAGCAAGTGCACCTACGGCACCGGTTCCTTCGTGCTCACCAACACCGGCTCGACGCCGGTGCGGTCGGCAGCCGGCCTGCTCACCACGGTCGCCTGGGACCTCGGCGACGGGCTGGTGTACGCGCTGGAGGGCGCGATCTTCGTGACCGGGGCCGCCGTCCAGTGGTTGCGCGACGGCCTGGGCCTCATCGACTCGGCCGCGGAGATCGAGGGCCTGGCCCGCACGGTGCCCGACTCCGGCGACGTCGTCTTCGTCCCGGCGCTCACCGGCATGGGCGCGCCGCACTGGGACCCGCACGCCCGCGGCGCGATCGTCGGCCTCACCCGCGGCACGACCCGCGCCCACCTCGCCCGTGCCACGCTGGAGGCCATCGCCTTCGAGGTGCGCGACGTCGTCGACGTCATGGCCTCCGAGGCCGGGCTGGAGCTCGCCGAGCTCTCCGCCGACGGCGGCGCCAGCGCCAACGACCTGCTGATGCAGCTGCAGGCCGACCAGCTCGGCGTCCCCGTGCGCCGCCCCGTGGTCACCGAGACGACGGCGCTAGGTGCGGCGTTCCTCGCGGGACTGGGCACCGGGGTCTGGGCGAGCACGGACGAGCTGGCGCGGACCTGGGCCCTGGACCGGCGGTTCGACCCCGAGCCGGGCCGGCGCGACGACGGCCGGCACGACCGCTGGCAGGACGCCGTCGGTCGCGCCGGCCGCTGGACGAGCTGAGGGTCAGGCGGCGCCCCGGGACCGGTCGCCGACGGAGTTCGGACCGAACTCCCGGCCCTGCAGCGCCTCGATGTCACGCTCCAGCTGCGGCACCCGCTTGGCCGCCGCGGCCATCATCACCTTCTCCGAGATGGCGCCGGTGACGAGCTGGCGCAGCGCCGCGACCGTGCCGACCGACCGCGGCACGAACACCCGGCGACCCCGGGTCTCCAGGTTCTGCACCAGCGCCTCGGCGCACGCCTCCACGGAGGTGAAGGCACCCAGCGGGCCGGGCAGCTGCTTGCGGGTCTCCTTGAAGGTGGGCAGCGCGGCCTCGGTGTCGCGCACCATGTCGGTGTCGATCCAGGTCGGGTGCGCGCTGGCCACGGTGACGCCGCGGTGGGCCACCTCGAGGCGCAGCGCGTCGCCGAAGCGCTCCACGCCGGCCTTCGACGCGCAGTAGGCGCTCATCCCGGGGAGCACCGTGAACGCCGCCGCCGAGCTGATCAGCAGCACGTGCCCCTTGCGCTTCGCGACCTCCGGCAGCGCGGCGTGCGCGGTGAGCATGGTGCCGATCAGGTTGACCTCGATCGTGCGCGCCAGGGCGTGCGCCGAGCTGGTCATCACCGTGGTGAGCGGCGCGATACCGGCGTTGGCCACCACGATGTCGAGCCCGCCGAAGGTGTCGACGGTGCGCTGGACGGCGGCCTTCAGCGCCTCGGGATCGGTGACGTCGGCCTCTACCCACAGGTGCTCGGGCCCCAGCTCGTCGGCCACCCGGGCCAGCTCCTGCGGCTCCAGCCCGACCAGCGCCACACGGGCGCCCCGGGCCGCCGCCTTGCGGGCCAGCGCGGCGCCGATCCCGCGCGCCGCACCCGTGATGAGGACCGACTTCCCCGTCAGGGGCGTCCGCGTGCGCTTGCCGAATACCGATGCCATCGATCTGCTCCTCGGGGCTCGTCGCGCTCGAATTGAGCACTGCTCAACCGCCGTTGTAGCTTCTGGGCCGGTGCTCAGCAAGCCGGAGGAAGGGAGCAGACCGAGGTGACCAGCACGATCGACGCACAGCCCGCCGCCTCCCCCGGCGCGGGCGCGCCGGCGACCCGCGAGGTGCGGGTGGCGATCATCGGGTCCGGCTTCGCCGGCCTGGCGATGGCCATCAGGCTCCGCGAGCGCGGCGAGACCGACTTCGTCCTGCTCGAGCGCGCCGGCGACGTCGGCGGCACGTGGCGCGACAACACCTACCCGGGCGCGGCGTGCGACGTGCAGTCGCACCTCTACTCCTACTCGTTCGCCCCGAACCCGGACTGGCCGCGCTCCTACTCCGAGCAGCCGGAGATCCAGGCCTACCTGCAGGGCACGGCCGACCGCTACGGCGTGCGCGCGCACTGCGTGTTCGACGCCGAGGTGACCGCGGCCCGCTGGGACGACGCCGCGCGCCGCTGGCTGGTCGCCACGACCGCCGGTGAGTTCCGGGCACAGGTCCTGGTCTCCGCCGCGGGAGCGCTGGCCGACCCGACCTACCCGGACATCCCGGGCCTGGAGACCTTCGAGGGCACGAAGATGCACTCGGCCCGCTGGGACTCCTCGCACGACATCAGCGGCGAGAAGGTCGCCGTCATCGGCACCGGCGCCTCGGCGATCCAGATCGTGCCGGCGATCCAGCCGCAGGTGGAGAGCATCACGGTCTACCAGCGCACGCCGGCCTGGGTGGTCCCGCGCACCGACCACCCGGTCAAGCCCTGGGCCCGGCGGCTCTACAAGCTGCTGCCCGGCCTGCAGCGGGCCATCCGCGGTGCCCTCTACGTGTTCCGCGAGTTCCTCGTGCTCGGCATGGCGAAGCGGCGGGCCTTCCTCAAGCCGGTGGGCGGCCTGGCCAAGGCGCACCTCGAGCGCCAGGTGCGGGACCCGAAGCTGCGCGAGGCGTTGACACCGGACTACACCATCGGCTGCAAGCGCATCCTGATCAGCAACGACTACTTCCCCGCGGTGGCCGCACCCAACGCCGAGCTGGTCACCGCCGGGATCGCAGAGATCCGGCCGCACTCGATCGTCAGCACCGACGGCATCGAGCGACCGACCGACACGCTGATCCTGGCCACCGGCTTCCACGTCACCGACCTGCCGATCGCGGAGCGGATCTGCGGCCGCGACGGTCGGTCGCTGGCCCAGGTGTGGGAGGACGGCATGGTCAGCAACCGCAGCTCCACCGTGGCGGGCTTCCCCAACCTGTTCCTGCTGGTCGGCCCGAACGTGGGCGTCGGCCACACGTCGATGGTCTACATGATCGAGTCGCAGGTCGCCTACGTCGACGACGCCCTGCGCACGATGGAGACCGAGGGCCTCGCCGCCCTGGAGACCACGCCCGAGGCCCAGGAGGCGTGGCGGGCGCTGATCGCGGAGAAGTCGAAGGGCACCGTCTGGCTCGGCGGCGGCTGCGCCAGCTGGTACCTCGACAAGCACGGGCACAACACCACGCTGTGGCCCGACTTCACCTTCCGGTTCCGCAGGCTCACCAAGGAGCTGGACCGGGAGAACTACATCGGGATCCCGGCCGAGGCGCCGGCCCGCAGGGAGGAGGCAGCGTGACCGGCACCCTCACCCGCACCGTCTGCAAGCGCACCGCGGCGGTCACCACCCCCGACGGCGCGCAGCTGCACGCCACCGTCGAGGGTGCGGAGAACGCGCCCGTCACCGTCGTCCTGGCGCACGGCTGGACGCTGTCGCAGGCCGCGTGGGACGACGTCGCCGGGCTGCTGGCCGACCGCATCGCCGACGGCGAGCTCCGGCTGGTCCGCTACGACCAGCGCGGGCACGGCCGGTCCACGTGGGGCGACACCGAGATCACCGTCGACCAGCTGGGCGCCGACCTGGCCGAGGTGCTCGACCAGCTGGCGCCCACCGGGCCGGTCGTCCTGGGCGGGCACTCCATGGGCGGCATGACGATCATGTGCCTGGCCGCCGCCCGCCCGGAACTGTTCGGCGACCGCGTCCGCGGCGTCGCGCTGGTGTCGACGTCGGCCGGCGACCTGACCTCGGACCCGAAGTCGGCCGGCGGGCGCATGGCCAAGCTCAAGCCGGGGATGCTCAGCGCGCTCCTCGCCGGCGCGCGCGTGCTGGAGCGCCTGCGCAACCTGGTGCCACCGACCCATCCGCGGCACCAGAAGATGGTCCGCGAGCTCCTCTACGGCAGCGACGCCACCGAGGAGATGGTGCTCGAGGGCGCGAAGATCATGCACGCCTCCACCCTGCGGTCCTTCCTCGAGTTCATGCCCGCCCTGGGTGACCACGACAAGCGCGAGAACCTCGCGGCCCTGACCCGGGTGCCGGTGGAGATCTTCGTGGGCGACAGCGACAAGCTGACCCCGAAGCGGCACAGCCGCCAGCTCACCGAGGTGCTGCCGGAGGCGCGTCTGCACCTGGCCGAGCGCACCGGCCACATGCTCACCCAGGAACGGCCGCAGCTGGTCGTCGACGGCCTGCTGCGGCTCGTGGGCCAGGCCGGCACCGGCCGGGCGGTGGCGTGACGGCGGCTCCCTCGGAGCCCGCACGGGGGCGGCGGTCCGCCGAGGACCGCCGCGCCCAGCTGGTGCGGATCGGCCTGGAGCTGCTGCCCACCACCCCGGTGCAGGAGCTGACCATCGACGAGGTGGCCCGCCGTGCCGGGATCAGCCGCAGCCTGCTGTTCCACTACTTCCCGAGCAAGCGCGACTACTACACGGCGGTGACCCGCGCCGCGGCCGACCTGATGTGGGAGCACCTGCTCCCCGCGCCCGGCACGCCTCCGGAGGAGCAGGTGACCGGGATGCTGGACCGGTACGTGGGCTGGGTCGAGACGTTCCGCGAGAGCCACCTGGCGTTCGTGCGTGGCGCCGCCGGCGGGGACCCCTGGGTCTCGGAGGTGTATGAGGAGACGCGGCGGCGGCTCGTCGGCGTCGCGCTCGCCGCCCTGGAGCTGCCCGACGAGCCTCTGCAGCGTCAGCTGGTGCTCGCCTGGTTCGCCTTCACCGAGGACCTCGTGGGTTCCTGGGCCGACGACCCGACGATGAGCAGGCCGGAGCTGCTGGGCCTGCTGCGCGACGTGCTGGGCCGGCTCACCGACCGCTGACGGGCCGACCGGTCGGTCAGCCGGCGAGCGTCGTGGGGGCGCGGTCGGCGGCCTCGGCGGCCGGCGGCTGCAGGGTCGCGATGACCTCGTTCGCGCTGGCGCCGGTGGCGTCCATCGACTTCTTCACCGTGGCGCCGTAGACGTCGACGTACTCCTGGCCCGACAGCGTCATGATCTCGTACATGATCTCGTCGGTGACCGACCGCTCGACGAAGCGGTCGCCGGCGAGGCCCTCGTAGCGGGAGAAGTCCAGCGGCTGGCCGAAGCGGACGCTGACCCGGGGCATCTTCCGGCCGAACGGCAGCGGGCGGGAGCCGTAGATCATCGCGACCGGGATCACCGGGACGCCGGTCTCCAGCGCCATCCGCGCGACCCCGATCTTGCCGCGGTAGAGCCGGCCGTCGGGCGAGCGGGTGCCCTCCGGGTAGATCCCCAGCAGCTTCCCCTCGCGCAGGGTGCGGATGCCGGTCTGGATCGCGTTCTCGGCCGCCGAGGCGCTCGAGCGGTCGATCGGCACCTGACCGGCCCCGGAGAAGAACGCGCGCTGCAGGAAACCCTTCACGCCCTTGCCGGTGAAGTACTCGGCCTTGGCCAGGAACGTCACCCGGCGCTTGAGCTGCAGCGGCATGAAGATCCAGTCCGCGGCGGAGAGGTGGTTGCTCGCCAGGATCGCCGCGCCGGTCGACGGCACGTTCTCGGTGCCCTCGGCCTTGGGCCGGAAGCCCAGCTGGACCACCGGGCCGATCGCGACGAACTTCAGGAACCAGTAGAACAACACGCCTCCCTCGGGGACTGCCAGACTAGGGAGCCTGGGGCCGGAATCACAATCGGGTCCCCACCGTGAGGTACCTGACACCCGGCGTCGCGCCGGACGCCGAGGAGGAGCACCGTGCCCGGAACGTCCCCCACCCCCGCGGTCATGCCCGGCGCCGAGGCGTTCGACTTCCCCGGCGGGGACGGGCCCGACGGCCGCACCGGCGTCCTGCTCGTGCACGGCTTCACCGGCAACCCGATGAGCATGCGGCCGTGGGGCGAGCACCTCGCCGCGGAGGGCTTCACCGTCAGCTGCCCGCTGCTGCCGGGGCACGGCACCACGTGGCAGGACTGCAACGCCAGCACGGCCGAGCAGTGGACGGCCACGGTGGAGCGCGCCTTCGACGAGCTCGCCGCCCGCTGCGACCGGGTCTTCGTCGCCGGGCTCTCCATGGGCGGCACGCTGGCGACCCGGCTGGCCGAGGTGCGCCCGGCCGACGTGGCCGGGCTGCTGCTGGTGAACCCCGCCCTGCTCACCCAGCGCCTGGACGCCAAGCTCCTGCCGCTGCTCGCGCGGATCACCCCGAGCTGGGCGCCCATCGCCAGCGACATCAAGAAGCCCGGCGTCACCGAGCTCGCCTACCCCAAGCTCCCCACCCGCGCGATGATGCAGCTGCGCGGCCTCTGGGGCCTCACGCGCGCCGACCTGGGCCGGGTCACCGCCCCGGTCATCGTCTTCCACAGCGCCGAGGACCACGTCGTCGAGCCGGTCAACAGCGAGGTGCTGCTCGCCGGCATCTCGAGCACCGACACCGAGGAGGTCGTGCTGCAGGACAGCTACCACGTGGCGACGCTCGACAACGATGCGCCACTGATCTTCTCCCGGTCCGCCGAGTGGATCCGCGCCCGCGTGCGCACCGGCGAGGCGGACACCCCGCCCGCCGCCCACCGGTGACCGACCGGCGAGGCCGGGGCCGCCGCGACAACGGCCTCGACGCGACGCTGTGGAGCCCGCTGCGCGACGTCGACCCCCGGGTGGGCGAGCACCTGCTCGACCTGCTCGAGGCCGCCGGCATCGCCGCCTACCTGGAGCCGGCGGCCGACGTCGGGCCCTACACCCGCTCCGTGGTCCTGCCCAGCCCGCCGTCGGACCGGCTCTTCGTGGACCGGTCCCGCCGGGAGGAGGCCCGTGGCCTGGTCGAGCAGCACGGTGACGAGCACCCCGCGCCGCCACCGCCGGTGGTCCGGCCGGCGCGCCCGGAGATCGACGAGGACGCCGAGTGGACGCGGATCGTCGCCGCCTTCGAGGCCGAGCACGGTCGCACCGTGGTCGAGGAGGAACCCTCCGACGCGCCGCCCCCCGTGCCGCACGAGCTGCCGATCCTCGACCGGCCGGACGAGCACTACGAGCCGCCCGTCCCGCCTCCGCTGCCGGTTCCGGCGCCCGCCGTGCTGTACGCCGTCCTGCTGGTCGTCGCGGGCGTCCTGCTCATCGGCGCACCGTCGGTCCTCGGGCTGTCCGGCGACGTCGGTCTGGTGCTCGGCGTGGCCGTGGTCGCCGGCGGCGTGGCGATGCTGGTGGCGCGGATGCGCGACCGGTCCGACGACGGGGACGACGGCGCCGTCGTCTGACCCTCAGGCCTCGCCCTCGGCCACGGCGCTGCGCACCAGGTCGGCCGCGCCGACGATGCCGGCCTGCGCGCCCAGCTCGGCCGCCACCACCCGCGGGCCGGGGCGGAAGCCCCGGCCGGGCAGCGCGCGGTCCAGCCGCTCCCGGGCCGGCCGCAGCACCATCTCGCCCAGCACGCTGACGCCTCCGCCGATCACCACGACCTCGGGGTCGAGCACGGCGGCGAGGTCGGCGATGCCCTGCCCGAGCCAGTAACCGACCTCGGTGACCAGCTCCAGCGCCAAGGGGTCACCGTCGTAGGCGGCCCGGGCCACGTGCTCACCGGTGAGCCGGTCGGGCTCGCACTCCACCCGCTCCAGCAGCAGCGCCGCGGCGGCAGGCGAGGTCCGGGCCACCTCGCGCGCGGTCTGCCCGAGGGCGGTTCCGCTGGCGTACTGCTCCCAGCAGCCGCGGTTGCCGCAGGCGCACAGGCGGCCGTCGGGGACGACGCGCATGTGTCCCCACTCCCCCGCCACCCCGTGCGAGCCGCGCCGGAGCCGGCCGTCGAGGACGATCCCGCCGCCGATCCCGGTCCCCAGGGTCACCATCAGGGCCAGGTCCGACCCTTGCGCCGCCCCGTAGCGGTACTCGGCCCAGGCGGCCGCGTCGGCGTCGTTGCCCACCCACAGCGGCCGCTGCAGCCGGGCGCCGAGGTCCTTGCGGAGCGTGGAGTTCCGCCAGGCGAGGTGCGGGCTGAACAGCACCGTGTCGCCGGTGCGGTCGAACCAGCCCGCGGCGCCGACCCCGACACCCACCAGCTCCCCGTCGTGCCCGTCGGCGAGCTCGTCGACGACCGCGGCGATGGCGTCCTCGGTGTCGCTCACCGAGGCGCCGGGCGTCGCGCGGCGCGCGGTCGCCAGGATGGTGCCGTCGGGCGCCACCAGGCCACCCGCCACCTTGGTGCCCCCGATGTCGATGCCGAGCGCAGGCAGCGCCGCCGCGTCGGTCACGCGATGTCGATCCGCTGCACCGGCGGGGCCTCCGCCGGAGGTGGGGGCGCCTCACCGGCCTGCGGCTGGGCAGCGGCGACGTCGGCGGCGAACTCGCGCAGCGCCGACGCGGCGGTACCGAGCAGGTCGGCCAGGGCCGCGCTGACCTCCGGTCGCTCGCCGCGCAGCACGGCGGCGGCCTGGCAGACCGGGCACCAGCGGCAGTCGGACTCCTCCCCGCCGGGCGCGGGCTCGCGGACGGCGTCGAGCAGGCGACGGGCCTGGTCGAGCCACTCGGCACCGCTGGTCATGAGGTCCTCCCCTCGGCGGCCAGGAGATCGGCCGGCCACTGCTGCGGATCCGGGCGGAAACTGACCTCCAGCCGCGCGGCGGCGGTGCCGGGGTCGGCCAGCCGACCCCCGGTCACCTCGCACCGGCGCAGCAGCGAGTCCAGCCGCAGCGAGCGCCGATCCTCCCCCACGCCGACCACCAGGTCATCGCCCCACCGGGTCAGGGTCACCGCGGCGCGCTCCGCGAACGGCACCGGCACGTCGAGGGACCAGCCGCCCGGGACGCGGCGGGCAGCGGGCGCCGCTGGGCCGCCGGAGTCCGGCAGCCCCAGGTCGCCCAGGACCGCTGCGACGCCGTCGGCGTCGGCCGGCCCCTCGGGGCCTTCCTCGACGCGGTGCACGGGGGCCAGCTCCGCCAGGGCGGCCAGAGCCACCCGCTCGGCCCCGCTGCGCGTGGTCCACCACTCCCCTGTGCCCGCCGGGAGCATCCGGGTGACGACGGCGGCGGGGCGCAGACCGTGCAGCCCGAGCACCGGCAGCGACCGCCGCAGCGCGGCAGCCGCCTGCGCACGGGCCTCCGCGGTCAGCCAGACGGCCGTCCCCGTCCTGTCGGCGAGACGGTCCCGGGCCAGCAGCGCCTCCAGCTCCGGCAGGGCCGCGATGACGGCGTCCAGCGGTCCCCGGCGCACCGCCCCGGCCGCGACCCCCGCCGTACGGACGGCGGCGAGCGCCCGCACGGTCGGCGGCAGCGCCTGGTCCAGCCACCAGCGCAGCGCCGCCGGGAGCGCGACGAGGGCCAGCCCCTCCTCGAGCGGTCCGGCGTCCACGACCACGACGTCCGCCTCGGCGCCGGCCAGCTCCGCGGTCAGCGCCAGGGCGTCGGCGCCGGGCAGGGGCACCACCGAGCTCGCCGGCGGCAGCGTCAGGTGCGGGAGCAGTGCGGCCAGGCCCTCGGCGTGCGTGCCCCAGAGATCCTGCACGGTCCGGGCGCCCGCGACGCGGCGCACCGTCAGGTGCGGCTCGCCCCCCAGCCCGGCGACCGGCGGGTCCTGCCGGCCGAGCAGGAGGGTCTCGCGGCCCGACCGGGCCGACCGGAGCGCGGCCGCCGCGGCGACGGTGGAGGTACCGGCCCCACCGGGGCCGGTGACCAGCAGCGTGCGCATCAGCCCTCGACGCGCTTCTTGAGCTCCTTGAGCGCGGTGTCGAGGATGACCTTCTCCGCCTTGCGCTTGATCATGCCGAGCATCGGGATGGAGAGGTCGATGGTGATCGAGTACGTGACCTCGGTCCGCCCGTCGGTCTCCACCAGGGTGTAGGACCCCTCCTGCCGCCGCTGCATCTGACCCTTGACCAGGGTCCAGGTGACCCGGCGGTCGCCGTCCCACGAGTACTGGAGGACGTAGTCGTCCTTGACGGCGCCGGCGTCGAGCACGAAGTGCACCTGGCGGGCGCGACCGTCGTCCCCGGACTCGAGCACCTCCACCTTCTTGGCGGCGGCGACCCACTGCGGGTACGAGGGGAAGTCGGCGATCACCGCCATGACCTCGGCCGCAGGCGCCTCGACGACGATCGACTGGGTGGACTGGTCGGCCATGCCAGCAGGCTAGCGGCTCGCGCCCCACCAGGGAGTCCCGACGGCGCACTCGGCTACTGCCCAGTAGGAGAAGCCGCTAGATTGACGCCGACGACCCCGTGCCGGGGCCGCGGGCGACGGTGCTGCGCGGCGGCCGGGGAGGAGAGGACCCAGCGTGCGCGAGTTCAGCGTTCCCGTCCGGACCGAGGTGGCCCCCGACGCGGCCCTGACCGACATGGTGTCCGCCAACGCCGCCGAGCACGGCTCCGAGGTGGGCCTGCGTCGCCGGCGCGACGGCCAGTGGCGCGACGTGACCTGGAAGGAGTTCGCCGAGGAGGTCAACGGCGTCGCCAAGGGCCTCATCGCCTCGGGCGTGGCCGCCGGTGACCGGGTGGGCCTGCAGGCCAAGACGCGGTACGAGTGGACCGTCTTCGACTACGCCATCTGGACCGCCGGCGCGGTCGTCGTCCCGATCTACGAGACCTCCAGCGCCGACCAGGTGGCCTGGATCCTGTCGGACTCCGGGGCCACCACCGTCGTCGTGGAGCGCGAGGAGCACGCCACCGCGGTCGACTCCGTCCGCGACCAGGCGCCCGAGCTCAAGTCCGTCTTCGTCATCGAGGACGACGCCGTCGGCACGCTGACCCAGGCCGGGCGGGACGTGCTCGACAGCGAGCTGGAGGCGCGCCGCGCGACGCTGGACGCCGACAGCCTCGCCACGCTGATCTACACCAGCGGCACGACCGGCCGCCCCAAGGGCTGCGAGCTCACCCACGGCAACTTCCTCTTCGAGGTCGACAACGGCATCACGCTGCTCGAGCGCTTCATGGGCGTGCAGGGCTCGCTCCTGCTGTTCATCCCGCTCGCGCACGTCCTCGCCCGCGTCCTGCAGGTCGGCGCCATCAAGAACCGCACGGTCATCGGGCACACCCCCGACGTGAAGAACCTGGTCGAGGACCTGGGCGAGTTCAAGCCCACGTTCGTCCTCGCCGTGCCGCGCGTCTTCGAGAAGGTCTTCAACCAGGCCAAGGCCAAGGCCGAGGGCGACGGCAAGGGCAAGATCTTCGACCGCGCCGCACAGGTGGCCATCGACTGGTCGCGCGCCCAGGACTCCGGCGGCGCCGGACTGGGCCTGAAGGTGCAGCACGCCCTGTTCGACAAGCTGGTCTACGGCAAGCTGCGTGCCGCGCTGGGCGGCCGCTGCCTCGGCGCCATCTCCGGCGGCGCGCCGCTGGGCGAGCGTCTCGGCCACTTCTTCCGCGGCATCGGCGTGACCGTCTTCGAGGGCTACGGGCTCACCGAGACGACCGCCGCGGCGGCCGTGAACCACGACGCCGCCCTGAAGATCGGCACCGTCGGGCAGCCGCTGCCGGGCGTCTCCTTCGCCGTCGGCGAGGACGGCGAGCTGCTCATCCGCGGCGGGGTCGTCATGCGGGGCTACTGGAAGAACGAGGACGCCACCAAGGAGGCGATCGACTCCGACGGCTGGTTCCACACCGGCGACCTGGGCGAGATCGACTCCGAGGGCTTCATCAAGATCACCGGCCGGAAGAAGGAGATCCTGGTGACCGCCGGTGGCAAGAACGTCGCCCCGGCCGTCCTCGAGGACCGGATCCGCGCTTCCCGGCTGGTCAGCCAGTGCATCGTCGTCGGCGACCAGCGCCCGTTCATCGCGGCCCTGATCACCCTCGACGAGGAGGCGCTGCCGCAGTGGCTGGAGTCCAAGGGCAAGGACTCGTCGCTCACGGCCGATCAGCTGCGCGAGGACGACGACGTGCTGGCCGAGATCGACGCCGCGGTCAAGGAGGCCAACAAGGCCGTCTCGCAGGCCGAGGCGATCAAGAAGTTCACGGTGCTGGCCACCGACTTCACCGAGGACAACGGAATGCTCACGCCGAGCCTGAAGCTCAAGCGGAACGTCGTCCTCAAGGAGTTCGACTCCGAGGTGGAGAAGCTCTACACCCGCTGACGGGGGTGTAACCCGCACCGAGCCCCGTCCCGCGACCCGCGGGGCGGGGCTCAGTGCTTCTCGAGCAGGTCGGCGAACGTGCCCGCGATCGACGTCCACGACCACCGCTGCTCGACCCACGCGCGGCCGGCGGCACCCATGGTGCGGGCGCGCTCCGGGTCGTCGAGGAGGCCGATCAGCGCCCCGGCCACCGCCGCCGGTGACCGCGGGTCCACGACGTGGCCCGTGACGCCCTCCTGCACCGCCTCCGGCGCCCCGCCGGAGGTGCCGGCCACGACCGGGCGCCCGCAGGCCGCTGCCTCGAGGAACACCATGCCGAGCCCCTCGACGTCGAGACCGCCGCGGCGGGTGCGGCACGGCATCGCGAAGACGTCGCCGGCGGCATAGTGGGCGGCCAGGTCGCCGGCATCGACCGCACCGGTCAGGACGACGCTCTCCCCCAGCCCGCCGTCGGCCACCGAGCGGCGGAGCCTGCCCTCGTCCGGACCACCGCCGACCAGCAGGAGGCGCGCGTCGGGATGGCAGGCGAGGACCCTCGGCCACGCCTGGACCAGGACGTCCTGGCCCTTGCGGGCGACGAGCCGGGACACGCACACGACGACCGGCGCGTCCCCCAGCCCCCAGCGCTCGCGTACCGGCGTGCCGTCGGCGGCCGGCGAGAAGCGGTCGACGTCCACGCCGGGTGAGAGCTGGGCCAGCCGGGTCCGCCCCGCCAGGGCGGGTGCCAGCCGTTGCCGGGTGTACTCGCTGATGTAGGTGACGACGTCGAGCCCCGTGGCGATCCGCTGCATCAGCTGCCTGCTGCCGGGAAGTGCCACCCAGCCGGTCTCGTGCCCGTGCGTGGCCCCGACCAGGTGCCGGACACCCGCGGTCCGCAGGGTCGGCGCGAGCAGTCCGAGCGGGGCTGCGGCACCGAAGAACGCGGTGTCGCAGCCGAACCGCTCCACCAGGCCGACGGCGGCGCGAGCGGTGGCCCGGGTCGGCAGCAGCATGCCGGTGGGCCGCCGGACGACCGGGTACGGCAGGGCGGCGTCGTGCTCGGCGGCACCGGGGTGGTCGGAAGCGAGCACCACCAGGGAGTCGGGGGGCCGGCGTTCCAGCAGCGCGGCGACGAAGGTCTGGATGCCCCCCTGCCGGGGTGGGAAGTCGTTCGTGACCACCAGGGTGCGGCTCACCGGCGTCCCTCCAGGCGCTGCCAGTCCTCGGCCATGGCGATCCGCTCGGCGGCCGTCGGGTGGCTGCCGAAGAACCACTGCCAGGCGGCGGGCGGGTCGGGGTCGCCCAGGTTCGTGGTCGAGAGCCGCCGCTGCATGTCGACGAAGGCCTCCGGATCGGCGGTGAGGTCGAGGGCGTGCAGGTCGGCCCGCGCCTCGATCTGGCGGGAGACCAGGTTCTGCACGGGCGTCCCCAGGAGTCCGCCGATCGTGACGAGGAACAGCACGAGCGGGAGGACGCGGGGGTCGCCGGGTGAGTCCGCTCCCGTGCGGCGGAGCAGCGGCGCCCAGGACAGGAGCCATCCGCCCAGCGCCGTGGCCGCACCGGCGCCGAGCGCTCCCATGAGCGTTCCGGTCAGCACGTCGTCGGTGGCCACGTGCCCCAGCTCGTGGGCGACGATCGACTCGATCTCCCGGTCCGGCAGCCGGTCCAGCACCGTGTCGTAGAGGACGATCCGCCGCGTCGACCCGAATCCGGACACGTAGGCGTTCAGCGCCGTGGTCCGTCGCGACGCATCGGAGACCAGGACGTCCTGCACCGGGGTGCCGTTCTCCTCCGCGAGGGCGAGCAGGTCGGTGCGCAGCTCGCCGGCGGGCAGCGGCTCGAAGCGGTTGAACGCCGGCTCGATGACCACCGGGTAGAGGAACGAGCCGACGACCACCGTCCCCACGGCGGCCAGCCCCGCCCAGGCCCACCAGGTGCGCGGAGCCCGCCGGACCAGCCACAGCAGGCCGAGCAACGCAACGGTGGTCAGCGCGGCGCTGATGGCCACCGAGACGACGACGTCGCGCAGCCACAGACCCCAGCCGCGCGTCGAGAGCCCGTACCGGTGCCGGACGGTCTCGGCGTAGGCCGACACGGGCAGCGTCACCAGCCGGCCCACGACGAGCAGGGCCGGGACGCCGAGCAGCACCTGCACCCACCACCGGCCGCCGAAGGGCACGCCCACGGCACGCACCAGCCGGCTCCCGGCCGGGGTCAGACCGAGCACCGCCGAGACGACCAGGCCCAGCCCGAGGGAGAGCAGCGACGCGGGGCGCAGCGCATCGGCGAAGGCCTCGGCGCGGGCCAGCTGCGCGGCGGGGAGCCCGGCGGTCGGATCGGGTGCCGAGTGGCCACCCGGCGGTTCGGGGAGCAGCTCCCACGGCGTCCGGAGCACCACCACGAGGACCGCGGCCACCCCGAGCGCGACCGCGACGAGGAGCGCGGCGCGAGCCCCGGGCCGACCTCCTGCACTCACCCGGCGATCCTAGAAGGCGGCGGCCACGGGCCCCGGAGGTGCGCGGACGACGAAGGGCCGGCGACCTCCGCGGAGGTCACCGGCCCTGTCGACGGCCTCGGCTCAGCCGGCGATGCGGCGGGCGCTGTTGTAGTTGCCCATCGAGTCCAGGCTCGCCACCTTCACCGGCTGGCCGGAGGTGGAGGCGTGGACCATCTGGCCGTTGCCGATGTACATGCCCACGTGGCTCACCGGGCTGTAGAAGAAGACCAGGTCGCCGGGCTGCAGCTCGCCACGCGAGACGGGCATGCCCATCTGCGACTGCGACTTGCTCGAGTGCGGCAGGCTCACGCCGGCCGCCGCGTAGGCGTAGGAGGTCAGGCCCGAGCAGTCGAACGCGTCCGGCCCACCGGCGCCCCAGACGTAGGGGTCGCCCACTTGCGCCAGCGCGGTGTCCACGGCCTTCTGCGCCGCGGCGCTCGGCGCGATCACCCCGCTGGGCTTCGCGACGTCGACGCCACCGCGCGCCCGGGCGACCTGGGCCCGCTGCGGCGCGGAGAGCGCGTCGTACTGGCGCTGGTAGTCGGCGATCTTCGACTCGAGGTCCTTCTGCTGCGCCGCGATGTCGTCGACGGTCTTCTGCGCCTCGTCCGCCGCACGGTCGGCGGACTCCCGCGACTGCTCGGCGTCCTCGGCCGCGACCGACACCTCGGCCAGCACCTCGTTGGTGTGGCCGGCGATGGCGTCGAGCGTGCCCAGCGAGGAGACCACGTCGTCGGCGGAGTCGCTGGTGAGCAGCACGTCGAAGCGGGAGGCGCTCGAGCCGGTGTAGGCGCTGCGGGCGAGCTGGCGGATCTGCCCGTCGAGGGCGTCCAGGCGCCGCTCGGCCTCGTCGGCCGCTTCGTCGGCGGCCCGGACCGCGTCCTGGCGGCTCTGCAGCGCGACACGCGCCTCGTTGAGCTGCTCGGAGACGATCTCCAGCTGGTGGCTGGCGTCGGCCACCGCGGCGGCGGCCTGGTCGGCGGTGGTCGCGTCGCCGGGAGCGGCCGACGCGGTACCGGGAAGGGCGGTGAAGGACAGGGCGGCGGTGGCGCCGACCAGCAGGCTCGTGCGCAGCGGCCCGAACCGGCGTCCACGAGCGGATCCGGCCAGGCGATCGGTATGGAGCTGTCCACGGGCGTGCGTCAGTGCGTGAGGGGTCGCCACGAGCGGCGGCTCTCCGTTTCTTCCTCTGCGACCGCCTACCGAGTTAGCTGACGGGTTCGGGCTGGGAAGACTGGCCCTATCCCCCGGGCCGGCGAGCCGGCCGCGGGAGAACTCACCCCAGGACTGCGGTGGGTCCCCGGTTCACCTCGGGCGCCGTGCTGCGCGCCGTCTGGCGATTAGGCGGTGCCCGGACGAGGTCACCCCTCTGCGGATGACGACCGCTCGACCGGACGGCGACGACCCTACGACCGTGATGTGGCCGTGACAAACGGAGGCGGCAGATACCTGTGTGACAAACCTCCCGCCCGCTCGGGCGCGCCTGCGCCGTGCTATGGGCGCTCGGGTGTACACGCGCACCGGTTCCCGGCGGCCCACCCGGATCAGCCGAAACGCCTGCTCTCCGGGCCTTCTCCGCTGCCGTCGCGGTGCCGCAGGGGCGGTACCAGACCGCCGTCGGCCAGCGCCCGCACGGCCCGGCGTTCCACCTCGTCGAACTCCACGACGACGCCGGCCGGAGGCACGACGACGTCCTCCGCGGCGATCTCCACCGGGCCGCTGCGCGGTCGCCCGGTCATCGGCACCACCACCGGATCGACGCCCTGCCATCCCGGTGGCGCACCGAGCAGGACGGTCACCACGCAGTCGGCGCAGCCGGTACCGCGGGCGGTGCAGGTGTCGCAGTCGATGAGCATCGCTTCTTCTCCTCCGTGAGTCGTTTCCGCACGCTAGGAGGAGCCACCGACAATTCCGCTGCGTCCCCGCCGTCAGGTGCCCGCGTACTCCCAGTGCCAGGGCTCCTCCCGGCCGTTGCCGGGGTCGGCCCAGGTCGGGTGCAGGAACCCGAACCGACCGGCGTTCGCCACCATCCAGGCGTACTGCGGCGTCCCGAACCCGTCGATCCCTCCGCACAGGTCGACGGCCAGCCCCCAGCCGTGGTTGCTCGTCCCCGGAACGGCGGCCAGCGCCGGCTTCTCGCCGTAGAGCCGGACCTGGCTGCTGTACGTGCGGTAGGAGTCGGTGATGCAGATCGGCCCACCGAACGCGCCGGCGTACGCGGACGACATCGCCCGGTAGGCGGCCGCGGCGTCGCAGCGCAGGCTGTGCCCGGCCACCCCGAGGGGGCACATCGCGCTGGGTGGGATGAGCCCGTTGGGGTAGCCGCCCCACGCCCGAGCGCCGTCGTAGCTCGGCGGGTAGACGGTGTTGCCGCACTCCATGCGCAGCGCGCCGGCCGTCGGCGCCGGGACCTCGACGGCCTCCCGACCGGGCAGGCTCGGCCGGCCGACGGCCACCACCTGGTCCCCGGGCAGGGTGCGTACCACGACCGCACCGGCCCGGCCGTCGGCGGCGAGCATCGTCCGGGGATCCAGCGCGATCCCCACGTGGCCGAGCCCCGCCTCCGCGGTGCCCAGGAACACCAGGTCGCCGGGCAGCACGTCGGCGGCGGCCACCGGTGCCGTCGTGGCGAACAGCTCGCCCTGCGTGGCCGGGAGCGCGATCCCCGCCCGTGCGTACACCGACTGCACCAGGGAGCCGCAGTCCCAGGAGTCGGGGCCGGCCGTACCCGGCGCGTACGGCTTGCCGAGCGCCTCCATGGCCGCGCTGACCGCCGTCAGCGTCTCCGCGGGGAGCACCAGCGTCGAGCTCGGCTGCCCCGGCTTCTGGGCCGCGCCGGGCTGGGCACCGCCGCCCGAGGCCCCCACGGGCACCAACCCGGCCGGCAGGGCCCGCGCAGGGTCGCGCAACCGGTCCGCGGGGGTCGACGCCAGGCCGGTCGCCGTCAGCTGGTCGACGTAGGCGCGCCAGTTCTCCGCCGTCCGCCGGTTGACGTCGACCTGCTCCGCCTGCAGCCGTGCCAGCTGCCCGTCGACCGCGCCCAGGGCGTCGTCCAGCTCCGCGGTCACCGCGTCGGCCGCGGACTCCAGCTCCGCCACCCGTGCGGCCACCTCGTCGGCCCGGGCCGCCGCGTCGTCCAGGGCCGCCTGCGCCCGCCGCTGCTCGTCCAGGGCGGCCTGCCGGAACCTCTCGGCGACGCCGATCACCTCGGCGGCGTGGGAGTCCACCGCCTCGAGGAAGCCCATCGCGGAGAGCACGTCGGCGGGGTCCCCGCTGTCCAGCAGCAACGTCAGCCGGGTCAGCCCTCCCCCGTCGCGGTAGACCGCGGCCGCGTAGTCGGCGACCGCCCGCTGGTGCACGGCGAGCTCGCCCTGCTTGTCCGCGAGGACCGCTCGTGCCGCCTCCACCGCGCGCTGAGCCCCGGCCAGCTCCTCGCGGGCAGCGACCACCTCGTCCTGCTGGGCCCGCAGGTCGTCCTGCACCTCGGCGGCCCGCTGCTGCAGCCGGTCGAGGTCGCGGCTGTCCAGCACCCCGGTGGTCCCACCGGGCTGGTCGCTCGGCGCGGCCACCGCCGTCGCCGGCCCTACCGCGAGCGCCAGCGCCGCCACCGCGGGCACCAGGACGCGGTGGCGCAGTCGGACGGAGGGGAGCGCGGGCATGGGACCACCTTCGCTGTCGGACGGCTCCCCCGGTGCAGGGCCGTCACCAGCACGAATGGTGTCCTGCCCGCGCGGCGCGTGCCAGACGGGGACGCGTGGTCCGGCGACGGACACCCCAGACGGGGGACGCCGGGCCCGGCGCGCGTCCCCCGGAGTGTCAGCACCCCGACCTAGCGTCCGCCGCGTGCCACCCTCCTCCGCCGCGCTCGGCTACCAGCAGGTCTCGATCGAGGAGCTGGGCACTCCGCTGTCCCAGGTCACGTTCGTGGTCGTCGACCTGGAGACCAGCGGCGGGTCGCCGAAGGACAGCGCGATCACCGAGATCGGGGCCGTCAAGGTCCGCGGCGGGCAGGTCCTCGGCGAGTTCCAGACCCTGGTCGACCCCGGCCACGAGATCCCGCCCTACATCAGCGTGCTCACCGGCATCACCTCGATGATGGTCGCCACCGCGCCGCGCATCGACGCCGTCCTGCCGGCATTCCTCGAGTTCGCCCACGGGGCGGTGCTCGTCGCGCACAACGCCCCGTTCGACCTCGGCTTCCTCAAGGCCGCGTGCGCCGGCAGCGGGATCCCGTGGCCGGGACCGGCCTCGGTCGACACCGCCGTCCTCGCCCGGCGCCTGCTGAGCCGCGACGAGGTGCCCAACTGCAAGCTGGGCACGCTGGCACCCTTCTTCTCCGCCTCCACCTCCCCCACGCACCGGGCGCTGGACGACGCGCGCGCCACGGTCGACGTGCTGCACGGCCTCTTCGAGCGGTTGGGCCCGCTGGGCGTCACCACCCTCGAGGAGCTCACCGGGATCACCCGGCAGATCGACCCGGAACGGCGGAAGAAGCGGCACCTGGCCGACGGGGTCCCGTCCGGGCCGGGCGTGTACCTCTTCCGGGGACCGCGGGACGAGCCGCTGTACGTCGGCACCTCCGGCGACCTGCGCAGCCGGGTGCGCAGCTACTTCTCCTCCAGCGAGCAGCGCAGCCGGATCACCGAGATGGTCGGTCTGGCCCAGCGGGTCGACACCATCTCCTGCGCCCACACGCTGGAGGCCGCGGTGCGGGAGCTCCGGCTGATCGCCGAGCACAAGCCGAGGTACAACCGCCGGTCCCGCTTCCCGGAGCGGGCCCTGTGGGTACGGCTCACCGAGGAGCCCTTCCCCCGACTCTCCGTGGTGCGCCGCGTCCGCCCCGACGCCGGCGTCTTCCTCGGCCCCTTCCCCGACCGGAGAGCGGCGGACGCCGCCGTGGCCGCCGTGCACGAGGCGCTCCCGCTGCGCCAGTGCACGACCCGCCTCTCCCCCCGCACGCCCGTGGGCGACTGCGTGCTCGCCGGCATGGGCCGGTGCGGTGCCCCGTGCACCGGCGCGCAGTCGGTGATCGAGTACGCCGACATCGCCGCCGTCTTCGCCGCGGCCGTCAGCCACGACCCCCGCCCGCTGATGGCCCCGCTCCTCGACCGGGTCGACCGGCTGGCGGCGGAGGAGCGCTACGAGGACGCCGCGGTCCTGCGCGACCGGATCGCCGTCCTCGTCCGCGCCGTCCGCCGCCGGCAGCGCCTGGAGTCGCTGGCGGCCGTCCCGGAGCTGGTGCTCGCGCGCCCCGACGGTTCCGGGGGCTGGGAGCTCTCCGTCGTCCGCCACGGCAGGCTCGTCTCGGCCGGAACGGCCCCCCGCGGGACGACGGTCCGCAGCGTCCTGCCCGGCCTGCTGATGACGGCGGAGACCCTGCCCGGGACAGACGGCGCGCCGACGACGTCGGTCGACGAGACCGAGCTCGTGCTGCGCTGGCTGGAGAAGCCCGGCACCCGGCTCGTCCAGCTCACCGGCACGCTCGCCAGCCCGGCGCCGGGGACGGGTGCCTACAGCGGCTTCCTCGACCGGGTCGAGGCCGGCCACACCCAACGGGACCCCTTCGCCGACGGCCGGTCGCTGGGGACCCGGGCGCGCCCCGAGCGGATAGCATCCCCGGCGTGATCACCGCCATCGTCATGATCGACGCCGCCACGGACTCGATCCCCGAGGTGGCGGGCGCGATCGCCGACCTCGACGGCGTCAGCGAGGTCTACTCCACGGCCGGCGAGGTCGACCTGATCGCCGTCGTCCGGGTCCGGGAGTTCGAGCAGATCGCCGAGGTCATCGCCGGGCACATCAACAAGGTGCCCGGCGTGCTGGAGACCGAGACGCACATCGCCTTCCGCGCCTACTCCCGGCACGACCTGGAGTCGGCCTTCTCCATCGGCTTCGAGTCCGCCGACTAGCGCGGCGTCGACGCCGCCCGGCTCACCTCGACCCAGCGGTCGAGCAACGCCGCCGCGCGCCCGTCGTCGACGGCGGCCGCCGCTCGCTCCAGGCCGGCGGCCAGCGAGTCGTGCAACCGACCCTCCCGCTCGTCGAAGGCGACGAGCGCAGCGGCCGCGTTGAGCAGGACCGCGTCGCGCACCGGCCCCTTCTCGCCGTCGACGAACCGGCGGAACACCTCCGCGTTCGCGCGTGCGTCGCCCCCGCGCAGGGCGTCCGGCCCCGGCGTGTCGATGCCCAGCGCGGACGGGTCGACCCGCTCGGGCTGCACCGCGCCGCCGCGGACCACCCAGACCGCCGACGTCGTCGCGGTGGTCAGCTCGTCGAGGCCGTCGTCGCCACGGAAGACCAGCGCCCGGCTACCGCGCTCGGCGAGCACCTCGGCGAGGACCGGCGCCATGCGCGCGTTCGCGCAGCCGATCGCCGCCGCGACGGGGCGCGCGGGGTTGGTCAGCGGACCGAGGAAGTTGAAGACGGTGCCGATGCCCATCTCCCGGCGCGCCGCGGCGGTGTGCCGGTAGCCCGGGTGGAAGACGGGGGCGAAGAAGAACCCGATCCCCGCCTCCCGGACGCAGCGGACGACGGCGTCCGCCGGCAGGTCGATGACCACGCCGAGCGCTTCGAGCACGTCGGCGGCCCCGGAGGACGACGACGCGGCACGGTTGCCGTGCTTGGCCACCGGCACGCCGGCCGCGGCGGTGACCACCGCGGCCATCGTGGAGATGTTCACGGTGTGCGCGCCGTCGCCACCGGTGCCGACGATGTCCACGCAGTCCAGGGGCAGGTCCACCGGTGTGGCCCGGGCGATCATCTCGGTCGCCAGGCCCGCCACCTCCTGGGCCGACTCCCCCTTGGCCCGCAGGGCCACGGCGAAGCCGGCGACCTGGGCGGGCGTGGCCTCGCCGGTCATCACCTCGCGCATGGCCCAGCGCGTGTCCTCCGCGGTCAGGTCCTCACCGGCCAGCAACCGGTTGAGCAGCCCCGCCCAGGTGGGTGCGCCCGTCACGGGCGCACGACCGCGCGCCGCGTCCCGCTGCGCAGCAGGTCCGCGACGACCCCCGGGGCCACCAGCGGGTCCACCGGCAGGGCCAGCGTGGCCTCGGCGCGCGACCAGTGCGCCAGCCACCGGTCGGGCTGGCGGGCGATGAGGATGCAGACGGCCGGCCGGTCGGCCACCTCGACCTCGAGCTGGCGGGTCAGGGCGAGTCCGCCGGTCGGCTGCGCCTCGCCGTCCAGGACGCACAGGTCGATGCCTCCGGCGTCCACCGCGGCGACCACCCCCGCCGCCGTGGCGCACTCCACCCAGGTGAGCGGCCCGACGTCGGCCGCGGGGCGGCGGCCGACCGCGGTGCGGACGGCGTCGCGCACCTCCGGACGGTGGCTGTAGAGCAGCACGGTGGCCGGTGCGGCGGACGTCTCGGCGGCACTCACGCGGCCGAGCCTAGTGCCCGAAGGCGTTCCCGCAGGCCAACACCTGCAAGTCCGTATCGAGCTGGTCACATCGGCGCCACGCCGTCGCCACCCGCAGTCGTGACCGGGGCCTGCCGATGCCATGATGAGCCTCGTGACAACGGCCCCCGTCGCGAGCAGCACCTTCGACACCTCGCGGGTGCACTCCCTGACCCGACCGAACATGGTCAGCGTCGGCACGATCATCTGGCTCGCGAGCGAGCTGATGTTCTTCGCCGGACTGTTCGCCATGTACTTCACCGCGCGAGCCCGGTCCACCGAGGGGTGGCCGCCGGAGCCGACGGAGCTGAACCTCCCGTACGCCACCGTCTTCACGGTCATCCTGGTGCTCTCCTCGGTGACCTGCCAGTTCGGTGTCTTCGCGGCGGAGAACGGCAACGTCTACGGCCTCCGGCGCTGGTTCACGATCACCTTCGTGATGGGCCTGGTCTTCGTGCTCGCGCAGGCGAACGAGTACCGCGTGCTGGTGACCGAGCACGACACGACGATCTCCTCGTCGACGTACGGCTCGGTCTTCTACCTGACGACGGGCTTCCACGCCCTGCACGTCATCGGTGGGCTCGTGGCCTTCGTCTTCGTGCTCATCAGGTCCACCATGGGCCGCTTCACGCCGGCACAGGCGACCGCCGCGATCGTGGTCTCCTACTACTGGCACTTCGTCGACGTCGTGTGGGTCGGGCTCTTCGCCACGATCTACCTGATCCGCTAGGGAACCGGTGTCCACCACGAACCCGCACTCCGACGCCCCGACCGAGGCCGTGAGCAGCCCGGTCGACCGGGCCCGCGTCCGCCGCCGGTCCAAGCAGCGCCGCCGCGTCGCCAACGTCGCCGGCCTGATGGCCTCGCTGGTGCTGACCGGCTCGCTCTACTCGGTGTTCGCGCCGGCGCAGGCCGCCGACGACACCACCTCCGAGTCCGCCGCGGAGGCGGCGGGCCGGGAGCTGTACGAGCGCAGCTGCATCACCTGCCACGGCGAGAACCTCGAGGGCGAGCCCAACCGCGGCCCGTCCCTGATCGGTGTCGGCGAGGCCGCCGTCTACTTCCAGGTGCACACCGGCCGCATGCCGCTGGTGCGCCAGGAGGCCGACGCCCCCGACAAGCCGACGATCTTCTCCGACGAGGAGATCGACCAGCTGATGGCCTACGTGCAGGCCAACGGCGGCGGCCCGACGCTGCCCTCCGGCGACCTGCGCGACGGCGACCTGGCCGAGGGTGGCGAGCTGTTCCGGCTCAACTGCGCCTCCTGCCACAACTTCGTCGGCGAGGGCGGCGCGCTCTCCTCCGGCAAGGCCGCGCCGAGCCTCAAGGACACCAGCGACACCGAGCTCTACGCGGCGATGCTGACCGGACCGGAGAACATGCCGGTCTTCGGTGACAACCAGCTGACCCCCGACGAGAAGCGCTCGATCATCAACTACGTCCAGACCGTCAAGTTCCAGGCCGACCCCGGCGGCGCCGGCGTGGGCCGCATCGGCCCGGTCGCCGAGGGCCTGGTCGTCTGGGTGGTCGGCATCAGCGTGCTGATGTTCGGAATCTTCTGGATGGGGAGCAAGGCGTGACCACGCACGACACCCGCCCCGGTTCGGCCGGCGGCGCGGACACCCCGGGTCCCCTGCACGGCGGCCCGGACGAGGACTACACCCCCGAGCAGCTCGCGGCGATGAGCCGCGAGGAGCTCGACATCCTCGGTGCCCGGTACGACGGCGTGGAGATCCTCCACGTCGACCCCGGCCCGGAGCCCGGGTCCCGGATGGAGAAGCGCGCCGTCCGCCAGGTCGGCTGGACCTTCGCCGCGGCCGGCATCTCGGCGTTCCTCTTCCTCGTCGTCTACGTCGGGTCGGGCTGGTTCCTCCCCGAGTGGGCGTGGGCGCGCGAGGGCACCACCTGGAGCGCCCTGTTCACGCCGCTTCTCGGCCTCTTCATGGGTCTGGCCTTCGCCCTCGCCGGCATCGGCCTGGTGCTGTACACCAAGAAGCTGCTGCCGCACGAGACGGCGGTGCAGGACAAGCACGACGGCTCGCACTTCGACCGCGTCACCACCGGCGCCACGCTGGTGGGCGGCCTGCACAACAGCGGTCTGGCCCGGCGGAAGCTGCTCACCCGCTCGCTCGGCTTCATGGGCGCCGGAGTCGGCCTGATGCTGCTGGCCCCGCTCGGCGGGCTGATCAAGAACCCGAACAAGGGCAACCCCCTGGGCCGCACCAGCTGGGCCGAGGGTGTCCGGCTCGTCCGCGACGACGGCACCCCGATCCGCCCGGGTGACCAGCAGCCCGGTTCGCTCGAGACGGTCTTCCCGGCCGTGCCCGGCGGCAACCGGCAGTCCGACGCGGCGACGATGCTCATCCGGCTCCGGCCGGAGCAGGTCAACGCGGACCGGCCGCGCGAGGGCCAGGCCGACTTCGGCTACAACGACTACGTCGCCTACTCCAAGATCTGCACGCACGCCGGTTGCCCGGTGTCGCTGTACGAGCAGGAGACCAGCCGGATCCTCTGCCCCTGCCACCAGTCGCAGTTCGACGTCACGCAGGGCGCCAAGCCGGTCTTCGGCCCGGCCACCCGCTCGCTGCCGCAGCTCCCGCTCGATGTCGACGACGAGGGCTACTTCGTCGCCCGCAGCGACTACATTGAGGCCGTGGGCCCCACCTACTGGAACCGGGAGCGCATCTGATGGCTGCTACCGCCACTGCGCCGGGGGCGCCGACCTCGCGGCTCGGTAAGGCCGCGACCGAACTGGACGACCGCCTCATCGTCGCGGGCCCGGTGCGCCGCACGCTGAACAAGGTGTTCCCCGACCACTGGTCGTTCCTGCTCGGCGAGATCGCGCTCTACTGCTTCATCATCCTGCTGCTGTCCGGCACGTACCTGACCTTCTTCTTCGACGCCACGATGATCGAGGTCCAGTACGACGGTCAGTACGACCCGTTGCGCGGGACCGAGATGTCGGGCGCCTACGCCTCCGCGCTCGACCTGTCCTTCGACGTCCGCGGCGGCCTGTTCATGCGCCAGCTGCACCACTGGGCGGCGCTGCTGTTCGTCGCCTCGATCGTGGTGCACCTGCTCCGCATCTTCTTCACCGGTGCGTTCCGCCGGCCGCGTGAGAGCAACTGGCTCATCGGCGTGGTCATGCTGGTGCTGTCGCTGCTCATGGGCGTCACGGGCTACTCGCTGCCCGACGACCTGCTGTCGGGCACCGGTCTCCGCATCATCAGCGCGATCCTGCTGTCCATCCCGGTCATCGGCACGTGGGCGCACTTCGCGATCTTCAACGGGGACTACGTCGGCGAGCAGATCATCGGGCGCTTCTACATCGCCCACGTGCTGATCTTCCCGGCGATCCTGCTCGCGCTGATCGCGGTGCACCTGCTGATCCTGGTGAAGCAGAAGCACACCCAGTTCCCCGGCCCCGGCCGCACCGAGCACAACGTGGTCGGCAACCGGCTCTTCCCGACGTTCGCGGGCAAGGCCACCGGGCTCATGCTGGTCGTGTTCGGCGTCTGCACCGCCCTGGCCGGTCTCGTGCAGATCAACCCGGTCTGGCTCTGGGGCCCGTACAACCCGGCGCAGGTCTCCGCGGCGTCGCAGCCGGACTGGTACATCGGCTTCCTCGACGGCTCGACCCGGATCTTCCCCGCCTGGGACATCAACCTCCCCGGTGACTACACGATCCCCGCGCTGTTCTGGCCGACGGTCGTCGTGGCCGGCACGATGTTCACGGTCCTCGCGCTCTACCCGATGATCGAGCGCAAGGTCACCAAGGACACGGCGTCGCACCACCTGCTGCAGCGTCCGCGCGACGTCCCGGTGCGCACCTCGCTGGGCATGATGGGCCTGACGTTCTACTTCTGGCTGATGGTGGCCGGCGGCAACGACGTCATCGCCGACAAGTTCGACATCAGCCTCAACGCCATGACCTGGATCGGGCGGATCGGCGTCATCGTCCTCCCGCCGATCGTGTACACGATCACGTACCGGATCTGCCTGGGCCTCCAGCAGCACGACCGCGAGGTGCTCGAGCACGGCATCGAGACCGGTGTCATCCGGCGCCTGCCCCATGGTGAGTTCATCGAGGTGCACCAGCCCCTCGGCCCGGTGGACGAGCACGGCCACGGCCAGCTCGCCTACGGTGGCGCTCCGGTCCCGAAGCGGATGAACCACGTCGGCGGAGCCCGCCGGGCGATCCGGGGCTTCTTCTCCCCCATCGAGCAGCCGTCCGCGGTCGAGCTCGAGCAGCGGGGCGAGGGGCGCGGCCTGGCGGCCGGTGAGGCGTCGCGCGAGCTGACGACCTCCGGCCGCCCGTCGGACGGCGGACGTCCTTCCGACGGTGGGCGCCCGCAGGACGCGCGCGACTGATCGCGGAGCACGACGGAGAAGGGCCCCGGTGGTTTCCACCGGGGCCCTTCTGCATGTGCGGGCCCGCACACCGGCCACCCCCGCGGCAGGCACGCTGGGGAGACCCCCGAGGATCACCGCATGGGACAGATGCGGTCGTCGCTGGACGTGGTGGGGCTCGAACGCCTGGCCGCACGCGGATGGCGAGCTCCCGAGGAGGACCATCTCGGCGAGTGGCTGCTCCGCGCCGCCCAGGGCTTCACGAGCCGCGCCAACTCCGCCCTGGTGGCCGGTGATCCCGGCCGTCCGCTCCCGGAAGCGGTGGCAGCCGTCGAGCGGTGGTACGACGAGCGCGGGCTGCGGCCCTGCGCTCTGCTGCCGGGCGTCCAGTCCCGTCCCGCCGACGCCGCCTTCGCCACCGCGGGGTGGCAGCGGGACGAGCCGGTGCTCGTCCTGACCGCGCCCGTGACAGGGTTCCCTCCCCCGCCGGTCCCGATCGATCTGCGACCGGCCCCTGACGCCTCCTGGCTCGCCCGGTACCGCCCCGGCGGCGCCCCGCTCCCCCCGGGAGCACTCGAGGTGCTCACGCGCGGCGAGGAGCTCGTCTTCGCCTCGGCGCGCCCGGGTCCCACGTCAGCGGAACCGGTCGCCATCGCGCGGGGAGCGCTCGTCGACGGCCGGCTCGGCGTGACCGCTCTCGACGTCGACGAGCGGTACCGGCGCCAGGGGCTCGCCACCGCCGTCATGGGCGCCCTCGTGCACTGGGCGGCCGCCCGGGGCGCGCACGAGGTCTACCTGCAGGTGACGGCCGGCAACACCGCCGCCCGCGCGCTCTACCGCCGCGCCGGCTTCATCGAGCACCACCGCTACCACTACCGCCGCCGGCCCTGAGCCGCCGCTCGCGCGGACCAGCGGCACCGGGAACGACGAGGACCCCTCCTGCGGGGTGGCGGGAGGGGCCCTCGTCGAGCGGTCGAACAGGTCAGCTCTGCTGGGCGTTCTGCCCCACGTAGTACTCGAAGAGCAGACCGCCGACGCTGATGATCAGCGCGAAGCCGGCGATCAGGATGAGCCAGGCGTACCAGAAGGCCAGCGCCAGGCCCATCAGGGCGGCAGACAGCGCCAGCGTGATCGGCCAGTAGCTGGCCGGCGGGAAGAAGCCCAGCTCCCCGGCGCCCTCGGCGATGTCGGCGTCCTTCCGGTCCTCCGGGCGGGCGTCGATGCGCCGCGAGACGAACCAGAAGAACCCACCGATGAGCCCGGTGAGCCCGCCGGAGAGCGCGAGCGCCGTCGTGCCGATCGGCTCACCGGCCCACACGCCGTAGACGATCGCGGCCACGATGCAGAACACCGTGATCAAGTTGAAGATCAGCGCCTCGACCTTCACGGCCGTGCCTCCTCGTACGTGGTGCCGGTGCTGGGAACGGGAGCGTCAGTCACCAGCGGACCGCTGCTGGTCGGCGTTCTTGTTCTGCGCCAGGTCCAGCGGGGTCGTGGTGCCGGCCTCGCCGGGCTGCCCGATCGACTCGAGCGCGTCGTAGGTGTTCAGGCCCTCCTCGCGCGCAGCGAGGTAGGCGTCGTAGTCCTCGCCGGAGACGGCGCGGACCTCGAAGTTCATGTACGCGTGGTAGGTCCCGCACAGCTCGGCGCAGCGGCCGACGTAGGCACCTTCCTTCTGGACGGTCACCTCGAAGACGTTGTCCCGGCCGTTCTCGTTGCCCGGGATCACGTCGAGCTTGAAGAGGAACTCCGGCACCCAGAACGAGTGGATGACGTCCGCGGAGACGACCTGGAAGCGGATGGTCCGCTCCGTGGGGACCACGAGGATCGGGATGTCCGTGCTCGTGCCGACGGTGCTGACCGGCTGGCCGTCCTGCCCCTCGGTCTCCGGGTAGACGAACTCCCAGTTCCACTTGAAGGCGTTGACCTCGATGGTCTCGTCGGGGTCCGCGCTGCGCTCCATGACCTTGTTCTGCGTCACCACGGTGAAGAAGAACAGGCCGGCGATGATGATGAACGGAAGGACCGTGAGACCGATCTCCAGCGGCAGGTTGTAGGCCGTCTGCCGCGGCAGCTCGTCACCCCGCTTGCGGTGCCGCACCACCGAGTAGCCGATCAGCGACCACACGATGATGCCGACGATCAGGGCGGCGATGACCGACCCGGTCCACAGCTGACGCATCTCCGTGGCCTGTTCGGTGATGCCCTCCGGCCAGCCGAACCGCCAGAACTCGTTGTTCGGCATCTCGCATCCGGTGAGGGTGAGTACCCCCAGGAGACCGAGCGCGGCCAGCCGCGCGAGCCTGCTGCCTCGAGCCACTGCTCGCTGCCTCCTCGTCCTCCGCCCGGCTCCCGGGCGGTCCTTCCAGCGGGTCCTCCACCGGTGTCCGGCACGGTCAGACCGCGCCGTTCACAGTGTGGGCCGAGACTAGCCGACCCGCCTGCGGGGCCGACCACCGGAGACGGTTGCGGCGGGTCGCGACGGCGTCGCGTCGGCCGGGTGCGCCGTCGGCACGGGGGATGTGACCGGATCGCCCCGGGTCGGGACCGCTCGGGCGCCGGGCCGCGCCGGGACGACGGTTAGAGTCGTGGGCGTGTACACCCGGCTGCTGACCCCGAAGTGGGTGCTCCTGCACCTGCTCGTGGCCGCACTGTTCGTCGCCACCTTCTTCCTCGGCTACTGGCAGCTCAGCAAGGCCGAGAACGGCGGCGGGGCGGTCAACTGGAGCTACGCGCTCCAGTGGCCGCTGTACGGCTTCATGGGCCTGTGGTTCTACCTGCGGATGGTGCGCGACGAGCTGCGCCGCGACCCGGACGCCGACCGGCCCGGCAACGCCGTCGTGCTCTACCAGCGCCCGCGCATCGACACCACGGGCGACCCCGAGCTCGCCGCCTACAACGCCTACCTCGCCGAGCTCAACGAGAAGGCGCTGGGACAGAGGAGCAGCAGTGGCCGTTGAGCAGCCCACGCGGGCCGCCGGGCGCGACGTGCCGACGGCGCTGACCCGCTACCGCGTGATGGCGAACGTCGTCGGCGTGCTCCTCATCGCGCTCGTCGTCGTCGCGGTCCCCCTCAAGCACCTGGGTGGCATCGACGCCCCCGTGGCGGTGCTGGGGACGGCGCACGGCTGGCTGTACGGCCTGTTCTTCCTGGCCACGGTGGACCTGGCGCTGCGGGCGAAGTGGAGCATCAAGGGCTTCCTGGTCACCGTGCTGGCCGGGACCGTGCCGTTCCTGTCCTTCTGGGCCGAACGCACCGCCACCCGCAAGACCCGCCTCGGCGAGCGCGTCTGACCGTCGCGGTCCCCGTCCCCCTCAACGACCCCGGAGTCGCGCGCCTCATGTGTGGCCTGATCGCCTACTTCTCCACCGACGCCGACCGCGTCGACGACGGCACGGTCGAGGCGGTGCGGGCGGCGCAGAACTGCGTCCGCCACCGCGGCCCGGACGAGAACGAGGCGTGGTGGGACGACCGCGCCGTCTTCGGGTTCAACCGGCTGTCGTTCATCGACATCGAGCACAGCCACCAGCCGATGTCCTACGCCGACGGCCGCTACCGGATCGTCTTCAACGGCGAGATCTACAACTACCTGGAGCTGCGCGAGGAGCTGAAGGCGGCCGGGGCCACCTTCGCCACCGAGGGCGACACCGAGGCGATCGTCGCGGGCTACACCGTCTGGGGCGAGGGCGTCGTCGAGCGCCTCCGCGGCATGTTCGCCTTCCTCATCTGGGACACCCAGGAGAAGACGGTCTTCGGTGCCCGCGACCCGTTCGGCATCAAGCCGCTGTTCACCGCGCGGCTGGCCGACGGCGGGCTCGTCTTCAGCTCCGAGAAGAAGGCCGTCCTGGAGCTCCTGGGTGGCAGCGCGGCGGCCGGCGGCGTCGACCCCGCCTCCCTGCAGCACTACCTGACCCTGCAGTACGTTCCCGAGCCGGCGACGCTGCACCGCGGCATCCGCCGGATCGAGAGCGGCACGAGCTTCACCGTCGCCGACGGCGAGCTGACGACGAAGCGCTACTTCCACCCGACCTTCCCGGTCCGCCCGGTCGCGAAGGACGAGCAGCAGGCCCTCTACGACCGGATCGCCGACGTGCTCGACGACTCGGTACGCGTGCACATGCGGGCCGACGTCACCGTCGGGTCCTTCCTCTCCGGGGGGATCGACTCCACGGCCATCGCCGCCCTGGCCAAGCGCTACAACCCGAAGCTGCTGACCTTCACCACCGGCTTCGAGCGCCAGGGCTTCTCCGAGATCGACGTCGCGGCGGAGTCCGCGGCCGCGATCGGCGTGGAGCACATCACCAAGGTGGTGACACCGCAGGAGTTCGCCGAGTCGATCCCGCTGGTGGTCTGGTACCTCGACGACCCGGTCGCCGACCCCGCGCTCGTGCCGCTGTACTTCATCGCCCGCGAGGCCCGGAAGCACGTGAAGGTCGTGCTCTCCGGCGAAGGGGCCGACGAGCTCTTCGGCGGCTACAACATCTACCGCGAGCCGCTGTCGCTGGCGGCCTTCGAGAAGCTGCCGCGCGGCATCCGCCGCGCGCTCGGCGCGCTGTCGACCCGCCTTCCCGACGGCATGCGCGGCAAGGACCTGCTGCGCCGCGGGTCCATCCCGCTCGAGCAGCGGTACTACGGCAACGCCCGGCTCTTCCGCGACGACGAGCTCGGCTTCCTGCGGACCCGCGACGCCGACCTCTCGCACGTCACGGTCACCCGCGAGCTCTACGAGCGCACCCGGGCCGCCGGCTACGACGACGTCACCGCCATGCAGTACGTCGACCTGTTCACCTGGCTGCGCGGGGACATCCTGGTCAAGGCCGACAAGATGACCATGGCCAACTCGCTCGAGCTCCGGGTGCCCTTCCTGGACCCCGAGGTCTTCCGGGTCGCGTCCACGATCCCGGTGGACCAGCGCGTGACCAAGGAGACGACGAAGTTCGCGCTGCGCAAGGCGCTGGAGCAGATCGTGCCGGCGCACGTGCTGAACCGCCGCAAGCTGGGCTTCCCGGTACCCACCCGGCACTGGCTGGCCGAGGACCTGCACGACTGGGCCCGCCAGGTGATCGAGGACAGCGGCACCGAGGAGTGGCTCGACAGGTCCCAGGTGCTGGCGATGCTGGACGCACACCGGGCCAACCAGCGGTCGGGCTCCCCGGTCGACTACTCGCGCAAGCTGTGGACCCTGCTGGTCTTCATGATCTGGCACGGCATCTTCGTCGAGGGGCGGATCCGCCCCGAGATCCCGGCGACGGTCTACCCCGTCCGGCTGTAGCTCCTCCGGACACGACAGCGCCCGGTCCCCCGTGCGGGGAACCGGGCGCTGTGTGCGTCCGGGCTCAGTTGAACGAGTCGCCGCAGGCGCAGGAACCCTGCGCGTTGGGGTTGTCGATCGTGAAGCCCTGCTTCTCGATGCTGTCGACGAAGTCGATGGTCGCGCCGCCCAGGTACGGGCCGCTCATCCGGTCGATGATCACCTCGACGCCACCGAAGTCGTAGGTCTGGTCGCCGTCGAGGAACCGCTCGTCGAAGAAGAGCTGGTACCGCAGACCCGAGCAACCGCCGGGCTGGACCGCGATGCGCAGCCGCAGGTCGTCACGACCCTCCTGGTCCAGCAACGCCTTGACCTTGGCGGCCGCGGGGTCGCTGAGCACGACGCCGGTGGCCGCGGTGTCCTGCACCGTCATATTCCTGTCCTCTCCCTCCGAGGTGTCCGCGCACGCGCACTCCCTCGCGGACGAACGCCGCCGGGACGGCACCTCTTCCCGTGCACCCCCACTGTACGGCGCCGACGCCGATCCACGGGGCCTGATGGCTCACACCCGTAGACTTCCCAGCCGTGAAGTTCCGCCTGACCGGCCGCCGCGACCCCGACCAGACGCCCGCCGCTCCCTCGAGCGACGCCGGTGAGCTGACCGAGCAGCGGCTCCAGGCCAGCGGGAAGGGCCGCCCGACGCCCAAGCGCGCCGAGGCCCAGGGCCGCCGGCAGGGTCCGCCCCCGCCGCCGCCCACCACGCGCAAGGAGGCCTACCAGCGCCTCCGGGAGCAGAACGCCGCCCGCCGCCAGGGCGCCGCCCGCGGTGACGAGGCCTACCTGCCCGCCCGCGACCGGGGTCCGGTCCGCAAGCTGGTCCGGGACGTGGTCGACAGCCGCCGGAACATCGGCAGCCTGTTCCTCGCCGTGGCCGCCGTCGCCCTGGTCGGCACCTTCGTCCCGAGCCTGGCGGTCAAGAGCTACTCCACCTTCGTGCTGCTGGGCTTCTTCGTCCTGCTGGTCATCGACTCGGTGGTCCTCGGCCGCAAGATCCGCGCCGCGGTCACGAGCCGCTTCCCCGACGGGAAGCACACGATGCGGGGGTTGGTCTGGTACGGCATCAGCCGCTCGACCATGATCCGCCGCTGGCGGTTCCCGAAGCCCGAGGTCGAGCTGGGCGCCCAGGTCTGAGCCGCCCTCCGGCGGCGCCCGCACCCATGCGCGTCACCCTGCTCGGCACCGGGTCGGCCGACGGCTGGCCCAACCCCTGGTGCGGGTGCCCCTCGTGCGCCGACTCCCGCCGCCGGGGCACCACCCGACGTCCGACCTCGGCGCTGGTCGACGACGTGCTGCTGCTGGACCTCTCCCCCGCGCCGCCACCGCCCGAGGTGTTCCTGGGCGGGGTCGGCGCGGTCCTGGTGACGCACGACCACGCCGACCACTGCGCCCCGCTGGTGCTGCTGGCCCGCCAGTGGGTGCGCCGTCACGAGCCGCTGACCGTTGCCGGGCCGCCACCGGTGCTCGACGCCGTGCGCCCGTGGCTGGCACCCGACGACCCGGTGGAACTCGTGCCGTTGGCAGCGGGCGACCGGATCGACCGGCACGGCTACTCCGTCCGCGTGCTGGCCGCGGCCCACGAGGTGGCGACCGTGCTGTTCGACGTCACCGGTCCGGACGGCGGGCGGCTGCTCTACGCCACCGACACCGGCCCCCTGCCCGAGGGGACCATCGCAGCGACCCGCGGTGCCGCCTACGACGTCGTCCTGCTCGAGGAGACGTTCGGCGACCACCTCGACCACGGCACCGGCCACCTGGACCTCAGCACGTTCCCCGACCAGCTGGACCGGCTGCGCGCGGTCGGTGCGGTCACCGCAGCCACCGACGTCGTCGCCGTCCACCTGAGCCACCACAACCCGCCGGCCCACCTGCTCGCCGACCGCCTGGCGGCGCTCGGTGCACGCCTCGTCCCCGACGGGACCACCGTGGGCGCCGGGGCCCTCCTCTAACGTCGTCCACCGTGGAATTCAGACGCCTCGGCCGCTCCGGCCTGACCATCTCCGAGATCGCGTACGGCAACTGGCTCACCCACGGCGGGCAGGTGGAGGAGGACGCGGCCAACGCCTGCGTGCGTGCCGCCCTCGATGCCGGCATCACCACCTTCGACACCGCCGACGTCTACGCCGGCACCCGCGCCGAGACCGTCCTGGGCGAGGCCCTCAGCGGGGTGCGCCGGGAGTCCATCGAGCTCTTCACCAAGGTCTACTGGCCGACCGGCCCCGGGCAGAACGACCGCGGGCTCGGTCGCAAGCACATCATCGAGAGCGCGCACGCCTCGCTGCGCCGGCTGAAGACCGACTACGTCGACCTGTACCAGGCCCACCGGTACGACACGACGGTGCCGCTCGAGGAGACGATGACGGCCTTCGCCGACCTGGTCCGCCAGGGCAAGGCGCTCTACATCGGGGTCTCGGAGTGGAACGCCGAGCAGATCGCCGCCGGCGCGAGCCTGGCGCGGGAGCTCGGCATCCAGCTGATCAGCAACCAGCCGCAGTACTCCATGCTCTGGCGGGTGATCGAGCCCGAGGTCGTGCCGACGTCGGAGAAGGAGGGGGTCTCCCAGATCGTCTGGTCACCGCTCGCGCAGGGCATCCTGACCGGCAAGTACCGGCCGGGCGAGCAGCCCCCGGCCGACAGCCGCGCCGGGCACGCCGAGGCCGGCCAGTCGATGCAGCGGTTCATGCGCGACGACCTGCTCGCCCGCGTGCAGGACCTCCGCCCGATCGCCGAGGACCTGGGGCTGTCGATGGCGCAGCTGGCCCTCGCCTGGGTGCTGCAGAACCGCAACGTGGCGGCCGCGATCATCGGCGCCACCCGGCCCGAGCAGGTGCACGACAACGTCGAGGCGGCCGGGGTGACCCTGGACGGCGACGTGCTGGCACGGATCGACGAGGTCCTGGGCGACACGGTCGAACGCGACCCGGGCAAGACCGCCCGCGGCTTCTGACCTGCGCGACGTGACCCTCAGGCTCTACCTGAGGGTCACGTCGCGGACAGCCCCATCGGGCCGTACACCTTCCGGTCGCCGTCGAACAGGGTCACCGTCGCGACGCCGCGGTCGAGCAGCTCCCGCCAGTTCTCCCCCAGCCAGGACTCCGCGTCGCCCTGGTTGTCCTCCTCCGGCACGTCCACCCCCACCGTCGCCGGCTCCAGGGTCGATCCGGCCGGGTCCTCCAAGCGCCAGTGCCAGCTCATGACGGCGAGGCTAGCGGGCCGGGCACCGTTGCCCGCCTGTGATCCATCCGCCGGTTTCCGGCGCGTGCGGAGGGGCATGGCAGTCCACCGACCCGCCCACCGGAGGACCGATGACCGCCACGCCCCAGCCCACGACGGGCGCCACCCGCGCGCAGACGCCGCCACCCGACCCCGCCACCGCCTCGACCGGCGAGCTGATCGGCGCGCTGCCCGACCTCGTCACCCGACTGGTGCGCGACGAGGTCCGCCTGGCGCAGGCCGAGGTGACCCAGAAGGCCAAGCGGCTCGGCATCGGCGCCGGTCTCTTCGGCGGCGCCGGACTGCTCGCCGCGCTCGGCCTGGGCGCCCTCGTCACCGCGGCGATCCTCGGCCTGGCGAACGTGATGCCCGGTTGGCTGGCGGCCATCGCCGTCGCCCTGGTGCTGTTCGCGGTCGCCGGCGTCCTCGCGCTGGTCGGCAAGAAGGACGTGCAGCAGGCGGCGCCGCCGCTGCCGACGGAGACCCTGGCGAGCGTCCAGGAGGACATCGCCGCGGTGAAGCGGGGGGTGGCCCGGTGAGCACCCCGGCGAACGGCGCCGACGGACCCACCGACGTCGACGCGATCAAGGCCGACATCGATGCCACGCGGGAGCAGCTGGGCCGCACCGTCGACGAGCTGACCCACCGGCTGGACGTCCCCGCCCGCACCAAGGAGAGTGCGCTGCGAGCCCGGGACACCGCGGTGGAGACCTACCGCGAGAGCCCCCCGCTGACCATCGCCGGCCTGCTGGCCGTCGCCGGGCTGGTCACGGGCATCGTCGTGCTTCGGAAGCGGCGCGCCGCGCGCGCCACGAGGAGGAGGAAGCGTTGAGCAAGGGAGCCAAGTTCGCCTACCGGCCCATCGGCCTGATCGGCGGCATCCTGGCCGGGTCCCTGAGCGGGATCGTCTTCAAGCAGATCTGGAAGGCGGTCTCCAACGAGGACGACGCGCCGTCGGCGCTGCAGAGCGAGTACCCGATGCGCGAGGTCGTGCTGGCCGCCGCGATCCAGGGTGCGATCTTCGCCGCCACGAAGGCCGCGATCGACCGCGCCGGCGCCCGCGGCTTCACCAAGCTGACCGGCGCCTGGCCCGGCGACTAGAGGTGACCGGCACCCGGCAGCACGAGAGCGCCGTCGAGCGCATCCGCCAGCGCGTCGAGGAGAAGGCGGCGCGGCGGGCCGCCGCGGCCGAGGCGGCCCGCCGCACCGGCTCGCGGCCCGACCCCGACCGGTTGCCGCCCGAGGCACCCTCGCCCGAGCAGCTCCCCGGCATCCACGCGGAGAAGCCCACCCAGATCCCGTGGAGCGGGTGGAAGCAGATCGTCAAGCGGGCGTGGGCCGAGAACAAGGCCGACAACATGCCGATCATCGCCGGCGGAGTGGCGTTCTTCGGTTTCCTGTCGATCTTCCCGGCGCTGATCGCCCTGATCTCCATCTACGGCCTCGTGGCCTCCGAGGAGACCGTGGCCCAGCAGGTCGAGGACCTCTCCGCCCAGCTGCCCCAGGACGCGGCGAACCTGATCGAGGAACAGCTGCGTTCCATCATCGAGAACAGCGGCAGCGCGCTGAGCATCAGCCTGGTGGTCTCCATCCTCGCCGCGCTGTGGAGCGCCTCCGGCGGCGTGGGCAACGTGATCACGGCGGTGAACATCGCCTACGACGAGGTCGAGGCCCGGAACTTCGTCAAGCTCAAGCTGCTCTCGCTGGCGCTGACGATCGGGGCGATCGTCTTCGTGCTGATCACCTTCAGCCTGGTGGCCGTCGTCCCGTCGGTGATCGAGGCGCTGCCGCTCGGCGTCGTGGGCACCGTCCTGGCGCAGGTCGCGCGCTGGGTGCTGCTGCTGGCGGTGTTCGCGGGCGCGCTCGCCGTCCTCTACCGGGTGGCCCCGGACCGGGACGCGCCGCGGTTCAGCTGGGTGAGCCTGGGCGCCGTCGTCGTCACCGTGATCTGGGCCCTGGTGAGCGTCGGTTTCGCGATCTACGTCGACAACTTCGGGTCCTACGGCAAGACCTACGGCGCCATCGCCGGGGTCATCGTCCTGATGCTGTGGCTGTACCTGACCTGCTACCTGGTCCTGCTGGGCGCGGAGATCAACGCCGAGGCCGAGCACCAGACCGCCCGGGACACCACCGACGGGGATCCCGAGCCGATGGGGACCCGCGGTGCGGTCGTCGCCGACACGCTCCCCGAGTCGCCGGAGCCGGGCGAGCACGCGAGCGACCCGACGAGGAAGTAGCCCGGCCTCAGCGGACGTGCGAGGCCACGAACGGCGGCGCGACCACCTCGACCGGCTGCGGCCGGCCCCGGACGTCGACGGCGAGCTCGGCGCCGTCGACGATCCGGGCGGAGGTGTCCAGCAGCGCCAGCGCGATCCCGGTCCGCAGCGTCGGGGAGAAGGTGCCGCTGGTGGTCTCCCCCACCCGGTTGCCGTCGGTGTCCAGCACCGCCATGCCCGGGCGCGGGATGCCCCGGCCGGTCGCCCGCAGCCCGCGGAGCGACCGCGCCGGACCGGCCGCCTTCTCCGTGGTCAGGGCCGTCCGACCCCAGAACGCCTGCTTCGCCCAGCCCACCGCCCAGCCGGCTCGGGCCTGCACCGGTGAGATGTCGCGCGACAGCTCGTGGCCGTGCAGCGGGTACCCCATCTCGGTGCGCAGCGTGTCGCGGGCACCCAGCCCGCACGGCCGGATCCCGAGGTCCGCGCCGGCCTCCAGCAGCGCGTCCCAGAGCTCGCCGGCCCGGTCGGCCGCGACCAGCAGCTCGTAGCCGTGCTCCCCGGTGTAGCCGGTGCGGCAGACGGTCACCTCCGCCGTCCCGCCGCCCGTGCCGGTCACGAAGGACATGTAGCCGATCTCGCCCGGCAGGCCCAGCAGCTCCAGCACCTGCAGCGACCGCGGGCCCTGGACGGCGAGGACCGCGACCTCGGTGTGCCGGTCCTCGACCGCGACGCCTGCCGGCGCGGCATCGGCCAGGCGGCCCAGCACCTCGCCGGCGTTGGCCGCGTTCGGCACGAGCAGCACGTCGTCGGGTCCGTGCAGGTAGGCGATCAGGTCGTCGATCACTCCGCCGGCCTGCGCCTCACCGTCCGGCACGCAGCACAGCGTGTACTGGGCCCGGCCCGGGCCGATGCGGGACAGGTCGTTGGTCAGGCACGCGTCCACGAACGCCGCGGCGCCCGGGCCGCGGACCGTGCCGGTGCCCAGGTGCGAGACGTCGAACAACCCGACACCCTCGCGGACGGCGGTGTGCTCGGCCAGGACCCCGCCGCCGGCGTACTCGATGGGCATCGACCACCCGCTGAAGTCCGCGAGCTTGGCGCCCGCGGCGAGGTGCCGGTCGTGCAGAGGAGAGGTCAGCGGGGTCACGGCCGTCACCGTAGTGAGGACCGTGCCTGAGTACGATCGGCCGGTGCTCCCGACGATCACCGCGACCGATCAACCGCTCGAGAAGCTGACCGCCGACGCCGTCGTCGTCGCCGTCGGCAAGGGGCCCGACGGGCTGCTCCCGACGCCCGGCGCCGAGGCCGTCGACCGCCTGCTCGGTGGCCGGCTGTTCGCGGCGCTGGCCGACCTCGGCGCGAAGGGCGGCGAGGACGAGGTGACCCGCCTCCCCTCGTTCGGTCAGGGCCCGTTCCCGGTCGTCGCCGTCGCAGGCCTCGGCGCCCCCGACGCCTCCGGTGGTTATGCGCCGGAGGCCGTCCGCCGCGCCGCCGGTGCCGCCAGCCGCTCCCTGCGCGGGCGCCGTACGGTCGTGACGCTGCTCGCCGCCGTGGGCGGTACTCCCGACGCCGACCGGCTGCACGCCGTGGGCGAGGGGTCGCTGCTGGGGGCCTACGAGTTCACCGCGTACAAGTCCGACCTGCCCGCGAACCGGCTCACCCCGCCGCAGGAGTTCGTCGTCGTGGTGCCGGGGGCTGCCGCCGCGGAGACGGCGCTGCGCCGGGTGCGCGCCGTCGCCGACGCCGTCGCCCTGGTGCGCGACCTGGTCAACACCCCGCCCAACGACCTCTTCCCCGCCGAGCTCGCCGCCCGCGGTGCCGCCGCCGGCGAGAAGCTCGGCCTGTCCGCCGAGATCCTCGACGAGGAGGCGCTGGCCGCCGGTGGCTACGGCGGCATCCTCGCCGTGGGCGGCGGCTCCTCGCGCAAGCCGCGACTGCTCCGGCTGACCTACGCCGGTTCGGGGGCGCGCAAGAAGGTGGCGCTGGTCGGCAAGGGGATCACCTTCGACAGCGGCGGCATCTCGATCAAGCCCGCCGCGAAGATGGAGGACATGAAGAGCGACATGGCCGGGGCGGCGGCCGTGATCGCCACCGTCTGCCTCGTCGCCCAGCTCGGCCTGCCGGTCGAGGTCACCGCCACCGTCCCGATCGCGGAGAACCTGCCCAGCGGCACCTCCTACCGGCCGGCCGACGTCGTCACCTTCCGCAACGGGAAGAAGGCCGAGATCACCAACACCGACGCCGAGGGCCGGGTCGTGCTCGCCGACGCCATCGCCCGCGCCGCCGAGGACCGGCCCGACGTGCTGCTGGAGACCTCCACCCTCACCGGCGCCCAGCTCGTGGCCCTCGGCGGGCGGACGGCCGGCGTCATGGGGTCCGACGACATGCGCGCCGCCGTCGTCGCCGCCTCGGAGCGCAGCGGCGAGAGCATGTGGCCGATGCCGCTGCCGCCCGAGCTGCGCCGCGGGCTGGACTCCACCGTGGCCGACTTCGTCAACGCCAACGCCGACCGGATGGGCGGCATGCTCGTCGGTGGGCACTTCCTGGCCGAGTTCGTCCCGTCCGGCCTGCCGTGGGCGCACATCGACATCGCGGGGCCGAGCTACAACACCGGTGGTCCCTGGGGCTACACGCCCAAGGGCGGCACCGGCGTGCCCGTGCGCACCCTGCTGGCCACCATCGAGGCCCTCATCGCCGACTGACGGGGCGGTTCGTGCACTTCTCGCCGGGCGAGAAGTGCACGAACCGCCCGTCAGCGGGGGTGGTCGTGGTTCCGGCGCGACGTCCAGTCGCGCATGCGCCGGGGGTAGCCGGTGACCTGCGCGTCGTAGACCGGGATCGACAGCTCCCGGGAGAGCCTCCGGGCCACCTCGGGACCGGCGATCCGACGACGCGTCCACTCGCCGTCGGCAGCCACCAGCACGATCGTCGTCTCGGTGACCGCCGTCCGCGGCTCCACGTAGCCCTCGACGCCGCGGCGGGTGCCCACGAACTGCTCCAGGTGGGCGAGGTCGGCGCGCTCCGACCCCCGGTCCAGGGTCGCCGGCCGGCCGCTCCCGCCCGCCCCGCGCCCCCGCGTGCCGCGTCCGCGCAACCGGTCGAACAGACCCATGGCCGCCTCCCTCGGTACCGGACATCAGGGGCGATCACCCCGACGCTCGCGAGAGCAACGGTGGTCCCGGCCAGGTCGTTCCCGGAGTGGCAGGATGGGCCCCAGCCCCCGCCCGCTCGAGCGGGGTCGCCGCCCGACGCACCTGAGGAGCACCCGTGAGCGCACCCGCCTCCCCCGCCGACCTGGTCATCCTCGGGGGTGGCTCCGGTGGGTATGCCGCGGCGTTCCGCGCGTCGGAGCTGGGGTTGAACGTGGTCCTCATCGAGAAGGACAAGGTCGGCGGCACCTGCCTGCACCGCGGCTGCATCCCGACCAAGGCGCTCCTGCACGCGGGCGAGGTCGCCGACCTCGCCCGCGAGGGAGAGCAGTTCGGCGTCAAGACCTCACTGGCCGGTATCGACATGGACGGCGTCAACTCCTACAAGGACGGCGTCATCTCCAAGCTCTACAAGGGGCTGCAGGGCCTGGTGAAGGCCCGGAAGATCACCTACGTCGAGGGCGAGGGCCGGCTGACCTCCCCGACCACCGTCGAGGTCGACGGCCGCAGCTACGAGGGCCGGCACGTCCTGCTCGCCACCGGCTCCTACCCGCGCTCGCTGCCCGGCCTGGAGATCGACGGCGTCAAGGTCATCACCAGCGACCACGCGCTCAACCTCGACCGGGTGCCCAGCTCGGCGATCATCCTGGGCGGCGGGGTCATCGGCTGCGAGTTCGCCAGCGCCTGGAAGTCCTTCGGGGTCGACGTCACGATCGTCGAGGCCCTCCCCCACCTCGTCCCCCTCGAGGACGAGAGCTCCTCGAAGCTCCTGGAGCGCGCGTTCCGGCGCCGCAAGATCGCCTTCGAGCTCGGCAGCCGCTTCTCCGGCGTCCAGTCGACCGACAACGGCGTGAAGGTGTCGCTGGAGAACGGCAAGGAGATCGAGGCCGAGCTGCTGCTCGTCGCCGTCGGCCGCGGCCCGGTCAGCTCCGGCATCGGGTACGAGGAGGTCGGGGTCGCGATGGAGCGCGGCTACGTCCTCGTCGACGAGTACATGCAGACCAACATCCCCACGATCTCCGCCGTGGGTGACCTGGTGCCCACCCTCCAGCTGGCGCACGTCGGCTTCGGCGAGGGCATCCTCGTCGCCGAACGCGTCGCGGGCCTGGAGCCGGCCCCCATCGACTACGCCGGCGTCCCGCGGATCACCTACTCCGACCCGGAGGTCGCCTCCGTCGGGCTCACCGAGGCCCAGGCCAAGGAGCGCTACGGCGAGGTGAAGACCCTCACCTACGACCTCGCCGGCAACGGCCGCAGCCAGATCCTCAAGACCACCGGTGCGGTCAAGCTCGTCCAGGCCCCTGATGGCCCGGTCGTCGGCATCCACATGGTCGGCAGCCGCGTCGGCGAGCTCATCGCCGAGGCACAGCTCATCTACAACTGGGAGGCCGAGGCCGACGACGTCGCCAGCCTCATCCACCCGCACCCGACGCAGAGCGAGGCTCTGGGCGAGGCCCACCTGGCTCTCGCCGGCAAGCCGCTGCACGTGCACGGCTGAACCTGCTTCTCCCCCCATCACCCCGCGCCAGAAGGAGCACTGCCCCGATGCCGACGTCCGTCACCATGCCCGCCCTGGGCGAGAGCGTCACCGAGGGCACGGTCACCCGATGGCTCAAGCAGGAGGGTGAGCAGGTCGCCGTCGACGAGCCCCTCCTGGAGGTCTCGACCGACAAGGTCGACACCGAGATCCCGTCGCCGGCCGCCGGTGTCCTGACCAAGATCCTGGTCGCCGAGGACGAGACCGTCGAGGTCGGCGCCGAGCTCGCGGTCATCGGCGGCGAGGGTGACGGCGGCGGCTCCGCTGGTGGCGACGCCGCCTCCGCGGACGACGCCGACATGCCCGAGACCCCGGCCCAGCAGGTCGAGGACGCGGCGCCCGAGCAGCCGGCGCCCGAGCAGCCGGCGCCCGCGCCCGCCCAGGCCGGCGGTGGCTCGGGAGGCGGCGACGGAACCCCGGTCACCATGCCGGCCCTGGGCGAGAGCGTCACCGAGGGCACCGTCACCCGCTGGCTCAAGGCCGTGGGCGACGAGGTCACCGCCGACGAGCCGCTGCTCGAGGTCTCCACCGACAAGGTCGACACCGAGATCCCGGCGCCGGTCAGCGGCACGCTGCTCGAGATCACGGTCAACGAGGACGAGACCGTCGACGTCGGCGCGCAGCTCGCCGTCATCGGCAGCGGTGCGGCAGGGGGCGGCTCGGCTCCCGCGCCGGCTCCGGCCCCGCAGCAGGAGGCCCCGAAGCAGGAGGCACCGAAGCAGGAGGAGCCGCAGGCTGCCCCCGAGGCCAAGCCGGCGGCGCCGGCGACCGCGACGGCGCAGCCCGGCGGCGACTACGGCGCCAGCGGCGCCCAGCCGTCGACCTCTCCCACGTCCGCCCCGGCGCCGCAGGTCGCGCCGCAGGCACCGGCACCGTCGGGAGATGGCGATGGCGGTGGCGGCCAGTACGTGACCCCGCTCGTGCGCCGCCTCGCCGCCGAGCACGGCGTGGACCTCGCGTCCGTGTCCGGCACCGGCGTCGGCGGCCGGATCCGCAAGCAGGACGTGCTCGCGGCCGCCGAGCAGAAGTCCGCTCCGGCCGCCTCCGCTCCGGCTGCCTCCGCTCCGGCTGCCTCCGCTCCCGCTGCCTCCGGAGGCGTCCGCACCCCGTCGCCGGCCGCCATGCCGGACACCTCGGTGCGGGGCCGCACGGAGAAGCTGTCCCGCCTCCGCGCGGTGATCGCCCGGCGGATGGTGGAGTCGCTGCAGGTCAGCGCCCAGCTGACCACCGTGGTCGAGGCCGACGTCACGAAGATCGCCCGGCTGCGGCAGAAGGCCAAGGCGGACTTCGAGTCGCGCGAGGGCGTCAAGCTCTCCTTCCTGCCCTTCTTCGCGAAGGCCTCCATCGAGGCGCTCAAGGCCCACCCGTCGGTCAACTCCTCCATCGACCAGGAGGCCGGCACCGTCACCTACCACGACGTCGAGAACCTCGGCATCGCGGTCGACACGGAGCGGGGCCTGCTCGTGCCGGTGATCCACGACGCCGGTGACCTGAGCCTCGGCGGCATCGCCCGCAAGATCGCCGACCTGGCCGAGCGCACCCGCACCAACAAGGTGACCCCGGACGAGCTCGGTGGCGGCACCTTCACGCTGACCAACACCGGCAGCCGGGGCGCGCTGTTCGACACCCCGATCATCAACCAGCCGCAGGTCGCCATCCTCGGTGTCGGCTCGGTGGTGAAGCGACCGGTCGTGGTCCAGGACGCCGACCTCGGCGAGGTCATCGCGATCCGCTCGATGGTCTACCTGGCCCTCACCTACGACCACCGGATCGTCGACGGCGCGGATGCTGCCCGCTTCCTCACCACGGTGAAGGAGCGCCTCGAGGCCGGTCAGTTCGAGGGCGAACTCGGACTCGCCTGAGGCACGCGCCCGCTCGGGGCCCCGGTGACCACCGGGGCCCCGAGCCCGTTCCGCACCCGTGCCCCGGCCCACCCCGGGAGGAGAGCCGCATGAAGATCGCCGTCGCCGGCGCGTCCGGCTTCGTGGGCAGTGCACTGCTCCCCGCGTTGCGGGAGGACGGGCACGAGGTGCTCCAGCTGGTCCGACGGACGCCGCGGACGACCGAGGAGCACCGTTGGGACCCGCAGCACCGGCGGATCGACTCCGCTCTGCTGAGCGACGTGGACGCGGTCGTCAACCTCGCGGGGGTCGGCGTCGGCGACCGCCGGTGGACCGAGAAGCACAAGCAGGCCGTGCTCTCCAGCCGCGTGGACGCCACCACCACGATCAGCCAGGCCCTCGCCGAGGCGGCCACCGCCGACCCGGGCCGCCCCCGCGTGCTGGTCAACGCCTCGGGGGTCGGCTACTACGGCGGCACCGGTGACCGGGTGATCGACGAGTCCGCCCCCGGCGGCGAGGACTTCCTCGCCCGGGTCTGCGCCGAGTGGGAGGGCGCCACCGTCCCCGCCGCTCGGGCGGGCGTGCGCGTGGTCCGGCTGCGGACCGGTCTGGTCCTCGGTCACGGTGGCCTGCTCGGCCGGCTGCTGCCGCTCTTCCGCGCGGGGCTCGGTGGCCGGCTGGGGTCGGGGCAGCAGTACATGCCCTGGATCAGCCTGCGTGACGAGGTGGACGCGATCCGGTTCCTGCTGACCCACCCGGTCGAGGGGCCGGTCAACCTCACCGGGCCGGCGCCGGTGACCAATGCCGAGTTCACGGGCGCGCTGGGCCGGGTGCTGCACCGGCCGACCGTCCTGGCGGTACCGCCGTTCGCGTTGCGCATCGCACTCGGCGAGTTCGCCCCCGTCGGCGTCCTGGCCGGGCAGCGCGCGGTGCCGGCGGCCCTGACCGCGGCCGGGTTCCGCTTCACGCACGGCGACGTCGAGTCGGCTCTGCGCGCAGCCACCGTCCGCGACTGACTCAGCCGGTACGGACGGCGGAGTCGATCCGCCAGCCCTCCGCTGTCCGCACCAGCACCAGGTGCACGGACGCGTCCGGCCGGCCGGCCACCGTGCGGAGGACCGGTCCCTCGGGCCGGTCGGCGGGCACCACGAGATAGTCCAGCCAGCGGTCGGTGAGCCGGAGCTCGGCCCGCTCGTCCGCCGCGGTGAGGAGCTGCACGTCGCGCACGGTCGGGGTGAAGCCGCTGAGCCGCTCGCCCGCCGCCGCGAGCGCGGCCACGTGCTCGCGGTCGGCGGCCAGCAGCGCACTGGCCGGTGTGTAGACCGCGTCGAGGACGTCGGGACGGGCGGCACCGAAGGCCTCCGCGCGACGCTGGTAGAGCGCGGCGACCACGGCCTCCCACTCCGCCGGTGTCGTCGGGGTGGCGGTCTCCGGGAGCCCCTCGGCGACCGCTGCGGCGGCGGCCGGGTCGCCGGTCGGTGTGGTCGTGGGTCGCGCCGTCGTCGCGACGGTGGCCGCCGCCTCGGAAGGGCGGCCGCCGGCGGGTGCGCTCCCGCTCCCCCAGCGGGTTCCGGCCCAGGCGGTGAGGGCGAGCGCCACGACGACGGCGGAGGCGACCAGCACGCCGCGTATCGGAACGGCCCCCCACCACCGCGAGCGCGCGGACCGGGCCTCCTCGACCACCGGCGCCGGACGCGGCCGACGGCCGGGCACCACGTGGGTCAGCGCCGTGCGCGCGTCCGGGCGGCCGTGGCCGCCTGCCGCTGCGGCGCTCAGCGCCACGGGCCCGGCCGGGGCGGCGTGCCGCAGATCGAGGGCGAACTGCGCCGCCGGGCCGCGCAGGTGCGGGTCCGGCGCGAGACCCCGCCGGACCACCGCCACCAGTTCCCGCGGTGCCTCCGGAGCGAGCTCGGCCAGGTCCGGCAGGTGCCCGTCGGCGGCCAGCTCGAGCAGGTCCTCGGGGGTCGCCGCGTTCCACGGGGCGATGCCGGTGAGCGCGTGGAAGGCAGCAGCGGCCACTCCGAACACGTCCGACGCCGGGCCGGGCCGGCCACCCCGGGCGACGACCGGGTCCACGTAGGCAGGTGTCACCTCCACCGCGGCCGACTCCCCGAGCACCCGGCCGACGCCGAGATCGGTCAGCACGGGCCGACCTTCGGCGGTGAAGAGGATGTTCCCGGGCGACAGGTCACCGTGGACGACGCCGCGCTCGTGGGCGGACGCCAGCGCCGACGCGATCGGGGCGATCGCGGTCACCACCTCTCCCGGGGAGAGCCTCCCCCGCCGGGCGAGCAGCGCGGCCAGGCTGCCCCCGGCGAGCAGGTCGAGGACGAGAGCCACCCGCGGGCCCCCGTCACCCCGGGGCTGCTGCACCACCTCGTGCAGCCGGACGAGGTGCGGGTGGTCGAGCCCGCCGAGCAGCGCCGCCTCCCGCACCTGGCGGGCCGGGTCGCCGGCGACCAGGACCTTGACCGCGACCGGCGCGCCGCCGCCGCACGGCAGAGCGCGCCACACCTCCCCCGACCCACCACGACCGAGCAGCGCCTGCAGCGTGTAGCCGGGGACCACGGGTGGCACCGGAGCGGGAACGGACATGGCAGGCACCGTAGGCCTGATGCGGGCACCGGCGCCCTGGTTGTCCACAGGCCAGGAGGCCCCCCGCGGCGCTACCGTCGGGCGGTGTCGAGGACGCCGCGTGCCGAGGTCGTCGTGATCGGGGCGGGCCTGGCCGGGCTCTCCGCCGCCACGCGACTCGCCGGCGCGGGCGTGGACGTGCACGTGCTGGAGGCCTCCGGCACCCCCGGTGGCCGCGTCGCGACCGAGCACGTCGACGGCTTCGTCGTCGACCGAGGGTTCCAGGTGTTCAACACCGGCTATCCCCGCGCCGCCGACCTCGACCTCGCGGCCCTGGACCTCGGCTTCTTCGAGCGCGGCGCCGCGCTGCGGGTCGACGGGCGGGTGCACCAGTTCGTCGACCCCCGCCGGCGACCCACCGGGCTGGTCGGCACGGTGCGCGCCCCCCTCGGGTCGCCGCGGGAGAAGGCGGCGCTCGCCGCGTACGCGCTCCGGGCCGGGTACGCGCCCGTCGCCCGGCTGCTGCGGGCACCGGAGACGACCGCCGAGGCGGCCCTCCGCTCGGCCGGCGTCGGGGACGCGACGCTGGAGCGCTTCGTCCGGCCGTTCCTCGCCGGCGTCGTCCTCGAGGACGAGCTGGCCACCTCCAGCCGGTACGTCGACCTGCTGTGGCGCAGCTTCGTCCGGGGATCGACCGGTCTGCCCGCCGCGGGCATGCGGGCGATCGGCGAGCAGCTGGCCGGCCGTCTCCCTCCGGAGCGGCTGCACCTGCGGACCGCCGTCCGGGCGGTGGGCCCGGGATCGGTGACGACGGACGACGGGAGGTGGACCGCCGGCGCGGTCGTCGTCGCGACCGATCCGGCGACAGCGACCGCGCTGCTCCCGGGAGTCGACGCCGCCGCGCCCCGCGAGGTCACCACGCACCTGCACGTGCTGCCCCGGTCGCCCTGGCCCTCCCCGTTGCTCGTGCTCGGGCAGCCCGGGGGCCGGGTGGTGAACACCGCCGTCGTCTCCGACGCCCAGCCCCGCTACAGCCCCGACGGCCGCGCCCTGGTGTCCAGCTCCACGCTGGAGCGGACGCGGGAGGCCGACGTGCGCGAGGAGATCGCCGCCGCACACGGCATCTCGCCCGGCGACCTCGAGCACCTCACCTCGGTCACCGTCCCGGGCGCCCAGCCCGCGGCCCTCCCCCCGCTGCACCTGCGCCGTCCGGTCGACCTCGGCGACGGGCTCTACGTGTGCGGGGACCACCGGGACACGCCTTCGATCCAGGGCGCGATGGCCAGCGGCGCGCGGGCGGCCCGCGCGGTGCTGCGCGCTCTCCGCCCGTCGGAGGTGTCGCTCCCGGCCTAGGCTGGGACCGTGACGCTCGAGGTTCTCCGGCCCGGTCTGGTCGACTACGAGGAGGCCTGGGCGCTGCAGCGCGATCTGCACGCCAAGCGGGTCGCCGGCGAGGTCCCCGACACGCTGCTGCTGCTGGAGCACCCGTCGGTCTACACCGCGGGCCGCCGCACCGAGCCGCACGAGCGGCCCTTCGACGGGACGCCGGTCGTCGACGTCGACCGCGGCGGCAAGATCACCTGGCACGGGCCAGGGCAGCTGGTCGGCTATCCGATCGTCGCGCTGCCGGACCCGGTCGACGTCGTCGCCTACGTCCGCCGGCTCGAGGGCGCGCTGATCGAGGTGTGCGCCGGGTTCGGCGTGGTCGCCGGCCGGGTGCAGGGCCGAAGCGGGGTCTGGCTGCCGGGCGATCCGGCCACCGGCCGCCCCGAGCGCAAGGTGGCCGCCATCGGCATCCGCGTCGCGCGCGGCGTCACCATGCACGGGTTCGCGCTCAACTGCGAGCCCGACCTGTCCTTCTTCGCCAACATGATCCCGTGCGGCATCCCCGACGCCGGGGTGACCTCGCTCTCGGCCGAGCTCGGCCGGCCCGTGACCGTCGAGGACGCCCTCGCCCCGGTCGAGGCCGCCGTGCACGCCGTCCTCACCACCGCCCCTGCGACCACCGGCTGAACGGCGCCTCCACGGTCGACGGCAGGCACGAGCTGATCCGCGTCCGCCCGGCCTGATCCGCTCAGGCCAGGCGCAGCGACCACATGGTCAGCCGCCCCGCCGGGACGAAGCCGAGCGCCTCGTTCACCGCGACCATCGGAGTGTTGCTGTCGGCGTTGTAGGTGCTGATCCGCCGGACCTGGGGGAACTCGACCGCCAGCCGGCGGAGCACGGCGGCCTTCACCAGCGCACCGAGGCGGTGGCCACGGTGTTCCCGGAGCACCAGGGTGCCGGCCTGCTGGGCGATCCCCGGGCGGGAGCGCGGCAGCTGCAGATCGGTGTAGGCGACCATCCGGCCGTCACGCACGGCGCCGGCGGAGAGCAGGGTGCGCCCGCGGGCGGCGCTCGCGGCCTCGTACTCCCGCACGCGCTCGCCGTCCCAGCGCTCCTCCTCCGTGGGCAGGTCCCCGTGCGGCGCATCGGTGCTCATCCGCTGCTCCAGCAGGGCGCGGTCGGCCAGGAACTCCTCGGGCGTCCGGTCCCGCCAGGTGACCAGCTCGTAGCCGGCACTGCGGGCACGCGCGTCGGCCTCGAGGGCGGCGAGCCGCTGCTCGTCGACCGGCAGCAGCAGGTCCCGCCGGGTCTCCGTCAGGTCGCACGTCCAGCCACGAGCGGAAGCGAACGAGACACCCGGCGCGTCGGAGTTCACCTCGTCGATCTCGGTGATCAGCGCCGTCCTGCCGGAGGCCGCGGCCAGCCGGAGTGCCTCCTCGTGCAGCAGCGCGCCGACGCCACGCCGCCGGTGGTGGGGATGCACGGCCAGGTCGACGATCGCCGTGGCGGTGTTGTCCTTGAGCGGGAACAGCAGCCGCAGGGCACCCACCACGTCGTCCCCCACGAGGGCGGCCCGGTGCGTCCCGTCGCGCGAACCCCCGGGCTCGACCAGCTGCCGGCCGAGGGCGACGTGCTCGGCCGCCGGCCGGGGCGCCTCGTCGGGCCGGTCGGCGCGCTCGGACGCCGCCCACACCTCGCACCAGGCGGGGAAGAGGGCGTCGTCCGGGCCGAGCTCCACGAGGGTGGTGGTCGAAGAAGTCACAGCCTCGGTTCTACCGTCACCAGCAAACGATTTGTCGCGCCGAGCGGGCCCTGGAGGGGTCCGCGCAGGCGTGACGGTGGAGCTCAGTGCCGCTGGGGGACGGCATGTGGCTGCGGTGTCGTCCGGAGGACGACGATGTGCTCAGCCGAGCACGAAGTTGACCAGCCGACCCGGGACGGCGACGACGCGACGGATGGTCGCGCCCTCCAGGTAGCCGGCGATCTTCTCGTCCGCCCGCGCTGCCGCCTCCAGAGCCGCCGCGTCGGCGTCGGCCGGGACGCTGACCTGCGAGCGCACCTTGCCGTTCACCTGGACGGCGACCTGCACGGTGTCCTGGACCAGCCAGCGCTCCTCGGCCACCGGGAACGGCGCCCAGGCCACCGAGGTGTCGTGGCCCAGGCGCGACCACAGCTCCTCGGCCAGGTGCGGGGCCAGCGGCGCCACCAGCAGCACCAGCGGCTCGGCGACCGACCGCGGCACCGGGGAGGTCGCCCCGTAGGCCTGCGTCAGGTGGTTGGTCAGCTCGGTGATCCGGGCGATGGCGATGTTGAACCGCAGCGTGGCGTACCCGTCGCGGACGCCGTCGATCGCCTCGTGCAGCGCCCGCAGCGTCTCCTCGGCCGGCTCGGCGTCGGTGGCCCGCACCGCGCCGGTCTCCTCGTCGACGACGACCCGCCAGATGCGCTGCAGCAGGCGCTGCGAGCCGACGACGGCCTTGGTCTCCCACGGTCGCGACTGCTCCAGCGGGCCCGTGGACATCTCGTAGACCCGGAAGGTGTCCGCGCCGTACGCGCCGATCATCTCGTCGGGCGTGACCATGTTCTTCAGGCTCTTGCCGATCTTGCCGTACTCGCGGTTGACCGGCTTGCCCTCGTGGAAGAACTTCCCGTCCTTCTCCACGACCTCCGAGGCCTGCACGTAGAACCCGCGCTCGTCGGTGTAGGCGTAGGCGGAGATGTAGCCCTGGTTGACCAGCCGGCGGAACGGCTCCTCGCTGGACACGTGGCCCAGGTCGAACAGCACCTTGTGCCAGAAGCGCGCGTACAGCAGGTGCAGGACGGCGTGCTCCATGCCGCCGACGTACAGGTCCACGCCGCCGGGGTCGCCCGCCTCGCGGGGACCCATCCAGTAGCGCTCCAGCTCCGGGTCGACCATCCGCTCGTCGTCGGCCGGGTCCAGGTAGCGCAGGTAGTACCAGCAGGAGCCCGCCCAGTTGGGCATCGTGTTGGTCTCGCGGCGGTACTTCTTCGGGCCGTCGCCCAGGTCCAGCTCGACGGTCGTCCAGTCCGTGGCGCGCGACAGCGGCGGCTCCGGCGCGGAGTCGGCGTCGTCGTCGGAGAAGGTCTTCGGCGAGTAGTCGTCCACCTCGGGCAGCAGCACCGGCAGCATCGACTGCGGAACGGCGACCGGCAGGCCGTCCTCGTCGTAGACGATCGGGAACGGCTCGCCCCAGTAGCGCTGGCGGCTGAACAGCCAGTCGCGCAGCTTGTAGGTGGTGGTCGCCTCGCCGGCGCCGTTGGCGACCAGCCACTCGGTGACCCGCGCGATCGCGGTGGCCTTGTCCAGGCCGTCCAGCGAGATCTCGTCGTTGGCCGAGTTGATCATCGCGCCGGGGCCGGTCCAGGCACCGGAGGCGTCGTCGAAGCCCTCGGGCCGCTCGACGGTGGGCACGATCTCCAGCCCGAAGGCCTGCGCGAACTCCCAGTCGCGCTGGTCCTCCCCCGGCACGGCCATGATCGCGCCGGTGCCGTAGCCGGTCAGCACGTAGTCGGCGATGAAGACCGGCAGCTCGCGGCCGTTCACCGGGTTGACGGCGGTGATGCCCAGCCAGACGCCGGTCTTCTCGCGCCCGGCGTCCTGGCGGTCCAGCTCGGAGCGGCGCGAGGCCTGCCGCTGGTACTCGCGCACCGCCTCGACCGGGGTGGCCGCGCCGCCGGTCCAGCGCGGGTCGGTGCCGTCCGGCCACGCGGCTGCGGTCAGCTCCTCGACCAGCGGGTGCTCCGGCGCCAGCACCATGTAGGTCGCGCCGAACAGCGTGTCGGGGCGGGTGGTGAAGACCTCGACGGTCTGGTCGCCGGAGGCGAACCGGATCTTCGCGCCGGTGGACCGGCCGATCCAGTTGCGCTGCATCAGCTTGACCGAGTCCGACCAGTCCAGCCGGTCCAGGTCGGCCAGCAGCCGGTCGGCGTACGCGGTGATCCGCATCATCCACTGCTTCAGCGGCCGCCGGAACACCGGGAAGTTGCCCCGCTCGGAGCGCCCGTCGGGGGTCACCTCCTCGTTGGAGAGCACCGTGCCCAGGCCGGGGCACCAGTTCACCGGCGCCTCGTGCAGGTAGGCCAGCCGGTGCGCGTCGACGACCTGCCGCTTCCCCACCTCGTCCAGCTCCGCCCACGGCCGGCCGGACGGGTTGGTGCCGGCGGCCGGCTCGCGGGTGCCGGCGTCGAGCTCCGCCACCAGCTCCGCGATCGGGCGCGCCTTGCCGGCGTCCTCGTCGAACCAGGAGCCGAAGATCTGCAGGAAGATCCACTGGGTCCACTTGTAGTAGCCCGGGTCGATCGTGGCGAAGCTGCGGCGGTCGTCGTGGTCGACGCCCAGCCGGCGCAGCTGCGCCTTGATCGCGGCGATGTTGGCCTCGGTGGTGACCCGCGGGTGCTGCCCGGTCTGGACGGCGTACTGCTCGGCGGGCAGGCCGAAGGCGTCGTAGCCCATGGAGTGGAGCACGTTGTCGCCGTCCATGCGGCGGAAGCGGCTGGTCACGTCGGTGCCCAGGTAGCCCAGCGGGTGCCCCACGTGCAGCCCCACGCCCGAGGGGTACGGGAACATGTCCATCGCGAAGAACTTCGGCCGGTCGGCGACCTTCTCGAAGCCCGCGCTGAGCCGCCCGGTCGGGTTCGGCGTGTGGAAGGTCCCCTCGGTCTGCCACCGGTTCTGCCAGTCGAGCTCGATCTGCTGGGCCAGCGCCGGCGTGTACCGGTGTGCGGGGACGCCGTCGCCCGAGGACGCGGCGGCGGGCTGGCGGTCGGTCTGGCTCATCGTGTGGCTCCCGTGGGGGTCGTACCGGCGGCGGGCAGAAAAAAACCCCTCACGCAGGAGGGGTCGCCGTGCTGTCCGATCGGATCAGGTCAGCACGGCCGGAGAAGGAGGAGCCGGCCGGTCACGGTGCCGATGCTACCGCGCCCGGCGTCGCCCGCTCTCCCGCCGCCCCTCACCCCTCCGGGCCGGAACCGTCCGGATGAGCTGCAGTTCCTGCCCCGACCCGCCGATGACACCCGGGTGAGCCGCGAGGAGGGGACGACGGTGCGCGGGCGCGCGCCGTCCTCCGGGGTGCTCGTCGCCCTCACCCTGCTCGGGGTGGCGTTGTTCGCCACCGGGGTCGGGCCCCGCCCGGCCGGGCTCACCTGGGACCGGGTCTACGACGTCCTCCTGTACAACCTCGCCTACTTCCCCGCAGCCGTCGCGTGCTGCCACGCGGCGGCGCGGCTGCCGCGCGAGAAGCTCGCCTGGCGGGTGCTGGCCGCGTCCCTGGTCCTCAACGCCGTCGCGAACGGGCTGCGCTCGTGGACCGCCGGCCCGGACGGCGGCGGCACCTCGCCGCTGCTGGTGGTCGACGTCCTGTCGCTGCTGGCGTACGTGATGCTCTACGTGGTGATGGTGGGCCTGATCCGGGCGCGGGTCCCGCGGTTCCACCCGAGCATGTGGCTGGACGGGCTCATCGGAGCCCTGGGCACCATGGCCGTCGGACTCGCCTTCCTCATCGGGCCCTACCTCGATCCGGCACCCGGCCGCGAGGCGGTGCCCCTGGTCCAGCTCGTGCTGCCGGGCACCGACGTGCTGCTGTTCGCGCTGCTGGGCGCGGTCGGCTCGATCCTCGGCGTCCGGCTGGACCGCACGCTCCTCCTGGTCATGGGCGCCCTCGCCGCCATCCTCGTGGGCGACGTGGTGCTGACCGCCCGCACCGTGCAGGGCACCTACGTCGACGGCACCTGGCTCGAGCTGGTCTGGCTGGCCGGCATCGTGTTCGTCGCGTTCGCCGCTCACTCCGCACGGCCGCGACCGGCCCCGGACCCCTCGGTGACCGGAACCCGTCTGGGCGGGCGGCTGCTCGCCCTGCCCCTGGTCTGCGTGATGGCCAGCATCGCCGTCCTCACCATCGGCTGGGACGGGCACCTGCCGCACGCCTCGGCCTGGCTGGCGATCGCCTGCGTCCTCACCGCCGTCACGAGGACCGGTGTCACGTTCCGCGAGGTGCGCGCCTTCAGCGAGGTGAAGGCGCAGGCCCTCACCGACGAGCTGACCGGGCTGCCCAACCGCCGCGCGCTGCTCAAGGCGGCCGACCGGGTGCTGCGCACCGCCACCGCCCGCGAACCGGCCGCCCTGCTGCTCCTGGACCTCGACGGGTTCAAGGAGGTCAACGACAGCCTCGGGCACACCGCCGGCGACCACCTGCTGCACCAGATCGGGCCGCGCCTGCTGCCCGCGCTGGCGCCCGGCGAGCTGCTCGCCCGGCTCGGCGGGGACGAGTTCGCCGTCCTGCTGCCCTCGGCCACGCTCGACCAGGCGCAGGAGCGCGCCGAGCGGCTGCGCTCCCTGCTGCTGCTGCCCTTCCCGGTGGAGGACATCCGGCTGCACGTCGGCGTCAGCATCGGCGTCGCCACCGCCCCGGTGCCGGCCGCGTCGGTCCAGGAGCTGCTGCGCTGCGCCGACGTCGCCATGTACGCGGCCAAGGGAGCGGGCGAGGGCGTGCACGTGTACGTCCCCGACCCGCACGGCGGCAGCGGCGACCGGCTGCGGACCATGGAGGAACTGCGGACCGCGCTGGCCGGCGACGAGCTGCTGGTGCACCTGCAGCCGCAGGTCGGCTTCGCCGACGGCCGGGTCGTCGGCGTCGAGGCGCTGGTCCGGTGGCAGCACCCGGTCCGCGGCCTCCTCTCCCCCGCCGAGCTGCTGCCCGCGGCCGAGCAGGCCGGGCTGCTGCGCCAGCTCACCGACACCGTGCTCGACCTGGCACTGAGCGCCACAGCGCTGTGGTGGTCGACCGACCAGGTGCCCGTCTCGGTCAACCTCTCCGCGGCCAACGTCAACGACGTCGACCTGCCCGACAAGGTCCTCGCCGCTCTCGCCCGGCACGGGCTCCCCGCCGAGGCGCTGGTCCTGGAGCTGGTCGAGGACACGCTCATGGCCGATCCCGAGCGCGGCCGCCAGGTGCTGGCCGAGCTCCGCCGCCGGGGCGTGCGCACCTCGATCGACGACTACGGGACCGGCTACAGCTCGCTGGCCTACCTGCGGCACCTGCCGGCCGACGAGCTCAAGCTCGACCGCAGCCTCACCGCCGATGTCACCAGCGACCCGCGCGCCGCGGCCATCGTCCGGCACACGGTCTCGCTCGCCCACGACCTGGGCCTGCGGCTGGTCGTGGAAGGCGTGGAGGACGCCGCCTCCTGCGCGGCCCTCGCCCGCCTCGGCTGCGACATCGCCCAGGGCTACGCGATCTCGCGCCCCATGCCGGTGGGCGACTTCCTGCGCTGGCTCGACCACCCGCAGCACCCGCTGCTCGACCCCGGCCACTCGCTGCGGGGCTGAGCCCCCTCAGCCCAGCTGAGGCGCCACCTCGCTCGCCACCAGGTCCAGGTGATCGAGGTCGGAGAGGTCCAGCACCTGCAGGTACACCCGCTGGGCACCGGCCTCGGCGTACCGGCCCAGGACGTCGACGGCCTCGTCGGGGGTGCCGGCGACGCCGTGCGCCCGCAGCTCGTCGACGTCGCGCCCGATGGCCGCTGCCCGGCGGGCGATCTCCGCCTCGTCCCGGCCGACGCAGAGGACCAGGGCGGAGCTGTACACCAGCGACGACGGGTCCCGACCGGCCTCGTCGCAGGCCTCGCGGACCCCGGCGAACAAGCGGTCGTTCTCCTCGGCCGACATGAACGGGACGTTGAACTCCGCGGCGTAGCGGGCCGCCAGCCGCGGCGTCCGCTTCTTCCCGGCGCCGCCGACCAGGATCGGGACGCCGCCCTCCTGGACCGGCTTGGGGAGCGCCGGGGAGTCGGTGAGCCGGTAGTGGCGTCCGTCGAAGTCGAAGGTCTCCCCCACCGGGGTCCGCCACAGCCCGGTGAGGACGGCGAGCTGCTCCTCGTACCGGTCGAACCGCTCCCCCAGCGACGGGAACGGGATGCCGTAGGCGGTGTGCTCGGCCTCGAACCAGCCGGATCCGATGCCCAGCTCGACCCGCCCGCCGCTCATCTGGTCGACCTGGGCCACGCTGATCGCCAGCGGCCCGGGCAGTCGGAACGTGCCGGCGGTCATCAGCGTGCCCAGCCGGATCCGGCGGGTCTCGCGGGCCAGCCCGGCGAGGGTGATCCACGCGTCGGTGGGGCCGGGCAGGCCGTCGCCGCCCATCGTCAGGTAGTGGTCGGAACGGAAGAAGGCGTCGAAGCCGGTCTCCTCCGTACGACGTGCGACGGCGAGCAGGTCGTCGTAGGTCGCACCCATCTGCGGCTCGGTGAAGATGCGCAACTGCACGTCGCGACCGTAACCAGGACCACGTCCGATCGCGCACCGACCTGCGGCCTCGGGGTGTGGGCACCGCCGCGACCGGGCAGGATGCTCGCGAGACGATCAACTCGGAGGTGCAGCTCGTGTTCCGCAAGAAGACGCGTGGTCAGGTCATCGGCGCCGAGCTCCAGGAGGGTCTCGCCCACATCGGGGTCGCCGCCAGCGAGGCCGGGCGCCTCGCCGCCGAGCAGCTCGGCCCGCGGGTCGTGGCGGCGCGGGAGGCGGCGGGCCCGGCGCTCGAGGCGGCCCAGCGCGCGGTCGCGCCGAAGGTGGCCGCCGCTGCCGCGGTCGCCGCCCCGGCGGTGGCCGGCGCCCGCGACACGCTCGCCCCGCGGTTCGAGGCCGCGCGCGACGCGGTGGCCCCCCGGCTCGAGGCGGCCCGTGACGCCGCGGCGCCGAAGGTCGCCGCCGCTGCCGTCGCAGCCCAGGCAGCCGCCAGCCGTGCGGCCGCCGATCTCGGCCCCCGGGTCGAGGCCGCGCAGAAGGCCCTCCGCGACGACGTCGCCCCCCGGGTGGCGGCCGCGCAGAAGGCGGCCCGCAAGGCCCTGGAGGACGACGTGGCGCCGCGGGTGACCGCCGCCCAGGCCGCGGCCCTGGCCTACGCCGCCCCGCGTGTGGTCGCGGCCCGCGAGGCGGTGGCGCCGGCGCTGGACAGCGCCCGCGAGACCCTGATCGCCGGCGTGGACAGCGCCCGCAGCGAGCTCGACGCCCGGCGCGCCGAGCTGGCCGCGGCCGCCGCCGAGTCCGGCCGCAAGGCCCGCAAGGCTGCCAAGAAGGCGCGCAAGAAGGCGGGCAAGAAGCACCGCGAGTTCGAGAAGGCGGCCAAGGCCACGGCGAAGACGGTCAAGCGCCGGGTCGGCGTCGAGCCCGAGCCGCGCCGCTGGCCGTGGGTGTTCGTGCTCGCCGCGGTGGGTACGGCCGCCTTCGTCCTGCTCCGCCGGTCGAAGACCGACGAGTGGACCCCCGCCCCGGCCGGTGACGGCCCGGTGCCCAGCTACCGAGAGGACCCCGTGCCCAGCTCCCCGAGCGACTCCGGCAAGACCGTCTCCGACGCACAGTTCGTGGCCGGCGACTCCGCCCCCGCCGAGTCCGACATGGGCGTCCGGGACGCCGAGCTCGTCGAGGGCGACGGACCGGCCGATGCCGATGAGGACATCCAGCAGACGCCGGAGCCGTTCAGCTCCGGCGGTGGCTCCGACCAGGGCCCGACCGCCGGACCGGCCGACAAGCAGGTCTGACGCGTCACACCCACCCCCACCACGCCGCCCCTGTCGCCTCTCGCGACAGGGGCGGCGTCGTCTGCGCGGGTACCGTGGGCGGCATGAGTGAGACGGCCGCTCCCGCATCCTCGTCGGGCTCCCCGCTCGAGCCGGCCGGCCGCAAGCTGCTCCGCCTCGAGGTGCGCAACAGCCAGGTGCCGATCGAGCGCAAGCCCGAGTGGATCAAGACCCGGCTCAAGACCGGTCCGGAGTACACCGAGCTGAAGTCGCTGGTGCGCCGCGAGGGTCTGCACACGGTGTGCGAGGAGGCGGGCTGCCCCAACATCTACGAGTGCTGGGAGGACCGGGAGGCGACGTTCCTCATCGGTGGTGACCAGTGCACCCGCCGGTGCGACTTCTGCCAGATCGACACCGGCAAGCCGGCCGACTTCGACCGTGACGAGCCGCGCCGGGTGGCCGAGAGCGTGGCCACCATGGGGCTGAAGTACGCCACGGTCACCGGCGTCGCCCGGGACGACCTGCCCGACGGCGGCGCCTGGCTGTACGCGGAGACGGTGCGGCAGATCCACGCCGCCCTCCCCGGCTGCGGCGTGGAGCTGCTCATCCCCGACTTCAACGCCGACCCCGACCAGCTCGCCGAGGTGTTCTCGTCCCGGCCCGAGGTGCTGGCGCACAACGTGGAGACGGTGCCCCGCATCTTCAAGCGGATCCGGCCCGGCTTCCGGTTCGAGCGGTCGCTTGCCGTTCTCACCGCGGCCCGCGAGGCAGGGCTGGTGACCAAGTCCAACCTGATCCTGGGCATGGGCGAGGAGCCGGAGGAGGTCGTCGAGACGATGCGCGCCCTGCACGAGGCCGGCTGCGACCTGCTGACGATCACCCAGTACCTGCGCCCCTCGCCGCGGCACCACCCCGTCGTCCGCTGGGTGAAGCCCGAGGAGTTCGTGCAGTTCCAGGCCGACGCCGAGGCGATCGGGTTCCCCGGCGTCCTGGCCGGCCCCCTGGTCCGCAGCTCCTACCGCGCCGGCCGCCTCTACCAGCAGGCGATCGAGGCCCGAGGCCTCACTCCAACGGTCTGATTTCGTCCCTCGGCCCGCTGCAGGGGCCCGCCACGAGCCTGCGAGTGGTGGGGGGCAGCGGGTCCTTTAACTAAGCTGGGGGCATGGCACGCAGCAAGTCCTCGGACCAGACGGCACCCGGCAAGGGCGGCAAGGCGCCCGCGGGCGCGACCGCGTCGGGGGCGAAGGCCGGCAAGAACGGCGAGCCCAAGGTCGGGCGGCTGAAGAAGCTCGGCAACAACGGCCGGCTGATGAAGCAGGCCTACACGCTCACGCGTCAGAACGACCCGAAGCTCCCCTGGGTCATGCTCATCGCGTTCGTCGTGGTGTTCGCCGTGGTCGAGCTGATCGGCATCCTCCTCGACTCGCCCTTCATCTTCCTCCCGCTGGCGATCATCCTGGGTGCCCTGGCGGCGCTCATCGTGTTCGGTCGGCGGGCCCAGGGCTCGGCGTACCGGCAGGTCGAGGGGCAGCCGGGCGCCGCCGCGTGGGTGCTGGAGAACATGCGCGGTGACTGGCGGGTCACCGCCGGGGTCGCCGGCACGCCGCAGCTCGACGCCGTGCACCGGGTGCTCGGTCGCCCGGGCGTGATCCTGGTCGGCGAGGGCTCACCCCAGCGGGTCCGCGGGCTGATCGCGCAGGAGAAGAAGAAGATCGCCCGCGTCGTCGGCGACGCCCCGATCTACGACGTCGTCGTCGGTGACGGCGAGGGCCAGGTGCCGTTCAAGAAGCTCAACACCCACGTGATGAAGCTGCCCCGCAACCTGTCGGCCGCCGAGCTCAACAGCCTCGGCCGCCGGGTCGCCGCCCTCGGTGGCGCCCGGATGCCGGTCCCGGGTGGCCCGCTGCCGGGTGGCCGTCAGATGTCGATCAGCCAGCGCCAGGTCCGCCGCCGCGGCTGAGCACCGTCTCGCGAGGAAGGGCCCCGTCCGACCGGACGGGGCCCTTCGTCGTTCCCGGGGCGGTCCGGCGGCGCCGGTCCCGCATGTTCAGGCGCGGACGACGGCGGTCTTCGTCAGGCGGTCGTGCAGGCCGCGCCCGTCGGCGTCGGTGATCAGCGCGGGCACGAGCAGGGTGAGCAGCGCCGTCCGGACGACCGCCCGCCACGGCGCCAGGCGGGTTCCGGGCGTCGGGTGGGCCAGGCGCAGGCCCATGAGCCGGTGACCCGGGGTCTGCCCGACCAGTGCGAGGGAGAGCGTGGTCAGCGCGAAGAAGACCAGCAGGCTCGTGTTGCCGGGTGGCGCCGGAGCGGTGAACGCCCAGGCGATCCCGGCCGACAGCAGGGCGTCGATCACGTAGCCGCCGGCCCGCGAGCTGAACGAGGCCAGCGACCCCGTCCCGTCCGCCGGCAGCCCCAGAGAGGCGCCGCGGGCCGGGGCCTGAGAGGCTTGATCGACATCCCTGACCATGACCACCAGCGTACTGAGACCGGAGCCCGAGCCCGCCGCGCGTTCGACAGCGCGACGGGGGCGCACCAGGGGGCCGTTCGCCCGGCGTGTTGTTACCGCCCCGAAACAATCGGGACACCGCAGGGCAACTCCCCGCTCGTAGCGTGCCGTTCGGCCGTCCGCCCACTCCCGGAGGATCGATGTTCAACAGTCCCGACGAGGTCGCCGCCTACATCCGCGACAACGACGTCGAGTTCGTCGACGTCCGCTTCTGCGACCTGCCCGGCGTCATGCAGCACTTCACCATCCCTGCGTCGACGTTCGGCGAGGACACCTTCAGCGAGGGCCTGGGCTTCGACGGCTCCTCGATCCGCGGGTTCCAGGCGATCAACGAGTCGGACATGCTGCTGCTGCCCGACGCCAACAGCGCCTTCGTGGACCCGTTCCGCAAGCACAAGACGCTGAACGTCAACTTCTTCATCCACGACCCGATCACGCGTGAGGCCTACAGCCGCGACCCGCGCAACGTGGCGAAGAAGGCCGAGGCCTACCTGGCCAGCTCCGGCATCGCCGACACCGCGTACTTCGGCCCCGAGGCCGAGTTCTACGTCTTCGACTCGGTCCGGTACGACACCGGCATCAACGAGGGCTACTACCACATCGACTCGGCAGAGGGCTCCTGGCGATCGGGGGCCGCGACCGAGCTCGACGGCAGCCCGAACCGCGGCTACAAGGCCCGCCCGAAGGGTGGCTACTTCCCGGTCGAGCCCTACGACCAGCAGAGCGACCTGCGCGCGGACATGATGCTCAACCTGACCCGCGCCGGCCTCGAGCTGGAGCGCGGCCACCACGAGGTGGGCACCGGTGGCCAGGCCGAGATCAACTACAAGTTCGACACGCTGCTGCGGTCGGCCGACAGCCTGATGCTGTTCAAGTACGTCATCAAGAACACCGCCTGGGCCGCCGGCAAGACCGCCACCTTCATGCCCAAGCCGCTGTTCGGTGACAACGGCTCCGGCATGCACTGCCACCAGAGCCTCTGGAAGGACGGGCAGCCGCTCTTCCACGCCGAGACCGGCTACGCGGGCCTGTCGGACACGGCCCGCCACTACATCGGCGGCCTGCTGGCCCACGCCCCGTCGCTGCTGGCCTTCACCAACCCGACGGTCAACAGCTACCACCGCCTGGTGCCCGGCTACGAGGCCCCGATCAACCTCGTCTACTCGGCGCGCAACCGGTCGGCCTGCCTCCGGATCCCGATCTCCGGCGACAGCCCGAAGGCCAAGCGCATCGAGTTCCGCGTGCCCGACCCGTCGGCCAACCCCTACCTCGCCTTCTCGGCGATGCTGATGGCCGGCCTCGACGGCATCAAGAACAAGATCGAGCCGCCGGCCCCGGTCGACAAGGACCTCTACGAGCTGCCGCCCGAGGAGGCTCTCGGCATCGAGAAGGTGCCGGCCTCGCTGGACGCTGCTCTGGACAACCTCGAGACCGACCACGAGTACCTCATCGACGGCGGGGTGTTCACCCCCGACCTCATCGAGACGTGGATCGACTACAAGCGGGCCAACGAGATCGACCCGATCCGCCTCCGCCCGCACCCGCACGAGTTCTCGATGTACTACGACATCTAGACCTCGCATGGTGTGACGGACACTGCGGCCCCCGACCTGCTCGCCAGGTCGGGGGCCGCGGTGCGTCCGGGCCCGGCCCCCGGGTGCGACGCGGGCCGGGCGACGTCGACAGCACGACCGTTGCGCCGCCCCCTCCGACGCGGGCTTCCCCTGTGTGCGGGCGGTGGCGACGTCTGCGGCGGCCGGGACCAGCGACGGTCAGTGCAGCAGGAAGCGCACCACGGTCCAGGCACCGACCAGGGTGAGCGCGAGCACCCAGAGCACCAGGAGCACGCAGCCGGTCGCCGCGGCGCGGTCCCCCCAGGTGGTCGACGGGGACGCGCCGTCGGGGCTCGGCGGCGGGGGCAGCGGTCGGCCGAGCCACTCCGCCGCGTGCTGCTGCGAGCAGAACCAGACGTCCCAGTACGCCCACTCCCCCTCCGGCCCCGCGCCGGAGACCTCCAACCCCACGCCCTGGGGCCCGTCCCCGGGAGGAACGATCCCTCCGCAGAGGTCGCAGGTCCAGGTGGCGTCGGTCTCGGGCACGGAGAGGCAACCTACGCACCCGGGCCGCGGCGATCACGCCGTTTTCCGGACGGGTCAGTTGTGGAACGAGGCCGCCTCGTCCGACGGCGCGCCGGTGAGCATGCCGACCAACCCCTCGACGGCCCCGTAGACGAGCAGAGCCAGGGCGATGAGCAGCGCCGGCGGGACGACCACCGGGGCGGCCAGCAGCGAGATCCCGAGCACGCCCGGCGCGCTGTGCGCCCACCCCGGCCGGCGCTCGGCGTCGACCAGGGCGCCCCACCGCACGCCGGTCCACATCAGCCAGCGGCGCAGCACCGGCACGCCGTTCTCCCGCATGACCCGCCGGAAGATGCCGTCCGCCTCCCGCGAGGTCACCACACCGCTCCGGATGCCCTCGGTGCACAGCCAGTCGTGCAGGATCGCCGCGGCCGTGTAGCGGCCGAACCGCGGAACCAGCCACACGACCACCCGCGGCACCGTCGCGAAGTCGGTCAGGAAGCCGGCGGGCACGACGAACCGGTCGCGCCTGCCCCGGTAGGTCAGCGGCTCGACCACGGCCCAGTCGTCGTCGTCGACGCGGCGGACGACGACGTCCCCGGACTCCAGCGGCACGCCGGTCAGCCCGTGGTGACCGGGAGCTCGGAGCGCTCCTCCGTGGCGGGAAGGCGGCGGTCGACGAACGCGAAGAGCAGCAGGAAGCCCAGCGCCAGCAGGACGACGACGGCGAGGTTGCGCAGGGCCACCACGTAGCCGTGCGCGGCGACGTCCATGAAGTCGTAGGGGTACCAGTCCGTGACCGTGCCCTGGGCGAGGATCCAGGCGATCCAGGCGACCGGCCAGAGCAGCGCCCGGCCGACCACCCCGGACGCGATGCGGGGGCGCGGCCCGAACAGCAGCCACCCGAGCACCGTCATCACCGGCGAGACGTAGTGCTCCCCGGCGTTGGTCCAGGCGTGCAGGCCCTGCGGGTCGTAGAGCGGGGCTAGCACGACGGCGTAGACGATCCCGGTGATCGTGATGCCGAGCAGCGAGGCGAGCCGGACCACCCGCCACAGCCGGCCGTCGTGCGAGGGGTCGCGGACCAGGGGCAGCACCGCAGCGAGCACCAGCAAGTTGCTCTGCACCGTGAAGTAGCTGAAGAACCGCACGATCCGCGCGCCGACACCGACCGACGCGTCCGCCGGGTCCAGGAGCGTCAGCACGAACTCGCCGGCGACCGAGAGCGCCACCACGGCGGCGAGCACCGTCCACCAGGTGCGCGCGGTCGTCCGGTGCAGGTCCACGGCAGGTGTCGTCCCGGTCACGCCGGGATCATGCCAAGCCGGGGCGTCGGTTCCGCGCACGTTCGCCCGGTCGGGTCAGCCGATCCGCTCGTCGACCGAACGCGCGGCGAGCCGGCGGATCACGCCGGTGCTCCGGGAGAGCACGGCGTCGAGCGCCCGGTTCACCGGCGTCACCTCGCCGAGACGGACGACCCCCGACCAGCGCGGCACGCCCACCGTCCGGGACCGCGGCGCGCCCAGGCAGGTGGCCACGGCGTCGGCCACCCGGTCCGGGGAGATGCCGCGGGACAGCCGGCCGCGCGCGTCGGCGTCGGACACCGGCGGGTGCCCGTGCCCTCGGGCCAGCCACTCGGTCGAGACGAAGAACGGGTTCACCGAGTGGACGCGGACGCCGCGGGCGGTCACCTCCCGGCGCAGGCCCTTCAGGAAGCCGTCGACGCCGGCCTTCGTGGCCGAGTAGACGGTCAGCGGCGGCACCTGCGACCAGGCGGCCACCGACGAGACGGCCAGCACGTCGGCCCGCCCGCGCTCGCGCGCCGAGGCCAGCAGGTGCGGCAGCGCCAGCCGGGTCAGCTCGACGACCCCGGTCAGATTGGTGGCCACGACGCCCTCGACCACGTCGTCCGGCATGTCCTCGACCAGCGACGCCCAGGCCAGCCCGGCGTTGTGCACCACCGCGTCGAGGCGTCCGTGCTCGGCGAGCACCCGCGCGACCAGGGCCCCGCGGTCCCCGGCGGCGGCGACGTCGGCCTCGACCGTCGTCACCCGGGGCAGGCGGCCGACCGCCTCCCGCAGCCGGTCGCCGTGCCGGGCGCAGGTCACCACGCGCGCCCCCTCGGCGGCCAGCCGGGCGACGGTGGCCCGGCCGATGCCGGCACTGCCTCCGGTGACGAGGACGACTCGGTCGTGCAGCGAGGTCATGACGGCGTCCTACCCCCGGGGGACATCACACCCACCGGTGCATCGAAGGCGGTCCCGCGGGGCACCACGACGATCATGCGCCTGCCCGATCCGCGGGGGCCGCTGAGCGACGCCCTCGCTCGCGACCTCGCCACCCGCTCCGCCCTCTCCGCGTCGACCCTCGAGTGCGCCGAGCGCGTCGCCGCCGTCCCGTCCGGGGCCCTCACCGACGACGACCTGCAGCTCTCGCTGGCGATCGCCTACGAGCTGCACTACCGCGGCTTCGAGAGCGTCTCGGAGGACTGGGAGTGGGACCCCACGCTGCTCCGGCTCCGGGCGGCGCTGGAGCGCCGGCACCTGGAGTCGCTGCGCCGCCTGATCGGTCCGGTCACGGTCACCGGCGAGCCGATCGACCGGCAGATCACCGCGCTGATCGAGGCGGACGACAGCCCGTCGCTGTCCTCCTACATGGCCAAGCAGGGCACCCTCGAGCAGTGGCGGGAGTACCTCACGCTCCGGTCGGTGTACCACCTGAAGGAGGCCGACCCGCACACCTTCGCGATCCCCCGGCTCTCCGGGCGGACCAAGGCCGCGATGGTCGAGATCCAGGCCGACGAGTACGGCGGCGGGTCCGCCGCCCGCATGCACAGCGAGCTGTTCGCGGGCCTGCTCCGCGACCTCGACCTCGACGCCGGGTACGGCGCGCTGTGGAACGAGGCCCCCGCGGCCGCGTTCGCGTCGGTCAACACCATGTCCTTCTTCGGCCTGCACCGTCGGTGGCGAGGAGCAGCCCTCGGCCACCTGGCCGCGGTCGAGATGACCTCCTCCGAGCCCAGCCGGCGCTACTCGTCCGGGCTGCGGCGACTGGGCTACGACGAGCGGACGACCGTCTTCTACGACGAGCACGTGGAGGCCGACGCCGTCCACGAGCAGATCGCCTCGGTGGACATGTGCGGCTCGCTGGTCTCGGCCGAACCGGAGCTGGCCGCCGACGTCCTCTTCGGCGCCGCGGCCTCGCTGGCGATGGACGGCCTCGCTGCCCGTCACCTCCTGGGAGCGTGGGAGACCGGTCGGTCGGCCCTCCGCCTCGACCCCGCGCTGGCCGCCTGACCGACCTCTCGATACGGCTCAACATCGGCTCGTTGTCGGCCGAAACCACCTGGCGAGCAGACCGGCACGGGCGCCGGTCGCGACGACGGGGGGAACGCCATGCGCAGGCGCGACACGGGGCGGACGGTGGCGGCACCCATCGAGCAGCCCAGGGACGTCGAGGCCCTGGAGCGGGTGATCGACGCGCTCGACGACACCGTCACCACCGAGCTCGAGGCGCACCGCCGCATCATGGCCGTGCTCGTCGACGCACTGGGGCTCACCTACGGGGCCGCGTGGCTGCCGAACGGGCAGGGCGGGTTCGTGCTGGCGGTGACCGAGGGCGAGGTCGCCCAGGCGATGGCCGACCGGTGGACCCCCGGCGAGGCCATGGTGGAGGGCGCCGGCTACGGCGGCGAGGCGCTGCGCCGCCGCGTCCCGGTCCTCATGGACGACAGCACGTCCACCGGGAACTGCCTGCGCTGGGCCGCAGCCCGGGCCGCCGGCGCGCAGCAGGGCTGCTTCCTGCCCGTGGTCGAGGGCACCAAGGTCACCGCCGTCCTCGAGTACTACAGCCGCAACCCGCTGCCGTTCTTCGGCGGCCGGGCGCAGAAGTGGGAGGCACTCGGGCGGCTGATCGCCCACTCCCGGCGCAGCGTGCTCACCACCGCGGCGCTGCGCGAGAACCTGGACGACCGCAACGCCGTCACCGACGTCGTGGCCAAGGTCGGCGAGGCGGTCGACGAGTCCTCCGCCCTCCAGGTGGCGCTGGAGTCGGTGCGCGAGGCCTTCGGCTGGGCCTACGGCTCCTTCTGGGCGTTGGACCCCGAGGAGAACGTGCTCAAGTTCCAGCGCGAGTCCGGCTCGGCCGGCGAGGAGTTCCGCAAGGTCACCCTCGCGGCCAGCTTCGCCGAGGGTGTCGGCCTCTCCGGCCGCGCCTGGCGCGCCCGTGACCTGGTCTTCGTGCGCGACCTCGCCCAGGTGACCGACTGCGTGCGGGCGCCCGCCGCCGGCCGCGCCGGCGTCCGCTCCGGCGTGTGCTTCCCGATCATGAGCGACGGCAAGGTCGTGGGGACGATGGACTTCTTCGTCACCGAGACCATCGACCTGTCCGACTCCCGCGCCTCGGCGCTGCGCAACGTGCAGCAGCTGGTCTCCCAGCGGCTGGACATCCTGCGTCGCGCCCAGGCCGACGCCGAGAACTCCCGTGCGCTGCTCGAGACCGTCTCGCGGCTGCGCGAGGCCGCCGACGACGCCGGCCGGGTGGCCGACAGCGCAGTCGGGAAGGCCTCGTCGATGACGACGGAGGTGCAGGCGCTGGCCAGCGCCTCGGCCGCCGTCGGCGACGTCATCCGGATCATCTCCACCATCGCCGACCAGACCAACCTGCTCGCACTCAACGCCACCATCGAGGCCGCGCGCGCCGGCGAGTCGGGCAAGGGCTTCGCGGTCGTCGCCAACGAGGTCAAGGAACTGGCCCGGGAGACCGCGGACGCGACGAGCAAGGTCTCCGAGCAGATCGCCGGGATCCAGGCGAGCACCCAGTCGGTCTCCGACGGCATCCACGCCACCAGCGAGGTCATCGGCGAGCTGGACACCGTCCAGGCCCGCATCGGCGAGATCCTCGAGGAGCAGGTGCGGATGGCGCGCGCCTTCGAGACGACGCACTGAGCCTCCCGGCCCGCTGCGCGCTCAGCCCTCCTGGCGGAGCTGCGCGGCGGGCCGGGGCCGGCTGGGCGCGCTGGGCGCGGAGAAGCCGGCCCGCTTGTGCGAGCCGTCGCAGAACGGCTTGATGCCGGACTTGCCGCACCGGCACAGGGCGATCGTCTCCCGGCCGGGGTCGATCTCGGCGCCGTCCTGGTCGAGCAGCCGGAAGTCGCCGCGGACGATGAGCGGCCCGTCCCGGTACGGCGTGATGGTCGTGCCGCTCCCCCGCTCCCCCGTGGGCAGGTCCTCGTCGAAACGGCGGGACTCGGCCGGGGACTCCTCGGCGGGCTGCGCGGACACGTCGTCCCCCTGCCCGGCGTCCGGCTCGCTCACACGCCCGGTCACCCGTTCGGTCCGCCCGCCACCGGGGTGCCGTAGAACACGTGCTCCACGACCGTCCGGGCGTGCCGGGTGGTCCGGCGGTAGTCGTCGACGAACTGACCCGGGTCCTGGTCGGGGCCGTACCCGCAGGCCCGGGCGACGCCGGCGAGCTCGAGCCCCGGCCGTGGCAACTGGTCGCTCGGCCGTCCGCGCACCAGGAAGACCGCGTTCCGCGCGCGGGTGGCCAGCTCCCAGGCCTCGCGCAGGGACGCCGCCTGGTCGGCGTCGAGGTGCCCGCTCGCGGCCAGCGCGTCCAGCGCCCCGGCGGTCGAGGTGACCCGCAGCCCCTCGGTGCCGGCGGCGTGCTGGAGCTGCAGCAGCTGCACGGTCCACTCGACGTCGGCCAGACCGCCCCGGCCGAGCTTCGTGTGCGTCGCCGGGTCCGCGCCGCGCGGCAGCCGCTCCCGCTCCACCCGGGCCTTGATGCGGCGGATCTCGGCGACCTGGTCGGCGCTCAGCCCCTCGGCCGGGTAGCGGATCGGGTCGACGAGGGCCACGAACTCCGCGCCCAGCTCCTCGTCGCCCGCCACCGGCAGCGCCCGCAGCAGCGCCTGCACCTCCCAGACCGACACCCACCGCTGGTAGTACTCGCGGAACGCCGGCAGGCTGCGCACCAGCGCCCCCTGCCGGCCCTCGGGGCGCAGGTCGGCGTCGACCTCGAAGGCGGGGTCCGGGGCCGGCTCCCCCAGGAGGCGGCGCAGCGCGTGGGCGACGGCGTTGGCCGCGGCGGTGGCCAACGTGTCGTCGGCACCCGGACGGGTGCGGTGCACGAAGAGGACGTCGGCGTCCGAGCCGTACCCCATCTCGGCCCCACCGAGGCGGCCCATCCCGATGACCGCGAGGTCCATCGGGAGCTCGGCGACGTCGACCCGCGCCTCGGCGGCGTGCGCCCGCAGCGCGACGTCCAGGCCCGCCCGCAGCGTGGCGACGGCGACGTCGGTCAGCGCCCGGCCCACGCGGTGCACGTCGAGGCGGCCGAGCAGGTCGGCGGCGGCGATCCGCAGCAGTTCCTGGCGGCGCAGACCCCGCACCACCCGGATGCCGGCCTGCGGGTCGGCGGCCCGTCCGGCCGCCAGCCGCCAGGCCTTGGTCAGCGTCTCTGCGCCGCGCGGCTCGAGCTCGGCGTCATCGGCGAGCAGTCGCAGCGCCTCGGGCGTCCGGGTGAGCAGCGACGCGACGTACTGGCTGGAGCCCAGCAGCTGGGCCAGCCGCTCGACGACCTGGCCCTCGTCGCGCAGCAGCCGCAGGTACCACTGGTTGCCGCCGAGGGCCTCGCTCACCTGCCGGTAGGCCAGCAGTCCCGCGTCGGGGTTCGGGCACGAGGCGAAGGTCTGCAACAGGACGGGGAGCAGGTACTTCTGCATCGACGCCGATCGGGAGACGCCGCCGGTCAGCGCGGCCAGGTGCCGCAGCGCACCGTCGGGATCGGCGAAGCCCAGGGCCCGCAGCCAGTCCCCGGCGGCCTTGGAGCCCAGGTGCAGGTGCTCGCCGGGCACGCGGGCCACCGCCGAGAGCAGGGGCCGGTAGAAGAGCTTCTCGTGCAGCCGGCGCACCTCGCGGGTGTGCAGCGCCAGCTCGGCCCGCAGCACGTCGACGGCGTCGCCCCTGTGGTCGGGCTTGTAGCCCAGCGAGCGCGCCAGCCAGCGCAGCTGCTGCTCGTCGGTGGGCAGGAGGTGCGTCCGGCGCAGGCGGAGCAGCTGGAGCCGGTGCTCGACGGTGCGCAGGAAGCGGTAGGAGGCGATCAGCGTGGCGCCGTCGTCCCGGCCGACGTACCCACCGTCCGAGAGCGCCGCCAGCGCCGGCAGGGTGCCGCCCACCCGGAGCCGCTCGTCGGCCCGCCCGTGCACCATCTGCAGCAGCTGGACGGCGAACTCGACGTCGCGCAGCCCCCCACGGCCGAGCTTGAGCTCGCGGTCGGCCTGCGCCGGCGGGATGTTGGCCTCGACCCGGCGGCGCATCGCCTGCACCTCGCCGACGAAGCCGGGGCGGTCGCCGGCCTTCCACACCAGCGGCCACAGCGCCTCGACGTAGGCCCGGCCCAGATCGAGGTCCCCGGCCACCGGGCGCATCTTCAGCAGGGCCTGGAACTCCCAGGTGTCCGCCCACTGGTCGTAGTAGGCCGCATGGCCGGCGACCGTGCGGACCAGCGCGCCGGCCTTGCCCTCCGGGCGCAGCGCCGCATCGACCTCCCATGCCGCCTCGTGGCAGATCCGCATGAGCGCCGCGGCGACCTTCGTCGCGCTGGCCAGCGCCGCGCTCTCGGCGTCGGCGGGGTCCACCGCCTCCGCGACGAAGACGACGTCGACGTCGCTGACGTAGTTCAGCTCGCGGCCACCGGTCTTGCCGAGGGCGATGACGCTCAACCGGCAGGCGGCGGCGTCGGCCGGCTGCTCCGCGACCGCCACGGCCAGCCCGGCGGTCAGCACCGCGGCCGCGATGTCGGCGAGCTCGACGGAGACCTCCTCGGCCGGCAACCCGTCGCCGAGGTCCCGTCCGGCGACGGAGAGGATGGCCCGCCGGTAGGCCAGCCGGAGGGCGGCGACCCGCTCGGGACCGGCGTCGGGGGCGCCCTTGCCCAGACGGACGCCCCACGGCGGGTCGTCCGGATCGGCGCCCACCGCGGCCAGCATCTGCCGCTGCAGCGCGTTCGGGGTGGGTCGGGCGGGGCCGTGCCGGTCGTCGTCGAGGACCTGCCAGTCCAGGGGGTTGGCGGCCAGGTGGTCGGCCAGCCCGGAGCTCGCACCGAGCACGGACACCAGCCGCGCGCGCAGATGACCCGGCCCTCGGAGCCGGGCCAGCAGAGCGGCCGCTGCCCCGCCGTCGGGGTCCACCTCGTCCAGCGCCTCGACCAGGCGGTGCAGCGAACGGACGGCGAGGTCCGGGTCGCCGGCGCGGGCGAGCGCGGCCACGACGGGGCCGGCCTCGGGGTCGGCCGGCTCGTTGCGCCCGAGGTCCCACAGGCCGAGCGCCGGGTCCGACAGCAGCCGCGCGGCGCGTTCGCCGTCGCCGAACCCGAACCGCACGAGGCGGACGATCGCCGGGCGCGGGATCTCCGCGGGCGGCGTCGTCACGCCGGTGCCCCGGTCCGGGCGTGCACGAGGCCGGCGAACCGGCCGGCGAAGGGCTGCCAGATCTCGGCGAGGTCGTCGTGCACGTCGGCCGCGCGGACGCAGATCGTCTCGAGGTCCAGCGGGCTCGCCGCGACCCCGACCGGGTCCTTCTCCGCCCAGCCGCGCACCATCTGCGGCGTGGTCTCGATGTGGAACTGGACCCCGTAGACGGCGCTGCCCACCCGGTAGGCCTGGTGGGCGTAGTGCGGGTTGCTCGCCAGCAGCGTCGCGCCCGGCGGGAGCTCGCTGATCTCGTCGTGGTGCCACTGGATCACGTCGGGCGAGAGCGGCAGCGGCCCGAACAGCGGATCGGCGTCCGCGGCATCGCGCTTGGCCACCAGCGTGGCGCCGACCTCGGGCCCCTCCGCTCCCACGCGCGTCCGCCCGCCGCCGACCTGGGCCAGCAGCTGGGCGCCGAGGCAGACGGCGAGGGTGGGGAGGTCGGCGTCGACCGCCTGCCGGAGCAGGGCGCGCACGCCCACCAGCTCGGGGCTGGTCACCTCGTCGTCCGTCGAGGACTGCGGACCCCCGAGGACCACCAGCCCGTCGAACCCGTCGAGGGTCCCCGGCAGCTGCTCCCCCAGCCTCACGTGCCGCTCGTCGAGCTCCAGACCGGCGGCGCGCAGCCACTCCCCCAACCGCGCGGGCGGGTCGGTCTCGCTCGGGACGACGACGAGCAGGCGGGCCACGAGGTGAGCTTATGGAACGGCCCCCTCGCAGGGCCCCGCGGCGTCGCGGAGCGCGTCGCGGGGGGCGAGGGGGGTCCTCCTACAGGCCCGGCAGGTACCGCTGGAGCTCGAACGGCGTGACGTTCTGCCGGTAGGAGTTGAACTCCTCCCACTTGTTGCGCAGGAAGAACTCGAACACGTGCTCGCCCAGCGTCTCGGCGACCAGCTCGCTGCCCTGCATCGCGGTCAGCGCCTCGCCCAGGCTCACCGGCAGGTCCTCGTAGCCGGCGGCGCGGCGCTCGGTGTCGGTGAGCGACCAGACGTCGTCCTCGGCCTCCGGCGGCAGCTCGTAGCCCTTCTCGATCCCGCGCAGACCGGCGGCGAGCAGGACGGCGAAGGTCAGGTACGGGTTGCACGCGGAGTCCGGCGAGCGGACCTCGACCCGGGCCGACTGCGCCTTGCTCGGCTTGTAGCTGGGCAGGCGGACCAGCGCGGAGCGGTTGGCCCGGCCCCACGTCGCCGCCGTCGGGGCCTCGGTGCCGGCGAGCAGCCGCCGGTAGGAGTTCACCGTCTGGTTGGTGATCGCGGTGACCTCGCGGGCGTGGGTGAGCAGCCCGGCGATGAACTGCTTGCCGGTCGTCGACAGCCGCATCGGGTCGGCCGGGTCGTGGAAGGCGTTGCGGTCCCCCTCGAACAGCGAGAGGTGCGTGTGCATCGCCGAGCCGGCCAGCTCGGTGAACGGCTTGGGCATGAAGGTGGCGTGCACGTCCTGCGCCAGGGCCACCTCACGGACGACGTGCCGCAGCGTCATGATGTTGTCCGCCATCGACAGGGCGTCGGCGTAGCGCAGGTCGATCTCCTGCTGGCCGGGCGCGACCTCGTGGTGGCTGAACTCCACCGAGATGCCCATGGCCTCCAGCGCGAAGACCGCCTCGCGACGGAAGTCGTGCGCCACGTTGTGCGTGGACAGGTCGAAGTAGCCGCCGGTGTCGGCGGGCTGCGGCGGGGTGCCGTCGGTCGGCAGGTCCTTGAGCAGGAAGAACTCGATCTCGGGGTGCGTGTAGAAGGTGAACCCCATGTCGGCGGCCTTGGCCAGCGCACGCCGCAGCACGTGCCGCGGGTCGGCCCACGACGGCGAGCCGTCGGGCAGCGTGATGTCGCAGAACATCCGCGCGGTGTCGCTGGTCCCGCCCTTGGTCGCCGGCATCACCTGGAAGGTGCCCGGGTCGGGCTTGGCCAGCATGTCCGACTCGTAGACCCGGGCGAAGCCCTCGATCGCCGAGCCGTCGAAGCCGATGCCCTCGGCGAACGCCGCCTCGATCTCGGCCGGGGCCACGGCGACGGCCTTCAGGTAGCCGGAGACGTCGGTGAACCACAGCCGCACGAAGCGGATGTCGCGCTCTTCCAGGGTGCGCAGGACGAACTCCTGCTGTCGGTCCATGCCCGCCATGATCCAGTCCGCTCGTTTCGGGAGTGTGACGTCGCCCCAAGCCTGCCTCGTCCGGGCGACGCCCACACGGTTTCCGGCAGCCGTGTCGCGGCCCCACCTGGCCGTCGTGCCTGGTGGACGACGAGGATGGGCGCGTGACCGAACAGCAGCCGGTGCAGTTGCGGGTGTCCCTCGCCCAGGTCGACACCCGGGTCGGCGACATCGAGGGCAACAGCGACCTCGTCGTCCGGTGGGCCGCGAAGGCTGCCGAGGCGGGCACCCATCTCGTCGTCTTCCCGGAGATGACGCTGACCGGGTACCCGGCCGAGGACCTGGTGCTGCGGGAGTCCTTCGCGCACGCCAGCGAGCAGGCCCTGGTGGACCTGGCCGCCCGGCTGGCCGCCGAGGGCCTCGGGGACCTCGCCGTCGTCGTCGGCTACCTGGCCCACACGCACGGCGCGGGCCCGGCCCCGGTCGACGACCCCGGCGCCGACGACGACCGGCCGACGGACGCCAATCCCCGCCGGGGCGCCCCCCGCAACGCGGCGGCGCTGCTGCACGGCGGCGACGTCGTCACCCGCTACTACAAGCGGCACCTGCCCAACTACGGCGTCTTCGACGAGGCCCGCTACTTCGTGCCGGGAACCGAGCTGCCGGTCGTGCGGCTGCACGGGGTCGACGTCGCGCTCACCGTCTGCGAGGACCTGTGGGTCGAGGGCGGCCCGTGCGGCGTCGCGGGTGGGGCCGGTGTCGACCTGGTCGTCTCCCCGAACGCCTCCCCCTACGAGCGGGCGAAGGACGACCTGCGGCTGCCGCTGGTGCAGCGCCGGGCCGCCGAGGCGCGGGCGGCGATCCTCTACTGCAACCAGGTGGGCGGGCAGGACGAGCTGGTCTTCGACGGCGACTCGATGGCGGTCTCACCCACCGGTGAGCTGCTGGCCCGCGCGCCGCAGTTCGTCGAGCACCTGCTCACCGTCGACCTGGACCTGCACCCCGGTTCGGTGCCGCAGCGGCGGGAGGGCCGGGTCGGCCCGATGACCGTCACCCGTCACGTGCTGAGCGAGGACCCCGTGCCGGCCTTCGAGGCGCGGCCGGCCACGATCGTGGAGCCGCTCAGCGATTGCGAGGAGGTCTGGCGCGCCCTCGTGCTGGGCCTCGAGGACTTCATCGACAAGAACGGCATGCCCTCGGTGGTGCTCGGCATGTCCGGGGGCATCGACTCGGCGCTGGTCGCCGCGCTCGCCGTCGACGCGCTGGGTGCCGACCGGGTGCACGGCGTCGGGCTGCCCTCGAAGTGGTCCAGCGAGCACTCGCTCTCCGACGCCGAGGACTCGGCGAAGCGCCTGGGCATGCACTACTCCGTCGTCCCGATCGCGCCGATGGTCGAGGCCTACGAGAAGTCGGTCGACCTCACCGGGGTCGCGGCGGAGAACCTGCAGGCCCGCGTGCGCGGCACGCTGCTCATGGGGCTGTCCAACCAGCACGGGCACCTGCTGCTGGCGACGTCGAACAAGAGCGAGGTCGCCGTCGGCTACTCCACGCTCTACGGCGACGCCGCGGGCGGGTTCGCCCCCATCAAGGACGTGCCCAAGACCCTGGTCTGGGAGCTGGCCCGCTGGCGGAACGCCGAGGCGCGGCGGCGCGGGGAGACCGAGCCCATCCCCGCGAACTCGATCGAGAAGCCGCCGTCCGCGGAGCTCGCACCCGGCCAGCAGGACAGCGACTCGCTGCCCTCCTACGACGAGCTCGACGCGGTCATCGCCGACTACGTCGACCGCGACCTCGGCATGGCCCAGCTCCTGGAGCGCGGGCACGACGCCGAGGTGGTGGCGCGGGTGCTCCGGTTGGTGGACGCCGCCGAGTTCAAGCGCCGCCAGTCCGCGCCCGGCACCAAGATCAGCCTCAAGGCGTTCGGCCGCGACCGGCGGCTGCCCATCACCAACCGGTGGCGGGAGACCCTGCCCACCGTCCGCGAAGGAGCGTCGTGAACGAGCTCGCGAGTCCAGCAGGGAGCAGAGCGTGACCGAATCGGTGCTGTACGGCGGCACGTCGACCTCGCGGGTGCGGGTCCACCACCTGCAGCAGGCGAAGTCCCGGGGCGAGAAGTGGGCGATGCTGACCGCCTACGACACCTACGCCGCGGCCATCTTCGAGGAGGCCGGCATCCCCGTCATGCTCGTCGGCGACTCCGCGGGCAACGTCGTCATGGGCCACACCAGCACGGTGCCGGTCACGGTCGAGGACATCCTCTTCATGACCAAGGCGGTCACCCGCTCCACGAAGCGCGCGCTGATCGTCGCCGACATGCCCTTCGGCTCCTACGAGTCGGGCCCGCAGCAGGCGTTCGACACCGCGGTCCGCCTGATGAAGGAGGGCGGCGCGCAGGCGGTCAAGCTCGAGGGCGGCGTCCGGGTCGCCCCCCAGATCAAGCTGCTCACCGAGTCAGGCATCCCGGTGATGGCGCACATCGGCTTCACGCCGCAGAGCGAGCACGCCCTCGGTGGCTTCCGGGTGCAGGGCCGAGGCGCGGGCGCCGAGCAGCTGCTGGCCGACGCGCACGCCGTGCAGGAGGCCGGGGCGTTCGCCGTCGTCCTGGAGATGGTGCCGGCCGAGATCGCCGGCCGGGTGACCGAGGAGCTCGCCATCCCGACCGTGGGCATCGGCGCCGGCATCGACTGCGACGCCCAGGTGCTGGTCTGGACCGACATGGCCGGGCTCAACGCCGGCCGCATGCCCAGGTTCGTGAAGAAGTACGCCGAGCTGCGCGCGGAGCTCGTCCGGGCGGCCACCGAGTTCGCCGACGACGTCCGCGGCGGGGTCTTCCCCGGGCCCGAGCACTCCTTCGAGTAGCCGGCGCCGCGACCGTGCGGGCCCGCTCCCGACGGTGCCGGCGCGATCTCGCCCCGGTCGTCGGGAAACCGCCCGCAGGGTGAGGTCACGCCCGGCGCCGGCCGCGTTCGAGCGCCCGCTGGACCCGTGGTCCGAGCACGTCGGGAAGCAGCTCGGCCCAGGTCCAGCGGACCACGCCCCAGTCCTCGTCGCGGATCGCGTCCTCACGGCGCTTCTCCTCGAACACGACGTCCCCGGGCTGCTGGCCCGCCCGGAGCAGACGCCCGTACTTCACCCGCCCGTCGAACTCACCGACCACCCGCTCGGACTCCCAGGCGAGGTCCGCCCGGGCGACCCGCCCGCCGTCCGGGGTGCGGATCTCCAGCTGCAGGGTCGACGGCGCCAGTCCGAGCCGGTGCAGCAGCACCCGGCTCCGGCTCTCCCCGACGCTCTCGCTCCGGCCGTCCGCGAACCGGACCGCCCGGGCGGCGGCACGTGCTCCCGGCATCCGGCCGAGCCCGGTCGTCCGCTCGGCGAGCTGCACCGGGTCCAGCCGCTTCCGGCCGAGCCAGGCGTCCAGCGCGACGACTGCCGGCTCGAAGGCCAGTGTCCGCGCAAGGTCGAGGGCCGTCCGCACGGGGCTGGTCACCGCCACGCCGCCCACATCCACGACGTCGTCGTCGTCGAGGCCGGCGACGTGGCATCGGAGGTGCCGCCCGACCTCGCTCGACGCCGGCGGCCGACGGGTGACGTGCACACGGTCCAGCCGGACGCCCCACAGGGGCAGACCGAGGAGCACCGCCGCCGACTGGTGGCTCACCACCGCCGGCCTGCGGAGTGCGGCGAGGGTTGCCGCGAGCAGCGTCGCGTGCCTCCGGACAGGGTCACGGGTCGTGTCCACGGGCAGGTAGGCACCGGGTCGTAGCCGCGTCAGCTCCCCCCGGCGCAACTGCCGGGCGAGCTCGTCGTCGGACCACCCGTCGGCGAGGGCGGTGCGGCGCAGGATCAGGTCGGGCGGTTCCCAGGACTGCATCCCTGCACGGTCGCGCACGATCGGAGAGCGGGGGTGCGGTCGGCTCGGGCGGTGGACGACGGGCCGGCCTGTGGACGACGTGACCCTGCGTGCGTTCTCCGGACGTCACCGGCGCGATCGCGCGGGCAATGTCGGGAGAAGGCCGGCGAGGTGGCGGTCGGGACGCCTCAGACGTCGGTGATGCGGACCCCGGCGTGCACCTTGTACCGCCGGTTCACCGACACGAGGTTGATCGTGAGCGCCTCGACCTGGCGGGCGTTGCGCAGCCGCCCGGCGTAGATCCCGCGCATGCCGGGCAGCCGGCCGGCCAGCGCCTGCACGGTGTCCATCGACGCGCGGTCGTCGCCGACCACCATCACGTCGCCCTCGAGCGTGGGCTTCGACAGGTCCTCGAGCAGCTTCGCCGACAAGTGGTGGAACGCACCGACCACGTGCGAGTCCGGCAGGAGCGCCGCCGCCTGCTGCGCGACACTCCCCTCCTCGACGTCGAGCACGTAGGCGCCGAGCTCGTCGAACCCCATCGGGACCACGCAGTCGACGACGACCTTCCCGGCCAGCGGGGTGACCAGCTCGCGCAGCGTGTCGGCGTGCCCGGCGAAGGGGACGGCGACGATGACCAGGTCCGCGGCACCGGCGACGTCCACGTTCGACCCGCCGGTCACCGACACCTCGACGTCGCCGGCGACCGTGGCGGCACGTTCGGCCACCTCGGCGGCGACCTCGGCGGCGCGGTCGGCATCGCGGGAGCCCAGCAGGATGCGCTGACCCTGCGCCGCCAGGCGGACGGCGAGCCCGCGCCCCTGCGGCCCGGTGCCGCCCAGCACCCCGACGACCAGTTCCTCGACCGCGCGACCGTCCGTCACGTCCACCCCTCCCGCGGCGCCGGGGAGTCCGGACGCTCGGCCCCGATCATGCCCCGCGCGGCCATGACGACGATCAGTCGCCCTTCCACTCGCGGTCCTCGGCGTCGATCTGCTCGTTGCGCTCGGCGAGGTGCTGCAGCGCGTGCTCGGCCTCCTCACGGGTGTCGTACGGGCCCAGGCGGTGCTTCTCGGCGCACCCCTCGCGCGGCTCCACCGTGTGGTGCTTGAGACAGAAGAACCAGGGTCCCTCGGGCATGCGCGCCTCCTTCGCTCGTCGTCCCGTCCAGCCTTCCATCCCCGTCCCCCGCCCGCGCCCGGTGGCCGCACCGCGCGGAAGTCGCTCCCGCGAACGGGTCCGGTACGGCATCCTGCCCTCGTGACCAGCCTGGATGCCCCGGCCCCGGTGCCCGGGGTCCACGTCGAGCCGCCCCGGCTCCCCGAGGGCCGGCTCGCCGCGCTGACCCTCGCCGCGCTGCTGGTCACCGGCGGCCTGATGGGCTCGATCAACCTGGTGGTGCAGGGAGTCCTGCGCGACGGCGCCGGTCGCTGGGTCTACGGAGCGACCATGCTCGGCCTCCTCGCGCTGGGGGCGACCATCGCCGTGCGCGGTCGCGTCGGTGCCCGGCACACCTTCTGGCTGGTGCTGCTGGGCGACCTGACCTACCTCGCCGTCGTCCTCTGCATCCACGACCCGCTGCGCTACGCCACACCCCTCATGCTGCTGTTCCCCTCGCTGGTGGCCGCGTGGTTCCTCGATCCACGGCAGCTGGGCGTGCACATGGTGGTCACCGCGGCCGTCTGCGTGGCGGCGCTGTGGCCCAGCTACGACAGCGCCGTCGGCCTCGGTGTGCAGGTCGGTGTCAGCGCCGGGACGCTGAACGCGGCGGCCCTCGGCGTCGCCGTCCTCCGGCGCCGGGTGCAGCGGCTGCTGGCGGCCACCGAGACCCTCACCCGGCTGGATCCGCTGACCGGTCTGCACAACCGCCGGTTCCTCGTGGAGCAGGCTCCCCGGCTGTGGCGGCAGGCCCGGCGCGAGGGCATCCAGGTGACCGCGATGGTGCTCGACCTCGACCACTTCAAGCGGCTCAACGACCAGTTCGGGCACGCCGTCGGCGACCAGGTGCTCGGCGCCGTCGCAGACGCCCTGCGGACCACCGTCCGGCCGGCCGACGTCCTGGCCCGCACCGGCGGGGAGGAGCTCGTCGTGCTCGGTCTGGTCGCGGACCCCGGCGAGGGCCACCAACTCGGCGAGCGCTTGCGGGCCGCCGTCTCGGCGGGCCGGACGGCCGACGGGTACGGGGTCACGGCGTCGGTGGGTCTCGCGGTCGCCCGCCCGCAGGACGGCGAGGACCCCATCGCGGCCCTGTGGCGGCTGGTCGACCGCGCCGATGCCGCGATGTACGACGCCAAGCGTCGCGGGCGGGACAGGGTCGCCGTCGCCGCACCGGCGACACGCGCGCCCCGACCGGAGCCGACGACGGCCTAGCACGGGCCACCCGCTCGGCGCACCGGGCCTCGGCTCTCGCCGGGTGGGTTCGGCGGTTCTCTGTTTTTCTAGAGCCATGTCGCTCGTCGGGCCGCCGCCGCTGCGGACGATGCCGCTCCCGCTCCGCGAGCAGGCCGACGTGCGCGACCGCTGGCTCACCCAGCGTCTGCTCGACGTCCTCCCCGGGCTGATGGACCGCACCGGCATCGACCTGTGGATCGTCGCCGGCCGCGAGTACAACGAGGACCCGGTGCTCTCCACCCTGCTGCCGGCGACCTGGCTCTCCGCCCGGCGGCGCACCATCCTCGTCCTGCACCGCAGTGACGACGGCGTGACGCCGGCGGCGGTGTCCCGCTATGCGGTGGGGCAGTTCCTCCCCGCCTGGACGCCGGGGGCATCCGCGGGAGCCGAGGCGCAGTGGGCCGAGGTCCGCCGCTTCGTCGAGCAGGCCGAGCCGCGGCGCATCGGCATCGACGTCTCCGAGCACTTCGCGCTGGCCGACGGCCTCTCGCACACCGAGCACCGGCAGCTGCTCGCGGCGCTCGGGCCCTGGGCCGACCGCGTGGTCCCGGCCGAGCCGCTGGCGGTCGGCTGGCTGGAGACGCGACTACCGGAGGAGGTCGCTGCGCTGCACCAGCTCAACCGGATGGCGCACGACGTCGTCGAGGAGGCCTTCTCCCCGGGCGTGGTCCGGGTCGGTGAGAGCACCGCGCTGGACATCGCCTGGTGGATCGGCAGCGGCTGCACGATCTCGGCGTCGACCCGTGGTTCCAGCCGTCGGTGCTGGTCCAGCGGGCCGGGGTGCCGCTGGCCCAGGAGCAGGGCGCGCTGCTGCCGGCCGTCCCGGTGCACGAGGTGGTCCGCCCCGGTGACCTCCTGCACTGCGACGTCGGGCTGAGCTCCCTGGGGCTGCGCACGGACAACCAGCGCAACGCCTACGTCCTGCACCCCGGCGAGACCGCGCCCCCGGAGGGGCTGCGCACCGCGCTGGCCGCCGCCAACCGCCTGCAGGAGCTCACCGTCGAGGCGTTCGTGCCCGGTCGGACCGGCAACGAGGTGCTCTTCGCCGCGCGGGCCGCCGCGGCCGCCGAGGGGATCGACGGCGACGTCTACTCGCACCCGGTCGGCTTCCACGGGCACGGCGCGGGACCGGCGATCGGCCAGTGGGACGAGCAGGGTGGGGTGCCGGGCGCCGGGGACTACCCGGTGCACCCCGACACCGTCTACGCCCTGGAGCTCGCGGTGCGCCGGCCGGTGCCCGAGTGGGGTGGGCAGTGCGTGCGGCTCGGGCTCGAGGAGGGCATCGCCCTCACCGGGGACGGCGTGGAGTTCCTCGGCGGCCGGCAGACGGAGTTCCTGCTGCTCGGCTGAGGCCGCCGCCCCCGGTTCGCCGGCGCTACTTCTTCCGTGCGGCGGCGGTCTTCCTGTCGTTCGCCTTCTGGATGGCCTCGACCAGTTCCTTCTTCTTCATGCTCGACCGGCCGGAGATGTCGAGCTTCTTGGCCAGCTCCAGCAGGTGGTCCTTCGTCGCGTTGGCGTCCACGCCGCCCGCGGTCGCCTTGCCGGTGCCCCGGCCACCCTTCGCCTGCTCGTCGGAGGGTCCCTTCCGGCCGCCCGCCTTCTTCTCCCAGTGGTCGCCCACCTTCTCGAAGGAGTGCTTCACCGCGGCCCACGCCGTCCGGTTGGCGCGCTCCTCGTCGTCGTACTCGTCGATGGCGGAGTCGTAGGCCTTGGTGAACGTGCGCTGGGCCTTCTTCTCCGACCGGCGCAGCGTGCTGGGCAGCTCGGACTGCTTCGCGTCGCCCTTCTTCGTGGTCTTCGGCATCGCCGTCTCCTCTCTGTCGGCACCGGGCCTACCCAGGACGACGAAGATGATCACATCGCCCGCGTCGGCCCACCGACGGCCGTCGACGCCCCGGCCCCGTGGGGCTAGGTTGCCGCCGTGGACAGCAACGGCTTCTGGGCACTCGTCGAGGACACCCGCGCGGAGGCCCAGGAGGCCTCCCCCGGATCGGTGGTGGAGCAGCACGTGGCGACCCTCACCGCCGCGCTGGAGGAGCTCCCCGACGAGGAGATCCGCGACTTCTACCGGGAACTGACGGTCGCGCGGGCCCGGGCCAACCACTGGGACCTCTGGGCGGCGGCGTACCTGGCCCTCGGCGGGGCCAGCGACGACAGCTTCCTGGACTTCCGCAACTGGCTCATCAGCCATGGCCGCGCCACCTACGAGCGGGTGCTGGCCGACCCCGACACCGTCGTCGACCTCGAGTGGGACGAGGACGAGGACGACTTCGGGTCGGCGGAGGAGTGGGCCTACGTCCCCCTGGAGGTGCTCGAGGAGCGCGGCGTCGACGAGGAGGAGCTCGACCCCGGTCCCGACGAGGTGGACGACCAGTTCGGCGACCCGGCGGGCGAGCCCTTCCCCGAGGACGACGACGAGTGGTTCGCCCGCCGGTTCCCTCGGCTGTGGGCCAGGTACGGCTCCGCCTAGCCCGAGCGGTGGCCTATGCCTCCAGGTACGAGGACCAGTGCGCGCGCTCCTCGTCGGTCATCGCCCGGCTGGTGTTCGCGTCGAAGTCGAAGATGACGAGCACGATGTCGGCGCGGATGGCGACCTCACCGTCCTGCGCGAGCTCCTGGCGGAGGGTGAAGGACTTCGTGCCGAGCCTGGTCACCCAGCTGCTCACGGTGAGCGGTTCGTTCACCCGGTAGTAGAGCTGGCGCAGGTAGTCGGCCTCCAGCCGGGCGAGGATCAGCGCCCCGCCCGGCCGGCCGTCCCCCATGGCCAGCCGGGCGTCCTCGAGCAGGGCCAGTGCTCGCGCATGGTTGACGTGCCCGAGCATGTCGGGGTCGGACCAGCGGAGCTGGACCCGGTGCTCGTGCCGCACCTCAGGGCAGGTCGGCGGTCTCGGCGGACTGCCGGTGCGCCCCCTGGGCGTCGTCGGGGTCGGCGTGCACGGTCCGCTCCTCGGACTCGGCCAGGATCACCTCGGCGGCGACCTCCTCCATGCCGCTGCCCCGCATGCCCTCCTCCTCCGGCAGGAGCTGCGACCGCGTCTCGATGTTGCCCTCGGTGACGTTGTCCAGCGCCTCCGGGCTCGGCTTCTTCTGCGTGGTCACCTCAGAACCGCTGCTGCTCGGTGCCGAGCCCGAGGGCCTGCGCGACCTCCTGGACGTTCTCGAACGTCCGGCCGGCGGGCAGGCGCTGCAGGTCGGAGAGCACCCGGTCCGCGGGCGTGCCCTCCTGGGCCTTCGCGATCAGCTGGTCGCGGTCGGCCGGCCACACCTCCTTGCCCAGGGCCTCGGCGAGCGCCGCGCGGCGCTCGATGTCGCCCTGGTCGGTGCCGGGGCTGGTGGCGGGCTGGTGCGGGTCGGTCACTGGAACTCCTTCTCTCGTGTGCGGTGCAGGTCAGTTACCGGCGTCGGTGGACGCGTCGGTGTAGCGCAGGACGGCGGCCACGGGGATGTCGCCCGGCATGGCGGGGCGGGGCACCACGACGAGGGCCGCGCTGCTGGCCGCGGCGGCGGCGATGAGCGCACGGTCGGCGGGAACGGCCTCGCCGTGCACGCCCAGCGCGTCCATGTCCTGCTGGTCCAGGCCGAGCTCGAGCGGGCCGTCGCCGACCAGCAGGGTGGCGCCCTCGTCCTGCTCGTCGGTGAGCACCAGCGTCTCCACCTGCCCCTTGCGCAGCGCCTCCACGACCCGGTCGACGCCGGTGACGGCCAGACCGTGGACGGCGGCGCCCTCGACCTTCTCCACGGTGTCGGTGACCTCGCGGGCCTCGTGCTCGGCGACGAGCTCGGCCTCGCGGGCGTCGACCGGCTCGCGATCGGCGCCGGCGGCGCGGCCCCCCTCGTCCATCGACACGATCAGGTCCGCCCAGAGGTCGCTGGCGCGGTCGGTGAGGATCTGCCGTGCGCGGACGTCGCCGGCCACCAGGACGAACCGCGGCGAGTGCCGGCGCACCGTCGAGGAGATCGTCGCGGCGACGTCCTCGGCATTGTGGATCCACTTGTTCTCGGCGTTGTGCTGGTAGCGGTGGTGCGCCCAGCCGCCGCCCTGGAACTTCCGGATCTGGAAGCTGTCCCCCTCGACCTGCTTCTCCTCGTCGGCCTGTTCGGGCAGGTTCACGAAGGTGATGTCGGCGCCGACCCGGTCGATGAGGACCACGATCCGCGGGACCCGGCCGGGCAGCTGCCGCAGCACCGGGAGGAGGTCGGGCTTCGCACCCCACTCGGCGACCTCCCGCAGCGGGGCGTCCAGCAGCGGCTGGTCCAGCACGACCGACCCGTCGGCGGCGACGACCAGCGCCCGGCCGCGGAGCGTGCCGGCGGTCCCGCCGTCGTTGCCCTCGAGCAGCCGGCCGCGGACCGCCTCGAGGACCGCGTCGGGAACCCCCTGGTCGGTCAGCCGCTGCACGATGCCGCGGACACGCAGCTCCAGCTCGGTGTCGGCGTTCTCGGTCGTGTGCGTCACGTCGGCCAGCACCGTGGCGTAGGGCCCGGCGGCGGCGAAGACCGGCTCCAGGAACGAGAGGTTCATGACCGCCGCCTACCCGGCGACCCCGTCCTCACACCTCGCCGGAGCCGTCGCGCTCGACTTCTGACGGGCCGTGTCGGATGCGATGGGCAGGGGTAGGCCGGTGCCGGACAGGCGGCCGCGCGCCGCTCGCACGAGCAGAGAGGGACGACGGATGGCCGAGCACGACACCCTTCCGCTGCCGGACTACGACCACCTCAGCGTGGACGGGCTCACCTCGCGCATCCGGACGCTGGACGTCCAGGGTCTCGAGACGGTGCTGGAGTACGAGAAGGCCCACGCCAACCGCCTGCAGGTGGTCATGGTGATGGAGAACCGGCTGCGGTCGCTGCGCCAGGGCGCCCAGCCCTCCGGCGGCGACCCGGCCGCCGCGGCGGCCGACGACCCGGCGCACGCCAGCACCGGTTCCAAGGTCAGCGAGGCGACGAGCGGGCCACCGGTCAACCCGCCGTCGCAGGGCGACCCGACCAACCCCGCGCAGCCGCGCTGAGCTCTCGCACGACGAGGGGCCGTCGTCCACCGGACGGCGGCCCCTCGCGCGTCACCGGCCGCTGAAGGCGTCGATGATGTCCAGCACCGCCGGCCCGAGCAGCACGATGAACAGCGTCGGCAGGATGCAGAGGATCAGGGGGAAGATCACCTTCACCGGGATCTGCATGGCCTTCTCCTCGGCGCGCTGCCGCCGCTTGAGGCGCATCACCTGCGCCTGGGTGCGCAGCACGTCGGCGATGGAGACGCCGTAGGCGTCGGCCTGCACGATCGCGGCGATGAAGCGCCGCAGGTCGGGCACGCCGGTGCGCTCGGCCAGCGCGAGGTACGCGTCGCGCCGGGGCTGGCCGACCGCGATGTCCTGCAGGGTCCGGACCAGCTCCTCGGCCAGCGGGCCGGTGCCGTTCTTCCCGGCCCGTGCCATCGCCGACTCGAAGCCGAGCCCGGCCTCCACCGCGATGGTCATCTGGTCGAGGGTGTCGGCCAGCTCCAGGCCGATGGCCTCCTGGCGCTCCTGCCCGCGCGAGTAGAGCAGCAGCTCGGGCACGAAGTACGCGACGACGGTCGCCAGCACCGCGACCACGATGGTGAGACCACCGGGGTTCGCGCTCACGACCAGCGCGGACAGGCCGCCGGCGATGAGGGCGAGCACCAGCTTCGCCGCGACCAGCCGGGGCACCGGCCAGGCGGCGGGCCGGCCGGCGGTGGCGGCGAGCCGGTCGAGGCGGTCGACGGTCCCGCCCGGCGTCAGCCCGTCGGTGAGCCGGCGCAGCAGCCCGGGGCCGGCCGGACGGGCCGGGCTCCCGGAGACGGTCAGGTCGATGCCGCGCAGCAGGTTGTCCCGGGCGCGGCTCGCCGACGCCGGGCGGGCCAGCAGCGCCCACCCGAGGAGGGGGACGGCAGCGGCGACGCCGAGGACGGCGGCGAGGACGGGGATCGGCAGCGTGGTCATCAGAACCTGATCGCCACGGTCTTCTTGAGCCAGAACCCGCCGAGGGCCAGCATCACGGCCGCGACCGCCAGCATCGCGTAGCCGACGAGGCTCTCGGTGAAGCCCGCCAGGTAGCCCGGGTTGGTCAGCGAGATGAAGCCGAACACGCAGAACGGCAGACCCATGAGGACGACCGCCGAGAGCTTGCCCTCGGCCGCCAGCGCCTTGACCTGCCGGCGGATGGCACTCCGCTCACGGATGGTGTGCCCGACGGCGTCGAGCACCTCGGCCAGGTTGCCGCCGACCTCCCGGTGGATGCTGATCGCCTGGGCGACCCACACGAAGTCGTCGCTGCGCATCCGCTGGGCGACCTCGTCGAGGGCCTCCCCCAGGTCCCGCCCGACCCGGGTCTCGTTCACGATCCGGGCGAACTCCTCGGCCGTCGGCGAGGCGGCGTCGGAGGAGACGGCGTCGACCGCGCGCAGCAGGCTGTGCCCGGCGCGCAGGCTGCTGGCCATGAGCTGCAGCGAGTCGTCGAGCTGGTCGGCGAAGGCCGCGCGACGGCGTCCGGTGCGGAACCCGACGAGCATCCGCGCAGCGAGGGGAACCAGCGCACAGCCCAGGAGCCCCGGCACCACGCCGCCGACGAGGAAGCCGACGGCTCCCGCGCCCAGCGCGAACAGGCCGGTGGCGAGCACGAAGTCCGGCAGCGTCGTCCGCATCCCGGCGTTCTCCAGCGCCGCGGCACCGGCGGCCAGCCGCCCCCGCTTGACGAGGACCTTCTCCACCGCGGCACCCGCGGCCGCCCCTGCGCCGGCGAGGGTCGAGGCGGGCGGTGCGACCGTCGGGTCCAGCCGGCTGAGCGGGACCCGGCCCGGGCCGCCCGGCAGGACGACGAGGGTGAGCAGCAGCAGCGCCGCGCCCACGGCGGCGACGCCGACGACCAGCAGCGCCGGGGACATCAGTTCCACCCCCGGGCGGCAGCAGGCTCGGCGGCGCCGAAGACCCGCGGCGAGAGCGTGATGCCGAGCTCCTCGAACCGCTCGGTGAAGCGGGGACGCACCCCCGTCGGCACCGGCTTGCCGAGGAACCGGCCGGAGTGGTCGACGCCGGCGGAGTAGTCGAAGAGGAACGCGTCCTGCAGCGTGACGGTCTCCCCCTCCATGCCCTGGACCTCGGTCACGTGGGTGACCCGGCGGGTGCCGTCGCGGAGCCGGGTCAGCTGCACGACGACGTCGACGGCGGAGGCGATCTGCTCGCGGATGGCCCGCAGCGGCAGGTCCATGCCGGCCATCAGCACCAGGGTCTCCAGGCGGGCGATCGCGTCCCGCGGGGAGTTCGCGTGCACGGTGGACAGCGACCCGTCGTGGCCGGTGTTCATCGCCTGCAGCATGTCGAGCGACTCGCCGCCGCGGCACTCCCCGACCACGATCCGGTCGGGGCGCATGCGCAGCGAGTTCCGCACCAGGTCGCGGATGGTGATCGCACCCTTGCCCTCGATGTTGGGCGGCCGCGACTCCAGGCGGACCACGTGGTCCTGCTGCAGCTGCAGCTCCACGGCGTCCTCGATGGTCACGATCCGCTCGCCGTCGGGGATGAACGAGGAGAGCACGTTGAGCAGCGTCGTCTTCCCGGTGCCGGTACCGCCGGAGACGATGATGTTCAGCCGCGCGTCCACGCAGGCGTGCAGCAGCTCGGCCATCTCCGGCGACAGCGTGCCGAAGCCGATGAGGTCGGTGACGGTGAACGGGTCCTTGGAGAACTTGCGGATGGTCAGCGTCGAGCCGCTGAACGCCAGCGGCGGGATGATCGCGTTGACGCGGGACCCGTCGGCGAGGCGGGCGTCGACCAGCGGCGAGGACTCGTCGATCCGGCGTCCCACGCGGGAGACGATCCGGTCGATGACCCGGCGCAGGTGCTCCTCGGAGGTGAAGGTCGTGCCGGTGCGCACGAGCTTGCCGCTCTGCTCGACGTAGATGTTCTCCGGGCCGTTGACCATGATCTCGCTGACCGAGTCGTCGTCCAGCAGCCGCTGCAGCGGGCCGAAGCCGAGCACGTCGTCGGCCAGGTCGGCGGTCAGCCGCTGCCGCTCCTCGGTGCTGAGGGGGACGTTCTCCTCCTCCACCACCGCGTCGAGCTCGCCGAGCACGATGGCGCGCAGCGCCTCCTCGCCCAGCGACGGGTCGTTCATCCGGTTGCCCATGCGCTCGAACAGCGCCTTGCCGACGCGGTCCTTGAGCTTGGCCAGGGCATCGGTCGGCGGCGCCGGCGTCGGCACCGCCGGACGTGCGGCGCGGGCCGTGGGCAGCGCCGGGTCGTCGACGCCCTGGCGTCCGCGGGCGGCCTCGAGACGGTCGGCGAGGTTCATCCTGCCGCCGCCCGGTGCTTGGCGCGGTACCGGCCCGGGGCCTTGAGCGGGGTCGCCTGGAAGCGGGTGACCAGCCGGGTCAGCTCCTTGACCATCGGGTCGCGGCGGCTGCCGGTTGCGATGATCGGGACGCCCTGGTTGGTCGACGCCGGCACCTTCTCCGACCGCGGCAAGACGACGTCGACGCCGGTGCCGATCGTCGTCTCGACGTCGCGCACCGACAGCCCGCCCTTGGGGTCGGCGAAGTTCATGACCACATGCCGGCCGGCCGGGATCATGCACAGCTCCCGCAGGACGTCGAGCTCCTTGCGCAGGCCGCGGACGCCAGGGACGTCCATGCTGGTGAGCATCACGACGTCGGTGGCGCGGTCCAGGGCGGCCAGGGTCTGCTCGGACAGCCCCGGCGCGGTGTCGACGACGACGTAGCGGAACTCCCGGGCGAGCGCGGCCAGCAGCCGGGTGACGTCCTCGCCGCGCACCGTGTCGCCGGCCGCGGGCGACTCGGCGCCGCACACCGTGAACAGGCCGCTCGGGTGCTGGGTGAGGAAGGTCTTGAGCACCATCGTGTCCTCGACCGCGGGGCCGCTGACGACGTCGGGCAGCGTGTACTCGGGGGTGAGCCCGAGCGCGGAGGCGACGTCGCCGAACTGGACGTCGAGGTCGACGAGCACGGTCGACTGCGGGGCCGCCGCGGTGAGCCCGAGGGCCAGGTTGGTCGACACGGTGGTCTTGCCGACCCCGCCCTTGGGCGAGGCGATGGTGATGACGCGGCCGGTGTAGCGCGCGGTCTCCTCCACCGGGCGCAGCACCCGGCGCCGCCCGCTGGCAGTGGAGCCGGCCCGGTCGACCGCCGTGCGGAGGTCGGCGACCTCGGCGTCCGGCGACACCAGGTCGCGGATGCCGGCGCGCATGGCGGCCTGCCACAGCTCCGGGGCCGCGTGGGCCACGAGGACGACGCTGATGCCGGGGCTCTGCACGTCCAGTCGCGCGGCCAGGCCGAGCGCCTCCTCGGCGGTGGCGCCGGGACCGATCACCAGCACCTCGGGCAGCTCGCCGTCGAGGAGCTGCTCGAACAGGCGGGAGGGCTCGCTGGGCAGGCGGCCGGGCGGCAGGACCGACAGGTCGCCGTCGGTGGCCTCCTTGAGCCGCAGGACGAGCTCCTCGTCGGCGGCGGCCAGCACGACGCGGCTCATGAGGTGGCCTTCCCGTAGATGTTCTGCGCGGTGACGACGTCGGTGCCGGAGGTGTCGGCGTCCTCGTTCTCGAGGGTGAGCCAGACGCTGCCGTGCTCCATGCCGAAGACGATGGACTCGCCCTGGGGGGCCCGGACCGCGAGCGTGATGAGCAGGCTCCCGGTCGGTGCGGGCGTGCTCACCGAGGACGCGGTCTCGGTGCCCTCGGCGTCCGGCGCGGCCACGGGCGCGCCCTGGACCTGGGTGACCAGCACCTTGTGCAGCACCATGTGCGTCGACGCGGGGTCGCCGAGGGACACGAGGACGCCGACGGTGTCCCCGGCCGACAGCCGACCGCCGACCGCGCGCTGCGGCTCCAGGAGGATCGAGACCTCCTGCAGGCCGGCGGGAACCTCGGCGACGCCCGGGCCGCGGGCGTCCTCGGGGTCGGAGAAGCGGCTGGCCAGCAGCTGCTCCCCCGGCTGCAGGGCGACGGTGCTGACCTTGCCGCGCAGCTCGCGCAGGTCGGTGACCCCGCCGGGCACCGCCGCCCGGGCCGGCACCGGCTCCCTCGTCAGGTAGTCGGCCAGCTCCTCCCCCGGGGTCCCGACGGGAACAGGCTCGGCGACCACGAGGACGTCGACGGTGCGCGCGCCCGCGAGTGCCCGGGCGTCCGCCCCTCGCACGTAGGCCAGGAGCACGCCGGCTCCGACGAGGAGCAGGACGAGTGCCGCGACGGCGGCGAGGATGCGACGTCTCACTGTCGGCCCCCTATCGGATGAGTCGAAGGATCGAGGCGCCGAGCTGCGGGGCGTCCGGGCTGTAGTCCCAGGCGTCGGAGAGCTCGACGAAGCGGGTGAAGTAGCCGGTGATGCACCGGTCGCTGGGGGTCGTGCCCTTGCCGCAGACCTTCTGGCCGCTGGTCGTGGAGCCGTTGAAGGCGTAGCCCTTGAGCACGAAGGCGGCGTAGCCGTAGACGTGGTACCAGCCGTTCGCGCCGCCCGAGCCGAACTCGTCGAAGACGGGCAGCAGGACGGTGGTGCCGATGAGCTTGTCGAACTGCGCCTGGGTGCACCCCTGCGGGATCGACGCGCCGGTGTCGGACCACAGCTTCTGGCCGATCACGTGGGTGGCGGTGCAGCCGCCCGGGTCGGGGACCACCCACGCGAACCCACCGGGAACGGTGTTGCCACCCGCCGGGCGGGGGCACTGGCCGGCCTTGTCCGACTTGCTGAAGAAGATCGTCTGCAGGTCCTGGGTGGAGGGCAGACCGCCCTTGGTCTGGGCCTGGAAGGAGCACCAGGAGAAGGCCAGCGGGACCACGGACGTGCCGCCGCTGGGGCCGCCCCAGCCGACGGTCGCGGTGGCCGACACGGCGGTGGCCTCGTGCCCGATGACGCCGGCGAACCAGTGCTCCTTGGGGGTGCTGCCGGTGACGGTCACGCTCAGCGGCTTGTTGCTGAGCACCGGCTGCCCGGCCCGGCCCTCGGGGTCGTTGGCCAGCAGCATGCGGCTGGCGGTGGCCAGCATGTCGCCGCAGTTGCCGCGCGAGCAGTCCTGCGCGACGGCGATGGCCGCGGCGTCGGCGGCCACCTGCAGGCGGGCCCGCTCCGCGTAGAGCGCACCGATGTCGACGGCGATCGCGGCGAACCCGAGCAGGGGCACGAGCAGGACGGCGACCAGCGCCGCCGACGCGCCGTCCTCGCGGCCCAGTCGCCGGCGCAGCCGGGAGGTCATCCGTTGCACCGCATGACCCCCCTTCCGGTCAGCGTGAGCCCTGTCCCGAACAGATCGGTCAGGAAGGGCATGGGATAGGTGATGGTCAGCTGCACGGTGCTGCCGACCGGACGCCCTGCGCAGACCGCCGGGATGGCGATCTGGGCGTCGGTGATGGCCGGGTCGAGCGAACCGGCGGCCTGGCGGACGGCCGCGCGGGCGGCCGTCCGGTCGTCCTGGAGCGCCATCGTCCGCACGCCCTCGCGGGCGGCGGCCGAGAGCGTCGCCTGGACCTGGAAGGCGCGGCCGAACTCGGCGATGCCGAGCAGGAGGAGGAGCAGCAGCGGGACGATGAAGGCGAACTCCACCGCACTCGCGCCGCGCTCGTCGCGCAGCCGGGACCTCACGTCCGTGCCCACCTCCCTCCTCGTGCAGCGACGCAGCGGCCCCCGTGCGGGGGCCGCTGCGCCGTCACAGCCGCGACCGGTTCAGGTGTGGGTCAGCCGGCCGCCGGGGCCGCGTCGCCCAGCTCCTCACCCACGCCGGAGAACAGCTCGGACAGCTGGCCACCGAGGGCGGAGACGACGCCGATGATGACCACGGCGATGAGGGCGACCATCAGGCCGTACTCGACGGCGGTCGCGCCCTTCTCCTCACGACGCAGGCGGTCGGAGGCGAAGGAGACGAGGGTGGTCAGAGCGAAGAACGGGTTCATCTCGGTGTACTCCCTGAGGTGTCGGCCGTCCGGATCGGGTCGGGTGACCCGGCCTCGCGGCTGCTGCGGGGAGTTGTCGATCGCAACGATGGCCGGCTTGAGCGTTCTTCACCCGATCCACGGACACCGGCCCGTCCGCCGGGTTACCCGATGCAGCGGAAAATCACGCTGAGTAACCGATTGGGGTGCCGGTCAACCGGGGAAGGCAGAGCTCCAGCCGATCACGATCCCGGCGCCGACCAGCATCGCCGGCCCGAGGGGCAGCTGGGTCCTGCGTCCGACCCGCCGGGTGGCCAGCAGTGCCAGGGCGACGACCGCCTGCACCACGAACCCGGCATAGGCGCCCAGCAGCACCGCCCCCCAGCCGATCCAGCCCAGCACGAGCCCCAGCAGGGCCACCAGCTTCACGTCACCCATGCCCAGTGACCGGGGCGAGACCAGCGCCATCACCAGGTAGACGAGGAAGAGCGCGCCGGCGGCGAGGACCGCCCGCAGCAGCCGGTCCCACTGCCCGCCCAACGCCGCGGCCAGGAGCAGCAACGCCGCGGTGGCCCCGATCGCCGGGACGACGACGCGGTTGGGCAGCAGCTTGTGCCGCAGGTCGATCACGGCGAGGAGCACGCCCGCCCCGGCCACGAGGAGGAAGGCGGGCAGCTCTGCCGCCGCCCCGAAGCGCAGCGCGGTGAGGCCGAAGAGGACGGCCGTCGCGAGCTCCAGGACCGGCGGCCGCACGGCCCTGCCCGAGCGCCCACCGGCGCCGTCCCACGGGAACGCCCCGGCCGCCCGGTTCGCGGCGGCGCCCACGCCCACGCCCAGGACGGCGGACAGGGCGACGACCAGCGCCGTCACGACGGCTGGTGCGGGGCGACGGACACGCGGCCACCCTCGCACAGCCCGGCAGGCGTCCCCGGCAGGCTGGTCGAGGTGGCTGGCGTGCGCATGTGGGGCCCCGTCGGTCCGCTCCCGCCCGATGCGGAAGGTGGGCCGACCGTACGAGTCGGTTGTGCACAACACAATCGTCGGGGCCGGCATCCCGCTCGTGCGGGTGAGACGACCGTGCGGCGCGGTCAGCGGTAGTCGCGCAGCCACCGTCCGGCGGTCGTCCGGACCGACCGGGCGACCGCACGCACCCGCGGGCCGGCCTCGCGTCGCGGGGGCACGGTGAGCCGGGACTCCAGCCCCGCCAACCGCTCCTCCAGGTGGCGCAGGCGCTCCTCACCGGACGTCGCCGGGGTAGGTTCGGCGGCGATCACCGCCAGCCCGTCGGAGAGCCCGGCGACGAGGGCCGCGGCGTCGGCCGGAAGCAGCCGTGCAGAGCCGACGCAGGTGTCGTCGCGCCAGAGACTGAGGTTGACCAGCCCGCGGTCGACGTGCGCGGTCACGCGGACGCTGCGCCCCTCGCCGCGCAGGTCGCCGACCCAGTGCCCGTGCCGAGGAAGCGGGATCACCGTCATGTCCCGAGGTTGGGCACCTCGGAGGCCGGTGTCAAGACGACGCCGTACCGCATCGCCGGGCGGCGGAAGGACGACGGACGAGTCGGCCTGTACGCCGGGCACAGTTGGCCGGTGTTGGATTGATCATGGGACTCGTCGAATATGGCGGTTGACCTGCACGTTCTCCGTTGGAGGCTATTTGCAGGTAACGGCCGTATTCGGCTGAGTTGCGGACTATCTGCGGACTGGGTGCGGACTCCGGGCGCACGATCGGTGGCCCACCCGGACCGCGTCGCCACGACGGCGCCGCTCCCCAGCCGGTTCAGGATGCCGGCTGCGACGGGCCGCCCGAAGGGCGCTCCGCGTCCCTGCGGGATGGGCCTCCGGCCCACCCTTCCCCCGACCCGTCGCAGCCGGATGAGAGCCGGTTGTGGGGAACGGCCAGGAGACTGTGGACTGTGATGACCTGACCGGTTACTCCGGGTCACTCAAAGCTCCGGAGTCACCAGTCAGGTCACCACCGCAAGGGGATCGCCGCGCGGGACGCGTACAAGGGATCCCCAACTGACAATGGCGGAACCCGGCCGCAAGCTGGTCAGCCAGAGCCAGCAGTCACCGATGGCCGTTCGCCTGGCGGACGGCGGTTCAAGTCGCCAACCGCGTCGAATCGTCCACCAAAGACGCAGCGGCTGATCTCGCGATCGTTGCCGGCGGGGCAACTCTGCACAATCCGCTTTCCCGGAGACTGTCGGAGGCCTGCGACAAGATGGATGACATGGACAGCGAGGACGCTCCGGAGGTCGCGGACCCCGTGGAGGCCCTGAATGCCTCGGTCGACCGGCCCGAGGGGCCGTGGGTCATGCCACGCGAGTACGACATCGGCGGGGTGCGCTGGTTCAGCGACGCCTCGCGGGAACTGGCCCGCGCTCTCCACCCGCTGCTGGCGCAGGTGACCCGCGAGGAATTGGCTGAGGGGCCACCGCCGCAGACCGCGGGCGCTCCGCTCCCGGAAGAGGCGTCGTCGCTCTACCGCCCGATGGCCATCCGGCACGAGTGGACGGTGTCGATCGAGGACGTGGCGGCGTTCAACCGGGACCAGTTTCTGGCAGACCTGTACGCGCTTGCCGACTCGATGGGCGGGCAGATGGTCCGCGGCATGCTGGAGCACATCTCCGCCGTGACCGAGGAGCACGGCAACACCATCGACGCCGGGGGCCGTGACTTCTTCGACGTGGTCGCCGAGACCCTGGAGACGATTGAAATGACCTTCGACGACGAGGGTCACCCCAACCTCACGATCGTCATGCACCCGGATCAGGCCGAGAAGTTGCGCGACAAGCAACCCACGCCCGAGCAGGAAGCGCGCCTCGACGCGATCCTGGAACGACGAAAGGAGGAGTGGCTTGTTTCGCGACGTCGTCGGGACCTTCCTTGACACCCTCACCGAGCGCGAGTTCGACGGCCCTCTGCTGGCACTCCTCCACGCTCGCGGCTTCACCGACATCCACTTCATCCACGGTGCCTTCGAGTTCGGGAAGGACGTCCTGGCCAAGAAGACCGACCCGGAAACGGGCGAGACACGGCAGTACGTCATCCAGTCCAAGGCCGGGGACATCGGCCAGCCGGAGTGGCGCGCGGTCCGCCCGCAGTTGGAGGAGTGCGAGTACAACACCATCGGGCACCCGTCCTTCGACCCTGACCTCCCGCGCGTCGCGGTGCTGGTCACGACTGGCCGCTTGAAGGGCGCAGCCCCAACCGACGTCACCGAGTACCGCAAGTCGGTGGAGGCCAGGGGCCTCGCAGACCTGGAGATCTGGGAGAAGCCCGACCTCGTTGAGTGCCTGTGCGACGACCCGATCGTTGGCGTGGCCGGAGACGAGGTACAGGCCGACCTCATGGGGATGCTGACGTCCGTGCGGGACGGCGGAGTCACCGACCGGCGCATCGAGATGTACACGCGGCGCTGGCTCCCGCCGACGGGCGCCGCCCCGCGCGCGTCGGTTGAGGCCGCGATCCTCGTCAATGCGCTGCTGCGGACCAAGCGGCTCGACCTTGCGATGAGCGTCAGCCTCCAGCTCGTCCGCGCGACCGAGCACGATCCTGCTGCTTCCGGCGACGCGAAGTCGGCGGCGAAGCGGTTGGTTCTCGGACTAGCCTTGCAGATCTGCGACCAGACCGAGCCCTTGCTGAAGGACCCGCTCGACTTCGTTCGTACAACGGTGAGCCAGTTGGCCATGTTGACGTACCCGGTGATCTGCTGCCGGGTGGCGGAAGCCCTCGCCCTCGGGCTGGCGCTGGCTCGAGAGGACGGGGACGGCGACGCGGCTACCCGGTTCGAGGAGGCGCTGCGCGGCTTGGCCGAGCAGCCCGGCGCGGCCCGGCCGGTCGGTGACCTCTTCGCGCCCTCGGTCGTCGCCGTCACCGTGATGCTCGCAACCTTCGACCCCATGGCGGCCAAGGCGTACCTCGGTCGGGTGGCGCGCTGGTTGCTCGATCGATACGACGAGGATCTGGCTGGCCTCGGGTTGGCGTCTCTGGCTGAGGATGAGGAAAAGACCGCGGAGCGCCTGCTTGCGGGCTCGCTCGCAAGCACGACGATGGAGCGCCGGACGTCGAGTTACCTCGCCACCGTCGTCCTGGACCTCGCTCGCCACCTTGGAGACAGAGACTTGTACGAGGCTGTGCGCGACAACATCAATGCCCTTCGCGTCGTCCCGCAGGCGACGAGCGCCGACGAGGGCAAGGCCCGGTGGACACGAGGTGGCACAGACGTGTGGCCGCTGCCACGGGTCGAGTTCGAGCCGTGGGGTGTGCAGAGCGCGAGGTCACTCTTGAGCCCGCCAGTAGAGCCGGTGTTGTCCCTGATATTGGCATCAGCCTGTCGCTCGCGGCACTACCCCGGTGGCTGGAGTGGCTTGACGTGATTGCTGCCGCGGGTTGGCAACAAGGATGTGCCCCCGGTCATCTCACACCTACGTTTGCGCTCAATCTCGCGGAGGGGTCTTCTATGAGTTCGGAGGAGTCCGACATCGATCCGTCATGGTGGGCGGAAGCGTTTGCCAACTCGGACGATGACGGTCCCCGTCGCGTCGTTGAGCTTGCGAGCATGCGAATCGCAGACCTGGCGAAGGCCGCGCCTGCCGACAGCCTCCAGCGTGCCGTCCTAATCGCCTTGCACTTGGCGACCTCATCGATGCTCCGCCCCGAAGACTGGGATGAGCCGTTCAAGCCGATGATGGTGTGGGATGGCAAGCGCTCAGCGCTGCCAGACGATCTAGACGAGGCGCAACTGGACTTGCTGCGCCGTACCCTCCCGCTAGTCGAACAGCGGCCCATGCGAGCAAGGCTCGCCGATGTCCTTTGGATGGCCAATCGCGCGGATCACGCCATGCTCGGACTGGCGATTGACACGTACCGAGCCGCTTCCCTTGATCCGGACGAGTGGCACCGAAACGGACACGCCGAATGGCAACGGGCAATTGAGCTCGCACGCCGCCGCGGTCGAGCAGAATTGGCGAGACTCCAGGAAATAAGCGAAGCCCTACACGCCCGCATCCTGAGCGGCGACCGCAGCGACGGGTTCGTGCTGTGCGACATGTCCGACATGCTGAAGCGATGTGCCAGCATGGATCCGCCTGAACGCACCGCCCTGGCCGCAAAGTTCGTGGAACTTGCCGCAGCCGCCGCCGACGACGACAAGGCTCGTCTGGCACGACACCTGGAGCGTGCAGCCCAGCAGTGGCTCGCGTCCGTGGATGACCAACAGGGAGTGCACGCTTCATTGGAGCGCGTCGCCGATCTCTACGTCGCGGAGGCCGACGAACGACTGGCATCCGACAGTGGGGCAGCGATCGCCGCCGATCATTTCCTAGAGAAGGCGATCGCGACACTACGAACACTTCCCCGCAGCTACCGGATTGAGCATGGACACGACCATCGGCTCAGGGAACTCCGACAGCGCTTAGAGGACAGCCGCGAACTGGCACTCGAGTCCATGATGCGAATATCGACCGGCCCCATCGATCTCACCGAAGCGGTCACCGAGACCCGGCGCCGCGTATCGGGTCTCGCAAAGCTCGAGGCGTTGGTCGCGATGGCAACGATTTACCCGCTCACGGACGTCGCACGAGCCCGCGCGCACGCCGAAGAACTTGCCGAAGGCTCGCTCCGACACCTCCTCGGCAACGTCACCTACAGCTCCGACGGTCGCAAGGTCGCCTCCTCCGACGGCGCCGTCGACCATGCGGAGGCTGCCATTCAGTCTGACATGAGTCGGAACCTCCAGATATCTACCGGAATCGCGGTCACCGGCTTCATCATCCCTGCACACGAGGTTGTGACTTTCGAGCAGCGGTACAACCTCGGTTTCCTGCAACGAGTCTGCGCCGAGTCCCCCCTCGTACCGTCGGGACACGAGGATCTCTGGGCCCGAGGCCTCCGCCACGGCCTGAACGGCGACTTCGCCTCCGCCGCGGTCGTCCTGGTCCCTCAGATCGAACAACTGATCCGGGGCGTCCTCAAGCGCCGAGGGGTGCACACGCTGTTCGTTGACGCATACGGCGTTGAGTCGGAGAAGAGCCTGCCCTCGCTGCTTTCCATGCCGGAGACAGCGCAGATCCTCGGTGAGTCGCTTCAGTTCGAACTCCAAGCGATGCTGGTTGAACAGAACGGCCCCAATTTGCGGCACAACGCCGCGCATGGACTGTTGAACGACGCCCAAGCGTGGAGCGCATCTTCGGTTTACGTTTGGTGGCTATGTCTGAAATTGGTTGTCGTGCCCCTCTGGAACATGACGCAGCCAGCCGAGGACGAGGCGTCTGACGTGGCGGACTCCCCAGCTACGTCGGGCAGTGGCTCCGACACTCCGCCTGGGTCGTAGCGTCCCAGATTCGTTGCGACCCCGCGGTCTCTACAACCGCGACAGCGCACCAAGTCCTGTGGCTCAGTCACGCCTCACGATTCCCGACACCCGATGCGCCGGAGCGTCGATGCGATCAGTGGTACCAGCGTCGCAAGCACGTTGCCGTTCGAATCCCCGAGGGGCTAGGTCGGGTAGTCCCTCTCACTCGTTACCAACCGACCCGGACGGGCGGGAACAAGGACCGGTGGAAATCTCTCGGCTACTGCCTCGGATTGCGCCTAGCGTGGTGGCTCATTCCGCCGCCAAGGACGCACACCTTGCTCCGCGTGACGATGGCCGCGCGGGACGCGCACAAGGGGACCCTCGATTGGGACAGCTCCAGTGGCTCGGCGCACGCCCATGTCCGAAAGTCGGACATGAGCAAGCGCTTATCCCATTTCGATTCCAGTTCACGCCTTAAGCCGCGCCAGGTGCGCATCTCGGTTCAGTGGTTGATCCCGATGATCACGGCTGGTCCGACCGCCGACGCCAGCCACGGTGCCGCGTCCCGCTGATGACGAAACCGGTTGCTCACCCTTCGTCTGTCGCGCCATCGTCTCCGGATAGAGATTCGTCTGTCTGCTCATTCACGGAGGGCTCCTTGCCGGCCTCGCCCTTTCGCTCGCCGAAGAGGAACGTGTGAACATCGAAGTCGGGATCGTGATTGTCTGCGATGAGCCTGGCTTCCCACGTGAGAAGAGCTTCGTTACCGGGCATTTCGGCTACAGCATTCGCGGCGAAGGCGAGAGCCTCGTCGTGTCTGCCAGCGGCCTCGAGCTCGTCGGCGGCCCAGAGTTGAATCAGTGCGTCGATGGCGGCGGGAAGCGGCGCATGGTTCTTGGAGTACCTGGCGTCGTTTCGTGCCTGAGCCACGGCGGTCCAGTCGTCCGCACTCCATGTCGGCATCTGATGGTTGGACAGCAGCGAAACGGTGAACGCACTAGGTGACGCTGTGTCCAGCGCCGATTTGTACTGGTCAATGAAGGCCGTGGCCGCGGGGCGGTGAGCGGCAGGGTCAACCCACGCATGCCACAGGACGTGTATGGCGATCAAGGCCGTCCTGGCCTCACCGTCGGCCAGTTTGGGTACCAGATTTTCGATTTCTTGACACACGGGGTCGAGTGGAAATCCGTCGGTGTGGTGCCCGCCGAGCCATCCGATGAGTGCCTCGGCGAAACCATCGAGCCGGCGGGTTGCCGTCTCCGCCGTGAGTCCGCCTGTTTGCCAGATCCAGTACTGCGGCGCAAGTTGCACCTCAACAATGCCGGGCAGGGCCTCGCGGTAGTCCCAGGGGGCGGGCGAGACCTTCTCAGCATCGGTGACGTAGCGGCGGACGACATGTCGGGTGAGGCGCCATAGACCGGCCAGGGTAAGCACGCGCTCGAAGCTGGGCTCGTAAGCGGTTTCAGCGCCGTCGGTGAAGAGCCACACGCCTTCGCCAAGATCCTCCAGTACGTGGCTTCGCCGCGACCGGATGTCGTAGGCAATGCCGAGCATCCGCTCGATGTCGGGCGCCCGGGCCGGCCGGACCGTCCCCACTGCGTTGTCGCGGTAGTAGTCCGACGACACTCGGGCCAGGGTGGATGAGATGAAGCGCCGTTTCAGGCCCGCCCGATCAGCTTCTAGAACAGCAGTACGTATCTTGTCGGCCACTTCCTGATCCAGGTCTACCAAGGCCGCGTCGATGATCCTGCGCTTAGAACCGTCGTAGCGGTCCCAAGTCACCGGCGTGGACAGCTCGTTCTCCGAAATTGATTCGAGCGCTGCGACCAAATCCGTGTAGGCCCCCGTGGGGTCGTCGAGGGCTCGTCGTGTCGCATCGACCGCGTTACGGATAGCCCGCATGACGCGCGCGAAGTCGTCTCGGCTCAGGCTAAGGATGTCGTTCATGAACTGTCGGAGGTCGTCCCATTGGTCGGGCTGCACCGTTTGCCTCGGCTCAAACAGGCCCGGGAAGAGGTCGTTGGCCGAGCGACCGCGCGGCGTGCCGGCGCCGGTGACCAGGCGCCGGGTCTCGTCGTGGTCCCGGCTGACGGTGCGGTTCAACACAAACGTCATCAGGTAAGCAAGGTCGTCGACGAGGTCGGTTCCACCAGTGGCAATCATGAAGTCGTCGGTGCCGTCTGGACGTTGTTGTTCGAGACGATCGACGACTGCGATCATCGCCGACGAGGTGAGCCCCAACTCGGTCGAAGCGATCACTTGCCCTACCGGTAACGCGATCGGCGGATCACCAACGAACCAGGCGTTGCTGTAGACGGTGTAGCGGTGCTCGGTCTCGTTGAGCGGGACGTCGGGACGGAAGAACCGTCCTGCGGCGATCTGGAGCATCAACTGCCCACGCAACTGCCGCACGATCTTCTTAGCCACCGGTCTACTGTCGCTTGCCGATCCCGTACTGGTCACGCTCCCCGTGACGTTCGACCAGTGGTAGCGGTGGACCTAGCGTGGGCGTCATGGTTCTCGCGTACGACGACGTTCGGAAGCTGCCGTTGCCCGACCTCAGCCTGCGGCTGCTCCAGTCGCTCGGTGCCGAGCCGAACTTCAACAACATCGTTCAAGGGTTCAGACAAAGCGAGGGATACGGAACCCCCCAACCGCCTGACATGAACGTCATGCTGGCCCGTCTCTCCGACGCTTGGGCATGGTTGGAGTCCCACGCCCTCGTCGGTCCGTCGGCGCAGAATCCGCCGGGTGGTTGGCATCGTGTCACCACTGCCGGCGCCGAGGTCGCCAACGATCCCAATGCCGTCGCGAAGGTGTGGGCAGCTGACCGACTCGCCGGTGATCTGCAGCCGGCGTTGTCCTCGGCTCGATCCAACTTCGCGCTCGGGGACTACGAGACGGCGTCGTTCGCGGCCATGAAGGCCGTTGAGGTCGAGGTACGGCGGGTCGCCGGCCTGCCGAACGAGTTGTTGGGGGTCAACCTGATGCGGAAGGCCTTCAGTCCCAGAGATGGTGCACTCCGCGACCCAGAGGCAGAAGGCGGCGAGCAGCAGGCAACCGCTGATCTTTTCGCCGGCGCCATCGGCGCCTACAAGAACCCTGCCAGCCACAGAGCCGTTCAGTTCGATGACCCAGTGGAAGCTGTGGAAGTGATCCAGTTGGCCGATCTGCTGCTGCGCATCGTCCAAAGGGCCGAGGCCCGCCTTCAGTCGTAGGGCCCGGACCTATCCGCGAGTGGTCGTTTTCGTTCTGCTTGTTGACTGTAGGCAGATCCTCCTAGTCGAGTCGGTGCCTGCAGGTGAGATGGCTGCCGGGTCCCCGTTCCGAAGGGAGAACCTGCTACGGCGACGGCGAGGCGGCCTCCCTCCGGTGTCTCACAGGGGGATCCTCGCGCGGCGTCGTTGCCCGGACGATCAGAACCCGAAAGTGACGATGGCGGGTAGGCCGTCGTCCAACCGTTCCAGCACGAAGCGCTCGTGGGGCACGACCAAGGCCGGCAATTCACCAAGCCCGAACCACTGCAGGTCGACCGCCTTGCCGGCTTCGAGCAGTCGAGGCTCGCCACCCCACCGCCAGCACTCGAAAAAGAAATCGACGCGCTCATCGATCGGCCGAGAGTTCCGCCCAGTGCGGTGCATCCCGCATAGCGGGCGGAGGTCCGTGTCCTCGACCGTGACCCCAAGCTCCTCAAGGACTTCCCGGCACGCCGCCTGAAGCACGGACTCGTCGGCTTCGACATGCCCGGCGGCAGCGGTTGCCCAGTAGCCGTCCATGTACCCGGTGCCCTGTCGCAGCTGCAGCAGCACCTGCGCACCACGGTCCCCGTGGCGGCGAAACACGACATACGCAGCGGGTACTACGCGGAAGCGATCCGTCACGCGCGGACTCTAACCCTGGAGCGATGCCGACACCGCGAGAAGGAACAAGGAGCGAATCCCGCGCGAGCGGGCGTACTGCAGCACAAACCGACTGGCGCACTTGAGGCGGTCGGCCGACGATCTGGCCGCCGTCCCGCCTGGTATCCGGCTGCGGTACGGCCGCGGCTTCGGTCGGGCGGGCTCCAGGCCCGGATCTGAGAGGTGGGCGGCTGGCCGGCGCCTTGACTGCCGCGCTGCGGCAGCGCCTCCGTCTAGGGTGCCGGGATGGGAACGCCGATGGAGAGCCTTGGCCCCCGCGTTCCCCGGACGCCGCCGATGTCCCAAGACGATCCGGTCGTGCGGTGGCTGTTGCAGGGCGATCCGGCAATCCGCTGGCAGGTGCTCCGGGACATCGTCGACGCCTCGCAAGACGAGGTGGCCGCCGAGCGAGCGCGGGTGGAGCACGAGGGGTGGGGTGCTCGGCTGCTGTCGCTGCGGGCCCCTGACGGACAGTGGGCCGACGGGGCCTGCTCCCGGGGACCGCGGCGTTCGCCGCGGCCACCGCGAAGGCCCTTGCTGCCGGTGAGCCACCCCCGCCTTTCCCGTCACCCGACCCAGAAGCGGCCGACGGGCAAGCCGACCAGTCCGGTGACCATCCGGACCAGCCGTGGACCGCGACGTACCCCGTCCTGCTCGACCTGTGCCATGTGGGCGTACCGCCGGACAGTCTCCCGATGCAGGAGACCGCTCAGTTGGTCGCCCGCAACTGCCGCTGGGAATACGAGGGGCTGCCGTTCTTCGATGGGGAAGTCGACTGCTGCATCAACGCCGGCACGATCTTGATCGGCACGTACCTGGGGATCGACGTCGATCCCGTGGTGCAGCGGCTAGTAGCCGACCAGATGCCGGACGGCGGCTGGAACTGCTGGGCCGAGGCACGTCCGGCGCCGGGATCATTCGCAAGCACGCTGGACGTGATCGACGCCCTGCTGAGGTGGGAGCGTCAGACCGGTGGGTCCGACGAGGTCCGCCGGGCTCGCCGGAACGGCGAGGAGTACCTGCTGCGGCGCAACCTGTTCCGGTCGTGGCGCACCGGCGAGACGGTGAACCCGCAGTGGCTGCTGTTCTCCTACCCCCCACGCTGGCACTACGACCTGCTCAAGGCGACGGACTACTTCGCCCGGCGTGGCGGCACACCCGATCCACGGCTGGCCGAGGCGATCGAACAAGTCCGGACCAAACGTCAGCCCGACGGGCGTTGGCTGCTGGAGAACAGCCACCCCGGCGCGGTCCACTTCCGGTTCGAGGAACCCGATGGCACGCCCAGCCGGTGGAATACGCTCCGGGCGCTGCGGGTGCTGCGCTGGTATGAAGCCTCGGCACACTCCGGCGGAGCGAGCGAGATGAATTGACAGCAGGCGGCGATACATCGCGTCACCGCCGTAGTCGAGCCCGTCCCGTAGGCGGAACCCCAACCGGGAACATCGCAGGGCGCTAGGTAGGAAGTGACCGCCGTCCCGCAAGACCCGCCCAATGAACCTTCTCGCACGGGGAGGGCAACCGGGACGCCCTCCGAGCCGGTCGGGGCCTCATCGTCCAGCTGCCGCTCGACTTCCGCGCCAGCGGCTTGCATGGGGCCGGTGGTGCGAGCCGGGGGTCACCGCGGAGCTGATGGCCATGCGCACCCTCAGCTCGAAGGAAAGCAAGCTGCCCGTAGTCGATAATCGCCGTAAACAGCCAACGACATGATACCCACGATGTCTCTGCACCACCCCTCCAACCTTTCCCGCGCAAGCCAATTCCTTCACTAAAGGACGGCACGCATGCTACCAATAAAGGTAGTCCGGGCCCCGCTTCGCGGGGCCCATCGCCGTTTCTAGGGGTGACCTGTTGGTCATTGTTGGGTGGCATTGGAAATGCGCGGTGGAATGAAGGTGTACGCCGGGTCGGCGGCGGCTGCCCGGGCGTATCTGGAGGCCGACCGCGGCCGGGCCGATGACTACTACCTGGCCGAGGGCACCGGCCTGGCCCGCCGCTTCGTGGCCTGCGACCGACGGGTGGCCGAGCGGGCACCGCTCACGAGGCAGACCTACGAGAGCTGGGTGGCCGGCCGCGACCCGGACACCGGCGACCCACGGGGGCGGCTGCGCACCGACGCCCACGCGGTGCGCTTCGTCGAGGTGGTGGTCAACGGCCCGAAGTCCTGGTCACTGGCCGCCGCAATGCACGACGACGTCGCGGACGCCTACGACGCCGCGCAGGACCGCGCCGCCGCCCAGATCGTCGGCTGGCTCGCCGCCCACGCGACCACCCGGGTCGGCCCGCGCGGCGGCCAGGTCCAGGTGCCGGTGGAGATCCTGGAGGCGGTGACGGTGCGGCACTACACCTCCCGCGCGGGAGATCCGCACCGGCATCTGCACCTGCAGATCGGTGCCCGGGTGTTCGCCGCCGGGCAATGGCGTGGGCTGCACACCGTCGGCGTGCGGGACTTCCTGGCCGCGCTCAACGGGATCGGGCACGCCGCGGTCGCCTGCGATCCTCAGTTCCGGGCCGTGCTCGCCGGGCACGGCTACACCCTGGATGCGACTGGAGAAATACAGGAGGTCGCCCAGTACGTCGGCCTGTTCAGCGCACGGGCGGCGCAGATCGGGCGCAACCTGGACCGCTACGAACGTGCCTGGATGGCGGCGCACCCGGGCGAGCAGCCCGGTCCGGCGCTGCGGCGGGCCTGGGACGTCCGCGCCTGGGCCGAGGGGCGCCCGGACAAGGTCATCCCCCGCTCCGGCGCCGAGCTCGTGGCGCGGTGGCGAGCCGAGCTGGCGTCGCTTGGCTATCGAGATCCCGCCCGCCCCGTCTCGCTGGCGCCGACCCCGATCGGCGTACTCGACCGCGAGGCTGCCGTCGACACCGTGCTGACCCGGCTGGCCGCCGGCCGCTCGGCCTGGAACGCGGCGGACGTCCGTGGCGAGGTCGAGCGGCGGATAGCCGCGGGGGGCATCGTCGCCGACCCGGCGGTGCGCCTCGAGTTGGCCGAGGACCTCACCGCCCGCGCTCTCGGCCGGTGCGTTCCCCTGGTGGACCGGGAGGGAGTGCCGGAGCACGTCCGGTCCTGGACCTCGCGGCCGGTGCTCGACGTGGAGGCCGACCTGGTCACCCGGTTCGCCGCCCGCGCCGACCAGCCGGCCCTGGCCGGACTGCAGCCGGAGCGACTACCAGTGGGGCTCGTCCGCCACCTGGATGTCGGCCAAGCCGCGGCGGTCGCCGTCCTGTCCGGCGACCGCCGCCTCGTAGTGGTCGAGGGCGCCGCCGGGGCGGGCAAGACCACCACGCTGGCCGCCACCCATCGCCTGCTCCAGCGGCAGGGCCGCCGGCTGGTCGTGGTGACCCCGACGCTGAAGGCCGCCCAGGTCGCCCGCGCGGAGGTCGCCGCGACCACCGGGTCGGCCGCGTCCCTCGTCTTCGCCCACGGCTGGCGCTGGACCGAGCACGGCGAATGGACCCGACTCGCCCCCGGCGAGGTCGACCCGGTCACCGGCCGCACCTACAGCGGGCCGGCGGAGACGAGCCGGCTGCGGCCCGGGGACCTGCTGATCATCGACGAGGCCGGCATGCTCGACCAGGACACCGCCCGCGCCCTGCTCAGCGTCGCCGACGAGGCCGGGGCGCGGCTCGCGCTGCTGGGCGACCGCCACCAGCTCACCGCGATCGGCCGCGGCGGTGTCCTGGACCTGGCCGCCGCTCAGGTCGACCCGGCTGCCTGCTTGACGTTGGAGTCGGTGCACCGCTTCAGCCGCACCGACAGCACCGGCCAATCGGTTCGCGACGGTGAGTACGCCGAGCTGACATTGGCGATGCGGCGGGGTGACACCCCGGGCGGGGTGTTCGACGCCCTCCTCGCCCGCGGCCGGATTCACCTGCACCCCGACTCCGCAGCGCTGCAGGACGCCCTGGCCGCGACCGCCGCCCACGACCCCCAGGCGGTTGACGTCGCCGTGGTGGCGGACACCCGCGAGCAGGTCACCGAGCTCAACGCCGCCATCCGCAACCGGCTGGTCACCGACGGCCGCGTCGACGACGTCCGGGTCGTGACCACGCGGGCGGGTCAACGGATCGGCGCCGGCGACCGGATCGCCACCCGGCGCAACGACCGGGACCTGGAGGTGGCCAACCGAGACACGTGGACCGTCACCGCGGTCGGCCGACGCGGCGGGCTGCTGGTCACCGCCGGCACCGCCACCGGTGACGTCTCCCGGGGCGATGTCACCCCGGCCGGCGCGCCGGTCCGGGTGCTGCCGGCCGAATACGTCACCGACTACGTGGAGCTGGTCTACGCCAGCACCGCGTACGGCGTGCAGGGGAACACCGTTCCCGCCGCGCACGTGGTGATCGATGACGCCACCGGCGCAGCCTCGGCCTACGTCGGCATGACCCGCGGCCGGTTGTCCAACACCGCGCACCTCGTCGCGGCCGACGTGGCCCAGGCCCGGGCGCAGTGGATCGCCGTCTTCGGCCGCGACCGGGCCGACCTGGGCCCCGGGCACGCGGCCGAGCTGGCCGCTCGAGAGGCCGCCCGCGACCGCCAGGACCGGGCGCGCGACCGGACGGCAGCCGCTCCCCCGCGCCCGGTGGCACCGGTACCGAGCGTTCCCCGGCCCGAGGTCGAACGGCGAGGACCCTCCCTCGCCCGTGGAGGCGCCGCCCCGGGCATCGGCCGATGAGCAGGACCGCCGCCAACTGGAGGGCCGCGGGCACGACCACCAGCAACAGGAGGAGAACCGGAGCATTTCGGGAGACATCGGCGGTCGGCTGTCACCAATCGCAACCGATTGGCGCCTTCTCCCCATGACGGAGCACAGCCCACCCGAGCCCACCGGAGCCAGCCATGTCCGACGATCCAGCCCACCGTGAGCCCGAACTGCTCACCATCACCGAGGCCGCCGAACTCCTCCGCGCCCCGGTGGCCACCCTCCGGTACTGGCGCCACCTCGGCACCGGGCCGCGCAGCTTCCGCCTCGGCCGCCGCATCCTCTACCGCTCCGATGATCTGCACAGTTGGATCGACGATCACCGCCGGCAGGCCGGCAACGGCCGCCCTTGACCGGAGAGATTGTGTCAGACAATACTAGCGGGTGGGAGATCCGGTTCACGCAGTCGGCGAGGAGGCACCGCATCGGCCGGGCCTCCGCCCGGCACGTGCTGGCCACGACCAACCCCACGCCGGTCACCACCAGCAGCGGCGCCAGTGCCTGGCTCTACGTCGGACCCGATGAACGAGACCGAGAGCTGGAGATCATCGCGCTCGAGATTCGGCCGACCGACGCCGCGCAGCCGTACCTGCTCGTCATCCACGTCATGCCCACCCAGCTCCGAGGATGAGCCCCATGGCCCACCGCACCGCGCCCGCTGTCACACCCGCCACGCCGATCGGCCCCGACGTCGACCTCGACGCCGAGGACGTCCGACTAGCCGACGGAAGCCGACTGACCGAGGACCGAGCAGCGGAGATCGTCGAGGAGGTCCGCCGTCGCGCCGGGCGACCGTCCCTGACCGGCGAGGCTGCCGCCTCACCGCGCATCACCTTCCGGATCGCTCCCAGCACTCGCGACCGGGCTGCCGAGATCGCCGCCCAGGAGGGCAAGACCGTCTCCCAGCTGGCCCGCGAGGCACTCGAGGAGCGGGTCGCGGCAGGACAACGACGAGCATGAGAGCGAGGCGATGAAGCCATGGCGTCGATCGCCAGACGTCCTGACGGCACGTACCGGCCGCGCTTCCGCGACGCGTCCGGCAAGGAGCACGCCCGGCACTTCAAGCGGAAGGTCGACGCCCAGCGGTGGCTCGACGAGATGACCGCCGCCATGGTCACCGGTCAGTACGTCGACCCCGCGGCCGGCCGGGTGACCTTCCGCGAGTACGCCGAACGGTGGCGCGCCACCCAGGTGCACCGGCCGACCACCGCAGCCCACGTCGAGACCATGCTGCGCCGCCACGTCTACCCCCGGCTCGGCGACAAGCGGCTCGGCTCGGTGCTGCCCAGCGACATCCAATCCCTCGTCAAGCAGCTGTCCCTGGACCTCGCCCCGGCAACCGTGGGTGTGCTCCACCGGATTCTCGCGGGGATCTTCAAGGCCGCCGTCCGCGACCGCCGGATCGTCGCCTCGCCGTGCGAGGGCACCAAGCTGCCGAAGGTCCACCGGCAACGCATCGAACCGATGAGACTCGAGGCGGTCGAGGCGCTGACCGAATCCATGCCGGAGAGATACCGGGCGCTGGTCACCCTCGCGGCGGGCACGGGGCTTCGGCAGGGTGAGGCCCTCGGGCTCACCGTCGACCGCATCGACTTCCTGCGCCGACAACTGACCGTCGACCGGCAGCTCGTCACCATGCCCGACCGGGTCCCCTACCTGGCGCCGCCCAAGACGCAGGCGTCCGTCCGCGTGGTCCCACTCCCCCAGGTCGTGATCGACGCCCTGGCGGTCCACCTCGCCACCTGGCCTGCCGACGAGTTCGTGTTCACCACCGAACTCGGCGACCCGATCCGCCGCACGGCGTTCTCCGCGGCCGTGTGGCGACCGGCGGTACGGCGTGCCGGGCTCAGCAGCGTGACGATGCACTCGCTGCGGCACTTCTACGCGAGCCTGCTCATCCGGCACGGGGAGTCGGTGAAGACTGTCCAGGCCCGCCTCGGTCACGCGAGCGCCGCCGAGACGCTGGACACCTACAGCCATCTCTGGCCCGACTCGGACGACCGGACGAGGGCCGCCGTCGACTCCGTTCTCGGCCGAGTTGCGGACTCCGCGCGGACTGACGCCACCCTCTGACCATGAAACCGCAGGTCAGCGGCGGGACGACGGACGAGTCGGCCTGTACGCCGGGTTCTGTCCACGGGTGCCTTGCGGCCTCCCGATGGGCGGTCATCCATCTAGGCCTGCCGTTGCCGGCAGGCTCGAGCGGTCTACCCGCAGGCTCGGGCGGGCCGCCCTCGAACGCCTGCGCAGCACAACGGTCGGATCGCTCCGTCCGTCGTCCCTTCTTGACCTAGCTCCGGGTGGGGTTTACCGAGCCACACCGGTCACCCGGTGTGCGGTGGTCTCTTACACCACCGTTTCACCCTTACCGGCGCGAACGCCGGCGGTCTGTTCTCTGTGGCACTGTCCCGCGGGTCACCCCGGGTCGCCGTTAACGACCACCCTGCCCTGTGGAGCCCGGACGTTCCTCGGCGGCGAGGTCTCCCCCACCGACGCGACCGCCCAGCCGACTCGTCCGTCGTGCCGGCGAGTCTAGGGGTCGCCGCGACACGGTGGTCCGCCGGCGCCCACCCCATGGAGGGAGGCGCGTGTGTCCGGGTTCACCGCGGACGCCGGGGAGCCGATGGACCAGGCATGCAGGCAGCCCTGCGCTCCCGACTGCTGCCCGGAGCGCCCCTCCTCCCGACGACGCTCGTCGTCGTCGCGGGGTTGGTCGGGCTGCTCGTCGGGACGGGCCGGCTCGAGGTCAGCTCGCCCTCCCACACCGGGCCGCTGCGGATCGCGCTGACGCTGGTCCTGCACGGCGGGCTGCTGCTCCTGGTCGTGTGGCGGGCCCGCGCCGTCGCGCACGAGCGCGCGGTGTGGAGCCGGATCGCCGCCGGCACCGTGCTGCTGGCCGGAACCGTGCTCCTGGGCCCGGTCCTCGCAGCCGTCCCCGCGACCCAGCAGGCCGCCGGGTGGATGGCGCTGTGGGCGCCCGTCGTCGCCTTCCCGCTGTTCTACGGCGGCCTGGTGCGCTGGAACCGGTTCAGCAGCAACCTGGCCGACCCGAACGACACCCTCAACGGCGCCTCGGCGGTCCTGGCCGTCATCGCGGTGGTGGAGCTCGTCTCCACCCTCGTCGACGGCCCGCTCACCGCGGAGTTCACCGGTGCGGGCCTCGCGGTGGTCACCCAGTTCGCCGTCTCCCTCGTCATCCTGGGCACCGTGGCGACGCTGCCCTTCGTCGGTGCGCTGGGCCGCGATCCCCGCACCTGGCTGGTCATGGCCTCCTTCGGGGCCACGCTCGCCGGCTCCACCGCGGTGCTCGTCACCGGTGGCCGGCCCGACACCTGGGCGTGGGTGACCGAACCGCTCGCGGTGATCAGCCTCGCGCTGGCCACCGTCCTCCGCCCGGGCCGCTCCGAGCCACAGCCGGCCGACCCGACGGCGTCGACGGTCGGCGCGTTCGTCGTCATCGTCGCCTCCACCGGCGTGCTCCTGTACGCCTCGCTCGCCGACGTGCGCGGGATGACCTTGTGGTGCGCCGCGCTCGCCGCCGTCGGCTCCGGGATCCGCCTGCTGGTGAACGTGCGCGAGCTGGCCGTCCTGGCGGTGACCCGGCGGGAGGCCCTCACCGACGAGCTCACCGGGCTGGCCAACCGCCGGGCGATGCTGCGCCGGGTCGAGGAGCTCGGCGCACAGGGCGTCCCCCTGGCGCTGGCGCTGCTCGACCTGGACAAGTTCAAGGAGGTCAACGACGCCCTCGGCCACGCCGCCGGCGACGACCTCTTGCGCATGGTCGCCGCCCGACTGGAGACCGTGCTCCGCCCCGGCGACGTGCTCGGCCGGCTCGGTGGCGACGAGTTCGCGGTGCTCGCCCCCATGGACGCCGACGCCCCGCTGGCCGAGTCCGCACTGGCCCTGGGCCGGCGGCTGCACGAGCGCCTGGCCGACCCCTTCCCCATCGAGGGCATGGTGATCCACTCGTCGGGCAGCGTCGGCCTCACGGTCTCGCCGGGTGGCGACGTCGCGGTGCGGCCCACGGCACTCCTGCGCGAGGCCGACGTCGCCATGTACGACGCGAAGCGCTCGGGTTCGGGCGCCGCGCTCTACGACAGCAGCCGGCACGCCGGCAGCAGCGGCAACCTGGCGCTGGTCGAGGACCTGCGCGCCGCGCTGACCGGTGACCAGCTGGTCCTGCACCACCAGCCGCAGCTCGACGTCGTGACCGGTCGCCCGGTCGGCGTGGAGGCGCTGCTGCGCTGGCAGCACCCCGTCCGCGGGCTCCTCGGCCCGGGTGACTTCCTCCCGCTGGCGGAGGTCCACGGCCTGATGGGAACGCTCACCGAGGTCGTGCTCGACCGCGCCGTGGCCCAGGCCGCGGAGTGGTACCGGCGCGGGCTGGACCTGCGCATGTCGGTCAACCTGTCGGCGAGCAACCTGCTCGACGTGGGGCTGCCGGGCCGCGTCGCCACCCTCCTGGACCGCCACGAGCTGCCTTCCGGCCACCTCGTCCTCGAGGTGACCGAGAGCGTGCTGCTCACCGACCCCGAGCGCAGCATCGCGGTGGTGCGCCGGCTCGCCGATCTCGGCGCCTGCGTGAGCATCGACGACTTCGGCACCGGCTACTCGTCCCTGTCCTACCTGCGGGACCTGCCGGTCGGCGAGCTCAAGCTCGACCGCTCCTTCACCGCCGACCTGCTCACCGACGGGCGGACCGCGGCCATCGTGGCGAGCACCGTGGAGCTCGCCCACCGGCTGGGCCTGCGCGTGGTCGCCGAGGGCGTGGAGACGGCGGAGACCTTCGCCCACCTGCGCTCCCTCGGCTGCGACCTCAGCCAGGGGTACCTGCACGCGCGCCCGCTCCCGGCGGCGCAGTTCGAGGAGTGGCTGGCCGAGCTGCCCACCGGGGTGGTTCAGGCCCGGTAGAGGCTGAACCCCACCCGTCGGCGGCCGTCCTCGGCGCGGGTGGACATGTCGACGACCTGGCGGGCCTGCTCCTCGACCGGCTCGTCGGAGAGCAGCTCCAGGTAGCGGCGGTGCTCGGCCAGCGAGGCGACCGCGGTCTCGACGACCTCGCTCACGTCGACCTCGTGCGGCGGGTCCTGCAGCGCGCTGACCGCGATGTAGCGCGTGCCCCGCCACGGCTCCTCGGCGAGATCCGGGAAGATCCACTCGTTGCCGGCGTCGGCGACCGCGTCCAGCACGCTCTGCCCGAGCGCCCGGTGGTCGGCGGAGTTCAGGTAGCCCGGCGAGACGCCCGGCGGCGTCCAGGTCGAGCCGAACCACCCGGTGACGACGAGCTCCGGCCGGTGCCGCCGGATGGCAGCGGCGAGGTCCCGCCGCAGGTCGGGGCCGGGCTGCAGGACGCCGTCGCGGTGGTCGAGGAACTCCACCTCGGTCACCCCGACGACGGCGGCCGAGCGCCGCTCCTCCTCCTCGCGCAGCGGCGCCGCCTCCGCCGGCGGCACTCCGGCCATGCCCGCCTCCCCGCGGGTCGCCAGCAGGTAGTGCACCTCCTTGCCGGCCGCGGTCCAGACCGCGACGGCCGCGGCGATGCCGTACTCGATGTCGTCGGGGTGGGCGGCGACGACGAGGGCACGCTGCCAGTCGTCGGGCAACGGGGTGGGCGGCATGGCAGGAGTCTGCCCGGCCTCAGCGCCCACGGGCGACGTCGAGCGCGGCGGCCACCATCGGGACCTGGAGCGGGAGCCGGCCGACCGCCACCGCCACGGGCAGCGGCCTCCTCGGGATCACCCGGAACGTGTGCAGGTGCGCCGGCACGAAGGCCAGGAGCAGCGCCGCGGCCGACCAGCCCCCGAACCGGCGCGTGGCCGGGGCGGCCAGCAACGCCGCGGTACCGATCTCGGCGACCCCGGTGGCGAGCACCCAGGTGCGCTGATCCCCCAGCTCCGGCGGCACCAGCCAGTCGTACATCGACGGCCGGACCAGGTGCAGGACTCCGCCCCCACCCAGCAGCGCGGCCAGCACCGATGCCTTGCCCGGCTTCCTCATGGGCCCACCGTAGGTTGGCCAGGTGTCCGCCGCTGATCTCGTCGTCGCGGCCGTCGTGGCCCTCCTCGCCGGCGCCGTCAACTCCGTCGCCGGTGGCGGGTCGCTCATCCTCTTCCCCACCCTGGTCGCGCTCGGACTGCCGACGGTCGCGGCCAACGTGACCAACTCGGTGACCCAGTGGCCGAGCTACCTGGGCGGCGTCGCCGGATTCCGCGCCGAGTACGCGGGGCAGCGCGGCCGGATCGTGCGGTTCGGAGTCGTGGCCGCTGCCGGCGGCGCCACCGGCAGCGTCCTGCTGCTCACCACGCCGTCGGACGCCTTCGACGTCGTCGTCCCCGTGCTCGTCCTGCTGGCCGCCGTGCTCATCGCCGCCCAGCCGCTGGTAGCCCGGCGGGTGCGGGAGCGCGAGGGCGGCGCCGCGGGGCGGGACCCGGTGTGGCTGCTGGCCGCACTCTTCGTGGCCACGGTCTACGGCGGCTACTTCGGGGGCGCGCTCGGCGTGATCCTGCTCGGCGTGCTCGGCATCGGGCTGCACCGGCTCACCCTGGCCAACGCGCTGAAGTCGGCGCTGTCGTCGGTGAGCGCGACCGTCGGTCTCGTCGTCTTCGGGTTCTTCGGCCCGGTCGACTGGCTGGTCGTGGCGGTCGCCGCCCCGGCAGCGCTGGTCGGCGGGTTCGCCGGGGCGCGTCTCGCCACCCGCATCCCGACCACGCCGCTACGGGTGGCGATCGTGCTCTTCGCCGTCGCGGTGTCGGCCTACCTGTTCGCGCGCGTCTAGCGCAGGTGGGCGGTGTCGTTCACCAGCCGGACCGAGGTGCGACCGTCCGAGGACCAGGCCACCGTGCACAGCGACGCGGCCTCGAGGAACACCCGGTGCACGACGTCGTCGCCGGCGCCGAGCCCCGCGGCGAGCATCAGCTTGATCGGGGTCACGTGGCTGACCACGAGCACCGTCCTCCCGGCGTACCGGGTGAGGATCCGCTGCCGGGCCCGCGCCACCCGGGCGCTGACGTCGGCGACGGACTCGCCGCCGGGCGCGGCCACCCGGACATCGGTCATGAACCGGCGAACGGCCAGCGGGTGCTCCTTCCGCGCCTCGTCGGCCGACAGCCCCTCCAGGTCGCCGAAGTCCAGCTCGACCAGGTCCTCGTCGAACTCGACGGGCAGACCGAGCACCGCGGCGACCGTCTCGGCGGTCTCCCGGGTGCGGCGCAGCGGCGAGGCGACGACGACGTCGATGCCCAGCCCGGCCATCCGGTGCGCGGCGGCCTCGGCCTCGGCACGACCGGTGCGCGACAGCGGGAGGTCGTTGCGGCCGCTGAACCGCCGCTCCGGCGTGTGCTCGGTCTGCCCGTGCCGCAGCAGGTGGGTGACGGTGGTGACCACCGGCGCCGGTTCGGGGGCCGGCTGCACGTCGTCCTCGAGGACCACGGGCTCGGCGGCGGCGTCGCGGTGGACGGGCCTGCCGTCCATGGCCCTGTTGGCCAGGGCGTCGGCGGCGCCGTTCTGCGCGCGCGGGACCCACGTGTAGCGGACCTGCCCGAGCTGGCGGGCGATCTGCTGCGCCTGGAGCGCGAGCTTCTGCATGTCGGGGTGCTTGACCTTCCAGCGGCCCGACATCTGCTCGACCACGAGCTTGGAGTCCATCCGGACCTCGACCGACGCGGTGGGGTCGAGGTCGAGGGCCGCCTGCAGGCCGGCGACGAGGCCGCCGTACTCGGCGACGTTGTTGGTGGCCCGGCCGACCGATGCCGCGCGCTCGGCGAGCACGCGGCCGGTCTCGGCATCGCGGACCAGGGCGCCGTAGCCCGCGGGCCCGGGGTTCCCCCGCGAGCCGCCGTCGGCCTCGACGACGAGCCGACGAGCCACTACAGCCCCGACTCGGCGGTGCGCACGAGGATCCGGCCGCAGTTCTCGCACCGCACCACCTCGTGCGGGTCGGCGTTGCGCACGGCGGCCAGCTCGCGGCCGTTGAGCTCGATGCGGCAGCCCTGGCACTGGCGCGCCCTGAGCATGGCCGCGCCCGTGGTGCCCGTCTGCGTGCGGATGCGGTCGTAGAGGCCGAGCAGCGGGGCGGAGATCCCGCCCGCGACGGCCGCCCGGGCCGCCTCGTGCCGGTTCGTGCCGTCGGTGATATCGGCCAGGGCGTCGTCGCGGAGCTGCTCGGCGCGCGCCAGCTCCGCGCGCGCCTTCTCCCGGCCCTCCTGCGCGGCCCGCAGGGTCGCCTCGGCGGCCTCCAGGCTCTCCATCAGCTCGAGCTCCTGGTCCTCCAGGTCCGACTGGCGGCGGCCGAGCGACTCCAGCTCGTGCTGCAGGTCGGTCATCTGCTTGGCCGAGACGCTGCCGGAGTCCAGCAGCTTCTGGTCCTTGGCCGCGCGCGTCCGCACCGTCTCGACGTCACCCTCGAGCCGCTTCACCTCGCGCTGCAGGTCCCGCACCTCGGTCTCGGCACGGACGACGTCGTCGGCGAGGGTGCGCTCGGCCTCGGCGGCCGACTCGACGGCCAGCGCTTCGGGGAGCGTCCGCCGGCGGTGCGCGAGCTGGGTGAGCGCGACGTCCTCCGCCGCCAGCTCCAGGAGCTTCTGCTGCTCGAAATGGTCGACCTTCACGCAGAGAACGTACCGGTGCGCCGGGGGCTCTCCCGACGCTCAGCCCGCCGCGTGCCGGCCGCCGGTCTCCTCCTGGCCCGCCCGGCAGGTCCACGGGTCGGTGCGACGGGTGGAGACCGCCACCTCGACCCGCCCGTCCAGATCGGCGCTCAGCACACCGGCGGCCACCGGCAGCCACGGCCACTCGGAGGCGAAGTGCGCGACGTCGCACAGCGCCGGGCCGGGCTGCTCCAGCGCCTCGCTGACCGGGTGGTGCTTCAGATCGCTGGTGAGGAGGACGTCCGCCCCCGCAGCCGCCGCGGCGCCCAGCAGGGATCCCCCGCTGCCGCCGCAGACCGCGACCGTCCGCACCGGCCGGTCGGGGTCACCCGCGGCGCGCACCCCGCCGGCGGTGGCCGGCAACGCGGCGGCGGCGTGCTCGGTGAACTCCCGCAGCGTCATGGGCTCCGGCAGCCGCCCCACCCGGCCGAGACCTGCCCGGGGGTCGGCGGCGGCCGGCTCCAGGGGTACGGCGTCGGCCAGGCCGAGGGCGGCGGCCAGTGCGTCGTTCACCCCGGAGTCGGGCGCGCGGTCGGCGTTCGTGTGGGCGACCAGCAGCGCCGCGCCGGCCCGCACGAGCCGGTGCACGAGGCGGCCCTTCGGGTCGTCGGCCGGAACCCCGTGCACGGGGGTCAGGAACAGCGGGTGGTGGGTGACGAGCAGGTCGGCGCCGGTCTCGACCACCTCGTCGACCACCGCGGCGGTGGGGTCGACGGCGAACAGCACCTTCCGCACCGGCTCGTCGGGGTCGCCGCAGACCAGGCCGACGGCGTCCCAGCCCTCGGCGAGCTCGGCGGGGTAGCGGGCGTCCAGGGCGGCGAGGACCTCACCGAGCGACACGGTCACGGCTCCGCAGCGTAGGCGTCGGCGGCGCGACCGCCACGGTGGAATGACAAGCTCCTCACGTGGCGGAGGAGCGGCGTCGGGAGCGGGCGCTGCACGCCCCCGCCTGGCTGGAGGAGCTGCTGCGGACGACGCCACCGCGCGTGCCCTGGCGCGACGTCGTCCGGTTCGCCGTCGCAGTCCCCGCTCCCCTGGCCCTGGCGGTGCTCGTCGGTGGGGGCCTGGACTCCGGCGCCACCCTGGGCGCCGGCGTCTTCGGGACGATGGGGGCGCTGGCCGCCTCGCTCGCCCCGCAGCCGGGCCCCCTGCGCGACCGGCTGCGCCGGATCGCCGCGGCCACCGTGTTCGGCACCCTCGGCCTGCTCGCCGGGCAGTACGCGACCGGTGGCGGCTGGGCGCCGGTGCTCGTCGTCGCGGTGCTGTCGGCCGCCGCGGCGCTGATCAGCGCGGTCAACTCGGCGCTGTCCCTGGGCGCCCTCCAGCTGCTGGTCTACACCGCGCTGGCCTCCGGCCTCATCACGCCGCTGCCCGCGGTCGCGGAGGTCGGTTTCTTCCTGGCCGGAGCCGCCTGGGCCACGCTCACCACCCTCGTCCAGGTCCGCACCGAGCCCGTGGACCCCGACCGGTCCGCCGTGGCGGCCGTGTTCACCCGCATCGCCGAGCTGCTCACCGTGGCCGGCACCGACACCGCCCCCGGCGCGCGCCGGGCCCTCACCAGCGCGCTCAACGCCGCCTACGACCGGGTCATCCGCAGCCGCAGCCGCTCGGCCGGCCGCAGCCGAGAGCTCAGCGAGCTGGCCGGGATCCTCAACGCCGCCGCCGTGCTGGTCGAGGGGGCCGTCGCCACCGCGCGGGCGGGGGTGCAGGCCGATCCCCAGGACGTCGCCGCGGTCCACTCCCTGGCCACCGCGGTCTCGGGCGACCGCCCGCTGCCCGAGGACCGGCCGGCCGAGCGGGACCAGGGCCATCCGGCGTTGCGTGCGGTCCGGCACGGGGTGCGCCTGGCGTGGAACGTCGTCGCGGACCCGGAGGAACGGGCCCGCGCGGCGGCACTCCAGCCCACGGTGAGCCTGTCCGCACGGCTCCGCGACGTCGTCGACCGGACGCTGGCCAGCGCCGACGCGCGCGGCTTCGCCGTCCGCCTGGCCCTGTGCATGTCGATCGCCGAGGTGGCCCGCCAGTACCTGCCGTTCGCCCGGCCCTACTGGGTGCTGCTCACCGTGGCGATCGTGCTGAAGCCCGACTTCGGCTCGGTCTTCACGCGGGCGGTCCAGCGGGGCGCGGGAACGCTGCTCGGCGTCCTGCTCGGGTCGGCGCTGCTGGCCGTGCTGCCCCGCAACGGCTGGGTGGTCCTCGCCCTGGTCTGCTCGGCGGCCGTGCTGCCCTGGGCCCGGGACACCAACTTCGGCCTGTTCTCGGTCTTCCAGACCCCGCTGATCATCCTGATGCTCGACCTCGCCCTCCCCGGCGGTCCCGGGCTGGTCGGTGCGCGGCTGCTCGACACCCTGGTCGGCTGCGCCATCGTCCTGGTGTTCGGGTACCTGCTGTGGCCGCAGACGTGGCGGGCCCCCCTGGACCAGGCACTGCGGGACGCCGCCACGGCCCTGGACGGCTTCGTCGACGCAGCCTTCACCGGCAGCCCGGCCGAGCGGCGGCGGGCGCGGCGCCGCAACTACCGGGCGCTGACCGAGCTGCAGACCCAGCTGCAGCGCCGTCTGGCCGAGCCGCCGCCCATCAGCACGCGCGCCGCGGCGTGGTGGCCGGTCATCGTCCAGCTGGAGCGGGCCTCCGACGCCGTCACCGAGGCGGTCATCGCGACGCGCGGCGGGGAGCCGGCCCCCGACCTGGCGCAGGTGGCCACGCTGCGCCGGGCGATCCGGCGGCTGGAGGACGACGTCCGGGCGCACCGCCCTCCCGACGACGCCGAGCTGCACGCCGACGGCGTGCTCGCGCCGCTGGCCCGCGAGGTCGACGCCGTCCGCCGGCTGGTGCGCGAGTCCGCGCCGACCTGGCGCGCGCCGCACTGAGCCGGGTTGCGCCGGACGCCGCGACGCCCTGGGATGGCGCGGTGCCCAGCGACCTGCCTCCGCTGATCCTGCCGCCCCTCACCGACCCCGCCCCTCCGGGCTCCCGGGTGGTCCGCACCGACGACGGCGTGGACCTGCACGTCGAGTTCGACGGGCCGGAGTCGGCGCCGGTGACCGTGCTGTTCTCCCACGGGTTCACCGCCCGCCTGGCCGAGTGGGAGCTGCAGCGGCTGGCACTGCGCGACCGCTACCGGCTCGTGTTCTGGGACCAGCGCGGCCACGGCCGGTCGGCCGCCACCCCTCTCCACGACGCCACGATCGACCGCACCGGCCGTGACCTGGGGCAGGTGCTCGACGCCGCCGTCCCGTCGGGTCCGGTCGTGCTGGCCGGGCACTCCATGGGCGGGATGAGCATCATGGCGCTCGCCCGGCAGCGGCCCGAGCTGTTCGGCACCCGCGTGGTGGGCGCCTTCCTCATGGCGACGTCGGCCGGCGGGCTGGTGGAGAGCGGACTGCTCGGCCGGCTGCTGAAGATCGTCCGCCGCCTGCACCTGCTCCCGGTCTACCTGCGGGTGCTGCAGCTGGTGGCGCCGCTGATGGAGCGGTTCCGGTGGCGGGGCAGCCCGTTCGGCCGCTGGTTCACCCGCCGCTTCCTCTTCGGCAACCGGGCCGACGCCGACCGGACCAGCGTCCGCCTGGTGCAGGGCCTGCTGGAGGAGACACCGTTCCCGGTCACGGCCGCCTTCTACGCGACCTTCCTCGACCACGAGGAGTACGGCTCGCTGCCGGTGCTGGCCCGGGTGCCGGTGACCGTGGTGGCCGCGACGCACGACCGGTTGACCCCCGCCGCGCACGGCCGGCGGCTGGCCGCGGAGATCGGCCCCGGCGCCGAGCTGGTCATGGTCCAGGGCGCGGGGCACAGCGTGAACCTCACCCGGACCGACGTCGTCGACCGCGCCCTGCTCGACCTCCTCGACCGGGTGCAGCAGCAGCTGAGACAGGCCGGTTGACCAGCGGAGGACCGGGGCATGCAGGATGTGGCCGCCGCCACATCCCCGAGTTGCGGGTACCTCGCGACACACCTAACTTCGGCGGCCAACCGAGACCGTGCGACGGCCCGCCGAGCAGAGGCGGGCGGCGAGGAGCGAGACGTGGACCGCATGAGTGCCCTCGACAGCGGGTTCTACTTCGCGGAGAGCGAGAACACGCCCATGCACGTGGGCTCGGTCGCCGTGTTCGAAGGGCCGGCGCCCACCTACGGCGACGTGGTGCGCCTGCTGCTGAGCAAGCTGCCGCTGGTCCCCCGCTACCGGCAGCGGGTGCGCGAGGTCCCCCTGCAGCTCGGCCGTCCGATGTGGGTGGACGACCCGCACTTCCAGATCCTGTACCACGTGCGGCACACCGCGGTCCCCTCGCCGGGGTCCGACGAGCAGCTGCGCAACCTGGCCGGCCGGGTGCTCGGTCAGCGCCTCGACATGGCCAAGCCGCTGTGGGAGCTGTGGCTGGTCGAGGGCCTGGCCGAGGGCCGCTGGGCGATCATCTCCAAGGTCCACCACTGCATGGTCGACGGCGTCGCCGGCACCGACCTCATGCAGCTGATGTTCGACCTGAGCCCCGACGCCACGCACGACGAGCCGCGCGACTGGACGCCCCGCCGCGACCCGTCCGGCGCCGCCCTCGTGGCCGGTGCGGTGACCGAGGCCCTCACCCAGCCGCTGCGCACCCTCACCTCGCTGCCGACCGTGACCAACGCCGTCCGCAACGCCAAGAGCATGGCCGACTCGGGTCGGACGCTCGCCCACACGATCCCGTCGCTGGCCAAGCAGGCCGTCACCCCCACCGCCCGGTCGCTCAACGGGCCCATCGGCCCGCACCGCCGCTGGGCCTGGACCTCGGGCAACTTCGACGAGTTCAAGGAGGTGCGGACCGCGCTGGGCGGCACCGTCAACGACGTCGTCCTCACCGCGATCACCAAGGGCTTCCGCGACCTGCTGAAGGGCCGCGGGGAGCTCTCCTCGGAGAACCTCGTCGTCCGGTCGATGGTGCCGGTGTCGGTGCGGTCGGAGCAGCAGAAGGGCACGCTGGACAACCGCGTCTCGGCGGTCTTCGTCGACCTGCCGGTGGGCGACCCCGATCCGGTGTCGCGGCTGCAGTCCATCCGCGGGCAGATGGACGAGTACAAGCAGGCCATGCAGGCCGTCGACGTCCCGTCGATCATCTCCATGGGCGACTTCGTCGCACCGATGCTGCTCTCGCTCGGCGTCCGGGCGGCGGTGCAGGCCGGCCAGATCTGGTGCCAGGCCGTGACGACGAACGTCCCCGGCCCGCGGGTCCCGCTCTACGTTCTGGGCCGGCGCATGTGCACCGCCCACGCGTACGTGCCGATCGCCGGCGGCACCCGGTGCTCGATCGGCATCTTCAGCTACCTCAAGACGATGACCTTCGGGATCAACGCCGACTTCGACGCCTTCCCCGACGTCGACGCGCTGTCCGGCGGCATCCGGCGGGGCATCGAGGAGCTGCTCGAGCTGGCCCGCGCGGAGAAGGGCACCCCGGACGTCGAGCAGCCGGCGGACGCGGCGCCCGCCGGCAAGGCAGCGGCCCGGTGAGCCCGGCCAAGCAACGCCGCCCGGCCGGCTCCGGGGGCAAGCGGAAGAAGAGCGAGCGCACCGGCCTGACCGTCGCCGTCACCGGCCCGACCGGGACGTTCGGCGAGGGCCTGGTGCCGCTCCTGCAGGCCGACGACCGCATCGAGCGGATCATCGGCATGGCCCGCCGCCCCTTCGACCCGGCCGAACGCGGCTGGACGAAGATGGAGTACCGGCAGGGCGACGTGCGTGACCCGGACGCGCTGCGCGAGGCCTTCTCCGGCGCCGACGTCGTGGTGCATCTGGCGTTCCTCATCACCGGCAACGCCTCGCGCGAGACCACGCGGGCGATCAACGTCGACGGCACGCTCAACGTCTTCCGGGCCGCGGCGGAGGTGGGCGCGAAGCGCTTCGTCTACGCGTCGTCGGTCGCCGCGTACGGGTTCCACAGCGACAACCCGGAACGGATCAGCGAGGAGTGGCCGGTCCGGCCCGCGGCGCGGCTGTTCTACGCGCAGGAGAAGGCCGAGCTCGAGCACCTGCTCGAGGAGGAGTCGGCGTCGGCGCCCTCCCTCGACCTCTACCTGCTGCGGCCGCCCGTGGTGGTGGGCCCGCACGCGATCGGCGGCAAGGACGTCCTGCCCGGCCCCCTGGCACCACTCGGCCGGCGCCTGTTCGACCGGCCGCGCCGGCTGCCGGTCCCCGTGCCGCTCCTCGTGCCCGAGCACCCGCTGCAGTTCATCCACGAGGAGGACGTCGGCCAGGCACTGCTCCTGTGCATCGTGGGCGCCGGACCGGCCGGGGCCTACAACATCGCCGGGGACGGCGTCCTGACCGCGGCGGACGTGGCCCGCGAGTTCGGGGCACTGCCCATCCCGTTCCCCGCCGCTCCGGCGCAGGCCGCGGCGCGGGCGGTGGCGCGGCTGCCGTTCCTCCCGCCGGCGGCGGAGTGGGTGGAGGCGGCCAGCCGCCCGGCGATCATGGACACCACCCGCGCGCGGGAGGAGCTGGGCTGGCGGCCGCGGTACACCGGGCTGGAGGCGCTGCGCGACACCCTGCGCCCCGACGGCTGAGGGTCACCGGAGGACGGCGACGTCCCGCAGCCAGTCGAGGACCTCGGTGGCCAGGCGCTGCGGCTCCTGCAGCTGCGGGACGTGCCCGACGCCGACCCACTCGGCGTAGCGCCAGGCGGGGTGCCGGCGGGCGACGTCACGGGCGGCCGCCACCGGGACGAGCCGGTCGCGGTCGCCGTGCACGAGCAGCACGGGAGCGGAGATGGACGCCATCGCCGCCCGGTAGCGGCGCGGATCGGCGAGCAGCCGGACCAGCGAGCGGGCGGCGGCGAGGAACGCCTTGTCCATGCCGTCCACGTCCCGGCGCTCCTCCAGCAGGGTGACCGAGCGGTCGACGACCTCCGCGGGCACCTGGTCCGGATCGACGCCGACGAGCTGCAGCATCTCGCGCACGCGGGCCAGGGCCGACTGCCGCTGCCGACGCCACCAGAGGAACCGCTCCCCCACGAAGGGCAGCGCGTAGATCGCGAACATCAGCGCCACGAGCGGGTCGAGGGCGCGGCGGGGGCCGGGCACGGCCGGGTCGAGCAGGACCAGGCCGCGCACCGACCCGGGGTGCTCCCCGGCCTCCAGGATCGAGATCATCCCGCCCATCGAGTTGCCGACCAGCACCGCCGGCTCGTCCACGACCTCGGTCAGGAAGCGGTGCAGCACGGCCACGTTGGCCGCGACGCTCGCCTTCCGTTCACCGGGCTCGCTGCGGCCGAAACCGGGCAGGTCGATGGCCAGCACGCGGGCGTCCCCACGCACCAGCGGGGCGAACAGGTCCCAGTTGAGGTGCGATCCGCCGAGTCCGTGCACCAGGACCAGGACCGGCCCGTCGGCCGGACCGCCGAAGTCGACGTAGTGGACGGGACCTCCGAGGTCGACCGTCGCACTGCGCCCCGCCGTGCCCTGCTCGCTCATCCGTGCCCCTCTCCCCGGTGTCGTGCGCCCGTACGGTGGCACGTCCTGCCAGAGCACGCAGCACCGGGCCGCGCCTCCGCAGAGGCGGAACGGTGGCGTCCGATATGACACAGGACACAATTCGGCAACATGTGCCTGTGCCGAAGACAGCGACACGTGTGAGCCAGGCCGCATCTTGGTACAGCCCTTCCACGAACGAACGGCAGCCAGGAGGACGACGTGGCACGACGGCAGGGTGACGGCCCCGCACTCCCGCTCTACCTGACCGAGCCGGGGCGTGCGGTGGCAGAGCTCGGGCTCTACCTCGCTGCCCGGCCACTGGAGCCGCGGCTGCCCAAGGGCGATGGCCACCCGGTGCTGGTCCTCCCGGGCCTGCTGGCCGACGACAACTCCACCCGCGCGCTGCGGGCCGTGCTCCGCCGGCTCGGCTACCGCGTCCACGGCTGGGGCCTGGGCCGCAACATCGGCCCGACGGCCACCTGCGTGAACGGGCTGCGCGACAAGCTGGAGTACCTCAACGGGCGCTACCGCCGTCCGGTCACCGTGATCGGCTGGAGCCTGGGCGGCATCTTCGCCCGCGACCTCGCCCGGCAGAGCCCCGACGCCGTGCGCCAGGTGATCACCCTGGGCAGCCCGTTCCGGATCGAGCGGCACAGCCAGAGCCGCGCCACCAAGGTCTTCGACCGCTTCGCCCACCTGCACGTGGAGCAGCGGCCGTTCCCCCTCGAGGCCGACGGCTGCCCCCTCCCGGTGCCGGCGACCTCCATCTACTCGCACTTCGACGGGATCGTGCACTGGCAGACCTGTCTCAACGTGCCGGGCGAGCGCTGCGAGAACATCGCCGTCACCGCGAGCCACCTCGGGATCGGCCACCACCCGGCGGCCATCTGGGCGGTCGCCGACCGGCTCGCTCAGCCCGAGGGCACGTGGAAGCCGTTCAAGGCGCCGGCGTTCCTGCGGCCGGCCTTCCCGCGGCCCGCCACCCCGGCGGCCCCGGGCCCGGTCGACATCTCCACCGCGCCGGCCGCCTGAGCACCGGGGTCAGCCGCCGACGAACCCGTCGACGGCGCGCCGGAAGGCCTCCGGCTGCTCGACCCACGGGAAGTGGCCGCAGCGCTCGATCATGACCACCTCGCCGTCCGCGAAGAGTCCGGCGACGACCCGGGGCGGTGTGGGGCCCACCGGGTCCTGCGCCCCCGCGACGACGAGCACCGGCGCGGCTGCACCGCCACACCGCTGCGCCAGGTCCTCCGGTGGCGGCACGCTGAAGTACGCGCGGATGGCGTCCACGTCGTAGCGCTGGGGTGCTGCGTGCGCGCGCTCCCGCTCGGTCCACGCGGCGTAGCTGAGCGGCATGACCGCCTGGACGTAGGCCGTGTAGGCCTCGCTGCTGCTGAGATCCGGCCCGCGCTCCCGGGCGACCAGGGCCGCGTCGACCGCGGGGTCCCCGCGCCGGGCCTCGATCGCGTCCGAGCCGTCGCCGACGGCCGCCGGGACCACGCCCGCCGGCGGGGTGACCAGCAGCAGCCGCTCGACCCGCTCGGGGAAGCGCGCGGCCCAGGCCAGCGCCAGGCGGGTCCCCGCGGAGTGGCCGGCCAGGGCGAGCCGCTCCAGGCCGAGGTGCTCCCGCAGCGCCTCGACGTCCTCGGCCTGGCGCCAGTACGAGCCGACCTCCGGCTCCGCCGGACGGGGCGACTCCCCCACCCCGCGCAGGTGCGGCAGGACCAGCGGACGGACCGCAGCCAGCCCCGCGAGGTCCCCCAGATACGCAGGCGGGAGGCAGGCGCCGCCCGCGATCACGACCAGCGGCGGCCGGTCCGCGCCGCCGAGCCGGTCGTAGTGCAGGTCGGCGCCGTCGGCCGCCGGGTAGGTGGGCACCGCCGGACCGTAGACGGCGGGTGCTGGTGGGCGCGACAGGATTCGAACCTGCGACCACTCGCTTGTAAGGCGAGGGCTCTACCGCTGAGCTACACGCCCGTGCGCGGCCCAGGGTAGGTGCCCTGGGCCGCGGAGCCGAACGGTCAGGCCGCGAGCTTCGCGACCGCGTCCTTCCAGCCGGACTGCTGGCGGGCGTCGCCGGGGCCGTTGACCTCCGCGAACGCGATCGCGCCCTCGGCGTCGACCAGGAAGGTGCCCCGCACGGCCATCCCGGCCTTGTCGTTGAAGACGCCGTAGGCCTTCGCCGCCTCGCCGTGCGGCCAGAAGTCCGACAGCAGCGGGAAGTCGAAGCCCTCCTGGGCCTTGAACGCCTTGAGGCTGAACACCGGGTCGGTGCTGATCGCCAGCACCTTCACCCCGGCGTCGGTGTAGGCGGTCAGCTCGTCGCGCAGCTGGCACAGCTCACCGGTGCAGATGCCGGAGAAGGCGAACGGGTAGAAGACCAGCAGCACCGGGGTGCCCCGCAGCTCGGCGAGGGACACGACCTGCTTGTCCTGGTCGGGAAGGCTGAACTCGGGTGCACGATCACCGACGGAGAGGGTCATGCGGGTGATCGTGCCGCACCCCGGCGGCGCGCCGGCCGCCGGGTCAGCGGCGGCTGCGGGCGGCCTTGGGCGTGACCAGGCGGATGCCCGACCAGTCCTTGGCCGCGGAGATGCTGCTGGTCTGCGAGAGCCCCGCGGTCGGCGCCACCTCGGTGACGTCGCCGGGCTCGACGTGCCCCGGCCGTCCCGACTTGGGCACGAGCAGCCAGACCACGCCCTCGTCGGCCAGCGAGGTGAGTGCGTCGGTGAGGGCGTCGAACAGGTCGCCGTCGTCCTCCCGCCACCACAGGATCACGACGTCGGCCACCTCGTCGGTGTCCTCGTCGACCATCTCGCTGCCGGAGGCCTCGATGACGGAGTCGCGCAGGTCCTCGTCGGCGTCCTCGCTCCAGCCGAGCTCCTGCACGACCATGCCCGGCTTGATGCCCAGCCGGGCCGCCATGCCGGCGCTGTCGACGCTCATCCCTGCTGTTCCTCCATGCGTGCTCCTGCTGCTCCGTTGTGTCGTGGATGGTGCCCTGTCGGGCCGGTGACCGCGCGGGGACGCGTCACGGGAGGACCGGGGAGACGGCGGGTTCGGTCCGGGAGCCGAGCGGGCACGAGCCGACGGCGGACACGACCAGCGGGAGAACCACCCGCACCCCGGTCATGTCACCCCTCCCGCTGCCGTCGACGCCCCCGCCGTCCGGCCGTCGCGGCCGGGCATCCGGGGCGGCGCCGTCGCTGGACGAGGCACCGCAGGCGGAAGCGTAGGGCATGACGGGCGCGGCGCAAGCCCGTGTGCACAGGGCCTCCCGCCCCGGACGGGCCTCGCCCCCGCGACACGCCTGCTCCGGCGCATCGGCGGACACGTGACGCCGACCGCCCCGGCGGGGGACGATGAACGCATGAGCGCACCGCAGCAGACGGACGGCGACCCCGCCCGCGACTCTGGACAGCCCCGCCCGGTCATCACCAGCGGGTTGCCCAGCCAGCTGATCGACACCGACCCCGACGAGACCCAGGAGTGGGTCGACTCGCTCGACGCCGTCATCGACCACGCGGGCAAGGGCCGCGCCCGCTACCTCATGCTGCGCATGCTGGAGCGCAGCCGGGAGCAGCAGGTCGGCGTGCCGTCGCTGCGCAGCACCGACTACATCAACACCATCCCGCCGGAGCGCGAGCCCTACTTCCCCGGCGACGAGCACGTCGAGCGCCGGATCCGGGCCTACATCCGGTGGAACGCCGCGATCATGGTGCACCGCGCGCAGCGGCCCGGGATCGGCGTCGGCGGCCACATCTCCTCCTACGCGAGCTCGGCCTCGCTGTACGAGGTCGGCTTCAACCACTTCTTCCGCGGCAAGGACCACCCCGGCGGCGGCGACCAGATCTGGTTCCAGGGGCACGCCTCGCCCGGCATCTACGCCCGCGCGTTCCTCGAAGGCCGGCTCACCGAGCAGCAGCTGGACGGTTTCCGCCAGGAGGTCAGCCACACCGGCGGCGGGCTGTCGTCCTACCCGCACCCGCGGCTCATGCCGGACTTCTGGGAGTTCCCCAGCGTCTCGATGGGCCTGGGCCCGATGAACGCGATCTACCAGGCCCGGTTCAACCGGTACCTGCACGACCGCGGCATCAAGGACACCTCCGACCAGCACGTGTGGGCGTTCCTGGGCGACGGCGAGATGGACGAGCCCGAGTCGCTCGGCCTCATCGGCCTCGCCGCCCGCGAGGAGCTGGACAACCTCACCTTCGTCGTCAACTGCAACCTGCAGCGGCTCGACGGGCCGGTCCGCGGCAACGGGAAGGTCATCCAGGAGCTGGAGTCGTTCTTCCGCGGCGCCGGCTGGAACGTCATCAAGGTGATCTGGGGCCGTGGCTGGGACAAGCTGCTGGCCGCCGACCGCGACGGCGCCCTGGTGCACCTCATGAACTCCACGCCCGACGGCGACTACCAGACCTACAAGGCCGAGGACGGCGCCTTCGTGCGCGAGCACTTCTTCGGCCGCGACCCGCGCACCCGCAAGCTCGTGGAGGACATGAGCGACAAGGAGGTGTGGGACCTCGCCCGCGGTGGCCACGACTACCGCAAGGTCTACGCGGCGTACAAGGCCGCGACGGAGCACAAGGGCCAGCCGACGGTCATCCTCGCCAAGACCATCAAGGGCTGGACGCTGGGCAGCCACTTCGAGGGCCGCAACTCCACGCACCAGATGAAGAAGCTGACCGCCGAGGACCTCGCCGGGTTCCGCGACCGCCTCTACCTGGACATCCCCGACTCGGCGCTGGACAAGACCCTGCCGCCCTACTACAAGCCGGACCCCGACTCCGACGAGATGCAGTACATGCTCGAGCGGCGCCGGCAGCTCGGCGGCGCGGTACCCCGTCGGCGGTCGGAGGCCAAGGCGCTCAAGGCTCCCGACGACAAGGCGCTGGAGGTCCTGCGCCGCGGCTCGGGCAAGCAGGAGGTGGCGACGACGATGGCGTTCGTCCGCCTGCTGAAGGAGCTGCTCAAGGACAAGGAGCTCGGCCCGCGCTTCGTGCCGATCATCCCCGACGAGGCGCGCACGTTCGGGCTGGACAGCCTCTTCTCGTCGCACAAGATCTACAACCCGGCCGGGCAGCGCTACACCTCGGTCGACCGCGAGCTGATGCTGGCCTACAAGGAGTCCGAGCAGGGCGTGATCCTGCACGAGGGCATCAACGAGGCCGGCTCCACGGCGTCGTTCACCGCCGTCGGCACCTCCTACGCCACGCACGGCGAGCCGATGATCCCGATCTACATCTTCTACTCGATGTTCGGGTTCCAGCGGACCGGCGACGGCTTCTGGGCCGCGGCCGACCAGATGGCCCGCGGCTTCGTGCTCGGTGCCACGGCCGGGCGGACGACGCTCAACGGCGAGGGGCTGCAGCACGAGGACGGCCACTCGCTGCTGCTGGCCCACACCAACCCGGCAGTGGTGTCCTACGACCCGGCGTTCTCCTACGAGGTCGCGCACATCACCCGCGACGCCCTCGTCCGCATGTACGGCGACGACCCGGGGGCCCCGCTGGGCGGCCACCGCTCCCCCGACGTCATGTACTACCTGACGGTCTACAACGAGCCGTTCAGCCAGCCCGCCGAGCCCGAGGGCCTCGAGGTGCGGGACCTGCTGGCCGGCATGTACCGCTACGCGGAGGGCCCCGCCGGGAAGCTCAAGGCCCAGGTGCTGGCCTCTGGCGTCGCCGTGCCGTGGGCGCTCCGGGCGCAGGAGCTGCTGGCCCAGGACTGGGGCGTGTCGGCCGACGTGTGGTCGGTGACGTCGTGGGGCGAGCTGCGCCGGCAGGCCGACGAGGTCACCGAGCACAACCTGCTGCACCCCGAGGAGGAGCCGCGGGTGCCGTTCGTGACCTCGAAGCTGCAGGACACCGAGGGCCCGGTGGTGGCGGTGTCGGACTGGATGCGCGCCGTCCCCGACCTCATCGCGCCCTTCGTCCCCGGCGGCATGGCGACGCTGGGCACCGACGGGTTCGGCCTCTCCGACACCCGGCCCGCACTGCGACGGCACTTCCACGTCGACGCCGAGTCGATCGTGGTGCGCACGCTGGCCTCGCTGGCCGACCGGGGTCTGGTCGAGCGATCCGTCGTCCGGCAGGCGGTGGAGAAGTACCAGGTGCGTGACGTCCAGGCGGCCCCCGAGGAGCAGCGCTCGGACCCCTCGCCCGCGACCTGACCGGACGGCCCGCTCCCCTCGGGGAGCGGGCCGTTCCGCTGCTCGAGGGTCAGCTCGTGCCGACGACGTCGCTCCAGGTCGCCTCGGCACCGGCGTGCCCGATCCGCACGACCTGCTGCACCGTCCCCGCGGCGGCCGCGACGGCGAGGACGCCGACGACGACGGGCAGCCAGCGCGGGCGCGCGCCCCGGTCCGGGCGGCCGAGGAACCACACCGCGACGGCGACGACGAACAGGGCCACCGTCCAGGGCAGCAGACCGTCGGCGAGCTGGGCGTGGCGTTCCACCAGGGGGCTGCGCCCGACGAGGCGCTCCAGGGACTCCCCGCTCTCCGTCGACAGCGGGGTGAGGACCAACGCGGCGGCCGCCGCCAGCGGGGTGACCACGCCGAGACGACGGCGCGCCCCGGGCCACAGGGCGTGCAGCGCGACCAGCAGGGCCGCGAGCGGGATCAGCACGACCGAGGCGTGGACGAGCAGCGCGTGGGTCGGCAGACCGAAGACGGTTTCGGGCATCGGGACCTCCGTGCGACGCGGGGACGGTGCACCGTAGTGGGGCAGCCGGTGCTCGACGTCCGCTGTACCGGGCCTGGCAGTGGGCTGCGGGAAGAGCTCAGCCCGCGAGCGCCTGCAGGGCCATCTGCGCGTAGAGGGCGACGCCGGCCGGTAGCGGCTCCTCGTCGAACACGACCAGGTTCGAGTGGTTCGCCGGCGCCGTGGCGGGGTCCAGCCCCGGCGGGCAGGCACCCAGCCACGCCATGACCCCGGGGACCTCCTGGAGAACGTAGGAGAAGTCCTCCGCCCCCATGAGCGGGGCCGGCATGACGACGCTCGCCTCACGACCGAACAGCGCCGCGGCGGTCTCCAGCACCTGGGCGGCGGCCGCCGGGTCGTTCATCGTCACCGGGTACCCCTCGAAGTGCTCCCAGTGCAGCTCCATCTCGTGCGCGGCCGCGACGTGCGTGGCCACCCGGTGCACCGAGGCGACCATGTCCGCCCGCCGCTCCGCGGACAGGGTGCGGATCGTGCCCTCGAGCACCGCGGTGTCGGGGATGACGTTGTTGGTCGAGCCCGCCTCGATGTGGGCCACGGTGACCACGGCGGGGTCGAAGACGTCGACCCGCCGGGTGACCATCGCCTGCAGGGCCAGCACGATCTCGGCGGCGACCGGGATCGGGTCGGCCGCCTTGTGCGGCTCGGAGGCGTGCCCGCCGCGCCCGTGCAGGGTCATCCGCCACTGGTCCGCCGCGGCCATCACCGGCCCGGGCCGCAGGTTGACCGTGCCGCTGGGCATCGTCGAGGAGACGTGCAGCGCGAACGCGCCGCTGACCGGGGCCTCGGGGACGACGTCGAGCAGCCCCTCCTCCAGCATGTACCGGGCGCCGTGGAACCCCTCCTCGCCCGGCTGGGCCATGAACACGACCTGGCCGGCGATCTCGTCGCGCAGCCCGGAGAGCAGCCGGGCGGCGCCGACCAGCATGGCGACGTGCGTGTCGTGCCCGCAGGCGTGCATCGCGCCGGGGATCTCCGAGGCGAAGGGCAGCCCGCTGTCCTCGTGCACCGGCAGCGCGTCCATGTCACCGCGGAGCAGGTAGGTGGGCCCGGGCCGCGCGCCCCGCAGCACGCCCACCACCGAGCTCGTCGTCGTCCCGGTGGTCACCTCGAGCGGCAGCTCGGCGAAGGCCTCGAGGACCGTGGCCTGGGTGCGGGGCAGCTGCAGCCCGATCTCGGGGTGGCGGTGCAGCCGACGGCGCAGCTCGATGGTGCGGTCGGCGTCGGAGTAGGCGGCGGCGAGCAGGTCCCCGGCACTGGTCGGCATGCGTCCACTCTCGCCCACGCCCACGTGATCATGAAGTTCGGGAGGCGGCGCGCCGTCGAGCAGCGGGGTGTCGCTTCCCGAACTTCATGATCACGGGAGGGAGGGAGGGTCAGTCGGCCCAGGCGGGGCGGCCGGCGTCGACCTGCCAGACGACGACGGTGGCCGGCTCCGCCACGCGCACCGGCCCGGCGTCCTGCCGCGTCACTCCACCGGGCGTGCCGACCAGCACCAGGCCCGGGGGCACCGGCAGCTCCTCCCCCGGCCTCGCCCGCCCCGTCCAGAGCCGGGCATCGGGACGGCGCAGGTCCACCCATCCCGCGGCAGCCCGGTGCACCTCGTGCGCGGTCGGCGCGGCCGCGTCGGCGCTGCGCAGGTAGCACTGCAGGACGTGCGCGCCCTCGGGGCCGGCCACCTCGTCGTGGGTCAGCCCCCGCCCGGCGCGCAGGACCGCGACGTCCCCGGCGGCGACCACCGCGCCCGCGCCCCAGCGGTGCGTCACCTCCCCCGCCAGGACGACGGCGACGACGTCGACCGCCCGGTGCTCGTGCGTGCCGTAGCCGGCACGGGGCGGCAACCGGTCGTCGGCGACGCGGAGCAGCGGCCCGAGCGAGCCGTCGTCGGGGGCCAGCACGATGCGCTGGTCGAGCGGGCTCATCGCGGCGGCAGGGCGGCGCGGCCGCCCGGCAGCGCGTCCAGGAGCAGGGCCACCAGCAGGCACCAGGAGAGCCCCAGGGCCCAGCCGCCGAGGACGTCGGACAAGTAGTGCACGCCCAGCCACAGCCGGGTCAGGCCGACCAGCACCACCAGCGCCGCACCCACCCCGACCCACGCGCGCCGGGCAGCGACCGTCAGCCACGGCCAGGCGAGCACCACGGCGACGGTGACCAGCGCGGCGATGCCCGACGAGTGCCCGCTCGGGAAGCTGAGCGACTCGTACCGCGCGCCGCCACCCTCGAACGCCGGCCGGACCCGCCCGAAGAAGTCCTTGAGAGCGGTGGTGACCGGCCCGATCAGCCCGGCGGAGAGCACCACCCAGACGACGGTCCGCCAGGCCCGGCGGCCGGCCAGCCAGACGACGACGGGCAGGAGGACGACGAGGCGGACGACGGACAGCCCCGGCGCGGTGAGCGCCTCGAGCAGCCAGTCCAGCGCCCGCGCCCGGTCGTCCCCGGCGTAGAGCGCCTCGCTGACGGCGGCGTCCACCCGCAGCTGCGGCCCGAAGTCGCTCCGCACGCCCGCGCCCAGCAGCCCCACGACGGCGAACCCGACGAGCGTCGCCACGACCAGCCCGGTCGGGACCGCGGCACGCGCCCGGGTGACACGGGGGGCGCCGACCGGGGGAACGCTCACCGGTCCACTCTGCCCCACCACGGCGGGGCGTGACACGCTGGCCGGGTGAGCCGGGTGAGCAACCGCGCCCCGTCGGAGGCCACCCTCCGGCGGCTGGAGCGCGCGTCCGGCTCGCTGGCCACCCAGGCCGTCGCGCGCATGGACGAGGAGCTGACCTGGTTCCGGGCGATGCCGGCCGACCAGCGCTCCTGGGTCACCCTCGTCGCGCAGGCCGGGATCGCCTCACTGGTCGAGTGGTGCCGCACCCCCGGCCGTCCGCCGCGCCTCACCGGCGAGGTGTTCGGTGCCGCACCCCGCGAGCTGGCCCGGACGGTGGCGCTGAAGCAGACCGTCGACCTGGTCAAGGTCACCGTCGAGGTGGTCGAGGAGCGGGTGGCCGCGGTGGCCGAGCCCGGCGACGAGGACGCCCTGCGTCTGGCGGTCCTGCTGTTCAGCCGCGAGGTCGCCTTCGCCACCGCGCACGTCTACGCCAGCTTCGCGGAGAACCGCGGGGCGTGGGACGCCCGCCTGGAGGCGCTCGCCGTCGACGCGCTGGTGCGCGGCGAGCGCACCGACGAGCTCTCCGGTCGCGCTGCCGCGCTCGGGTGGGCGGCGACGACGCCGGCGATCGTGCTGGTCGGGGCGGCACCCCCCGGGGTGGAGGACCCGCACGCGGCGGTGCGGCGGGCGGCGCGCTCGGTGCGCTGCGACGTCCTGGTCGGGGTGCACGCCGAGCAGCTGGTGGTGGTCCTGGGCGGCGACTCCGACCTGGAGCTCGCCGCCGAGCGGGTCAGCGACGAGTTCGGCGACGGCCCGGTGGTGACCGGACCGGTGGTCGACGGGCTGAGCCGGGCCGGCGTCTCCGCCGCCGCGGCGCTGGCCGGCCTGCGGGCGGCCCGCGCCTGGCCCGAGGCGCCGCGGCCCGTCTCGGCCGACGCGCTGCTCGCCGAACGCGCGCTGGACGGCGACCCGCTGGCCCGCGCGGCGCTGCAGGAGCGGGTGGCCGCGCCGCTGCGAGCGGCCGGTGGTGGCGTCCTCGAGACCGTGCGCGCCGTGCTGGCCAGCGGCGGCAACCTGGAGGCCAGCGCTCGCGCGATCTTCGTGCACCCCAACACCGTGCGGTACCGGCTGAAGCGGGCCGCGGAGCTCACCGGCGTCTCGGCGACCGACCCGCGCGGCAGCTGGACGCTGCAGGTCTCGCTGGCGCTCGCGGCGCTCGACGACAACCGCTCGCTCTGGCACTGACAGTTCACATCCCACGACGAAATCGCTCGGCGCAGCGCGGATCGCGTGCATGTGTTGGAGGGTTCCCACAAAGATCACCGGTGTCCTTTCGTACCGCAGACCACCGCGCCGGATCTCGATCACTGGCACGGTGAAGAGGTGCTCGCCGTCCTCGCCCCGGGTCAGGGTGCGCAGAAGCCCGGGATGCTGACCGACTGGCTCGACCTCCCCGGCGCGGAGCCGTTCTTCCGCTGGGCCGGGGCCATAGCCGGCGCCGACCTCCTCGCGCTCGGCACCACCGGCGACGCCGAGGCGATCAAGGACACCGCGGTCACCCAGCCGCTCGTCGTCGCGATGAGCCTGTTCGTGGCCCGCGAGCTCGGTGGTCTGCCCGGCCCGGTCGCGCACACGCCGCACGCGGGGCGCGACGTCGTCATCACCGGGCACAGCGTCGGCGAGCTCACCGCCGCCGCGCTCGCGGGGGTGTTGTCGGTCGAGGCCGCCATCGCGCTGACCGCCGTCCGCGGCCGGGCCATGGCGGCGGCCTGCGCGCAGACGCCGACGGGCATGTCCGCCGTGCTGGGCGGCGACCCCGACGAGCTGCAGGCGGCGCTGGACCGGCACGGGCTGTCCGCCGCCAACCACAACGGCGGCGGGCAGGTCGTCGTCGCCGGACCGCTCGACGGGCTGGCCGCCCTCAAGGCCGACCCCCCGGCCAAGGCGCGGGTCATGCCGCTCTCGGTCGCGGGCGCCTTCCACACCTCCTACATGGCACCGGCCCGCGAGGAGCTCGAGGGGCTCGTGGACGGTCTGCGCCCGGCCGACCCGAGCCGGCTCCTGCTCTCCAACGCCGACGGCGCCGCGGTCGCCACCGGCGCGGAGGCGGTGTCCCGGCTGGTCAGCCAGGTGACCAGCCCCGTCCGGTTCGACTCCTGCCTGGCCACGATGCGCGAGCTCGGCGTCACCGCGGTCATCGAGCTGCCGCCGGCCGGCGCCCTCGTCGGGCTGGCCAAGCGGGAGTGGAAGGGCGCCGGGATCGAGCTCCTCGCGATCAGCAGCCCGGCCGACCTCGACCGCGCCCGCGAACTCATCGACGCCGAGCGCGGTCGCGCCGAGGCCGAGCACTTCCCGGACTGGCGCATGGTCGTCGCCCCCGCCCGCGGGACGGTGAGCCCGGCGTCGATCGCCGAGGGCACGCACCTGCCCGCCGGCACCCCGCTGGGCTGCATCCGCGGCCGGCGGGAGGAGGTCAACGTCTCCGCCGGCTACGACGGGGTGCTCGCCGAGTGGCTGGTGCACGACGGCGACCTCGTCGACGCCGGCGACCCCATCGCCCGGCTCTACCCGCAGGGGGACGCGTGAGCACCATCGCACTGACCGAGGGTGCCCCGGGCGCCCGGATCCTCGGCATCGGCGGCTACCGGCCGCGCCGCCGCGTGACGAACGACGAGCTCGCCCAGGTGATGGACACCAACGACGAGTGGATCCAGAGCCGGGTCGGCATCGCCGAGCGCCGCTGGGCCGACGACGACGAGACGCTGGTCGAGATGGCCGTCGCGGCCGGCGGAAAGGCGCTCGCTGCCAGCGGGCTCTCGCCCGACCAGGTCGACCTCGTGATCCTCGCCAGCGCCAGCCTCCGCCACCCCATCCCCGGGATCGGGCCCCAGGTCGCCCACCGGCTCGGCATCCCCCGCCCCGGCGCCTTCGACCTGAACGCCGGGTGCGCGGGCTTCTGCTACGCGCTCGGTCTCGCCTCCGACGCCGTCCGCAGCGGTTCGGCGCGCAACGTCGTCATCATCGGCGTCGAGCGGCTCACCGACGTGACCGACCGGGACGACCGCGCGACGGCGGTGATCTTCGCGGACGGCGCGGGCGCGGTCGTGGTCGGACCGTCCGACGAGCCGGGCATCGGGCCGGTCGCGTGGGGCAGCGACGGCGACCAGTTCTCCGCCATCGAGATCGACGTCGAGTCGACCTTCCTCACGATGGCCGGCCAGGCGGTCTACCGGTGGGCGACGACGAAGCTCACCGAGACCCTGCAGGAGGCGATGGCGAAGGCAGGCGTCACCGCCGCGGACATCGACGTCTTCGCGCCCCACCAGGCCAACCTCCGGATCATCGAGTCGATGGCGAAGAAGCTCGGCTTCGGCGAGGGCACCGTCGTCGCCCGCGACATCGTCCAGGCGGGCAACACCTCGGCGGCCTCCATCCCGCTGGCGCTCGGCGCGCTGCTGGAGTCCGGCGAGGCGAAGTCCGGCGACCTCGCGCTGGTCCTCGGCTACGGCGCGGGCCTCACCTTCGCCGGCCAGGTGCTCCGCCTGCCGTGACACCCACAGACACCCGGGACGCTCGGTCCCGGACGACGACGCCGCCCCCACCCGGGGACGCCGTCCCATCCGAGAGAGAGGACCCCCCGTTGGCCAGCACCCAGGAGATCCAGGCCGGGCTCGGCGAGATCCTGGAGGAGGTGGCGGGCGTGACCCCCGCCGACGCCACTCCGGAGAAGTCGTTCACCGACGACCTCGACGTCGACTCGCTGTCGATGGTCGAGATCGCCACCGCCGTCGAGGACAAGTTCGGCGTCGCCATCCCCGACGACCAGCTGGCGAACATCAAGACCGTCGGCGACGCGATCAGCTTCATCGAGAGCAACCAATAAGGGACCCCCTTGCCCCCCACGCCTCGCTCCGCTCGGCGCGGGGCCCTGCAAGGGGGCCGGTTCCATCCGGTCACCACGGCCAGCAGCGTTCTCCAGGAGGAAGTTCCATGAGCAGCACCGCAGACGTCGTCGTCACCGGGCTGGGGGCCACCACCCCGCTCGGTGCCGACGTCGACTCCACCTGGCAGGCGCTGCTGGCCGGCCGGTCCGGGATCAGCCGGATCACCGACGACTGGGTCATGGACTTCCCGGCCCAGCTCGTCGCCCGCCTGGCCGCCGACCCGGCCGACCAGATCGACCGCGTGCGCGCCCGGCGGCTCGACCGCAGCCAGCAGGTGGCCGTAATCGCCGCCGAGCAGGCCTGGAAGGAGTCGGGCGCCGCCGACGCGGGCGTGGCCCCCGAGCGGATCGCCGTCGTCTTCGGCACCGGCATCGGTGGCGCCCTCACCCTCCTCGGGCAGGACGACGTCCTCGAGGAGAAGGGGCCCAAGCGGGTCTCGCCCTTCACCATCCCCATGCTCATGCCCAACGGTCCCGCCGCCGCCGTCGGCCTGGCGATCGGCGCCAAGGGCGGCGTGCACGCCCCGGTGAGCGCCTGCGCCTCGGGCGCGGAAGCGATCCGCTGGGGCCTGGACCTGCTGCGCTTCGACCGCGCCGACGTCGTGCTGGTCGGCGGCACCGAGGCGTGCGTGCACCCGCTGCCCATGGCCGGGTTCGCCGCGATGCGGGCGATGTCGACCCGCAACGACGAGCCCGAGCGCGCCTCCCGCCCGTTCGACAAGGGCCGCGACGGCTTCGTGCTCGGCGAGGGCGCCGCCGCCCTGGTCCTGGAGCGCGCCGACTCGGCCGCCGCCCGCGGGGCCCGGGTGCACGCCCGGCTCGCCGGGGCCGGGGCCACCGCCGACGGCTACGACCTGGTCGCCCCGCACCCCGAGGGCGAGGGTGCCGGCCGGGCCATCGGCGCCGCGCTGCGCGACGCCGGGCTCTCGGCCACCGACGTCGGCCACGTGAACGCGCACGCCACCTCCACCCCGGTCGGCGACACCGCGGAGGCCTCCGCCATCCGCAACGCCCTCGGCGAGCACGTGCTGGTGAGCGCGACCAAGAGCCAGACCGGCCACCTGCTCGGCGCGGCCGGGGCCCTGGAGTCCGTCTTCACGATCCTGGCCCTGCGCGAGCAGATCGTGCCGGCCACGGCCAACCTCGACGACCCCGACGACGACGCCGCCGTGCAGGCGCTCGACATCGTGCGCGGCGAGCCGCGCAAGGCCGAGCTGCGCGCCGCGGTCAACGACTCCTTCGGCTTCGGCGGTCACAACATCGCGCTGGTCTTCACCACCGCCTGAACGCCGTCCCTCCCCCCGTCCCGCTCCCCGAGGAGACGCCGTGACCGCTGCACCGGCCGCACCCGCCCTGACCGCCCCCGACCCGCGGGACCCCGAGGACCGTCTCCAGCGGTTCCTCGACCCCGGTTCGCTGCAGCTGCTGGCCTCGCGGGACACCTCCGGGGTGCTGGCGGCGCGCGGCACCGTCAGCGGCAGCCCGGTGATCGCCTTCTGCACCGACGCCACCGTGATGGGCGGCGCGATGGGCGTCGACGGCTGCCGGCACATCGTCGACGCGATCGACACCGCCCTGCGGGAGCGGGTGCCGGTGATCGGCATCTGGCACTCGGGTGGGGCGCGGCTGGCCGAGGGCGTCACCGCGCTGCACGCCGTCGGCGAGGTGTTCGCCGCGATGGTCCGGTCCTCCGGGCGGATCCCGCAGATCTCGGTCGTGCTGGGAGCCGCCGCGGGCGGCGCCGCGTACGGCCCGGCGCTCACCGACCTGGTGATCATGGGCCCGGCCGGCCGGGTGTTCGTGACCGGGCCCGACGTCGTCCGCTCGGTCACCGGCGAGGTCGTCGACCAGGAGCAGCTCGGCGGCCCCGACACCCACGGTCGGCGCTCCGGCGTCGTGCACGTGGTCACCGACTCCGAGCCCGCCGCCCTCGAGACCGCGCGGCTCGCGGTCGAGCTGCTGGCCGCCCAGGGCACCTTCTCCCCCGCGGCCGACGCGGCCGACGTCGACCTGCGCGCCCTGCTGCCGGAGCAGACCAACCGCGCCTACGACGTCAAGCCGCTGGTCTCCGCGATCCTCGACGAGCCGGGGCTGGAGCTGCACCCGCGGTTCGCGCCGAACATCGTCACCACCCTCGGCCGGCTGGCCGGGCGCACGGTGGGCGTGGTCGCCAACAACCCGCTGCGGCTCGGTGGCTGCCTGGACTCGGCGTCGGCGGAGAAGGCCGCCCGGTTCGTGCGGATGTGCGACGCGTTCGGGGTGCCGCTGGTCGTGCTGGTCGACGTCCCGGGCTACCTGCCGGGCGTCGGCCAGGAGTGGGACGGCGTGGTGCGCCGCGGGGCGAAGCTGCTGCACGCCTTCGCCGAGGCGGTGGTCCCGCGGGTGACCCTGGTGACCCGGAAGTCCTACGGCGGCGCGTACATCGCGATGAACGCCCGCTCGCTGGGGGCGACCAAGGTGTTCGCCTGGCCGGGCGCGGAGGTCGCGGTGATGGGGGCGAAGGCGGCCGTCGGCATCCTGCACCGCAAGAAGCTGGCCGCCGCTCCTCCCGGCGAGCGCGAGGCGCTGCACGCGCAGCTGGCCGAGGAGCACGAGCGGATCGCCGGCGGGGTGAACCGGGCGCTGCAGATCGGTGTCGTCGACGAGGTCGTGGAGCCGGTGCAGACCCGGCGCCGGCTCATCCAGGCGCTGGCGGAGGCCCCGCTGGGCCGCGGCGCGCACGGCAACATCCCCCTGTGAGCTCCGGAACGATCAGGTGACCTGATCGTTCTGGGTCCTCCCTCATGGTCGACCGCGAGGGAAGACCCCGAACGGTGAGGGAGGAGGGCGTGCGGCGCGCCGAGCAGGGCCCACGACGTGGAAGGGCCGTCCCGGCGCCGCTTCCCCGACGGCGCCCGGACGGCCCGCTCCAGGCTACGACGACTTCACGGGCGAGCCGGGAGTGTCGTGCCCTGATCGTGACCTGCGAGTTCAGCAGGCCCGACGACTAGACGACCTGGTGCAGCCAGGTGACGGGGCTGCCGTCGCCGGCGTGCCGGTAGACCTCGAGGTCGGCATCCCAGGCAGCGCCGAGCAGCTCGTCCACGCCGTGGCGGAACGCCTCGATGGATCCGGCCGTCGCCGCGAGGTGGCGCAGCTGCTGCTCGGAGACGACGAGGTCACCGTTGGCGCTGGTGGGCGCGCGGAACACGCCCTTGCCGGGCACGTACGACATGCGCTCGCCGTCGTTGCCGTGGCTGGCTTCCTCGGTCACCTCGAAGCGCAGCATCGGCCACGCGCGCAGCGCAGCAACCAGCTTGGCGCCGGTACCGGGCGAACCCGTCCACGCCACTTCAGCACGGTAAGAACCGTGCGCCGCAGGCTGCTCAGCCCACGACAGGGAGACCGGCGTGCCGACGACGCGCTCGAGCGCCCACTCGACATGCTGGCAGAGCGCCTTCGGGCACGCGTGCACGAAGACGACACCCTGGGTTGACCGTCGCTGCACGGGGCACCTCCATCGACTCGATCGGTCTCGTCTTCCCCTACGGACCCATCGATTCGGTGACTGGCTGTGTTCGGCAGTGGCGGAGCAGGGCTCCCACGACCAGTCTGCACGATGGTCACCCCATCGCGCCAGCCCGGGGTGCAACTCATGGGACGAAAGTGATCGGTGATCTTCGCCGTGACCTCTTGGTGCTGGTCAACGGCCGATACCACGTCGTATCGGGAGACGTCCAGCCCTTCGGTGCGGATCCACCGCCCCTCCAGCGTGGTGCCGGAGCCAGGAACGCCGTCGGCCGGGGGCGACCCGCCCGCGAGCATGACGGATATCACTCTCCGTCACAGGACGTCTCCGCCGTCGGGAGCTACTGCGGGCTTCCGACCTGCGGAACTACAAGAGTTGACGGTCACCCAGCGTGCCGCGGAGGGCACAGCCAGTGGATCAGGCGTCGACGGCGCGCACCCGGTCGCCGCCGCCGGTCTTGGCCTGGTACATGGCGACGTCGGCACGGTGCATGAGGTCCTCGATGTCGTCCCCGGGCGCGATCTCGGCGACCCCGACGCTCGCGGTGACCCCGTGGCGCGCACCGGCAGTGGCGACCGCCTCGCGGAGGCGCTCGGCGAGCTGCGCGGCGGAGAACCCGGCCGTGACGTCGGCCAGGACGCCGAACTCGTCACCGCCGAGGCGGGCCACGGTGTCGGTCTCCCGCACCGCGCCGCCCAGCGCGACACCGACCGCGGTCAGCAACGCATCGCCGGCCCCGTGGCCCTCGGCGTCGTTGACCTGCTTGAACCGGTCCAGGTCCACCAGCAGGACGACGGCGGCGTGGCCCCAGGCCGCGGCCTCGACGGCGCCGGAGACGCGGTCCATGAAGAGTCGACGGTTCGGGATCCCGGTGAGCGGGTCGGTGGAGGCGAGCAGCTCCTGCGTGCGGATCAGCACCATCTGGCGGTCGTAGGCGGCCCACGAGTTGGCCGAGGCCATCGCGCTGATGGTCGTGAAGATCGCCAGGCTCGCGAGGAAGAACGCGCCGGAGGTGCTCAGGTCCGGCAGCTCGACGAAGACGAGGTAGCCACCGGTCATGAGCCCGCCCATGGCCACGACGCCCTGCGGCGAGTAGGCCACGGCGGTGTAGGTCAGGGTCAGGAACAGCAGCGCGTCCACCGGGCTGCTCGCACCGCCGTCGAGGCGGGTGGCCACGATGACCACGACGGCGGTGAGCAACGTCCAGGCGTAGAAGAGGACCGGCCCGCGCCAGTCGTACATCATCACGCGCAGCGGCAGCATCAGGATCGTCGGGACGAAGACCACGACGAGCGCGGCGAGCGTGAGCAGGGCGGCGTCGGCACGCCCGGGGACGTCGGAGAGCAACGCGTAGCCGCCGACGGCGAGGGCGGAGACCTCGCTGACGAGGACACCGATGCGCACGTGGCGAACCCAGTACGCGGCACGGTCGTCGTCCGTCGCCAGGGTGCGGAAGAGCCCGCGCCGGGCACCGCGCACCATCGCCCGGACGCGGCTCTCGGCCGGCGCATCGGACGGTGTCGCACCGCTGGCTCGGCGGTCTCGGACGGGGCGCTCGCTCACGGGAGTGCGATCGGCCCCTCGCGCTCGCTCCTTGACCGGGCACCTCCCCCGCCGGGGTGAGACCGGGTTTCCCACGGGCCCGTGGTGTGCGATCCCGCGACCGCATGCCTGCCTCGCCTGCGCCCGGGGTAGGGCCCTGACGTGGGACGACACCAGGGAATGGCGGACGCGGGACGGAACGAGATCTCCCGGATGGTGCTGAGCGCCTGGGACGGGTTCATCGCCCAGGCGGAGACGCTCGACCTCACCCGCAGCTCGCGGCTGCCCGGTTGGCGCGCGCACGAGATCTGCGTGCACCTCGGCTGCTGGGAGGACCACCAGGCGCTGCGCGACCTCATCGCCTCGGCGCGTTCCGGCGGCCCGGGTACCCCACCGGACCCGGATGCGGTGAACGCCCGGGTCACGGCCGCCCACCGCGACGCCTCGCGCGAGGAGGTCCTCCAGGCGCTGCACCGGAACCGGGAGGCGACGGCCCGCTACCTGGCCGAGGAGCCGGCCGAGCTCGACACCGCCCCCGCGGTCTCCGTCGTCGGACGGATCCCGCTGCTGAGCGTCGTCCTCGGCCAGGCGTACGAGCTCGCGGTGCACTGGCTGGACCTCGAGTCCTGCGGCGCCGAGCCGCCACCGGCCGACGTGCTGCAGTCGGGGCTGGGGGCGCTCGCCGACGTCACCGGGGCCCTCGCGGCGGACACCGGCATCACCGGACGGGTCACCCTCGCCACCCCGGACGGCGGCTGGGGCTTCGCTGCGGACGGCGAGGGGTGGCAGGTCCGGCGGGTGGCGGCCGGACGGATCGACGGCCCCGCGGTCGAGGGCTCCGCGGACCTGCTCCTCGAGGCGGCCTCGGGCCGGGTCAACCCGGTGCCGGCCGTCGCCCGGCGGAAGCTCAAGGTGCACGACGTCGGTGGTCTGCTGCAGCTCGCGCCCATCGTGCAGAAGGTGCCCGGCATCCCCGGTGGCCCCATCCTCCAGCTGGCCGCCCGCACGATGGGCGGCGCCGGCGGCGTGCTGGGCCGGTTCTTCGGGCGGGGCTGACCGGGTCTTCAGCCCGGGTCGGGCACACCCGCTCCGGCCCGGCGGCGTCGGAACCACCAGATCACGCCGGCCACGAGGACGAGTCCGACGACGATCGCCGGCACCACGGTGAGGGTCGTGAGGTGCTCGACCACGAACCCGGTCGAGGCCCCGACGCCCACCTGCACCACCGTGCTGGGAACCAGCCCGACCGCGGTGGCGGCGGCGTACGGGGCGAGGCGAACGCCGCTGAGCCCTGCCCCGTAGCTGACGACGACGTGCGGCATCACCGGGATCATCCGCACGGCGAGCACCGAGGTGAAGCCGCGCTCGGTGAAGAGCTGGTCGACGCGGTGCAGCCGCGGCCCGGCCAGGCGCTCGACGACGGACCGGCCGAGCGCGCGGCTCAGTCCGAAGGCAACCAGCCCGGCGAGCAACCCACCGAGCACCGAGACGACCACCCCTGCGGTGAAGCCGAGGACGACGCCGGACAGGACGGCGAGCACCGAGCGCGGCACCGGGGCGAGCAGGACGAGCCCCAGCCCGAGGACCAGCAGGACCCACCCGAGGGCGCCGTGGCCCTCCACCCAGGCCCGCAGCTGATCGGGATCGGGGAGGTCGAGGACGAGCGCGGCGACGACGCCGGCCAGCAGCAGGACGCCGAGGACGGCAGCCCGCAGCCACATCCCCCCGACCCTGCGCACGGGTCCATCCTGCGGCATCGCCTCCGGCAGGCGGCGAATCGGTTGGGGGTCGCCGTCTGGCAGGCTGTCCGGCACGGGGCGGTAGCTCAGCCGGTCAGAGCATGGGACTCATAATCCCTGGGTCGTGGGTTCGAGCCCCACCCGCCCCACCACCAGGCAATACGTGGGTATTAGATCCCGCACAGCGCTCCAAGAGGCGGGGATTCGGCTACGCTGTGGGCATGTCCTCAGCCCCGTCTCCACGTGTCGCGGTGGCCGTCGATGACCTGGCGGTGCTGCTGCCCGACTGGCGCACCCACCTGCGCGCCCGCAATGTCGCCCCGTCCACCATCGCCAGCTACCTACGCGTTGGCGAGAACTTGGTCGGCTATCTCCGGGAGGCGGGGATGCCGACCACTGCGGGCGCGATCACTCGCGACCACCTTGAGGCCTTCTTGGCCGCCCTCGTCGAGCGCGTGTCCCCCGCGACCGTCGCCAAGCACTACCGATCCATGCAGCAGCTCTTCCGCTGGCTGACTGAGGACGGCGAGATTCCACGATCACCGATGGAGCGGATGCGTCCTCCGGCCGTCCCCGAGCAGCCGGTCGACATCCTCACCGACGATGAGCTGCGGGCCCTGTTGGACGCTGCCCGCGGCAACACCTTCGAGAACCGCCGGGACACCGCGATGCTGCGCATGCTCATCGACACCGGCATGCGCGCCGGCGAGCTGGCCGGGCTCAACGTCGACGACTTGGATTCCGAGCAGAGCGTGGCCCTGGTGATGGGCAAGGGACGACGTGGCCGTGCGGTCCCGTACGGCGCCAAGACCGCCGATGCTTTGCGACGCTACCTGCGCGCCCGCGCAACACACCCCCAGGCCAGCCTTTCGGCACTGTGGCTCGGCAAGAAGGGAAGGGTGACCGACTCCGGCGTCCGGCAGATGCTCGAACGCCGCGCCGCCGAAGCCCACGTCTCCAACGTGCACCCGCACCGCTTCCGGCACACCTACGCCCACACCTGGCTGGCCAGCGGCGGACAGGAGCAGGACCTCATGCGGCTCGCCGGCTGGCGCTCGCGAGAAATGGTCGGCCGTTACGCTGCGAGCGCTGCCGACGAGCGGGCCCGCGCCGCCTTCCATCGCGCTGGCCTCGGTGACCGGCTGTAGCGAACGTTCTGCTGGGTGCCGCCGGTTGCTCCGCTGCAGCGGAGCGGCCCTGGCGGCATCCTCATATCGCTGGAGTCGGGGGCCACTACGTGGCCTGCGGTCGGCAGGGTCACGCTGGCCGGACAACGGGCGCCGTCGTCCGGAAGGCGCACATCCCCGGCAAGGACTGCTCCGGCAAGCAGCCGGCCTGTGCGGCGGCGATCTCCCCGAGTCGCGTTGTCCCCACTGGCGCGGTGAGCCAGCCGACGGACGCAGAGCCTCGGCCGGAAGGGCAGCCGATACTCGGTTACCGGACGGGGGCGCTCCGGGCGAAGATGCGGGCCGGCTGAAGGGTGCGAGACCGGGCCAACAGCCCTACAGCCAATCGAACCGTCCGCGCATGTCACTGCTGCGGCTCCTGCTGCGAATGAGCGCTCCCGCCCGGGTCTACGTCGACCAGCATTGGCTCGACCCGGAGGACGGTCAGCATCTCACCTACCGACGAGCCACCACCTACGGCCCCGGCTGTCCCGGTTGGCTAGTGGCCGTTGACGACGAATACGCCGAGCTGGCGAAGGAGTTCGTCCGACACCTCAACGGCTACGAGGCCACTCTCGCCGACGCCAAGCGACGCTGGACGCCACAGCTGAGTTGATCGTAACCAGCGGCGTACAGCGGGCATGTCCCGATGCGGGGGTCGGGAGGGACAGTCTTCTGGCTGGTGTAGATCAGCCCCTCAAGGGAGGCGTCACGAGACCTATGCCTCGCCTCCAGCCGAAAGCCTCGGACCGCCACCGCCACCGCCGCTGCGGCGCAAGCCACGAGCGTGGCTCGAGGCGAGCGCGAGACGGACGAAGTACGCCTTGCGTGCATGCTCAGCCCGACGAGCCCGCTCACGAGGATCAAGAGATCCGTCCGGGTCCACCTCCCGTTCGAACCGAGACAAGAACGCAGCCCGCGCAGGCGCCGTATGTGCTGCGGCGTCCCGCACCGTTGCATGGAGCTGATGCGCTGCCATGCGCGCCCGCAGGGCCCGCTGGCTGACAGCCGACGGGCTTGCAAGATCGCCGCCCTTGGGTCCGGCTCGACCGGCGTCGGCGAGGTGGCACCCGCGGTCCTGCGGCGATGACTGATGACCCGCCATGGCAACTCCTTCGATTCACCGGTTTGCGTCAAGGTGGCGGCTCAGCCGCCTCTCGTCGGCATCCGCCGCCTTCACGAGGAGAAGGCGCTATTCGAGGCCGTTTAGTGACACCAGCTGAGCCTCCTGTGCAGGTTTCCTACCTGCCAAGATCGCTCGCCCCGGTTCGCTGTGAGTGCGACCGGCTGCGCCGGACGGCCCGGTGACCCCCCACTGCCGCGACCGGTCCTCTTGGCACACAACTGAGCCGCGGCACCCGGCATCCCCAATTCGTCGGCGGGTGTCACCAATCGGCTCCGAATAGCGCCTTCTCCCGGTGAGCGGTCCTCACCCACGGGAGTAGCCATGCGCAGTCGGCCGGGACGAACGGCAGCGGCAGCCGTTGTGCCGCTTCCCCCCAGCAGCGAAACGCTTCGCTCGCCGGCCGATGACACCGGCATCGCTTGTGGGCGAGCGCGGAACGACGGGCTGACCCTCGACGGCGACCGCGGCGACAGGCCTGCCTGGACCGCCCTGGGCGTCCGGATGGGCTTCACGAGCGAGCAGTCGCAGCGCATCGAGATCCTCGCCGCGATCACCCGGATGAGCTGGACCGAGCGTCCACCTAAGAATCTCTGGCTCGACGGCTCGGCCGCCCGTGCGGTCGTCAAGGCCGTCATCTGCCGACGCCCCCAGCCGCGGCTGTACCGGATCGGGGTGGCCGACCTCGGCGGAGAGCGGCGGCTGATCGGTCTGGAGGGCACCGCCGGTGTCGGCAACTTCCTGCTCGATCTCGGTGTCGATGTGATCCACGTGCTGACCACCTCCCGCGACCCCTCCCCCGCACCGACGCCGTCTCCGGGTTGTCACGGCGGCACCATCGAGGAGATTCGATGAAGGGGAAGGTCACCCTCTCGCCGGAGCACGCCTGTCCCTTTGACGCGCCGGCCACTGGCGGCAACCGGGCGATCAGCCGCCGGGCCTGCGACGCGGCACGCCTCCCCCATCTGCCGCGGCAGATTGCTTGCCGCTACCTGCTGCAGGCCTTCGTCGACAGCTACGACGGCGCCACTCACCGGCTGCTCACCGACCTGGCCGACGTCATCGGCGCCAGCATCGCCTACGTCGACCGGCCCACCGTCGAAGCCCACCTCGAGCGGCCACTGTCCGGCCGGGAGTGGGCCGCCACCGCCCAGCAGTTCACGGCCATGGCCTTCGACGATCACGTCGGCGACGCCGGCAGCGTCCGCACCGACTGGATCGAAGACGTCTTGGCCAGGGCCGGCGTACCCGGTCGGGGCCACACCGGTCAGCAGGTCGCGGTACCTCCATCGGGCGTGGCATGAGCGCCACCCGAACCTGCCCGGCCTGCGGCTACAGCGGCACGTACGCCAGCGACGCCCTCGCCGACGTCCACCACGCGCGCCATTCCTGCGCGAAGCACCGGCAGGCCACCGAGCGAGCACGTCGCCGTGCCCAGCGCGCTCAGGGCCGGGTGCAGCGTGACTGCAACCACCCGCGTGCTCGGCACATCCACGGAACCCGCGTCGCCTATGTGAAGGACCGCTGCCGATGCATCGACTGCACTGCCGCCAACACCGCAACCGGCCGTGCCGTGCACCGCGCGCAGAACTTCGGCCGATGGCAGCCGTTCGTAGACGCCGCCCCGGTGCGCGAGCACATCCGCGCCCTACGCGCCGCCGGCATCGGCGTCGAACAAATCGCCCTGCTCGCGGGCGTCTCCACCAGCCACGTCCGCGAGCTGGCCGACCCCCGGCGCGACGGCAACCCAGGCATCCGGCGGGTCCGGCCCGAGACCGCCCACCGGGTCTTGCGCATTCGCATCGACCAGGCCAACCGGGCGCCGCACAGTCACGTCGCCTCCACGGGCACTCGCCGCCGGCTGCAGGCCCTGATCGCGATCGGATGGCCCCATGACGAGCTGGCCGCGAGACTCGGCCGAAGCTCCACCGCCCTCCAGCGCAGCATGCTCAGCGACGCCGTCACCGCGCAGACCGCCCAGGACGTCAGCGCCCTCTACGAGCAGCTGTGGAACCTGCGCCCACCGCAGTCCACCGACGACCAGCGCGCCGCTGCCGACGCCGCCCGTGCCTTCGCCGCGGAACGCGGCTGGCTGCCACCTCTGGCCTGGGACGACGTCGACACCGACCCAGACCCCCGACACCACGCTGGGCGCGTAGAGGAGGACGACCTCGATGAGATCGCCATCGAGCGCGCCCTCGCCGGCGACGGCGTCCACCTCGAGCACCTGACCCCTGCTGAGCAGGACGAAGTCGTCCGGCGCCTCACCGAGCGCGGGAAGTCCATCCGCGACATCGCCCAACAGCTCGCCACGACCAAGCGCACGATCTCCCGCCGACGTGCGTCCATCAAAGCCGCATGACCGGTGACGACAGGCGACCAGCTTCGGCGTCTTGCTACAGGCTGCAGTACCGGGGCACGAGGCCCCCGGCGTCCCGGCCCGAACCTCGCCTCACCTTTACCCGCCGCAGCCGGCAGGCGGGCAGGAACTTGGCCCAGATCCGCGGGATCCTGGCTAACCGCGACGCCGGCAAGGCCCCTGCCGGCACGTGCAGCGCCCGCTGGCCGATCTCGACCGAGAGCTCGCCGAACTCATTGCGTTGCGCGCCCGCATGCCCGGGGCTGCACACCATGCCGCCCCGGTCGACCCAGAGACCTGCGCCCCGTCGGCGTCTGCCGCCACCTCTAAGCGCCGGCCGACGGTCGACCGCGCTCGCAGTACCCCAGCGGTGCAGCCACCCGCCCTTGATGCCCACCGTGCCTGCCAGCTCTTCAGGCGTGGATCTCGGTGCCGGGTAGGACCGGACTTCGCCCGTCCTCGGGGACGAGGACATCGACGGTGCCAGGTGGATTCGGCGGGCGTCCCTCGGCCCACGATGGTCTGTGCATCACCAGGTCGTTTCCCCCTGGGAGAGTCGAGCGTGGCTCAACGCGCGAGAACGATGCTTTTTAGTAGTACCTTGACCCGCATGCCCGCTGGCCGCGACCCAAGCGACCCAGTCGCGGACATCCGCGTGTTGGTTGTCGACGACCACCCAACCGTGCGTGCCGCCGTCCTGGACCTGCTGGAGTCGACCGACGGCATCGTGGCCGTGGGGGAGGCCAGCGACGGGCAGGAGGCACTTCACCTCGCTGAAGCCGTCGATCCCGATGTCGTTCTCATGGACCTGACGATGCCCAGGATGTCTGGCATCGAGGCCACTCGACGCCTCAATCATGCGCGTCCGGGGGCACGTGTACTGATTTTCAGCGCAGCAGTCGGCCGCGACGTCGTGCGAGCCGCACGCGAGGCAGGTGCCGCAGGCTTTATCGCCAAGGGCGGACGGGGGGCGAACCTCATTCGAGCGATTCGGACGGTCAGCGCCGGGCGGTGCGCCTGGCCGGCATGGGCGCGGACCGTCTGACGTCGACGTCTGCAGCAGACGGCGTGGCTAGCATCCCGATGCATGGACCGGGCTCCGTCGGCGAAGCCTTCGGGGATGTCGGCGGGGACTTGGCCGAGCGTGTCTGCGCGCCCGCAGCCGTCGCCGTCCTCAGCATCCGCAGGCAGGACGGGGCCGCAGCAGCCCTCCTCGCCACGCCTCGATTCCATCGTTGACCGCAACCCCGGTCACCGGTCCGGCCGCACACTCAGGCCGCGAAGCTGATGAGCATACAAGGCCGCACGTCCGCTGGCCGTCTTCACGCAGCCGTTGGTTCAGATCTCAGTGATCCTGTGCACTGATGACTCCCACGCAATCCGACCGCTCCGGGTCGACGGATGACGACTGGGGCCGGGAACCGGGCCGACTGCCCCCACTGCCGTCCTGGGTTCCGTTGGCGTGGTGGGCCGCTCTAGCCGTCACCTTGACATTCGTGGTCGTGGTCCTGGTGCGTCCGCCCGGACCGCTGGATCAGCCCGATCCGGAACGTCAGCGCGACGGTCTGTTGCTCGACGGGCCGCTGATGCCGTCGACCGTTAGGGGTGTTGAGTTCGGCGGCAGTCCCGTGGTGCTCCTGTTCGACCGAGAGCCACCCGACCGGCAGGAACTGGCGAGCTGGCTCGGTGAGGTGCCGCGCCGCGTCGAGGTACGACTCATCCTTGCGGAGCCGCCCGCCGCCTCGGTCGACCGAGGACTTGTCGAGGTCGTCGTCGATCCCGACGGACGCCTTGCCGATGCGGTTGCCCTGCCCACCCCCGTCGACGGCGGTCCGGGCATCGGCTACGCCGTCGTCGACAGCCAGCGGCAGGTGCGTTACTCCACCCTTGACCCCGCCTACCTGGTCAACGCCTTCGAGGTCACGACGATCCTGAAGTGGGTGCCATGAGGCGGGCTCAAGGACAGTGGCCGCGGGCCTACCGGCCACTTCGTTCGCAGACGCTCCTCGTCCAGGCCGTGGTGCTGGTCGGCGCGGAGGTGGCCCTCTACACCTCCTACTCTGCTCACGACGCCCATTTCCATTGGGCCACCCACTTCCTGGTCGGGCTGCTGGCCACCGCACTCTGGCAGAGCCTGCACCTACTGGTGGCCGCACGGCCCGCCCGCGGGCAACTCATCACTGTCCTGCTGTTCCACCTCTGGGCGATGTGGCCCGACCTGATCTTCCGGCTCGGTGTGCCGCATTTCCGATGGATGGACGTGTTGGCCCTCGGGCATGTCAGTGCGCATTACATGCCGGGCGGGGACATGACCTGGCTTGTCCTCGCCCTGACCGCGGTTGGGGGCTACGCCGTCCTACTGCAGCGATGGCTGGCCGCCCGACACGCCGAGGCCACCGCCGGGCTGCCGCCGGCCCTGGGGATCGGCGGCGCCGGCATCATCCGGCCCCAGATCGGTCCGCGCACCCGCTCGCTGGCGCACGAGCATTTCGGCACGTCCGCGAGCGACCCACTGATCTTGTTGCACGGGTTGGGAGCGACGGCCGCGACGTGGCGGCCGGCCGCCCGACTGCTGGGGCAGGCCGGTTTCGAGGTGCTCCTGCCGGATCTGCTCGGCTTCGGCTCCTCAATGCGGCTCGGCACCAGGTTTGGTCTGGCCGACCAGGCCGATGCCATCCTGAGGCTGCTCCAGCACCACGGACTCGACCGGGTGCATCTTGTCGGACACAGCTGGGGATGCCTGGTCGCCGCCGCGGTCGCCGAGCGAGCGCCCAAGCAGGTGTCCCGTCTGACCCTGGTCGAACCCGCTGTCTTCGCGGACCCTGACACGGCCCGGGCGCGATTCGCTCGCCGCTCATGGCTGGCACGAGCCACAGTCGACGACTCCGGTCTCGGCGGACTCGTCTGCGGAACCATGTGCCTGCTCCGTCCAGCGTTTGCCCGAATCGCCCCGCGGCTGGAACCGGACGTCCCCGAGGAGGTCGCCCGTGAGGGCGTGCAGCACTCCTACCCGGCCTACCGCGATGCCCTGCGGAGCATCTGGGAGGACAACCCGCTGCCTGCCCTGCTGCGAGATCCGCGCCATCCGGTACGCGTGATCGTCGCCGAGCAGGACGAGACGGTGCTGCCCGGGGATGTCCTCGACCTCCAACTCGCGGCCGAAATCGAGACCACCCGTGTGGAGGGCACCCACGCGCTGCCCTTCAACCGTCCACAGCTCACCGCTGGATTGCTGATGTCAGGGATCGCTGGATCAGAGAGAATCGGGCCAGCCCACGGCCCCTCGGCCCCCAGTGACTACGGCGACGGATAGACCGGCATCTTCGCCATGCCCTCCACAATCGGCCCCCGGGCCGCAGGAATCCAAGGAACCGGGAGCCTCCCTGCTGACTGCCCGCCGTCCCGACCTACCGATCGGGGTGGCCCCGGCCAGGATGGAACGGACTTCATTCCGGGGCCCGTGGACCGCCTCGCCTGCGACACGGCAAGACCACCTACCTCGACCGCTTGAGTCCTCCTGCCGGGACGGGGCCACCAGCGAAACGCCCCAGATCTGCTTGACAGTCGCCTGTGCCGGATTGGCCGAGGCGACTCAAACCCGACTACTATCCGACTTAATAGAGCTGCCCAAGACCGCAACGTGGAAGACCTCCGACGGATTCCGGGAGGTGGCACCGTGAGGTACTGGCCTCGCCAGACCCATCGTGAGATGCGAGAGCAGCTGGGCGTCTTCGCGTTAGGCCACGGCGACGCCGAGGAGCGGGCCACCGTCAGGTCGCACTTGAACAAGTGCGCTACCTGCCGCGCCGAACTGGACGAGCTGGCAAAGGTGGTCGCCCGGCTGGCCGCCGTCAATCCCGCCAATCTTGGTCACGTCTGAGTTCCTCACCAGCCTGCTCCAGTTGCACGTCACCGACCGCACCCGCGGGCGATGCGTCCGGCGTGAATCGCTCCGGCGGGACCGACAGCAGTCGGCCCCGGCGTCGGCGGGCTCCTGGCGGACGCCCTCGGCGTCCGTGCCGTCTGCCTACAAGCCGCATGACTGCTGCTCGCCGCGACATCGCCGTCAGTCGCGCCACCGACCGACGGCAGGTCGACGCGGTCATCGCTTCCACTCCAATCTCTCGCCGACTTGATGCACCGACGTCCGAGGTCGCCGTCCTCGGTCAGGTTGACAGGGCGAAGGCGAGCCACCACCCCGCTCCCAGACCGAGGAGGAGGGACATGACCGCGGCTCCGTGCAGCAATCCGGTCGGGACGCCACGCCGGGTCCGCTGCGCCGTACCCGCCGCCGTCCGTGGACCACTACCCGCCCCCTCCTGCATAGACGGTGCGGCCGGCACCCCGGCGAACGCGGGGGCGACCCAGCGCAGGTAGTAGAAGAGGCTCGCCACCGTGTTGACGGCCGCCACGACGACCAACCACGCCAGGGCGCCGTCCCATGCCGCGGTGAAGACGGCGAGCTTGCCGACGAAGACGGCGGTCGGTGGAGTTCCGACGAGGCCGAGGAGGCAGACCACGAGGCTGACGACCAGCCATCGGTGGGGTCCGACCGCGGTCGCCCAGTCGGTGATCGTGCGCGCGGCCGGGGTCGCCGCGACGGCGGCGAAGGCACCGATGTTGGTCACCGCGTAGCCGGCCAGGTAGATCGCCAGGGCCGGGACGGCGAGATCGGTGCTGGCGGCGACGGCGACGACCATGAACAGGTAGCCGACCTGGCTGACCGTGGAGTAGGCCAGCAGCCGCAGGACGTCGGTCTGGTTGAAGGCTGCCAGGTTGCCCAGGGTCATGCTGGCTGCGGCGATGACGGCGACCAGGAGTGGCACGTCGAGCGGGACGTCGGCGAAGGGCTCGGCGAGCAGCCGGAATGCGGCGGCGACCGCGCCGATCTTGGGGATCGTGGTGATGTAGGCGGCCATCGGCGGGGTGGTGCCGGCCGTGACGTCGGGAACCCAGAAGTGCACCGGCACGGCTCCAGCCTTGAAGGCGACCCCGGCGAGCACGCCGAGGATGCCCACGGCGAGCAGAGCCGGGGAGGCGTCCGGGAGCTGCGCGGCGAGGTCGGGGTATCCGGTCGTGCCGGTGGCGAGCACAAGGGCGGCGACGCCGACGAGCATCAGCACGCCGACGAAGGCGCCCATCAGGTAGTACTTCATCGTCGCCTCGACACCTGCGGGGTCCTTGGCGAAGCCGGCCAGCGCGTACAGCGGGACGCTGGCCAACAGATAGGCGGCGACGAGCAGCAGCAGATCGCCGCTGGCGGCCAGAGCGATGCTGCCGAGCCCGCCGAGGAGCATGAGGACGTAGGCCTCGGTCTCCCGCGGATGTCCGGCCAGCGAGGCCGACGCCAACCAGACCAGGACGGCCACGCCGAGGGCGACCACGATCCGGGCGACGCCGGTGGTGGTGTCGACGACCCAGGTGCCCTCGAACACCCGCTCCGCCGGCTCCGGCAGCGCGACAGCAGCGGCGATCGCGCTGGCCAGGCAGGCGGCGGTGACCAGGAGCCGGACCCGCCACTGCCGTTGCTGCGGCGTCCAGAGGCCCAGCAGCAGGCCGCCGACGGCGCCGAGGAGAAGGAGCAGTTCGGGAAGCAGGGCGAGCACCCGCTCGCCGCCGCCGGACATGCCGGTCACCTGCCCACCAGCTCCACCACCGCCATGGCGGCCGGCTCCAGCACGTCCAGCAGGACCCGCGGAACCAACCCGAGAATCACGGCGAGTACCAGCAGCGGGACGACCGCGGCCGCCTCGCGACTGCGCAGGTCCTTCATCCGGGTCGCCGTCCGCGGCCGGACGGCGGTCGCCGTCGTGCCGTCCGCACGTTCCGGACCGGGGCCCTCCGCCAGCTCGTCGGGGTCTGCCCCGGACGGGACGACGGTGTCGCCGGTGAGCAGCCGCTGCAGGGCCAGCAGGAACAGCCCGGCGGTGATCAGGATGCCGACGACGGCGATCACCGTGGCCACCGGCGCGGCCTGCAGCGCGCCGGTGAACACCTGGAACTCGGCGATGAACCCGGAGAACCCGGGCAGCCCCAGGGAGCCGAACGCGGCGACCGCGAAGCAGGCGGCGAAGACCGGCGCAGGACGAGCCAGACCGCCCCACCGGTCGAAGGCGTAGGAGTGTCCGCGGGACCACAGGACGCCGCTGAGCAGGAAGAGCGCGCCGGTGAGCAGGCCGTGGCTGACCATCTGGTACATCGCCCCGACCGTGGCCACGGTCCGCGCGCCCTCGTCGGCGGAGGCGACCAGGCCGGCCGCGCCCAGGCCGAGGAGCACGTAGCCCATGTGGTTGACCGAGGTGTAGGCGATCATCCGCTTGACGTCGGTCTGGGCGAGGGCGACGAACGCACCCCACAGCACGCTGATCACCCCGACGACGACGGCCACCATGGCCCACCGCTGCCAGGCCTCGGGCAGGATCGGCATGGCGATCCGCACAAACCCGTAGGTCCCGAGCTTGAGCAGAATCCCGGCGAGGACGGCCGACCCGGCGGCCGGGGCGTCGGTGTGCGCGTCGGGCAGCCAGGTGTGGAACGGGAACAGCGGCGTCTTCACCGCCAGCCCCAGGCCGATCGCCAGCAGGACCAGGCCGCCGGCGAGCGGGGAGTCCGCGAGCGGCGGATTCGCCGCCAGCGCCACCATGTCGAAGGTGCGCTCCTCGCTGCCGAGGAACAGCCCGATGAAGCCCACGAGCAGTGCCAGCGACCCGATGAAGGTGTAGAGGAAGAACTTCAGCGCGCTGCGCCGGGCGTTGCCGTGGCCCCAGCCGGCGATGACGAAGTACATGCCGACGATCGACAGGTCGAAGAAGACGAAGAACAGGATCAGGTCCAGCGAGGCGAACGTGCCCATGCAGGCGGTCTGGAGGAAGAGGAACAGCGCGGCGTAGGTGTGCGGTCGGTCCGGCTCCCGGAGTGAGTAGATGGCGCAGGCCAGGAACAGCACCCCGGTCAGGGCGAGCAGCGGCAGGGAGAGCCCGTCGACGCCGACGTGGTAGCCGGCGTCGACGGTGGGGATCCACTGCAGGTCGGCTTCGTACGCCAGGCCGTCGACGATTCCCGAGGCGCCCTCCCCTGGCTCGAAGCGCCACCACATCCAGCCGACCAGCGCCAGGTCGACGGCGGAGGCGGCGATCCACACGCCGATCGCCGCGCGACCGGGGATCCCCGGGGCGGCCAGCAGCACGCCGGCAGCCAGCAAGGGCAGGAAGATCACGACGGTCAGCAGCACGACTACCTCACCACGAGCAGGAGGACGAGCAGGAACCCCAGACCGACGACGGCCTGGGCGTAGTACTGGTGCAGGAGCCCGGTCTGCGGGCGGCGGGCGGCGCTGCCCGCCCGGCGGAAGGCCGTCGCCGTCGCACGGACGAGGCCGTCCACCACTCCGGTGTCGATCCGTGCGGAGCCGGCAGCGGTGCGGCGGGTCGCGGCCGCGACACCGGACACCGCACGATCCAGCACGCCGTCGTCCGCCCGGGACGCCATGCCCGCGAACCGGCGCGCGCCGGCCGCGATGCCCATGACGGCCCGGTCGATCAGCTTGTCGTCGACGACTGCCAGAGCGCGGGCGACAGCCATGGCCGGCCGGGGCGACAGCAGCCGTCCCAGCCCGGCCCACGAGCCGAGCGGACCCCGGGAAAGCTGCTCCATGACGGCAGGGCGGGCCCGGACCACGGCGACGGTCAGCCCCAGGGCCACCAGCGCGAGCGCCCCGGAGAGCAGCAGCTCCCCCAGCCCAGGGGACGGCTCCCCCTCCACGTCCAGGACCGCCTTGAGCTCCTCTGCCACGGCCGGCAGCGCGAGCACACCCAGCCCGGCGGCGAACACGGCCAGCACGCCGGCGACGACCGTGGTCACGGCCGGGACGCGCCGGGTGCCCGGCTCCTCCTCGTCGAACGCCTGGTCCTCGGCCGGCCGGGCGAGGACGACGGCCAGGATCCGACCGGCGTAGACCGCCGAGACCGCGGCTGCGGCGAGGCCGACGACCTTCAGCGCCGTTCCATCGACACCGGCGAGCACCTTGTCCTTCGTCGCCCACAGCGACAGCGGCGGCACACCGGCCAACGCAAGGGCAGCGACGGTGGCCGCTGCCCCGATCCCCCGGTACCGGCGGGCGGCGCCACGCAGGTCGGTCAGGTTCTTAGTGCCGAGCGCGGTGAGCCAGGCCCCGGCGGCGACGAACAGGCCGGCCTTGACCGCGGCGTGCGCGACGAGCTGGGCGGTGCCACCGGCGGTGGCGCCCACCCCGGCGGCGAGGACGACGAAGCCGATCTGCGCGGCCGTGCTGGCCGCGAGCAGCTGCTTGAGGTCGGTCTGCGCCACGGCCACCGCACCCAGGACCATCGCGGTCAGCGCCCCGGCCCACGCCGCCGCCGTCGCGGCCCAGCCGGTCGACGCCAGCAGCGGCTGCATCCGGATCAGCAGGTACCCGCCGGCGGCCACCATCGTGGCCGAGTGCAGCAGCGCGCTCACCGGGCTCGGCCCCTGCATCGCGGCCGAGAGCCAGGCCGAGAAGGGCAGCTGCGCCGACTTGCCCAGCGCGGCGACCAGCACGCCGGCGGCGGCCACGTCCGCCCAGCCACCGTCCGCGCTCTCCAGGTCGGTCAGCACCAGGCTCCCGGTCGCAGCCAGCGCCGCCCCGGCGGCGACGTACAGGCCGAGGTCCCCGGCCCGGGTGGTCACGAACGCCCGGGTGCCGGCGGCCGGCTTGCCCGGCTCGTCCCAGTGGTAGCCGATGAGCGCGTAGGAGGTCGCGCCCATGACCTCCCAGGCCAGGAGAAGCGTGGGGAGGGTTGCCGCGGTGACCGTCGCCAGCATGGCCGCGACGAACAGCAGCAGGTAGCCGAAGAACCGCCCCCGAGCGGCATCCGCCGGCAGGTCCACGACGGCGAACACGGTGACCAGCAGGGCGATGCCGGCCACCAGGACGACGAGCACGGCGGAGAGCCCGTCGACGACCAGGCGCAGATCCCCGCCCTCGACGATCCCGAGGAACGGCACCGACAGCAGCGGCCGGGTCCCGGCCACCAGCGCAGCCACCACCACACCTGCCGCGGCGACGGCCACGGCCAGCGGACCGGCGACGCGGTCGGCCCCCCGCCCGGCGACGAGCAAGGCGGCTCCGCTCAGGGCGGGGAGCAGCACCAGGGCGCCGAGGACGGCGCTCATCCGCGCAGGTCCGACGCCATGTCGATCATGTCGAGCTGCCGAGCTCGATAGAAGGCGACGGTGACGGCGAAGCCCATGGCCATCTCCACCGCCATGACCACCAGCGCCACGACGACCAGCACCTGGGCGTCGGGCAGCTCCGGCGCGAGGAAGTACCAGGCCGCTCCCCCGGCCAGCAGCACACCGTTGAGGACGAGCTCGAGGCCCATCATCACCATGACGATCGTCTGCTGGGACAACGCCCCGAACAGCCCGACGCCGATCAGGCCGGCGGCGACGGTCAGCACGATCTGCAGCACCAGCTCGGCGGTCATCGGCGCAGTCCCCCGGGCACCGGGTCGTCCGGGTGCTCGGCGTCGAGACCCGGGCCGAGGCGGTCGTAACGGCCGCGCGCGGTGGCCAGGACAGTGCCGGCCAGGATCATGGCGAACAGCCCGATGCCGATCACCAGCATGACCAGCATGTGGCTGCCCATGATCGCCTCGCCGAGCTGGCGGGTGCTGTCGTCGGGGCGAACCGGGTTCATCGTCGGCCAGTCGATCGTCCAGATGCCCACCGCGAGGAGGACGAAGACTCCGGCGCCGACCGCGGCCGAGCCTTTGGCGTTGTGCACCATCGTCATCGGCATGAGCCCGGCCGGGTTCATCATGAACATGATCATGAAGACGGCCATGATCGCCATCTCGATCGTCATCATCAGCGCCGTCACCACGGCCAGGTAGACCAGGTCGAGGGCGAGCAGGATGCCCGCCACGGCGAGGAACGACGCCAGCAGGGCGAAGGTCGCCCGCGCCATCGAGTCGACGACGAAGACCGCGACCCCCGCGGCGACCGACAGGACCCCGAGGATGGCGACGGCCGTGATCGCCCAGCCGGAGAGGTCGCTCAGCATCGGCTCCTCCTCACGCGTAGAACCCGGTCAGGACGAGCACCGCGACGACCAACGCCTGCAGGAGCGTCAGCGGGACGAGGACCATCCAACCGACCTCCACCGTGCGGTCGGGCCGCAGCACCGGCATCCGTCGTCCCACCCAGACCAGAGCAGCGACGACGGCCAGGGTCTTCAGCAGGTGCCACAGCGGGCCGGGCAACCAGGGGCCGGAGTCGCCGCCGAGGAATAGCGCCGCCGCCATGGCCGCGCTCGCGCCGAGGAAGACGGCGCGACCGGCCTCCACCAGCAGCCGGTCCACCCCGGACAGTTCCGAGGTGACGCCGCCGGCGATGTCAGCTTCGGCCGGTGCGGCGAACGGCCCCCAGAAGGCGAAGGCCGCGGCGCCGGCCACGAAGACCACGAAGGCGACCGGCATCGTCACCACGAGCCACAGGGCCTCCTGCGCGGCGACGACATCGGTCGTCCGCAACGAGCCGGCCGCCAGGCCAGCCGTGATCAGCGCGAACATCAGCGGCAGCTCGTAGGCCAGGCCCTGGGCGAGGAATCGGTATCCACCGGTCAGCGCATGGACGGCGTTCGGACCCCAGCCGACCAGCCACACCGCCGCCCACAGCAACGCTTCCATGGCGTTGAACCACACGAGATCGGCGCTGGTCGACCACAGGGTTCGGCCAGCCACGGGTACCACCGCCAGAGACAGCAGCGCCAGCGTCGGCACAGCGACGCACCCGATTCGCCACAGCAGCCGATCCGGCGCCAGAGTCGTCCGCCGCTGCTCAGCCAGCAGACGCGCGCTCGAGCGGATCGGCTCCACGACCGCCCCGGATGCGCCGAAGACGACGACGCGGTCAACCGCCGCCACCACGACGCCTAGGACCACACCGACCGCCACGATCCCAAGGACTGCCGGGACCAGCCCCCACGCCTCCGCCAGGGTCTGCTCAGGCATGCAGATGCTCCGACGCCGACACCGTGGACACGGGGGTGAGGTCGAGGCTGGCCACGATCAGCCGTGCGCTGCCGATCTCCGCGCCCTCGACCAGGGCTGCGACGGCCTCGAGTGACGTCGCGGGCACGTTCTCGACCGGTTTCCCCGACGCCATGTCGCACCAACGCCTGACCCGGTCCAACGTGTCTCCCCCGGACCCGCGTCCGCCGATGCCGCCGGCCGTCCAGACCAAGGTCCGCGACCGACTCACCCGCCGTGCCACAGCCTCGGCAAGCCGTTGTGCCTCGTCGCGGCTGCCTATCTGGGCCATCCCGTCTCGGGCGCGACGTGCGTCTCGGGCGGCGGTCGGCCAGCCGGCCACATCCAGGAAGAGTGCGAGCCGGTCCAGGATGGCCCTCTGGGAGTCGGGCTGCTGCCGCGCGGCCGGGAGGGTGTCGGTGTCGAGCCAGGCCAGCTCTGCGGATGTGAGGACGTCGCCCTGCAGGTTTGCCCGCAACACCAGTCCCGTCGGCCAGCCTGGCAGTACCGGCCCGAGCGCCACCTTCAGAACGTCGAGTTCGAGCCCGTCCCGGTCCGGGCCGGTCGAGGCCATCGGCAGCCCAGCCACGTCACCGCCGTGGTCCATGCCCTCGTGACCACCGCCGTGGTCCATGCCCTCGTGACCACTCCCGTGGTCCATGCCCTCGTGACCACTCCCGTGGTCCATGCCCTCGTGACCACTCCCGTGGTCCATGCCCTCGTGACCACTCCCGTGGCCCATGCCCTCGTGACCACTCCCGTGGCCCATGCCCTCGTGACCACTCCCGTGGCCCATGCCCTCGTGACCACTCCCGTGGCCCATGCCCTCGTGACCACTCCCGTGGCCCATGCCCTCGTGACCACT
>NZ_QOHK01000027.1 GCF_003319175.1 Blastococcus sp. TF02-8 | reverse complement strand
CTCCGTGCCCACGCACTAGAGCACCGCATCCGCCCCCACGCCGTCCGTGAGCTCGAGCACGGCAGCGACCGCCGCGTCGCCGCGCTCGCCGACGAGGTCGGTCGCGCCGAACGCGGTCGCGAGCCGCTGCCGCTCGGGATTGCGCGAGAGGGCGATGATGCGCTCGGCGCCGAGGCGCTGCGCGGAGAGCACGCCGCACAGGCCGACCGCGCCGTCGCCGACGACGACAGCCGTCGAGCCGGGCGTCACGCCGGCCGAGATCGCCGCGTGGTAGCCGGTCGGCAGCACGTCGCTGAGCGCAAGCACCGCCGCGTAGCGATCGGGTGCGGGCGCATCGTCGAGCACGAAGCACGTCGCGTCGGCGTTGGTCACGAGCGTGCGCTCGGCCTGGCCGCTCGCGGTCATCGCGAGCTCGACGCAGCCCTGCGTCTGCCCTGCGCGGCAGTGCGCGCAGCGGCCGCAGCAGTGGTTGAAGGGCACGACCACGAAGTCGCCCTCGCGCACGCGCTCGACGCCCGCGCCGACCGCCTCGACGACGCCGATCGCCTCGTGGCCCATCGTGCGCGGCTCCGGCACGTCGTTGACGCCCCGGTACGACCACAGGTCGGAGCCGCACACGCAGCCCGCGACGACGCGGACGACCGCGCTGTCTCTTATACACATCT
>NZ_QOHK01000005.1 GCF_003319175.1 Blastococcus sp. TF02-8 | reverse complement strand
CACGGGTTCTCCATCGAGCGCGACACCCGCGGCCGATGGCACACCTACCGGCCCGACGGCACCGAGATCCACGTCCTCCCACGGATCACCACCGAACCGGTCACCACCCGCGCCGGCTGAACGAGCCAGGGGGTCAGAGGACCCGGCGCTCCGCGGTGAGCTCGTTCGGGGTATCTCCGGTGTTCACGGTCTCGCTCGGCTCGACCAGCAGAACCTGCGCGCCATCCGGCGAGTACGGCTGGTGCGGCGTGCCCTGGGGGACCACGTACAGCTGACCCGGCCCCAGGGTGACGTCCCCGTCGTTCAGGTGGGCGACCGTCTGCGGCTGCCGAGGCTGGTCGATCGTGGCGAGCACCTGGACGCGTCGACGGACGCGGGCATGACTCCATCATCGTGTGTTGCGTCAGCCCTCTGCGGCCTCGACGACGGCCTCGCCCGCCGGGCTGCGCCAGTAGAGGACCTCGCGTCCCGAGCGCCGCCGCTCGAGCAGGCCGGCGTCGAGAAGTACCCGCAGGTGCCCACCCACGGAGCCGAGCGGCAGCCCGGTCTCGGCGGTGAGCGTGCTGGTGCTCCGGGGCGAGCCGAGGCGGGCCAGGATCCGCGCACGGCTGGCGCCCAGGAGGCGCACCAGGGCGTCGGGTAGCGGGGTCGGTCCGCCGGCCAGGACGCCGGACACGGGGTAGACCAGGGCGTAGCGGTCCGGCAGGTGCCAGCTGACCGAGCTGCCCTGCGTGTGGGCGGCGATGAACAGCAGATCGCTGCCGCGCACGTCGCGCGGCGGGTACGGGTGCGCGTTCACCTGCAGGCGACCGTTGGACAGCCAGCGAACCCCCGGAGCGAGGCCGTCCAGCGCACCGGACCAGCCCTCGCTGCTCAGCCGGGCGGTCCGCGACACGACGTCGGCACGCAGGACCCGCAACCGGCGGTCCCACTCGTCGCGGATCGTGTGCCGCCACGTCCACCGCAGCAGCTCCGCAGCCACGGCGGCGAGCCCCGTCGCGCTCAGCTCCTCGGGGAGCGGGCCGGAGGTGAACTCCAGGTCCGCGCGGATGCGGGCGTCCTCCAGCGACTCGAGGTACAGCAGCTCCTCGTCCAGCTCGAGGTTCGGCGCGGCCGGCGGCACGGTGAGGAAGTCGGCCGTCCAGGTCGCCCCGAAGGCGTGCCGGACCAGGGCGGCCCCGACCGGGTCGTCCGCCAGCCGCTGCGCGAGTGCGGCGGCGTGCGCGTCCCGCCACGGCCGGTGCCAGGGGAGGACCTGGGAGGCGAGCAGCATCTTCAGTCCGGCGAGTGTCTCGGTGAGCTGCGAGGTGCCGAAACGGGCGCGCGCCATGACGTCGGCATCGACGATCAGCTCACCCACGTTTCGACCCTAGGCGAAACTCTGGGGCGGGAGAACCGGCAGCGGCACCGTCGCCCCGTGCCCACCTACCGGTCGTTGTTCGCGCGCCGCGAGTTCCGTGCGCTGTGGACCAGCAGTGCCCTGACCACCGTCGCCTCGACGACGTCGAGCCTCGCGCTGGCCACCGTCGTGCACCGGCAGACGGGATCCGCGCTGCTGAGCGCTGTCGCGATGTTCGGGCCGTCGCTGGCGCAGGTCCTGGGAGCCACGACCCTCATGTCCGTGGCCGACACCGCGCCACCACGCCGGACGCTCACCGTCGTCGGAACCCTCACCGCGGCCGCCCTGGCCGTGCAGACGCTGCCGGGCCTGCCCCCGTCCGCCCGCCTGCTGGTCGTCCTCGGTGCGGCCTACGTGGTGGCGGTCGGGTCGGGCGTGCGCTGGGGGCTGCTCGCCGAGATCCTCCCGGCGGACGGGTACGCCCTCGGACGGTCCGCCATGAACGTCTCCGTCGGCGCGTGCCAGGTCGTCGGGTTCGCCACCGGTGGCCTGCTGCTCAGCGTGCTGAGCACCCCGGAAGTCTTCGCGCTGGCTGCCGGCGTCGCCGCACTCGCCGTCCCGGTCCTGCGGTTCGGGCTGGTGGAGCACCCGCCGCGGCGCAGTGCGCGAGCCGGTCTGCGCGAGACCTGGCGGGGCAACCGCGTGCTGCTGTCGGCCCGGTCCACGCGCACGCTGCTGATCGCGCTGTGCGTGCCGAACGGGCTGATCGTCGGGTGCGAGGCGTTGTTCGTCCCCTACGCGGGCGACCGGGCGGGCCTCCTGCTGGCCGCGGGTGCCGTCGGGATGATGACCGGCGACCTCGTGGCCGGCCGGTACCTGACCGCAGCGGGACGACGCCGCGCCAGCACGCCCCTGCGCATCCTGCTGGCCGGGCCGTTCCTCGTGTTCGCCGTCGAGCCGGGCGAGGCGCTCGCCGTGGCCGCAGTGGCACTGGGTTCCGCGGGATACGCCGCGTCGCTGGCGCAGCAGGAGTGGCTGGTCGTGCTCACGCCGGAGGCGCTGCGTGGCCAGGTGCTGGGGCTGGAGTCCTCGGCCCGGATGACCGCGCAGGGGGTCTTCGCCGTCCTCGCCGGCACGCTCGGGGACCTCATCCCGCCGTCCGCCGCGATCGCACTGCTCGCGACGGCGTCGCTCGCGGTGTCCCTGCTGCTCACCGGCCCGCTCGCCCGCGTGGGGGACCGCGCCGCCTCGCCGTCCGGAGCCGGGGTCGGCGGCCCGTACCCTGGACTCCCGTGAGCCTCACCATCGGGATCGTCGGCCTGCCCAACGTCGGCAAGTCGACGCTGTTCAACGCCCTGACCAAGAACGACGTCCTCGCGGCGAACTACCCGTTCGCCACCATCGAGCCCAACGTCGGCGTGGTGGGCGTTCCCGACCCGCGGCTGGACAAGCTCGCCGAGATCTTCGGCTCGCAGAAGATCATCCCGGCGACCGTGTCGTTCGTCGACATCGCCGGCATCGTGCGCGGGGCCAGCGAGGGTGCCGGCCTGGGTAACAAGTTCCTCGCCAACATCCGCGAGAGCGACGCCATCTGCCAGGTCATCCGCGTCTTCAGCGACCCCGACGTCGTCCACGTCGACGGCAAGGTCAGCCCGTCCGACGACATCGAGACGATCAATACCGAGCTGGTCCTCGCGGACATGCAGACGCTGGAGAAGGCGGTCCCGCGGCTGGAGAAGGAGGCCAAGAAGGACAAGGAACGCGCCGCGCTGCTGTCCGCCGCCCAGGACGCGCAGAAGGTCCTGGACGAGGGGCGGACCCTGTTCTCCGCCGGTGTCGACCCCGAGCCGCTGCGCGAGCTGAGCCTGCTCACCACCAAGCCGTTCCTCTACGTCTTCAACGTCGACGCCGACGAGCTGGCCAACACCGAGACGCTCGCCGAGCTGCGCGCTCTGGTCGCTCCGGCCGAGGCGATCTTCCTCGACGCGCAGACCGAGTCCGAGCTCATCGAGCTGCCCGCCGAGGAGGCCGCCGAGCTGCTCGAGTCGATCGGGCAGAGCGAGCCGGGCCTGGACCAGCTGGCGAAGGTCGGCTTCCGCACCCTCGGCCTGCAGACCTACCTGACCGCCGGACCGAAGGAGGCGCGCGCCTGGACCATCCCGGTCGGCGCGACCGCCCCGCAGGCCGCCGGTGTCATCCACACCGACTTCCAGCGCGGCTTCATCAAGGCCGAGATCGTCTCCTTCGACCAGCTCGTCGAGGCCGGCTCCATGGCGGAGGCCAAGTCCAAGGGCTGGGTCCGCATGGAGGGCAAGGAGTACGTCATGGCCGACGGCGACGTCGTGGAGTTCCGCTTCAACGTCTGAGCGAAGCGGGGTCCGGAGACGGGCCTCGGTGCGCTGGCCGATCGCGGGACCGCCCAGCGGACCCGTGAATCCGGTACCCCCGCCGGCGGGTCGTCGCTAGCGTTCCGCCGGTGACCGCACCGGAGCTGACCGCAGCCGACCCCGCAGAGTACCTCGGGGCCGACGACGTCGTCCAGTCCTCGCACCCCGACGTCGTGGCCCTGGCCACCCGGCTGCGCGAGGAGCACTCGGATGACGCGGAGTTCGCCCGTGCGGCCTTCGAATGGGTGCGCGACGCCGTCGCGCACTCGGTCGACGCCCAGGACCCGCGGGTCACCCTCACCTCCTCCGAGGTGCTCCGCGAGGGAGTCGGCCTCTGCTACGCCAAGTCCCACCTGCTGGCCGCGGTGCTCCGAGCGGGCGGTGTGCCGACGGGGCTCTGCTACCAGCGGCTCCGCGACGGCGACGGGCACGTGCTGCACGGACTGGTGGCCGTCCACCTCGACGGCCGCTGGCACCGGCAGGACGCCCGCGGCAACAAGCCCGGCGTCGCCGCGCAGTTCTCCCTCCACGGGGAACGGCTGGCCTTCGCCGTCGACCCGGCCGCCGGCGAGATCGACTACCCGGACCTCTTCACGTCGGCGGCCGCGCCCGTCGTCGAGGTGCTGCGGGGTGCCACGGACGTGCTCGCCCTCTGCACGGGTGGACTTCCGACCGGGCTGGACTGATCGGTCAGCCGGCGTCTGCTCAGGGTGCCGCCATGTCCTACGACCTGGCGGCGTGGGCGGGGCCCCGTACCCGGGCGCGGAGGTTGCACTCGACACCGTGGCCGAGGTCGCGCGGCGGGACGGGCTCGTGTAATCTGACCTCCCAGGAGGAACGGCTGCTCCAGAGCGGCGTCAGCCGGCGATGCGGGCGCACTCCTCGCACTGCGGGCCGCCACCCGACGCCGGTCAGTCCGCCGCCGCGCGGGCGACCACGAGCACGCCGCACACCGACGCCTCGAGGCCGTCCACGACCGGCCGGGCCACCGCATGCGCGACGTCGCCCGCGCCCGATGGCGAATCCCTGGCCCTGGAGCTCACGGCCCGCGGAACCGGTCACGACGACGCTTCCCCTCATGGCGCCAGCGTGGGCCGTCCAGGTGTCCGGCGGGTGACCTCCCGCCGAACACCTGACGGCGTTCTCAGCTGTCGCGGACCGGCCGGTAGATCACGTGCAGCACGCCGGTCGGCAGCGCCTCCGACGAGACCAGCTCCAGCGGCGTGCGGCCCAGCTCGTCGGTCCAGCGCCGCTCACCGGAGACGACGATCGGGTCCACCAGCAGCACCAGCTCGTCCAGCAGGTCCGCCTCCAGCAGGGCCCGCACCGTCGAGAGGCTGCCGGACATGCCGATCCAGCCCTCGGTGCCGTCCTTCAGCTCGCGCACCTCGTCGAGGCTGCGGAGCACCGAGGTGTTCTCCCAGTCCGACGACTCCAGCGTCGTCGACAGCACGTACTTGCGGATCGGGTTGATGAAGTCCCCGAACTCGTCGCTGGTGTTGCCCGGCCAGTACTGCGACCACATGTCGTGCAGCACCCGGCCCATCAGGTAGGCCTCGCACCGGGAGTTGTGCCGGTCCACCGCCTTGCCCATGGCGTCGTCGAAGTACGGGAAGTGCCACTGGTCGGGCCGCTCGGCGGAGCCGTCGACGGTGGTGAACAGGGCAGCGGCGATCTTTCCCACGGGGGTTCTCCTTGCGGTGCGCGGTTGTCGAGAAGGTAGACGGACAGCCGGATCGGAACTCATCGGGCAGAGTGGTGCCGTGTCGCGACCGCCGTTCCCGCCGTTCACCCTCGAGACCGCCCGTCAGAAGGTGCAGGCCGCCGAGGACGGCTGGAACACCCGCGATCCGCAGCGGGTGGCCCTGGCCTACACCGAGGACACGGTGTGGCGGAACCGCGACGAGTTCCTGACCGGCCGGGACGAGGTCGTCGCCTTCCTGACCCGCAAGTGGGAGAGGGAGATCGACTACGCCCTGCGCAAGGAGCTGTGGGCCTTCACCGACGACCGCATCGCCGTCCGGTTCCAGTACGAGTGGCAGGACGCCGAGGGCCGTACCTGGCGGTCCTACGGCAACGAGAACTGGGAGTTCGCCCCCGACGGGCTGATGCGCCGCCGGGAGGCCAGCATCAACGACGTGCCGATCGCTCCCGAGGAGCGCTGGATCCTGGGCCCGCGCGAGGACGGCGAGACCGCCCCGCTGCCCCTGCACTGACCGCCGTCAGTCCATCTGCGTGACCTTGTACGGCGCGCCGCTGCGGTCGTAGGTGGTCCACTCCCCGGTCTGCCGGCCACCGTCGAAGTAGCCGGAGCGCAGCATCGTGCCGTCGAGCCGGAACCACTCCCAGTAGCCGTGCGGCCGACCGTCGACGACGGGGCCGTGCGCGCGCAGGGAGCCGTCGCGGTGGCGCTCCTCGTGGAATCCCTCGGTGAACTCGGTTCCGGGCACGTGCTGATCCCAGCACGTCCGTGAGGGGAGGAACCAGGGTCGGATCCGGGGGTTCCCCGATGTTCCCGCAGCCCGCCGACGGCCACGCTCGGAGCATGACCACCGCAGCAGAGTCCCCGACCTCGCAGCCCCCGCACGTCCGCCCCTTCCTCCGCAGCGGCACCGACCGCATGGCCGGCGGCGTCTGCGGCGGGCTCGCCGAGTACACCGGCATCGACGCCACCCTCTGGCGGGTCGGCGCGGTCCTGTTCACCCTCACCGGCGGCGCCGGCGTCCTCGTCTACCTGCTCCTGTGGGTCGTCGTCCCCTCGGCGCCGCTCCCGGAGGGCACGCGGCCCAGCCTGCTGGAGGAGTGGGCGCAGCGGCTCCGGGCGGCCGTGCTGGGCGGCCGGGACCGACGCGCGTGACGCGACACGACCCCCGGCGGCCCGACGTCCTGCAGGATGGCGGCATGACCGTCCCCGCCGGACACCCGCAGCCGGCCCCCATGGTGGTGCCCCGTTTCTTCGTCCAGCAGCGGATCACGCTGATGGTGAACCGCTACGTGATCCGCATGGCCGACCCCGACGGCAACCCGGGACATCTGCTCGCCTTCGCCGAGCAGAAGCGGATGAAGCTCAAGGAGGAGGTGGTCTTCTTCACCGACGAGTCGAAGAGCCGCCGCGTCTTCTCCTTCAAGGCACGCCAGCGGCTGGACGTGCACGCGCAGCACGACGTCTACGACGAGTACGGCACGATCATCGGCTACTTCAGCAAGGAGTTCGGCGCGAGCCTGCTCCGCTCCACCTGGAACCTCTCGGCGCCCGGCGTCGAGGCGGTCGGCCAGGAGCGCAGCATGTTCATCGCCGTCCTCCGCCGGGTGTGGGGCTTCATCCCCTACGTCGGCGACATCTGGGTCCCGTTCGTCTTCCACTTCGACTTCACCGACACCCGCTCCGGCCAGATCGTCCTCTCCAGCCACAAGAAGATCGCGCTCCGGGACGCCTACGACGTGACGGTGCCGAACCCGCAGCTGGACTTCCGGGTCGCGGCGGCGATGGCCGTGGCGCTGGACGCACTGCAGAGCCGCTGAGGGACTACCGCGTGCCGTCGCCCCCACCGGAGTAGCGCTCCTCGCGACGACGGCGGTTGCGCTCCTCGAGGTCGAGGTACCACTGGAGCCCCGAGGAGCCGAAGCTGTCCCTGATGTGGTGCTTGAGGCCGCGGGTCTGCAGGTTCAGCTCGTCGACCTCCTTCTCGTACTGGTCGAGGTAGCAGCGGACCGCCGTGCGCTCGCGGTGCAGCACGTCCAACGTGGCGCGGCTGGGGCCCACCCCGTGGGCACGGGCGGCCTCGTGCGTCTGCCTGATCGCCGAGCCGATCGCCCGCTCGGCCGCGCGGGCGGCCCTCAGCCCGGCATGGGCTCGATCGGCCGTCTGCCACGACCTCCGGTGCAGGTTGGTGGCGGCGTGGAAGGACGTCGTCTGCACTCCGGCCCGCATCGCCACCTCGATGTCGTGCTCCGCCTCGGCGACGGCCTGCCGCACGAGCCGCTGCGCCTGCTCCCAGTCGGCGTCCAGGCGCCGGGCGAGGACCCGGCGCACCTCCTCGGGCGGTGGAGCGATCCGCCGCGGTGCTGGCGCGGGGGAGGCCACGACCACGCGGGCCGCCGCGGGACGCGGAGCCGGGCGCCGCACGGCCGGCGGGCGGGACGCCGGCCGGACCGGCGGACGGGACCGCTGCCCGCCGGCCAGCAGGTAGCCGCCCAGCGCGAGCGCGGCCAGGACGGCTGCGACGACGGCGACCGTGGTCATCGCCGTGCACCCCCCGGCGCGGGGTCGAGCACGTAGCAGAACAGGTCGTCCGCTGCCCGTCTGGTGACGATGTCGGTCAGGGCCCGTGCCAGGACGCCGACCAGCTCGTGGGCCATGAGCGACTGGTCGGGGCGCCGGCCGAGGCCCTGGGCCTGCCGCATCGCCCGCTGCACGTCGTGCTGCGCTCGCCGGGCATCGCCGTCCCGGCGCTCCACGACGCGGAAGAACCGGTCGGCGCTCTCCCGCTGGGCGGCGAGCCCTGCGAGCGCAACGGTCCGAGCAGCCTCGATCCTGCGCAGCTCGACGTCCCGGTAGGCCTGCACCGAGGCCACCGCGTGCGTGGCCCGCTGCTCGATGGCCCGGCGACCGAGGTCGTGGTCCGCCTCGAGCCGGCGCAGCTCGACAGCGTGCTCGGCGATCACCCGTTGCAGGTCGACGGCACCGGCCCGTCGGGACGCGTCGTCGAGGACGGCCGCCTGCAGCCGCAGCAGCTGCTTCTGCTCCTCGTGCCGGCGACGGTCGGCCTTCTCCGCGTTGTCGAGACGCCTGCGCTCCAGCCGCAGCGCCATGAACTTCGAGGCGAGGTCGGACAGCGTGGTCAGCGGGCTGAGGATCGCCGCGACGTCCGACACGACGGAGGAGAACCTCGGCTGGCCGCTGTCGATCGTCACCAGTTCGGTTCCCACATCGCCCCCCGGTCGTCGCCCCGGGGCGAGCATGGAGGCATGCCTCCCGGAACGGAATCGCTCCACCTCCGGCGAGGACGTACCGCTGCCGGAAGCGGGAGGGTCGGGACTCCCGGTCCACCCCGACCCACGCACCGTGACCTCCGCAGAGAGGAGTGGCGACGGCGGGAAGCCCGAGGGCCCCGCGTCGGTTGGCACTGACAACCGACGCGAAAGGCCCGCACATGAGCATCACCCTGTCCGTCCTCGACCTGGCGCCGATCCCGCGGGGCGAGACCGCGAGCAGCGCCATCGCGTCCAGCGTCGCCCTGGCGCAGCGCGCGGAGGAGCACGGCTTCCAGCGGGTCTGGTACGCCGAGCACCACAACATGCCCACGATCGCGTCGTCGGCGACCAGCGTGCTGATCTCGCACGTGGGCGCGCACACCGAGCGCATCCGGCTCGGCGCCGGCGGCGTCATGCTGCCCAACCACTCGCCGCTGACCATCGCCGAGCAGTTCGGCACCCTCGAGGCGATGTACCCCGGGCGCATCGACCTGGGGCTCGGCCGCGCACCCGGCAGCGACCAGAACACCATGTACGCCCTGCGCCGTGACCCGATGTCGGCCGACTCCTTCCCCCAGGACGTGCTCGAGCTGCAGGGCTACCTCACCGGCAACAGCCGGGTCCGCGGGGTCGACGCGATCCCCGGCAAGGGGTCGAACGTGCCGCTCTACGTCCTCGGCTCCTCGATGTTCGGCGCGCAGCTGGCTGCCGCGCTGGGCCTGCCCTACGCCTTCGCCTCGCACTTCGCGCCGGCCATGCTCGAGCCCGCCGTGGCCACCTACCGCGCGGAGTTCAAGCCGTCGGCGCAGCTGGCCGAGCCCTACGTGATCGCCGGCGTGAACGTGGTGGCTGCCGACACCGAGGACGACGCCCGCGAGCAGCTCGCGGCGGTCAAGCGGAACCTGGCCATCGGTCTCTTCGGTCGCGGACAGGCGCTCACCGACGAGCAGGCCGACCAGCTCCTGGCCCAGGGCGCGGGGCAGCACGTGAACTCGATGCTCACGCACACCGCGCTCGGCACGCCGGCCCAGGTCAAGGACTCCCTGGAGGCCTTCGCGAGGACGGCCAACGCCGACGAGCTGATCGTCGCCTTCCAGTCGACCTCCCTCGAGGGCCGGCTGCGCGCGGTGGAGCTGACCGCCGGGGCGATGGCGTCGGTCACGGCCTGACCCGGCGGGGTTTGCCGACCGGGGGAGGGGCGGGTAGGTCGACCCCGTGACCTACTCGATCGTGGCCCGCGACCCCGAGACGGGGGAGATGGGCGTCGCCACCCAGTCCCAGGCGTTCGCCGTCGGCAACAGCGTGCCCTTCGCCCTCCCGGGGCACGGGGTCATCGCGACCCAGTCGATGGCCGAACCGATGTACGGCTCGGTCGGTCTGGACCTCCTGCAGGGCGGCTTCACCGCCCAGGAGGTGCTGACGGCGCTGAGCAGCGTCGACCCTCAGCCCGAGCGGCGACAGGTCGCCGTCCTGGGGGTCGCGGGTGACTTCGCCGCCTACACCGGCAGCAGCTGCGTCGACGACGCCGGTCACCTGCTGGGCGACAACTGCGTGGCGCTGGCCAACATGGCCAGCTCGCCGGCCGTGTGGGAAGCGATGGTCGAGCGCTTCGAGGGCTCGTCGGGCCCGCTGGCCCAGCGCCTGCTCTCCTCGCTGGTGGCGGGGGAGGAGGCCGGGGGCGACTTCCGCGGACGGCGGTCCGCCGCGATCATGGTCATCCGCTCCACGACCACGGGTCGTCCCTGGCACGACATGGTGGTCGACCTGCGCGTCGACGACTCGCCCGACCCGCTCGGCGTGCTCGCCGAGCTCACCGTCACGCGTGCCCGCTACCAGGACGTCGTCCGGGCCTTCCAGCAGGCGATCGACGGCGACCCGGTCACCGCCGACCGTGAGCTCGACCTGCTGCGCCCCATGGACCCGGTCACCGAACCCGACCAGCTGATGTGGCGCGCGGTCATCGCCGCCCTGGCCGGCCGGGAGGACGCGGCCCGGGACATGCTCAAGGATCTGGCCGCCCTCGCGCCCCAGTTCGTGGAGGCGGCCAGCCGTTTCGGCAAGGCCGGGCTCATGCCCGCCGACGTCATCGAGCGCATCATCCCGCCGGTCCCGGCCACCTGACGCGCTCACCCGGACGGAGGAGCCGGGGCGTGAGCTGCGTTTCAGTCCGGTCCCGTTCCGGCCGATGCAGCCCTCATGAGGTCTCGGCGGTCCGCTGTGACGGGAGAGGCGCGCGCTGGGCAGCGCGACGCCGACCGTTCCATGCGCATCGTCCGGGTGGTCGGCGCCGTGTTCGGCGGGCTCTGGGTCCTGGCTTCCCTCGCCAGCGCGGCGGGCGTCGGCACCGTGGCCACGTGGCTGGCCGAGAAGGGGAAGCTCACCTTCCTCGCGGCGATCGTCGTCATGTTCGTCCTGCGCGGGCTGGCCGCCGCCGCACGGGTCGCCTGGTGGCTCCTCGCCGCCGCGGTGGCCTCCTACCTCGGGGGCGCGGCCCTCTTCGAGTTCCACTACCGCGGCCTCGCCGTCGCCCCGCACCCCTCGTGGTCCGACGTGGGCTTCCTCGGCTTCTACCCCCTGGCGTTCACCGGGCTGCTGCTGCTCATCCGTCTCCGCGTCCGCCGGCTGAGCCTGGGCAGCTGGCTGGACTGCGCCGTGACCGGGCTGACCGCTGCCTCGGTCGCCGCGGCGCTGGCCCTCGGGCCGCTCATCCAGCGGACCGGTGGCGGGCTCGACCTGGTCACCAGCATCGGCTATCCCTCCGCCGACCTCTTCCTGCTCGGCCTCCTCGCCGGCGGGCTGGTCCTCGTCGGCCGCGAGTCCGGCGCCGCCTGGTGGTGGGTGACCGGTGGGCTGTCCATCTTCGTCGTCGCCGACACCGTCTACGCCTACCAGGTCGTGCACGGGACCTACGTGGCCGGTGGCCCGCTGGACACCGCCTGGGGCCTGGCCTTCATCGCCTTCGGCCTGGCCGCCTGCGTCAGCCCGCGGCGGACGCCGATGGACGCCGCGGCCGTCGCCGCGCGGCGTCCGCTGTTCGTCCCTGCTGCCTGCACGCTGGTCGCCCTCGGGCTCCTGTTCGCCGGCTACCTCGGCGAGGGCGACCCGGTCGCGGGATCCCTCGCCCTGGGCGCGGTGCTCGCTGCGCTGGCGCGCACGGCCGTCACCTTCCGGGACGTGCGCGCGCTGGGCGACAGCCGCCGCCAGGCCCGCACCGACGAGCTCACCGGGCTGCCCAACCGGCGCACGGTCTTCGAGTCGCTGGACGCCGCCGACGAGCGGCTGGCCGAGGGGGCGGCGGTCGCCGTCCTCGTGCTCGACCTGGACCGCTTCAAGGAGATCAACGACTCGCTGGGCCACTCGGTGGGCGACGCGCTGCTCCGGGAGGTGGGCGGGCGCCTGCGCGGGGAGCTGCGCGAGGAGGACCTGCTGGCCCGCCTCGGCGGCGACGAGTTCGTCGTGCTGGCCGCCGACCTCGACGGCGCCTCGGCGCTCCGGCTCGCCGAGCGGCTGCGCGAGCAGTTCCAGCGGCCGTTCCTGCTCGGCGGGCTGGAGCTCGCCGTGGACGTGAGCATCGGCGTCGCCGTCGGGCCGGACGACTCGACCAACAGCGGGGAGCTGCTGCAGCTGGCCGACCTCGCGATGTACTCCACCAAGGCCGGCCGGCTGGGCGTCAGCCGCTACGACGAGGCGCGCGACGGCCACGGCCGCCACCGGCTGGAAGACGTCTCCCAGCTGCGCCGAGCCCTCGACCGCGGGGAGCTGGTCCTGCACTACCAGCCGAAGCTCGCGCTGAGCACCGGCGTCATCGACGGCGTCGAGGCGCTCGTGCGGTGGCAGCACCCCACGCGCGGGCTGCTCTACCCCGACGCGTTCATCGACCTGGCGGAGTCCGCCGGGCTGATGAGCAGGCTGACCACCCAGGTCGTCGACATGGCCCTGGCCCAGTGCCGGGTCTGGGCCGACCAGGGGCGGACCCTCACCATGGCGGTCAACGTCAGCCCGTCGAACCTGGTCGACGAGCAGTTCCCCGACGAGGTCGCCACGCTGCTCGCCGCCCATGACCTCTCCGCGGGCTCGCTGGTCCTGGAGGTCACCGAGAGCCTGCTCATGGAGGACCGCGAGCGCGCCGTCCGCGTGCTCTCCCGCCTCCGCGACGACGGCGTCGGCGTGGCCATCGACGACTACGGCACCGGGCACTCCAGCCTGGCCTACCTGGCAGCCCTGCCGGTCACGGAGCTGAAGCTGGACCGCACCTTCGTCTCGGCCATGACCGGCAGCCGGCGGGCCGAGTCGATCGTGACCTCCACCCTCCAGCTCGCGCACGCCCTGGGGCTGGTGCTCGTCGCCGAGGGAGCGGAGGACCAGGCCACCGTCGACGCGCTGGCCGGCCTCGGCTGCGACGTCGTCCAGGGGTACCACCTCAGCCGCCCGCTGCCACCGGACCAGCTGTGGTCGTGGCTCGAGGAGCGCTCGCCCGTCGCCGTCGCCGACTGACCCGCCCTACGCAGAAGGCCCCCTCCGGATCTCCGGAGGGGGCCTTCTGCGTCAGTGCGTCAGCTCTTCGGCCGGGCGCCGGCGCGCAGGGCGCCGAGCAGGTCGTGGTTGAGCCGCGAGATGGTCTCCATGGAGATGCCCTTCGGGCAGGCCGCGGAGCACTCGCCGATGTTGGTGCAGCCACCGAAGCCCTCGCGGTCCTGCTGCGCGATCATGTTGACCACGCGGTCGTTCCGCTCCGGCTGCCCCTGGGGGAGCAGGCCGAGGTGGGTGACCTTGGCGGCGGTGAACAGCATCGACGAGGCGTTCGGGCAGGCCGCCACGCAGGCGCCGCAGCCGATGCAGGTGGCGGCGTCGAACGCCGCGTCCGCGTCGGCCTTGGGCACCGGCGTGGCGTGCGCCTCCGGGGCGGTGCCGGTCGGGACCGAGATGTAGCCACCGGCCTGGATGATCCGGTCGAACGCCCGCCGGTCGACGGCGAGGTCCTTGATCACCGGGAACGGGCTGGCGCGCCACGGCTCGATGTCGATCGAGTCGCCGTCGGAGAACGAGCGCATGTGCAGCTGGCAGGTGGTGGTCTGCTGCGGACCGTGCGCCTGCCCGTTGATCATCAGACCGCACATGCCGCAGATGCCCTCGCGGCAGTCGTGGTCGAAGGCGACCGGGTCGTCGCCCTGCAGGATCAGCTGCTCGTTGAGCACGTCGAGCATCTCGAGGAAGGACATGTCGGGGGAGATGTCGGTGACCTTGTAGGTCACCATCTTGCCCTTGACCGACGGGTCCTTCTGCCGCCAGATGCGCAGGGTGAGGTTCATCCCGCGCTTCTCGTCGGCAGGGTTGCCGACGCTGGACTGCATGCTGGCTGTCACTTATAGCTCCGCTGGGCGAGGTGGACGTACTCGTAGACGAGGTCTTCCTTGTGGAGGACCGGGGGCTGGCCCTCCGGCGTCCACTCCCAGGCGGCGACGTAGGCGAAGTTCTCGTCGTCGCGCAGCGCCTCGCCCTCGGGGGTCTGGCTCTCCGCACGGAAGTGGCCACCGCAGCTCTCGCGGCGGTGGAGGGCGTCGATGCACATGAGCTCGGCGAGCTCGATGAAGTCGGCCACCCGGCCGGCGTGCTCCAGCGTCTGGTTGAAGGAGTGCCAGTCGCCGGTGACCTTCAGGTTGGTCCAGAACTCCTTGCGGATCTCCTGGATGCGGTCGATGGCCTTGCGCAGGCCCTCGTCCGTGCGCTCCATGCCGCAGTAGTCCCACATCAGCTGGCCCACCTCGCGGTGGAAGGAGGCGGGGGTGCGGGTGCCGTTGATGCTGAGCAGCTTCTGCACCTGCTCCTGCACGCCCTGCACGGCCTCGACCGCCGCGGGGTGCGAGTCGTCGACCTTGTCGAACGGGCCGTCGGCGAGGTAGGAGCTGATCGTGGAGGGCAGGACGAAGTAGCCGTCGGCCAGCCCCTGCATCAGCGCGGAGGCGCCGAGCCGGTTCGCGCCGTGGTCGGAGAAGTTGGCCTCACCGATCACGAACATGCCGGGGATCGTCGACTGAAGGTCGTAGTCGACCCACAGGCCGCCCATCGTGTAGTGGACGGCGGGGTAGATGCGCATCGGCGTCGCGTAGGGGTCCTCGCCCGTGATCTGGGCGTACATGTCGAAGAGGTTCCCGTACTTGGCCTCGACCGCCGGGCGGCCCATGCGCTCGATCGCCTCGGCGAAGTCCAGGTACACGCCCAGGCCACCGGGGCCGACGCCGCGACCCTCGTCGCACACGTTCTTCGCCTGGCGCGAGGCGATGTCGCGGGGCACCAGGTTGCCGAACGAGGGGTAGATCCGCTCGAGGTAGTAGTCGCGCTCGCTCTCGGGGATCTCCCGCGGGTCGCGGGTGTCGCCGCGCTCCTTGGGCACCCACACGCGGCCGTCGTTGCGCAGCGACTCCGACATCAGGGTCAGCTTCGACTGGTAGTCGCCCTTGACCGGGATGCAGGTCGGGTGGATCTGCGTGTAGCAGGGGTTGGCGAAGTACGCGCCCCGCTTGTGCGCCCGCCAGATCGCCGTGGTGTTGGAGCCCTTGGCGTTCGTGGACAGGTAGAAGACGTTGCTGTAGCCACCGCTGGCGATGACGACGGCGTCGGCGAAGTGGGTGCTGATCTCGCCGGTGACCAGGTCGCGGGCGACGATGCCGCGGGCGCGGCCGTCGACGATGATCAGGTCCAGCATCTCGGTGCGGGCGTTCTGCTCGACGTTGCCGGCCGCGATCTGCCGCTCGAGGGCCTGGTAGGCGCCGTAGAGCAGCTGCTGGCCCGTCTGGCCGCGCGCGTAGAAGGTGCGCGAGACCTGGGTGCCGCCGAAGGAGCGGTTGTCGAGCAGGCCGCCGTACTCGCGGGCGAAGGGCACGCCCTGCGCGACGCACTGGTCGATGATGTTGACGCTGACCTCGGCGAGGCGGTGCACGTTGTTCTCGCGCGCCCGGAAGTCGCCGCCCTTGACGGTGTCGTAGAACAGCCGGTGCACGCTGTCGCCGTCGTTGCGGTAGTTCTTCGCCGCGTTGATACCGCCCTGCGCCGCGACGCTGTGCGCGCGGCGGGGGCTGTCCTGGTACCAGAACGACTTGACCTTGTAGCCGGCCTCGCCGAGCGTGGCGGCGGCGGAACCGCCGGCCAGACCGGTGCCGACGACGATGATCGTCAGCTTGCGGCGGTTTGCCGGGTTGACCAGGCGCCCGCGGAACTGGCGCTCGCTCCAGCGCTCGCCGATCGGGACGTCGGTGGGGGCCTTGGTGTCGGCGATCGGGTCGCCGACGGAGAACAGGTCGAGAGGCATCGCGGGTGGAGCTCCTTAGTCGACGAGCCCGGTGAGGACGCTGAACGGCACGATGAGGAAGCCGGCGATCAGGATCGTGGAGAACGCGATCGCGAAGGCGTTGACCGTCCGCTCCCGCCGCCGGTTGCTCTGGCCGAGGGTCTGCGTGGCGCTCCAGATGCCGTGGCGCAGGTGCATGCCGAGCAGCACGAGGGAGATCACGTAGAAGGCGGTGATGAACGGGTTCGAGAAGCTCGCGACCAGGCGGTCGTACGGCGTGGAGTCGTTGCCGTCGGGGTTCACGACGCCCATCGTGAGGTCGAGGATGTGGTAGACGATGAACAGCAGCACGATCACGCCGCCCCAGCGCATGGTGCGCGAGGCGTAGCTCTGGGCCACGGCCTTCTTGGTCACGTAGCGCTCGGGGCGGGCCCGCTTGGCCTGGCGCCACAGCGAGACGGCGGCCCAGAAGTGCGCGATGACCGCGATGAGCAGGATCGCGCGGATGATCGTCAACGCGGTCTGGTGCGGCAGCGCCGGGGAACCGATCGTGCGGATCCACTCGGAGTAGTGGTTGAACGACTCCCGGCCCGTGAAGACCTTCAGGTTCCCGATCATGTGCGCGATCAGGTACAGCACCATCACGATGCCGCTGACGGCCATGACGGCCTTCTTCACGATCGAGTTGGTCTTTGCAACCTTCGGGGTTCTACGACCCGCGTGCGTCACCGTCACCACAAGTCCCCACGCTAGGACTACACGAGCCCCGCCACCAAACCAACACGAGGTGACACAGCTCATGTAAGGGTGCCCTCACCGCAGGTCAGGCGCCCGCCCGGGGCGTTCGCGCAGGTCGCGGGGGTCCGGTCACGATTGAGCCACCGGCCACCGGGGGAGGAGGACGAGGTGCCCACACCCACCCGTGGTTTCCTCGGCCGCCGGCGAGAACGCGATCCCCGCCTGCCGCCCGGGCAGTACGACGTCGGCACCGACTGGCCCGTGCTCACCGCCGAGCCGACGCCGCGCATCGCGCCCGAGCGCTGGAGCATCACCGTCGACGGCGAGGTGGAGAGCCCGACGACGTGGAGCTGGGAGCAGGCGCACCGGCTGCCGCCCTCGGAGTACCGCGGCGACATCCACTGCGTGACGACCTGGTCGAAGTTCGACACCCGGTTCGGCGGGGTCTCCGTCGACGCGCTGCTCGAGGCCGCCCGCCCGACGGCGGGGGCCCGGTTCGTCCTGGCGACGTCGTCCACCGGCTACACGACGAACCTGCCGCTGGCCGACGTCACCGGGGGCAGGGCCTGGCTGGCGTGGGAGTTCGACGGCCGGCCGCTGACGCCCGAGCACGGCGGTCCGGTCCGCCTGCTGGTGCCGCACCTGTACTTCTGGAAGAGCGCGAAATGGGTCAGCCGGCTCACGCTGCTCACCGACGACCGGCCCGGATTCTGGGAGCAGAACGGCTACCACGACCGCGGCGACCCGTGGCGCCAGCAGCGCTACCAGGGTGATTGAAGGACCTCGGCGCCCCCCGCCGCTCGCGAGCTCGCAGCGGGACCCTGCGCCGAGGCCGTTCCAGCCTCCTACGGGTTGGCGGACGGCGACGGTGGCGGGGGTGCGCCGACCGGTGCCGCGCTCGGTGCAGCTGCGGCTCGACGTGGAGGACCGGGTCGACCACCTGCCCGGGCAGCACTACGTCGTCCGGCTGACCGCGCCCGACGGCTACACCGCGCAGCGCTCGTACTCGGTGGCCTCGGCCCCGGGCGACCCGCTGGTCGAGCTGTTCGTCGAGCGGCTGCCCGACGGGGAGGTGTCCACGCACCTGGCCGACGTCGTCGAGCCCGGTGACCAGCTGGAGGTGCGCGGCCCGATCGGCGGCTGGTTCGTGTGGGACCAGGTCTCCCCGGCGCTGCTGGTGGCCGGCGGCTCCGGCGTCGTCCCGTTCCTGTCGATGCTGCGCACCGCGCGGGCGCTGGGCCGCACCGACCTGCTCCGCATCGCCGTCTCCGCGCGCACCCGCGAGGAGCTGCCCTACGCCGACGAGCTGGAGGCGGCGGGCGCGCTGGTCGTGCTCACCCGGGAGGCGCGCGGGATCCGGCCCGCCGGCCGGCTGACGGCCGCGGACCTGGTGCCGCTGATCGAGCCGGGGCAGACGGCCTACGTGTGCGGTTCCGGGCCGTTCGCCGAGGCGGCGGGGCAGCTGCTGGTGGAGCTCGGCGTCGATCCGGCCGACGTCCGGGTGGAACGCTTCGGTCCCAGCGGCGGACCGGCCTGACCTGCGGCAAGGTGTCGCCATGACGACGACCGCCCCGCACACCGCTGTCGCTCCGGCGCTGGACCCGGCGCTGGTCTCCCGCCTGACCGCCCTCGTCACCGCCGCGCCGGACCGACCCCGTCAGGCCTCGTACGCCCCGTTCACCGGCGGGGTGGTGGGCGAGGTGCCCACCTGCACCGCCGAGGACGTGCGGGAGGCCCAGCGTCGCGCCCGAGCCGCCCAGGTGGGCGGGCGGGGCGACCGGTCGCCGAGCGCGCCGCGGTCATGCTCCGGTACCACGACCTGGTCCTCGAGCGGCAGGAACAGATCCTCGACGTCGCCCAGGTGGAGACCGGCAAGGCGCGGGTCAGCGCGTTCGAGGAGCTGGCCGACGTCGCCATGACGGCGCGGTACTACGCCCACACCGCGGCCAGGCACCTGCGGCCCACCCGCCGCCAGGGCGCGCTCCCGGTGCTGACCCGGACCACGGAGCACCACCACCCCAAGGGCCTGGTCGGCGTGATCAGCCCGTGGAACTACCCGCTCACCCTCGCCGTCTCCGACGCCATCCCGGCCCTGCTGGCCGGCAACGGCATCGTGCTCAAGCCCGACGCCCAGACGCCGTTCACCGCGCTGATCGCCGTCGAGCTGCTCTTCGAGGCCGGCCTGCCGCGCGACCTGTTCCAGGTGGTCACCGGCCGCGGGCGGGACCTCGGCGCGCCGCTGATCGAGGGCGTGGAGTACCTGATGTTCACCGGCTCCACCGCCACGGGCCGGACCGTCGCCGAGCAGTGCGCCCGCCGGCTGATCGGCTTCTCCGCGGAGCTGGGCGGCAAGAACCCGATGCTCGTGCTGGCCGACGCCGACCTGGACAAGGCCGTCGAGGGCGCGGTGCGGGCCTGCTTCTCCAACTCCGGCCAGCTGTGCATCTCGGTCGAGCGCATGTACGTCGAGGACGCGGTCTACGACCGGTTCGTGCCGGCGTTCGTCGAGCGCGTGAAGAAGATGGGGCTCGCCGCCGGCCTCGGCTGGGATGCCGAGATGGGCTCGCTGGTGAGTCAGGACCAGCTCGACGTCGTCTCCCGGCACGTGGAGGACGCGGTCGCGAAGGGGGCCCGCGTGCTGGCCGGCGGCAGGCCGCGCCCGGACCTCGGCCCGCTGTTCTACGAGCCGACGGTCCTCGAGGGCGTGACCGACGGGATGGAGCTGGCCCGCGACGAGACGTTCGGGCCGGTGGTCGCGATCAGCCGCGTGCGCGACGCCGAGGAGGCGGTCCAGCGGGCCAACGACACCGAGTACGGGCTCAACGCCAGCGTCTGGTCGACCCCGAGGCGTGGCGCGGAGATCGCCACCCGCATCCGGTCGGGCACGGTGAACGTGAACGAGGCCTACGCCGCGGCGTGGGCCTCGCACGACGCGCCGATGGGCGGCATGAAGGACTCCGGCGTCGGCCGGCGGCACGGCGCGGAGGGCATCCTCAAGTACACCGAGTCGCAGACGGTCGCCGTCCAGCGCGGCCTGCCGGTCGGCCCGATGCCGGGGCTGCCGCTGGACCGGTACGCGAAGGTCATGACCGCCGGTCTCAAGGCCCTCAAGCGGGCTCCCTTCATCCGCTGAGCACGCACGAGAGCGCCGGTCCCCGAGGGGACCGGCGCTCCCGGGCGCGGTGGATCAGGCGGAGACGGTGGGCGGCACCATCGACGCCTTCACCAGCGGCTGGCGGTCCCACGCCCGGTGCATGCCGAGCGCGGCGATCGTCTCGGCGGCCATCGCGGCGTTCGCCTTCTTGCCGGTGATGACACCGGGGGCCTTCGGGTCGATCCCCGCGGCGCGCAGCACCTCGACGCCGTCACCCCACGCGCCGATGCCCTTCAGGTGGCGGAACGCCTCCTGCAGCATCACCAGGGCGCGGAAGTCGCCGTCCTTCGGGGCTCCGTCGGCCACGACGATCGCGTCGAACTCGATCGACCGCCCGGTGGCGAAGGTGCGCTCGACGATCTCGACGTCCCGGCCGCTGACCAGCTGGCCGCCGTGCGGTGCGATCACCTTGAGCTGGGCGCCCTCGGCCTCCAGGGCCTCCCGCAGCTTCGCGATGCCCTTCAGGTCGGCCTTCGGCCCGGCGACGACGCCCACGATCCGGCCGTCGACCGGGAAGGGCGTCGGCTTGATCTGGCGCAGCGCCGGCGACTCCCCGCGCACCTTCTCCGGCTTGATCTTCTTCGGCACCGGCAGGCCGAGCCCGGCGGCCACCTCGGCGCAGAGCTTCTCGTCGATGCGGGCGAGGACGGTGAGCGCCCGCTCCTTGATCGGCTGCTCGAAGCACTTGCCGAGCTCGAAGGTGTAGGCGTCGATCACGTGCTGCTGCTCGACGCTGGTCAGGCTCTTGTAGAACAGGGCCGGCTGGGAGAAGTGGTCGTCGAAGGACGCCGGCGCCGTCCGCCCGACCTCGCCGCCGACCGTGCGCGGCACGTTCACGTAGCCGCCCTCGGACCAGTCGGCCGGGTACGGGCTGCCGCCGTCGACGCTGTTGGGCGTGTACGGGGCCTGCCCCTGGTGCACCGCGTGCTGGTGGAACCCGTCGCGGGTGTTGTCGTTCACCGGCGCGTGCGGACGGTTGATCGGGATCTGGGTGAAGTTCGGCCCGCCCAGCCGGGTGAGCTGCGTGTCGAGGTAGGAGAAGTTGCGGCCCTGGAGCAGCGGGTCGTTGGTGCCCTCGATGCCCGGGACCAGGTGGCCGGTGTGGAAGGCGACCTGCTCGGTCTCGGCGAAGAAGTTCGTCGGGTTGGCGTTGAGCACCAGCTTGCCGATCGGCTGCACCGGGGCGAGCTCCTCCGGCACGATCTTCGTGGGGTCGAGCAGGTCGATGCCCTCGAAGGTCTCCTCGGGGGTGTCGGGGAAGACCTGGATGCCGAGCTCCCACTCGGGGAAGGCGCCGGCCTCGATCGACTCGTACAGGTCGCGCCGGTGGAAGTCGGGGTCGACGCCCGCGGCGATCTGTGCCTCCTCCCAGGTCAGGGAGTGCACGCCGAGCTTGGGCTTCCAGTGGAACTTGACCAGCACGGTCTCGCGGTCGGCGTTGACCAGCCGGAAGGTGTGGACGCCGAAGCCCTCCATCGTCCGGTAGCTGCGCGGGATGCCGCGGTCGCTCATGTTCCAGATCGTGTGGTGCGTGGCCTCGGTGTGGAGGGTGACGAAGTCCCAGAAGGTGTCGTGCGCCGACTGCGCCTGCGGGATCTCGTGGTCGGGGTGCGGCTTGGCCGCGTGCACGATGTCCGGGAACTTGATCGCGTCCTGGATGAAGAAGACCGGGATGTTGTTGGCGACGAGGTCCCAGGTGCCTTCCTTGGTGTAGAACTTCGTCGCGAACCCGCGGGTGTCGCGGACGGTGTCGGCCGAGCCCCGCGAGCCGAGCACCGTGGAGAACCGCACGAAGACCGGCGTCTCCAGGCCCTTCTCGGCGAGGACGGCGGCCCGCGTCACCTTCGCGGCGGTGCCGTAGGCGGTGAACACTCCGTGCGCGCCGGCGCCGCGGGCGTGCACCACGCGCTCGGGGATGCGCTCGTGGTCGAAGTGCATGATCTTCTCGCGGAGGTGGAAGTCCTCCAGCAGCACCGGGCCGCGCGGGCCGGCCTTGAGCGAGTGGTCGGTGTCGGGGATGCGGACACCGTTCGGCGTGGTCAGGGTGTCGCCGGCCTGGGCGCGGGGATCACGACCGTCCTCGGGCCCCTCGTAGCCCACACCGGTCGGACTCACGGTGCGGGGCGCGGACATGTTCGGCTTGCGCGTGGGGGGCACGGGTCTCCTCGGGGGAATCGATGTCTTCGATCCCCGCCGCGCTACCCGAGTGCCTGAGCTGCGCAAACGGTCGCTTCCACGCAGCGGGAACCGCACCGCGTCGCGGTCGTCCGCGGCATGCTGCGCGCCATGAGCGACGTCGCCGCACTGGGACTGGCCGGCCTGATGACCGGCTCGGGGATCGGTCACGCCGTCGTCCCGGGCTACTTCCGCGGGATGGTGCCGGACCGGCTGCCGGCGCCGGGAGCGATCGTGGCGGTCAGCGGCGCGCTGGACGTGCTCGCCGGCGCGCTCGTCGCGGCGCCGGCCACCCGGGCCGCGGGCGGTTGGCTGGCGGCGGGGCTGGTGACGGCGTACCTGCCGGCTCACCTCGACCCGCTGCGCCGGACGGGCACGGCCACCCGGCTCTACGACCGCGCACCCGGCATCGCGGCCAGGGTGCTGGTCAACCTCGGCTACATCGGCTGGGCGGTGGCGGTCGCCCGAGGCGCCGGCCGGGTCAGGCGAAGGCCCGCCGCGCCTCGGCGAGCACCGCGGGGCTGAGCGCCGGAGCCCACTGCTCGGTGAGCCGACGGAAGTAGCCGCCGTGCTCGTCGAGGAAGCCGGGTGCGTGCTCGGCGACGTCGACCTCGTTGACCAGGCTGAGGTCGGCGAACGCGCGCAGCTCCTCGTCGTCCAGCTCCTCCGCCGCGCCGGTGTGCCGGTCGTGCACCCGACGGGTGGCCGCCAGCTCCGGCCACGTGGCCCGCCGGTCGCAGGCGCCGTACCGGTGCACCAGCTCCTCGGCGGCCGCGCCGTCGATGCCGGCCAGCAGCGGCCGCTCGTCGTCGTCGAGGAGGCGGACGTCGAAGCCCTGGGTGCCGTAGACGGCGTGCGCGCGGCCGGCCAGCTGCACGTGCCCCGGCAGCCCCAGCTGCGCGAGCCGTTCCTGCACCCGCTCGAAGTGGCCGTACAGCGTGCCGCCGGGGTGGGCGATGTCCCCGGCGCCGCGGGCCCGGAGCAGGGTGGCGAGCTGCTCGGTGGCGTCCATGGCGGTGGACCGTACTGCGCGGTGTGCCCGTCCCGGTCCGGGGTAGGTCGGCACCCATGGCCGCGGAGCGCGCACGCGAGGAACTGGGCACCACCGACGCCCCCGCCGAGGACGAGGTGGCGCAGGCGTTCGACCGGATCGTCGACCAGGGGGCGCAGCGGCTGCACCGCACCTGGCGGGAGGTGCTGACCACCGGCCTGGCCGGAGGTCTGGAGGTGGGCGTCGGCGTCGCGGCGCTGCTGGCCGTGTACGCCGAGACCGGCAGCCACCTGCTGGCGGGTCTGGCGTTCGGCGTCGGCTTCATCGCCCTGCTGCTGGCGCGCAGCGAGCTGTTCACCGAGGGCTTCCTGGTTCCGGTGACCGCCGTCGTCGCCAAGCGGGCGGGACCGGGCCAGCTGGCGAAGCTGTGGGCGGGCACCCTCGTGGCCAACCTCGTCGGCGGCTGGCTGGTGATGTGGGTCGTCGTCCACGCGCTCCCGGAGCTCGGAGCGGGCGCGGTGGAGTCCGCCACCACGTTCCTCGACGCCCCGCTGGACCTGCGCGCGATCTGCCTGGCCCTCTTCGCCGGCAGCTCCATCACGCTCATGACCCGGATGCAGCAGGGGGCGGAGAGCGAGGGCGGGAAGATCGTCGCCGCCCTCGCGGGGGCCTTCGTGCTCGCCGGCCTGGTGCTGTTCCACTCGATCCTGGACTCGCTGATCATCTTCGCCGGCATCCACGCGGGCGGGCCGTTCGGCTACGGCGACTGGCTCGCCTGGTTCTGGTACACGACGTTGCTCAACATGGCCGGGGGGCTGCTGGTCGTGACCCTGCTGCGGCTGGTGCGCAGCAAGGAGCTCCTCGAGCGGGAGCGCGAGGCGGTCGACGCCAGCAGGTAGGCGCGCGCCTCCGGTACCTGCGGGGAGCGGTTGGCCATGCTGGCGCGCGTGATCGAGCTGCGCGGGCTGACGAAGCGGTACCGCTCGCGCGTCGCCGTCGACTCCCTGACCGTCACCGTCGAGCCCGGCCGGGTCACCGGCTTCCTGGGCCCCAACGGGTCGGGCAAGACGACGACGATGCGTTGCATCCTCGGTCTGAGCCGCCCGACCGCGGGGACGGCGACGGTGCTCGGCCGTCCCTACCGCGAGCTGGACCGGCCGATGCGGCACGTGGGCGCGCTGCTGGACCCCCGTGCCCGGCATCCCGGGCGCACCGCCCACGCGCACCTGCTGGCGCTGGCGCAGAGCAACGCGCTGCCACGCGACCGGGTCGAGGAGGTCATCGAGCTGGTCGGGCTGGGGTCGGTGGCCCACGAGCGGGTGCGTGGCTTCTCCCTCGGCATGGGGCAGCGGCTCGGCATCGCCGCGGCGCTGCTCGGCGACCCCGACGTCCTGCTGCTCGACGAGCCGGTCAACGGGCTGGATCCCGAGGGCATCCGGTGGGTGCGCGAGCTGCTGCGGTCGCTGGCCGACGAGGGCCGGACGGTGCTGGTCTCCAGCCACCTGATGAGCGAGATGGAGGACACCGCCGACCACCTGGTGGTGCTGGGCCGCGGCCGGCTGCTGGCAGACCGGCCGATGGCCGACCTGCTGGGCGCGCACGCCGCCGTCCGGGTCCGGAGCCCCCAGGCGCCGGTGCTCGCCTCGGCCCTGCAGCGCTCCGGCGCCCGCGTGGAGCTGGAGATCGACGGTGCCCTGCGGGTCGAGGGCCTGGACTGCGCGCAGGTCGGCGACGTCGCGTTCCTGGCCGGGGTGCGGGTGCACGAGCTGGGCCGGATCACCGCCTCCCTGGAGGCGGCCTACCTCGAGCTGACCGGGGACGACGTCGAGTACCGGGCGGCCGCGCTGTGAGCCGGGGGGTGCCCTTCCGCTCGGTGGTGGTCAGCGAGTGGACCAAGCTGCGGTCGGTGCGCTCCACCTGGTGGTGCACCGTCGGCTACCTGGCGCTGGTCGCGACCACCGGGTGGTTCGGGGCGGCGATCACGCAGTCCGCCCCGCGCCCCGACATCGCGGTCAGCTCGGCGCTCACCGGGTTCGGGCTGGGGCAGGTCCTCGTCGTGGTGCTCGGGGTCCTCGCCGTCACCAGCGAGTTCGGCACCGGCATGGTGCTGGCCTCGCTGACCGCGGTTCCGGGGCGGGCGCGGCTGCTGCTCGCCAAGAGCGTCGTCGTCGGCGCCTGGTGCGCGCTGCTCTCGGCGGTGCTGGCCGTCTTCTGCTGGTTCGCGGCCAGCCGGCTCACCGCGGTCGAGGGCGGCATCCCGCTCACCGACCCGGGCGTGCTGCGGCAGCTGGGTCTCCAGGTGGCCTGCGCGACGCTCACCGGGGTGCTCGCGCTCGGCCTCGGCACGGTGCTGCGCTCCTCGGCCGGCGCGATGGGCGCGGCGCTCGGCGTGATGCTGCTGCTTCCGCCGGTCCTGGCCATCCTGGCCTCGGACCAGGCCGAGTGGGTCGCGCGGGCGCTGCCGGCGTTCCGGGTGGGGGACGAAGCGTTCTTCGCCGTGCAGACCTCCTGGCAGCACGCGCTGGTCGTCCTCGGCGCCTGGGTGGCGGTCTCGTGGACGGTCGGCGCGGCGCTGCTGGCCCGGCGGGACGTCTAACCGGCGGTGGCCCGCCGGATCGCCGACACGTAGCGGGCGGTCGACGCGCGCTGCAGCAGCAGGCTCACCGGCCCGGCCAGCCTCGCGGCGGGGGAGGCCAGCCGGAAGAAGACCCGGATCGTGTAGACGACGTCCCCGTCCTCGGTCAGCCGCACGGTGAACCGCTCCTCGCCGCTCTCCGGATGGCCGGGCAGCGTCCCGTAGGAGAAGCCGCGCTCGTCGCCCTCGGTGCTCGACCACACCACCCGGCAGGGGATGTCGTACCCGAACCGGGGGAGGCCGGCGGTCAGCACGACGACCGTGCCCGGGGTGCTCGCCGGACCGGTCGCGCGGATCCGCAGACCCACGGCGCGCTGTGCCCGCCAGTCGAACACCGCGGCGGCCGCCCGCTCCAGCGCCCCCGTGCCGGAGCCGACGACGGCGCAGTGCTCGGCGAGGTGGTAGCCGGTCGGGAGCAGGTCGTCACCGGTACCCCCGACCTCGGGGTAGGTGAACGGCACACCGGTCAGGTCGGCGGGGTCCAGGGCCCGGAGCAGTCCCATCTACAGCTGCTGCGCGATGACCTCGCCGGCCGGCGCCGGCCCGGGAGGAGTGCCGTCGCCGAACGGCCGGCCCCCGAGCGCCTCGCGCCCGTGCGGCGTCGTCAGCCCGGAGAGGTCAGGCCCCAGCGGCACGATCTGCGTCGGGTTGATGTTGGCGTGCACCGCGTAGTAGTGGCGCTTGATGTGGTCGAGGTCGACGGTGTCGCCGAAGCCCGGCGTCTGGAACAGGTCGCGCAGGTAGGCCCAGAGCACCGGCATCTCGGTGATCTTGTTCCGGTTGCACTTGAAGTGGCCGTGGTAGACGGCGTCGAACCGGATGAGCGTCGTGAACAGCCGGATGTCGGCCTCGGTGATCGTTTCGCCGGCGACGAACCGCTGCCCGCCCAGCCGCTCCTCGAGCCAGTCGAGGCAGGCGAACACACGGGTGTAGGCGTCCTCGTAGGCCTCCTGGGTGGTGGCGAAGCCGGCCTCGTAGACCGCCGCGTTGAGGTCGCGGTAGATCCGCGCGTTCAGCTCGTCGATCTCGCCGCGGAGCGCCTCGGGGTAGAGGTCCGGGGCGCCCTCGCGGGCGAAGGCGCGCCACTCGGTGGCCAGGTCCAGCGTCACCTGGAAGACGTCGTTGGTGACGACGGCGCCGGTGGGCACGTCCACGATCGCCGGGACGCTGATCCCGCCGTCGTAGGTCGGGTCGGCCTTGGCGTAGGCGTCGGCCAGGAACGCGATGCCCAGGACCGGGTCGACGTCGCCCGGGTCGAGGGTGAAGCGCCAGCTCCGGTCGTCCTGGATCGGATCGGCGACCGCCACGCTGATGACGTCCTCCAGCCCCATCAGCCGGCGGGTGACCAGCGTGCGGCTGGCCCAGGGGCACGCCCGGCTGACCACGATGCGATACCGGCCCGGCTCGGCCGGCCAGCCGTCCCGGCCGTCGGCGGTGATCCGGTCGGTGAAGCGGAAGGGCTGCCGCTCGTAGCGGCCGTCGTCGGTCGTCGGGGGTGCACTGTTCGCCACGGCACCAGTGTCTCCGGGTTCTCCCGGCCGCGCCCACCGGTAGGTTGGCCAGCACTGTGCTGCCCGCCGTCACCGCCACCCGCTACGTCACCCCGCTGCGCGAGGGTGGGTCGCTGCCTGGCCTCATGGAGGCCGACGACCTCGGCACCTACGTGGTCAAGTGGCGGGCCGCCGGCCAGGGTGTGCGGGTGCTCGTGGCCGAGGTGGTGTGCGGCGAGCTGGCCCGCGCGCTCGACCTCCCCGTGCCGGCGCTGGCCACGGTCGCCGTCGCACCCGAGCTCGCGGTGGGGGAGCCCGACTACGAGGTGCAGGAGCTGCTGCAGCGCTCCGCCGGTCGCAACCTCGGGCTGGACTACCTGCCCGGGGCGCTGGACTTCGAGGCCGGCGCCGACGGGGTCGACCCCGTGCTCGCCGGTCGGGTCCTGTGGTTCGACGCCCTGGTCGGCAACGTCGACCGCTCGTGGCGCAATCCGAACATGCTCTTCTGGCACGGGCGGCTGCACCTGATCGACCACGGCGCCGCGCTGACCTTCCACCACCACTGGCCCGGCGCCGAGGCGGCCGTGACCCGGCCCTACGACGCGTCGACGCACGCGCTGGTCGAGTGCGCACCCGACGTGCCGGCCGCCGACGCCGCGCTGGCGCACCGGGTGACGCGGCCGGTGCTCGAGGGCGTGCTGGAGCAGGTGCCCGACGAGTGGCTCGAGGGCGATTCGCCCGAGGAGCCGGCCCACGCCGTCCGCGAGCGGTACGTGGGGCAGCTGCTGGCCCGGCTGGCCGCCCGGGACGCCTGGCTGCCCGGGCTGGTTGCCGCCGCAGCCGCCGGTGGGGCCGGCCGGCGCCGCCCGCGGGTGGGGGAGAACCGCCCCGGCTGGTTGGGGCCGCCGCCGCCCGAGGGGATGACCCAGCGATGAGGGACACCTTCGAGTACGCGGTGCTGCGGGTGGTGCCGCGCATCGAGCGCGGTGAGTCGCTGAACGCCGGCGTCCTCGTGTACTGCCGCCAGCGCGACTACCTGGGCTCCCGGCTGCACCTGGACCCCGAACGGCTCCGCGTCCTCGACCCCACCGCCGACGCGGCGGCGATCGGCCGTGCACTGCAGGCGGCCGCCGACGTGTGCTCGGCAGACCCGGGCGCCGGTGCGGCGGGCCGCGAGGCGCTCGGCTCGCGGTTCCGCTGGCTGACCGCCCCGCGCAGCACGGTCATCCAGCCCGGCCCGGTGCACACCGGCCTGACCGAGGACCCGGAGGCCGAGGCCGATCGGCTGCTGCGCCTGCTGGTCCTGCCGGTCGAGGGCTGAGGATCAGGGCAGCAGCGCGTCGATGCGGCGGGCCAGTTCCAGGTCCAGCTCGCTCACCCCGCCCGCGGAGTGGCTGACCAGCGTGAAGTGCAGCGTCCGCCAGCGCAGGTCGACGTCGGGGTGGTGGTCCATCTCCTCGGCGACGTCGGCGACGGCGACGATCGCGGCCACGGCGTCCCGGAAGCTCGCCAGCTGCACCGACCGCCGGATGCCGTCGCCGTCCCCCGACCAGAGCGGGAGGCCGTGCATCGCGGCGGCGAGCTCGTCGGGGGAGAGGCGCGGGGGGCGAGGCATGGCTACAGGTGGATGCCGCACTCGATCTTGTTCTTGCCGGCCCAGCGACCGGCGCGCGGGTCCTCGCCCGGGGCCACCGGACGGGTGCAGGGCGCGCAGCCGATCGAGCCGTAGCCGATCTCGAACAGCGGGTTCACCGGGATCTGGTGCTCGGCGATGTAGGCGTCGACGACGTCCTGGGTCCAGGCCGCCATCGGGTTGACCTTCACCATGCCGCGCTTGGCATCCCAGTCGACCAGCTTCGTGCCGGCGCGGGTGGGCGACTCGTCGCGCCGCACGCCGGAGCCCCACGCGGTGAACCCGGCCAGCGCCTGGGCCAGCGGCTTCACCTTGCGGAGCTCGCAGCACAGGTCGGGGTCGCGGTCGTGCAGCTTCGGCCCGAAGGAGAGGTCCTGCTCGCCGACGGTCTGCGGCGGGGTCACGTTGTGCAGCGTGATCGGCAGGACGCTGCTGATCCAGTCGCGCGTGCCGATGGTCTCGGCGAAGTGGTAGCCGGTGTCGAGGAAGACGACGTTGACGCCCGGGACGACCCGGCTGGCCAGGTGCGACAGCAGCCCGTCGGCCATGGACGACGTGATCGCGAAGGAGGTCCCGAAGGTCTCACCCGCCCAGCGCAGGACCGCGAGCGCCTGCTCGACCGGATCGGCGATGCCCTCGAACCGGGCGTCGGCCTCGGCGGCCAGCTCCGGCGTCGGTGAGATGGCTGTGGTCATCGCTGCACCCCCGTCGCGATCAGGCGGACCGAGAAGGCCCGCAGGCAGGCACCGCAGCGCCAACCTCCGTCGTCGTGCGGCGTCAGGTCCTCGTCACTGCAGTACGGGCAGTGGAACACCGGCAGCTGCCGGGTCCTTCCCGACGTCGGCTCCTCGGTCACGGCAGCACCGTCACAGCAACCAGGCCTCCTCGGCGCGGGAGACGTAGTGCGCGAAGGACTCCCCGGGCGTCCGCCGCTCCAGAAAACCGCGGAGCACCCGCTCGCAGTAGTCGGCGGTCTCCGCCTTGGTCACCTTGTGGCCGCGGAACTTGCGGCCGAACGTGGCCTCGACCCCCAGGTGGCCGCCCAGGTGGACCTGGAAGCCCTCGACCATCTCGCCGTTCTCGTCCTTCACCATCGAGCCCTTGAACCCGATGTCGGCGGTCTGGAAGCGGGCGCAGCTGTTCGGGCAGCCGTTGACGTTGATCCCGATCGGGGTGTCGAAGTCCGGCAGCCGCTTCTCCAGCTCCGCGTAGAGGTCCTGCGCGTGCTGCTTGGTCTCGACGATCGCGAGCTTGCAGAACTCCAGGCCGGTGCAGGCCATGGTGCCGCGCCGGAAGGCGCTCGGGCGGACCTGCAGGTCGTGCTCGGCCAGCGCGTCGACGAGGGCTTCGACCTTCTCGTCCGGCACGTCGAGGATGACCAGCTTCTGCTGCGTCGTCGTCCGGATGCGGCCCTGGCCGTACTCGTCGGCCAGGTCCGCGATCGTGGTCAGCAGCGTGCCGCTGATCCGGCCGGTGCGCAGCGCGAAACCGACGGCGTTGAGGCCGTCCTTCTGCCGGCTGACCCCGACGTGGTCGCGCTGGTCGTGCTTGGCCGGTGCGGGGGCCGGACCGTCGGGGAGCTTCGCCTGCAGGTACTCGTCCTCCAGCACCTGGCGGAACTTCTCCGGCCCCCAGTCGGCCATCAGGAACTTGATGCGCGCGCGGTTGCGCTGCCGGCGGTAGCCGTAGTCGCGGAAGATCGAGGTGCAGGCGGCCCACACGTCGGTCACCTGGTCGGGGCGGACGAAGACGCCGATCCGCTGGGCGAACATCGGGTTGGTGGAGAGCCCGCCACCGACCCAGAGGTCGTAGCCGGCCTCGCCGGCCTCGTTCCTCACGCCGACGAAGGAGACGTCGTCGATCTCGGGCTCGGTGCAGTGGTCCACGCACCCGGACATGGAGGTCTTCCACTTGCGCGGCAGGTTGCTGAACTCGGGGCTGCCGATGTACTTCTCGACCGTCTGGGCCAGCACGTCGGTGGCGTCGACGACCTCGTCCTCGAGGATGCCGGCCAGCGGGCAGCCGAGCATGACGCGGGGGACGTCGCCGCAGGCCTCCATGGTGGACAGGCCCACCGACTCCAGGCGCCGCCAGATCTCGGGCACGTCCTCGATGCGGATCCAGTGGTACTGCACGTTCTGCCGGTCGGTGACGTCGGCGACGTCGCGACCGAACTCGGTGCTGATGCCGCCGATGACCCGCAGCGCGTCGCTGGTCAGCTGCCCGCCGTCGATGCGGGCACGCATCATGAAGTACGAGTCCTCGAGCTCCTCCGGCTCCAGGACGGCGGTCTTGCCGCCGGGGATGCCCTGCGCCCGCTGGGTGTAGAGGCCCATCCAGCGCATGCGGCCGCGGAGGTCGCCCGGGTCGATCGAGTCGAAGCCGGCCTTCGAGTAGATGTCGAGGATCCGCTGCCGGACCTCGAGCCCGTCGGAGTCCTTCTTCATCCGCTCGTTGGGGTTGAGCGGCTCGCGGTAGCCCAGCGCCCACTGACCCTGGCCACGCTGGGGCCGGTTGCTGGTGCGGGTGGGGGTGCTCACGTGGCGTACTTCTTCCTGCGCTCCTCGACGTCCGGCAGCGGGCCGGGGGCCGGGGCGCTGCTGGATCGGGACGCAGCCGGAGGAGCTGCGCGGAGGAGCCGGGTCAGCGCGCGGCGCGACAGGCGGCGCTGGAGACCAGCGCCAGATCGATGTGCAGACGCGCGACGAGGAGCGCGCCACGGTCGGTCATGCGTCGATCCTCCCACACGTCGGCCGACCGGCGGTGGGGACGACCGGGTTCCTAGGCCATCTCGGCGCGGATGCGGGCGACCGCCTCGGTCAGCGGGGTGACCGACGTGTCGATGACCAGCTCGGCGCGGGCCGGCGGCTCGTAGGGGTCGCTGACGCCGGTGAAGCCCGGGATCTCGCCCGCGCGCGCCTTGGCGTAGAGGCCCTTGACGTCGCGGTCCTCGCACACCTCCAGCGGGGTGGAGAGGTGCACGAGCAGGAACCGCCCGTTCTTCTCGACCAGTCGGCGGGCCTCCTCGCGGGCGGCCTCGTACGGGGCGATCGCGGCGACGACGACGGTCCCGCCGTGCTTGACCACCTCGCCGGCCACCCACCCGATGCGCCGGATGTTGAGGTCCCGGTGCTCCTTGGAGAAGTCCAGCTCGCTGGACAGGTGGGTCCGGACGACGTCGCCGTCGAGCACCGTGACCGGCCGCCCCTCCGCCTCCAGCTGCGCCACCAGCGCGTCGGCGATCGTGGACTTGCCCGCGCCCGAGAGGCCGGTCAGGAAGACGGTGACACCGGGGCGCTGCTGGTCGGACATGGCTGCCAGTGTCGCCGAACGGACGCGCGGACCGGGGCGAGGGGGGCGGTCAGTCCCGGTCCGGGTCGCTGAAGGACTGCCACGCGTTGTCGATGGCGACGAGCTCGGCGGCGTGCGCGGGGAGTCGGCCGGCCACCACGTCGGCGACGGTCACGCCCTCGAGGACCCGGCGGTAGGCCTCGCGCGCGGCCACCCAGACGGCGGCCAGCTCGGTGGCGACGCCGGGGTAGCTGACCTCCTCCGGGCGCTGACCGTGCACCTCGGCGAGGAAGCCCTGCTCGACCCGCATGACGCGGGCGATGGAGATCTCCGACGCGGGCAGGGCCAGTCGGTACCCGCCGTCGCGACCGCGCTGGCTGGTGACCAGCCGTGCGTGCTGCAGGTCGGTGAGGATGGCCTGCAGGAACCGGGACGGGATGTCCTGCGCCGCGGCGATCTTGTCGCAGGTGAGCGCAGCGGGTGCTGCCGCGGCGAGCTCGAGGACTGCTCGGACGGCGTAGTCGACCCTGGCGTTGATGCGCACACCGCCATCTTGCCGTGGTCTGCGACAGTGCCTGCGTGTCCCAGCTGCGTTTCACCACCTTGGTGGAGGCACCGCTCACCGTCACCTACGACGTCGCCCGCGTCCTCGGGCGCCCCTGGCCCTTCCGGCTGGAGGAGGTCCGGTCGGTGCGTCCGGAGTGCGACGAGTTCTCCGCACGGGTCGGGCGCGAGGGTCGGGTGACCCACTCCCGCCGGTTCTCCGCGACCGCCGCCGGGACGCTGGTGGAGGAGCGGGTCGACTGGACTGCCGGGCAGCGGGGCGGCCTCGTCGGCCGGGCGCTCCTGCGTCGTCGGATCACCCGCGCCGTGCGGGCGTACCTCGACGCGCTCGCCGCCGGTGCTGCGCGGCGGGCGGAGGACGTGGTCCAGGTCGTGGGGGCTGCGATCGTCGACGGGAACCAGGTGCTGGTCGCGCGCCGCGCCGGGGGCACCTACGACGGGTGCTGGGAGTTCCCCGGCGGCAAGGTGGAGCGCGGCGAGCGGGAGCTGGACGCCCTGGTCCGCGAGTGCGAGGAGGAGCTGGGCGTCACCGTCGTCCCGGAGTCGTTCCTCGGGGAGGTCGTGCTCGACGGCGCGGTCGGCGGAGGCCCACCGGGAGCCTCGACGATGCGGGTGTGGGCGGCGCGGCTCGCCGGTGGCGCGCCCGTGGCCCACGAGCACTCGGAGCTGCGCTGGGTCGGCGTCCGGGAGCTGGACGGGCTCGACTGGATCCCGGCCGACCGCCCGCTCCTCCCCGCCGTCCAGGCCCTTCTCGTCCCCCCTCCGGGCGTTTAGTGCACTTTCCGCCCGGGCGTTTCGTGCACTGATCGCCCTCCGAGGTGGGGGCTGTGGACGGCGGCAGCGCCCAACCGCCGGTTCGGGCCACCATCCGCGGATGCTCCTGCGCAGTTCCGGTCTCTCGGGCGTCTTCATCGGCGCGCATGCTCTCTCCGAGGGCGCCCTCACGCCGAAACAGCTGCGGAACGGCCCGTACGTCCGAATCCTCCAGGGCGTCTACGCGGACGTCGGGCAGCCGCGTGACCACCTGCTGCGCTGTCGTGCCGCTGCGCTGGTGATGCCGGAGGGCGCTGCGCTGGCCGGCCGTTCCGCTGCGGCGGTCCTGGGCGCGCCGGCTCCCGGGTACGGCGAACCGGTCACGGTCGTGGTGCCGGACGGTGTGCAGTGGCGAGGGCCGGCCGGAGTGCGCGCGCGTCGAGCAGCCCTCCCGGTGGCCGACGTCGAATCGGACGAGTTCGGGCTCCGGTTCACCGGGGCGCTGAGGACGGCGTGGGACGTGGCCGCCCTGGAGACGACCGCCACGGCCGTGGGCGTGCTCGACGCGATGGTGCGCGGTGGAACTGTCCGGGCGGGAGACCTCGGCCGGTTGCTGCGCGACGGCGTGGGGCGCTGGGGCGTGGCCCGGGTCCGGCGGGTCTTCGAGCTGGTGGACGGGCGTGCCGAGTCACCGCCCGAGTCGTGGGTCCGGGTGGCCTGTGCGCTGGGAGGGCTGCCCGCGCCCGTGCCGCAGCACGAGATCGTCGTCGACGGCGAGTTCCTCGCCCGGGTCGACCTGGCGTGGCCGGACCGGAGGGTGCTGGTCGAGTACGAGGGCGAGCACCACTTCGACGGGGTGCAGATCGTGCGGGACGACGCCCGTCTCGCCCGGCTGGTCGCGGCGGGCTGGCAGGTGATCCGGCTGAGCGCGGCGGACCTCCGGGACCTCGACGCCGTCGTCCGGAGGATCGCGGCGGTCCTCGCCGACGCCCCGAGCGGCAGATAGTGCACGAAACGCCCGGGCAGAAAGTGCACAAAACGCCCCGGGGGAAGGTGCGAGACGCCGCGGGGGCCGGGACTCCGTCGTGGAGTCCCGGCCCCCGCCGGTCGGTGGTCGGACTACTTGAAGATGTCCTTGACCTTCTCGCCGGCCTGCTTCAGGTTGCCCGCCGCCTGGTCCTTCTCGCCCTCGGCCTGCAGGTCACGGTTGTCGGTGGCGTCACCCACGGCCTCCTTGCCCTTGCCGGACAGTTCCTGGGCCTTGTTCGTCAGCTTGTCCATGCCGCTCATCGCGCTGCCTCCGTCGGGTCGTCGGTCGTGTCGTTGCCCGATACCCCGGGAGGACGCCGCCGACACCCCGTGATCAGGAGGCGGTGGAAGGTCTCCGGCGCATCTGCCACGGTCGCGGGAAGGACCGCCGTGAGGGCGCGCACCTGACGTCGATGTTGCGGTCGGCTCGTCGATCGTGAGCCCAGGTCACAAGTCGGTGACGGCCGTGGACACCTTCTCCGGGCGGTGCCTAGGGTCCACCCGTCGCAGTCCGGACCCCGGCGTCCGGCTGCGTTGGCTCGTGACCAGTCAGTCGTCCATCGGCCGTCAGGCCGTGGTCGGACCTGTCCGTTCCCCCCGCCACGCGGGTCGAGGGAGGCATTGCACGTGAACTTGAGGAAGCGCAGGGGTGCGCTCGTCGCGGCCGGCATCGCCGCCGCGATGGTGCTGTCCGCATGTGGTGGCAGCGACGACAACGGCGGGGAGGGCGGCGGCGGCAAGAGCGGCGGCACCTTCTCTGCCTACATCAGTGAGCCGAAGAGCCCGCTCGTCCCCGGCAACACCACCGAGAGCGAGGGCGCGAAGGTCATCGCCGCCCTGTGGACCGGTCTGGTCGGCTACTCGGAGGACGGTGAGGTCGAGTACTCCGGCGTCGCCGACTCGATCGAGTCCGAGGACAACCAGAACTGGACGATCAAGCTCAAGGACGGCTGGACGTTCCACGACGGGACCCCGGTCGACGCCGAGTCCTTCGTCAACGCGTGGAACTACACCGCCAACCCGCAGAACGCGCAGGACGGTGGCTCGTACCTCTCCCGCATCGCCGGGTACGACGAGCTCGAGGCCGGCACCGCTACCGAGCTGAGCGGCCTCAAGGTCGAGGACGACCAGACCTTCACGGTCGAGCTCAAGGCTCCCTTCGCGCTGTTCCCGGCCGTCGTGGGCTACGACGCCTTCAACCCGCTGCCGAAGGCCTTCTTCGACGACCCGGAGGGCTTCGGCACCAAGCCGATCGGCAACGGCCCGTTCCAGGCCGACGGCGAGTTCGTCCCCGGCCAGGGCATCAAGGTGAAGCGGTTCGAGGACTACGCCGGCGAGGACAAGGCCAAGGCCGACGGCATCGACTTCGTCGTCTACGCCGACCAGGCCACCGCCTACACCGACGCCCAGGACGGCAACGTCGACATCGTCGACGTCATCCCGCCCGACGTCATCGAGTCGGCCAAGGACGAGTTCGGCGACGGCTTCATCAACACCGAGGTCTCGCAGATCACCTACCTCGGCTTCCCGACCTACGACGCCCGCTTCCAGGACCCGCGGGTCCGTCAGGCCATCTCCATGGCCATCGACCGGGACGCCATCTCCAAGGCGATCTTCTCGGGCACCCGCACCGCGGCCGACTCGTTCGTGTCGCCGGCGGTCGACGGCTACCGCGAGGGTTCCTGCGCCTACTGCGAGCTGGACGTCGACAAGGCCAACGCCCTCCTCGACGAGGCCGGTTTCGACCGGAGCAAGCCGGTCGAGCTGTGGTTCAACGCCGGCGCCGGTCACGACGCGTGGCTCGAGGCCGTGGGCAACCAGCTGCGTCAGAACCTCGACGTCGACTTCCAGCTGAAGGGCGACCTCGACTTCTCGCAGTACCTGCCGCTGGGCGAGAACAAGGGCTTCACCGGCCCGTTCCGCTACGGCTGGAGCTTCGACTACCCGGCCGCGGAGAGCTACCTGACCCCGCTCTTCACGCCGCAGTCGTTCCCTCCCACGGGTTCGAACTACTCGTTCTACTCGAACGAGAAGGTCGTCGACCTGATCGCCGAGGGTGACAAGGCCGAGTCCGAGGACGAGGCGATCAAGGCGTACCAGCAGGCCGAGGACCTCATCGCCGAGGACATGCCGATGGCCCCGCTGTTCTTCACCCAGATCCAGACCGTTGCCACCGACCACGTGAGCAACGTCCGGATCGACCTCTTCCAGCGTCCCGTCTGGTCCGAGGTCACCGTCAACGACTGACGGTCGCGCACCACAGCACGACCCGCCGGGGGCACCCTCCAAGGTGCCCCCGGCGGCGTGTGCACCAGCCGACCGGCAAGATGGACAACGGCGTCGCGGTGGCTGACCGCGTCGTCCCACCACCCCGAGGGGGACCATGGGCCGCTACGTCGCGCGCCGACTACTGCTGACGATCCCGGTGCTTCTCGGCGCCTCCTTCCTCATCTTCGCGATGGTGTACGCGCTCCCGGGCGACCCGATCCGCGCGCTCGCGGGCGACCGCCCGGTGTCGCCGGCGGTCGTGAAGGTGCTCACCGAGCGCTTCCACCTGAGCGACCCGCTGTGGGTCCAGTACTGGGAGTACCTCAAGGCCCTGCTCTCCGGTGACCTGGGCACCGACTTCCGCGGCCGCCCCGTCCTGGACACCATCGAGCGGACGCTGCCGGTCACGGTCAAGCTGACCATCGTCGCCGTCGTGTTCGAGGCGATCATCGGCATCGTGGCCGGCGTGCTCGCCGGCATCCGCCGCAACAGCTTCTTCGACAACCTGGTGCTGGTCTCGACGACGGTCATCGTGTCGATCCCGATCCTGGTGCTGGCGTTCCTCGCCCAGCTGGTGCTCGGTCTCAAGCTCGGCTGGTTCCCGATCGCCGGCACCCGCGACGGGCTCTACAGCTACGTGCTGCCCGGCCTCGTGCTGGCCTCGGGCTCGCTGGCCTACGTGGCCCGCCTGACCCGGACCAGCATCGCGGAGAACATGCGTGCGGACTACGTGCGGACGGCGCGGGCCAAGGGCCTGCCCAACCGCACGGTGATCGTCCGCCACACTCTGCGCAACAGCCTGATCCCGGTCGTCACCTTCATCGGTGCCGACATCGGTGCGCTGCTGGGCGGCGCGATCGTGACCGAGACGGTGTTCAACCTGCCGGGCATCGGTCGCGAGGTGTTCGACGCCGTGCGCGCCCAGGAGGGTGCGGTCGTCGTCGGCATCGTCACCCTGATGGTCTTCTTCTTCATCTTCTTCAACCTGGTCGTCGACGTGCTCTACGCCGTCCTCGACCCGAGGATCCGCTATGACTGACCCGCACCAGCAGCTGGATCTGCGCAAGGACGAGGTGGAGGCAGGGACGACGACGGGGCTCGCCAGCCCCTCGGTCGACGTCACCGACTCGCGGCAGAACAGCCTGTGGAGCGACGCCTGGCGCTCGCTCAAGCGCAACCCGCTCTTCTGGCTGGGCGCCAGCTTCGGCCTGGTCTTCGCGCTGATGGCGATCATCCCGCAGGTGTTCGCCCGCGGCGTGGACCCGCGCGCCTGCGACCTGGCCAACTCCAAGGCGACGCCGTCCTCGGAGCACTGGTTCGGTTACGACGTCCAGGGCTGCGACTACCTGGCCAACGTCGTCTACGGCGCCCGCAACTCGCTGATCATCGGCATCTTCGCCGTGCTCGTCGTCCTCGTCCTGGGCGTCATCATGGGCGCGATCGCCGGGTTCTACGGCGGCGCGACCGACAGCATCCTGTCCCGCATCGCGGACATCTTCTACGCGCTCCCGCTCATCCTCGGCGCGCTGGTGCTGCTGCGGGTCGGCCCGTCGACCGACATCCCGATCCTGAACACCCGGGGGCCCGGCGCGGTGGCACTGGCCCTGGCGCTCTTCGGCTGGATGACGGCGATGCGGCTGGTCCGCTCCCAGGTCATCGCGGTGAAGAGCTCGGACTACGTCGCGGCCGCCCGCGCGATGGGCGCCTCGGACATGCGGATCCTGGTCCGGCACATCCTGCCCAACGCCGTCGCGCCGGTGCTGGTCTACACGACCATCACGATCGGCGTGCTGATCGCCGCCGAGGCGACCCTGACCTACCTGGGTGTCGGTCTGCAGCGGCCGGCCATCTCCTGGGGTCTGCAGATCGAGGCCGGGCAGGACTCGATCCGCAGCGCCCCGCACCTGGTCCTCTTCCCGAGCCTGATCCTGACCATGACGGTGATGGCGTTCGTCATGATGGGCGACGCGCTGCGCGACGCCCTCGACCCGAGGCAGCGTTCATGAGCACCGCGTCCACCTCCGCTCCCTCCGGCCCGGTCCGTCCGGGAACCGGCCCGGTCCTCGAGGTCGACGACCTCCACGTGCAGTTCCGCACGGAGTCCGGCCTGGTAAGGGCCGTCAACGGCGTGAGCTACACCGTCTCCGCGGGGGAGACCCTGGCCATCCTCGGGGAGTCCGGCTCCGGCAAGTCGGTCTCGGCACAGGCGATCATGGGCATCCTCGACATGCCGCCGGCCGAGATCACCGGCGGCCGGATCATGTTCGAGGGGCGCGACCTGCTCACCGAGTCCCCCGAGGAGCAGCGCAAGGTCCGCGGGCCCGGGATCTCGATGATCTTCCAGGACGCGCTCTCCTCGCTGAACCCCGTCTACAGCGTCGGGTTCCAGATCGGTGAGATGTTCCGGGCGCACCAGGGCATGTCCCGCAAGGACGCCAAGAAGCGTGCCGTCGAGCTCATGGACCGGGTGCGCATCCCGGCCGCCGCGCAGCGGGTGAACGACTTCCCGCACCAGTTCTCCGGCGGTATGCGGCAGCGCGTGATGATCGCCATGGCGATCGCGCTCGACCCGCGGATCCTGATCGCCGACGAGCCGACGACGGCGCTCGACGTCACCGTGCAGGCGCAGGTCATGGACCTGCTCAAGGACCTGCAGCGCGACACCGGCATGGGCCTGGTGCTCATCACCCACGACCTCGGTGTGGTCAACGAGGTCGCCGACAACGTCGCCGTCATGTACGCCGGTCGTATCGTCGAGCGCGGAACGGTCGACGACGTCTTCAGCAACCCGGCCCACCCGTACACCGAGGGGCTGATGAGCTCCATCCCCCAGGTGGAGGCCAAGGGCGGGCGGCTGCAGCCGATCGGCGGTCAGCCGCCGAACCTGGCGAGCATCCCCTCGGGGTGCCCGTTCCACCCGCGGTGCCCGAAGCGCCGGACCGGCGCCGACGCGCTGCCCGGTCGGCACTGCGCCGAGGACGTCCCGCCGCTGCGGCTGGTCGTCCCCGGGCGCGAGGCGGCCTGCCACTACAGCGAGGAGGTGCTCGGTGTCTGAGACCACCGACGACGCCGCGGCTCCGCTCGCGGACGTCGCCCCCGGCGAGGTGCTGCTCGAGGTCAAGGACCTCAAGAAGCACTTCCCGCTGACCCAGGGGATCGTCTTCAAGCGCACCGTCGGTCACGTCCGGGCGGTGGACGGCGTGAACCTGACGCTGCGCCGCGGCGAGACGATGGGCCTGGTCGGCGAGTCCGGCTGCGGCAAGTCGACGGTCAGCAAGATGCTGGTCGCGCTGGAGAAGCCCACCGGCGGGCAGATCCTCTACAAGGGTCGCGACGTCGCGAAGATGGGTGGCCGCGCGCTCAAGCAGTACCGCCGCGAGGTCCAGATCATCTTCCAGGACCCCTACGCCTCGCTGAACCCCCGCATGACCGTCGGCGACATCGTGGCCGAGGGCTGGTCGGTGCACGCCGACATCGCGCCCCGCAAGGGCCGCCTCCAGCGCACCCAGGAGCTGATGGAGCGGGTCGGGCTGAACCCCGACTTCGTCAACCGCTACCCGCACCAGTTCTCCGGGGGGCAGCGGCAGCGGATCGGGATCGCCCGTGCGCTGGCGCTCCAGCCGGAGATCATCGTCTGCGACGAGCCGGTGAGCGCCCTGGACGTGTCGGTGCAGGCCCAGGTCGTGAACCTGCTCGAGGACCTGCAGGACGACTTCGGGCTGTCCTACCTGTTCATCGCGCACGACCTGTCGGTGGTGCGCCACATCTCCGACCGGGTCGCCGTCATGTACCTGGGCAGCGTGGTCGAGGAGGGCACCGACGCCGAGGTCTACAACTCGGCCTCGCACCCCTACACGCAGGCGCTGCTGTCGTCGGTGCCGGTGCACGAGCCGCACCTGCGCGGGCTCAAGGAGCGCATCCTGCTGCAGGGTGACGTGCCCAGCCCGGCCAACCCGCCGTCGGGTTGCCGGTTCCGCACACGCTGCTGGAAGGCGCAGGACATCTGCGCCACGGAGGCGCCGGCGTTGGTCGACCGCGGTCAGGGCCATCCGTCGGCGTGCCACTTCGCCGAGGCGCGCACCGTCATCGCCGTCGAGGACTGATCCGCCCCGGGAGCCGGACCCGCAGGGTCCGGCTCCCGGTGGTCTCCGGCAGGATCGCGGTGTGACCGCCAACCGTCGGCTCCTGCTGGTGCACGCCCACCCGGACGACGAGAGCATCACGACCGGCGCCACGATGGCCCGCTACGCCGCCGAGGGCGCCCAGGTCACCCTGCTCACCTGCACGCTGGGCGAGGAGGGCGAGATCCTGGTCCCCGAGCTGGCGCAGCTCGCCGCCGACCAGGCCGACCAGCTCGGCGGCTACCGCATCGCCGAGCTGCGCGCCGCCATGGCCGCGCTGGGGGTCACCGACATCCGTTTCCTCGGCGGTGCCGGGCACTACCGGGACTCCGGGATGATCGGCACGCCCGCGAACGCGCGGGCCCGCGCCTTCTGGAACGCCGACCTCGACGCGGCGGCGGCGCACGCGGTGGCCGTGGTCCGGGACGTGCGCCCGCAGGTCGTCGTCACCTACGACCCGGACGGCGGCTACGGCCACCCCGACCACATCCAGGCCCACCGGGTGGCGATGCGCGCCGTCGACCTCGCCGCCGACGCGGGCTACCGGCCCGACCTGGGCCCGGCCTGGGACGTCGCCAAGGTGTACTGGTGCCGCCTGCCACGCACTGCTGTCCGGGAGAGCGACGCGGCGCTGGCGGCGGCGGGGGAGCGGGTGCCGTTCCTCCCCTCGGCCGCGATCGAGCACGCGCCGTTCGTCGTGGACGACGACGAGGTGACCGCCGTCGTCGACGCCGCGGACCTCACTGCGCGCAAGAGCGCGGCGCTGGCCGCGCACGCCACGCAGATCACCGTCCGCGAGGGCTTCTTCGCGCTGTCCAACCACCTCGGTCAGCTGGTCCGGGGCACGGAGTGGTTCCAGCTGGTGCGCGGCGTCCCGGCCGTCGACGGCTCCGGGCGGGAGACCGACCTCTTCGCCGGCCTGCCGCGATGAGCGCGCGGGCCTGGGCCGCGGCCGGATGGGCCGTGGTCGCCGTGGTCCTCGCGGGGTGGTTGGCGGTCGTGGAGGTGTTCTGGCTGCCCCTGCGCGTCGGGGGCGTGCTCGTCCCGGTGTCCGTCCTCGCCGCCGTCGCGGGCAACGTGCTGCTGGTGCACGGCGCGCGACGGGTGTCCGGCTCCCGGGTGGTCGCGGCACTGCCGGCGGCGGTCTGGCTGGTCGTGGCCGTCGCGGCGATGAGCCGGCGCCCCGAGGGGGACGTGGTCATCACCCAGAACGGCGTGAACCTGGCCTTCCTGGGCCTGGGCATGGTGGCGGCGGTCTTCGCCGTCGGCTCGGTGCTGGGCGGTCCGCGCGCGCCGATGCCGCACGGAGGGCCCTGAGCTCAGCGCTCGCCGGCCACGACCCCGGCGCGCATGGGCCGGGCGTCCAGCCAGCCCAGCACGCGCTCGGCCGGCATGGGCCGGGAGATGTGGTAGCCCTGGGCGACGTCGCAGCCCCACTCGCGCAGCGCGGCGAGCGAGTCGGCGTCCTCGACGCCCTCCACGACCATGCTCATCCCGAGGTCGCGGCTCAGCTGCAGCGTGCTCCGCACGATCGCGGCCGCCCGGGGGTCGGAGGTCAGGTGGGTCACGAAGCTGCGGTCGAGCTTCAGCTCGTCCACGGGCAGCGCGCGGAGGTAGGACAGCGAGGAGTAGCCGGTCCCGTAGTCGTCGACCGACAGCCGGACGCCGAGCGTGCGCAGCCCGGCCATCACCTGCTGGCTGCGGGGCGCGTCGGCCATCAGGACGTCCTCGGTGATCTCCAGGACGAGCGCCTCGGCCGGCACGCCGCAGGCGTCCAGCAGCATGGCCACCTGCTCGGGGAGCGCGACGTCCTGCAGGTTGGAGACCGACAGGTTCACCGCGACGGAGAGGTCGTGGCCGTGGGCGCGCCACGTCTGCAGGTCGCGCAGCGACCTCTCCAGCACGCGCAGGGCGAGCCGGCGCATGAGCCCGGCCTGCTCGGCGAGCGGCAGGAAGACGTCGGGGTAGAGCAGCCCGCGGGTCGGGTGGTTCCAGCGGACGAGCGCCTCGAGGCCGACGATGCGGCCCGTGCGCAGGTCGAGCTTGGGCTGGTAGTGGTTGTCCAGCTCCTCGCCGTCGAGCGCCGAGCGCAGCTGCTCCAGGGTCTCCAGGCGGTCGCGGGAGGCGGGGGTCCCGTCGGGCGCCCACACCTCGTACCCCTGCTTGCCCCGCTTGGCGGCGTACATGGCCGTGTCTGCGCGGGCCAGCAGCAGCGAGCGGTCGCGGCCGTGGTCCGGGCACAGCCGATGCCGATGCTGGCGTCGACGTGCAGCGGCATGCCGTCGAGGACGAAGGCGTCCCGCAGGGCGGTGCCGAGCGCCTCACCCACCTCGCGGGCACGCTCGGCGTCCGCGTCGGGCAGCAGGACGGCGAACTCGTCGCCACCCATGCGCGCCAGCAGGTCACCGGGGCGCAGGGCCTGCTGCAGCCGCGGCCCGACCAGGCAGAGGAGGTCGTCGCCGACGCTGTGCCCGAAGCTGTCGTTGATCTCCTTGAAACGGTCGAGGTCGATCATCAGCAGGGCGCAGTCCCGGTCGCCGGCGCCGTAGACGGTCGCCTCGACCTCCTCGATGAACCGGCGGCGGTTGGCCAGCCCGGTCAGCGGGTCGGCGTGCGCCTCGGTGGCCAGCTGGGCCAGCCGGCGCTGCTCGGCGGCCCGCAGCTCGGCGTTCTCCACGACGAGGGAGCCCTCGAGGGTCACCTGGCGCACGGCGTCGCGCACCGAAGGAGACCAGGTGCGCCCGGTGCCGACCGCGCCGGTGACGACGAGGCCGAGCAGCCGGTCGCCGGACATCAGCGGCACGCTGATGTAGGAGGCGAGGTCGAGGGCCTCGCACAGGCGGGGGTCGAGCAGGTCGCTGGTGGCGGTGTCCTCGACGAAGACCGGCGTCTTCTGCTCGGAGCTGAGCCGCCACAGGGCGACGTCGGATCCGGGCCGGCCGATGAGCTGCGCCTGGACGACCTCCTTGTGCGCGTCGGGCCAGTCGACGTGCCGGACCTCCCCGACGCGGTCGTCCGCGTCGACCAGGTACGCGGCGCTGCGTTGGGTCCCGGCCAGCCGCTGGACGGCGCGGGCGACGACCTCGGCGGCCTCGGAGACCCCGGTGGCACCGGCGCCGTCGACCAGCATCTGCCGCACCACGCGCGCGGTGCTCAGCGACTCCGCGCGCGCCTGGCTGGTGCGTGCCTGCTCGATGACCCCGCCGAGGTGCGCGCCGGCGGCCGCGGCCAGCCGGCGGACGTCCTCGGAGAAGGGGCGCACGTGCGTGCTGTCGAGGGTGAGGACTCCGGCCAGGTGCGGGCTGCGGCCGAGCGGGACGGCCAGCGCCGAGGCGATGTGGAAGGAGTCGACCCACCAGCCCGACACGAGGCCGGACTCCCGGTCGGCGGTCATCGGATCGCCGGTGCGCAGGACGGTCTCCGCCAGCTGGAGTGCCACGGGGGCGTTGCGGAACTGCTGCCAGGTCGCGAGGTCCCGGCGGCCGTCGGCGTAGGCGGCCATGCTCGGGACCAGCCGGCCGTCCTCCAGCAGGAAGATGCACGCGCGCTCCACCTCGCCGAGCTCGGCGAGCTGCCGGCACGCCGACCCCAGCAGGTGGTCCATGGACTCGGCCTGGGCCGCGGACTCGATGAGCCCCAGCAGCACCCCGGCCTGGTCGAGGCGACGCTGCTGCGAGCGCCGTTCCCAGGCGTCCTTGACGGCGACGGCGAGCTTGGGGGTGGCCTGCCGCAGCAGGTGCGGGGAGGCCGCTGCGGCGGGCTCGACGGTCAGGATGCCGATCACCTCGCCGCCCACCAGCAGCGGTTCCCCGTGCGCGGAGCGGATGCCGACCTCGGCCAGCTGCTTGTCGGTGGCCCGCCGGCCGTCGGCCCGGCCGCTGATCGGCTGCCCCGTCCGCACGACCGCGGCCAGGAAGGGGGAGTCCGACAGCAGGGCCGGAGTGATCAGCGCGGGATGCCGAGGGAGGTCCTCGGCGCCCGGGCAGACGGCGTGGCGGAAGGGGACCAGCATCTCGGTGGTCTCCTCGTGGACCCAGACCGAGACGCGGGTGGCGCCCGAGGACGCACGCAGGCGGGCGAGCTGGCCCTCCAGCGCGGCCTGCGCGTCGTAGGGCGAGGCCGACGACACGGGTCGGCGCATCACCGTGCGGTGCGTCTTCTGCTCGGACACGCCTCCAAGATCGGCCGGCAGCGCCGACTCTTGAGCAGGGACCTAGGTCCCACCTCGAAAGGGGGAGACGGCCCTGGGTGGGTGACCCGTCGAACGCGCCGCGACCTGGCAGGTGATACTGAGTGCGCATCTGGCGCCCGGCCTCGGCCGAGGGCGCAGCCGAACGTCCCCGGGAGGGAACCCCGTGACCTACGTCATCACCCAGGCCTGCGTCGACGTTCTCGACAAGGCGTGCATCGACGAGTGTCCGGTGGACTGCATCTACGAGGGCGACCGGATGCTCTACATCCACCCCGACGAGTGCGTGGACTGCGGCGCCTGCGAGCCGGTCTGCCCGGTGGAGGCCATCTACTACGAGGACGACGTCCCGGACAAGTGGAAGGACTTCTACAACGCCAACGTGGAGTTCTTCTCCGACCTGGGCAGCCCCGGCGGCGCCGCCAAGACCGGCAAGGTCGGCAAGGACCACCCGCTCGTGGCCGCTCTTCCGCCGCAGGGCGAAGGTCACTGACCGGTCCGGGCCCCGGCGCGTCCCGCGCGCTGCCGGACTTCCCCTGGGACTCCCTCGCCGGTGCGCGGGCGCGTGCCGCGCAGCATCCCGGCGGGGTCGTCGACCTGTCCATCGGGACCCCGGTCGACGAGACGCCGTCCGTGCTGCGGGAGGCCCTCGCGGCGGCTGCTGACGCCCCCGGCTACCCGACGGCGCTCGGCACCGCCGCGCTGCGCGGGGCCGCGGCGGGCTGGCTGCGCCGCCGGCTCGGTGTCGAGGTGGCGGACCCGGCCGGCGCGGCACCCTCGGTGATCCCGACGGTCGGCTCCAAGGAGCTCGTCGCCCTCCTGCCCACGCTCCTCGGCCTGCAGGGCGGGGCCACCACGGTGCTCGTGCCGGAGGTCGCCTACCCCACCTACGAGGTGGGGGCGGTGCTGGCCGGCCTCGCCGTGCGCCGGTCCGACACCCCGCCGGCCGACGCGACGTCGGCCTCCCACCCACCCGTCTCGCTGGTCTGGCTCAACTCACCCGGCAACCCGCACGGACGAGTTCTCCCCGACGACGAGCTGCGGGCCTGGGTCGCCTGGGGGCGCGCCCACGGCGTCCCCGTCGTCGCCGACGAGTGCTACATCACCCTGGGCTGGGACGTCACGCCCCGGTCGATCCTGCACCCCGAGATCGCGGGTGCCGATCACACCGGCCTGCTCGCCGTGCACTCGCTGTCGAAGCAGTCCACCGCCGCCGGCTATCGCGGCGGCCTGCTCTCCGGCGACCCCGAGCTGGTCCGCCGGGTCTGGGAGGTGCGCCGGCACCTGGGTCTGCTGGTGCCCGGGCCGGTGCAGGCCGCCATGGCGGCCGCCCTCGCCGACGACGCCCACGTCGACGCCCAGCGGGAGCGGTACCGGGGCCGTCGCGACCGGCTGATGGGGGCCGTGCGGGCCGCCGGGATGCGGGTCGACCACTCCGAGGCGGGCCTGTACCTCTGGGTCACGCGCGACGAGGACTGCTGGGTCACCATCGACCGGCTCGCCGCGCTCGGCATCGTCGCGGCCCCGGGGAGCTTCTACGGCCCCGCCGGCGCCCGGCACGTCCGGATGGCGCTCACGGCCACCGACGAGCGGATCGACGCGGCGGTACAGCGACTGAACCCCTGACGGCGCTGTCAGGGGCGTTCGTCGTCAGACCGGCTCGCGGTACCGGATCACGGTGCCGGCACCGACGCGGCGGGCGGCGGTCAGGCTGAGGGTGGCCCGGCGGAACACCTCGTTGGCGGTCAGCCCGGGCTCCAGGGGGGCGACGCCGGCGGAGGCCGACACACCGGCGATGCCGAGAGCGTCGACGGCGGCGACGAGACGCGCGCCGACGAGCTCCGCCGTGGCGGTGGGGCCGGCCAGCACGATCGCGAACTCGGCGGCACCGGAGCCGCCCAGCCAGTCGTCGCCCCGGATGGAGCGGGCGAGCAGGCCGGTGACCTGCGCGAGCGTGGTCTGCGGGGTGGGCCAGCCGTCGTCGCGGCGCAGCAGGCCGATCACCAGGAGGGTCACCGGCTGCTCGCCCGAGCCGGGCAGCTCCGCACCGATGCGCTCGAGCAGCGCCTCGCGGGTGGGCAGCAGGACCGGCATGTCGGCGGCCGTGGGGGCGGCGGCAGCGGCGCGGGTCGCCTTGGGCGGCTCGTTGGGGGCGATGGTCATGTCCCAGGTGTCGGAGTCCCGGCGCCGGTCTTTGAGCACCCAAACGTCCGAGTCCCCCGGTAGGGGGAACGGAACCGTACGGTTCGTCGTCAGTGGCACTCGAGGGTGCCGGTGGCCAGCGCCGCGGTCAGTTGCTGGGCCATGGGCTCCCACTGCTGGTAGAGCTCGGGGAAGCCGGAGCGCTGCACGGCCTGGGCCATCTCGGTGAGCCGGCCGGCCTCCCAGCCGGGGATGGTCACGAGCCGGTCGTAGAACTGCCCGGCGGCGTGGACCGGGTCCTGCACCTGCTGGTCGCTGCCCCACCCCTGCGACGGTCGCTGCTGGAACAGCCCCAGCGAGTCGCGGTCACCGTGATCGAGGTTGCGCAGCCGGGACTCCTGCTGGGCGGTGGCCAGGGCGATGACGACGGCGCGGTCGGGCAGCCCCCGGTCCCTGGCCACCTCGGCGATCGTGGCCGCGTTCCGTGCCTGCTCCGCGGTGACCGTGACCGAGCCGTCGGGGACGGTGCAGGTTCCGGCGGCCGGGATGTCCAGTCGCACGGTGCCCCAGCCGACGGCGGCGAACAGCGCCGTGGCGACGACCAGCGCCGGCCACCACCGCGCGAGTCCCTGCGCGCCGCCGGACCGGCGGCGCCGCGCCGGGGCCTTCCGTGGACGTCGGGTGCTGCGGGCCGGGGCCGGCCGGCGGGTGGTGGTGCGCGCCCGGGCTGCGGCGGGGTGCGTCGCGGTGCGGGGGCTGGTCATCGCCTCCGACTGTAAGCGGCGCAGCCGACGGATCCGGGGTGCCCGAGGTCACCCCGGAGCGTCCCGTTCGCCGGGCTGTGCCGGACGGCAGCCGACCGCCGACGGCCCGGTCCGTTGCTGGCAGCACGCCCGGGTGCGAGGGGTGAGGGGTGGCCTCCCCGGTGGGCCACCGGGCCGCCGGTGAGGCCGTTCCAGTTTCTCCTTCCTTCGGCTTCAGGCGTGATCTCGCAGGCCGATACCTGACGGTGTCGATACCCCTTGACGCCCCCTGGCCCCACCCCTAGCTTCTGCGCATCAACGGTTACGCGAGCGCCGTCGAGTCTCGCGAAAAGGGGCTGGACCCATGAAGCATCGCGCAATTTCCGTTGCCATGTTCGTCGCTTTCGCGGCGGTCAGTGCGTCTCCTGCTCTGGCGCATTCCGCTGTCGCGCCGGACAGCGGCTCGAACGCGTACGACAACAGCACGCACAGCAGGTTCTACGTCTATGACATGAAGGCCGACTCCCACAGCGCCTACGGGAACTGGAACAACACCGACAACCGGCTGAGCAACAACAGCGGGTACGGCACGACCGTCTCCAAGGCGGCGACGGTGACGGCCGTGCGGGCCTGTACGGACGTCCAGTTCGCCAGCGACCCCTGCAGCAACTGGAACTGATCGCAGAAGACTGTCGGGTTACCGGTGCGCGGGCGTCGGACGGGCCCGCGCACCGGTGACCGACGAAGGGGACTCCCTCGTGACCGTTTCTCCCATTCTCACCATGAGTGGAGTGAGCCTCGTGCTCGGGGGCAAGACCATTCTCGACGACGTCGATCTCGAGGTGGATGCCGGTGACTCCGTTGCCGTCGTCGGGCGAAGTGGAAGTGGCAAGAGCAGTTTGCTCTCCTGTGTCCTCGGGTTGATTCCTCCCAGTGCCGGAACAATTGTGGTGGACGACGTCGCGATCACTGGCCTTCGGCGGAGCGGATTGTCCCGGATGCGCCGGGAAAAGCTCGGGATGATCTTCCAGACCGGAGAATTGCTGGTCGAGCTCTCGCCCCGGGAGAATGTCATGATCAGCGGATTGCTGGCCGGTCAGAGACCCCGTGAAGCAGCGGCGAAGGCCGACCATCTCCTGGAGGCTCTCGGCGTTCCGGATGGCGCGCGCTCGATCGCCGAGTTCTCCGGAGGGGAACGTCAGCGGGTGGCGGTCGCCCGCGCCCTGATGAACGACCCCCGGCTGCTGCTGGCGGACGAGCCGACGGGCTCGCTCGACCCGCCGACGCGCGATCAGGTGGTCGACATCATCTTCGACGTCCCTCGCCGGTTCGGCTGCGCGCTGGTCGTGGTCACCCATGACCCGGAGGTGGCTCGACGGGCCACTCGGTTGACCCAGCTGTCGGGCGGTGTCCTCCGGGAGCTGCCGATGAGTGACGCGGTCGTCGCGGGGTGAGCGCGGGTGCAACGGTTCTCGTCCCTGCCCTGATCAGGGTCGGCCGTGCGTTCGGTCGCCGTGGCCCGCAGGCACGTCTCCGGGTGGTCGCCCTGGTCGTCAGCTCGGCGGTGCTGGTCGCCGGTGTCTGCGCCCTCGTGCTCGCGAACGCGCTCTGGCACGACCGCCAGTCACGGGCCGACAGCCTGCGCCCGTCGCTGAGCAGCGAGGCCGACGCGCGACTGCTGATCTCGTACGACGGTTTCACGGCGCTGGACGACTCCGGTGTCCTGGTGCAGTCGATCTGGCCGCTCGACGACGATGCGCCACTTCCCGCCGGGGTGTCCCGGTGGCCGCAGCCCGGGCAGGCAGTCGTCTCCCCTGCGGTCCAGGAGGAGCTGGAGGAGGTCGATCCCGCCCTCTTCGGCACCGTGAGCGGTGTGATCGGGCCCTCCGGTCTGGAGGACCCCACGGAACGCCGCGTCTACCTGCGTCCGACCCGGGAGGCCTTCGACCCGGCCACCATGGATTTCGCGTCCGGGTTCGGGGGCGAGGGGACCGGTGATGGCTGGTACGGCCTCGGCGTGCTGAACGCGACCGAGCTCTGGGAACTGAACGCGGCGCTGATCGGTGCTCTCGTGGTGCCTGCACTGGCCGCCGTCGCACTCGCCGGGGGTCTGGACGCGGAGGCGCGTGCCCGGCGCGGACACCTCCTCGTCGTCATCGGCGCCGAGCGCCGGCATCTCGCGCTCGTCGACATCAGGGAGGCGTGGCCGGCGACGCTCGTCGGGGGAGTGCTCGGGACTGCGGCGGTCACGGTCTTCGCCGTGGCGGACGTGCACGTCGCCTCCTTGGACACGGCGACAGCGGCCGCCCACGTGCGTCAGTTCTGGCCGGCGATGCTCGTCGCCGTCGTCCTGGCGCACGCGTCGTGCGTGCTCACGGTCCTGGCGGTGCGGCAGCGGGTCCCGGCCCCGCGGCGGAGAACTCTCCTACGACGTCGGCCTGTCCGGAGGCGCGGACAGCAGGTCTCGGCCGCCCGGGCCGGTGCCTGCCTCGTGGCCTGCCTCGCGACCATCTGGCTGCCCACCTACTTCCAGACCGAGGCTCTGCGCACCCTGTCCTACGGATTCGGCAGCCTGGCCGTCGTTCTCACGCTCCCGGCGCTCATCGGGGCACTGCTCGCCGGCCTGGGTGGCTTCGGAGCCGATTGGGGCCGCCGGTGGGGATCGGTGGGCGCCATCATCGGGGGCCGCCGACTGGAGCGGTTCCCGAAGCGGACGACCCGGCTCGCGCTCGGGGTCTGCGGGGTCATCCTGCTCCTCGGCCAGATCCAGCTGTGGAGCAGTCAGCTGGGCCAGCAGTACACCTCTGCGCTCGCGGCCCGCGCAGAGTTCGGAACCGTCTCGCTCCGGGCGCAGCACACCGACTACGGCAAGGGGATGGAGACGTTCCTCCGACGTCTCCCTCCGGGGGTGGCGCCTGTCTGGGCCTGGAGCGGGCCGACGGGCACGACGATCGAGGCCGACTGCGCCACGGTCCGCGTCCTGGGCGGGGAGTGCGGACGCGACGCCGCTCCGGTGGCCCAGTTCGCGGGGACACGCGCGATGGCGGCCGTGGCGGCCTGGTATCCGGCCCTGGGCGGGACGACGGTCGTCCAGCAGGAGTCCCTGGACCTCGCTCGGTTGTCGGAGGCGGGAGCGGAACTGAACCTCGTGTCGACGACGGGCGACGACCTCCCGCTGGTCGACCTGCAGCGGCTGGGATACGAGACGACTCCCGGCGGCCTCCAACTGACGTCGATCGGCACGGACTGGGTCGTCGCGGGCAAGGTCGTCCAGCTCCAGGGCCGGTGGACGGTCCTCTGGGGTCTGATCGGGGCGCTCACCGTGATGTTCGCTGCGGCGTGCGCACTCGCCGGGGATGCGCTGCGGACCGGTCACGACGTGGCGCCGATCGCCGCCTTGGCGGGACGGCGGAGGTGGCTCGCCGTCCTCGCGGGCTGGCGGCTGGCACTCCCCATGGTCTTCGCCGGGCTGGTCGGCGCCGGCCTCTATCTGATCCTGCCCTCCGGGATCGAGTCCGGTTCCGTCTTCATGACGCCGTCACCGATGTTCGCGACTGCCTGTTTCGTCTCCGCGGTCGCCTGTGCCGCCGCGCTGTCCCTCTGGACGGCGGACGTCGTCTTCCGAACGGCCCAGCGGTGGCGTCCGGGTGCGGACTAGCGTCCTCGTGGCCGGACCCGAGGGCCGTGGGACGCGTCAGTTGGCGTGCAGGTCGGCGTTCAGCGCGCCCCACGTGCCCTCGCGGGGGAGGGCTTCCAGCGCACCGCTGACGCTGTTGCGGCGGAACAGCAGGCCCGAGCGCCCGGAGAGCTCCTTGCCCTTCACCACCGAGCCGTCGGGGAGGGTCACCCGCGAGCCGGCGGTCACGTAGCAGCCGGCCTCGACGACGCAGCCGTCGCCGAGGGAGATCCCGGTGCCGGAGTTGGCGCCGAGCAGGCAGCCGCTGCCGATGGAGATGACCTGGGTGCCGCCGCCGGAGAGCGTGCCCATGATCGACGCGCTGCCGCCGATGTCGCTGTCGGGCCCCACCACCACACCGGCGCTGATCCGGCCTTCGACCATCGACGGACCGAGCGTGCCGGCGTTGTAGTTGACGAAGCCCTCGTGCATGACCGTCGTCCCCTCGGCGAGGTGGGCGCCCAGGCGCACCCGGTCGCCGTCGGCGATGCGGACTCCGGACGGGACGACGTAGTCGACCATCCGCGGGAACTTGTCGACGCCGAAGACGGTGAGGTGGCCGACGGCGGCACGCAGCCGGTGCGCGCTGAACCCGGCGGCCTCCACCGGGCCGGCGCTGGTCCAGGCGACGTTGGTGAGCAGGCCGAAGATGCCGGTCAGGTCCACGCCGTGCGGCTTCACGAGGCGGTGCGAGAGGAGGTGCAGCCGCAGCCAGACGTCGTGGGTGTCGACCGGCGGTGCGGAGAGGTCGGCGATGACGGTGCGGACGGCGATGACCTCCACGCCGCGGGCCTCGTCGGTGCGCACGAGGCCGCCGTAGTCCGGACCCAGCTCGCCGGAGAGCTCCAGCGCCCCGAGCCGGGTGGTGCCCGGGGCCGCGCCGTCGGGCGCGCCGAGCCGGGGCTCGGGGTACCAGGTGTCGAGCACGGTGCCTGCCGGGGTGACGGTCGCCAGGCCGGCGGCCGATGCCGAGAGGGGGGCGTCAGGAGCGTCGGTCACGGGGACGACGCTACCCAGCGACAGCCCCGGCCACGGCAGCCGGTCGGCGCCCCGGCCCTTAGGCTTCCTCGGCGTGAGCACCCCGCCCGAGCTCGACCTGTCCGCCGACGTCCTCTCCCTGACCGGCGCGCTGGTCGACGCCCCCTCGGTCTCGGGGAGCGAGGGGGCCCTGGCCGACGCGGTCGAGGAGGCGCTGCGGGCGCTCGGCGGCCTCGAGGTCGAGCGCGTCGGCGATGCGGTGCTGGCCCGCACCAACCTGGACCGGCCGACCCGCGTGGTCCTCGCCGGGCACCTGGACACCGTGCCGATCGCCGACAACGTGCCGAGCAGGCTCGACGAGGCCGCCGGCCGGCTCTACGGCTGCGGCGCCAGCGACATGAAGTCCGGTGACGCCGTCATGCTCCGGCTGGCCGCGACGTTCGGCGTCCCCGGTGCGGAGCCCGCCCACGACCTCACGTTCGTCTTCTACGACAACGAGGAGGTCGAGGCGGTGCGGAACGGCCTCGGCCGGGTGGCCCGCGAGCGGCGGGGCTGGCTCTACGGCGACCTCGCGATCGTCCTGGAGCCGACCGACGGCGAGATCGAGGCCGGCTGCCAGGGCACCCTGCGGGCGGTGCTGTCGACGACCGGGGTCCGCGCGCACAGCGCGCGCAGCTGGTTGGGGGAGAACGCGGTGCACGGGCTGGCCGGTGCCCTCGCGGCGCTGTCGGCCTACCGCGCCCGCGAGGTGGAGATCGACGGCTGCCGCTACCGCGAGGGTCTCAACGCCGTGGGGATCTCGGGCGGGGTGGCCGGCAACGTGATCCCCGACGAGGCGTCGCTGACGGTGAACTTCCGCTACGCGCCCGACCGGGACGAGGACGCCGCCGAGGCGCACGTCCGGGAGGTGTTCGCCGAGGCGATCGCCGCCGGTGCCACGCTGACCGTCGTGGACAACGCCGGGGGAGCGCTGCCCGGCCTGGGCGAGCCGGCCGCCGCAGCGTTCGTCGAGGCGGTGGGCCGCCCGGCACGGGCCAAGCTCGGCTGGACCGACGTGGCCAGGTTCGCCGCCTTCGGGATCCCGGCGATCAACTACGGCCCCGGCGACCCGCAGCTGGCCCACACGCGCGAGGAGCACGTGCTCGTCGAGCGGCTGCAGCCCGCCGTCGACGCGCTGACCGCCTTCCTGTCCGGCCCGACCACGAGGAGCGAGGCATGACCACCCCACCGCCCGACGGGCGTCGTCCGCGCCCCACCCGGCACCGCGGCCCGGTCATGCTGCGCGGCGGCGAGCCGGACCCGAGGAACCAGGGGACGACGACCGACCAGCGGCTGCTGGACCGCCGCGGCCCCGCCGACTGGGTGCACACCGACCCGTGGCGCGTCATGCGGATCACCTCGGAGTTCGTCGAGGGGTTCGGGCTGCTCGCTGAGCTGCCGCGGGCCGTGAGCGTGTTCGGCAGCGCCCGCACACCGCGCGAGCACCCGCACTACGACACCGGCGTCGCGCTCGGGCGGGCGCTGGCCGAGGCGGGGTACGCCGTCATCACCGGGGGCGGCCCCGGTGCGATGGAGGCGGCGAACCGCGGCGCGCACGAGGCCGGTGGCATGTCGGTGGGCCTGGGCATCGAGCTGCCCTTCGAGCAGGAGCTCAACGAGTGGGTCGACGTCGGCATCTCGTTCCGCTACTTCTTCGTGCGCAAGACGATGTTCGTGAAGTACGCCCAGGCGTTCGTGATCCTGCCCGGCGGCTTCGGCACGCTGGACGAGCTGTTCGAGGCGCTGACCCTGGTGCAGACCCGCAAGGTCACCCGGTTCCCGGTGATCCTCATCGGCACGGAGTTCTGGTCGGGCCTGGTCGGCTGGATCCGCGAGCGGATGATCGCCGAGGGCACGGTGAGCCCGGGGGACCTGGACCTGATCGTGGTCACCGACGACGTGGCCGAAGCCGTGGCGGTCATCCAGGAGGCGGAGGCCACCCGTGCGGCCGGGGACGTCGGCGGCGGCACGCGCGCGCCCACCGCGACCGGTCCGTCCGACGCCTGACGTGCTCGCCTTCGCCGTCTTCGTCCTCGCCGTCCTGCTGGTCGGTGGCGTCCTGTTCCTCGTGGCGTCGCTGCTCCTGGGGCGGGGGGAGACCCGGCCCCCGGCCGACGCCGGACGCTCGCCCGTGGAGCTGCCCGCCGACCGGCCGGTCACCGGCGGGGACGTCCGGGCGCAGCGGATCACGGTGACCGCTCGCGGCTACCGCATGGTCGAGGTGGACTGGCTGCTCGACCAGCTCGCCCGTGCCCTGGACGAGCGCGACACCGAGATCGGCGCGCTCCGCAGCGAGCTGGAGGCCCGCGCCTACCCGGAGCGGCCGACCGACCCGGGCGTGCAGCCCGCCGACGAGGAGGTGGCCAGGGATGCCTGAGCTGGTGGAACGGATCGACGTCGATGCCCCGCCGGAGCGGGTCTGGGCGGCCCTCACCGACTGGGCCCGGCAGGGCGAGTGGATGCTCGCCACCGACGTCCGCACGGTGGCCGGACCGGCCCAGGGATTCGGCGGCCGGCTCGCCGCCCGCACCGGCCTGCCCCTTCCCGGCGGCCGGCACGTCGGCCTGCTCGACACGATGGTGATCATGAAGTGGGAGCCGCCACGGCTGGTGGAGGTGCAGCACACGGGGCGGCTGATCCGCGGGCCCGGCATCTTCGAGATCGAGCCCCGCGGGGAGCACTCGACGTTCGTCTGGACCGAGCGGCTCTACCTCCCCTACGGCTACCTCGGGGTCGCCGGCTTCGCGCTGGTCAAGCCGCTCGCGCTGCTGGGCATCCGCCGGTCGCTGCGACGGTTCGCCGCCTTCGCCCGCAGCTATCCGGACTGAGCCGCACGGCGCCGGGCCAGCTCGGTGGCGATCACGGCCCAGACGGTCGAGACCGACATGATGCCGGCGACGAGCAGCAGCAGGTTCCGGCCGTAGTCGAGGGGGAGGAAGCCCGGCTCCGTCGAGGTGCCGAGGTCGAGCAGGAAGGGCAGCGCCACCAGGGTCAGCACGCCGCTGACGACGAGGCCGACGACGACCGGCGGGCGGGCCGCTCCCGGCAGGACGCGGGCCACCAGCGCGCCGACCAGGACGACCAGGGGCGCCAGCAGCAGGTCGTGCACCAGGGCGCTGCCCACCACCCAGGTCAGCCAGGGACGCAGCGGGACCCGGTCGTCGGCCAGCAGCCCCGCGACGCCCCAGCCGACCGCGGCGAACCCGGGCAGCAGGAAGAGCCAGCGCCACCAGGGGCGTGCCGCCGAGGCCAGGGGCCCTGCGGAGTCGGTCGCGCAGGGGTCCTCCCGCAGCGCGTCGCTCATGCCGGTCGCACCAGGGACACCCACTTGGTCTGCATCACACCGGGGCGGTTGGGGGAGATCAGCCGCACCGGGAACCCGTGGTCCAGGCTCAGCGGCCGGCCCTCCAGCTGGAGGGCCAGCAGCGTGCGGGGGTCGCGGGCGTGGGGCTCGTCGATCCTGCTGGTGCGGTAGAGGCCGCCGGTCTGCAGCGACTCGACCACGAGGGGTGTGCCCGCCGGAAGCCCCGCCTCCTCGAGCAGATCGGCCAGCCGGACCCCGGTCCAGGTGGCGTCGGCGCTCCAGCCCTCGACGCAGGCGATGGGCAGTGACTGCCGGTGCTGCGGACGGGCCCGGAGATCGGCCAGGGAGAGCTCGAGCCGGTTGGGGCCGGCCACGACCAGGCGGTAGGCGGGATCGGTGGCGCTGCGCTCGACGTCGGCCGCCGCGGCGGTCTGGTTGACCGGCAGGTCCTCGGGGCCGGAGCGGGGCAGCCGGGGGGCGAGCAGGGACACCGACGAGAGCGGGGAGAGGGTCTGGCCGACGGTGGTCAGCGTGACGGCGGTGACGCCCAGGCCGGTGGCGAGCACGAAGGCGCGCCGGGGGAGCCCGGTGTCCCCGTCCCCCGCACGGCCCCCCGCACGGTCCCCCGCATCGGCGGTCGGGGCGCGGTGGCGGGCCAGTGCGCGGCGGATCTGCGGTGCCTTCGCGCCGACGTGCACCGCGACGGCACCGATGGCGATCCAGCCGGTCCAGTAGTGCCCCCGGGTGAAGTTGAAGCCGAAGGGATACCACTGCGAGATGTTGATCAGGCCGGTGGCGAGCTGCATGACGGCGGCGCCCACGAGGACCAGCAGGGACAGCCGGCCGACCGCGCGGGAGACCGTCGAGGCGGGTGGCCACTCGAAGAGCAGCGGGTAGACCGTCCAGAGCTTCACCAGGAGCAGCGGGACCGCCGCGATCCCGGCGGCGACGTGCACCCCCTGGGTGACCCGGTACCCCCACACCGGCGAGGCGGGGAGGCGGAACCACGACGGCGGCTGCTGGATCAGATGGCTGAGCAGCCCGGTCAGGAAGCAGACCAGGAAAGCGGTGCCGAGCCAGACCCCGACCCGGGCCGCGCGCCGGTCGGAGTGCAGCGGGCTGGAGAAGGCGCCCGCGCGGAAGGGGCCGCGGCGCAGGCTCTCCGGTGGATCGGGGAGCCGCGCGCCCAGGAGCCGGTCGACGCGGCTGGTCACCCGGGGATCCCGGCGGCCACGAGGTCGACCACGCGGCGGGTGCGGCTACCGGGTGGGCACTGCGCCCCGACGGAGACGGCGTCGGGGAAGTGGTCGATGTCGGTGAGCACCGGCAGGTCGAGGACCGAGAGCCCGGCGCGGGCGAGCGCCTCCCGGGTGCGCTCGGCGGTGTCGTCGCGGGACATCGGGACGTCGGGCAGCACGGCCGCCCCGGCCGCGGAGTGCAGCCCGAGCGCCCACCAGCCACCGTCGGGCGCCGCGCCGAGCACGGCCGTCCCGGGCCCGGCGGCCACCAGCCGGTCGAGGCACTCGGTCAGCAGCCCGGCGTCGACCTGGGGCGTGTCCATCCCGATGAGCAGGGTGGGCCGGTCGGCGTCCGCGCCCGACATCGCCGCGGCGAACGCCGCGGCGAGGCGCGTGCCGAGATCCCCCTCGACCTGCGGGACGACGACGCAGCCGCTGAGGTCGAGGTCGCCCGGCTCGCCGTCGAGCGCCACGACACGGCGGTCCACCGGGGTCGCGCGCACGACGTCCAGCGTGTCGCCGACGGCGGCCGCGGCGATGGCGGCCGCCTGCTCGGGGGTGCACGGCGGCGTCAGCCGGGTCTTGCTGCGCCCGGGCACGGGTGCCTTGGTGATGACCAGCAGCTGGGCGCGGCTCATCGGGCGAGCACCTCCCGCATGTCGCGGATGGTCCGCAGGGTGCCGAGCACGGTTCCGGTGACCTTCGACCTCGTGCCCTCCGCGCGAGGGGAGTAGGTGACGTCGACCTCGTGGATGCGCCAGCCGGCGTCGGAGGCCCGGGTGACCATCTCCAGCGGATAGCCGAACCGGCGGTCGGTCAGACCCAGCCCCAGCAGAGCCTCGCGGCGGGCGGCCCGCATCGGGCCGAGGTCGTGCAGCGAGTGCCCGGTCCGCCGCCGCAGCATGACCCCCAGTGCCACGTTGGCCACCCGGGCGTGCGCCGGCCACGCGCCGCGTCCGGTCGGCCGGCGCCGGCCGAGCACGAGGTCGGCGTCGCCGGCCAGGACCGGATCGGCCACGCGGGGCAGCTCGGCGGGGTCCATGGAGCCGTCGGCGTCGCAGAAGCAGACGACGTCGGCCGTGGCCGCCTCCAGCCCGGCGTGGGCGGCGGCGCCGAAGCCGCGCTGGGGGACGTGCACGACGGTGGCCCCGAGGTCCGCGGCGATCTGCGGGGACCCGTCGGTGGACCCGTTGTCGGCGACGACGGCGCGGTAGCCGTCCGGGAGGCGGGAGAGCACCCAGGGGAGGGCGCCGGCCTCGTCGAGGCAGGGGAGGACGACGTCGGGCACTCCCGGACCGTAGCCACCGTTCGCAGTCATCGCCCGGTGTTCGTGCCGACCCCCTCCGCCGGATGTCCGCCGGCGGCCGGAGGGCGGCAGCGGCCCGGCCCGCCTACTGTCCGACCTGATGAGCCGCCCGATCGCCGACCCGACGTCCGTGCGGCAGCCGCGCTGGTGGGCACCGGCGGCCCTGGTCCTGCTCGTGTCCGCCGCGGTGGCGGCCACCGTCGAGGTGGGCCGCCGGCTGACCGCCGACGGTGTCGTGCTCCACCTCCTCGGGGGCTTCGTGCTGCGCGGCACCCCGGACGTCGTCGTGTCCTCGCGGGTGCTGTGGCCGGCGCTCCTCGGCCTGGGCGGCGTGCTCTGGGGGCCGACGCTGGCGCGGGCGCTGCCGTGGCGGGTGCTCCTGGCCGGCTCGGCGCCGGCCTCGGCGGGCTGGGCGGTCACGCTCGCGCTGGCCAGTGGTCGGCATCGGCTGACCGAACCGCTGTCGAGCGTGTACGAGTACCCGCACGACGTCGGGCGCGTCGGTGCGCTCGGGCCGTTCCTGTCGACCTTCAACGACTTCGTGCCCGCCGACTCCGCGGACGCCTGGACCACCCACGTCTCCGGGCACCCGCCGGCGGCGCTGCTGGCCTTCGTGGCCCTGGACCGGATCGGGCTCCACGGCCTCGGCTGGGCGGCGGCCCTGTGCGTCGCCGGCGGTGCCCTCGCCGCCCCCGCGGTCCTGGTCACCGTGCGGGCCCTGGCCGACGAGGGGACCGCCCGGGTCGCCGCGCCGTTCGTCGTCCTGGCGCCGACCGCCCTGTGGATCGCGACCAGCGCCGACGCGCTGTTCGCCGGCGTCACGACCGCCGGCATCGCGCTGCTCGCCTCCGCCGCTGCCCGCGCCGGGGGACCGGGAGCCGACCGGCGGGCGGTCGCCGGAGGAGCGCTGCTCGGACTCGCACTGCACCTGTCCTTCGGCATCACGTCGCTGGGGCTGCTGGCCCTGGCCGTGGTCCTCGCCCAGCGCCGGCGGCTGGGCAACCCCGGCGTGCTCCGGGTCCTGGTCCTGGCGGCGGCCGGGCTCGTCGTGGTCGCGCTGCCCTTCGCCCTCGGCGGCTACTCGTGGTTCGAGGGGCTCTCGGTGACGGCGGACCGGGTGCGGTCGGGTCCCTCCTATGCCGACCGGCCCTTCGCCTACTTCGCCGTGGCGAACGTCGCGGCTGCCGCCGTCGCGGCGGGGCCGGCGGCGATCGGCGGCCTGGCCGGCCTGCGACGGATCCGGCTGTCGCTGCTGCCCGTCGTCGTCCTGGGGGCGCTGCTGGTCAGCGACCTCACCGGGCTGGTGCGCGGGGAGACGGAGCGGATCTGGCTGCCGTTCACCGTCTGGCTCCCCGCCGCGGCGGTGTTCCTGCCGGAGCGGCAGCGCCGGTTCTGGCTGCTGGCCTCGGTCGTCACCGCGGTCGTCGTCGAGGTGACGATCCGCACCGAGTGGTGAACCCCCTCCGGTCGCCGGGCGGCACCCCGGCAGACTGACCGGGTGCATGCGTGCGGGTGGCGGCGGTGAGCCGCCGGGGCTGGGTCCTGTTCCTGACGATGGCGCTCGTCTGGGGCGTCCCCTACCTGCTCATCAAGGTGGCCGTCGGTGAGCTCTCGCCGGTCGTGGTGGTCTTCGGCCGGTGCGTGATCGGGGCGGCGCTGCTCCTGCCGTGGACGATCGCCCGGGGACAGCTGCGCCCGGCGCTGCGGCACTGGCGTCCGCTGCTGGTGTTCACCGTCCTCGAGATGACCGGCCCGTGGCTGCTGCTCTCCTACGCCGAGACCTCGCTGTCCAGCTCGCTCACCGGCGTGCTGGTGGCCGGCGTCCCGTTCGTGGCTGCGCTGGCCGCGCGACTGTCCGGGGACGAGGACCGGCTGACCCCGGTGCGGGTGGCCGGGATGCTCCTGGGGCTCGCCGGCATCGTCGTCCTGCTGGGGCTCGACGTCAGCGGGGCGGACCTGCTGGCGCTGGGGGCGGTCGCCCTCACCGTCATCGGTTACGCGACCGCCCCGATGATCGTCTCCCGCCGGCTCCCCGACGTGCCGGGCGTCGCGGCCAGCTCGATCGCGCTGTTCCTCACCGCCGTCGTCTACACGCCGTTCGCCCTCGCGCGGGCCGACGAGATCGGGACGGCGTCGGGCCGTGCGCTGCTGTCGGTCGCCGTGCTGGGCGTCGTCTGCACCGGTGTGGCGCTGGCGCTGTTCTTCGCGCTGATCCGGGAGGTCGGCCCGCAGCGTGCCCTGGTGATCACGTTCCTCAACCCCGCGGTCGCCGTGCTGCTGGGGGTCGTCCTGCTCGACGAGCCCTTCACGCTCGGGCTCGCCGTCGGCCTGCCGGTGGTCCTGCTCGGCTGCGTCCTGGCCACCCGGCGCAGCCCCGCCCGCGAGGTCCTGCCGGTGCCGGCGGTCGACGCCGCCTGACCTCAGACGGGCGGAGCGGGACGCAGGGGGGCGGTGGCGAACTCCCGCATACCGTCGGCGAAGGAGACGCGGGCCCGGAAGCCGAGCTCCTCGGCCGCCCGCGCCGGGCTGGCGACGACGTGCCGCACGTCGCCGATGCGGTACTCGCCGGTGACCACGGGATCGGGCCCGCCGAAGGCGTCGGCCAGCGCCCGGGCCATGTCGCCCACGGTGTGCGGGCTGCCGGACGCGACGTTGTACGCCCGGACGGCGGAGTCCGGCGGGTCGGCCTCCAGGGCGGCCAGGTTGGCCGCGGCGACGTCGGAGACGTGCACGAAGTCCCGCTGCTGGCCGCCGTCCTCGAACACCCGCGGGGCGCGACCCGACTCCAGGGCGCTCCGGAAGATCGAGGCGACGCCGGCGTAGGGGGTGTCGCGGGGCATCTGCGGGCCGTACACGTTGTGGTAGCGCAGGGCCGCGGCGCCGCCGCCGGTCGACCTGGCCCACGCCGAGGCCAGGTGCTCCTGGGCGAGCTTGGTGGCCGCGTAGGTGTTGCGCGGGTCCGCCGGGGTCTCCTCGAGAACCTCCCCCCAGGTCAGCTGCCGTCCGCAGTGCGGGCAGGGAGGGTCGAAGCGGCCCTCGTCGAGGTCGGCGCGGCGGCGCGGCGCGGCGGGCACGGCACCGTGCTCGGGGCACTCGTAACGTCCCTCGCCGTACACGACCATCGAGCTGGCCAGCACCAGCCGGTCGACGTCCGCCCGGGCCATCGCCGCGAGCAGCACCGCGGTGCCGAGGTCGTTGATACCCGCGTACTCCGGCATGTCCTGGACGTCGACGCCGAGCCCGACCATGGCCGCCTGGTGGCTGACCGCGTCGATCCCGGCCAGCGCGCGGTCGACGGTGTCCCGGTCGCGGACGTCACCGACCAGCAGCTCCGCGCCCTCCAGCCCGGGCGGCCCGTCCGGGTAGCGGGGGTGGACGGCGGGCAGCAGCGCGTCCAGCACCCGCACCTCGTGGCCGGCGCCGAGGAACGCGCGCACCACCGCCGAACCGATGAAGCCGGCACCGCCGGTGACGAGGACACGCACGAGCGGGGACGTTAGCCGCCCGGCCGGACCCCCGCCCGGCGTCAGCCCAGCCGCCGCAGCTGCGGCCAGATCTCCGACCACGGCACGGTCCGGCCGGTGGCCAGCCACACCGTCGTCCCCTGTTCCTCGTTGTCCAGACCGACCCCGGCGTCGATCCGGTCGACGGCGCGCACCTCGCCGAACCAGCGCGCCAGCCGATCACGCGGCAGGCCGACCGCGACCACGGCGTCGACGTCCGCGGGTGGAGGACCCCAGTCCCAGTACGCGTTGTGGCCGCTGTAGGCCGGCGCCAGGGACGGCGCGAACCGGTCGACGGCGCCGGCCTCCCCGTAGTTCCCGGTGAGCACGACGGCGCGCGTCCCGTCGGGCAGCTCCGAGCTCGCGCGCTCGACGGTCATGGCGAACCGGGGCCACCCCACCGTCTCGGCAGCGTCGTAGTTGATGTCGGGCACCGGGGTGTCACCGAGCCGTGCCACCGGCAGGACCGGCAGCGCGAGCAGCCCGTTGACCAGGAGCGAGGTGGCGAGGGCCGCCGGCAGCAGCAGACGCAGACCCCGGCGCTCACGCACCCGATCGAGGGCAGGGCCCGACCCGGCGGCGAGCAGCAGGGGGTAGAGACCGGCCAGGTAGTACGGCTTGCCCCCGGTCAGCAGGAAGACGACGGTCAGCAGGCCGTACGCGACGGGGAACGCCCGCCAGGAGCGCAGCGCCGGTTCCCGCAGCAGCCGCCACCCGCCCGCCACCCAGACCGGCACCAGGACAGGGCTCACCATGACCAGCTGGAACGGGAGGAAGAGGTACCACGGTTCGCTGGTCCCGGAGCTGCCGCCGGCGATGGCATCGGCCAGCGCCAGCTGCGGCCAGCCGTGGGTCGCCTGCCACCACAGGTTCGGCGACCACAGGAGGAGTGCGACGAGGCCGCCCAGCCAGGGCCACCGGGAGCGCAGCGCCGCGCGCGGTCCCACCAGGAGCAGCCCGGCGACGACCCCGGCCAGGAGGAACGCCGGGGAGAGCTTGTTCTGCAGTCCGACGCCGGCAACGACCCCGGCGACCAGCCACACCTTCCCGCCGTCGCGCAGCGCCCGGACGAGCAGCCACGACAGAGCCGCCCACACCAGCACGTCGATGGTGGTGGTGGACAGCAGGTGCCCGGTGATCAACAGGACCGACGAGACCGCCGTGCAGCCGGCGGCCAGCAGCTGAGCGGACGGTGCGGCGCCGAACTCGCGGGCCGTCAGCCCGGCGAGCACCGGGACGAGGCCTGCCGCCAGCGCCGAGGGCAGCCTGAGCGCCACGAGCGAGCCGGGGAACAGCCGGTCCACGAGGTGGGCGACCAGGGGGGTGAGCGGTGGCTGGTCGACGTACCCGAACGCGAGCTCCTGCCCGGCACGCAGGAAGTAGAGCTCGTCGCGGTGGTACCCGTAGCGGCCGGCGACGGCGACCAGCAGGAGTGCGACCGCCGCACCCACGACGAGGAGCGCCCGGAGGGCGAGGTGCGGTCGGGCTGGGGTGCCGGCCTCCTCCGGCGCGGCGCTCACGCCGCGGACCGTAGTGGACGCCGTGCCCGTGCGGGGCGGGTCCGCTCCCGGTTGCCCGTTCGGGCAGGTCCGGCTCAAGCAGGGCGCCAGCGCTGCCGAGAAGGGGGTGCGGTGGCAGTAGCGGTCCCCCGCGCGGCGGAGGAGGGCACGTGCAGCGGTCGGACGGTCACACCCGTGCCCGTCGATGGACCCTGCGCGGTCTCGCGGCCCTCCTCGTGGCCGCCACGCTGCTCCTGCCCGGTACCGACCCCGGCCTCCCGGAGCCGCAGCTGCGCACGGTCAGCGCCTTCAACCCGGTGCCGCCCACCAACGTCACGGTGACCGGGGTCGACCGCGCGCTGAACGTCTCCTGGACCGCGGCCGCGGAGGCGACGGTCACCGGCTACGTGGTCTACCTCGACGGGACCGAGGTGGCCCGTCCCACCACCACGTCGGCCACTCTTCCCGGGCTGGTCAACGGCCGGGCCTACTCCGTCACGGTCACCACGCGGTCGTCGGTCTGGGGCTTCGCCACGGAGGGGCAGACGGCCAGCGCGGCGGTGCCGGGCACGCCCCGGGACTCCGTGCCCCCCACGGCCCCGACCGGGGTGACCGCCACCCGGGGCGACGGACGGGTGACGCTGTCCTGGACCGCGAACGCCGCCGACTACGACGCGAACGGGTACCGGGTCCTGCGGAACGGCACGCCGGTCACCGCCCTCCTGGCCGGGCGGGCCACGGCGAGCTGGATCGACACCACCGTGGTCAACGACGTCACCTACACCTACGCGGTCCAGACGCACGACACCTCGGGCAACTGGTCGGTGTCCTCCAGCCCCGCCGTCAGCGCCACGCCGACCGACCTCACCCCACCGGCGGCCCCGACCGGGCTGACCGGCGGTCGGGGCGACGGTCGGGCCGGGCTGAGCTGGACCGCCAACACCGAGACCGACCTCGCCGGCTACCGGCTGCTGCGCGACGGCGTGGAGATCGCCTCGACGACCAGCACCTCCTACCTCGACACGGGCCTGGTCAACGACCGGAGCTACGTCTACCGGGTGGTGGCCGTGGACACCCACGGCAACCGGTCGGCTGCCTCGTCGCCGGTGTCGGTCACGCCGACCGACCTCACGCCGCCGGCGGCCCCGACCGGGCTGACCGCCGTCCGCGGCGACGGCCAGGTCGCGCTGTCCTGGACGCCGAACAGCGAGCCGGACGTCGACCGCTACCAGCTCCGTCGCGACGGCGTGACCGTCGCGACCCTCACCGGGACGAGCTACGTCGACACCGGACTGACCAACGACACCACCTACCGCTACTCGGTGGCGGCGGTCGACGGCCACGGCAACGTGTCGGTGTCGTCGTCCTCGGTCTTCGCGACCCCGACCGACCTGGGACCGCCGGCGACGCCGACCGGGTTCGCCGCGCAGGCCGGCGACGGCCAGGTCGCGCTGACGTGGCGGGCCAACGGGGAGTCCGACCTGGCCGGCTACCGCGTGCTGCGGGACGGCACGGAGGTCGCGACGGTGACCGGGACGACGTGGACCGACTCCGGGCTGACCAACGACCGGAGCTACGACTACTCGCTCGTCGCCGTGGACACCCACGGGAACCGCTCCGGGGCGACGGCAGCCGTGACCGCCACTCCGACCGACCTGACCCCGCCGGCCGTGCCGGTCGGCTTCGGTGGCATCCGCAGCGACGGCCAGCTCGACCTCAGCTGGACGGCGAACACCGAACCGGACCTCGCCGGCTACCTGCTGTTCCGCGACGGCGTGCAGGTCGCGTCGCTCACCGGCACCTCGTACCTGGTGACCGGCCTGCCCGACGACAGCCGGGCCGTCTTCTGGCTGGTCGCGGTGGACCAGCGGGGCAACCGCTCCACCCGGTCGGCCACGGTGACCGCGACCCGCGACGACTCCCAGCCGCCGGCCGTCCCGACCGGCCTCCTGGTCACCCGGCACGTCGGCGAGAACGTGCTCACCTGGGACGCGAACACCGAACCCGACCTCGCCGGTTACGTCGTCCTGCGCGACGGGGTGGAGATCGCCACGGTGACGGGCACGACCTTCACCGACACGCAGGGCACCGGGACCAGCACCTACGCCCTCGCCGCCGTGGACCGGCTCGGGAACCGTTCCGCGGCCTCACCACCCGGCCGCTCGGTCGGCGACGTGACACCGCCGGCCGCACCGACCGGCCTGGTCGCCACCCGGGGAGACGGTCGCGTCACCCTCACCTGGACGGCGAACGGCGAGCCCGACCTGGCCGGTTACGCCGTCCTGCGCGACGGGGTGCAGATCGCCATGGTCACCGGCACCACCTGCACCGCGACGGACCTGACCAACGACGTCACCTACGACTTCGCGCTGGTCGCGGTCGACGACAGCGGCAACCGCTCCCCGGCGACGGCCCCGGTGGCCGCGACGCCGACGGACCTCACCGCCCCTGCTGCTCCCACCGGTGTCACGGCCGTCGCCGGCGAGCGCCAGGTGAGGCTGTCCTGGACGGCCAACTCCGAGCCGGACCTCGCCGGGTACCGGGTGCTGCGCGACGGGATGGAGATCGCGACCGTCGTCGGTACGACCTACACCGCGACCGGGCTGGCCGACGACGTCGCCCACACCTTCCGCGTCGTCGCGGTGGACACCCACGGGAACCGCTCGGCGGTCTCGGCCAGCGTCTCGGCCACCCCGAGGAACGCGCCCCCGGCACCGCCCACGGGTCTCACCGCGGTGGGTGACGAGGGCCGCGTGACGCTGTCCTGGGCCGCGAGTCCCGAGCTGGACGTGACCGGGTACCGGGTGCTGCGCGACGGCGTGGAGATCGCGACGGTGACCGGTACGAGCTACGTCGACACCGGCGTGGCCGACGGCGTCAGCTACACCTACGCCCTCGTCGCCGTCGACAGCCAGGGCAGCCGCTCACCGCAGTCGGCGACGGCCTCGGCCGGCCCGACGGACACCACGCCCCCGGCGAGCCCCACGGGGCTGGCGGCGGTCGCGGGGGAGGACCGGGTGACCCTCTCCTGGAGCGCGAACCCCGAGCCCGACCTCGCCGGGTACCGGGTGCTGCGCGACGGCGTCGAGATCGCGACCGTGACCGGTACGGGCTACACCGACACCGGCCGCACGGTCGGGGTGACCTACACCTACGCGCTGGTCGCCGTCGACACGCACGGCAATCGATCGGGCTCCTCGGCGGCCGTCCCCGCCACGCCCCGCGACATGGCTCCGGCGCCGCCGACCGGCGTCACCGCCACGCCGGGCGACCGCCGCGCGGTCGTCGCCTGGACCCCGCCCGCCGACACCGACGTGGTCGGCTACCGGGTGCTCGCCGAGGACGGGACGGTGGTCGCGAGCGCGACCGCGCCTGCCGACCGGATCGCCGTCAAGGACCTCGCCAACGGGACGACCTACCGGTTCACGGTCGTGGCCGTCGACGCCGGCGGGCACGTCTCGGCTCCGTCGGCGCAGGTGCCGGTCACGCCGGCCAGCCCGCCGGTGCCCGTGCTGGGCGCGGGGGAGAGCGGCGGCCTCGCCGTGAGCGCCGACGGCCGGAAGGTCGTCGTCGGGACGCGCGAGCGGCTCGAGGCGTCGGACACCAACACCGCCTACGAGCTCTACCTGATCGACCGCCAGGCGGGCACGTCGCGGCGCCTCGCCCCGCTCCCGCCGAGCGCGACCGGTGCGAGCGACCCGACCAACGGCAGCGCCCCGGCCATCAGCGCCGACGGCCGCACCGTCGTCCTGGCCACCACCGCGTCGCTGGTTCCGGCGGACACGAACACGGTGACCGACGTCTACCGCTTCGACGTCGCCACCTCGGCCTGGTCGCTGGTGAGCACGACGCCCGACGGCCGGGTCAGCTCCACGACCGCGGGAGCGGTGCTGCAGACCGGCTCGTCGGTCTACGCCACCAGCGCGCCGGTGGTCGTCTCCGCCGACGGCGACCTCGTCCTCTTCTACTCGGCGCGCTCGGACCTGGTTGCCGGCGACACGAACGGCGTCGTGGACCTCTTCGCCAAGAGGCTCTCCAGCGGTGCGGTGACGCGGGTGTCGACGACGACGGCCGGCGGGAACCTGACCGGGGCGGCGACCGGCCCCGCGCTGGAGATCACCCCCGACGGCCGCTACGCCCTGTTCCCGGCGACGACGTCGACCGGCACGGTGCTGCTGTACCGCAAGACGCTGACCGGCACCGGCGCCGGCGAGCTCGTCGTCGCCTCGACCGTCTCCTCCCGCGGCGGCCCCGTGCAGTTCCCCGTCTACCGGGACGCCGGGGACATCTCGATCAGCGACGACGGTCGCTACGTCGGCCTGGTCACCTCGTCGCGGATCACCACCACCAACCCTGCCGCCACCGGCACGGTCGGGCTGGCCTACCGGGTGGACCTCATGACCTCGACGGCGCTCGCCCTCGGGGACGGCCAGCAGACCGTGTGGGAGCACCAGGTCGAGCTGGACCCCACCGGCCGCTACGCCTTCTACGCGACCGCCGCCGCTGCCGTGGCCGCCGACACGAACGGCCACACCGACCACTACCGTCGCGACCTCGCCGGGAACGCCGTCGGGCCGCTGGTGCTGGTCACCGCGGACGCCGACGGCCGGCCGACCACCGGGCCGGTGGGATCGGTGGCGCCGTCCGAGTACGGCCGGCTGACCGCGCTCACCGGTGACCGCGTCGTCGTCACCACCTCGCAGGCCCTGGTCTCGGCCGACACGAACCGGCTCCGCGACCTCTACCTGAAGGACCTGGGCACCGGGGTGGCCTCCTCACCGCTGGGGTGAGGCGTCGGAGCCGCGGGTTAGCGTGCCGCTCGTGGACGGGGAGCGATCGCGGTGCGGCTGGGCGACCAGCACGGCGGAGTACGTCAGGTACCACGACGAGGAGTGGGGCACCCCGCTGCGCGGGGACGACGCGCTCTTCGAGCGGCTCACGCTCGAGGCGTTCCAGTCGGGGCTGTCGTGGATCACCATCCTGCGCAAGCGGCCGGCCTTCCGGGCAGCGTTCGCGGGGTTCTCGATCGACGCCGTCGCACGGTTCACCGCCGAGGACGAGGAGCGGCTGATGGCCGACGCGGCCATCGTCCGCAACCGCGCCAAGATCCGGGCCGCGATCGGCAACGCCCGCGCCGCGGGGGAGCAGCCCGAGGGGCTCTCGGAGCTGCTCTGGTCGTTCGCGCCGACCGGCCCGCGGCCCCGCCCGGCCACGCTCGCCGACGTCCCGGCGACCAGCCCCGAGTCGGTCGCGATGGCCCGCGAGCTGAAGCGCCGAGGCTTCGTGTTCGTCGGCCCCACCACCGCCTATGCCCTCATGCAGGCCACCGGGATGGTCGACGACCACGTCGCCGACTGCTTCCGCGCGTCACCCTGACGGGCCTCCTGTTGGACGGATGGCCCTCATACGGGATCATTGGTGCAGAGCTCACAGCATCGGACACCGCGCGCCTGTCCAGGAGGCAGGAACGCGGCTGGCGAAGGAGGCACGCATGGCGGCCATGAAGCCGCGCACGGGTGAAGGTCCCCTCGAGGTCACCAAGGAAGGGCGCGGCCTGGTCATGCGCGTACCGCTGGAAGGTGGCGGTCGACTGGTCGTCGAGCTGTCGCCCGACGAGGCGGCGGCTCTCTCGGAGGCGCTGAAGGGCGCCACCAGCTGACCACCCTCGCCGACCGCTCCGTGCGGTCGGTGAGGACGACGCGGCCCCGGCCGCCGGTGCGAACCGGTGGCCGGGGCCGCGTCGTGTCCGGGGTCGGGTCCCCGGGGGGTCAGTGCGGGCGGTGCAGCGCGGCGAAGAAGCGCCCGGACTGGTCCCAGGCCTCGCCGAGGTGCAGTCCGGCGTCGGCTCCGAGGTCGGCGATGCGCTCGCAGCCCACGTGTGCCCAGTCGAACCAGTCGCTGGCCTCGCCGGCGCGCTCCAGGCGGATGCGGGTGGTCCGGAGGCCGACGCCGGGCCGCTCCGTCTCCACGAGCACCCGGCCGCCGGGGGCGACCAGCTCGCGACATCGCCGCAGCAGGGTCACCGGGTCCCCACCGATGCCCACGTTGCCGTCGGCGAGCAGGACGGTGCCCCACATGCCCTCGCCGTGCACCGGGTCGAACACCGACCGGCGGATCACGGTGGCACCGGAGCGCCGCGCCAGCCGCAGCGCCGTGGGGGAGATGTCCAGCCCGAGCGCGTGCCGGCCCTGGTGGGCGAGCTCGGCGGCCAGCCGGCCCGGGCCGCACCCGACGTCGAGGATCGTGCCGCGCGTCCGCGCCAGGAGGCCGAGGTCGACCTCGTCCGCCTGCCCGGTCCACCGGTCGAGCGCCCCGGCGAGCGGGTAGCGGCGTCCGTTCTCGTAGTGCACGAACCAGGTCTCGTCCGCCGAGCGCGTCCCGGCCGACTGCAGGGCCGCCGCGTAGAAGTCCGTGGCTGCAAGGGTCACGTGGGGCTCGCTCTCGGGCTCGGGGGACAGGTGCTCCGTCGGCCGCGCCCGACAGGCGCCGCCCGGCGAGGACCGGGACACCGACCGGCCAGGGTGCCGCCGGGTCCCGTGCGGGCTTATCCCGAGAAGGCGGTGCCCAACCGGTTCCGGCTCCGGAACCGGAGCGGCCGTCCCCCGGTGTTCGGGAGCGGGGGAGCGCCCGGTTCAGGCGGGGCCGACGAGCCCGGCGACGATCTCGGCCGAGAGCGTCACCAGAGGGAGCCCGCCCCCCGGGTGCGCGGAGCCACCCACGAGGAAGAGACCGGGGATCGGGGAGGCGTTGGCCGGGCGGAGGAACGCCGCGCGGCTGCCGTTGCTGGAGGTGCCGTAGATCGAACCGCCCACGCTGCCGGTGTCCCGTTCGAGGTCGGCCGGGGTGCGCACCACACGCAGCCGCACCCGGTCCCGCACGTCGAGGCCGCGGCGCGCCATCACGTCCAGCACCTGGTCGGCGTAGCGATCGGCCAGGCCGGGCGCCGTCCAGTCCACGCCCGTGCCCGGCTCGTGCCGCGGGGCGTTCACCAGCACGAACCACGACTCGCTGTCGCCGTCGGGCACCAGCGCCGGGTCGTCGGGGGCGCTGACGTAGACGGTCGGGTCCTCGACCGGCACCGGCCGGCCCGCATGCCGGCCAGTGCCGAAGACGGCGTCGAACTCCGCCTCGTAGTCGCCGGGGAACAGCACGGTGTGATGGGCCAGGTCCGGGGTCCGGCCGCGCAGGCCGAGGAGCAGGACGAAGCCGGACAGCGACGGGGTCGCCCGGCGCAGGTCGCGGCGCACCCCGCGGGTCCGCCGGTCACCGGGGAGCAGGTGGGCGTACAGGCCTGCGGCGTCGATGCCGGACACGACGACGTCGGCCGGCACCCGTTCGCCGTCGGCCAGCTCCACGCCGGAGGCCCGTCCACCGTCGGCGAGAACGCGGCGGACCGTCGCGCCGGTGCGGAGGACGGCCCCGCGGGCGACGGCCCGGTCGAGGACGGCGAGGGCCAGTTCGTGCAGTCCGCCGCGCACGTACCAGGAACCGAATGCCTGCTCGGCGTAGGGCACGGTGGCCAGCACCGCCGGTGCGCGCCGGGGATCGGAGCCGGAGTAGGTCGCGTACCGGTCGAGCAGCGTGCGCAGGCGCGGGTCGCGCAGGTACTGCCCGCCCACGCCGCGCAGCGACTGCCAGGGCGCGACGGTCGCGACGTCGCCCGGTCGGCGGGCGAGCCGCGCCAGCGTGGCGGCGCCGGCGAGCGGGGAACGGAGGAAGGGCCCCTCGCTGATCCGCCACATGTCGGCGGCGCGCTCCATCAGGGCGCTCCACTGGCGTCCGGCGCCGTCGGCGAGCGCGTCGTCCAGGGCTGCCGGGACGTCCTCGAACCGGCCCGGCATGCGCAGCCGGGTGCCGTCGGCGAACCGGTACCCGACCGCGGGGTCCAGCCGGGTGAGGTCCACGCAGTCCTCGAGCCGGGCGCCGGTGGCCGCGAAGAGGTCCCGCAGCACCTGGGGGAGCGTGACCAGGCTCGGCCCGGTGTCGAAGGAGTGCCCGTCGACGGTGAGCCGGCCGAGCTTCCCGCCGGGCCGGTCCGCCTGCTCGAGGACGGTGACCGCGTGGCCCGCGGCGGCCAGCCGGGCCGCCGCGGCGAGCCCACCCAGCCCGGCGCCCACGACCACGACACGCGCCACGGGACCACCGTAGCGATGCCGGCGGAACGCACCGCCGGTCGCTCAGCGGGGGACGGTGAGGGCGAGCACGGCGAGGTCGTCGGGCTCGTGCCGCGATCCGGCCAGCTGGTCCTCCACGGCAGCGGCGACCGCCCCGACTGTCGCCTCGGCGTCCAGCGGTGCTCCCGCGACCACCCGCAGCAGGGCGTCCTCGCCGAACTGCCGCCCCGCGTCGTCGCGCGCCTCGGTGACCCCGTCCGTGTAGAGCACGAGGGTCGAGCCCGCGGAGAGCTCGAGGTGGGTCTGCTCGAACCGCACCTCGGCGTCGATGCCCAGCGGCCGGCCCGGGACCCCGACCTCCTCGGTCGCGCCGTCAGGACAGCGCAGCACGGGCAGCGGGTGCCCCGCCACGCTCAGGCAGGCGTGGTGGCCGGAGCCGGCCGGCTCCAGGACCAGGCAGCAGGCGGTGACGAACCGGAGCGGCCCGTCGTCCCGCTGCTGCAGGAGTGCGGTGTTGACCGCGCCCAGGATCTCCGCCGGACTGCCCGTCGCCGCGGCCGCGCGGGCGGTGTGCCGGGTGACCGCCGTGACCGCGGCGGCCTCGGCGCCGGTGCCGCACACGTCGGCGATCAGCACCATCCAGCGGCCGTCGGGAAGCGGCGTCACGTCGTAGGTGTCGCCGCCGACCAGCGCCGTCTCCCCGCCGGCCCGGTAGCGGGCGGCGAGCCCGATCCCGGGGATGGTCGGCAGGTGCGAGGGGAGCAGGCTGCGCTGGAGGGTGTCGGCGAGCCCCCGGACGTCGGACTCGGCGCGCAGCCGGTCGAGGAACTGGCCGATCTGGCGGCCGGCGTGGGCGAGGACCTCCAGCAGCTCCGCGGGAACCGGGCGGGACTCGGTGGAGAAGAGCTCGCAGACCGCCAGCACCGTGTCGCCACGCAGCACGGGGAACGCGACACCGGTGCTGAGGCGGTCGGCCCGGACGGCGTCGGCCCGCACCACGCGCGGGTCGCTCGCGAGGTCGTCCACGACGACGGGTGCTCGCTGCAGCCACGCCTGCCCCGGGAGGCCCTCGCCGCGACGGAACCGACGACCGGTGGCGTCCGCCGCGAGCGCGGGGACGTCCCCGTCCGGCGCGGTCCAGGTGCCGGCGTGCACCAGTCGTCCTCGTTCGCCGTCGGCCTGCCACAGCAGCGCGGCGTCCCAGTCGAGCTCCGTGCACAGGGTGGGCAGCAGCTGGCGGAAGGCGACGTCGGCGTCGCGCGCCTCGGTCAGCGCCGCGGTGACCCGCAGGGTGGCCGCCAGGTAGCGGCTGACCTGCAGCTGCCGCTCGAGCAGGATCGTGGTGCTGGCGTCGCGGAGCACCCCGACCACCGAGGACTCCTCCGCCGGGGCGCCGGGGAAGGGCTCGACCCGGGCCAGGGTGACGTCGATGGAGACCTCGTGGCCGCTGACGTGCACCGCCGGCAGCTGGGTGGTGTTGCCGACGAGCTCCCCCTGTCCCGTGGTGAGGAACCGCGTGATGTGCTCTCCGTGCCCGGTCCGGAAGCGCGGCGGCATGATCTCGGCGAGGTCGCGTCCGAGCAGCTCGGCGGGCTCGTACCCGAGCAGCCGGGTGACGGCCGGGTTCACGTAGGTGACCCGCCCTCGCGAGTCGGCGACCACCACGGTGTCGGGCAGGGCCGCGAGCAGCGCACCGGCCGTCACACCCGCCGTCTTCTCCGGCACCCGACTCCCCCCGAGCCACGACGTCCCCCGCCGGGGCGGTGAGGCGTCCGGCCTCGCCACCATCTCATACGCGCGGTGAGGGAGTGAACACGAGCCGTCGATATGTGGTCTTGTCGACATGGCGCCCTGCCGACGTGTCGGCACCGCCCAGGTCGCTCACCAGGTAGGTCGCACCGGGCCGATCGCTCAGAAGGCGTAGCGCACCCGCAGCCACGGTGCGGTGCCGGCGACGAGCTGGTCCAGCCGGGCGAGCGCGGCTCGTTTGACGCCGGCCCGGTAGCGCACGTTGTCCTGGCCGTTCTGGCTGCGCTTGGGCTCCTGCAGCTCGGGACGCCAGAGCAGCTCCTCGGCCAGCGGGTGCCACCCGAGGTTCACCTCGTGCAGCGCCTCGTTGTGGGTCAGCATGATCACCTCCGCGGCCGCCTGGGCCTTGGCGGCGGGGGAGAGGACGTCGTCCAGCTGCCGGAGCAGTGCCGTCCACGCCGACTCCCAGCCGTCCCGCAGCACCACGGGGGAGAGGTTGAGGTGGACCTCGTACCCGGCCTCGACGAAGTCGTCGACGGCCGCGATGCGCTCGTCCATCCGGCTCGTGCGCACGTCGAGCAGCCGCGCGTCGTCGTCGGGCATGACCGAGAACCGGATACGGGTCCGGCCCGCGGGGTCGAGGTCGAGCAGCTGCCGGTTCACGTACTTGGTGGCGAAGGACGCCTTGGCCGTCGGCAGGGTGCGGAAGGTGGCCACGAGGTCGGCGACGTTGTCGCTCACCAGGGCGTCGACCGAGCAGTCGCCGTTCTCGCCGATGTCGTAGACCCAGTCGTGGGGATCGCACTGGTTCGGCTCCGGCTTGGGTCCCTGGCGGGCGACGTGCCGCCGCAGGTGCGCGGTGATCTGCTCGATGTTCGTGAACACCGTGATGGGGTTGGCGAACCCCTTGCGTCGCGGCACGTAGCAGTAGGCGCAGGCCATCGCGCAGCCGTTGGAGGGGCCGGGCGCGATGAAGTCGGCCGAGCGGCCGTTGGGCCGGGTGGTGAGCCCCTTGCGGACGCCGAGCACCAGCGTCTCGGTCTTCGTCCGCACCCACCGCTCCACGTTCCCGGCGTTGCCGTGGAGGTCCGGGATCTGCCAGTGCGACGGCACCTCGACGACCTCGGCGTCGGGGAACCGGCCGAGCACCTGGCGGCCGCGAGGGGAGGCGGCGGCCGCCGCCTCGGCGTAGATGCGCCGGACCTGCAGCAGCCGGTTCGCAGGCATGGGGGTCGGCGCGGGGCCGATGTCGAAGAGGGTGAGCGGCTCGCCGGCCATACCCGGTGCAGCGCCCTCGCCCCGGCGGTCATTCCGGCCCGGCGCGCGTCGGACCTGCGGTTGCACACCGTGCCCCCCGGGCACCCCGGGACGGAGCGGCACCCAGGACGGGGTGCCCAACGACGGGAGTCCCATGAAGGCAGTGACCTGGCACGGACAGCGTGACGTACGGGTCGAGGAGGTCCCCGACCCGTTCGTGCAGGAGCCCACGGACGCGGTGATCCGCGTGACGACGTCGAACATCTGCGGCTCGGACCTGCACCTGTACGAGCCCCTGTCGCCGTTCATGGGAGTGGGCGACATCCTCGGCCACGAGAACATGGGCCAGGTCGTGGAGGTCGGGTCGGCGGTGACGGGCCTGAAGGTCGGCGACCGCGTCTCGATCCCCTTCCAGATCTCCTGCGGGCACTGCTGGATGTGCCAGCAGCAGCTGTACACCCAGTGCGAGACGACCCAGGTGCGCGAGCACGGCACCGGTGCCGCGCTGTTCGGCTTCTCCAAGCTCTACGGCCAGGTGGCGGGCGGCCAGGCCGAGTACCTGCGGGTGCCGCAGGCCCAGTTCACCCACATCCCGCTGCCCGACGGGCCGCCCGACGACCGGTTCGCCTACCTCTCGGACATCCTGCCCACCGCCTGGCAGGGCGTGGAGTACGCCGCGGTGCCCGAGGGCGGGACGCTCGTCGTCCTGGGCCTGGGACCCATCGGTGACTTCGCCTGCCGCATCGCGCAGCACAAGGGCTACCGCGTGATCGGCGTCGACCTGGTACCCGAGCGCCTGGAGCGGGTGCGCGCCCGCGGCGTCGAGGTGGTGGACCTGGGCGAGGCCGAGTCGATCGGTGACGCCATCCGCGATCTGACCGGTGGCCGCGGCCCGGACTCGGTGCTGGACGCCGTCGGCATGGAGGCCCACGGGTCGCCGGCCACGAGCTTCGTGCAGAAGGCCGCCGGTCTGCTGCCGAAGGCGGTCTCCGCGCCGCTCATGGAGCACGCGGGCGTCGACCGGCTGAACGCGCTGTACTCCGCGATCGACATCGTGCGGCGCGGCGGCACGATCTCGCTGTCCGGCGTCTACGGCGGCGCCGCGGACCCGATGCCGCTGATGACCATGTTCGACAAGCAGATCCAGCTGCGCATGGGCCAGTGCAACATCAAGCGCTGGATCCCGGACATCATGCCGCTGCTCACCGACGCCGACCCGCTCGGCGTGGACACCTTCGCCACGCACCGGGTGCCGCTCTCGCAGGCGCCGGAGATGTACGCCAAGTTCCAGAAGAAGGAGGACGGCGTGGTGAAGGTGCAGCTCAAGCCCGAGCTCTGAGGCGAGCCGGCGCCTCGCCGCACGGTGGGGCGCCGGGCCGTCCGGTGCGAGGATGCGCCGGTGACCAGCATCGACCTGAACGCCGACCTCGGTGAGGGCTTCGGGGTGTGGCGGCTCGGCGACGACGAGGCCCTGCTGCAGGTGGTGACCAGCGCCAACGTCGCGTGCGGCTTCCACGCCGGCGACCCGCTCACGATGCGACGCGTCACCACGGCCGCCGTCGCAGCCGGTGTCGCCGTCGGGGCGCAGGTCTCCTACCGGGACCTCGCCGGGTTCGGACGCCGCTTCATCGACGTCGCCCCGGCGGAGCTGGGTGCCGACGTGCTCTACCAGCTGGGCGCGCTCGACGGCATGGCGCGGGCCGCCGGGGGCCGGGTCTCCTACGTGAAGCCGCACGGGGCGCTCTACAACGCGGTCGTGCACCACGAGCGGCAGGCGCGCGCGGTCGTCGAGGCCGTGCGGGCGTACGACCCGGCGCTCCCCGTGCTGGGTCTCCCCGGTTCGGTGCTGCTGCGCGAGGCGACCGACGCGGGGCTGCGGACGGTGGCGGAGGGTTTCGCCGATCGCGGCTACACCGCCGAGGGCACGCTCGTGCCGCGCAGCGACCCCGGCGCGCTGGTGCACGACCCTGCGGAGGTCGCCCGCCGGGCGGTGCGGATGGCGGCCGAGGGGACGGTCGTGGCCGTCGACGGCAGCACCGTGCCGATGACCGTCGGATCGGTGTGCGTGCACGGTGACACCCCGGGTGCGGTCGAGCTGGCGCGCTCGGTGCGGGGAGCCCTGGCGGGGGCCGGGATCGACGTGAGGCCCTTCGCCCGCTGAGCGGTCAGCGCCCGGCGCGCAGGTCGGCCGCGCCCCGCCGGCCCTCCAGCACGTCGGCGGCGACCTCCTCGACGGTGCGCCCGGCCGCCGTGGCGTCCGCGCGCAGCAGCGCCAGTGCCTCCTCGGCGGGCACGTCGAGGTCCATGCCCACCCGGCCCATCGCCTCCCAGACGCGAGCCCGCTCCCGCGCGGTGGGGCCTGCGCGCCAGGCGGGCCGTCCGTCGGCCGCCCAGGAGCCCCAGACGGTCGCGTCGCTCAGCGCCGCGCTGACCAGGTCGCCGACCGCGGTCGCGGCGAACACGTCCACGCCCGCCAGCGCCGCTCCGTCGCGGAGGTAGAGGTCCATCGCGCCCCGCCCCCACGGGGCCGGACCCAGCGGGAGCGCGAGCACGGCCCGGAACGGCGTCCTCGACTCCAGGAGCCGGGTGAACACCGGCCACCGGCGCTGCAGCTCCTCCTGGACGGCGAGCACCGGCTGCCCCTCGACCCGGCAGGTGGTGCACGGCCCCTGGCCGGCGGTGAACTGCATCCGCTCGGCGGTGCCGGCCACGTCCTCGCTGGCGCCCAGCGGGAGCCACCTGCCGAACTCGTCGACCATGCCGATGCCGGCAGCGTCGGTGCCCAGCGCCGAGGCGGCGGCGCGGCTCAGCCGCGCCGGGAGCAGCTCGGGCTCGGCCGGTCCGGCGCCGGACACCTCCGCCAGGGCAGCGGTGAAACGGTCGGCGATGCTCACACCCGAGTGTCCCGCGTCCGATCGCGCACCACATGTCGGGGCATCACCAGCTGCCCGATCAGGGGTCGGTGCGCCCTGGGCGGTAGGTGTAGGCCGCCTCGCGCACCGTCTCGTCGCTCTCCAGACCGGCCCCCAGCGCCCCACCGACGGTGGCCAGCGAACAGGTCAGCCAGGCCAGCTCCAGGTAGTCGGAGAAGTGCGCCGGATGCCCCAGGCCGTCGCTGAACAGCGGCTCGACGACCAGGAACAGCCCGCCGAGCAGCGCGAGCACGAACAACGCCAGGTACAGCGACAGCACGCCGATGGTCACCGTCGCGGCGGTCGCGATGTTGAACAGCACGACCTGCTTGCGGACCCGCCGCGAGCGCGGCCGCTCCCACATGTCGGCGCCGACGATCAGCGTGACGGCGATGGCCACCACCGAGCCGATGCCGACCAGCAGCAGCCGCAGCCAGCCGAAGGCGTCGGCCAGCCGCCAGATGTCGGCGGTCACCAGCGCGAAGACGCCTGCCGCGATGGCCGCGGTCAGCGCGCGGGAGAGCCGCACCGCCAGCCGCCACGGCCGGTTGGCGCGCACCATCCCGCTGAGCAGCCGCAGGTTGCCGGAGAGCACCCGCGCGGTGAACCGGACGCCCTCCTCGGATTCGGCCGGGTCGGTGGCCAGCTGCCGCAGCCGGCGGCCGAGATCGGCCCGGTCGTCGGGGTCGTCGGGGTCGTCGTCGCCGTCGCTGACCAGGGCCTGCACCAGGCCGACCGCCGTCTCCACGGCCCGGCGACGGCGCCCCACCGCGCCGAGCGCCGGCACCGAGAGCACGCCGACCCCGTGGAGGGGGCTGGCGTGGGCGACGACGGGGCGGCGGGCCACCTCCAGCGGGACGTCGGTGACGCACAGGGCCAGGTCCCAGTCGGCGGAGAGCAGCCGCTCGCGCGTGGCGGCGACCAGCTCGGCGTCGTCGGCGGGCGGCTGGACCAGCCCGTCCTCGACCGTCTGGACCTGCCAGGTGACCTCGGGGTGCCGGTTCCCGAGCTCCGACACCAGTTCCCCGGCCAGTCCCTGCGCCAGCTCGGCGGGGGCTCCGGGCGCGGCCACCAGCCCCACGACGACGACCGGTGCGACAGCCTGGGCCACGTCGTGCCCCTCCTCCAGCGGGACGTCCTGCGCGCTCACAGTCGCATCTGCTCCTCGCGGCCGGTGCGCCACTCGACCAGCACGATCGACGCGTCGTCCTGCAGCTGCCCGGCCTGGTGGTCGAGCACGCTGCGCATCAGCCTGCGGAGGGTCTCCGGCGGCGGATCACCGGCCGCCTCGGCCCGCACGACGAAGTCGGCCAACCGGTCCTCGCCGAAGAACTCGCCGCCGGGTGAGCGGGCCTCGACGATCCCGTCGGTGTAGAGCAGGACCCGGTCCCCGGGGCGGAGCTGCACCGAGCACTCCTGCGCCGGACCCGGTTGCAGTCCCAGGGGGAGCGAGGACCGGCACGGATGCGGCGGCAGCAGCGCACCGTCGCGCACGACGAGCGGAGCGGGATGCCCCGCGTTGACCCAGTGGAGCGTCCCGCCGGCCAGGTCGAGCCGGACCAGCAACGCCGTGGCGAACCGGCTGGCGGTGAACTGCTCCTCGATCGCCCGGTTCATGCGGGCAGAGATGTCGGTCAGGGAGAGCTCCGCCCGGCGACCGGAGCGGTAGGCGCCGACCGCGACCGTCGCCAGCAGCGCGGCGGGCAGTCCGTGCCCGACCGCGTCGAGCACCATGAGGTCGGCCAGCTCGCCGTTGACGGCGTAGTCGAAGGTGTCGCCGCCGATCTCGTACGAGGGCTCCAACGCCGCCGCGATGACGATGCGATCGGTGCCGAAGGTCAGGGGAGGGACCAGCTCCCACTGGATCTCCGCCGCGATGGTCATGGGGCGGTTGCGGCGCAGGCGGGTGAGCACGTCGCTGTACTCGTCGCGCGTCACGCACAGCTCGGCCACCAGCGCCGCATAGGCCCGGATCGCCTCGTCCGCCCCCTCCGGGGCGTCCCCGTCGAAGACCAGCTCGAGCACGCCCAGGCGCTCGGCACCGTCGAGCAACGGCATCCAGAGCGTGACGGCGCCGTCCGAGGCGCGGGAGCTGACCGGAGCCACCCGCCGGAAGGCGCCGCCACCGGTGGACTCGTCGACGTCCAGCGGCTCGCGGGCGGGGACGCCCTCACCGCCGAGCGGAACCAGGGACTGCTGCTCGTAGTCGACGACGTACACGACGGCGAGCCGGACGCCGTCCAGCCGGGGTGCCGTGCGCAGGACGGCGGTGCCGAGCTGGTCGGCGCGCAGGTGGTGGGACGCCCGCAGCAGGGCGCGCATCGGGTCCTGCCCGTCGGGGATCGGCGGAGTCACGACAGCCGAGCATTCCATCCGCCGGCCGGGTCGGCCGACCAGGACACCGGGACGGGGGCGCCGGTCACGCGGTCGGGTGAGGAGTGCCCGATCATGGGCCGGTGGGAGTGGAGCGGGCTGTCGCCTACGGCGACCGTGCCGTCCTCCTCGACGCGGATGCGTCCATCGTCCCGGGTCTGCGCGAGGCGCTGGCGTCGGCACCGCTGCCCGGGCAGGTGGATCTCGTCCCGGCGGCCCGCACGCTGCTCGTGGTGCTGGACCGGCCCCCCACCGAGCACGACCTGGCCGTGCTGCGGGCGCTCCGCCCGACCGGGATCGCGGAGGCGGTGCGCCCCGCCGTCGTCGACGTCCCGGTGGTGTTCGACGGTCCCGACCTCGCCGATGTCGCCGCGCTCACCGACCGCACCGTGGCCGACCTCGTGGAGCGCCTGGCGACGATCCGCTTCACGGTCGCCTTCGCCGGGTTCGCGCCCGGGTTCGGCTACCTCACCGGGCTGCCCGAGGAGCTGCAGGTGCCGCGGCGGGCGACGCCGCGGACCCGGGTCCCGGCCGGCGCCGTCGGCCTGGCCGGCCCCTACGCGGGCATCTACCCGCGTGCCTCGCCGGGGGGCTGGCAGCTGGTCGGCCGCACCGACGTCGTGCTCTTCGACGTCGACCGCGACCCGCCGGCGCTGCTCGTCCCCGGGACCGTCGTCCGGCTGCGGGCGGTGGGCTGAGTGCTCGAGGTGCTGGCCCCGGGGCCGCTCACCACGGTGCAGGACGCCGGCCGCCCGGGCTGGGCCGCGATCGGGGTGACCCGGTCCGGCGCCGCCGACCGCGCCTCGGCGGCGCTGGCCGGCCGGCTGGTCGGCAACGATCCCGGCGCGGCCGTCCTGGAGACGACGGCCGGAGGCCTGCGGGTGCGGGCCGGCCGGGCTCTCCTGGTGGCGCTCACGGGAGCGCCCGCGGCCGCGCTGGTCGACGGGCGGCCCGTCCCCTGGAACGCTCCGTTCCCGCTGCCCGCCGGGGCCGAGCTCGCCCTCGGCACCCCCGCGGTGGGCCTGCGCAGCTACCTGGCCGTGCGCGGTGGCATCGACGTCCCGCCGGTGCTCGGCTCCCGCAGCACCGACACCCTCTCCGGTCTCGGCCCGGCCCCGCTGCGCGCCGGGGACCGGCTCCCGCTGGGCCCGCCGGGGGAGGCGCAGCCGCTGGTGGACGTCGCGCCCGTCGCGCCGCCGGTCGCCGCACCGGTGCTGCGCGTGCTGCCCGGGCCGCGGCGGGACCGGCTGACGCCGACCGCCTGGCGCGTGCTGGTGTCGGCGGAGTGGACGGTCGGGACGGCGAGCGACCGGGTGGGGTTGCGGCTGTCCGGTCCCGCGCTGGAGCGGGCCCGGTCCGACGAGCTGCCCAGCGAGGGGCTGGTGCCCGGGGCCGTGCAGGTGCCGCCCGACGGCGCGCCCGTCCTCTTCCTCGCCGACCACCCGGTGACGGGTGGCTACCCGGTGCTCGCCGTCGTGGTCACCGACGACCTGCCGGCGGCCGCTCAGCTGCGGCCCGGCGACGGGCTCCGGTTCCGGCCCGTGTCCCCCGGCCGGACCGGGCGCTAGGAGTCGTCGGCGCGCACCGGCAGGACCGCGGGGCCGTGCGGACCGGGAAGCACCTGGGCGCGGGCACCGTAGTGCGCGCTCAGCGCCTCGGCGGTGAGCACCTCGGCCGGAGGGCCCTCGGCGGCGATCCGCCCGTCGGAGAGCAGTGCGAGTCGGTCGGCGTACTGGCCGGCGAGGGTGAGGTCGTGCAGCGTGCTCACCACGGTGAGCCCGTCCTGCCGGCGCAGCCGGTCGACGAGGTCGAGGACCTGCTGCGCGTGACCGAGGTCCAGCGAGGCGGTGGGCTCGTCGAGGAGCAGCACCCGGGGCTGCTGGGCGAGCGCCCGCGCGAGGACGGCCCGCTGCTGCTCGCCGCCGGACAGCGTGGCCAGCTGCCGGTCGGCCAGCGTCTCCAGCCCGAGGCGGGCCATCACGTCCGCCACCACCCGACGGTCCACCGCGCGCGGCGCGGCCAGCAGCGGGCGGTGCGGCGTGCGACCCAGCGTCACGTAGTCCGCCGTCGTCACGCCCTCCGGCAGGACCGGGATCTGCGGGGCGTAGGCCAGCGACCGTGCCCGTTCCCGGCGCGGCATGCCGGTGGTCGGCACCCCGTCGATGCGGACCTGCCCCTGGTGGTGGAGGACGCCCAGCACCGAGCGCAGCAGGGTGGACTTGCCGGAGCCGTTGGGGCCGATGATCGCCAGCCACCCGCCCGGCTCGACGGTCAGCCGGACCGAGTGGAGCACCGGCCGCCGGCCGTAGGCGGCCGAGAGCCCCACGACCTCGACGCGGGCGCCGGTCGCGGGTGCCTCCGCGATGCGCCGGCTCACCGGTGCCGCGCCCCGATCCACAGCAGCCCGGCGAAGAACGGGGCGCCGACGAACGCGGTGACCACACCGATCGGCAGCTCGGCGGGGGCGATGACCACCCGGGCCACGATGTCGGCCAGGACGAGGAAGGCACCGCCGATCAGCAGCGACACCGGCAGGAGGCGGGCGTTGGAGCCGCCGACGAAGCGGCGGGCGATGTGCGGGACCACCAGCCCCACGAAGCCGATCAGCCCGCTCACGGCGACCGCGGACGCGGTGGCCAGCGAGGCGGCCACGATGACCAGCAGCCGGAGCCGGCCGGGGTGCACGCCCAGGGAGGAGGCCTCGTCGTCACCCACCGCGAGCACGTCGAGCGCCCGTCCGCACAGCATCAGCACCCCGCAGGCGATCCCGAGGTAGGGCAGCACCATCAGGACGTCGGACCACTGCGCCTTGCCGAGCTGCCCGAGCAGCCAGCCGTAGATCTCGCGCAGGTCGTCGGTGTTCCGCTGCTGCACCAGGGTCTGACCGGCGGAGAGGAAGGCGGCGACGGCGATGCCCGCGAGCAGCAGGGTCGGGCCGTGCGAGCCGCCGGTGACCGCGCCGAGGACCAGCGCGCACCCCACGCCCAGCAGCGCGCCGGCGAACGCGGCCAGCGGGACGATGCCGACCGGCCCGATGGACTGGACGGGGGAGTAGGCGATGACCAGGGTCGCGCCCAGGCCGGCACCGGCGGCCGCACCGAGCAGGTAGGGGTCGGCCAGCGGGTTGCGGAAGACGCCCTGGTAGGCGGCGCCGGCGACGGCGAGGCCGCCGCCGACGAGCGCGGCCAGCAGGACGCGGGGGAGGCGGAGCTCCAGCAGCACCGCCTCCTGGGTGCCGCTGAGGCCGCCGGGCACGTCGATGCCCAGCGGCCCCAGCAGACGGTCGAGCAGGGTCGCGACGACGGCGCCGGGGGCGAGCGGCAGCGCGCCCACCCACACCCCGGCCAGGACGGCGAGCACCAGCGCCGCCCCGCTCCCGGCCAGGACCAGCCCCGGCCGACGACGCCGCGGAGACGCCGAGGGCTCCCCGGGCCGGGAGCGGGTGCCGCTGCCCGCCGTCGCCGTCATCGCAGGAGTTCCGTCGCCCGGCCGGTCAGCCCTGGAGGGACTTCGCGACGGCCTCGGCGAAGTCCGCGATCCGCGGGCCCCAGCGCGAGGCGACGTCGTCGTCGGCCTCGAGCACACGGCCTTCCTTCACGGCCGGGACGGTGTCGAAGGCCGGGCGCTGGGCGACCGTCTCGGCCGACTGCTCGCAGCACTTGGTGTCGGCCAGCACGATCAGGTCCGGTGCGGCCCCGACGACGTACTCGGGGGAGAGCTGGGGGTAGCCGCCGGCGGCCTCACCGGGGCCGTCGGCGATGTTCTCCAGGCCGAACATCGCGTAGATGCTGCCCACGAAGGTGCTGCTGTCCGCGGAGTAGAGCTCCGGGCCGAGCTCGTGGAAGACGGTCATGCCCTTGGCGTCGGCCGGGACGGACGCGACGGCGTCGGCGATCCGGTCCCGCGTCTCGGTGACCACGTCGCCGGCCTCCTCGGTGTGTCCGGTGGCCTGACCGAGCGTCTCGATCTGCTCGTAGGTGTCGTCCACGCTGGTGGCCGCCTCGAGCAGCAGCGTGGGGACCTCGAGCGCGGCCAGGGCGTCGACGATGCCGTTCTGGTCGTTGCTCAGCACCACGAGATCGGGCTGGTACCCGGCGATCGCCTCCGCGTTGGGGGTGAAACCCGACAGGTCGGTGACCGGGGCGTCCTCGGGGTAGTTCGAGTAGTCGTCGACGGCCTTCACCTGGTCGCCGGCATCGATGGCGAAGAGCATCTCCGTCGCCGTCGGCGAGAGGGAGACGATCGACTCCGGCTGCTCGTCGAGGGTGACGTCACCGTTGGCACCGGTCACCGTGACCGGGAACGATGCGGAGGCGGAGGTCTCGGCGGCGGGGTCCGAACCCGAGTCGCCGCTGCCGCAGGCGCCGAGCACCAGGGGCAGCGAGAGCAGGACGGCCGGCAGCGCGACGCGCAGCCGGGGGAGGGAACTGTGCACGGAGGGCCTCCAGCGGAGGCGGCGAGCGTCGCTCATGGTCTGCCGGGGCAGGATGCGCGACCCTTACCGCGAGGGTCGGTGACATGCCGCAGGGCAGGCGATCTGGCTCAGGCCACGAGGATCCGGGAGGATCGAGAGGCATCACAGTTGCGGGACAGCGCCGGGATTGCACCGGACTTCGCTACCGCTGCGACACCGACCCGGAGGCCGGCGGGGGCAATCTACCAGCGGCCGGTCAGGCCCGGCTCTCCAGGACGGCGGCGTAGACCTCGGTCGTCCGCTGGGCGATGGCCGCCCAGCCGAACTCGCTCAGCACCCGCTCGCGGCCGGCGGCACCCATGGCCGCGGCCCGCTGCGGATCGGCCAGCAACTCGCTGGTGCGGGCGGCCAGGCCCGCGGCGAAGCCGGCGGGGTCGGCCTCGTCGTAGGGGACGAGCAGACCCGTGCGGCCGTCGTCGACGACCTCCGGGATCCCGCCCACCGCGCTGGCCACGACGGCGGTGCCGCAGGCCGCGGCCTCCAGGTTCACGATGCCGAGCGGCTCGTACACCGAGGGGCAGACGAAGACGGTGGCTCCGGTGATCAGCGGGACCAGCTGCTCGCGGGGCAGCATCGACTCGATCCAGACCACGCCCTCGCGTCGGGCCTGCAGCGCCGCGACGGCGTCGGCCACCTGCTGGCGCTCGGCCGGGGTGTCCGCCGCGCCGGCGCAGAGCACCAGCCCGACGTCGGAGGGCAGCTGCTCGGCGGCGGCCAGCAGGTGCGGCAGCCCCTTCTGGCGGGTGATCCGGCCGACGAAGAGGGCGTAGGGCCGGTCGGGGTCCACGCCGAGCCCGCGGACGACGTCGGGGGCGTGCACCGGCCGGTAGGCCTCGGCGTCGACACCGTTGTGGACGACGTGCACCCGTGCGGGGTCCAGCTCCGGGTAGACCGCCAGGACGTCGTCGCGCATGCCGGCGCTCACCGCGATGACCGCGTCGGCAGCGAGGTAGGCCGTGCGCTCGGTCCACGAGGAGAGCCGGTACCCGCCGCCGAGCTGCTCGGCCTTCCACGGCCGGCGTGGCTCGAGGGAGTGCGCGGTGACGACGTGCGGGATGCCGTGCAGCAGCGAGGCCAGGAGCCCGGCGCCGTTGGCGTACCAGGTGTGGCTGTGCACCAGGTCCGCGCCGGCCAGGGCCGCGGCGATGCCGGCGTCGGTGCCGAGCGCCTGCAGGGCACCGTTCGCGTCGCGCAGGGTGTCGGGCACCGGATGGGCGGTGGCGTCCTCGCGGGGCTCCCCGAAGCAGTGCACGTCGAGCTCGGGCCCGGCCGGCAGCGACCGCAGTGCGGCCACGAGGTGCTCGACGTGCACCCCCGCGCCGCCGTAGACGGCTGGTGGCCACTCCCGCGTGACGATCCCGATGCGCACGCGGTCACCCTAGAAGGACCTCCGTGCCCCCCGCCGCTCGCAGGCTCGCAGGGGGTCCCTGCACGGAGGCCGTCCCATCCCGTCACCAGGGGCCTGGGGGCCGGGTTGAGCCGGGTGGGCGTCCGTCCAGCCGTGCCACGGCGCGGCCGGACGGACGGTGGACCGGCTCGACCCGCTCCACGGGCTCGGGACCAACCCCTGACGGGTGGCCTCGTCGGGTTCGATGCGTGGTCGGCGGCCGGCAGCGGTTACCTTTCGGACATGCGTGGCGGTCCTCGGGTTCTCGGCATCGTCCTTGCCGGAGGCGAGGGCAAGCGACTGGCGCCGCTGACGGCGGACCGGGCCAAGCCCGCGGTGCCCTTCGGTGGTCAGTACCGGCTCATCGACTTCGTGCTGTCGAACCTGGTGAACGCCGACATCCGGCAGATCGCCGTCCTCACCCAGTACAAGAGCCACAGCCTCGACCGGCACATCACCACCACCTGGCGGATGTCGCAGCTGCTGGGCAACTACATCACCCCGGTCCCGGCGCAGCAGCGGCTCGGCCCGCGCTGGTACACCGGCAGCGCCGACGCGATCTTCCAGAGCCTCAACCTGATCTACGACGAGCGCCCGGAGATCGTCGTCGTCTTCGGCGCCGACCACGTGTACCGGATGGACCCGGCGCAGATGATCGACCAGCACCTGCGCACCGGCGCCGGCGTCACCATCGCGGGGTTGCGGGTGCCGCGCCGGGAGGCCACGGGCTTCGGGGTCATCGACGCCGACGCCGAGGGCCGGGTGCGCGGATTCCTGGAGAAGCCCGCCGACCCCCCCGGTCTGCCGGACTCGCCCGAGGAGAGCTTCGCCTCCATGGGCAACTACGTCTTCACCACCGACGCGCTGCTCGAGGCGCTGCGCACCGACGCCGAGGACGCCTCCTCCGAGCACGACATGGGCGGCTCGATCATGCCGATGCTGGCCGCTGCCGGTGAGGCGTGGGTGTACGACTTCTCCACCAACGTGGTGCCCGGCGCGACCGAGCGGGACCACGGCTACTGGCGCGACGTCGGGACCATCGACTCGTACTACGACGCGCACATGGACCTCGTGTCCGTGTCGCCGGTCTTCAACCTCTACAACGACCGGTGGCCGATCTTCACCCTGCCGCCGCAGCTGCCCCCGGCGAAGTTCGTGCTCGGCGGCCGCGCCGAGGAGTCCATGGTCAGCGCCGGCGCCATCATCGGCGGCGGCTCGGTGCACAACTCCGTCATCTCGCCCGGCGTGCGCGTCGAGCGCGGGGCGCGCGTCGAGGGCAGCGTGGTCATGGACGGCGCCTACATCGGCGAGGGCGCGATCGTGCGCCGGGCGATCCTGGACAAGAACGTCGTGGTCCCGGCCGGGGCCCGGATCGGCGTCGACCACGAGCTCGACCGCGAGCGCTACCACGTCAGCGCGGGTGGGATCACCGTTCTCGGCAAGGGCGCCCGGGCGTTCGCCTGACGAAGGCCGTTCCGCCTCGTCAGGTCCGCTTCGTGGCCACGAGCAGGCCGGTGCCGATCGGCAGGACGGCGGGCAGCAGGGTCTCGTCGTCGCGGATCGTGCGGGCGATCTCCCGCCAGGCGACCGACTGCGGGTCCCGCGCCGTGCGGTCGGCCACCCGGCCACCGGCGAGCAGCCCGTGGCAGGTGAGCGAGCCGCCCACCCGCACCAGCCCGAGCAGCGCGGCGAGGTGCTCGGAGTACTCGCGCGGAGGGCCGGCGCAGCAGACGAGGTCGTAGGCGCCCGGGGAGAGCCGGGGGATCACCTCGCCGGGGGTGCCGAAGATCAGCCGTGCCCGGCTGGCCGGCACCTTCGCCTCCGCGAGCGCCTTGCGGGCCGCGCCCAGCTGCTCCGGGTCGCCGTCGAGCACGGTGAGCACGCCGTCGGGCCGCATCCCGCGCATCAGCCACAGGGCGGCGAGGCCGCCACCGCTGCCGATGGACACGACCGACCGGGCGCCGGCAGTGGTGGCGAGAACCGCCAGCGCCGCGCCGACGGCGGGTTCCACCGGGGCAGTGCCGGTGAGGAAGTGGGCGCGGTGCCGGGCGGCGGCCATCTCCGGGCTCTCCCCGGCGAAGCGGTCCGCGTACGCAGCGCCCGGATCGGTGCCGCCTCCGGGCGGCGGTTCCTCGGCGCTCATCACCGGCCGAGGGTAGTGGCCGGTCGTGCCCGCACCGCGTACGGCAGCGCCACCTGTGCGTCTGCTGGGAGTCACGGTGCCCGGGAACACCGGTGTGCCGTCCGTCCGTTGAGCCGGTCGTGCGCGGAAAGCGAGCTCAGTCCACCGGACACCCCCCTGTCGGGGAGGTCGCGGCGGCGCCGGTCTGCGATCCTGGTGCCGTGTCCGAGGCCACCCCCGCTCAGCCGGCCGGCTCCGGGGTGCGCCCGGACGGATGGGTGGCGCCCACGTGGGAGCAGGTCGTCCGCGACCACTCCGCCCGCGTCTACCGGCTCGCCTACCGGCTGTCGGGCAACGCCCAGGACGCCGAGGACCTCACGCAGGAGACGTTCGTCCGCGTCTTCCGCTCGCTGGCCGACTACTCGCCCGGCACCTTCGAGGGCTGGCTGCACCGCATCACCACGAACCTGTTCCTCGACATGGTGCGCCGCCGGCAGCGCATCCGGTTCGACGCCCTGCCCGAGGACACCGAGCGGCTGCCCGGCCGGGCGCCCAGCCCCGAGCAGGTGTACGCCGACACGCACCTGGACCCGCAGGTGCAGGCCGCGCTCGACGCCCTGCCGCCGGAGTTCCGCGTGGCGGTCGTGCTGTGCGACATCGAGGGCCTCACCTACGAGGAGATCGCGGCGACGCTGGGCATCAAGCTCGGCACCGTCCGCAGTCGGATCCACCGCGGGCGCGTGCAGCTCCGCCAGGCGCTCGCGCACCTGGCGCCGCGGCGGCCCGCCGTTCCCGGGGAGGTCGGGGCGTGAACATCCCGGAGAGCCACCTGGCCCAGGAGGCGATCACCGCGCTGGTCGACGGCGAGCTGACCGCCGGTCCCGCCGGTCGTGCGGCCCGGCACCTCGCCGGCTGCGCCCAGTGCCGGATGGCCGTCGAGGCCCAGCGCGAGGCGAAGGAGGCGCTGCACTGCTCCGCCGACGTCTCGGTGCCCGGAGACCTGATGTCGCGGCTGCGCGCCATCCCGTTCACCGCCGAGATGTCGGGAGCCGGGACGGGCCCGGGTTCGATGAGCGCCGTGGGACCGGGGGAGTTCACGCTGACCGGCACTCGTGGCGCCTGGTCGGTCGACCTCACCGACGACGCCTCGCGCCGCGGGCACCTGGGCCCGCGCTGGCTCCGGCGAGGCGTCGCCGGCACGCTCGTCGGCCTGGGCGCCGGCGTCACCGCGCTGGTGCTCACGCTTCCGGGCGACGCAGCACCGGGCGCCGGCGCGACGGCCGACAGCGGGCGCCCCGAGCAGCACACCGAGGTGGCGCCGCCGGTCCTGCGCACGGTCACCGTCGGTGTCGTGGGCGGCACCCCCTGAGCACTCGGCAGCCCCCGACCCCGGGGCACGACGACTTCGTCCGGCCGCCGGGCCAGTCCGGCCCCTTCGACGCGTCGACGGCCCGGCGGTTCGAGCCGCGCGCCACGCCGGCCCCGCAGGCCAGCCCGGCGCAGGCCGGGGCCTTCGGCCGGCCCGCGGCCACCGAGGGTGGCTTCGCCGGCGACCGGCCGCCGCTGTCACCGCGCCCGGTCCCGCCGCCACCGCCGGAGGCGCTGCTGCGCGCCTTCGGCCCGCCGGTGCCCGGCCGCGGCGGCCTGCAGGACCCGCCGTCGGGTCGCCCCGGCGGCCGGCGCACCTCCAGCGGCCCGTGGTGGAAGACCGACGCGCGCACCGACCCCTGGCGGGACCCGTCGTCCCCGGCGGGTCTCGGTGCCCCCGCCGTGTACGACGAGGACCAGCAGCCCGGCCCGGTCGTCGTCGACGCGCAGGGCCGCCGCAAGCTGCGGCTGCGCGACGTCTCCGTGCGGCTGACGACGCTGGCCGTGCTGGCGCTGCTCCTGGTGGGCGTGGTCGCCGGTGGGGTGGGCTGGTACCTCACCCGCACCGCCGACGAGACGCCGCTCTACACGCCCGGTACCACCCTGGCCCAGATCGACCCCGGGGCGCCGAAGGAGACCGGGTCGGTGGCGGAGATCGCCGCCGCCGTCACCCCCGCGGTCGTGTCGATCGAGGTGCGCGTCGGTCAGGCCGGTGCCACCGGGTCCGGTGTGGTGATCGACGGCGACAACGGCTACATCGTGACCAACAACCACGTCATCTCCGGCGCCGCCGACGTCGAGGGAGCGGAGATCCGGGCCGTCTTCTCCGACGGCAGCGGGTCGTCCGCGCGGATCGTGGGCCGCGACCCGGCCAGCGACGTCGCCGTCATCAAGGTGGAGAAGCCCGGGCTGGTCACGGCCACCCTGGGGCGGTCGGAGGACGTGGTGGTCGGCGACCCGGTCGTGGCCATCGGCTCGCCCCTGGGCCTGGCCGGCACGGTGACCAGCGGCATCGTCAGCGCCCTGGACCGCCCCGTGCGGCTCTCCGGCGAGGGCTCGGACACCAACGCGGTCATCAGCGCCGTCCAGACCGACGCGCCCATCAACCCGGGCAACTCCGGCGGTGCGCTGGTCGACGGCTCCGGTGCCCTGGTCGGCATCAACACCGCGATCGCCTCGACCGGTGCGGGTGGCTCCATCGGCCTCGGCTTCGCCATCCCGGTCGACACGGTCAAGCGGATCGCCGAGCAGCTGATCTCGACCGGTTCGGTGACGCACGCGACGCTCGGCGTGAACGCCCGCTCGGTCACCGACGGCGCCCGGGACGGTGCGCTGGTGCTGAATGTCGAGCAGGGCAGCGCCGCGGCCCGCGCCGGCATCCGCGACGAGGACATCATCATCGCCGTCGGCGACGAGACCGTGCGCAGCTCCGAGGAGCTGGTCGTCGCGGTCGACGCCCACGCCCCCGGTGACGAGGTGACCGTGGAGTTCGTCCGGGGCGGCGGCGAGTCGCAGAAGGTCCAGGCGACGCTCGACCCGGCCTAGCGGGAAGGCCCCGACCAGGGGCCGCCTACGCTGGTGACCGGAGGAGGGAGCGCGGCATGTTCGACTCGATCGGCTGGGGCGAGATCGTCGTCCTGGCGCTCGCCGCGCTCTTCATCTTCGGGCCGGAGCGGCTGCCGCACCTGGCCAAGGACGCCGCCGCGGGGCTGAAGAAGGTGCGGGCGGCCATCACCGGCGTCCGCGAGCAGATGCACGACTCGATGGGCGAGGACTTCGCCGAGCTGCGCGACCTCGACCTGCGCAAGTACCACCCGCGCACGTTCATCCGCGAGCAGCTGCTGAGCGACGAGCCGACCGTGCACCGGGGGAGCGCCACCGGATCGACCGGCCTGGCTGCCGCGGCCGGCACGGTGCCCGTCGCGCAGACCGTGCGGCCCCGCGACCACAGCACCCCGCCGCCGTTCGACGTCGACGCGACCTGAGCCCGGACGCAGGAGAGGCCGGCCCCCGCGGGGACCGGCCTCTCCTGCGTCCGAGGACTACTTGCGGACGGGGGTGAGCCCGAGCGACATGCCCTGGAGCCCGCGCTGGCGCACGGCCAGCCCGTCGGCGATCTTCTCCAGCGCCTTCGCCGCCGGGGTCTCCGGGTCGGCGAGGACGATCGGCGCGCCGGCGTCACCGGCCTCGCGCAGGCGCGTGTCCAGCGGGATCTGACCGAGCAGCGGTACCCGGGCACCGAGGGTGCGGGTGAGCGCGTCGGACACGGCCTCGCCGCCGCCCGCGCCGAAGACCTCCATGCGGGAGCCGTCGGGCAGCTCCAGCCAGCTCATGTTCTCGATGACGCCGACCACCTGCTGGTGGGTCTGGGTCGCGATCGCACCGGCCCGCTCGGCGACCTCGGCGGCGGCCATCTGCGGCGTGGTGACGACGAGGATCTCGGCGTTGGGCAGCAGCTGGGCGATCGAGATCGCGACGTCGCCGGTGCCGGGCGGCAGGTCGAGCAGGAGGACGTCGAGGTCGCCCCACCACACGTCGGCGAGGAACTGCTGCAGCGCGCGGTGCAGCATCGGCCCACGCCACACGACCGGGGTGTTGCCCGGGGTGAACATGCCGATCGAGATGACCTTCACGCCCATCGACTGCGGCGGCATGATCATGTTGTCGACCTGGGTGGGCTTGTCGTCCACGCCCAGCATCCGCGGCACCGAGTGGCCGTAGATGTCGGCGTCGACGACGCCGACGGAGAGCCCGCGCTTGGCCAGCGCCGCCGCCAGGTTCACCGTGACGCTGGACTTGCCGACGCCGCCCTTGCCCGACGCGACCGCGTAGACACGGGTCAGCGAGCCGGGCTGGGCGAAGGGGATGACCGGGTCGGCGGCGTCGGTGCCGCGCACGGTCTTGCGGAGCTCCGCGCGCTGCTCGTCGTTCATGACGTCCAGCCCGACCTGGACCGAGGTCACGCCCGGGACGGCGCCCACGGCCTGGGTGACCCGGTTGGTGATCGTCTCGCGCATCGGGCAGCCGGCGACGGTCAGGTAGACCTCGACGCGGACGGCGCCGTCGGGGCCGATCTGGACGTCCTTGACCATGCCCAGCTCGGTGAGCGGACGGTTGATCTCCGGGTCCTGGACGGTGGCCAGTGCGGCGGTGACGGCGTCGAGCGCCGGCGCGCCGGTCAGCTGGTCGGACATGGCGTGGCTGTCTCCTTCGGCGGGGGACCCCGGTCGGCGGTCGCGCGGCCCGTGGCGGCGACCTGCGCGATCGGGTCGCCTGCCACTGTACGGCGGGCGTCGTGCCGCGCCGCCCTCCGGAGGGTGATCTGGCGCGCACGTGGCACTCACTAGGGTCGGCGCGTGCCCGACGATCGTTCCCGCACCCTGCGCGACTCGATGGGGCTGGGACTGGCAGTCGGGCTGTACGGCGTCGCGTTCGGCGCCTCGGCCGACGCGGCCGGCCTCGACGCCTGGCAGGCGATGGTCCTCTCCGCGCTGATGTTCAGCGGGGCTTCGCAGTTCGCCCTCGTCGGCGTGGTCGGCGCGGGGGGTGGTGCGGCCGCGGCCGTCGGCAGTGCGCTGCTCCTCGGCACCCGGAACACCGTCTACGGGGTGCGCATGGCCCCGCTGCTCGCCCCGCGCGGCCTGCTGCGACGGGCCGGGGCGGCGCAGCTGGTCATCGACGAGACGACGGCCATGGCGGTGGCCGCCCCCGACCGGGAGACGGGGCGGCTGGCGTTCTGGGCCACCGGGCTCAGCATCTACCTCGGCTGGAACGTCATGACCCTGGTCGGCGTCCTCGGCGCCTCCGGACTGGGCGGCACCGCGGAGGCCGCGCTGGACTCGGTCGTGCCGGCGGCCTTCCTCGCCCTGCTCTGGCCCCGGCTGCGGCGCGGGTTCGGGGAGCACGGAGTGCAGCGGCGGGTGGCGCTCGGCGGGGCGGTGGTCGCACTGGCACTGACGCCGGTCGTGCCCGCGGGGGTGCAGGTGATCGTCGCGGCGGGAGCCGTCGCGCTGGCCGGGCGGCCCCGGCGGGAGGTGGTGGCATGAGCGAACTCTGGATCGCCGTCGTGGCGGCCTCCGTCGGCTGCTACCTGCTGAAGCTGGCCGGGCTCTCGGTGCCTGCCTCCTGGGTGGAGCAGCCGTGGGTGGCCCGGGTGGTCGACTTCGTGCCGGCGGCTCTGCTGGCCGCGCTGGTGGCGGTGCAGACCTTGAGCAGCGGGAACGACCTGGTCGTCGACGGCCGGGTGGTCGGTCTGGGCGTGGCGGCGGTGGCGCTCGCGCTCCGGGCGCCGTTCATCGTCGTCATCCTGCTCGCGGGGATCGCAGGAGCGCTCGTGCACGTCGTGGGGAGCTGAGATGACCGGGACGAGTGACGAGCTCGCCGGGGTGCGCGAGCGCATCGACCGCCTGGACGAGGAGCTCGTCGGGCTGCTGGCCCGCCGGGAGGCGCTGGTGCGCGAGGCCGGTCGGCTGAAGCGGACCGCCGCCGCGGTGCGCGCCCCCGCCCGGGTGGAGGAGGTCATCGCCCGCGCGCGGGAGCGGGCGGCCGTGGCGGGCGCCTCCGCAGAGGTGGTCGAGCGCACCTACCGGGCGATGATCGCCGCCTTCGTCGACCTGGAGCTCGCCGCGACCGACCTCGCCGACGAGCGGCCGACGGATGGCACGGCCGACTGACCCACGCCCGATGACAGCTCTCGGGCGCCGAGGTGCCCTCGCCCTGTCCGCCGTCACCGGCGTGCTGGCCGGGGTGGCGGCGAAGGCGGCGGACGAGTCGGGCTGGCAGGCGGCCGCCGACCTCGGCACCTATCCGGCCGCCTGGGTGCTCGCCGTCGTGCTGGTCGGCCGGTCCGCGCCGACCGCGGTGGCCGCGGCTGCCCGGGCCGCGGTCTTCTTCGCGGCCATGACGCTGGCCTACTACGCCTACGCCGCCTGGGTGCTGCACTTCGGCTGGAGCCGGCTCCTGCCGGTGTGGCTTGTGCTGTCCGCGACCGCGGTCGCCGTGACCGCCGCCGGTTCGTGGTGGGCCACCCGGCGGTCGGGGCCGCTGCCGGGCGCGGGGCTCGCCCTGGCCGGCGGGATCGCGCTGGCCGGAGGGGCGTTCCTGCCGCTGTGGCGCCGGCTCACCGGCACGGCGGCCGAGGGCGAGCTGCTGCTGCATCCGGTGCAGGGTGTCGTCGACGGCGTGGTGGCCGTGCTGCTGGTCGCCATGCTGCCCCGGCACCTGACGACCCGGCTGTGGGGTCTCGCGCTGCTCGCGCCGATGACCTGGCTGGCGCTCCGGCTGTTCGACCGGTTCTCGGGGCTGATCAGCTGACGGAGGTCACTCCGGTGGTTCCCCGTCCCCGAGGAACCGGTCGTAGAGGACGGCGGCGAGGATGCCGCCGAGCGTCGGGGCGAGGAGGTAGAGCCACAGCGGCGCCAGCTCGCCGGCGAGCAGGTCGGGACCGAAGGCGCGGGCAGGGTTCACCGCGCCGCCGGTGAGGGGGCCGGCCACGAAGATGCCGGCCGCCAGGGCGAAGCCGACGGCCACGGGGGCGACCGAGCCCTCCGCCCGGTCGTCGGTGGCGACGGCGATCACCACGAGGACCAGCAGGAAGGTGACCAGGAGCTCCACGAGGAACGCGCGCCCGGAGGAGACTCCCTCGGCGGGCACCGTCGCGCCCAGCTCCCCCTCGTCCCGGCCGGGAGAGCCGTAGACGGCCCACGTCGCCAAGGCCCCGACGACGCCGCCGGCCAGTTGCGCGGCGACGTAGCTGCCCGCGGCCCGCTACGGGAAACGCCCGGTCACCGCCAGGCCCAGGGTCACCGCCGGGTTGAGGTGGCACCCCGACACGTGCCCGAACGCCGCGGCCAGGGCGGTCAGGGTCAGCCCGAACGCGAGGACGACCGCGAGGGAGTCGTAGCTCCCCCCGGCCGCGGCGACCGCCGTGCCCGTCCCGACGAACACGAGCAGTACCGTTCCGACGAGCTCGGTGACCGACGCGCGCACCAGGCGGGTGCCGATCTCACTCCCGTACAGCCCTCGGCTGCTGCCGCGGGCGACGTGCTGCGTACCGGTACCGCTCGAACTCATGACGTCCCGCCCCCCGTGAGCCCGCCGCTCGCGGACGGACGGGTCCGGAGTGCCCATCGGGACGCCGCCGACACATGGAGCCCGCGGGGCGCTGTCAGCCGACGGGGTCGCGCCGCCGCTTCTCGCGCCGTTCCTCGCCGTCGTCGCTGTTCATGCGGTTGAGCTCACCGCGGATGAAGTCGCGGGTGGCCAGCTCACCGATGGCCACGCGCAGCGCGGCCAGCTCGCGGGCCACGTACTCGGTGTCGGCCCGGGTCTGCGCGGCGCGCGTCCGGTCCTCCTCGGCCTGCACCCGATCGCGGTCGGCCTGCCGGTTCTGCGCCAGCAGGATCAGCGGCGCGGCGTAGGCGGCCTGGGTGGAGAAGGCCAGGTTCAGCAGGATGAAGGGGTACGGGTCCCACCGGAGCTTCACGGCGAACACGTTCAGCCCGATCCAGACGCCCACGATGATCGTCTGGACGGCGAGGAACCGGCCGGTGCCCAGGAAGCGTGCGATCCCCTCGGCGAACCGGCCGACGGCGTCGGGGTTGAACCGCAGGAAGGCGCCGAACCGCCTGGCGCTCCCGCGGGGGACGTCGAGGCGGGGGGTGTCAGCCACGGCGCGACCGCTCCCGCCAGTCGTCGGGCAGCAGGTGGTCCAGGACGTCGTCGACGCTGACCGCGCCCACGAGCCGGCCCTGGGCGTCGACCACCGGGGCGGCCACCAGGTTGTAGGTGGCGAAGTAGTGGGTGACCTCGGCGAGCGGCGCCTCCGGACGCAGCGGCTCGAGGTCGTCGAGCACGCCGCTCACCAACGTCGAGGGTGGCTCCCGCAGCAGCCGCTGGATGTGCGCGAGGCCCAGGTAGCGGCCGGTCGGGGTGGCCGACGGGGGGCGGCACACGTACACCTGGCTGGCCAGCGAGGGGGTGAGCTCGGGCTGGCGGACGCGGGCCAGCGCCTCGGCGATCGTGGCGTCCGGCGTCAGGATCACCGGCTCGCTGGTCATGATGCCGCCGGCGGTGTCCTCGGAGTACTTGAGCAGCTGCCGGACCGGCTCCGCCTCGTCGGGCTCCATCAGCTCCAGCAGCCGGTTGCGGTCGACGTTGGGCAGCTCCGACAACAGGTCCGCGGCGTCGTCGGGATCCATCTCCTCGAGGACGTCGGCGGCACGGCTCTCCTCGAGGGTGCCCAGGATGGTGATCTGCTCGGCCTCGGGGAGCTCGCCGAGGACGTCGGCCAGCCGCTCGTCGTCCATCGCCTCGGCGACCTCGTGCCGGCGCTTGATCGGCAGCTCCTGCAGCGCGTGCGCCATGTCCGCGGCGTTGAGCTCCCGGTAGGTGGCGATCAGCGTCTCGGCGCCCTGGCCGGTCTGGGGGAGGGCGAGCCCGCTCACCTCGTCCCACGCGACCTGGTGCAGCTGTCCGCGGCGGCCGATCCGGCCCGGTTCCTGGACGGCGAGGCGCGAGAGCACCCAGTCGCCGGTGCGGGTCTGCTCCATCCCGGCGTCGACGACGTGCGCCGGGCGCCCGGACTCCAGGATCGTCACCTGCCGGTCCAGCAGCTCGCCGAGGACGAGGGTCTCGCCGGCCCGCTGCTCGAAGCGCTTGAGGTTGAGCGTGCCCGACGCGAGCATCACCGCCCCCGGGTCGATGGCGGTGACCCGGCCCATCGGCACGAAGATGCGGCGGCGGGCCACGACCTCGACGACCACGCCGAGGACCCGGGGGGCTGCGGTGCCGACGCGCAGCGCGATCACCACGTCGCGCACCTTGCCGACGCGGTCGCCGTTCGGGTCGAAGACGGTCAGGCCCGCCAGACGGGACACGTAGGCCCTGGTCACGGTGGTCACGGACCCTCCTCGCCGGCGCTCGTCGGCCCCTCGATCGGGGTGCGGTGTCCTGCGGTGACCTCGTCCCGAGGCTGCCGAGCGCTGAGGTTACCGTCGCACCGTGACCGCCCCGGAGACGCTGACCTACGAGATCGTCGACGTGTTCGCCCCCCGGGCCTTCGCGGGGAACCCGCTGGCCGTCGTCCTCGACGCCGACGGCCTGACCACCGAGCAGTGCCAGGCGCTGGCGAACGAGTTCCACCTGTCGGAGACGTCGTTCCTCTCCGCCCCCACCGAGCCGGGTGCGGACTACCGGGTGCGGATCTTCACGACCGCGACCGAGCTGCCCTTCGCCGGCCACCCCAGCGTCGGGGCGGCGCACACGCTGGTGCGCACCGGGCGGCTGTCCGCCGGAACCCTGCGCCAGGAGTGCGGCGCCGGCGTGCTGGACGTCGTGGTCGACGGCGACGGCGCCACCCTCACCGGGAGCCGCCCGACGCTGGCCGACGGGCCGGCCGCCGACGAGCTCGCCCTGGCCATGGGGCTGACCGCGGCCGACACCACCGGTGTGCCCGTCGCGATCGCCGGCTGCGGGCTGCCCTTCACCTACCTGTCCGTCTCCCGCGAGGCCGTCGACCGGGCCGTCCCCGACACGGCCGCGCTGACCCCGCTCGGGGTCGCCGAAGGCGTGTCGGTGCTGTCCTGGGACGCCGCGACGGCGACCGCCTACGCCCGGGTGTTCGCCCAGGCGGACGCGTGGGAGGACCCGGCCACGGGCTCGGCGGCGCTGGGCACCGGGGTGTGGTTGGTGGAGAGCGGCCTGCTCGCCGGCGAGGGGACGTCGTCCTACACGGTCCGCCAGGGCGAGGCGATGGGACGCCCGTCCGTGCTGGAGTGCACCGTCACCGCCACCGGGGGCCGCGCGGTCGCCGCCACGGTGCGGGGTGCGGTCGTCCCGGTGGCCTCGGGGCGGATCAGGGTCCCCTCCTCGTGACGACCGACGCCTGGGCGCTGCACCGGCCGGGCGCCCGCGACGTCGGCCTCATGGCGGTGGCGGTCGTCGGCATCTCGCTGTCCGGCCCGCTCACGGCGATGGTCCTGGCTCCCGTGCTGGCCATCGCGTTCTGGCGCAACGCCGTCGGCGCGGCGGCGATGCTGCCGGTGCTGCTCACCCGGGAGCGCTCCACGCTGCAGGGCCTGCGGCTGCGTGACCTGCGGAGCTCCGCGCTGGCCGGGCTGTTCCTCGCCGCCCACTTCGCGGCCTGGCTGCCGAGCCTCAACATGACGACGGTCGCCGCCTCGATCGCGCTGGTCACCACCACCCCGATCTGGACGGCGCTGGCCGCCCGCATCTCCGGCGTGCGGCTGCCGGCCGCCGTCTGGTGGGGGCTGGTCATCGCGGTGGTCGGCGCGGCGCTCATCGCGGGCGTCGACCTCACCGTGAGCCCCCGCGCGGTCGCCGGCGACGGGCTGGCCCTGCTCGGCGCGGTCGCCGCGGGCGGGTACGTGCTGGCGGGGGCCCGGGCGCGGGAGCGGCTGGCCACCTCGGCGTACACCGTCGTCTGCTACTCGATCTGCGCCCTGGTGCTGGCGCTCGCCGCGCTCGTGGTCGGCGTGCCGCTGTCCGGGTTCAGCGCCCGCGACTGGTGGCTGATCGCGGCGATCACGTTCGTCGCCCAGCTGCTCGGCCACACCGTGTTCAACCTCGTCGTCTCCACGGTCGGGCCGACGATCGTGAGCCTCGCGATCCTGCTCGAGGTGCCGGGCTCGCTGATCGTGGCGCTGGTGCTGCTGGGCGAGACGCCACCGCTGCTGGCGCTGCCCGGGATGGCGGCCGTCGTGGTCGGGGTGGCGCTGGTGGTGCGGGCCAGCCGGCCGAGGACGCTGGTGGAGCCCGCCACCTAGCAGTGTCCTCAGCCACAACCGGTCACCCGTCCGGCGGTCGGGGGCATCGCCGGGTCGGCGGCGTGATCACCGCGTCGCTACCCTCCGGTAACCGACTTTCCCGAGAAGCAGCGGAGGCACCGTGGCCGAGCTCCGATCCCGTCGTTCCAACCTCGCCGTCCCGGGCAGCAACCCCCGGTTCCTGGAGAAGGCCAAGGGCCTGCCGGCCGACCAGGTCTTCCTCGACCTGGAGGACGCGTGCGCGCCGCTGGCCAAGCCCGGCGCCCGCAAGAACATCGTCGCGGCGCTGAACGAGGGCGGCTGGGGCGACAAGATCCGCACCGTCCGCGTCAACGACTGGACGACGGAGTGGACCTATCGCGACGTCATCGAGGTCGTCGAGGGCGCCGGTGCGAACCTCGACTGCATCATGCTGCCGAAGGTGCAGGACGCCGCCCAGGTCAAGGCGCTGGACTTCCTGCTCAGCCAGATCGAGAAGGCCAACGGGCTCGAGGTCGGCCGGATCGGCATCGAGGCGCAGATCGAGACGGCGCAGGGCCTGATCAACGTCAACGACATCGCGTTCGCCAGCGACCGCATCGAGACGATCATCTTCGGCCCCGCCGACTTCATGGCCTCGATCAACATGAAGTCGCTGGTCGTGGGCGCCCTGCACCCCGACTACCCGGGTGACCCGTTCCACTACATCCTCATGCAGATCCTCATGGCCGCCCGTGCCCGCGGCGTGCAGGCCATCGACGGCCCGTTCCTGCAGGTGCGCGACGTGCCCGCCTTCGAGGAGGTCGCCAAGCGGTCCGCCGTCCTCGGGTTCGACGGCAAGTGGGTGCTGCACCCGGGCCAGATCGACGCAGCGAACGAGATCTACGCGCCGTCGCAGGAGGACTTCGACCACGCCGAGCTGATCCTCGACGCCTACGACTACTACACGTCGGAGGCCGGTGGGAAGAAGGGCTCGGCCATGCTCGGCGACGAGATGATCGACGAGGCCAGCCGCAAGATGGCCCTGGTCATCGCCGGCAAGGGCCGCGCCGCCGGCATGCAGCGGACGTCGACCTTCACGCCGCCCGAGGCGTAGGCATCGGACACGCGAACGGCCGCTCGGGAACCCCCGGGCGGCCGTTCGTCGTCTCAGCGCACGGGCTCCACGATCGAGCCCTCACCGGGCATCCCGCCGTCGCGCGCCAGCGGCCGGCCCCGCCGGGGCCACTCGCGGAAGCGCTGGAACCCGATCGGGAGACCGCGGGCCACGCCGAGGTCGACGCTGTCCATGGCCTGCACGTGCACGTGGGGCTGGGTGGAGTTGCCGGAGTTGCCGCATTCGGCGAGCTGGTCGCCCGCGGCCACCTGCTGCCCCACCCGCACGCGCAGCGACCCGGCACGCAGGTGCACGAGCGCCACGAAGGCGTTGCCCCCGGGCAGCGCCAGGACCACGCGGTTGCCCGCGACGGCATCGACGCCGCGCCGCAGCCGGGCGGCCTGCCCGAGCGCGTAGGGGAGCAGTGCCACCTGCGATCGTCGTGCCTCGTGGTCGGGCTCCCCGTCGTGCACGTCCACCACGGTGCCGGCGGCCGGGGCCAGGATCGGCCGCCCGAAGGAGACGAAGCGCTCCGCCGGCTCGGTGCCGAGGACGGTGCGCCAGTCCCGGACCGCAGCGGTGCGGTGCCGCTCGTCCACCCCGACGAAGTCGACCGCGTACCGCTGACCCAGGACGTCGACCCCGTGGCTGGGGACCCGCCGTGCCGGGCTGTTCTGCGTCAGCCACCGGCCCTCGAACGGCAACCGGAGCAGCAGCGGTCCGGTCATCTCCGCCAGAACAGGTGGTGGGTGACCCCGCTCGGGCTGGGGACGACGTCGCAGTGGTACCGGTCGCGCAGCTCGTCGGGGGACTCCCAGAGCCGCACCCCGGAGCCGAGCCGCACGGGTGCGACGGCCACGTGCAGCGTGTCGACGAGGTCGGCGTCGAGGAACTCCCGGATCGTGGTCGCCCCACCGCCGAGGCGGACGTCCTTGCCGCGCGCCGCCGCCTTCGCCTGCTCGAGGACCGCCTCCGGCTCGCCGTCGACGAAGTGGAACGTGGTGTCCGACAGCGTGAGCGACGGCCGGGGGTGATGGGTCAGCACGAACACCGGCGTGTGGAACGGCGGCTCCGCACCCCACCAGCCCTGCCAGTCGGGGTCGTGCGGACCGCGGTGCGGGCTGAACTTGTTGCGGCCCATGATCTCGGCGCCGATGTCGTGCGTGAAGTCGCGGGTGAAGTAGTCGTCGAGGCCCCGGCTCCCGCCGGGATCGGTCCGGTTGGGCCAGCTGGCAGTCGCGCCCGCCCAGGACATCAGGTCCACGGGGTTCGCGTGCCCGAAGGGGCGTTCCAGGCTCTGGCCCTCGCCGGCGCCGAAGCCGTCGCTGGAGACGGCGAAGTTCTGGACTCTGAGCAGCTGGGGCAACGGGTCTCCTCCGTGGTCGGTGCGGTGAGGACCCTCGCGGGGCCCGGAACTCATCGGCCGGTGGGTCAGCCGGGGCCGCCGCGCTCCACCAGCTGCCGGGCGATGACGGTGCGCTGGATCTCGTTGGTGCCCTCGCCGACGATCATCAGCGGAGCGTCGCGGAAGTAGCGCTCGACGTCGAACTCGGTCGAGTAGCCGTACCCGCCGTGGATGCGGACGGCGTTCAGCGCCACCTGCATGGCGGTCTCGGATGCGAACAGCTTGGCCATGCCGGCCTCCAGGTCGCACCGCTGCCCGCTCTCGGCGCGCTCGGCGGCGTGCAGGACGAGCAGCCGGGCCGCGGTCAGCGATGTCGCCATGTCGGCGAGGTAGTTGCCGATGGACTGGTGCTGCCAGATCGGCTTGCCGAAGCTCTCCCGTTCCTGGGCGTAGCGCAGCGCGTCGTCGAACGCGGCCTGCCCGACGCCGAGGGCTCGGGCGGCCACCTGGATCCGGCCGGTCTCCAGGCCGGTCATCATCTGCGCGAAGCCGCGGCCCTCGACCCCTCCCAGGACGGCGTCCGGGGGCGCGCGGTACCCGTCGAAGGAGAGCTCGCAGCTCTCGACCCCCTTGTAGCCGAGCTTCGGCAGGTCGCGGGAGACGGTGAGCCCCGGCCCGTGCTCGACCAGCAGGACCGAGATGCCCGCGTGGCGGGGCCGGGCCTCCGGATCGGTCTTGCACAGCAGCGCGATCAGCTGGGAGCGGCGCGAGTTGGTGATCCAGGTCTTGGCGCCGTCGATCCGGTACCCGTCGTCGTCCCGGCGGGCCGTGGTCGTCATCGCCTGCAGGTCCGAGCCACCGCCGGGCTCGGTGAGCGCCATGGTCGCGCGCACCTCCCCGGTGGCCATCCGCGGCAGCCATCGCTCCTGCTGCTCCCGGGTGCCGAAGGCGACGAGCAGCTTCGCGACGACGGTGTGCCCGCCCATCGCCCCGGCCAGCGACATCCAGCCACGCGCGAGCTCGGCAGTCACCAGGGCGTAGCAGGGCATCGACACCGGTGCCTCGCCCCACGGCTCCGGGACGGCGAGGCCGAAGACGCCGAGCTCCTTCATCCGCTCGACCAGCGCCTCGGGGTAGGTGTCGGAGTGCTCGAGCTCGCGGGCGACGGGGCGCACGTCGCGGTCGACGAACTCGCGGACCGCCTCCACGATCGCCTGTTCCTCGGCGCTGAGCGTGGTCACGGCGGCTCCCTCTCCCCGGCGGCCGACTCCGGCAGCGTGAGCAGGCACACGCCGGGTGGCGCGCGGCGGTGGCCCATACTGCCCGGTAACAACGGACACCGGAGTCCCGGAGGAGACCGATGACCCGCCTGGCGCAGACCGCTGACCTGACCGACATCCAGCAGGAGATCCTGTCGACGGTCAGGAGCTTCGTCGACCGCGAGATCATCCCGCACGCGCAGGAGCTGGAGCACGGCGACATCTACCCGCAGGAGATCGTCGACGGGCTCAAGGAGCTCGGCATCTTCGGGCTGATGATCCCCGAGGAGTACGGCGGCCTCGGCGAGTCGCTGCTGACCTACGCCCTGGTGGTCGAGGAGATCGCCCGCGGCTGGATGAGCGTCTCCGGCGTCATCAACACCCACTTCATCGTGGCCTACCTGCTCCGCCAGCACGGCACGCAGGAGCAGAAGGAGTACTACCTCCCGCGCATGGCCACCGGCGAGGTGCGCGGCGCCTTCTCCATGTCCGAGCCGGGCCTGGGCTCCGACGTCGCCGCGATCCGCACCAAGGCGACCAAGAACGCCGACGGGAACTACACGATCAACGGCCAGAAGATGTGGCTGACCAACGGTGGCAGCTCCACCCTGGTCGCCGCCCTCGTGCGCACCGACGAGGGCGCGGAGAAGGCGCACGAGAACCTGACGACGTTCCTCGTCGAGAAGCCGGCCGGCTTCGGCGAGGTCAAGCCGGGCATCACCATCCCCGGCAAGATCGCGAAGATGGGCTACAAGGGCGTCGACACCACCGAGCTGGTGTTCGACGGCTACGAGGCCAAGGCGAGCGACATCCTCGGTGGCGTGCCCGGCAAGGGCTTCGCGCACATGATGGACGGCGTCGAGGTCGGCCGGGTCAACGTGGCCGCCCGCGCCTGCGGCATCTCCATCCGCGCCTTCGAGCTGGCCATCGCCTACGCGCAGCAGCGGGAGACCTTCGGCAAGCCGATCGCCCAGCACCAGGCGATCGCCTTCCAGCTCGCCGAGATGGCGATCAAGGTCGAGGCCGCGCACCTGATGATGGTCAACGCCGCCCGGCTCAAGGACGCCGGCAAGCGCAGCGACGTCGAGTCGGGCATGGCCAAGACCCTGGCCAGCGAGTACTGCGCCGAGGTGACCACGCAGTCCTTCCGCATCCACGGCGGCTACGGCTACTCCAAGGAGTACGAGATCGAGCGCCTCATGCGCGAGGCGCCGTTCCTGCTCATCGGCGAGGGCACCAGCGAGATCCAGAAGACGATCATCAGCCGCGGCCTGCTGAGGACCTACAAGCAGAAGTAGGCCCGCACCGTCGGCAGCCCGGGACCACGAGGTCCCGGGCTGTCGGCGTTCAGCGGTCCTGGTCGGCCGTCCCGGCGAAGCGGACCTCGACCTGCTCGACGCCGAGTGACCCGGCGAGGCCGGTGAGCATGTCGCGGGTGTTGGTCTCGGCGCGCTCGCGGAGGTCGCTCCTGGCGGCCGCGGCGGCCAGCCGGTCCTCGGCCAGCGCGTACAGCTCGGTGTCGTCGACGGGGTCGTCGCCCACGGCGTCACCGATCCGCTCGACCAGCCCGCGGTCCCGGTCGAGGACGTGGCTCTCGTCCGGGTCGATGCGGACGTCGTCCAGCCGCGGTGCCGGCAGCTCGACGGTCGCCGACGTCCCGTCCGCGGAGAGGGTGATCGCGCCCGCGCCCAGCTCGGCGAAGTCGACGTAGGCGTCGGCCGTGCCCGTGGCGAGGAACTCGACGCGCTCGCCGCTGATCACCGACGGCACGTACCGGGTGTCCACCTCGCGGTCGACGACGACCTGGAAGGTGCCGCTCGCGGCGTGGTACTCGTGCAGGTCCTGCAGGGCGAGCAGGAGGGGTGTCGTGCTGCGGTCGACGACGTCCTGACCGAACGGGTCCTCGGGCACGAGACCGGCGAGCTGGATCCCGAGCGGCACGAGGACCGCCGCGCCCGCACCGGCTACCAGCACCCGGACGGGCACCCGGCGGCGGCGAGGACCTGCGGACTCGACGGGCACGGGGCGGGACTCCAGCGACGTGGGCATGCACGGCCTCTCGGGTCAGGGGGAGGGAGTGGTGCGCTCCCGGTGGAGCGACCGGCCGTCGCCGCTCATTCCCGACACGACGCCAGGCCCAGGACCGGAGGGTCCTGGGCCTGGCCTCGCGTCGCGAGCGTTCAGCGGGCGGGGCGGTTCTCGTAGTTGCGGCGGGCCCAGAGGTAGCCGACCAGCGCGATGACGGCGCACCAGGCTCCCGAGATCACGGCGCTGGAACCGATCTCGGTCCCGGTGAGCAGGCCGCGCAGCGTCTCGATGAACGGGGTGAAGGGCTGGTGCTCGGCGAACCAGCGCAGTCCCGCGGGCATCGAGTCCACCGGCACGAACCCGCTGCCGAAGAACGGCAGGAGCATCAGCGGCATCGGCAGGTTGCTGGCGCCCTCGACGGTCTTGGAGTGCAGCCCCAGCGCCACGCAGAACCAGGAGATCGCGAAGCTCACCAGGGCCACGAAGCCGATCGCGGCCAGCCACTCCAGGGCGTTCGCCGAGGGGCGGAAGCCCACCAGCAGGGCGACCCCGACCACCGGGACCAGCCCGATGAGTGTCTGGACGACGGCCCCCACCACGTGGCCGGCGAGCACGGCGCCGCGGGAGATCGACATGGTGCGGAACCGGGCGATGATCCCCTCGGTCATGTCCATGGCGACCGCGATCGCGGTGCCCTGGGCGGCCGCGCCGACGGCCAGCACGAGCAGCCCCGGCGTCAGGTAGTCGGCGTACTCCGCCCGACCGCCCGAGGGCCCGCCGAGCCCCGCGCCCAGCGTGCCGCCGAAGACGAACACGAACAGCAGGAGCATGACGATGGGCACCGCTGCGGTGATCAGGGTCAGGCCGGGGTAGCGCTTCGCCCGCGTGAGGTTGCGGCGGAGCATGGTGGTGGAGTCGCTGATCGTCAGGCCCATCGCGGTCACGAAGGCACCTCCTCGGGGGTCGGCCGGCCGGTCAGGGCCAGGAAGACGTCGTCCAGGTCGGGGATCTGCAGGGTCAGGTCGGCGACCTCGATGGCCGCGTCGTCCAGTCGGGCGAGCACGTCCTTGAGCGCGCGCACGCCGCCGTCGCTCGGGACGTCGAGTGCCAGGGCGTCGGCGTCCACGGCAGCGGACGGGAACAGCCGGGCGGCCTCGTCCAGCGGGCGCCGGTCGGCGAACAGCAACCGCACCGAGGCGCCGGGCACCTGCCGCTTGAGCTCGGTCGCGGTGCCCTCGGCGACCAGCCGGCCGCCGTCGAGCACCCCGATGCGGTCGGCGAGCTGGTCGGCCTCCTCGAGGTACTGCGTCGTCAGCAGCACCGTGACGCCGTCGGCGACCAGGCCGCGCACGACGTCCCAGACCGCGCGCCGGCTGCGCGGGTCCAGCCCGGTGGTCGGCTCGTCCAGGAACACGATCCGCGGCTCGCCCATCAGGCCCATGGCCAGGTCGAGCTTGCGGCGCATGCCGCCGGAGTACGTCGACGGGTGAGCGGTGGCCGCCTCGACGAGGTCGAAGCGCTCCAGGAGGTCCGCCGCGCGGGCAGCGCCCTTCGTGCGGCCCAGGTGCAGCAGGTCGGCGACGAGGCGGAGGTTCTCCGCACCGGTGAGCAGGTTGTCGACGGCGGTGAACTGGCCGGTGACGGCGATGGCGCCGCGCACCGACCGTGCCTCGCGGGCGACGTCGAACCCGGCGACCCGGACCTGGCCGGCGTCGGCGGGGGTGAGGGTGGACAGGATGTCGACCGTGGTGGTCTTGCCCGAGCCGTTGGGGCCGAGCAGGGCGAAGACCGAGCCCTCCGGGACGGTGAGGTCCAGGCCGTCGAGCACGACCTGGTCGCCGAAGGACTTGCGCAGTCCTCGGACGGAGATGGCGGGTTCCATGGCGGGTGTCCTCTCGGGAGCGGCGGGTCAGGCGCGGCGGACGACGACGTCGCCGTAGGCGGTGCGGGCACGGACCTCGACGGTCTCGACGGCGTCGTCGGGCCCGTCGGCGGCGTCGAGCAGGTTGCGGACCCGGCCGGCGCCGGCCTGGACGTCGAGCCAGGCGGCGGTGCCCTGGCGGATGCCGGTCTCGACCGTGCCGTAGGAGGTCTCCAGCCAGAGCGAGCCGCGGACCGCCTCGACGACCCGCACCTGGCCGTACTTGGTGGTGGCGTGCACCGAGCCGAGCGCGCGGTCGATCCAGATGTCGCCGGCGGAGGAGTCCAGGCGCATGCTCCCGCCGGCCGAACCCACGCGGACCTGGCCGTAGGAGGTGCCGGCCTCGACGTCCGCCTCGGCTCGGACCACCTCGACGTCGCCGGCGCTGCTGCGGGCGGTGACACCGGCGGCCGTGTCGACCCGGATGTCGCCGGCCTTGCTCGCCACCCGCACGTCGGCGAACCGGCCGTCGCAGTCGACGTCTCCGAAGCCGGACTCGACGTGCAGTTCCGAGCCCTCGGGGAGGCGGACGTCGATCTCGACCGAGGCGGACGGGCCGAACAGCATCAGCCGGAGCCGGCGGGGTGTCGTCACGAGCAGTCGGCCGTCGGCGAACTCGACGCGGGTCTCCTTCGCGGCCTGGACGTCGCCCGTCTTCGCGGGGTTCGCGGGGCGGACCTCCACCTCGGTGGTGGTGCGCTCCTCTGCCCGCACGCGCACGGTGCCGGCGGCGAGGTCGATGCGGGCGGTGACGGGGTCGGGGGTCGGGAACGTGGGCATGGCGGTGCCCTCCTCAGGGCGCGGGTGGGACACCCACGGCCGGGCGGCCGGGGTGGAGGTGCGGTGGAGCGGGAGAGGCCGGGGCTAGCGGGCCCAGCCCGTGAACTGCTGGCCGGTCGACCACCGGCCGCTGCGCTGGGGCTCGGCCGGGGGAGTGCGGGAGCCGGCGTCCAGTGCGGTGGAGACGGCTCGGACCAGCCAGGTGTTCACCGACGAGCCGGACTCCGCGGCGGCCTCCTCGACGCGGTACTTGAGCGTCTCGGGGAGCCGGAGGGTGATCCGGATCGTGCTGCCGTCGTCGGTGTCCGGTGCCGTCGCCGCAGCGGGTGCGGGGGAGGGATCCGGTTCGGGAGCCGGCGGGTGGGTGACGGCGAAGCCGATGTCGCCGCCGCGCAGGCGCACGTCGACGGAGCCGGGGGCGAGCTGCGAGGTGATCTCCTCGGCGGCCATCGACAGCGCGCTGAGCAGAGCCAGGCGGACCGACGACTCGAGCGGCGCGGTGAGTCGCTCGGCCAGGGCTCGGGCGTCCTCGCCGCCGGCCTCGGCGGCGACGGTGAGCTCGTGGCGGAGTTGCTCGACGAAGGGCGTCAGGTCCATGACGTCACTATGACATCACATTGACGTCACCACAACCCTGTTCTGATGTCACGTGACATCAGGGTGGCTCCGGGCCCCGATCGAGCGTTCCCGCGGGGCAGGCGGTAGGCACGTCGTATGCGCGCTGCGGGAGTGACCGAGTTCGGTGGGCCGGAGGCCCTGCACATCGTCGACGTGGAGCCCGAGCCCCTCGGCCCGGGTAAGGTGCGGCTGCGGGTGGCGGCGGCAGCGGTCAGCCCGACCGACACCCATGCCCGCTCCGGTGCCTATGCCGAGAGGGACCCGGTGAAGACGCCGCCGTGGGTGCCGGGCATGGACGTCGCCGGCGTCGTCACCGAACTGGGGGAAGGGGTCGACCACCTGGCCGTGGGCGACCTCGCCATGGGCATCGTCGTCCCCTTCGGTCCCTACGGCGCCTACCGGGAGGACAAGGTCCTGCCGGCGAACTCGGTCGTGCGGGCGCCGAAGGGAGCCAGCGCCGTCGAGGCGTCGACGCTGCCGATGAACGGGCTCACCGCCCGGTTCTCCCTCGACCTCATGGGCCTGCAGCCGGGGGAGGTCCTGGCGGTCACGGGCGCGGCGGGGGCCTACGGCGGCTACGTGATCCAGCTGGCCAAGGCCGACGGGCTGACGGTGGTCGCCGACGCCTCGGAGGCCGACGAGGAACTGGTCCGCTCGCTGGGCGCCGATGTCGTCGTGCGCCGTGGGGACGACGTCGCCGATCGGATCCGGCAGCACGTCCCGGACGGCGTCCACGGGTTGGCCGACGGCTCGGTCCAGGACGAGCTCGTGCTGCCGGCGGTGCGGGACGGGGGAGCGGTCGCGACCGTGCGCGGCTACCGGGGCAACGGGGAGCGGGGGCTGCGGTTCTTCCCCACGCTGGTGCGGAAGGTCGCCGAGGACCGGGAGGGGCTGGATCGGCTGCGCCAGCAGGTGGAGGACGGCGTGGTGACCCTGCGCGTGGCCCGCACCTTCCCGGCCGAGCAGGCCGCCGAGGCGCACCGCGTGCTCGAGGCCGGCGGCGTGCGCGGGCGGCTCGTCCTCACCTTCTGAGTTCGCCGGGCGGAGTCGGTCCCGCCGTGCCAGGGTCGGGTGCGCGCGTGTCGCACCCGACCCGGTCCGGCGCCGGTCCGCAGATGCTGAACCAGGGATGGACCGATACGGACCGGTCCGTCTACTGTCTCGGCGAACACCCACCCCGGATGTCCCACCGATGACGACCTGGACCGTCGTCCGTCGGCGCTCGGGGATGGGCTGACGGACTGAGCGCGGGGAGAACGTTCGTGGGCAGCACACGCCTGGTCGGATCCGGTCGAGGACGCCGCTGGGGGGTGACGGCCGGGGCGACCGTGGTGCTCCTCGGCGGCGGTGCCGCCATGGCACCGATCGTCTTCGCCGAGGAGGCGCCGCAGCGAGCGCTGCAGGCGGTCACCGTGGAGCTCGCGTCCGACGGCGCGGTCACCGGCCTCACCTCCGCGCTGGTCAGCCGCGGGGAGGACGGCGAGGACCCGACGACCCGGACGACCGCGCTGAACCCCGCGGAGCACGCCGGCGACCTCCCCGTCCGGGTCACGACCTCGTGGCGGCACGACGGCCGCGTCGGCACCGACCTCGCCGACGTCGAGGGCGTCGACGGCCGGGTCGAGATCAACGTGACCGTGCAGAACCTGACCGGCCGCCCCGAGCGCTTCCGGTACGACGCCAACGGCGTGGCCCGCGAGAGCTACGAGATCGTGACGACGCCGATGACCGTCGTCGCGAGCGCCGTCCTCCCCGGTGACGGCGCCGCGACGCTGGTGCGTCCGCAGGCCGCGGCGACCGAACCCGGCACCACCAACGGCGTGATCACCACCGAGGACGACGCGACCACGGTCCAGTGGGCCTCGATCCTCGCGCCGCCGCGCCTCCAGCCGAGCACCACCTTCACGCTGGTGCAGGACGCGCAGGACTTCGAGCTCCCCGCGATCAACCTGGCCGTGCAGCCGGGCGTGGCGACCGACGACTCGGTCGCGCGCCTGGTCAGCGACATCTTCGGCGGCTCCGCGCAGACCGTGGGGTCGGAGAACCACACGATCGGCCTCATCGCGAACGTCAACGCCACCCTGGCCCAGGTGACCGACAGCCTGCAGACGGTGCGCGAGACGCTCGCGGTGAACGCCGGTCAGGTCGGCGCGGCGGCCACCACGGCGCTGCGTGCGACCGCCGCCTCGGTCGACTCCTCCGCCCAAGCGGTCCTGCGGGACCTGCGCGCGCTCGAGAGCTCCATGGGCTCGACGGTCAGCGCCACGAACAGCAGCGCGCTCGGGGCGCTGGACGAGAGCGTGCAGGGCGTCCTCGACTTCTTCGGGTCCCCGGCGCCGACCAGCGGCCCCACGCCTCCGACGGCCTGCGGTGACCAGGCGGCGGCGCAGCCGCCGGCCAGCACCCTGCTGGGTCAGCTCGACACGGTCAGCCGTCAGCTTCGGCAGCTCGCCGACGCCAGCGGTGACTGCGTGGCGGACCTGAAGGCCTCGCTGCAGGACACGATCGGAATCTCGGCGGACTGCCCGGCCGGCTCGGAGTCGCTCGTCTGCCGCCTCGTCGACGCCGGTGACCAGCTCGAGACCGTCGCCGACGAGGTGAAGACCCGCGGCCAGGACATCTCCTCGACGCTCGACCTCGACCTGGTCACCGACCTGCGCACCTGGCTCACCACGCTGGAGGGCGACGTCTCCGGGCTCAAGGGCCAGGCAGCCTCGTTGCAGCAGACGATGCGGACGACCCCGCAGGCCCTCCCCGGGATCGTCGGGGAGCTCCGGGGGCAGCTGACCGCGGCGCTGAACCGGCTGAACGCACCGCTCACGAACGGTCTGTCGGTGGACCAGGCGCTCGACGAGGTGCGGGGTGTCATCGACGCGCGCCTGAACGGGCCGGACAGCGAGGCCCTGGAGCGACTCCGGGCGCTGGTCCTGTCGACCTGTCCCGCCGACCCGGCCACGGCCGCGACCCCGGCCCAGGACGCCGTGCGCGTGGCGATCGACGGGAGGACCTGCGCAGGGACGGCGGTCGAAGGCGCCTACGAGTCGTCGGTCCAGGCGGGTCTCGACGCCGACAGGCTCGCTGTTCTCGGCGGACTCGGCAAGGCCGACGCCGGCGTGGCGGACGTGATCGAGGACCTGGACGCGGTCGGTCGGCTCATCGACGGGCTTCCCACGAAGGTGGACGGCGCCTTCGACGGCCAGCTCGACGCCCAGGTGACGCAGCTGGTGGCGCTGCTGAGCCAGCTCGACGAGCCCAGCGCCACCGAGGAGGCACCTCTCGAGGCGCTCAAGGAGAGCATCGAGGCGCTCGAGGTGAACCGCGGCTCGGTCAAGACCGGTCTGCAGGCCATCCTCGACGAGGCGGAGGGGGCCGTCCGCACCGACGCCCGCGGCAGGGTCGAGGACGCGCGGTCCAAGGCCGAGGGGGCCCGCGACGAGGCCGACAGCGGGCTCGGTGACCTGTCCAGGGGCATGAGCGAGAGCCTCAACGGGTCCGCCGAGCAGCAGCTCGCGCAGGGCAAGGCCGTCGTCGTCGCGCAGACCGCACGCCTGGCGGCGGTCGAGGCCGCCGCTGAGCAGGAGCTCGACGCCGCGGCCCAGGCGGCGATCGGACAGCTGGCGGCGCAGATCACGCTGGCCAACCAGTCGCAGGCGGCGGCCGCCCAGGCGCTGCAGGAGCAGCTGCAGAAGGTGCTGCTGGACCTGGGCTCCGCGGCCGAGGGCCGGGGACTGCTGGGCGTCATCCAGAACAGCGCCGGCCAGACGGGTGTGCGTACCGAGCAGGTGGCGCAGACCAGCGAGAGCGCCGCAAGCTTCCGAGGTGTGCGGCAGGCCGAGGTGGCCGACGCGCAGCTGGAGCAGCAGCAGTTCGCGCGGTCGCTGCAGGCCGCCCAGCGGTTCCAGCCGTTCGCCGAGGAGCTCCCGAAGGGCTCGGTCTCGGCCACGGTCTTCTGCTTCCGCATCGGCGGGGAGAACTGACGTGCGGCGACCGCTGATCTGCCTGGCCGTCGCGGCGACGGTCCTCACCGGTGGCTGCACCTCGGACGAGGCGGCCCCGGACAGCGAGGACTTCGAGCCCGCACCGGCACCGACGGTCGATCTCGCGCTGCTGCAGAACCTCGACGCCCCGCTGAAGGTCGGCCTGGTCGTGACCGGCTCCGGAGCGCGCGGTCAGGGCGCGGAGTTCGCCGCCCCGGCGGCCGGCGCCCGCGTCGCGGAGTTCCGCCTCGACGGCACCGAGGAGGACCGGCTGCAGCTCCAGGTCGTCGACGACCGCGGCACTCCCGAGGGTGCGCTCGCCGCGACCCAGCAGCTGCTGGACGCGCGGGTCGCCGGGATCGTCTACGCCTCCGCCGGCACGCATCTCGACCCGGCGCTGGACCTCGCCTCCTCGGCGGGCACCGCGGTGCTGCTGCCCTACGACAGCCGGGACGACGTCGCCGCCGACACCACGTGGCGGACCGGGCCCAGCGACGAGCAGGTCGCCGGCGCCGTCGGGGCGATGATGGCCGGCCGCGGTCAGCGCAACCCGGTCGCGTTCACCGGTGAGGGCACGGGCGAGGCGCTCGCCGCCCTCGCTCCGGCCGACCGCCGGGTGACCATCGCGGCCGGTGACGCCCTGGCCGGCCAGGTGGCGGCGGCCGCGCAGCCGCTGGTCGACGGCGCCGCCGACTCGGTGGTCGTGTCCGCTTCCGCGGAGACCTCGGCCGAGGTCGTGGCGGCCCTGCAGGGCCGGGTGCCGACCGCCCCGGTCGTGCTCGAGCCGCCGGCGCTGTCGCCGGCCTTCGCCGCGCGGCTCACCGACCTGGGCTCCGCCGGTGGCGCGACCACGGCGGGGCAGTTCTTCACCGTCGGCCCCGCCGCCACCGACTCCTCCACGGACGAGGGCGTCGTCCGCTTCCTCGACGCCGTCCGCCTCGCCGCGCAGGACGCCGACGTCCCGTCCCTGTCGGGCACCGACGGCTTCGGCCGCCTGGGGGCCGCGACCGCCGACGTCCGCAGCCACGACGCGGTCGTGGCCCTGGCCGCCGCGGCGGCCGGCGCGGGTTCCACCGAGCCGTCCGCCGTCCTCGCTGCGCTGCGCACCCTCTCGCTCGGCGCCGACGACGGACTGGCCGGCCCGGCGCTCGCCTTCGCCGACCGGCAGGCCCTGCCCGACGACGGCGTCGCGGTGCTGCAGTCGACCACGCGCGGTGCCGAGCGGGGGGTCGAGCAGGACGCGCCCGCGCTCTCCTGGTTCGTCCTGCCCGACGGCGAGGGCTGATAGGACCACCCCATGCAGACGACCCGCGCGCTCGGGAGCCGCTACGTCCTCGAGCGGCAGCTCGGGTCCGGCGCGATGGGGCAGGTGTGGGCCGCCCTCGACCAGCGCACCGGCGAGACGGTGGCGGCGAAGCTGCTGCGGCCGGAGTTCGCCCGCGACCCGGAGATCCTCACCCGGTTCGTGCAGGAGCGCTCGATCCTGCTGGACCTGGTGCACCCCCACGTGGTGCGCGTCCGCGACCTGGTGGTCGAGGGCGAGGACCTCGCCATCGTCATGGACCTGGTCGAGGGTGCCGACCTGCGCGCCCGGCTCCGCGCCGCGGGGACGCTGCCGCCCGCGGAGGCCGCCCGGATCACTGCCGACGTCCTCGAGGCGCTGGCGGCCGCGCACGCCGGCGGGGTGCTGCACCGGGACGTCAAGCCCGACAACGTGCTGCTGACCGACGAGGACCCACCCGGCGTCCGGCTCGGTGACTTCAGCATCGCCCGGCTCGCCCAGGAGACGACGGTCCGCATGACCGGCGTCCTCGGCACTCCGGACTACATGGCGCCGGAGATCTTCACCGCCGAGACGGTCAGCGCCGCCTCCGACGTCTACGCCACGGGGATCGTCCTCTACGAGCTGCTGGCCGGCCGTCCGCCGTTCGCCGGGGGCGGCACGGGCTACGCGGTGGCCAACCGGCACGTGACCGCCGAGCCGCCACCGGTCCCCGGGATCCCGGCTGCCCTCGCGGCGGTGCTGCAGGCGCTCCTCGCCAAGGAGCCCGACCGGCGGCCCCGCGCGGAGGCCGCCGCTGCCTCGCTGCGCGATCTGCTGCCCGCCCTCGACGGGCTGCCGGCGCTGCCCGTGGCCCCCGAGCCGACGTCGTGGAAGGCGGCGGGCACCGGCCCCGCTCCGGCCTTCGGCGTCCTCGGCCACCGCCCGGTCGACGAGCTCGACCCCGGGCGCACGAACGTGAAGGCTGCGTCGCCCGGCCCCGCCGCGGAGCTCTCCGCGCCCACGACGGGCGAAGCCGCTCCGTGGGTCGCGCCGAGCACCGACGACGAGCTGGCCTCGGCCCGGACCCAGCTGCGGCCACGGCAGGCTCCGGCGCACGCGGCGCCGGAGGTGGAGGTGGAGCCGGTCGCGTCGCCCGGCCGGCTCCGCGACCGGCGCACCTGGCTGGTCGTCGGCGGCTCGCTGGCCGCCGTGGCGGCGGTCGTCGGGGTCGTCGCGCTGGCCGGTTCCGGTGATCCGGACGACCGGAGCGGTACCCGCGGCGGCGGGGGCGGCCCGGCGTCCGCGGACGCGCTGACCGTCTCCGGCCCCACCGAGCGGCTCCCGTCGGGGCTCACCGTCGTCCGGGAGGGCGCCTACGACGCGGAGGCGGGCGTGCTCACGACCACCGTCACGTGGTCGTCCGAGACCTCGCTCCCCGGCCCGCTGTTCGAGGCGGTCCCCGCCGCCGAGGACGGCACGGCCTGTCCCGACGTCACCTGGGACGTCGCCGCCGTGCGGGACGTGACACCCGGCCTCCCGGTCACCGCGTGCGGATGGGAGGTGCCGGTCGACGTCCCTGCCGGCGCCGAGGTCACCGCCAGCTACACCGTGCCGTTCGAGCTGGAGGAGGACGGCGACATGCAGGCGCTGCGGGAGCGGCTGGTCGGTGCCGGCACGTCGACCGGAGCCGCGCTCGACGGGCTGACGGGCACCCCGGTCTACGCCGCGCAGCGGCTGGAGGACCTGGAGGTGCAGATCGACGGCACGGTGCGGGTGAGCGCGCCGGTCGGCATGGTCGTCGTCCCGGTCTGGCGCGGGACCGACGCCGCGGACAACATCTCCGTGCTCTTCAGCAGCCGCAACCCCCAGCCGACGCTCCTGCTGCAGCAGCTCGGCGGCGACCTCGAGGTGCGCACCGACGACTGCACCGGCTCGCTGGCCTTCACCGACCGGGTGCCGTACGCCAACACGGTGGGTTCGGGCTGCACGGTGTCGGTGCGGCTTGGTGAGATCGAGGCCCGCAGCCGCAGCTTCGACGTGCTGCAGAACAGCGCGGGCTGAGACCGGGAGGGAGCGCCGTGCGCGTCCAGGTGAGCGTCGGGCAGGTCGACGGCACGCTGCTCGACGTCGCCGTCGACGTCGACGACGACCTGCCGGTCAGCCGCGTGTGTGCGGAGCTGGCCCGCGTCTCGGGGCTTCCCGCCGACGGCGTGTGGCTCGACGGCGAGCGGCTCGACGACGACCAGCCGGTGGGGGAGAGCCCGCTGGTCGACGGCGGCGTCGTCCACCTGTCGGAGGCCGCGGCGCTGACCGCGCCGGCCGGTCCGCCCACCCGGGGCTGGCAGCTGCGGGTGCTCAGCGGGCCGAGTGCCGGGCTGATCGCCGAGCTGCCGATGGGCGAGCACGAGCTCGGCCGCAGCAGCGCGTTCGGGTTCGCCGACCGCTCGATGTCCCGCCGGCACGCGCTGCTGCGGGTCGGGGCCGACGGCGCCACGCTGCGCGACCTCGGCTCGGCCAACGGCACCACGCTCGAGGGCGAGCCGGTGACCGAGGACGACGACGGCGTGCCGGTGGCCCCCGATCAGGTGGTGCAACTCGGCGACACCCAGCTGGTGATCGGCCCGGCCGCGGTGTCCGACGCCGCCATCGAGCCGGCGGGTCCGGGCACGCGCGCGTTCGTGCGGGCACCGCGGCTGCTGCCGTCGGCCCGGGAGGTGCGCGTCCAGCTGCCCAAGGAGCCGCAGTCCCGCGAGCCGCGCCGGTTCCCGCTGGTCATGATCCTGGCGCCGCTGGTCATCGGCATCGTGCTGGCGACGGTGATGCGCTCGCCGATGTACCTCATGTTCGCCGTCGCCAGCCCGGTGATGATGGTGAGCAACACCGTGGCCGACCGCCGGCACACCGCCCGGGAGGACCGGAAGGCGCGCGAGCAGTACGAGCAGGACCTCGCCCGCGCCCAGGAGCGGATCGGGACGGCGGTGGCCGAGGAGACCGTCCGGCGTCGCGACGCCCACCCCGACCCGGCCACGGCGCTGCTCACCGCCGTCCTGCCCGGTCGCCGGCTGTGGGAGCGGCGCCGCACCGACCCCGACGCCCTCGACCTGCGACTCGGCGCTGCGGACCTCCCCGCTCAGGTGGTGGTCACCGACCGCACCGGGCACGACGAGCCGCCGGAGCAGCGGATCGTGCGGGCCGTCCCCGTGGTCGTGCCGCTGCGGGAGGCCGGCGTCGTGGGTCTGGCCGGCCCCGCGGAGCCGCTGGCCGGACTGCTGCGATGGGTGGTGCTGCAGCTCGCGGTGCACCACCCGACCCGCGACCTCTCGCTCACCGTCCTGGCGCCGAGGAACCGCGAGGACTGGAACTGGGTCCGCTGGCTGCCGCACGCCCGGCCGGCCGACGGCGAGGGGCCGGTCGCCTTCATCGGCAACGACCCGGAGACCGTGACGGCGCGCGTGGCGGAGCTGACGGCGATGATCAAGGCGCGGCGCGACGCGACGGCCGGCAGCGGCGGGCGCGTGCACGCCGAGTCGTTCCCGGCGCACGTCCTCGTCGTGCACGGCTTCCGGCCGCTGCGGGCGACACCCGGTCTGGCCCAGGTGCTGCAGGACGGGCCGGCGGTGGGGGTCTACGCCGTCTGCGCCGACGAGGAGGAGCGGTTCCTGCCCGAGGCGGCCACCGCGACGGCGGTGTTCGACGCCGCCGAGGAGGCACAGCTGGTCGTCCGCCGCAGCGGCCACGACCCGGTGACGGCGGTGCTCGCCGAGCCGATCGGGGCGGAAGCAGCCGAGCGGGCGGCCCGGGCACTGGCCCCGCTGCGCGACGTCAGCCTGGAGGAGGACGACGCGGTCCTTCCCGACAGCGTGCGGCTGCTCGACGTCCTCGGGATGGAGCCGCCCACGGTCGACGGCCTCCGCGCGCGCTGGCAGATGGAGGGGCGGACGACGCGGGTCGTCGTCGGCTCCGGCCTGCACGGCCCGTTCACCCTCGACCTGCGCACCGACGGCCCGCACGGGCTCGTCGCGGGCACGACCGGCGCCGGCAAGTCCGAGCTGCTGCAGACGATGATCGCGTCGCTGGCGGTGGCCAACCGGCCCGACTCGCTGAACTTCGTGCTCGTGGACTACAAGGGTGGCAGCGCGTTCAAGGACTGCGTGAAGCTGCCGCACACGGTCGGCATGGTCACCGACCTCGACGCCCACCTCGTCGAGCGGGCGCTGACCTCGCTGGGCGCGGAGCTGAAGTACCGCGAGCACTGGCTGGCGCGCGCCGGCGTCAAGGACATCGACGACTACATCGACCTGCAGGCGCGCGAGCCCGACCGCCCGCCGCTGCCCCGCCTGCTCATCGTCATCGACGAGTTCGCCTCGATGGCGCGCGAGCTGCCCGACTTCGTCACCGGCCTGGTGAACGTCGCCCAGCGCGGCCGCTCGCTCGGCATCCACCTGATCCTGGCCACCCAGCGGCCCAGCGGCGTCGTCTCACCGGAGATCCGGGCCAACACCAACCTGCGCATCTCGCTGCGGGTCACCGACGGCGCCGACAGCAGCGACGTCCTGGACGCCCCGGACGCCGCGCGCATCCCGAAGTCCGCGCCGGGCCGCGGCTTCGCCCGCCTCGGGCACGGCGCGCTGGTGCCCTTCCAGGCCGGCCGGATCGGTGGTCGCCGGCCGGGTCAGGGTGCGGTCGCCGCGGCGGTGCCGTTCGTCGTCCCGCTGGGCTGGCACCAGGTCGGGTACGCCGCTCCGCAGAAGCCGGCGACTGCCACCCGCCGGTCCGACGTCGAGATCACCGACCTCTCCGTGCTGGTCGAGGCCGTGCGCGGGGCGGCCGTGGCCGAGGACGTCGCGGCCCAGCGGAGCCCGTGGCTGGAGGCACTGCCCAGCCGCGTGCTGGTGTCCGACCTGGAGGCGCCCGCAGCGGGAGCGGCGTCGGCCGCCCGCCTGCCGTACGGGGTGCGCGACCTCCCGGCGCTGCAGGAGCAGCAGGTGGCCGCGTTCGACCCGGCCACCGACGGGCACCTGCTGGTCATCGGCTCGCCGAAGAGCGGCCGGTCCCAGCTGCTGCGCACGCTCGCCGGATCGCTGGGCTCGCGCTGCTCCACCAGCGACGTCCACCTGTTCGCGCTCGACTGCGGCAACGGGGCCCTGCTGCCGCTGGCCGACCTGCCCCAGTGCGGCGCGGTGGTCAGCCGCACCCAGACCGAGCGCGCCGTGCGGCTGCTCGACCGGCTCAAGCGCGAGCTGGAGCGCCGCCAGCAGGTGCTCGCCGACAGCGGCTTCGCCGACATCACCGAGCAGCGGCGGTCGGTGGCGGCCGAGGAACGGCTGCCGCACATCCTGCTGTTCCTCGACCGCTGGGAGGGCTACACGCCCACGCTCGGCGAGGTCGACGGTGGCCGGCTCACCGACATCCTCATGGCGATCGTCCGCGAGGGCGCTTCGGCGGGGATCTCGGTCGTGATCACCGGTGACCGGTCGCTCGGCACCGCGCGCCTGTCGTCGCTGACCGACAACAAGCTGGTGATGCGGCTGGCCGACCGCGGCGACTACCCGCTGATCGGTGTGCCGGCCCGGCAGGTGCCCGACCAGATGCCGCCCGGGCGGGCGATCACCGTCGACGGCGCCATCGAGACGCAGGTGGCGCTGCTGGCCGAGGACGAGTCCGGGCAGGGGCAGGCCGCCGCGATCGCGGAGATCGCCAAGGCCGCACACGTGCGCGACGCACTGGTGCCGCGCTCGGCCCGCCCCTTCCGTGTCGACGTGCTGCCCTCGCGGATCACCTTCGAGGCGGCCTGGGAGCTGCGTCCCACCGAGGCCGGCGCGGGCTTCGCGATGGTCGGCGTCGGTGGCGACGAACTGGTCGCCGTCGGCCCGGACCTGATCGGGTCGTCGGGCTTCGTCGTCGCCGGCCCGGGCCGGTCGGGCAAGAGCTCGGTGCTCATGGCGATGGCGGAGTCGCTGCTCCGGCAGGGGACGTCGGTGGTCGTCGGCGCTCCCAAGGCCTCACCGCTGCGCTCGCTCGTCGGTCGCGAGGGGGTGCTGGACGTCATCGAGGAGGCATCGGCACCGGCCGACCGCTGGAAGGAGCTCCTCGCCGCGCACCCCGGTCCGGTGGTGCTGATCCTGGACGACGGCGACGTGCTGCGGGACTGCCCGGCGTCGGAGGTCTTCCGCGAGGTGGTGAAGGGCTACGTGCCGGGCCGCAGCCTCGTCCTGGGCGGGAACGCCGACAGCATCTGCACGGGGCTCTCGGGCTGGCAGGTGGATGCGAAGAAGGCTCGGCAGGGGGTGCTGCTCTCGCCGCAGGGCAGCACCGACGGCGACCTGATCGGTGTCAGGGTCCCGCGCAGTGCCCTGGGTGGGCCGGTCCAGCCCGGCCGCGGTCTGCTCCACCTGGGCGACAGCTCACTGCTCACCGTGGCGATCCCGGCTCCCCCGGCGACGGGTGCGGCCGGCTGACCGCACCCTGTGGACAACTCCGGCAGGGGGCGGCCGGCTCTGGCTAACGTGATCGGGCGATTCTCGATATCAGCCCGGAGGCCCGTGTGAGCGACCTGTACATCGACGGCGCGATGCTCACCCGCGTCCGCTCCAACCTGTCGAACATCTGCGAGCTCATGACGCAGCCGGCCCGCGAGATGATGGAGGTCACCGGCTCCGCGATGGGCGCCTCGGCCCTCGCCCGGCGGATGGACGAGTTCGGGGACGAGTGGTCCTACGGCATCGGCAAGCTCGGCGAGTTCGCCGGCGGCGCGGTGGAGGCGCTGGACCGCATCGCGCAGGCCTTCGAGGCCGCCGACACCGCACTCGCCGGCGCGCTGCAGCAGGCGGCTGAGCAGTGAGCGGCGAGTTCCCCTCCCTGGGCTTCGATCCCGCGCCGGGCGACGTCGACATGGCCGCCTCGGTGTCTGTCGGAGTGCGCCGGACCGCCCGGGTACTGGAGGAGATCGCCGCAGTCCTGTCGGGTGCCGCGGACGGGGAGTGGCGCGGACATGCGGCGATCGCCTTCCGCAATCTGCTCTCCGACGACCTCCGCCCCAAGGTGGACGCTGCTGCCCGGTCGTTCGACGGCGCCAGCCGCGCACTGGACGACTGGCTCGGGACCATGCGGTCCAGCCAGTCCCGCGCGCGCATCCTCGAGGCCGAACATGCGGAGGCCGTGCGCAGAGCGCGGTCGGCGCACGCCGCGTACGCGAACCTGCCCGACCCCGCGCCGTCGACCGGGCAACCCCTCACGCCGGAGCAGCAGCTGGCGCAGGCAGCGCTGTCCCGTGCGCGGGCGGGGGCGAGCCGGGATGCCTCCTCGGCCGACTCGGAGGTCGACGACGTCGACGCCGCCGCCCGTGACCTGCTCGCCGACTACGAGGAGAAGGGCCGGGAGATCGCCGCACGGCTGCAGAACGCGGTGGACCTCGCCCCGAACGAGCCCGGGTTCTGGCAGAGCCTGGCCGACGAGGTGGGGCAGGTACTCGACGAGATCGACGAGTTCGTCGCCGACGTCAGTGATTGGCTGATCGCCGCACTCGAGCAGATCGCCCCTCTGCTGGACCTGATCGGCGACATCGCCGGGCTGCTCGCGACGGTGCTGGCCCTCGTGCCGTGCATGCAGGTCGTCGCCCTCGTCGTGGCCGGCGTCGCCCTGCTGGCGCACTACGGCGCGGCGGTGGGCACGACCGGGAGCTGGAGCGAGGCCCTGACCGACGGGACGGTGCTGACGGACGCGGCAGGCCTGGCGCTCGGCTTCGGTGCCATGAGCATCGCGTCGCGGCTGGCGAAGGCGACCGACGCGGCGGGAAACCTCAACGCCGCGGGCGAGGTGCCGAGCCTCTTCCACGCCACGATGGTCAGCCCGGACTACGCCATGGGGTTCGACGAGATGGTGTGGCGCACCGTCTCGTACCACGAGAAGTACGCGGAATGGGGTCTCACCGCGAAGGAAGCCCCGGGCAACTACGGGACACTGGACGAGATCGTGCGCTGGGACTTCGGTGCGCTGACCCAGAAGCCGAGCGTGGTCCGGTGACGCAGCCCGCCGGTGTCGTCGACCTGTGCGTTCCGGCCGACTGGGCGGAGCTGGTCCTCCCCGACGCCCACGAGGCCGAGCACGCCTTCGCCGAGCTGGTCCGCCGGACGTGGCCGAGGGGGCCGGAAGCTCTCTGGAGCTCCGCCGCGTCGGTGCTGCACGCGTGGCGTCGAGCCCTGATGAGGCGCGGTGCGGTGAGCTTCGGTCTGGTCAGCGTGCCGCGCCCGGACGCACCGAGGGCGGAGTGGCAGGTGCTGACGAGCGTCGTCCGGCTGCCGGCGGATCCGGACATCGACGTGACGGCCGTCCTCGCTCGGATGTGCGAGGACCAGGGCGCGCACATCCTCCACGTCGAGCGCTTCGACACCGCGATGGGCCTGGGTGTCGGGCTGGTGGCAACACGCGAGATCCGGCCGGCACGCCTGCCCGGGATGCCGGTGACCGCCTCGGACGGGCAACCGATCCGCATGGGCATGGCGGCTGCTCTTGCCTGCGAGCCGGGTGGCAGGGACGGCCTGCTCGTCGTCGGCGTCTGCTTCGCGGTGGAGCAGACCGCGGACCTCGCGGCACTGGTGGCGGTGATCGCCGGGCGGTCCAGGGTCCGACCCGGCCCTCAGAAGGGGAGCGGGATCGACACATGAGAATGCCGGGCATGGAGAGCGACCTGTCTGCCCGACGCCCGTGGCAGACCCGCGGTGAGCTGCTGGCGGCCCGGGCCCATGCGGTCCCCCGGCTGGAGCAGCGGCTCGTCTCGATCCGCCGGCTCGCCGGTCAGGTCGCACGCGTGTGCGTCTTGACGATGGCATGCCTGCTGGTCTCGTCGGCCGCCGCGCAAGAAGATGGGTCGGGGCGAATCGCCGTAGGCGTCGTCGTGGTGGGCGTGGTCGTCGGGGTGGTGACGCTCGCCTCCTCCGTCCGGTCGGCCCTGACGACCCGCTCGCTCATCGCCGAGCTGCTGGCCTGGGAGGAGATCGAGCGGGCCGGCCGATCGCTCCCCTCCGGCGACATCCGGCCGGAGCATCGGACGCTGTTCGACCTCCCGCGGGACGAGTACTACGAAGGCGCCGCGTACGACGCCGCTGTCGCCGCCCTCTACCGGGCTCGGCGGGACAGGATCAAGGCTCGCGCCGTGGCCTCCGGGCTCGGGATAGGGGTGGGACTGGTGCTGCTCCTCGTGGGGACGGTGGGCTCGGACGGAAGCGCCTTCGCGATCGGCTCGGCGATCACCGGAGCGGTCGTGCTGGCGGTGTGCCTCACCGCAGGGGTGAGCGTGTCCCGCTACTCGCTCCGGATGCGTGCGGTCGCCATCCGGATGATCCGGGACTCGGGTGCCGCCGCCGCCGAGCGGGCCCTGCGCCTGGACCGGATCCGCACGTTGACCCGCTGAGAGTTCGAGCCCTGCTCCACGCCCTGAGACGCGACTGGGGCCGCCTCGCATCAGCGAGGCGGCCCCAGTAGGGGTGGTTCAGCGGCCGAGGGCGCTGGCCAGCTGGGTGTCGGCGTCGCGGAAGGTGGCGGCGGCCTGGTTCAGGTAGGAGGCCATGCCGTCGAGACCCTCGATGGTCTTCTTGGCGCCCTGCGTGAACTCGTCGTAGGAGGCCTGGAAGTTCTTGCTGGAGCTGTCGGTGACGTAGCCGTCGGCGACGAGCTGCTCCACCAGGCTCTGCAGCTGGCCCAGCATGCCGTCGATCTCGGTGCGCCCGTTGCTGAGGCGACCGGCGGCGTCTTCCATCTGCTCGTAGGTGACGTTGACATTCGGCATGGCGAGTCCTATCGAGAGGTCCGGGTGCGGGTGCACCGCAGGATCGGATATGTCTGGGACCGTAACAGCCGAAATAGGGCTGTGCGCCCCCTCGAAAAGGCCCTGTGGAAAGAGCTCGGAGTCGATCATGGGGACAGGACTCGCGCTCGCGGGCGATGCCCTGTTTGCTGGTCGCCGGGCGGGTGCCTGACCCGCGGGAACGGAGCTGGAGAATGGTGCACAGGCTGGTCGTCAGCTACGGGACGCCGGAGGATCCTGGCGCCTTCGACGCGCACTACCGCGATGTGCACGCCCCACTGGCGAAGCAGATGCCCGGCCTCGTCCGGTTCACCATCGGGCACCCGAGCGCGATGGACCCCGCCCAGCCCGCTCCGTACCTCGTCGCCGAGCTCGACTTCGACTCCGAGGCCGCTATGGGTGCTGCGTTCGGCTCGCCGGAGGGCCAGGCCGCGGCGGCCGACGTGCCCGGCTTCGCCACCGGGGGCGCCACGATGACCCACTTCGACGTGCAGACGGTGGCCGGCGCGTGAACGGCGCCCAGGCACTCATCCGCACCCTGGTCGACGCCGGCGTCGACGTCTGCTTCGCCAACCCGGGCACCTCGGAGATGCACTTCGTCGCGGCGCTCGACGACGTCCCCGAGATGCGCGGCGTGCTCACCCTCTTCGAGGGGGTGGCCACCGGCGCGGCCGACGGCTACGCGCGCATGGCCGGCCGCCCGGCGGTGACCCTGCTGCACCTCGGCCCGGGCCTGGGCAACGGGCTGGCCAACCTGCACAACGCCCGCCGCGGCAAGGCGCCGCTGCTCAACGTCGTGGGTGACCACGCGCGCTCGCACAAGCGGCTGGACGCCCCGCTGGAGTCCGACATCGACGCGGTCGCCGGCACGGTGTCGAGCTGGGTGCGCCGGTCGCTCTCCCCGGCCGACGTCGCCGCCGACGCCGCCGACGCGGTGGCCGCCGTCGCCACCGGCGGGATCGCCACCCTGGTCCTCCCGGCCGACGTCTCGTGGGACGAGGGCGGCGAGGTCGCCGAACCGCTGCCGGTGCGCCCCGTCCCGCACGTCGCTCCGTCCGTCGTCGACGACGTCGCCGAGGTGGTCAGGTCGGGGAACGAGGTCGTGATCTTCCTGGGTGGCGACGTCATGGCCTCCGCCGACGGGCAGCTCGCTGCCGCCCAGGTCGCCGCCGGGACCGGCGCCCGGCTCGTGGCCGAGACGTTCCCTGCCCGCTCGGCGCGCGGTGCCGGCCTGCCCGACCTGCACCGGCTGCCGTACCCCGCGGAGATGGCGCTGGCCGCGTTGTCGGGCACCAAGCACCTGGTCATCGCCGGCACCACGGCACCGGTGCACTTCTTCGGCTACCCGGACACCCCCGGGCACCCGGTCCCCGAGGACTGCACGGTGCACGTGCTCAGCCGGCCGGGCGAGGACGGCGTCGCAGCGATGCGGGCGCTGGCCGATGCCGTCGCCCCCGACGCGAAGCCGGAGGTCGCCGAGTTCGAGCGCCCCGAGCTGCCCAGTGGACCGCTCGACCCGCGCACCATGTCGGCCGTCATCGGCGCGCTGCTCCCGGAGAACGCGATCATCGTCGACGAGGCGCTCACCTCCGGGGTCGGGCTCACCGAGATGACCTCCGCCGGACCGCGCCACGACCTGCTCTCGCTCACCGGCGGCGCGATCGGTGACGGGCTGCCCATGGCCCTGGGTGCGGCGGTGGCCTGCCCCGACCGGCCGGTCATCGGCATCCAGGCCGACGGGAGCGCGATGTACACGATCTCGGCCCTGTGGAGCTACGCCCGCGAGCAGGCCGACATCACCACGATCATCTGTGACAACGGCTCCTACGCGATCCTCGAGCACGAGCTGCAGAAGGTGGGCGCGGCCTCTGACGGAGAGCGCGCCCGGAAGCTGCTCGACCTCGGCGGACCGGGCCTGGACTTCGTCTCGATCGCGCAGGGCATGGGTGTGCCCGCCAGCCGTGCGACGACCGCGGAGGAGCTGGCCGAGCAGCTGCAGAAGGCGCTGGCCGAGCCGGGCCCGCACCTCATCGACGCCGTCCTCCGCTGAGCACCCGGGCCCTCGGACCCTGGTGCCGGCGGGCCGAGGGGATCAGCATCGGGCCGGGTCCGGCAGGGCCCGGCCCGGGGGCCTGAGGGCACCTGGGCGCGGACCGCGCACAGGGAGTCGTCATGAGCGTCAAGCTGCAGCAGCGCCCGCGCACCGTCCGGCGCCCCGTCGACCACGAGCGGTCCGAGGCCCGGGTTCCCCCGGCGGAGGCGCGAGGGACGGGTCGGCCGAAGCAGCAGCCCTCGGAGGTCAGGGTCGGGTTGATCGGCCTGGGGGTCATCGCGGCTGTCCTGCTCGCCTTCACCGCGATGGTGCTGCTCACCGCGCTCGCCGGCGGGGACACCTTCCTCGGCTGACCTGGGCACCGGCTCCCGGGTGAAGAATGAGCCGCGTGGAGAGCCGCACCCATTCGTCGTCCGTCGTGATCCGGTCCTCCCCGGAGGCGGTGTACGACCTCGTGTCGGACGTGACCCGCACCGGGGAGTGGAGCCCGGTGTGCCGCGCATGCTGGTGGGACGGCGACGGCTCCGCGCAGGTGGGCGCCTGGTTCACCGGCCGCAACGAGGTGCCCGGGCGCACCTGGGAGACCCGCAGCGAGGTGGTCGCCGCCGACCGCGGGCGGGAGTTCGCCTGGGTGGTCGGCGGCAACCTCGTGCGCTGGGCGTTCACCCTGCAGCCCGAGGACGGCGGCACCCGGCTGACCGAGTCGTGGGAGTTCCTGCCCGCCGGGATCGACCTCTTCCACGAGCGCTACGGCGAGGCAGCCGACCGGGAGATCGCCGACCGGACCCGCGCCGCCCACGAGGGCATCCCCGCGACGCTGGACGCCATCAAGCGGATCGCGGAGGCGGGCTGAGCAGGGTGCGCCGGAACAGCAGGTAGTCCCCGTCGACGCCGGCGGGGAGGAAGCCGGCCGACTCGTAGAGGTGCCGGGCCGGGTTCGCGCGGTGCACGCCGAGGGCGAGGACGGCGTGGCCGCTGCGGCGGGCGTCGTCGGCCACCGCGGTCAGCAGCGCCGCGCCCAGCCCGCGCCGCCGTAGCGCCGGTGAGACGTGCAGGGTCACCACCGTCGCCACCCCGTCCAGCTCGGCCCACATCCCGTAGCTGACCGGCGTCCCGTCGAGGTCGGCGATCGTCGTCCGTGCCAGGTTCGCGCTCCAGAGCCGGCGGTTCTGCTCCACCGACCCGAGCCAGGCGGCCTCCTGCTCGGGCTCCCGCTCCCGGATGTAGGCCAGCTCGGCGTCGTGGATGAAGGACAGATCGCCGACACGGGCGGTCCGCCACTGCCACGCCGGTCCGTTCTCCGAGACGCTCACCGGTGCTCCTCTCCTCGCCCCCCGGAGGCAGCCTGCCCTCCCCGCGGGCCGTTCACCCGCGCGGGTGGACGTGGCGCCCGGTTGTCCACAGAACCCGTCATCGGCGGCCCGCGGACTGGTTCGTTCTCGGCACGGCGGCGCGAGGAGATCGATCACCTCTCGAGCCGCCGCTTCGGAGCACCGACTGCAACGGGGAGGCGCCCGCTGGTCGTGGGGCTACCCGGTTGCGGAACTGGTGGACTCCCCTGTCGCTGACCGCTACCTTGCCGCCACGGATGTGGCAGCAGCTGGGGACAGCACACCCCCGGTAACCGGTCGCTCAGGGGGAGTCGCATGCTCGAAGCGCTGGGGATCAGCGAGCAGACAGAGGCCGTGTACCTCACCCTTCTGAAGGATCCCGACGCACTGGGAGACGAGCTCGCGGTATCCCTGGGCCTACCTGAGTGCCGGGTGCACGAGGCTCTCGCTGACCTGGCCCGCTTGTCGCTCCTGCACCCCTCGGCAAGCGATCCGCGGGCCCTTCGTCCGGTCCGTCCCGAAGTCGCTCTGCAGGCATTGGTCGCCCGGCGTCAGGCTGAGTTCGCACGGCATCAGCAGCAGCTGGCGGAGGGCGAGGCGGCGGTGGCGATGCTGTTGGCCGAACACGCCGAACGGCACCCCCCGGCTCCGGCCCGCGACGCGGAGCACCTGGAGGGCGCCTACGCGGTCGAGTCCCGGCTCCGTGACCTCGTCGGCTCATCGCGCCGGGAGATCTGCTCCTTCCTGCCGACCGAGGCACAGCTCCCGCTGGGGGCCGAGGCCGAGGACGGGCTGTCCGCGCGAACGATCCAACCGGGGGTGCGGTACCGCACCGTCTTTCTGGACAGCATCCGCAACCAGCAGCCCGCGGTGGACCGCGCGCGCCGCCTGGTGGACGTGGGCGGGGAGGTGCGTACCGCGCCGCTCCTGCCCCTCGAGCTGTACATCTTCGACCGCGCACACGCGCTGGTGCCGGTGAACCCGGGCAACGTCTCGGACGCCACTGTGGTGTCCGGCGCAGGCCTGGTCACGGCGCTCGTGGCGCTCTTCCAGTTCACGTGGCACACCGCGTCACCGCTGGACGGGCCGCGGCGACGCGATGCCAACGGTCTGTGCGCGCAGCGGCGGCAGGTGCTCCGCCTGCTCGCCGCCGGCCACACCGACGATGCCATCGCCAGGCGGCTGGGCGTCTCGATCCGTACCGCACGCCGGGTCGCCTCGGACCTGCTGAACCGGCTCGATGCGCGGAGCCGCTTCCAGGCAGGGGCCCAGGCGGTTGCCCGTGGCTGGCTGGACGTCGACGACCTGGATCCGTCAGGCGCGGCCGCGATCAGTGTCGGAGAGCACGCGAGCTGAGTCTCTCGGCGCTGGGTGGCGAGGGCTCGACCGCGATCACCACTGCGGTGATGAGCAGCCCCTCGGCCAGCAGCCAGCGACCGCGGAGCCGTGCTCTGCGGTCGTGCGCGTCTTCGAGCCGGGCGGTGAACGTGCCACTCCCCGGAGCGGGCTCCAGTTCGATGGCCACGTCCTCGAACCCGAGGCGACGGGTCGTGAGCGTGAACCAGCTCTTGAACACGGCCTCCTTGGCGCAGAGGAGCAGCCGGTCGAAGCGCACCCCGGGAGACGCCCGGAGCAGCGCGTCGACCTCGGCCCGCTCGTCCGGCGTTGCGACCCAGTGGAGCAGTGGGCCCGGCACTGGCTGGTTCGGCTCCGCGTCGATCCCGATGGCGGCCGCGTGTGCTGCCTCGCTGACTCCCACACCGCGATAACCCCGGGTGTGGGTGATGCTGCCGACGATGCCCTCGGGCCAGCGGGGCTCGCCGTGCCGGCCCGGGAGCAGGGGCGCCGAAGGCCGGCCGAGTCGTCCGAGTGCCGCCCGGGCGCAGGTGCGCCCCGTCTCGAACTCCCGACGTCGTTTGTCCACCGCGGACTCGACGACCGCTCTCTCCTCCGGGAAGAGTGTCGTCCCGCTCGTGTCGCCGAAGGATTCTCGGTCACGACGAAGGGCGGGACCACCCGCTGCAGCAGGGGCGTCCCCCCGTCCGTGGCGACGTTGCGGCCGTCGTCAGCTTCGAGCGTCGCGTACTGCATCGCCGCCCCGCTCTCCGCCGTCCGCAGTGCCGAGGCAACCAGTGTCCGCAAGGCCCGGGACCAGCCCGGTGGCTGCTGGCTCGATACCTCTACGGGTCGTTGATGAAGGCGGACCAGGCTGTTCCGCGGACCGGCTGGTCACGGCTCGTAGCGGCCAGCTGCCGGCAAGGTGGGCCGGACCGTGCCCGAGGAAGGCGTATGCCGGCGTCGTGCGCCGCCGATGTCGGTCTCGCTGCAGACCAGCTGCTCGAGCCCGTGCACCGTGAGCGAACCTGCGGGATCTTCGTCGCCCGGGTCTTGGACGACGTGGCGTGAGGGCATCGCCGGCAGGGGCGGCACCTCTGCGCGCGCAGGGATGAGCGGCCGGTTCACGTGGGCGGATGGGTTCCGGAGGTCGGCAACGGCGCCCAGTGCTCCGACGTGCGCGCACGGGCAGCCGATCGAGAGGAGGAGGCCGGCGACGCGGGCCACGTCTTCTCGGCGCCCTCCGAGCAGTACGGGAGCCACGCTGCCGTCACTACCGATGTCCGCCTCCACCGTGCGCAACCCCAGCAGGAGGAGGCGCGCGGAGACGGAGGCGAGGGCGTCCGCGGTCGACTCTGCCGCCACGACGACACACGCGCCCTCCGGAAGCGCGTCGCCCACGCCACCGCAGTCGAACAGGACCTCCTCGACCAGCGACGCGGGCACGGTGACGAAGGCGATGTCGGCGGACTCGGCGGCGTCCGCGGGGAGGCGCACGGCGTGCGCGCCGAGGGCGATCGCCTCCCTGTGCCGCGATGGGTCGGGGTCGTTCACCACGACGTCGTGCCCGGTGCGGAGGAAGCGGCTGACCAGGGAGCAACTCGATGCGCTCAGGCCGATCACCGCAATGGTCGAGGTGTCCATCGTCAGGACTCCTTCGCCTGCTGACGAGAAATGGGAGGGGGAGGCAGAGATATCGGGAAGGCTCGACCGGCCATCTTGCCTCGCAGTTCGGCGCGAAGTCGTCCGCACAGGAGGTGTCGATCTCCGGTCCTACGACAAAGGCATCAAGGGGCGGTTTCGAAAAGGCGTTCACCTGCGAGATCCGGAACATTTCCGGTCAATCGACGAGGCCCTTGGTAAGGGAAGAGTGCCCTGCCCCCGTCAGCTGCATGGGGGCACGGTAAACGGCTGCTTCCGTCCGACACAGGCTTCGCGGTACGCATTGACGGCATGTTGGTTACAGGCCCTCCGGTGGCATCAACAGACCACATTCTCTCGCCGGTCCGTCCATTGACTGTCTCGTCTGATGCCGTCCCGCCGGCCCTCTGGCGATCGCGGGCCCCGGGTCGGTGGTGCTAGGGCGCACGGCTCAGGCGGTCGGGTCGGTCGGGTCATGCGTGAGGTGTTGTCACCGCGGCAGCGGCCGTCGTCCGTCCACGACCGGGAGGCGCGATCGTGCTCGGCCGAGGAGCGCCGAACGACCAAGCTGCCGCTCCACGACCTCAACAGCACGAGATCTGGTGCGTACCCATCCTGTGACCTGCAGGTTTGCGCCTCAGATGCGGGCATTCGCCCCCTTGGCCACCGGACGGCCCGCCGCCCGCGCCGTCAGCATCGGCCGACGCCGTCCGCACCCGTCGGCAGGGAGGGTGCGGCTGCCTGGACGACGGCCCTGGGGCCTGACGACCCGAGGTCCGACCGCCACGTGGAAACGGCGACCACCCGAACGACATCGAGAACAGTCGCATCTCCTGGCCTCTCCGCCACGCGGGGCCAGGACCTCGACCGTCGTGGGCCCCGACGACATCGAGAGACGGGGCACCATCCAAAAAACTTGGGAGGCTAGCGACCGGTGGTGGTTTGCGCTATGCGTTCTCGCGCCCAAGAATTCATTCCGGCCCGGCGGAGATTTCTTTGACGCCGACTGTTGTGGGAGCCGTTCGGGTCGGTTACGTTCCCGACCACGCGCAGCACGCGGCACCCGAAGCCGTCGCGCACTCAACGGAGATTTCTCTGATCGATCGGCGATTTCATGTCCGTAACCGCAGTTCCTGCGCCGCCTCTCGCTGCGAATTTCGCCCAGGACCGCGCAGACGTCGTGGTCACAGGCGCGTCCGGGCGCCTGGGAACGGCTATCCGGGACGTGCTCGAAGCGGAGGGTAAGAGCGTGCGAGGCATGGACCCTGCCCCCGCCATCTACCCCGACGCCGCGACCGCGCTCTCCCTGGACATCTGCGACCCGACCTCGCTGCCCGCGGCTCTCCACGGCTCCACCGCCCTCGTGCACGGGGCTGCGCTGCACGGTGCGCACCTGGTCGCCGGCACGAGCCGGAGCCGGTGCTGGTCGGTCAATGTGAACGGGACATGGAACCTGTTGCAGGCGGCTGCCGAAGCAGGAGTGCGGCGCGTGGTGTTCATCTCCTCCACCAGCGTTTACGGCCCCGGGTCCAGCAGTGGCTCTGCCCGGCTGCTCGACGAGGAGACGAGCGTCGGGCCGGATGACGTCTACGACTGCACGAAGCTGATGGGTGAGCGCATCGTCAACGAGATGGGGCGTCGCTGCGGTCTCGAGGTGGTATCGCTCCGGTTGGGCCGGTTCTTCTATGCCGATCGGGTGGACTACCACCTGCGCAAGCTCTCCACCGGCCTGGACGTGGTGGACGCCGCGCGGGCGGTCGCCGCGGTGCTCACGTGCCCCCAGCTCCTGCGACCGCTCTACTGCGTCGCGTCGGACCTCGGGCTGACGGACGAAGAACGCGCGCAGATGGGCGTGGACCTGAAGGCCGTGGTGACGACGGCAGTCCCTGAGCTGCTGTCGAAGCTCGCATCGATGGGCGCGACGCTGCCGGACCGGATCGGCAAGTCCGTCGCGACACGAGCCCTGCGTGCCGACACGGGATGGGCACCGACGCGCGACCTCCGGTGGTGGGCTCTCACTCCCAGCTAGACCCGCTCGGCTCCAAGGAACGGCAGACCGACCATCGGCGCAGCCCTTGCTGCGCGCCCTTCGACGAACGAGGTCCACATGACGCTCGCCCTCCTCGGCGGCTCGCCTTCGCTACGCGACCCCCACCACTTCTCCTGGCCGCGGATGACACCGGCGCACGTGGCCGCAGTCACCGGGCTCGTCGAGCAGGCGGAGCTGAGCTATTACGGGCGAGAGGGACAGGTCGCGGTGCTCGAGGACGAGTGGTCACGCCGACTCGGCCGGCCGACGCTCGCGGTCACATCCGGCACGGCGGCACTGCACTCGGCCTTCTTCGCGCTGGGCGCCGGGCCGGGCGACGAGGTCATCTGCCCGACGAACACCTTCCTGGCGACGGTGATGCCGCTCGCGCAGACCGGTGCTCGCATCGTGCTCGCGGACGTGGAGGAAGACACCGGGAACATCGATCCGCGACACGTCGAGCAGCTCGTCAACGAGCGGACGGTCGGTGTGGTGGCGACCCACCTCTGGGGCCATCCCTGCAGCATGGACCTTCTCCAGGCCGTAGTGGAGCGGCACGGCCTGTGGCTCGTCGAGGACTGCAGCCACGCGCACGGGAGCACGTTCCGGGGGCAGGAGGTCGGCACTTTCGGGGACGCCGCTGCGTTCAGCTTCCAGTCCGCGAAGCTCGTCTTCGCCGGTCAGGGCGGGCTCCTCGCCAGCCGCGAGGCGGTCACGCACGAGAGAGCAGTGCTCCTGGGCCACTTCCGGGTGCGGGCAGCTCAGGACTGCCGGTCCGACCTGGCGCGCTACGCCTCGACCGGCTTCGGGCTCAACTACCGCATGCACCCGCTTGCCGCAGCGCTGGCCCACGTCAGCACGTTGCAGATGGACGAGCTGATCGCCATGCGGCATGAACGGCTGAGCCGTCTGTCGCAGCTCCTCGGCCAGATTCCCGGGCTCGTCCCCCCCGTGACGCGCGACCAGTGCACGCGCGGTGCGTTCTACGGCTACAAGCTCCGGCTCCAGGGGCGGTGGCTGCTGCCACCGCGGGACCTGGTCGTCGACGCGCTGCGGGCCGAAGGGCTCGACGTCGGCCGGCCGGGCTCCGCGCCGCTGCACACCACAGCGTTCTTCACCGACGACGACGTGCCGGTCTTCATCAACCGGGAGGCTTCCCACGCCCGCTATCGACCGGGGGAACTGCCGGTGTCCGAGCGCATCTGGGACGAGTCGCTGAGTCTCCCGACCCTGACCTTTCCGGAGGACGAGTCGCTGGTCGACGCCTACGCAGCGGCGTTCGCCAAGGTCTACGGCGAACTCGGCGCCCTCGTCGCGAAGAGCGCCTGATGCTCGTCGACAGCCTCCTGGAGGCGGCCGGCGCCGATTGTGCGTCGCTCGTCGCCGCGGCGAGGAACGCCGGCGTGACGGGGCCGCTCCTGCTGGGCGGCAGCCTGGTGGACGGCCTGGGAACGCGGCACTCCGATCTGGACCTCTTCGCCATCGGGAGCTGCGGAGGGGACCTCTTCACCCCCTTCCTCAGCTGGACGAGGCACCACTGGTCGGGGCTGCAGATGGACGTCCACGTCATCGACGGGCAGCACCTCGCCGAGGCGGGCAGGAAGCTGCGCGACGAGCTCCTGCTGCCGCCCGGGCGGCCGGCGACTCGCATGCCGTACGACTTCCTCGTCGCGCTGCACGCGCTGCACTCCGGTCAGCTCCTGACTGCGGATGGTCACCAGGAGCTGGAGACCCTGCGGACGACCGCCGGCGCGGATCTGCTCCCGCTGCTGCTCGGGCTCCGGGCGCTCGCCATGGCGGAGCACCACCGCCGCGATGCAGTGCAGTTCTCCGCGCTGGGCCTGACCCTCTCCGCCTCCTCCGCGGCGCGCTCGGCGGTCGAGTCACTGGCGGACGCGTGCATCGCGGTCGGAGGGTGTGCGAACCCCAACCCGAAGTGGCGCGTCCCGTTGTTGCAGCGGTTCGCCCGTGAGGACCGGTTGGCCTGGCTGCCCTGGCGGCAGTTCCTCGAGCTGCTGTTTCCCCGAGACGGCTCACGCGGCGCCGACCCCGCCAGCATGGTCGCGTTCTCCGAGCTGGTCGACCAACTGCTCGTGCAGCGCACGGTTCTCGGGCTCTACCGGGAGCCCGCTGCTGTTCTGGTGCACGCCGGTGCGTGACTCAGGCGCGCCGGGTCTCACCCTGCTCGGCACCAACTCCGGCAGCGGTAAGAGCCTGCTCCTCCGGTCGTTCGCATGGTTGCGACGTGCGTCCGGGCAGCCGGTCGACATCTACAAGCCCATCGTGGCGCTGCTGACCCCGGTGGAGAGCGGCGATGACACCGTTGACCTCTCGCTCCACCTCTCGGCGCTGGCCGGCGGATTCGACGATGCCAAGCGGCTGTACTCCTACACGTACGACGTCGGGTCGACCGGCGAGCTGAGAGACAGCTCCGGGGCGTCCTGCGGTGTGCCGGCAGCCGTGTCCGACGACGGGGTCGATGTCCTCAGCCTCCCGCCGTCCGTCGCGGCCGAGGTGACGAGACGTATCGAGGACGAGGTGCGAGGCCGCGACGCCTTCCTGCTGTCCGAGGGCGCCGGAGCCGTCGCTGACCTACCGCCCGACCGGGACGTGTCCAACGGCCTGCTCGCGCTCTGGGCCCGCCGTCCGGTCGTGCTGGTCGCGGGCGCACGGCGCGGTGGAGCGGCGGCGGGTGTTCTCGGGGCGCAGGCGCTGATGGACCCGGCGCTGGCCGCGCTCGTCACCGGGTTCGTGCTCAACAACGTCCGGGACATGCGGGTCGCAGAGCCTGCGGCCAGGCGCCTGGAGCAGCGCACGGGGTGGCCGTGCTTGGGTGTCGTGCCTTCCATCCCGCTGTACGCGAACCTGCCGCCCGGGGGCGCTGCCCACCCGGTGCTCGAGTCGTGGGACGAGGACAACCGCGTCGTCGCACAGTGGCTGACCGGGCAGCTCGACACCGGCCTGCTGAGGCAGCTGACCGCGCCCTGCACCGAGGTCGCCTGATGTCCGCCGGTGTCCTGGTGACCGTCGGCTCCAGCCGGCAGGCGCGCCCCCTTGCCGTGGCGGCAGCGTCACTCGACCTCGACCCGATGCACATCGACGACCGTGCGGGCTCCACGTGCGTGTCCCCGGAGGACCTGGTCGCGTCGATCGTGGCTGCAGTCCGCCGAGGAGGTCGCGCGGCGCTCTCCGCCGTGCACGTGGTGAGCGTTGCCCGTGCTTCGACCCCTGGGGCCGTCCTGGCCGTAGCGCGTGCGTGCGAGCACCTTGCCGCTGCCTTGCCGGACACCGCGCTCACCGTCTTCGCGCCCTCGACCGAGGCGGCGCGCATCTTCGAGGACAAGTGGCTCACCTACGAGCACCTGGTCGGGGCCGGTGTGCAGGTCGTCCCGAGCCGGCTGGTTACGGGCACCGAGCTGGCCGGCTGGCGAGGCGGCCCGCCCGTCGTCGTGAAGGTCAGGGACCACACCGGGGGTGTCGGCGTCGCCGCCGGCTGCTCGGCGGACGACTTCGGCAGCGTGCTGACCGTCCCCTCGAGCGCGAACGGGGTGTTGGTCGCGGAGTTCATCGACGGGCTCGAGTTCAGCGTGAAGGTCCTGGTGCTGGGCGACCTCGTCCTTCCCGTCGCCCTCGTGCTCAAGGAACCCACCCGCCTGCCGCTGGTGCACGGCGACTGGAAGGTGAAGATGTCCGCGCCGCTGCACGTGGAGTCGCGTCCGTACCAGCTCGCCGCTGCTGTCGCTCGTAGCACCGGCGTCGCCGGATACCTCAGCGTGGAGGGCATCCTTCGCTGCAGCGACGGCGCCTGGTTGGTGTCGGAGGTCGCCGCGCGGCGCACCGGCAGCCACGCCATCGCCGACGCCGTGTCGACGTCGGGTGCGACGGAGGCGGCGATCCTGAGCCTGCTCCTCGGCCGCTCGCGGCCGGCTGGCCAGGCGGGCAGCAGGATCGGCTTCACCCTCGTAGGCCGGGACGCCGCGCGAAAAGGCCCCGTGCTCGACGTGGACCACCTGGGCGAGGATGTCGACGACCTCTCGGCGCTGGCCGGCAGCACGCTGTCCGGAGTCAGGACCAGAACCCACTACGCCTGCGACCGGTCTGCTCTCCCGAAGGTGTGCGCGCAGCTGGCAGGCGACGGCGAGGGGCACGCCGCATCTGCGCTGCGGGAGCTGTTGGCCGGGCATGAGTCGGTGACCGCGGAGGCGCCGTGTCTCCTCGGTTCCGGGACCGGTGGATCATGACGCCGTCACGCGTGCTCTTCGTCTGCTCGGGAAACATCTGCCGGTCGCCGGCCTTCGCAACGGTCGTCGACCATGCGGCCCGGCGGCGCGGGCTCCCGCTTCGCGCAGGCTCCGCCGGCGCGGCCTCGTGGTGCGCCGGCCGACCGCTCCACCAGCCGATGGAGCTGGCTCTGCGCCGCGCGGGCTACCCCGTGCGGCCACACCGCTCCCGCGTCGCCACAGCGGACCTGCTGTCCCGGTACGACATCGTCGTCCCGCTCTCGACCGCGGTGGCGGAGGAGATGCCCCCCGAGGTGTGGTGCGCGGCCACGGTCCGGACGCTGGCCCAGATCGTTCCGGAAACAGGTGTGGGCGAGGTCCCCGATCCCTACGGCGGGGCCAGCGAGGACTTCGCACAGGTCGTGCAGCTCGCCGAGATCGTCGCCGACGCGCTGTGCGCGCGCGGCGGCCTGCGTCACGCGTTCGGTGCGCCGTGAAGGTCCACGTGGCGGTCGCTCCCCGACGGGTCACGGCGCAGTCCCAGGAGCGGGGCTCCCGTGCCGCCGACGCCGAGCGCAGTCAGGGCCGACTCGCGCGTCAGCCGGAGCGGGTGGGCGTTCAGCCGGGCCCTGGCCTCGAGCTCGTCGACGAACTCAGCCCCCACCACGAAGCCGTCCGGGTCCGCCGGCTCGGGCTGTCCCTCTGGCTCCACGTCGACCTGCACGTACACGACGGTCGCCACCTGCCCCGGCCGAGGGAGCTCGTTGTCGTCGGACCGGAGCTCGGTCGGGTTGTGCAGCTGTGCGACGTGCGCAACTCCGCCGACCGCTGTGACGACGAGGCCGGTCTCCTCGAGCACCTCCCGCGCCAGGGCCTCTGCGAGGAGCTCGCCCGGCTCGCACCGGCCGCCGGGAAGCGCCCACGCGCTGCCCGGCCCGGCAGGACCTGCCTGCCTGACCAGCAGAACCGCGTTGCCGCGTCGCACGACGGCTGCGACGAGAAGTGTCTCCATGCGCGTCCTCTGCGTCTTCGCCACGAACGTCGGATCTTCGCCGAACAAGCCGCACGGTACTTCCTGAACACAAGAGCCGAGGTAGAGGGATGACGCATTCAGATATCGAGCTGCTGGAGCTGGTAGGGACCCGCATGGCGGAGGTCCTCGGCGCAGACGCGCCGGACATCGGCCTCCGGACGAACTTGCGCGACCTCGGCCTGGACAGCCTGGAGCTGCTGGACGTCGGCGCGGCGCTCGAGCGGGACCTGGCCGTCCGGATCCACCCCGACGACTTCGCGCGGGCGGGCACGGTCGAGGACGTCATCCGGCTGCTCCGGACGCAGCAGGCACACCCCGCGGCGCAGCCGTGACGACCGGCGGAGAGGCGTCAGCCGGCGTGCGGCGTCGCGTCGCGGTGACCGGGATGGGCGTCAAGACGCCTGCAGGTGCGACGGTCGACGATGCCTGGTCGGCGGTGCTGGCGGGCCAGTCCCTGGCGAGGCGCCTCGACGTGCTGTGCGACGCGCCCGTGACCTTCGGCTGTCCGGTGGTGGACTTCGAGCCTCGGGCGTACTTCGCCGAGCGGGTGCTGCGCAGGATGGACCGACCGACCATGCTCGGCCTCGCGGCGGCGCGCGACGCGGTGGAGGACGCCAAGCTGGAGCTGGACGACGTGCCCGGGTGCGGCGTGTTCGTCGGAACCGGTGCCGGTGGGCTCTTCGGAATCGTCGAGATGGTCCGCACGCTGCAGGACGCTGAGCTCGACATCCCCGCACACGCGGTCCCGACCTTCATGCCGAGCTCGGCGGCGGCGCAGATCTCCCTGGCGCTGGCCGTATGTGGCCCGTCCTTGACATTCGCCACTGCGTGCGCGAGCGGTGCGACGGCGATCGGGGAGGCTGCGAGCAAGATCCGGTCGGGGTCCTGCGACGTCGCGGTCGCCGGAGGCGTGGACGCCGTCCTGCACCCCCTGGTCCTGACGGCGTTCTGGCGACTGGGCGCGCTGTCCGAGCGGACGGACGACCCGGAACGGGCGTCCCGCCCGTTCGACGAGAGCCGCGACGGTTTCGTGATGGGGGAGGGCGCCGCGTTCGTGGTCCTCGAGGAGTGGGAGGCTGCGGTTCGCCGAGGCGCTCGCATCTACGGTGAGGTGGCCGGCTACGGCAGCACCTGCGACGCCTTCCACGTCGTCGCGCCTGGCCCCGGCGACGTAGCGCGCCGGTGCATGGAGCTGGCGCTCGCGGACGCCGGTGTGGATCCGGCTGATGTCACGCACGTCAATGCGCACGGGACGAGCACCGTCCTGAACGACCGCACCGAGGCGGTCGTGATCAGGTCTGTGGTTCCCGAGGGCACTCCCGTCACGGCGACGAAGGGCGTGACGGGTCACATGATCGGCGCTGCCGGTGCGTTCGAGGCGATCATCACGCTGCTCTCCGGACGGGAGAACCTCGTGCCGCCCGTCGCCAACCATGTCGTAGGTGAGGGCGTGGTCGACGTCGTCCAGGGGGCGGCCCGCCGCATCGGAACCGGGCCGGCCATCTCGAACAGCTTCGGCTTCGGCGGTCTGAACGCATCGCTCGTCCTGGTACCGAGCGTTGTCTAGGGCAGCCGGAACCGCGCCGCGAGTCCTTCTCACCGGCGCGACGGGCGTGGTCGGCACCGCAGTTGCCGCGGCACTGAGACCGGACGTCGACCTGGTGACGGTCGGCCGCCGCCCGTCCGACCTGGTGGACGTCCACTGGGACATCGGACGCGAGTCGGTGCCAGAGTCGCTGCGGACGCACTGGGACGTCGTCGTCCACACCGCCGCCTCGACGCGTTGGACCATGACGAAGGACGAGGCGACCCTTGCCAACATCGTGCCGCTCGGCGCCGTGCTCGACCTCATCGACGACGAGACGCACCTGGTGCACGTCTCGACCGCCTATGTCGAGGGCGAGCACGGTGAGCGCACCTCGCCCTGGCAGGGGTTCCGCAACAGTTACGAGTGGTCGAAGGCCGAGTGCGAGCTGATCGCGCGCCGGCGGGCCGGTCGGCTGACGATCGTCCGGCCTCCCCTGGTGCTGGGTAGTCGCGGGACGGGTCGTATCTCGCGGTTCTCCGGGCCCTACACGGTGCTCCAGGCCCTGACGTCCGGCATGGCGGCCGCCCTCATCGGGTCCCCTGGCGGCTTCGCAGAGATCGCGGCCGTCGACGAGGTGGCTGCCTCGATCGCAGCAGCGGCACTCTCCGAGCCCCGTGACCAGCCGGTCGTGATCGGCGCAGGCGCTGCGGCGCTCACGCTCGAGGTCTTCGTGACCGTGGTCTGCGAGACCCTCAACGAGTGGCGGCGCGACCGGCGTATCGCTCCCATCGAGGTCCCCCCAACGATCGACCCCGGGAGCTGGCACCGGTTCTTCCGCCCGTTGAGCGACCAGTACCTGACGCCGCTCCAGCAGGAGGGCGTCCGGTTGCTCGGGATGTTCGAGAGCTATACGAGCATGAGTCGCCCGTTCAGTGCCACATCGCTGGTCGAGAACCCGGCGGAGGTCCTGAGCAGCTCGGTCCGCTACTGGGCCGAGCGCAAACCCCGGCTGGCGTCCCGCACACCGGAGCCGTGGCGGTTCGTCGCATGAGTCACCGTCACGGTCTGGCCATCGACGCCGAGGGGCTGACGGTGGCCTACGGCGACCACGCGGTCGTGCGCGGCGTGGACCTGCAGGTCCACGAGGGTGAGGTCGTCGCGCTGCTCGGCCCCAACGGCGCGGGGAAGACCACGACGATCGAGGTGCTCGAGGGACTGCGTCGCCGGACGGCGGGGCGGGTGCGGGTCCTGGGCCTCGACCCCGGCGTGCCCGAGCAGCGCAGGCAGCTGCGCCGGGACGTGGGGGTCGTCCTCCAGAAGTCAGCGCTCGACCCCTTCCTCACCGTGCTGGAGTCGGTGCGGCAACGCGCCTCCTACTACCGGCTGCCGCTCGACCCGGTGGACGCCCTCGAGCTCGTCGACCTCGTGCCGCTGGCCGGCCAGCTCACGCGTCGGCTGTCCGGCGGGCAGCAGCGCCGGCTGGACCTGGCCCTCGCCCTCGTCGGTCGTCCCCGGTTGCTGTTCCTCGACGAGCCGACGACCGGCCTGGACCCCGAGGCCCGGCGCAGCACGTGGTCGTTCATCCAACGCCTCCGCGACGACGGCACCGGCGTTCTGCTGACGACCCACTACCTCGACGAGGCCGAGCAGCTGGCCGACCGGCTGCTCGTCATGTCGGGTGGCGCGACGCTCGCGGACGGGACGCACCAGGAACTGGACCGGCTGTCCCAGGGCCTGGCTCGCATCACCTTCACCCTGTCTTCCCAGCAGCCCGTCCCGGGCTGCACCCAGCTGCTTCCGGACGGCACGCACGTCCTCGACTCGCGGGATGTGCCCGCCGACGTGCACGCGCTGCTGCACTGGGCCGCGACCGTGGGCGTCGACCTGGTCGACCTCCAGGTGAAGCGGCCCAGCCTCGAGGAGGTCTACATGTCCCTCACGGGAGCCGGCCACGCCTCCTCTGGAGCGACATGACCATCGCCCGCACGTGCGGCGTGCAGCTGGGCTACGAGTGGCGCAGCTTCCGGCGCAACCCCGCAGCAGCGACGTTCACGGTGGCCTTCCCGCTCGTCCTCCTGCTGGTGGTCGGTTCTCTCACCGTCGACGCGACCTCGGCTCCCGCGGGCGGCCGGTTCGAGCAGTTCTTCGTGCCCGCGGTGGCCGCCTTCGCGGTCATGAGCGCGTGCTACACGAACCTCGCCATGACCCTCGTCCTACGGCGCGACTCCGGGCTCCTCAAGCAAGCCCGGACGACGCCGGTGCCGGCGACGGTGCTGGTCGGTGGTCTCGTCGTCCACCAGCTGCTGATCGCCATGGCCCTGGGTGGTGCGACGCTCGCGATCGGCACTGCGGCGTACGGTCTGGACCGGCCGGGAGACCCGCTGATCGTCCTCGTCACGATGGTGGTCGGGGCAGGGAGCTTCAGCGCGATGGCGCTGGCGATCGTGGCCCTGCTACCCAACGCGGACGCCGCCCCGGCGGTCGTCAACGGCGTCTTCTTCCCGGTGGTGATCGCCTCCGGACTGCTGTTCCCGGTGCGACCGGGCAGCCTGCTCGCCTCGTTCTCGGAGCTGCTGCCGGTCCGACACTTCCTGCTCGGGATGCATGACGCCTACAGCCCGGTCACCGGGAACGGCCCCGCGACCCTGACGCACCTCGTGGTGATGCTCGCCTGGGGCCTGGCAGCGGCTGTCGTCGTCCGGTTCCGCTTCCAGTGGGAGACGCGCACGTGAACGACCGGCAGCTCGCCGAGCTCGCCGGACACGCATCGGAGAGGGAGTGGATGACGATGCTGGCGCAACGGGACGTGGATGTGGCGCTGCGACCGGTCGGGATGACGGCTTCGGACGTCTTGGCTCTGGGCGGCTCGGTCCTCGAGGGGGGAGAGCCCTACCTCGTCGGATCGCTCGCTTCGGGGGTGGGCAATGCCGGAAGCGACGTGGACGTCCACATGTTCAGCGACAAGGTGGAGGAGGTGTCGCCCTCGATCCTGTTCTTCCACGGCGACACACCCGTGGACATCGAGCAGTTCCCGACCGGCCTCCTCGCGGCCGTGCGAGAGGCAGCCGCGTCGTTCCCGGTTGCTGAGACGCCGGTCGGCACCGTCACGGCCGCCGGTGCGCCACCGTCGCCGATGCGCTCGGTCTGGAGCCGCTGGCTCACGGCGGTTCCGCTGCGCCGCGGGGCGCCCGAGCTGCTGGACGACGACACCGGGAAGGTCATCGCCGGCTCCCTGGTACGGGCTGCTCTCGAGGATCTCCTGCTCAATCTCGCCGTGGCATGGCTGGCTGCCGAGTCCGCTGCCGCCTCCGAGGACACGAGGGCGTATCTGTGGCGGCGGGCGGCGCGTTCTCTCGTGGAGGCCCGGTGCCGTGCGGCGGGTGGGTTCGCGACGGGCGACAAGTGGCTCCCCGCCCAGTGCCGCAGGGTCGCCCTCGATGCCGAGTTCGTCCGGAGCGCCTACACCGCTCGGACGTCCCGGGACGTCGACCTGCTGCTCGACGAGACCGGTCTCGGCCGTGTCGACCCAGGGCTCGCGGTGCTCGTGTCCCCCGACCCGACCGCACAGGTCGTGTCGGTCGGGCGCGAGAGCTACCTGCTGTCTGCTCACAAGATGCTCAGCCCGACCTGGCCGGATGTCTCGGGCTCGCTGGAGAAATGCCTGTCGGCGACGTCCGCCGACCGGTTGCTGGAGGGACTGCGCATGAGGCACCTGACGCTCACCGCCGACACGGCCGCAACGAACCTGTGGCTGGGGGTGACCGCGTGAGCGCCGCCGGTTCGTACAACGTGCAGTGGTTCACGACCGTCGGCGCCGGAGCCGGCTGGGTCTACGCCATGGCGGTGCAGGGTTGCTTCCGTGACATCGACGCGGCGTACGCCGAAGAGGACTGGCCAACCGTCGTCGAGGCGTGCCACGGCGCTCTCAGCGCCATCACCTACTGCCACCAGGCGCTCGCGGGCTTCGTCGGGGCACCTGCCCGGCTGGAGCATGTGTTGGAGCTCGCCCTGGGCACGGCGACGTCGTGCGCCGCCGCCCGGGCCCTCCCCGTTGCGTTCGGGGCGGGCAGGGCCGACGCGGACGCTGCGCGAGCCGTGGTGGTCGCGGAGGACGCGCTCCTCGTGGCGGCGCTGCCCGTGAGGATCCCCGTTCTGCGCAGTGCAGACGGCTTCTTCCCCAACGTGCGGATCGCCGCCGACATCGAAGCGCTCCGCGGTCAGGAGGGTCTTCCGGCTCTCGACTGGATGTCACTCGTCCCATGAGCGCGCAAGCAGCAGGAGGCATGTGATGCGCACCGTCTTCACCGCCCTGTCCGTCGACCGCCCCGCGAGCGACGTGTGGTCGGCTGTCCTGGACATCGGTTCCTACCCGTCCTTCATGCCGGAGGTGCAGGAGGTCGTGCTGCTCCCGGAGGGTGACGGCCCTCGGTTGAGCCGCTGGGCGGTGCTCCTCAAGGGAGCGCGTCTGGAGTGGATCGAGCAGGATGCGATCGACCACGCGTCCATGCGCGTCTCCTTCAGCCAGCTCGAGGGGGACCTCGCCCACTTCGTCGGGAGCTGGCGCGTCCTGCCGGCGGATCGCGGGTGCAGCGTGGAGTTCGAGGTCACGTTCGACATCGGGATCCCGCTGCTCGCGACGATGCTCGAGCCCGTGGCTGCCGACGCCCTCGGCGACCTGTCGGTCAGCATGTTGCGCAGCCTCGGGGCGGAGATCACGTACGCCCGGCGACGGGAGCCTTGCGTGTCCCAGCCCCGGTGACCCGTGCTGTGCGGCGGCGAGCGTCAGGCGAGACCCACGGCCGCAGCCGCACACTGACGCCGGGGGAGGGGCCCTCCGTCTGCGTGACCGTGCGCATCCCGCTCCCGCCGTAGCTCACCGATTCCTCGCCCGGGCCGGGCGGAGGGCAGTCGCCGCACGCCGTCCCGCCGGCGTGACTGACGAGTTCACCCACGCGGGTGGCCGTGGCGTCCGGTTGTCCACAGAACCCGTGAACGGCGGCCCGCGGACTGATCGATTCCTTACAGTCCGACCGTTGACCCTCGGAGGACCGTGCCCTGCCCGCAGGCGTCGGGTGATCGAACACGCCCGCTAGCGTTCCAGTGGTGAGCGCGGTCCCGGAGTGGATACAGGTACTCGCCGTCCCGCTGCTTGGCATCCTCGGGCGGCTGGCATGGCCGACCCTGGCCCGCCGCACTCGCCGTCACCTGGAGCTGCTCAAGGAGACGCCGGAACATCTGCAGCAGCCCCTCGCCGAACTGGTCACATACGAACTCACAGTGCTGCGCGATCGCGAGATGGGAAAGGCGGACCGACGCATCGTGTGGTCCACGCTCGTCGCGGTGGTGTTCGTCGTGGCGGTCGGAGCGGCAGCGTTCTGGTTGCTCTGGCAGCCTGACAACGTGGTGATCAACGCCGTCGCCGTCGCGGTCGGTGTCTTCGTCGTGATGCTCGCGATAGCGGGAGCGTCGCAGGTGTGGGAGTCGCCCGCGGCTGAGGCAGCGCGTAGAGAGAGGTCCGCAGCGAAGAAGGCGGCGAAGCAGCAGCGTCGACAAGGACGCGGCTGACCGGCACGGGCCGCAGGGTCGGTTCTAGGGCGCATCGGACCACGACCCGCATCGGAGAAGATCCGCCCTGGTCGCCGCGGGGTCTTCACGACCTCGGAGACTCGGCGGCGTGACCAGCCGGGTGTTCACCCGCGTGGGTGGACGTGGCGCCCGGTTGTCCACAGAACCCGTGAACGGCGGCCCGCGGACTGGTTCGTTTCCTTACAGTCCGACCGTTGATCAACAGGTTCGACGGGGGATGGCGTGCCGACTGCTCTGGATGTCGTGGACGGTGAGGTCCGCGAGCTGATCCGCCGGCGTGGGCTCGACCCGTTCCTCGACCCCGGCCCGGTTCGCCTGCTCGTGCGCGACGTCGTCGCCGACTACTCCGAGCGCTCGCTGACCTCCGCGCTGCCGCCGATCGGTGACGTCGAGTCCGTGGTCCGCGACGTCCTGGACCGGGTGGCCGGCTTCGGCCCGCTGCAGCGCTACCTCGACGACCCGGAGATCGAGGAGATCTGGGTCAACGAGCCGGGCCGGGTGTTCATCGCCCGGCGGGGCCGCAGCGAGCTGACGACGACGATCCTGGCCCCCGGCGAGCTGGCCGACCTGGTCGAGCGGATGCTGCGTACCTCGGGTCGACGCATCGACATGTCGACCCCCTTCGTCGACGCGATGATGCCCGACGGTTCGCGGCTCCACGTGGTCATCCCGGACATCACCAGACGCCACATGGCGGTCAACATCCGGAAGTTCGTGCTGCAGGCGCACTCGCTCGACGAGCTGGTGGCGCTCGGCACCATCACGGCCCCGGCGGCCCGCTTCCTCGAGGCCGCCGTCGCCTCGGGCCTGAACATCCTCGTCTCCGGCGGCACCCAGGCCGGCAAGACCACGCTGCTCAACTGCCTCTGCGCCGCGGTGCCCGCCCGGGAGCGGGTCATCACCTGCGAGGAGGTGTTCGAGCTCCGGGTGCCGCTTCCCGACGTCGTCTCGATGCAGACCCGCCAGCCCAATCTGGAGGGCGCCGGGGAGATCCCGCTGCGCCGCCTGGTCAAGGAGGCGCTGCGCATGCGGCCCTCCCGGATCGTCGTCGGCGAGGTCCGCCAGGAGGAGTGCCTCGACCTCCTCATCGCGCTGAACTCCGGGCTGCCGGGCATGTGCACGCTGCACGCCAACAGCGCCCGCGAGGCCGTGGTGAAGATGTGCACCCTGCCGTTGCTCGCCGGGGAGAACATCGGGACGTCGTTCGTCGTCCCCACCGTCGCCTCCAGCGTCGACCTGGTCGTGCACGTGGGCACCGACGCCGACGGACGACGGCGGGTCCGTGAGATCGTGGCGCTCCCGGGCCGCGCGGAGAACGGCGTGATCGAGACCGCCGACGTCTTCACCAGCCGTGCGGGTCGGCTCGTGCGGGCCGACGGCTACCCGCCGCACGCCGAGCGGTTCGCCGCCGCCGGCTTCGACCTGCCGGGGCTGCTCGGCGGAGCGCCGTGACCGAGTCCGGCGCCTTCCTCGGGCTCCTGCTCGGGGTGGGCCTGCTGCTGGTCTGGCGCAGCGGCTCGCGCGCACCGAAGCCGCGCACGGACGCCCGCCGGCCGGGGCGGCGCCAGCAGGCGCTGTCGGCCGCGGGCCTGACCGGTATCAACGGTGCTCAGCTGCTGGCGCTGCAGGTCGTCGCCGGCCTGCTGGCGACCGTCGTCGTCCTGGTCACCACGGCCACCGTCACGGTGAGCCTCGTGTTCGGCCTGTTCGGCTTCCTGCTGCCCTACGTGCAGGTGCGCCGGCTCGCGGGCAAGCGTCGGGCGGACCTGCGGGAGGTGTGGCCGGAGGTCGTCGACAACCTGGCCTCGGCCGTCCGGGCCGGGCTCTCGCTGCCCGAGGCGCTCGCCAGCCCCTCGACCCGTGGGCCGGAGGTGCTGCGGCCGCCGTTCGCCCGGTTCGCCGCCGAGTACCGGTCCAGCGGGCGGTTCGGGCCGTGCCTGGACCGGCTCAAGGACGATCTCGCCGACCCCGTCGGCGACCGCATCGTGGAGACGCTGCGGGTCGCCCGCGAGGTCGGTGGCACCGACCTCGGCCGGGTGCTGCGCACCCTGTCGACCTTCCTGCGCGAGGACGCCCGCGCCCGCGCGGAGCTGGAGACGCGGCAGGGTTGGGTCGTGCAGGCGGCGCGGCTGGCGGTCGCCGCGCCGTGGGTGGTCCTGCTGCTGCTCGCCACCCAGTCGGCCACGCTCGCGGCCTACGACTCGGCCGCGGGCACGGCGATCCTGCTCGGCGGCGGTGCGGTCTGCCTGTTCGCCTACCGGGTCATGCTGCGGATCGGGCGGCTGCCGGAAGACGTGCGGGTGCTCCAGTGAGCGCGGGTCTGCTGGGCATGCTGCTGGGGCTGCTCGCCGCGAGCGGGCTGCTGCTCGTGCTCACCTACGCGCCCCCGTTCCGCTCCGTGCGGCTGGTCGACCGGCTCGCGCCGTACGTGCACGACACCCCTCCGCCGTCGCGGCTGCTCGGCACCGCCACCGAGCCGGGGATGCTCACCGCCGTCCGCCGGATCGCCGGCCCGTCGATCAGCAACGGCGCGCGCATGGTCGACCGGCTCGTGGGAGGCCGGGCCGCGGTGCGCCGGCGGCTGGATGCCCTCGGTGGCGACCTGTCGGTCGAGGACTTCCGCATCGAGCAGGTCATCTGGGGCGGGCTCGGGCTGATGGCGGCCGCCGTCGTCGCGACGGTCGGCTCGGTCGCCGCCGGGAAGCTGAACGTGCTGACCGCCGGCCTGCTCTGCGTCGCCGGGCTGCTCGGCGGCGTGCTGGGCCGCGACTGGTGGCTCACCCAGCAGGTGAACCGGCGCGAGGAGCTGCTCCTCGCCGAGTTCCCCGTGGTCGCCGAGCTGCTGGCCCTGGCGGTGACGGCGGGGGAGAGCCCGACGGCGGCGATCGCCCGGGTCACCCGCCTCTCGGGCGGCGAGCTGGCGAACGAGCTGGGCGCCGCCCTCGGCCGGGCCCGTGCCGGCATCCCGCTGGTCGACGCCCTCCAGCAGGTGGCCGACCGGACCTCCCTGGAACCGCTGGCCCGGTTCATCGACGGGCTGCTCGTCGCGATCGAGCGCGGCACCCCGCTGGCCGAGGTGCTCCGCGCCCAGGCCGCCGACGTCCGGGAGGCCGGCAAGCGGCGGCTGCTCGAATCCGGTGGCCGCAAGGAGATCGCCATGATGGTGCCGGTCGTCTTCCTGGTGCTGCCGGTCACCGTTCTCTTCGCCCTGTTCCCGGGGCTGATCAGCATCGTCTCGCTGGCGCGATGAGCCGGCGGACCTGGAGAAAGGACGACGCCATGCGTCTCGTTCCGCGCACCCTCGCCGCCCTGGCGGTCCGCCTCCGCGGGGAGGACCCCGAGCGCGGGGACGTGCCCGGCTGGGTCATGGTCACCGTGATGACGGCCGCCCTGGTGCTCGCCATCCTCGGCGTCTTCCAGGACGCCATCGTCGAGGCGGTGCAGAACGCGCTGAACTCCGTCACCACCGGCGGATGACCGCGGCCCCCCGGACCACCGCCAGCGCGTCGCGTGCGCTCGCGGGGGAGCGGGGCAGTGCCGTCGTGGACTTCGTGATGGTCTCCATGCTGATCGTCACGCTGCTGATGGCGGTGCTGCAGGTGGCGGTCTACGTGCACGTGCGCAACGTGGTCACCGCCAGCGCCCAGGACGGCGCCCGCTTCGCCGCGAACGCCGACGTCGACTCGGCGATCGGTGCCGACCGCACGCTGGAGGTCGTCGCCCGCGCCACCTCCGTGCAGACGGCGCAGGGGCTGGACTGCACCTCCGGTGAGGAACCCGACCCCAGCGGCTCGACGGTCGTCGTCGTGCGGTGCTCGGGCTCGGTGCCGACGCTGCTGGCCGTGCTGGGGAACCTGCTGCCGCTGGAGGTCACCGGGCGGGCGCTCAAGGAGGGCTCGTGACCTGGCTGCGCCGCCGGCTCGGGATGCTCACCGGTGAGCGCGGGTCGGCGCTGGTGGAGTTCGTCTTCGTCGCGCTGGTGGTCTTCGTCCCGCTGGTCTACGTCGTGGCCGGCTTCTCCGCGGTCCAGCGCGGGGTGTTCGCCTCGCAGGCGGCGGCGCGCGAGGCCGGGCGGGCGATCGGTACCGCGCCGGACGTGGCCACCGGTCGGGAGCGGGCGCTGCGGGCGGCGCAGCTGGCGGTGGAGGACCAGTCGGTGGAGGTCACCGACATGCGGCTGGAGTACGCACCGGCCGGTGCGGACTGCGCGGCCGCGGGCAGCTACTCACCGACGCTGACGCCGGGGGAGGAGTTCTCCGTGTGCGTGACCGTGACCGTGCGGATCCCGCTGCTGCCCGAGTTCATCGAGTCCAACACCGCCACCGGCCAGTTCGTCGTCGAGCGCGACCGCTACGTCGACGGCTGACCGACCTCCCGCCGGCGCTCAGGCCTGCTCGGGCACGGGGATCAGCAGGGAGTCCAGCGGCAGCCGCTCGCGCGGGGTCCGCTCACGGGCGGCCAGCGCCTCGGGGAGTTCCGCCGCGGCGTCACGCCGGCCGACGGCGAGGACGACGAGCGGCACGACGGCAGCCGGCAGGTCGAGCAGCGCGGCGATCCGGTCGCGGTCGAAGCCGCCGAGCTGGTGCACCGCCAGCTCCTCGTGCTCGGCCTGCACGGTCAGGTGCGCGACCGCCTGTCCGGCGTCGTAGACCGCCCACGGCCGTGGGGCGCCGTCCGGGCCGGTGGTCTCCGCCGCGACGACCACGAACGCCGACGCCGCGTGCGCCCACAGCTGGTTGCCCGGAGCGAGCGCGTCCCGTACCGCTGCGAACGCGGCGGTTCCCCGGCGTGCGACGGCGAACCGCCACGGCTGGGTGTTGTTCGCGCTCGGCGCCCACCGTGCCGCCTCGAGCAGCGCGGTCAGCTGTTCCTCGGTCAGCTCGTGCGCGGCGTCCAGGCCGCGAGGACTCCACCGACCGGCCAGAAGCGGGTGCAGGGGGACGGCGGTGACGGCGGTCTTGCTGACGGTCATGCCAGGCCCAGCACCGGCGGGCGGCCCGGCTATTTCGTGTCCCCGGCCACGCACGGTCACCGGGGAGAGAGAGCTGGTTCGTCCTTCCAGGTGACGCGGGCTGTCCCCGATGTTCACCGAACACCTACCGTGACGGACGTGCTGGTCTGCAGGTCCGTTGCGCTCGGTCTGCTGACCGTCCTGCTGGGTCTGTCGGCCTGCTCGGCCGAGGAGACCACCCCGCCGCAGCAGCCGGCGGTGGCCGTGGCCGACTACGCCGCCCCGGCCGGCGCTCCGGCGGTCTGCGGTGGCATCGCACGGTCGACCCACTTCCTCGACATCCCCGCCGCCATGGGTGAGCTCGCCGCCGGTGCGGACGCGATCGACGCACGGAGCCGGCTGGCCGCTGCCCGCGGTGAGCTCCGGGCGCTGGTCTCCGGCCTCTCCGCGGCCGACCACCCCGAGCTGCAGGAGGCGGCCGACGACCTGCTCGCCGCCCTTCTCGGGGTGCTCGAACCACCTCTGACCGAGGGGGCGCGGACCGCCGTCCTCGACAGCGTCGAGCAGTTCGTGACCCGGCTCCAGCCGGTCTGCGGGTTCCCGGCGTGAGGCGCGCAGCGGTCGTCGTCGCCCTGGTGGCGGCGGCTCTCGCGGTGCCCACCGGCGCGTCCGCCGGTCCGGCGCCCGAGCTGTGCCCGGTCGACGAGTCCCGGGGCACCGTGCCGCTGGACTTCCTCCTCGAGGCGTGCGTCGACGCCGGCGCCATCACGGTGCGCAACCCCCTGGACGTCGCGGTGACGGTGCAGACGGCGGGTGACATCGGTGCCCCCGAGCGCACCGTCACGGTCGAGGGCGCCGAAGCAGCCTTCTCGCGGGGGCTCTCCGGCCTGGTGGTGCTGGCTCCGGGTGACGTGGCGCGGTGGCCCCGCGGCGCGGGCTCCGGGGAGCTGCTCGTGGGCCCGCTGGAGCCCGCCGCCGCGCTGCCGGTGCGAACGGCGTTGGAACCGTTCCTGTCCCGCCTGGCGGGGCAGCCCGCGGCAGCCGACGAGGTCCGCGCCAGGCTCGCCTCGGAGGTCGGTGCCGCCGTCGCCGTTCGCGCGGGCTGCGTCGTCGGCCGCAGCGTGGTGCAGCGGGTGGGGTGCGACGTGCGGGCCGCGGACTCGATCGGGCACGCGGTCGGCGAGGACGTGCCGGGGGAGGCCGTCCCGGCGGTGCTCGACGTGCTGCTCGATCCGCTCCGCTGGGACGAGTGGGCGGCCGCCGCGGACCGGGCCCGGGCCCCGCTGGCCACGGGGCAGCTGCACCTGGCGCAGGGCCCGGTTCCGCCTCCGCCGCCCCCGCCTCCTCCGCCACCCCCGGCTCCTGCGCCTGCCCCTGCGCAGCCGGCTCCGGCGCCCGCACCTCCGCCGCCCGCGGCTCCGCCTGCTCCGCAGCGGATCGACCCGCGCGCGGAGTTCCAGCGCTGGATGCAGGAACTGGCCGCCCAGGCCGAGCGCGACCGCCAGGCCGCCCGCGACCGACGGGACGACGACCGCCGGGGCCCCGGCCGCGGCGGACGCTGAGGCCGGGGCCGCCACGACCGGGTGGTCGCGGCGGCCCGTCACCGCTGCGGTCAGGCGCCCCGCTCGACCTCGGCCTGCACGACGCCGCGGACCGCCTGCAGCAGCGCGTCGTCGGAGGCGTCGCCGTTGGCCAGTGCCGTGCGGGTCTGCTCGTTGAGCAGGCTGCCGTCCACGGACTCGAGCCAGGTCAGCTCGCCCCCGACCCGTCGGCCCACGCGCAGGCCCTCGCCCTCCGGGCTCACCACGTACTCGTCGCCGTCCAGCTGGATCGTCATCTCGTCGCTCATGACCGCCCCCTACCCGCGGGCACCCCGGTTCCACGCAGGCGGGGCGCCGGAACCGGGGGAGAGGATCACCGCATGGACGAGGAGTACTGCGAGGTGGTGGTGACCGCCGCGGACGCCGAGTGGCTGGCCGGCTTCACCCGCGCCCTGGTCGAGGAGCGGCTGGCCGCCTGCGGGCACCACCTGTCACCGATCCGCTCGGTGTACCGCTGGGAGGGCGCTGTCCACGACGAGCCCGAGGCGCGGGTCGCCCTGCACACCCGCCGGTCCCTCGTGCCCGAGATCGTCGCCCGGACCGTCGAGCTGCACCCGTACGAGGTGCCCTGCGTGATCGCGATGCCACTCGTGGGCGGCAACCCCGGGTACCTGCGCTGGATCGGGGCGGAGACCCGGGAGGCGAGGGCGGCGAACCGACCGTCGCGCAGCGGTCACCGAGCGGCGCCGAGTCGCGATCCGCTTTCCGGGTAGATCCGCTGTCGGTGTCCGCGAACCCAGCAGCGGGAGGACAGGTGCGCGACCGGACGGGACGTCGGCGGCTTCCGCTCGACGCGCGCCATCCCGGCAGCGGGGAGGCCGTCGACGGTGCCCTCGTGGCCGCCGTCATCGACGCCCTGCCCTCGCCGACCCTCCTCGTCGATCCCGACGGCAGGGTCCTGCTCACGAACCTCGCCTGGCGGACGGCGGTCGAGGCGATCGACGACCCCCGGTTCGCGGTCGGCATCGGCGGTGACTACTTCGGGCTCGCCCTGCGGGTGATGCGGGACGAGCAGGCCACCCGCGACCTGATCGAGGACCTCCGCCGGCTCTCACGCGGCGAGCGGGAGACCGTCTCCGCCGACTACGGGCTGCCCACCCACGAGGGCACCCACTGGTTCCACCTCATGGCCTCCCGGGTGGACCAGGCGGGCCACATCGTGGTGACGCACACCGACGTCACCACGCGGGTCCAGGCCGAGCGGGCGTCGGCGTGGCAGGCGCGCCACGACTCGCTGACCGAGCTGCCCAACCGGGCGCACCTGCACGAGCTGATCGACCAGGAGCTGCAACGTGCCGACGCGCCCGCCGTGGCCGTCCTCTTCCTCGACGTCGACGGCTTCAAGGACGTCAACGACTCCCTCGGGCACGACTCCGGCGACGAGCTGCTGCGTCAGCTGGCCGGACGGCTGCTGGGCGTCACCCGCGGGCAGGACACCGTGGGCCGGCTCGGCGGCGACGAGTTCGTCGTGCTCTGCCGGGAGTGCGACCTCGACGGCGCCGAGATGCTGGCCCAGCGCTGCCAGGCCACGTTCGACCAGCCCTTCGAGCTCGGCGGCCGCACGCACCGGCTCAGCGCCAGCATCGGCATCGCGGCCGTGCCCGCCGGGCGGTCCGGCCTGCGCTCCAGCGACCTGGTGCGCGACGCCGACCTGGCGATGTACGCCGCCAAGGCCGCGGGTCGCAACCGCGGCGGGTGTTCAGCCCCGACCTGCGTGCTCTCGTGCAGGGCAAGGTGCAGATGGCCGGGGAGCTCCGCGACGCCATCGCCGACGGGCAGCTGGTGCTGCACTACCAGCCGATCCTGCACGTGCCCACCGGTGAGTACAACGGCGCCGAGGCGCTGGTGCGGTGGCAGCACCCGGAGCGTGGGCTGCTGATGCCCGGGGAGTCCCTGCCGGTCGCCGAGCAGTACGACCTGCTCGTGCCGCTCACGCGGTGGGTGCTGCGCGAGGTGACGACGCAGAACATGGCCTGGCGCCGGCAGGGGCTGTACCTGGTCATCGGCATCAACCTGCACGCCCGGCACCTGTCCACCGGCACCCTGGTCGACGACGTCCTCACCGCGCTGGCCGAGTCCGGTCTGCCGCCGACCAACCTGGTCTGCGAGCTGACCGAGACCTCCGTCGCCGAGGACCCGGAGTTCGCGGCCGCCCAGCTGGAGGAGCTGCGCGAGCACGGGGTCGAGGTCTCCATCGACGACTTCGGCAGCGGCTTCTCCTCGCTCGGGCAGCTGGTCGACCTGCCCACCGGCGTCCTGAAGATCGACCGCAGCCTGGTCGCCTTCCGCGAGGGGCGGAAGGCGCACGCGGCGGCAGCCATCGCGGCCATCGTGGCCCTGGGCAGCGCCTGCGGCACCCAGAGCCTGGCCGAGGGGGTGGAGACCGCCGAGCAGCTCGCCCTGGCCGTCGAGCTCGGCTGCACCTTCGCGCAGGGATACCACCTGGCACGGCCCATGCCGGCGGGCGAGCTGGTCGACTGGATGGCCGCGCGCGGTGGTGGCCGGCGGGAGCGTCCGGGGGCGGTCCTCCCCGCCGCCAGCGCCGCGCTGACCCGCGGCGCGATCAGCCCGTCGCAGCACGCCTGACTGTCGCCGGCGCCCGCGCACTACCCTGGGTCGATGTGGCCGCTGACTTCTCCGTCGTCCTGGACGAGCTCGACACGACCCTGAAGTCGATCGAGGCCGTCCTCGACGTCGACAAGCTCCGGCGGGAGGTGGCCGAGCTCGAGCAGCAGGCCGCCGCCCCGGACCTCTGGGACGACGTCGAGGCAGCCCAGGCGCTGACCTCCAAGCTCTCCTACATGCAGGGCGACCTGCGCCGGGTCGAGGAGCTGCGCGGCCGGCTGGACGACGTCGCCGTCCTGCACGAGATGGCGGTGGAGGAGGACGACGCCGCCACGGTCGCGGAGGCCGAGCGCGAGCTGGAGGCGCTGCGCAAGCAGCTCGACGAGCTCGAGGTCCGCACCCTGCTGTCGGGCGAGTACGACTCGCGCGAGGCGCTGGTGACCATCCGCTCGGAGGCCGGTGGCGTCGACGCCGCGGACTTCGCCGAGATGCTGATGCGCATGTACCTGCGCTGGGCCGAGCGGCACAAGTACCCGACCGAGGTGCTGGACATCAGCTACGCCGAGGAGGCGGGCATCAAGTCGGCCACCTTCTCGGTGAAGGTGCCCTACGCCTACGGCACCCTCTCGGTCGAGCAGGGCACCCACCGGCTCGTGCGCATCTCGCCCTTCGACAACCAGGGCCGCCGGCAGACGTCGTTCGCCGGCGTCGAGGTGCTGCCGGTCGTCGAGCAGACCGACCACGTCGACATCCCCGAGAACGAGATCCGGGTCGACGTCTTCCGCTCCTCGGGTCCCGGTGGGCAGAGCGTGAACACCACCGACTCGGCCGTCCGGATGACCCACATCCCGACCGGCATCGTGGTGTCCTGCCAGAACGAGAAGAGCCAGATCCAGAACCGCGCTGCCGCGCTGCGCGTGCTCCAGGCCCGGCTGCTCGTCGTCCGCCAGCAGGAGCAGAAGGCGGAGATGGACGCGCTCAAGGGCGAGGGCAGCAGCTGGGGCAACCAGATGCGCTCCTACGTGCTGCACCCCTACCAGATGGTGAAGGACCTGCGGACCGAGCAGGAGACCGGCAACACCACGGCGGTGCTCGACGGCGACATCGACGCCTTCATCGAGGCCGGCATCCGGTGGCGCCGTCAGCAGGAGGCCGTGCCCGCGTCCTGAGCTGTAGCTGAGGTCACTGTCGCGGGGTCGGCGGGGAGGTCCGGCGACCGTCCGTCACCGCCGTCCCGGCGGATGCGGCCGCACGGTGACCCTCTGCGAGAACGACTCCCGGCAGGTCGCGCTCAATCGGCCGTGGTCGGGGCCCGCGGCTAGTACCGTGGCACCTCGTGATCGAACTGCAACACGTCACCAAGCTCTACCCGGCGAGCGGGCGGCCGGCCCTGGACGACGTGTCCACGGAGATCGACAAGGGAGAGTTCGTCTTCCTGATCGGGTCCTCCGGTTCGGGCAAGTCGACCTTCCTGCGGCTGCTGCTCAAGGAGGACGACCCCACCTCGGGGACCGTCGTCGTGAACGGCAAGGCGCTGAACACGATGAGCAAGTGGCAGGTGCCCAAGCTCCGCCGCACGATGGGCTGCGTCTTCCAGGACTTTCGCCTGCTGCGCAACCGCACGGTCGCCCAGAACGTCGCGTTCGCCCTCGAGGTCATCAACAAGCCGCACCGGACGATCAAGCGGGTCGTGCCCGAGGTGCTGGAGATGGTCGGCCTGGAGGGCAAGGCCAACCGGCTGCCCAGCGAGCTCTCCGGCGGTGAGCAGCAGCGGGTGGCGATCGCCCGCGCGTTCGTCAACCGGCCGCTGGTGCTGCTGGCCGACGAGCCGACCGGAAACCTGGACCCGGAGACGAGCGAGGGCATCATGCTGCTGCTCGAGCGGATCAACCGCACCGGCACCACGGTGATCATGGCGACGCACGACTACCACATCGTGGACTCCATGCGCCGCCGCGTCATCGAGCTCAACGGGGGAGTCCTCACCCGCGACCAGTCGCGCGGCGTCTACGGCGTCGGCCGCTGACCGCCCGCCGCTGACCGGGCCTCACCGCACTCCACGACAGGGAATTCATGCGCGTCAACTTCGTGCTCTCCGAGGTGGCCACCGGGCTGCGTCGCAACCTCACCATGACGGTGGCGATGATCCTGACCACGGCGATCTCGCTCGGCCTCATGGGCACCGGTCTGCTGATCGCCCAGATGATCGGCAAGATGAAGGACATCTACTACGACAAGGTCCAGGTCTCGATCTTCCTGGCCGACGACGTGACCGATGAGCAGCGGCAGGCCATCCGCACCGAGCTCGAGGCCTCCGACGAGGTCAAGGACTTCATCTACGAGTCCCGCGACGAGGCGTACGAGCGGTTCAAGGAGCAGTTCGCGCAGCAGCCCGAGCTGGTGGAGAACACCCCGCCGGACGCGCTGCCCGAGAGCTTCCGCGTCGAGCTGGTGAACCCCGAGCGCTACTCGGTCATCGCGTCCGAGTTCCCCAACGGGGAGAACGGCGTGGACCAGGTGCGCGACGAGGGCGACTTCCTCGACCGGTTGTTCAGCCTGCTCAACGGAGCGCGCAACGCCACGCTCGCCGTCGCCTTCGTGCAGGCGGCCGCGGCACTCCTGCTGATCTCCAACACCATCCAGCTGGCGGCGTTCAACCGGCGCAACGAGACCAACATCATGCGACTGGTCGGCGCCTCGCGCTGGTACACGCAGCTGCCGTTCATCCTCGAGGCGGCGGTGGCCGGGCTCATCGGTGGCCTGCTCGCCGTGGGCGGCCTCGTGCTCACCAAGCTGACGTTCGTCGACCGCACGCTGGCCGGCCCGATCAAGGCGGGGATCATCACCGGCGTCGACTGGGGCCAGATCATCGGCACCGGCGTGGTCATCACCTCCGCCGGTGTGCTGGCCGCGGCCATCGCCTCCTACGTGACGTTGCGGCTCTACGTCCGCCTCTGACCCCCGGCGATCATGAAGTTCGGGACGTGGCGCGCCGACCGCGCGCGGCGTGTTCCTTCCCCAACTTCATGATCGCGCGGAACCGGGCGCAGCGGGTCCCAGTAACCTGGAGGAATGCCGCGGGAACAGGGGCGCAAGCTCATCGCCCAGAACAAGAAGGCGCGGCACGACTACTCGATCCTCGACACGTACGAGGTGGGCCTGGTGCTCACCGGCACCGAGGTGAAGAGCCTTCGTGCCGGCCGCGCCTCGCTCGTCGACGGGTTCGCCTCGATCGACGACGGCGAGGTGTGGCTGCAGCACGTCCACATCCCCGAGTACGTGCAGGGCACCTGGACCAACCACACGCCGCGGCGCAAGCGGAAGGTGCTCATGCACCGTGCCGAGATCGACAAGCTGGTCGGCAAGACCAAGGAGGGCGGGCTGACGCTCGTCCCGCTGGACCTGTACTTCAAGGACGGCAAGGTCAAGGCCACCCTCGCGCTCGCGAAGGGCAAGAAGTCCTACGACAAGCGGCACGACCTCGCCGAGCGCGACTCGCGCCGCGAGATCCAGAAGGCCTTCGGCCGGTACGTGAAGGGGCGCAGGTGAGGGCGCGGTCATGAGAGGTATCGCCTACGACCGTTTCGGCGGCGTCGAGGTCCTGCAGCTGCGCGAGGACCTGCCCGAGCCGCCCGTCGGCCCCGACAGCGTGCTGGTGCGCACCCGCGCGGCGGGCGTCAACCCGGTCGACCTCGGCATCCGCCAGGGCGGTCTGGCCGGGTTCTTCCCGCACCACTTCCCGATCATCCCGGGCTGGGACCTCGCCGGGGTCGTCGAGGCGGTCGGCCCGGCCGTCGTCGACTTCCAGCCCGGCGACGAGGTGTTCGGCTACCTGCGCCGTGACGACGTCCAGTGGGGGACGACGGCGGAGCTGGTCTCGGCCCCGCAGCGGTGCGTGGCGCACAAGCCGGAGTCGCTCTCCTTCACCGAGGCCGGCGCCGTGCCGCTCGCGGGCCTCACCGCCTACCAGGCGCTGACCGAGGCCCTGGCCGTCGGCGAGGGCGACCGGGTGCTGGTGCACCGCGCGGCCGGCGGCGTCGGGTTCTTCGCCGTGCAGATCGCCGTCGCCCTGGGTGCCCACGTGATCGGCACCGCCAGCCCGCGCAACCACGGCTTCCTCACCGAGGCCGGGGCCGCTGAGGTGCTCGACTACTCGGCCGGCCCGATCAGCGGGCAGCTCTCGGAGCCGGTGGACGCGGTGCTCGACCTCAACGGTGGCGACTCGCTGACCGACGCCCCGGAGCAGGTGCGCGACGTCTCCCGCATCGCCAGCGTCGTCGACCCGTCGGTGAACGAGCTCGGCGGCCGCTACGTGTTCGTGCGTCCGGAGCGGCACGACCTGGAGGAGCTGGCCCGCATGGCCGACGCCGGTCAGCTGCGGGTGGCCGTCGCCAAGGCGTTCCCACTGGAGAGGACCGCCGAGGCCCACGAGCTGGTCGCCGGCGGGCACGTGCGGGGCAAGGTCGTCGTCACCCTCTGACCGGGGTCAGACCTCGGCGTCCGGCATCAGTTCCCACACCTCCTGGGCACACCGGCAGGCGGTGGCGATCCGCGCAGCCCACGCCAGGGCGTCCTCCCGCGTCGGCACGTCGACGACGGTGAACCCGCCGACGTGGGGCCGACCTGGCGGGACGAGCCCGTGGGCGACGGCGCCGTCGGTACCGACGACGGTCGGCTCGGCGTCCTGCACCCCGGCGCCGAACACCCACACACCCGCCTGCCGCGCCTCGGCCACGACCGCCGTCGCGGCGCGCGCCACCTCCTGCAGCTCCTCGGCGGGGAATGCCATCGCGCCCTCGTCGAACAAGATCAGGTACCTGGGCATCGGGCTCCCTCGTCCCCGGCGGCCGGTCGCCGCTCGTCGTCCGACGTAGGACGGGCGGCGTCGGCGGAAGTCATCGCCGGTCGATACGGTCGCCCGCGTGGAACCCGTCGCAGCTCCCGTCGACGACGCCGACGTCCCCCGGTACTGGCGTGAGCTCGGCCTGCCGGGTCTGGTGGACGTGCACGTGCACTTCCTGCCCGAGCGGGTGCAGGCCAAGGTGTGGGACTACTTCGCGCACGCCGAGACGCACTACGGCCCCGCCTGGCCGGTGACCTACCGGCTGTCGGAGGAGGAGCGGCTCGCCGTCCTCGACCGGCTCGGGGTACGCGCCTTCCCGACGCTGCCGTACCCGCACAAGGCGGGCATGGCGGCCTGGCTGAACGAGTGGTCGCACCAGTTCGCCGCCGGCCGGCCGCAGGTGCTGCAGTCGGCCACCTTCTTCCCGGAGCCGACAGCGGCGGCCTACGTGGCCGAGGCGCTCGACCGCGGCGCCCGGGTGTTCAAGGTGCACGTGCAGGTGGGCTCCTTCGACCCGCGGGACCCGCTGCTGGCGGAGGTGTGGGCGCGGCTGGAGGAGACCGGCACCCCGGTGGTCATCCACTGCGGTTCCGGCCCGCTGGCCGGGGAGCACACCGGGCCCGAGCCGATGCAGGGACTGCTCGAGCGGTACCCGCGGCTGCAGCTGGTCATCGCGCACCTCGGCATGCCGGAGTACCGGGACTTCCTCGACCTCGCCGAGCGGTACGAGCGGGTGCACCTGGACACCACGATGTTCGCCACGGACTTCACCGAGCGGCTGATGCCGTTCGACCCCGCGGACCTGCCGCGTCTGGCTGCCCTGCGGGAGAAGGTCCTCCTGGGCAGCGACTTCCCCTCGATCCCGTACGCCTACGCCCACCAGCTGCAGGCGCTGCACCGGCTCGGCCTGGGGGAGGAGTGGCTGCGCGCCGTGCTCTGGCGCAACGGCGCCCGGCTGTTCAGGATCGAGGCATGATCACCGGCATCCGGCTGCGCGCGCCGGTCCTCGGCACCCCCGACCCGCAGGCGCTGGCCCGCTTCTACCAGCGCTTGCTGGGCTGGCCGCTGGACGACGACTCCCCGGAGTGGGCTGCCCTGCGGCCGGAGGACGGCAGCCCCGGCCTGTCCTTCCAGCGGGAGGCCGACCACGTGCCCCCGGTGTGGCCGCCGCAGCCCGGCACCCAGCAGATGCAGCAGCACCTGGACTTCCAGGTCGAGGACCTCGCCGCCGCCGCTGCGGAGGCCGAGGCAGCCGGTGCCCGGCTGCTCAACGCCTACACCGACCCGCACGAGGACGTGCGCACCTACGCCGACCCCGACGGGCACCCCTTCTGCCTGTTCGTCCGCACCTGAGGCCGGAGGCTGCGATGCCCCGCTTCCCGCTGACCCCGCCGGTCGCTGACGGGTGGAGCACCGCTGACTAGGGTGCGGCCATGGTCAGCGTCGATCAGCCCGTCTTCGATCCCGCCCTCGTCGGCCGCGCCCACCGCGCGATCGACCCGCTGCACTCGCAGCTCTACTTCGCGCCGGAGCAGGACGAGCACCTCGCCGCCCTCGGGCTGAAGCCGGGCCGGATGGTCTACTTCGCCGCCCGCGCCGCCGCCATGGGCGCCGTGGGCGCCGGGGTGGTGACGGCGACCTTCTACAACTTCTCGCCCTCGCTGGTCGCGCACATGATCCCGCGCGCCTGGACCCTCGCCTCCCCGGAGCAGGTGCTCGCCGCCCGGCTCGACGCGGCCCGCGCCTCGCTCACCCGGCTGCTCGGGGAGGACGTCGTCGCCTCGCCGGAGGTCGCCGAGCTCGGCGGGCTGCTCCGCGAGGCGTGCCAGGGGCTCAGCGCCGAAGGGCGGGCCCTCTACGCGGGGCACGCCGACCAGCCGTGGCCCGAGGAGCCGCTGCTGCAGGTGTGGCACGGCGCCACCCTGCTGCGCGAGCACCGGGGCGACGGGCACGTCGCCGTCCTCCTGCACGCGGGCCTCACCGGCCTGGAGGCACTGATCACCCACTCGGCCACCGGACGTGGGTTCACCGAGGCGGCGGCCAAGGCCACCCGCGGGTGGAAGGACGAGCAGTGGTCGGCCGCCTGCGCGGACCTCGCCGACCGCGGGCTCCTGGACGACGCGGGGCTGACCGCCGAGGGCGAGGAGCTGCGCGCCCACATCGAGGTGCAGACCGACGCCCTCGCTGCCGACCCGTGGCTGCAGCTCGGGGCGGAGAAGACGGCGCGGGTCGTCGAGCTGGGCAAGGACCTCTCGCGCCGGATCACCGCCAAGGGGGCGTTCGGACAGGGCATCTTCGGCCGCTGACCCGGGGCCCGTGGCGCAGTAGGGTCCGGGCACCGCAGCACCGGGAGGCGTCATGACCGCGACCGAGCGGGCACCAGGGCAGCAGGGCCGGCGGACCGACGTCGACGCCGCCTTCCGCGGCAGTGCGACCTACCGCAGCCTCGGCGAGCAGGAGCTCAGCCCGGCCGAGGAACGGTTCGAGAGGGGCCGCCGCACCGTCGGGCTGTTCCTCGCGCCGGCGGTGACGGTCCTCTTCGCGCTGCTGCCGGTCGACCTGGCCCGCGACCAGCACCTGCTGGCGGCCATCCTGCTGGGCGTCATCGTCCTGTGGATCACCGAGCCCGTGCCCATCCCGATCGGTGGGCTCATCGGCATCGGCGCGATCGTGGTCCTCGGCGTGGTGCCGGCCGACGACGCGCTGGCGCCGTTCGGGTCCACGACGGTGTTCACCTTCATCGGGGCGTTCATCCTCGCGGCGGCGATGCTCAAGCACGGGCTGGCCCGCCGGTTCGCCATGTTCGTGCTGTCGCTGAGGTGGGTCGGCACCTCCACCTACCGCGTGACCATCGCCTTCGGGGCGATCACGGCGCTGCTCTCGGCGTTCGTCTCCAACACGGCCACGGTCGCGATGCTGCTGCCGACGGCGCTGGGGATCATCTCGGTGATCGCCAAGCTGCTGCAGGACAAGGAGCTGGTGAGGCCGGACTTCGACCCGCTGCGGCTGCGCGTCGGCGTCGCGATCATGCTGATGCTCGCCTACGGCGCCAGTGTCGGCGGACTGATCACGCCGGTCGGCACGCCACCCAACCTGATCGGCCGCGGCCTGATCGAGGAGGCGACGGGGGAGCGGATCGGCTTCCTCGACTGGATGCTCATGGCGCTGCCGATCTGCGCCCTCATGTTCGTCGCGCTGACCGCCGTGCTCCTGCTGCTGAACAAGCCCGAGATCCGGCGGATCGAGGGGGTGAGCGAGTACGTGCAGAGGGAGCGGGCGGAGCTCGGTTCGTTCTCCCGCGCGGAGAAGAACACGCTCATCGCCTTCGCGGTCACCGTCGCCTGCTGGATCTTCCCCGGCGTCATCGCGCTCACGGCGGGCACCGACTCCGACCTGTACGCGACCGTCAGCGACCGGATGGACGAGGGCGTCATCGCCGTCCTGGGGGCGTCGTTGCTGTTCCTGCTGCCGACGGACTGGAGGGCGCGGGAGTTCACCCTGCGGTGGAGCGACGCCGCCACCATCGACTGGGGAACGATCCTGCTGTTCGGGACCGGCATCATCTTCGGCTCGCTGCTGGCCAGCACCGGCCTCGCCGAGACGATCGGTCAGGCCTCGGCCGACTCCCTGGGGCTGACCAGCACCTTCGCGATCACGGTCTTCGCGGTGATCCTGGCGATCGTCATCAGCGAGACGACGTCGAACACCGCGTCGGCCGCCGTCGTCGTGCCGATCATCATCCCGGTGGCGATGGCGGCCGGGATCAACCCGTTCGTCCCCGCGCTGGCCGCCACCTTCGCGGCGTCCTTCGGCTTCATGCTCCCGGTGTCGACGCCGCAGAACGCGATCGCCTACGGGTCGGGCGTCGTCCCGATCACGAAGATGATCCGTTCCGGCATCTCCTTCGACGTCCTCGGTGCGCTGCTGATCGTCGTCCTGCTGCCGGTGATGGTCGAGGTGGTCCTCGGCTCCGTGGGCTGACTCACCCGGCGGGGCGAGTACGCCGCGCGAGCAGCGTGACACCATGGACGACGGCCGCCAGACGGACGGCGGCCCCGAGGTCGAGGGAGGTCGGACGATGCGCGCCGAGCCTCCCAGTACCCATCCCGAGGTCCTCCCCGTCTAGGCCTGCCGGTCGTGGCGGCGTGCGAGGACCGCTCCGGTGTCCACCACCGTCCCCGTCGCCCCGGGAGTCCGTCATGGCCGAGCGCCGCCGCGCCCCGCTCACCGCGCTGTCCACCCTCGCCCGCCGTCCGCGGGTCGAGCTGCTGCCGTCCGTTCCGCGGTCGGCCACCGTCGCCGAGCCGCCCGCCCCGGCGCGGATGGTCGACAATGCCGTCTACTCCGACGGTCGACGCGTCGCCACCCCCGACACCGCCGAGGAGAGCCGCGAGGAGCTCGGCCTGGGGGAGGGGCGCCTGGCGTGGCTGGGCCTCTACCGACCGGGGCCGGGGGACCTGGGCTCGCTCGCGGAGCTGTTCGACCTGCCGGAGCTCGCGGTCGAGGACGCGATCAAGGCCCACCAGCGGCCGAAGTTCGAGCGCTACGGGTCCACGCTGTTCGTCGTCCTCAAGGCCGCCCGGTACCTGGACGCGGCCGAGGAGGTCGAGTTCGGGGAGCTGCACCTGTTCCTCGGCCGCGACTTCGCGATCACCGTCCGGCACAGCGAGTCGCCGGACCTCTCGCGGGTGCGCCGCCGGCTGGAGAGCGAGCCGGCGCTGCTGGCCAAGGGCAGCGAGGCGGTGCTGTACGCGACGCTGGACGCCGTCGTCGACGGGTACCGCCCGGTGGTCGACGGGCTGGCCAACGACATTGACGAGATCGAGACCGAGGTCTTCCGCGGGGACCCCGGGGTCTCCCGCCGCATCTACGAGCTCTCGCAGGAGGTGCTGGAGTTCCAGCGGGCCGCCCAGCCGCTCACCGGGATCATCGCCGCGCTGACCGCCGGCTTCGACAAGTACGGGGTGGACGAGGAGCTGCGGGGCTACCTGCGCGACGTCGCCGACCACGTCATCCAGGTGACCGAGCGGGTGGAGGGCTTCCGGCTGCAGCTGCGCGACATCCTCACCGTCAACGCGACCCTGGTGGCGCAGCGGCAGAACGAGGAGATCCGGGAGCTCACCGAGGCCTCGATCGCCCAGGGCGAGGAGGTCAAGAAGATCTCCGCGTGGGCCGCCATCCTGTTCGCGCCCACCCTCGTCGGCACCGTGTACGGCATGAACTTCGACCACATGCCGGAGCTGCACTGGTCGCTGGGCTACCCGCTCGCGCTGGTGGCGATGCTCGGGGTCAGCGTCACCCTGTACGCCGTCTTCAAGCGCCGCGACTGGATCTGACCCGCGACCGGCGACGCCGGGAACGCGGGCGGGAACAGCGCGCTTGCCCTCCCCGTTAGGCTGTCTGCACAACTACACAGGGGGTGAATGGTCTCGACTTCGGTCGGGTGACCAGGGGAAGCGAGCCGAGGAAGCCAACGATGAGCTCGTTAACCACGCGTTGGAAAACACACAAGCGCCGATTCCAATCAGCGCGACTTCGCTCTCGCTGCCTGATAGCAGCTAGGCGAGTCTGTCAGCCCGGGTTCGTCATCGGCCCGGATCCTGGCATCAGCTAGATGACTCACTGCACGTGCCGGTCGCGGGCGCGTGCGGGACATCAAACAGTGACTGGGCCCGTCACGTCGACTTGTCCGCATGATCGACGGGGTCGAGCAGAGGCAACGCGGACTGCGCTCGGAGAAGCCCTGGTGATGCGTCGAAGGACGCGGGTTCGATTCCCGCCACCTCCACCCCTCGAGGGTCTGCCCGGCAGGCCCGTTGTCGGTGAGAGCCGGGCCGTCGCGCAGCAGCGCGGGGCCCGGCTCTCGTCGTCAGCCGGTGCGGTCGGGCGCGGTCATGTCCCCGGTGGCGGGCTCGCCCTCGCCCCGCCCGTAGCGCAGGAGGACGGTGCCCTTCGGGCCGGCCGTCGGCGGCTCCAGCAGGGTCAGGTTCGTGGGCACCGCGCCGCCGTCGAAGACCTTCTTGCCGACGCCGAGCACGATCGGGTGCACCCACAGGTCGAGCCGGTCGAAGAGCTTGTCCCGCAGCAGGGTCTGCACCAGGTCCAGACTCCCGACGACCTTCACGTGCTCGTGCCGCTCGCGGATCTCCCGCACCGCGACGGGCAGGTCCGCCCCCAGCAGGCTCGACCCGGCCCAGGAGAGGTCCGGCGTCCCCCGCGAGGCCACGTACTTGGGGACGCGGTTGAAGAGCCGGCCGATCTCGTCGTCCTGGTGCGGCCAGTAGGAGGCGAAGATGTCGTAGGTCCGCCGGCCCAGCAGCAGCGCGTCGGTGTCCTCGTACGCGGCCATGACCTGCTCACCGGCCACCTCGTCCATCAGCGGGGCCTGCCACCCGCCGAAGGGGAACCCGTCCGGGTCCTCCTCGGGGCCGCCCGGCGCCTGCCCGACGAGGTCGAGGGTCGCGAACAGCTCGATGTGGATCAGTCCCATGGGTGCGTCCGTCCGTCGTCGTCGTGGTGCGGGTAGGACCGGGTGGACGCCGCCGACTCATCGGTGCCACCGGTCGTCTGTGAGTGAACTCGCAGGCCCTGGCTCCGAGGCGCCCCGGCAGGCTCCGTAGACTCGGCGGCGCAACCATCCGGAGCGGCTGAGAGACCTGGCTCGTCGACGCCGCAGCAACCCCCCGCACGTGCGGGCGCGGGTGCTACTGCCAGGACCGATGGAGGAACACCATGCGGCCCGAGCTGTTCTCGTGGGTACGGCGGCACATCGATCTGTGCCGCACCGGCACAGCCATGTGTCGCTGAGCCCCACTCCTCCCGCTCGCTCCTCGCTCCAGCAGGCGCCGTCCACCGGACGGCGTCGCTGCCTGCTCACGCCGAAGGTCAACCCTCTGTGATCGAACTGAAGGACGTCCGCAAGGTCTTCCCCGCCCGGGGCCGGGTGGGGGAGGTCGTCGCCGTCGACGGCGTCAGCCTCACCGTGGAGCGCGGGGAGTTCGCCGGCGTCGTGGGCCCGAGCGGCTCGGGCAAGAGCACGCTCGTGCGGCTGGTCAACCTGCTGGAGCGGCCCACCGCCGGCTCGGTGACCGTCGACGGCAAGGTCCTGACCGAGCTCCCGGACGATGAGGTCCGCCGGGCCCGCCGCTCGATCGGCATGGTGTTCCAGCACTTCGAGCTGCTGGACTCCCGGACCGCCGCGGGCAACGTGGAGCACCCGCTGGAGCTCGCCGGGGTCGGCCGCGCGGAGCGGCGGCGGCGGGCGGGGGAGCTGCTGGACCTCGTGGGCCTGGGCGACCGCGCCGACGCCCGCCCCGCCCAGCTCTCCGGCGGGCAGAAGCAGCGCGTGGCCATCGCCCGCGCGCTGGCCGTCCGGCCCAGCGTGCTGCTCTGCGACGAGGCCACCTCGGCGCTCGACCAGGCGAGCACCACCGGGGTGCTGGAGCTGCTGCGCCGGGTGCGCGACGAGCTGGGCCTCACCGTCCTGCTCATCACCCACGAGATGGCGGTCGTGAAGGCGGTCTGCGACAGCGCCGTGCTGCTCGACTCCGGCCGGGTGGTCGACGGCGGCCGGCTCGCCGACGTGCTCACCCGCGAGCGGTCGCTCTTGGGCGAGGCCCTGCTGCCCGCCCCGGTCGCCGACGCCGGCGCCGGCCACGGGGGCGCACTGGTGCGGGTGACCGTGACCGACCGGACGCCGGAGACCGTCGTCCTGCACACCCTGATCGGCGAGCTCGGCCTGGCCGTGGAGATCGCCGGCGGGTCGGTCGAGACCGTGGCCGGGGGGCGCTACGGCCGGCTCCTCCTGCGGGTCAGCGGAGGCGTCGAGCGACTGGACGACGCCCTGGACCGCCTGCGCTCCGGCGGCGTCCTGGTCGAGCGCGTTCCCGCTGCCCCCGAGGTGACCCGATGAGCGACTGGGCCCGCATCTACCCGCAGCTCCTCGACGCCACCGGCGAGACCCTCTACATGGTCGGCGTCTCGGCGCTGCTCACCGTGCTCCTCGGCGTCCCGCTCGGCGTCCTGCTCACGGTCACCGCCCGCGGGGGGCTGGCTCCGCGGCCGGTGCTCAACCGGGTCCTCGGACTGCTGGTCAACCTCGGCCGCGCGCTGCCGTTCATCATCCTGCTGGTCCTGGTCGCGCCGGTCACCCGAGGCATCGTGGGCACCACGATCGGCTCGACCGCGGCGATCGTCCCGCTGACCATCGGCGCCATCCCCTTCCTCGCCCGGCTGGTCGAGACCAGCCTGCGCGAGGTCGCCGCCGGCAAGGTCGAGGCGGTGCTCTCCATGGGCGCGCGCCGCCGCGACGTCGTCCGCACGGTGCTGCTGCCCGAGGCCCTCCCGTCGCTGGTCGCGGGGGTCACGGTCACCGTCGTCGCGCTGATCAGCTACTCGGCCATGGCCGGCGCGGTCGGCGGCGGCGGGCTCGGTGACTTCGCCATCCGCTTCGGCTACCAGCAGTTCCGCACCGACATCACCCTGGCGACCGTCGTCCTGCTGCTCGTCGTCGTCCAGGCCCTGCAGTGGGCCGGCGACCGCTGGGCGCGCTCGCTCGCCCACGCCTGAACCCCGTCCGCACCACCACCGAGGAGAACGAACCACCATGCGCACCCGCTTTCCCGCCCTCCTGGCCGCCACGGCGATGACGGCGCTGCTCACCGCCTGCGGCGGGGGCGAGGCCGAGCTGTCCGGCGCCGACGAGCCGCTGCGGGTGGGCGCCTCCCCGGTGCCGCACGCGGAGATCCTGCGGTTCATCGACGAGAACCTCGCCGAGGACGCCGGCCTCGACCTCGACATCAAGGAGTTCACCGACTACATCCAGCCCAACGTGGCCCTGGACGACGGGTCGCTCGACGCCAACTACTTCCAGACCATCCCGTACCTGGAGGAGCAGGAGAAGAGCGCCGGCTACGACTTCCAGGCCCTGGCGCCGGTGCACATCGAGCCGCTCGGCATCTACTCCAGCCGGCTGGACGACCTCGCCGACCTCGCCGACGGTGCCACGGTGGCGATCCCCAACGACCCCACGAACGCCGCCCGCGCCCTGCGGCTGCTCGAGGCCAACGACCTGATCACCCTGGCCGACACCGGGGACGCCGCGCCGACCTCGCTCGACATCGACGAGAACCCGAAGAACCTCGAGATCTCCGAGGTCGAGGCCGCGCAGGTGCCGCGGTCGCTGGCCGACGTCGACATCGCCGTGATCAACGGCAACTACGCCATCGAGGCCGACCTGGTGCCCTCCGAGGACGCGCTGGCGCTGGAGGCGGGCGAGGACAACCCCAACGCCAACCTGCTGGTGGTCCGCTCGGGTGACGAGGACGACGAGCGGATCCAGAAGCTGGAGGAGCTGCTGCACTCCGACGAGGTGCGGCAGTTCATCGAGGACACCTACCAGGGCGCCGTCCTCCCCGCCTTCTGATCGGCTCGTCCCGGGAGCCCCGGCCGGTTCGGCCGGGGCTCCCGTGCGTCTCAGGCCAGGTGGAGGACGGCGACCGTCTGGCCGCCGCTGGACTCCCCGGTCGGCCGGAAGCCCAGGCCGGCGTAGAACCCGGCGGGACCGTCGGCGTCCGGCTCGTAGGTGGTGAACACCCGGGTGCCACCTCGACGGCGGATCTCGGCCGCCACCTCGCCGACGGCGAAGCGGCCCTAGCCGCGCCCCTGCTCCTCGGCAGCGATGTTCAGCCGCCACAGCCCCGACCGGACGTCGGAACGCGACCCGTCGCCGAGCCAGTCGATGTCCAGGAAGGCCATGAGGAACCCGACCGCGCGGTCGCCGTCGACGACCAGCCGCGGCCAGGCGACCTCGCTGTGCGTAGGCCTTTTCCGATCCCGGTAGCGGGCACAAGTCTGGTCGCGCGAGGCGCTCCCCCGCTGAGGGTGTAACGCTCCGTGGAAGATCGGAGCTGAGAAGCGGCCGTAGCTCAAGGGGCGCGTGCGGCGCATGTGTACATAGAGTATCGATACAAGACTTTCTCGGATCGAAGTGTGAGGCTACTGGTCGGTCGCCGGGAGAACTGGCGTCCTCTTCCATCCGCCTCTGCTGAATGGCTTCTCGTGCGTCCTCGCTTCGGTGCCGGAAAGATCCGGTCTTGGTCTGCTCGCGCACCTATCGGTGCGTTCGTCGCGGCTACCGTCATCAGCTCGGTGCTAGTGGTGGATCAGGCCGCCCAAGCCGCGCCCAAGAGCAGTGCGGTAAAGGTCCGCGAGCTGCCAGCTCTCGCCTCGGCCCGAGCTGGCTCACCCACTCGCCAGGAGGCGGTCACTCCGGCGGACTTCGCGCCGCTGACGAAGCGGCAGTCAGAACCGTCGTCGTTCGACCCTGCGAAGTCCAAGGTGTCGGAGCGCACTGAGTACGCGACGCTGTACGACAACCCGGATGGCACGCAGACCTACCAGCAGTCGACGGAACCGTTGAATGTCAAGGACAAGCAGGGCGCGTGGCAGCCGATCGACGTCGCTCTGGCCGCTGACCCCTCCGGCCGCGCGGCTGCCGCCAAGCACCCGCTGCACCCGTCGTTCGCTGCAACGGCTGACGACCCGGCCGCCGTGCGGGTGGAAGTTGGGAACAACTCCATCGCGCTAGGACTGGAGAATGCCGAGCACGGCCGCAAGATTCGCGTGAACGGCGCCAAAGCCGATTATCAGGACGTCGCTGGCTCCACGGATCTGCGTTACGAAGTGACCCCCGGTTCGGTGAAGGAGACCATCGTCCTGGACAAGGCGCCCGACGGCGGTCAGGCGTCGTGGCGCTTCATCCTCGAGAGCAAGGGGTTGACTCCGCGGCTCGCCGAGGGTGGGGTCGTGGAACTGGTCGCTGCGGATGGATCGGTCCCGATGGTGATGCCCGCCATCGAGACGTGGGACTCTGCCGGTGCCGGCAAGGCAGAGCCGGCGACGACCGGCGGCACCTATGCGCTGGAGAGGGTCGGCCAGAAGTGGGCGCTGACGGTCTCGGTCGACGAGGCCTGGCTGCGCGCCCCGGAGCGGGTGTACCCGGTCAGCGTCGACCCGACGTTCACCTACAACACCGTCGACTCGCGGGTGTACCGATCGACCGGATACACGTGCGTCAACTGCGGTGTCAAGATCGGCAACAGCCTCGGCGGTACGACGACGAGCCCTGATTCGTACAACCGCACGGCGATCAAGTTCGACAACACGGCCCTGTTCGGCCAGAACGTCGTCGGCGCGAAGATCGATGTCGCCCGCATCAATCCGACGACCTTCCAGAAGGCATGGGAGGCGCGCGTTCACTCCGCGACCGCACTCGCATACACGGGTGTCGGGCAGCAGCTGGCCAGCGGCGTGGTCGGCGATGTCGGCACATTCAGCGGAGCGGCCCTCACGACGTTCATCCGCGACAAGGTGAACGCGCGGGACAACGGCGCCTACCTGATGATGGTCGGCACCGAGACGCCCGGCGTGGGCACCTACAAGAACCTCACCGCCACGCTGACGGTGGATGTGGGTTCCGCCGCACCCGCCCCCGTGATGGCGGCGCCGGCGGACAACTCGGTGATCACGTCGCTGACCCCGACGCTGTCGGTGAACCCGGTGGCCGACCCGGACGGGGAGGCGGTGAGCTACTGCTTCCGGGTAGCCACCGGCTCCGACGGCAAGACCGGAACTGTGGTGGACTCCGGCTGCCTGCCGTCGCCGTCGTGGACGGTGCCGGCGGGCGTGCTCGCCGACGGCGTCGCCTACACGTGGACAGCGAGCAGCTACAGCGGTATCACCATGAACACGGGCACCGCCGTCGGTCACTTCAAGGTCGACCAGCGCATCGGCAACCACGGCCCGGCGCCGGTCGACAACCTGGGCCCGGTGCAGGTCAACCTGGCCAACGGCAATGTGACCACGTCGGCGGCCTCGCCCTCGTTCACGACCGTGGGCGGCTCGGCTGGGTTGAACCTGACCTACAACTCGCAGCAGCCCCTCAACACCGGCCTGACAGCGTCCTACTACGACGACCCGTCGCACGCCGGCCTCATTAACGACAACTTCCAGAAGCCGGTGCTGGTCCGCACCGAGCCCCAGGTCAACGCCGACTGGGGGTCCGCGTCGCCGTTCCCGCCGATCCTGGGCGGTGACTGGTGGCTGGCTCGTTGGCAGGGCTACTTCGTCCCGCCGGTCACCGGCACCTACCAGTTCGCCGGCCTGCACGACGACAGCGGTGAGGTGGTGATCAACGGGACGTCGGTCTACGCGGTCACCACCCCCACCTCGACCCTGAACTGGGCGGCCGCCAAGAGCGTCCAGCTCACTGCCGGGGAGCCGGTGCCGATCACCGTCGAGCAGGAGGAGATGACCGGCGCGGCGTCGATGAAGCTGTTCGTGCGCACCACCGCCGGTGGCGCGGTGCCTGAGCAGCTGGTGCCCTCGACCTGGCTCGCCACCTCTGACAGCCCCGCCCTGCCCCAGGGCTGGACGCTGTCGGCAGACCTCGACGGCAGCGGCGCCATGTACACCGAGGCGCTGATCGCCGACCAGTCGGTCGTGCTGACCGACGCCTCCGGCGCCAAGCACACCTGGACCAGGACCAACGGCAGCTACGCCCCGCCCGCGGGTGAGGACGGTGTGCTGGCGCTGGACTCCTCGGGTCGGGTGACGATCACCGAGGGCGGTCAGGTCTCGACGTTCCGAACCGACGGCAAGCTGGACACGCTCACCAGCGTGCTGGATTCCCGCAAGCCCGCAGCGCTGCAGAACGTCTACTCGGGGACACCGTCGCGACTCACCCAGATCAAGGACCCAGTCTCCGGTCGCGCGCACACGCTGTCCTACAACCGCGCCGGTGACGACTGCTACGGCGGTGCGTTGGTGCCGCCGGGCTTCGACCCGACACCGCCGGGCCGCATGCTGTGCCGGATCACCTATTGGGACGGCAGTCAGACCCGCTATTGGTACTCCCAGGGTCGTCTGGCCCGCATCGAGGACCCGGGCGGTGAGCTGACCGACTACGCCTACGACGGGCAGGGGCTGCTGACCGGCGTCCGGGACAACCTGGGGGCGGACTGGGTAGCTGCCGACCCCGCCGGGCACCCGGCCGCTGACGCGACGACGACGATCGCCTACACCTCGGTCAACGGGAAGCCGGCTGCCCAGTCGGTCACCGGACCGAAGCCGTCGACGACACAGGACCGGCCGCAGAGGTCCTACCGCTACGACCGGGCCGCTCGCACCACCTTCGTCGACGTCGCCGGGCTGACCCCGGCGAGCGGGTTCGCCAGCAAGGTCGTCGTCGACGACGCCGACCGGCTGCTGAGCACCACCGACGCCACCGGTCGCAGCACCTCGCAGACCTGGAACGTCAAGGACATGCAGCTGACGTCCACCGATGCAGCGGGCCGGGTCTCGACGACCATCTACGACGACCGGGACCGCCCGATCGCCAGCTACGGGCCGGCTCCCGCCTCCTGCTTCACCGGTCAGACCCCGACGTCCGCCTGCGCGGGCACGGTTCCGCAGACCCGGACGGCCTATGACGAGGGGCTCCTCGGTCTGGCTGCGGCGTTGTACGACAACACGTCGTTGACCGGCGCTCCGAAGGTCTTCCAGACCGGCCTGGGTACGACTGATGGTCGTCTGCGAGGCGACTGGACGGCGACCACGGCTCCGGCGGCCGGTATTCCGGCGTCCGCGTGGTCGGCTCGTCTCACCGGTGACATCGCTTTCCCGGCGGCCGGGAACTACACCCTCGAGGTGGAGGTGGACGGCGGCGCGAGGCTGTGGATTGACGACGCGCTGATCGCCGACTCGTGGACCGATGGGGCGATGCGGCCGATCAGCGGGGCGTATGCAAACTCGGCCGCGGGCGCGCGGCATCGGATCCGGGTCGATTACTTCAACGGGTCGGGTGCGGCTGCGGTGCATCTGAACTGGCGGCGTCCGGATTCGGTGTACGAGCCGGTGCCGGGGGCGAGTTTGCAGCCTTCCTACGGGTTGGTCACGTCGTCGACGCAGGCGGAGTCGGCGGGTGTGCCGGACAAGACGACGACGACCCGTTACGGCGACAACGGTCTGGACGCGGGCTACGGGTTGGTGACCAGCTCGACGACCGGTGGGATCACCAGTGGCACGAAGTTCGAGCCGGTCGGGTCGGGTTATCTGCGGCCGACGGCGAAGGTGATGCCCAGCGGGGTGCAGACCACGTACACCGCGTACGGGGACACCGAACAGCGAGACAATCCGTGTACGTCGGCGGTGGATCCGGCGAACCAGGGTGGTATGTCGAAGCTGAGCACCTTGCCGACTCCGGCGACGGGGCAGGCGCGTACCGATGAGCAGGTGTATGACGCCTCGGGTCGGGTGGTGGCTCGGGCGACCTCGGGGGGCTGGGAGTGCACCAGCTACGACGCACGCAGTCGGGTCACCCGCCAGACCTACCCGGGGGTGAACGGTGCGGGCGAGCGGGTGGTGACCACCGACTACGCCGTGGGCGGTGACCCGCTGAAGACGTCGGTGCAGGACAATGCTGGCACGATCACCACCGAGGTGGACCTGCTGGGCAGGGTCGTCCGGTACACCGACGCCCTGGGTGTGGTGACCGAGACCAGCTATGACCGGGCGGGTCGGCCGACGTCGGAGAAGGTGACGCCGCCCAACGGTGCCGTGCAGGTGTCGACGTACAGCGTCGATGACGCCGGCCGGCTGCTGACCACCGTCTTGGACGGGGTGACGCTGGCGACGGTCACCTACGACGCGGCCGGTGAGCTGGGGTCGGTGGCCTACAGCAACGGCAGCCGGCTTGCGGCCATCGGCCGGGATGGGGCTGGGGCGGTGGTGTCGCAGTCGTGGCGGACCGCTGATGGTCGGGATGTGGTGTCGGCGGTGACCCGGACCCGAGCCGGCACGGTGGTCGATGAGTCCCTGGGTGGGGTGGATGCTCGGCCGGGCGGGGCGAACTTCGGCTATGACGCGGCGGGGCGGCTGACCGATGCGTGGGTGACCGGGCATCACTACGGCTACGACTTCACCTCCCCGGCGGATGCGGCGTGCCCGTTTGGGACGCGGGGCAACGCGGGGGTGAACACCAACCGGGTGGCGATGAGGGATGAGACGCCGGCCGGTACTCAGGTGACGCGTTACTGCTATGACGACGCCGACCGGCTGCTGGTCACCCTGGGGGCGACCGCGATCACCGGGGTCAAGTACGACGACAAGGGCTCCACGACCGCCTACACCCAGGACGGGGTGACCACCGCGCTGACGTGGGATGGTGCGGCCCGTAACACCGGGCTCTCGGTGGGCGGCCCGGACCCGGCGAACGTTGCCTATTTGCGGGATGCAACTGATCGGATCATCCGCCGCACCACGACCGCCGGGGATAGCGCCGATGAGGTGCGGTACGGCTACTCCGCCGGTGGGGACACCGCCGACCTCGCGTTCGACGGGGCGATGACCCTGCTGACCCGCAGCGTGTCGCTGCCCGGTGGGGTGCTGTTCACCTGGAAGCCGGACGCGGCGGCCCGCACGTGGGACCACCCCACCATCCGGGGCGATCTGTCGCTGACCACGGACGCGTCTGGTGTGCAGGTGGGGGAGCTGCGGACCTACGGCCCCTTTGGCGAGACCTTGACCAGCGTCGGGGATGGGGCGGCCAACAACCAGCCCGGCCAGATGGACTACGGCTGGCTCGGCCAACACCAGCGCCCCTTCGAACACGCCGGCGCACTAGCGATCGTTGAGATGGGTGCCCGTCCCTACAGTCCTCTGCTGGGCCGTTTCTTCGCTGTGGACCCCGTCGACGGCGGCAGCGCTAACGACTATGAATACACGGCGGCCAACCCGATCAACAATTTGGACCTCGACGGTCGTCGAAACGAGGCGTTCGGCGGTGGAGGAGGGGCTCGAGGTGGCGGCACGATATGTTGCTTGCCGCCACGCGGCGGCGGTGCTGCGGCTCCATCTCGCGGCGGAGCCGCGCCGGTACGAACCGGGCAGTGGGCGCAGGTTCGCGTGCCCGGGGCGCAAAACAAGGTTGCACTGAAGGCTCCCAGCGGAAGGATGCGCATTCCAGACCGACTGCAGGGTCGTAACGTTGGTGAGATCAAGAACACGAGCAGGCTCTATAATAGTTCCCAGTTCCGCGATTATCTAGATATTGCCCGCGCCCGAGGAGGTACGCTCACTATTTGGCATAGAGGCATCGTGAGCGCATCTCCTCAGTTTATGCGCTGGGTCAACGAAAATGGCGTCATTCTCAAGGTGATTCCGGGGACTTGACAGATGTGTCCAATGTACCTGCTGACTGAAAATGATAGTGTTGCCTCTTCATTGCTCTCGCACATGGAGCGGGGCGTCCTCGGCGTACCCGAGCTTAGGGCTTCGCGCGTTCCGCATGATTGGATACTGAACGTTCACGAACTGGAGCAGCGCTCAGGGCGCCTGCCCCCCCTCGTGGTGGAAATGTCCTGGCCTGGGCCGGTCCCACCGTCTGGTTTGCGCGCACTGGAAGAGTGGTTCCTTGAGAACCTAAGGGTCGACCCGACCGCGCTGCTCTTCGACGGCTTCACGGAAACGCTACACAGTTCGGCCTTTCCGATGTGCTCAGACTTCCACGCGCCCCGCCCGGAGGTCGGCGGGACTCTTGGCTATGAGGTCACATTTATTCTGCCTAGAGCGGCGAGCCGCGTGGCGGCGTCCAAGCTTTTCACGTTCCTTGACCAGCAGTGGCCAGCCGCACGGCCGATGTACTTCGGCGAGTTTGAACCTAAAACCAGGGTGACGGGCAGCTCTATCAAACGCCTAACGCACCTATGGGACAGCGGCGCGTCGGTTACTTGGCGGTCCCGAGCTGGCTGGTCCGCTTCGAGTTCTCCGCTAGTCTCCCCCCCGGGGGAAGGTCCCCTCACTCAACTTGCGCTGTACAAAAAGACGTCCGTCGGGGCGGAGCATCAGCGATTGAATCCGCCAGTAGAATTGGAAGTAATAACACCTCTTGGCGTTCTGCTGGGGTCCTCGTTATCGTGCGGACGGTGGGTACCAGATGACTGGCGGTTGCGCCGGACTGTATCGACGGGCCTCCTCTTACAGGGTTGGTGGTACGGCTTGGACGCCAGACCTCATGGTTCGGTGTACCTGGGTGGAGATGTCATCTCCGATCTCGCCCCCCCCTTCGCTGCTGAAGGTGGCTGGGATAGACAGCGAGTAGGCGACGGAATGGTCCTACGCCCCGTGGAAGGTCCACTTCTCCCCCCGCGATCCTTACAAGCCGTAGCTCATTGGCATGCTGTCTCCGCCGAGATCCGCCCGCGCGTGTTCGACGCGGCCGCCGCCGAGTGATGTTGGGAGCCTTCGGTCATGATGTGACTGGTGTTCACCACCGACGACGAAGGGGTGCAGTTCTGACCGACGGAAGCGGATGTTTGCACGTTACGAACGTCTGGCCTGGTTACGAATCCGAAGTCGATGACCGTCGACTGGTGAGTTCGCAAAAAGGCCTGGCCGACGCCGTCGCCCGGGCGCCGCTCGATCTTCATATCGTTTCAGCCCTACGAGCTGCTGTGCGATGCTCGACCGCCGTCAGCTAGGTGGGAAACTCAACCGAGCTGCCCAGCTCGGTTGAGCGGAGTGCCGACGCAAGGCTGGAGACTCCGTGACCCCGGCGCCCGCCCCGCTTAAACGGGGCGCGCAGGGCCTGGTTCCCGGATCCGGGTCCTGACCGTGACGGCGACCCGCCCGCGTGGTGGGCGCCGTTGGGGCTGAGCCGCCGTCCCCGGCCGCCGGGGTGAGCTGCCGGGGTGAGCCGACCGGGTGAGCCGACCGGGTGAGCCGTTCGGCGCCGGGCCACCCCGTCATCGATCATGAGCGGGTGGAGATCCGGAGCGGTCGGCGCCAGGGCACGTCGGGACCCGCGTGAGCAGCGACGGAATGACGCGGCGATCGGTCGCGAGGAGCGTGACCGGCGGGCGGCTCGCCGTGCCGCTGATCGTGCTCGTGGTGCTGGCGGCGAACATCATCGGCGTCGGCACCGTCGTCCTGCTGCTCATCGGCGTGGAGGACGGCAGCGGGGACACCGGCCGCACCCCGGTGCTCTGGACCGCCGCCGCCTACCTGGTGCTGGCCTTCCCGCTGGCCACCGTGGTCGGGTTGCGCCGGCAGCGGGTCACGAACCGCTGGCTCGTGGCCGGTCGTCCGCCGACGCGGGAGGAGGCGACCCACGCCCTGCGGGTGCCGCTGGACACCGCGGTCGTCGCCGGCACCGTCTGGCTCCTCGGGGCACTGCTCATGGGCGTGGCCTCCGCGGCGGCCTTCCCCGACCCGCGGGTCGGCTGGCGGGTGGGCGTCGCAGTGCTCCTGGGTGGGGTGGCCACCGCCGGCGTCACCTACCTGCTCGTCGCGTGGGTCGCCCGGGCCGTCACCGCCCGGGCGCTCGCCGAGCACCCCCCGGTCGGGCGGCTGGCCCTGGGCGTCCGGATCCGGCTGCTGCTCACCTGGGGCCTGACCAGCGGCGTGCCGATGCTCGGCGTCGTCCTGCTCTACCTCGACCCGAGCAACCCGCGCGGTCCGGGGAAGGGCGCCGTCGTGTTCCTCGTGGTGGTCGCCCTGCTGGTCGGGGCGCTCGCCACCCTGCTCATCGCCCGGGCCGTCGGTCAGCCGCTGCGCGAGCTGCGCCGCGCGGTGCAGCAGGTCGGGCAGGGCGAGTACGACGTCGACGTCGTCGTCGACGACGCCGGCGAGATCGGACTGCTCCAGGAGGGCGTCAACTCGATGGCCGCGGGGCTCGCCGAGCGGGAGCGGCTGCGCGACCTGTTCGGCCGGCACGTCGGGACGTCGGTCGCGCAGCAGGCCCTGGCCACCGGGGTCTCCCTCGGCGGGGAGGTGCGCACCGCCGCAGCGCTCTTCGTCGACATCGCCGGCTCCACCTCGCTGGTCCGCCGCACCGGCCCCGAGGAGATGGTCGGCCTGCTCAACCGCTTCTTCGAGGTCGTCGTCGACACCGTCGAGGCCGAGGGCGGTCTGGTGAACAAGTTCGAGGGCGACGCCGCGCTGTGCGTGTTCGGCGCCCCGACCGACCACCCCGACCCGTCCGGCGCGGCCCTGCGGGCCGCCCGGCGCATCTGCGACGCGGTGGCTGAGGCCGGGGAGGTCGACATCGGCGTGGGCGTGGCCTGCGGCCGCGTCTGGGCCGGTCAGGTGGGCGCGGCCAGCCGGCTGGAGTACACCGTGATCGGAGACCCGGTGAACGAGGCCGCGCGCCTCACCGAGCTGGCGAAGGACCACCCCGGCCGGGCCGTGGCCAGCGGGTCGACCGTCACCAGCGCCGGCGGTGACGAGCGCGAGCACTGGGTGCCCGACCGCGAGGTCGAGCTGCGGGGCCGCGACGAGCCGACGCCGACGTGGGTGCGCCGCTAGCTCTGGTGGGAGCGCACGACGACCAGCACGTCCTCCGGCTGGAGGGTGCCGATCAGGGGGTCGTCGAAGCGCAGCGTGCGGCCGCTGCGGGTCACCGACAGCACGATGTCGCGCAGCTGGCGGGGGCCGAGGCCGACCTCGTCGGCGGTGACGGTCCGCTGGTGCAGGTCCAGCCCCTGGCCGCCGGTGACCAGGTCCTCGACGACGGCGACCACGCGCGGGGCGTCGGTGGAGAGCCCCAGCAGCCGGCCGGAGGTCGCCGAGGTGGTGATGACGGTGTCGGCGCCGGACTGACGGAGCAGGTTGGCGTTCTCCTCCTCGCGCACCGATGTCGTAATGGGCACGCTCGGGTTGAGCTGACGGACCGTCAGGGTGATGAGCACCGAGGCGTCGTCCCGGTTGGCGGCCACGATGACCGACCGGGCGCGCTCGACGGCGGCCCGGCGCAGCACCTCGGTGCGGCCGGCGTCGCCCACGATGCCGGTGAGGCCGACGGCGTTGGCCTCGTCGACGGCCCGCGGGTCGGGGTCGACGACGACGATCTTCTCCAGGGGCGTGCCGTTGGCCTGCAGCGACCGGATGGCACTGCGGCCCTTGGTGCCGTAGCCGCACACGATGACGTGCTGACGCACCTGGGACCTCCAGCGGCGGATGCGGAACTCCTCGCGCGAGCGCGCGGTCAGCGCCTCGAGCGTGGTCCCGATGAGGACGATGAGGAACAGCACGCGCAGCGGCGTGATGACCAGGAAGTTGACCAGCCGGGCCTGGTCGGTGACCGGGGTGATGTCGCCGTAGCCGGTGGTGGAGAGCGTGACCGTCGCGTAGTACGCCGAGTCGAGCAGGTCGACGCTGCCGTCCACGTCGCGGTAGCCGTCGCGGTCCACGTACACGAGCAGGACGGTCAGGACGAACACGAAGAGCGCGAACAGCAGCCGGCGGGTGACCTGCCGGGCCGGCGTCGCCTCCACGTGGGCGAAGCGGACCCCGGTGTGCTCGGTCACCGGACCGTTCTCGGGCTCTGCCACGACGGCGACCCTAGAGCGCCGACGCGACGACGGCGCGTCGCCGCACCCGTGCGGGGGATGCGGGGACGCGCCGTCGGGGCGGTCGATCAGCTGCCGGCGACGGCAGCCCGCTCCCGGTCGGCCAGCTCGCGCTTGAGCACCTTCCCGGCGGCCGACACCGGGATGGCGTCGATGAACCGGACGTCGCGCAGCCGCTTGTAGGGGGTGACCTTGTCGTTGACGGCGGCCATCACCGACTCCACGGTGAGCGCCGCGCCGTCCGCGTCGTCCTTGCGCACCACGTAGGCGATCGGCAGCTCGCCGGCCTCCTCGTCGGGGCGGCCGACGACCGCGGCGCCACCGACGCCGGGCACCGCGAACAGGATCTCCTCGAGCTCCCGCGGGAACACGTTGTAGCCCTTGTAGAGCAGCATGTCCTTGGTGCGGTCGACGATCGAGAGGTAGCCGTCCTCGTCCAGGATCCCGACGTCGCCGGAGTGGAACCAACCCTCGGCGTCGATGGCCTCCGCGGTGGCCTCGGGCCGGTGCGCGTACCCGCGCATCACCTGGGGGCCGCGGATGCACACCTCGCCGCGCTCGCCGGCCGGCAGCGGGTCGCCGCCGCCCAGCGGCCGGATGCTGATCTCGGTGTCGAAGATCGGGACACCGACGGTGCCTGCCTTCCGGGTGCCCGACCGGAAGGAGGGGTTGCCGGTCGCCTGCATGGTCACCTCGGTCAGGCCGTAGCCCTCGCCGATGGTCGCGTTCGGCATCAGCGCCGACATCTTGTCGATCAGCGACTTCGCCAGCGGCGCCGCCCCGCTGCTGACCCCGCGCACGTGCGAGAGGTCGGCCTCGGCGAACCCGGGCACCTGCAGGAGCGCCACGAACACCGGCGGCGCCCCGCCGATCGAGGTCACCTCGTACTTGACCATGTCCTCGACGTACTTCACCGGGTCGAACCGCATGTGGATCACGGTCATCGTGCCGGCCATGACCATGCCGTTGAGGTAGCCGATCGCGCCCATGGCGTGGAACCACGGCGTCAGGTTGATGATCCGCGCCTCGCCGAGCCGGGTGCTGATCTCCTCCTCGCCGAGGACCTGGCGCAGCGTGACGTCGCCGGCCTCGTCGAGGTGGGGGAGCGAGCCGGAGGTCCAGCAGCCGGACTGCAGCACGTTGGTGACGACGTTGCGGTGCGGCAGCTCCACGCCCTTGCTCACCCCGGTCGTGCCGCCGGTGTAGGCCAGGTGCGCCAGCGCCTCCGCCGGGTCGAGGTCGGCGTCCAGGTGCCGGTCGGTCGGGTCGCCGGCGAGCAGGTCGAGCAGGTCGACGTCGCCGTCCTCCAGGCCGTCGAGCCGGGCGGCGAAGTCGAGGGTGTGCGCCTCGCCGGTGACCACCACGGTGCGGACCCCGGTCTGGGCCAGCGCGCCCCGGACGAACGGCAGCACCTGGTCCCAGGTGACCAGGACGGTGGCGCCGGCGTCGTTCAGCTGGGCGGCCAGGTCGGCGGCGGGCAGCAGCGGGTTCGTGGGGGAGAACGTGGCGCCGGCCAGCATGATCCCGTAGTAGATCGCCGGGTACTGGCGGCAGTTGGGGATGTGCACGGCGACGACGTCACCCGGGCCGACGCCGGAGTCGGCCAGCCAGCCGGCGACGGCGTGCGCGCGGGCACCCATCTCGGTGAAGGTCAGCGGGACGTCGTGGTCGACGAACGCCGTCCTGTCCCCCCACCGACGCACCGCTGCCCGCAGGATCGAGCCCACCGGCACGCTGGGGTAGTCCAGCGACCGGGGGAGTCCGGGCGGCCAGCTGGCCGCTGCCGGTGCCGGGGCGGACTGCACGGTGGTCATGCGTTTCCTCTCGTCGGGGGAGCTCGGGGAACAGCGTGGCCCACCTCACACCCCCTGTCGAGGGGCTGTGCACCGAGAGTGGTCTGTGAGGATGGCGCGCATGAGCGACCAGCGCACCGCCCTCGTCCTCGGTGGCGGCGGCATCACCGGCATCGCCTGGGAGATCGGCGTGCTCGCCGGTCTGGCCGAGGCGGGTGTGGACCTGACTGGCGCCGATCTCGTCGTCGGCACCTCGGCCGGCTCGGTCGTGGGCGCGCAGGTGACCAGCGGGGCGCCGCTGGAGGAGATGTACGCCCGGCAGCTCGAGCCGCCGGCGCAGGAGAAGGTCGCCCGGGTGGGGCGGGGCACCCTGGCGCGCTACGCCTGGGCGATGCTGACCAGCCGCGGCCGGGACGTGGAGTTCCGCCGCCGGATCGGCGCGCTCGCGCTGGCCGCCGAGAAGGCCGGCCTCACGCCGACCGAGCAGGAGCGCCTCGACGTCATCGGCTCCCGCCTGGTGTCCGCGGAGTGGCCCGAGCGCGACCTGACCATCACCGCCGTCGACGCGGCCTCGGGTGACTTCCGCACGTTCGACCGCCGCTCCGGGGTCCCGCTGCTGCAGGCGGTGGCCGCCAGCTGCGCGGTTCCCGGGGTCTACCCGCCGGTGACCATCGAGGGGCGCCGCTACGTCGACGGCGGCATGCGCTCGGCCGCCAACGCCGACCTCGCCCAGGGCTACGACCGCCTCGTGGTGCTGGCGCCCATCCCGCGCGGCGTCGGCCCGCTGGCCAGCGTGGACGCGCAGGTCAGCGGCATGGTGTCCCGCGTCGCCGTCGTCTCTCCCGATCAGGCCAGCCGCACGGCGATCGGCCGCAACGTCCTGGACCCGGCCGCCCGCGAGCCCGCAGCACGTGCCGGGCGGGCGCAGGCGGCAGCGGTGGTGGCCCAGGTCGGCGAGGTCTGGACCGCCTGACCCACCTCTCTGCTCCCCGCGTGATCATGAAGTCCGGGAAGCGGCACGCCGCGTCGCAACGGTGTGGCGCTTCCCGAACTTCATGATCGCGGGGAAGTGGGGGCGGCCGGGCGCTCAGACGACGGGCTGGGCGACCAGTGACCCGGCGGAGTGCTCCTGGCGCAGCGAGGTCTTGAGCACCTTGCCGCTGGGGTTGCGCGGGAGTGCCCCGACGATCGAGTACTCGCGCGGGTTCTTGTAGCGGGCCAGCCGCTCCCGGCACCAGGCGCCGAGCTCGTCGGACGTCGGCGGGTCGTTCACGTCCCGTGGTGCGACGACAGCGAGGGGGGCCTCCCCGTACCTCGGGTCCGGGACGCCGATCAGCGCCACCTCGGCGACCTTCGGGTGGGCGGCCAGCACGTCCTCCACCTCGGCGCAGTAGATGTTCTCCCCGCCCGAGATGATCATGTCCTTCTTGCGGTCGACGACGTAGATGTAGCCCTCCTCGTCCTGCCGCACGAGGTCGCCGGAGTGGAACCAGCCGCCCTCGAACGCCTCCGCCGTCGCCTCGGGCTTGTTCCAGTACTCCTTCATGACCATCGGGCTGCGGTAGACGATCTCGCCGACCTCGCCCTGTGGGACGTCGTTCATGAACGGGTCGACGACGCGCACCTCGACGTTGAGGATCGGCGTGCCCACCGAACCGATCTTGCGGACGGAGTCCTCGCCGCGCAGCAGGCAGGTGACCGGGCTGCACTCGGTCTGCCCGAAGGCGGTGACCACCTCGGCCTGCGGGAAGGTGTTGATCATCGTGCGCAGCAGCGTCGTCGACGCGGGCGCGGCGCCCCAGGAGATGCGGCGCAGGAAGGAGAGGTCCCGGTCCTTGACGCCGGGCACCGCCACGAGCGCGGCCCACATGGCCGGCACCAGGAAGATGCTGGTGATCCGCTCGCGCTCGATCATGTCCAGCGTCTCGACCGGGTCGAAGCCGCCGGACTTCATGATCACGTTGGTGCCGCCGAGCAGCAGCGGGGGGAGGCCCCCGGCGAGCCCGGCGATGTGGAACAGCGGCGCCCCCGGCGCGTTCACGGTGTCGTCCGGCGTCCAGCCCAGCGTCGTGATCTGGCTGAAGCAGTGCAGCAGCAGGTTGTGGTGGGTGAGCACCGCGCCCTTGGGCCGGCCCGTCGTGCCCGAGGTGTACATGATGAACGCGGCCGCGTCCTCGTCGACCTCGATGCCGAGGGGGTCGGCACCGGCGGCGGCCAGCGCCTCCTCGTAGGACTCGCTCGCCGCGCCCACCGTCCCCGGACCGATGACCAGCACCGAGCGGACCTCCGGCGCCCGCTCCAGCGCCTTCTCCGCCACCGGTGCGAGTGCGGTGTCCACGACCAGGGCCACGGCGCCGGAGTCGGAAAGCGCGTAGGCGACCTCGTCGGCGACCAGCCGGAAGTTGACCGGGACGACGACCGCGCCGAGCCGGACGCCCGCGAGGTAGGCCTCCCAGGTCTCCATGCCGTTGAGCGCCAGCACCGCCACCCGGTCACCCGTGCGCACCCCGCGCTGCTGCAGCGCGCGGGCCAGCCGGGTCACCCGCTCGTCGAGCTCCCGGTAGGTCCGGCCACCGCCGTCGAAGCGCACCGCCCAGACCTCGGGCGTCTTCCGCGCGTGCCGCGCCAGCATGTCGCTCATGGTCATGCCCCGGCCCTGGAGGGTGGGGGTCGGTTCGCTCACGGCTTCTCCTCGACTGCGCGCACGCACGGATGTGACGTGCGTCATGCTGGCGAAGGGGAGGGGGGCGGTCAACCCTGACTGTCGACCGTGAGCATGCGCGCGGCGAGCCGCTTCCACAGGGCGAGATGCGGGTCGGTGGCGGCGGGCCGGTCCTCGAACGCGTAGACCAGCGCGACGCCGCGCATGCTGGTGAACAGCAGCTCGCAGAGCTCGTCGTACAGGGGTGCCCCGGCGATCTGCGGCCCCCAGATGCCGTCGGCCACCGCGGCGATGGCCGCCCGCAGCCGTCGCTCCTCGCTGCGCAGCGCCGCTCGCAGGGCGGGGTCGGTGCGGGCCGCCGTCCACAGCTCCATCGCCGCCCAGAACGGCGGCTCCTGGAAGGTCGCCCACATCAGGTCGATCGCCCGGTCGATCCGCTCGCTGCCGGTCGGCTCGTCGGCCATGAGCGCGGCGGACCGACGGCGGACCTCGTCGAGCTGGGTCGTGGACAGGTGGCGCGCGGCGGCCACCAGCAGCTCGGCCCGCGACGGGAAGTGGTGCAGCAGCCGGCCGCGGGAGACCCCGGCCCGCGCCTGCACGGCCAGCGTCGAGGCGCCCGCGGCCCCTTCCGCCACCAGGCAGGCGACGGCGGCCTCGAGGATCAGCAGCCGGCTGTCCGCGGTCCGCTCCGAGCGCGTGCGCGGCCCGGGGGCGACCTCGCTCGCGGAGGGCTCGGCGGTCACCCGCGGAAGCGTAGGCCGCGTGCGGGGGACCGACCAGTCACCGTTGACCGTTTGGGGTGACCCCTGTCACGCTGCGCCCGATCCGCTCACCGACGAGAGGCGCCGCCCGTGGACTTCGACGACAGCCCCGACGAGGCCGGGTACCGGGCGCACGTGCGCAGCACCCTGGAGCAGCACGCCGACGAGCTGCTGCGCCTGGCCCCCGGCCAGGAGGCCGTGGACGCGCGCACGCAGGAAGCCGAGATGCGGCGCACCCAGCGGGTCCTCCACGACGCCGGGCTGGTCGGGGTGACCTGGCCGCGCGAGTACGGCGGCCAGGGCGGCACGCTGCTCCAGCAGTCGATCGTGGGGCAGGAGCTGGCGCGCTTCCGGGTCCCTGCGTTGATTAACCACATCGGCATGGGCATGTGCGGCCCGACGGTCATCGCGCACGGCAGCCAGGACCAGCGCGACCGCTACCTCGCCCGGCTGCTGCGCGCCGACGACGTCTGGTGCCAGCTGTTCAGCGAGCCGGCCTCCGGCTCGGACCTCGCGGCTCTGCGCACCACCGCCGTCCGCGACGGGGACGACTGGGTGGTCAACGGGCAGAAGGTCTGGACGACGCTGGCGCACGTCTCCGACTACGGGATCCTGCTCACCCGGACCGACCCGGAGAGGCCCAAGCACGCCGGGCTCACGATGTTCGTCGTCGACATGCACGCCCCCGGCGTCACCGTGCGGCCGCTGCGCCAGATGGGTGGCCAGTCGGACTTCAACGAGGTGTTCTTCGACGACGTCCGCATCCCCGACAGCGAGCGGCTGGGGGAGCCCGGAGAGGGCTGGCGGGTCGCGCTCACCACGCTGATGAACGAGCGGGTGACCATCGGTGGCGCCGGCAGCGCGATCGGGGCGCCGGTCGAGGAGTTCGCGCGGCACGCCCGGGAGCGGCTGCCACTGCTGGACCCCGAGCGCCAGGTGCTCGCCCGGCAGGCGGTGGGTCGTGCCGTCGTCGCCGCGCTCGGCGCCCGGTACACCGGCTACCGCCGGCTGACCACGCTCAGCCAGGGCGGCATCCCCGGACCGGAGGCCAGCGCCGGGAAGCTCGCCGGCACCGAGGCCGCGCACCTGATGGCCGACGCCGGGGTCCGCCTGCTGGGCGACGACGCCGTCTACGCAGCAACCGCCGACGGCGACGACCGCTGGCAGCGCACCCAGTCCTGGCTGCCCGGGATCTCCATCGCCGGCGGCACCGACCAGGTGCTGCGCAACATCCTCGGCGAGCGGGTGCTCGGCCTGCCCGCCGAGCCCCGCCTGGACAAGACGGCTGCGTTCTCCCAAGGGCGCCCCGACGGAGGACGGCGATGAACTTCGACCTCGACGACGACCAGCGCGACATCGCTTCCGGCGCGCGGGACTTCTTCCGCGGTAGTGCCTCCCCGGCCGCGGCCCGCGCTGGCCTGGAGGGCGGTGCGCTCGAGCCCGGCCGCAAGGCGCTGGCCGACATCGGCTTCCTCGGGATCACGGTGCCCGAGTCCGCGGGTGGCTCCGGACGGCCGCTGCTGGACCTGGCCGTCGTCGCCGAGCAGGGCGGTGCTGTGCTCGCCGCGCCGTCCCTGGTGACGGCGGCCCGTGCCGCGGTGCTGCTCGCCGACGTCCCCGACCTGGCCGCCCGGCTGGCCGACGGCTCGACGGCGTTCGCCGTCCTCGACGGCTCCGTCGACGGCTCCGCGCCCTCGGTCGACGCCGCCGAGGCGACGACGTTCCTCGGGCTGGACGGCCGATCCTTCGTCGTCGGCGAGGGCGAGGTCGTGCCCGGACGGCCGCTGGACGCCACCCGCGGCCTGGCCTCGGTGCGGATGACCTCGCGGCGCGTGCTGGTCGAGGACGCCGGTGACCTCTGGGCCCGGGCCCGGCAGGTGGGCGCGGTGGTGATGGCGGCCGAGGACCTCGGCGGCGCGGACCGCTGCGTGCAGGTCGGGGTCTCCTACGCGCAGGAGCGCGAGGCGTTCGGCCGGCGGATCGGCTCCTACCAGGCGGTCAAGCACATGCTGGTCGACGCGTGGGTGGGTGTGGAGCAGCTGCGCTCGCTGGTCTGGTGGGCCGCCTGGGCGGCCGACGGCAACCCGGCCGAGCTGCCGCTGGCCGCGTCGGCGGCCAAGGCGTGCGCAGCGACCACCTTCGAGCGGGCCGCGTCGACGCTGATCCAGGTGCACGGCGGCATCGGCTTCACCTGGGAGCACGACGCGCACCTCTACTGGCGGCGGGCGAAGGTGGACCGGCTGCTGCTGGGCGACGAGGCCGAGCACCTGGACGCCGTCGCCCGGCTCGCCGTCTCCGGCGCGCTGGGCGCCTGATGGGCGCCGGGGAGCTCACCGAGCTCCGCTACGAGGTGGCCGACGCCGTCGCCACCGTGACGCTGCACCGGCCCGACCGGCTGAACGCGTTCACGATGACGATGGCCGACGAGCTGGCCCGCGTGGCCGCCTCCGCCGATGCGGACGACGACGTGCGCGTGGTGGTGGTGACCGGGGCCGGCCGGGCGTTCTGCGCGGGGGCCGACCTGGGCAACGGGCCGGGCACCTTCTCCGACCGGCGCACCCGCCAGCGGCCGCCGGGCCCGCTGAGCCAGTCCATCGGCGGCTTCCCCCGCGACGCCGGGGGCGTGGCCTCGCTGCCGTTCGCGGCGCTGCGCAAGCCGGTGATCGCCGCGGTCAACGGCCCGGCGGTGGGCATCGGGGCGACACTGCCCCTGGCGATGGACGTCCGGATCGCCGCGGAGTCGGCCCGGTTCGGGTTCGTGTTCGGCCGGGTCGGCATCGTCCCGGAGGCGGCGTCCTCGTGGTTCCTGCCGCGGGTGGTCGGCATCAGCCAGGCCATGGAGTGGGTGGCCACCGGCCGGGTCTTCGACGCCGACGAGGCGCTGCGCGGGGGGCTCGTGTCGCGGGTGGTGCTTGACCAGGACCTGCTGCCGGCGGCCTACGGGCTGGCCAAGGAGATCGTGGCCAACACCAGCGGCGTCGCCGTCGCCGCGGCGCGCCAGATGCTCTGGTCGATGCTCGGGGCGTCCTCGCCGTGGGACGCGCACCGGGTGGAGTCCCGCGCGCTGGTCGAGCTGGGGGAGGGGCCGGACCCGGCCGAGGGCGTGGCCGCCTTCCTGGAGAAGCGCGCGCCGCGTTTCCCCGGGCGGATCGGGACGGAGCCGGTGGCCGGTGTGCCGCCGTGGCCGCAGCCGCCCGACGACGTCGTGCCCCGGTAGCTCAGGGGACGCGGTCGGGGTCGAGGTGGCGCAGCAGCGTCTCCCCGACGTCGCGGATGCTCTGCACCTGCTCGGCCGAGAGCCGGTCGAACAGCTCCCGCCGCACGCCCTCGACGTGGATCGGCGCCGCGCCCTCGAGCGCGGCGAAACCCTCGTCGGTGAGCACGGCGAGCTGACCGCGGCCGTCCTCCGCGCAGACCTGGCGGCGCACCCAGCCGCGCTCCTCGAGCCGGGAGACGGCGTGCGAGAGCCGGCTGCGGGAGGAGAGGCACCGGTCGGCGAGCTCGCTCATCCGCATCATCCGCTCGGGCGTCTCCGAGAGCGCGACGAGGATCTCGTAGTAGGCGTGCGAGATGCCCGTGCGGTGGGTGAGGTCGCGGTCGAGGCGGTCCAGCACCAGCTGGGCGCTGTAGAGCCACGCCCGCCAGGCCTTCTGCTCCTCGGCGTCGAGCCAGCGGGGCTCACCCGGAGGGAGGGGCTGCGGCGACACGGACGACGTCATGTCCTCAGAATACTGGCGGAATAGTTCAACGCTCAACTACGCTGGCTCCGACGACACCGTCCTCCGAACACCAGCACCAGGGAGACACCATGACCAGCACCGTCCAGATCCCCGGCTACATCGCCGGCACCTGGGACATCGACGCCAGCCACTCGACGGTCGGCTTCTCGGTCCGCCACATGATGGTCAGCAAGGTCCGCGGCTACTTCCGCGAGTTCACCGGCGAGATCGTCACCGCCGAGAACCCGGCCGACTCGACCGTCACCGCGACCGTCGACCTGGGCTCGATCGACACCCGTCAGGAGCAGCGTGACGCGCACATCCGCTCCGCCGACTTCTTCGACGCCGAGAACCACCCGCAGATGACCTTCCGGTCGACCGCCGTGCGCACCGACGGCGCCGACTGGGTGGTCGAGGGCGACCTCACCATCAAGGGCAACACCAAGCCCGTCACCCTGGCCCTGGAGCTCAACGGCTTCGGCCCGGACGCCTACGGCGGCACCCGCGCCGGCTTCTCGGCCCGCACCGAGATCTCCCGCTCGGAGTTCGGCGTCGACATCCAGATGCCGATGGACGGCGGCGGCGTCGTCGTCGGCGACAAGATCGCCGTCGAGCTCGAGATCGAGGCCGTGCTCCGCACCGCGTGAGGACCACCCTTCCGCCCGCCGCTCGCAGGCTCGCGGCGGGCCCCTGAAGGGTGGCCGTTCCAGCACGTCACGAGGGCCCCGGACGCACCGCGTCCGGGGCCCTGCGCATTCCTGGCTCGTCGGCGTCGTGCGCGGCCGCAGGCGCACGAGCGTCGGAGTGCGGACCCCGGATACCGCTCGGATGCGCACGGGTGCGCTCCGGGTCGCCGGGCGACGACGTCCGGTCGACGGGGAGACTTGTCGGCATGTCGACCTCCGCCCTCGCCCGCGTCCCCGCCTCCCTCCTGGTCGCCGTCGGCCTCGCGGCGGGGTTCGGCATCGCCCAGGGCACCGGGATCCGGGCGCTCGGCGGCGCCGTCTTCGCCGCGTGCGGCGTGGGCGCCGGCTGGATCGCCGCCCGCCGACGCGGCCCCGCCGTCACCACGGCCCTGGCGGCGTTGTACATCGGGGCGTTCGTCCTGGCCCACGTGCTGGCCCTGGGCGCCGGATTCCCGGCCTGGTTCGCGGTGAGTCTGGTCACTGTTGCCGCCGCAGGGGTGACCTACGGGGTGATCGACCGGCCGCGGGCCTCGGTGGCCGCACGCTGAGCACCTAGAGTGGAGGGAAGGTCACGGCCTCGGCGGCTGTTGGCCTCTATGCCCGCGCGCGTCCGCGCGGCGCGCTCCCGAGCTCCCCGAGGTGCCCTTCCGCATGCCCACCCGCAACGACCTGCGCAACGTGGCGATCGTCGCCCACGTCGACCACGGCAAGACCACCCTGGTCGACGCTCTCCTCCGCCAGGCCGGCGCTCTCGGCCGCGCCAAGGGTGAGGGCACCGACGCCGACACCACGCAGGACCGCGTGATGGACTCGATGGACCTCGAGCGCGAGCGCGGCATCACCATCCTCGCGAAGAACACCGCGATCCGCCTGGCCGACTCCGACGGCAACCCCGTCGTCGTCAACATCGTCGACACCCCCGGCCACGCCGACTTCGGCGGCGAGGTCGAGCGCGGCCTGTCGATGGTCGACGGCGTCGTCCTCCTCGTGGACGCCTCCGAGGGCCCGCTCCCGCAGACCCGCTTCGTGCTGCGCAAGGCGCTGGGCAAGGGGATGCCGGTCATCCTCGCGGTCAACAAGACCGACCGCGGCGACGCCCGCATCGAAGAGGTCGTCGACGAGTGCTACGAGCTGTTCATGGAGCTCATGGAGGACGCCGGCATGGACGCCGACGCCCTCGAGTTCCCCATCGTCTACTGCAACGGTCGCACCGGGCAGGCCTCGATGAACCGTCCGGAGAACGGCACCGTGCCGGACAGCCCGGACCTCGGCCCGCTGGTGAAGACGCTGCTGGACACCATCCCGGCGCCGAGCTACGACGCCGAGGAGCCCCTGCGCGCGCAGGTCACCAACCTCGACGCCTCGCCGTTCCTCGGCCGCCTCGCGCTGCTGCGCATCCACTCCGGTGAGATGAAGCGCGGCCAGCAGGTCGCCTGGTGCAAGGTCGACGGCACGATCAAGAACGTCAAGATCACCGAGCTGCTGGTCACCGAGGGCCTCACCCGCACCCCGGCCGAGAGCGCCGGCCCGGGCGACCTGGTCGCCATCGCGGGCATCGAGGACATCATGATCGGCGACACCCTCGCCGACCCGAACGACCCGCGCCCGCTGCCGCCGCTGACCGTCGACGAGCCCTCGATCTCGATCACGATCGGCATCAACACCTCGCCGCTGTCGGGCAAGAGCGGCAAGAAGCTCACCGCCCGCCTGATCAAGAACCGCCTCGACCAGGAGCTCGTCGGCAACGTCAGTGTGCGCATGCTGCCCACCGACCGCCCCGACACGTGGGAGATGCAGGGCCGCGGCGAGCTGGCGCTGGCCATCCTCGTCGAGCAGCTGCGCCGCGAGGAGTTCGAGCTCACCGTCGGCCGCCCGACGGTCGTCACCAAGATGATCGACGGCAAGCTCCACGAGCCGGTCGAGCGGGTCACGATCGACACCCCCGGCGAGTACGTGGGCACGCTCACCCAGGCGCTGGCCACCCGTCGCGCCCGCCTGGAGAACCTGGTGCACCACGACACCGGCTGGGCGCGGATGGAGTACATCGTCCCCTCGCGCGGCCTCATCGGTTTCCGCACCGAGTTCCTGACCGAGACCCGCGGCACCGGCGTCCTCAACCACAACCTCGAGGGCTACGAGCCGTGGATGGGCGACATGCGCGCCCGTCCCACCGGCTCGCTCGTCGCCGACCGCTCCGGCGTGGCCACGACCTACTCGATGTTCTCCCTGCAGGAGCGCGGCCAGCTCATGGTCCAGCCCGGCACGGACGTCTACGAGGGCATGATCGTCGGTGAGAACTCCCGTCCGGACGACATGGACGTGAACATCACCAAGGAGAAGAAGCTCACCAACATGCGCAAGTCCACCTCCGAGGAGCTGGAGCGGCTGATCCCGCCGAAGATCCTCAACCTGGAGCAGGCGCTGGAGTTCTGCGCCGAGGACGAGTGCGTGGAGGTCACCCCGGGCAGCGTCCGCATCCGCAAGGTGGTGCTCGACCAGACCGAGCGCGGCAAGGCGAAGAACCGCAAGCCCAAGCCGTAACGGCTGCTTCCGACAGGCCCCCTCCGGTTCGCCGGCGGGGGCCTGTCGCGTTCCACCCCCGGGGCGTTTTGTGCACGAACCGCCCGGGCGGATAGTGCACAAAACGCCCGGACGGGGCGGGGGAGTGGTCGGTAGGTCACGAATCGTGATGACCTGCCGATAGCGGTCGGCACGCCCGAGCGCACCGCGCCGGGGTCGGCGCGCCGCTGCGCCTACGTTCGTCTCGGGGTGGTGTACGACCCCGAGACGGACGACGAGAGGTGGCCGAAGGCTGATGACGACGATCACCCGCACGGTTCCGGCGAGCGAGGGCTTCCGGGGTGGGATCGACGTCCGGGTGAGCCTGCGGGACGACGCCGGTTCCGGCCGGTCCGCCTTCGACGGCGCGTGGTTCCCGCGCAGCCGCGACCTCGCCGTGGAGCTCCCCGAGCTGATCGCCGCCCTGGAGCGGCGCGGGGTGCGGGTGGAGCGCTTCACCTACGCGCTGGACGCCTGGCAGCCGGTGCCGCGCAAGCTGGAGGTCCAGGGCCGCACCGTCCGCACCGGTGGGTTCCGGAGCATGGACCCGGGCGTCGTCTGCCTCCTCTGGGCCGGGGGTACCCGCCGCGCCGACCTCCTCGTGGTGCCGCCGGAGACCGACGTGCTCACCGGCGCCCGCGCGTTGCGCCTGTGCACCCGCCGGGGCCTGCCCTCGTCGCCGTCGATGGTGCTGGCAGCGGCGCGGTCGACCCCGCTGCCGCAGGTCCCCGCCTCCCGCGCCGTCTGAACGAGGACTTCCTCCACCCCTCGCACGCCGCGGCGGTGCCCTGACGAGGGCTTACGCCCGCCGCGAACGCGCTGGACGGCGGCGGAGCGGCTCGGCTGGAGTGACCGCCATGCGACTCCTCGTCCTCGGCGGCACCCACTTCCTCGGCCGGCACGTGGCCATGGCTGCACTCGAGCGGGGGCACGAGGTCGCGACCTTCACCCGAGGGCTGACCGGGGAGCCCCCGCCGGGTGCCCAGGCACTGCACGGCGACCGGGACGACCCCGCCGCTCTGCCCGCAGCGCTCGACGGGTGGCAGCCGGAGCTCGTCGTCGACACCTCCTGCCAGACGAGGGCAGCGGCCGACAACGCTGCCGCCGTCCTGGGGGGCGTGCACGGCTATGCCTTCGTCAGCAGCCTCAACGCCTACCGCAACTGGCCGCCGGGACCGATCGGGCCGGAGAACTCCGAGCCCACCTGGGACACCGCGGACGACGACTACGGCCCGAACAAGGCCCACGCCGAGCGGGTGCTGGCTGCGGCCGTCGGGCCGGCGTTCCTCACCGCGCGGGCCGGTCTGATCGTCGGACCGCACGACCCGGTGTACCGCCTCGGGTGGTGGCTGGACCGCATCTCGCGCGGTGGCCGGGTCGTCGTGCCGGCCGAGGGGATGGACCAGCCGATCTCGCTCGTCGATGCCCGCGACCTGGCGACCTGGTTGGTCGAGATGGCCGAGCGAGGGCAGGGTGGCGCGGTCAACGCGAAGGGCCCGGTGGGCATGACCACCTACGGCGGGCTGCTCGACGTGTGCCGGGAGGTGACCGCCAGCGACGCCGAGTGGGTACCGGTGCCGGAGGAGGACCTGCTCGCGGCGGGCGTGCAGGAGTGGGTGCACCTCCCGCTGTGGCTGCGGCAGGAGGAGGCGCGCACGGCCTGGGACGTGGACACCGCCCGCGCGGCGGAGCTCGAGCTGACCACACGGCCGTTGGCGGCCACCGTGGCCGACACCTGGGCGTGGATGCAGGAGGCCGAACGACCACCGCTGCCGGCGAACCGGCCCGCGCCCGGCCTGCCGCCCGAGCTGGAGGCCCAGCTGCTGGCCGGCCATGGTGATCAGGAGACCTGATCGTCCTGGGTCCTCCCTCGTGGTCGACCGTGGGGCAGGACCCGGAACGGTGAGGGAGGACGGCGAGCGGCCCGCCCGGCGGGTGCCGGACGGGGCCGCTCGTGTCGCTCGTGGGCTAGTCGCGCGGGTCGATCGGCCGACCGGCGGTGACCGGCTCGGCGGGGGTGGCGACCACGTCGACGACGACGTTGCGCTGCACCCGGTCGGCCACCTCGCCCAGCTCGGCCGCCTCGGCGACGGCGGAGGCCGACTCCAGCGCCTTGTCCTTCCGGTACTGGCGGTAGGAGTGCACCACCGCCAGCGCCCACACGGCGTAGAGCACGGCGTAGACGGGATAGCGGACCGCGTCCGGGGCGTCGATCCAGTCGCTGCGCAGCAGGGTGCGGGTGTTCGTGATGACGATCATCCCGCCGACGAGCGAGCCCAGCAGACGCGGCGGTACGTGGCGGACCAGCCAGGCGGCGATCGGCGCGGCCACCAGACCGCCGGCCAGCAGGCCCGCAGCCCAGAGCGCGTTCACGCCCTGCGTGCCCAGGGAGAGCAGGAAGCCGAGGCTGGCGGCCATGGCCACGAGGAACTCGGAGGTGTCGATCGAGCCGATGACCTTGCGCGGCTCCATCCGGCCGCTGGCCAGCAGCGCCGGCGTGCCGACCGGGCCCCAGCCGCCACCGCCCGTGGCGTCCACGAAGCCGGCCACGAGGCCGAGCGGGCCGAGGAAGCGCTTGCGCACCGGCTTGCCGAGGTTGCGCCGGTCGATGCCGCGGAGCGTGAAGCGCACCAGGATGTACGCACCGAGCGAGACGAGGATCAGCGACATCACCGGCGCGGCGACCTCGGTCGACAGGTTGGACAGCACCGTCGCGCCGGCGAAGGCGCCGATCGCGCCCGGCAGGCCGACCTTGGCCACGACCTTCCAGTCGACGTTGCCGAACCGCCAGTGCGAGAGGCCGGAGGCCAGCGTGGTGCCGATCTCGGCGAGGTGGATGGTGGCCGAGGCGGCGGCCGGGTTGGTGCCGAGCGCGAGCAGCAGCGTCGTCGAGGTGACGCCGTAGGCCATGCCCAGGCTGCCATCGACGAGCTGGGCGCCCAGGCCGGCGAGGGCGAGCACGATCAGGGTCTTCACGGGAACTGACTCCGGGTCTCGGGGGCGCGGCGGCGTGGCGCGCGGGGGAGCGGGTGCGAGGGGCGCCGCGAACGGCGCGGGAATCAGCGGCCCGGACAGGTGGCGGTGGCGACGCGCAGCAGGTCGACGTGCAGGCGGCCCACGAGGAGCGGCATCGTCGGGTGCGCGGTCACGGTAAATGTCTACCAGGTCGATGCACTTATGCGTCAACCCGGCGTCCAGTGGGTGGGACGCGTGTCGCCCGCGAACGACGACGGCCCCCGCCACGCGAGCGCGCGGCAGGGGCCGTCCGGTGGACGTCCCGGAGGTCAGACGACCAGGTCGGTGAGGAAGTAGGCGACCGCGGCCACCGCTGCCGCGGCCGGCAGCGTGACGACCCAGGCGACGACGATGTTGCCGGCGATGCCCCAGCGGACGGCGGAGAGCCGCCGGGTGGCCCCCACCCCCATGATCGAGGTGGTCGTGATGTGCGTCGTCGACACGGGGACGGCGAACACCGTCGCGGTGGTGACCATGACGCCGGAGGCGACGGTCTGCGCGGCGAACCCACCGGTGGGGGTCAGCTGGATGATGCGGCGGCCCATCGTGCGCATGATCCGGAACCCGCCGGCGTAGGTGCCGGCGCTGATCGCCCCGGCTGCGGCGACGACGACCCAGAAGGGCACCTCGAAGCTGTCGATCTCACCGGCGGTGAACAGCGCCAGGGTCATGATGCCCATCGTCTTCTGGGCGTCCTGCATGCCGTGACCGAGCGCCATCGTCGCCGAGCTGGCGATCTGGGCGTACTTGAAACCCCGGTTCGCGCGGGTCACGTTCGCGTTCCGGAACGCCCAGAGCAGCGCCAGCATGAACAGGTAGCCCAGCCCGAAGCCGACCAGCGGCGACAGCACCATGGGGATCACGACCTTGTCGAGGATCCCCATCCACTGCACCGAGTGCGCGGCGGCCAGCGCCGCGCCGACCAGCCCGCCGATCAGCGCGTGGGAGGACGACGAGGGCAGGCCGAACCACCAGGTGATCAGGTTCCACGCGATCGCGCCGATCAACGCCGCGAAGACGATCTTCAACCCGTCGCTGCCCTCGGGGGCGTCGATGATCCCCGCCCCGACCGTCTTGGCCACCTCGGTGGACAGGAAGGCGCCCACCAGGTTCATGACCGCGGCGAGGGCCAGCGCGGCCCGCGGCGTCAGCGCCTTGGTGGAGACGGCGACGGCGATCGCGTTGGCCGCGTCGTGGAAGCCGTTGGTGTAGTCGAACGCCAGGGCCACCAGGATGATGGCGACCAGGGCCAGGAAAGCGGCGTCCATCAGCAGAGATCCATCGGGGCCTAGGACTCCTTGACGGCGATGGTCTCGACCACGTTCGCCACGTGCTCGAACGCGTCGGCCGCCTCCTCGAGCTGGTCGGCGACCTCCTTGAGCTTGAGGATCTCGAGGGCGTCGAACTCGCCGCTGTAGAGCCGGGAGAGCAGCCGCCGGTAGAGCTTGTCGGCCTCGTTCTCCAGGCGGTTGACCTCGATCCAGTAGTCGGAGAGGTCCTTCATCGTCTTGAGCCGCGGCATCGCCTCGGCGGTCGTCTGGGCGCAGCGCTGCAGCAGCGAGACCTGCTGGCTCATCTCCGCCGGGAGGGTGCCCAGCCCGGTGAGGATGACCAGGTCGGCGGCCGCCTCGACGAAGTCCATGACGTCGTCCAGGTCGCTGGCCAGGTTGTAGATGTCCTCGCGGTCGAACGGGGTCACGAAGCTGGTGTTCAGCGCGCGGAAGATCGCGTGCGTCGACTGGTCTCCGGCGTGCTCGAGGTCCCGGAGCTTGACCGCGAGCTCCGCTCGGCGCGCGTGGTCGTGGATGAACTCGCCCAGGACCTCCGTCGCCTCCACCAGGTTCTGCGCGGAGGCGGTGAACAGGGGGTAGAAGCTCGAGTCCTTGGGCGTCAGGCTGAAGGGCACGCGGGGGCTCCGTCTCGGATGTGGTCACGGACCGCGCTCGCCGGAGGCGTACGCACGGCCGTCGGGCAGCATAGGTCTCCCGACCCTCGCCCGTCGTTCACCCCGGCTTCAGCTGTGAGCCGTATCGCGTCCGGCGGCGCCGTCGCTCACCCCGGAGAGGGACGCCACCAGGTCTGCCCGGGCCCGGGCGACCCGCGACCGGATCGTGCCGACCGGGCAGTCGGCCACCTCCGCCGCCTCGGCGTAGGACAACCCGAGGAGCTGTGTGAGCACGAAGGCCTCGCGACGGTCGCCGTCGAGCCGGGCCAGGAGGTCGGTGACGACGACGCCCTCGCCGACGTCGTCGACCGCGGCCTCGGCCGAGAGCAGCTCGAGATCGGCCGGCTCGCGCACCAGGGTGAGCCGGCGCCGACGCCGGGACCGCACGGCGTCGGCGCACACCCGGCGGGCGATGGACAGCAGCCACGTGCGCACCGTCGACCGGCCCTCGAAGCGGTGCAGGGCCGCGAAGGCACGCAGGTAGGTCTCCTGGGTGAGGTCGTCGGCGCTGTCCCGGTCACCCAGCGCGGCGCACAGCCGCCAGACGTCGGACTGCGTGGCGCGGACGAGGTGGGCGGCGGCCAGCGGGTCGCCGTCGGCGGCGTCCGCGGCGGTGCGCGCCAGGTCGTCCATCCGTCGTCGTCCTCGGGCCGTGGGAGAAAGTCCCGCGAGGCGGGAACCGGACGGCGTCCGGCGACGACCAATCAACCATGTCCTGCCAGACGTACCGCGAGGCGCTGTCGGCGCGCCTCGACGGGGAGCCCCTCGGCCTGCCCTCCGGCGAGCTCGACGGGCACCTGTCCGCCTGCCCCGACTGCGCCGCCTGGGCGGCGGACGCGGAGCGGGTGACCCGCCGTGCCCGGCTGGCGCCGGCCCCGCCGGTGCCCGACCTCACGGCCGTGGTCCTGGGGGCGCTGCCCCGGGAGCTGCCGGGCGTCCGGGCGGCGGCACGGGCCCGCCTGGCCACGACCGCGCTCCGGCTGCTGCTGCTGGCCGTCGGCGTCGCCCAGGGTGCGCTGGCCTGGCCGGTGCTCGTCTCCGGGGCCGGGGCGATGAGCGCCCCGGTGCACATGGAGCACGAGTCGGGCGCCTGGAACCTGGCGCTGGCCGCCGCCTTCCTCGCCGTCGCCGCGGCCCCGCGCCTCGCCGCAGGAGCACTGCCGTTCCTGGGGTCCTTCGTGGCCCTGCTGGTTCCGGTGACCGTGGCCGACCTCGCTGCCGGGCACGTGCACGCCGACCGTGCGGTGGCCCACCTGCTGCTCGTGGCCGGAGTGGTGGTCGTGGCGCTGCTGGCCTGGCGCGGACGCCGGCGGCGCGAGCTCGCCGCCGTGGCCGGCCGGCGGGTGCCCGCGTGAGGCGGACGGCGGTCCTGCTCGCGGTCCTGCTGGGCGGATGGCTGGGGGCTGGGGTCGTCACGGCGCCACCCGCCTCGGCCCACGCGACCCTCGTCTCCACCGAGCCCGGCGAGGGCGCCCGCATCGACGAGGCCCCCGCCGCGGTCACCCTCACGTTCAGCGAGGGCGTCTCCCTGGGCGCCGGGTACGCCCGCGTGCTCGACGCCGACCAGCAGCGCGTCGACACCGGCACACCCGAGGTCGACGGCGCCGTCCTCACCGTTCCGCTGCGCGGCGACCTGCCCGACGGCGGCTACCTGGTCACCTACCGGGTCGTCTCGGCCGACTCCCACCCGGTCGCCGGCGCCTTCTCGTTCGCCGTGGGGGACGCCGACCTGCTCTCCGCCGGCGGGGGCGCGACCACGGACGACACCGATCCGGTGATCGGCGCGCTGCTGCCCGCCGCCCGCTGGGTGGGCTTCGCCGGCCTGGCGCTCGCCGTGGGGCTGCCGGTGCTCGCGGCGGTCGCCTGGCCGGCGGGCTGGGCGGCACCGCGGCTGCGCCGGGCGGCGTCCGGTGGTGCCCTCGGCGTCGCTCTGGCCGCGCTGGCCGGCTTCCTGCTGCAGGGCCCGTACGCCGCCGGTTCCGGGCCGGGCTCCCTCGCCGACCCGGCGCTGCTCACGGCCACCCTGGGGTCGGAGGCGGGCTGGATCGCGCTCGTCCGGGCGGTGCTGGCCCTCGCGCTGTTCGTCGTCCTGCGGCGCGTGCCGCGGCGGGCGGAGCTGCCCTCGCGCCCGCTGCTCGCGGTGCTCGCAGGGCTCTTCCTCCTCCTGGTCGTCGCGACGGCGGCCACCGGGCACCCGGTGGCCGGTCCGTGGCCGGGGCTGGCCGTGGTGGTGGCCGCGACGCACGTCGCCGCCATGTGCGTCTGGCTCGGCGGCCTGGCCGGTCTCCTGCTCGCCCTGGTGCGGTCCACGACGCCGCCGGCGGAGGTGGCGACCGCGCTCCCGGCCTTCTCCCGGACGGCCTTCGGGGCCGTCGCGGTGCTGGTGGTCTCCGGCATCGTCCAGTCGGTCCGCGAGGTGGGCTCGCCGTCGGCGCTGGCCGAGACCGGCTACGGGCAGCTGCTGGTCGGCAAGGTGCTGCTGGTCGTCGTCGCGCTGGCCGCGGCCGGGGTGTCCCGCGTGTGGGTCCAGCAGCGGCTGGGCATCCGTCCGGCGCGCCGGCGCCGGACGATCACCGTGCACGCCCTGGCCGCCTCGTCGCCGACCGCCGGCGGGTCGGAGCTCGCGGCCGCCGAGCAGCGGGCGCGCGCCCAGGCGGAGAGCGCCGCCGGGCACCTGCCCGCACTGCGGCGGTCGCTGGCGGTCGAGGCGGGCCTGGCGGCGGTCGTCCTCGCCCTCACCGCCGTCCTGGTCGGCACCCCGCCCGCACGGTCGTCGGTCTCCCAGCCGGTCGACGTCGTACTGCCGCTGCAGGGCGGCACGGCCACGGCGTCGGGCAGCGTGCAGGTCTCGGTCGATCCGGCCCGGCCCGGGGCGAACGCCCTGCACCTCTACCTCTTCGACGACGCCGGCCGGCTCACCCAGCCCGAGGACATCCGGGTGACGCTCACCGAGCGGAGCCAGGAGATCGGCCCCCTGGACGTGGACCTCGAGCCCGCCGGCCCCGGCCACTACGTCGGTGACGGCATGACGGTCCCCGGCGCCGGCACGTGGACGCTCACCGTGACCGTGCGGCTCGACGAGTTCACCGCACTCACCGCTGCCACCGACTTCCCGGTGCGCTGACCCAGAGATCGAACGAGCCCCCCGATGAACAGGAGTCCCGTGTCCCTGCCCCGCCCGCTCACCCGCCTCGCCGTCCTGCTGACGGCCGTCGGGAGCGCTCTCGCCGCCACCGTGGTGCTCGCCGGCACCGCCTCGGCGCACGTCACCGTCTCCTCCGCCGACGCCGCGCCCGGCGGGTACGGGAAGATGACCTTCCGGGTGCCCAACGAGAGCGACACCGCCAGCACGGTCGCTCTGCGGATCCAGATCCCCGAGGAGGCCGCGATGGGCTCGCTGCGCGCGCAGCCGGTTCCGGGCTGGACCGTCACCACGACGACCGCCGACCTCGCCGAGCCGCTGGAGGTCCACGGCCAGGAGATCAGCTCCTACGTCTCCGTGGTCGAGTTCCGGGCCGACGCCGGGGGCGGCATCGCCCCCGGGCAGTTCCAGGAGTTCTCGCTCTCCGGCGGCACCTTCCCCGATGCCGACCAGCTCGCCTTCCCGACGGTGCAGAGCTACAGCGACGGTAGCGAGTCGGCCTGGATCGAGCCGACGGTCGCCGGCCAGGAGGAGCCGGAGAAGCCCGCTCCGGTGCTGTCACTGTCCTCGGCGGAGGCCGCCCCGGCCGACGGAGCGGGCAGTGGCGCGGCGCACGACGGCGCGCACGACGACGGGGCCCACGAGGGCGGTCACACCGACGACCCGGGCGCGCTGGCGCTCTTCGTCGCCATCCTGGCGTTCCTGACCGCGCTCGCCGGTGTCGTCCTCGGCGTCCGCGCCAACCGACGTACCGTGTCGTCGTGAGCTCCGCCGTCCACCGCCGTCCCCGTCGTGCCCTGACGGCGCTGCTGCTCGCGGCGGGCCTGCTCGCGGCCGGGTGCGGCGAGTCGGCGGACGGCGGCTCGACGGACGAGGGGCACGACCACACGGGCGGCGCGCCGGCCGCGGTCGAGGCGCCGGAGGACACCTTCGCGGGGATCGACCTGAAGGAGCCCTACCGCCGTCCGTCGTTCACGCTCACCGACACGACGGGTGCGCCGTACGACTTCGCCCAGACGACGGGCGGCCGGCCGACCCTGCTGTTCTTCGGCTACACCGAGTGCCCCGACGTCTGCCCGACGACGATGGCCGACGTTGCCGTGGCGCTGCGCGGCGTGGACCGCGCGCTGGCCGAGCAGGTCCAGGTCGTGTTCGTGACGACGGACCCTGCGACCGACACCCCCGCCGTCCTGGGCGAGTACCTCGGCCGGTTCGATGCCGACCTGCCGACCCCGTTCGTCGGGCTCACCGGCGACCAGGCGGCGATCGACCGGGCCCAGCTGGCGGCCGGGGTGCCGCAGGCCGAGGACGGCGGCCGGATGCACTCGACGTTGCTGCTCCTCTACGGCCAGGACGACGAGGCGCGGGTGGCCTTCGACGCGGAGAACACCGCCCGGGACATCGCCGACGACCTCCGGCAGGTGGCGGGGGCGTGAGCCGGGGGCCGGCTCGGCTGCTGGTCGTCCTGGCCGGTGTGCTGGCGCTGATGGCTGTGGCCGGGCCGGCGTCGGCGCACGTGGGCGGAGGGGCGGCCGGCAGCGACTTCGACGGCCGGGTCGTCTCGGTCACCCCCGAGCTCCCGGGCGTGAGCGTGCGGGTCCTGCAGTTCGGCGACGAGCTGGAGCTGGTGAACGACTCGGCCACCGAGGTTCTGGTGCCCGGCTACTCCGACGAGCCGTACCTGCGCATCGGCCCGGAGGGGGTCTGGCGCAACGCCCGCAGCCCCGCGACCTACATCAACCTCGACCGCTTCGGGCGGACGCCGGTCCCCGAGAGCGCGGACCCCGGCGCGGAGCCGGAGTGGCAGCAGGTCTCCACCCGGGCCGAGTACGTCTGGCACGACCACCGCACGCACTGGATGAGCGAGGGGGTGCTGCCACCGCGGGTCGCCGAGGACCCGACCCGCGGGCACGTGGTGTCGGAGTGGGTCGTCCCGCTGCGCCAGGGGAGCACCGAGGCCGAGGTCGCCGGCCGGCTCACCTGGGCCCCGCCGCCGTCGCCGTGGCTCGTCTGGCCGGTGGTCGCGGTGCTGCTGCTGGGCGCCGTCGCCGCCGGCGCGTGGGCCGGCACCCCACGGGCGCTCGGGCTGCTCCTCGCCCTGGGCGCCGCCGCCGCGCTCTGGCACGCGCTGGCCACGCCGGAGCCCCCGGTGACCGCGGGGTCGCATCTGGGCGCCGTGGTCTCCGCGCTGATGCCGGCGGCGGCCGCCCTGCTGTGCGCCGTCCTGGGCGTGCGGGCGTCGATGCGCGGCCGCGGTGTGATGACCGGGCTGCTCGCCGTCGTCGCCGGCTGGCTGATGCTGGTGCAGGGGCTGCCCGACGTCGACGTGCTCTGGTCGGCGCACGTCGCCTCGTCGGGACCGCAGCTCCTCGCCCGTGCCGCGGTCACCCTGCTGGTGACCCTGGGGGTGGGTCTGGTCGTCGGCGGCGTCGTCGCCGCCCGCCGGTTCCGCGAGGCCGGCGAGCCCGCGCTGCTGCACTCCTGACCGGGAACGCACGAGGCGCGCGCCCCCGGGTGGGGACGCGCGCCTCGACGGACGTGCCGGAGGTCAGGCGAGCTCGGCCACGATGTTCGGGCCGTCGCTGCCGAACAGGGAGTTGGCCCGCTCCAGGTCGCCGTCGAAGTCGACCTCGACCGCCGCGTACTGGGAGATGTCGACCGGGAGCACCCGCAGCCCGCGCTCGGCGATCGCCGTCTCGATCCCGCGCTCGAAGTAGTCCTCGTGCGAGCACTCGTCGAGGTGCTCGATGAGGACCGCCTTGTCCGCCGACGAGATGTAGTTGATGCCGACGGCCTCACCGAGGCCGCCGCGGACGATCTTGGAGAGCTCGCGGATGTACCCGTCGCCGTCGAGGGTGTACTTGACCTCCTCCTCGGCGACGGTGCTGGTGTCGACGCAGACGAAGCTCTGGTCGGCGGCGATGTAGGGCTGGGCGACCTCGAGCACCGCGGGGTCGAACACCACGTCGCCGTTGAGCCAGAGCACGCCGCCCTCGCGGGTGGTACGCAGCCCGCGCAGCAGGCTCTTCGACGTGTTGGTGACGGCGAAGTCCGGGTTGTACGTGAAGAGCAGCTCGGGGGCGGCCTTCATGATCCGCTTGCTGCGGTAGCCCACGACGGCGGTCACGGAGACCTCCGCGCCCAGGACGGAGCGCAGCCCGTCCAGCTGCCGCTGCAGGATGCTGCGGCCGTCGTTGAGCGGGGTCAGGGGCTTGGGGTCCTTGCGTCCCAGCCGGGTGCCCATGCCGGCGGCCAGGATGACGACCTGCGGGGACGCCGTCTGCGATCGCCGGCTCGCCGTGCGGGCCGACGTGGGGTAGCCACCCCGACGAATGGGGTTGAGGACGTGGTCACCGGTCCGCACGGACATCATCTCCCTCGGAAATGCTGGTGGACTGCCCGGACGCGGCTGCGCGCGGGAGGATCAGGTCGAGGACGCGCTCGGTGGCCGAGCCGTCCTCGAGGTGGCAGAACATCTCCTGGAAGCGGGCGTAGCGCTCCGCGTACTCCTTCGCGACCTTCTCGACGTCGGCGATCGCGCCGACCAGCTCGTCGCTGGTGCGCACCAGCGGGCCGGGGGCGACGTCCTCCAGGTCGAAGTAGAAGCCGCGCTGCTCGTCGCGGTAGCTGTCCAGGTCGTACGTGTAGAAGAGCAGCGGCCGGCCGGTGATCGCGAAGTCGAACATCGTCGAGGAGTAGTCGGTGACCATGAGGTCGGCTGCGAGGTACAGGTCGGCGATGTCGGGGTGGCCACAGACGTCGCGCACCGCGGAGCCGTCGGCGATCTCGAGCCGGTCCATGACCATGTTGTGCAGTCGCAGCAGCAGCACGTGGTCGTTCCCGAGCCGGGCGGAGAAGTCCTCGAGGTCGATGGCGAACTCGAAGTCCTGGGAGTCGCCCTTCTCGAAGACCAGCTTGTCGCGCCAGGTCGGCGTGTAGAGCACCGCGGTCTGGCCGGGCTCGATCCCGAGGTCGGCCCGCACCTGCGCGCGCACCTCGTCCCGCCGGGGGCTGCTCAGCAGGTCGTTGCGGGGGAGGCCGGTCTCGTGGATCGGACCGGTGAACCCGAAGGACTTGCGCAGCCGCTCGGTGGTGACCGCGTTGGGCGAGAGCAGCAGGTCCCAGCGCGCGATGTCCTGGTCGAGGTAGGCCAGCCGGCCCTCGGGCGCCCACAGGACGTCGTTGTGGATGCGCTTGAGCATCGTGCCGTGCCAGGTCTGCAGGTAGGTCGCGCCGGGCTTCTTCTCCCAGTCCAGCGGGATGTGGTCGTTGGAGACGACCAGGTCCGCGGCCTCGAGCGCGGCGATGCACTCGGGGGAGCCGAAGGGGACGGTGTCGACGTCGGCGGGGAAGGTGGCCTGCGTGTGGGGAGCGGCCAGCCACGTGTGACCGGCGTCGGTGCCGCGGTCGAGGAGGGCCTCGTACAGCGCGCGCGGGCTGTCGGAGAAGTGGCCGCGGAAGGCCACCCAGACGATGTTCACCGGGCCGCCCCGCTCAGCGCCTCGCCGGCGGCGGGGCGACCGGCGAGCACCGGCAGCACGAGGTCGGCCAGCTCCTGCCACGACTCGACGACGGTGAGCGCGCCCGCGGCCAGCAGTGCCTCGCGCCGTGCGGCGCGCTCCTCGGGCAGGACGAACAGCAGGTTGCCGACGACCGGGCAGCCGGCCCCGACGGCGGAGCGCACACCGGCGACGGCGTCCTCGACGGCCAGGCCCTGCTCCGGGGCGATGCCCAGGTCGGCGCAGGCGTGCCGGTAGACCGCCGGGTCGGGCTTGCTGGTGGGCGTGGGCAGGGAGTCCTCCGCGCTGTACCGCCGGGCCGGCGGGAGCAGCTCGTCCAGGCCGGTCGCGGTGAAGCAGGCGGCCAGCCGGGACAGCGCGCTGGAGCTGACGACGGCCAGCTCGAGGCGGGCGGCGAGTGCGGTGAGCGCCGCGCGGGTCGGCTCGTGCGGCCGCAGCGTGGCTCCGAGGTGGGCGGTCACGGCGCGGCGTTCCTCGGCGACCCAGGGCTCGATGTCGACGTCGGTGACGCCGGCCTCGGCGGCCAGGGTGAGCGCCGTCGTCCGGAAGTTCATGCCGGTCGCGGCGGCGCGCAGCTCGTCCGCGGTGTACCGGCGGTCGATGCCGACGGAGGCGAGGAAGGAGTTGGTGACCTCGGCGGAGGCCTCGAACGCCGGCTCCTCGGAGGGGAAGAGGTTGCCGTCGGCGTCGCAGAGCAGGTACTGGACCCGCTCGAGGAGCGTCGGCGGAACGGTCGGCACCGGGTGGTCTCCCTTGGGTCGGGGGCGGGCTGGTGGAGTGGCGTTCACCGGGGGAGGGCTGTCGGCAGGAGGGAGCGGGCGGCGACCGTGGCACGGCTGCCGTCGCGGTCGAGGGCGACGAGGGCCTCCTCGAGTTCCTCGGAGAAGCCCGGGACGCTGCCCAGGTCGCCGAAGACGCAGGTCTCGGCGAGCAGCGGCCGGGGGTCGCTGCCGCCCTCCCGGGCCAGCGCCCGCAGCCGGTCGCCGAGCGCGTCCTCCAGCGGGAGCGGACGGCCGGAGTCGTCGGTGCCCCGCAGGTACCGCAGCCAGCCGGCGAGGGCGAGCGTGAGGAGCGCGTGCGGCCGGTCCTCCCGCAGCGCCTGGCGCAGCGAGGGGAGGAGGTGGTGCGGCATCTTGGTCGACCCGCGCCGGCACAACCGCGGCAGGCCGTCGGCGATGGCCGGGTTGGCGAACCGCTGGAGCAGCGACCGCTTGTAGTCGGCGAGGTCGATGCCCTCCGGCGGGGGCAGCAACGGCGTCACCTCGACGTCCATCAGCCGCGTGACGTAGGCGGCGAAGACGGGGTCCTCCATGACCTGGTCCAGGGAGGCGTGCCCGGCCAGCGAGCCCAGGTAGCCCAGGGCGCAGTGGCTGGCGTTGAGCAGCCGGGTCTTCATGAGCTCGTAGCGGCCGACATCGGGCACGAACCGGACGCCGACCTCGTCCAGCGGGGGGCGCCCGTCGGAGAACTCGTCCTCGATGACCCACTGGGAGAACGGCTCGGTGATGACCGGCCAGCGGTCGTCGACGCCGTAGCGCCGCGCGACCACTTCCCGCTCCTCGGGGGTGGTGTGCGGCGTGATGCGGTCGACCATGCTGCTGGGGAAGGCGACGCGGTCGGCGATCCAGCGCGCGAGCACCTCGTCCCGGAGGCGGGCGAAGCCGACGACGGCGGCGCGGGCCGCGTCACCGTTGCGGTGCATGTTGTCGCAGCTGACGACGGAGAACGGCGGGAGGCCGCTGCGCCGGCGCCGGTCCAGTGCCTCGACGATGAACCCGAACACCGTGCGCGGGACGGTCGGGTGGGCGACGTCCCAGCGGATGTCGGGGTCGTCGGGATCGAACAGCCCGGTGTGCGGGTCCAGCCGGTAGCCGCTGTCGGTGATGGTCAACGAGACCATGCGGGTGCGCCGGTCGGCGAGGAGGTCGAGGACCGCCGTCGGGTTCTCCGGAGCGAAGTGGTAGCCGACCATGACGCCGACGACGCGCGCGCGCTCGCCGTCGGGGCTGCGCTCGACGACGGTGTACAGGTGGTCCTGCGGGGCCAGGGCGTCCTTCATGGTGCGGCTGCGCAGGCCGACTCCGACGACGCCCCAGTCGGTGCTGATCCGGCGCTCGGCGAGCTCGTCGAAGTAGAGGAGCTGGTGGGCGCGGTGGAAGCCGCCGACGCTGAAGTGGACGACCGCCGGGGTGAGGGCCGAACGGTCGTACGTCGGGACCTCGAGCTGCGCTTGGTGATGGCCGAGCGTCGCGTCGGTCAGCGGCAGGATCTCTGCCGCGGCGACGACGTTCGGTGCCGCGCCGGTCGCGGGGGGGATCGGACCGGACGGAAGAACGGGTGCGGCCGTACCGCGAGGAGCCGGGAGGGGCAGGATCTCGGCCTGGGTCATCGCATCCCTCCTTCTCTGTCCTGGGCACGACTGATCCGGGCCGTTCCCGTTCCGGGTACGGGCTGACCAGAAGTACACGGGTGTGCTGGGCGCCGCGCAACAAGGTTCGGCGCCGCGTTACCGAGACGTGAGGCGCCGGGGCGGCGCGGGATGTTTCACGCCGGAGGACCGGAGTGCCCGAGCCGCGCCGACGGCAAACCAGTGGCGCCGTGTTCATGATCATAAAGCCCCGCGACGGTGGTCCCGACCCGCTCGGGCAACCGGACGGTGTGATGCGTGGGACCTGTGGTGCGGCTCACAACGGCGTGTCGTGAGCGACGCGCCGTACAGGTGGTCACGAACGGGTCACGGAATGTTTCGATGTGCGCGGTCCGACGGGGGCCGCGGAACACGCGAGACGGATGGTGCATGGACGCGAAGCTCGGCACGCAGGCCCGGTCCGCAGCCCGCAAGGAGCTGCTCGAGGCCGTCGCTCCCCGCTCCGCACGGCACGGGCGCCGCGCCGCCGCACCGCACACCCGGCGCCGTCCGGGGCTCCTCCTCGGTGCGCTGCTCGCCGGCGGTGTCGCCGCCTCCGTGCTCGGCCTGCAGGGCGCGCCCGTCGCCGCGGCCGATGCCTCGTCCGTCGCGGACGCGCAGGACGCGCTGCTGGCCGCCGACGAGGACGTCGAGATGCTGCCGCAGGCGTCCATCACCGTCGCCGAGGCGCAGGCCCGGCTGGAGGAGGTCGCGGCCTCGCGGGCGGCTCGCGAGGAGCGGGAGGCCGCGGCGGCGGAGGCCGCACGGCCGAAGGCGGTGCTCCCGGTCGCCGGGGCGCGGTTCACCAGCGGGTTCGGCGGCCGGTGGGGCACCTTCCACTACGGGATCGACCTGGCCGCGCCGATGCGGACGCCGGAGTACGCCGCGGTCGACGGCGTGGTGCTGCGGGCCGGCGCTGCCAGTGGCTTCGGCCTGGCGGTCTACATCCTCCACGACAACGGCGACGTGACCGTCTACGGCCACATGGACAAGATCCTGGTGGAGCCGGGGCAGTACGTGAGGGCCGGCGAGACCATCGCGCTGCTGGGCCAGCGGGGCCAGTCGACCGGGCCGCACCTGCACTTCGAGGTGCACCAGGGCGGGCTGAACGGCAAGAAGATCGACCCGGTCCCGTGGCTGGCCGCCCGGGGTGTGAAGGTCGGCTGACCCGACCGTCCCGGCGTGATCTGATCTGCGCGTGCGGGCGGTCGAGGACTCCAACCGGCGGATGCTGCGGGCCCGCGACGCGATGGACAGCAGGTATGCCGAGCCCCTCGACGTCGCCGCCCTCGCCCGGATCGCGCACGTCTCGCAGGCGCACTTCATCCGCACCTTCCGGGCCACGTTCGGCGAGACGCCGCACCGCTACCTCCAGCGGCGCCGCGTCGAGCGGGCGATGTTCCTGCTGCGGTCCAGCGACCGCAGCGTCACCGACATCTGCATGGACGTCGGCTTCTCCAGCCTGGGCACCTTCAGCCGGGTGTTCCGGGACGTCGTCGGCGAGCCGCCCTCGCAGTACCGCCGACGGGGGCCGCTGCCGGCAGTGCCGACCTGCTTCGCGATGGCCTGGGCGCGGCCGAGCAGTTTCGGAGAAGCACCCGAGGGCTGAGGTTCCCTAGCGTCGCCGCCATGCTCACCGCGATCACCATCACCCAGATCTACGTCCCCGACCAGGACGCCGCGCTCGACTTCTACGTCGGCAAGCTCGGCTTCGAGGTCCAGTCCGACATGAACTTCGGCCCCATGCGCTGGCTCACCGTGCACCTGCCTGGGCAGCCGGACCGCGCCGTCCTCCTCGAGAAGCCCGGACCGCCGTCGATGAGCGAGGAGACCGCGGCCCAGGTGCGCGAGGCGATCAGCAAGGGCGTCGCCGGCGGTCACCTGTTCTTCGCCTGCGACGACGCCTACCGGACGCACGCCGAGCTCAAGGCCAAGGGCGTGGAGATCACCGAGGAACCGGTCGACCAGCCCTACGGCATCGACTTCGGCCTCCGCGACCCCTTCGGCAACCACATCCGGATCGCGCAGATGAAGCAGCCCTGAGCGACGACGCCACGACCGGAGCCGATGACCACCCCTGCGCGGGGGTGGTCATCGGCTCCTGTACAGTCGTTCCCGGCTCGGACACACCAGACCGGGTCGGTTCGGGGCTGTGGCGCAGCTGGTAGCGCACCACACTGGCAGTGTGGGGGTCAGGGGTTCGAGTCCCCTCAGCTCCACCCCGATGACCAGGCCGTTCCTCTTCCGGGGAGCGGCCTGAGTCGTCTCTGGTGGCAGTTGTGGTTGCAGTCTGCCCACCCTTCGCCGGTCAGCAGCAGGGTGCCCATCCGGTCGGCAGGTCGTGCACCGCGCCTGGACCTCCGGTTCCGTGGCGGTGATGTCGACATGGTCTCGCGTCCTGCCGAGCCAGCGGGTACCGTCGACTCGGGTCGAAGATCCGGCCTGACGCGTACGTCCGTGGGACGCCGTCAGCCCGTCGGCCTGGTGTCCCGTAGGGGTAACGCCATGACGATCCTCAGCTCTTCGACGCCGATGGCGGCCTTCTGCGAGCCGCTGCAGCTGTCGACCGACCTCCTGACCGGGCGGGTCTCCCTGGCCGGGGAGCTCGACCGGACGGTCGCCCACCGGGTGCTCGAAGCGTGTGCGGCGCTGACGGCATCCGGGGCGCAGGTGTGGACCGTCGACGTCGCCGGGCTCACCTTCTGCGACGTCGAAGGCCAGCGGGCACTGATCCGAGCGGCACGCCTGGCCGAGCGCAGCGGACGGGAGCTCCACCTGCTGCACCCGCGGCCGGTGCTCGTCCGCATGCTGACCCTGGTCGGGATGGGCCGGCTCGTCGGCTCGCCGGTCCCGGTGCCCTGAGGGACCCGGCCGCGCTCGACCGGTGCCTCCGCGGCTCGGTCTCGGGCACGTCGCGGCCGAGATCGCGCTGGCACGCGGAGGGGACGCCGTCAACCCACGTCGTCGACACCCTCCGCGGTGAGCCGCGCCCGCACGCCCGCCGCGCGGGCGCGCGCGAGACCGGCGAGGTGGCGCTCGGCCGCGGCCCGCTCCCTGAGACCCTCGGCGTCGGTCGCGTCGATCGCCGCCAGCGATTCCTCGTCGAGCCGGTCGGCCGTCGCGTCGTGCAGCGCGGCGGCCCGCTCGTGCAGCGTGATGGCGTCGCGCTCCCTCCGAACGGCGCGCTCGAAGGCCTGCTCGCCTCGCGCACTGCGATCGGTCACGGCGTCAGTGTGCCCGGGGCTCATGCCTCCGGTGCGGCCGCGAGCCGCCGGTACTCGGCCTGGACGATGTCGTAGCACTCGCAGGCCGCCTCGTGCAGCGCGTCGGCGTCCACGACGGTGATGCGCCCGCGCGTGTAGCGGATCATCCCCGCCTGCTGCAGCACGCCGGCGGTCAGGGACACCGTGCCGCGGCGCACGCCGAGCATCTGGGCCAGGAACTCCTGGGTGAGGGTGAACTCGTCGGCGCCCACGCGGTCGCGCGTCTGCAGCAGCCAGCGGGCGCAGCGCTCCTCGGTGGTGTGCAGGCGGTTGCAGGCCACGTTCTGCGCCAGCTGCACCATCGTCGCCTGCGTGTAGCGGTGCAGCAGGTCGTGCAGCGCGCCGTCGGAGGCGAGGAACCGGCGCAGGTCTCCGGTCGCGAGGCGTACCGCGCTCCCGGCGACCTGGCAGTAGCAGTCGTGCGGGCTCTCGGCCGTGCCCAGGAATGCCGGCAGGCCCGCCATCCCCTCGAACCCGACGGTGGCGACCTCGACCGCCGCCTCGCCCTCGATGGTGGCGAGCACCGACAGCACGGCGTCGACCGGGAACCACACGTGCTCGAACGCCTTGCCCGCTTCGTGCAGCCCTTCGCGCACGTCCAGCGGGACGACCTCGAGGGCCGGCTCCAGCCGGCGGAACTCATCCTCGGGCAGCAGTCCGAGGAGGACGTTGCGCCGGGGGTCGGGGGAGAGGCTCATCGTCGGCTCGGCGCCCCTTGCGGTCGGACGGGATCCCGTCGTCTCCGGGAACGGTCAGGCTACTCGGGACGCCGGTGGTCGGGTCGGTACGGAACGGGGGGCCCAACCGGGCCCACGGCGGCAGGGGGACGGCGAGCAGGTCGGCGCCGCCCGGCGCCATCGTGTAGGCCACGAGTGCCGGGGCGACCAGAGCCAGGGGGAGGGCGTGCTCCACGCATCCCGTGGCGAGGGCCGCGCTGGGCATGCCGGGCGCCTCGGCGTCGTCCGGGTGCTGGACGATCACCCGGCCACCGACCCTCCGGACCGCGCGCACCCCCTCGGCGCCGTCGGCGAGCCGACCGGTCAGGACGACGGCCAGCACGCCCGCGCCGAAGGCTCCGGCGGCGCTGGAGAAGAGGTGATCGGCCCCGCCGAGCGTCGGGGCGGGCCGGAGCACGAGACCGCCGTCCCGGTCGAGATCCGCGGTCGTCCGGGCCGGGAGGACGGTCACGCCGGCCTGCAGCGGTCCGGTCGCGGCCGTGCGCACCGGGAGCCGGCCGCGGGCGCGGAGGATGTCGGTGAGCATGTCCGGCGTGCCGGGACTGCGGTGCTGCAGCACCACCACCGGCACCGGGAAGTCGGCGGGCAGGCCGCCCGCCACCGCTCCCAGCGCCCGCACCCCACCGCTGCTGGCGGCCAGCGCCGCCACGCGGAAGCCCCCGCGGGGCGCGGAGGAAGGGGGCGCCACCACGTCGGCGAGGCTACTCTTGTGTCAGCCACCTGACACAGAGTCGCGCGGTTCGGGCAGCCACCCGCAGCGGCTGCGCGTCGCCTGTGCGAGTCCAGCTACCGGCCGGGGTCCCGACCGGGGAGAGCGCCGCCGTGGAACCTGACGAACTCGCGTTGGCCTGTCGGCTGACCGGCCTGACCACCGGCGACCTGTGGCTCCGCTATGTCGAACTGGGTGGCAGCCGGTCGAGGCCGGAACTGGAATCCCGTCTCGGTGGCGTCGGCTGGCCGGAGCGGGACGACCTCTACCTGTCCGTCGTCGCCAACGAGGCCCTGGGCGAGCGAGGTCTGCCGCGCCTCGCCCCGCTCGCCACCGCTTTCGTGCCGCTCCCGGATGCGCTCGAGGTCGACGACCACGCCGCTGCGCTGCGGCAGACCGCGGCTGTCGTGCTCGAGACGCGGGCCTCCGGCAGCCGGCTCACGGCGCTGTTCGAGCAGTGCGTCCGCGCCCGGGCGGACGCCCGCAGACTGCGGGAGCGCGCCCAGGCGTTCCGGCGGGCCCGCGACGCCACGATGCAGCCTGCGCGCGACCACTGACGGGCCGGGGCACCTGCCCAGCACTACGGTGAGCGGGAATGCTCGGGTGGTGGCACACGGGAGAAGGGAGAGCGGTCGTGGGTCGACGTGACCTGGTCGTGGTCGGCGCCTCCGCGGGCGGCGTCGAGGCGCTGCGCGTTCTCCTGGGCGGTCTGCCGCCGGACTTCCCGGCGGCTCTGCTCGTGGTCATGCACGTACCGGCTACCGGCCGCAGCGCCCTGCCCGAGATCCTGGACCGGGTCTGCCCGCTACCGGTGCGGCGAGCCGAGAGCGGCGCCTCCCTCCAGCCGGGCACGGTGACGGTCGCCGTCCCCGACCACCACCTTCTCGTGGTGGGCGACCGCCTGATGCTCTCCCGCGGTCCCCGCGAGAACGGGCACCGCCCGGCCGTCGACGTCCTCTTCCGCACCGCTGCCCGGTCGGCCGGGCCGCGCGTCGTGTCCGTCGTCCTCTCCGGGGCGCTCGACGACGGGACCGCGGGCATGATCGCCGTCCGCCAGCGTGGCGGCGTGGGCGTGGCCCAGGAGCCGGACGACGCCCTGTACGCGAGCATGCCCACGCACGCCATCGAGGTGGCCTCGGCCGACCACGTCGTCCCGGTGGCGAAGATGGGCGCGCTGCTGGCCGACCTCGTGAGCGAGGAGATCCCGGACGACGCTCCGGCGACCAGTGACCTGATGGACATGGAGGCGGCCGTGGCAGAGTTCGACGCCGCCGCGATGAACGACGACGACCGACCCGGCACCCCCTCGGGTTTCGGATGCCCCTCCTGCCACGGATCCCTCTTCACGATCTCCGAGGGCGGGATGGAGCGCTACCGCTGCCGGGTGGGCCATGCCTGGTCCCCGGAGGCGCTGGCTGCCGAGCAGTCCGAGGCGCTCGAGGGCGCGCTGTGGATGGCGCTGCGGGGCCTGGAGGAGCAGGCCGCGCTCAGCCTGCGGATGGGGGAGCGGGCGCAGCAGCGAGGCCACACGCACACCGCGGAGACCTTCCGCGAGCGCCACGAGGAAGCCCAGAACGCGGCCCTGCTGATCCGCCGGCTGCTGCAGCACGAGGACCTGGACGGCGACGCTCTGCCCGACGCAGTGGGTGAGCCGTGACGGAGGAGCGAACCCGACCGATCGACGGTGACGACGAGGACCTGACACCGGAGGAGACCGGTCTGCCGGACGACGGCGCGCCCGGAGGCACGCCGGAGCCCGATCCCGACTTCGAAGCGCTGCTCGTGTACCTGCGGGAGAAGCGCGGCTTCGACTTCACCGGGTACAAGCGGCCGAGCCTGGTGCGCCGGGTGCGTCGTCGGATGGCCGAGGTCGGCATCGCCTCGGTGCCGGAGTACCAGGACCACCTCGAGGTGCACCCCGACGAGTTCACGCCGCTGTTCAACACGGTGCTGATCAACGTGACCAGTTTCTTCCGTGACCGGAGGTCGTGGGACCACCTCCGCGACGAGCTGCTCCCCGAGGTGCTGGCGGCCGCCGGACCGACCATCCGGGTGTGGAGCGCCGGCTGCGCGTCCGGGCAGGAGGCCTACAGCCTGGCCATCCTGCTCGCCGACGCCCTGGGCGCCGAGCAGTTCCGGCAGCGGGTGAAGATCTACGCCACCGACGTCGACGAGGAGGCGCTCACCCAGGCGCGGCAGGCCGCGTACACCGAGCGGGAGCTCGCCGGCCTCACGCCCGAGCAGATCGAGGAGTACTTCTCGCCCGAAGGCGCCCGGTACGTCTTCCGCAAGGACCTGCGCCGGTCGGTGATCTTCGGCCGCAACGACCTGGTGCAGGACGCACCGATCTCGCATGTCGACCTGCTGCTGTGCCGCAACACGCTGATGTACTTCACCGCCGAGACGCAGAGCCGGATCCTCGGCCGGCTGCACTTCGCGCTGAACCCTTCGGGCGTGCTGTTCCTGGGCAAGGCCGAGATGCTGCTGTCGCACAGCCAGCTGTTCGCCCCGGTCGACCTGACCCGCCGCTTCTTCCGCAAGCGCGGCGGGCGGCCCGCGGCCGATCGCCCGGTCCCGGTCGCGCCGCTGCTCGAACCGCCGCCGTTCAGCGAGCTGGAGCTGTCCCGGCTGCGGCGGGAGGCGATGTTGTCCGCGCCCGCCGCCCAGCTCGCCGTCGACGCCGACGGCCGGGTGGCGATGGTCAACCGGCAGGCGGAGCAGCTGCTCGGGGTGGACGAGCGAGACGTGGGCCGCCCCTTCCAGGACCTGGAGATCTCCTACCGGCCGGTCGAGCTGCGCGGCGCCATCGCCGAGGCGGCGGCCGAGCGCCGGCCGGTCTGGCTGCGCGGTGTCGAGCGCCGCCGTCCCGGCCAGGAGCCCACCGTGTTCGACGTCCAGGTGCGACCGCTCTACCGCGAGGACAGCACCCTGCTCGGCACCACCATCGTCTTCGACGACGTCACCCAGTACCGGCGCCTGCAGACCGAGCTCGAGTACGCCAACCGGCAGCTGGAGACCGCCTACGAGGAGCTGCAGTCGACCAACGAGGAACTGGAGACCACCAACGAGGAGCTCCAGTCCACGGTCGAGGAGCTGGAGACCACCAACGAGGAACTCCAGTCGACCAACGAGGAGCTCGAGACGATGAACGAGGAGCTCCAGTCGATGAACGACGAGCTCCACTCCACGAACGAGGAGCTGCGCCGCAGCACCGACGAGGTCGGAGCCCTCAACCGCTTCATGACCGGTGTGCTCGGCAGCTTCAGGGCAGGGGTGGCCGTGGTCGACCCCGACCTGCGGGTGCTCGTGTGGAACGCCGCCGCAGAGGACCTGTGGGGCATCCGGCACGACGAGGTCTCCGGCCAGCACCTGCTCAACCTCGACATCGGGCTGCCGCTGTCGGACCTGCACCCGCTGCTGCGCCGGCAGATCGCCGGCGACGGCCCCTCCCACGAGACCGTGGATCTGGCCGCGGTCAACCGGCGGGGACGGCCGGTGCAGGTGCGGGTGACCGTCAGCTCCTTCGCCCACGGCCCCGACCAGCGCGGCGGTGCGGTGATCCTGATGGACCCGACGGAGGCCTGACCGCCGGGCCCGGTCAGTCGCCGGCGGCGATGACCAGGTCCGTGCCGCCCTCGACGACCAGCCGTGCCAGGTCGCGCACCTTGACGTTGAGCCGCGAGCTGAGCGTCACCAGGCGCGCGAAGGCCTCGTCGGCGTCCACGCCCAGCCGGGCCATGAGCATGCCCTTGGCCTGGTCGATGACGGCCCGCGAGGTGAGCGCCAGCTCCAGGTTGCTCGCCAGCGACGCGAGCGCCTCGCGCTCCGCGACGTTCTGCAGGACGCCGGCGACCGCGGCGGCGGCGAGCTCGCCGATCCGCCGGTTGCCCGTCTCGAAGGCGCCCGGACGGGCGGAGTAGACGTTGATGACGCCGGTGCTCTCGCCGTCCTCCCGCACGGGAACGGCGAGGACGGCGGTCACCGCGCCATCCTGGGCGGCGGTCCGGAGGCCGGGCCAGCGGTCGTCGGTCCGCACGTCCGGCGAGGTGACCGCCCGGCCGGTGCGGTAGGCGTCCCAGCACGGCCCTTCCTGGACGCGGAGCTGGCGGCCGTCGAAGTCCTGGGCCTGCGGGGAGTCGCTGCCCAGCCGCTGCGGCTCGAGCGGGGAGCCCAGGGTGATGCTCACCCAATCGGCGCCCGGGACGGCGCTGCGCACGAGCGTGGCCATCCGGCCGAGCATCCGCTGCCGGTCGGGCTCCTCGACCGGCAGCGCCGAGAGCTGGGCGAACGCCGCCGCCAGCCCCAGGATGTCGGACCCCTCCGCGATGTCGGACCCCTCCGCGGTGTCGGACCCCTCCGCGGTGTCGGACCGGCCTGGCGCGGGGTGGACCCGTGCGACGGGCTGCTGATCCGCCGCGCCGTCGTCGCGCGGTGCCAGCACCCACTGAACCCGGGCCCGGGACGTCGGCGGACCGGCGGTCTCGGTGAAGCCGAACAGCTCCACCCGCCGTGCCGGCCCGCTCCGGGGCCGCAGGCCCACCTCCAGACGGCGCTCGCCGCCGTCGGTCCCGGACAGGGAGCGCAGGGCGTCCCGGAACGCCGGGACGCCCTCGGGGGAGAAGAAGACCGACAGCGGTTTGCCGGGCAACCGGGCGGGACCCACCCCCACCGTGGTGGCCAGCGCAGGGTTGGCCTCGATCACCTTGCCGTTGCCATCGGTGAGTGCCAGGCCGAGCGGCACCACGGCGGCGAGCTGGCTGCGCCACCGGACCTCTGCCTCGTGCCGGCTGAGCAGAGCCGTGACCTGCTCCTGCTGGACGCGGAGCTCCTCGGACACGACCTGCAGCTCCTCCTGGCGGACGTCGAGGGCCGCCAGCTGGGCCATGACCTCGTCCACGGACAGCGGGCCGCCGGGGAGCCTGCCCTCATCCACGCTCATCCGGGAGTCCTTCCCGTCGGTCTGCGACGGCGGTGCGCTCGTCGTCGGCGACAGCCTTCCGCTCGTCCTCCACGGCAGCGTCCCGGTGCTCGACCGCGTGCCTGCGGTGCGCCTCGACGTCGCCGACACCCGCACGAGCCGCGGTCTCGTGCAGCTCGGCGCTGCGCTCGTGGGCCAGGGCTGCCCGCCGGTGACCCTCGCGAGCCCGCTCCATCGACTCGCGGGCCTGCTCGGCCGCCGTCTCCGCCTGGGCGCGCGCCTCGCGAACGCTCTCGTCGTCGGATGCCTGTCGCGTCGCCAGCTGGGCGAGCCGGTCGGACAGCTCCCGGGTGCGGCGGCCCGCCGAGACCGCGCGCTCCGCAGCCCGCCGTCCCGCGTCCTCGGAGTCCATCCCGGCCCCTCTCCGTGGCGATCGTCGACGCCGCCCATCCTTCCGTCCGGCGCCTTCCTTGTCGCGCCCGAGTTGCATGGTCGAGCCGCCCCGCATGCGCAGGTCGGCGCTCGTGGGCGCCCTCGGGTCCACTCGAGCGAGCCGGCTGCCTCCTCCGCAGGGCATTTCCTCAGCGGGTAGGTGTGACGCGCGTAACCATCAACCGGCTCGGCCGTTGTTCCGCGCACAGTGCCCCCCAGTCGACTGGAGGAGACGTGCGCCGTCTCGCCGTTTGCTTCCTCGCCGTCGCCGCCGTGCTGCTCGGCCTGTTCGTCGCCCCGGCGGCCCAGGCCAAGCCGAAGGCGCCGGCCGCACCTCTGCAGTACGTCGCCCTCGGCGACTCCTACAGCGCCGCCTCCGGCGTCCTCCCACCCGACCCCACGGCGCCACCGCAGTGCCTGCGCTCGCTGCGCAACTACCCGCACGTGCTGGCCGCTCAGCTCGGCGCCCAGCTGACCGACGTCACCTGCGGCGGCGCCGACACCGGTGACTACCGCGGGTCCCAGCACCCCGGCGTCGCCCCACAGCTCGATGCGCTCGACCGGTCGACGCAGCTGGTCACCATGACCATCGGCGGCAACGACAGCAACGTGTTCATCAGCTCGATCCTCGCCTGCGGAGTGGCCGGTGCGTCGACGCTGGGGCAGGGGAGCCCCTGCAAGGACCGGTACGGCGACTCGTTCGAGAACACCGTGCGCACCACGACCTACCCGGCGCTGGTCCAGGCACTGCGCGACGTGGAGAAGCGGGCGCCCAAGGCGCAGGTGGTCATCCTGGGCTACCCCTGGATCCTCCCGGCGACGACGGGCTGCTTCGACAAGATGCCCGTGGCCCAGGGAGACATCCCGTACCTGCGCGACCTGCAGGCCACGCTGAACGACGCGGTGCAGCGGGCCGCGCAGGAGACCGGCGCCACCTACGTCGACCTCTCGGCGGCCTCGGAGGGCCACGACGCCTGTCAGGCGATCGGCACCCGGTGGATCGAGCCCGTCCTCCAGGGCACCAACCCGGTGATCGTGCACCCGAACGCCCTCGGCGAGTCGGAGATGGCGGCGCGGACCTTGGCGGCGCTCGGACGGCGCTGACACCTCTCCCGTCCTCCGTCCGGCCCTCGTCCCACCGCGCAGTGGGACGGGGGCCGGACGTACGTCTCACCCGGCGAGATGAGAGGACGCCGCGAATCACAGCTCCTACCGCTACGCTCGCCCATCGCGAGCATGCCGGAACGATGGAGGAACGTGGTGGTGGAGCCGGTGGACACGGCGCAGCCCGGCGCTGCTTCCGACCGGCGTCGACCCCGTGGACGGGCCAGTGACAGTGCCGCGACGCGCCGGCTCATCGTCGACGCCGCGGCCGCGCTCTTCAGCGAGCGCGGTTACGCGAGCGCATCGCTCACCGACATCGTCGCGGGCACCGGGATGACCAAGGGTGCGGTCTACTGGCACTTCCCCTCCAAGGAGGAGATCGCCCTCGAGATCGTGCGACAGATGTACGCCAGCTGGCCGCCGATGCTCGGTGCGGTCATCGCGGCGCACGACGACGCCCTCGACGCGCTGGTCGCGGTCACCTACAAGGCCGCGGACCAGTTCAGCAACGACCTCACCACGCAGGCGGCGAAGCGGCTGCTGGCCGAGCTCCCGGCCGAGGCCCTGGCCAAGCTCCCGCAGCCCTACGTCGGGTGGCAGGGTGCGCTCTGCTCGCTGATCACCGAAGGGCAGCGCTGCGGCCAGATCAACGACGCGGTGGAACCGGAGGGCACGGCCCAGGCCATCGTGGCGAGCTTCTTCGGCATGCAGCAGGTCTCCTGGGAGCTCACCAACCGGCGGGACCTGGTCGCTCGGCTCGAGAACTTCTGGAAGCTGGTCCTGCCTCAGCTGCGACCGGCGGGGAGCGGACCCGCTGACCGCGACTCGGCCGGGACGGTCGCGTAGCCGCTCACCTGTCCGAGTGCGACGACGCCGGCCGGCTGGCTCACCACCACCTCCACGCCGGAACCGGCGGGCCGGGTCGTGATCGAGGTCGGCGCCCCCAGCTCGGCGAACCGCTCGAACCGCAGGTCGAAGTCCCACGGTTCCCCGCCGTCGCGGACCGCCCGCCGCCCGGCCCGCAGCGCGGCGTCGATCAGGAGCATGCCCGGCAGGTGATCGGCCGGGTGGTCGAAGAACGTGGGATGCCGGAGGTCGACGGCGAGCGCCGTCGTGGTCTCCTCCGCCGCACGGGGTCGCGGGATCGCGGCGGGCACGGCGTCCCGAGCGCCGAGGGACCGCAGCCGTGCGTAGACGTGCGGCGGCAGGCAGCGGTAGGACGCCCGGGCCACGGCGAAGCGCTCCGAGCCCGACCACGCCTCGATCCGCAGGTCCGCTCCCGCCACGTGACCGTCCCGGAGGCGTGGCGACACCCCGACACCGAGCAGGACGACGGAGTCCCGGTCCAGGCGAGGCCGCGGTCCGGGGCGCAGGTACCGCGCGGCGATGGACTCGAAGACGAAGTGGTGGCCCAGCGGCACCCCGAGCAGCTCGTGGGTGAGCAGGATGCCGGCCTGGCGGAGCGTCTCCACGAACAGCACGGGGTCCGGGTCCTCGTCGAGCGTGGGCTGGAAGACCGGGTGCACGCGGGGCCACTGCGCGGCCACGGCGACGACGTCGTCGGAGAGGGACCGCAGGTCGGTGACGAGCACCTCGGTCAGCGCCGACTTGTGCACCAGCCGGCGATCGACCGTGCGCCAGGTGCTCAGCGAGCTCGCCAGGACGACGGCTTCTTCAGCGGTCAGCAGCTCACCGGAGGGAACGTTCGGCATGGGGTCCTCCGGGGGAGGTCAGTCGGCGGTGGCGGTGACGATGCCATGCCGACGGGCCAACCGGGTGGCGGTCGGGGTCGCGGCGAACCCGTTGAGCAGACGCGCGCGGGCGGCGAGGGCGCCGGCGCGGTGCACGCTGATCGACCGGATGACGTCGTCGAACGCCGTCTCGGTCACGAAGTGGGTGCCGTCGACGAGGACCACCAGCGTGTCGCCGTGGTGCTCGATGCGCTCGATGTGGTCCGGGTCGACGGAGAAGTGCTCGCCGTTGCGGCAGGTGAGTGCGATCACCGGTCAGCTCCTTCTGCGTCGGACCGGTGAGGTGCCGGTCGTGCACCCGTCCCATCGACCGTCCGTCAGGTGGGCTGGAGTGCCGCGCCGCCGGTTGCCCCGAAGGGGTGAGGTGGTCGACGCGGTCAGAAGCCGAACAGCAGCCCCAGGCCGCCCACGGTGAAGAGCACCATCACCACCACGAGCGGCAGCTGGTCCGACGCTCGGGCGTGACGCTCGGAGAGCAGCGCCCGCTCGTGCGCCAGGGTCACCCCGGCCACGTGCCCGGTGATGACACCGCCGACCTGGACGTAGGCGATCGTGTCGGGGCTGACCGCGGTGAGGTCCACGACGTTGCCGTAGGTGCCGAAGAGGTCCAGCCCCGGTGTGCCGAACGGGTTGCTGGCGAGGATCCACGTCGTCTGGCCGTCGAGGAACAGCAGGCTGAAGTAGTGCGCGACGGTGTAGCCCAGCGCGATCGGGATGACCGTCGCCGCGTAGCGCCGCGGCTGGATCCCGGTGGGCTGCTCGGCCAGCCGACCGGAGAGGCGGGTGCCGAGCAGGTAGAGACCGGCCACCAGCGCGATGCTGCTCGCCAGCCCGAGCGTGCCCGAGAGCGAGTCGTTCGCCGACCCGGGGCCGGTCTGCCACCAGACCGTGCGGGACAGGCCATCGAAGGCGGTCGACCCGAGCAGGACGACGACGACGGCGGCCAGCCCGGGCGTCTCGGGGGTCGCGGTGGCGTTGGTCAGGGGGTTGCGCAGCACCAGCCGCCCGTCGGGACGCCGGCCCCAGGGGGAGAGCCGGGCGATGACCGAGGAGTACACCTCGAAGCCGTCGCCGGCGGCGAACCAGCCCTCGCCGAACCAGAGGGCGAGCCCGGTGTGCACCACGACGTAGGCGAGGAGGAAGACGGCCACGGTGCCCGGGTCCGAGCGGGCGGGGTAGACCAGCTCGAGCCACAGGAAGGCGACGAGGGAGATCGTCGCCGGCCAGAGCCCGAGCGCGGGGAGCCGGCCGGCGCCGGGGGCGGACCGCACCAGGCCGCCCAGCAGGCGGTGGACCAGGCGCAGCGGGTTGACCACCCGCCACACGGGTCCGAGCAGCAGGCTGGCCGGCACCAGCCCCACCCAGAAGGTCACGTAGAGCACCCACGGGGCGAGGTTGCGGGACGTGTCCTCCGGTCCGGCGAGGGCCACGGCCAGCACGAGCGCGAGCAGGGCGAGCGTGATCGCCTGCAGGGTCCGGCGGACGCCGGCGCTGTCGGCGAACCGCTGGACGGCGCTCGGCAGCGCCCGGCCCGACTCGGGTCCGCCGAGCCGCGGCGACCGCCAGAAGAGCAGCAGCGCGGCGAAGCTGATCAGGATCGCCGCGCCCGCGCCGTACAGGGCCAGCCCGAGCGGGATGGGGAGGTCGGTGCGCGACCCGACCCCGTGGGCGAGCAGGGTCATCCGACCTGCAGCGTCAGCAGCACCGTTCCGGACTCGTGCAGCTCGAGCTCGAACACACCCGGGATGGTCGCGTCGACGTTCAGCTGCGCGGGGGTGCCGGGGCTCAGCGCGGTCTCGACGTCGTACCCGTGCAGGTGCGCCTCGTCGGCGGTGTCGCTGGTGATGGAGATCGTGACCCGGTCACCGAGGGCGACCGGCACCCGGCCGGTGTCCCCGGTGACCTGGCCGCCCGCGACCTCCACCGCCAGCGACGTGCGTGCGTCGTCGGCCGGCGCCGAGGACGACGCGCTGCTCTCGGCGGCGCCGGACGTCGTCGCGGTGGGTTCGGAGGCGTCCGGCGCCTCCGTGCCGGCGCAGCCGGCGACGACCAGGCAGAGGGGCAGCAGGGCGGTGGCGAGGATCCGCCGGCTCACCGGCGCACCGTCCCCGGGCCCGTGGCGGTGGCGCCCTCCGCGGGGCTGTCCGCCGGCGCGTCCACGAAGGGCTCGCGCAGGCTGGCCCGGCGGGAGTAGCGGCCGACGCCCCAGGACATACCGGCGATCAGCGCGAGGGTGCAGGCCAGCACGACCAGGTTGGCCACCAGCCAGAGGCCGCCCCCGGACTCCTTGAGCTCGCGCTGGAGGATGTCGATCTCCGGGATGGCGTCGCGGGTCACGCCGTCGTCCGCGCGGATCTCGTCGGCGGGGATGGCCGGGTCCTCGGGCAGGTAGATCGGGAAGGCGGTCAGCACCCGGCCGTCGTGGACGCGCAGCAGCGTCTTCCAGTCGTCGTGCAGCGGCACCGGCTCGGTGGTGCGGTACTCGCCCTCGCCGACCTTCTCCAGCGGGGTCACCACGAGGCCCTGGCCCTGCCATGCCGTGATCTGCACCCACGACGGGTCGTCGACGAAGTCGGCCGGGTCCAGCTGGACGGCGATGTTCGCGGTGCGCGGTGAGTCGGTGACGTCGTCGATCGTGAAGGTGGCCTCGACGTCGTCGGGAACCGTCGCGATCAAGCCGTTGGTGACGCACGCGGCCAGCACGGCGAGCGAGGCGAGCAGCACGGTCCGGGCGAGGGCCGGGCGCGGCAGCCGCCGTCGTAGACCGGCGGCGAGCAGGCCGCCGAGCAGCCCGCCGGCGACCCCACCCGCGATGGCCATCAGCGTGCCCTCGACGAGGATGTCGCTGCCCCAGGAGAGCGTCTGGGTGAAGTGGGTCCACACGGCCTCGGTGGCGTGGCCGACCGTGCCGATCAGCACACCGCCCACCGCGCCGAAGACGAGCGGCTTGCGGGTGAGCGCGACCGAGAGCGCGAGCAGCTCGATCACGATCGCCGAGCCGAGGTAGAGCGGGAAGCTCGGCACGATCTCGCCGAAGCCCGGCCCGACGATCAGCGCGATCGCGCCGCGGATGACGAGGAAGAACGCGGTGGCGGCGAGCGCGCCACCACGGCCGATGAACAGCCGGGCCGCGACCAGCGCCATGCCCGCGGCCCCGGCGATCATGAACGGCTCGAGCACCAGCCGGAACTGCGGCACGTCGAAGTCGTACTCGCCCTGGAAGACCGACAGGCCCAGCAGCAGGCCGCCCATCGCCGCGGCCTGGCGGAGGAAGCGCGGGAGCTGCCCGACCTTGCGGTCGCCGTCGTCGGTGGAGAGACCGCCGTGGCCCTCCTGCTCGAGGATCAGCAGGCCGATGATGGAGAGCCCCGCGCCGCCGATGAGCATCAGGTGCGTCGGGCCCCAGAGGGTGACGTCCTGACCGAAGAGCCGGTGCCACACGTCGTCGAGGGGGAAGCCGAGGAGGGCGTAGAAGCCCGCAGCGGTGAGCAGCACGCCCCCGACGGGCACGTCCCAGCCGCGGACGAAGTGGATGGCCGCGGGGCCCGGCTTCTCGTCCAGGGGCATCGCGCAGGCGAAGACACCGCCGGCGAAGACGCCGAAGAGCCCGAAGAGGATCAGGTAGTGCGCCGGGTTGGCCAGCGGCCCCTCGTCGCGGCCGACGCCGATGTGCAGCGAGATGTCCCACAGCATCCCGAGCAGGGCGACCAGCAGCGAGACCGTCGTCAGGATCGTCGGCAGGGCCACCCAGGCCGGGACGCCGGTGGCGGCTCCGAGCCGGTCCCCGATCCGGGTCAGCACGGCCGAGCGCCGGGTCCGGTGCAGCCAGACCAGGGCGAGCAGGACGACGGTGAGACCGAGCCCGATGCCGGTCGCGAGGAAGACCTCGCCCAGCGCGGCACCGCCGGCGGGACGGGACTCGGCAGCAGCCAGGGGCATGACTTCTCCTCGAAGCATGGGGCTATGGAACACCCATCACGGTGACATCGACAACTGATACATAGAACGAGCGGCTTACCGTGTGGTCACGACGGGAATGGAGAGCGCGTGAGTGCAGCACGGACCGACCCCGCCGGCGAGCCGACCGAACCCGAGCTGACCGTCGACGAGCTGGCCGCCCGGGTCGGCGTGACCGTGCGCAACGTGCGTGCCTACTCCGCCCGCGGGCTGCTGCCGCCGCCGCGCATGGTCGGCCGCACCGGGTACTACGGCCGCGAGCACGTCGCCCGGCTCCTGCTGGTCCGGGAGATGCTCGCCGAGGGCTACTCGCTGGCCATGATCGAACGCACGCTGGCGAGCGCGCCGCCCACGGCGAGCTCGGCGACCCTGGCGCTGCACCGCGCGCTGCTCGCGCCGTGGCTGCCCCCGGAACCGGAGGTGACGACCGGCGCCGAGCTCGCCGCGCGCGCCGGTGTCCCCGAGCAGCCGGAGGTGGTCGACCAGCTGATCGACCTGGGGCTGGTGGAGCGCCTCGACGACGGGCGACTGCGGATCCTCGACCCGGCGCTGCTGATGGCCGGCCTGCAGGTGGTGGAGCTGGGCGTCCCGCCCGCGGCGCTGATCGCGGCGCAGGCCCGGGTGAATGAGCACGTGCGGGAGATCGCGCGCACCTACGTCCAGATGTTCGTCGACACCGGGTGGGCCGACTTCGTGGCCGCCGGAGCGCCACGGGAGCGGCTGGACGAGATCCTGGCGACGGTCACCCGGTTGCAGCCGGTCGCGGCGCAGGCGATGCTCGCGGCCTTCCGCTCGGAGATGGCGACCGAGGTGGAGGTCGCGGTGGAGGCCGCGCTCAGTCAGCTCGAGGACGAGTAGGGGAGTCCTGCTCGGGGAGTGCCTCACGGGCGTGGGCCTCGCGGGTGGACTCCTCGGCCGCCTCACGGGCGCTGAGCCGACGGTCGCGGATCACCGCGCCGGCGACGAGGGCCACCAGGATGGCGGCAGGCACGAAGAAGCCGACGGTCCCGATGATGCTCAGGCCATCGGTCGCGAGCACGTCGTAGCCAGGCATTCCTCCATGTGACACCGGCCGCTGACACGGTGTCAAACGCAGGCGTCAGTCGGAGACGCGACCGGCGCGCCAGTAACCCATGAAGGCCACCGAACGGCGGTCGACGCCGACGTCGCGCACCAGGTGCCGCCGGAGGCCCTTGACCACGCCCGCCTCGCCGGCCAGCCAGGCGTAGACGCCGGAGGAGCCGCGCGCGGTGGTGTCGTCGGGCACCTCCCACAGGATCTCGGAGTCGACGTCGACGTCGGCGAGCTCGGCCGCGGGGGAGGGGGCGAGCCGGTCGCCGAGCTCGAGCACGGCGGCGACGACGGCCGCGGTGAGCAGCTGCCCGCGGGGTGCGGGGATGGTCGCTGCGGCCGGCTGCCGCGGGAGCCAGGTGATCTCGACGCCGCGCGGCGCGGCCACGTTCAGGACGTCGCCGGCCTCGGGCACCTCGAGCAGGACCCGCGCGTGCTGCCCCTCGGGCAGGGACTCGACGATGGCGCAGATCGCGGGCACCGCCGTCTCGTCACCGGCGAGCAGCAGGCAGGAGGCGTCCGCCGGAGGGTGCCACTCGAAGCCGCCGGTGGGCCCGGCGAACCGGGCGTTGGGTCCGACCAGCACGACCTCGTCGCCGACGACGGCCCGCTCGGCCCAGGCCGAGGCCGGTCCGGTGGCGCCGTGCAGGACGAAGTCGACGTCGACCTCGAGCAGCTCCGGCCGGGCGGCGCGCACGGTGTAGGTCCGGATCGGCATCTGCTGCTCCGGCGGGAGTGCGCGCCACGCGCCGTACCAGTCGTCGCCGGCCGGGCAGTCGACGATGCCGCGACCGGGCAGCGGGAGGAGCACCTTGATCCGCTGGTCGAAGCCGTTGGAGGCGAAGACGTCGAGCTCCGGGCCGGTGAAGGTGACCCGCAGGAAGCTCGGGCTCAGCCGCTGCACCTGCGCCACCTGGACCGGGAAGGTGCGGTAGGCGGGGACCTGCACGGTCTCGACGGTCACGCGGGCTCCCACTGCTCGGCAGGTGGACCGTCTTCCGACTTAGGCAAGCCTCACCTGGCTTCGCCGAGTCTTGCACACGACGACCGGTCCGGGCCAGGGGCCCGGGCGACCAGGACGACGAAGGCCCCCTCCCGGGTCGGGAGAGGGCCTTCGTCGTGGTGGGGTCAGCTCACGCGGGCGTCTCGGTCACGATCTGTGCCGCGAGGTACTGCGGGGCGCCGACCCGCTCGATGGCGGCGAGCTGGGCCTCGAACCAGTCGGCGTGCTTCTCCTCGTCGAGGACCATCTCCTCGAACACAGAGGCGGTGCCGTGGTCGCCGAGCTCGTGGCACTCCTTCGCGGACGCGTTGAACTGCGCGACGGCGGCCTTCTCGCTGTCGAGGGCGAGGACCAGCATCTCCTCGGCCGTCTCGCCCACGCGGATGGCGCCCAGGCGCTGCACGTTGGGGTGTCCGTCGAAGAGCAGCACGCGCTGGATGAGGGCGTCGGCGTCGCGCATCTCGTCGATGGAGAGGTCGTAGAAGACCTTGCCGAGCTTCGGCAGGCCCCACGCGTCCAGCATGCGCGCGTTCAGGAAGTACGTGTTGGTGACGGTGAGCTCGAAGGTCAACGCGTCGTTGAGCAGTTCGACCACACGGGGGCTAACGGGCTGCACCAGCGACTCCCAGTTCTCGCTCCGCCGGACGCTCGGTCGTGCGCTCGGCGCGGACCGGGCAATGCTTGCACACGAGCTCGCGCATGGAGTCCACGCAGTTGCCGCAGGTGCGGCCGGCGCCGGTGGCGCGGGCGACGTCGGCGATGCACCGCGCGCCGTTGGCGATGGCCTCGAGGATGTCGCGGTCGGTCACCACGCTGCAGTGGCACACGTACATGGAGCGGTCGCCTCACGTCGGGGCAGTGGTCGTGCCGCCCTCGCGGGCAACCAGCGCAGGTTAGCCTCTCCTAACCGTCTGGCGCCAGAACTGCAGGTGAGGGCCGCACCCCGTCGGGGTGCGGCCCTTCCCGTCAGCGCTCAGCCCAGCAGGAGGCTGCGCACCACGTACAGCGCGACCACGACGGCGATCGCCGCGGCCAGCCCGACGTAGAGCCGGCGCTCGCGCACCCGGTCGGCCTCCGTCTCGTCGGCCAGGGCCACCGGGTCCGACCACACCGGCGGCAGTCCGCCACAGCGGGCGAGCAGCTCCTCGGTGACCACCACCGGCGGCGAGATGCGGAACGGCTGTCCGGCTCCGACGAGCTGGTGGGTGGTGCTCATACGGTGACCCTCCCGGTCTTCTCGGTCTTGTCCCAGGTCATCGCGGCACCCCGGAACTCCTTCAGGTAGGCGTCCACGGTGATCGCGCACATCAGCGGACCGAAGCCCACCAGGTAGAGCGCCAGCGGCGTCAGCGGCCGGCCCCAGCGGGTGCCCTCCAGCTTCCGCACGCCGTAGGCCAGCGGGATGCACAGCACCAGCCAGCTGTAGACGAACAGCGTCCAGACCGTCTCGGTCGTCCCCGACATCGGGACCAGGCCGGGGAAGGCCGCCGTCACGAGCACGACGAAGGAGATCGCGCCCGGGAACAGCAGGGCCTCGCGCCAGACCTTGAAGCCGGTGCGCGGGTCCACCGAGATCGTGAGCGTGATCATGAAGACGAACGTCGCGATCGGGACGAAGACCGCGGCTCCGAAGATGTCCGACGCCAGCCGGCTGTCGAGCAGGTAGAGCCCGATCAGGCCGATCGAGGTCAGCAGCATCGCCACCGGCAGCAGCAGGATGGCGAACCAGAAGATGCCGAAGAAGAAACCGCCGAGCCCCGGGTGCACCGACCGCCGGAACCACAGGTGGCGGTACATCGAGGTGATCTGCACGTTGCCGCGCGCCCAGCGCAGGCGCTGCTTCCACAGCGCGTCGACCCCCGCGGGCTCCTCGGCCAGCACGCGGGCGTGCGGCTCGAACACGACCCGGCGCCCGGCGAGCTGGGTGCGGAAGGTCGTGACGGTGTCCTCGGCCAGCGACGAGGTGTCGATCTGGCCCCCGATGGCCTCGAGGTTCTCCCGGGAGTGCAGCTGCGCACCACCGGCCAGGCAGGCCATGGCGCCGGCGACGTTCTGGGCCCGTCGGGACGCGGCCTGCGCCGCGAGGTAGTCGAAGCCGATGAATCGCGTGATGCCCTGCGGGTCGCCGCTGCCCTCGCGGATGTAGGCGGTGACCGCACCGACCGTGGGGTCGGCGAGGTGCCGGGTCATCTTGCGCAGCGACGCCGGCTCGTAGATGACGTCGGCGTCCATGATCAGGAGCGCCTCCATCCAGTCCTCGGCGAGGATGTGCCGCAACCCGTGGTTCAGGGTGTGCGCCTTGCCCTCGCCGCCCTTCTCGCGGCGCAGGTGCACGACGCGACCGGGGAAGCGCTCGGCGCAGCGGGCGAGCACCTCGGGGGTGTCGTCGGTGCTGGCGTCGTCGACCACGTAGACGCGCAGGCGCTCCGGCGGGTAGTCCAGGCCCATCAGCCGCTCCACCGAGGTGGTGAGCACGGCGGCCTCGTTCCAGGCCGGCACCAGCACCGCCACGTTGGGCAGGTACGGCCCGGTCTCGCGGTAGTGGTTGCGCACCGCGTGCAGCGGGATCACCAGGAACTGCGCCAGGCCGGCGAGCACCGGGATCGCACCGACGACGACGAGCAGGAGCAGGAAGACGGTGAGCACCGTCGTCCCGGTCGAGGCGTCGGAGGGGAACAGGTCGGTCATCGGGTGCCCACCAGTCGGGTAGCGGAGGCGGCCTCGGCCACCCAGGAGTACCGGCCCACGGTCGTGGCCTCGTGGCTGTCGGTCGAGCCGACGAGGGTGACCCCCGCGGCAGCGAGCTGCAGGACCACGCGGGGCCCCGGGCAGCGCCACTTCTCGTTCACCTCGACGGTGGTCCCCGTGCGCACCGCCGCGTCGGCGATGGCGGCGACGTGCTCGTCGAGGAGCTCGCTCTCGTGCAGCCCGATCTTCGGCAGCAGCGAGAACAGGTGGGCGAGCTGGCCGCGGCCGGCCCGCTCCATCGCCCGGACGGTGGCGGTCACCAGGATGCTCAGCGCATCCTCGGCCGGCAGACCGGCGGCGAGCTCCTCCAGCGTGCGACGCGGGCTCCACGGCCCGTCCGGCCCGGGGAACTGGTGATCGGCGATGAGCACGCGGTCCACGCCGCCCGCCCCGACGACGAGGTCGTCGGGAACGTCGAGCCGGCCGGACGCGTCGAGGATCTTCGCCTCGACGCCGGTCAGCACCTCCAGGCCCTCGACGCGCGGCAGCGCCGAGATCTCGGCCAGGAAGCCGGGCACCCAGGTCGTCGTCGTGCGCACGTGGTCGACCATGCGGATGCTGGCCAGGCCCGTGTCCCGGGCGGCGACCAGGTTCTCCATCGGCGCGCTGACCGCGTCGTCGGACCAGGTCGAGTGCACGTGGTGGTCGGTGAGCAGCAGGTCCAGCTCACCCAGCGCCGTGGTCATCGTGCGTCCTCCTCGGAGACGACGTCGGCCAGGGGGACGAACACGTCCTCCAGGTACCGGACGACGGCGAGCTCGCGGAACGGCACCGAGGCCGGCAGCGGGCGCTCCAGCGCCAGGTCCAGCGCGAGCGACGGCATGTCGACACCCGCGGCCACGGTCAGCGGCATCGCCCCGGGGAAGCGGGGGTTCACCTCGAGCAGCGCCGGGCGGCCCTCGGCGTCGCGGCGGAGCTGGACGTTGGCCACGCCCACCAGCCCGACCGCGGCGGCCACCTGTCGTGCGGTCTCCTCGAGCTCGGGGTCGGCGACGGTGCTGCCGGCCACCGAGACGCCGGAGTCGACCCGCAGCCGGGACCGCGGGACGGCGGCGACGACGGTGCCGTCGGCGTCGGCCAGGGTGTCGACGGAGTACTCGTCCCCGGGCAGGTTGGCCTGCACCAGGATGTCCTCGTCGCTGCCCAGGGCACGGAGCGCGGCGGCGTCCTCCACCAGGTGCACGCCGCGGGAGCCGGCGCCACGGCGCGGCTTGACGATGACCGGGTAGTCCCAGCTGTCGGGGTCGGTCTCGCCCAGCAGCGCGGTGCGCGGGGTGCGGACGACGCCGGTGCAGCGCTGGGCCAGCGCGTACTTGTCCAGGCAGACCTCGAGGGTCTCCAGGCTCGGGGCGGCCAGCGTGGTGCCGACCGCCGCCAGGCGCTTGCGCTCGGCGGCGAGCCGGGGGAGCTCGACGTCGACGGTGGAGAAGAGGACGTCGACCCGCTCGCGCTCGCACAGCCCGACCAGGTGGTCGACGAACTCCTCGCTCAGGCCGGGGCGGACCAGGTGCCGCGCGCCGGCGTCGACGAGGTAGAGGCCGCTGGCGTAGCGGTCCATGTCGGCGGCCAGGAGCACGACGTCGTCGCGCCGGGCCAGCGAGCGCAGCACGGCGATGCCGGCCGGGCCGCCGGCGCCGGTGACGAGGACACGGGTGGGGGAGGAGTCAGACACCGAAGGGCTCCGTCGTGGTCGGGGAAGGGGTGGCCGAGGTGGGCAGGGAGGTCTGGAAGGCGGAGTCGCTCGTCGCGCCGACGACACCGCCGGCGTCGCGGACCACCTCGAGCGGCTCGCAGTAGCGGCCGCCGCTGCCGTAGCGCGACCAGTAGCGGGCGGTGGCGAGGACGAAGTCGTCCTCCAGGTAGGCCCGGATGCCGGCCTGCGAGCGGAAGCTCTTGAGCAGGTCGAGCTTCGTGCGGGTGAACCCGGTGATGTCCACGAAGCGGCTCGGCCGGAAGTCGATCGTCGCCGAGGGGCTCTGGAAGCAGGCGACGGTCGGCACCGAACGGGTCGCCACGCTCGCCGCCTGGTGCACGGCCCGGTGGTCCTGGTGCCGGTCGTTGGCCGAGTGCGTGTAGACGATCGTGGGCCGCACCTCGCTCACGACCCGCTCGATGATCGACATCGTCGGGTCCATCGGGCTGATGCGGGTGTCCTCGAGGTCCTCCAGGAACAGCCGGGCGCCGATGAGCTCGGCGGCGGCCAGCGACTCGTTCTGCCGGTCGTCGACCTCGCCGCCGCGGGCACCGCGGGACAGGGTGAGGATGACGACCTGGTCGCCGGCGGAGCGGTGCGCGGCGAGCGTGCCGCCGACCCCGATCTCGACGTCGTCCGGGTGCGCGCCGATGGCCAGCACGGTCTGCCGCTGCGGGGCGGCGGCGCGCTTGGCCTGGGCGGTCTCTGCCAACCGGCGGATGGTGGCCGCCAGGGTGTCCTTGGGCACGGGCTTGACGAGGAACTCGTCGGCCTGCCGGCGCAGGGCGTCCACGGCGTAGTCGACCGAGGCGTGCGCGGTCATCACCGCGACCGGCAGGTCGGGACGGGCCTGGCGCAGCCGGTCGAGGAACTCCAGCCCGGTCATGCCCGGCATCTCGATGTCGGTGATGGCCGCGTCGAACTCCACGCGGCCGGCCAGGGCCAGCGCCTCCAGCGGATCCGCGCACGTGGTCACGGTCATGCCGCCGCGCTGCAGCACGGTCCGCACGAAGAGTGCGGTGTCGGGGTCGTCGTCGACGACCAGGACGTGCAGAGCACCGTCCACGGTTCCGGCTCCCGTCGGTCGGGTCCCCCGGTCGGACCGGGAGGGGGACGGGCGTCCCCGCGGAAGGTGACGGCCGGAACCGGGCGGTCCATGAGCCGGGACACCGGATCTCACCCCTCCGGGTGGGGGAACCCGGCCGGGGGAACGAGCGCCCGCTCAAGCAGCGCGTTCGGTGTGCCGATCACCCGCTCAGGTGACGGAGGACCGCCGGTCCACCGCGCCGCTGGTCACAGCGTGAGGAGGAGACGTCATGCCCGAGCAGTCCGTGCTCGTGGTCGAGGACACCGAGGAGATCCGCGAGCTCGTGGTCACGGTGCTCGAGCGCGCCGGGTTCGCGGTGCGTGCCGTCGGCACCGGTGCCGAAGCGCTGGCGGAGGTCCGGCGGGACGCGCCCGACCTCATCGTGCTCGACCTGGGGCTGCCCGACGCCGACGGCACCGAGGTGTGCCGCCAGATCCGCGCCGAGACGCCCTGCTACGTCCTCATGCTGACCGCCCGCGCCGAGGAGGTCGACCTGCTGATCGGCCTGGCCGTGGGCGCCGACGGCTACATGGCCAAGCCCTTCTCGCCGCGCGAGCTCACCGCCCGCGTCCAGGCGATGCTGCGCTTCCCGCGCACGGCGGGGCCGGCCCCGGCAGCTGCCGCGGCGGAGGCCGACTCGGTCCGCCGGCTGGCCGAGCTCGAGGTGGACGAGGACAGCCGCGAGGTCCGGGTGGACGGCGAGGTCGTGGACCTCACCCGCACCGAGTTCGACCTGCTGGCGGCGCTCGCGTCCCGCCCCGGCCGGGTGCTGCAGCGGGAGACGCTGCTGCGCGAGGTCTGGCAGACCGACTGGGAGGGGAACCTGCGGCTGGTGGAGGCGCACATGTCCAACCTCCGCCGCAAGCTCGTCGCGGCCGGTCTCAGCTCGCCGGAGATCAAGACCGTCCGCGGCGTCGGCTACCGCCTCGTCGCCTGAGGACACCCAGAGCTGCCCCTGGACGGGGCGAACACGGACGAGCCCCCCGCTGGAGCGGGGGGCTCGTTCGCGTTCAGGCGCCGGCGAGGGCCTGCAGTTCCTGCACCCGCGAGTGGGCCAGGACGCCGCGCCGGGCGTCGGAGGCGATGGCCCGGCAGATCGAGGCGACCTCCGGGTGGCCGAGCTGGCCGCTGGTGCCCGCGAGCGTCGTGGCGGCCGACGCCACCCCCGGGGCGTCCCCGGCGACGGTGTGCGAGCTGATCGCGGAGAGCCGGGCCGGCAGGGCGTTCCGGTACATCTCCTGCAGCCGGTCCATCAGCTCGGCGTCCAGGTCGTCGTCGTGCAGGTCCGAGTCGTCGAGCTGCGCGGGCCCGACGACCGGGGGGAGTTCTGCCTGCGCGGCCGGCCCCGTGGTCCGGTCGCGCAGGAAGTCCAGGAGGGTGCCGGGGACCAGGACGGTGCGCACCGAGGCGGGGCGCTCCTCGGGGGTCTCCTCGACGGTGTCCGCGGAGTGCACCAGGGTCAGCACGGCGGCACCGCCGTCCGGGGCGACTCCGTCGTCCAGCCGTAGCTGGTGAGCGTGATGACCGAGACGCGGGGCTGGTAGTTGAGGTAGGACCGGTCGACCCGCTCGGTCATGGTGCGGTTGTAGGGGTCGGTCTCGCCCAGCACGATCGCCTGGCCGGTGTTCAGGTAGACCATCACGCGGTAGCCGGTGACACCCCGCGTGGTGGTGCTCGCCGACCAGGACATGCTGGCGTCGTACCAGTACTGCGTGGTGTAGACCGTGGTGTAGCCGTTCCAGTAGGACGACGTGGTCTGGGTGCAGGTGCCGCGGGTGGTGACGGTCGCGGGCGCGGCGACCGAGCCGGTGGCGACCGTGCTGCTGAGCACGACGCTGTCGGAGAAGGCGGCGGAGGCGGGGACGGCGACGCCGATGGCCACGGCCACGGTCAGGCCGGCCACGGTCAGCGCGCGGCGGATGCGGGTCATGCCTGCTCCTCGTTCTCGGTCCGGGCGGGGCGCCAGATGGTCATGAGCAGCCAACCGGCCAGCAGCAGCGGTGCCCCGTAGAGCAGCGCCTGGTTGACCACGGGGGTCCGCAGCAGCGACATCACGCTGCCCAGACCGGGGACGACCGCGCGGACCTGGTAGACGGTGTCGCCCTGCAGGCTGGCCGTCCAGGGGTCGATCGCGGTGTTCGCGTCGCCCTTGGTCCGGATCAGGACCTCGCCCTCTGCGCCGCGCTCCACCGAGACGACCCGGTGGGTCACGAGCGCGCCGTCCTCGATGGGCATGTGGTAGGTGAGGACCATGCCCTCGGTGACGTCCGAGACGTCGATCGGGGTGGCGATGGTCATGTCACCCGGCTCGATCTCGGGGGCCATGCTCGCGGTCAGCATGGTCAGGGTGCGGTAGCCGAACACGTGCGGTCCGACGGCCAGCAGAGCGAACACCAGGACCGCGACCGCCATGACTCCGCGGACCAGCCACGGGGCCGTGCGGCCCAGGATCTGGCGGGCCCGGCCGGCGCGGGCGCCGGTCGTGGAGCGCTCGTCCCCGGCCGGGGGCAGCTCGCTGGCTGCCCCCGGGCGACGGACGGGGAGGACGGTGGTCATGACGTGGTCTCCGAGAGCTCGTCGGTCCGCGATCAGCGGGCGGAGCCGGTGAGCTGGGTGCCGGTGAAGGTCATCTTCAGCGCGGCGCTCTGGCCCTGGAAGGAGTTGTCGGCGGTCGTGGGCAGCGTGACCGTGTAGGCGATGTAGTCGGTGCCGTTCGGGATGAGCGACGCGGCGCCGGCCAGGTCGTAGTTCGCGGTCAGCGCGCCCGAGCCGAGGACCTTCTCGCCGCTGGCGCAGCTGAAGGTGTTGCCGGACTGGGTCCAGGCCACGGGGCAGGACTTCAGGGCGAGGGTCAGGCCGTTGGTGAGCACGGCCGAGCCGGTGCCGGTGACGCTGACGGAGACCTTGCCGAGGGGCAGCTGGCCGTCGTTCTTGAGCGTGATGGCGCGGGTGATCGAGTCGCCCGGGACCAGGCCGGTGACGTTCAGGCCGAGGCTGCCCTGCTGCACGGCGTCGATGCCGAGCGTGCCGGTGCTGACGGTCGCGTTGTCGACCGGGGTCGCGCTGTCGCTGAAGGTACCGAAGGTGCCGAGGCCGGCGACGGCGGCAGCGGCGCCGATGACGCCGAGGGAGCCGACGACCTTGCGGGCGGTGGAGCCGGTGGTGGCGGTGCGGGTCATGTCCATCTCCTGTGTCCGTTGGTGCCACCGGCGTTCCGGCGACACCTAGGACTCTGGAGGCCCAACCGCAGGCCACCCGCCAGCGATCCGCAAGGAATCCGCAAGGAATCGGCGCGGAGTGCGCAGATCGGGCCGATTCCGCGGGATCCGGCCGACTTCCGGGGTCCTGGACGCACCGCGCCCCCCGTCCCGTGCGGGGCGGGGGGCGCGGTCGGGCGAGCCGTCACGAGACCGCGCCCACCGGCAGGGTCATGGTGAAGGTGGTGCCCTGGCCCTCGGCGCTGACCAGGTCCAGCGCGCCGCCGTGGGCGGTCGTGATGGCCTTGGTGATGGTCAGCCCCAGGCCGACGCCGGGGACGGCGTTGCGGCGGGCGGTCGAGGAGCGGAAGAACCGGGTGAACAGCTCGCCCTGCTCACCGGCGGGGATGCCCATGCCGGTGTCGGCGACCGACAGCAGGGCCACCGGCACCGTGCCGGGGCGCTCGTCGTCGGTGAGCGCCCCGTCCTCGCTCTGCCAGGAACGGCGCAGCGAGAGGCGCACCTGCCCGCCCGAGGGCGTGAACTTGACGGCGTTGGAGACGAGGTTGTCGCAGGCCTGCCCGAGGCGGACCGCGTCGCCGGAGACGACCAGGCCGTCGGCCGGCACGTCCACCACGATCTCCACGCCGGCGCCGGCTGCGGCCACGCGCGCGGTCTCCTCGGCGGCACGGACCACCGCGGCGAGGTCGACGTCGGCCGGTTGCAGGGTGAACCGGCCGCTCTCCACCTGCGCGGTGAAGAGCAGGTCGCCGACCAGGCGCAGCAGCCGCTGGGCGTTGCGCTCCACGGTCGACAGGTACTGGCGCTGCTCGTCGGTCAGCGGGGAGTCCTCGTCGTCCATGACGAGCTCGAGGTACCCGAGGATCGAGCTGAGCGGGGTGCGCAGCTCGTGGCTGATGAGGCTCACGAACTGGTCCTTCATGCGCTCGGTCGCCCGCGTCTCGGTCATGTCGGTGCCGACGAAGTTCCACCCCGCGTGCACGCCGCGGTCGTCGGCGCGGGGGGTGATGGCGACCGACACGGTCCGGGGGGTGCCGTCGGCGGCGACGTAGGTCCAGTCGCGGACGTCGCTGCCCTCCTGACGGGCGACGTGCACGAGGGCGTCCAGCGGCGAGGTCGACCCGGTGCTCGCGGCGGCTGCGGCGAGTTCCTCGGGGTCGTGGAACTCCAGGATCGACCGCTGCCGGACCACGTCCGGGCGCAGCAGCCCGAGCATCCGCTCGGCGCCGGGGTTCCAGACGCGGATCGTGCCGTCCCGGTCGGTGCCGATGATCGACTGCTGGGTGACCGCGTCGATGACGCTGGTCATGGTCTGGGCGCGCGCGGCGAGGATCCGCGAGGCGGTGTCGAGCTCGTCGGCACGGCTCTGCACCTGCTCCAGCAGGGCGGCCTGCTCGCGCTGCAGCCGGGCGATGTCCCGGGACTGAGTGGCCACGCGGCGGTAGTTCTCGTTGACCGCGAAGCTCCCGACGGCGGCCACCAGCGGGCCGAGCACGAGCGCCCCGCGCAGCGGGGTGGCCGCAGCGAAGGCCTCGCCCATGAGGTGCGGGACCAGCAGGACGACGGCCGTCCCACCCGCCGCGAGGGGGACCCCGGCGCGGGTGGGGTGCGAGGCGAGCACCCAGAGCGGGCTGAGCAGGAGGAACAGCACCGTCGCCGAGGCCGTGCCGGCGTACAGCAGGGCGATGGCCGCCAGGTGGGCGACGGGGACCGCCAGCCGCACCGCGGCCGGGGCGCGACGGACGCCCCAGGCAGTCGCGGTCGCCGCCACCGCCACGACGAGGCCGGCGCCCGCCGCGGCCGGTGCGGTGACCGGCACCCAGCCGGTCACCAGGAGCACGGCGGCCACGGAGAACATCACCGTGCACGGCAGCGGGCTCCGGACGGCGGCCTGCCAGACGGCGGGGTCGGTCAGGCGGCGTCGCGGAGCGGCCGGCCGGTCGAGAACGGCGAGGCTCATGCCGGCACCCCCGCGGTCAGCGAGCGCACCTGGTGCACGAGCCCGGCGATGGTGAAGGGCTTGGCCAGGTAGGCGTCCGCCCCCGCGGAGAGCCCGCGGGCCACCTCGTCGAGAGAGGCCCCGGCGGAGAGCAGCAGGATCCGGATCCCGGCGGTGGCCGGGTCCTCCCGCAGCGCGGTGCAGACCTCCAGGCCGGTGGCGCCGGGCATGGAGACGTCGAGCACCGCGAGGTCGGGCAGCTCGGCGCGCGCGGCGACGAGGGCCTCGGCGCCGTCGGGGACGGACCGCACGACGTCGCAGCCCGCCTTGCGGACGGCGAGGGTGACCAGGTCGCGGATGTCGTCCTCGTCATCGGCCACCAGGACGCGGAACCGCGCGTCGTCGGTGGAGTGCTGGGCCGGGTCCACGAGGGGCTCCCGTCGGTCGTGGCGCACGACCACGTCGGGCCGGCGCCGGTGGCGTCGTCCCGGGGAGGAACGGCGCCACGGGAACCGCCCTGCAGCGGGCCGTGCCGCGTCTCACCCGTCGGGGGGAGAGCTCCTCCGGCACCTTCCCGGACAGCACTGCGCCCCGCCGGGAGGTCCCGGCGGGGCGCAGGCGTACGGGCGGGGCTCAGGCCCCGCGGATCAGCTGGAGGCCTGGGACTGCACGGTCTCCTTGGACTGCTGGGCCTGACCCTGCACGTCCTGGGCCGCGGACTGGCCCTCCTGCTTCACGGTCTCGGCCGCGTCCTGGGCGGTGGACTTGACCTCCTCGACCGCGTGCTGGGCGGCCGGCTTCAGCTGCTCGCCGATCTCCTGCGCGGCCTGCTTGGCCGGCTGGAGGAGGGCGTCCTTGTTCTCGCGGAGCGCGGACTCGGCCTGCTGGGCCAGCTCCTGCTCCTTCTGCGAGGCGGGCAGCAGGCTGGAGACCAGCCAGCCCACACCGAAGGCGATCAGGCCTGCGGCGAGGGGGTTGCCCTGCGCCTGACGGGTGATCGTCTCCGGCGCCTGCTGGACGGCGCCCATCGCGGACTGCGCCGCGTGCTGCACGCTGTCGGCCGCGTTGGAGGCCGTGTCCTGCACGGAGCCGGCCGCGTTCGAGGCCATGCCGTGCGCCGAGGACTTCGTGTCGTGGGCGCTGCCCATGACCTTGTCCTTGAGGTTGGTCATGCGCCCCTTGGCCGCGGTCACCCGACGGTCCATGACGCGGGACGGGTTCACCTTCTCGTTGAGGGCGTCGACGTCGTAGCTGAGCTCGCGGCGCGTGTCCTCGATCTGCCGCCGGATGACGTCCGGGTCACTGCTGGTCATGTCTTCGGCTCCTGCCGTGTCGAGAGAAGTCAGCGGTCGGGGATCAGTGGGGCTTGAGGGCGCCGGGCACCTGCTGCAGGGTGTCGACGGTCCGCTCGGGCTTGGGGTTCACCTGCTGGAACTTCTTGCGTCCCATCACGAAGGCGACGGCCCCGATGACGCCCCAGAGGACGGCCACGATCAGCGCGGCCAGCCCGGCGTCCATGACGTTCTCCAGCGCCCACCAGAGGGCGAAGGACAGGAACATCAGGACCATGTAGCCGGCGAAGCCGGCCGCACCGAACATCCCGGCACCCTGGCCGGCCTTCTTGGCCTCGGCCTTGACCTCCACCTTGGCCAGCTCGAGCTCCTGGCGCATCAGGGTGGAGAGGTCCTTGGTGACCTCGCCGATCAGCTGGCCGACCGAGGTGCCCTCGACGTCGGGCCGGCCCTCGGCGGTCATCGGGGTACCGAGGTCGCCGCTGTGGGCGCCCTGCGAGTAGTCCGCCGCGTAGTTCTGGGGCGTCGGGTCGGCGTACCCCTGCGGCGTCCCCGCCGGGGAGGCCCCGGAGTAGGGGGAGCTCACGTCAGCTCACCTCACCGGGCCGGCGAGCCGGGTCGTCCCAGCCTGCAGGCGTGGTCGGGGGCACCATGCTGCCGGCCGGCGGCGTGGTGCCGTACGGCGGCGGGGGCAGCGGGGTGCCGGTGCCCGTGCCGATCCCGGTGCCCGTGGTGGCGCTCGAGTAGTCGGAGTACGTCGGCGCCGGGTCCACGTAGTTGGTCGGGGTGCTGCGGTAGCCGCTGCCGCCGGTGCTGCCGGAGTCGGTGTGCGCGGCGCGCACACCGCTGGTCAGCCGGCCCGCGAGCACGCCCGCGGCGGCCGCACCCAGCAGGAAGAGGCCGGGCTTGCGGCGGGCGAAGGCGCGCACGTCGTCGAGCAGCTCAGCCGGCTCGCGGTTCTGCAGCTTGTCGGCGAAGCCCTCGACCATGCCGGAGGCCTGGTGGAGCAGGTCCCGGGCGGGGCCGGGAGCGCCCTCGCTGGAGCCGTCGGCGAGGCCGCGGAGCTCCTGGGCCAGCGAGGTCAGGCCGGACGCGGCCTTCTGCTGCTGGCCGATCGCCTGCTCCTTGAGCTGGGAACGGCCCTGGTCGAGCAGGTCCTTGGCCTGGCGCTGGGTCTCGCCCACCACGTTCTTGGCCTGGTCGGCCGCGGTGGAAGCGACCTGGCTGCCGGCCTGGGCGGCCGTGTCCTTGACGTTGCGGGCCTCGTCCTTGGCGATGTCGGCCTTCGACGTCGACGAGCTGGTGGTCGTGGCACCCGTGTCGGCGGGAGCCGGGGGCGGGAACGGGGTGTCGATGGAGTGAGTCATCGGTCCTCCTCGGCATGCTTCGTGGTCGGTGGAGGCGCTACCCCAGCGGCATTGCGGCACACATCCGGACGGTGGTTCACCGACCCGGACGGTTGCGATGACGGAGGGTCAGCGCCGCTGGTCTGTCGCGGGAAAGCTGACGTCGTCCACCCGGCGCATCCGTGCGTCCCGGGGCGGGATCGGGGTGGCCGGGGGAGGGCAGCGACTCGCGCTGCGCCGTCCCTCCGCCGCTCGGGCAGAGCACCTCTCCTCGCAGAGGGTCAGGTACCCGGGTCAGGGGGCGGACGAAACGGAAATGATCAGCCGGACCAGGGAAACCGCGGCTGACGGCGTTCGGCGAAGGCCCGCACGCCCTCGGCGAGCTCCCCGGCGGCGATCGTCTCCCGGTAGCGCGGGGCCGCCACGTCCTCCCCGTCGTCACCGACGGTGAGCGCCGCGACGACCTCCTTGGTGGCCTGCTGGGTGAGCGCCGAGCGCGAGGCCAGCACGTCCGCGAAGCGGCGCACCTCCGCGTCCAGCTCGTCGGCGTCGAGCAGTCGGTCGACCAGACCGGTGCGCAGAGCGGTCTCGGCGTCCAGCAGCTCGCCGCTGTAGAGCAGGTACTTCGTCGTCGCCGGTCCGACGAGGTCCAGGAGCGCCTTGGTGGACGACGGCGTGTAGACGATGCCGACCTTCGCCGGGGTCACGCCGAACACGGCGCTGCGGTCGGCGAACCGCAGGTCGCAGCAGGTGGCGAGCTCCACGCCCCCGCCGATGCAGTGCCCGCGGACCATCGCCACCGTCGGCTTGAGGAAGTCGCGCAGCGCGGCCTGGGCGGCCAGGTTGTGCCGGCGCACGTCGGCCATCGGGTCGGCCGGGTCCCCGCCGCGCAGCAGGTCGGAGATGTCGGCCCCCGCGCAGAAGCTGGGTCCCTCGCCGGTCACGACCAGGACGCGGACGCCCGGGTCGGCGGCCAGCGGCGCGAGCACGCCGGGCAGGCCGGCCCACATGCCGACCGTCATCGCGTTCCGCTTCTCCGGGCGGTCGATGACGAGCGTGGCGACGTGCCCGTCCCGGGCGACGCGCAGGTGCTGGGTGGTCCCGTCCTCGGTCACGTCAGCCCAGGTCGTCGGTGCCGAAGGTGTCGCAGGCACGCACGTCGCCGGATTCGTACCCGGTGCGGAACCAGCGCTGCCGCTGCTCGGAGGAGCCGTGCGTGAACGCGTCCTGGTCCACGCGCCCGTTGCCCAGGTTCTGCTGGATGAAGTCGTCGCCGATCCGCGACGCGGCGTCCAGCGCCCGGTCGATGTCGTCGTCGCTGATCTCGGCGATCAGCGGCTGGCCGGACTCGTCGGGCACGGTCTCGGCGTGGTTGGCCCACGTGCCCGCGTAGCAGTCCGCCTGGAGCTCCAGGCGCACCGTGCCGCTGGTCGGCCCGGTCTCGCCGGGGGTCACCTGCCGATTGGTCCCCAGCAGGTTCTGCACGTGGTGGCCGTACTCGTGCGCGATGACGTACGCGTCGACGAACAGGCCGCCCTGGGCGCCGAACTGCTGCCGCAGCTGGTCGAAGAAGGACAGGTCGATGTACACGAGCTGGTCGGCAGGGCAGTAGAACGGCCCGGAGCCGCTGCTCGCGCCACCGCAGGAGGTCTGCACCGAGCCGGTGAAGAAGACCGTGTCGGTGGGGGAGTAGCGGTCGCCCAGCGTCGCCGACCAGAAGTCCTGGATCGACTCGATGTCGGCGACCACGGCGCACTCGACGGAGTCGTTCGCGTCGGCGCCGGTCCGGCAGTTCTGCTCGAGCTCGCCGTTGTCGGCGGTCTGCCCGCTCCCCATGCCGTCGAAGGTGCTGATGCCCGGGCCGCCGCCCGAACCGCCGCCGAGCACCTGGAGCAGGACGACCACCAGCACGCCCACGAGGCCGAGCCCGCCGCCACCGACGGCGAGCCCGCGGCCACCGCCGAATCCGCCGCCGAAGCCACCGCCGCCCCGGATGTCGCGGACGCTCGACGTGTCGAGGTCGGCGCCTTCGCTGTACCGCATTCCTGGTGCTCCTCCGATCGGTGTGGCCGTCGGGAACGGTGCCATCGGGTCCGGAGGACCGCGACTCGGGTCGGCGCGCAGCACCACCCGCCGGCCCCTAGATTCGGGGCATGCCGCTGGAGGGTGAGTACGAACCGAGTCCGCAGCAGTGGGTCCGCGACCAGGTGGCGCGTTACGAGGCCACGGGCGGTCGGGAGGCGAACACCCTCCTGGACACCGGCCTGCCCGTCGTCATCTTCAGCACCCGCGGCGCGAAGAGCGGCAAGGTGCGCAAGCAGCCGCTGATGCGGGTCGAGCACGACGGCATCTACGCCATGGTCGGCTCCCAGGGGGGCGCCCCCACGGACCCGGCATGGGTGTCGAACCTCCGTGCGCACCCGGACCAGGTGACCGTGCAGGACGGCCCCGAGCCGTGGGACGGCGTCGCCCGGGAGATCACCGGCGAGGAGCGGGCCCAGTGGTGGGAGCGTGCCGTCGCCGCCTACCCGGCGTACGCCGAGTACCAGCAGAAGACCGACCGGCAGATCCCGGTCTTCCTCGTCGAGCGCCGCGGCTGACCACCGGTCAGGGCAGCCGCTCCGCGAGTGCGGGCACCGAGGCCGCGAGCCCGTCGTCGTCGCCGAAGAGTGCGGCGGTCGCCCGGCGCCGGCTGCCCGATCCGGACCACCGCCAGGTGCCCACGATCCGTCCGTCGGCCACGACCGTCGGCAGGAACATGCCGTTGCGGCCGGGGCAGATGCGCTCGGCGAACGCCGGGTCGAGCACGGCGGTGCGGTCGCCGTACCCGAGGACGAACTCGTCGAAGCCGGGCAGCAGCCGCAGCGCCCGGGCCTCGTCCCGGTGCGCGGCCAGGAGCTCCGGGGTCGCCGGGTCGAGCAGGTGCTCCGTCCCCTCCACCTGCAGCCGTTCCAGCCGATCGCCGACGAGTGCCAGCCCCGCGCGCACGTCGCGGACCGTGCTGCCCGCCCAGCGCACCAGATCGGCGATCGTCGCCGGGCCGTGGCCGAGGAAGTAGCGCAGCGCCAGTTCCCCCAGTGCCTCCTCGCGATCCGGCCGGCGGGGCGCGCGGACCCACTCGTCGAGGAGGACGAAGTCCTGCGCGCCGCCGTCGTCGGTCGGGCCGAGGCAGAGCGTGCCGGTCTGGCTGAGGAACCACAGCAGGTGGTAGCCGCGCTGGCCGCCGGTGTCGACGGCGCTGCCGATGACCTCCAGCAGAGCGGCGCGGGAGAGCCGCCGGCCGCCGGAGAGCGCGCCGACGACGAGCTCGCGTGCCCGTTCGGCGTCGGACTCCGTGAGTCCCAGCTCTGCGCGCCGTCGCGCCTGGCCGGCCAGAGCTCGCGGGCCCAGCAGCTCGAGCATCCACGGCAGGTCCTCGGCCGCGAGCAGGTGGAGCGTCCCGCGCATCGGCCAGCTGCGCACGACGCTCCCGTCGTCCAGGGCGCGCCGCACCCCCTCCCGGCTGTGCCCCGCGGTCCGCAACGCCACGGAGGTCAGGGCGCCCGGCAGGTCCTGTGCCTGGACGGCCAGCAACCCGCGGACCGCGTCGGCGGCGCCGGCGGCAGGTGGCCCGGCGAGCCCGAGCGCGACGAGGCGCATCAGGCCCAGTTCCTTCCGCGTGGTCATGGGCACCACCCTGGCAGGGCGGTACGACGGACGGCCCCCGCGCCCGCGCCGGCGTCGGTCGTCGTCCTGGCCCTGGTCCTGGGCCTGGTCCTGGGCGGGGCCGCGACGGTGCCGTCGATCGCCCCCGGCTGAGGAGCGGGCCGGCGGGCCTTTCGTCCCTGGTGCCGCGAAGTCCGAGCCGACACCGTATGGAACCGCTGCGGCCGGATCGGGTCCGTGGCCCAGCCGGACGAAATGGACCGCCGATGACCCTGGTCGTCCCCCCGAACCCGGGACCCGCCGCCGACGAGCCGACGGGACCCCTCGACGGACCCCGCGCCTCCCTGCGTCGGGACGACGAGGTGGACGACGTCGTCGCCGGCGCGGTCGGTCGGCTCAGCGGCGAGTTCTCCGGGAGGGTGGGGCCGCAGCTCGTCGTCCGCGTGGTCCGGGACTGTCGCCGTGAGCTGGGCGGATCGCCGGTCGGCGCCCTGCCGGAGCTGGTCGAGCGGCTGGCCCGGTACCGGCTGGACCGGCACATCGGCTGACCCCCCGACGAGCCGTCGCCGGGCACGGGAGGATGGCGTCGTGGGATACGTCGACGTCAGCGCCGTCCGGCACACGCTCTCCGACGGGCGCGTGCTGCTCGACGAGGTCTCCTTCCGGGTCGGTGACGGCGCCCGTGCGGCACTGGTGGGGGAGAACGGCGCGGGCAAGACCACCCTGCTGCGGATCATCGCCGGGGACCTGGTCCCGGAGGCCGGGTCGGTGGCGCGCACCGGCGGGCTGGGGGTGATGCGCCAGTTCATCGGCTCGGTGCGCGACGGGACGACCGTGCAGCGGTTCCTCGTGGACCTGTCCCCGCCGGAGGTGCGGGCCGCCTGGGACGCGGTCGAGGCCGCCGAGCTCGCCCTCATGGAGACCGACGACGAGACCGCGCAGATGGCCTACGCCGGGGCGCTGGCCGAGTGGGGCGACGTGGGCGGCTACGACGCGGAGGTCACCTGGGACACCGTGACGGTCGCCGCGCTAGGCGTCCCCTACGACGGGTGCAAGTACCGCGACCTGGCCACGCTGTCCGGCGGGGAGCAGAAGCGGCTGGCGCTCGAGGCGCTGCTGCGCGGACCCGACGAGGTGCTGCTGCTCGACGAGCCGGACAACTACCTCGACGTCCCGGGCAAGCGCTGGCTGGAGGAGCGGCTGCTGGAGACCCGCAAGACCGTGCTCTTCGTCAGCCACGACCGCGAGCTGCTGGCCCGGGTCGCCGACCGCGTGGTCACGGTCGAGGGCGGGTCCGCCTGGGTGCACGGCGGCGGCTTCGGCAGCTACCACGAGGCGCGGGCGGCCCGGCACGAGCGGCTGGCCGAGCTCCGGCGGCGCTGGGACGAGGAGCACCAGCGGCTGGTGGACCTCGTGCGGACCATGCAGCAGCAGGCGGCCAACTCGCCCGACATGGCCAACCGGTACCACGCGATGCAGACCCGGCTGGCGAAGTTCGAGGCGGCCGGCCCGCCGCCCGAGCGACCGCCGGAGCAGAAGGTGGCGATGCGACTGCGCGGCGGGCGGACCGGCGTGCGGGCGGTGACGGCGGAGCAGCTGGAGCTCACCGGGCTGATGCAGCCCTTCGACCTGGAGGTCTTCTACGGCGACCGCGTGGGAGTGCTGGGGGCCAACGGTGCGGGGAAGTCGCACTTCCTGCGCCTGCTGGCCGGGCAGTCGGTGGCGCACACCGGCGACTGGCGGCTCGGCGCGCGGGTGGTCCCGGGCTTCTTCGCCCAGACGCACGCCCACCCGGAGTGGCAGGACCGCACCCCGGTCGACCTGCTCTGGCACGGGGAGCCGGGGCGGCCGGGCGTCGACCGCGGGCGGGCGATGGCCGCCCTGCGCCGCTACGGGCTCACCGCCGCCGCCGACCAGCCGTTCCGGACGCTGTCGGGCGGGCAGCAGGCCCGGTTCCAGATCCTGCTGCTGGAGCTGTCGGGGGCGACGCTGCTGCTGCTGGACGAGCCGACCGACAACCTGGACGTGCTGTCGACCGAAGCGCTGGAGGAGGCGCTGGCCGCCTTCGACGGCACCGTGCTGGCGGTGACCCACGACCGCTGGTTCGCGCGGTCGTTCGACCGCTTCGTCGTCTTCGGCGCCGACGGGCGGGTCTACGAGTCGGCCGAGCCGGTCTTCGACGAGACACGGGTCGTCCGCGCGCGCTAGGGGTCCGTCGTCAGGGGTCCGTCGTCAGCCGAAGGCCTGCCCCTCGCCCCGGTAGGTGGGGTAGGCGTCGGTCAGCCGGTCGCCCGTCAGGGCGTGCAGGACGGCGACGTGCTCGGCGAGCTCGCCGGCCTTGGCGTGCCGGAACCACACCCGGTCGCCGATCCGCAGCGTGGTCGCCGCCGCGCCGCGCAGCGGGGTCTGCACCTCACCGGCCCCCTCCGTGCCGATCATCCGGAGACCGGCGGGGTGGACCGGGCGCGGCAGCCGGTCGGTGCCCGGTGGGCCGGAGGCGATCCAGCCGCCGCCGGCGACCGTGACGGTGCCGGGGGCAGGGCGCCGGGTGACCGGCAGGGCGAAGAGCGCGGCCGGCCGGCCGGTGAAGGCGCGGTAGCCGTCGAAGAGGGTGGGGGAGTAGAGCCCGGAGCCCGCGGCGAGCTCGGTCACCGACGGGTCGGCCGCGGTCGTCTCCAGGCTCCCGGTGCCGCCGCCGTTGACGAACTCCAGCGGAGCGACGGCGCGCACCGCGGCCACGGCAGCTGCGCGGCGCGCGGCGAGCTCGCGGACCGAGGCCGCCTGCATCCCGCGCACCGCCAGCCCCCGCAGCGGGCGGCCCGGCGGCGCGTCCTGCACCCCGGCGACCTGGGCCTCGTAGGCCATCAGCCCCACGAGGCGGAAGCCCGGCCGGCCGGCGACCGCACGCGACAGGTCGGCGGCCTCGTCGGGGGTGTGCACCGGCGAACGGCGGACGCCGACGTGCACCCGCCCCGCGGCCGCGCGCAGCGAGGCGTCGAGGTCCAGGCAGATCCGCACCTCGGGCCTGGCCGCGGGTGCGACGACGGCGTCCACCAGGTCGAGCTGGTCGGGGCTGTCGACCATGAGCGTGACCCGGGCGGCGAGGTCGGGGTCGCTCAGGAGCCGGCGCAGCGCGCCCCGGTCGGCGGTCGGATAGCCGACGAGGGCGTCGTCGGTGACCGGGTCCTCCCCGCCGGTGAGCCACAGCGCCTCGGCCAGGGTGTAGGCCAGGACGCCGGCGAAGCCGGGCCGCGCGAGGACCCGGCGCAGGACCGGCCGGCTGCGCACGGACTTGCTGGCCACGCGGATCGGACGGCCAGCCGCTCGGCGCTCGAGGTCGGCGGCGTTGGCGTCGAGGGCGTCCAGGTCGAGGACGGCCATCGGCGGGTCGAGGTCGGCGGTCGCCGCGTCCAGCCGGGCGCGGGCGGTCTCGGCGTCGTCGGCGGGGAGGGCCACGGGAGGCAGCATGCTGCGCAGTCCCCAACTGGGTCAACCGTCCCAGTACGCTGCCGCGAACCGGACGGAGGAGAACGGCGTGAGCAGCTGGCGCAACTGGGCGGGCAACCAGCGGGTCGACGGCGTCTCGGTGCTGCATCCCTCCGGTACCGAGGCGATCGCGACGGCGCTGACCACCGCCGCCGCGGTGGGCCGGCGGGTGCGTCCGGTCGGCAGCGGGCACTCCTTCACCGCCGTCGCGCGGCCCGACGACTGCGCACTCTCCCTCGACCGCCACGCCGAGCTCGTCGACGTCGGCCCGACCGGACTGGTCACCGTGCAGGGCGGCATGCCGCTGCACCGGCTCAACGCCGAGCTCGCCGCCCGCGGCTGGGCGCTGACGAACCTCGGCGACATCGACCGGCAGACCGTGGCCGGAGCGGTGTCGACGGGCACGCACGGCACCGGCGCCCGCTTCGGCGGCCTGGCCACCCAGGTCCGCGGCGTCCAGCTGGTGACGGCGGCCGGCGAGGTGCTGCGGTGCTCTGCCGCGGAGCGCCCGGAGCTGCTGGACGTCGCCCGGGTCTCGCTCGGCGCCCTCGGTGTGCTCGACACCGTGACGCTGCAAGCCGTACCCGCCTTCGCGCTGCGCGCCGAGGAAGCGGCGGCGGCGCTGGACGACCTGCTCGACGGGTTCGGGGAGTACATGACCTCGACCGACCACGTCGAGTTCTACTGGTTCCCGCACACCGACCGCTGCCTGACCAAGCGCAACACCCGCGTGCCGCTGTCGGCGGTCGAGCCGCTCCCGCGCTGGCGCGCCCTCTGGGACGACGAGGTGCTGGCCAACGCCGGGCTGGCCGCGGTCGTCGCCGCCGGACGGCGGGCCCCGGCGCTGGTCGCGCCGCTGGCCAGGTTCTCCGCCGGCGCGCTCGGGGCGCGCACGTACACCGACGCCGCGCACCGGGTCTTCGTCTCCCGCCGGCGGGTCCGGTTCCGGGAGATGGAGTACGCCGTGCCCCGGGAGGCGGCACCCGGAGTGCTGGCCGAGCTGCGGCGGGCGGTGGAGGCCAACGACTGGCGCGTGCCCTTCCCCGTCGAGGTGCGGGTCGCGGCCGCCGACGACGTCCCGCTGTCCACCGCGTACGGCCGGGACACCGCCTACGTCGCGGTGCACGTGCCGGCCCGGAGCGAGCCGGGGGAGTACTTCGCCACGTTCGAGGCGATCGCCGGTGCGGTGGGCGGCCGGCCGCACTGGGGGAAGCTGCACTCGCTGGGCGCGGCGGAGCTGAGCACCCGGTACCCGCGGTTCGGGGAGTTCGTCGCGGCGCGCGACCGGCTCGACCCCGCTCGTGTCCTGGCGAGCCCGCACCTCGACGCGCTCCTCGGGCGGGCCTGACGTGGCGCGATGGACCGTCGGCGAGCGCCGTGAGGCCCTGGTCGAGGCGGCCCTGCGGGTGATGGCCCGAGACGGGCTGGCCGCGGGCACCACGCGCGCCGTCGTCGCCGAGGCGGGCATGTCGCTGGCCAGCTTCCACTACGCCTTCGTCTCGCGGGACGAGCTGCTCGCCGAGCTGGTCCGCCGGGTGGTGGGGCGGGAGCTGACGGCGGCCACCGCCGGGATGGACCCCGCGGCAGGCCTGGCCGGCTGCCTGCGTGCCGCCGCCGGCGGATACCTGGAGCACCTGGGGGCCGACCCCGGGGCCGAGCAGCTGATGCTGGAGCTCACGCTGCACGCCGTGCGCGAGCCGGCGCTGCGCGCGGTGGCCCGCGAGCAGTACCGCGCCTACACCGACGCGGCGGCCGCCCTGCTGGAGCAGGCCGCGGAGCTCACCGGGTCGTCCTGGAACCGGCCGGTGGGCGAGCTGGCCCGGCTCCTGGTCACCCTGGTCGACGGCGCCACCACCACCTGGCTGGTCGACCACGACACCGAGGCCACGCGGCGCACCCTGGAGGCCGCCGTCGAGCTGCTCGTCGGCCGGTACGCCGCATGACCGTCGCGCCGGCCCGGGTCGGCCGGGCCTGGACGCTGCGCTTCGGGCTGGCCTGGCTCGGGCTCTGGGCCGCGCAGCTCGCCCCCGTGCAGCTCCTGCTGCCGCTCCAGCTGGAGGCCCTCGACCCGCTGCACAAGGTCCGCGACCTCGCGCTGGTGAACGGACTGGCCGGGCTCGCCGCGCTGGTGGCGCTGCCGGTGTTCGGCGCGCTGTGCGACCGGACGCGGTCCCGGTGGGGACGGCGCCGTGTGTGGACGGGTGGGGGCGTGCTGGTCTACGCCACCGGCCTCGCGTCGAGCGGGGCGGTCGGCGACTGGCGGGCGCTGGCCGGCACCTGGCTGATCGCACAGCTGGGCATGTACGCCGCGATGGCCGGGCTGACCGCGACCATCGCCGACCAGGTGCCACCGGAGCACCGTGGCGCAGTCTCGGCCGCCGTCTACGGCCCGCAGGCCCTCGGGATCGTCGTGGGCCTGGGGCTGGTCACCGCGCTGGGCGGGGGCGTCGCGCCCGGCTACCTGGCGCTGGCCGTCGTCCTGCTGGGGACCGCGGTCCCCTGGCTGGCCTCGGCCCGCGATCCGGAGCCGGGGCCGGGCGGTCGTCCGCCGTCGTCGGCCGCCGCGGTACGGGCCACGTGGGAGGCGCCGGCCCGGTCGCCGGACTACGCCTGGGCGTTCGCCGGCCGGTTGCTGGTCAGCCTCGGCAACGCCCTGGGGACCACCTACCTCCTCTACTTCCTCGGCGACGGCCTGGGGCTCGCCGACCCCGAGGGCGCGCTGCTGGTGCTGACCGTCGTCTACCTGGTCGCCACGGTGGCCGCGGCCTGGGGCGGCGGGGTGCTGTCGGACCGCAGCGGACGGCGACGGGTGTTCGTCGGGTGGGCCGCCGTCCTCCAGGCCCTGGCCTGCGCCGTGCTCGTCGTCGCTCCCAGCTGGCCGGCCGCGCTCGTGGCCGGGGTCCTGCTCGGTGCGGGGTACGGCGCGTACACCTCCGTCGACCAGGCGCTGGTCACCCAGGTGCTGCCCGACCCGCACTCGGTCGCCGGGGACCTCGGGGTCATGAACGTGGCACTGGTCGCCCCGCAGGCGCTGGCGCCGCTGCTCGCCGGCGCGGTCATCGGGCTGTCCGGCTACGGCGCACTGTTCACCCTGGCGGGGCTGTGCACCGTGGCCGGCGCCGTCTCGGTCACGCGCATCCGGTCGGTGCGCTGACCTCAGAGGTCCACGTCTGGCTCGCCGGTCCCGCCGATGCGGTCGAGCTCGGCGAGCTCGTCGGGGCCGAGCACGCGGGCGGCCGCCTGCAGGTTCTCCTCGAGGTGCGCGACCGACGAGGTCCCGGGGATGAGCAGCAGGTTGGGGGAGCGGGCCAGGAGCCAGGCCAGGGCCACCTGCATCGGCGTCGTCCCCAGCCGGCGGGCCACCGTCTCCAGGGCGGCGGACTGCAGGGGGCTGAACCCGCCGAGCGGGAAGAACGGCGTGTAGGCGACGCCGTCGCGGGCGAGCGCGTCGATGAGCGGGTCGTCGGCCCGGTGCACCAGGTTGTAGTGGTTCTGCACGCAGGCGACCGGCGCGATCGCCCGCGCCTCGGCGTACATCTGCGTCGTCACGTTGCTCACGCCCAGGTGCCGGATCAACCCCTCCTGCTGGAGGGCGGCGAGGGCCTCGAAGGGCTCGGCGAGCGAGCGCTCGACCGGCTCGGCGAACCCGGGCATCCGCAGGTTGACGACGTCGAGCGCCTCGACGCCGAGGTGCTCGATGTTCTCGTGCACGGCCCGGCGCAGGTCGTCCGGGTCGAGGGCCTCCGGCCAGCCGCCGTCGGCGTCCCGGCGGGCGCCGACCTTCGTCACGATCACCAGGTCGTCGGAGTAGGGGTGGAGGGCCTCGCGGATCAGCTCGTTGACGACGGTCGGGCCGTAGTAGTCGCTGGTGTCGATGTGGTTCACGCCGAGCTCGACCGCGCGCCGCAGCACCGCGATCGCGGCGTCCCGGTCGGCGGGCGGACCCATCACGTGGGGGCCGGCCAGCTGCATGGCGCCGTACCCGAGTCGCCGGACCTCCCGGTCGCCGAGGCGGTAGCTGCCGGACTTCTCCGCGGTGGTGGTCGTCATGGCCCTGCCGTACCCGCCGGCGGGCGCCCATGCGCGGCCGGGCCGGTGTTTTCGTCCACCGGCCCGGGCCGCCCGGATCACGGGTTGATGAGCACCTTGACGGCGCCGTCCTTCTTCTCCCGGAAGTTCATGTAGGCCTGCGGCGCTTCCTCCAGCGACACGTGGTGGGTGGCGAAGTCGTCGACGCCGAGCGGGTCGCCGTCCAGCAGCAGGGGGAGGATGTCGGGCACCCAGCGCCAGACGTTGGCCTGCCCCATGCGCAGCTGGATCTGCTTGTCGAACATCCGCATGAGGGGCAGCGGGTCGGTCGCGCCGCCGTAGACGCCGGACAGCGAGATCGTGCCGCCGCGGCGGACCGCTTCGATGGCCGTGTTCAGCGCGGCCAGGCGGTCGATGCCGGCGACCTGCATGACCTTCTCCATGATCGCGTCGGGGACGATCGCCGTGGCCTTCTGCAGCGCCGAGGCCACCGGCGAGCCGTGCGCCTCCATGCCGACGGCGTCGATGACCGCGTCGGGGCCGCGGCCGTCGGTCAGGTCGCGAACGCGCGCCACGACCTCCTCCTGCTCGGTCGAGTCGATGACCGTGATGCCGTTGCGCCGGGCGCGGGCGAGCCGCTCCGGCACCACGTCGGAGGCGATGACCTGGCCGGCACCGAGGTGCTTGGCGATGCGGGTGCACATGTCACCGATCGGGCCGAGGCCCAGGACGAGGACGCTGCCGCCGTCGGGGATTCCTGCGTACTGCACCGCCTGCCACGCGGTGGGCAGCACGTCGGAGAGGTAGACGAAGCGGTCGTCGAGCGGGGCGTCGGGGACCTTGATCGGCAGGGTGTTGCCGAAGGGCACCCGGAGGTACTCGGCCTGACCGCCGGGGACCTGGCCGTAGAGCTTCGTGTAGCCGAAGAGGGACGCGCCCATGCCCTGCTCCCGGTTCTGGGTCGTCTCGCACTGCGAGTTCAGACCCTGGGAGCACATCCAGCACGTGTTGCAGGAGATGTTGAACGGGACGACGACCCGGTCGCCGGGCTTGACCGCGGTCACCTCGCGGCCGACCTCCCGGACGATCCCCATCGGCTCGTGGCCCATGATGTCGCCCACGGACATGAAGGGGGCCATGACCTCGATGAGGTGGAGGTCCGAGCCGCAGATGCCGCTCGAGGTGATCTCCACGATCACGTCCGTCGGGTCCTGGAGAACGGGGTCGGGGACGGTGTCCACCCGGACGTCGGCCCGGCCGTGCCAGGTCACTGCGCGCATGCGAAATCTCCCTCGATCGGACCGCGATTCGGGCCGTTGGACGTGTTCGTGACCCGGATCGCGCGACTCTCAACCATCTGCGGCGCGTCCATCACTTTGTGTTGCGTGCGATCTACGCACTGTTGATCTACCGGCCCGATAGTCGGTGACCTGGTTCACAGAACTGCAGGTGGATACCCCGTCCGGCAGATCACGAATCCATCACGGCGTGTTTACATGGGCCCCGCTCCTCTCCCCGGGAGCCGCTTGCAATGTCCGCCGACGGAAGTCAGGTGCATGAGTTCGCTCCACCACGACCGCCTCCTCGCAGAGGGTGCGGTGCCGGTCGACCAGACCGTCACGGCACTCGCTCCGGCCCGCACGACGAGCACCTCGTCCCGCGGCTCCGGCGAGGAGAAGGCCGAGTCCACGGTCCCCACGCAGCGCCAGGGGAAGGCGCCTGCAGGGACCCGCCGGACCGACTCGTCCACCCGCCCCGCCGCTTCTCCCCGCGCTGCGAAGGCCGCGGCTGCCGCCGGCACCCTCGCCGCCGGCGCCAAGGCCGCCCGTGCTGCCACGGCGAAGGCTGCGAGCTCCAAGGCGGTGACCGTCACCGCCGCGACCGCCAAGGTGGCGACGACGAAGGCGGCGACCGCCACGGCTGCGGCCACCCGCAAGGCGGCGACGGCCGCGCGCACCGCCGCGGCCGCCAAGCGCGCCACCGCGAAGCCGGCCGCCGGCACGGCGACCGCCGCCAAGGCGACCGCTCCGAAGGCGACCACCGCGAAGGCGACGGCTGCGAAGGCGACCGCTCCGAAGGCGACGTCTGCGAAGGCGACGGCTGCGAAGGCGACCGCTCCGAAGGCGACGGCTGCGAAGACCGCTGCCGTGAAGCCGGCCGCCGCCAAGGCCACCGCCGCCAAGGCGACCGCTGCGAAGACCGCCGCTGCGAAGCCGACCGCTGCGAAGCCGACGACCGCGAAGGCGACGACCGCCAAGGCGGCCGCTCCCAAGGCGGCCGCTCCCAAGGCGGCCGCTCCGAAGGCGGCCGCTCCGAAGGCGGCAGCTCCCGAGGCGAGGACCGCGGTGCCGACCGGCTCCGCGCCGCGTGCCCGTGGGCGCCACCGCGCCGAGACGCCCGCCACGGCGCGCATCACCGCCGCACGTACCGCCGTCGCCAAGGCGATCGCCGCGAAGGCCGGGGAGCCGGCGCAGCGGCCCACGCCCTACAAGCGCACCCCCGCCGTGGCCGACGTCGCTGCGGTCGTCGACGCCCAGGTGTCGCGCCGCCCCGACCTGGTGGTCGTCGAGGAAGCCCGGGTCCAGCCGGCTCCCACGCCGACCATGCCGGTGTTCATCGAGGCGCCCGCCCCGGTCGTCGACGAGGTGGCCGCGGTCCGGCAGGCTCCCGACGCCGACCCGATCGGTGTCGTCGCGGCCCTGGCCCGCGGCGGTCGGAACCGGCTGACCCGGCGTCCGCCGACGGCCCGCCGCCGTCCGGCGCTGTACCTCGCCGCCGCGCTCGTGGGCGCCCTGAGCATCAGCGGTGCGGCCGCCGGCCAGCCGACCGAGGTGGAGACCACCACCGCCAGCCACTCGGTGAGCGTGGCCGAGGAGCTCGGTCTCGAGGGCGCGACCCCGCCGGTCGCCGAGGTCAACGCGCAGGCGGCGGTCCGCCTCCGCGAGCTCGTCAGCAGCCGCAACGCCCGCGACGCCGAGCGCACGGCTGCCGCCGACGCGCAGGCCGAGGCCGACCGCGTCGCCGTCGCCGCGGCCGAGGAGGCAGCTCGCCCGAAGGTCGTGCTCCCGGTCGAAGGGGCTCGGCTCACCAGCGGCTTCGGTGCCCGCTGGGGAACGCTGCACGCGGGCATCGACCTCGCCGCGCCCATGCGGACGCCCGAGCGCGCGGCCATGGACGGCGTCGTCCTCGAGGCGGGCCCGGCCAGTGGCTTCGGGCTCGCGGTCTACATCCAGCACGACAACGGCGACGTCACCGTCTACGGCCACATGGACCAGATCCTGGTGAAGGCCGGCCAGGTGGTCCGGGCCGGCGACACCATCGCCCTGCTCGGCAACCGCGGTCAGTCCACCGGCCCGCACCTGCACTTCGAGGTGCACGTCGGCGGCATCAACGGCACGAAGATCGACCCGCTGCCGTGGCTCCGGGAGCGCGGCGTCCAGATCTGACGCCCGCCCGCCCACGTGACGCCCCCGACCGGATCCTTCCGGCCGGGGGCGTCGCGCGTGGGGGAGACTTCGGTGTCCGTCCGGGAAGACACAGGGAGCAGTCGATGGGGCACGGCCACGCGCACGGGCCGGTGACGGCGTCCGGTCCGCAGCGGCGCCGGCTCGCCGTCGTCCTCGGGCTCACCGTCGTGGTCCTGGCCGCCGAGGCCGTCGGTGCGGTGGTCTCGGGTTCGCTGGCCCTGCTCGCCGACGCCGGCCACATGGCCACCGACGCTGCGGGGATCGCCGTGGCCCTCGCGGCGGTGTCGCTGGCCCAGCGGCCGGCCCGGGGACGGCGCACCTTCGGGTGGCAGCGGGCGGAGATCCTGGCGGCCGTCGTCAACGGCTTGCTGCTGCTGGGCGTGGCCGGCTACGTGCTGGTCGAGGCCGTCCGCCGGATCGGCGACCCGCCCGAGGTCGGCCCCGGCCCGATGCTGGTCATCGCGTCGATCGGCCTGGTCGTGAACCTCGCCGGGCTCGTGGTGCTGCACGGCGGGCGGGAGGGGTCGCTGGCCGTACGGGGCGCCTACCTCGAGGTGCTCGCCGACGCCCTGGGGTCCATCGCGGTCATCGTCGCCGCCGTCGTCATCGAAGTCACCGGCTGGACGCCGGCCGACACGGTCGCGTCGCTGCTCATCGGCTGCCTGGTCCTGCCGCGTGCCTGGCACCTGCTGCGCGAGGCGCTCGACGTGCTGCTCGAGGCGGCGCCGCGGGGCGTGGATCTCGACGAGGTGCGCGCCCACGTCCTCGGCGTCGACGGCGTCCTCGGGGTCCACGACCTGCACGCCTGGACCATCACCTCGGGGCTGCCGGTGCTCTCCGCCCACGTCGTCGTCTCCGACGAGGCGCTGGCCGACGGGCACGGCGGCCGGGTGCTCGACGCGCTCTGCGCCTGCCTCGGCGACCACTTCGACGTCGAGCACTGCACCTTCCAGCTCGAGGCGGCCGCACACGCCGGGCACGAGGCCCCCGTCCACGACTGACGGCCCCGTCCGGAGGCCGGCCCCGAGCGTGCGAGGGGGTGAGGGGGACAGGGTCCTTCTGCCCAGGCCTCGCTCCGCTCGCCGCGGCTCCCTGAAGGGTGGCCGATCCGGTCCGTCGCCGCGGTGGGACAGTGGAGCCGCAGGAGTGGACGGCTGGAGGAGATCGCGGTGGAGCACGGGCACCACGGAGGGATGTGGGTCCCGCAGGACCCGCCGACGCTGGGCCGGATGTTCCTGCCGCACCTCGACAGCTGGTCGGTCCTCGCCGTCCTGAGCATCGTCGGGGTCGTCGTCTACCTGGCGGCGGTCCTCCGGCTCCGGCGCTCGGGCGTCGCGTGGCCGTGGTGGCGGACGCTCGCCTGGATCGCCGGGGCCGGCTCGTTGTTCGCCGTCACCGGCACGTGGTTCAACGGCTACAGCATGGTGATCTTCAGCGTGCACATGGCGCAGCACATGGTGCTGTCGCTGATCACGCCGCTGCTCCTGCTCCTGGCCGCTCCGGTGACACTGGCGCTGCGCACGCTGCCCCGCGGGCACGGCGCCGCCGGGACGCCGCGGGCGCTGCTGCTCGGTGGGCTGCACAGCCGGTTCGCCCGGTTCGTCGCGCACCCGCTGTTCAGCGTCCCGTTGTTCATCGCGAGCCTCTACGGCGTCTACTTCACCCCGCTGTTCGACGCGCTGATGAAGAACGCCGCGGGGCACCAGTTCATGCTGGCCCACTTCGTGGTCACCGGGCTGCTCTTCTTCGGGCCCATCGTCGCCCAGGACCCGTGGCCGCGGACCTTGAGCCACCCGGGCCGGATGATCGAGCTCTTCCTGCCGGTGCCCTTCCACGCCTTCTTCGGCGTCGCGATCATGATGGCCGGATCGCTGGTGGTCGACAGCTTCGCCGAGCCGCCGGCCGGCTGGGGGGTGGACCCGCTGGGCGACCAGGGGGTCGCCGGCGGCATCGTCTGGGCCTTCGGCGAGCTGCCCACCGTGCTCGTGCTCGCCGTCGTCTTCTTCTCCTGGGCCCGGTCGGACGACCGGCGCGCCCGCACCCTCGACCGGGCCGCCGACCGCGACGGTGACGCCGAGCTGGCCGCGTACAACGCCCGGCTCAAGGCGCTGGCGCAGCGCGACTGAGGGCGCTGGAACGCGGCGCGGCCCGCGCCCCGGGACGGGGCGCGGGCCGCTGGACCGCAGGGGCCGTTCCGTCAGCCGACGTGCACGACGGCGTCGCCGGCCGGCAGGTCCTCCTTGGTGGCCTTGATCAGGAACGCCGACACCAGGGCGCCCAGCACGAGGAGCACCGAGGCCCACGTGAAGGCGGTCGTGTAACCCTCCACCTGGGCGGTGAGGCCCAGCGTCGGGTCCTGCGGGTTGCCACCCGAGGTCAGTGCATCGGCCGTGTAGTTGCTGATGGCAGCCACCGAGAGCGAGGCCAGGACGGCGGTGCCGATCGAGGCGCCCACCTGCTGGGTGGCGTTCAGCATCGCGCTCGCCGCGCCTGCGTCGTGCACACCCGCCCCGACCAGCGCCAGGTTCGACAGCGGGACGAAGGTGAACCCGAGGCCCAGCCCCAGCAGGATCTGACCGGGGAACGGCAGCTGCCAGAAGCCGGTGTCGACGCCGACGAACGACAGCGTGAACAGGCCGCCGGCGGCGAGCAGACCGCCCAGCACCATCAGCGGCTTCGGACCGATCCTCGGCACGAGCGCGCTGGCCGCGCCCGCGGAGATGAAGACGCCCAGGGTCACCGGCAGCGAGGCGAGGCCGGCGTGGACCGGCTCGTAGCCCAGGACCTGCTGGAAGTACAGGCTCAGGAAGAAGAACGCCCCGATGAGCCCGGCACCGACCAGCGTCGAGGTCAGGTACGCACCGCCCCGGTTGCGGTCGAGCACGATCCGCATCGGCAGCAGCGGGTTGCGGGCGCGCATCTCCACGACGACGAACAGGGCCACCAGGACCAGGCCGGCGACGATGAACGCCCAGGCCGGGCCGTCGCTCCAGCCGCTCTCGGGGGAGACGAGAGGGGAGCCCGACGCCATGGCCCGGGCGTTGGCCTCGGCGGCCTCCATGGAGTTGGTCTGCGAGGCCTCGGCGACGCGGGTGAAGCCGTACACGATCGACGCGAGGCCGAGGGTGATCAGGACGGCGCCCGGGATGTCGTACTTCGTGTCACCCGGGGCCTTGCTCTCCGGCACGATCGGCACGGCCAGGACGACGGCGAGCAGCGCGACCGGCAGGTTGACCCAGAAGCACCAGCGCCAGTCGGCGTACTCGGTGAGCACGCCGCCCAGCAGGAGGCCGACCGCCGAACCGCCACCGGCGATCGCGCCGTAGACGCCGAAGGCCTTGGCCCGCTCCTTGGGGTCGGTGAAGAGCACGGTCAGCAGGGCCAGGGAGGCCGGTGCGAGCAGAGCGCCGAAGACGCCCTGGAGGGCGCGGGCGCCGAACAGCATGGCCTCGTTCTGGGCCAGGCCGCCCAGCGCGGAGGCGATGGCGAAGCCCGCGGCGCCCACGAGGTAGGTGCGCTTGCGCCCCCAGAAGTCGGCGATGCGGCCGCCGAGGAGCAGGAAGCCGCCGAAGGTCAGGGTGTAGGCGGTCACGATCCACTGCTGGGTGGCGCTGCTGATGCCCAGGTCGTCGGTGACGGCGGGCAGCGCGATGTTGACGATCGTCGCGTCGAGGATGACCAGCAGGACGGTCATGGCGATGACGCCGAGAGCGAGCCAGCGCTTCTCGTAGGGCTCGTCGGTACCGGCGCCGTCGGCGCCGGTCGGACTGGTCTGGGGCTGTGTCACGTGAGAGATCTCCGAGGTCGTGCGGACGGGGCCGGGATCGCCGGCCGACGGGGAAACCTAGCGGGCTGGGAGCATGTCGTCGTGCCCGTTTCGCTGGTGGTGACCGCCGACACGCACGTCCCCAGGCGTGCGCGTGATCTACCTCATCCCCTGTGGAGGGACATCGAGGCGGCCGACGTCGTGCTGCACGCCGGTGACTGGGTCGACGTCGCCCTCCTCGACGAGCTGGAGCGGCGCTCCCGGCGGCTGGTCGCCGTGCACGGCAACAACGACCACGGGGCGCTCCGGGAGCGACTGCCCGAGGTGGCCCGCCTGGAGATCGAGGGGTTGCGGTTCGCCGTCGTCCACGAGACCGGCGACGCCAAGGGGCGGGAGGCGCGGTGCGCCGCGCGGTTCCCCGACACCGACGTCCTCGTCTTCGGGCACAGCCACATCCCGTGGGACACGGTGGCCGCCTCCGGGCTGCGGCTGCTCAACCCGGGCTCGCCGACCGACCGCCGGCGCCAGCCGACCGGCACCTACCTCACCGCCGTCGCCGACGCCGGGACGTTGCGGGACGTCACGTTCCACCCGGTCCCGCCCCGCTCGTGACGGCTCCGCCGCTGGATCCGAGGGCGGTCGCGCTGCTGTCCTGCCCGGTCTGCCGGGCGCCGTTCGCGGTGGTGGACGGGGGAGCGGGGCTGGCGTGCGCGGCCGGGCACCGGGTGGACCGGGCCCGTCAGGGGCACCTCACGCTGATGCCGCCCGTCCGCCGGCCGCCGACCGGGGACTCCGCCGCCATGGTCGCCGCGCGCGTGGCGTTCCTCTCCGCGGGTCACTACGACCCCCTCTCCGCCGCGCTGCGCGACGCGGTCCTGGCCGACGGGCCGCCGAGCACGCTGGTGGACCTCGGTGGCGGGACCGGGCACCACCTCGCCCGCCTGCTCGACGAGCTGCCGGACGCCGTCGGGGTGGTCCTCGACGCGTCGCGCTACGCCGCCCGGCGGGCGGCCCGCGCCCATCCGCGCGCGATCGCCGTCGTCGGCGACGCCTGGGGGAGGGTGCCGCTGCTCGACGGCGTCGCCGACCGGGCGCTCGTCGTGTTCGCCCCGCGCAACGGCGCGGAGATCGCCCGGGTGCTGCGCCCCGGCGGTCACCTGGTGGTCGTGACGCCGGCTCCGGACCACCTCACCGAGATCGTCGGACCGCTGGGGCTGCTGCGCGTCGATCCCGACAAGGCCGACCGGCTGGCCGCCACGCTGGAGCCCCACCTGCGGCGCACGGGAGCCGTGGCGTACCGGTGGACGGCGCTCCTGGAGCGCTCCGAGCTCGCCGCGCTGGTGGGGATGGGGCCGCATGCGCGACACCTCTCGACCGACGACCTGACGGCGTCGCTGGCCCGGCTGAGCCCGTCCCTGCAGGTGACGATCTCGGTCGACGTGGCGGTCTACGAGCGGCTCGGATGATCCCTGCGGCGCGCCCGCCACGCCCGCCCTGAGAGCTCGCCCGGCACGGTCTAAGCTGCGAGCCGTGACGATTGCACCGGCGCCCATCGTGAGTCGGCCCAGCCCGGCTCACGTGGTCGAGAAGGGCTCGCGGCTGTCGAACCTGCTGCGGACCACCGACCACAAGACCATCGGTCTGATGTATCTGACCGTCTCGTTCGTCTTCTTCATCCTCGGCGGACTGATGGCCATGCTCATCCGCGGGGAGCTGGGGCGTCCGGGCCTGCAGTTCCTCTCGCCCGAGCAGTACAACCAGCTCGTCACGATGCACGGCACGATCATGCTGCTGATGTTCGCGACGCCGCTGTTCTTCGCCTTCGCGAACCTGATCATGCCGCTGCAGATCGGCGCGCCGGACGTCGCCTTCCCGCGGCTGAACGCGTTCTCGTTCTGGCTGTTCCTCTTCGGCAGCACGATCGCCGTCTCCGGCTTCCTGACCCCCGGTGGCGCCGCCGACTTCGGCTGGTACGCCTACGCACCGCTGTCCGACGTGGTGAACAGCCCCGGTGCCGGCGCGAACCTCTGGTTCTGCGGTCTGGCCGTCAGCGGTCTGGGCACGATCCTCGGTGGCGTCAACTTCATCGCCACGATCGTCTGCCTCCGCGCACCGGGCATGACGCTGTTCCGGATGCCGATCTTCACCTGGAACGCGCTGGTCACCAGCGTCCTGATCCTGCTGGCCTTCCCGATCCTGACCGCCGCGATCATGGGCATGCTGGCCGACCGCAACCTCGGTGCTCTCGTGTACTCCCGCGAGAACGGCGGGCCGATGCTGTGGCAGCACCTCTTCTGGTTCTTCGGCCACCCCGAGGTCTACATCATCGCGCTGCCGTTCTTCGGGATCGTGACCGAGGTGATCCCGGTCTTCTCCCGCAAGCCGCTGTTCGGCTACAAGGGAATGGTCTTCGCGACGCTGTCCATCGCGGCCCTCTCGGTCGCGGTGTGGGCGCACCACATGTTCGCCACCGGCGCCGTGCTGCTCCCGTTCTTCGCCTTCCTGACCTACCTGATCGCCGTCCCGACCGGCATCAAGTTCTTCAACTGGATCGGGACCATGTGGCGGGGTCAGATGACCTTCGAGACGCCGATGCTGTTCTCGGTCGGCTTCATGGTCACCTTCCTCCTCGGTGGGCTCACCGGTGTGCTGCTGGCCAGCCCGCCGCTGGACTTCCACGTGAACGACAGCTACTTCGTCGTCGCCCACTTCCACTACGTGGTCTTCGGCACCGTCGTGTTCGCCGCCTACGCCGGCGTCTACTTCTGGTTCCCCAAGATGTGCGGCCGGATGATGGACGAGCGGCTGGGCAAGCTGCAGTTCTGGCTGACCTTCATCGGCTTCCACGGCACGTTCCTCGTCCAGCACTGGCTGGGCGCCGAGGGCATGCCGCGCCGCTACGTGGACTACCTGGAGACCGACACCTTCACGACGCTGAACACGATCTCGACGATCTTCTCCTTCGTGCTCGGCGCCTCGGTCATCCCGTTCGTCTACAACGTGGTGAAGTCCTGGAAGTACGGGAAGCTCGCCCTGCGCGACGACCCGTGGGGTCACGGCAACTCGCTGGAGTGGGCGACGTCGTCCCCGCCGCCGCGGCACAACTTCGTGGAGATCCCGAAGATCCGCTCGGAGCGTCCCGCGTTCGAGGCGCACTACCCGCACCTGCTCGAGCGGCTGCACGCCGAGGCGCACGTGGGCGGTCGTCACAAGCCCTACGCCAGCGAGCTGGTCAACGGCACCGGGACGCGTCAGGGACCGAACGACCCCGACCCGACCTGACAGGTGGGCCCCCGCGCCCGCGATGCACTGCGACGGACGCCCCGTCGGCCACCGGCCGGCGGGGCGTCCGCCGTTCCGGGTCGCCGATCGCCCGGATACGCCTGCGGGCCGGAATTGCCACCTCCGATACCGCTCCGGTGCGCTTCCGGGCGGGGTCCGGGGGCCGGGGGCAGCGGAGGACGGGCGACCGCGGTGCGGCACGATGGCTCGGTGCCGCTCGACCCCACCCCTCGCCCGCAGCCGACCTCCGCGACGACCGCGCCCCGGACCGTCCTGACCGTCAGCGGCGACGACCGGCCGGGCGTGACCGCGCGGCTGTTCGCGGCGCTCTCCAGCGCGGCCGGGCCCGCCGTCGAGGTCCTCGACGTGGAGCAGGTGGTCGTGCACGGCCACCTCGTGCTCGGCGTCGTCGTCGGCGCGGTGGACGACGGCGACCGTCCCGCGGTGGAGGAGGCGGAGCTGCTCGCGCGCCTGCGGACCGTCGCGGACGAGGTCGAGTCCGCCGTCGGGGTGCAGGTGGAGGTGGAGTCGGCCAGCGGACCGGACGCGACCGTTGCCGGTGGGCGGCCGCACCACGTGATCGTGCTGGGCCGCCCGGTCCCGCCGGAGACCGTCGCCGGGGCCGCCCGGGCGATCGCGGGCATCGGCGGCAACATCGACGCCATCCGCCGGCTGTCGGACTACCCCGTCACCAGCTTCGAGCTGACCGTCTCCGGCGCCGAGGCGACGGCGCTGCGCACGGCGCTCGCCTCGGTCGCCACCGAGACCGGCGCCGACATCGCCGTCGAGCAGGTCGGGCTGGCCCGGCGCAGCAAGCGGCTGATCGTGCTCGACGTCGACTCCACGTTGGTGCGCGGCGAGGTCATCGACGAGCTGGCCGCCCGGGCCGGCCGGGCCTCGGAGGTCGCACGGATCACCGCGGCCGCCATGAACGGGGAGCTCGACTTCGCCCAGTCGCTGCGCGCGCGGGTCGCCGTCCTGGCGGGGCTCCCGGAGGAGGTGCTCGACGAGGTACGCGAGCACCTGGTGCTGACCCCCGGCGCGCGCACCCTCATCCGGACGCTGCAGCGGCTCGGCTTCCGCTGCGGCATCGTCAGCGGCGGCTTCACCCAGATCACCGACCCGCTCGCGGAGAGCCTGGGCCTGGACTTCGCGGCGGCCAACACGCTGGAGGTGGTCGACGGGCGGCTCACCGGCGGGCTGGTGGGGGAGATCGTCGACCGGCCGGGCAAGGCGCGGGCGCTGATCCGGTTCGCCGAGCAGTACGGCATCCCGCTGGACCAGACCGTGGCGGTGGGCGACGGTGCCAACGACCTCGACATGCTCAACACCGCCGGGCTGGGCATCGCCTTCAACGCGAAGCCGTTCGTGCGGGAGCAGGCGCACACGGCGCTGAACCAGCCCTACCTGGACGCGGTCCTGCAGGTGCTGGGCTTCACCCGCGACGAGGTCCTCGACGCCGTCCCCTGATGATCAGGTGACCTGATCGTCATGGGTCCTCCCTCGTGGTCGACCGCGAGGGAGGACCCCGAACGGTGAGGGAGGACGGCGTCAGGGCCGGTGGACCGCGCCCTCGAGCACCACGCCCGCCGTCCGCAGCTGCTCCAGCGCGGCCTCCACCGTGCCCTCGGCGACGCCCGCGGTGAGGGGCAGCAGCACCCGGGTCCCGAACCCCGCGGCGACGGCGTCCAGCGCCGTGGCCCGGACGCAGTGGTCGGTCGCGATGCCCACCACGTCGACGGCGTCCACACCGCGCTCCCGCAGCCAGTCGGCGAGACCGGTGCCGTCGGAGGCGCCCTCGAAGCCCGAGTAGGCCGCCGCGTGCTCGCCCTTGTCGAAGACCGCCTCGATCGGCCCGCGGTCCAGGGCCGGGTGCAGCTCCACGCCGTCGGTCCCGACGACGCAGTGCGCCGGCCACGTCTCGACGAAGTCGGGGGAGTCGGCGAAGTGGTGGCCGGGGTCCACGTGGTGGTCGCGGGTGGCGACGACGTGGTCGTACCCCGCGGTGCGCACGTGCTCGGTGACGGCGGCGGCGACCGCGGCCCCACCGGCCACGGCGAGGCTTCCGCCCTCGCAGAAGTCGTTCTGCACGTCGACGACGATCAGGGCACGGGGCATGAGAGGGGACTTCCTTTCCGATTCGCTCGTCGGCCCCGCCCGAGGCTCGTCCCCAGCTGCGAGGGACGAGAGGGACGGGGTCCTTCCTCAGGCGGTGACGGTCTCGAGAACGGGCTCGCCGCGGGACAGCGCCCACGCCTCGGGCGGCAGCGCCTCGCGGACCCGGGCGTAGTGCTCGCGCGCCCGGCGCAGAGCCTCGTGCGGTGACACGTCCTCGCACAGGGCCCCGTCCCGCACCAAGGGGACGACGAGGTCCCGGTCGCGGTCCCGCGGCGACACCGGCTCGCTGCTCACCACCTCGGCGGTGGCGGTGCCGTCGGCGCGGTGCCGGCGGACGGCGTGCTTGCGGCCGCCCACGGAGTTCTTGCCCTCCGAGCGCTTGGCCACCGGGACGCCGTCCCGCTCCACCAGCTTGTAGACCATGCCGGCCGTCGGGGCGCCGGAGCCGGTCACCAGCGAGGTCCCGACCCCGTACCCGTCGACCGGGGCGGCCATGAGACCCGCGATCGCGTACTCGTCGAGGTCGCTGGTCACGATGACCCGCGTCGAGGTCGCACCCAGCTCGTCGAGCAGCTGTCGGGCCCGGGCGGCCAGCGTCGGCAGGTCGCCGGAGTCCAGCCGGATGCCGCCGAGCTCGGGTCCGGCCACCTCGACGGCGGTGCGGATGCCCTGCTCGACGTCGTAGGTGTCCACGAGCAGCGTCGTCCCGACGCCCAGGGCGTCCACCTGGGCCCGGAAGGCGGACCGCTCGTCGTCGTGCAGGAGCGTGAAGGCGTGCGCGCTGGTCCCCGTCGTCGGGAGGCCGTAGCGCCGGCCCGCCTCGAGGTTGGAGCTGGCGCCGAACCCGACCAGGTGGGCGGCCCGGGCGGCGGCGACGGCGGCCTCCTCGTGGGTGCGCCGGGAGCCCATCTCGATGCACGGCCGCTCGCAGGCGGCGGCCACCATGCGCGCCGCCGCGGAGGCGATCGCCGAGTCGTGGTTGAGGATCGACAGGGCCAGCGTCTCCAGCAGCACGCCCTCGGCGAAGGTCGCGCGGACGGTGAGCACCGGCGACCCGGGGAAGAACAGCTCGCCCTCGGCGTAGCCGTCGATGTCGCCGGAGAAGCGGAAGTCGGCCAGGCGGTCCAGCAGCCGCTCGTCGGCGAGCCCCTGGGCGCGCAGCGCGGCCAGTTCGTCGTCGCCGAACCGGAACCCGGGCAGCGCCTCCAGGAGACGGCCGGTGCCGGCGAGCACGCCGTACCGCCGCCCGTGGGGGAGGCGGCGGGCGAACACCTCGAACACGCACTCGCGGTCGGCGGTGCCGTCGGCGAGGGCGGCGGCCAGCATCGTCAGCTCGTAGCGGTCGGTGAGCAGGGCGGTGGCCGTGGACATGGCACCGGAGCGTAGGCGGACCGGCGGACGCGGGCAGAGCAGCGCTCTAAGCTGGGCCCGTGGCCGGACCTCTCGCGCCGACATGGACGCCCGACACCACCGTCGAGGAGCACGGCGATCTCGACCGTCCGTGGGTGACCATCGTGTGGAACGACCCGGTCAACCTCATGAACTACGTGACCTTCGTGCTGCAGGAGCTCTTCGGCTACGACGAGCAGAAGGCGACGACGCTCATGCTCCAGGTGCACCACGAGGGCAAGGCGATCGTCAGCTCCGGCCCGCGGGAGCGGATGGAGCACGACACCAGCCGGCTGCACGCCTACGGCCTGTGGGCCAGCTACCAGAAGGACTCATGAAGCCGTTCCGCGCCCGTGGGAGAGAGTTCGTCGCGCGACTGGACCGCGCCGAGGCGGGCATCGTGGGCCTGCTGCTCGACCAGCTGGAGCAGCTGCTGACGGCCGACGCCGAGGGCGATCCCGTGCTGCAGCGGCTCTTCCCGCCGGGGCACCGGTCGGACCGCGAGATGGCCGACGAGTACCGGGAGCTGACCGAGGAGTCGCTGCGCGGGGGCAAGGCCGACGACCTGGCCACGGTCCGCGCCACGCTGCCGGCCGACGGCGGGGAGATCCGGTTGGACGCCGACCAGGCGGGCGCCTGGCTGCGCACGAGCAACGACCTGCGCCTGGCGCTCGGCACCCGGCTGGAGATCACCGAGGACACCGAGCCGCCCGAGGAGATCGACGACGAGGCGGACCACCAGCTGGCGGTCTACTACTGGCTCACCGCCGTGCAGGGGTCGCTCGTCGACGCGCTGGTCGCCGGTCGCGCCGGCCCCAGGTGAGCAGCACGAGCGCCGCGATCAGCAGGTCGAGCACGAACAGCACGTAGACCATGCCGTGCAGCTCGACGTCGACGGCCATCGCGCCGACGGTCGAGACCAGGACCAGCGCGGAGACCACGAGCAGCAGCACCAGCAGGAGCGCGCGCAGCACCACGATCACGATCACCGAGGCGCGGTCACCCGGCTCGGCGGCGCTGTAACCGCGGTGGCGGAACAGGCCCCGCGCCCCCAGCACGAGCGCCGGCAGCGCGAGCAGTACGACACCGGCGATCAGCAGCGAGGGGACCAGCACGACGGCGACCGTATCTGTAGTCGCGCCGGCCCTGCTGCAGGGACCCGGCCGCGAGCGTGCGAGGGGTCGGGGGGCAACGGTGCCCCTCTACTAGACTGGGGCCGTGCTGCGCATCAACCGCGCGACCTACGACGCAATCGTGGCCCACGCCCGGGAGGACCACCCGGACGAGGCCTGTGGCGTCGTCGCCGGGCCCGAGGGCACCGACCGCCCCGAGCGCGTGGTGCCGATGCTGAACGCGGCGCGCTCTCCCACGTTCTACGAGTTCGACACCGCGGACCTGCTGAAGCTGTACCGCGACCTCGACGACCGCGACGAGTGGCCCGTCGTCGTCTACCACTCGCACACCGCCACCGAGGCCTACCCGTCGCGCACCGACATCGGGTACGCGTCGGGCCCGGCGGCGGACCCGCGCACCCACTACGTCCTCGTGTCCACCCGGCACCACGGGTCGCAGACCGGTCTCGCCGGCGACGAGGTGGAGTTCCGCAGCTACCGCATCGTCGACGGGGAGGTGTCGGAGGAGGACGTCGAGATCCTCGAGACCCACCTCTTCGGGCACTCGCCGACGACCGTCGTCTACGACTGACGAGGGTGACTCCCACCGCCGTCCGGAATCGACGGCGGTGTCCGGGCGTTGCCCGGTCAGACGCACCAACCGCTGCCTCCGCAGCGCCCCCCTGACATCCCACCGAGGAGAACCACGCCATGGCCATCGAGGTCCGGATCCCGACCATCCTGCGCACCCACACCGGCGGCAACAAGACCGTCGAGGGCAGCGGGGACACCCTGGCCGCGCTCATCGACGACCTCGACGGCAAGCACTCGGGTCTGAAGAACCGCCTCGTCACCGAGGAGGGCAAGCTGCACCGCTTCGTCAACGTCTACGTCAACGACGAGGACGTGCGCTTCACCGGCGCCCTGGACACCCAGGTCAAGGACGGCGACTCGGTGACGATCCTCCCGGCGGTCGCGGGCGGCTGCTGAGCGGCTCGCCGCTCCCGCCCCGTCGTCCCCGTTCCGGAAGAGCTCCCATGGCCCGCTTCGCCTCCCTCGTCGACTCCCTCGGCGGCACCCCGCTGGTGGGGCTGCCGAACCTCTCGCCGACGCCCGACGTCCGGCTCTGGGCCAAGCTCGAGGACCACAACCCCACCGGGTCCATCAAGGACCGCGCCGCCATCTCGATGATCGAGGCGGCGGAGAAGGAGGGGAAGCTCACGCCGGGCGACACCATCCTGGAGCCGACCAGCGGCAACACCGGCATCTCCCTGGCCATGGTGGCCCGCCAGCGCGGCTACACGTTGATCTGCGTGATGCCGGAGAACACCTCGGTGGAGCGCCGGCAGCTGCTGGAGATGTACGGGGCGCGGATCATCTCCTCGCCGGCCGCGGGCGGCTCCAACCAGGCCGTGGCGATGGCCAAGGAGCTGGCCGCCGAGCACGACGACTGGGTGATGCTCTACCAGTACGGCAACCCGGCTAACGCCGAGGCGCACTACACCGGGACGGCGCCGGAGATCCTGGCCGACCTGCCGTCGATCACGCACTTCGTGGCGGGTCTGGGCACGACCGGCACGCTCATGGGCTGCTCGCGCTACTTCCGCGAGCACAAGCCCGGCGTGCAGGTGATCGCCGCCGAGCCGCGCTACGGCGAGCTGGTCTACGGGCTGCGCAACATCGACGAGGGGTTCATCCCCGAGCTGTACGACGCCTCGCTGCTGGACTCGCGGTTCTCCGTGGGCCCCGAGGACGCCATCCACCGCACCCGGCAGCTGGTCGAGCGCGAGGGCATCTTCGCCGGCATCTCGACCGGCGCGATCCTGCACGCGGCGCTGGGCATCGCCGACAAGGAGGTGGCGGCCGGTCGCTCGGCCGACATCGTCTTCATCGTCTGCGACGGCGGCTGGAAGTACCTCTCGACGGGCGCCTACGCCGGCACGCTGGAGGAGGCGACCTCCGCGCTGGAGGGCCAGCTCTGGGCGTGATGCGCGCATGTCGGCGCCGCGGTCTAGCCTGACCGGCGACATGGGGACGCAGCCTGGAGCCGACGCGCCGATCGGCATCTTCGACTCGGGGGTCGGTGGCCTCACGGTCGCCCGCGCGGTGCTCGACCAGCTCCCGAACGAGGCGGTCCGCTACATCGGCGACACCGCGAACGGTCCCTACGGTCCGCTGCCCATCGCCGAGGTGCGCCGGCACTCCCTCGCGGTCATGGACGACCTCGTCGCCGACGGCGTGAAGATGCTCGTCGTCGCCTGCAACTCCGCCAGCGCCGCCTCGCTGCGCGACGCCCGCGAGCGCTACGACGTCCCGGTGGTCGAGGTCGTGCTGCCCGCCGCCCGCCGGGCGATCTCCGCGACCCGCAACGGCCGGATCGGGGTCATCGGCACGCAGGCGACGGTGACCAGCGGTGCCTACGACGACGCGTTCGCCGCCGCTCCCGGCGTCACGGTCACCTCCGCCGCCTGCCCGAGCTTCGTGGACTTCGTCGAGCGCGGGGTGACCAGCGGCCGACAGCTCGTGGGGCTGGCGCAGTCCTACCTCGACCCGCTGCTGGCCGCCGGCGTCGACACCGTCGTCCTCGGGTGCACGCACTACCCGCTGCTGACCGGGGTCATCTCGCTGGTGATGGGCGAGGACGTGACGCTGGTGTCCAGCGCCGAGGAGACGGCGAAGGACGTCTACCGGGTGCTGACGCGGGCCGAGCTGCTGCGCGCGGAGGGCGCCCCGCCGCCGCAGCACGCCTTCCTCGCCACCGGCGATCCCGAGCCGTTCGCCCGGCTGGGCCGCCGCTTCCTGGGCCCCGAGGTCGGCGCCGTCCTGCGGGCGGGAACGGTGGGCGCGGCATGAAGCTGACCGTCATCGGGTGCTGCGGCAGCGGCCCCGGCCCGGACTCCCCGGCGTCCAGCTACCTGGTCGAGCAGGAGGGGTTCCGGCTCGTCCTGGACCTCGGCAGCGGCGCGTTCGGGGCGCTGCAGGGGCTGATCGACCCCGGGTCGGTGGATGCGGTGTTCCTGTCGCACCTGCACGCCGACCACTGCCTCGACGTCGCCCCCTTCGTCGTCTGGCACCGCTACTCCAAGCGGTCCTCCGGTTCGCTGGTGCCCCTCTACGCGCCGGTGGGCGCCGAGCGGCGGCTGGCGCTGGCCTACGACATGGACGGCGAGGGGCTGACCGACGTCTTCGACTTCATCCCGGTCGGCCCGGGTGCGCTGCAGATCGGGCCGTTCGAGGTGGAGCTGGCACGCACGGCGCACCCCATCGAGTGCTACGCCATCCGGTTGACGGCGGGCGGCCGGTCGCTGGTCTACACCGGCGACACCGGGCCGACCGACCGGGTCGTGGAGCTCGCCCGCGGCGCCGACGTGCTGCTGGCCGAGGCCGCCCATCCCGACGACGACCGCGACCAGCCGCCGGGTCTGCACCTGACCGGGCGGCAGGCCGCCGAGCACGCGGCGGCGGCCGGGGTGGAGCGACTGCTGCTCACCCACATCCCGCCGTGGGTGGACCACATCGGCCAGCTCTTCGCGGCCAGCTCGGTGTTCCCCGAGACGGAGCTGGTCCAGGCGAAGGCGTCCTACGACATCTGACGGGCCCGACCGGGGGATCCCCGGTTGCCCGGGATGCGGCTGCCCGGCACGGTGATCCGGTGGACGAGGAACGCGCCGGCGTGGCGCTGAGCAGCCTGGACTCGCCGCTGGGCGACGGGCTGGAGGTGCCCAAGCGCGCGCTGATCGACCACTTCGACGCCGTCGCCGACCGGCTGGTACCGCTGCTGACCGGTCGCCCGCTCTCGGTGAAGCGGGTGCGCCCGGGGCAGGCGCCCTTCATGCAGCGCAACGTCAGCAAGGGCGCCCCGGAGTGGGTGCGCACGGTGCCCGTCTGGTCGGAGGGCTCCCACCGGGAGATCCACCAGGTGCTCTGCGACGACCGGCGCACGCTCCTCTGGCTCGGCAACCAGCGCGCGGTGGAACTGCACGTGCCGTTCCTCCGGGCCGGCTCGCCCGAGCCGACCGGCCTGGTGCTCGACCTCGACCCGCCGGAAGGGGCGGACTTCGCCGTCGTCGTGGCCGCTGCCCGCCTGGTGCGGCGGGCGCTGGACGACGCCGGGCTGGGCGCCGCGGTGAAGACCAGCGGATCGAAGGGGCTGCACGTCGTCGTCCCGGTGCAGGGCTCCCCGGTGGAGGACGTCGCCGCCGCGACCCGTGCCCTCGCCGCGCGGACCGCCGCCCTCGATCCCGAGCTGGCCACGACGGCGTACCTGCTGGAGGACCGGGGCGGCCGGGTCTTCGTCGACTCCACCCGGTCGGGCCAGGGGACGATCGTCGCCGCCTACAGCCCGCGGATCCGTCCGGGTCTGCCGGTGTCGTTCCCGGTCGGTTGGGACGACCTGGACGACGTCCGCCCTGCTGACTTCACGGTGAGCACGGCGGCGGCGCTGCTGGGTGACCGCGACCCCTGGGCGGAGGCGCTGCCCGACGCGCAGCGGCTGCCCGACGAGCTGGTCGCCGAGGGGCACACCATCCCCGTCGCCCGCGTCCAGGCCATGCACGAGGGCAAGCGTCGCAAGCGTGCGGCGGAAGGCGCCTGAGACAGATCGAGGAAGTGTTGCGGAACGAGTGGGTGCCGCGCTAGGTTCGCTCCACATCGACGGTGACGTGCGTCACGGCCGGGCCCGGTGCGTCGGTGGCCCCCTCAGCAGCTGCAGCCTGCTGCAGCGACCCCGCCGAAAGGTCCACCGTGCCCCTTCCACGTCTGCTCTCGCGCACCCTCGCCGCGCTGACCATCGCGGCCGCCACCACCGCCGTCACGACCACTCCGGCCTCTGCCGACGAGTCCTGGTGGCGGGGACCGGCTCCCAGCCAGGCCAGCATCACCGCCGAGCGGGGGCCGTTCGCGATCTCCTCGACGTCGGTCTCCGACCTCGCCACCCCGGGTTTCGGGTCGGCGACCATCTACTACCCGACCAGCACGACGTCGGGCACCTTCGGCGGTGTCGCCGTCTCACCGGGGTACACGGCCTCGGAGTCGTCGATCGCCTGGCTGGGCCCGCGGATCGCCTCGCAGGGCTTCGTGGTCATCACCTTCAACACCAACTCCCGCTACGACCAGCCGGATGCCCGCGGTGACCAGCTCCTGGCAGCGCTGGACTACCTGACCGGCAGCAGCTCGGTGCGCTCGCGGGTCGACGCCACCCGCCTGGCGGTCATGGGTCACTCGATGGGCGGCGGCGGCACGCTCGAGGCGGCCAAGGACCGGCCGTCGCTGCGCGCGGCGATCCCGCTGACCGGCTGGAACACCGACAAGACGTGGCCGGAGGTGGTCACCCCGACGCTGGTCATCGGCGCGGAGGACGACACGGTGGCCCCGGTGGCGACCCACTCCATCCCCTTCTACAACAGCCTCACGAACGCACCGGAGCGGGCGTACCTGGAGCTGAACAACGCCAGCCACTTCGCACCGAACTCGCCGGACGAGGACATCGCGTCGAGCTCGATCGCCTGGCTGAAGCGGTTCGTGGACACCGACACCCGCTACACGCAGTTCCTGTGCCCCGGGCCGACGGTCTCCCTGCTGGGGGACATCTCGGACTACCGGGCCACCTGCCCGATGTGAGCCCGCAGTGAGGGGAGGGCGGGTCCCGGCGACGTCGGGACCCGCCCTCCCGGCCTACCCTGCGGGCGTGACCGCCCCGCCGGAGGACGTCGTGCGGCATGCCGCACGGACTCTCCTGTCCGGGCAGCGGCTCGACACGGGCGTGCTCGCCGCCGAGCTCGGCATCTCCCGGGCGACCCTGTTCCGCCGTGCGGGCAACCGGGACGCGATCCTGGGGGAGGCCCTCTGGGACCTGGGGCGGCGCACGCTCCAGGCGCTCGAACGCCGCCACGACGACCGTCCGGCGGAGGCCGAGCCGGGGCGGCTGCGATCGCTGGTGGTGAGCGAGGACTTCCGGTACGCGCTCAGCGAGGCCGTTCCGATCCGTCGCCTGCTGGACGACGAGCCGGCCACGGCCATCCGGATCCTCACCGACCCCCGCGGGCGCGTGCAGCCGCGCATCGTCGAGGCCTACACGGCGCTCTTCCAGCGGGACGTCGACGAGCACGGCCTCGTGCCCCAGGTTCCGGTCCCTCTGCTCGCCCTGGCGGTGGTCCGGCTCGGGGAGTCCTTCCTGTACTCGGACGTGCTGGCGGCCCGGGCGCCGGACCTGAAGGCGGCGACGACGGTGCTCGACGCCCTGGTCGGCAGCGTCTTCGGGCTCGACGGTCGCTGAACGGACTCCGTCCCCAGGCGCCGCCGTCGTCCACAACTCCGGCCGGGACCCGGTGTCGTGTCGGTACCGCGGCCGACGCTGTCGGCATGACGCAGGATCCGCAGAGCATCGCCTGGCTCGACCAGGAGGACGCACACCTCGCGCAGACCATCCGCGCCCACCGCTGGGCGGTCCAGCACGTCGGCGCGGGTGAGGCCGCCGACGAGCCGGCGTTCGGCTACACCATCGGCCTGTTCGGCCTCGGCCACCCGGAGCTGGTGATCGTCGGGCTGGGCCACGACAACGCGCACGGGATCCTCGGGCGGGTGGCCGGCATGGTGGCCGACGGGCGCGACCTGGTGGCCGGCGAGCTGCTGACCTGGGCCGACTGGGGTGGCCGGATCGTCGTCGAACCGCTGCCGGACCCCGGTGAGGTGCTGCTGGCGGCCAACCGCTTCTACGAGCGGCCGGCCGAGTACTCGGTGCCCGCCTACCAGCTCACCTGGAGCCACGCCGACGGAACCTTCCCCTGGGACGTCGACTACCCCTGCGGCCCGGAGTGCCAGCCGCGACCGGGGACGTGGCGGGCGTGAGTCCGGGAGCGAGAACCGGGTCCGGCCCGCCGTCGCGCGGCCATGATGTGGCGGCAGCCGATGGGGCGCCCGGACAGGGGGGAAGCCGATGAGCACAGACGCTCACCGAACCGTGGGAACCGCACAGCCCCGACCGCGCCTGATGAGCGCCCACATCGTCCCCACCGACGAACGGCACTCCGTCACCACCCTGGAGCTGTTCTTCGACCTGGTGTTCGTGTTCGCGTTCACGCAGGTCACCGCTTTCATGGCCGACGACCTCGGCGGCCGCGGGGCGTTGCGCGGGTTGGTGCTGTTCGCCCTGCTCTGGTTCGTCTGGTGCAGCTACACCTGGTTGGGCAACCAGGCGCGCGCCGACGAGGGCGTGGTGCGCCTCGCCGTCATCGTCGCGATGGTGGCCACGTTCCTCGCCGCGCTCGCCATACCCGAGGCGTGGGGGGACGAGGGCGGAGGCATCAGCGCTCCCGTCGTCCTGGCCGTCGCCCTGGCGGTCGTGCGCCTGCTGCACCTGGGCGTCTACGCGGTGGCGGCCCTGGGCGATGCCGGGCTCCGTCGCCAACTGGTCCGCACCGCCGTCCCGGTGGGGATGGCCGTGACGCTCCTCGTCACCGGGGCGGTGCTCGGGGGTCCGACGCAGACGGTCCTCTGGGGGATCGCGTTGGTCGTCGACTACGCGGGCGTGTACGCGGCGGGGACGGACTGGCGGCTGCCCGCCCCCGGGCACTTCGCCGAGCGCTACGGGCTGATCGTGATCATCGCGCTCGGCGAGTCGATCATCGCCGTCGGCGTGGGGGTGGCCGACCTGCCGCTCACCGCGGCCGCGATCGCGGCCGCGGTGCTGGGGCTGGCCGTCAGCGTGGCGCTGTGGTGGTCGTACTTCGACGTGGTGGCCCCGGTGGCGGAGGGTGTGCTGCGAGGCCGGGAAGGAATCGAGCGGGTGCGCCTGGCGCGCGACTCCTACACCTACCTGCACTTTCCGATGGTGGCCGGCGTCATCTACCTCGCACTCGGTGTGAAGAAGGTGGCCGAGTACGTCGGGGACGAGTCGCACCACTCCCTGGCCGATCCACTGCCGGCCACCGCGCTGTGGTCGCTGTACGCGGGCGCCGCCGCCTACCTGATCGCCCACCTGGGGTTCCGTCTGCGCAACGTCGGGTCCCTCAACCGGCCGCGGGCGGTGGTCGTCGTCGTGTTGCTCCTGGCGCCGCTCGTCGTCCACGCCCTACCGGCGCTGGTGGCCCTCGGCGTGCTGGCCGCTGTCCTGGTCGCGCTCATCGCCTTCGAGGTCGTGCGCTACGCCGAGGCGCGCGCCGCCGTGCGGGCCCAGGCGGCCCGCCCTCACTGACGACGTCAGTCCAGGCCGAGGTCGCGGCGGAGCTTGGCGACGTGCCCGGTGGCCTTGACGTTGTAGGAGGCCTTCTCGATGCGGCCCTCGGCGTCGATCACGAACGTCGAGCGGATCACGCCGACGACCTCCTTGCCGTACAGCTTCTTCGGCCCGTAGGCGCCGTAGGCCGCCAGCACCTCCTTCTCCGGGTCGGAGACGAGGGTGATGGAGAGCTTCTCCTCGTCCCGGAAGCGCAGCAGCTTCTCGACCGGGTCGGGCGAGATGCCGACGATGTCGAGGCCGGCCTCGGCGAGGTCGCCGGCGGAGGCGGTGAAGTCGACGGCCTGCGTGGTGCAGCCGGGGGTGAGCGCGGCCGGGTAGCAGTACACGATCACGCGGCGGCCGCGGTAGTCGGTCAGCGAGACCGGGTTGCCCTCGGCATCGGGCAGCGTGAACTCCGGCGCGGGGTCGCCGGCGGTGAGGCGGACGGGCGCAGCGTCGGTGGTGGTCATGACGTGGATCCTGCCGTGTCGCTGCCCGTTGCCCGCAAGGGGGAGGACGAGGTCAGCCCCGGAGGAAGGAGAACCTCACGTGCCGGGTGTGGTTGTCGACGTTGGTGTCGACCAGGCAGACGCGCTGCCAGGTGCCCAGCTGCATGCGCCCCTCGAGCACGGGCACGGAGGCGTGCGGCGGCACGAAGGCCGGCAGCACGTGGTCGCGGCCGTGCCCCGCGCTGCCGTGCCGGTGGCGCCAGCGGTCGTCACGGGGGAGCAGCTCGTCGAGCTGGGCGAGCAGGTCGTCGTCGCTGCCGGAGCCGGTCTCCAGGATCGCCAGCCCGGCGGTCGCGTGCGGCACGAAGACGTGCAGCAGCCCGTCGCCCTCGGTCCGGACGAACTCGGCGCACTCGTCGGTGAGGTCGACGACGGCGGGCACCCCGCCGGTCCGGACGGCACGCAGCTCCGATCGCATGGTCCGATCCTCTCCACCGGGCCGCATCCCCGTCGAGCCGGGGCGCACTACTGTCGGCATCCGTGACCCGCTCCGACGGCCGTTCGGCCGACCAGCTCCGTCCGGTGACCATCACGCGCAACTGGCTCGACCACGCCGAGGGGTCGGTGCTCGTCGAGTTCGGCCGTACCCGCGTGCTGTGCGCGGCCAGCGTGACCGAGGGCGTGCCCCGCTGGCGCAAGGGCTCGGGCCTGGGCTGGGTGACCGCGGAGTACTCGATGCTGCCGCGGGCCACCCACACGCGCAGCGACCGCGAGTCGGTCAAGGGCAGGATCGGTGGTCGCACCCACGAGATCAGCCGCCTGATCGGCCGGTCCCTGCGTGCCTCCATCGACCTGGGGGCGCTCGGCGAGAACAGCATCGCCATCGACTGCGACGTCCTCCAGGCCGATGGCGGCACCCGGACCGCGGCCATCACCGGCGCCTACGTGGCGCTCGCGGACGCCGTCTCCTGGCTGGGCGAGCGCAACAAGCTGGCCAAGCCGAAGCCCATGGTGCAGTCGGTCGCCGCGGTGAGCGTCGGCGTCATCGACGGCGAGCCCCGGCTGGACCTGCACTACGAGGAGGACGTGCGCGCGGGCACCGACATGAACGTCGTGTGCACCGGCGACGGCGGTTTCGTCGAGGTCCAGGGCACCGCCGAGGGGGCGGTCTTCGACCGGCCGACGCTGGACGCCCTGCTCGACCTGGCCGTGGCCGGGTGCACCGAGCTCACCCGCCTCCAGGCCGAGGCCCTCGCGCGATGACGACGCCCCGATGAGCACCCGACTGCTCCTGGCGACCCGGAACGCGGGCAAGCTCGCCGAGCTGCAGCGGCTGCTGGAGACGGCGGTGCCCGGCGTGGAGGTCGTGGGGCTGCGGGACGTGGAGGAGTACCCGGAGGCGCCGGAGACCGGCGCGACGTTCGCGGACAACGCGCTGCTCAAGGCGCGCGAGGCGGTCCGGTACACCGGCCTGCCGGCGGTGGCCGACGACTCCGGCATCGCCGTCGACGCGCTCAACGGGATGCCCGGCGTGCTGTCGGCCCGGTGGTCGGGCCGGCACGGCGACGACGACGCCAACACCGCACTGCTCCTGGGCCAGCTGGCCGACGTCCCGGACGAGCGGCGGGGGGCGGCGTTCGTCTGCGCGGCGGCGCTGGTGACGCCCGACGGCACCGAGCGGGTGCTGGAGCGCCAGTGGCGGGGGAGCGTGATCCGGGAGGAGCGGGGCAGCAACGGCTTCGGCTACGACCCCGTGTTCGTCCCGGAAGGGCTGGCGCTGACGTCGGCGGAGCTGTCGCCGGCGGAGAAGGACGCACGCAGCCACCGCGGGCAGGCGTTCGCTGCCCTGGTGCCGGTCCTCGCGGAGGTGCTGGGGGTCAGCGGAAGCTGAAACCCAGCCAGGCCAGCGAGTCCTCCTCCTCCGGCTCGGCGTGCCGACCGGGGCGGACGAGCTCCTCCTGCGTGGCCACCAGGACCGCGCCGAACTCCGGGGCGCGGTGCCGGCCACGCGCGGGGGCCGCAGCAGAGGAGTGGACGACGGCGGCGCGCACCATGGCGGCCGGCAACCAGGTGGCGGTCGAGGAGGCGCTGGAGGTCATGTCCTGCTGATCGGCACGCCGGGGGGTCGACCGAAGGGCCGCGCGCCGAAGCCCACCCGGGTGGGTGAACCGAACGTCACGGGTGCGTGGCACAGCGCACTCGGGCCCGGTCAGTAGCCTGCGGGCATGGAGTTCGTGCGCCTTCTGCTGGTCGTGATCCACATCCTGGGGCTCTCCCTGATCATCGGGCCGTTCCTCTTCCAGGTGAGCCGCAAGGCGGGCTTCGAGCCGCGTCTCATGCAGATCGGCGCGCTCGTGCAGCTGGTGTCCGGTCTGGCCCTGGTCGGCGTGCGCGAGGCGAACGACCTCCCGGTGGACAACGCCAAGATCGGCGTGAAGCTCGTGGTCACGGTGCTCGCCGTCGTCACGGTCTTCCTCGCCGCGCGCAAGCAGCGGGCCGCCGCGGCCGGTCAGGCCGACCCGAAGTCGCCGCTGCCGTTCTTCCACGCCACCGGCGCGCTGGCGATCCTCAACGTGCTCATCGCCGTGCTCTGGACCTGAGCGCCGGAAACCCCCTGATGTCCCACGCCGCCGGCCGCTAGCGTCCGGCGGCGTGACCATTCCTGCGCGCGTACGGCCCCCTGGCGACGGCGACGAACGGGCGGTGCTGCTCGGCTGGCTGAACCTGCAGCGGGCGATCGTGCACCGCAAGTGCGAGGGCCTCGACGACGCCGCGGCGCACCGGCCGCTGGTGCCGACCTCGCCGCTGATGACCGTCGCGGGCGTGGTCTCGCATCTGCGCTGGGTGGAGCACTGCTGGTTCCAGGTGCTCTTCCTCGACCGGGAGCAGGAGCTCAACCCGCAGTTCGGTGAGGCGGAGGACGCCGACTTCCGGGTGGACGGCGTCCCGCTCGCGCAGCTGCTGGAGGAGTACGCCCGCGAGTGCGCCCGGTCCGAGTCCGTCGTCGCGGCGGCCTCGCTCGAGGACCGGGGCTGCAACCGCGAGCACCGGGCCGACACGCTCACGCTGCGCTGGATCCTGGGGCACATGGTCGAGGAGGTCGCCCGGCACGTGGGGCATCTGGACCTGCTGCGCGAGCTGGCCGACGGCGACAAGGGCTACTACTGAGGGAGTGAGCGGTCCGGGGCGCGGGCACCCTCCCTCCGTGCAGGTGTTCGTGGACGCTGCTCGGCAGCTGCGGTTCGACGACGGGACGCCGGTGACGGCGGCCTCCGGGGTGGCGCCGTTGGGCGACGGGTGGCTGGTGGCGCAGGACGACTCGGTCATCGCCGCATGGCGCGGCGACGACGGCGTCGTCCCGGTCCGCCTCCTACCGCCGGTCGAGGGGCACGACACGTTCAGCGCGGAGCGGGGCACCAAGCACCTCAAGCCCGACCTGGAGGTGGCCTGCCCGGCCGAGGTGGCCGGCGAGCCGGCGGTGCTGCTGCTCGGGTCCGGGTCCTCGCCCCGCCGGATGCGGGGAGTGCTGGTACGGCTGACCGGTCGCGAGCCGGAGGTGCGGGCAGCCGAGCTAGGCCCGCTCTACGAGCGGGTGGCCGAGCGCCTGGGTCTCCCGATGGACCACCTCAACCTGGAGGGTGCGAGCCGGCACGGCGGCACGGTCCGCTGGTTCAACCGCGGCAACCTGGTGACCGGGGTCCGCTCGGCGAGCGTGGACGTCCCCCTCGAACCGCTCGTCGCCGCGGTCCTCGGCCGAGGCGAGGCGGCCACGGTGCCGGTCGAGCGGCCGCTGGAGTACGAGCTCGGCGAGGTCGGCGGGGTCGGGCTGGCCGTCACCGACGCGATCGCGCTGCCCGACGGCCGGGTGCTGCTCAGCGCGGCCGCCGAGGACACGCCCAACGCCGTCGACGACGGGCCGGTCGTCGCCACGGCGATCGCGCTGCTGGAGGGGGAGTCGGTGCGGGCGATCGCGCCGATCCCCGAGGTCGGTGGGCTCGTGCACAAGGTCGAGGGGCTGGCCCTGCGCGGAGTCGACGGTGGCACGGTGCGGCTGCTGGCGGTCGTCGACGACGACGACCCGGCCACCCCGTCGGCGGAGCTGGACCTCCGCGTCGAGCTGGGATAGGAACGCCCACCCTCTCGGGCGCATGGGAGCGCGGCGCGGCATCGACGACGTCGTCACCCGCTACCGTCCCGGCGGTCGGTCGAGGCAGGGAGCAGGCGTGAGCGGTCCAGGTCAGCACCAGCCGCAGGGCTGGGGGGCACCCCCTCCCGGCTACGGTCCAGCCCCCTCCTCCGCACCGCCCGGGTGGGGCCAGCCGGTGTGGGGCCCGCCACCGTGGGGTCCGCCGCCGAAGCGGCGCGCCTCGCGCTGGCTGACCATCGGCCTGCCGATCGGTGCCGTCGTCCTCGTCGCGGTCCTCGGCCTGGGCTACCTGGTCTTCAAGGGTGTCTCCGAGGGGATCATGCCGGCGAAGCGGGCGGTCGACGCCTACGCCACCGCGCTGGTCGAGCAGCGGTGGGAGGACGCGCACGACCAGTTGTGCGAGAGCGGAGCCCGCGAGTACACGCCGGAGGACCTGGCCGAGGCCTACGGCGACCCACCGCTCACCGCGTACAGCGTCGACGGCGTGAACGTCACCTGGTCGAACGGGCGGGGCACCGGGAACGCCTCGGTCACCCTCGAGGCCCGGGGCACGGTGCGCGACCACGTCGTCCTGCCCTTGGTGGAGGAGGGCGAGGACTGGCGCGTGTGCCCGTGACGGGCCCACCGGCGAAGAGCTTCTACGCCGACTACCTGGGGTTGAGCACCGAGGAGTTCCACCTGGGCTGGGTGGCCAGGTACTCCTCACCCCATACCGGGGCCGTCGTCCAGCTGGTGACCCGTGACGCGGCGGCGCCCGAGGACCCGGTCGTCTCGGTGCTCGTCGACGACGTGGAGACCGCGTACGCGGACGCGGTGCGGCGCGGCTACGAGATCGTGCATCCGCTGGGCACGGAGGACTGGGGCGTGCACCGCTTCTTCGTCAGGGCCCCGGACGGCACCGTCGTCAACGTCGTCGGCCATCCCGGAGGCTGAGCCGATCCGGGGCGAGTGCGGGAGGCGGGAGTCGAACCCGCACGCCCGAAGGCACCAGATCCTAAGAACGTCGGAGTGAGCGGTGACTCATGTCGTCCACCAGCGGATTCGGCTTGTGAGCTGCGGATACGCTCCGGTCGATGATCGGCAGGAGAGCCCCTGATCATCCCTGCTCGCGGCAGACCATTGGGTAAAACGTTGGGTTGACGGGCCTACCGTGTCAGTGCCTCGATTACTGGTGTCTATTGACGCCGTTGTCTCGGAACTGTCGGTGGTCGTCTCTACTGTCGACTTATGCAGTGCACAGCGCCCCGTCAAGGTCACCGCACCGCCAGCGGTGCCGCCGCCTGCCCCGTCCACGGCCGGTCGTCATACCGCTCCTACTCGTCCTACGCGTCCCCGTCCTACTACTCCCCGCCGACGCCGTCCCGCGGCAGCGGGGGAGGCGGTGGCAGCCGATCGACGCGCCCGCGGTGGTCGCCGGCGAACTCGCCGGTCACCTACACCTCTAGCGAGGTCGCGGCGCTGGACCGTTACCGCAGCAAGGTGGAGGCGATCGGACCGAGGGCCGAGTCCTATGACCTGTTCCTCTGTCACGCCTGGGACGACCGGCGGGGGACCGCGACCGAACTGCACAACCTTCTCGAAGCCGAGAACGTGTCGGTCTGGTTCAGCGAGAAGGACATCATTCTCGGCCAGCCGTTCATGCGGGAGATCGATAAGGGGTTGGCCAAGGCCCCCATCGGTCTCGTCCTCATCACTCCCGCGTTCCTCAAGCGCGTCCAGAGCGGCGGGGTCTCCGAGAAGGAACTTTCTGAACTGCTTTCACGCGACTTGCTGATCCCTGTCGCGCACGGAGTCACGTATGACGAAGTTAGGTCGGTCAGTCCACTTCTCGGCTCCCGCAACGGGCTGAGCACGGATGAGGACTCCATGGAGACCATCGCCACGAAGATCGCCGAACTGATCGCTCTGTAGGCCTCGGGCGGCATCTGGACAAGACGAAGCACCACAGTTGATCTAAGGACGACGGGCGGGGCCACCGGCAGCAAACCCCGCCCGTCGACCGGCTCAGGCGCCGCGCGCCACTCTCGGCGGCTTCGTCTTCCTTGGGCCGTTCGCACCCATGCAGGGCCTAGGGTCCGTTGGCAACGGCAGCCCCAGTCGCCGGCCGACGCGTTCCCGAGTGGTCAGCCCGCCCCACATGCCCCAGGGCTCGTCGTACGCGTTGGCGTGGGTGAGGCAGGCCGCACGCACCGGGCAGACGCCGCAAACGGCCCTGGCGGCAGCGGTCGGCCGACCCGGCTTGTCGTCCATCCAGTCCTCGGGGTCATGGGCCTGGCAGGCGGCACGCACCGCCCACGGCATCGAGGGAACTCGCGGTTGCTGCCGTCCCGCCTGACGCAGTCGACGCAGCTCGCTAGCGATGATCTGCCGATCAGTCGTGGGCACGGGGTCAGTCGTTGTACAGGTTCGGGAACATCTCGCGGCGGCGCCGGTGGATCGCGTCGACTTCGGCTTGGCGCGCCGGGCTCAGCGGGGCAGGGGTCGTCGCCCGCTGCACCGCCAGTGCGTACCGGTGCCGTTCCTCCAACGTGGGCGCGCCGGGCGTGGCAACGGTGACCGGCTTGCCCTGCTCGTCCGTGAACTGCGAACCGGCCGAAGGAGTCGCCCGAGGGCGACGCCGTCGGCTCACGGTGCCACCGCGTTCCAGGTGCCGGGCTGGCCAAGGTCACCGGCCGGGACGCTGTTCCGCACGATGACCGGCCGGGCGGGGTTCGGCACGAAGATGTGCAGACTCAGGGTGCCGTCGCCAGGGTCCTCGGTGACGACGGCCGGGCGGACAGGCTGCCGCAGCGCGCCGAGCTGGCTGCGGTCGAGTTCGGACAGCGTGTAGAAGACGGTCTGGCCCAGCATGGCGGGCCTCCTTCCGTGGTTGGCTACGACCACGGTGCAGAAGAATGCGGCGCATCTATTGGGAATCTGTTTCCGCTCATGAGTATCTTCTGAGCGTGCCCACCTTCACTGAGTTCATTCACTACCAGTACAGGGCCATGCATGATCAGCTAACCGAATGTGCGCAGAACGCGGAACGTGACGAGAATGCGCCCGCCTTCACCTCGGAGGCTCTCTACGCGCAACCGGAAGATGCCCCGCACACTTCGGAGGAAACGCTCAACATGGCTGCGCGCATCATCGTGGCTGGCCTTGGCATCCGAGTCAGGCAGCATGTTGGCGCTCTGGCTCTCACCTACGCCCCGTCCGACCCCGCTCCAGAGTGGGGAGGTATTCCCTTTGACGTGCGAGAGTGCTGGCCAGGAAGTGCCGCCTTTACGATCGCCAGGTCGGTCCTCGAGGGCGTTAGTAGTGCCTGTTGGATCCTTGCGCCTTCGGCTGAACCTGTGACGCGACTTCGCCGAGTTGCGTGTATCGAACTCTGGTCGGCCTACAACAATGATATGGCCGGGATGCAGCCGTCCATGCTGCCGTCAACCCGTGATCTTGTCCAGGGTGCAGGCTTCGACATCAGCGAAAAGAACAATAGGCAGCCCGGCTTGAAGGAGGGCGACGGAAGGCCGCTGTCGTTCTCTTATCAAGTTGCGGTTCGAGAGGTGTTCGATCAAGAGGGAGTCGCTTGGTACAAGCGCTGGAGTGGTCGCGCTCATCATGCACTTTGGGCGTCAAGAAACACGATCGGGTATCAGGAAGAGGCCAGAGACGCTGGGCCCGGGTTCTCGTTCAAGTCCAGCATGGAAGTGCCCGCCCATGTCGACCTCGCCTCCAACATGGCGTCCGTGCTCGCAAGGTATGTGGACGACATGGCTACTTTCTATGGCCGGACCTTCGATGGCACAGCTCTCCACAACCAAGCCGCCTTCCTGAAGACGAAGGCGGCTGAGGCCCGAGCCGCTACGGCAGGGTGAGTCGCTACCGACGTGTCCACGCCGGAGCCGGGAGTGAGCTAGAGGGCGCGGACTAGGGCCGTGCTGTCGCCACCGTGCGCGACCGTGTGCTCTCATCGGCTCCCAGTCGCGTCCTCGGGAGGGTTTTGTCAGCATGGGTAACACAAAGCAGTGGACGCACAACGAGCTTCAGGCCATGCTCCAGGCCTACTTGACGCGGGACCGCACGATCCCTATGCGCTTGGAAGCTTGGAAGCTTGGAAGCGTGTCGGACGACTTCTTCAGCGGAATAGTGAAGAGCTCCTCGCTTACCTCGATGGAATCGCGCTTGAGGGTGACCCTGTCGACGGGGAGAAGGAGCGTTCTGAGGTTGAGCGACTACTTCTCAACTTCGCTAGCGCGGCCTCCGCCCGCGTAGATCATTCCCGGAACGCTTTCGACAAGGAATCACCCGACTTTCAGGAGCGGTACGCGCCGCTGAAGGACACCCTCGGTGAAAGCACGGAGCATCTGCTGGCCTGGGGGATTCGGAACTACATCCTTCACGTCGGATTGCCACCATTGAACTGGGTCGGATATCTTGAGGTCCGCCCACCTCTCGGCCTCGTCACAGTTCTGGACTTCCATGTGGACCGTGAGGCACTGCGGCGCGTGGACTTCTTCAAGGGCGGGTCCAAGAAGAAGGCGCTCGATGCGCAGGAGCCGATGATCCGGCTCGCGCCTCTCGTGAAGGCGTATGCCGAGGCCGCGAAGGCGTTGGACGCGGAGGTGGTCGAGTTGTTCGAGCAACTCCATGCCGAGGAGCTCGACGAGGATTTCGCGATGTGGCGTGAGGTCCAAGCGGCCTGGAAGGAGGCCGGGCTCGGAGCCTGGGTGGGCGCAACAGAAGACTGACGCCTGCGACCCGCGCGCCGGGCTGCTGTCGACAGCGGAGCCGTCTAAGTCCGCCCCGCTGCGTCGCTTCTGCCACCGAGCCCACGCATCGACGCCGGGCCGGCGACTACCCGGCATGGCGGACGGCCGGTCCCACGCAAAGTGTCGGTACTACGACCTACGGTCAGGCTCATGTCCATGCATCACGCTGGTCCGGTAACGGGCGCTGACAACGAGCTGATCGATCGTCTCCTCAGCCTGATCGACCAGGCGCCCGCGTACGAGCCGATGTGGTGGATGAACTACGGCGCTTTGGCGGCGGTCAATGTGGCTTGCAACGTGCCACGCCCCGGCGGTGACGCGGGGCGTGTCCAGTTCGTGAGTGACCTGCGCGATCGCATCGAGCATCTAGTTGACAGAGGTGCCGCAGAGGATTTCCTCGTCCGAGCCCTTCGGCGGGAAATCGACGACTTCGCGGGCAAGCGAGCTGACGTGGGCGAGCGCAATCAGCAGGCGGAACGCGTGCGTGATCACCTCAAGGAAGTGATCGAAAACTCTGGCGCGCGGGAGGCGTGGCGGGACCGGATGGCCCGCAGGATTCCTGCCTTCGCCGAGATGCCTGATGATCGCCTGATCGCGGAAGCCCAACGCATGCTCGAAGGCTCGCCCTTGACCGCACCCGCAACGGCCGAGGATGCGGCGAGCGCTTGGGCCTCCTCTGAAGCCTGGCTCGACGCCTCAAAGGAGGTGCTCGGGGATCATGTGATCGAGCGATGGCGGCACCTCTCCATCCAGCGGCAGATGGACACCTGAACCGTGGCAAAGGACAGTAAGCGTGAGCGTCGAGGGCCGATGGCGCGTGACCCGAAACTCGACAGCCTTCGCGTCGAGCCCACCGGCAAGTGCTGGTGGTGCGGTGCGCGAGCGGACAGCCAGGAACACCGGTTCAAACATTCGTCTCTCCGGCGGGTAGCTGATGGGAAGGGTCCCCAGAACGTCTTCAAGAAGAGTGACGACTACTCGGACGTCTTGAAGAGTCTCTCAAAGGGCTCGCAGGTGCGGTGGCCGAAAAATCTCTGCGCCAACTGCAATAACGTCCGCAGCCAGCCGTTTGACTATGCGTACGACCGCTTTGAGGAATTCTTGTTCGCGCATGGCCGCGAGATGCGCGACTGGGAGCGGCTCGACTGGTCGACTATCTACGGTCAGGAATGGCAGCAAAGTTCCACTGATCTAGCCAGGTATTTCGGAAAGCAGATCGGCTGCATGTTGACGGCGCAGGACTTGCCTGTCCCGGGAGAACTTATCGCCTTCTTGGATGGCGCCGAGCGATGCCCCAGCGTGTGCTTCATGCTCTTCCGCAACTGGCGGGGAGTGGCGGCAGATCGGACCATGCGACGTCATGGCGCTGTCGATGACGGCTTGATGTCTTTCATAGGCCTATTGCCGTCGACTGCTTACACGACCGAGGGAATCTTCAGTGGCGTCGACTATGGCTACCACATTGGTTACGTCTGGATCCTCGCCCAGTGGCGCGCCGGAACGGACCGATCCTCATGGTTCGAGCACCCCTCGATCGACGTGCCCCTTGTGAACGGCTCTCTTCGTGATCAATTGGGGTGGCTCCCGCACCAGTTGCACATGGAGTATCGACACCTGTCTAGCGTCTTCCGCACCTTCGTGGGCAAAGACAGGAAGGCTCGCCCCGAGTCTTAGGTATCAGCTCCCTGCCCTTGCTCGCCGGGTGCGTTCGATGGCGGCGGCGTAGTCGGGCTCCTTGGCGACGTGTGCGTAGACGGCGTCTGTGAAAGCGATGGAGTGGTGGCCCAGCCACCGGCTCACGCTGAACATGTCGTGCCCGTCTGCGAGCCACTGGCTGCCGCAGGTATGCCGCAGGTCGTGGAAGCGGACACCGCTGTGCGGGTCGGAAGGCAGCCCCACTGCGGCTACGGCAGGCACGAAGACGTGCTTGTAGAACGACCCTGCGTTCCACAGCTCGTCGCCGTCGTAGCTGAGCGGGCCGCTGCGGAACTTGGCGGGCCAGAGCGGTGCGTCGAGGTTGGCCCGGCGTGGGTGGGCGGCCAGGTAGAGGCCAAGGTCGTGGAGCAGCTCGTCGTCGAGGATGGGAACGCGTCGCCGGCTCCTGGCGCTCTTGGGTTCCTGAACCACCCACATGCCACCGGGGTAGGTCCGTTCCGCCATGCGCTCTACGTGCACCTCTCGGCGAGCCAGCCGCAGGTCTCGCACGCGGAGCCCTGCGATCTCGCTGCGCCGAAGACCCGTGCCAGCGGCGAAGCGGACGAGCAGCCCGTAGACCGGCTCGGTCTCGGCGCACTTGGCGGCCACGGCGGCGACCTGCGCCCGGCTCAGGAAGTGCCCTTCCCGCTTCTCGCGACCGGTGGGCAGCCGCTTCGGTCGGTCCACGACCTCGCACGGGTTCGACTGGATGAGGCCGTGCTTGCGCGCGTAGTTCAGCGTCGCGGAGAGCGGGAAGATCGCGTGCTTGATGGTGCCGGGCATGACCGGCCCCAGCTCCGCGACCCACTTCTCGACATCTCGACTTGTGATGCTGTCGATGCGTCGCGCGCCGAACGTGGGCAGCACCCGCAGGCGTAGCCCGCGTTCGTAGTTCTCTAGCGTCCGCGGTCGGACGCGCGTCGCTTGTACGGCGAGCCACTGCTCCGCGACCTCGGCCACGGTCACCTTCCCGACGTTCGGTGGCACGTAGGTGCCGGTCGCCTGAGCGTGCTCGACACCAGCTCGGTACTGGCGTGCGGCGGCCTCGGTGGGGAACGACTTGTCTCTGACGCGCGCCTTGCCAGTGGCCGGGTCGACCTCGCGCCAGCGAGCGATGAAGACGGTGCCCTTGCCCCGGTGCGCCTTGTAGACGCCGGGCGTGCGGGTCTTGATCAGTCCGGCCATCAGGCCACCTCCAGAGCCGAACGGGTGGGTTCGGGGTCAACGGGGTCAATCGCAGCCGAGGTCAGGAAGCCGCCGACGCTGCCGGGGCTCCACCGGACACCGCCTCGGACGGTGGGGACACCCTCGGCGGTGAGGGCGGCGGCGATGCGGCGGTGAGACAGGCCGTCCGCCTTCATCGACACGATGCGTGCCAGCAGGCCCGGGTCGATCTGGCGTGGGCGGCCCAGGCGGGTGCCTCGGGCCTTGGCGGCAGTGAGAGCGGCCTTGGTGCGGGCGCTGATCATTTCGCGTTCCAGCTCGGCGAAGACGGCGAGCATCTGAGCCATCGCCTTGCCGTGCGGGGTGGCCAGGTCCATGCCCAGGTCGAGGACGATGAGGTCCCACTTCTGGCGGCGGGCCGTCTCGAGCACGTCGCTGGCCTGGATCACGCTGCGGCCGAGCCGGTCCATCTTCGCGACGACGAGCGCCTGTGCCTCGCCAGCCTTGAGCCGGCCTAGGGCGCGGTCGAGAGCCGGGCGGTTGCGCAGCTTGCCGCTGACGCCTTCGTCGACCTCCCAGGCGACCGACCAGCCGCGCCGGGCAGCCTCGTCCTCGACGGCAGTGCGCTGCGCCTCCAGACCGAGGCCGCTCTGCACCTGCTCGTCGGTGCTGACCCGCAGGTACGCGACGACGTTCATCGGTCCTTCTCCACCGGCTGCCAGCCGACGTTGTAGGGGTCGGTGAGCGCGGTCGAGCCGTGCAGTTCCACCCGCCCGTCTTCATGCACGCCGTACACGTCGATCCGCAGCCGAGAGCGCACCCACGTCGGCACGCGCTTGGCGGCGGGCAGGTAGCTAGCGGGAACGACTGCGGCATAGCGAACGCCGGGTTGGTCCTCGGACTCCATGCGGCGCAGTAGTTGGCCGTACATCGTGTCGACGTCGAGGCCAGGACCGCTGGTGTGGCCCTTGGCCTCGGCGATGATCGTGGCGCCTTCCTTGGTGGCGACCACGTCGACGAACTTGACCTCCGTGGTCACGGTCCACCCGTCCGCTTCGAGAGCGGCACAGAAGTGCTCCACGACCTGGGCTTCCGTCATGGGCACGGGACCACCGCCAGCGGGGCGCGCCACTGTCGGCGTTGTGCGTCGGCCGGGAGGCCGGTACCCGCGTGGGTACCGGCCTCGGCGGTCTGGGGCGTCTGGGTCGGGATGGCGGGCTGCGCGTCGGCACCCGGTGGGCCGGGTGGCGTGGGGTTGGGGTGCATGCGGCCTCCTGGGGCTCTTGGGTGGTCGATCAGGCGGTCTTGGCCGGGATCGCCTTGGTGGCGGTGGGCTTCTTTGTTGCGGGCTCCGCGGCCGGGGCCTTGGCAGCCGGGGCCTTCTTCTCGACTGGGGCCGTCGCCTGCTCGGCAGCCGCCTTCGCGGCGGCCTTTTCCTCCGCCTTGCGCTGCCGCTCGGCCTCGCGGTCGGCGGCGCGCTGCGCCTTCTCGGCCTCGACAGCGGCCTTGGCCTGCGCCTGGGCGGTCTTCACTCCGACCCGGTAGGCGTCGGTGCTGCGGAACGCCTTGCGCTTGCTGGTCACCAGGAACACCTGCTCGGCGGTGATGCCGCCCGCGCCGTGCTCGGTGTTCAGAAAGTCGGCGAACGCCTGGTGCATCGGGCCGACGCGGGTCGCGCTCTCGTCGGTGTCGACGGCCGGGGTGGTCTTAGTGCTGGTCACGGGATGCCTCCTGCGGTTTGGGACTCGTGTGGTGCGGGCCCACTCAGCTCACAGAACGGGCGGCCAGAAGTTCAGGACTTTCTGACCTCCACTCTCTGTGGACCCCGACGCGACGCCGATACGCCGGGTTCGGCGTCAGCGGCGGCCAGCCACGCGGCCCCTGCGGGGCGGTCGTGGGGTGGGCCGGTAGGGCTGGCGGTCGTCCTCTGGCTCGATGCGGCGGCGCTCTGGAAGCGGGTGGCGGGGCGGCGGCCGGTCGTCGCCGTTCGCCTTCGGCATCGCCGGCTCTCGGTCCTGCACCGCTCCACCGGCATGCGACTGCACCGGCCGCCCCGAGGGCAGGTCGTGCCCGTAGGCGAAGTCGTCCGACCAGTCCTCGCCGTGGGGCTCGGCCTGGTAGCGGGTCAGCTCGTCAGCTATCTCCCGGTCCTGATCCGCCCGCTCGGCTTCGATCACCAGCGGGTCGCGCGCTTCCGCGAACGGCCGCATGGCGGCCTCGCCGTCGCCGGGCACGGTGGCCACGATCCCGTCGAGGATCTGCTGCCACACCGGCACCTCGATCTCGACCGTGGTCTTGCCGGTGACTTGCGCCCGGTCGAGCAGGTCCTTGGTCGCCGCCAGGCGCACGGCAGGCGGGATCGCCGTGTCGGTCATGAAGGCGAACAACTGCGCAGCGGCCTTGTCGCTCGCCAACGCGATGCGCTCGGCGGCCCGACGCCGCGCGGCCGGGGCAGCTCCACCGTGCATCCGGCACACGTTCTGCCCCTTCATGGGCCACTTCTTGCAAGGGAGGCCCGTCCGGGACGAATGCGCGATGCAGTGCACCGGCTCTTCCGTTCGAACGCGCTTCCTCTTCTTCTTCACCGCGAGGCTCGCGCCGTCGTGGACGAACTTCCCCATCAGGACTTCCTCCTTCTCGTGGGTGGATGAACGGGCCACAGCGACCCCCTCACCCTCGGTCTGCCAACGGGCGGCCCGGCCACCACCGCGCGGCCAGGCACCACCACCACCCCCTCGCCCTAAAGGGGCGCGAGGGGGTGGGTGGCGTGTGTGCCTCAACCCCCTCGGCGAGGGGCTGCGTGGGGGTTGAGGGGGTGGTGCAGCCGCCCCGAACCGTGCTTCTCATCGCTGGTTCTCCGGTGCGTGCTCGGGCAGCCAATACCGCTTCTCATTCCGCGGTCCCAGCTCCATGGCGACCTCGCCTCGGCCGTGCATGTCGCCTAGGACCTTGGCGAGTTCGCCCTTCCGCGAGTCCAGAACTGCTTCGAGCTTCGCGGTGTTCGCTCCGTCCGAGCCCGCCGCGTCCAGTGCAGCGAGAACGCCCTTCCGGAACTGCTCGTGCTTCTGGTTGCTCCGGTTGCCGGTTCCCGCCGTCAGATGGCGAGTGGCCGGGTCGTAGTTGAGAGCGAACTCCTCCACGTCCGGCATTCGCCCGCTGGTGGAGTGGAAGAACCGCACACCGTTCTGGCCCTTGGTCAGAACCCACCGCTGATCGGCCCAGTCATCGAGAGCAGTGGCACCGCGAGCCCGCTCGGCGCCAGGGGTGCCGTTGTCTCGCCCGGTGTGCACGAACAGGAACAGGTCGGGAACCCCGGCGCGGGCCTTGACCTCGTCGAGCGCAGCGGCGAACAGGTTCACGTGGTCGTTGCTGTTCTCTTCTCCGAACCCGGCGAACGCTCGGCGGTGAGGGTCCAGGAAAAGCACCTCGACGGCCATCTCCTGACACCAGGCGACCAGTTCCTCCCGACCTTGCTCGTGGGCCAGGGAGAACGGCTTGCCGCGCAGGTTGAGGATCGCGATGCGGTCGGCGCTCTCGATGCCTTGGTCGTCCAGCCACCCGAGCATGTCGCTGTCGGTCAGCTCGTAGTTGAGCAGCCCGATCCGACCCACGGGCGGCTGCACCGAGAAGCGTCCGAGAAACGGGGTGCCGTCCGCCAACGACCGCAGCAGGTTGCCGCCGAGGGTCGTCTTCCCGGTCTTGTACTGAGCGGTGATCGTCGTGTTGTAGCCGCGCCGATGCAGCCGTTCGATCAGTTCGGCCGGCTCCTCCGGCCGGTTGGCGAGCGCCTCCTTGAGCGTCTGGCGCGGCAGGGGCTCGAACCCCACCGCCGCTTCCTCAGCCCGCAGGATGCGCAGGGCATCGCGATGCGTCCGCAGCCGGTCGATCTCGCGTAGGAGGGCTCCGTCGTCCTGCTCGTCCTCTGCCGCGCCCGCCGGTTCTGCACCGGCCCCGGCGAGCTGGGCGAGCGCCTTCTTCTTGACGCGCTTGCCTTCGTGGGGTGCGTGCCCGGCGGCCAGGTGGTCGCGCACGTCCTTGCCCTCGATGGGCACCCGCGCCTCAGCCCGCAGACCGGCCGCCAGCACCGCCGCGAGCCGCTGGTGGGCGCAGGCGTACCCCGGCGCGTCGCGGTCGGCCCAGACCACCACACGCGCGGCGCCCGCCAGGGTTGCCGTGTGCTCCGGTCGCCACTTGCCCGCCCCGCCCGGATGACAGGTCGCCCAGGCGTTGACGCGGTGCTTGATGAACCAGCCGTTGAGCGCGTCCGCGTCGGACTCGCCTTCGGTGATGTGGATGGTTCGGCCTTCGCCCACGGCCTCCAGCACTTCATCGAGGCGATACAGCGGACGGCGAACGCCTTGCATGGCACCGGCGCCGCCGAACCAGCCGCCGTGCCCGTCGGCGCGTTCCTGATAGGTCCGGCTCTTGCCGTTCGTGCCGGGTAGCTTCACGACTCGAAAGAGCGGCACCCCAGCCTCGTCGCAGTACACGTACCGGCGGACCTCGTCCTTGGGCCGGTCGACCAGGTCACGCGGTTCCAGCCCCAGGACCGGCAAGAACTCGTCGGCGCCGCCGCACTTCGCGCAGGCGAGGATGACCTTGCTCGGTTCCTTGTCTCCGTAGCGAACGGTCAGGGACGCGCTCTGGTCATCGTTGGTGTGGTTGTCCTTGAGAGGGCACGACCAGTCGGACTCGCTGCGCTGCTCGGCGCCCGCCTTCCGCAGGGCCGCCTGCACCCGCGCCAGCGCAGACCCCTTCTCGGCAGTAGCCCCTGCGCCACGATTCCGAAAGGTGCTCACGCGCGGTCCCGCTTAGGCCGTCTTACGAGCCGAACGTCCTCGTTGAGCAGCGCCACCGCGAGCGCTTCATCGGCGGCCCGTTGGTCTTCTCGGTCGGATGGGTCGCCGCACAGGTAGATGCACAGTTCGTGTCGCAGGATCGGAATGGGCATGGGCTCGCCTGTCAGTTCAGCCCATAGCTCGACGAGGTCGCGGGCGTGGCAGTTTCCGTCCGCCGTGAGGGTGACCGCATGAGATTCGCGATATGAACGAATGGCTCGCAATGCGAGGCGGAAGGCGGATGACTGTGGATCAGGTGGCTTCTGTAGCGTGGCTGTTGCCCTCATGCGCGGGGCCTCCTCTGGTTGGGGATGCGTGTCCGAAAGGGCCGGGGTTCAGGTTCACGGGTTCCGAAACCCCGGCCCTTTCGACTGGAATCAGAAGTCGAACCGGATCGGGCCCAGCGGGTACTTCCGATACAGGAACTCCAGGACGTCGCGCGGGTGATCGCGGTCGTGCAGCGCCTTGGCGTAGTCGCCGGGCAGCGTCTCCGCGAGAATGACGAGGCGCCCCGCCTTCTTGTTCAGATCCGCGATCCGGTCGCGCGCTTCCTTGGCGGGGATTTCTCGCCGCTTCATCCGCTTGCGGATCGCCTGCGCCTCGGCGAGCAGTTCCTCCGCCTCCTGGCGGTAGCCGTCGGCGTCCTCCTGCGCGGCCTCCATGAGCTGCACAGCGCCGTCGCGGATTAGCGACTCCTGCTCGTCGATGACCCTCTTGCGGCCGTCCCGGTACAGCTTCTCCTCAAGGCTGTTCCGGAAGGTCCGGCTGTTCAGGTCCGCCTCGGCCTCTGCCGGGCTGGCGAAGAAGACGCCTGCCCCCTCTAGATCGCCCACGTCAGATCTCTCCCATCCCGTACTGCGCGGCGAGCTCCTGGTCGCTCTCGGTCTCCATGGCGCCGAGGCGCTTCTCGCGGTCGCGCAGTTCCAGCAAGTCGTCCTCGGCCTTGGTCAGCTCTCGCTGGAGCTTGCTGACCGCGCCCCCGAACGCTTGCAGTCGTGGCGTGTATGTCATTCCTTCTCTCCCTGGTTGGTGGTGCGGAGACTTGCCAGCAACATTCGGAATACCTCCGACCTGCTGACATTCATGACCGTGCACAGCAAGTCGAGGTGCCGCCGATCCCCCTCCGGGAGATAGACGACCAGTCGATCGGCATTCGGGTACATGTGCCGTCGACCACGGGTTCTCAACATGCGTCCTCGCTCTCGGTGTCACGGGCTGCCCATTGGCTGCACCACCAATGCTGGACGCCGAAAACAGGAGTCATGCAGAACTTCTGCCGGGACAGATCGAGGCGCCTGTCGAACCGGCATTCAGGGGTGTCACTGTGGAGTTCTCAAAGAGCAAGCGGACAGGCGTAGCGGTCCTGTCCGTTCGTCACCCCACGCCAGCGCAGACCGAAGGGTGGCGTGGGGTGATGGGTGCGGCTCAGCCGATCTGGGCGGCCACGTAGGCGAGCACGGCGCTACGCGGGGTGCGGGCGGCTGCCCCGACCTTGACCGTCGGCAGCAGCTTCTTCCGCCGGAGCCGGCGAACGGTCACGCGAGAGACGCCGAGGAACGCGGCGGTGCGTTCGTCGTCCCACAGTTCATCTGTAGGGCTGAGCTTCGGAGTGCTGGGCACGTTGGCCTCCAGTGATCTGGAGGGCTCCCGAAACGACAAAGGCCGGACAGGAACCCTCAAGGGTTCCGCCCGGCATCCCGCTCCTCATCGGAGCGCTCAGGACCCAACGGTCGTACGTTCGCCCGACTGGCCTCCCGCGCACGGGGTGGGCCGGTCTTCGTGTTCCCGCCCATTTTCGGAGCCCCGGGGAACAACCGGGTCACAGCGGGTCATGCGGCTACGTACTGACAGCGGCCCCAGCACGGTAGACGGGGACCTACAGATCGGGCAAGGGAGCGCTGGGGAGTGGATGAGCTGGCCGGATCGCCTGTCCACAGCTCCCGTTGGGTACACCGTTGGGTAGAGCCTCGGAGTGCAGTGGCGGGCGCAGAGCCCGTTGCTGCTCAGCTCGGGCGTTGGCCAGGGGATTCACTGTTGTGCGGGAGAGGGGAGTCGAACCCCTACGCCCGAAGGCACCAGATCCTAAGTCTGGCGTGGCTGCCGTTACACCACTCCCGCGCGGTCGCCGAGTCTAGGAGTAGCCCGCCCGGGTGCACCCGGCGACGGTCGGCGCGCTGACCAGCGCGCCGTCTGGCAGGCTGTCGCCGTGCCTCGCGACCCACGACAGATTCAGCTGGAGATCGACTCGGCCCGCGAGTCGCTGGCCGCCACGCTGGACCAGATCGTCTACCGGACCAGCCCGACCCGCCTCAAGGCCCAGGGCAAGGACGCCGTGCAGCGGTTCCTGCAGACCCCGGCCGGTCAGGCCACGGTCGGCGCCGTCGGCCTGCTCGTCACGTTCGTCGTCGTCCAGAAGATCCGGCACCGCAAGCGCTGACCCGCCCCTGACACGACGAAGGCCGGTCCACCCCGCGGGGTGGACCGGCCTTCGTCGTCTGGTCAGCAGTGTCAGGCAGCAGCCCGGATCAGCGGCATGACGACGGCGTCGAGGACCTCGTCGGCGTAGGCCTCGTCGACCGTGCGGCCGGTCAGGAGCCAGCGCTGCACCAGCAGGGCGCTGATGGCCTCGGCGGCCACCGAGGAGCGGAAGGACGCCGGGACCTCCCCGCGAGCCTCGGCGTTCTCGAACACCGTGACGAACGACTGCTGCCAGACCGCCAGCGGGCCGTTGTGGAACGCCTCGGCCAGGGCCGGGTGCCGCGGCACGGTGGAGAGCAGGGAGAGGGTGGCGGCACCGGTCGGCCCGTTCACGACCCCGACGAGGTTGTGCAGGAGCTCGCGCAGGTCGCCCTCGAGAGAACCGGTGTCGGGGCTGGAGGCCTCGGCGCGGTTCAGGTCGGAGATCGTGTCGACGACGAGGTCCTGCTTCGTGCGCCAGCGGCGGTAGATCGTCGCCTTGCCGACGCCGGCCTCGGCGGCGACCGCGTCCATGGTCAGCGCGCCATAGCCCACGTCGGCGAGGAGCTGCAGGATCGCGGCGCGGATGACGCCGTCCCGGCTCGGGTCGCGCGGTCGGCCGCCGCGACTGGGTCGGGCTTCTTCGGTCGTGGGGAGAGCGGCCATGGCCAAACCTTAGACACTCAAGTTGTGGAGTTGCTGCAGATCCCCCGTGAGTACCCCCGGAAGTGGTTCCGATACCGGCCGCGCGCCTCGAACGTGCACCCGGATCGGTGAGTCACCCTCGTGCCGTGGGAACCATCTGCGGCGGTGTCTGTGGGTGCCGCCAGAACTGGGAGGTGCCCGGGCGCGCGAGCCGTGCCCTGCTGGCGACCTCCATCGGCCACGTGCTGCCGCACGTCTCGCGGACGGCGAAGGCACTCGGTCTGACCGTGACCTCCTCGCCCCAGCTGGTCGACATCGCCGACGACCGCGGAGGGCAGCGCCTCGAGGCGCTGTGGCAGCGGTTGGCCCGCGAGCTGACCGGCGCCGAGACCGAGGCCGTGCGGGTGGTCATGGATCCGCCGACGGCCGGGCCGGCGCTGGCCTCCCGGCTGCTGACCGCGCCCTCGCTCGCCGTCGAGCTCGCCCGCCGTGGCGTCACCGTCGAGGTGGGGGTGCTGGCCGAGGCGGAGCTCTGGTCGACCTACCAGCCGATCGTCTCGCTGGCCGACCGCTCGGTCGTGGCCCACGAGGCGCTGCTCCGCGGCGTCGTCGACGGCCGGGAGGTGGGCGGCGGCGACCTCTTCTTCGTCGCCGAGCAGGCGGGCTGGCTGCACCGCCTCGACCGCATCGGCCGCGAGTCGGCCATCGCGGGCGCGGCGGACTGGCTCGGGAGCGACGACCTCTACATCAACATCCACCCCAACTCGATCTACCGGCCCCAGGTCTGCCTGGCCAGCACCGAGCGCGCCGCGCACGACGCCGAGATCGCCGCCTCCCAGGTGGTCGTCGAGATCGTCGAGTCGCACGCCATCGTCGACCGCGGGCACCTCGTCTCGGTGCTCGAGCACTACCGCTCGCTCGGCTGGCGGGTGGCCCTCGACCACGTGGCCGCCGGGTGGTCGAGCCTGTCGTTGCTGGCCGCGGTCCGGCCCGAGGTGGTCAAGCTGGACAAGGGGCTGGTGCAGGAGCTGCCCGACGACGGGGCCCGCACGGTGCTGCGGACGCTGGTCGAGCTGGCCCACCAGCTCGGCGCGGTCGTGGTCGCCGAGGGCGTCGAGACCGAGCAGCTGGCCGAGGAGGTCACCGCGCTCGGCGCCGATCTGGGGCAGGGCTGGCTGTTCGGCCGCCCGGTCCGGCCCGAGCCGCCGGTCGAGGAGCCGGAGGGCCGCTGGCAGCCGGTGGAACGCGTCCGCTGACCCCGGCCCGTCGACGGCGGGTCAGCCCAGGGCCCAGCCGGTGAGGACGGGGCGGCCGTGCTCGTGGCCGAGCACGCCGTACCGGCCGGCGGGCAACGCGAACAGCGCGCCCGCCTCCGGCGCCAGACCGAGCCAGCGGGCGGTCAGCACGCGCAGCACGTGCCCGTGGGCCACCAGCGCGACGTCGCCGTCGTCCAGTCGGTCGCGGGCCCGGGCCAGCACGCGATCGACCCGGGCCCCGACGTCGGCCAGCGACTCGCCCGGCTCGTCGGCGTCGGCCGTCCCGTCCTGCCAGATCGACCACGCCCGGCCCAGCTCGTCGCTGATCTCCGCCGTCGTCCGTCCCTCGTAACCGCCGTAGTCCAGCTCCACCAGGTCGGGATCGACGTCGGTGGCGGTCAGTCCGGCGAGCTCCGCCGTCCGCTGAGCCCGCTGCAGCGGGCTGACCCGCACCTCGACGAACCGGCGCTCCGCCATCGCCGCGCGGAGCGTTCGGGCCTGGTCCTCGCCCTCGGGGAGCAGCGGGAGATCCGTCGTCCCGGTGTGCTGGCCGGTCCGGCTCCACTCGGTCTGCCCGTGCCGCAGCACCACCAGTTCGCCCATGCCCACATGGAACACGCCGGCGGGAACACCCGCGCGGGATCGTGCGCTGGCCATCGGCATGACCACCGCACAGATCAGCGACACGTTCAGCATCGGCGGGGACCTCCCCGTCCACCGGCTCGGCTACGGCGCCATGCAGCTGCCCGGCCCCGGCGTCTGGGGTGAGCCGGCCGACCGCGCCGCCGCCGTCCGCGTGGTGAAGGCCGCGATCGAGCAGGGCGTCGACTTCATCGACACCGCCGACTCCTACGGTCCGGAGGTCAGCGAGCAGATCATCGCCGAGGCGCTGCACCCGTACCCGGAGAACCTGGTCATCGCGACCAAGGCCGGCCTCACCCGCCAGGGCCCGGGCATCTGGACGCCGGTCGGCCGCCCGGCCTACCTCAAGCAGCAGGTGGAGCTGTCGCTGCGCCATCTCGAGGTCGACCGCATCGACCTGATCCAGCTGCACCGGATCGACGCCGAGGTCCCGCTGGCCGACCAGCTCGGCGCCTTCGCCGAGCTCAAGGAGCAGGGCAAGGTCCGGCACATCGGCGTCTCCGAGGTCTCGGTCGACGAGCTGAAGGCCGCCCGCGAGATCACCGAGATCGTCAGCGTGCAGAACCTCTACAACCTGACCAACCGGCAGAGCCAGGACGTCCTGGACTACGCCACCGCCGAGGGCATCGCCTTCATCCCGTGGTTCCCCATCGCCACCGGTGACCTGGCCTCGCCCGACAGCCCGGTCGCCGACATCGCGCGCGAGCTCGACGCCACGCCGTCGCAGGTGGCCCTGGCCTGGCTGCTGCAGAAGTCGCCGGTGATCCTGCCGATCCCGGGCACCAAGTCGGTCGACCACCTGACCGAGAACCTCGGGGCGGCGACGCTGACCCTGTCCGACGAGGACATGGCCCGCCTGGACGCCCTGGCCTGACCCCCACCAGGGCCACGACGGCCAGGTCGGCCCCGGAGCCGAGCGGCCGGGTCTCCTGACGGGGACCCGGCCGCGGTCGTCCGGTGGCGTACGCCACGATGTGCGCGTGGACGCCGAGGACTTCCGCCAGATCAAGGACGCCGTTCGCCAGCTGGTCCGCGAGTCGGTCGTGCCCCTCGAGGAGCAGATCGAGGACGAGGACCGCATCCCCGACGAGCTGCGCGCGCAGATCGCCGAGATGGGCCTGTTCGGCTACGCACTGCCCGAGGAGTACGGCGGGCTGGGCGTCACCATGGCCGAGGACGTCGAGCTCGCGATGGAGTTCGGCTACACGACGCCCGCCTTCCGCTCGCTGTTCGGCACCAACAACGGCATCTCCGGCCAGGTCATCGCCCGCTTCGGCAACGAGGCGCAGAAGCAGAAGTACCTGCCCGGCCTCTCGGCAGGTGACCTGATCGGCTCCTTCGCCCTCACCGAGGCCGAGGCCGGCTCGGACCCCTCCGCGCTGCGCACCTCCGCCCGCCGCGACGGCGACTCCTGGGTGGTCAACGGCAGCAAGCGCTACATCACCAACGCGCCCCTGGCCGACCTGTTCGTCGTCTTCGCCCGGACCAACCCGCGGGAGAAGGGCGGCCGCGGCATCTCCAGCTTCGTCGTCGAGACCTCGACGCCGGGGGTCACGGTCGGGCCCAAGGACAAGAAGATGGGCCAGTCCGGGGCCTGGACCGCCGAGGTGTACTTCGACGACGTGCGGGTGCCCGCCGAGGCGCTCATCGGCGAGGAGGGCCGCGGGTACTCCAAGGCGCTCACCGTGCTCTCCCGCGGGCGGCTGCACATCGCCGCCCTCTGCGTCGGCATGGCCCAGCGGGTGCTCGACGAGTCGGTCGCCTACGCCGCCACCGCCAAGCAGGGCGGGGCGCCGATCGGCCGCTTCCAGCTCGTGCAGGCGATGCTCGCCGACATGCACGCCGAACTGGTCGCCGGGCGCAGCATGGTGCGCGACGTCGCCGCCCGCTACGACACCGGCGAGGACACCTCGGTCGGGCCCTCGTCGGCCAAGCTGTTCTGCACCGAGATGGTGGGCCGTGCGGTCGACAAGGCGGTGCAGGTGCACGGCGGCATGGGCTACCTGCGGACGACGCCGGTCGAGCGCTTCTACCGCGACGCCCGGCTCTACCGGCTCTACGAGGGCACCAGCGAGGTGCAGCGCGTGATCATCGGCGGCGCGCTGCTGCGCGAGGCGGGCATGCCCCGTGCGTGAGCTGAGCGCCGAGGAGCGTGCGGTCCGCCGGGACGCCGTCGGGGAGCTCGGGGAGGCGCTGCGCGAACTGGTCGACGCCGCTGTCCGCACCGAGGTGCCGCTGGACCGGCTGGCGGAGGCCACGGCAGCCGCCCGGGAGCTGACCGCGCTGCTGTCGACCGAGCTGCGCGAGGTGCACGAGATCGCCTCCGTCGACGACCCGGAGAGCGGCCAGCGCTGGTACAGCCCCGTCTACGGGCCCGGCAGCCCGGTCGCCCCGCCCATGGTCGTGGAGGACTTCCCGACCGAGGGCCGGTGCGTCGGCCACGTCACGGTCGGCAAGAAGCTCGAGGGGCCGCCCGGACTGGTCCACGGCGGGGTCGTGGCCACCCTGCTCGACCACGTGCTCGCCCGGTCGGCGCGAGGCGCCGGGCACGGTGGGCTGACCGCCGTCCTGACCGTCACCTTCCGCCGGCCGGTGCAGCTGGGCGTCCCGCTGGTGGTCACCGGGCAGCTGGTCTCGGTCGAGGGCCGGCGGGCCACCGCGACCGCCCGCCTGGTCGCCGAGGACGACCCGGACACCACCCTCGCCGAGGGCGAGGCGACCCTCGTCGCCCTGCGGGCAGAACGGGCCGGTGAGGTCTTCGCGAAGACCGGCCGCGCCGTGGCCGCCTGGACGGCGAAGTCCACCGACTGAGCCGCTAGTTGGCGCGGGGGCCCGGGGCGTTGGCCGGGTCGCCGGCGGGATCGAGCGCCGGGCCGCCGGCGGGTCGCAGCAGCGCGCCGGGTGCGCCCACGCCGTTCCCGAGCGCACGGACGAACTGCCGCAGCACGTCGTCGCCGCGGTGGAAGGGCGCCCAGTCCAGGAGCTTGCGAGCCCGGCTGGTGTCCAGCGCCGGTACCTGGGTGCCGAGGTCCAGCCACCCCGGCTCGGTCGGCACCACGTGGGCGGCGTGCGCGGCGGCCAGACCGGCGCGCAGGGCGAACGCCGGGGTGGGCACCCGGACCGTGCCGAGGGCCTTCGCCAGTGCATCGGCGTCCATCAGCGGCTCGGCCGCCAGGTTGAACGGTCCGGGAGCGCGCCGGTCGACCATCCGCTCGATCGCGTCGGCGACGTCGTCGGCGTGCACGAAGGAGATCGCCAGCGACGGCAGGGGGAGGGGCAGCATCCTGGCAACCGCGCCGGGCAGCATCCGCGCCGCACCGAACAGCAGCGGCCCCAGGAAGTAGCGCCCGATCGCACTGCTGGCCTGCGGCTGCAGCACGAGGGTCGGGCGGACGACGGTCACGGTGGTGTCCCGGTGGCGGTCGAACACCTGCCGGACCACCCGCTCGGCCGCGGACTTGTCGCGGCTGTACTGCGAGCTCGGGATGCCGGTGGTGGGCCAGTCCTCGGTCACCCGGTTCCCGCGGGCGCCGGCGGCGTAGGCACCGATCGAGCTCATGAGCACGAAGTGCTCCACCCCCGCCGCCGCGGCCGCGCGGGCCACCCGGCGGGTTCCCTCGACGTTGATCTCGTGGAGGAGGTCGGGGTTCCGCCCCGGCTGGAGCGCCCACGCCAGGTGCACGACGACGTCGGCGCCGGCCACGAACTCCGCCAGCTCCCGCTCGCTCGCCGCCTCGCCGAGATCGGCCAGGTGCCAGCGGACGCCCTCGTAGGGGGCGATCGACGGCGGCCGGCGGCGGGCCAGGCCGCGGACCTCGGCCGGCCCGCCCGGACCGGCGGTCAGCCGCCGCAGCAGGGCGGTGCCGACGTTGCCGCTGGCGCCGGTGACGGCGACCGTCGTGCCGGCGAGGTGCCCTGGGGAGAAGTTCGGCATGCCCTGCCGCTACCCGGCGCTCCCCGCACCAACCGGAGCGTCGGCCGTCACGGAGTCCAGCGCCCGGCCGCGGAGCTCGGGCAGCCCGACCGCGGCCAGCGAGCCGAGCACGAAGAAGGCGGCGAAGGTGCCGAAGACCAGTCCGGTGCCCCCGGCGTCGAGCAGCGGCGGGACGCACAGCGGCGCGGCGATCGACGCCAGCCGGCCGAACCCGGCGGCGGCGCCGGCGCCCGTCGCGCGCAGCGCGGTCGGGTACACCTCCGGTGTCACCGCGTAGAGCGCGCCCCAGGCGCCGAGGTTGAAGAACGACAGCACCATGCCGGTGACCAGCACCGCGCCGTCGCCGGCGGCGGCCGCGAACAGCCCGGCACCGAGGGCGGAGCCCAGCAGGAAGGTGATCAGGGTGGGGCGCCGTCCCCACCGCTCGATGAGGAGAGCGGCCGCGGCGTAGCCCGGCAGCTGGGCGAGGGTGATGACCAGCGTGTACCCGAAGGACTTGACCAGGGAGAAGCCGTCGTTGAACAGCAGCGTCGGCAGCCAGATGAACGCGCCGTAGTAGGCGAAGTTGATGCTGAACCAGACCAGCCAGAGCGCCACCGTGCGGCCGCGCACGCCGCCGGCCCACAGCGCCCGCGGCCCCGGGGAGGGGACCGGCCGGGCCGGCGGGGAGTCCACCGGCGCCACCCCGGCCGCCGACTCGAAGCGGCGCACCGCGGCCTCCGCCTCCTCCGTCCGGCCCCGCGTCTCCAGGAACCGCACCGACTCCGGCAGCCCCCGGCGGACCACGACGGCGTACAGGGCCGGCGCCGCGCCCAGCGCCAGCGCCCAGCGCCACCCGTCGTCGCTGCCCGGCACGACGACGTAGCCGATGACCGCCGAGAGCGTCCAGCCCACCGCCCAGAACGCCTCGAGCAGCACCACCATCCGCCCGCGGATGCGCGACGGGGCGAACTCGCTCACCAGCGTGGAGGCCACCGGCAGCTCGGCGCCCAGCCCCAGCCCGATGAGGAAGCGGAACACCAGCAGCGCGGCGACCGACCACGACAGCGCGGCCGCGCCCGTGGCCAGCCCGAAGATCAGCAGGGTGACGGCGAAGACCTGGCGGCGGCCGAACCGGTCGGCGAGCAGCCCGCCGAGCGTCGCGCCCAGGGCCATGCCGGCGAACCCGATCGAGCCGATCCACGACAGCTCGGTGGGGGAGAGCCCCCACTGCCCGGCCAGCGCGGCCATCACGAAGGAGATCAGCCCCACGTCCATCGCGTCCAGCGCCCAGCCCACGCCGGAGCCGACGACCAGCCGGCCGTGCTCGCGGGTGTAGGGCAGCCGGTCGAGGCGCTCGGCGCGGGTCAGCGGCGACGTCATGCGCGGCAGTCTCCCAATCCGGCCCGATCAGGCGCGCACGTGGGCGGTGACCAGCTCGGCGGTGCGCTCGGCGGCCAGCTCCGGGATCCAGTGGGTCACGCCGTCGAGCACCTCCAGCCGGTAGAAGGCGTCGACGAAGCGCTCGGTGTCCTCGGTGGCCTTCCGGCCGAGGAACGCGTCCCCGGTGCTCCACAGGTGCAGCGTCGGCACGGTCACCTTCCCGACCGGGTCGCGGCCGCTCCACGGGAGTGCCCGGTACCAGCCGAGGGCGGACGACAGCGCGCCCGGCTCCTGCATCTTCCGCACGTAGCGGTCGACGGCGTCCTCCGGCAGCCCGCCGTGCTCCAGCATCCGGCGCAGCGCCGCGCCGTTCCCGGCCAGGAGCAGCCGCTCGGGCACGAGGGGCAGCTGGAAGAGCCCCATGTAGTACGAGCGCAGCGCCTGGTCGCTGGTCACCATGGCCCGCGCCATCGCGCCCGGGTGCGGCACCGAGATGGCGGTGAGGGTGCGCACCCGGTCGGGGTGCCAGGCACCCAGCGCCCAGGCCACGATGCCGCCCCAGTCGTGGCCCACGACGTGCGCGGACTCCAGCCCGGCCGCGTCGAGGAGGGCCAGCACGTCGGCCGTCGTCTCCCGGAGCCGGTAGTGCTGCCGGCCGCGGGGGCGGGCCATGGGGGAGTAGCCGCGCTGGTCGGGCGCCAGCGTGCGCAGGCCGTGCTGGTGCAGTGCCGGCGCGACCCGGTCCCAGGCGGTCGAGTCCTGCGGGAAGCCGTGCAGGAGGACGACGGGCTCGCCGTCGGTCGGTCCGGCGTCGCGCACGTCGAAGGTCAGGCCGTCTCGGCGGAAGCTGTCCACCCGGGAACTGTGCCCCCGACCGCCGCCCGGCGCACGGGGACCGCATCGGCACACGCGCCGTCGATCGGGGACGATGGGCGGGTGACTGCCTCCCCCGTCGAGCTGATCGTGCTCGTGGACGACGCCGGCACCGCCATCGGCACGATGCCCAAGCCGGAGGTGCACCACGGGGAGACGCCGCTGCACCGCGCCTTCTCCGCCTACCTGTTCGACGACGAGGGGCGCCTGCTGGTCACCCGCCGCGCCGAGGACAAGGCGACCTTCCCCGGCATGTGGACCAACACGGTGTGCGGCCACCCCGGCCCGGACGAGGACGACGGGGCCGCGATCGCGCGCCGGGCGGGCTTCGAGCTGGGCCTCCAGGTGACCGACATCCGTCCGGCGCTGCCCGGCTACCGCTACCGCGCGGAGTTCCGGGGTGTCGTCGAGAACGAGATCTGCCCGGTGTACGTCGGCCGCTTCACCGGCTCGCCCGCTCCGGAGCCCTCCGAGGTCGGGGAGTGGGAGCTGCTGGACTGGCCGGCCTTCCGGCGTCGGCAGGAGACCGAGGGCGACGCCTGGTCGCCCTGGTGCCGGGAGCAGGCGCGGCTGATCGAGGAAGCGGGTCTGCACCACCGCTGACGGTCACGGTCCGCGGTCGCCTGCTCGCGGTACGAACCGGTCCGGCGCGTCGGCCCGTCCCTTCCCCGGGTCCCCGCGACCGGCTGGCTAGCTTCCGGCACATGGACCGACGACGGTTCCTGCTGGCGCTGGCCGCCGGTCTGGCAGGCACGGCAGTGGCCCGCGGTGGCGCGGGTCTGGGGGACGCCGTCACCCCGCCCGCCGCGGCCCCGCCACCAGCGCCCCCCGCGCCGCTGCAGGCGATCGCCCCGCGTGGCGTCCCCGGCGTCGTCCCCCTCCCACCCCCGGTCGGCGTGGTCGACACGATCCCGGGCGAGGGCGCCTCGTTGGCCCTCACCATCGACGACGGCACCAGCACCGAGGTGGTGGCTGCCTTCGCCCGGTTCGCGCAGGACAGCGGCGTGCGGATGACGTTCTTCCCCAACGGCCGGTACGCCTCGTGGCAGGACAACGCGCCGCTGCTGCGCCCGCTCGTCGAGTCCGGGCAGGTGGCGCTGGGCAACCACACCTGGTCCCACCCCGACCTCACCACCCTCGGTGACCAGGAGGTGGCCGAGGAGATCCGGCGCAACCAGGAGTTCCTGCGCACCACGTTCGGCGTGCGCGACACCCCCTTCCTCCGCCCGCCCTTCGGCGCGCACGACGAGCGCACCGACCGGATCGCCGCCGATCTGGGCCACCCGACCATCGCGCTCTGGGACGGGACCCTGGAGGACTTCCGGGTGCTGACGCCCGAGGAGGTGGTCGCGGCGGCACGGCGGTGGTTCAACCCGCAGACCATCGTCGTCGGTCACGCCAACCACCCCGCGGTGACGACGGTGTACGGAGCCCTCCTGGAGCTGATCGCCGAGCGCGGCCTGCGCACCGTCACCCTCGCCGACGTCTGGGCCACACCGGGCCAGCGGGTGCGCGGGGCGGCGGCCTCAGGACGGGTGGCCACCGGCTAGCGACCCGCCCGCCCCGACCTGCGCGGACCTCCGACGTCGGAGAGGCTGTCGGGGAACCGCACGCGCACGGACACGGAGGAGCTCGCCGGATGGACACGCCGCTGAAGGGCCGGGTCGCACTCGTCACGGGTGGGGCCAGCGGACTGGGCCGGGCCACCGCGCTGTCGCTGGCCGAGGCCGGCGCGCACGTGGTCGTCGCCGACATCGACGCGGCGGGCAGCGAGGAGACCCTCGGGCAGGTGACCTCGGCCGGGGGCTCCGGCGAGGTCGTCGCCCTCGACGTGACCGACGACGCCGCCCGGCGCACGGTGGTCGAGCAGCTGTTCGACCGGCACGGCGACGCCTTCGACGTGCTGGTCAACGTCGCTGGCATCGACCGGCCCGGCTACATCACCGACATCGACCTCGCCGACTACCAGAAGGTCATGGCGGTCAACTGCGAGGGCCCGGTCTTCCTCACCAGCGAGTTCATGAAGCGGGTGCAGCACCTGCCCGAGGGGCGGACGGCCGACGTCGTGCACGTCGTCTCGCTCTCCGCGATCACCTCGGGCAGCGGTGCGATCGCCTACAACGGTTCCAAGGCCGGCTTCCTCAACGCCACCAGGTGCATCCAGCGCGAGCTGCGGGAGAAGGCGGTGCGTCTCGAGGACGGCAGCGAGCGGCCGTTCCCCTGCCGGGTGCAGAGCGTCATCCCCGCGGCCATGGACACCCCGATGATGGAGCAGTGGGGCATCCCGGGGCACCTGATGATGCCGCCGTCGGCAGTGGCCGACGCCATCCGGACGCTCCTGACCCTGCAGCCGGCGGCGTTCGTCCCCGAGATGCAGATCGTGCCCCGGCTCGAGCCGAACTTCCCCCGCTGACCCCGTGAGGAACGCTCGCGTCAACGCCGCCGACGACCCCACCCCGGACACGGCGATGGCCTCGGGGTCCGACGCCGGATCACCCGGCGGGCACCTCGGGCCGGGTGACCTCGCACCGGACGAGGAACGGCTGCTGGCCGCCCTCGAGCGGGACGCCGGCTCCCGGACGGCGTCCGTGGAGGACACCGCCGCGCTCGTCCGCGCCGCCCAGGACGAAGCCCCCCTGCCCGCCCGGGGTGGACCGCAGGACGACGGGCTCGCGCCCCGGTTCACCGCTCCCGGGGACGCCTGAGGCTCAGCGCTCCTGCGGGCGCAGCCGGACGGCCACGAGCGCGACGTCGTCCTCCCCGCCGTCGGGGAGCAGCCGACCGATGAGCTGGTCGCACATCTCCTCCACGGGCCGGCTGCGGAGCTCGGCCAGGGCCTCGGCGAGCAGCTCCACGCCGTCGTCGAAGACCTGGTCGCGCCGCTCGACGAGCCCGTCGGTGTAGAGCAGGAGGGTGGAGCCGCGCTCGATCTCCACCTCGTGCTCGGTGCGGGCGACCGAGGGGTCGACGCCGAGCAGCAGTCCCGGCCGCGCGGAGTCCAGCAGCCGCTGCGTGCCGTCGGGGCCGACCACCAGCGGCGGCAGGTGACCGGCGTTGGCCCAGCGCAGCCGGGTCACGCCACGGGCCCGCTCCTCGGCGGTCTGCTCCAGTCGCCCGACCAGCACGGTCGCCATCGCGCCCAGGTCCAGCCCCTCGATGGCGGCGTCGAGGCGGGACAGCACGCTGGCCGGCCCGTTGCCGTTGTCGTAGGCGATGCCCCGCAGCAGCCCGCGCAGCTGGGCCATCGTCGCCGCCGCCTGGGTGTCGTGGCCGACGACGTCGCCGATGACGAGCATCGTGGAACCGTCCGGCTGGCGGAAGACGTCGTACCAGTCGCCGCCGACCTGCGCCTCGCGGGTGGCCGGCACGTAGCGCACGCCGACGTCGAGGTGGTCGGGCTCCGGAGGATCGGACAGCAGGCTGCGCTGCAGCGTCTCCGCGGCCCGCACGATGCTGCGGGAGCGGGCGTACAGCGCCTCGAGCAGGTGGGTGCGCAGCTCGGTGGCCTCACCGACCTCCTGGGGCGTCCATGCCTCGGAGCGCCCCCGGACGGTCTCCCGCCACCGGTCGAAGGACTTGCGCGGGCTGAGGCGGATCTCGTCGCCCTCCCGCTCGGCGATGGCCTTGTTGTGCGGGTCTCCGCCCCAGTCGATGTGCCGGACGGCCTCACCGCGGAACCAGAGCACGTACTGCCCCTCGGGCAGCGGCAGCACGAGGGCGCCGCAGACGAGCTCGGTGGGGACGGTGAGGTGCGGCGCGTCGGCGCCGAGCGACTCGGTGGCGACCACGTCGTCCCCCCGGGACGCGGCCCAGGCCGCGACGGCGTCGGCCAGCGACTGCGGGAGCGCGGCGCCGGCTGCACCGCGCTGCTCCTGCAGGTTGACGACGACGCCGTCGGCGGCGAGCACGTCGAGCAGGGAGGGGCTGCCCAGCACCGTCTCGGTCAGCGTCCGGTCCTCGTCGAGGGTGGCCGCGGTCAGCCAGGCGAGGGTGGACCGGACCCGCAGGGCGCGCTGGACCTCCTCCTCCGCCGCCCGGTCGGTCAGCCGCAGCGACAGCGTCGAACCGAGGAACTCCGCGGCTGCCCGGGTGGCGTAGGGCGGGGCGTGCGGGCCGTCGTAGTGGTGGCAGGCGATGAGGCCCCACAGCTTGTCGTCGCGCAGCAGCGAGATCGACATCGAGGCCCGCACACCCATGTTGTGCAGGTACTCGACGTGGATCGGCGAGACGCTGCGCAGCGTCGAGTACGTGAGGTCCAGGGGGCGACCGGTGACCGGGTGGTCGACCGGGTGGATCGGCACCGGCGTGTAGCCCACGTCGGAGATGAGCCGGATCCAGTTCTTCTCGTACAGCGCGCGGGCCTGGGCGGGGATGTCCGAGGCCGGGTAGTGCAGGCCGAGGAAGGAGTTGAGGTCCTCGCGCCTGGCCTCGGCCACGACCTCGCCGTTGTAGTCGGCGTCGTAGCGGTACACCATCACCCGGTCGAAGCCGGTGAGCGTCCGCACCGCCCGGGCGGTGATGTCGTAGAGCTGGGACAGCGACGAGGCGCGGTTCAGCTCGGCGATCGTGCCGCGGACCGCCTGGTAGGTGTTCGGGAAGGAGAACGGCCGCGGACCGCGGGCCGGTTCCAGCTCCACCACCAGGCTGGAGATCGGCAGCTCCCGGGTCGCCACCGGGCCGTCGCCCGCCTCGGCCGTTCCACGCTCGACCACGGCCCGGTGCAGCAGCGCATCGACCGGCACCGGCTCACCGCCGACGTCCAGCGTGATCTCGACGGGGTTGCGCTCGCGGAGGTCGCCGAAGGCGCTGGCCGAGCGGATCACCGCGCCGGCCGCCGCGACACCCAGGACCTCCGGGAGCGGGCGGCCGATCGCGGTCTGCCAGTCCACCCCGGTGAGGTCCGCGAGGTTCTCCGACACCTGCTGCACGACCCAGTCGGGGTCGCTCACGACGATCAGCACACCCCGCGGCTGGATGCTGCCGGGGATGTGGATGGGCTCGCGCTCGCAGTTGGACAGGTCGACCGGTGCGCCGGGTGCCAGGAACTCGACCTCCCGGTCGACGTCGGTCACGCCGGGACCTCGTGGGGCCGGGCGGTCGGCGCGCACCGGTCGGCGAGGGTGGCGAAGGTGTCGCGGGCGGCCGCCACGATGCGGTCGACGTCCCCGCCGGCGGCGACGTGGGCCCGCGTGGCCCGGCGGAAGGCCGCCCACATCGCCCCGGTGTCGGCGCCGTAGGGGGAGAAGGCGCGGAGACGGACCCCGGCGAGCGCGGGCAGCGTGGCCAGGTGCCGGTCGATGAACGTGCCGCCCAGGGTCGAGCCCTCCAGCACGTAGAGCCGGCCCAGCGCCTCGTCGGTACCCGCGACGTCCGGCAGCTCCGGGAGGTCGGGGACGGCCTCGGAACCCAGCGTCCGCAGGTCCTGCGCGAACAGGTCGGCGCGCCGGCGCCGCGTCCAGTCGAGCGCGTCGGCGGCCTCGGGGGAGCGGGCGGCCCAGGCGTCCAGGCCGCGCTCGGCGGCCACCCAGAAGGCGTGCATGGCCGCCAGCGCCGAGGCCAGCCGCGCGCGGTCGAGCTGCGGGTCCAGCAGGTCCAGCGCCTTCTCGACGGCGTCGTGCTCGGCCGCCGTCCCGGTGCGCAGCAACCGCAGGACGTCGTCGCTGCCGCTGCGGTCGTCCTGGTGCGCTGTCATGTCGTCCGCAGCCATCGCCACGAGCGTAGGTGACCGCCTCGGGTCAGGGGTGGTCGAGTCGGCCGAGCCGCGCCGCCCGGAGCGCGACGTGCAGCAGCAGCCGGTCGTCGCCGTCGGCGAGGTCCAGGCCGGTGAGCGCGGTGATGCGGCCGAGCCGGTAGTAGAGCGTCTGGCGGTGCACGCGCAGGGCCTCGGCCGTCCGCGCCGCGCTACCGGCGAGGTCGAGGAAGGTCTCGGCGGTGGCGGTCAGCACCGGGTCCGTGAGCAGCGGCAGGACCGCGGGGTCGGGCCCGTCCAGCTCCGTGACCGCCCGCCAGGCACCCAGCTCGGCCCAGTGCGCGACGGGGGCGAAGCGGTCGACGACCCCGGCCACGCGCGCCGCGGCGCGGGCCTCCCGCCACTGGGCGGCCAGCTCGGCGGTGCCCCGGCGGACGGCCGAGACGCCGGCCGCGCTCCCCGGCGGGAGGGCGGCCAGCGAGGCCGCGGTGAGCGCGCCGGCGGGGCGCAGGTCGTCGGTGGAGGGCAGCGGCACGAGCACGGCGACCTGACCGTCGTCCAGCACGGTCGCGACCGCCCCGGCGGCGGGGAGCCGCCAGTCCGGCGCCGCCGCGCCGCCGCCGGGGGCGAGCGCCACCAGCACCTGCGCGCCGTCCCCGGAGAGCCGGTCGGCCAGCCGGCGGGCGGCCTGGTCGCGGGCCGCGGGCCGGCCGGTGAGCGCGTCGGCCAGCGTCCGCCGCTGGTCGTCCTCGGGCCGCCCGGCCAGCAGGACGCCCGCGGACGCGGCGAGGTCCATGGCGCGGGCGAGGGCCGGGTCGCCGTCGTCGTCGGGGTCGATCCGGCCGCCGTCGAGCAGCCACAGGTAGCCGCGGGTACGCCCGTCGTGCCGGACCGGCAGCACCAGGCGGGTGAGGATGCCGGCGTCCGGATCGGCCGGGGTGCGCAGCGGGCGCGTCGCGCCGGCGATGCCGAAGTCCTCGAACCAGCGGCGGGTCTCCGGGGCTGAACCGCGGGTGAGGATCGACCGGGTGCGGACGGCGTCCATCGGATCGGCGCCGCTGTCGTCGTGGGCGCAGAAGGCCAGCAACGTGAAGGCGGCGTCCTCCAGCGTCGCGGGCGCGGCCAGCACCCGGGACACCTCGTCGACCAGTTCCTGCAGGTCGTCCCGCACCGTCACCCCCTCCGACAGTTAGTGCACGAAACGCCCGGGCGGATAGTGCACGAAACGCCCGGGCGATTAGTGCACGAAACGTCCGGGCGTTCTTACAGGTGTATGAGAACAGACGGCGGAACTCCGGACATCCGTCCCTGGCCCGGAGGGGTGGGGCTGCCTACCGTTCGGGGTGACCGCGCCCGCGTCCGGAGGAGTTCCCGTGGTGTTGCAGAAGGCCCTGCTCTCGGCCTCGCGCCGGCCCGGGCTCCGTGCCCTCGTCACCCGCACCCCGGCCACCCGGCGGGTGGTCGACCGGTTCGTGCCGGGCGAGACCCTGGACGACGCGTTCGGCGCCGTGCGGGCGCTCTCTGCCCAGGGGATCGGCGTCACGCTCGACCACCTGGGCGAGGACGTCACCGACCGGGCGCAGGCGGTGCGCACCCGCGACGCCTACCTCGCGCTGCTGGAGGGTCTCGCCCCGCTCGCGCTCGGCCCGGCCGCGGAGGTGTCGGTCAAGCTGTCGGCCTTCGGCCAGGCGCTGCCCGACGGCGGGCACGACGTCGCCCTGCAGCTGGTCCGCCCCGTGGTCGAGGCCGCCGCCGCGATCGGCACCACGGTCACCCTCGACATGGAGGACTCCCGCACGGTCGACTCGACGCTCGCCGCGGTCGCCGAGCTGCGCAAGGAGCACCCCGGCACCGGGGCCGTGCTGCAGGCGATGCTGCACCGCACCGAGGACGACGCCAAGGCGCTCGCGGTCACCGGGTCACGCATCCGCCTGGTCAAGGGGGCCTACGACGAGCCGGCCTCGGTCGCCCACCGGAGCAAGAAGGACGTCGACGCCGCCTACCTGCGCTGCCTCGAGCTGCTCATGGCCGGCCCCGGCTACCCGATGGTCGGCTCGCACGACCCGGCGATCGTCACCCGCGCGCACGAGCTCGCCGCCCAGAACTCCCGCGACGCCGGCAGCTGGGAGGTGCAGATGCTCTACGGCATCCGCCCCGACGAGCAGCGCCGGCTGGCCGCAGCCGGCACCACGTTGCGGGCCTACGTCCCCTACGGCGCCGACTGGTACGGCTACTTCATGCGCCGGCTGGCCGAGCGTCCGGCCAACGTGGGCTTCTTCCTGCGCTCCCTCGCCACCCGAAGCTGAATCGAGGACTTCCCATGGACGCCATCACCCAGGTCCCGGCTCCCCGCAACGAGCCGGTCCTCACCTACGCCCCGGGCAGCCCGGAGCGCGACGAGCTGCAGCGGCGCCTGGCCACGCTCGCCGGCGAGCGGCTCGAGCTGACCAGCACCATCGGCGGCGCGCAGCGCATGGCCTCCGGCGAGGAGTTCGAGGTCGTGCAGCCGCACCGGCACGCCGCCGTCCTCGGCACCTCCGCGCACGCGACCCACGGCGACGCGCAGGACGCGATCCGCTGCGCCAAGGAGGCCGCGCCCGGCTGGTCCGACCTCTCCTCCGACGACCGGGCGGCCGTCTTCCTCCGCGCCGCCGACCTGCTGGCCGGACCGTGGCGCCAGACCCTCAACGCCGCGACGATGCTCGGCCAGAGCAAGACCGCCCAGCAGGCCGAGATCGACAGCGCCTGCGAGCTGATCGACTTCTGGCGCTACAACGTGCACTTCGCCCGGGAGATCCTGGCCGAGCAGCCCGAGTCCTCGCCCGGGGTCTGGAACCGCACCGATCACCGGCCGCTCGAGGGCTTCGTCTACGCCATCACCCCGTTCAACTTCACCGCGATCGCCGGCAACCTGCCCACCGCGCCCGCGCTCATGGGGAACACCGTCGTCTGGAAGCCCGCGCCCACCCAGCAGTTCGCCGCGCACTTCCTGATGCGGCTGCTGGAGGAGGCGGGACTCCCGCCGGGCGTCATCAACCTGGTCACCGGCGACGGCATCGCCGTCTCGGAGGTGGCCCTGGCCGACCGTGACCTCGCCGGCATCCACTTCACCGGGTCCACGCCGGTCTTCCAGCACCTGTGGCGCACGGTCGGGGAGAACATCGCGGGCTACCGCGGCTACCCGCGGATCGTCGGCGAGACCGGTGGCAAGGACTTCGTCGTCGCCCACCCCTCGGCCGACGTCGACGTGCTGCGCACCGCACTGGTCCGCGGTGCCTTCGAGTACCAGGGGCAGAAGTGCTCGGCGGCGTCGCGCGCCTACGTGCCCCGCTCGGTATGGGCCCGCCTGAAGGACGACCTCGTCGCGACCACGGAGTCGCTTCCGATGGGCGACGTCACCGACTTCTCGAACTTCCTGGGCGCGGTCATCGACCGGAAGTCGTTCTCCAAGCTGTCCGGTGTCCTGGACCGGGTGGACGCCGACCCGTCGCTGTCGATCGTCGCCGGCGGGCAGGCCGACGACAGCGAGGGCTTCTTCGTGCGGCCCACGATCATCGAGGGCACCGACCCCGGCCACGAGGTGTTCACGACCGAGTACTTCGGGCCGGTGCTCGCGGTGCACGTGTACGACGACGCCGAGTACGACGCGGTGCTGACCCAGATGGAGTCGGTGGCGCCGTACGCGCTCACCGGCGCGGTCATCGCCCAGGACCGGACGGCGATCGCGCACGCGCAGAAGTTCCTGCGGCACGCGGCAGGCAACTTCTACGTCAACGACAAGCCGACCGGCGCCGTGGTCGGGCAGCAGCCCTTCGGGGGTGGCCGGGCCTCCGGCACGAACGACAAGGCCGGCGCCAAGCAGAACCTCATGCGCTGGACGAGCAGCCGCTCGATCAAGGAGACGTTCGCGCCCCCGACGGACCACCGCTACCCGCACATGGGCTGAGCACCGCGACGAGGGCGTCCACCACCGCGCCGGCCTCCCGGTCGGCGCGCACGGTGACGCCAGGCTCGTCGTCGGCCAGGGGTTCCAGCGTCGCCAGCTGGCTGCCCAGCAGCGACCCCGGCATGAAGTGGCCGGTGCGGGCGGCCAGCCGGCCGGCCAGTACGCCGTCGGGCACGACGAGGTGGGCGAACCACACCGAGGGGTGCCCGGCGCGCAGCACGTCGCGGTAGCGCCGGCGCAGCGCCGAGCAGGTGAGGACGGCGGACCGCCCCGCGTGCTCCTGCTCCCCGATCCAGCCGGCCAGGGCCGCGAGCCAGGGCGCCCGGTCGTCGTCGTCCAGCGGGACGCCGGCGCGCATCTCCGCCACGTTGGCCGGTGGATGGTGCTCGTCGCCCTCGGTGAACGCCCAGCCCAGCCGTTGGGCCACCAGGCGCGCCACCGTCGTCTTCCCGGAGCCGGAGACCCCGGTGACGACGACGGTGCGGGTGGTCATGCCGTGCGCTCCGCACCGGCCGGCCACCGCAGCAGCCCGTCGTCGGCGAGCACCGCGCCCTCGGACGGCCGGTGCGCGGTCAGGCGGCCGTCGGGCATGAGGTGGTGCACCGGGGTGGCCCGGGACAGCACGGCGACGTCGGCGACCAGCCGTCGGTGGCAGCGCCACCACACGCTCTCGCTGCACATCACCGCCACCGTGCGGCGGTCGGCCTCGCGCAGCACCTCGTCGAGGGCCGTGGCGAACTCCGGCGTCCGGGTGTGGGCGGCGTACGCGGCGAACTGGGCGACGGTCCACCAGTCGTCGACCACCGGGGTGCCCGCGGGGAGCGCGCGCCGGCCACCGAGGCGCTCCTCCCACCGGTAGCCGATCCCGGCGGCCGGGAGCCACTCCTCGAGCGCCTCGCGCCGGACGTCGGGGTTGTTGCGGCTGCCGGGGAACCGGCGCACGTCGACCAGGAGCTGCACCCCGGCGGCGTCGAGGCGCGCGGCGAGACGGTCGCGGTCCTCGGGCCCGTGGCCCACGGTCAGCAGCGGCACGACCCCTCTCTACCCCCGCGCGGACGTCACGGCAGCCGGGCGACGGCGGCCTGCAGCGAGCGGATGAAGAGGATCTCCTCGCCGCTCCGGCGCAGCCAGGTGCGCAGGCCCTCGGGGTCGTCCCGGTTGGCGTCGCGCAGCTGGCCGAGCTTCAGCTGACGGGTGCTGGCCTGCGCGCGCTGGGCGGTGGGCAGCACCCGTCCTTCGGCGCGGGCGATCCCGGTGAGCCCGGCGCCGACGAACACCAGGTCGCGGACGTCGGTCAACCCGGCGAGGAGCTCGTCGACGGCGGCGTCGTCGTCCTCCGACAGGTGCTCGAGCAGCTTCTCGGCGCGGCGGCGGCCCTCGGCCGCGGGGTCCTGCGTGGTCACGGCACCACTGTGCCCCGGCCGGGGCGGCCGGGGCGCAGCGGGGTGCTCAGGCGTCCCGACGGCGGAACACCAGGTAGCCGGCGAGCAGGACGGTGGCGACCTCGGCGCAGAAGACGCCGAACCCGACCCACGGCTCCAGGAGGTTCGGGTTGAACGACACCGGGGTGGCCACCGGGGAGCCCGCGTTGCCCGGCATCAGCTTGCCGATCCACTCGCCCCACGCGCCGGGCAGCAGGAACACCATGGTGCCGACGACGAAGACCAGTGCCAGCACGATCGACAGCACCGCGGCGGTGTGCCTGACCAGCAGCCCGACGGCGGCGGCCAGCAGCCCCAGCCCGGCCATGTAGAGGCCGCTGCCGAGCATCGAGCGCAGCACGCCCTCGTCGGAGAGCTCCAGCCCGACGCCGACCCGGTCGAGGAAGAAGTTCCCGCCGAAGTACCCGGCGAACGCCGTCACCGTGCCGGCGACGAACAGCGTGCCGGTGAGGACGACGGCCTTGGCGGCCAGCACCGCTCCGCGGCTCGGGGTGGCGGCGAGCGTCGCGCGGATCATCCCGGTGCCGTACTCGGAGGTGACCGCCAGCGTGCCCAGCACGATGGCGGTGACCTGGGCGAACATCAGCCCCCAGGTCACGAACGAGCCCGGCGACTCGTCGGCCTCGCCGGAGGCCAGCCAGTCCGCGCTGGTGGCGCAGACGAGGGTGGTGAGGCCGGCGCCGAGGGCGAGCATGGCCACGACCGACCAGGCGGTCGAGCGCACCGACCAGAACTTGATCCACTCGGCGTGCAGCGTCCGGCGGAAGCCGGGGCGGGGGAGGCCCGGCACGTGCCGGTTCGGGTCGAGGGCGACCGTGTCGGTCATCGGGGAGCTCCGGCGGTGATGGGGGTGGACGTCGCGTACTCGACGCTGGACGCGGTGAGGGTCATGAAGGCGTCCTCCAGCGAGGAGGAGACCAGGGTCAGCTCGTGCAGCAGCAGCCCGGCGCGGCCGACCAGCTCGCCGACCGCCGCCGCGTCCCGGCCCGTCACCCGCAGCTCGTCGTCGACCGGGGTCACGTCGAGGCCCTCGCGGCGCAGGAGCTCCGCGGTCTCGCTGCGCTGCGGGGTGCGCACCCGCACGTAGGAGGCGGCGTGCTCGGCGATGAACTGCGACATCGAGCAGTCGGCGAGCACGCGGCCACGGCCGATCACCACGAGGTGCTCGGCGGTCAGCGCCATCTCGCTCATGAGGTGGCTGGAGAGGAAGACCGTGCGGCCCTGCTCGGCGAGGGTGCGGGCCAGGGTGCGCACCCAGCGGATGCCCTCGGGGTCCAGGCCGTTGACCGGCTCGTCGAGGACGACGACGGGCGGGTCGCCGAGCAGGGCGACGGCGATGCCGAGGCGCTGGCCCATGCCGAGGGAGAACTTGCCGACGCGCTGGCCGGCGACGTCGCTGAGCCCCACCTGGTCGAGCACCTCGTCCACCCGGCGCGCGGGGAGGGCGTTGCTGGCGGCGAGCCAGCGGAGGTGGTCACGGGCGGAGCGCCCCGGGTGCAGGGCCCGCGCCTCCAGCAGCGCGCCGACCTCGCGCAGCGGCGCGGGGGAGTCGGCGTAGCGGCGCCCGTTCACCGTGACGCTGCCGGCGGTGGGGCGGTCGAGGCCGAGGATCATGCGCATCGTCGTCGACTTGCCGGCGCCGTTCGGCCCGAGGAAGCCGGTGACCCGGCCGGGGCTGACGGTGAAGGAGACGCCGTCGACGGCGGTGCGGGCGCCGTACTTCTTGGTGAGGCCGCGGGCGGTGATCACGACGGGTCCGCGGGGATGGGTTGCGAGGTCATGGCCTCGACCCTGTCGGCCGCAGGGCGCCGGAACCATCGGGGAGCGCCCTGATCGGACCCTGAACCGTCCCCCAGGGCTCAGGCGCTGCGAGGCAGGGGAGCACCCGGGCGCAGCTCGCGGCGCAGCGCCCGGGCGGCGGCCTGCCCGGCCCGGTTGGCGCCGATGGTGCTGGCCGAGGGGCCGTAGCCGACGAGGTGCACCCGCGGCTCCCCGACGACCTGGGTGCCCTCCAGCCGGAACCCGCGGCCGGGCTCGCGCAGGTGCAGCGGGGCCAGGTGGCCCACCTCCGCTCGGAACCCGGTGGCCCACAGGATGACGTCGGCGGCGACGAACCGGCCGTCCGCCCAGCGCACGCCGTCGGGGGTGATCCGGTCGAACATCGGCAGCCGCTCGAGGACGCCGCGGTCGAGCCCGTCGCGGATGCAGGGCGTGGAGACCAGCAGTCCGGTGAGCCCGACGACGCTGCCCGGCCGGCGGCCCTCGCGCACGGCCGCCTCCACCTGCGCGACCACCTCGCGGCCGGCGTCCTCGTCGAAGACCGCCTCGCGCCAGACGGGTGGACGGCGGGTGACCCAGGTCGTGCTGGTGACCCGCGAGATCTCCCCGAGCAGCTGGGTGGCCGAGGCGCCACCGCCGACGACCACGACGTGCTGCCCGCGGAACTCCTCGGGGGAGCGGTAGTCCACGGTGTGCAGCTGCCGCCCGCGGAACAGCTCCTGACCCGAATAGCGCGGGACGAACGGGCGGGTCCACGTCCCCGTCGCGTTCACGAGGCCGCGCGCCGTCCAGTCGCCGCGGTCGGTCTCGACGCGGAACCGGCCGTCCCCGATCCGCCGGACCGCCGTCACGCGCACCGGGCGGACGACCGGCAGGTCGAACTCCCGTTCGTAGGCGGCGAAGTAGGCAGGTACCGACTCGACGGCGGGAGCGCGGTCGTCCTCCGGCGCGAACGGCAGCCCCGGCAGGTCGTGCACGCGGTGCGTGGCTCCGAGGGTGAGCGTCGCCCAGCGGTGCTGCCACGCGCCGCCCGGGGCGGACTCGCCGTCGAGGACGACGAAGCCGTCGCCGCGCTCGAAACCCTGCCGGGCCAGGGCCCAGGCCGTGGAGAGCCCGGCCTGCCCGGCGCCGACCACCACGACGTCGACGTCGCGGGGTTCCGGCGTGCTGGTCACGTCGTGGGCAACCCTGAGCCGGCCTGCGGACTTCCCCTCCGGGCTGCGCGTTCGCTCTTTCGTGACTCAGGGCGAGCACATGCCTTCCCCATGAAACCAACCGACCGGTATGGTTCGCCCAACTTTCTGGACGAGTGGGGGAGCAGAGCCCATGACGGGGTCGACGGCAGCCGGGCCCAGCGTCCCCCGGGCGCGCGCGGAGAGCGACCGCTGGTTCGTCGCCGTGGAGCTGCCCTGCCGGTCGTCCGCCCGGTGCCCGACCCTGGCCGCAGGGGAGCGGCTGCTCGTGCCGGGGGTCGCCCAGCTGGAGCACGCGCGGGCGCGCGGGATGCGGATCGCGGTCGCGACGCGCGAGCGTGCCTCCTACGGCACGGACGTCGACTGGCTGGTCGACCGATGGGTGGAGTGCGAGACGCGCGACGCGGCCGCCGTCGTCAACGGCCTGGCCGGTCTGGACGGGCCGGTCGCCGCGGTCACGAGCACTGTGGACGGATTCCTCGGCTCCGCGGCAGGGGCGGCCCGGGCGCTCGGGCTGCCCGGGCCCACCCCCGGTTCGCCTGCCCTCGCCGAGGACGAGGCGGTTCTCCGTGCGGCCGTGGCTGCCGCGGGGGTCGCCGTCGCCCCGGGGGTGGTGGTGTCCGCCACCGACCCCGCCCTGACGGCGGCCGTCGGGTACCCCTGCGTCGTCTCCCCGGTCGACGGTGGCCGCCGGTGGGACGTGGCGCTGGTCTCCGACGACCGCGAGCTGCGCGCGGTCGCGGCCCGCCATGCCGGTCGCCGCACGTACGGCCGCGGGGTCGAACCCCGCCGGCGGCTGCTCGTGGAGCAGTACGTCCACGGTCCCCGCTTCGCCGCGGACGGCGTCGTCGTCGCCGGCCGGCCGGTGGTCCTGGCCTGGTCGGAGCAGGTGATGACCGCCCCTCCGGAGTGGTCGGAGCTGGCGACGACAGCGGTGCGGCAGCCGCCGGTTCGCCAGGCCCCCGACTTCGTGTGCGCCGTCCTGGCGGCGGCCGGGCTCGACGCAGGGCCGTTCCACCTGGAGTTCGTGCTCGGTCCGGCCGGCCCGGTGTTCGCCGGGCTGCAGGCGCGACCGGCCGACCCCGGTGCGCAGCTGTGCGTCGACCAGGTCAGTGGCCTGGACTCGGCGGCCCTCGCGGTGGCGGCGCTCCTCGGCGAGGCGCTCCCCCGTCCGGAGGGAGCGCCGGTGGCCGCCTGCGCCCGGATGCACCTCCTCTGCCACACCGGGGGGCGGGTGCGCGCCATCTCCGGCGTGCGGGAGGTGGCGGCGATCCCGGGCCTGCTGGTGGCCGAGGCCTTCACCGATGTCGGTGACGAGGTGGAGCCGCCGGGCTCGCCGGAGGCGTTCCTGGGGCAGGTCCTCGCGGCCGGTTCCTCGCCGGAGCAGGCACGGCGCCGGGTGGCGTACGCGCTGGAGGGTGTGCACGTCGACGTCGAGGTGCTGCAGACCGTCTGACCCGTGCCGGCTGGCACCATCGCAGCCGGCCCCGGTGCGGGTCGCCGGGGGGCGGGGGAGTCGGGTGAGCAGGCACGGTCCGCGTCGAGGTCCGGCCCGACAACGTGTCCTCTGGTGGATCGTGGCCGGGAAGGAGATCGCTCCCGACGAGCTGCCCGCGGCGGTCCGGATCGCCGGCGAGGTCGCCGGTCGCCTGCGGGAGGGCCTGGTCATGGGCGTCACGTTCCTCGTGCTGCTGGCGGCCTACCTGCCGCGTTTCCTACCGCCCGACGACCTCTTCTCCTGGAGTCTCCTGGGCGGCGCCGTGCTGGCGGTGGCGATCTACGCCTACGGGTTGCTGGCGGCACTCCGGGCGCGCAGCTGGCTCCGGCGCCACGGGCCGGCCTGAGCCGCCCTCTTGCGCCATGTACCCCCTGGGGGTATATGTGAGATGTCGCGAGAGGAGACCGACATGACGACACGCTCCGGGCACGACCAGCACCACGAGCACACGGCGACCGTCGGCTGGGCCATGGCGGCTCAGGCGACGCTGCACTGCCTGACCGGGTGCGCCATCGGCGAGGTGCTGGGCATGGTCATCGGCACGGCGGTGGGGTTGCACGACCTGGCCACGGTCGTGCTGTCGATCGCGCTGGCCTTCGTCTTCGGCTACGCGCTCACCATGCGAGGGGTGCTGCGTGCCGGCCTGCCGCTGCGGCAGGCGCTCGGCGTCGCGCTGGCCGCGGACACCGTCTCCATCGCGGTCATGGAGGTCGTCGACAACGCGGCGATGCTGGTCATCCCGGGAGCGATGGACGCCGGGCTGCGCAGCGGGTTGTTCTGGGGTGCGCTGGCGGGCTCCCTGGCGCTGGCCTTCGTGCTCACGCTGCCGGTCAACCGCTGGCTGATGAGCCGTGGCCGCGGGCACGCCGTGGTGCACGCCCACCACTGACCGGGGACGAGAACGACGAAGCGGCCCCGTCCCGAGGACGGAGCCGCTTCGTTGGAACCTGGTGCGCCATCAGGGACTCGAACCCCGAACCCGCTGATTAAGAGTCAGCTGCTCTGCCAATTGAGCTAATGGCGCGGTGCTCCGGGCTGGCCGGAGCAACGAGAGAGAACCATACCAGCGCCCGGCGGCTGGGATGACAGGTGGCCAGGGAGGGCTTCGCCACACGTGGCAGCCACCACGATGTCGTCCGTACGTGGACACTGGTGAGGACGTGCTCGCCCCGGACGGGGTGGGCGGGGGACGAGGAGTAGGTGCAGGTGCGACGGACAGCCGCCATGATCGCCGCGGGGACGCTGGTCCTCCTGGCCGGGTGCACGGGCGACGACAGCGGCTCGTCCGGCGGCCCGAAGGCCGACGCGACCCCGGCGACCGTCGAGCTCGCCGTCGCCGACGGCTCCGCCGACGTCTCCCCGGTCGTGCCGCTGGAGATCTCGGTCGACGGGGGTGAGCTGGAGAAGGTCACCGTCACCGACGCGGACGGTGCAGCGGTTCCCGGCGCCGTCGGTCCGGCTCCGCAGGCGGAGTCCGACGGCGGTGACGCGGCAACCCAGGTGTGGACGCCGGAGACCCCGCTCGCCTACGGCACCACCTACACCCTCACCGCCGTCGCCACCAACGACGAGGACGACGACACCACCGAGAAGTCGACGTTCACGACCGTCACACCGCAGAGCGTGAGCACGCCGTCGATCGGCCCGCTCGACGGCATGACCGTCGGCGTCGGCATGCCGATCCGCGTGTACTTCGACGAGCCAGTGGCCGACAAGGCCGCCGTCGAGAGCCACCTGAAGGTGACCACCTCCACCCCCACCGACGGCGTGTGGAGCTGGCTGAACGACTCCGAGGTGCACTTCCGCCCGTCGCAGTACTGGCCGGCGAACACCGACATCACGCTCGACGCCGACCTCTACGGCGTGGACTTCGGCGACGGCGTCTGGGGCGAGAAGAACCGCTCGGTCAGCTTCTCCATCGGCGAGCGGCACGTGTCCATCGCCGATGCCGCCACGCACACGATGGAGGTCTACGACGGCGACCAGCTCGTCCAGAGCTACCCGATGAGCGCCGGCAGCGAGGAGAACCCGAGCCGCAACGGGCCGCACGTGGTGACCGAGTCCCACCGCGACATCACGATGGACTCGAGCACCTTCGGCCTGGCCGTCGACGCCCCGGGTGGCTACCGGACCGACGTGGAGTACGCCGTCCGCATCTCCAACAACGGCGAGTTCGTGCACGCCGCGCCCTGGTCGGTGGGGCAGCAGGGCCGGGCGAACGTGTCGCACGGCTGCATCAACCTCTCGACCGACCGGGCGGCCTGGTTCTTCGACTTCTCCCAGCCGGGAGACGTCGTGGAGATCAAGAACTCGATCGGGCCGACCCTCTCCGCCGCCGACGGCGACATCTACGACTGGGCCATCCCGTGGGACGAGTGGCAGGCCGGCAGCGCGCTCAAGTGATCACGAGCCCCTCGGCGGCGTTTCCTCGGATGTGACCCCGGGCACCCCTGGAGCCGACATCGAGGAGGGGTGATCGTGGAGACCTGGCAGATCGTGGTGCTGGTCGTCGTCGTGCTCGTGCTGCTGGCGCTGCTGGCGGTGGCGCTCATGAAGCGGGCCCGCGTCGCGCGGGTGCGCCGGGAGGCCCAGCACCGGGAGCAGGCGCGCGAGAACCTGCAGGAGGCGCAGATCCGCGGAGCCCGCGCCGAGAAGGAGCAGGCGCTGGCCGAGGAGCAGGCCGCAGCGGCCCGTCGCGAGCTGGCCGAGGTCCAGGAGCGGGCGGCGCTCGCCGAGCAGGAGGCCCGGCAGCGGGCCGCTCGCGCCGAGGAAGACCGCTCGGCGGCCCAGAAGCTGCGCACCGAGGCCGAGCGGCTCGCCCCCGGCCTCAGCCCTGACGGTCAGCACCCCCACCACGGAACTCCCGAGGGCGGGGCCACGCGCCGCTGAGTTCCCTCGCCCCGGGCCGCTGAGTTCCGGCGGCCGCTCCGGTCTACCTCCCGAGAACCGTCGACTCGGAGGAGTGTCATGACCGATCTGCTGGCCATCGGGACGCGCAAGGGGCTCTTCCTGGCCCGGAGCGAGGACGGACGGCGGACCTGGACGCTGGACGGCCCGCACCTGCTCGCCCAGGAGGTCGCCGCCGTCTGCGTCGACACCCGGGGGGCGGCGCCGCGGGTGCTGGCCGGCATCCAGTACGGCCACTGGGGTCCGACCGTGATGTGGTCCGACGACCTGGGGAGCAGCTGGCAGGAGACCGACTACGGCGCGATCCGCTTCCCGGAGGACGCCGGCGCGGCCCTCCACCGCGTCTGGCAGCTGCGCCCTGACTCGGCCGACCGCCCGGGCGTCGTGTGGGCCGGCTGCGAACCGCACTCGCTGTGGCGGAGCACCGACGGTGGCTGCAGCTTCTCCCTCGTGCGCGGGCACTGGGACCACCCGCACCGCCCGACCTGGGAGCCCGGCGGCGGCGGGGGAGCGGTGCACACGATCCTGCCCGACCCCGCGTCGGACCGGGTGACGATCGCGATGAGCGCCGGGGGCGTCTACGTCAGCGACGACGGGGGCGCGCACTGGGAGCCGCGCAACCGCGGCATCACCGCGCCGTTCCTGCCGGAGCCCCCGGAGTACGGGCAGTGCGTGCACAAGGTCGCCGTCGACGCCGCCGGCCCGGACGCGATGGTCGCCCAGAACCACTTCGGGGTCTTCCGCACCGAGGACGCGGGGCGGAGCTGGTCCTCGATCGCCGGAGGGCTGCCCGCCGACTTCGGGTTCCCCATCGCCTCCTCGCCGTCGACCCCCGGCACCGCCTGGGTGGTGCCGCTGGTCGCCGACATGCAGCGGGTGCCGCCGGCCGGCCGGCTGCGCGTGCACCGCACCCGCGACGCCGGCGCCACCTGGACCGAGTCGACCGCAGGGCTCCCCGACGCCTCGTGGACGGCTGTCGTGCGCGACGCGTTCTGCGTCGACGAGCAGGACCCGACCGGCGTCTACCTGGGCACCCGCGACGGCTGCGTCTACGCCAGCGCCGACGAGGGGGACAGCTTCACGCTCGTCGCCGACCACCTGCCCGACGTCCTGGTCGTGCGGGCGGTGCACCTGCCGTGAGCGTCGAGGTGGTGCTGCCGGGAGTCCTGGCGGACCTGGCGGGGGGTGCCAAGCACCTGGCGGTCGACCCGGACGGCGACACCCTCGCCGACCTGTTCGACGCGCTGGCCCGGGAGCACCCGCTGCTGGCTCGCCGCATCCGCGACGAGACCGGTCGGGTGCGGCGCTTCGTGAACGTCTTCGTCGACGGTGACGACGTCCGTCACCTGGGAGGCTTGTCGACGCCGGTGCGCGACGGGGCGCAGGTGCAGGTGCTGCCCTCGATCGCGGGCGGGTGACTCAGAGGGCGGCGAGCTCCGCGCAGCCGGCGCACAGCTGGTCGGGCTCGTAGCCCTCGGGCGGCCAGGGGAGCTGCTCGTCGAGGGAGACGTACGCGCCGCACAGCGCCTTGCGGCTCTGCCCCTGGATCCGGCCGATCGTGGCGTGCGCGGGACCGATCTGGCGCGGCGTGAGCCCTTCCGCCCCGAAGGAACCGACCATCACGACCGCGTGTGCCGTGCCGTACGCGTAGACGGTGGTCATGACCCCAGGGTCCGAGAGGACCTGGCCGGAGGCCAGCACCGGAGGGTGCGTGTTCGGCGCACCCGCCCCACCCGCCCCGTGCGTTCCCCCGCGGGGCGCGGGTCGTGGTAACCGCCGAGGGCACCGCGACCCGCGCCGACGCCGGTCAGCTCGCGTAGATCTTCTCCACCTCGGTGGCGAACTCCTTCATGACCACCGACCGCTTGAGCTTCAGCGAGGGCGTCAGCTGGCCGCCCTCCACGGTCCACTCCACCGGCAGGATCGCGAAGTTGCGGATCGACTCCGCGCGCGAGACCTGGGCGTTGGCCCGGTCGACCGCCGACTGGATCTCGGCGACGACCTCGGGGTCCTCGACCAGCTCCGCCAGCGGCGTCGTCGTCGGCCGGCCCTTGCCCTCCAGCCAGCCGGGCAGCGCCTCGGCGTCGAGGGTGATCAGGCAGCCGATGAACGGCCGGTTGTCACCGACGACGATGCACTGGCTGACCAGCGGGTGCGCCCGGATCTTGTCCTCGAGGACGGCGGGGGAGACGTTCTTCCCGCCCGAGGTGACCAGCAGCTCCTTGATCCGGCCGGTGATCGTCAGGTAGCCCTCGCCGTCCAGGACGCCGATGTCACCAGTGGCGAACCAGCCGTCGCGCATGCACTCCGCCGTCGCGTCCGGGTTGTTCCAGTAGCCGCGGAACACCTGCGGGCCGCGCACGAGGATCTCGCCGAGGTCGTCGATGCGCACCGAGGACCCCGGGGCCGCGCGGCCGACCGTGCCCACCTTCAGCGTGTCCGGACCGCTCACCGTGGCGGGGCCGGTGGTCTCGGTGAGGCCGTAGCCCTCGAGGATCGTCACGCCGATCCCGCGGAAGAAGTGGCCCAGCCGCTCGCCGAGCGGGGCGCCGCCGGAGAGCGCGTACTCGACCTCGCCGCCCATGGCCGCGCGGAGCTTGCCGTAGACGAGGGCGTCGAACAGCTTGTGCTGCAGGTTCAGCCCGAGCCCGGCGCCGCCGGTGTCCTGTGCCTTGGACCAGGCCACGGCGACCCGCTCGGCGCGGTCGAAGATCGCGCCCTTGCCGCCGGCGTGCGCCTTCTGCCGCGCGCCGTTGTAGACCTTCTCGAAGACCCTCGGCACGGCCACGAGGAACGTCGGCCGGAACGTGCCGAGGTCGGCGAGCAGCTGGGCGAGGTCGCCGGTGTGCCCGAGCCGGGCGCCGTTCTGGATGCAGCTGACCTCGATGATCCGGGCGAACACGTGCGCCAGCGGCAGGAAGAGCAGCGAGCTCGCGCCGTCGGCCTTCATCGCCGGGATCACCGTCGGGGCCAGCTCTGCGACGTAGAGCAGGTTGCCGTGGGTGAGCTCGCAGCCCTTGGGGCGGCCGGTCGTGCCCGAGGTGTAGATGATCGTGGCGAGCGAGTCGGCGTCGAGCGTGGACCGGCGGTCGGCCAGCACCGACTCCGGGGTCCCGTCCGCCCGCGCGGCGACGGTGTCGAGGTCCCCGGAGTCGATCTGCCACACCTCCCGCAGACCCGGGACGTCGGCGCGGACGGACTCCACCATCGCCGCGTGCGCCGCCGTCTCGACGACGACGGCGACCGCGCCGGAGTCGGACAGGATCCACTGCGCCTGCTCAGCGGACGACGTCTCGTAGATGGGCACCGCCACGGCGCCCGCCGTCCAGATGGCGTAGTCGGCCAGCGTCCACTCGTAGCGGGTGCGGCTGAGGATGCCGACCCGGTCACCCGGGCCCACCCCGGCGGCGATCATGCCGCGCGCCAGGCGGGACACCTGCTCGGCGAACTCCCGGCTGGTGACCGGTACCCAGGCGTCCCCGACGCGCCGGCTCAGTGCCACACGGTCGGGGTAGTCGTTCCCGTGGGCGGTGACCGCGTCCGACAGGGCGGCGGTACCGGGGATCTCGAAGGCGGTGGGGCTGGAGTACTCCTGCATCGGGTGGGCTCCTCGGCGGGCTTCGGCACGACACGGCACTGTGACGTGGATCGCGAACATACAGAACAAGTGGTCTGTATGTTCGGGTCCGCGGCGCGGTGGATCGCCGAGCTCCACGACCCCCGGAGGTACCTGTGCAGTCCGTTCTCTACGAGGCCGAGCACGAGGCGTTCCGCGCGATGGTGCGCGAGTTCCTCGCCAAGGAGGCCGTTCCGCACCAGGCCTCGTGGGAGGCCGCCGGCGTCGTCGACCGATCGGTCTGGCTCAAGGCCGGCGAGCAGGGGCTGCTCGGCATGGACGTGCCCGAGGAGTACGGCGGCGGCGGGATCACCGACTTCCGCTACAACGCGATCCTGTCGGCCGAGATCAGCCGGGCCGGCGCCAGCGGCCTGGGCTTCACGCTGCAGAACGACGTCGTCGCCCCGTACCTGACCGGGCTGACCACCGAGGAGCAGAAGCAGCGGTGGCTGCCCGGCGTCGTGAGCGGGGAGATCATCACCGCGATCGCCATGACCGAGCCGCACGCGGGCTCGGACCTGCAGGGCCTGAGGACGACGGCCCGGCGCGACGGCGAGGACTGGGTGCTCAACGGGTCCAAGACCTTCATCACCAACGGCATCAACGCCGACATCGTCATCGTGGTGTGCCGCACCGACCCCGAGGCCGGTGCCCGCGGCTTCTCGCTGCTGGTCGTCGAGCGCGGCATGCCCGGCTTCGAGCGTGGCCGCAACCTGGACAAGGTCGGGCTCAAGGCCCAGGACACCGCCGAGCTGTTCTTCGAGGACGTGCGGGTGCCGGCAGCCAACCTGCTCGGCACCGAGGGGCACGGGTTCTTCCACCTCATGGAGAACCTGCCGCAGGAGCGGCTCTCGATCGCCGCCGGTGCGGTCGCCTCCGCCCGGAACGTGCTGGACCTGACCGTCGAGTACTGCAAGGAGCGGACGGCGTTCGGCAAGCCGATCGGGAAGTTCCAGAACACCCGCTTCGAGCTCGCCGAGATGCACACCGAGGTCACGATCGCCGAGACCTACCTGGAGAAGGCGATCCTGGAGCACAACGCCCGCCGGTTCACTGCCGAGGACGCCGCCATGGCGAAGTGGTGGACGACGGAGCTGCAGAAGCGCGTCATCGACCGGTGCCTGCAGCTGCACGGCGGCTACGGCTACATGCTCGAGTACCCGGTGGCCCGGGCCTACCTCGACTCGCGCATCCAGACCATCTACGGCGGGACGACCGAGATCATGAAGGAGATCATCGGCCGCTCGCTCGGCGTCTGACCCCCCACTCCCGAGAGGACCAGCATGCCCACCGAGGCGTTCATCTACGACGCCGTGCGCACCCCGCGCGGCAAGGGCAAGAAGACCGGTGCCCTGCACTCGGTCAAGCCGATCAGCCTGACCACCGGCCTCATCGACGCGGTCCGGCGCCGCAACCCGCAGCTCGACCCGGCCCTGGTCGACGACATCGTCCTCGGCGTCGTCTCCCCGGTCGGCGAGCAGGGCTCGGTCATCGCGCGCACCGCGGCGCTGGCCGCCGGCCTCCCCGAGACCGTGGCCGGCGTGCAGATCAACCGCTTCTGCGCCAGCGGCCTGGAGGCGGTCAACCTGGCCGCGCAGAAGGTGGCCTCCGGGTTCGAGGACCTGGTCCTCGCCGGTGGCGTCGAGTCGATGTCCCGCGTCCCCATGGGCTCCGACGGCGGCGCCTGGGCGATGGACCCCGAGACCGCCGCCCGCACCGGCTTCGTGCCCCAGGGCATCGGTGCCGACCTCATCGCGACGCTCGCCGGCTGGACCCGCGAGGACGTCGACGCCTACGCCGCCGAGTCCCACGCCCGCGCGGCCAAGGCCTGGTCGAACGGGTACTTCGATCGCTCGGTCGTGCCGGTCACCGACAGGAACGGCACCGTCGTCCTCGACACCGACGAGCTGGTCCGCCCCGGCACCACCGTCGAGTCGCTCGCCGGCCTGCCCTCGGCCTTCGCCGGCATCGGCGACATGGGTGGCTTCGACGCCGTGGCGCTGAACAAGTACCACGCGGTCGAGCGGATCGACCACGTGCACACCGCCGGCAACTCCAGCGGCATCGTCGACGGCGCCGCGCTCACCGTGATCGGCACCGAGGAGGCCGGCCGCCGCAACGGGCTCACGCCGCGGGCCCGCATCGTGAGCACCGCCGTCTCCGGCGCCGACCCGGTGATCATGCTGACCGGGCCCGCGCCGGCCACCTTCAAGGCGCTGGACCGGGCCGGGCTGACCGTCGACGACATCGACCTGGTCGAGATGAACGAGGCCTTCGCCGCCGTCGTCCTGCGGTTCATGGCCGACACCGGCTTCGACCACGAGCAGGTCAACGTCAACGGCGGCGCGATCTCGATGGGGCACCCGCTGGGCGCCACCGGCGCGATGATCCTGGGCTCGCTCGTCGACGAGCTCGAGCGGCGCGACCTGCGGTACGGCCTGGCCACCCTGTGCGTTGGCGGCGGCATGGGCATCGCCACCGTCATCGAGCGAGTCTGAGGAGACCCCCATGAGCGACAGCACCATCCGCTGGGAGCAGGACGCCGACGGCGTCGTCGTCCTCACCCTCGACGACCCCTCGTCGTCGGCGAACACCATGAACGACGCCTACGTCCGCTCGATGGGCGAGACCCTCGACCGGCTGGAGGCCGAAAAGGAATCGATCCGCGGCGTCGTCGTCACCAGCGCCAAGAAGACCTTCTTCGCCGGCGGCAACCTCGGCAGCCTCATCCAGGCCGGCCCCGACACCAAGGACGCCGTCCTCGCGCAGGTGACGCTGGTCAAGAGCCAGCTGCGCCGCCTGGAGACCCTCGGCGTCCCGGTCGCCGCCGCCATCAACGGCACGGCGCTCGGCGGCGGCCTGGAGATCGCGCTCTCCTGCCACCACCGCGTCGTCCTCGACGACCCGAAGCTCAAGCTCGGCCTGCCCGAGGTGACCCTCGGCCTGCTGCCCGGTGGAGGCGGGATCGTCCGCTCGGTGCGCCTGCTCGGCCTGACGACGGCGCTGCTCGAGCTGCTCCTGCAGGGCAAGCAGCTGCGCCCGGAGAAGGCGCTCCAGCTCGGCCTCGTGCACGAGCTGGCCGCCGACCGCGACGAGCTGGTCACCCAGGCCCGTGCCTGGGTGCTCGCCCACCCCGACGCCGCGCAGCCGTGGGACACCAAGGGCTACAAGGTCCCGGGTGGGACGCCGTCGTCGCCGTCGCTGGCCTCGACGCTGCCGGCGTTCCCGGCCAACCTGACCAAGCAGCTCAAGGGCGCGCCCTACCCGGCGCCGTACGCGATCCTGTCGGCGGCGGTGGAGAGCCTGCAGGTCGACGTGGACACCGCGTTCACCGTCGAGGGCCGCTACTTCGTCGACCTGGTGACCGGCCAGATCTCGACGAACATGATCCAGGCGCTGTGGTTCGACCTGAACGCCGTCAACGGCGGTGCGTCGCGCCCGTCGGGCCCCGAGAAGTACGCGGCGAGCAAGGTCGGTGTGCTCGGCGCCGGGATGATGGGCGCGGGCATCGCGCACGCGTTCGCGAAGGTCGGCGTCGAGGTCGTGCTCAAGGACGTCAGCACCGAGGCGGCGCAGAAGGGCAAGGCGCACGTCGAGGGCCTGGTCGGCAAGCAGGTCGCCCGTGGCCGGATGACGCAGGAGAAGGCCGACGCCTTCCTCGCCCGGATCACCCCGACCGGCGACGCCGCCGACCTCGCGGGCTGCGACGTGATCGTCGAGGCCGTGTTCGAGGACCAGGCGCTCAAGCACCGGGTGCTCAGCGAGGCCGAGGCGAACGCGCTGCCGGATGCGCTCCTGGCGTCCAACACCTCGACCCTGCCGATCACCGGGCTGGCCGCGGGCGTGCAGCGGCAGAGCGACGTCGTCGGCATGCACTTCTTCTCGCCGGTGGACAAGATGCCGCTGGTCGAGCTGATCGTGGGGGAGCAGACCTCCGACGAGGCGCTGGCCCGCGCCTACGACGTCGTCCGGCAGATCGGCAAGACGCCCATCGTCGTCTCCGACAGCCGCGGGTTCTTCACCAGCCGGGTCTTCGGCACGCTCGTGCTCGAGGGGGCCGCGCTGCTCGCCGAGGGGCTGGCGCCGATGAGCATCGAGCGCGCAGCGCTGCAGGCCGGTTTCCCGGCCGGGCCGCTCACGCTCCTCGACGAGGTCACCCTGACCCTGCCGCTGAAGATCAACGAGGAGGCGGCCAAGGCCGGCGCCACCGCGGAGCACCCGGGCATCGCCGTGCTGCGCGCGCTCGTCGAGCGGGGCCGCACCGGCAAGTCCGCCGGCCAGGGCTTCTTCGACTGGCAGCCGGAGAAGCGGGTCTGGCCGGGGCTGACCGAGCTCTTCCCCACGACCGAGGCCGTGCCGTTCCGCGACGCGCAGGAGCGGATGCTCTTCGTGATGGCCGTGGAGACGGCGCGCTGCGTGGAGGAGCAGGTCCTGCGCAGCGTGGAGGACGCCAACATCGGCTCGATCATGGGCATCGGCTTCCCCCCGCTCTACGGCGGTGTGCTGCAGTACGTCGACCAGTACCCGGGCGGCGTGGCGGGCTTCGTGGCCCGCGCCGACGAGCTGGCCGACGCCTACGGCGAGCGGTTCCGCCCGCCGGCGATCCTGCTCGAGCGGGCCGTCCCCGCCGGGAGCCTCCGGGCCTCGCTGGCCGGTCGGGCATCGGGCTGAGCGTCATCGCCGTCTCCACCCGCCCGCCGCTCCGCCGCACCCAGGCGGAGCGGCGGGCGGCCACCCGCGCGGCCCTGGTGCGGGCGACCGTCGAGTCGCTGGTCGAGCTCGGGTACGCCCGCACCACCACCCAGGAGGTGCAGCGGCGCGCCGGGGTCTCCCGGGGGGCGCTGACCCACCACTTCACGTCGAAGGCCGACCTGCTGCTGGCCGCCGTCGACCATCTGTACGCGGAGTTCAGCGCCTCGGTCCGGCAGGCCGCCGCCGAGCTGCCCGCCGACTCGACGCGGCGCATCCGGCTCGGGGTCGAGGTGATCTGGGAGCGGTTCCACGGGCCGCTGTTCGTCGCCGCCATGGAGCTGTGGGGCGCGGCGCGCACCGATCCGGAGCTGCGCGCGGCGGTGCTGCCCTACGAGCGACGGCTCAACGTCCAGCTCCGCGGGCTGTCGATGGAGGTGTTCGGGGCGCAGGTGGCCGGGCACCCGAACGCCGAGGCGGTGTACCAGGTGTTGCTGACCTCGATGCGCGGCCAGGCGCTCACCTACGCGCTGCAGCCGGACGCACCACGATCCGGACCGCACCTGCAGCACTGGGCCACGATCGTCGAGGCCTTCCTCGCCACCCCCCAGGGCGATTAGTGCACGAAACGCCCGGGCGTTTCGTGCACTGATCGCCCTCGGGAGGGTCAGGCGAGGAGGAGCTTGGCGACGATCTCGGTCATGATCTCGTTCGTCCCGCCGCCGATGCCCAGGATGCGGCTGTCGCGGTAGTGCCGCTCGACCTCCGACTCCCGCATGTACCCCAGCCCGCCGAACAGCTGGACGGCGTTGTCGACGACGTAGTCGCACGCGGCGACCGTGGTGTTCTTGGCCATCGCCACCTCGGTGAGCACGTTCTCCCCGGCCTGCCAGCGGTCGACGACCGAGCGGGTGTAGGTGTGGGCGACGTCGGTCTGCCGGGCCATCTCCGCGACGCGGTGCGCCACGACCTGGCGGTGGGCCAGCGGCTTGCCGAAGGTCCTGCGCTCCTTGACCCAGGCCAGCGTGAGGTCCAGGCAGCGCTGCGCGGTGGCGTAGGCCTGGACCGCCAGGCTCAGCCGCTCGGCCGCGAACTGGCCCATGATCGCGTAGAAGCCCTCGTTCTCCTTGCCGATGAGGTTGCCGACCGGCACCCGCACGTCGGTGAAGGAGAGCTCGGCGGTGTCGGAGCACAGCCAGCCCATCTTCTTCAGCGGCGCGGAGACGCTGAACCCCGGCATGCCCCGCTCGAGCAGCAGCAGCGAGACGCCGCCGGCGCCGGCGTCCCCGGTACGGACGGCGACGGTGACGAAGTCGGCCCGGGTGCCGGAGGTGATGTAGGTCTTCGCGCCGTCGACGACGTACTCGTCCCCGTCGCGCACGGCGCGCGTGGTGAGCCCGGCGACGTCGGATCCCCCGTCGGGCTCGGTCACCGCGAGGGAGATGATCTTCTCGCCGGCCAGCACCGGACGGGCGACGCGGTCGAGCAGCTCCGGGTCGCCCGCAGCCACCAGGTGCGGCAGGCCGATGCCGTGGGTGAAGAGACCGGCGACCAACCCGCTGGACCCGCCGGCCTGGATCAGCTCCTCGGTGATGAGCAGCGTGTCGACCGGGCCGCCGCCGCTGCCGCCCAGCTCCTCCGCGTAGCCCACGCCGAGCAGGCCCACCTCGGCGGCCCGTCGGTGCAGCTCGCGGGGGAGCGCGCCCGCCTCCTCCCATGCGGCCAGGTGCGGCACGACCTCGGCCTCGGCGAATCGGCGGACCGAGGCCCGCAGGGCGCGGCGCTCGTCGGTGTCCCAGCTGCTCACGGCTCTCCTCGGTGACCGGGGACGGTCGGCGGGCCGTCCCGGGAAGTGGCGGGGGCAACATCTTGTCTGCGGGCTTTCATCTTGTAAAGTGCCGCTCAACTTAGTGGTCGGAGGAGGCGTGGTGGTCGAGCGGCTGTACGCCGGCATGAGCGCCGAGGAGCGCTCCACCCGGCGCCGGGAGCAGTTCCTCGAGGGTGGTCTCGCCGTCTTCGCCGAGCGGGGTTGGGCGGCGAGCACCGTGCAGGACGTCTGCCGCGCGGCAGGCCTCAGCCCGCGGTACTTCTACGAGCTGTTCGGCAGCCGCGAGGACCTCTTCCGCGCCGTGTGCGAGCGGATCGGCGAGGACGTCCGGGGCACGGTGCGGACGGCGGTCGACGGCGAGACCGGAGGCCCCCAGGCCCGGGCCAGGGCGGTGCTGCGCGCGCTCGCCGAGTACTTCGCCGCCGACCCGCGCACGGTCCGGGTCGCCCTCATGGAGTCGCTGGCCACCGAGGAGTTCCGGGACCAGCGGCGCGCCCTCCTGGGGTCGTTCAGCGAGCTGACCGCCCGGCTGATGCGCGCGCTGAACCCGCGCGAGCCGGGCGAGCACCGGCTCCGGCTCAGCGCGGTGACGCTCACCGGCGGTCTGGTCGAGCTGGTCATCTCCGGGGTCGGCCTGGCCACCCCCGTCGGCGACCTCGACCCGCTCATCGAGCACCTGACCGCCCTCTACACCGCCGCTGCCCAGCTGTGACCGCCCGAGGAGGCCCCGTGCCCGACGAGTTCCGCACCCCGGTGCTGGCGGGGGTCGGCCAGCTGCGCGCCAACCGGGAGCGCGCGCCCGAGCACGCGCGCGAACCGCTGGACCTGATCGTGGCGGCCATCGGTCTGGCCGCGGCCGACTCCGGTGCGCCCGCACTGGTGGGCGCGGCCGACGCGGTGCACGCCATCCGGGTGGCCAGCTGGGCCTACGCCGACCTCGCCGGCGCCGTGGCCGCGCGCATCGGTGCCCGGCCCCGGCTGTCGGCGAACACGGCGCTGGGCGGTCACCTGCCGGCCCGCCTGCTGGACGAGGCGGCGGCCCGCATCGTGGCGGGGGACACCCAGGTGGAGCTGATCGTCGGTGGGGAGGCGCAGGCCTCGGTCCAGGCGCTCGGCAGGGCCGGGATCGACCCGGTGGAGCACGGCTGGTCCGCGGAGCCGGGCGGCCCGCCGCCCCTGGACCTCGACGATCTCGGGACGCCGGAGATGCTGGCGGCCGGCCTCTTCCTGCCGACGCGGGTCTACCCGCTGTTCGAGAACCGGCTGCAGGCCGACCTCGGCCTCACCCCCGCCGCGAACGCAGCGTGGTCGGCTCGGCTCTACGCCGACTACAGCGAGGTCGCCGCACGCCACCCGGTGGCCTGGAACCCCGAGCGGCGGACCGCCGAGGAGATCGCCACCGTCGGCCCCGGCAACCGCATGGTCTGCGAGCCGTATCCGCTGGCGGTCAACGCGATGCCCCAGGTCGACCAGGCCGTGGCCGTCGTCGTGACGTCCCTGGCGGCGGCCCGGGCCGCGGGCGTGCCGGAGGACCGGATCGTGCACGTGTGGGGTGGCGCCGGGGCCGACGACGTCGACCCGCTGCGCCGGACGGAGCTGGGCCGCTCCGAGGCGTTGGCCAGGACCCTGGACCGGACCCTCGACCTGGCCTCCTGCACCGTCGCCGACCTCGACCTCGTCGACGTCTACAGCTGCTTCCCGGTGGTGCCCAAGCTGGCCGGCCTGCACCTGCGCACCGAGGCCGTGCTCACCGTCGCCGGTGGGCACTCCTCGTTCGGCGGACCGCTCAACACCTACTCGCTGCACGCGGTGGCGACGGCGGCGCACCGGTTGCGCGGCACCGACGGGATCGGGCTGATCCATGCCAACGGCGGCTTCCTGACCAAGCAGCACGCCGTCCTGCTCTCGGGGCGGCCGCACCCCGAGGGCTTCGTGGGCCGGCCGGAGCCGGAGCACGTGCAGCACCCCGACGCCCCGCCGCTGCGCCCCGCCGCGGAGTCGGGGGGCCTCGCGCTCACCGTCGAGGCCGCCACCGTCGAGCACGGCCGCGGCGGCGGACCCGAGCAGGCCTTCGTGATCGGTCGCAGCGCCGCGGGCGAACGGGTCGCCGCCGCGACGGCCCCGGGCGACGCCGCGACCGCGGCCGCCCTCTCGTCGGCGAGCCTGCCGGCCGGCGCCACCACGCAGGTGGGCCGCCCCGTCCGGCTCGAGATCCGCGACGACGCACCTGTCATCACCCTCTGATCCGCGAGGAGACCGCCATGAGCACCGAGGAACCCACGGTCCTCGTCGACCGGGTCGGCCACACGCTGGTCGTCACCCTCAACCGGCCGCGGGCACGCAACGCCGTCGATGCCGACATCGCCACGCGCCTCGCCGACGCCCTCGAGTCGGCCGAGCACGACTCCGACATCCGCTGCGTGGTCCTCACCGGCGCGGGGGACAAGGCCTTCTGCGCCGGAGCCGATCTCAAGGCGCTCGGCCGGGGCGAGACCCCGCTCGCACCCGGCCGCGAGGACTACGGCTTCGCCGGATTCGTCCGGCACCCCGTCAGCACGCCGGTGATCGCCGCGGTCAACGGCCCGGCCCTGGGCGGCGGGACCGAGCTCGTGCTGGCCAGCGACCTCGCCGTGGCCGCCGACACCGCCACCTTCGGCCTGCCGGAGACGGCGCGGGGCATCTTCGCCGCCGCCGGAGGAGTCTTCCGGCTGCCCGAGCAGCTGCCGCGCAAGGTGGCGATGCGGATGATCCTGACCGGTGAGCCGATGGGCGCCGAGGAGGCGCAGCGATGGGGCCTGGTCAACGAGGTGGTCCCGGCCGACCAGGTGCTGCCGGTGGCGCTCCGGCTGGCCGAGCGGATCGCCGCCAACGCCCCGCTGGCGGTGCAGGCCAGCAAGCGCCTGGCGCTGGGCATGGTCGACGGCGACCTGCCGCACGAGGCCGGTGCGTGGGAGCGCAACGACGCGGAGATCCGGGCGGTCGGCGCGAGCACCGACGCGATGGAGGGCATCGCCGCCTTCATCGAGGGCCGCACGCCGCAGTGGCGGGCCGGCTGATGGCCGCTCCCCAGGAGCCCGCCCGTCTCGTAGGGTCCTGACCGTGACGAGCGTCGCCATCATCGGCAGCGGGTTCGGGGGCATCGCCGCGGCGGTGCGGCTCAAGGAGGCCGGGGTCACCGACCTGGTGCTGTTCGAGAAGAGCTCCGACGTGGGCGGTGTCTGGCGGGAGAACACCTATCCCGGCGCGGCGTGCGACGTCCCCTCCCACCTCTACTCGCTCTCCTTCGCGCCGAAGGCCGACTGGTCCCGCCGCTTCGCACCCCAGGCGGAGATCCACCAGTACCTGCGCGACGTGGCCAGGGACTTCGGGGTGCTGCCGCTCATCCGGTTCGGCACCGAGGTGCTCGCGGCGTCGTTCGACGAGGGCAGCGGACGCTGGCGGCTGACGCTCACCGGCGGCGAGGAGCACGTGGCCGACGTCCTGATCACCGCGACCGGGCAGCTGAGCCGGCCGAGCACGCCCGACGTGCCCGGCCTGGAGACCTTCGAGGGCACGCTCTTCCACTCCGCGCGGTGGGACCACGAGCACGACCTCACCGGGAAGCGGGTGGCCGTCCTCGGCACGGGCGCCAGCGCCATCCAGTTCGTGCCCGCGATCGCACCGGGCACCGCGACGCTGAGCGTCTTCCAGCGTTCGGCCCCCTACGTGCTGCCCAAGCCCGACCGCGCCTACCAGGAGCGGGCCAAGAAGGCGTTCGCCCGCGTGCCCGGTCTGCTGCGGCTCTCCCGCGAGGCGAACTACCTCTCCAACGAGCTCCGGTCCCTGGGCTTCAACACCGAGCCCCGGCTGCTCTTCGCCCACCGCGCCGCCTACCGCAAGCACCTCGCCGCGTCGGTCGCCGATCCCGCGCTTCGGGAGAAGCTTACGCCCACCGACCCGATGGGCTGCAAGCGGATCCTGATGTCCAACGACTGGTACGAGGCGTTGCAGCTGCCTCACGTGGAGGTGGTCACCGACCGGATCACCGAGGTCCGCCCGCACTCGGTCGTCACCGCCGACGGCACCGAGCGCGAGGTCGACACCATCATCCTGGGCACCGGCTTCACGGCCACCGAGTTCCTGGCACCGATGCGGATCACCGGTCGGGGCGGGCGGGAGCTGCACGAGCAGTGGGCAGACGGCGCCAGCGCCTACCTGGGCACGGTCGTCCCCGGGTTCCCGAACCTGTTCGTGCTCTACGGCCCGAACACCAACCTCGGCCACAACTCGATCATCTTCATGCTCGAGGCGCAGGTGCGGTGGGTGGTGCAGGCCGTCCAGTACCTGCAGCAGGGGCGGGTGCGCTGGCTGGACGTGCGCCGCGACGTCGCGAAGACCTTCGACGAGTGGGTGCAGCGCCGGGTGCGCGGCACCGTGTTCGCCGGTGGGTGCCGCAGCTGGTACCTCACCGAGAGCGGGCGGAACACCCAGAACTGGCCGGCATCCACCCTCACCTTCCGCCGCCGCCTGCACCGGTTGCGGCCGGAGGACTTCGCCCCGGCTCCGGCCGCCGTCCCGGTGGGGGGCGCTCGTGGGTGAGCGGGCCCGACGCAGGGGCGGGCGCCCGGCCGAGCACGTGGACGTCGTCGTCGTCGGCAGCGGCTTCGGCGGCAGCACCGCTGCGCTCCGGCTGTCCGAGAAGGGCTACCGGGTCGCGGTGCTGGAGGCGGGCCGGCGGTTCGCCGACGACGAGCTGCCCACGACCTCCTGGGACCTGCGCCGTTACCTGTGGGCCCCGCAGCTCGGCTGCTACGGGGTGCAGCGCATCCACCTGCTGCCCGACGTGCTCGTCATGGCCGGTGCCGGGGTCGGTGGCGGGTCGCTGAACTACGCCAACACCCTCTACCGCCCGCCCGACGCGTACTTCCGCGACCCCCAGTGGGCCGACATCACCGACTGGGCGGCCGAGCTCGCGCCGTACTACGACCAGGCGAGCCGGATGCTCGGCGTCACCACCAACCCGAGCACCACGCCGGCCGACGAGGTCATGCGCGAGGTGGCCGAGGAGATGGGCGTCGGTGACACGTTCGTCTCCACGCCGGTCGGCGTCTTCTACGGCGAGCCCGGCGTGACGGTGCCCGACCCCTACTTCGGCGGCGTCGGGCCCGACCGCACCGGCTGCACGGAGTGCGGGTCGTGCATGACCGGCTGCCGGGTGGGTGGCAAGAACACGCTGGTGAAGAACTACCTGCACCTGGCCGAGCGGGCCGGGGCAGTGGTCCACCCGCTGACGACGGTGACCGCGGTGCGCCCTCGCGCCGGCGGCGGCTGGGAGGTCGAGACGGTCCGCAGCGGTGCCTGGTGGGCGGCACGGACCGTGCGCCGCTGGACCTGCGACCAGGTGGTGCTGGCCGCCGGCACCTACGGCACCCAGCGGCTGCTGCACGCGATGAAGGACGGCGGCACGCTGCCGGAGCTCTCCCCGCGGCTGGGCCACCAGACCCGCACGAACTCCGAGGCGGTGCTCGCCGCGACCGGCCGGCGCGGCGGACCGGTGGACTACAGCCGCGGCGTGGCGATCACCTCGTCGTTCCACCTCGACGAGCACACCCACCTCGAGCCGGTGCGCTACGGCCGGGGGAGCAACGCGATCGGCCTGCTGCAGACCGTGCTGGTCGACGGCGGCGGGCGGCTGCCCCGCTGGCTCAGGGCGGTGGGCGTGATCGTGCGCGACCCGGCGGCCTTCGTGCGCCTGCTCTCGGTGCGCGGCTGGTCGGAGCGGACCGTCATCGCGCTGGTGATGCAGAGCCGCGACAACAGCATCGTGGTCTCCGGCCGGCGGTCGCGGTTCGGACGGCGGCTCACCACCCGTCCCGGGCCGGGCGAGCCCAACCCGACCTGGATCCCCGGCGGCCACGAGGCGGTGCGGCGGATCGCGGCGAAGATCGGTGGTGACCCCGGTGGCGCGATGACCGAGCTGGTCGACATCCCGATGACGGCGCACTTCCTCGGCGGCTGCCCGATCGGCCGCACCGCGGAGAGCGGCGTCGTCGACCCCTACCACCGGGTGCACGGCTACCCGGGGCTGTCGGTCGTCGACGGGTCGGCGGTGTCGGCGAACCTCGGGGTGAACCCGTCGCTCACCATCACCGCACAGGCCGAACGGGCGATGGCGCTGTGGCCGAACCGGGGGGAGCCCGACCCCCGCCCGGCACCGGGCGAGGCCTACCGCCCGCTGGCTCCCGTGCCCCCGCGGGCCCCGGTGGTCCCCGCGGCGGCACCCGGAGCGTTGCGGCTGCCGCTGACCGTCCTCGGCTCCGGGAGCCAACCGACCGGGTCGGTCTGATGGTTGTACTCAATACAGCTGTGCCGGTGCCGATAGACAGCGGTATGACCGAGACGATCGCTGTTCCCCGGCCCAGCGGTTTCTGGGCCAGCATCCCGCGCGGAGCCCGCCTGGACGAGGACGGGTTCCGGCGCCGGCACCGCATCATCTGCGTGGTCCTCGCCCTGCACCCGCCGGTGCTCGTGACCATCGCTCTGCTCCGGGGGCACGCCCACGGGCTGGCGCTGTGGGGGCAGCTCGGTGCGCTCGTCGGACTCCTGGTCGCGGCGCTGGTGCTCCGCGGCATGCTGGCCCGCGCCTCGGCGGCCGGCGTCGGTCTCATGTTCGGCGCCGACCTGCTCGTGCACGTCGGGGGCGGCCTCACCGACCTGCACATCTGGTTCTACGCGCTGCTGGCGCTGGTGGCGCTGTACCAGCTGTGGACGCCCTTCCTGCTCGCCGTCGTGTTCGTCGCGGTGCACCACGTGCTGACCAGCCTGGTCGCGCCCGAGGCGGTCTACTCCACCCAGCAGGCCCAGGACAACCCGATCCTCTTCGCGCTGCTGCACGCGGTGTTCCTGCTCGCCGAGGCGTTCTTCCTCGCCTACTCGTGGAAGTTCACCGAGGAGGCGGAGCGGGGGCGCCGGGCCGCGGGACGCGCGGCCGAGGCGCAGGCACAGGCGCAGGCGGAGGCCCAGGCCGAGCTGGCCACCGAGCGCGCCCGCGCGGCCGACGAGGCCGCCGCCCAGCTGGCGCAGCGTGAGCAGCGCGCCGCCGAGCTCGAGGAGCGTCTCGCAGGCCTGGTCGAGGCCGGCCGCCGGCTGGACGAGAACGTGGGCACCGCGACCGACGTGATGACCGGTCTCCGCGCCGCCATCTCCGACATCGCCGCGGCCGCCAGCCACGCGACCACCACCGCCAACCAGGCCAGCGACGGCTCGCGGCGCAGCGCCGAGGTCATCGAGCGGCTGGCGGCGACCATGGCCGAGATCGACCAGATCGCCGGCAGCATCTCCTCGATCGCCGACCAGACGAACCTGCTGGCGCTCAACGCGACCATCGAGTCCGCCCGCGCCGGCGAGGCGGGCAAGGGCTTCGCGGTCGTCGCCGGCGAGGTCAAGGACCTCGCCGCGGAGACCGCCAAGGCCACCGAGCGGATCCGTGGCGTCGTCGAGACCGTCCGGGAGGACGTCGAGGCGGCCGGTACCGCGTTGGGCAGCGTCACCGAGGTCATCCAGGGCGTGGTCGAGGCGCAGACCACCATCGCCGCCGCGGTCGAGGAGCAGAACGCCTCGACGGCCCAGGCGCAGGACGCGATCGTCGGCGCCTCCCGCGAGGCCACCCGCGTGGCGGAGGACCTGCGGAGCATCGTCGCCGGCATGTGACCGCGCCGCGTGCAGGGCCCGTCCGGGGGACCGGGCGGGCCCTGGCACGTCGTCAGGTCACCGGCAGCCCGGCCAGCCCGGCAGCCAGGCCGAGGACGGCGCACACGCCGAGGGTGCGCAGCACCGACCACTTCAGCCGGAACAGCAGCACGGCGGCGACCAGCGCGATGACCACCGCGACCGGGCGCAGCGAGCCCAGGGCCGGCACCTCCAGGTGCAGCGGCCCGGCGTCGAGCTCGCGCGAGTCGGCGAACAGGGTGTGCACCGCGAAGTAGACGCCGAGGTTGGCGATCACGCCGACGACGGCGGCGGTGATGCCGGTGAGCGCGGCGGAGAGCGACCGGTTGCCGCGCAGCCGCTCCATGTAGGGGGCGCCGAGCAGCACGAACAGGAAGCTCGGGACGAAGGTCACCCAGGTGACCAGCAGCGAGGCGAGCACCGCCGCCACCCACGGGTCGAGGTCGCCCGGCGCCCGGTAGGCACCGAGGAACGCGACGAACTGCACCACCATGATCAGCGGGCCGGGCGTCGTCTCGGCCAGGGCGAGGCCGCGCACCATCTCACCCGGGGAGAGCCAGCCGTAGGCGGCGACCGCCTGCTGGGCGACGTAGGCGAGCACCGCGTAGGCCCCGCCGAAGGTCACGACGGCGGTGCCGGAGAAGAACAGCCCCTGCTCGGTCAGCGTGCTGTGCGCCCCGGTCAGCGCGGCGACGAGCGCGATCGGCACCCCCCAGACGAGCAGGCCGACGAGCAGCACCCGCACCGTGCGGCCGGCCGACGGCGCCTCGGTGTGCCGGACGTCGTCGGAGATCACCGGGGCCGGACCGGCGTCGGAGGCCTCCGTCCTCCTCGTCTCCGGAGCGGGGCGCCACCGGCTCAGGCCCCACCCGACGACGCCGGCCACCGCGACCACGACCGGGAACGGGACGCCGAACAGCGCCAGGGCGAGGAACGCGGCGAGGGCGACGACGACGAGCTCCGGCCGGTCGAGCGTCTTCTTCGCGACCCGGACGACGGCCTGGGCAACGATCGCCAGCACGGCGGGCGCGAGGCCGGCGAAGAGCGCGAGCACGGCGGTCGTCGTCCCGAAGGCGACGTAGACGGCCGACAGGACCAGCAGGGCCACCACGCCCGGCAGCACGAAGAGGCCGCCGGCGACCAGCCCACCGCGGGTGCCGTGGAGGAGCCAGCCGACGTAGGTGGCCAGCTGCTGCGCCTCGGGCCCTGGCAGCAGCATGCAGTAGTTCATGGCGTGCAGGAACCGCCGCTGCCCGATCCAGCGCCTCTCGTCGACCAGCGTGCGCTGCATGACCGCGATCTGGCCGGCCGGGCCGCCGAAGGTCTGCAGCGAGATCAGGAACCACGCGCGGACGGCAGTGCCGAACGGCACTCCGGTCTGCTCGTGCGGGGGAGCGGCGTCGCGCGTCATCGGGTCCTCGTCACCCCGACGATGCAACCACTCGTGGCGCCGTCCCCGGTGACCGCCGGTACACCTGAGCCCGGTTACTCGCGGACGACCCAGACCTGCGCCGGCCCACCGGCGGTCTCCTGGGTGCGGGCCGGCTGGAAGTGCTCGTAGACGCCGAACCACCTCGGCCCGTCGTACACGAGCACCGACGAGGCGAGCGCCTCCGAGGGGAGCTCGTCGACCTCGCCGTGCCGCGGCCCGCCCCAGTGGAACACCAACGTCATGCCCGAACCGTAGTCGAGCGGTCGTGCGGTCACAGGAGGCCCTCCAGCTCGGTCCAGGAGGCGACCACCGTCGCGACACCGGCCTCCCGGAGCGCGGCGTCCCGGCCGTCCCGGTCGGCCGGTGGGACGAACTGCAGGATGCCGACCGTCGGGTAGCCGGCGGCGACCGCCGCGCGGGCCCCGTTGACCGAGTCCTCGACCGCGAGGGCCTCGGCGGGACCGACCGCGAGCGAGCCACCGGCGTGCAGGTACACGGCCGGGTCGGGTGTGCTCGTGGGTGCGGGCAGCGAGTCCTCGGCGCTGAACCGGCGTTCTGCGGCGAAGAGGTGGGCCAGCTCGGTGACCTCCAGGCAGGCGGCGAGCCGGGAGCACGCGCTCGACGTCACCGCCGCCAGGCGGAAACGCCGGGAGAGCCGGTGGAGCGGCTCCCGGACGTCGGGATCGGGCCGCAGCACCTGGCGCAGGTGGGTGGTCACCACGTCCTTCTCCTCGGTGACCCAGGCGTCGAGCTCGGCACGGTCCACCTCCTGTCCCCGCGCGGCGGCCAGCTCGGTGGCCGCGCCCCGGAAGTTCTTGCCGTTGGTCATCCGCTGCAGCTCCTCGGCCGCGAACGACCGCTGCGCCCCGAGCCCCGCGAGGAACCGGTTGGTGACGTCGACCGACGCGGCGTAGGCGGGCTCCTCGGAGGGGAACAGCGTGCCGTCGGCGTCGCAGAGCAGGGTCGTGAGCGTGCCCGGGAGACCGGTCACGCCGTGCCCCCACCGGCGAGGTACTCCTGGACGACCTCCCGCGGGCCCGTGCGGTCCAGCGACGACAGCGCGCGCTGGACGCAGTCGGCGAACCGCGGGTCCTGCCCGATGTGGTCGAACACCGAGCGCTCCGAGAGCAGCGGCGCCGCGTCGCCGCCGGCTTCCTGGGCGACGGTCACCAGGTCGGTGCGGGGACCCTGGATCGGCACCTCCTCGCCGGCGTAGTCGGCACCGCGCAGGAAGCGCAGCCACCCCGCGACCGCGAGGCAGAGGAGCTGGTAGGGGCGGTCCTGCTCCATGGCGCTGCGCACGGTGGGCAGGATGTAGTTCGGGATCTTGCTGGAGCCGCGGCGGCCGAGGCGGGCCAGCTGGTCGGGCATCCGCGGGTTGGCCAGCCGCTCGAGCAGCGTCGCCTGGTACCGGCCCAGGTCCATGCCGGGGACCTCGGGGAGGTGCGGTGCGATCTCCTCGGCCATGAGCCGGGTCATGTACTCCCGGAACACCGGGTCGGCCATGACCGCCTCGGTCGTCCGGTAACCGGCGAGGTAGCCGAGGTAGGCCAGCGCGCTGTGTCCTGCGTTGAGCAGCCGGGTCTTCACCGTCTCGTAGGGCGCCACGTCGTCGACGAACTGGACGCCGACGTCCTCCAGGGGCGGCCGCCCGTTGCAGAAGGCGTCCTCCACGACCCACTGCCGGAAGGGCTCGGTGACCACCGGCCAGCGGTCGTCCACGCCGATGGCGGCGGCGATGGCGTCCCGGTCCTCGGGGCTGGTGCTCGGGGTGATCCGGTCGACCATGCTCTCCGGGAAGGCGACGTGCTCGTCGATCCAGTCGGCGAGCTCCGCGTCGCGCAACCGGGCGAAGGAGACGACGGCGGTGCGAGCCGCCGTGCCGTTGGACTGCATGTTGTCGCAGGAGAGGACCGTGAACGGCGGCAGGCCGGCCTGGCGGCGCCGGTGCAGCGCCTCGACGAGGTAGCCGAAGACCGTCTGCGGACGGCCGGGGTCGGCGAGGTCGCGGGCGATCTCCTCGTCCTCGGCGTCGAACTGCCCGGTGTTCGCATCGATCCGGTAGCCGGTGCTCGTGATGGTCAGGCTCACGATGCGGATGTGCTCGCCGGTGAGGACGGCGAGCACCTTCTCCGGGGCGTAGAGGTACTCGGTGAGCACGCCGACGACCGTGGGCCGGTCGCCCTCGGCCGCGCGCTCGACGACGGTCCAGAGGTTGTCCTGGTCGGCGAGCACCTCGCCGATGGCGCGGCTGTGCAGGCCGACGCCGACCACGCCCCAGTCGGTGGAGCCACGGCGCGCCAGCTCCTCGAGGTAGACGGCCTGGTGCGCGCGGTGGAAGGCGCCGACGCCGAAGTGCACGACGCCGGGCCGCAGCGCGGACCGGTCGTAGCCGGGCACCGAGATCTCGGGAGGGAGGTCGGAGAGCGTGCGGTCGGACAGGGGGACGGCGGGAGCGGTTGCCCGGGTGGGGGCAGACGTCATCGGGGAAGGCCCTCGGGAGTCGGGGCGGGCCGGGGTGGCTGCTTCACCCGTGCCCGCGCCCACCTCCCATGCCCATCCGGGCGCGGGCCGAACCGGGGCGGGGGCCGATGTGTCGCACGCCTCCTACCCCCGCGCGGGACGAGGCGCGCGCGCTCCGCACGGTGGGCTGGTCGCCGGTGCGCCGGCGGCCAGCCCCACGACCTCGCCGACGACCCACACGGCCGGCGGCTGCACCTCCTCGTCGCGCATGGTCTCCCCGAGACGGCCCAGCGTCGTCCGGATCGTGCGCTGTCGCTCCGTCGTCCCCTCGACCACGACGGCGACGGGCGTCTCCGGGCGCCGGCCGTGCTCGACGAGCGCGGCCGCGATCGCCGGCGCGGTCTCCACCCCCATGAGGACCACGACCGTCCCGCGCAGCCGGCCGACCGCGGGCCAGTCGACCAGGGACTGCGGGTGGCCCGGGGGCAGGTGCCCGGAGACGACGACGAACTCGTGGGTGAGCCCGCGGTGGGTCACGGGGATGCCGGCGATGCCGGGGACGCCGATCGCGCTGCTGACCCCGGGGACGACCTCGACGGGGACGTCGGCCGCCGTGCAGGCGATCAGCTCCTCCATGCCCCGGCCGAACACGAACGGGTCGCCGCCCTTGAGCCGCACGACGAGCCGGCCCTCGGTGGCCCGGGCCACGAGCACGTCGTTGATCCGCTCCTGCGGCATCGACCGGCCCCGGGGCAGTTTGGACGCGTCCACGATCTCGACGTCGCGTCGCAGCCCGGCCAGCAGCGAGCGCGGCCCGAGGTGGTCGACGACCACGACGTCGGCCTGCGACAGCGCCTCCCGCCCGCGGACGGTGATCAGGTCCGGGTCACCGGGCCCGCCGCCCACGAGCACGACCCGGCCGCGGGGGCCGCGGGCCGGCACCGGGTCCGCGCTCCCCGGTGTGGTGGGGCATGCGGTCGCCGCCCCCGGGTCGTCGGTGCGGTCGCAGAAGATCCGGGCCGCGTCGGCGTCGGCGGCGACGGCCGCGTCGACGGCGGGGTCACCGGTCGCCGTGACGGCGAACCAGGCGCCGGCCAGGTCACCCGGGGCGTAGGTGCGCGGGATCCAGGACAGGTCGCCGGTGTCTGCCAGCGCCTCGAGGGCCGGGACGAGGACGGGAGCCACCACCGTGACGTCGGCTCCGGCGTCGAGCAGGCCCACGCCGGCCCGGTAGGCGTCCGCCCCGCCGCCGACGACGACGACGCGGCGGCCGTGCAGGCGCAGCCCCACCGGGTGGAGGGGAGCGGACGGCGGGGGCAGGAACGCGGTGCTCATGGCACCTCCTCGGGATGCGGGGTGGGCACGGCCAGCGCCACGGTGACCCGGCCGCGGACCGTCTTGGGCACGGTGAGCACTCCGCCGTGGACGAGCGCCGCGGCCTCGGCCACGGAGGGGGTGCCGGTGGCCGCGGCCACCCGTTCGGACGGGGACGGCACCGGGACGCGCGCCAGCACCTCCGCCGGATGGCCGACGAGCACCCAGCCGCGCAGGGCGGCGGCCCGCCGCAGCCCTGGTTCCCGCGACCGCGCGTCCAGGGTCGACAGCCGCACCGCCGTCGTCCCCGGGGGGAGCACCGCGTCCACCGCCGCCAGCACCTCGTCGGCGGCCACACCGGTCGACGACCCCACGCCCACGGTGATCACGACCGTGCCGCCGGGGCGGTGGGCAGCGCGTCGAGCAGGTCCTCGGTGGTGCGCGGCAGGGCTCCTGGCGGGAGGAGGCCCAGTGCGCGCAGCCGCGCCCCGACCGACAGCGCCCACGGCCGGTCCAGCCGGGCGCGCCGGAGGAGGGCGGGATCGCCCAGGACCTCCGCGGGGGGCCCCTGCACGACGCGGCGGTCGACCACCACGGCCACCTCGTCGGCCCAGCGCAGGGCGAGGTCGACGTCGTGGGTGCTCATGACGACGGTGGAGTCGTTCTCCTGCAGCCGGGCGAGCGCCGCCAGCGTCTCGGTCACCGCGGAGGGGTCCAGCCCGGCGGTCGGCTCGTCCAGGAGCAGCAGGCAGGGCCGCATCGCCACCGCACCGGCGATCGCCACCCGCTTGCGCTCGCCGTAGGACAGCTGGTGGGTGGGCCGCGCGGACAGCGGCTCGACGGCGAGCAGGCGCAGCGCCTCGGCGACCCGTGCGCGCACCTCGTCCTCGTCGAGACCGAGATTCAGCGGCCCGAAGGACACGTCCTGCGCGACGGAGGCGCTGAACAGCTGGTCGTCGGGGTCCTGCAGGACGAGCTGCACCGTCTGCCGGTGCGCGCGCAGCCCCTGCCGGGAGTACGCCACCGGGACGCCGTCGACGGTGACCGTGCCCGACGCCGGGCGCAGCGCTCCGGACAGGCAGCGCAGCAGCGTGGTCTTGCCGGAGCCGTTGGCACCGAGCAGGGCGAGCCGACGGCCGGCCGGCACGGTGAGCGAGGCGCCGTCGAGCACGCGACCCCCGGGCCCGTAGCCGACGACCAGCCCGGAGGCGGCCAGTGCGCGGTGGCTCACGCGATCACCAGCGAGGTCGCGACGATGCAGCCGATCACGGCGCCGGCGGCGGCGAGGAAGGCCGCGGACGAGGGCAGGGTCTCGGGCAGCACCCGCAGACCGCTCTCCAGACCCCGGCCGGCCAGCCCCTCCTGCATCCGCCGGGCACGGTCCCAGGACCGGACGAGCACGGCGGCGGCCAGGGTGCCCGAGGACCGGTAGGAACGGCGCACCGAGGAGTAGCCCATCCGGGCCGCCTGCGCCTCGCGGATCGTGCGCAGGCTGTCCAGCAGCACGAACAGCAGCCGGTACACGACCGAGGCGACCTCGACGACGGCGGCGGGTACGCGCGCACGCTGCAGGGCCGGCAGCAGGTCCGCCAGCGGTGTCGTCGTCGCGAGCAGCAGCACGGCGGCTCCGCCGGCGAGCGCGTGCCCGACCAGGGAACCGGCGCGGGCAGCGGCGTCGGGAGCCCAGCCGAGCCCTCCGGTCCCCACCTCCACGACCGCGGTGACCGCGCCGACGGCGACGAACGCCAGCGGCCAGCGCACGGCCCGGCCGAAGGTCCGCGCGGGCACCCGGGCCGGGCCCAGCGCCAGCCCGACCGCGACCGCACCGACCAGTGCGCACCCCGGCCAGGCCGGCAGCACCAGGGCGGTGACGACCAGGCCGCCGCAGAGCAGCAGCTTGTCGGCCGGGGCCCGCCGGCGCCAGGCGCTGGCCCACGCCGCGTCGTCGACGGCCAGCCCGGTCACGGGTTCGTGTCCCCGTCGCGCGCCGGCCGGCGGCCGCGCAGCCGGCCCAGCACGTAGCCGAGGACGCCACCACCGAGGGCGGCCTGCAGCGCGAACAGGCCCGACTCGACCTCGCCGGCCGGGCGGAACAGCGGCTCGAACCAGGCGGAGTGACCGTCGGCCTCGAGCTCCGCGGCGACTGCGGCGTCGGTGCCGCCGTACTCCGAGTTCCCGCCGTCGAGCAGGAGGGGGACGGCGAACAGGGCGACCACCGCGAGCACGAGCAGCACGGTGACGAGCGCGCGGCGGGTCACGCGGGGCCTCCGTCCGGCGCGAGCGGGGCCGGCCGCAGGACCCCGAGCCGTTCGAGCTCGGGGCGGGCGTTCGCCGTCAGGGCGCGGAACAGCAGGATGCCGAGCAGTCCCTCGCCGACGGCCAGCGGGATCTGGGTGACGGCGAAGACGCCGAGGAACTTCAGCAGCGCACCGGCCAGGCCGCTCTCCGCGTCGGGGAATGCCAGCGCCAGCTGGAAGGACGTGGTGACGTAGGTGGCGAGGTCGGCGAGCGCGACGCCGGCGAAGACCGCCGGCAGCAGCCCGGCGCCCAGCGCACGGACGAGGCGGCACGCGCCGTACCCGACCCAGGGGCCGACCACGGCGAAGGCGAACGCGTTCGCGCCCAGGGTGGTGAGACCGCCGTGGGCGAGCAGCAGCGCCTGGAAGAGCAGGACGACCGTGCCGAGGAGGGCCATCACCGGCGGCCGGAAGAGGATGGCGCCCGGGCCGGTGCCGGTCGGGTGGCTGGAGCTGCCCGTCACCGACGGCAGCTTGATCGCGCTGAGCACGAACGTGAAGGCCCCGGCCGCGCCGAGCAGCAGCGTCGACTCCGGGTTCTCCCGCACCTCCTTGACGACGGCCCGGGCACCGTGCACGACGAACGGCGCGGCCACCACCGTCCAGCCCACCGCGTGCCCGACGGGCAGGAATCCTTCAGCGATGTGCACGGGCGCTCTCCGTTCGGCGGGCGCAGGCGGCGACGAGGTTCCCGGCCAGCCGCGGGCTGCCGGCCCAGGCCAGGTGCAGGTAGGAGGCGTGCACGCCGCCGGCCACGAACCCCTCGGGGCCTGCCGCGGACCACTGCCACGCGCCGGTCGCGCCGGCCGACGGGTCCGCGTGCGTGCGGTGGAACTCGTGCCCGCGGACCCGGGTCCCGGCCGTGGCCAGCACCGAGTCGGTGACGGCCACGGCCGCCCGGTAGCCGAGGGTGAGCCGGGGCGACATCGCCGTCGCCACGTCGAGCACCCCGCACATCGGCATGCCGTCGAGCTCGCGGGAGAGGTAGAGCAGCCCCGCGCACTCGGCGACGACCGGGGCGCCCCCGGCGGCCAGCGCGGCGACGTCGCCGCGCAGGGCTTCGTTCGCCGACAGCTCGGCGGCGTGCACCTCGGGGAAGCCGCCGCCGACCACCAGCCCCGCGGTGCCCGGCGGCAGCGCCTCGTCGCGCAGGGGGTCGACGGTCACGACCTCGGCGCCCGCAGCCTCGAGCAGCTCGGTGTTCTCCGCGTAGCCGAAGGTGAAGGCGGGGCCTCCGGCGACCGCGATGCGGGGCCGCCCCGGGACGGCGGCGACCTCGGCCGCCGGGTCCCAGGGCTGGGCGGCCAGTGCGGGCGCGGAGCGGGCCAGCGCGAGCACGGCGTCCAGGTCGACCGAGGCCGCCACCACCTCGCCGAGCCAGCGGACGGTCGCGAGCGCGGCGTCCGACCGCTCGGCCGCCGGGATCAGGCCGAGGTGGCGCGACGGGGTGTGCAGCTGCTCCATCCGGCGTACCGCTCCGAGCACGGGCACGCCGGCGGCGCCGAGCGCCTCGCGCAGGATCGCCTCGTGGCGGTCGGTGCCGACCCGGTTGAGGACGACGCCGCCCAGCCGGACGTCGGGGGAGAAGGTGGCGAACCCGTGCACCAGCGCGGCCACCGATCGTGCCTGGGAGGAGGCGTCCACGACGAGGACCACGGGTGCCCGCAGCAGGCGCGCCACGTGCGCGGTCGAGGCGAAGCCGGGCTCCACCGCGGGGTGGCTGGCGCCGTCGAACAGGCCCATCACGCCCTCGACGACCGCGACGTCGGCCGTCCGGGGGTGCAGGGCGCCGCGCAGGAACAGCGGGGCGATCCGCTCCTCGCCGACCAGCCAGGGGTCGAGGTTGCGGCCGGGCCGACCGGCGGCGAGCCCGTGGTAGCCGGGGTCGATGTAGTCCGGCCCCACCTTGTGCGGCGAGACCGTGAGCCCGCGGGCGGTGAGGGCCGCGATCAGGCCCGTGGCCACCGACGTCTTGCCCGCGTTGCTGCTCGGTGCCGCGACGACGAGCCGGGGCATCACCGACCCGCCCGCGCTCACCACTCGATGCCTCGCTGACCCTTCTGGCCGGCGTCCATCGGGTGCTTGACCTTGGTCATCTCGACCACCAGGTCGGCCACCTCGATCAGCGCCGGGTGGGCGTTCCGCCCGGTCACGACCACGTGCTGGGTGCCGGGGCGGGCGGTGAGCGTCCGCACCACGTCGTCGACGTCGATCCAGCCCCACGTCAGGGGGTAGGTGAACTCGTCGAGCACGTAGAAGCGGTGCGCCTCGGCGGCCAGGTCCCGCTTGATCTGGGCCCAGCCCTCGGCGGCGTCCGCGGCGTGGTCGACCTCGGTGCCCTGCCGGCGCGACCAGCTCCAGCCGGAGCCCATCTTGTGCCAGACCACCGGGCCGCCCTCGCCGGTCTCCTCGTGCACCCGGCCCAGTGCGGTCAGCGCGTTCTCCTCGCCGACCTTCCACTTGGCGCTCTTGACGAACTGGTAGACCGCGACCGACCAGCCCTGGTTCCAGGCGCGCATCGCCATGCCGAAGGCGGCGGTGGACTTGCCCTTCATCTCGCCGGTGTGGACGACCAGCAGCGGCCGGTTCCGGCGCTGCTTCGTGGTGAGACCGTCCTGGGGGACGGTGGTGACCTGCCCCTGCGGCATCAGGCGGCCCTCGCACTGCGGACGGTGGCGGCCAGCGCGTCGGCGGCCAGCTCCTCCAGCCGCAGGGTCTGCCCGCCCAGCGCCGTCCCGAGGGTGCGGGCCAGACCCAGCCGCACCGGGCCGGACTCGCAGTCGACGACCACCGCGGCGGTGCCGGTCGCTGCCAGCAGCGCCGCCGCGGCGTGGGCCTCGGTCAGCGCAGCGCCCCCGCGGGTCCCGGTGGCCCGGCCGTCGGTGACGACGACGAGCAGCGGACGGCGCTGCGGGTCGCGGATCCGCTCCACCCGGAGGACGTCGTGCGCGGCGACCAGACCCGCGGCCAGCGGTGTCCGCCCCCCGGTGGGCAGCTCCGTCAGCCGGGCGGCGGCCGCCTCCACCGACCAGGTGGGTGGCAGCGCGACCTCGGCCGCCGTGCCGCGGAAGGTGACCAGCCCGACCTTGTCCCGGCGCTGGTAGGCGTCCAGGAGCAGGGACAGCACGGCGCCCTTCACCGCGCCCATCCGCGCCCGTGAGCCCATCGAGCCGCTGGCGTCGACGACGAAGAGCACGAGGTTGCCCTCGCGGCCCTCGAGCGTGGCCTGGCGCAGGTCCTCGCGGGCGAGCCGCAACCCCGGCCCGGTGCGCCCGCGCGCCCGCTGGTGCGGCGCCGCGGCCAGCACCGTGTCGACCAGGTGCAGCGTCGTGACGCTCCCGCCGGGCTTCGTCGAGCCGACGACGCGGCCGCGCTCCGACCGGGCCCGCGACCGCCGGCCGGCCGCACCCGCGCCGATGCCGGGCACCTTCAGCCGCCGCGCGCGGAACGGCTCCGACGGCGCGGCCGCGGCCCGGTCGGGTGCCGGGGAGGCGTCGGCGCGGCCGCCGCCCTCACCCCGGGGTGCCGTCGCGGGAGGCGACGCCTCGGTGCCGCCCTCGCCGGTGGGGGAGCCGTTCCCGCCGTCGTCAGCGGACGGGCCGGGCGGGGGAGCGCCCCCGCCCCCCGGGCCGTCGCCGTCCGGCCCGTCGCCGTCCGGCCCGTCGCCGTCCGGCCCGTCGTCGTCCGGGCGGCTGTCGGACAGCGCCTCGTCGAGGGTCTCCTCGTCGAGCCCGGGCGCGTCGAAGGGGTTGCGCCGGCGGCGGTGCGGGAGGGCCAGGCGGGCCGCCACCCGGACGTCGTCCTCGGTCACCTCGTCGCGGCCGGACCAGGCGGCGTGCGCGATCGCCGCGCGGGCGGTGACCAGGTCGGCGCGCAGACCGTCGACGTCGAACGCCGCGCACACCGCGGTCACCTGCCGCAGCGCCGCGTCGGACAGGACGACGCGGGGCAGCCGCGCCCGCGCCTCGGCGATGCGCTCGGCCAGCGCCGTCTCCTCGGCCGACCACGTGGCGGCGAACCCGGCCGGGTCGGCGTCGGAGGCGAACCGCCGGCGGACCACCTCGGCCCGCTCGGCGGGGTCCCGGGGCGCGGCCACCTCGACGGTGAGCCCGAAGCGGTCGAGCAGCTGCGGGCGGAGCTCGCCCTCCTCGGGGTTCATCGTGCCGACCAGCAGGAAGCGGGCGGCGTGCCGGACGGAGACGCCCTCGCGCTCGACGTAGGCGGTGCCCATGGCCGCGGCGTCCAGCAGCAGGTCGACGACGTGGTCGTGCAGGAGGTTGACCTCGTCGACGTAGAGCACGCCCCGGTGGGCCGCGGCCAGAAGACCGGGCTCGAACGCCTTCACGCCCTCGGTGAGCGCGCGCTCGAGGTCGAGCGAGCCGACGACGCGGTCCTCGGAGGCCCCGACCGGCAGCTCGACCAGCCGCGCCGGGCGGACCGGGGCGTCAGCGGTCACCTCGTGGGGACCGTCCGGGCAGGCCGGGTCGGGGGCGGCCGGGTCGCAGGCGAAGCGGCAGCCGGGCACCACGGCGACCGGCGGCAGCACGGCGGCGAGCGCGCGGACCGTCGTCGACTTCGCGGTGCCCTTCTCACCGCGCACCAGCACGCCGCCGACCGCGGGGGAGACGGCGTTGAGCAGGAGGGCCAGCCGCATGTCGTCCATGCCGACGACAGCGCTGAAGGGGTAGGTCATGCGCGAATACGGCGCACCGAGCACGCGTCCTCTCCCCGGGTGTCCACGCCCGGAGGTGGCAGGAGCGCGACGGCGGGAGTTCCTGACTCACCGGCCCGGGGGCCGGCTCACAGTGGCGGGACCGCGCCGGAATCTCACCGGGCTTCCTCCACTGCCGTCGCGTGTGGCGGCGTCATGGAACCACAACCACGGGTCCGGCCGACAGCCCCGGGGATCAGCTCGCGGCGGACCCCGGAGGCAGCAGGGGGAGGTCCGGCGGCGCGCCGGTCTCGATCAGGCGCCAGAGCGCGGCGGTGTCGGCGTGCTCGGCGACCAGGTCACCGAGGCGGTCCAGCCGCGCCTCGCGCACGGCGGCGAAGTCGGTGTCCGGGGCGGGCACGAACCGGCGGCCGGTGGTGCGGGCCACCTCGGTGAGGAACGCCCGCCGGAACCCGTCGTTCTCCAGCGCGCCGTGCCAGGTCGTGCCCGCGACCGACCCGGCCCGGGCGCCGTCGAGGAACGGCTCGGCGGTGTCGTCGACGGTGACCACGCCGTGGTGGATCTCGTAGCCCTGCACGGGCTCGCCGAGTGCCGTGCCGGAGGGGCGCCCGAGGGTCTTCTCGGAGGCGAAGCGCACGTCGGTGGGCAGCAGTCCCAGCCCGGCGACGGTGCCGACCCGGGACTCGACGTCGTCGGTGATCGTGCGCGCCAGCATCTGGTGCCCACCGCAGATGCCGAGGACGGGCCCACCCGCCGCGGCGTGCCGCTGCACCGCCCCGGCCAGCCCGGTCTCCCGCAACCAGGCCAGGTCGCGGACGGTCGACCGGGTGCCGGGGAGCACGACCAGGTCGGCGTCGCCCAGCTCCTCGGGCCGGGTCACGTAGCGGACCAGGACCCCGGGCTCGGCGGCGAGCGCGTCGAGGTCGGTGAAGTTCGAGAGCCGGGGCAGCCGGGCGACCGCGACCCGGAGCACGTCCTCGCCGTGCGGCGGCGCGGCGAGGGTGCCGCCGGCGGGGATGCCGAGCGAGTCCTCGACGTCGAGCTCCAGGCCGCCGAGCCAGGGCAGCACGCCGAGCGTCGGCCGGCCGGTGAGCCGCTCCAGCTCGACCAGGCCGGGTTCGAGGAGCCGCGCGTCGCCGCGGAACTTGTTCACCAGGAACCCGGCGACCAGCCGCTGGTCGGCCGGCGGCATCAGCGCGACCGTGCCGAAGAGCGCCGGGAACAGCCCGCCGCGGTCGATGTCGCCGACCACCAGGACCGGGAGCTCCGCGGCCGTCGCCAGGCCCATGTTGGCGATGTCGTCGGCCCGCAGGTTGATCTCGGTGGGGGAGCCCGCGCCCTCGCAGACGACCACGTCGAACCGGGAGCGCAGGTCGGCCAGGCTGGCCAGGACCTGCTCCAGCAGCGCGGCCTTCATGGGCCGGTAGGACAGCGCGGTCACGTCGGCGACCGCCCGGCCGAGGAGGACGACCTGGCTCGAGTCCTCCCCGCCGGGCTTGAGCAGCACCGGGTTCATCGCCGCCTCGGGCTCCACCCGTGCGGCGGCCGCCTGCATCACCTGGGCGCGGCCGATCTCCGCGCCGTCCAGGGTGACCATCGAGTTGTTGCTCATGTTCTGCGCCTTGAACGGCGCGACCGAGATGCCCTGGCGGGCCAGCCACCGGCAGATGCCCGCGGTGACGATCGACTTGCCGGCGTCCGAGGTGGTGCCGGCGACCAGCAGCGCTCCGCTCACCGCCGCACCAGCCGAGCCGTGACGGCGAGGACGGCGGCGCCGAGCCAGACCGAGCGCGACAGCCGCACGGCCGGCCCGATGTCGGCGGCCACGGGAGCCCGTCCGGTGCCCAGGAACGGGCGGACCTCCACCCGGGAGCCGTAGACGTTCCGCCCGCCCAGCCGGATCCCGAGCGCCCCGGCCGTCGCCGCCTCGCACCGCCCGGAGTTGGGGCTCGGATGGGCCGCTCCGTCGCGCATCCAGGTGCGCAGGGCCCCGGCTGCGGAGGCTCCGGTGAGCGGCGCAACGGCGACGGTCAGGGCCGCGGTGAGCCGGGCCGGGAGCCAGTTGGCGACGTCGTCGAGGCGGGCGGCGGCCCAGCCGAAGCGCTCGTACCGCGGTGACCGGTGGCCGACCATCGCGTCGAGGGTGTTCACCGCCCGGTAGCCCAGCAGCCCCGGCAGCCCGGCGACCGCGCCCCACACGAGCGGGGCGACCGCCGCGTCCGAGGTGTTCTCCGCGACCGACTCGACGGTCGCGCGGGCCAGCTCGTCCGCCCCGAGCGCTCGCGGGTCGCGCCCGGCCAGCGCCGGCAGCTCGGCGCGCGCGGCCGCGATGTCGCCGGCGTCCAGGGCGGTGCGCATCCTGGCCGCCGCGCGGCCCAGCGAGGTGCCGCCGAGCACCGTCCAGCTGGCCACCGCGGTGACGAGCGCGCGGGGGACCGGGCGGCGCCGCGTGCCCCGGTCGAGCAGCGCGCCGAGCCCGGCGGCGCTCACCACCAGGCCCACCGCGTAGGCGCTGCCGACCGCGCGGGAGTCGCGCCAGATCCGGCGCTCCAGTGCGCCGGCGACCGTGCCGAACCCGGCCACCGGGTGGGCGCGCCGGGGGTCGGCGAGCAGCAGGTCTGCGGCGGTGCCCAACGCCAGGCCGGCCGCGATCGGGGTGTCCATCGCCGCCCATCGTGTCAACCGGTCCCGGAGGGCCGATGCCTAGGATCGCCCGTCGTGCAGCCTGAGGAGCGGGACCGGCCGGCGCCGACGACGGTCGTGGGCATCGGCGCCGACGGCTGGGACGGCCTCTCGACGGCGGCCCGGCGGGTGATCGGGGAGGCCGAGGTCCTGCGCGGCAGCGCCCGGCAGCTGGGCCTCGTGCCGGACGACGTGCCCGCCGAGCGGGTGCCCTGGCCCTCACCTCTGGGGCCGGCGCTCGCCGCACTGCGCGAGGCGCACCCCGGCCGCAGGGTCGTCGTCCTGGCCAGCGGGGACCCGATGCTCTCCGGCGTCGGCAGCTCGCTGGTGCGGCTGCACGGCCCGGAGGCCGTGCGCGTCCTCCCGCACCCCTCCTCGGCGAGCCTGGCGTGCGCGCGGCTGGGCTGGGCGGTCGAGGAGACCACGGTCGTGAGCGTCGTCGGGCGTCCGCTCGAGCTCGTGGCGCCGCACGTGACCCCCGGGCGGCGGCTGATCGTCCTCGGCTCCGACGGCGGCACGCCCGCGGAGGTGGCCGCCCTGTGCACCCGGCTCGGCTACGGCGCCAGCCGGGTCACCGCCCTCGCCCAGCTCGGCGGCCCGGCCGAACAGCGGTCCACCGGCACGGCGGCGGAGTGGCCGCACGGCGTCGTCGACCCGCTGGTGGTGACCGCCGTCGAGGTGGCCGCCGATCCCGGCACCGTGCCGCTGCCGACCGCCCCCGGCCTGCCCGACGACGCCTACGAGCACGACGGCCAGCTGACCAAGCGCGACGTCCGCGCGGTCACCCTCGCCCGGCTCGCGCCGCTGCCCGGGCAGCTGCTGTGGGACGTCGGCGCCGGCGCGGGCTCCATCGGGATCGAGTGGATGCGGGTGCACCCCTCGTGCCGGGCGGTCGCCATCGAGTCCCATCCCGAGCGGGCGGACCGGGTCGTGCGGAACGCCGCCCGGCTCGGGGTCCCGGGCCTGCGGGTGGTCGCCGGCCGGGCGCCGGAGGCCCTGGCCGGGTTGCCCACGCCGGACGCGGTCTTCGTCGGGGGCGGGGCGACCGTGCCCGGGGTCCTCGACGCCTGCTGGGACGCGCTGCCGTCGGGCGGGCGCCTGGTCGTCAACGCCGTCACGGTGGAGAGCGAGGCGGTGCTCGCCGCCCGGCACGCCCGGGACGGCGGCGAGCTGGTCCGGCTCGGCGTCGCCACCGCCGCCCCGGTGGGCGGCTTCACCGGCTGGCGGCCGGCCATGCCCGTGACGATCTGGTCGGGAGCCAAGCCATGACCGTGCACTTCGTCGGAGCCGGCCCGGGGGCGGCCGACCTGGTCACGCTGCGCGCGGCGCGGATCATCGCCGCGGCGCCGGTCTGCCTGTACGCCGGCGCCCTGGTGCCGCGGGAGCTGCTGGACACCGCCCCGCCCGGCGCCCGGCTGGTGGACACCGCCGACCTCGACCTCGACCAGATCACCGCGGAGCTGGTGGCCGCGCACGAGGCGGGGCACGACGTCGCCCGGCTGCACTCCGGCGACCCGTCGGTCTACAGCGCGATGGCCGAGCAGATGCGCCGGCTCGACGCGGCCGGCGTGCCGTACGACGTCGTCCCCGGGGTGCCGGCGTTCGCCGCCGCGGCGGCTTCGCTCAAGCGCGAGCTGACCGTGCCGGGGGTGGGCCAGACGGTCATCCTCACCCGCACCTCCGCCCGCTCGACCCCGATGCCGGAAGGGGAGGACCTCGCCACGCTCGGGGCCTCGCGAGCGACGCTGGTGCTGCACCTGGCGGTGCAGCGGATCGCCGAGCTGGCGCCCGAGCTGGTGCCGCACTACGGCGCCGACTGCCCAGTGGCCGTCGTCGCGCGCGCCAGCCGGGACGACGAGCTGATCCTGCGCGGCACCCTCGCCGACATCGCCGAGCAGGTGGAGGCCGCGGGGGTCAGGCGCACGGCGGTGGTGGTCGTCGGAGCGGTGCTGACCGCGGGCGAGTTCCCCGACAGCCACCTGTACTCGACGACCCGACCGCGCTGATGTCAGGCGCGGCCGACCACCGTCCCGCCGCGGTCGATGACCACGACGTCGACCTCGACGGGCGCGCCGCGCAGCACGCCGAGCGCGGTCTCCCGCGCGCCGGCGGCGACCAGGTCGCCCAGCGGCAGCCCGGCCGCCTGGCACTGCTGCAGCGCGTCGAGCGCGGTGTTCGCCGCACGCACCCCGTCGACCAGCTCCGGCGCGCCACCGGCGTCGCGGACCATCGCCGCCAGCGACTCGGTGGACACCTGGGAGCGGCCCGAGTGCAGGTCGAGGTGCCCGTCGGCGAGTTTGGCCAGCTTGCCGATGCCACCGGCGACGGTCAGCCGGGGGACCGGGTGGCGGCGCAGGTACTTGAGCACCGCGCCGGCGAAGTCGCCCATGTCCAGCAGCGCGTCCTCCGGCAGGCCGTGGAGCTCGGTGACCACCCGCTCGCTGGTCGAGCCGGTGCAGCCGGCCACGTGCTCGTGCCCGGCCGCCCGGGCCACGTCGATGCCGCGGCGGATCGAGTCGATCCACGACGAGCACGAGTACGGGACGACGACGCCGGTGGTGCCCAGGATCGACAGCCCGCCGAGGATGCCCAACCGCGGGTTCCAGGTCCTGCGCGCCAGCTCCTCGCCGTCCTCCACCGAGATCTCGACGACGACGTCGCCGGTGCCGCCGTGCCGGGCGGCGACCGCGGCGACGTGCTCGCGGATGAACTGCCGGGGCATCGGGTTGATCGCCGGCTCGCCGACGGCCAGCGGCAGACCGGGCTTGGTCACGGTGCCGACGCCGGCTCCGGCCCGGAAGGTCACCCCGGTACCGGGTTCGCCATGGGTCACGCGGGCGGACACGAGGGCGCCGTGCGTGACGTCGGGGTCGTCGCCGGCGTCCTTGACGACCCCGACCGTCGCGGCGCCCTCGGAGAGCGCCTCGGTGGCCAGCGCGAACGAGGGGTGCAAGCCGCGAGGCAGGTCGATGGCGACCGGATCCGGGAACTCGCCGGTGAGCAGGGCGGTGTACGCCGCGGTGGTGGCGGCGGTCGCGCAGGCGCCCGTCGTCCATCCGTAGCGCAGCCCTGTGGCGCCGTCCCTGCTCACGCGACCAGCATGCCTGGACGCCGAAGGTGACCGGCCGGGTGCTGGTCCTGGGGGGCACGGGGGAGGCCCGCCGGCTCGCGACGGCGCTGGTCGCCGAGGGCGTCGACGTGCTGACCTCGCTGGCCGGCCGGGTCGCGGACCCGGCGCTGCCGGCGGGCGAGGTGCGCATCGGCGGCTTCGGCGGCGCCGAGGGGTTGGCCGACTGGCTGCGGGCCTCCCCGGTGCGGGCGGTGGTCGACGCGACGCACCCGTTCGCCGCCGTCATGACCGCCTCGGCCGCGCGGGCGGCGGAGGCCACCGGCGTCCCGTTGCTCCGCCTGCAACGACCGGGGTGGTCCGAGCAGCCGGGTGACGACTGGCGGTGGGCGGCGTCCCTGGCGGCGGCCGCCGAGGCCGTCGCCGGGTTCGAGCGCGTCTTCCTCACGACCGGCCGGCAGGGACTGGCCGCGTTCGCCGGGCTGACGGCGCACTGCCTGGTCCGTTCCGTCGACCCGCCGGAGCCGCCGCTGCCGGCGTGCAGCACCGTCGTCCTGGCCCGCGGCCCGTTCACCGTCGACGAGGAGCTGGCGCTGATGCGCGAGCACGCCGTCGAGGTCGTCGTCACCAAGGACTCCGGCGGCCGCCTCACCGAGGCGAAGCTGACCGCCGCCCGGGAGCTCGGGATCCCGGTCGTGCTGGTGCGCAGGCCGCCCCTGCCCCCGGGCGTGCCGACCGTGGCGACGGTCGAGGAGGCGCTGGCCTGGGTGCGGGGTCAGACGCGGTAGCTGCGCGGCGTCCAGACGGCGCCGTCCGCGCCCACCCGGGTGCGCGACGACCCGATGATCAGCAGGCAGCGCATGTCGACGGTCTCGGGGTCCAGCTCGCCGAGCGTGGTCACGGTGAGCCGTTCCTCGGGGCCGCCGACGTCGCGGCCGACGACCACCACGGTTTCCGGCGACCGGACCTCCAGGAGCGCCGCTCGCGCCTCGCCGAGCTGGTGGGGGCGGTGCTTCGACCGGGGGTTGTAGAGCGCCATCACCAGGTCGGCGGCCGCGGCGTGCCGGAGCCGGTCGAGGACGACCTCCCACGGCTTGAGCACGTCGGAGAGCGACACGACGCAGAAGTCGTGCCCGAGCGGCGCGCCGACCCGGGACGCGACGGCCTGAGCGGCGGTGATGCCCGGGACGACCCGTACCGGGACGCCCTCGAACTCCGGCTGCCCGGCGACCTCGAGCACCGCGGCGGCCATGGCGAACACGCCGGGGTCCCCGCTGCTGACCACCGCCACCCGCCGTCCGGACCGGGCCAGCTCCAGCGCGTGGGCGGCCCGCTCGGCCTCCACCCGGTTGTCGGTCGGGAACCGCTCCTGGCGGGGGTTGGCCGGCACACGGTCCAGGTACGGGCCGTAGCCGATCAGCACGTCGGCGGTGGTGAGCGCGTCGGCGGCCTCGGGGGTCGTCCAGTACCGGGCGCCGGGGCCGAGCCCCACCACCACGACCTCGCCGGCGGGGTCGTCGTCATCGGCTGGCCGTTCGGGAACCGGCAGTTCGCCGGTCAGCGGGCTGGGCAGGAGGGCCAGGGAGAAGTAGGGGACGCTCGCCGGGTCGACGTCGGCGAGCGGCATCGCGCGCTGGCGGTCGGTCGTGGCCCGCTCGACGTAGAGGGCGCGGTCGAGGACCCCCGCCCGGTCGAACGCCTCCCGCACCTCGGGGAAGGTGCGCCCGAGCTTCATGACGGCCGCGGAGTCCGTCGTCGACAGCCACTCGGCGAGCTCCTCGGCCGGCAGCGTGCCGGGCAGCACGGTGAGCACCTCGTCCCGCTCGACCAGCGGCCGACCGACGGCGGCGGCGGCGCCGGCGACGCTGGTCACGCCGGGTACGACCTCGGTCGGGTACCGGTGCGCGAGCCGCTTGTGCATGTGCATGTACGAGCCGTAGAAGAACGGGTCGCCCTCGGCGAGGACGACGACGTCGCGACCGGCGTCCAGGTGGGCGGCCAGGCGCGCCGCGGCGGCCTCGTAGAACTCGTCGATCGCGCCCTGGTAACCGCCGGGGTGGTCGGTCGTCTCGGTGGTGACCGGGTAGACGAGCAGTTCCTCGATCTGGCCCTCGCGCAGGTAGGGGGAGGCGATGCCGCGGGCCACCGAACGGCCGTGCCGCGCGGCGTGGAAGGCGACGACGTCGGCCGCGCCGATCAGCCGGGCGGCCTTCACGGTGACCAGCTCCGGATCGCCGGGGCCGAGCCCGACCCCGTACAGCCGCCCGGTGGTGACCTGTTCCCCGCTCATTCCCCTTGATTCGCTCCCGCGGGGCGCTCCGCTCCTCGCTCGTTCCTCGCTGCGATGCTCACGCCCCTGTCCGCTCATTCCCCTTGATTCGCTCCCGCGGGGCGCTCCGCTCCTCGCTCGTTCCTCGCTGCGATGCTCACGCCCCTGTCCGCTCATTCCCCTTGATTCGCTCCCGCGGGGCGCTCCGCTCCTCGCTC
>NZ_QOHK01000026.1 GCF_003319175.1 Blastococcus sp. TF02-8 | reverse complement strand
CCCACGGGTCCTCGCCAAGGAAGCGCAGCGCGACGTCGTAGGTCGCCCCGCCCCACGCCTCCATCGAGAGCAGCTGCGGCGTCATGCGCGCGACGTGCGGCGCGATCGCGACGAGGTCGGCGGTGCGCACGCGCGTCGCGAGCAGCGACTGGTGCGCGTCGCGGAAGGTCGTCTCGGTGACGGCGAGCGACGTGCGGTCGCGGAGCGCCTGCGCCCAGCCCTCGGGGCCGAGCTCCTGCAGCCGCTGCCGCTCGCCCGCGGGCGCCTCGGTCTCGAGGTCGCAGTCCGGCAGCTTGATCGCGGGGTTGATGACGCCGTCGGCGGCGCCGTTGGGCTGGTTGACGGTGACGTCGGCGAGCCACGCGAGCACCTTCGAGGCGCGGTCCTTCGGGGGGTTGATGCGCGTGAGCTCGGGGTGCTCGTCGATGAAGCTCGTCGAGACGTCGCCGGCGCTGAACTCCTCGTCGTCGAGCAGGTTGAGCAGGAACGGGATGTTCGAGGCGACGCCGCGGATGCGGAACTCGCTCACCGCGCGGTGGGCGCGGCGGATCGCGGTGTCGAGATCGCGGCCGCGGCACGTGACCTTCGCGAGCATCGAGTCGAAGTGCGGGCTCACCTCGGTGCCGGGGTTGATGGTGCCGCCGTCGAGGCGCACGCCCGCGCCGCCCGGCGACTGTCTCTTATACACATCT
>NZ_QOHK01000025.1 GCF_003319175.1 Blastococcus sp. TF02-8 | reverse complement strand
CGGTCCTGCCAATCACCACGCGGACGATCACCCTGCGGACGACTCGGCCGGTCACCCTGCGGACGACGGTCCTGCCAATCACCACGCGGACGATCACCCTGCGGACGACTCGGCCGGTCACCCTGCGGACGACGGTCCTGCCAATCACCACGCGGCCGGTCACCCTGCGGGCGGCTCGGCCGGTCACCCTGGGGACGGCGGTCCTGCCAGTCACCACGCGGACGATCGCCCTGCGGGCGGCTCCGCCGGTCACCCTGGGGACGGCGGTCCTGCCAGTCACCACGCGGCCGGTCACCCTGCGGCCGGCGGTCCTGCCAATCACCACGAGATGGGTCGGACCGGTCAGGCCGGTCACCCTGGGTGGGCCTGCCACGGCCGCCGGCGGCGCCGCGCGATCCATTCTGCGGACGCGCGCCCCGATAGGGCTGCTGCCCACCATCGCGTGGGCCGCGCCCTGACCCGGAGTTGTTGGGACCGCGTCGCGGAGCCGTCATGTTCGTGAGGTACCTCTTCGCTCGACGCTGCTCTGTCCGGAACGGACGGCGGCGGACTGAAAAAAACGAATGGGGGCCAGAGCGCGTAGCTCTGACCCCCATTCGGTGAAGTATGTCCGGCGGCGTCCTACTCTCCCACCCCGTCTCCAGGGCAGTACCATCGGCGCTGAGAGGCTTAGCTTCCGGGTTCGGAATGTTGCCGGGCGTTTCCCTCTCGCCATGGCCGCCGTAACTCTGTGA
>NZ_QOHK01000004.1 GCF_003319175.1 Blastococcus sp. TF02-8 | reverse complement strand
TACGGCGGCCATGGCGAGAGGGAAACGCCCGGCAACATTCCGAACCCGGAAGCTAAGCCTCTCAGCGCCGATGGTACTGCCCTGGAGACGGGGTGGGAGAGTAGGACGCCGCCGGACAACCATTGAGACGATGGGCCCCAGCCACCAGGCTGGGGCCCATCGTCGTATCCACCCCCGCCCGGGCGAAAAGTGCACGAACCGCCCGGGCAGAGAGTGCACGAACCGCCCGGGCAGAGAGTGCACGAACCGCCCGGGCAGAAAGTGCACGAACCGCCCGGGCGAAAAGTGCACAAAGCGCCCGGATGCTGTGCCGCGGGGGGCGGGGCGACGACCGCCCCCGCTTCGTCACGATGACGGAACGGGGACGGCGCAGCAGGACCGGTCAGGGGACGACGCGGCGGATCCCCGGGAACGTCGCCACCGCGAGCGCGAGGGCCAGCCCAGCCGGCAGGCCGATGGTCAGCGTGGCGACCGACTGGTCGGCGAACCAGACGATCACGCTCCCCCAGGCGTCGAGCCAGCTGATGAGGATGGCCAGCCCGCCGAAGAGCACCATGGTCGACACGACGAGGCCCCAGATGCCGGCCGGGCCGAAGCGCTGCCGCACCACCCCCATGCCGACCCCGATGGCGATGAAGGCCAGCATCGGCGCGCCCGAGGCCAGGACCTGCAGGAAGAAGCTGTCGACGTCGAACGGCCCCGGCGCCCAGTAGTTCAGCCCTGCGCCCCACCCGCCGGTGGCCCCCTCGACCGCGTCGAGCACGGCGAGGGCGAGGCCGTAGTACAGCGACTGCGCCACCGCGAACAGCGCCGTCCCGAGGTAGAACGTCCGCCGGCTGACGCTCAACCCCATCGCGAACGGCAGCAGCTGGGTCACCGACTGGACGAAGACGACGAGAACCGTGACGTAGAGCGCGAGGACGCCGCCGGTGAAGCCGCCCTCCTGCTGACCGGCGGGCGTCAGGTGCCACACGGCCACGTTGATCGCGAAGCTGATGGAGACCACCAGCCACGGGATGCCGAGACTCACCAGGGGGTTGACCAGATGCAGGCGGGCGGCCTGCAGGACGCGGGTCATCAGGAGACCTCCTCGAGGTCGGCAGGGGGCGCGGGCTGCAGGGGCGCGCGCTCGCCGGGGGTCTGCAGGCTCATCGCGACGATCAGCTGCTGCAGGTTGGTCGGTTCCACGGTGAGGCCGGTGTCGGCCGCAGCCTGGCGCGCGTCGCCGTCGGTCACGCGGACCACGGCGCGGGTGTGGCCGCCGAGCGACTCGGCGTGCAGGAGGTCGTGCCGTCGGGCGAAGGCCTGCACATGCTCGGCGGGGCCGCTGACCGTCACCGCGGAGTGCCGCAGCGACTCCGCGTCGTCGTCCAGGAGCACCCGGCCCCGGTCGATCAGGAGGACGCGCTCCAGCAGCGGCGCGATCTCCTCGATGAGGTGGGTTGAGAGGACGACGGTCCGGGGCTGCTCCGCGTAGTCGGCGATCAGCCTGTCGTAGAACAGCTGTCGGGCGACGGCGTCGAGCCCCAGGTAGGGCTCGTCGAACAGCGTGAGCGGAGCCCGGGAGGCGAGACCGATGATGATGCCGACCGCCGAGGTCATCCCGCGGGACAGCTTCTTGATGGTGCGCTTCGCAGGGAGGTCGAAGTCGCGCAGCAGCGAGCGGGCGAGGTCGGCGTCCCAGTTCGGGAACAGCATGGCGGCCGCGCTCAGTGCGTCCTGCACCCGGAAGTGATCGGGGTAGCGCTGACCCTCGCGGACGAAGCAGACGTCCTGCAGGACGCTGTCGTTCTCGTACGGCGAGGCGCCGAAGACGTGCACGCTGCCGGTCGTCGGCACGCGGTGGCCGGTGACCAGCTGCATGAGAGTGGTCTTGCCGGCGCCGTTGCGACCGAGCAGGCCGGTGATGCTGTCCCGCGCGAAGGTGGTCGAGACGCCGTCGAGGGCGGTGTGCTCGCGGAAGCGCATCGTGACGTCGTCGACGGTGACGGCTGCGGTGGCGGTCACTGGTCCTCCCAGTCGGCGATCAGGGCGGTGAGCTCGCGGGGGGAGATGCCGAGCTTCTGCGCCTCGGTCATCAGCGGACGGACGTACTGGTCGGCGAACTCGCTGCGGCGGCGCTTCAGCAGCTGCTCGCGGGCACCCGGGGCGACGAACATCCCGACTCCTCGTCTCTTGTAGAGGACCCCGTCGGCCACCAGCTGGTTGAGGCCCTTGGCGGCGGTCGCGGGGTTGATCCGGTGGAAGGCGGCCAGCTCGTTGGACGAGGGGGCCTGGCTCTCCTCGGCGAGGGAGCCGTCGACGATCGCGTTCTCGATCTGGTCCGCGACCTGCCGGAAGATGGGGCCGGCGTCCTCGTTCACGACGAGGCCCGCGGTGAGCCGGGGAGGCAGTGGTCCCCGGGTTCATTACTCATGTAATGCACCATAGGACCTGAGCCGAGCGAAGCGCAACCGGCTTCGTCCGTGAGCGACTGGCGGCACGCGGCTGGTTCGATGCCGAGACGCCTGCGTCCCCTGTCGCAACCCGTCTGGCACGCACCGCGTTACGGTGGGCCCGTGCCCGCCCGCGTCGCCGTCGTCCTCGGCGGAGCGGGGCTGCTGCTCACCGCCTGCGGCACGGACCCGGCGACTGCGGCGCAGGTGGCCGCGGAGGCGGAGCGGGTGCTCGAGCAGCGCACCGGCGTCGCCGCCGACGTGACCTGCCCGGAGGAGCTGCCCCCCGAGGCCGGCGCCGAGCTGCGCTGCGTGCTCGTACCCGACGGCGAGGCCGTGGAGTACGGCGTCACGGTCACGGTGACCGCCGTGGACGACGACGTGCTGGACCTCGACGTCCAGGTGGACGACGAGCCCTCGGGCTGACCGCTCAGAGCGCGGCGGCCAGCGCCTCGAGGTCCTCCGGCGCCGTGTCCACGTGCGGGGAGACACGCAGCACCGGCCCGGTCATCTCCCCCGGCGCGCGCTCCGGGCCGATCGCGCTCAGCACGATCCCGTGCTCGGTGAGCAGCCTGGTGCGGGTCTCGACGACGTCGACGCCGTCCGGTGGGCGCAGGGTCGTGGTCGCCGTCGGCTCGTCCACCGGCTCCACCACCCGCCAGCCGCGGACCCCGTCGAGCAGCTCCCTGGTCCGGCGCCCCAGCGCCGCCAGCCGCTCGCGCACGGCCTCGGGGCCGACGGCCAGGTGCTCGCCCGTGGCCACGACGAGACCCACGCGGCCGGCGACGTGCGCCTCTCCGGACTCGAACGCCCGCAGCGGTGGTACGTCGGCGGGCGCCGGCAGGAGGGGCACCAGCTCCGCGGCCACCCGGGGCCGCACGAACAGCATGCCGACGCCGCGAGGGCCGGCCAGCCACTTCCGGGAGGTGCCGTAGACGACGTCGGCGCCGAGGTCGACGTCCGCGTGGCCGAGGGACTGGGCTGCATCCAGGACCAGCGGCACCCCTGCGTCGCGGCACAGCTCGGCGATCTCCCGGGCCGGCTGGAGGACGCCGCGATGGCTGGCGATGTGCGTCAGGTGCACGAAGCGCGGCGGAGAGCCCGCCAGCAGCCGGCCGACCGCGTCGACGTCGGCGCGGCCGATCCCGTCGACCGGCAGCGGCTCCGGGCGCAGCCCCGCCGCCCCCAGGAGCGCGATGTTCGGTGCGTACTCCCCCGGGAGGCAGGCCACCCGCGAGCCGGCCGGCAGCTGCCACCCGGACAGGAGCGTGCGCAGCGCGGCCTGGGCGGACTCCACGAACACGACGTCCGCGGCGGCCATGCCCACCAGGCCGCCGAGCACCGAGCGCCCCTGCTGCAGGAGGTTCTCCGCGGTCGCCTCGGCGACGTAGCCGCCCAGCTCGGCCTCGTGGCGGGCGTGGTGCGCCGCCGCCTCGAGCGCCCGGTGCGTCTGGCGGCTGGCGGCGGCGCTGTCCAGGTGCCGGCCGGCCGGCCGGGGCCGGACCGAGCGCCAGTGGGCCCCCAGCTCCTCGTAGGGCAGTGTCACTCGTGCGGCCTCGTGCTGGGGCCCGCCGCGAGCGCGCGAGTGGTGGGGAGCATGGGGTCCTTCATCTAGCTGTCGAGCTGCCCACGCGCGATCGAGACCCCCGAGTGCGTGGGGTCGCCGTCCAGGGGCTCGACGGAGACGTCGACCAGCGGGTACTCGGCGAGCTCCAGCCCGGCGGGGAGCTCGAAGGTCTGCGAGCCGGGACGGAGCACGCCGAGCGGGACCATGTCGACGACGTCCGGCTCGATCAGCCAGAGCTCGTAGTACTCGTCGTCCAGGGCCGGGGCGTCCAGCTGCACCTCCAGTGCCCGGGAACCGTCGCCGCGCACCACGACCTCGGCCCGGCCCGATGCGCGCTCGTCGGTCAGCGGGTCCAGGGCGACGGTGGTCAGCTGCCGGGTGTCGTCGTCCCCGCCCCGCACGAGGGCGGTGACGCCGGCGCCGGCGACCGCGCCGGTGACCACCGCAGCGGCGACCAGCAGCACCCCGCGCCGGCGGCTGCGGCTGCGGAGCGGCAGCACCTGTGCCGTCGCCGGCTGCGCGGCCGGTACTCCTTCGGGCACGGCCGTGACTCCGGTCGCGGCAGCGATCCCGGCCCACACGGAGGCCGGTGGGGTCGCCGTGGGTCCGGGCTCGGCCAGCTCCGGGACGGCGACGGCGTCCACCGCGCGGCGCAGCGAGTCGACCTCCGTCCGGCACACGGCGCAGTCGGCCAGGTGGCGGGCGTCGTCGTCGGGCAGCGGTTCGTGCAGCGCGGCGAGGGCGAGCTGCTCAGGCGGGCAGTGCGGCACCGTCACCCTCCAATCGGCTCCTCAGGCGCTCCAGCGTGCGGCGGATGTGGGACTTCACGGTGCCCAGGGGCAATCCCGTGCGCTCGGCGATCTGGCTGTGGGTGAGATCGGCGAAGAACGCGAGCTCGATGATGCCGCGCTGGGGCTGGCCCAGGCGGTCCAGCTCGTCGAGCACGAGCATGCGGTCGGCGACCACGCTGTCGACCGACGGACCCGGCGTGCCGGTCGGCGTGGCCTGGGCCTGGGACAGGGCGGCCTCGGCCTCGCGCCGCTGCCGGTCGCGGCGGGCCCACGTGTCGGCGATCTTGTGCCGGCAGATCCCGACGAGCCAGGCCGGCAGCGGGGACTCGCCGGGCCGGAAGCGGGCGCGGCCCGTCCAGGCCGCGATGAAGGTCTGCTGCGTGACGTCCTCGGCGTCCGGGCCGGGCCCGAATGCACGCACCGCCATGCCGTGGACCTGGCCGGCCCAGCGCTGGTAGGCCCACGCCAGCGCCTGCTCGTCGCCGGCGGCGAACCGGCGACCCACCTCGGCGTCGTCGGGCGCCAGGTCCCCGAACGCGGTGTCAGCGGGCTCCCGGGCGCCGCTCCCGGCGGCCACGGAGTCCTCGAACACGACGCGAACGCTACTGGGCGGGGACGGGGGCGCGACGAGCAGCTCGCTCATGGCGTGCCGTCCTTCCTCCGGGGAACCGTCAGTCCTCCTTCGTCCGGCGGGTGGCATCCGGATGCAGCTCCGGCGAACAACGGTCCCCCGATAGGTTGAGCACGATCAAGTTTCCACGCTCGCGCGCCGATCCCTTCCTCGGACGCGAGGGTCGCGGCCCGGAAGGGGAGCCCGGTGGGTCGCATGGTGAGGTCCTGGCGCCTGCTCGCGCTGGTGCTCGTCCTCGCCGGGGTGACCGTCGGCGCGGGTGCGCTGAACCTCCAGCAGCGGGAGCGCGAACGGGCGCTCGAGCACGCGATCACCGATGCCGGCGTCGTCAGCGAGCTGCTGGTCGAGGTGGAGCTCCCGGCGGACGTCGCCGTCGTCACCGCTCTCCCCGGTGACGTGCTGGCCCGCATCGGCCGAGGGGTCGGGCATCTGCGCGAGGGCAACCGGCTGGTCGGCCTGCAGCTGTGGACCCGCGACGGCCGCCTCCTCTACAGCGACAGCTCGGACCCCGACCCGCTCTCCCCCGAGGAGCAGGCGCACCTGGCCGACGTGCTGGCCGGGAGGCCGCAGGTCGAGTTCGAGCACGACGAGGACCGCGCCGGCCCGACGGCGACCGTGCTCATCGCGCCGGTCGGCCCCGACGGCGTGCCCGTGGGACTCGTCGCCGAGATCCTGCTGCCGGAGGACGTGGTCGCCGGCCAGCTGCGCGAGGCCACCATCCGCCTCGCCCTCACCGTCGGCGCACTGCTGATCGGCGTGGTGATCCTCGGGACCACCAGTCGCCGGCGCATGCTGCGGCGGGAGCACCGGGCGCTGCACGACCCGCTCACCGGGCTGGGCAACCGGGCGCTCCTCGTCCAGCAGGACCTGCGCAAGCACACCTCGGCGCTGCTGCTCCTGGACCTCGAGGGCTTCAAGGAGGTCAACGACGCTCTCGGGCACGCCATCGGCGACGAGCTGCTGGTCGCCATCGGCGACGAGCTGCGCTCCGCCGTGCGCCCCGACGACCTCGTGGCCCGGCTCGGCGACGACGAGTTCGCCCTCCTGCTGCGCGACGTCCCCGACGGCGAAGCCGCGCTGGTGCGGGCGCGGGCGCTCCTCGCCCGGCTGGAGCGTCCCTTCGCGGTGGGCGGCGTCTCCCTCGAGGTGGGCGCGAGCATGGGCGTCGCGCTGCACCCCGAGCACGGCGACGACATGCCCTCGCTGCTCCGCCGAGCCGACATGGCCCTGCACCGGGCCCGGCACGAGGGCGGTGGCGTCCGCCTGTTCGACCCCGCCGACGACACCAACGACGCCGGCCAGCTGGAGCTCCTCGCCCAGCTGCGCGGCGCCATCGACGGCGGCGAGCTGCGACTGCACTTCCAGCCCAAGGTCGCCCTGCGAACCGGGCGCACCATGGGCTTCGAGGCGCTGGTGCGCTGGCAGCACCCCGACCGCGGCCTGCTCGGCCCGGGCGCCTTCGTCCCCGCCGCCGAACGCGCCGCCCTCATGCGGCCGCTCACCGAATGGGTGCTGCGCGAGGCGATCCGTCGCTGCGCCGGCTGGCGGGCGGAGGGGTGGGACGTCGACGTCGCCGTCAACGTGGCACCGGCGACGCTGCTCGACCCCGAGTTCCCCGCGCACGTGAACCACGTCCTCGCCGCCGAGCAGCTCCCCGGGCACGCCCTCGAGCTGGAGATGACCGAGACGGCGGCGATGGTCGATCCCCGGCGGACCGCGGAGACCCTGCGGCGGCTGCGGGCCATGGGCGTGCGCGTCTCGGTGGACGACTTCGGCGCCGGCTACACCTCGCTCTCCTACCTCAAGACACTGCCGGTGACCGCGCTGAAGATCGACCGCGGCTTCGTCACGCACCTGCTCGAGGACGGCGCCGACGAGGCGGTCACCCGCACCGTCGTGCAGCTCGCCCACGACCTCGGGCTCACCATCGTCGCCGAGGGGGTCGAGACGGCGGAGGTGCGCCAGCGACTGCTGGAGCTCGGGTGCGACGAGGCCCAGGGCTACCTCTTCGCCCGGCCGATGGACCCCGACGACGTCCCCGCGTGGCTGCGCGAGTGCGCCGCGGCCGCCCGGGCGGCGCTGCCCACCCCTCGCTCGTCGGTGGAGCGGCCGGCCCACCGCTGAGCATGCCGCCGCGCGCAGCGGCACGATGGCCGGGTGACCGACCGGGACCGCGACGCCGCGGGCAGGGCGCGCAACGCGCGTCCCCGCGACGCGCTCGGACGTCCGCTCCCCCGGGACGCCGCCGGCGAGGAGCGCGCCCCCGAGGGGATCGTCCGCGCGCCCGACGTGGCGCTGGCGGAGGCGCAGACGCTGCTGGACGCCGGCCGGCCGTTCCACGCGCACGAGGTCCTCGAGGACGCCTGGAAGACCGCCCCCGACGAGGAGCGGCAGTTGTGGCGGGGGCTGGCCCAGCTCGCGGTCGGGCTGACGCACGCGGCGCGAGGGAACGACCCGGGAGCGGCCACGCTGCTGCAGCGGGGCGCGGAGAACGTGGCGCCGTACGCCGAGCGTCGTCCGCACGGGGTGGACGTAGCGGGACTGACGGCGTGGGCGCGGCGCCTGGCCGCCTCGCCGGCGGAGGGGCGGGATCCGGTGCGTGCCGCGCCGACGCTGCGCGCGTGACGCTCAGCCGGAACGGACCCGGGCGTAGCGCTCCAGGGCGACCCGGCGCTCGTGCGCGTGGTCGACGACCGGTTCGGGATACCCGGACGGCACCCCGCCCGGGGCCGCCCACGGCTCGTGCACGTACCGCGGGTCGACGTCCCGCAGCTCCGGCAACCACCGCTTCACGTAGGCGCCGTCCGGGTCGAACTTCTTCCCCTGGGTCACGGGGTTGAAGACGCGGTAGTAGGGCGCGGCGTCGGTGCCCGTCCCGGCGACCCACTGCCAGCCGTGGTTGTTGCTCGCCAGGTCGCCGTCGACCAGGTGCTGCATGAAGTACCGGGCGCCGACGGTCCACTCCTGGTGCAGGTCCTTGACCAGGAACGACGCGACGATCATCCGCACCCGGTTGTGCACGTACGCCTCGCCCCGCAGCTGCCGCATCCCGGCGTCGACGATCGGGAAACCGGTGCGGCCGGCCTTCCACGCCTCGAGCAGCTCCTCGGCATGCGGGCCCGAGTCGTAGCCCATGGCCTGCAGCTCGGGGCGCAGGTACTCACGTGCTGACTCCGGGCGGTGCCACAGCACGTCGGCGTAGAAGTCCCGCCAGGCCAGCTCCGCGGTGTAGCGGCGCACCGACTCGGTCTGCTCGGCCGCCGCCAGATCGGCCAGCAGCGTGCGGGGATGGATGCAGCCGTACTTCAGGTAGGCCGACATGCGGCTGGTCCCGCTGCCGCCGGGAGCGTTGCGCCCCTCGGCGTACTCGAGCAGCCGCTCGTCCCGGAAGCGCTCCCAGGCAGCGTGCGCGGCGCTCTCGCCGGCCGCGGGCACCGTGGCGTCGACCTCTGCGGCGGCGGGTGGGGGTTCGGAGCGCACACCGGTCCGCCAGCGGACACGGCCCGGCGTCGGTGCCGGGGCGCGCCAGCCGTGCTGCTGCCAGGCCCGCGCGAAGGGGGAGTAGACGCGGAACGGCGTCCCGTCGGCCTTGGTCACCCGACCGGGAGTGACCGCGTAGGGCGAGCCGGTGCGCTCGAACGGCGTCCCGTCCAGCGCCCGCTCCACCGCCTCGTCGCGACGCCGGCCGTAAGGGCCGGCATCCGCGCTGACGTGCACCGACGTCGCCCCCGTCTGGCGGACCAGGTCGGGGATGACACGCGCCGGATCCCCGTGCCGCAGCACCAGAGCGCCGTCCAGGTCGGCGTCGAGAGCGGCGAGGCAGTCGAGCAGGAAGCGCCGGCGGGGTTCGCCCGAGGGGCCCCACAGCCGGTCGTCGAACACGAACACCGGGAGGACGTCGCCGTCCGGTCCGGCGGCCTCACGGGCGGCCAGCAGCGCCGGGTGGTCGCGCAGGCGCAGGTCCCGCCGAAACCAGAGCAGCGCGGTGGGCACCCGGCCGACCCTAGGCATCGGCCCACGCCCGCGCCTCCCGGGCGTTTCGTGCACGAACCTCCCGGGCGTTTCGTGCACAAACCGCCCGATGGGGGACGGCGGATCCGCCCGTCGGCAGGGATCATGGTCGGATGCCCGAGTTGCCCGAGGTGGAGGCGCTGGCGGGGTTCCTCCGCGAGAACGCCGCCGGCCGCGTGCTGGCCCGTGCCGACCTGGCCGCCGTCCAGGCGATCAAGACCTTCGACCCGCCGCTGAGCGCGCTCGCCGGCCTGGAGATCACCGGTGCCGGGCGCCACGGCAAGTTCCTCGACCTGGACGTCTCCGGGATCCACCTGGTCGTCCACCTGGCACGGGCCGGCTGGCTGCACTGGCGGGAGAACCTGCCGACCGCCCCGCCGAAGCCGGGAAAGGGGCCGCTCGCCCTGCGCGTGCACCTCGACGACGGGAACGGGTTCGACCTCACCGAGCAGGGCACCCGCAAGGGCCTGGCGGTCTACGTCGTCCGCTCGCCGGCCGAGGTGCCCGGCATCGCCCGGCTCGGACCCGACGCGCTGCTGGTCGAGCGGGAGGACTTCGCCCGCCTCCTCGCCGGCCGCAGCGGCCAGCTCAAGGGCGCCCTCACCGACCAGACGCTGATCGCGGGCATCGGCAACGCCTATTCCGACGAGATCCTGCACGCCGCGCGGCTCTCGCCGTTCAAGATGGCCGACAAGCTGAGCGAGGACGAACTGGTCCGCCTCTACGACGCGATGCGGGCGACCCTCACCGGGGCCCTGGAGCGCCAGCGCGGCCAGAAGGCGGCGACGATGAAGGGCGAGAAGCGTTCCGGGCTGCAGGTGCACGCCCGCACCGGGCTCCCGTGCCCGGTGTGCGGGGACACCGTTCGCGAGGTCAGCTTCGCCGACACCTCGCTGCAGTACTGCCCCACCTGCCAGACCGGGGGGAAACCGCTGGCCGACCGGCGGATGTCCAAGCTCCTCCGCTGAGCGGGGTCAGCGCCTGGTGGTGCCGTCCATGAGCCGGGCGGTCGAGTAGTCGGTGTCCCGGGTGTCGGCCAGCCAGCGACTCGGGTGCGGGCGGTGGATCCAACGGCGGACCCTGGAGGTGTGGGGCGTGCGGGTCATGGCGTCCTCCCGGAGGAAGTCCGTTCAGCGGCACCGTGCCGCTGCACCAAGCATCGGCGCGTACGGCCCTCTTCTCGAGTGGCAGGAATGCCGGATACCGCGTCGTTCCTGCCAGTCGGCGCAGGTCAGCCCGGGAGCAGCGAGAGCAGCCGGGTGAGCGTCCGCGCGAGGACCGAGGAGCCGACGCCCGCGTCCTGACCGTCCTGCGGTGCGGCCGAGCCGACGGCCGACCACCAGTCCTGCAGCGGCGTCGGCGCCAGCACGTCGATCCGCTCGCCCGGCCGCGGGACCACCACCTCGACGCCCCGGGGCGCGGCGGCGGCCAGCAGCCGCTGCACGGGCTCGGCCCACCGGTGGAACGCGAGGTTGAACGTGGCCCAGTGGATCGGCAGCAGGACCCGACCACCGAGGTCGCCGTGCGCCCGCACCGCCTCCTCCGGGTCCATGTGGATGGCATGCCACGCGTCGTTGTAGGCGCCGATCGGCAGCAGCGTGAGGTCGAACGGGCCCAGCCGGGCGCCGATCTCGGCGAACGCGGGGGTGTAGCCGGTGTCGCCGCCGAAGAAGACCCGGTGCTCCGGACCGGTGATCACCCAGGACGCCCACAGAGTGGTGTCGCGGTAGAAGTAGCGGCCGGAGAAGTGCCGGGCCTCGGTGCAGGTGAGGGTCAGCTCCCCGACCCGGTGCGCGTCGTCCCAGTCCAGCTCGACGATCCGCTCCTCCGGAACGCCCCACTTGCGCAGGTGCTCACCGATGCCGAGCGGAACCACCCACGGCGCGCTCTGCGTGCGCAGCAGCGTCTGCACGGTGGGCAGGTCGAGGTGGTCGTAGTGGTCGTGGGAGATGACGACGGCGTCGACCGGGGGGAGGTCCTCCAGCGCCATCGGCGGCTCGTGCAGCCGCGTCGGGCCGAAGACGGGGGACGGCGAGACGCGGTAGCCCCACACGGGGTCGAGCAGGACCCGCCGGCCGTCGACCTCCAGCAGGGCGCTGGCGTGGCCGAACCAGGTGACCGCGAGGGCCGCGGCGTCCGCCGGGATCTCGGCGCTCGCCAGCGGGATCGGTCCGCCCGGCAGGCCGACGTGCCGCTCCTCGTGCCACTGCCGGAGCAGGCCGTCGCGGGTGTTGGCCGGGGAGAGGGCCGGCGTCGGGAGCCGGTTGTGGAACTTGCCGTCGGAGAAGTGCGGGGAGCCGGCGACCACGCGGCGGAGCCGGCGGCGGTGCGCTCCGAGGGCCTTCGGCAGGCCCCAGGCGGCGGCGGTCACGAAGCCCACCGGGCCGGCGAGGACGGTGGCGACGGCGGCGCGGCGCAGAGATCGGGACGGCACGGTTCCAGTCTCCCAGGTCCGGCGCCGTCCGCCGCTGTGAACCGGACGACGCCGTCCCGCCGGGGCCGGGATGATCAGGTGACCTGGTCACACTGGGTCCTCCCTCACGGTCGACCGTGAGGGAGGACCCGGAACGATCAGGAGACCTGATCACCATTAGGCCGTGATGGCGGCCACGGGGGCGGTGCGGGCGGCGCGCCGGGCGGGCAGGACCGAGGCGAGCAGCCCCGCGGCGGTGGCGACGACGACGATCAGCCCGATCTGCAGCCACGGCACCGCGAGCACGATCGTCCCGGCGCTCCCCAGCACGGAGGCCGCCCCGATCAGCCCGTACGCCCCACCGAGCAGGACGCCGAGCACCGCGGCCACGCCCGCGACCAGCGCCGCCTCCCAGGCGAGCAACCCGCGCAGCTGCCCGCGGGTGAGCCCCAGGGCCCGCAGCAACCCGTTCTCCTGCCGCCGCTCGACCACCGACAGCGCCAGCGTGTTGCCGACACCGATCACCGCGATCACCACCGCGACGGCCAGCAGCCCGGTCACCACCAGCAGCATCAGGTCCAGGATCTCGTCCAGCTGCTGCCGGAGCGTGATCATCCCGGTGACCCGCGCCGAGGGGTCGGCCTCGGCCACCACGTCGGTCACCCGGTCCACCGCGTCGACCTGCGCCTCGGGCTCGGCATCGGCCAGCCGCAGCCACACCTGGGCGATGCCGGCCTCCGGTGCCAGCTGCTCCAGGTCGGACGCGGCCACGAGCAGCGGCATGTCCTGGTCGACGACGCGGACGGCGAGGTCGAGGGTCCGTCCCCCGTCGGCGAGCGGGAGCCGGTCCCCGGCGGTCACCCCGTAGGTCTCGGCCTGCCACTCCGGCACGAGGACCTCGCCGGGCCGCGGGAGGGCCAGCTCGGCGGTCGACCGCAGCAACGAGGTCGCCTGGTCGGCGTCGACACCGAGGACGGTCGCCGGCTGCCCGTCGGGGCCCAGGACGTCGGCGGCGCGGAGGGTGGTGCCGCCGTCCACGCCCTCCAGCCGGGACAGGGACGCCAGCAGCGAACCGGGCATCTCCCACCCCTCGACCACGACGTCGCTGGGGAACTCGGCGTCCAGCTCGCCCTGGGCGGTCGCCCGGGTCGAGGCGGCCCCGACCACGAAGGCGCTGGTCAGCGTGACGCCGATGAGCAGCGCCGTCGCCGTGGCCGCCGTCCGCCGAGGGTTGCGGAGGGCGTTGCCGGCGGCGAGCCGGGCGGGGACGCCGGTCCGTCCGGCCAGCCGCCCGGCGGCCGCGACCACCGGCGGGACGGCGCGCTGCGCGAGCAGGACGACGCCGAGGAAGCTGAGCACCCCGCCGGGCAGCGCGACCAGCAGCGAGGGCATGACCACGCCCGCCGCGAGCAGCACGACGCCCGCTCCCACCATCAGCAGGCCGAGCACGAGGCGCAGGACCCCCGGGCGGGAGCGCAGCGGGGCCGGGTCCAGCGGGCGCAGCGCCGCCAGCGGAGCTACCCGGGTGGCGGCCCGGGCCGGGGCGAGGGCGGCCAGGACGGTCACGCCGGTGCCGAGCACCAGCCCGGCGAGCACCGCGTACGGCGGGACGGACACCCCCGCGAGCGGGATCGCGGAATCCTCGCCCACCAGGGCCGAGACCCCGGCTGCCAGCCCGATGCCGACGGCGACGCCGGCGAGGGAGGAGACCAGCCCGGTCACGGCGGCCTCGCCCAGCACGCTGCGGCGAACCTGCCGCGAGGTGGCGCCGACGCAGCGCAGCAGCGCCAGCTCCCGGGTCCGCTGCGCGAGCAGCACCGCGAACGTGTTGGCGATGACCAGCCCGGCCACGACGACGGCGACCGTCGCGAAGACCAGCAGCACCGCGGCGAGCGCCGTGGCGTTGCCCATCAGCTCGGCGGCGGCGTGCTCCGCCTGTGCGGTGCCGGTCCGCACCGTCACGTCGGTGCCGCGCAACGCGGTGGCGACGTCGGTGCGCACCTGCTCGTCGGGGACGCCCGGCGCTGCGGCGATCCGCAGCTCCGTCGGATCGGTGGCGCCCCAGTCGCGGGCCTGCTGCTCGGTCACGAAGGCGCGTCCGAAGAGGCCGGCCTCCGGGTCGCCGTGCAGGTCGACGATGCCGGTGACGGTGGCCTGCGCCGTCGACTCCCGGCCCTCGGCGTCGACGAGGGTGACGGTCAGGACGTCGTTGAGAGCCGCTCGGGCGCGGTCGCTGACGGCGACCTGCCCGGGGCCGCTGGGCAACCGGCCCGCGGCGAGCTGCTGCCAGCGGAGCGCGGACGCGTCGGCGACGGACTGGACGAGCAGGAACTGCGAGCCGGTCCGGCCGGGCACGTTCGCCTGCACCGAGGTCTCCAGGGCCGGCGCGACCGCGGCCACGGAGGACAGCGCGGCGACGTCGTCGACCCGGTCGGACAGCGAGGACTCGGAGGTGACGACCGCGGCGGTGTCGACGTAGCGGGCGGCGACGGCGTCGAGCACGGTGGCGCGGGAGGTCTGCAGGAGCACGAGCGTGGCCACCACGAACGCGACCGCGATGACCACGGCCAGGGTGGAGGCGATCAGCCGCGCGGCGTGCGTGCGCAGCTGGGCGAGCAGGACGGTGCGCATGGCGGTCAGGCCCCCAGCCCGCGCAGCGCGTCGAGCACGGACTCGGCGGTGGGCTCGGTCAGCTCACCGGCGAGACGGCCGTCGGCCAGCAGCACCACGCGGTCGGCGTAGGCGGCGGCCGACGGGTCGTGGGTGACCATGACGACGGTCTGGCCGGTCTCCCGGACGCTGGAGCGCAGCAGGCCGAGCACCTCGGCGCCGGCGCGGGAGTCGAGGTTGCCGGTGGGCTCGTCGGCGAAGACGACGTCGGGGCGGGGGAGCAGGGCGCGCGCGATGGCCACCCGCTGCTGCTGGCCGCCGGAGAGCTCGTGCGGCCGGTGGCCGAGCCGCTCGCGCAGCCCCAGGCGGGCGACGACGTCGTCGAACCAGGCGGGGTCGGGGCGCTGACCGGCCAACTGCATCGGCAGCACGATGTTCTCCCGCGCGGGCAGCACCGGCAGCAGGTTGAACGCCTGGAAGACGAAACCGATCCGCTGGCGGCGCAGCGCGGTCAGCTCGTCGTCCCGCAGGGCGGTCAGCTCGGTGTCGCCCAGCCAGACGGAGCCGGCGGTCGCCGTGTCGAGGCCGGCGAGGCAGTGCATGAGCGTGGACTTGCCGGAGCCCGACGGCCCCATGATCGCGGTGAAGCCGCCGCGGGCGAACGTGACGTCGACCCCGGCGAGGGCGTGGACCGCGGTCTCACCCCGGCCGTAGGTCTTGCGGAGCCCGGCGGCGCGGACGGCCGCACCGGCGCGTGCGGCCGGCGGTTCGCCGGGGACGGTCATGACGGGGACGGGCACTGCGGACCTCCGGGGACGGGGTGTCGGGGACGACGCCCACGCTCTCGCCACGGGCCCTGCGCTCGCGTCGGAGCAGGGACCGGTCTTCCGGCACGTCGCGGTCCCCCTGCGGGTGGACCGGCTGTCATGCTCGGGACGGAGCGGGGAGGCGCGGGTGGACGGAACGGCCGTGGACGTCGAGCGCACGGCCGAGCGACAGGAGCTCCGGCGGGTCGTGGGCCTCTCCGCGATCTTCTGCGCCTGGCTGGTGGCGATGCCGGCGGCGGTCGGGTCGGCCCTCGCGTCGGACTGGCCGCTGCCCCCGGAGCTGCCGACCGCCGCGCAGGTGGCTGCGGCCCGCTCGGCGGCCTACGGCGCGTAGCTGGTCTGGATGACGGGCTCCCCGGTTCGGCCGGGATGAGCCGGCGGCCCCTGAGCTACGCGTCCCGGAGGAGGTCGGCCGGTGCCACGAGGCCCGTCCGGTAGGCCAGGACGACGGCCTGCACCCGGTCGCGCGACCCGGTCTTGGCCAGCACGCGGCCCACGTGCGTCTTCACCGTCGCCTCGCTCACGAACAAGTGCGCGGCGATCTCGCTGTTGGAGGCCCCGAGCGCCATCTGCTCGAGCACCTCGCGCTCCCGGGGGGTGAGCTCGGTCAGAGCGCGGTCGTCGCCCGGGCCGGTCGCGACCGCCGCTCCGCGGAGCATCGGGGCCACGTGCTGCAGCAGGCGGCGGGTGGAGCTGGCCGCGATGACCGAGTCGCCGGCGTGCACGGTGCGGATCGCGCCGAGCATCTCCTCGGGCGCGGCGTCCTTGAGCAGGAACCCGCTGGCGCCGGCGCCGATGGCGGCCACCACGTACTCGTCCAGGTCGAACGTGGTGAGGACGACGACCTTCGGCGGCTCGGGCAGCGCGGTGACCTGGCGGGTCGCCTCGATCCCGTCGGTGCCCGGCATGCGGACGTCCATGAGGACGACGTCGGCACGGGTGCGTGCCAGCAGCTCGACCGCCGTGCCGCCGTCGCCGGCCTCGCCCACGACGGTCAGGTCGGGCTGGGAGTCGATGACCATGCGGAACCCGGCCCGCACCATCTGCTGGTCGTCGACCAGGACCACCCGGATCGGCTCGCTCATCGGCTCGAACCGTAGGGCAGTGCGGCGTGCACGCCGAACCCGCCGCCGGGCCGCGGCCCCGCCTCCAGCCGCCCGCCGTGCAGCCAGGCCCGCTCGCGCATGCCGCGCACACCCTGACCCTGGCCGTCGGACTCCACCGCAGCGGCGCCGCGCCCGTCGTCCAGCACCGACAGCTCCAGGGCGTCGGGCCGCCACTGCAGGCGCACCCAGGCGCGCGAGGCCGGCCCGGCGTGCTTCAGCACGTTGGTGAGCGACTCCTGCACGATCCGGTAGGCGGCCAGCTGGGGGCCGGCGGGCAACGCCCGGGCATCGCCCTCGACGATCAGGTCGACGTCGAGCCCGCTGGCCCGGACGTCGTCGACCAGCACCGGGATCGCCGCCACGTCCGGTTGCGGTGCGTACTCCTCGCCGCCGCCCTCGCGGAGGACGCCGAGCAGGGCCCGCATGTCGGTGAGCGCCTGCCGGCCGGTCGCGGCGATCGCCTCCAGCGCGTCGGTGGCCGCCTGGGGGTCGGTCTTCCCGGCATAGCGCCCGCCGTCGGCCTGGGCGATGACGACCGACAGGGAGTGCGCGACGACGTCGTGCATCTCGCGGGCGATGCGCGCCCGTTCCGCCGTCGCCGCCAGCCGCATCTCCTGGTCGCGTTCCAGTTCCAGCAGCTGGGCCCGTTCCTCCAAAGCGGCCAGCCGCTGCAGCCGGGCCCGCCGCAGGTTGCCGAGCGACCAGGCCGCCACGACCGAGACCCCGATGGCCAGCGCCGTCGGGACGACCGACGAGGTGACGTCGTAGCCGAAGAAGCGCACGGCGGCCAGGACGGCGCCGAGCAGCCCGATCACGAGACCGGTCTGCGCTGCCCACCGGGGTGCGTAGGCGGCCAGCGCGTAGATCGTCATGAGGACGGCGACGTTCGCGGCGAGGAAGTCGGGGGCCGCCACCAGCTCGAGGAGGCCGGCCGCGACCACCACCGAGGCGGCCGGGACCGGCGCCCGCCGGCGCCAGGCCAGCGGGACGGTCAGCAGCGTGCCGACGACGAAGATGCTGGACTGGTGCTGCGCGTAGGCCTCCAGCGGCAGCAGGACGGCGAGGAACCAGGTCGCGCCCGCGAACGCCGCGTCGACGGCGAACGGGTGCTGCCGCGTCCACTCGGGCAGGCGGTCGAGGGGGCGGTCCACACTGCCGACCCTAGGCAGAACCGCGCCGGATCTCGTCGTCCCGCAGGGGGAGATGTGCGTCCTCCTGCGGGTGGAGGGTAGGACGGGGTCGTGACCCTTCCCGCGCCCGACGACGAGGGCGGCGACCCCGCCTGCATGCTCCGCCGCGTGTGCCCGGCCTGCGGGCGCGTCGCCGACGAGGATCCGCCGACCACGTGCCCGGCCTGTGGAGAGCAGCTGCCGGGGGAGTGATCCCGCTCAGGCGGCCGTCCGCCGGGTGCGACCTGCCACGAGGAAGTCGCAGAGCGCCTCGCGCAGCGCGACGCCCAGCCGATCGGCCGGCACGTGCACCTCGTCCCGCGGGTCCAGGGGGAGACCGGGCACGGCGAGGGTCTCCTGGGAGCGCACGTCCTCCGCGAGGATCCGGCGCTGCAGGGCGACCTGCTCGGCCATCCGGGCGGGGGTGGGGAGCGGCCGGCCCGGCCCGTCGGAGACCAGCAGGCAGGTGTAGACCCGTGTGGAGTCGAGGTCCTCGGGCTGCAGCAGGTAGAGCAGCGTCGTCGCCGCGCCGGAGTCGAGGAACTCCTGCCGCAGGCGCAGGCGGAACGGGACCCGGTAGGTGTAGGTGGTGCGGCGCCGCTGGCGCAGCGGCCGGCCTCCGGTCGCGACCTCCGGATCGAGCGGGTTCTCCACCCACTGCTCCTGCACGCTGCGGAACCCGCCCGGCTCACGCTGCAGCTCGCCGGGGTCCACCCGCGCGCGGTCGGCCGCGCCGATGGTGGCGGCGTGCACGAAGGGCCCGTGCGTCGCGTCGAGGAAGGTGTCGGCGAGCGGGCCGGCGGGCCCGGGGGAGCGCACCGGCGGCAGCCACCCCGCCACGAACCGGCGGTCGGCCAGCTCGGGTACCTCCAGCGGGGCATCGGCCGGCTCGGCGGGGGCGAGCCAGATCAGGCCGAGCCGCTCCCGCAGCCCGAACGCCGCGGGCTCCACGGCGAGCGAACCGTCGGCCGCCCGGCTGAGGTTCCACGTGCAACCGAGCAGCCGCACCTGCGACCAGCCGCCACGGCGGAGCTCCCGGCTCAGCAGGACCGGGTGCCAGGCGTGCGCGAGCGCCGGTGCGAGGTTGTCGAAGACGGGCCCGGTCGGAACCGGCGGCTCCGGGGTCGGCTCGGGGCGCGGCGTGGAGACCGGGCGGGGCGGGAGCGTCGTCGTCGGCTCCGGTGCCAGCCAGACCCAGCCGTGCCGCTCCTCCACCGCCCAGGGCCTCCGGAGGTCGGCCCGCGGCGGCGGGCAGCCGTCGTCGCCCATCGAGGGCACCTGCGTGCACCGGCCCTCGCCGTCGAACCGCCAGCCGTGGGCCGGGCACACCAGCCGACCGCCCTCGACCCGGCCCGCGGCCAGCGGCACCAGCCGGTGCGGGCACCGGGCCGGGAACGCCGTCACCTCGCCGCGGGGGGGCAGCCGGACGACGACGTAGGCCCGACCGCCGGCCCCGACGGCGACCGGCGTCGTCGTCACGTCGGCCGTGCGGGCCACCGGGAACCAGGTGAGGGAGGCGTCCATGAGGCACTGCACCAGGGCGCGGTTCCGCTCGTGTTACGGGCTGCGACCGGTCGTGGCAAACCTTGTTCCGCTCGTGACCTCGTACCCACTGGTAACCCATACAGTGACGCGGACCACACCCTGACCCCTGTGGAGGCCCGCGTGACCCCACCCCCCGACCGGCGTGCGCTGACGCCCGAGGAGTACCTCGAGGCGCAGAACTCCCCGGAGTTCGCCGAGCTGAAGAACCGGTTCCGCCGGTTCGCCTTCCCGATGACCTTCGCGTTCCTGGCCTGGTACCTGCTCTACGTCCTGCTCTCCACCTACGCGCCGGACTTCATGTCCACCGAGGTGTTCGGCAACGTCAACCTCGGGCTCCTGCTCGGCCTGGGGCAGTTCCTCTCCACCTTCGTGATCACGCACCTCTACGTCGCCCACGCCGGCCGGCGCACCGACCCCATCGCCGACGAGATGCGGGAGCGGCTCGAGCGGCACGACTTCGCGCCCGGCGCCGGGACCACGGCCCACGAGTCCACCGGAGGGGCCACCCGTGCCTGACCTGATCGCCGCCGACAGCACGATCGGCAACCCGACCATCAACATCTCGATCTTCGGGGTGTTCGTGCTGATCACCCTGGCCATCACGTTCCGGGCCAGCCGCAGCAACAAGAGCGCCGCGGACTACTACGCGGCCGGCCGCAACATCAGCGGCACGCAGAACGGCCTGGCGATCGCCGGCGACTACCTCTCGGCCGCCTCGTTCCTGGGCATCGCCGGGGCCATCGCCGTCTACGGCTACGACGGTTTCCTCTACTCGATCGGCTTCCTGGTCGCCTGGCTCGTCGCGCTCCTGCTCGTCGCCGAGCTCATGCGGAACACGGCGCGGTTCACGATGGCCGACGTCCTGGCCTTCCGGATGCGCCAGCGGCCGGTGCGCATGGCGGCCGCGCTCTCGACGCTCGTCGTCTCGCTCTTCTACCTGCTGGCCCAGATGGCCGGGGCCGGCGGACTGGTCACCCTGCTGCTCGGGGTCACCGGCGAGGCGGCGCAGGCGATCGTCGTGACGATCGTGGGCGCGCTGATGATCTTCTACGTGCTGGTCGGCGGCATGCGCGGCACCACCTACGTGCAGATCATCAAGGCCTCGCTGCTCATCGTCGGCGCGCTGGTCATGACCGTGTGGGTGCTCGGCAAGTACGGCTTCAACCTGTCCTCGCTGATCGGCGGCGCGCAGGACCTCGCCGTCGAGGGCCGGGACGTCGCCGCGCCCGGTGCCCAGTACGGCCTGACGGAGACCTCGAAGCTCGACTTCGTGTCCCTCGGCCTGGCGCTGGTGCTCGGCACGGCCGGTCTGCCGCACGTGCTGATGCGCTTCTACACCGTGCCCACGGCGAAGGACGCGCGCCGCTCGGTGGTCTGGGCCATCTGGCTGATCGGCATCTTCTACCTTTTCAGCCTGGTGATCGGCTACGGGGCCGGTGCGCTGGTCGGCCCCGAGCGGATCCTCGGGGCCCCGGGCGCGGTCAACGCGGCGGCGCCGCTCCTGGCCTTCGAGCTGGGTGGCACCGTGCTGCTGGGCATCATCGCGGGCGTCGCGTTCGCCACGATCCTCGCCGTCGTAGCAGGCCTGACCATCACCGCGTCGGCGTCGTTCGCGCACGACGTCTACGCCTCGGTGATCAAGAAGGGCCAGGTCAGCGGCAACGGCGAGGTGAAGGTCGCCCGGGTGACCGCGGTGGTCATCGGCGCGGTCGCGATCGGCCTGGGCATCCTGGCCCTGCAGGCGGGCCTGAACATCGCGTTCCTGGTGGCCCTGGCCTTCGCCATCGCGGCGTCGGCCAACCTGCCCACGATCATCTACACCCTGTTCTGGAAGAGGTTCACCACCCAGGGTGCGCTGTGGTCGATCTACGGCGGCCTGATCACCTGCCTCGTCCTGATCGCGTTCTCGCCGGTGGTCTCCGGCGGACCGCTCAACGCGACGACCGGGAAGAGCACGTCGCTGTTCCAGGACGTGGACTTCCACTGGTTCCCGCTGAACAACCCGGGCCTGGTGTCCATCCCGCTGTCGTTCCTCCTCGGCTGGTTGGGCAGCAAGCTGTCGAAGGAGAAGCCCGACCAGCTCAAGAACGCCGAGCTCGAGGTGCGGTCCCTGACCGGCATCGGCGCGGAGAAGGCCGTCGAGCACTAGGAGGACCCGAACGCCTGGGGCCCACTCCTCGTACCTCGGGGGGTGGGCCCCTGCGCGTCCGGCGGCCGCCACGGTGCAGCGGTCACCGCCGCGGTGCAGCGCGGCGGTCGTCGCGGTGACGCGGTGGTGTCGCGGTGGTGGGCCGGTCTCAGGCAGCGGCTGCGGGAGCGGCTTCAGGGGTGAGGACGACGACGTCCGCGGCCGCGACCGATCGGCGGTGCCGCAGCAGCCACCGGGCGGTGAGACCGGCGAGGACGACGATGCCGGCGATCGTGGGGCGGCCCGGGTTCGCCACGGCGACCGCGATCGCGGCGGCGTGGACCAGGGAGAGCAACGCCGCGGCGGGCGTCGGATGGGGCAGGCGCAGGGCCCGGTTCGGGTGCACGGCGGTTCGGCCTTTCGAGAGGCGTGGCCCGCCGGGCCGGTGGCTCACCCGCGGAGGGCGGCCACCGGCACGGCGACGGCACGACGAGGGAGTGGGCGAGGGCCTAGGTGAGCATGTCCTTGGCCTTCTGCAGGAGGGACTGCCCCTCCATCTGCGGCGTCGGGAACAGGCGCGGGTCGCCCGGCGGCAGGATCGGCGCGTCGGCGGTCGCCTCGATGGGCCGGGCCGAGAAGGTGCCGCGGCCATCGATCGACGGACCGGACGCCCAGCGGCCGGCGGCGGCGTCGGGACCGTCGGAGGCGTCGATGAAGACGTAGCCGAGGTCGCCGACCTCCTCCTCCAGCGGGAACGCCTCCGGGACGGGGACGCCCTCGAGGCCGTCGGCCTTGAGCTCCTCGAGCGCGGCCAGCCACTGCTGCTGGTGGTAGTGGTCGCGGGTGATGAGGAACCGGAGCATGTCCTTCACGCCCGGGTCGTCGGTCATGTTGTAGAGCCGGGCGACCTGCAGCCGGCCCTGCATCTCGGCGGTGGCGTTGTACATGAAGTCGGCGTACAGGTTGCCGCTGGCGGTCACGTAGGCACCGGTCCACGGGTTGCCCATCGAGTCCATGTACGAGGCGCCGGCGCCGTTGACGATCGGGTGCTGCGGGTTGTGCTGCCCGTAGCCGGCGGCCGCCTCCTTGGACCGGTCCGCGGCGTCCGGCTTGAGCGGGATGTGGTCCAGCAGCCGGTCGATCATCGTCACGATCATCTCGACGTGGGCGAGCTCCTCGGTGCCGATCGCGAGGAGCAGGTCCTTGTACTTGCCGGGCAGGCGGCAGTTCCAGCCCTGCAGCAGGTACTGGGTGGCGACGGTCATCTCGCCCCACTGACCACCGAGGACCTCCTGCATCTTGCGGGCGAAGTCCGGGTCGGGACCGTCGGGCTTCGCCTCGTACTGCAGGGCGTGGGTGTGCGTGAACATGCGGGCTCCCTGAGGGCGGTCGGTCGTGCTGTCGTGCCGCCGCTGCTGCGGTGACACCAGGGAGATGCCCCTGCCCGGTGGCCCGCCGGTGCCGAGCGGTGGCCCGCGGGTGCCAACGTTCAGCGGTCGGGGAGCTGCACGGTCAGCGTGAAGGAGTGGCTGTCGCCGGCCCAGAGGATGCGGCCGCCCAGTTCGCGGGCCTGCCGGCGCACCGACCACAGGCCCAGACCGTTGAGGTCCAGTGGCGGCTCGGTGCGGCTGAGGTGGCCCACCACCCGGTCGGCCGGGACGCCGGCCTGGGTCAGTGCCAGTGCCACGGAGCCGGGTGCTCGGGTCGCCCGCAGCACCACCGGCCGGCCGCCGCCGTGGCGGTGCGCGTTCTCCAGCAGGTTGGTGACGATCCGGCCGACCCGGGCGTCGGCCACCCGCACCTCCCCGGCGTCGTCGGCGATCTCGAGCGCCAGTCGGCTCCGCGGCAGCCCGGAGCAGGCGATCGCCGCCAGGAGGACGTCGCGCAGCAGCCGCGTCCCGGCCCGGGGGGCGGCCCCGGCCGTCGCGTCGGCGGTGCGCAGCATCGAGGAGAGGTGCGCGGTCTGCGCCCGGGCGAGCTCGAGGAGCTCGCCACCTCCGTCCGGCGCGCGGTCCAGGGTGCCCAGCACCGCCTCCAGGGAGGCCAGGGGGCTGCGCATGTCGTGGCAGAGGGCGCGCAGGACGGCGTCCTCCGGAGTGGGCGGTTCAGGATCGGTTCCGCCCCGCCGCGGACGCGGGAGATGCGCGCGGAGCACTCGGGCGAGATCGTTGAGCAGTCCGCGGCTGGGCTTCGACGTCGGAACGTCCGGAGCGACGGTCACGGGCACCTCCTCACGGAGACCTGGTCAGCAGCGCCGGGGCACGACGGCCGACAGGGGAGAAGTGGCGGAGATCGACGGCACGCTCGCTGCTGAACGTGGGGCGCCGGTGGACGTGGTGGTCGTGGACGACCACCCCTTGTTCACGCGGGGCCTGACCCTGCTGCTGCCGGGGCTGAGCGGCGGTCGGGTACGGGTGGTGGGGACGACGGACGACGCATCGGCGGCGGCCGCGCTGGTGCGGCGCCACCATGCCGACGTCGCGATCGTGGACCTGCACATGCCGCCGCCCGGCGGCACCAGGGCCGTCGCGGCGATCCGGCGGGCCGATCCCATGGTGCGGGTGGTGGCACTGTCCGGGCTGGCCGAGGCGGATGCCGCCATCGAGGCGCTGCGGGCCGGGGCGGCCGCGTTCCTGCCGAAGACAGCTGACCCCGAGCACCTGGTGCAGCCGCTGCTGGCGGTCCTCGACGGGTGGTCGGTCGTCCCGGAGGCCCTGCTGCGGCAGCTGCTCGCCGACGCCGCGCCGGCCGGTGACGGCATCGCCGAGCGCCTGACCGCCGACGAGCGGCGGCTGTGGCGGCTGGTCGCCGACGGCACGAGCACCGTGGACATCGCCACGACGCTGCACGTCTCGGAGCGGACGACGAAGCGGCTGGTCGCGCACCTGCTCCGGCGGCTGGACGTGACGACGCGGGTGGAGGCCGCGGCACTGGCCGGGCGCGTGGGCCTGGGCAGGGACAGCGCCGGACGGCAGGCCGGTGGCCCGGCGGGCTGAACGGCGCAGGGTCGCATCGCCGTCCCGCTACCCGGAGGGCGGACCGGCAACCTCGTGAAGGAAAGGTTCGCCTCCCCTTTTCCGGGCGGTCACTAGGGTCGGGTGCATGACCGCGCGGATCGTCCTGTTCGGAGCAACCGGCTACACCGGCGCGCGCACGGCGGAGGCGCTCGTCGCCGCCGGCGCCCGGCCCCTCCTCGCCGGGCGGAACACCGCCAAGCTGGACGCGCTCGCCGAGCGGCTGGGTGGGGTGGAGACCGCGCGCGCCGACGTCACCGACCCCGGCTCCGTCCGCGAGCTCCTCGGCCCGGGTGACGTCCTCGTCACCACGGTCGGCCCGTTCCTGCAGCTCGGCCAGGCGGCCGTGGACGCCGCCGTGGAGGCCGGCGCCGTCTACCTCGACTCCACCGGCGAGCCGCCCTTCGTGCGGCGGGTGTTCGAGGACGCCGGCCGGCGGGCTGCCGACACCGGCGCGGCGCTGGTCCCCGCCTTCGGTCTCGACTACGTGCCGGGCAACCTGGCTGCCGCCCTGGCCCTGCAGGAGGCCGGTGAACGGGCGCACCGCGTCGACGTCGCCTACAGCATGGCCGGGACGTCGGGGCAGGCGTTCTCCCGCGGCACGCTGGTCTCGCTCATGGGGGTGCTCACCGAGCCGGGCTTCGCGTTCACCGGCGGGCGGCTCACCACGGAGGGCGCCGGCCGCCGGGTGTGGGAGTTCCAGGTGGACGGCCGCACCCGCCGCGGGCTCTCCGTCGGCGGCTCCGAGCACCTGACGCTGCCCGGCCTGGCGCCGACGCTGCAGGAGGTCGGCGTGCACCTGGACTGGTTCGGGCCGCTGACCCGTCCGGCGCACGTGCTGGCCCCCGTGACCGGCCTGCTGGGCAGGCTTCCCGGCGCGCCCCGGGTCACCCAGCGGCTGGCCGACGTCGTCGGCCGCCGGGTGGGTGAGGCGCCGTCGGCGGAGACCCTGGCGAATGCGCGCACGCACACGGTCGCCGAGGTCCGCGACCGCAGCGGCTCGCTGGTCAGCCGGGTCCAGGTCGACGGGCCCGAGGCCTACGGGCTGACCGCGTCGCTGCTCGCCTGGGGTGCGACGACGGCGGCCGAGCGCGGCGTGCAGGGCTCCGGCGCTCTGGGCCCGGTCCAGGCGTTCGGGCTGCCCGAGCTCACGGCGGGCGCGGCCGGCGCGGGCCTGGTCCGGGTCTGAGCCGGCGGAGCACGGGCCCTACGGCGGACCCAGGACGGCGATGCCGGTCTCGGCGGTCAGGCGATCGAGGAGGTCGCGCCGACGGGGGAGGTGCACCGTGGACGTCACGTCGTAGCGAGCGCGGCCGACGGCGCCCTGGTCCCCTGAGCGGTCGAACAACGCCACGCAGGCGTGCTCGTGCACCAGGTCGTGTCGGGCCCAGTAGCGCACCCCCTCGTACCCGGCGGCCCGGAGCGCCGCCGCCCAACGCTGGGTGAGGGGGTAGTCCGTCGTGGTCGCGATCTCCGAGGTCACCCGGAAGCCGGCGGCCAGGTTGGACGTCAGGTCCGCGACTCGCACATCCTCGGTCAGGCGGAGCTCGGAGGCGTCCCGCTTCGCCGTCTCGTAGGCCGGCACGACCGACAGCCCGCCGTAGGTCTCCAGCAGGGTGATCACTTCGTCCTCGGCGACGTAGCACGTGCCGTCGGGAGCGGTGAAGTCGAAACGGCCCTGGCCGCTGTCCGCGAACCACCACGGTCCACGGCGGTGCCCGTGCGAGCGGAAGAGTGGGGCACCAGCGGGGTACACGGTGGCAGGAAATGCATCGCGCAGCTCGTCCGCGGGCGGTGGCTCGGGGAGGTGGACGACGGCCCGGGGTGCGGTCACGCGGCGAGTCGGTCGATCGCCTGCCCGGCCAGCGCGAGCAGCTCCTCCGGTGCGGTGCCGGCGGCGAGCAGGACCTCGCGAGGCGTGCGGTGCTCGAGCTCCACCTGGGGGGTTGTCAGCCACGAGGCCGTCGTCCAGCCCTGCGGATCGGCCTCCGCCCAGAGGCCGAGCAGCCGCTTGGCCCCCGGCAGGGGCCGTGCGGGTGTCGCGTCGTCGAACCCGGCCGCGGGGTAGAAGCGCTGCTGGCCGCTCCCGGTGAGGCGCAGCACCCGGTGCTCGCGCACGGCCTGGCTCAGGGCCTGCTTGGACCAGCCGGTGAGCTTCAGGACCTGGCTGTGGCTCAGCAACGGGCCGAGGTGCTGCTCCCAGGAGGTGCGGGCCTCCCTCCTCGCCAGGCGGGCGGTCACGAACTCCTCCACCGCATCCACGTCCTCGGGGGTGAGGAGTTCGGTGCCGTGGGCGAGGGAGCCGGTCAGGAACAGTTCCAGCTGTGGCCGGACGGGCGCCGCGCCCGCAGGGAAGGCTCGGACGAGCTGGTCGCGGATCGCCCGGTAACCGGCGCGAGTCAGGCGCTCCTCGCCGACATCTGCCAGGCGCGGGTCCGCGCGGAGCTTCGACGCGATGACCTCGGAGGGAACCTTTCGGCCCTCGAGCTGGTCGACCAGCGATTGGATGGCGAGCAGCGCGAAGGCGTACTCCGCGGAGTCCAGGTCGGAGGCCCGCAGCCCGCGCGTGGACAACTCCTCGTCCAGCGCGCGCGCCAGCTCGGTCATGGTGCGGACGGTAACAGGTCAACCGGGTCAGGTCAAGCAGGTCAACCCGCAGTGGTCGCAGGAGGTGTCAGGGCGCTCGCCCAGGGGCCGGACGCGGCCGCGGCGAAGGCGGCCACCTCGGCGGCGGCCATGTCGACGGCCGCGTAGCCCCCCGTCCCCGCGCCGACGCAGGCGGTCAGGGTGGCGAGGCCGTCCCGGCGCTGGAACCACGACTGCCGCACCTGCCAGCCGATGACGGCGCGGCGCTCGAGCACGGTCTGCTCGCGCACCAGCCAGCCGCGGCGGACGCTCAGCGACCGGGACCGGCCGTGTGCCCCAAGGCGCCGTAGAGGCTGCGGCCGAGCAGGACACCGAGTCCGGCGACCACCAGCCCGGCGACCAGCAGCTCCCAGTGGCCCAGCCGCAGGCCGAGCGCGACGCCCCCGACGACGAGGAGCGCACCCGGGACCACGGCCCGCACCACGCGCCGCCGTCGTGCCGCGGGCGGGTGGCCCGTGAGCGGGCCCGGGTCCTCGACCAGGCGGTGCGCCAGCTCCCAGGCCTGCCCTCGCGGACCCAGCGGCAGAAGCTGACCGCGACGCTCGGCGTCGGCCAGCCCCGTGACCAGAGCGGTGGCCCGGCCGGCGCCCACCAGACGCATGCCGACGCCCTCCGAGACGCTCACCCCGCGGATCCGGTCGATCTCCAGCTCGGTGTGCCGCCGGGTGAGCAGCCCGCGGACGGCGACCAGCGAGCCGCCCCGCCGCACGAGGTGGAAACCCCAGTTGACCAGCGCCGCCCCGATGACCGATCCGGCGACCAGGAGCAGCAGCGTCCCGGCGACCGCACCGGCGACCAGCACCCAGCCCGGTGGGAGGTCCAGGTCGAGCAGGTCCTCGAGCGGATGGCCGGGGAGGTCCTCGACGAGCCGGGACAGCGCCCCGACACCGGCCGCGGGCAGCGCCAGGTAGCTGCCGACCAGCGGTGCGTAGAGCAGCCAGCGGTTGTCCCAGCGGAAGAGCTCCTCCTCGGCCGGCGGTACGTCATCCTCCGCTGCCGGGACGGGTGCTCCGCGGTGGGTGAGGACGGCGCTGCGCAGCCGGTCGCCCTCGGCGCGCGGAACGCCGTCGACGACCACCTCCTCGTCCTCGCCCGCGGCGCCGGCGGCGGCGTCGATGCGCACCCGCACGAGGCCCAGTGCGCGGTGCAGCACCGGCGTCTCGATCTCGACGCCGCGGATGCGGTCGTTGGGCACCGTGCGCACGGCCCGCGCGAGCAGCCCGCGGGTGACCACGACCGCCCCCGGCCCGTCGGCGTAGGAGAACCGCCACCAGGACAGGCCCGCCCCGGCCAGCGAGAGCAGCGTGATGCCGACGGCCAGCGCGACGATCGTCGTCGTCCCGCCGCCGAAGCCGAACCCCGCCAGCGCGGGGATGAGGACCGGCACCAGCTGCCGCGCCTGGCGGAAGGTGACGGTGTGGACCAGCACGATCCGCGGGGAGGTCCGGCGGGCGGGCGTCACGTGGCCTGGTCGCGGACCAGCTCCGCGCGGCGGGCGAGGTCGTCGGCGACGCGTTGCGCCGTGCCGTGCTCGAGGTGCCAGATCCGCACGGTGCCCTGGCTGGAGGCGGTCAGGACGGCGACGGTGGCGAGCCCGAACATCTGCTGCAGCACGCCGCGGGTGACGTCGACGGTCTGGATGCGGCTGATCGGCACCAGGGTCCACGTCTGGGTCAACCAGCCGGTACGGGTGTAGGCGGTCTCGGCGGTGATCTCCCAGCGGTACACCCGGTGCTTCAACCGCGGTCGGACGCCGACGACGACCGCGGCGTGCAGGAGGCCGGCCACCGGCAGCGCCCAGCGCAGCACCGGGAATGGCCCGCCGGCCGACGCGGGCACGAGCAGCAGGAAGGTCCCGATGCCCACCCACAGCAGGGTGGTGCTGATCGCGCCCTCGGCGGTCCACAGCCGGATCGCGGCACGCGGCAGGTCCCAGGCCGGCTCGCGGACCGGGGCGGTCGTGGTCATCGCGCCCATCCTGGCAGTGGGGGCCGGGTGGGCGCGCGTGCCACGATGGACGACGTGATGCCGCAGCAGGTTCCGACCGTGTCCGCCGCCGAGCTCCCCGAGGGCGCCGTCGTCCTCGACGTCCGCGAGGACGACGAGTGGGTGCACGGCCACATCGACGGCGCGACCCACATCCCGATGGGCGAGGTCCCCGCCAAGCTCGACGAGCTGCCCGAGGCCGACCCGCTCTACGTCGTCTGCCGCGGCGGCGGACGCTCGGCGCGCGTGGCCGCGTGGCTGAACCAGAACGGCTACGACGCGGTGAACGTCGGCGGCGGCATGGGCGAGTGGGAGGCGGCCGGCCGCCCCCTGGTGAGCGAGACCGGCCAGCCCCCCTTCGTGCGCTGACAGCCGCGGGAGCATCGCAGGGAGCTGACCTCAGGGCGTTTTGTGCACTTTCCGCCCGGGCGGAAAGTGCACAAAACGCCCCTCGTCAGGACTTGAGCTGGTACTCCGCGAACTTCGAGCGCAGGTCCTTCTTCGAGAACTTGCCGACGCTGGTCTTGGGCACCTCGTCGATGAACTCGACGGCGTCGGGCATCCACCACTTGGCCACCAGCGGCTTGAGGTGGTCGAGGATCTCCTCCTCCGTCGCCTGCTCGCCCTCCTTGAGGACGACGCAGGCCAGCGGCCGCTCGTCCCACTTGGGGTGCGGGATGCCGACGACCGCGGCCTCCTTCACCTTCGGGTGGCTCAGGATCGCGTTCTCCAGGTCGACCGAGCTGATCCACTCGCCGCCGGACTTGATCAGGTCCTTGGTGCGGTCGGCGATGCGGATCGAGCCGTAGGCGTCCATCGCCGCGACGTCGCCGGTCTTCATCCAGCCGTCGGCCGTCGAGAGCTCCACGCCGGCGTCGGGGTTGTAGTAGTCCTTCGCGCACCACGGGCCGCGCACCTGCAGTTCGCCGGTGGCCTGGTCGTCCCAGGCCTGCGGCTCCAGGGTGTCGGCGTCGACGATGCGGGCCTCGACGCCCAGGAACGGGATGCCGGCGCGGGCGCGCTGGGCGGCCTTGGTCTCGTCGTCGGCGTCCTGGAAGCGCTTCGGCAGCACGCCGGAGGAGGCGACCGGGTGGGTCTCGGTCATGCCCCAGGCCTGCAGGATCGGGATGCCGACCTGCTCGCGGTAGGCCTCGCTGAGCGCCTTGGGCACGGCCGAGCCGCCGCAGCCGATGTCGCGGAGCTTGTGCGGCTTGCCGGCCAGGTGGGGGAGGACGCCCTGCCAGATGGTGGGGACGCCGGCGGTGAAGGTGACGCCCTCGTCGACGATGAGCTTGGCGATCGCCTCCGGCTGCATCATCGCGCCGGGCATGACCAGCGAGGCGCCCGCGGCGGGGGCGGCCTGCGCGATGCCCCAGGCGTTGGCGTGGAACATCGGCACGACCGGCATGGCGACGTCCTGGATCCCGAGCCCGAAGGCGTTGCGCTGCATCACGCCCATCGTGTGCAGGAACGTGGAGCGGTGGGAGTAGACGACGCCCTTCGGGTTGCCCGTCGTCCCGCTCGTGTAGCACATCGAGGCCGCCGAGTTCTCGTCCGTGACGTGGAAGTCGACCGGCTGCGCCTCGGCCAGCAGGGTCTCGTAGTCGAGCACGCGCGGGTCGTCGGGGATCTCGTTGTCACCCCCGTCGTCCATGATCACGACGTGCTTCACGGTCGTCATCGTGTCGATGAGCGGCCACAGCAGCGGCAGGACCGAGCGGTCGGCGAAGACGACCTCGTCCTCGGCGTGGTTGGCGATGTAGGTGAGCTGCTCGGGGAAGAGCCGGATGTTGAGCGTGTGCAGCACGCGACCGGTGCAGGGAGCGGCGAAGTACAGCTCCAGGTGCCGCTGACTGTTCCAGCCGAAGGTGCCGACCCGGCCGTCGGCGCTGATGCCGAGGGTGTCCAGGACACCGCCCAGCTTGCGGGTCCGCTCCGCCCACTCGGCGTACGTGGCGCGGGTGACGCCACCGGGGTTGTTGGTGACGATCGTGCCGTCGCCGTAGTGCTGTTCGACGTGCCGGAAGATCGCGTCGACGGTGAGGGGGTAGTCCTGCATCAAGCCGCGCATGGCGGCATCGTGCCAGTGACCGCCCTCACCTTCTAGCCGGGATCCCACAGGAGGCGCGAATGGTGCCCGTGATCGACGTCTTCATCAGCCATGCCTCTCCGGACAAGGAGCACTACGCCCGCCCGCTGCACGAAGCCCTGCGTCGGCGCATGGTGAGTGCGTGGATCGACGAGGCCCAGATCCAGCCCGGGGACAGCCTGGTGGAGAGCATCGGACGTGGGCTGGCGCAGGCGCGCTACGTCGTCCTCCTGCTCAGTGACGCCTTCCTCCAGAGGCAGTGGACGAGCAAGGAGCTCGGCGTGGCCCTGAACCGGCACATCGGGTCGTCCGACACGGTGGTGATCCCCGTGGCGATCGCCGACCGTGAGCGCGTCTTCGCGCGTTACCCTCTGCTCCAGGACCTGCTGTGCCCGTCCTGGGACGAGTCGGGGGCGGACGGCATAGCCGCCTCGATCTCGCGGCGACTGCGCCGCGAGCCCGATCGCTGGTGGACCCACACCTACAACGAGACCCACACCGGCGACGTCTGGGTGCGCATGCAGGGGTCTGAGACCCCCCGGGAGCCCGTCGAGGTGACCCTCATGTGGGGTCCGATCCGCTACACCGCGCTGTTCGACCTCGGCCCCGAGCCGTTGAGCCTCCGCACCCAGAAGCTGCACGCGGACGCCGAGCCCCTGTACGTGGTGGCCGACTCGCCGGTGGTCGTGACGTTCGGGGAGGGGCCGGCGCCCGACCCGGACGAACGGGTGCGTGCGATCGACGAAGGCTGGGTGCGCGTGTCGGGCGCCCCGGTGACACGGCTCCACTGAACCGGGGACACGGTCAGCGGGTGAGGACGACGGGCAGCGTCCGCAGGCCGCGGATCACGAACTCGGGCCGCCGTTCGGGCTCGCCCCCCAGCTCGATGGACGACGTCCGGTCGAGCAGCGCGCCGAAGGTCGCCTGCAGCTCGACCCGGGCCAGCGGCGCCCCGATGCAGAAGTGGATGCCGGCGCCGAAGGAGATGTGCGGGTTCTCGCTGCGCGTCACGTCGAGGGCGTCCGGGGCGGCGAAGACCGCGGGGTCGTGGTTGGCGGCCCCGAGCAGCGCGGCGATCTTCTGTCCCTCGGGGACGGTCACACCGCCGATCTCCACGTCGGCGGTGGCGGTGCGCTCGAACAGCTGCAGCGGCGGGTCGAACCGCATCAGCTCCTCGATCGCGCCCGGCAGCAGCGACCGGTCCTCGCGCAGGAGCTGCAGCTGCTCGGGATGGCGCAGCAGGGCGAGCGTGCCGTTGCCGCTCACGTTCACCGTCGCCTCGTGACCGGCGTTGAGCAGCAGGATGCAGGTGGTGACCAGCTCGTCCTCGGTGAGCCGGTCGCCGTCGGAGTCGCGCACCGACACCAGGTGGCTGAGCAGGTCCTCACCGGGGGTGGCCCGCCGCTGGGCGGCCAGCTCCCGGAGGAAGGCGACGAACTCCGCCGCAGCGCGCTCGGCGGCGTCCTCCCGCTCGCGCGGCCGGTCGTACTCGTACATCTTCACGATCGCGTTGGACCACGGGCGCAGCAGCGGACGGTCGGACTCCGGCACGCCCAGGAGCTCCGCGATCACCGCGACCGGCAGCTGCTCGGCCATGTCGGTGAGCAGGTCGACCGGCTCGCTGCCCGCGGAGCGCTCGACGAGCTGGTCGGCCAGGCGGCCCGCCAGCTCCTCGACCCAGGGGCGGAGCCGCTCCACGTGGCCGCGGGCGAAGGCGCTGGTGATCAGCCGGCGCAGCCGGGTGTGGTCCGGCGGCTCCATCTCCAGGATGGCGTTGCGGTGGATGAGGTTGAAGCTGTCGAAGCGCTCGGCCGGCTCCCTGTCCCGCCAGATGCGCCCCAGCCGGCGATCGCGCAGCACGGCGTTGGACTCCGCGTGCGTGAAGGCCAGCCACATCCCCAGCCCCTCGTGCCACCGGACCGGCGCCTCGGCACGCGCCCGCGCGAAGGCGGGATAGGGGTTCGCGACGAACTCCGGGGCGTGCAGGTCGAGCGGGTCGGGAGAGGTGGGCACGCTCCGACACTAGGACTGTGCTCCGGCCCACGGCAGGGCCCACATACGCTGGGACCCATGGCTTCCCGCAAGCGTTCGACCGCCCCCGCCGCCCCCGCTGCGGAGGGCATCAACCCCAAGGCGCCGTGCCCGTGCGGTTCGGGTCGCCGCTACAAGCACTGCCACGGCTCGGGCTACGCCCCGCCGGTCACCCGTCCGTTCGAGGGTCTGCCGGGCGAGGCCGACTGGGTGGCGCTGCGGGAGCTGGTCCCCGCCGCGACGGCGACCCTGACCACGACCGAGGGTCGTGAGGTCACCCTCGCCAGCGTGCTGCCCGGCGGTGCGCCCGGTCTCGTGCGGGCCAACGGGGAGATCCTCGTCGGCGCGCAGCTGGCGACGTCGTCGGACGACGTGAGCCGCGACCTCGGGACCGCCCTCGCCGCGGCGCTGGAGGCACCCAAGGGCGCGCCGGTCGACCCGGGCCCCATCGGTGGCGCCGGCTCCGCGGGCCCGCGCCTGCAGGAGATCCTGGATCTCTCCAAGCCGCTCGACGTCGTGGTCCACGACAGCTTCGACTTCTGGCTGGAGGGCACCGAGCCCGGCGCCGCGGCCCGGGCCGGGCTGAGCCAGGCCAACGAGGCGATCCTGCCCACCGTCCGGCTCGAGGGGCTGGAGGCCGCCTACTGGGTGCGGCCCGGCAACGAGCGTGCGCACCTGCGCTGGGTGCGGCCGGAGAAGGAGGAGCAGCTGCTCGACGCCCTCGCCCGGCTCTCCGCGGCCGAGGAGATCCTGCTCGGCGAGGGCACCCGCTACGCCGGCGCCTTCCGGGCCCACGGCCTCGTCGTCCCCGTGTGGGACCTGCCGGCCGACACCCCGGCCGCCGAGTGGATCGGGCCGGCGACGGAGTTCCAGGCCCGCCTGGAGAAGGCGCTGACGGTGACCACCCCGCTGGACGCCGACGAGCGGCGGGCGCGGGCCGGGCTGCTGTCCCGCCAGATCACCCTGCGCTGACCTCCGCACGCACGAAGGCCGCCCCCCACGTCGGTGGGGAGCGGCCTTCGTGCTGAGCGGACCGGCCCGTCAGCTCCGGCGGCGGCTGCCGGCCAGCACCGTGAGGGTGCCGAGCGCGACCAGGGCCGCGCCCCCCGCGACGAACGGGGCGGCGTCGAAACCGGTGTATGCCAGCTGCGGCGACGTTGTCGTCGTGTACGCCACCGGGGTCACGGTCTCCTGCTCGCAGCCGATGCCGTCACTGTCGCTGTCCAGGTGTGGGCCGTATCCGGGCTGGCCGGCGTACACCGGTGCTGCACCGCGGGCCCGTGCGTCGTCGCAATTGGCGTACGTGACGACGGTGGGCTGGGTGATCGGCTTGGTGGGCGGCGTCGTGGTCGGCGGCGGCTCCTCACCTCCGGGGATCTCGGAGCAGAGCAGCAGCTTCAGGAAGGCCGCGAGTGCGTCCGCAGGGTCCTCGAACTCGGGGAAGTCGGGGAAGGCGTCGGTGAACAGCGCGAGCAGCTCCTCCTGGGCGGCCTCCGGCAGCGCCAGGAAGTCCGACGGGCTGTCCATCGCGGTCAGGGTGGTCACCGGGATGTCGGGGAGGTCGGGGGGCGTGGTGAGCAGGTCCACGAGCCAGTCGACGAACTCCTCGCAGGTCGGGACGCACGGCGGTTCCGGGTCCTCGGGCACCGGGGTCAGCCCGCCCTGGGCGAGGATCGGACCGCCGTCACCCTCGGGCATGCAGCCCTCGCCGCCGCCCGGCGTCGTGGTCGGGCTCGCGGAGGTGGTGGTCGCGGTCGACGTCGACGGCGACGTCGATTCGCCCGGGAGCGTCCACGTCTCGAGCGTCTGGGAGCGGAGCTCCTCCGAGGACGTGGTCGTCGGAGCTGCAGGCGTGGTCGTCGGGGCGGGCGTCGTGCTCTCCGCCGGCTCCGTCGGGGTCAGCTCCGAGACGACGTCGTCCGTCCCCTCCCCGTCGGCGGAGGCGGTGCCCGCCCAGAGCAACAGCATGGACAGGACCACGAGCAGGGCGAGCGGTAGTCGCAGGAGCTTGGACACGGACGTCCCCCATGGGATGGGCTGCAGGGCGCGTGCAGTGCATCACTGCACGTCGGGGCCGCGAAGCCTTCTTTCGCTGCGGAACCGATCGGTCCCGTGCGCCGTGACCGACTGTGACGGATCGGTCCGCCCGGGGTAGCTCGATCCGGTCAGAGCGCTGCTCGGGAGACCGGGCAGGACATGCAGCGGGGGCCGCCGCGACCGCTGCCCAGCTCCGAGCCGGCGATGCGCACGACCTCGATCCCGGCGGCCTCGAGCGCGGCGTTGGTGACCGTGTTGCGCTCGTAGGCCACGGTCAGTCGCGGGGCGAGCGCCAGGGTGTTGTTGCCGTCGTCCCACTGCTCCCGCTCGGCGGTCACCGGGTCCAGCCCGGTGTCGATCACCCGGAGCTTGTCGATGCCCATCGCGATGGCGGCGGCCTGCAGGAAGGGTTCCGGCCCCGTGACGGCGAGGTCGGCGTCGTCCGCGATCGGGGAGCCATGGGTGGCGCGGACGGTCCAGGCGACCAGCGAGTCGGCCACCGCCGGGTACATGACCATCGCGTCGGCGTCGACCATCGTGGCGATCGTGTCCAGGTGCATGGTGGCCCGCTCCTGCGCGATGGGGACGACGAGCACCGTGTGCGCCAGGCCGCGGGCGAAGAGCCGCCGCGCCAGCCGCTCCGCACCACCGGGCGTCGTCCGCTCACCGACGCCGACGGCGACCACCCCCTCGGCCAGCAGGAGTACGTCGCCGCCCTCCAGGTGCTCCAGCTCCGCGCCGTAGAGCTGCTGGGCGTCGGCGAACCGCGGGTGGTGCGTGTAGATCGCCGCGGTGATCGTGCTCTCCCGGTGGCGAGCGGGCATGGCCAGCGAGGTCACCGCCACCTCGTCCCCGATCCACACCGACGAGTCCCGGGTGAACAGGAGGTTCGGCAGCGGGGGGACGACGAAGTCCGACCGGTCCATGAGCTGGTAGGCCAGGCCGTGGCCGCGGAGCTCGTCGTGCGCCAGCCCGGCGATGAGCGCCGAGGCGAGGTCGTCGGGGGCCAGCGAGGCGAGGTGGTCGGTGGCGTCGCGTTGCAGCGTGGCGCCCAGGCGGGGGTCGTCGACGGCGGCGCCGATCAGCTCCGTGCGCGCCGCGGGCAGGGCGAGGACCTCGGCCAGCAGCGTCGCCACGTGCAGCACCTCGACCCCCCGGTCGGTCAGGGCCTGGGCGAACGCGTCGTGCTCCTCCTGCGCGCGAGCCACCCACGGGACGCCGTCGAAGAGCAGCTGGTCGTTGTTCCGCGGGGTCAGCCGGCGCAGCTCCGGGCCGGGTCGGTGCAGGAGCACGGTGCGCAGCCGACCGACCTCGCTGGTGGCTCCGGGAGCGGGCGGCGCGGGCTGGATCATGCTCGAAGGCTGGCACAGGTTCCTGGGGCGGCGCCCGGCACGGAGTGGCGGAGGCGCCTCGTTAGGGTGCCCGAGGCGCCGATGGGGCGACCGCGCGCATCCCGCAGCAGACACCCGGAGGTACCTCGTGGACCTGTTCGACCTCACCGGCAAGGTGGCCGTCGTCACCGGGGGCACCCGGGGCATCGGCCTGATGATGGCCCGCGGTCTGCTGCAGGCGGGGGCGAAGGTCTACATCAGCTCGCGCAAGGCCGAGGCCGGGGAGGCCGCCGTCGCCGAGCTGCAGCAGTTCGGCACCGTCGTGTCGATCCCCGCCGACCTCTCCACCGAGGCCGAGTGCCTGCGGCTCGCCGAGGAGGTCGGCGGTCGCGAGGAGCAGGTGCACATCCTGGTCAACAACGCCGGCGCCACCTGGGGCGAGCCGCTGGAGACCTTCCCCGAGTCGGCCTGGGACAAGCTGCTCGACCTCAACCTGAAGTCGCCGTTCTTCCTGACCCGCGCACTGCTGCCCAGGCTGCAGGCCGCGGCGACCGCCGAGGACCCGGCGCGCGTGGTGAACGTGGGCAGCATCGACGGCCTGCACGTCAACCCGATGCCCACGTACTCGTACGCGGCGAGCAAGGCGGGGCTGCACCAGCTCACCCGCGTGCTGGCCAAGGAACTGGGGCCGCGACACATCACGGTCAACGCCGTCGCGCCCGGCCCGTTCGAGTCCAAGATGATGGCGGCCACCCTCGACGCGTTCGGGGACGAGATCGCGGCGAAGTCCCCGCTGGGCCGGATCGGCCGCCCGGACGACATGGCCGGCGTCGTCGTCTACCTGTCCTCGCGGGCGGGCTCCTACGTGACCGGCGCCGTCATCCCCGTCGACGGCGGGATCGCCACCACCTCCTGACCGCCTCCTCCCTCACGGTTCCGGGTCCTCCCTCGCGGTCGACCGTGAGGGAGGACCCGGAACGATCAGGTCACCTGATCATCACGGCAGCCGTCAGTCGGGGAGGAGGACGCCCGGGTTGCAGATGCCCTTCGGGTCCACCCGCTCCTTCACCGCCCGCAGCACCTCGACCCCCAGCGGCCCGATCTCGCGCTCCAGCCACGGCCGGTGGTCGGCGCCGACGGCGTGGTGGTGGGTGAGCGTGCCGCCGGCGGCCAGCAGCGCATCGGTCGCGGCCCGCTTCGCCGTCAGCCACTGCTGGATCGGCAGCGCGTCGTCCCGGTCGGCGAGCACGGTCAGGTAGAGCGAGGCGCCGGTCGCGTACCCGTGCGACACGTGGCTCATCACCAGTGGCTCGCGCCCGCCGCGGGTGAGCGACTCGCGCAGCGCCGTGCGGGCCGCGTCGTAGACGGTGGGCAGTGCCGACCAGGTGGCCGCCGTCTCCAGCGTCTCGACCAGCAGGCCGCCGTCCATCAGCCGGTCCCGCGTGTAGGGGGCGCCGAAGCGGTGGGCACGCCACGACTCGGCGACCCGGCGGCCCAGCCGCACCGCACCGCCGTCGCGGAGCAGGGAGGCGGCGGCGCGCTTCCGGGCGTGCACGAGGTCGGGCAGCCCCTCCCAGCCGAGCACCAGGAGGCACCCCTCGCCGTGTCCCCGCGCGCGCAGCATGCCGCGCAGCGCCTTCGCGCCCGTGCCGCCGGCCATCAGCAGGTTGGCGCGCGTCTCGTCGGAGTCGGAGAGCCGGACGACATCGGGCAGCAGGTCGTGCCGGGCCAGGTTCTGCAGCGCCGCCAGACCGGCCGGCCAGGTGCGGAACGACCACCCCTCGTAGGCGGCGACGGCGGGCTTCGGCCGCACCCGGAGCCTCAGCTCGGTGATCACGCCGAGCGTGCCCTCCGAGCCCAGCGCCAGCCCGAGCAGGTCGGGTCCGGCGGCCGTGGCCGGCGGGTGGCCCAGCTCCAGCACGCCGGACGGCGTGGCGAGGGTGAGCCCGGCGACCAGCTCGTCGAAGCGGCCGACGCCGGTGGACGCCTGGCCGGCGGACCGGGTCGCCGCGTAGCCGCCGAGGGTGGCGAACTCCCAGCTCTGCGGCAGGTGCCCGAACGTCAGCCCCTCGCGGCCGAGTGCCTCCTCGAGAGCCGGTCCGCGCATGCCGGGGCCGACCGTCACCAGGGAGGACGGGACGTCGAGCGCCTGCACCGAGGCCATCCGCCCCAGGTCCACGACGATCGTCGGCCGGTCGTCGGGGTCGACGCCGGCGAGCCCGCCCACGACGCTTGTCCCGCCCCCGAAGGGGACGACGACGATGCCCCGCTCGCTGCACAGCGTCAGCAGCGCTGCGGTCTCCTCGGTGGTCCCGGGGAGGACGACGGCGCAGGGCGCGTCGGAGGCGTCGCCCCCACGACGGCGGAGCAGGTCGAGGTAGCTCTTGCCCCCGGCGCGCCGCAGCCGGGACTCCCGGTCGGTCCGCACGTTCTCCGGCCCCAGCAGGTCGACCAGGGCATCGCGGTCCTCCTCCGGCAACCGCGAGGGCGCCAGCCGGATCTCCTCCACCGGGACCGGGGGTGTGGCGCGCGGTGTCCAGCCCACCTCACGCTCGAGGTGCCGGCGGGCGGCCTTGGTCAGCACGCCGTCGAGGCCGTCGCCGGCCTGCTCGGCGGTTCCGGTGGAGGGCGGGCCCCACCCCTGGATCGTCAGTTCCGGCTGCTCGGACACGGCTACAGTCTGCCGGTGCCGTCCGGGGAGGGAGCCAGGTGATCACGTCCCTGTCGCCCGCCCGGCGCGCCCGGGATGTCGCGGGGCTCGCCGGCGCGACGGTCGACGTCGTCGTGGTCGGCGGCGGGGTGACCGGTGCCGGGGTCGCGCTCGACGCCGCCTCGCGCGGCCTGTCGGTCGCGCTGCTGGAACGGGACGACCTGGCGGCCGGCACGAGCCGGTGGTCGTCGAAGCTGGTGCACGGCGGGCTGCGCTACCTCGCGCACGGGGAGATCGGGCTGGCCCGCGAGAGCGCTCGCGAACGGGCCGTCCTGATGGGGGCCACCGCGCCGCACCTGGTGCGCCCACTGCCCTTCCTCGTCCCGGACGCCGCCGGCCGGGACGTGTCGGCGCTGGCCGGCCTCGGTGGCCGGCTGGGCGACGCGGTGCGGTTCTCCGTCGCCGGCGGCCGCGGTTCGCTGCCCTCGACCCGCCGGGTCCGGGCCGACGACGTCGCCCGGCTGACGCCGGGCGTGCGCCCGGGAGCCGGTGGCGTCGTGTTCTGGGACGGGCAGCTGACCGACGACGCCCGGCTCGTCGTCGCGCTGGCGCGCACGGCCGCGGCGTACGGGGCGCGGGTGGTCACCGGTGCCGACGTCGTCGCGGTGGACGGCGCCGAGGTGCACGCGCGGGTCGACGGCGTGGACCTGCGGATCCGGGCCGGTGTGGTGGTCAACGCGGCTGGCGTCTGGTCGCAGCGGCTGGCGCCGCAGGTCCGGCTGGTGCCCTCGCGCGGCTCGCACCTCGTCGTCCGTGCCGACCGGCTGGGGTCACCGTCGGCGGCGCTGACGGTGCCGTTGCCGGGGTCGCGCTCGCGCTACGTCTTCGCCCTGCCCCAGCCCGGTGGCCTGGTCTACCTGGGCATCACCGACGAGCCGGTCGACGGGCCGGTGCCCGACGGCGACCCACAGCCCTCCGATGCCGAGGTGCAGCAGCTGCTGGACACCGTGAACCAGGTGCTCGCCGAGCCGCTCACCCGCGGCGACCTCGTCGGGTCCTACGCCGGGTACCGGCCGCTCGTGCTCCCGGAGGCGGCCGGCACCGGCCCCGGGGACGCCACCGCCGACCTCTCCCGCAAGCACCTGCTCCGCTGGGACGGACCGGTTCTCACCGTGGTCGGCGGGAAGCTCACCACCTACCGCGCGATGGCGGAGGAGACCGTGGACGCCGTCGTCGCGCGGCTGGGCAGGGGGGTGGCGCGGACGACGACCGCCCGGCTGCCGCTGGTCGGGGCCGCTCCACGGGTCGCGCTGGCACGCGTCGCCGCACCGGAGCGGCTGGTGAGCCGCTACGGCACCGAGGCGCCGCTGGTCGAGGCGCTCGGGCCGGCTCGGGTGGTCGCCGGGCGCCCGGAGACGGTGGGGGAGCTGCGCTTCGCCGTCCGGTACGAGGGGGCGCGGACGGTGGCCGACCTGCTGGACCGGCGGACCCGGATCGGCCTGGTGCCCGCCGACCGCGAGCGGGCGGTGGAGGTCGCCGCGCGGGTGCTGGCCGAGGACGTTCTCATTCCCTGAGAAAGTCGTTCCACACTGCGGGACGCACGCCGCAGGATCTCCCCGTGGACACCTACACGCACGGCCATGCCGAGCCGGTCCTGCAGTCCCACCGCTGGCGGACGGCGGAGAACTCCGCCGGCTACCTGCTCCCCTCGCTACGCCCGGGGCTCGACCTCCTCGATGTCGGCTGCGGCCCGGGCACCATCACCGTCGACCTGGCTTCGCGGGTGGCCCCGGGCCGGGTGCTCGGCGTGGACCTCTCGGCCGATCCGCTGAGGGAGGCGCGCGCCGGGGCCGCCCGGGCCGGGGTCGGCGTGGAGTTCCGTGTGGGCGACGTCTACGCCCTCGACCTGCCCGACGACTCGTTCGACGTCGTGCACGCCCACCAGGTGCTCCAGCACCTGACCGACCCGGTCGCGGCGCTGCGCGAGATGACCCGGGTGTGCCGGCCGGGCGGGGTGCTCGCCGTGCGCGACGTCGACTACGCCGCCACCACCTGGTTCCCCACCGACGACGGGCTGGACCGCTGGCTCGCGCTCTACGGGCGGGTGGCCCGTGCCAACGACGCCGAGCCCGACGCCGGGCGGCGGCTGCTGTCGTGGGCGCACGCCGCGGGGTTGCGAGAGGTGACCGCGTCGACGTCCGCCTGGTGCTTCGCCACCGGCGACGAGCGGGCGTGGTGGGGGAACTCCTGGGCCGGCCGTGCGACGGCGTCGTCCTTCGCGGAGCAGGCGGTCGCCTACGGCCTGGCGACGGCGGCGGACCTGGAGCAGATCGCCGACGCGTGGCGGCGCTGGCGGGACGCCGACGACGGCTGGCTCGGCATGCTGCACGGCGAACTGCTGATCCGCGTCTGAGCCACCGGTTCAGGCCTGGCGCACCGCGTTGGCCTGGACCGCCGTGCTCACGTACTGCGCCAGCCCCGGGGTGATTTCCTCGTAGTGCGCGGTGAACCGCTCGTCCTCGACGTACATCCGGCCCAGCCCGTCGTGCATCTCCGGCGAGCACTCGTAGAACCAGCGGGTGATGTGCTGCCGGTGCGCCTCGGCGACGTCCATCGCCTGTTCGGAGTCGGCGGGGACCCCGGAGCGCAGCGCCTCGGCGAACCGGCGCTCCACCTCGGCACCCTCGTCCCTGATCCGCAGCCAGTCCTCCTTGGCGTACATCCTCGTGCGGCGGCGGGACTCCGCGTACGCATCGGTCTCGCCCCAGCGCTCCTGCGTCTCCGCCTCGTACTGCGCGGGGTCGTGCTCCCCGAACACCTCGAACCGCTCCTCCGGGGTCAGTGAGATCCCCATGGCGTGCGCCTCCATCTCCTTCTCGACGGCCGCGACCATCGCCTGCGTGCGTTCCAGCCGGTCCCGCAGCAGCCGGTGCTGGCGGCGCAGGTGCTCGGCGGGATCGGCGCCCTCGGACAGCAGCGCCGCGACCTCCTCGAGGGGGAACCCGAGCTCCCGGTAGAGCAGCACCGCGTGCAACCGGTCCAGGTCGGCCGGCGAGTACTGCCGGTAGCCGGCCGCCGTGCGCCCGGACGGCGACAGCAGGCCGATCCGGTCGTAGTGGTGCAGCGTGCGCACCGTGACACCGGCCAGTGCGGCGACCTCACCCACGTTCATCGGGTTCCTCCTCCCATGACGACGACGAGCGTGCGGCCTGACGTCGCGTCAGGGTCAAGCGGCTTCTCCGCCTAGGGTCGTCCTGGTGAGCGAGGGACCGAGCGGCTGGGGTGCGCCGTTGTACGAGGCGGTGCTGGACGCGACGGCCGTCGGCGCCGGCACGCGCCTGCTCGACCTCGGCTGCGGCGTCGGTCTGCTCGCCCGTGCCGCGGCCGAGCGGGGAGCCAGGGTGACCGGGGTCGACCTCGACGCCGACGCCGTGGCGCAGGCCGCCCAGCGGGTACCCGAGGGGATCTTCCTCGCCCGCCACGCCCAGGATCCGCCGGCCGGCCCGTTCGACGTCGTCGCCGCGGTCCAGCTGCTCATGCACGTCGCCGACCCGGTGGCGGTGCTCCGGCGGGCCGGTCGGGTGGGCGAGATCGTGGCCGCCACGGTCTGGGGCCGGGACTCCGAGTGCGACCTGCGCGTGCTGCAGCAGGCGCTGGCGCCCTCGCGTCCGGTCCGGCCGGCGGCGGTGAGCGAACCGGCGCGGCTGGTGGCGATGGCCGAGCGGGCCGGGCTGCACGTCGAGTCCCTCGCCGAGGTGGTCGTCCCCGTCGACTACGCGGACGCCGACGCCCTGCTGGAGCCGCTGCTGGCGACGCCGGTGGCGCGCACGGCCGCCCGCCGGACCGATCGCGGGGAGCTGCGGGAGGGCGTCCTGGAGGCGGTCGAGCCCTTCCGTGCCGCCGACGGCGGCTACCGGCTCGAGAACGTCTTCCGGGTGCTGGTCGCCCGATCGTCGGCGGGTGTCAGCCCGCGCTGAGCGCGGCGCCCTGCGGGATCGCGCGCACCTGGCGTGCCGAGCCCACCTCGTGCCCCTCGTCGCAGCGCAGCCCCAGGTGCACCGCTGAGCCGCAGTCCCGGTGCTCCAGGGCGACCGGGGGGACGTCGCCGGTCGCGAGGTACTTGTCGCCCCACTCCATGAGCGCGATGAGCACCGGGAAGAGGTCGAGGCCCTTGGTGGTCAGCCGGTACTCGTGCCGCTGGCGCGCGCCCTCGGCCTGGTACGGCTCGCGGCGCAGGATGCCGTGCTCGACCAGGGTGGCGAGCCGGTCGGTGAGCACCGCCTTCGGCGCGCCGGTGAACCGCTGGATGTCGGCGAACCGGCGCACGCCGTGGAACGCCTCGCGGAGCACGAGCAGGCTCCACTTCTCCCCGACCACACCGAGCGTGCCCGCCACCGAGCACTGTGACCGGTCCCAGGACGCCTCGCTCATGGAGGCAGTCTAGACCGGTCTGGGTTCACTTGACGAACCTCGAGGGAGAGCTCTAGGTTCGGTTGATGAACTCAGGGGTGGTGATCCCGGTGTCGGTGCGGGCGGTGCGGCCGGAGGACGAGGTGCGCTTCCGACGGATGTGGCCCCGGTTGTCGGCCGAGACGGTGTACCGGCGGTTCCACGCCGCGGTGCGCCGGCTCCCCGACGACCTGCTCCGGTTCCTCGTCGTCGTCGACCACGATCTCCGCGAGGCCGTCGTCGCCGTCGTCGGGGACGAGGTGGTGGGAGTCGCCCGGTACGACCGCCCGCCGCTGGACCCGTCCGTGGCGGAGGTCGCCGTCGTGGTGGAGGACGGCTGGCAGGGTGCCGGGATCGGGCGCCAGCTGCTCGACGCGCTCACGGCCCTCGCAGCCGAGCGGGGCGTCACCACGCTCACCGCGAGGGTCCAGCCGGACAACGACGCGGCACTCTGGCTGGCACGGCGCCTGCTGCCCGGCGCGATCGTCACCTCCGACGGCGACGTCCTGCTGCTGGAGGCGACCCTGGTGCCGGCCGTCACCGCGGGGACCGGCCCGCTCGAGGGCGCGGTCAGGTGAGTGCGCGGACGGTCTCCACGACGGCGACGACGGCGAACACGAGGAACAGCCCGGCGGCCACCCGGCGGATCAGCGGGATGGGCAACCGGTCGGCGAGCTTCTTGCCCAGGAAGACCGCGAGGCCGGAGACCACCAGCAGCGCCGCCCAGGCCCCGATGAAGACCGACAGCGGCGCGTCGTAGCGCGCGGCCAGCCCGGCGGTGGCCAGCTGGGAGAGATCGCCCCACTCCGCGGCGAACAGCACGCCGAAGGAGATGGCCGCGACCCGCAGGAACGACGTGCCCTCGCGGTCGGGCGCGTCCTCGGCGTCCTCGGGGCCGTCCTCGGCGCTGCGCCAGAGCAGGACCGCGCCGACGACGAACAGCAGCGCCACCACCCCGCTGACCAGCGCCTCGGGCAGCAGGGAGAGCAGCGATCCGGCGGTGACGGCGATGACGACCTGCAGGCCGAACGCGGCGCCGACACCCACGAACACCGGCCAGTGCGGGTAGCGGGTGGCCAGCACGAGGCTGGCGAACAGCGTCTTGTCGGGCAGCTCCACCGGGAGCACCAGGACGAACGCGGCCAGGACGACCGACCAGATCACGACGAACTCTCCTCCGCACGGCACTGCCGGGCGGGGCTCGGGCAGGCGACTCTCTCCGCCGACCACGGTAGCGGGTGCCCCGGGGACGACCGGGGACAGGAGGCGCGCGGTCAGCCGCGCCGGGAGGCCTTCACCCGGTACATGGCGGCATCGGAGGTGGCCAGCGCCGTGTCGGCGGTGTCCCCTGCCTGGCACAGGGCCACGCCGATGCTGATGCCGACCGCGTGCTCGTCGCCGCCGGCCCGCCGCAGCGGCTGGTCGAAGGCGGCGGTGATGCGGTCGGCGATGATCTGCGCGGCCTGCTCGCTGCCCACCTCCGGGCACAGGACGACGAACTCGTCGCCGCCGATGCGGGCCACGGTGTCGCCGGGGCGGACGGCGGTGGCGAGCCGGCGCGCGGCCTCCACGAGCACCTCGTCGCCGGCGGCGTGACCCGCGGTGTCGTTGACCGGCTTGAAGCCGTCCAGGTCGCAGTAGAGAACGGCCATGGGTCGCTGGGCGCGCTCGGCGGCGGCCAGGCTCTGCCCCAGCCGGTCCAGCAGCAGGTTGCGGTTGGGCAGGCCGGTGAGCGGGTCGTGCAGGGCCGCCTCGCGCAGCGCCGCCTCCAACGCCCGCTGCTCGGTGACGTCGGTCAGGGTCACCACGGTGCCCAGCATGCCGCCCTCGGCGTCGAGCACCTGCACGCCCGAGCCGCAGACGCGGCGCAGCGGCCGGCCGGGGACGGCGATGCCCATCTCCGCCTCGTCCACGCGCCCCTCGGTGTAGACCCGGCTGAACGGGACGTCCTCGTAGGCGAGCGGGGTGCCGTGGATGTCGGTGAGACCGAACGTGCCCGGGATGTCCTCGACCGCCACCGAGGGGTCGGCATCCAGTCCGTGCCAGTCCCGCGCGGTGGCGTTGAACAGGGTGACCCGTCCCTCGGCGTCCCCGCCGATGACCCCGACCGGCAGCACCTCGAGCAGGGAGCGGGTGAACGCCGTCGACCGGGCCAGCTCGCTGTGGGCGCGGGAGATCTCCGCCCGGGCGAGCTGGCTCGCGGCGGCGAGGTCGGCCAGCTGGCGGGCCTGCTGCTCGGCGCGGACGAGGGAGGTGACAGCCACGGCCACGTCGGCCAGCCGCGCCCGGTCGTCGTCGGTGAAGGCGTGGGGCGCGTGGTCGAAGACGCACAACGCGGCGACGGTGACGTCGTCGACCACGATCGGCACGCAGCCGAACGCCCGGATGCCGCCACGTCGGCCGTCGACCCAGGGGCTCCCGGCGAACCGCGGCTCGGTCCCCAGGTCGTCGCAGGTCTGCACACCCGGACCGCGCTCCAGCAGCACGCCGACGATCGAGCCCCGGCGCGGCCAGGAGGCACCGCGGAAGCCGTGCGCGGCAAGCACCCGCATGACGGCGGTGTCCATCGTGATCACGGAGGACCGGGTCATGCCGGTGACCGCTGCCGCGACGCGGACCAGGCCCTGCAGAGCGGGGTCGGAGTCCAGCGTCGACAGGTCACCCCCGGGACGGGGCACGTCCGGACGGCCGAGCACCGCAGCGGGCTCCGCCGTGCTGGTCATCCTGGTGTCCTTCCGTCACGGCCGGGGGGGGGTCCGATCCGTTCAGTTCCGCAACGGCGCGAACGAGCACCCTATTGAGTCCTCGCGGCGCACTTCCCCCGCATGGGTAACTCCGCAGGCCGCCCCGGCGGTTCCCCCGGCCTGCAGGGGCTTTCGATGCGGCCGACGGCGCTACCGTTACCCCGTGCGCCGACATTGATCCCGTCCCGACCCGCTTCCTCGTGCGGCCCGGCCCCTCGCGCGCCTGGCCGTAGGCTGGGCTGCCCTCTCGGAGCTGGTTCCGCTCTACCCCCTCTACGCCCTGCTGTTCCTCGAGGCGGGGGTGTCCGCGGACCAGCTCTCCCTGTTGTTCGCGCTCTGGTCGCTCAGCGGTTCGGTCACCGAGATCCCGGCGGGCGTGCTGGCCGACCGCTGGTCCCGCCGCCGGGTGCTGGCCCTCTCGGGCGTGCTGCAGGCGGCGGCGTTCGCACTGTGGACCGCCGTGCCATCGGTCGCCGCGTTCGCCGTCGGCTTCCTCGTGTGGGGCGTGGCGGGTGCCTGCGCCTCCGGTACGGCGGAGGCGCTCGTGCACGACGCCCTGGACGAGCACGGCGCGGCGGAGTGCTTCGGGCGGGTCCACGGCTGGATGACGGCCGCGGAGCTGCTGGTCCAGGTGCCGACCGCGCTCCTCGCCACGGGCCTGCACGCCGCGGGCGGCTTCCCGCTGGTCGGCTGGGCGAGCGTGGGCGTCTGCCTCGGCGCCGCGGGCCTCGCGCTGCGGCTGCCCGAGGCGGAGCGCCCCACGGACGAGGAGAGCGTTCCGGCGCGCGAACTGCTGCCCGTGCTGTGCCGGCCCGCGCTCCTGGCCCCCCTCGTCGGCGTCGCCGTGATCGGCGGGCTGGACGCCATGGAGGAGTACTTCCCGGTGCTCGTCGCCGGCCAGGGTGTGCCCACCGGCGCCGTTCCACCCGCCGTGCTGGCCATCTCGCTGGCGGGTGCCGCCGGTGCGGCCCTGGGCGGCCGTCTCGCGCGCCCCGGGGCGGCGCTGCTCGCGGCGCTGCTGACGGCGGCCGGCCTGGGGCTGCTGGCCGCCCTGGCGCTCCCGGCGCCGGTCGCGGTGCCCGCACTGGCGCTCGCGTACGGCGCCTACCTGGCGGTGCTGGTCAGCGCCGAGGCCGAGCTGCAGCGCCGGGTCGCCGGCCGCTACCGCGCGACGGTGACCTCGGTGGCCGGGCTGGGCGTGGAGGCCGTCTCGTTGCTGGTCTTCGCGGCCTGGGCGGGGGGTGGTCCGAGCGGTCTGGGAGTGCTGGTCCTCGCCGCGGTCCCGGTGGTCGCCCGCTGCCTGCGGCGCTCCTGAACCCGGATCATCCCCAGAGCGGGGGCGCGTCCTCCAGGCGGGACGCCGGATCGGCCGGGTAGGCCGCCTCGGCGGCGGCCGTGGCGGCGCGGAGGACCTCCTTGACCGGCAGGTCCCGCTCGCGGGCCAGGGTGGTGACGTCGTCGAACTCGACGGCCACGTTGACGATCCGCTCGGCGGCCAGGGCCACCTTGACGCCCACCTGCCCGCCGAGCACCTCGACGGCGGCCTGCGTGCGCTCCAGCGCCACCTTGCGTGCCTCGACCACCCGCATGCCGGTGGTGGAGGTGGTCGCGAAGACCGCGGACTGCACGGCGTTGAGGACGTCGGGGCGGCAGAGCGCGGAGAGCATGTGCGCCGGCCGGCCCGGCGGCACCAGGATCGGCGTGAGCCAGGCGTCGGACGCACCGGCCGCCAGCAGCGCATCGAGGACACCGGGCCACAGCCGTGGGTCCAGGTCGTCGACGTTGGCCTCCACGACGACCGGGAGGAGTGGCGCCGGCCGGGACGGCTCCCCCAGCACCAGCCGCACCACGCCGGTCACCTCCTCGGGGTCCTCGGCCCCGGCGCCGGTGCCGACCCGCCGCGGGCGCAGCGCCGGGAGCGGGGTCCAGGCCTCGACCCGGGCGGCCAGCAGCGCCGCCGCCGTCGGGGTGCACATCTCGCCGGGCAGGGGGCCGGCGAGCACCGGCACGTCGGTGAGCAGCTCCAGCACCACCGGCTCGGGAACCGGTCGCGGGCCCGCCGACCCGCTGCCCAGGGCCACCGGCGAGGCGGTCAGCCGGTCGAGCTCGAGGTACTCCAGGCAGGCCAGCACGGCGACCGCGTCGGCCAGCGGGGCGAGCCCGCCGTCGGTGAACCGGACCTCGTCGGGCTCCACCCGCTGCACGGCCGCCTCGGCGTGGACCAGCCGCTCGACGACGGCGAGGGCGCCGGCGCGGACCGCCGACGGCAGCGCCGAGCCCTCGAGCAGTGCCCGCAGGTCGGCCCAGGACGCCGGGTCGCCGGTGGCCGGGGTGTGCACGTGCACCCGGGTGGCGCCCACGCCGTGCCGGGTCACCTGCTCCGCGACCAGCCGCACGTGTTCCACGTGCAACGCCGCGATCGCTTCCGAGGCCACGTCCAGCGGCACACCCACGTCCACCAGCGCGCCCAGCAGGGTGTCGCCGGACGCCCCGGCGGCGAGATCCAGCCAGCCGATCACGGGACCACCGCTCCTCGGCAGGTCACCGGTTCCTGCCGCTCCTCCTGGCGACCCGGGCGGCGAACACACCGGCCGAGTACCCGTTGTCGATGTTGCTCACCGTCATGCCCGGCGTGGCCGCGGTCAGCATCGTCATCAACGCGCCCAGCCCACCGAACGCGCTCGGCTGGCCGGTCGAGGTCGGGACGGCGACGACCGGCACGTCGGTCAGCGCGCCGACCACGGTGGCCAGCGAGGCCTCCATGCCGGCCACCACGACCAGGCAGTCGGTGTCGTCGAACAGCGTCCGGTCGGCCAGCAGCGAGCGGCTGCGCGCGCCCGCGACGTCGTCCAGGCGCGCGACCTCGCTGCCGGCGATCCGCGCGACGAACGCGGCCTCGGCTGCCACGGGGGCGTCGGCACCGCCACCGGAGAGCACGGTCACCCGGCCCACCGGCTCGGGCAGCGGGCCCACTGCCGCGGCGGAGGCGGCGGCGTCCATCGTCGTGCACGCGTCGTGCTCGGTCGCCAGCGCGACCAGCGTCTCGGGGGTGGCGCGCAGGACCAGCGCCGGCCGGTCGGGGTGCTCGCGCCGTGCCTCGCGGACCAGGGCGAGCACCTGCTCGGTGCTGCGGCCGGTGGCCCAGACGACGTCGGGTTCCGCGACGGCCGGCGGGGCGGTGACGACCTGCGGCGCGGCCTCGTCCACGGGCAGGGCTTCGGCCACGGGCAGGGCTTCGTCCCCCGGCCCGACGGGTTCCGGCGCCGGCACCAGCAGCGGCTCGCCCGGGCGGGCGGTGCCCAGAGGGGTGAGCAGCGGGGCGAAGCCCGGCTCCTCCTCGCGCACGGCGGTGACCGCGCGGAAGGCGTCGTCCAGGGCGGAGGGCTGCACAGCGGCGACGGTAGCCGCCGCGGGCGTCTCCTCCGGCGACCCGGTGCCCGCCTCGTCGACGTCCTCGGCGCCGCTCTCCGGCGGCGGACCGAATATCGCGTCGAGCGGGCTGCTCGCGGCGCGGGTCTGCGTGACGGCGGACAGCCGGACCACGCGGTCCCGGCCGCTGCGCTTGGCGTCGTAGAGGACGCCGTCGGCCGCCGCGAAGAGGGTCTTACGGTCGTCGCCACGCGTGGCCGAGGCGATGCCGGCGCTGATGGTGACCGGCACGTCGAGGCCGAGCTCGACCCACGGGTACCGGGCGACCGACACCCGGATGCGCTCCAGCGCCCGCTCGGCCTGCTCGGCGGTGGTCTCGGGCAGCAGGACGACGAACTCGTCGCCGGCCCAGCGGCACACCTCGTCGGTGTCCCGGACGCCGGCCACCAGCAGCTCGCCGACCGCGCGCAGCACGGCGTCACCACCGGGGTGGCCGATCGTGTCGTTGATGGCCTTGAACCGGTCGACGTCGACCACGGCCAGCGCCGGGACGTCGCCCGCGGCCAGCAGGCCGTCGAGGCGGGCCTCGGCGTAGCGACGGTTGGGCAGGTGCGTGAGCGGGTCCTCGTAGGCCTGCCGGCGCAGCTGACCGGCGGCGCGCTCGGTCTCGAGCAGGCTCTTGCGGCGGCCGAAGAGCTCCACCCAGCGGGTGCGCCGCTCGTCGACCCGGTCCAGCTCGTCGGCCAGGTAGGCCTGCAGGTAGGGCAGCGCGCGGCCCGCGTCGTTCAGGTCGGCGTGCAGGGTGCACAGCTCGCGCAGCGCGGCGCGGCGGATCCGCGGCAGCCCGTGCTCGGTGGCCAGGTCCAGCGCGACGACGAGGTGGTCATCGGCCGCGCGGCCACCACCCTGGCGCCGCAGTGCCCGGCCCAGCGCCAGCTGCGCGGAGGCCAGCCGGGCGCGGTCGCCGGCGACACCGGAGATCCGGACGGCGGCGCGCAGCGGCCCGATCGCGGCGGACTGCTCGCCCATGCCGACCAGCGCCCAGCCGTGCACGATCTGCGCGGCCACGACGCCGGTCGCGTCGGGCGGCAACTGGGCCAGCGCCCGCTCGGCCAGCTCTCGGGCCTCGGTGAAGTAGGGGCCGGCGGACTCGGGGGCGCCGTCGTCGAGCAGGCCCTCGCCGAGCTCGGCGCACAGCTCGCCGAGCCGGGTGGCGGCGACGGCGACCAGGACGTCGGGGTCGGCGCCGTCGGGCCCGAGCAGTGCCGCGTCCGCCGCGGCGGCCTGGGCCGTCTCGTGCGCCCGGCGCTGGTAGTCCAGGGCCAGCGGCATGAGCTCGAGGTCGGCGAGGACGCCGGCCAGGGTGGTCAGCGTGTCGACCAGCAGGACGCTCGGCGGCAGGGCGGGGTCCAGCAGGCTGGCGGCCTCCACGGCCTCGTCCATCGCGGCGTCGATGCGCCGGGAGAGCAGCTCGATGCGGGCGTGCCTGGCCAGCCCCGCCGCCCGCTGCAGGTCGTCGTCGGCGGCGTCGAAGGCGGCCTTCGCCGAGCGCACCAGGGCGATGGCCAGGGCCGCGCGCGAGGCCTGCTCCGAGCGGGCGTCGGCGTCGGCGGCCGTTCCGTCGAGCAGCTCGGCGACCCCCGCGTGCAGGTCGAGCGCGGGCTCGGCGGAGGAGTCGGTGGACACCGGCTCGCCGACGAGCGTGAAGCCGGCGAGGCGCAGCCGGCGCACCAGCAGCTCGGCGCGCAGCGTGTCGGCCCAGGCCCGGCCCAGGGACATCGGGGCACCGTCGGCCGCGTCGTCGTCCGGAACGGCCGCGACGTAGGGGGAGGGATCCCGGTCCACACCCGCGAGCAGCTGCTCGGCGTCGTCGAGCTGCCAGTTGCTGAGGGCGGCGGTCACCCGGTGATGCAGGGCTCCCGGTGGCACCAGCGCACTGTGCATGTCGGTACCGACGGTGTCGAGAACCGGGGAGGAAACGCGCCGTCCCCCGTCCGTCGCGCCCCTCCCGTCCCATGCGTGCGGGAAGCTCACGCGCTGGCCCCCTGGTCCGTGCCGGTCGCGGGGAGGTCGGTGGGCGGCTGCGCGCGGACCCGGTTGCGGCCGCCGCGCTTCGCGGAGAACAGGTGCAGGTCCGCGGTGTCGAACAGCGCCCGCCAGCCGACGACGGGGCTGGGCTGGCCGTCGGGCACCGCCGGGGCCGTCGCGACACCGATGCTCACGGTCACCGGATCCGACAGGGACAGGTCGCTCCAGTCGGCCTCCGCGACCGCCGAGCGCAGGCGCTCCATGACCACCAGCGCGAGCGCCTCGGTGGCCGTCGGCAGCACGACGAGGAACTCGTCGCCGGCCCAGCGGTACACCTCGTCGCCGGTGCGGCTGTGCTCGCGCAGCAGGTCCGCGACGCGGCGCAGGACGGCGTCGCCCTGGGTGTGCGACGCCTCGTCGTTGACCTCCTTGAACCGGTCGACGTCCACGACCGCCAGCGACAGCGGCTCCTCGCCGAGCCGCAGCGCCCCCAGCCGGCGCTCGGCGCTGCGCCGGTTGCCCAGCCCGGTGAGGGGGTTCTCCAGCGCGTGCCGGCGCAGCACCGCCGCCTGGCGCTCGGCCTCGCGCAGCCGGCTCCGGCGGACGAACATCTCCGCCCACAGCTCCCGGCCGCGCGCGTGGGCCCGGCCGGTGTCGGCCCGGTAGGCCTCCAACCAGTGCAGCGCCTCCGCAGGGCGGCCGAGATCGGCGTTGTCCTGCCCGAGCTCGAGCAGCGTCTGCCGGTAGCGCCTCCTGTCGCCCGTCGCGGCGAAGGCCCCGGAGGCGTCGACGAGCAGGTCGATCGCCTCCTCGGCGAGGACGACGTCGCCGTCCCGCTTGGCGACCGTGGTCAGCAGCCGGGCGAGCACCAGGTCGGTGTAGCCGCGCAGCCAGATCCCCGCGTCGCGCTGCACCGAGCGGCGGACCCGGCGCAGCGGCCCGAGCGCGTCGTCCAGGTCGCCGGTGCACATCAGGGCCCACGCCTGGACGACGTCGAGCAGGTCGGCCTCCGCCTGCGCGGGCTCCCAGTCCAGCTCCCGGGCCGTCGTGGCCTGCTCGATGGCTGCGCCGGCGAGCTCGGCGGCGCGCGCGGAGTCCCCGCGGCGGCGCAGCGTCTGGGCCAGCTCCACGTGCTGCCGGGCCGAGAGCAGCAGCAGCCGCCCGTGGTCGCCGACGTCGGGCAGGGCGGCGGCGACCTGGTGCCCGCGGGCGGCGTGCGCCACCGCGAGTTCCTCCAGGTCCAGGCCGGAGAGCGTGTGGGAGAGCCAGCGGTGGGCCTGGAGCAGCGCGCGGGAGGGCTGGCCGGTCTGCCCGTCGGTGAGCAGGCTGGCGTCGACGGCGAGCAGCATGGCGTGGTCGAGGTGGTCGGCGGTGACCTCGACGTGGGCCAGGTAGGCCATCAGCAGCGCCGTCTCCGACGAGACCGGGCAGTGGTCCAGCAGGTCGCGGGCGGCGGCGACGTCGGCGGCGGCGTCGTCCGGCTCACCGGCGAGCTGGGCGCGCCGGGCGGAGAGCGCGTGCCGCCACGCCGTCCAGGCCGGGTCCTCGCTGTCGGCCAGGACGGCGCCGTACTCCTCCAGGAGGTCCAGGAAGCGGCCGGGATCCTCGGAGTCGCTCGCGTCGAGGAGCCGCCAGAGCGCGGCCTGGAGGACGCCGGGGGCGACGCGGGCCGGGCCGGGGGTCACCTGCTCCTCCACTCGCGGGTCGGCGGCCGTTGCCGGCCGGGGCTGCCGAGGACGAGCTCCGTGCGCCGGGTGCGCACTACGGCTCGTCGTCAGCGCACTACCCTCGTCGGATGCCCGGGAAGCCACCCCGCACCTCTCCGACGCGATACGTCTACCTGGGGCCCGAGGGTACCTTCGCCGAAGCGGCCCTGAGCAGGGCGATTGCCACGACGGAGGGACCCCGCGACCCCCGCCCGAGTGTCGCCGCCGCCCTGGCCGCCGTCCGGTCGGGTGAGGCCGATGCCGCCCTGGTCCCGCTGGAGAACTCGGTCGAGGGCTCGGTGCCCGCGACGATGGACGGGCTGGCCGACGGCGACCCCCTCGTCATCACCCGCGAGGTGTTCCTCGAGGTCGCGTTCGTGCTGGCGGTGCGGCCGGGCGCCGCGATGGCCGACGTCCGCTCGGTGGCGAGCCACCCGCACGCGCTGGCCCAGACCGGCCGCCGGCTGGCGGAGCTGCTGCCCGGTGTCGCTCCTCTGCCCACGACGTCGACGGCGGCGGCCGCGGCGGCGGTGTCCGCGGGGGAGGTGGACGCCGCCGTGTGTGCGGCCATCGCCGCGCAGCGCTACGGACTGGAGTGCCTGGTCGACGACGTGGCCGACAACGCCGGCGCCGTCACCCGCTTCGTCGTCGTGGAGCGGCCCGGACCGCTGCCCGCACCCACCGGCAACGACAAGACCTCGCTGGTCGTCGTCGTCGAGGACCGCACCGGAGCGCTCCTCGACGTGCTGCGGGAGTTCGCCGTTCGCGAGATCTCGCTGACCCGCATCGAGTCGCGGCCCCTCCGGGAGCGCAAGTGGGTCTACTCCTTCTCCCTCGACTGCGAGGGCCACGTGACCGAGGGCCGGGTGGGGGAGGCGGTGGCCGCGCTGCACCGTGTGGCCGAGGACGTGCGCTTCCTCGGTTCGTACCCGCGGGCCGACGGCCGGCAGAACCGCCCGGCGCCCCCCGGAGCGGCGGACGCCGCCTTCATCGAGGCCGAGGAGTGGCTGGCCCGCCTGCGCGCGGGTGATCTGTAGGTCCGGGGTCCAGGTGCCCCCGCGGCACCGTCGTCGCCGCTACGCTCCGCCGCCGTGACCGCTCTCCCTGCCGCAGCGTCCGGCCTGCCGTACGACCGTGCCGCCCGGCGCCGGGCGGCCATCGAGCTGGGTGTGCTGCAGGGGATCTACCTGCTGTTCCTGGTGCCGTGGTTCATGGTCGTCATCGGCGGGGCGATGGCCGCCGGGAGCTCCGGTTCCCTGCTCGCCGTCCTGCTGTTCTACGTCTGGGCCGCCTATCCGGTCGTCGCCCTGGTCACGACCGGGGTCGCCTGGATGCTCTACGCGAACCGGCGCCCGGGACCGGCCCGGTGGGTGAACCGGGTGCCGCTGCTGTGGGTCGTCGTCGGCACCGCCCTCGTGGTGTGGGCGTTCCTGGCGAGCTGATCAGCCCGGTCGGACTCGCAGCTCGTCCACGATCGACCGGGTGAGCGGGACCTCGACCCCGTGCCGGTCGGCCGCGCGCAGCACCGCTCCGCCGATCGCCTCGAGCTCCGTCGGGTTGCCCTCGGCGGCGTCGCGCTGCATCGAGGAGTGCATACCGTCCGGCAGCGACCAGGCGAACTCGCGCGTGGCGGCGGGGTCGGACGCGGCCCCTTCCGCCCGGGCCACCGCGGCCACCTCGGCGATGACGGCCGCCAGCTCGTCGCCGTGCTGCTCGCGGACCGTGCCGAGCGGCGCCCGCGCGCGGGTGGTCAGCAGCGCCATCGGGGCCAGGAAGCAGAGCTTGTCCCAGAGCAGGCCGGCCTCGTCGGGGCGGACGGTGACATCGACCCCGGCGTCGGTGAGGGCGGCGGCGAGTGGTTCGGCGCCGGGCGCCAGCTGGACGGCGAGCAACTGCCCCTCGTGCCGGATCTCGCCGGGCGCGGGGCGGGACGCGAACACCCGGATGGTCCCGGCGACGACGTGCGCGGCGGCGTAGCGCTCCCGCAGGGCCGCCATGTGCTCGACGCCGTTGAGCAGCGGGACGACGACGGCGTCGCCGAGCACCTCGGCCGGAACCCGCTCCAGCGCCTCGTCGAGGGAGGTGGCCTTGGTGGTCACGAGGAGCACGTCGACCGGCCCGGCCAGCCGGTCGGCGCCGTCGACCTCGGCGGTCAGCTCGCCGAACCGGTCGCTGGTCAGCCGCAGGCCGTGCTCCTCGATGTGCCGCGCCGTCCCCGGTCGGGCCAGGCAGGTGACCGCGTGCCCTTGCCGGGCGAGGAGGACGGCGAGCAGCCCGCCGACGCCGCCGGGTCCGAGCACGGCCACGCGCAGGGAGGTCATGGCCGCATCCTCCCTCCTGGGAGGGGTGGCGGTGCTTGCCCGGGTCATGCGCGGACCCCACGCTGTGCCGCATGACGCGCTCGCGGCCGCTGCTGCTGCTGATCGGTGCCCTGGTCGGCGCCGGGATCGTGCTGGCGGCGAACGCGGTGCTCTCCTACGACGGCCGCAAGCAGATCGACCTCGCTGGCTGGGCGGAGAGCCGCGACGCCTGGGACCGGGAAATGATGCCCGGCGCCCGTTGGGCCACCGACGAGCTGTGCACCGACGACCTGCCCTGCAGCCAGGCCGTCACGTCCGACACCCTCACCATGTACCGCTTCGCCGATCACGCGGACGCCGTCGCCGCCGCCCGCCGGTTCGCGGGCGAGGCCTACAAGTCCGGCTGGATCGTGGTCAGGTTCGAGCCCGGCGCCCTGGACCGCGAGGACCGGCAGGCGTTCGTCGGCGTCCTCGACTGCATCAACGTCGGCATCACCGAGGACGGCGTGGAGTGCTGATCACCGGGCCGTTGCGTCGCTGAGCTCCTGCTCCCGGGGCTTCTCGACCGGCCCCTGCGCCAGCTTTCCCGGCCACCAGACCCGGTCGCCGATCAGGTGCACCAGCGCCGGCACCAGCAGCGACCGGACGACGAAGGTGTCGAGCAGGACGCCGAAGCCGACGAGGAAGCCCAGCTGGGTGAGGATCACCAACGGCAGCACGGTGAGCGCGCCGAAGGTGGCGGCCAGCACCAGCCCGGCGCTGGTGATGACGCCGCCGGTCACAGCCAGCGCGCGCAGCACGCCGTCCTTCGTGCCGTGTCGCTGCGACTCCTCGCGGGCGCGGGTCATCAGGAAGATGTTGTAGTCGATCCCGAGCGCCACCAGGAAGACGAAACCGATCAGCAGCACCTGCGGGTCACTGCTCGGGAAGTCGAACAGGTGGTCGAACACCAGCGCCCCGACACCGAGGGTCGAGAGCACGCTCACCGCCACGGTCGCGACCAGCAGCACCGGCGCGACCAGCGCCCGCAGCAGCAGCGCGAGCACGACGGTGATGACCAGCAGCACCAGCGGCACGATCACCGCCAGGTCGCGGGCCGCGGTCTCCTGCGTGTCCAGGTCGCTGGCGGTCGATCCGCCGACCAGTGCGTCGGGGTCGACGTCCTCGACCGCCGTCCGCAGCGCGGCGACCGTGTCCTTCGCCGCCGCGCTGTCCGGGGCGTCGGTGAGGGTGGCGTCGAGCCGGACCAGTCCGTCCACCTCGACCGGCTCACCCGGCTGCCCCGGGCGGCCCTGCCCGGTGAACGGTGCGATGTCGCTGATGCCGTCGACCCGGCCCGCGGCCTCGGCCACGGCCTCCCAGTCGCCGGCCGGGGTGATGATCACGGCCGGGGTGGCGCTGCCGGCGTCGTAGTGCCGTTCCAGCGCCGCCTGACCGGTGGCCGAGGGGGACCCGCCGCGGACGGCGTCGGTGAGACCGATGCCGCGGGCGTCGATGGTGGGGGCGAACGCGGCGAGGACCGCGAGCAGGCCGAGGCTGCCCAGCAGCACGCGGCCGGGCCGGCGGCCGACCGACGTCGCCACCCGCTCCCAGCCACGGCCGTGCGCGTGCTCGGAACCGTGCTTCGGCCGGAACGGCCAGAACGCGGCGCGGCCGAGGAGCACCAGCAGCGCGGGCAGGAAGGTGAGGGCGGCCAGCATGGCGAAGGCGATGCTGACCGCGGAGATCGGGCCCAGGCCCCGGTTGCTGCCCAGATCGGAGAAGAGCAGGCAGAGGACGCCGAGGATCACCGTGGCGCCGCTGGCGACGATCGGCTCCCACGACTGCTTCAGCGCCACGCGCATCGCGGTGAAGCGGGACTCCTCCTCGCGGAGCTCCTCGCGGTAGCGGGCGACCAGCAGCAGGCCGTAGTCGGTGGCCGCGCCGACGACGAGGATCGAGGCGATGCCCTGGCTCTGCCCGTTGACCGCGATCCAGCCCTCCTCGGCGAGGAAGTAGGCGATGGCCGTGGAGACGACCAGCGCCATGCCGGCGGTGCCGATGACCAGGAAGGGCAGGATCGGGCTGCGGTAGACGACCAGCAGGATCACCAGGACGACGCCGAACGCGGCGAGCAGCAGGACGCCGTCGATGCCGGCGAAGCCCTCGCGGAAGTCGTTGAACGCCGCGCCGGGGCCGGTGACGTGCTCGGTGGTGCCGTCGACCTGCGGGAGGGCCCTCAGCTCGTCGATGACCGCCGTCAGGTCCTCGCCCAGGTCCGGGCTGAAGGGCAGGACCACCTGCGCGGCCTCGCCGTCCTGCGAGGGGATCGGCGGCGAGGGCTCCCCGGTGAGGGCGTCGGCGGCGCGGGCGGCGCGGACTGCCTCGTCGGTGCGCTCGGCGATGTCGGCCAGCTGGCCGGCGTCCAGCGGGCCGTTCTCGCTCTCCCAGAGCAGGATCACCGGGAGGCTGCGCTCGGTGGCGAACTCCCGCTGCAGCTCGGTGACCCGCGTGGACTCCGCGCTGTCGGGGAGGAACGCCGTCGAGTCGTTCTCCTGGACCGAGCTCAGCTTGCCGCTGAACCCGCCCAGCGGGCCGGCGAGGCCCAGCCAGAGGAGGGCGACGACCGCCGGGAGGATCCAGCGGAGCGGAGAGGTGCGGCGAGGCATGATGTCCCTTGAGGGTCGAGTATCTCGATCATCGAGAGATTACTGTGGATGCGGGCTGCGGGCGAACGGAGGGGTTGCGTGTCCGACGAGACTGCGCGGGAGCTGGCACTGCTCCTTCGCCGGCTGAACGTCGAACTGGATGCAGTGACCGCCCGATTCGCTGAGCTCCACGGGCTGAACCGGACCGACGTGCGGGCCCTCGTGGCGATCATGGACGCCGCCCGACGGGGCGAGGCGCTCACCGCCGGCCGGCTGGGCGAGGCCGTGGACCTGCGCTCGGCCTCGGTCACGGCGCTGGTCGACCGGCTCGAGAAGGTCGGCCACCTGCGCCGGGTGCGCGACCCCGAGGACCGGCGCCGGGTCGGGCTGGAGATGTCGGAGTCGGCGATGGCGGCCGGCGGCGAGCACTTCGGGGGGCTCGCGCGCGATCTCGTCGCCGCGATGGAGGGCTACACCGACGACGAGCTGGCCGTCGTCCGCCGCTGGCTCGAGGACATGACCGCGGTGATCACCCGGCACAACCGCGGGAGCTGACCGTGCGGCCCCGCCGCAGGGGCCCTTCGTCAGAGGTAGAGGCCGGTCGATTTCTCGATGCGCTCGGCGGCGACGGCGTGCACGTCGCGCTCGCGGAGGATGATCAGGTCCTCGCCGTGCACCTCGACCTCGTGCTGGTCCTCGGGGGAGAAGAGCACCTGGTCGCCCACCTTCACCTGGCGCACCGACGGGCCGACGCCCTTCGCCTCGCCCCACACCAGCCGCTTGGCCACCTGCGCGGTGGCCGGGATGAGGATGCCGCCGGTCGACCGGCGTTCGCCGTCCTCCTTGCGCAGCGACACCAGGATGCGGTCGTGCAGCATCTTGATCGGCAGCTTGCCGGTGGCGGCGATGTGGTCGGGCACGTCGATCCACGCTACCGGCCGCCACCCCCTGGGCGTTTTGTGCACTATCCGCCCGGGCGGATAGTGCACAAAACGCCCCGGTCAGCCCCAGCCGAGCTCGTGGAGGCGGTCCTCCTCGATGCCGAAGTGGTGCGCGATCTCGTGGACGACGGTGATCGTGACCTCCTCGACGACCTCCTCCGCCGTCTCGCAGATGTCGCAGATCGCCTCGCGGTAGATCATGATCCGGTCGGGCAGCGCCCCGCCGTACTGCCAGCCGCGCTCGGTCAGCGCGTACCCCTCGTAGAGCCCCAGCAGGTCGGGCTCGTCGGGGTTCCGGTCCTCGACCAGGACGACGACGTTGTCCAGCAGGGCCATCAGCTCCGCCGGCACCTCGTCGAGCGCGTCGGCGACCAGCGCCTCGAAGACCGGCAGCGGGAGCGGCTTCACCAGGAGGTCGGCAGCGGGCGGCCCTCTTCGTAACCGGCGGAGCTCTGCACCCCGAGCACCGCCCGCTCGTGCAGCTCGTCGACGGTGCGCGCCCCCGCGTAGGTGCACGAGGACCGGACGCCGGCCACGATCTGGTCGATCAGGTCCTCCACGCCCGGCCGCTGCGGGTCCAGGTACATCCGGGACGACGAGATGCCCTCCTCGAACAGCCCTGCGCGGGCCCGCTCGAAGCCGCTCTGCGTCGCCGTGCGGGCCTTGACCGCCCGGGCCGAGGCCATGCCGAAGGACTCCTTGTACAGCCGGCCGGCGTCGTCGTGCACGTCACCGGCGCTCTCGTACGTGCCGGCGAACCAGGAGCCGACCATCACGTTCGCCGCGCCCGCGGCCAGGGCGAGCGCGATGTCGCGGGGGTGCCGCACGCCGCCGTCGGCCCACACGTGCTTGCCCAGCGAGCGGGCCTCGGCGGCACACTCCTCGACGGCGGAGAACTGGGGCCGGCCGACGCCGGTCATCATCCGGGTGGTGCACATCGCGCCGGGGCCCACGCCCACCTTGACGACGTCGGCGCCGGCCTCGATGAGGTCGCGGGTGCCCTGCGCGGTCACCACGTTGCCGGCGACGACGGGCGTGGAGCCGGCCACCGACCGGACCGCGCGCAACGCCTCGATCGCCTTCTCCTGGTGACCGTGCGCGGTGTCGACCACCAGCACGTCCACCCCGGAGGCGAGCAAGGCCGACGCCTTGCCCGCGACGTCGCCGTTGATGCCGACGGCGGCCGAGGTGAGCAGCTCGCCCGAGGCGTTCACCGCGGGGGTGTAGAGCGAGGAGCGCAGCGCGCCCTTCCGGGTGACGACGCCGACCAGCCGGTCGCCCTCGACCACCGGCGCTGCGCTCACCCGCTCGTCGGAGAGCACGTCGAAGATCTTGGTGAGGTCCGTGCCCGCAGGGATGGTCAGCGGCTCGCGGGTCATGACCTCCGACAGCTGGGTGAACCGGTCCACGCCCTGGCACTGCCCGTCGGTGACGACGCCGACGGGTGCGCCGTCCTCGACCACCACGACGATCCCGTGCGCGCGCTTGGTCAGCAGCGACAGCGCCTCGCCCACGGTGGAGGTGGGGGCGAGGGTGATCGGGGTGTCGTAGACCGGGTGCCGGCCCTTGATCCAGGAGACGACCTCGGAGACGACGTCGACCGGGATGTCCTGGGGCAGCACGGCCAGGCCGCCGCGGCGGGCCACGGTCTCGGCCATGCGCCGGCCGGAGATCGCGGTCATGTTGGCCACGACGATCGGGATCGTGGTGCCGACGCGGTCCGGCGTCGTCAGGTCGACCTCGAGACGGGACCCGACCGACGACCGGGCCGGGACCATGAAGACGTCGGAGTACGTCAGGTCGTGCGCCGGACGGGAACCTTCGAGGAAACGCATGCCTCCAGTGTCCCGCAGATCCGGAGGCGCCGGGAGCGCCCGGCCCGGAAGGGGGAGTCCCGCGCCTGTGCCCGGCACCTACGATCGACCGTGTGATCGACCTGCGACTCGTGCGCGAGAACCCCGACCTCGTCCGTGCCAGCCAGCGCGCCCGGGGAGCGGAGGAGTCCCTCGTCGACGAGCTGCTGGCGGCCGACGCGTCCCGCCGCGAGGTGGTCCGGCGCGCCGACGACCTGCGCGCGGAGCAGAAGACGGCGTCGCAGGCGGTCAAGAAGGCCACGCCCGAGGAGCGCCCGGCCGTCCTGGAGCGGGCCAAGGCGCTCGCCGCCGAGGTCAAGGAGGCCGAGGAGGCCCAGCGGGCCGCCGACGCCGCCCTGCGCGAGGTGCACGCGAGGATCCCGAACGTCGTCGCCGCCGAGGTGCCCCCGGGTGGTGAGGACGACGCGGTCACCATCCGCACCGTGGGCGAGGTGCCCAGCTACGACTTCGAGCCGCGCGACCACATCGAGATCGGCGAGCTGCTCGGCGCGATCGACATGGAGCGCGGCGCCAAGGTGTCGGGCTCCCGCTTCTACTTCCTGACCGGCCCGGGCGCGCTGCTGGAGTTCGCACTCGCCCAGCTGGCCATCAGCCGGGCGGTCGCCGCCGGGTTCACCCCCGTCATCGCCCCGGCGCTGGTCCGCCCGGAGGCCATGGAGGGCACCGGCTTCCTCGGCGAGCACGACGAGGAGGTCTACCGCGTCGAGCGCGACGACCTGTACCTGGTCGGGACGTCGGAGGTCGCGCTGGCCGGGATGCACGCCGGTGAGGTGCTGGACCTCTCGGCCGGCCCGAAGCGCTACGCCGGGTGGTCGTCCTGCTTCCGCCGCGAGGCCGGTTCCTACGGCAAGGACACCCGCGGCATCATCCGCGTGCACTGGTTCGACAAGGTCGAGATGTTCAGCTTCGCCCGGCCCGAGGACACCCAGGCCGAGCACCTGCGCCTGCTCGCGTGGGAGGAGGAGTTCCTCTCCGCCCTCGAGCTGCCCTACCGCGTGGTGGACATCGCCGCCGGCGACCTGGGCACCAGCGCCACCCGCAAGTACGACATCGAGGCCTGGTTCCCCACGCAGGGCACCTACCGCGAGCTGACCTCGACCTCGGACTGCACCACCTTCCAGGCCCGCCGCCTGGGCATCCGCTACCGCGACGAGGACGGGAAGACGCAGATCGCGGCCACCCTCAACGGCACCCTCTGCGCCATCGCCCGCACCATCGCCTGCCTGCTCGAGGTGCACCAGCGGGCCGACGGCTCGGTGCACGTGCCGGTGGCGCTGCGGCCCTGGCTGGGTGGCATCGAGGCGATCACCCCGGGCATGACGCTGGCGGCGCCGGTCCCGCCGCCGGTCCCCGCATGACCCGACGCCGGCCGAAGGCGCTCCAGGCCTACGGCGTCCTGCCCGGGGCCGACACCGTGGTCGAGCTCGGTGACCTCGGGCCGTGGCGGCCCAAGCTGGTGGCCACCGACCTCGACGGCACCCTGCTGGACGAGTCCGGCGAGGTGAGCCCCCGCACCCGGGCGGCCGTGACGGCCTGCTGGGACGCCGGCATCCCGCTGGTCGGGGTCACCGGTCGTGGCCCTCGGCTGCTGGAGAGCGTGCGCGACGCCCTGGGCGGTCGCGGGATCGCGGTGCTCTCGCAGGGCGGGTTCGTCGTCGACCTCGAGCGCGACGAGGTCCTCCGCGCGGTGGCGCTCCCGCGCGAGCAGGCCCTCGCGGCCGTCGAGCGGATCGAGGCGGTCGCCGGTGAGCTGCTGATGGCGGTCGAGGACGCCGCCGAGCAGGGGGAGCCGACCGGCCGGCTGCGGGTGCAGCACGGTTTCGAGTGGCCCTATCCCGAGGCCGCCCAGCTGCTCCCCCGGCACGAGGTGCTGCCGCCCGACGCCGTCCTCAAGGTCTTCCTCCGGTCCACGGAGCTCGGTCAGGACGAGCTGCTGGCCCGCGCGCGCTCGGTCCTCGACCCGGCCGAGGCCGAGGTCACCCACGCCGGCCTCGGTTTCATCGAGGTGCTGCCACCGGGGATCACCAAGGCCTCCGGACTGGCGGTCGCCCTGGAGCGCTACGGCGTCGACCTCGGCGACGTCCTCGTCTTCGGCGACATGCCCAACGACCTCCCCATGCTGACCGCCGTCGCCGGTGCGGGCGGCCGGGCGGTCGCGATGGCCAACGCGCATCCCGACGTCCGTGCGGTCGTCCACCACGTGACCAGCGGGCACCGCGCCGACGGCGTCGCCCGCTACCTGGAGGCGGTGCTCGATGTCTGACTGGGTGCCCCGCCTGATCGCCACCGACATGGACGGCACGCTGCTGCGGCGCGACGAGTCGATCAGCGCCGCCACGGTGGCCGAGCTCGAGCGCTGGCGCGAGAAGGGCGTTCCGCTGGTGCTGGCCACCGGTCGCCCGCCGCGCTGGATGCACGGGGTGCGCGACGTGCTGCGGTACGGCACCGCGGTCTGCTGCAACGGCGCGGTGCTGCTCGACCTGGAGCCGATGGAGATCATCGACGAGACGCCGCTGGAGCCCGACGCGCTGCGGTCCATCACCGCCGAGCTGCGCGCCCACCGGCCGACCATCTGGTTCGCCGTGGAGTACGGCTTCGAGTTCCGGCACGAGCCGGTGTACCGGCCGCGGTGGGACGTCGACGCCCCCGGCGTGGCCGCGGCCGGGCTCGACGAGATGACCGCCGTGCCCGTGGCCAAGCTGCTGGCCCGGCACGAGTCGATGACGCGGGACGCGTTCGTGCGGTTGGTCGAGGACGTCGTCGGTGAGCGCGGCACGGTCACCAACTCCTCGACCGACGCGCTCGCGGAGATCTCCGCACCGGGCGTCACCAAGGCCCACGGTCTGGCGAAGGTCGCCGCCCGCCACGGTGTCGGACCCGAGGACGTCGTCGTCTTCGGGGACATGCCCAACGACATCGCCGCGTTCGAGTGGGTGCGGGCCGGCGGCGGTCGCGCCGTCGCCATGGAGCACGCCCACCCTGACCTGCTCGCCGTCGCCACCGACGTCACCGGAGGGAACGACGAGGACGGCGTCGCGGCCTTTCTCACCTCGCTCGGGAGTTGACATAGGTCAACATCTGACCGGGCCTGCCGAGAAGTACCGGTAGTAGCTGGAACCGGTCCGAGGAGAGCAGGCAGTCGATGGAGCAGGCGTACGAGGCAGGTGCGCGGTCGGACGACCGCGCGGACGGGGCCGGGTCGAGCCGGTTGTCGGGCGTCGGCCTGCGCAGCCGGTTGCTCGGCGCGATCCTGGTGGTGGCGCTGAGCACGGTCGCGGTGGGTGTCTTCGGCATCAACCGGATGTCGACCCTGAGCGACCAGGCGGAGAACGTCTACGAGGAGGGCACCGTCCCGGTGGACGGGCTGCGCGAGCTGCAGGCCAACTGGTGGGCGTTCTCGGCGTTCTACGCCCGCTCGTTCATCCAGACGCTCCCCGCCGAGACCCGGCAGAGCAACCAGAAGCGGTCCACCGAGATGGTGGCCACGATGAACGACAACATCGCCGCGGTCAGCAAGATGAAGCTCTCGCCCGACGCGAAGGCCGCGTTCGGCGAGTTCGCCACCAGCATCGAGGCCTACCAGGGCCTGCTGGCGCAGCTGGTCCAGATGACGAGCACGGTGCCGCCGGCCCCGCCGGCCCAGCTGATGCCGGTCCTCCAGCAGATGACCCAGCTGGAGACCACCATCGGTGACTCGCTGCAGTCGGCCACCGACGCCGCGACCAAGGCCGCGCAGGCGACCGCCGCAGAGGCGAACGACGCCTACGAGTCCGCGCGCACCCTCACCATCGTGATCATGGCCGTCGGCCTGGCCGTCGCCGTCGTGCTCGCCGTCCTCGTCTCCCGCGGCGTGACGCGCCCGGTGCAGCGGATCCGCGAGATCCTGGGGCAGGTCGCCGACGGCGACCTGAGCGTGCGTGCCGGCAGGACCGGTGGCGCCGAGCTCGGGGAGATGGCCGCGTCGCTGGACCACACCCTCGACGCGATCGGCAACGTGCTGAACCTGGTCAACGACTCGTCCACCCGTCTGGCTGCCGCCTCGCAGCAGCTCAGCGGCGCGGCCGAGGGCATGCGGCAGAACGCCCAGGTGGCTGCCGGGCAGGCCGACGAGGTCGTGGCCTCTGCCGGTGCGGTGGCCTCCAGCGTGGACACGGTCGCGACCGGTTCGTCGCAGATGGAGTCCGCGATCCGGGAGATCTCGCAGAACGCCAGCGAGGCCAGCCGGGTGGCCAGCCAGGCCGTCGACGTCGCCGAGGACACGACGCGCACCGTCGGCAAGCTCGGTGACTCCTCGGCGGAGATCGCCACCGTCATCAAGCTGATCAACGGCATCGCCGAGCAGACCAACCTGCTGGCGCTGAACGCGACGATCGAGGCGGCGCGTGCCGGCGAGGCCGGCAAGGGCTTCGCCGTCGTCGCCTCCGAGGTCAAGGAGCTGGCGCAGGAGACCGCCCGGGCGACCGAGGACATCTCCAAGCGGGTGGAGGCCATCCAGGCCGACACGGCCGGCGCGGTGGAGGCCATCAGCCGGATCTCCACCGTCATCGGCGAGATCAACGACTTCCAGGCGACCATCGCCGCGGCGGTCGAGGAGCAGACGGCGACGACGAACGAGATGAACCGCAACGTGGCCGAGGCCGCCAGCGGCTCGCAGGACATCGCCGCCGCGATCACCGGCCTCGCCGCCGGGACCGCGGAGACCAACCAGCGGGTCGAGGAGGCGCAGCGCGCCGCTTCTGAGCTGGCCCGCATGAGCGGTGAGCTGCAGGACGCGGTGGCCCGCTTCCGCATGTAGGCGGTAGCTCCGTGCCGCGACGGCGCCGTCCCCCGATGCCGGGGGGCGGCGCCGTCGTCGTCTGCGGGGGGTCAGGTGAGCATGTTGTAGGCGACCACCATGTTGACGATCGCCCCGACGATGGCCACCGCTCCCAGGGCGATCCCGGCGGTGGTCCGGCCGCTGCGGTCGCCGTTGCGCCGTGCGACCCCGCCCAGCGCGACGCTCACGATGCCGAGGGCGAGGCCGATGATCGCGAACAGGAATGCGAAGACGACGCCGACGATGCCGGTGACGAGCGAGGCGATGGCCAGGCCGTTCTGGCCGCCCTGCACGGACGGGGTGCTCGACTGCTGAGTGGTCACGGGTCCTCCTGGGCTCGGGCCGGTCGTCCCGGCCGCAGGGCCGCTCCGTGCCCCGGCGGGACCGCGGATGATCATCGATCACCCGGTCAGGGGAACCGGTTGGTTCCGGCGAGATCGCGCGCTACAGGTACTGCCCGCCGCCGGGCCGGAAGTCCTGCTGCGGGACCGCCTGCTGGCCGCCGGGGAGCGCCTTGCGGCGCATCTCCTCCAGCTGCGCCCGCGCGGCCACCTGCTGGGCGAACAGAGCGGTCTGGATGCCGTGGAAGACACCCTCCAGCCAGCCCACCAGCTGCGCCTGGGCGATCCGCAGCTCGGCGTCCGACGGCGTCTGGTCCTCGCTGAAGGGCAGCGTGATCCGGGCCAGCTCCTCGCGCAGCTCGGGCGCCAGGCCCTGCTCCAGCTCGCGGATCGACGAGGCGTGGATGTCACGCAGCCTGTTGCGGCTGGCGTCGTCCAGCGGTGCGGCGCGGACCTCCTCCAGCAGCTGCTTGATCATCGTGCCGATCCGCATCACCTTGGCCGGCTGCTCGACCAGGTCGCCCACGCCGCCGGCGCCGTCGTCGTCGTGCTCGTCCACGGACAGGGGAACAGCGCCCAGGGGACGCCCGTCGGGCCCGACCACGACGACCTGGGACGGGCGCTCGGTGCCGTTCTCCGGTGCAGTCATGCCTCCCATCCTGCCTCGTGGCGGGGACAGCGACGTGCGGGCCGCGGCACGTGCGGTCTTCGCGCGTGACCGGCCGGCGCAGGAACTAGGGTGCGGCCCATGTCGAACGGGGCGGGGCGACTGGACGTCGCGCGCGTGCGCGGCCTCTTCCCCGCCCTCGCCGACGGGTACGTGCACGCCGACGGTCCGGCGGGCTCGCTGGTCCCGGAGGCGGTCGCGCACGCGGTCGGGACGGCGATGCGGATGCCCGTCGCCAACCGCGGTGGGGTCTTCCCCGCCTCGGGCCGCTCCGAGGCGCTGGTGACCGGCGCCCGCACCGCCGTCGCGGACCTGGTGGGCGGCCGGCCGGGTGGGGTGGTCCTCGGCGCGAACATGACCACGCTGACCTACGGCCTGGCCCGCGCGCTGGCCCGCACCTGGCGGCCCGGCGACCAGATCGTGGTGAGCCGGCTCGACCACGACGCCAACATCCGGCCGTGGGTCCAGCTGGCGGCCGCCGTCGGCGCGGAGGTGCGCTGGGCGGAGGTGGACATCGAGACCGGTGAGCTGCCGGCCTGGCAGTACGCCGACCTGATCACCTCCCGCACCCGCCTGGTCGCCGTCACCGCGGCCAGCAACGCCCTCGGCACCCGGCCCGACGTCGCCGGCATCGCGGCCCAGGCGCACGCCGTGGGGGCGCTGGTCTACGTCGACGCGGTGCACGCCGCCCCGCACGTGTTCCTCGACAAGCGATCCCTGGGCGCGGACTTCATCGCCGTCTCCGCCTACAAGTGGTGCGGCCCGCACGTCGGTGCGGTCGTGGCCGACCCGGACCTGCTGGAGTACCTGCACCCCGACAAGCTGGTCCCCTCGTCGGACAAGGTGCCGGAGCGGTTCGAGACCGGTACGCCGCCGTTCGAGCTGTTCGCGGGCGTGACCGCCGCGGTGGACCACCTGGCCTCGCTGTGCGGGGAGGCGACCGGGTCACGTCGCGACCGGCTCCGCGGCTCGATGGCGGCGGTCGTGCGCCACGAGAGCGACCTGTTCGAGTGGTTGGACCAGGCGATGCGGGTGATGCGGCACGTGCAGGTGCTCGGCAGCCCGGAGCGGTGCACCCCGACGCTGTCGTTCACCGTCGACGGCATGCGACCCCGGCAGGTGGCCGCCGAGCTGGCCCGGGCCGGCATCTGCGCGTGGGACGGCGACTACTACGCCCGCGAGCTCTTCGACGCGCTGGGGGTCAACGAGGCCGGGGGAGCGGTGCGGCTGGGCCTCATGCACTACAACACCGCCGACGAGGTCGGCCGGATCATCGACGCCGTCGCGAGCCTGCGCCCCCGCTAGCCCTCGTTGACCAGCAGCACCTTGCCGATGTGCTCGCTGGCCTCCACGACCCGGTGCGCCTCCGCGGCGCGGGCCATCGGCAGCCGACGGTCCACGATCGGCCGGATCACGCCGCGCTCGACGTCGGGCCACACGTCGTGCGTCACCGCAGCGACGATGTCAGCCTTGCCGCCGCGGCCGGTGGCGGGGCGGGACCGGAGCGCGGTCGCGTGCACCGCCGCGCGCTTGGCCAGCAGCCTGCCCAGGTCCAGCTCGGCCTTGGTGCCGCCCTGCATGCCGATGACGACCAGGCGCCCGCCGACGGTGAGGGCGTCGACGTTGCGGCCCAGGTACTTGGCGCCCATGTTGTCCAGGACGACGTCGGCCCCGCCGATCTCCTTCACCCGCGCGACGAAGTCCTCGTCGCGGTAGTTGACCAGCACGTCGGCACCCAGCTCGCGGCAGAAGTCGAGCTTGGCCTGGCTACCGGCGGTGGTGGCGACGCGGGCGCCGGCACGCTTCGCGAGCTGGATCGCCATCGTGCCGATGCCGCTGGAGCCGCCGTGGACGAGGAACGTCTCGTCGCGCTGCAGGTTCGCCAGCAGGAACACGTTGGACCAGACCGTGCAGGTCACCTCGGGCAACGCGGCGGCGGTGGCCAGCTCCACCCCGGCCGGCTTCGGCAGCAGCTGCCCGGCGGGGACGGCGACCCGTTCGGCGTAGCCGCCGCCGGACAGCAGCGCGCACACCTCGTCGCCGACCGACCAGCCGGTGACGCCCTCGCCGACCTCGCTGACGATGCCGCTGCACTCCAGGCCGAGGATCTCGCTGGCGCCCTTCGGGGGCGGGTAGAAGCCCTGGCGCTGGAGCAGGTCGGCGCGGTTCACCGCCGTCGCGACGACGTCGACGATCACCTCACCGGGCCCGCAGACCGGGTCGGGGGCCTCGCCCCAGGTCAGGGCCTCGGGTCCACCGGGCTCGGAGATCGTCACGGCACGCATGCCCACGACCCTAAGGCGACCGTCCGCTCCTCACCGCCCGCCCACGGCGGGCCCCGGGCGCGGGGCCTGCCGTGAGCGGGCGAACGGTGGGGTCCTTGGTCAGCGGGCCTTGAGGTCCTTGCGCAGGATCTTGCCGGCGGCCGACTTCGGGACCTGCTCGATGAACTCGACGAAGCGGATCTTCTTGTGCGGCGCGACCTTCTCGCTCATGTACGCCTTCACGTCGTCCTCGGTGAGCTCCGAGCCCGGCGCGCGGACCACGAACGCCTTGGGCAGCTCCTCGCCGCTCTCCTTGTCCGGGACGCCGATGACCGCGGCGTCGGCGATCTCCGGGTGGTTGATCAGCACGGCCTCGAGCTCCGCGGGGGCCACCTGGTAGCCCTTGTACTTGATCAGCTCCTTGACGCGGTCGACGACGGTGTAGGCGCCGTTCTCGTCCACGATCGCGACGTCGCCGGTGTGCAGCCAACCCTCGGCGTCCACCGTGCCCCGGGTGGCCTCCTCGTTGTTCAGGTAGCCCTTCATGACCTGCGGCCCGCGGACCCAGAGCTCACCGGACTCACCGGTGGCGGCGTCCTCCCCGGTGGAGGGGTCGATCAGGCGGCACTCGGTGTTGGGCACCGCGTAGCCGACCGATCCCTTCGGCGGCTGACCGGCCCCCTCGGGCTCGCAGCCGACGTCCGGCGTCGTGTGCGAGACCGGCGAGAGCTCGGTCATGCCGTAGCCCTGCGCGACGCTGACGCCGTCCGGGTTGCCCTTGCGGAGCCGGTCCTGGGCAGCCAGGGCCAGCTGTTCGTCGAGCGGGGCGGCGCCCGACAGGATCGAGGTCAGCGACGACAGGTCGAACTGGTCGACCAGCGGGTGCTTGGCCAGGGCCAGCAGGATGGGCGGCGCGACGAACGCGCGGGTGATCTTGTGGTCCTGGATCGCGCGGAGGAAGTCCTCGAGCTCGAAGCGCGGCAGGGTGACGACGGCGCCGCCCCAGGCCAGGCCCTGGTTCATCAGCACGGTCAGGCCGTAGATGTGGAAGAACGGCAGGACGGCGATGATCCGCTCGTCCTCGCCGAGCTGGATCAGCGGGCGGCACTGTGCCACGTTGGCCACCAGGTTGCGGTGGGTGAGCATGACGCCCTTGGGCAGCCCGGTCGTGCCGCTGGAGTAGGGCAGCGTGACCAGGTCGTTGGCCGGGTCGATGTCGACCTGCACGCTGGGGGCGTCGGCGCCCAGCAGGTCGAACAGGTTCGCCTTGCCCTCGAAGCCGTCGAGCACGATGACCTCGTCGACCGGCGTCTTCTCCACGGCGGCCTGCGCACGGTCCATGAACAGCGAGATGGTGATGAGCATCTTCGCGCCCGAGTCCTTGAGCTGGAACGCGATCTCGTCGGGCGTGTAGAGCGAGTTGATCGGGCTCATCACGCAGCCGGCGGCGGCGATGCCGTGGAAGACGACCGGGAACCACGGGGTGTTCGGGCAGAACACGGCGACGACGTCGCCCTTGCGCAGGCCGCGGGCGTGCAGGTTGGCCGCCACCCGGTCGACGTACTGGGCGAGCTGGCCGTGGGTGATCACATCGCCCTTGATGCCGTCGATCAGCGCGGGCGCGTCGGGGCGGTCCTTGCCGGCGGCGAGGACGAACTCCGGGACCGAGAGGTTCGGGATCTCGACGTCGGGATAACGGCTGGCCAGCGCCACGGGTGGGACCTCCTCGGAACGGGTGTGTGGCCGTAGTCTCACATCCACCGTGGCCCCGCTCACAAGGGGGTTCGCCCGGTTCAGCGGGGCCAGAGCACCGACTGGGTGCAGCGGAACAGTGCGATGGTCTTCCCGCTCTCGGCGTTGCTGACCACGGCGTCCCACACCTGGGTCGTGCGCCCGGCGTGCACGTTGGTCGCGGTGCAGGCGATCCGGCCCTCGCGCGCGGTGCCCAGGTGGTTGCTCTTCAGCTCGATCGTGGTGAAGCCGCTGGAGCCCTCCGGCAGCAGCGCTCGGGTGGGCAGGCCGCAGCTCGTGTCGGCCAGGGTGACCACCGTGCCGGCGTGCAGGTAGCCGTTGGGGGCCAGCAGCTCCGGGCGGATGTCGAGGTGGCTGGTGAGCAGTCCCGGCTCGTGGGTGTCGACGACGATGCCGAGCACGCCGGGGAACGTGCCCGGGAGGAGGTCGTTGAGCTCGTCGGCGGTGTGGAACCCGGTGGCGGCCATGCTCGGACGTTAGCGGGGCGCCGGGCCGGCGTCGGCGACGTCCTCCCTCACCGTTCCGGGTCCTCCCTCACGGTCGACCACGAGGTAGGACCCGTGTTGATCAGGTCACCTGATCATCACGGGCGCTACGCGAGGCCGCGGACCGTGCGCGCAGGCGGGCGGGTGCCCTGGATCGAGGCGACCATGTCCAGCGTCTGCCGGGTCGCGGCGACGTCGTGCACCCGGAACACCCGCGCGCCGAGCCAGGCGCTCACCGCCGTCGCCGCCAGGGTGCCGGTGAGCCGCCCCTCCAGCGGGACGTCGAGGGTCTCGCCGACGAAGTCCTTGTTCGACAGCGCCATGAGCACCGGCCAGCCCGTACCGACCAGCTCGCCGATGCGCCGGGTGGCCTCCAGCGAGTGCCGGGTGTTCTTGCCGAAGTCGTGGCCCGGGTCGACCATCACCCGCTCGCGGTCCACGCCCGCCGCCACAGCCGCCTCGGCCAGCGCCGTCGTCCGGGCCACGATGTCGGCGACGACGTCGTCGTAGGTCACCCGGTGCGGCCGCGTGCGGGGCGGCAGCCCGCCGGCGTGCGTGCAGACGATGCCCGCGCCGGCCTCGGCGGCGACCGCGGCGAGCTCCGGGTCCACCCCGCCCCAGGCGTCGTTGACGATGTCCGCGCCGGCAGCGAGCACCTCGCGCGCGACGGACGCCCGCCAGGTGTCGATCGAGATCGGCAGCGTCGGGTGCGCGGCACGGATCGCGGCCACCAGGTCGGCGGTGCGACGGATCTCCTCGGCGGGGGAGACCTCCTCGCCGGGCGCGGCCTTCACGCCGCCGACGTCGACCATGTCGGCGCCCTCGGCGACCACCTGGTCCACCCGCTCGACTGCCGCGGCCAGCTCGTAGGTGGCGCCGCGGTCGTAGAACGAGTCCGGCGTCCGGTTCACGATCGCCATCACCACGAACCGGCCGTCGGGCACGTCGAGAGCCCCCAGTCGCAGCAACCCGCTCCCCGTCCCATCGTGTTGTGTGGTGGAGTCAGCCAACCAGACCGTGCACGAGGAGGCAGAGCTGATGGCGCAGACGACGGCCGCGGGCGTCGAGGGGGTCCAGGGCCTGGTGGGCAAGCACCTGGGCTACAGCGACTGGGTGGAGGTCACCCAGGAGCAGGTGAACCAGTTCGCCGAGGCGACCGGTGACCACCAGTGGATCCACGTCGACCCCGAGCGCGCGAAGAAGGAGAGCCCGTTCGGCGGCCCCATCGCCCACGGCTACCTGACGCTGTCGCTGCTTCCCTCGCTGGTGCCGCAGATCGTGGAGATCAGCGGTTTCCGCATGGGCGTCAACTACGGCACGGAGAAGGTGCGTTTCCCCTCGCCGGTGCCCGTGGGCGCGCGGGTGCGCGCCGGCGCCACGATGGAGGCCGCGACCCCGTTCGAGGGGGGCGTCCAGATGAGCCTCACCGTGACCGTGGAGATCGAGGGCGGCAGCAAGCCGGCGATGGTCGCCACCGTCGTCTACCGCCGCTACCTGTAGGGCCACGGATGATCAGGTGACCTGATCGTTCTGGGTCCTCCCTCACGGTCGACCGCGAGGGAGGACCCGTGATGACCAGGTCACCTGATCATCAACGCGGCCATCAGTCGGCGATCGCCTGGTTCACCAGCTGGCGCAGGTAGTTGCGCACCGGCAGCGTGCTCGAGGGCAGCAGCTGCGTGTAGAAGGTGACCGTCAGGTCCTCGACCGGGTCCACGTAGAACGCCGTCGACGCCGCGCCGCCCCAGCCGTAGTCGCCGACGCTGGCGACGACGCCGTAGTGGGCCGGGTCCAGCACCATGGAGAACCCGAGGCCGAAGCCCACCCCGCGCAGGGGCGTCTCGGCGAACAGCGGCCGGCCGAAGGTCTCCAGGTCCTGGTTTCCGGGGATGTGGTTGCGCACCATGTGGGCGAGCGTGCGGGGGCCGAGCAGCCGGCCGCCGTCGAAGGACCCGCCGCGGCGCAGCATCTCCGCGAAGCGCAGGTAGTCGGCGGCGGTGGAGACGAGTCCTCCTCCGCTGGAGAGGAACGCCGGCTTGGTGTGCGCCGCCTGCCCCATCGCGTCCAGGAGCGCGAAGCCGGTCGGGGCGCCGCCGGGCTTCCCCGGCACGGCGGCGTAGAGCCGGGCCAGCGAGTCGACGTCGTCCTCCGGGCGCAGGCCGAAGGACGTGTCGGTCATGCCGAGCGGCGCGAAGATGCGCTCGGCGAAGAACTCGTCCAGCGGCTGCCCCGAGATCACCTCGACCAACCGGCCCAGGACATCGGTGGAGACCCCGTAGTTCCACTCGCTGCCCGGCTGGAAGACCAGCGGCACCGACGCCCACTGCCGGCAGACCTCCGCAGAGTCGGCGCCCGGCGGCGTGCCCCACTCGTGGCCCATCGCCCGGTACATCGCGTCCACCGGGTGGGCGTGGTGGAAGCCGTACGTGAGCCCGGAGGTGTGGGTGAGCAGGTGCCACACGCGGATCGGCTCGGTCTGCGGCGCGGTCACCGGCTTCATCGCCGACCCGGCCACGTACACGCGGGTCTCGGCGAACTCCGGCAGCCAGGTGGAGATCGGGTCGGTGAGCTGGAAGGCGCCCTCCTCGTACAGCATCATCGCCGCGACCGAGGTGACCGGCTTGGTCATCGAGTAGATCCGCCAGCGGGTGTCGAGCTCGACCGGCCGGCCGTTCTCGACGTCGCGGGAGCCGCCGGAGCCGACGTGCACGAGCTTCCCGTGCCGCGCCACGGTGACGAGGAACCCGGGGAGCTGCCCCTCGTCGACGTACCGGGCCAGGCGCCGGTCGATCCGGGCCAGCCGGCCGGCATCCATGCCCACCTCGGCCGGATCGGTGTCCACTCGAAGCTCCACGCGCACCTCCAGGTCCCGGAACGCCGTCCGCCGCCGGACGACGCCTCGACCGGCATCCTGGCTCACCTCGTTGTGAGCCGGGGCACAGGGGTCTCGGCGTCCGCCGGCGGCGGAGGCGGTTCGGTGCGAGGTGCCGGTCGACGACTGCCTACCGGCGCGGCGCCGATCAGACCGGGACGGAGCTCGCGGCCTTCTTCAGGTTGGAGCCCGCGGTCACCTTGACGGTGTTGGCGGCCGGGATGTCGATCGACTCGCCGGTCTGCGGGTTGCGGCCGGTGCGCGCGGAGCGCTGGGTGCGCTCGACGGTCAGGAGGCCGGAGACGGCGACCTTCTCGCCGCGGGTGATGGCGTCGACGAGCTCGTCCTGCAGCCCGGCGAGGACGGAGTCCACGGTCGAGGCGGGGACATCGGCGCGCTTGGCGATGGCGGAGACCAGTTCGGCCTTGTTCATGTGCTTCCTCTCGTAGGCGGTGGCGGTGCCATGGGTTCGGCACTCAGCCGGCTCGTTCCCTCCGGCGCGCGGGGCGTCGGAGAGGGCCCGGGTCGGCGCGCGGTAGCGCACCGCGATCGGGCGCCCGACCCCCGGAAGGGAGCCGGATCGGGAGGAACGCTGCCATGTCGCCCGGACAAAAGACCAGCGGGGGGTGCCGGGAACCGGCCCAGGAGGCCCGGGAGGTCACACCCGTCCCACCCCGCGCGGCCCCGCGGCACCCCGCACCCGACCAGCGGAAACAGGTCGGGGGGTGGTGGCCAGCAGGCCACCACCCCCCGACGGGCCGTCGAGACGTCAGATGGTGGTCATGGCCGCGCGGAAGCGGTCCAGGAGCTCCGGGGTGATCTGGTCGGCCGTGATGCCGTGCTCTGCGGCCGCGTGCGGCGCGGCCTGCGCGAAGATGCCGTCCTCGTCGGCGGCGGTGAACGTGGCGTCGCAGCCGGGGATGATGTCGCCGCAGGCGAAGCGCTTCATGGGATGGACTCCTTGTCGGTGGTGCGTCGGCGCCGGACCGCCAGGCGGCGGCCGGGGGTCTGGGTCAGCGGGGGCGACGTGCCGCCGCGGCGAGGTCCTCGAGGCGCAGCAGCCCGAGCACGTGGCCGGTGGGGTCGGTGCACACCACGGGGTCGAATCGCTGCGCCGGAGGGCGGGTGAGGGCCCGCTGCAGCGCGTCGCAGATGTCGGTGGAGGGGTGGACCCGCAGCGACACGGGGGCCTGGTAGACCTCCAGCGTCCGGGGGTCGCTCAGCAGCAGGGCCGCGGGCTCGCCGTGCGGGCCGACGAGCACCACCGGGGGAACGTCGGGGGCCTCCTCGCCGAGCACGCACTGGCGCACCGGGCGCAGCAGGCTGGCCACGCTGTCGGTGAGCCGGGCGCGCGCGACCTGGGTGCGCACCAGCTGCTCCACCTCGGGGGCCAGGGGCAGGAACTCGGGGGCGGGCCGGCCGAGCAGCCACCCCTGTGCCAGCGGGACGCCGAGTCGGCTGAAGGCGGCCAGCTCGGCGGGGGTCTCGATGCCCTCGGCCAGCAGCCAGGCGTCGATCTTGCCGGCGAACTCGCCGACCATCTCGGCCAGCGCCATCCGCACCGGGTCGGTGTCGACGTCGGCGACCAGCGAGCGGTCCAGCTTCACCATCTGGGGGCGCACGGAGGCCATCTGCTGCAGCCCGGAGTAGCCGCTGCCGGTGTCGTCGAGCGCGATGAGCGCGCCGCGCTCGCGCAGTGCCTCCGTCTGCCGGCGCAGGTAGGTCTGGTCGTCGACCGGCGTGTGCTCGGTGAGCTCGACGACGACGCGGTGCAGATCGTCGCGGGAGGCGAGAGCGCGCTGCACGGGGACGGTGCCGAGCAGGTGCGGGCTGACGTTGACGGTCAGGAAGGTGTTGGGGGGCAGCCCGTCGACGGCGGCCAGCGCCTTGTGGATGGCCAGCGCCTCGAGCTCGGGCGCGATGCCTGCCTCGGCGGCCGCGGCGAACCAGACGTCGGGGCCCGCGGCGCCGGGGAACCGCGCCAGCGCCTCGTACCCGGCCACGGCGGCGGCGGCCAGGTCGACGATCGGCTGGAAGACCAGTGACAGGTCGTCGGGACCGGCCAGCAGTGGTCGGCAGTCGGGGAGGCGGGTCTCCCGCGTGCCGATCATGGTGAGTGCATCGGTCCGCGGCGCTGGTTCCTTGACCCATTTCCCGGCTCTCACCCTCCCGGGGCACGCTGCTGCGGCCCCGCCGATCCCCGGCCGCGAGGGCGCGCGTGGAAGCATGTGCCTGCGACGGCACCCGGCCGGTCGCGAATCGGCGGAGGGAGCGCGATGTCCACGTCCGACCACGCGCCCGCCGATCCGCTGACCGATCCGCTCCGCATCGCGGCCGCCCGCCGGCTGCTCCTGGAGGTCCCCGGCCCGGCCGCGTTCGACCGGCTCTCCGCGCTGACCGCCCGCGTGCTGGGGGTCGGGCACGCGAAGGTCACGCTGTTCACCGACCACGACGTCGTCGTCGGCGGGTACGGGCTGCCGGCCGGTGTCGTGGGCGGCCCGGCGCTGCTCACCGGCGCGTTGTCGGCGATCACGGTGCGCCAGCGAGCGCCGCTGGTGATCCCCTCGGCACGGGACGACGCGCGTGTCGGGGAGCTGCCCGCCGTCACCTCGGGCGAGGTGCTCTCCTACCTCGGTGCGCCGCTCGTCGCGGCGTCCGGCCAGGTCGTGGGCGCGCTCGCGGTGTACGACCCGGCGCCGCGGGACTGGACCAGCGACGCGACCCAGTTGCTCGAGCAGCTGGCGGCCTCCGTCGTCGCCGAGCTGGAGCTCTCCGCCGCCCAGTCGGCCGTCGGCACCTCCCGCGCCTGGCTCGAGGTGGCCCTGGAGGCCAGCTCGGTCGGCATCTGGGAGCGCGACCTGCGCACCGAGACCATCCACTGGGACGACCGCTGCGCGGCGATCTTCGGGCTGGACTCCGCCGTCGACCTCAACTCCCTCGACGACGTCCTCGGCTCCCACGTCCACCCCGACGACCACGCGGCCATCGCGGAGGCGATGCGGCTCGCGGTCGAGGAGCGCGCCGACTACAGCGTGGAGTTCCGCGCGCTGCGCGAGGACGGCGTCGTCCGCTGGGTGCTGGCCCGCGGCCGCGTGGTGGCCGACGCCAGCGGGGCGCCGGCGCGGGTGCTCGGCACGGCGCTGGACATCACCGAGGCCCGCGGCCAGGCCGAGCAGCGGCTCACCGCCGTCCAGCGGGCGGCCGCGATCGCCGAGGTGGCCGCGGAGCTGGCCAACGCCGCGCGCATGCAGGACCTCGCCGAGGTCGTGCTGCGCGGCGCCCAGGTGATCGGCGCCCAGTCCAGCGGGCTGGCCATCTTCGACTCGCCGGGCGGCCCGCTGCGCCTGCACATGACCGAGAACCTGCTCGCCCGCGTGCGCGGCGGGCTGCCCGGCCTGGGCGACGGCGTGGTCCTGCCGCTGGACGACGCCCTCCCCGCGCAGCACGTCGCCCTGCACGGACGCCGCCTGCTGCTGAGCGACATGCCGGCAGCGGTGGCGCGTTTCCCCGCCCTGCAGCCCGTGGTCGAGCTGCTGGGGCTGCGCGCGGTCGCCGCGGTGCCGCTGCGCGTCGAGGGCCGGGTGCTCGGCACGTTCCTCGCCGTCTGGACCGTGGAGCACGAGTTCGTCGGCGACGACGTCGAGGTGCTCGAGGCGCTGGCCGCGCAGATCGCCCTGACCGTCTCCCGCCTCCGGGCCGACAGCCAGCGCGACGCCGCCGTCGCCGCCATGTCGGAGGCCAACCAGCGGCTGCGCCTGCTCGCCGAGGCGGGGCGGGTGCTCTCCGGGACGCTGGAGATCGACCAGCAGATCGAGCAGCTGGCCTCCCTGGTGGTGCCCGACCTGGGTGACTGGTGCTGGATCGTCGTCACCGACGAGCAGGGGCGGCTGCACGACGTCGCCACCGGCCACCGCGACCCGGAGCGCCGCGCGGAGGTCGAGGAGTACGCGCGGTTGATGCTCTCCGTGATGACCGACGAGGCCGCGGCCCGCACCGTCACCGAGACCGGTCGCCCGGTGCTCATGCCGCAGATCGACTGGGACCACGTGACGCAGGCGCTGCCCGACCCGGCGGCGCGGGAGCGGTTCGCCCGCCTGGGCGCCGGCTCCTGCGTCGTGGTCCCGCTGATGTCGCGCGGTCAGGCGCTGGGGGCGATGGGCCTGTTCACCCGCGAGGGCCGGCAGGCGCTGGGGCAGGCTGAGGTGGACACCGCCGTCGAGATCGGCCGTCGTGCCGGGCTGGCCCTGCACCAGGCGCGGTTGTACAGCCAGCAGCGCGATCTCGCGGACGCACTGCAGCGCAGCATGCTGACCGATCCGCCGCAGCCGGAGCACTGCGAGATCGTCGTCCGGTACGTGCCGGCCGCCGAGGGTGCCGAGATCGGTGGCGACTGGTACGACGCGTTCCTGCAGCGGGACGGCGCGACGGCGCTGGCCATCGGCGACGTCGTCGGGCACGACACCCGTGCCGCCGCGGCGATGGGCCAGGTGCGCGGCCTGCTGCGCGGCATCAGCTACTCCAGCGGGGGCTCCCCGGCCGAGGTCCTGTCCGAGCTCGACCGGGCGGTGCAGGGGCTGGCGCTGGACACGATGGCCACCGCGCTGGTGGCCCACCTGGAGCCCGACCCGGAGGACGACGCCGGGCGGATGCGGCTGCGCTGGGCGAACGCCGGGCACCCGCCGCCGGTGCTGCTCGCCTCCGACGGCAGCGTGGTGCTGCTGGACGGCAAGCAGGCAGACCTGCTGCTGGGCGTGGCGCCGGAGACGGTGCGCGAGGACCACGTCGCGGTGCTGGCGCCGGGCTCGACCGTGCTGCTCTACACCGACGGGCTGGTGGAGCGCCGGGACCGCGACATCGACGCCGGGACCGAGCAGCTGCTCCAGGTGCTCGGCGAGTGCGCCGGGCTGCCGCTGGACGAGCTCTGCGACCGGGTGCTGGACCAGATGTTCCTGCCCGGCGCGGAGGACGACGTCGCCGTCCTCGCCGTCCGCCTGCGCCCCGAGGCCTGAGGTCAGCCGCGCCGACGTCGGTCGAGGCGCCCGCGGGCGCGCTGGGGCAGGTCGACCGCGACCGGCGCCTCCCAGCCGCGCCACACCGACAGCACCCGCAGCACCGCCACGAGCGTGATGACCAGGCCGGCCACCGGGAGCGGGCCGAGGTCGAGCGGGCCGGCGAGCAGGGTGAGCGCGGTGGCCCCGATCAGCGCGGCGACGGCGTTGTACGGGCCGGGCTGCACGATCTCCGCGCGCTGGGCGAGCAGGACGTCGCGGAAGATCGCGCCGCCGATGGCAGTCGCGGTTCCGACGAAGACGACCGAGGCGCTGGGCAGCTCGGCCAGCTGGGCCTTCTGGGCACCGATGACGGTGAAGAACCCGAGCGTGACGGCGTCCAGGACGACGAGCAGCCCGGTGAGGCGGGAGAGCCAGCCGGAGAAGTAGAAGGTGATCATCGCGGTGATCGCGACCGTCGGCAGGTAGGCCTGGTTGGTCAGCGCCACCGGCGGACCCTCGGCGAGCAGGACGTCGCGGATCAGCCCGCCACCGAGCCCGCCGCAGACCGCCAGGAGCAGCACCCCGGAGACGGCGAAGCCCTCGCGGGCGGCCAGCAGACCGCCCGTGAGGGCGCCGATCACGATCGCCGCGAGGTCGACGGCAGCCGGCACGTGCAGCGCTTCGGCCGCCGCGAGGATCTCCACGGCTGCTCATTCTCCAGGTGGTGACGTTCTGGAACCGGCCCCGTCGCAGGGTCCCGCCGTGAGCGGAGCGAAAGGTGGGGGGCGACGGGGTCCTTTCACTGGCCCGGGGGCACGTCCACGTCGGTGGCGGTCCCGTCGGGCGTGTCCTGGCCGTTGATCACCCGGAGCTCGGCGTCGCGGGCGGCCATGGCCTCCTGGCGATCACCTTCCTCCTCGAGGATCGCCGCGGCCTTCCAGTCCGCCGGGATGGCGAACGCGTCGACCAGCGTGATCATGTGCGGGCGCAGCTCGCGCAGCAGCTGGTTCACCGTCGAGGTGAGCGTCTTCGCGCGCGCCGGCGTCAGCTGGCCGTGCTCGAGGAACCACGCCTTGTCCGCCTCGATGGTCGAGAGGGCGTACAGGTCGCACAGCTTGTCGAGCAGTTCCTTGCCGGACGGGTCGTCGACCCGGTCCACGCCGGCCACGAACGCCTCGAGCACGATCCGCTCGATGTGCGTCTGGGCCGACTTGAGCACGTGGTCCTGCACCGAGTTGAACATGTCGAACGGGGCCATGCCCTCGGTCGTCGAGTTCTTCCGCAGCCGGCGGATCGCGCCCTCGAGCGAGTGCTTCTCGCGGAACTCGAACATCTTCAGCTGCCAGCCGCGGTCGAGCATCGGGACCTCGTCGTCCCGGCCGGGGACGGCGTCGACGAGCCGCTGGATCAGCGCCCGCGCGGCGGTGCGCTCCAGCACCGTCTCGCGGACCATGTCGGCGACGAAGCCGACCCGGCCCCAGCCGTCGAGCGAGCCGAAGTTGTCGCGGTAGCCGGTCAGCAGGCCCTTGGCGACGAGCTGCAGCAGGACGGTGTTGTCGCCCTCGAACGTGGTGAAGACGTCGGTGTCGGCCTTGAGGTGGGGGAGCCGGTTCTCCTGCAGGTAGCCGGCGCCGCCGCAGGCCTCGCGGCACATCTGGATGGTCGCGGTGGCGTGCGCGGTCTGGGCCACCTTGAGCCCGGCGGCGCGTGACTCCAGCTCCCGCTGGGCCTGCTCGTCGATCTCCTGCCCGTGCACGTGCACGGCGGTCTGCACGTCGTGCATGGTGGACACGAGCTCGCCCTGCGCGAAGTGCAGCGCGTAGCTCTTGGCCAGCGCCGGCAGCAGCTTCCGCTGGTGCACGAGGTAGTCGTTGATGACGATCTCGCGGTCGTCGCCGGGGGCGGCGAACTGCCGCCGCACGTCGCCGTACCGGACGGCGATGTCGAGGGCCAGCTTGGTGGCCGACCCGGCGGAGCCGCCGACGCTCACCCGGCCGCGCACCAGGGTGCCCAGCATCGTGAAGAAGCGGCGGGTCTCGTTCTCGATGCTGGAGGTGTAGGTGCCGTCCTCGGCGACCTGGCCGTAGCGGTCGAGCAGCATCTCGCGCGGTACGGAGACGTGGTCGAAGGAGAGCCGGCCGTTGTCGACGCCGATCAGGCCGGCCTTGGGGCCGTCGTCGCCGATGGTGACGCCGGGCAGCGCGTTGCCCTGCTCGTCGCGGATCGGCACGAGCCAGGCGTGCACGCCGTGGTTCTTGCCCTGGGTGACCAGCTGGGCGAAGACGACGGCCATCCGCCCGTCCTTGGCCGCGTTGCCGATGTAGTCCTTGCGCGCGGCCTGGTGCGGGGTGTTCAGGTCGAACGTCTGCGTCTCCGGGTCGTAGGTGCACGTCGTCCGCAGCTGCTGGACGTCGGAGCCGTGACCGGTCTCGGTCATGGCGAAGCAGCCGGGCAGGTCGAAGGTCATGACGTCGCGCAGGTACTGGTCGTGGTGCTTGCGCGTGCCGAGGAGCTCCAGCGCGCCCCCGAACAGGCCCCACTGCACGCCGGCCTTGACCATGAGCGAGAGGTCGGCGAAGGCGAGCATCTCGATGGAGGTCACCGAGGCGCCGGAGTCGGCCTCGCCGCCGTACTCCTTGGGGAAGCCGAAGCCGACGCGGCCGGAGTCGGCCAGTGCCTTGGCCGCCCGGGTGACGCGCTCACGGGCCTCGGCCATGGACTCGCCGTAGACCGGCAGGAAGTCCTGGTCGCCGAGGTTTTCGCGGGCGTCCCGGCGGACGTGTGCCCACCGGCCGTCGAGCGCCTCCTGGAGGACCTTCGGGTCGACCGACGCTGGCAGGGTGCTGGTCACTGTTCCTCCTCGTTGCGGGGGGCCCCGCTGTGGGGTGGCTGGGTCACGACGCCGGACACTCCGGCCCAGGCGAGATCGGTCAGGTGTGCGGCGAGCTCGGTGCGGAGCATGAGGCGCCCGGAGCGAAGCCACCAGTCGGCGGCGGAGCGGACCAGGCCGACGAGGCCGTGACCCCAGGCGCCGGCGGCCGCGGGATCGCGGCCGGCACGTGCGAGGGCGACCGCCATGAGCGAGGCGGCCTGGTCGCCGACGAGGTCGGCCAGGGTCGCCACGGGGTCGACGGTGTCGCCGCCGGGCTGCGGGGTGACGACGAAGCGGTAGACCTCGGGATCGGCCTCCAGGAAGGCCAGGTAGGTGTCGATCGCCGCGGCGGTCATCTGCCGGGGGTCGTCGTTGCCGGCCATGGCGTCCTGCAGGCGGGGCAGGAGCCCTGCTGCGACCCGGCTGCAGACGGCGTCGTGCAGGGCCGACCGGTCGGCGAAGTGCCGGTAGACGACGGTCTTGCTGGTGCCCGCCTCGGCGGCGATCTCCTCCATGCCGACGCCGGAGCCGTGCCGGCCGACGGCGGACAGCGCGGCGTTGACCAGCTGCTCGCGCCGCGCACGGCGGTGCTCGTCCCAGCGTGAGTTCCGCCGATCGCGGGTACCGGGCGCCTTCGAGTCGCGCCGGTGCCGTTCCTGCGCGATCTTGTCGTGCGGGGCTCCGACCTGCGACGGACGTCTCACCGCCTCGGCTTTCATGTGACACAAGGTACCGCGTACCCTCGGTACCGACAACTCCACCTACCCCGGAGGTCCCCATGGCGAGCAACTCGAAGCCGGCGACCCGCAAGGCCGCCATCGTCGGCGGGAACCGCATCCCGTTCGCGCGGTCCAACTCGACCTACGCCCAGGCGTCCAACCAGGACATGCTGACCGCGACCATCGACGGGCTCGTCGCGCGGTTCGGCCTCCAGGGCAAGCAGGTCGGCGAGGTCGTGGCGGGCGCCGTGCTCAAGCACGCCCGCGACTTCAACCTGACCCGCGAGTCGGTGCTGGGCTCCAAGCTCGACCCGGCCACGCCGGCCTACGACGTCCAGCAGGCGTGCGGCACCGGCCTCGAGGCGGCGATCCTGGTCGCCAACAAGATCGCCCTCGGGCAGATCGAGTCCGGCATCGCCGGCGGCGTCGACACCACCTCCGACGCCCCGCTGGCCGTGGGCGACGACCTGCGCCGCATCCTCATCTCGCTCAACAGCGCCAAGACGCTGCAGGACCGGCTCAAGGCGATCGCGAAGATCCGTCCCGGCATGATCGCGCCGGAGATCCCGCGCAACGCCGAGCCGCGCACCGGCCTGGCCATGGGCGAGCACGCGCAGCTCACGGCGCACGAGTGGGAGATCGGCCGCGAGGAGCAGGACGAGCTCACCGTCCGCTCGCACCAGTTCATGGCCGCCGCCTACGACCAGGGCTTCTTCGACGACCTGGTGACGCCGTTCCTCGGCCTGACCCGCGACCAGAACCTCCGGCCGGACTCCTCGGCGGAGAAGCTGGCCAAGCTCAAGCCGGTCTTCGGGCGCGCCCTGCCCGAGGGCGCCGAGGCCACGATGACGGCCGGCAACTCGACCCCGCTGACCGACGGGGCGTCGGCGGTGCTGCTGGCCAGCGACGAGTGGGCCGAAGAGCAGGGCCTGCCGGTGCTCGCCCACCTGGTCGACGCGCAGACCGCGGCGGTGGACTACGTGCACGGCGGCGAGGGCCTGCTCATGGCCCCGGTCTACGCGGTGCCGAAGATGCTCGCCCGCAACGGCCTCACCCTGCAGGACTTCGACTTCTACGAGATCCACGAGGCGTTCGCCTCCACGGTCCTCGCGACGATGAAGGCCTGGGAGGACCCGGCGTACTGCAAGGAGAAGCTGGGCCTCGACGCGCCGCTGGGCTCGATCGACCGGTCCAAGCTCAACGTGCACGGCTCCTCGCTGGCCGCCGGTCACCCGTTCGCCGCGACCGGTGGGCGGATCGTCGCCTCGCTGGCCAAGACGCTGCACGCGGCCGGCCCCGGCAAGCGCGGTCTGATCTCGATCTGCGCCGCCGGCGGCCAGGGCGTCGTCGCCATCCTCGAGTCCTGACCCACCCCGGGCGTTTCGTGCACTTTTTGCCCGTCCCACCCGGACTGGCGAGGGGCACTCAGTGCACGAAACGCCCACCTCGGAAGGAAGAGACCTCCAGTGGCTGACTGGTACACGAACTTCGCGAACTCCGGCTTCGGCACCACGCTCACCAAGCAGCTGGGCCTCCCGCGCCCGGCGGTGCTGCGCCGCTACGAGCCCGGGGAGCCCCTCCTCCCGGGCCCGGTGATCATCGGCTCGGCCGGGCAGGGGCGGCTGCGCGACACCGTGGCCGCGGTCCTCCGCGACGCCGACGTGACCGTGCTGTCGCCGGTGGCCGCCGACGGCTCGAACGACGGCGAGAAGCTCGGCGCCGTCGTCCTCGACGCCACCGGCCTGACCACGCCGGCCGACCTGGCCAGCGCGCACGACTTCCTCGCCCCGGCGATCAAGCGGCTGCGCCCGAGCGGCCGGGTGCTGATCCTGGCCGACCCGCCGCAGGACGCCGACTCCCCGGCCCAGGCCGCCGCGCGCCAGGCCATCGACGGCCTGGTCCGCTCGATCGGCAAGGAGCTCCTCAACGGCTCGACGGCCAACGCGGTCTACGTGCCCGAGGGGGCCGAGGCCTCGGTCGCCAGCCCCCTGAAGTTCTTCCTCTCCGGCCGCTCGGCCTACGTCGACGGCCAGCTGCTCGCGGTCTCCCCGGCCGACGTGCCCACCGGCGAGGACGCCGCGAAGCCGCTGGCCGGCAAGGTCGCGGTCGTCACCGGCGCCGCGCGCGGCATCGGCGCGGCCATCGCCAAGGTCATGGCGCGGGACGGCGCCCACGTCGTCGCCGTGGACATCCCGGCCGCGGGGGAGAGCCTGGCGACGGTGGCGAACGAGATCGGCGGGACGGCGTTCCAGCTCGACATCACCGCCTCCGACGCGCCGCAGCGGCTCATCGAGCACCTCCGCGAGCGGCACGGCGGCGTCGACGTCATCGTGCACAACGCCGGGATCACCCGCGACAAGCTGCTGGTGAACATGGACGCCGCCCGCTGGAACTCGGTCATGGCCGTGAACCTCCAGGCGCAGCTGGACATCACGCAGGCCCTGCTCGACGACGGCGAGGTGCTGAAGCCGGGCGCCCGCGTCGTCTGCGTCTCCTCGCAGTCGGGCATCGCCGGCAACCGCGGGCAGACCAACTACGCGGCGTCCAAGGCCGGTGTCATCGGCATGGTCCGTGCGTGGGCCCCGCAGTTCGCCGAGCGGAACGCGACCATCAACGCCGTCGCGCCGGGCTTCATCGTCACCGAGATGACGGCGAAGATGCCCATCGGCACCCGCGAGGTCGGCTCCCGGATCAACTCGCTGCAGCAGGGCGGTCTGCCGGTCGACGTCGCCGAGACGATCGCCTGGCTCTCGCAGCCGGGCAGCGCGGGCGTGAACGGCCAGACCGTGCGGGTCTGCGGCCAGTCCATGCTGGGCGCCTGACATGACCCGGACCGTGCTCGACGCTCCGCCGAACATGGCGGCGCTTTTCGCCAAGGCCGCGCTCACCGCGCGCGGCCGCGGCGGGGACCTGCCCGACACCCACCTGGCCCGCACCGGCGTCACCGTGGACCCGGCGAACCTGGCCGAGTACGCCCGGGTCTGCCGGTTCCCGCTGGCGGACGCGGTGCCGGCGACCTACCCGCACATGCTCACCTTCCCGCTGCAGATGGCGCTGATGAGCGACCGCGCGTTCCCGCTGGCCCTGCCCGGGCTGGTGCACGTGCGCAACCGCATCGACGTCGTCCGGCCGGTCGCGGCGAGCGAGACCCTCGACCTGGAGGTCTGGGCGGAGCGGTTCGCCGCCCACCCCAGCGGCGCCACGGTCGACCTGTGCGCCTCGGTGCGCGCCGGCGGTGACGAGGTCTGGCGGGGGCGCTCGACGTACCTGGCCCGCGGCGCGAAGGCGCCGGACGGCGCGCCGGAGTCCGACGTCACCGTGTCCGTCGGCGACCTGGAGCGGTCGGTCGCCACCTGGCGGATCCCGGACGACGCCGGCCGCCGGTACGCCGCGGTCTCCGGCGACGTGAACCCGATCCACCTGTCGGGGCTGACGGCGAAGGCGTTCGGCTTCAAGCGGGCGATCGCGCACGGCATGTGGGTCAAGGCGCGGGTGCTGGCGGCGCTGGCGAACCGGCTGCCGGACGCGTTCACGGTGGACGTCGGCTTCCGCAAGCCGCTGTTCCTCCCCTCGACGGTCACTCTCGCCACGGCGCAGGCCGAGGGCGGGTGGGACGTCGCCGTCCGCAACCAGAAGAGCGGCACCGAGCACCTGGTCGGAACCATCCGCCCGCTGTCCTGACCGGCGCCCGGCTCGTGGGCGACCTGGGTGTGCTGGTGGCGGTGGCGGCATTCGTCGTCACCGTCCTGCAGTGGCGGGCGGCGCGCGTGGAGTCGCGCAACGGGGAGGTGCAGCTCCTCCGGGGGCTGTCGGACTCGTGGCGTGCGCTCGGGGTGGACTGGCGCCGCGCCATCGGCATCGCACGGGGTGCCGGCAGCTACTACAACCAGATGGCCTGGGCGGAGCAGTCCTCTTACCTGGCCCTGAAGCGACGGGTCGGGGTCTCGTTCTTCCTGCCCGACGAGACCCCGTGGCCCGAGGCGTCGTTCGCCGTTCGCCCCGAGGACGAGCGGCGGGTGGCGGGGATGACCGACGACGAGGCGCGCCACGAGCTCAACGTGCTCGCCGACGCGGTTCCTCGTGTCGTGCACTTCCTGGCGGAGCTGTCGGCCACGGTTCTCAGCGGCCGGGTCGGTCCCGACGTCGTGTACTACGCCTTCGGGTCGCAGCTCCTGAACGCGGCCAGCTCCATCCGCGTGATCAGCCGGGTCAGTCACTACGACTACATGCTCGTGGGCTACCACGACAAGATCGTCGCCCTGCTGGACATCCTGTGGGCACAGGCCGTCGTCGTCGACGACGTCGACCCCACCGAGATGATCGCCCACAAGCGGAGCACCCGCTCCGGTGTGCGCAACAGGCGCCGGGTCCGCCGCCTGGCGCGTCGGCACGGGAACCGGCTGACAGCGACCAGGCTGGAGGTGCTGCTCTCGCGGGCAGAAGGCGCTGGCCGGTTCCGACGCGTCCTCCTGGCGGCCACGTCCCTGCTGGCGACCGCCGAGTCCCGGCACCGACGTCGGTCACCGTCCTGGGCGGTGTAGCCCGACCTCGCGATAGCCTCGCGCGCCGGCCGGCCGCGGTCCATCGTCTCTGCACAGTGCTCCATCCGTTCTGAACAGGGAGATCCCATGCCCGTCTCGTTCGACCTCACCGAGGACCAGCTCGAGCTGCAGAAGTGGATCCACGAGTTCGCCGCGAACGTCGTGCGTCCCGCGGCGAACGAGTGGGACGAGCGGGAGGAGTTCCCGTGGCCGGTGCTCCAGGAGGCCGCCAAGATCGGCCTCTACTCCCTGGACTTCTTCGCCACCCAGTGGTTCGACGAGTCCGGGCTCGGCATCCCGATCACCATGGAGGAGCTCTTCTGGGGTGACGCCGGGATCGGGCTGGCGATCGTCGGCACCACGCTGGCCGCGGCGAGCGTGCGCGCCAACGGCACCGACGAGCAGGTCGGGCAGTGGATCCCGGCGATGTTCGGCACGGAAGCCGAGCCGAAGGTCGCGGCGTTCTGCTCCAGCGAGCCCGACGCCGGGTCCGACGTCGGCGCCATGCGCACCCGCGCGGTCTACGACGAGAAGACCGACGAGTGGGTGCTCAACGGCACCAAGACCTGGGCGACCAACGGCGGCATCGCCGACATCCACGTGGTGAACGCCGTCGTCGACCCGGAGCTCAAGGCCCGCGGGCACGCCAGCTTCGTGGTCCCGCCGGGCACGAAGGGCATCAGCCAGGGCCAGAAGTTCCTCAAGCACGGCATCCGCGCCTCGCACACCGCCGAGGTCGTGCTCGAGGACTGCCGCATCCCCGGCGACTGCCTGCTCGGCGGCAAGGAGAAGCTGGAGCAGCGCCTGGCCCGGGCGCGCGAGGGGCAGAAGAGCGGCCGCACCCAGCCCTCGATGGCGACCTTCGAGCGCACCCGGCCGGCGGTCGGCGCCCAGGCGGTGGGCGTCGCCCGCGCCGCCTACGACTACGCGCTGGAGTACGCGAAGACCCGCGAGCAGTTCGGTCGCCCGATCATCGAGAACCAGGCCATCGCCTTCATGCTCGCCGACATGAAGACCTCCATCGACGCCGCCCGCCTCCTGGTGTGGCGCGCCGCGTGGATGGCGCGCAACGGCCAGCAGTTCACCGCCGCCGAGGGGTCGATGTCCAAGCTGGTCGCCGGCGAGGCCGCCGTGCGCGTCACCGAGAAGGCGATGCAGATCCTCGGCGGCAACGGCTTCACCCGCGAGTACCCGGTCGAGCGGATGGCCCGCGACGCCAAGATCTACACGATCTTCGAGGGGACGTCGGAGATCCAGCGGCTGGTCATCGCGCGCACGATCTCCGGCGTGCACGTGCGCTGAGGGGCGGGCCGCCTCCGGGTCCCGACATCGGGGGCCGGGATGCACGTTCCGGGGCTCGGCCCCACCTAGCATGCGGACGTCGGCCGGCGGGGCTCCGGATCGGCGCCGAGACGACCGGGGGAGCGGCATGACGGGCCCGGGTGGCGATGACGACTCGTACGGCCGGCTGGGCCCCCCGGCACCGCGGACCGCTGGTGACCGGGTGCGCACGGTGGTGCGCGGGCTCGGCGAGGTGCTCATCACCGGCGGGCTGGTCCTGCTGCTGTTCGTCGTCTACGAGCTCTACGTCACCGACTACCTCACCGGTCGGAAGCAGGAGGAGCTCACCCAGGAGCTGCGGGAGGAGTGGTCGCGCCCGGCGACCGCCGATCCGCAGCTGCGCCAGGTGGAGCTCGGCGACGCCTTCGGGGTGCTGCGCATCCCGCGGCTGGGGGAGGACTACGCCCGCGTGATCCTCGAGGGCACCAGCGAGACCCAGCTCTCCCAGGGCCCCGGGCACTACGTGGGGACGGCGATGCCCGGCGAGCAGGGCAACGTGGCGCTCGCCGGTCACCGGGTGGGCAAGGGCTCGCCGTTCCTCGACCTGGACGCGATGCGCCCGGGTGATCCCGTCGTCGTCGAGACCGCCGACCAGTGGTTCGTCTACCGGGTGCTCGGCGATCCGGCGACCGGCGACCTGGACGCCGATCCCAGCGGCATCGCCGGCATGGAGATCGTGCGTCCGACCGACACCGACGTCATCTCGCCGACCCCGGACCAGGCGGCCTCGGCCGCGCCCACCGGGGCGTACCTGACCCTGACCACCTGCCACCCGCGGTTCTCCGCGCGGCAGCGGTTGATCATCCATGCCCGGCTCGACGGCGGCCCGCTCTCCAAGGCCGACCTGCCCGACGGGCCGCCGGCGCTGTACGAGGGCTGAGGAGCGGACGTGTACGCGTGGATCTGGCGGCACCTGCCGGGTGGGACGGCGCTCAAGGCGCTGCAGGCGTTCCTGCTGGTCGCGGCGGTGTGCGCGCTGCTCCTGTTCGTGGTGTTCCCGTGGGTGGAGCCGCGGCTGCCGTTCAACGACGTCACCGTCGACTGACGCGCGGGGCGGCCGGTGTGACGGAACGGTCACGGCCGCGCAACGATTCGCCGGAGTTCCGGTCTCGGGTCGCGGACCTGCGCGGACGGGGCCAGGGTCGGGGGACGGACGACGTCTCCCCAGACCCAGGAGGTCCTCGGTGCGCTCGACACGACTCCTCGCCCTCGTCGCGGCCGGCACGCTCGCACTCAGCGCCTGCTCGGGTGGTGACTCCGTCGACACCGGGGGCGGGGGTGGGGGCGACGACGTCCTGGTCGCCGCGGTCAGCGCCCAGCCCGACCAGTTCGACCCGCACGTCACGAACGCCTACGCCAGCTTCCAGGTGCTGGAGAACGTCTACGACACCCTGGTGGTCCCCAACGGCGAGGACCTCACGATGGAGCCGAGCCTGGCGACGGAGTGGACGACCAGCGACGACGACCTGGAGTGGCGGTTCACCCTCCGCGACGGCGTGACGTTCCACGACGGCAGCGAGTTCGACTCCGCCGACGTCGTCTACTCCTACAGCCGGATCATCGACGAGGACCTGAGCAACTCCTACCGGTTCGCCACCGTCGACTCGGTCGAGGCCGACGGGCCGGACACCGTCGTCATCCGGGTCACCCAGCCCACCCCGAACCTGCCGGCGCTGATCGGCTCGTTCAAGGGGATGGCGATCCTCCCGGAGGGCGCCGCCGACACGTACGACCTCACCACCGAGGCGGTGGGCACCGGCCCGTTCAAGCTGGAGAAGTCCGACGCCAGCAGCACCGTGCTGACGAAGAACGACGACTACTGGGGCGACGAGCCCAGCATCGACGGCGTCGAGTTCCGCTACATCACCGAGCCGGCGGCGGCGCTGACCGCGCTGCAGAACGGCGAGGTGCAGTGGACCGACAACATCCCGCCCCAGCAGGTCGACTCCCTCGCGGACGACGACTCCGTCGAGCTGGCCACCACGCCCAGCGTCGACTACTGGTACATGAGCATGAACTTCGCCCGGCCGCCGTTCGACAACCCGCAGGTGCGCAAGGCGATCGCCACCGCCGTCGACCGGGACGCCGTCACCCAGGCCGCGAAGTTCGACGCGGCGCAGCCGAACCAGACGGCGATCCCCGAGGACAGCTTCTTCCACAGCGACTACGCACCCTTCAAGGCCGACGAGGCGGCCGCCAAGCAGCTCATCGCCGAGTCGGGGGTGCAGACGCCGATCCGGATGGGCCTGATGGTCACCGACGAGTACCCGGAGACGGTGACCGCCGCCCAGGTGATCGCCAGCGAGCTCGAGCCGATCGGCATCCAGGTGGACGTGCAGACGACGGACTTCGCCACCTGGCTGGACCGCCAGTCCCAGGGCGACTTCGACGCCTTCATGCTGGGCTGGCTGGGCAACATCGACCCGTTCGACTTCTACCACGCCCAGCACATCACCGGCGGGGCCAGCAACTACCAGAAGTACAGCAACCCGCAGGTCGACGACCTGCTCACCCGCGCCTCGACCGAGACCGACCAGGACGCCCGCAAGGACCTCTACGACCAGGCCACCAAGCTGATCGTCGACGACGTCTCCTACCTGTACCTCTACAACCCCGACGTCGTGCAGGCCTGGGCGCCCGGGCTGACCGGCTACGAGATCCGCGCGGACAAGGCGATCAACTTCGAGGGCGTGACGCTGCCCTGACCGGATACCTGCTGCGGCGGGTCGGCCAGTCGCTGGTCGTCCTCGCCGGCGTGAGCGTCATCGTGTTCGCCCTGGTGCACCTCGTGCCGGGCGATCCGGTGCGGCTCGCCCTGGGCACCCGGTTCTCGCAGGACACCTACGACGCCCTGCGCGAGCGGTCGGGGCTGGACCGGCCGCTGGTGGAGCAGTTCGTCACCTGGTTCGGCCGGGCGCTCACCGGTGACCTGGGGGTGAGCTTCCGCAGCGGCGACACCGTCTCCTCGCTGATCGGCGAGCGGCTGCCCGCCACCCTGACGCTGGCGTTCGCCTCGATCCTGGTGGCGCTGGTCATCGCCGTCCCGCTGGGCACGCTCTCGGCGCTGCGTCCCCGCTCGGTCGTCGACCGGGTGGCCACGGTGCTCAGCCAGATCGGCATCTCGGTGCCGGACTTCTGGATGGCGATCGTGCTGATCCTGGTGTTCGCGGGCACGCTGGGCTGGCTGCCCACCGGCGGGTACGTCCCGTTGACCGAGGACCCCGGCGCCTGGCTCGCCCGCCTGGTCATGCCGGCCGTCGTCACCGGCGTCGTCTCCGGCTCGGTGATCACCCGCTTCGTCCGATCCAGCGTGCTGGAGGCGCTCGGCGCCGACCACGTGCGGACGGCGCAGGCCAAGGGCCTCCCGGCCCGGCAGGTGTTCACGTGGCACGTGCTGCGCAACGCCCTGCTGCCGCTGGTCACGGTGACCGGGGTGCAGCTGGCCTACCTGCTCTCGGGGGTGGTCGTGGTGGAGATCGTGTTCTCCTGGCCGGGGCTCGGCCAGCTCGCGCTGCAGTCGGTCGAGGCCCGCGACTACCCGGTGCTGCAGGGCGCCATCCTGCTGTTCGCCGTCGTCTTCCTCGTCATCAACCTGGTCGTCGACCTGCTCTACTCCGCCATCGACCCGCGGATCCGGCGATGACGGCCCAGCCCCTGCGCCCGGCGAAGCCACGCTGGCGGGAGACGGTCGGGCTGCTGCTGCGCAACCCGACCGCGGCCGTCGCCGCCGCGCTGCTGCTGCTGATCGTGCTCGTGGCCGTCTTCGACGAGACGCTGGCGCCGACCGGCCCCAACGAAATCGACGTCGAGGCGCGGTTGCAGCCGCCCAGCGGGCAGCACCTGTTCGGCACCGACGACCTCGGCCGCGACATCCTCAGCCGGGTGGTCCTGGGCGCCGCGGTGTCCCTGCGGGTGGGGCTCCTGGCCGTCGGGATCGCGCTGGTCGTCGGCAGCGCCATCGGCCTGCTGGCCGGCTACTACGGCCGCTGGGTCGACGACGTCCTCATGCGGTTCATGGACATGCTCTTCGCCTTCCCTGCGGTGCTCCTCGCGATCGCCGTGCTGGCGGTGCGCGGCCCGGGCTCGGGCAACACGGCGCTGGCCATCGGCATCGTCTACATCCCGATCTTCGCCCGGGTCACCCGCGCGAGCGTGCTCGGCGTGCGCGAGGAGGTGTACGTGCGGGCCTCCCGGTCGGTGGGCGCCTCGGACCTCCGGATCCTCACCCGGCACGTGCTGCCCAACGCCGCGCCACCGATCATCGTGCAGGCCTCGATCAGCCTCGCCTTCGCCGTCCTGGCCGAGGCCGCGCTCTCCTTCCTCGGGCTGGGCACGCAGCCGCCGAACCCGTCGTGGGGGCTGATGCTGGCCGAGGGGCGCGGCTACCTGCAGATCGCCTGGTGGCTGGCCTTCTTCCCGGGGATGGCGATCTTCCTGACCGTGCTCTGCTTCAACCTGCTCGGCGACGGGCTGCGCGACGTGCTGGACCCGAAGCAGCGCACGCTGATGGGCGCCGCGGGCGGGGAGGACCGGTGACCGCGCCCGTGCTGGAGGTCGAGGAGCTGCGGGTGCGGCTGCGCACGCCCCGCGGTCCGGCGCACGTCGTCAACGGGCTCTCCTACACCGTGGGGCCGGGGGAGACGGTCGCCGTCGTGGGGGAGTCGGGCAGCGGGAAGTCGGTCTCCGTGCTGGCGCTGCTGGGGCTGCTCCCGCCGCGGGTCGCGACGGTGACCGGGCGGGCGCTGCTGCAGGGCGAGGACCTGCTCACCATGAGGCCCGAGCGGCTGCGCCAGGTGCGCGGCCCCGGCGCCGGCATGGTGTTCCAGGACCCGATGACCTCCCTCAACCCGGTGCTCACCATCGGCCGCCAGCTCGTCGAGGGGATCCGCGCGCACGGCGACGTCGACAAGGCCGCGGCCCGCCGTCGCGCCGCCGACCTGCTGGGCGAGGTCGGGCTGCCGGATCCGGAACGCGCCCTGGACCGGTACCCGCACGAGCTGTCCGGCGGCATGCGGCAGCGGGTGGTCATCGCGATCGCGCTGAGCAACGAGCCGGCCCTGCTCATCGCCGACGAGGCGACGACGGCGCTCGACGTGACCGTGCAGGCGCAGATCATCGACCTGGTCGAGAAGCTGCAGGCAGACCGCGGCACCGGCGTCATCTGGATCACCCACGACCTCGGCGTCGTCGCGGGCATCGCCGACCGGGTGCTGGTCATGTACGGCGGGCGCTGCGTGGAGGACGGCACCGTCGACGACGTGCTCGAGCACCCGGCCCACCCCTACACGCGCGGCCTGCTGGGGGCGCTGCCCGACCTGGCCCGGCCGGGGCCGGACGGCGTCGTCCCCGACCTGGCCACCGTGCCCGGCACCCCGCCTCCGCCGACGGACCTGCCGGCGGGGTGCGTGTTCTGGCCGCGCTGCCCGGTGCGCGGGGACGCGCGCTGCGAGCACGAGCAGCCGCCGCTGGCCGTTCTCGGCACCGCGTCGGCGACGCTTCCGCACCGGGCGGCCACCTGGTGCACGGAGGGGAGCTCGTGAGCGACGTCCTGGTGAGCGCCCGCGGGCTCGAGGTGCACTTCCCCGGACGGCGGGGCGGCCCGGTGCTGCGCGCCGTCGACGGCGTGGACCTGGACATCCTGCGCGGCGAGACGCTCGGCCTGGTGGGGGAGTCCGGCTGCGGGAAGTCCACGCTGGGCAACGCGCTGCTCCGCCTGATCCCCTCGACCGGCGGCTCGATCTCCTTCGCCGGCACCGACGTCACGTCGCTCCGCGGGCGGGGACTGCGCGAGCTGCGCCGCCGGGCCGGGATGGTGTTCCAGGACCCGTTCGCCTCCCTCGACCCGCGGCGGACCGTCGCCCAGACGGTGAGCGAGCCGCTGGAGGTGCACGGGCTGCGGTCGGGGCGCCGGGAGCGGGCCGACCGTGTCGCCGAGCTGCTGGAGCTGGTGGGCCTGGACCCCGCCGTCGCCGGCCGCTACCCGCACGAGTTCTCCGGTGGGCAGCGCCAGCGGGTGGGCATCGCCCGCGCCCTGGCCGGCGAGCCGGACTTCCTGGTCTGCGACGAGGCGATCGCCTCGCTCGACGTCAGCGTGCAGGCGCAGGTGCTCAACCTGCTGCGCCGGCTGCAGCGGCAGCTCGGGCTCACGCTGCTGTTCATCTCGCACGATCTCTCCGCCGTCCGGCACATCTCCGACCGGATCGCGGTGATGTACCTGGGTCGGGTCGTGGAGATCGGCCCGGCCGCCGCGGTGGGCACCGACCCGCAGATGCCCTACACGCAGGCACTGCTCTCGGCCGTGCCAGTGCCGCACCCCGCGCTGGAGCGGCAGCGGAAACGGATCGTGCTGCGCGGCGACGTCCCCTCGCCGTCCGCCGTGCCGTCCGGCTGCCGGTTCCGCACCCGCTGCCCCTACGTGTTCGAGCCCTGTGACGACGTCGACCCGGCGCTGCAGCCGGTGGGGGCGCCCGGTCAGCTCGCGGCGTGCCATCTGCACGGTGTCGTGGGCACCCCGGCGACCGCTCCGGAGGGCGTCACGCCGGTGCGGAACGGGTGACCGCCACCTAGAGTCGGCGCATGGCGGCGGGCGTGGGCGGCGAGCTCACCCCCGAGCAGCGCCGCGCGATCGAGCGCCTGCAGCGGGATCCGGCCCTCCGCGCCGCGCTGCAGCGGGCCGCGGAGGTCGCGGCCACCGTCCCCCCGGGAGCGCTGGAGAACCTGGCGTCGGGCCTGGAGGTCTTCCGCCGCCGGCAGAGGGACATCGCGGCACTGGCTGCGCCCGCCCTCCGGACCATCCTCCAGCAGGTCCAGCTCGCCCAGCCCGCGCTGGAGCAGATCGCGCGGGCGCAGCAGGAAGCGGCGGAACGGCTCCGGGTCGCCGTGCTCGCCTACGCCGACATCCACGCCGCCATGGCCCGTGCGGTGGGCACCGTCGACTTCGCGACCGCGCTGGGCAGGATCGCCGAAGCCGTGTCGGTGCCGATGCCGGTCCCCACCGAGGACGGGTTGACCCAGGTCGCGGACCTCATCGAGCGTGGCGACGTCGACGAGGAGACGCTGGTCGAGGCGGAGCGGGGGCTCGCCGGTCAGGAGGAGCTGACCGAGGCCATCGACGCGGCGGCCGGCGCCCTGGCGGAGAGCCGCCCGTTCCTCTCCCGGGACCGGGCCCGGCAGATCGTCGTCTTCTGGGTCTGGCTGATGTACGGCACCGCTCTCTGGGCCGTGGCCGCGCTCACCGACCCGGTCGTGGCGGCCGTTCCCGGCGCGATCGGGCTGCCGTCCGCACCGGCGGCGGCGAAGAGGGCCGGTGAGATCCTCGTGCCGAGGAGGGACGACCCGCAGTAGCGGGCCGGGTCAGACGCGCGGGCCGACGAGTCGCGGTCGAGCGGCGGCGAGCCCGGCGACCAGCTGCACCGCCACCACGACCAGCAGGAGCACGAGCCCGGGCTCCCAGCCATCGGTCGCCTCGTGCAGCAGACCGACGCCGAGCGGGCCGGCCGCCGCCAGGAGGTAGCCGACGCTCTGCGCCGAGGCCGACAGCCGGCCGGTCTGGGCGACGTCGCGGGTGCGCTGCAGGATCAGCGTCATCGCCAGCGGGAACGAGACGCCGGTGCCGAACCCGTAGAGCAGCGCCCAGAGCAGCGGTGCGGCGCCGGGGGCGACCAGCAGGCCGGTGACCCCGGCGAGGACGGGCACGGTGCCGACGAGGATCCAGCCGGTCTGACCCGGACGGCGGGCGGCCAGTGGTGGGACGACGAGCGACGCGGGCAGTCCCAGCGCGGCGGCGAGCGCCAGGATCCCGCCGGCCGCGACGGGGGAGGTGCCGGCCCGGGCTTCGAGGATGTCGGCCAGCCAGGTGAGCATCGCGTAGAAGGCGAGCGACTGGAGGCCGAAGAAGAGGGTGACGGCGAGCGCCACGCGGTCCCGGAGCACGGCGCTGCGTGCGCCCACGGGCGCGGCCGCCGGGCGCGGCACGCCCCGCCGGGCCCGGGCCAGGGCGGCCACGGCCACCAGCGCGACCGCGACGAGCACGCCCCACAGCAGCAGCCCGGTGACCGCGCTCCCCGCGGCGTCGGCCAGCGGCTGGGCGAGCCCCGCGCCGATGCTCGCCGAGGCGGCCATCGAGGCGGTGACCAGCCCGAGGACGGCGGCGCTGCGGGCGCCGTACTCCGCGCGGGCGGCGGCGGGCAGCAGCACGTTCGCGATCGCGATGCCGCCGGTGAGCAGCACCGTGCCGATGTAGAGCCCCGGCACGCCGGCCAGCCGCACGAGGACGCCGACGCCGAGGACGGCGACGCCGAGCAGAACGGCCCGGTGCACGCCCAACCGCGTGGCCAGCGCCGGCGCGAAGGGCGAGACCAGGCCGAAGCAGACCAGCGGGAGCGCGGTGACGACGGCGAGCGCGCCGGTGGAGAGGGAGAGCTCCTCGCCCAGCTCGCCGAGCAGCGGCCCGACGGCGGCGAACGGCGCGCGCAGGCAGAGCGCCACCAGCACCAGGACGACGGCGGGCAGCACCAGGACCCAGCCGGTGCGGCGAGGGGTCGTGGCGTCCTCGTGCTGCGTCCCGGCCCCCGTCATGGCTCCATGCTGACCGGTGCCGCGGGGGGAGCCGACGGCGGGGCCGGTGATCACCACGGGCTGGGCGGGGTCTCGACGGCACCCGAGGCCCCGGTGCGCCCGGGGTGATCACGCTCGCACCGGCCCGCGTGGCGCCGCCCGGAGCAGCCACTAGCCTGGTGCCGCCAGGAGGGCTCGCCTAGTGGCCGATGGCGGCGGTCTTGAAAACCGCTAAGAGGTAACCCCTCTTCGTGGGTTCGAATCCCACGCCCTCCGCATCCGGTCCCACTGTCTGGGATGCCGCTGAAGATTTTCTGTGCGCTTCCCACCTGTTTCGCGGGGGTAAAGACCCAGGTCATCGGCCGGGTTGTCGCCCGAGAGTCGGTTTCCCTCTGTGACCGATCGGTATCGATATGTAGACACGGGTTGTGGCGCTCACCTAACGTCCGCGGCGGCCGATCGCGAGGGCCTCCGATGACCCCCCATCGGACGGCTGGTCGGCCATCCTCTGACCCAGGAGAACGTCCTTGAAGAGAGCTCTGGCCGTCGTCGCCGGCGCCGCCGTGGTCATGGCGGTCCCCGTGACGGCTTCCGCCGCGCCCCCTGCCGAGAACAACCCCGCTCCGCAGCGCGCCCACGACCTGCCCAACCCGCTCGGCGACAAGCAGCGCGAGCTGCGCCAGGCCGCCCTCGAGCAGGTGCTCAACGGCCAGGCGACGCCGACCGGCGAGAACAAGGTCGTGCAGGTCGCCAAGGGCCAGTACGTCGAGCTGGCCCAGGAGGACAGCGACGCGATCTGGACCGTGCTGGGCGAGTTCAGCGACGTCAAGCACAACAAGATCCCCGAGCCGAACCGCGCGGTGGACAACAGCACCATCTGGGCCAAGGACTTCTCCCAGGTCCACTACGCCAAGATGCTGACCGACACCACCGAGGGCATCATCTCGGTCCCGAACTTCTACGAGGAGCTCTCCTCGGGTCGGTACACCGTCACCGGGCAGGTCGAGGACTGGGTGAGCGTTCCCGGCACCGGCGCCTCCTACGGCGACAACAACACCATCGGCGACCGCGGTGCGTGGAACTTCGTCAACGACACCCTGTCCGCCTGGTACGACAAGCAGGTCAAGGCCGGCAAGACCACCGCCGAGATCGACGCCTACCTCTCCCAGTTCGACAAGTGGGACCGGTACGACTTCGACGGCGACGCCAACTTCGACGAGGCCGACGGCTACATCGACCACTTCCAGGCCGTGCACGCCGGCGAGGGCGAGGAGACCGGCGGCGGCACGCTCGGCCAGGCCGCCATCTGGTCGCACCGCTGGTACAACCAGACCAACCGCGTCGGCACCGCCGGCCCGACGGTCGACGGCAAGGCCAACAAGTACGGCGGCCAGCGCATCGGCCAGTCGAAGTACTGGGTCGGCGACTACACCGTCGAGCCCGAGAACGGCGGCGTCGGCGTCTTCGCCCACGAGTTCGGTCACGACCTGGGCCTGCCGGACCTCTACGACACCTCCGGCAACAGCGGCGGTGCCGAGAACAGCACCGGCTTCTGGAGCCTCATGAGCTCCGGCTCCTACGGCAACACCGGCCGTCCCGAGGACGGCATCGGCACCAAGCCGATGCACATGGGCGCCTGGGAGAAGCTGCAGCTGGGCTGGCTGAACTACGAGGTCGTCGCCCCGGGTGCCAAGAAGAGCACCAAGGTCGGCCCCTCCACCGCCAACACCAAGCAGGCGCAGGCCGTCATCTCCCTCCTGCCCCCCAAGGTCGTGCAGATCGACCTGGGCAAGCCGGCCGAGGGCACGGACTTCTGGTACTCGGGCAAGGGTGACAACCTGGACAACTCGATGCTCACCGCCAAGCCGGCCAACGCTCGGACGCTGACCGCGCAGGTGCGCTACGACATCGAGAAGGACTGGGACTACGCGGCCGCGGTCTACAGCACCGACGGTGGCAAGACCTTCGTCTCGATCCCGACGAACCTCTCCACGACGACCGACCCGAACGGTCAGAACATCGGGCAGGGCATCACCGGTGCCAAGGCCACCTGGACGGCGCTGACGGCGGACCTCAGCAAGGTCCCGGCCGGCGCTCTGGTCGGCTTCCGGTACTGGACCGACGGCGCGGAGGTGCACACCGGCTTCCAGGTCGACGACGTGCGGATCGACGGCACCCCGGTGACCAGCTGGACGCTGAAGGGCTTCACCACCAACACCGGTTCCACCACCGAGTCGTACTTCAACGCCTACATCGCCGAGTACCGCCAGTACCGCGGCTACGACGCGACGCTGCAGACCGGGCCGTACAACTTCGGTGACCCGTCGCGTCCCGACTGGGCCGAGCGCCTGCCCTACCAGGACGGCCTGCTCGTCACCTACTGGAACGAGCAGTACGGCGACAACAACGTCGGCACGCACCCCGGCGGCGGTCTGATCCTGCCGGTCGACGCCCACCCGGGCCTGCTCTTCGAGCCCACCAACGACACGACGGGCGACGACCAGAAGAAGGGCTACGCCTGGCGGGCGCGGGTCCAGTCCTACGACTCCACCTTCGGGCTGGAGCCGACGGACACGATCACGCTGCACGACCCGGAGAGCGGCAAGGCCGGCACCTACGGCGGCCTGCCTGCCGTGCCGACCTTCGACGACACCAAGCCGTGGTACGTGCCGGCGGGGACGAACCCGCTGGTCACCGGCTGGTCGGGGGTCGACGTGCCGAAGACCGGCACGAAGATCCGCGTCGTGAGCACCAGCGCTCAGGGCGGCTTCATGCAGATCCAGGTCAACTGACCCGGTAGCGCACCGGCGGAGGCCCGGTCCCCCTCGGGGGACCGGGCCTCCGTCGTCCGGCGGGCATCAGCCCAGGACTTTCGCCTTCTGGGCGGCGAACTCCTCCTCGGTGAGGATCCCCGCGTCGCGCAGCTCACCCAGCTTGCGCAGCTGCTCGACCAGGTCGGGCTGCGGGGCCGGGGTCGGCGGGGGAGCGGCGGGTGCGCCGAACGCCGCCCCGGCCATGCCCGGGTTGACGTGCAGGTACTGGGACTGCCGTTCGACGGTCTTCTTCTGCCGCGCCTCGCTGATCAGCGGCGACAGCAGGTCCACCACCGCGTAGGGCGACTCGATGTTGTCCAGCACGACCTGGCCGGTCGTCGTCCCCTCGACGTTGCCGCTCAGGTTGAACATGTCGGTGGTCGCCGCGTAGGAGGCGTCCTCGAGGGTGAGGACGACGTCGCCGACGTCGTTGCCCCGCTGCCAGACGGCCTGGCGGACGTCGATGTCCTTCACCGCCCACAGCGGCACGCTCTCGGTGCGCGTGCCGAGCAGCCCGCTCTCGATCCAGACCCGGTCCTTCGTGATGCGGTACCGCGCCTTGGAGATCCCCGCGGCGCTGGTCGCGGCGTTCCTGCTCTCCCCGAACCAGAGGGTGCTCGGGTCGTTGGCCCACTGCTCGGTGCGCTTGGCGTTCTGCTCGGCCAGCTTCGCCTTGCCCTGGTCGGCGAGCGCCTTGCCCTGGTCGGCCACCTGCTTGAGGCGGTCCCGCCAGCCGCCCTTGCCCGACGCCGCGGGGGCGGCTGCCGGGGGCGGTGGCGGAGGCAGGGGAGCGCCGGGCGGCGGGAGGTCCGGTGGCGGCGGGTCCTGGCCCGGCCGGCCCTGGTCGGACACGTGCTCGGTCCACGCCGAGCCGTTCCAGTAGCGCAGTTCGTGGGTCCTGCCCGGATCCGGCAGCCAGCTCGCGTCGCTCATCGGTGCGTCTCCTCCGTCGGAACCCCCCGAGCGGCGACAGGATGCCAGCGCGCGAGCCGCCGTGGGGCGGTTCGGTACGCGCCGTCGAGGGGACTGCCGATGACTGTGGAGGACACGCCGCGACATGCCGCGCGCGCCTGTCACCGACGGCGTCACCGCGGCTCCGCGGGCGCGTTTCCGCAGGTCAGCTCTCGGATTGTCGACATGACGCCGGGGTCGGGAGCGGGTCACGCACGTCACAGGTGGGCCTGCGCAACGATCCGGTGACGGGGCGGTCCGGGGTGCTCCGAAACCGGGTGGTCGGCGGCGTCGGCGGCCGTAACTTCTTCCCCACACCGCGGTACTTCCCGCCGCGGCGAGGGCACCGAGGAGTCTCCCCCGTGACCATGGGCACGTTGCTGTTGTGGCCGGCCACCGCGCTGCTGGGCTTTCTGCTGTCGACCGCGGTGGTGGTGATCCTCGGCGCCAGTTCGACCGCCCGCTACGAGTTCGAGCGGAACGGCGCACGCACGTCCGAGGCCGCGATCGCCCGCAGCATGAGCAACCACCCGGCCGGCCGTCGCGCCGCCGCGGGGGGCCCTCGGCCCAGCGCGGAGGGGCAGGGTCAGGTCGCCGTCGCCGTCCGTCCGGTGGAGGCGCCGCCGGCGCCCGCCGCGACCGCGCCGACGTGGTGGCTGGTCGGCGAGGACGCCCAGGTGCTGAGCGGGCCCTTCGACGACAAGCTCGACGCGGACTGGGCTGCGCTGGCCGCCGAGCTGCCCGCCGTCACCGTCTACGGTGCCCGGCGCGCGGACGGCACGATCGCCCCGCGCCCCTCCCCGGAGGACCGGGCCTGGCTGGCCGAGCTGGGCGACCAGCTGGACCGGCTGCCCGAGGACTGGGACGCCCTGCTGACCGACACCGACCCGCTGACCACGCTGGTCGTGGAGATCACCGCGGCCCTGGTCGAGGCGGGGCTGCCGCTGTACGACGCGAACCAGGAGACCCCGACCGGCGGCGTCTGGCTGGCGCCCGACACGGTGACCTGCGGCGTCGTGGTCAGCTGGCGCACCCACCACCGGCTCAGCGTCCAGGGGTCGCGTGGTCCGGAGGCCGACGGCGCGGTGCAGGAGCTGATGAACGGCACGATCGCCGACGTCCTGGCCCAGCTCGGCTTCGTCGTGGAGATGTTCGGCCCGGCCGGCTCCACCATGGTGACCGCCCTGCGCTGACCGGCTCCCCCGGACGGGTCAGGACAACATTCCGGAACCAGGTATTCCGCTCATGTCACGGGGGTTGCGTGCCGATGGGAGGAGGTGAGCATCCCGGCGTCGCTGCGCGCGCGTGACCCGCGCACCGCCGCACGCACGGCGGTGATCGTGCTCCTGGTCTGCACCGGGATGATGGCCCTGGTCGGGGTGATCGGGCCCTCGACCGACAGCGACGCCAGCAGTGCCGTCGTGTGGGCCTGCTGTGCCGGGCTGTCCGCGACGGCCGGCATCTTCCACTGGGTCCCCGCGCAGCGGCTGGACCGGGTCGGCGGGTTCATCGGGCTGGCCGTGATCGGCGTGACGGTCCTCTGCGCGCTCGCCGTCGAGGCCGGCGGCACGTCCACGCGGGGCCAGGCCTTCCTCGTCTTCGTCGTCCTGTACGCCGGGTTCCACCTGCGGACGGCAGGGGCGGTGCTCGTCACCGCCCAGACGATCGTGGCCGGCGGGATCATGCTGTTCACCACGCACGCCGTGGAGTCCGCCTTCACCGACTTCGTCTTCTTCGGCTGCATGCTCGGGGTGACCGGTGGGCTGCTGACCCGCTCGGTGAACGCGCAGGAACGGCTCGTCGGGGCGCTCACCCGCCAGGCCGACGTCGATGCGCTGACCGGCCTGGTCACCCGCCGCGTTCTGGACCGCGCGCTCACCACGGCGCTGGCCCGCACCGGCCCCGAGGCCGGGACGGCGCTGCTGCTCATGGACGTCGACGAGTTCAAGTCCATCAACGACGCGCACGGGCATCTCGCCGGCGACGACGCCCTGGTGCACCTCTCGAAGATCATCAAGCAGCAGACGCGCTCCAGCGATGCGGTCGTGAGCCGGATGGGCGGCGACGAGGTCGCCGTGCTGCTGAGGGACTGCACGCGCGACACCGCCGTCCGCCGCGCCGAGCAGCTCCTCGACGCCGTCCGGGGCGAGCCGCTGGTGCTGCCCGACGGCACCCTCTACGGCCTCTCCATCAGCCTCGGCGTCGCGCACGCCGACCGGTCGGGGGACGACCTGCGCACGCTGTACGCAGCGGCCGACGACGCGCTCTACGCCGCCAAGCGCGGCGGTCGCGGCCGCGTCGAGGTCGCGTTCGCCTGAGCCGGCTCAGCGCAGCCGGCGGACCGCCGCGGCCAGCGTGCGCGCCCGGAGCCGGCCGTCGGCCAGCCCGAGGTCCACGACGTCGTCGAACACCCGCTGGTCGTGGGCGGCGGCGCGGAGGACGGCGTCCATCAGGGCCGGACGGCTGCTGAGCCGGGAGGCCACCGACGAGTGCAGCAGGTGCCGTCCGAGGCGACGGCTCAGAGCGCGGCGCATCGATGCCCCCGGATCGCCGCCGGAGACGGCCGCCTCGCCCGCGAGCGCTCCCGACAGCACCGCGTAGAAGATCCCCTCGCCGGTGAGGGGGTTGATCAGCGACGCCGCGTCGCCGGCCAGCAGCACCCGCCCGTCGGGCTGCCGCGGCCGCCCGGTGCTCAGCGGCAACCGGTGCGCCCGCAGCGCCTCGACCTCGACGCCGGGGAGCAAGCGGTGCAGCCCCTCGACCAGGCCGGCACGGGTGGCCCCGCCGGAGACCAGCTCGCCGTAACCGACGTTGGCCCGCCCGTCGCCGAGCGGGAAGGACCAGGCGTAGGCCGGCCAGCGCTGCTCGGTCGTGATCAGCACCTGGACGCCGGACTGGCCGGGCGGCTCGGGCGCGTAGCCGCGGATCGCCACGGCGAGCTGGTGCGGCAGGTTGCGCTGCACCCGCAACGCCCGGCGGACCACGGACTCCGCGCCGTCGGCCGCCACGACGACGTCGGCGGTGAGTGCGCGGTCCAGCTCCACGTGGCGGCCGCGCATGCGGACGTGCCGGACCTGCCACCGGCGCAGCTCGGCGCCGGCGTCCTGTGCCGCTGCGACCAGCCGAGCGTCGAGGACGGCGCGGGGGATCACGTGGGAAGGGCGCCGGGTGGCCCGCTCCACCGTGGTGTCGCGGGGCGAGCGCAGCCGGAGCCGGGGGACGGCCGGATAGCCGGAGGTGACGAAAGCCGGGTCCAGCCCCAGCCCGGCCAGGACGTCGAGGGCCTCGGGGGCGATGCCGTCACCGCAGACCTTGTCGCGCGGGAAGTCGGCGCGGTCGAGGACGAGGACGCGCGCGTCGGGGGCGGCCCGCCGCGCGGCCAGGGCGGCCGCCGAACCGGCCGGCCCGCCCCCCACGACGACGACGTCCCAGTGCTCGGGGCGGGTGGGGTGCATGCCCGGGACGCTAGGCAGCGGCGCGGATCAGCGCCCGACGGGCCTCGGCACGCCGTCCCAGTTCTGCGCGAGCAGCCGCCGCCAGCTGTCCAGGTCGTGGTTCGCCGGCTCGGTGGTGGCGATGAAGTCGAGCAGCACGTCGCAGAACCGGCCCGGCTCGTCCAGGTGCGGCCAGTGCCCGGCGCCCTCGAAGACCTCGACCCGGGCCGAGGGCACGAGCGTGCGCACCGCCTCGGCGTGCTGGGCCGGGACGATCGGGTCGCGGCTGCCCCAGATGACCAGCATCGGCACCGAATCGGCGAGGTAGATCCGGTCCAGCGCCGTGACCGACTGCCCGCGCGCGTCCACGACGCCGCGCAGTGTGCGCAGGAAGGCCCGCCGTGCCTCGATGTCCTTGAGCCCCAGCAGGGCGTCGAGTGCCTGGGCGAGGTCGCCGAGCCGCCGCCACCCGGCCACCCGGCCCACGTTCTCCACCGCCTGCAGGCCCGCGCGCAGCGGCGGGGAGACCTCGGCGAGGGCGGTGATGACGAGCTCCGCACCCGGAAGGGTGGCGGCGCGGAGCCCGGCGGAGAGCTCCGGGCCGAGGCCACCGCTGCCCACCAGGGCGAGCCGCTCGCAGCGCTCGGGGAACTGGTAGGCGAACTGCAGCGCGATGCCGCCGCCCAGGGAGTGGCCGACGACGGTCGCGCGCTCGACGTCGAGCACGGTGAGCAGGTCGCGCATCCCGTTGGCGTAGGCGGCCAGCGAGTAGTCGCCGCGCGGCTTGTCGGAGTTGCCGTGCCCCAGGAGGTCGGGCGCGATCACGGTGTGCGTCTGCGCCAGCCGGTCGATGACCTTGGCCCAGGTCTGGCAGTTGTTCCCGATGCCGTGCAGCAGGAGGAGGACCGGTCCGCTCCCCGCGCGGATGAAGGCGCGCTTGTGCCCGTGGACGATCCGGCTGTCGGAGACCTGGCGAGAAGGCATCGCCCCAGTGCACCACGATTCGTGTTGCTGGGGGGTTACATCTACCGCGCCGTCCATTTCCGCGGCGGGTGCTCGTAGCCCTCGACGAAGGTCAGCAGCCCCGCGGCGTCCTCGACCACGCCCAGCGCCTCGAGCCGCCGGGCGTCGAGGTAGCCGTCGTCGACCATCCGGCGGAGCTGGCCGAGCAGCGGCTGCCAGAAACCGTCGACGTCGAGCAGCAGGGTGGGCTTCGCGTGCAGGCCGAGCATCCCCCACGTCCAGGCCTCGAACAGCTCCTCGAGCGTGCCGGCCGCGCCGGGCAGCGCGACGAAGGCGTCGGAGAGCTCCGCCATGCGCGCCTTGCGCTCGTGCATCGTCTGCACGACGTCGAGCCGCGGCAGGCCCGCGTGCGCGACCTCGTCGTCGACCAGGTGCTGGGGCATGACGCCGATGACCTCGCCGCCGGCGGCCAGGGCGGCGTCGGCGACCGTGCCCATCATCCCCACGTGCCCGCCGCCGTAGACGATCCCGACCCCGGCCCGGGCCAGGTCGGTCGCGAAGGCGGCGGCTGCCGCGGTGTGCGTGGGCGGACCGGCGTGCGACCCGGTGAAGACGGCGATGCGCAAGCGTCAGCCGCCGTAGTAGCGGTAGACCGGCTCGGCGATGCAGACCGGCTTGTCGCCGCCCTCGCGCTCGATGACGCAGGAGAAGGTCAGCTGCTTGCCGCCGGCGATCTCCTCGACCCCGGCCAGCGTCGCGGTCAGCCGCACCCGGGAGCCCACCGGCACCGGGGAGGGGAAGCGCACCTTGTTCAGCCCGTAGTTCACGCCCATCACCGTGTCGGTGACGAGCAGGACCTGGCCGAACAGCGGCACGAGCAGCGACAGCGTGAGGTACCCGTGCGCGATGGGGCCACCGAAGGGGCTCTCCTTGGTCGCGCGCTCGACGTCGATGTGGATCCACTGGTGGTCGCCGGTGGCGTCGGCGAAGAGGTTCACGTGCTCCTGCGTGACCTCGTACCAGTCGCTCGTGCCGAGCTCGGTGCCGATCAGCCCGTCCAGCTCGGCCATCGTCGTCGTCGTGGTCATGCGGGTCCGTCCTCCGTCGCCGTGCACCCGCCGCCGGGGTGCCCCCACGGAACTTAGTCCTGCGACAGTCCGACCCTGCTCACAGGAGTGAGCAGGGTCGGAGCTTCGGAGGGGGAGTGGTCCCGCTCCCGGCGGCGGCCGCCGGCGCAGGGTTCACTGGATGCGTGCTGAGCTCGACCGACGGCTGGACCCTGTGCGCGCAGGGGCACCGGCACTGGGGCCGCGCCGGGGCCGCCGGCCTGCTGATCCACCGGGACGGCGAGGACGGTCCCGAGCTGCTGCTGCAGCACCGGGCGACCTGGTCCCACCACGGCGGCACCTGGGGCACGCCCGGCGGCGCGCTCCACGCCGGCGAGGCACCGGAGGCCGGTGCGCTGCGCGAGGCGGGGGAGGAGCTCGGCCTCACCCCGGAGGACCTGGTGCTCGGCGAGCACTCGGTCGACGACCACGGCGGCTGGGCCTACACGACCGTGCTCGCCCGCCCGGCGCGCCCGTTCGAGGCCTCCGACCTGCGGCTGGACGGCGAGAGCGACGGCGTGGCGTGGGTGCCCCGGGCGCGCCTCGCCGACGTCGAGCTGCACCCCGGGCTCGCCGCCTCGCTGGGACGCCTGTGGCTCCTGATGCGTCCACCGATCGGATGAATACCTGACGGAGGGCTGGGCACTCTCCCTCCGATGTCCTCTCCCCGGCTCGGGGCGGGGCAGCGTCACCGCACGCCATGAAGGAGCTCGTCCTGTCCCGCCACGCCGCAGCCCCCACCGGACGTCACGGCTCCACCGGCTCCGGGGCCGGCCGCCACGGGCGCCGCACGCGCCGCAACGGCTTCCTCCTCGCGTTCGCCCTGCTCTGCGCGGGAATGGTCATCGCCGTCCCGCTGACCCTCGTGCTCCTGGGCGGCGGGTCCGGTGACGGCGGCAGTGGCGGTGGATCGTCGCGCGACTCCGAGGGGGTCTTCGGCGGCGGTTCCCCGACCAGCGGGCCGGCCGGGATCACCACGGAGGCCAACCGCACGCCGGCGCCCGGTGACACGCCCCTTGCCCCGGCCGGCGACGCCCAGTCCGGCGGCGCCGGGAGCGGCGGCGGCCAGGCCGGGGGTGGCGGCGCCTCCGGTGGTGGCGGGAGCGCCGGCGGGGGCGGAGCCACGGGCGGTGGCGGAACCACGGGCGGTGGCGGCTCCGGCTCGGGTGGCTCCGGCTCGGGCGGCTCCGGCTGGACGGCCGGCGGCGCTCCGGCGCCCGCACCGGCGCCGAGCGGCGGCGGTTCCACCGGTGGCGGCGGCACGACCAGCGGCGGCACGACGAACACCGGCGGCGGGACCCAGCAGCAGCCGCCCCCGCCGCCTCCGGAGGAGCCGAAGACGGACTCGAAGGGCCGGCCCTGCCCCTGCGAGGTCATCAACGGCGTGCTGACCAGCGTCGTCGGGGGCGTCGTCGGCGGCGTGGGTGACACGCTCGGCGGTGTCGGCGGGGTGCTCGGTGGCGGCAAGTGACCCGGCGGCGTCCGGTCGGCTGATCGGCCCCGGCTAGGTTCGGCGCATGACCGCGCGCGACGACGTCTCCGAGATCTTCGACAGCTCCGCCTGGGCGCCCGTCGAGGGCTTCGACTTCGAGGACGTCACCTACCACCGCGCCGTGGACGCCGGCGTCGTGCGGATCGCCTTCGACCGCCCTGAGGTGCGCAACGCCTTCCGCCCGCAGACGGTGGACGAGCTGATCGAGGCCCTGGAGCACGCGCGCCTGTCCACCGACGTCGGCTGCGTGATCCTCACCGGCAACGGCCCCAGCCCCCGCGACGGCGGCTGGGCGTTCTGCTCCGGCGGGGACCAGCGGGTGCGCGGGAAGTACGGCTACGAGCACGACAAGGGCCGGTCGAGCGGCCGGCTGCACATCCTCGAGGCCCAGCGGCTCATCCGCTTCATGCCCAAGGTCGTGATCTGCGTGGTGCCCGGCTGGGCCGCCGGTGGCGGGCACAGCCTGCACGTCGTCGCCGACCTGACGCTGGCCAGCGCCGAGCACGCGCGGTTCAAGCAGACCGACGCCGACGTCGGCAGCTTCGACGGGGGCTTCGGCTCGGCCTACCTCGCCCGCCAGGTCGGCCAGAAGTTCGCCCGCGAGATCTTCTTCCTGGGTGACGAGTACACCGCCGAGGACGCGCACCGCATGGGCATGGTCAACCGGGTCGTCCCGCACGCCGAGCTGGAGGCGACCGCCCTGGACTGGGGCCGGAAGATCGTGGCGAAGAGCCCGACGGCGCAGCGGATGCTGAAGTACTCGTTCAACCTCATCGACGACGGCCTGGTCGGCCAGCAGCTGTTCGCGGGGGAGACCACGCGGCTGGCCTACATGGCCGAGGAGGCCGTGGAGGGCCGGGACGCCTTCCTCGAGAAGCGCGACCCCGACTTCGGCCGGTTCCCGTGGCACGTGTGAGCCGCTGACGACTGGGGACTCCCCGGACGCCGAAGTCCACCGCTACGAGGAGAGCACCATGATCGTCGAGGTCATCACCGGCGCGGACGAGCGCCCCGAGGCGCGGGTCGTGGACGTCGACGACCTGGGCCGGCTGCACCTGGCGCTCGGCCAGGTCACCGACGAGGAGGCCGGGCAGGCGCTCGAGCGCTCGGGACTGGGCCGGCTGAAGGACGCCGAGACCGCCTTCCTCGACGCTGCGGCGCTGCGGGCCGCCGCGGAGCCGCGCGCGACCGCTGCCGACTGGGCGACCCAGTGGGACGCGATGGTCGCCGCGGCGCGGAGCAAGGGCTGGTTGTCCGACGACGGAGGCAGCATCCAGGTGCACGTGGAGAGCGCTGCGGGCGCGTGATCGGAGGGCGCGGGGCTGACCAGCGGGAACTCGTCGGCAGATATGCGGCGAAGATCGTTGTGGTCACTCCATCGAGCGGCCACTATGTCCCGGTGCAGATGACCAGCTGTGCCGGGATCGTGTCGTGACCGGCTCTCCCGGCCGCCCGCTGAGCGCCGAGTTGTCCGAGCAGCTGCTCGCCGTCGCCGTCGACATCCTGGCCGACGAGGGATGGGGTCGGCTCAACAGCGACCGGGTCGCGGCCCGCGCCCGCGCCGGCAAGGCGGGGATCTACCGCCGCTGGCCCACCATGGCCGCGATGGCCCGCGCCGCCGTCCGGCGCTTCCGCCTCGTCGTCGTCCCGGAGGACTCCGGCTCCCTGCGGGAGGACCTCCTCGGGCTCCTCCACCGCTGGACCGCGCCGCTGGACCGCGAGGAGCGTGCGATCGCCAGCCTGGTGGGCGCGGCCTGCCACGACGAGGAACTGCGGGCGGCGCTCGACGACGCCGTGGTGCGCCCCCTCCGTGAGGCCGTGCACACCCTCGCCGAGCGCGCCGGCAGCAGGGGCGAGGCGATCCGCCCGACCCGCGAGCGGCTCCTGGCGGCGATGCTGGAGGCGTTCTGGTGGCAGCGCTACCGGACGGCCGAGCCGGTGACGGCGGAGAACCTCGTCTTCGTCGTCGACGAGGTGCTCATGCCGGTGCTGCGTGGGGCCGCGGAGCCGGTTCCCGCCTGATCGGGGCTCGCGCAGGGGATCAGCCGGCGCGGCGACCCAGGGTGGGGGTCGAGGGGAGCGCCACCCCGCCGACGCGCTGCTGCATCTCGGGCAGCGTCGCCATGACGGCGTCGAAGAGCTCCTCGGCCAGTGTGCCCAGCGTGTCGGCGATCTCCTGAGGGCAGACGCCCTCGCGCACCCGGCTCCGGTTGTTCACGATCAGCGCTCGCACCGTGGCCAGCCAGGTGGCCGCGGTCAGCGTCGCTGCGGTCGCCGGGTCGCCGGGAGCCCAGGTGGTGTCGGCGGTCCACTCCTCCCGGAGCGCCCCGGCCAGCCGCAGCTCGCTGTCGTGGACCAGGTCCCGCTCCCGCGCCAGGAGCGTGGACGATGCCTCGATCGCCGCGTGGTACTCGCGATTCTCCCGGGCCGACATGGCGCCGAACCGTCGGCGCACGAGGTCGACCAGGTAGTCGCGCAGAGCGACGAGCGGATCCGTGCCGGGAGTGCGGCCGCGCACGGCGTCGGCGGGGCCGGTGACCCACGGCGTGCGCCCGTCGAAGAAGAGCTCTTCCTTGGTGGCGAAGTGGTTGAACACCGTCTGCACGGCCACGTCGGCCTCGCGGGCCACGTCGGCGATGGTGACCGCGTCGAAGCCGCGCTCGGCGAACATCCGGTGCGCGATGGCCCGGACGTGAGCCCGGGTCTGTGCCTTCTTCTGCGCGCGTCGGTCGCTGAGCTCACCCACAGTGCGAGCATAGGCACCGAGCGTTCCCGTTGGCGACAAGACTGGCCGGTCGGTATGTGACTCCGGCGTCGCCGGCAGGGGTGTGCGGACCGGTCCGGCCCACCAGGCACCATGATCCCCGCCGCCGCCCGCCACCTTCGAGGAGGACCCCCGGTGCTCACCCGAGCAGCCGTCCTGCGCCAGCCGGACACCGAGTACGAGATCGTCGAGCTGGAGGTCCGTGACCCGGGGCCGGGCGAGGTGCTCGTGGAGATGGCCTACGCCGGCCTGTGCCATTCCGACGAGCACCTGCGGCACGCCAACCCGGGCGGCCGCTACCCGATCGTGGGCGGGCACGAGGGCTCCGGCGTCGTCCAGGCCGTGGGTCCGGGCGTGACGGGCGTGGCGCCGGGCGACCACATCGTCACGAGCTTCCTGCCGGCGTGCGGGCACTGCCGGTACTGCGCGAGCGGCCGCTCGAACATCTGCGACAAGGGCGCGACCATCGCCACCGGCCTGCTGCCGGGCGGCCAGTACCCCTACCGGCTCGAGGGCGAGGAGCTCGGCGGCTTCTGCATGGTCGGCGCCTTCGCCCGGCACACGCTGCTGAGCGAGTTCTCCTGCGTGAGGATCGACCCCTGGCTGCCCCTGGACACCGCGGCGCTCACCGCCTGCAGCGTGCCCACTGGCTGGGGGTCGGCGGTCTACGCCGGCGGCACGCGGCCGGGCGACGTCGTCGTCGTGGTCGGGCTGGGCGGTGTGGGCGTGAACGCGGTGCAGGGCGCCGTGCACGCCGGTGCCATGCACGTGATCGGCGTGGACCCGGTGGCCATGAAGCGGGAGTTCGCCGAGTCGCTGGGCGCCACCCGCACCGTGGCGAGCACCGACGAGGCGGTCGACCTGGCCCGGGAGCTGTCGCGGGGCACGGGCGCGGACGTCGTCGTCGTGACCGTCGGGAAGATGTCGGCCGAGGTCTACAAGGGCGCCGCGGCGTGCCTGGGCAAGGGCGGCACGCTGGTGCTCACCGCGCTGGGCGACCGGCCCTCCGACGGTCAGGTCGCGCTCAACGGGCAGATCGCCACCGTGTTCGAGCACCGGGTGCAGGGCTCGATGTTCGGCTCGTGCAACCCGTTCACCGACATCCCGCGCCTCTTGCGCATGCACGAGGAGGGCCGGCTCGAGCTCGACCGGCTGATCACGAAGCGCTACTCGCTGGACGAGGTCAACCAGGGCTATCGCGACCAGGCCGCCGGCGAGACCGTCCGCGGCCTCCTCGTCCACGCCGACTGACCCCTCCCGGGCGGTTTGTGCACTTTCCGCCCCGGCAGAAAGTGCACAAACCGCCGGGAAGGGGCAGTGAGCGCGCATGAGCTCCCCGCGCATCGCCGTCCTCGACGTCGACGGCACCCTCGTCGACACCAACTACCAGCACGCCCTGGCTTGGTACCGGGCCTTCCGTTCGCTGGGGGAGACCTTCCCGATCTGGCGCATCCACCGGCTGATCGGCATGGGCGGTGACCAGCTGGTGTCCGCGCTCGGCGGCGACGAGGTCGAGGAGCGGATCGGCGAGGCGGCGCGCGAGCGCTGGGTCACCGAGGCCGACCCGCTGATGGAGGAGGTCGCGGTGCTCCCGGGCGCCCGCGAGCTGCTGCTGGCGCTCAAGGAGCGCGGGCACCGGGTCGTGCTGGCCAGCTCGGGCAAGCCGCACCACGTCGACCACTCGCTCGACCTGCTCGACGCGCGTGATCTCGCCGAGGCGTGGACCACCAGCGAGGACGTCGAGGCCACCAAGCCCGCGCCCGACCTCCTGCAGGTGGCGCTGAAGAAGCTCGGCGAGCCGGTGGACGCCCCGAGCTTCCTGGTCGGCGACTCGGTCTACGACGTCGAGGCCGGCAAGAACGCGGGGATGCCGTCGATCGTCGTCCGCTCCGGCGGGTTCGGCGACGACGAGCTGCGCGACGCCGGCGCCCTGGAGATCTTCGACACCCCCGGTGACATCGCCGCGGCGCTGGACCGGCTCGACCTCAGCAGCTGAGCGGTCAGCGGCCGAGCCTGCGGAGCACCTCGTCGGGCCGGTCGGTGATCATCGCGTCGACGCCGAGGTCGCGCAGGAAGTCGATGTCGTCGGGCTCGTTCGCCGTCCAGACGTGCACCTCCTTGCCGGCCGCGTGCGCCTCGGCCACGTACTCCGGAGCGTCGCGGAGCAGCGCCAGCCCGGGGCCGACCGCCGACATCGAGCCGGAGAGCAGCTCCGAGCGCACCGGCCGCAGCCGCTTGCCGATCAGCTGGACCGTCTGCACGCCGGGCGCCATCGAGCGCACCCGGCGGACGGCGAGCTGCGAGAAGCTCATCACCCGGAACGCGGGCCGGCCGCCCCACGACGCGGGCTCGTCGCCGTCGAGGAGGCCGAAGCGGCGCAGGCAGCGGACCAGCTCCTGCTCCACCCGGCGCGCGTGCCTGGTCGGGTGCTTGGTCTCGATGGCCAGGCGCACGGTGCCCGGCGTCGCGGTCACGTACTCGAGCAGCCGCTCCAGCGTGAGCACCAGCCCGTTCTCCACGTCCGGCTCGTCGGAGACGGCGAGGATCTCGTCGTCCTTCCACGCGAGCCGGCCGCGGCGGGGGCCGAACTGGAACTGCTCCAGCTCGGCCAGGCGCAGGGTGGAGACGACACCGCGCCCGTTCGACGTCCGGTGCACCCGGCGGTCGTGGACGCAGACGAGCACACCGTCGCGGGTCATGCGGACGTCGCACTCCACGGCGTCGGCACCGATGTCGACGGCGTGCCGGTAGGCGGCGAGCGTGTGCTCGGGCGCTCCTGCGGTGGCTCCGCGGTGGGCGACGACCTCGGGGGAGCTCACCGGGGGGAGCGGGAAGGGAGGAGCGGCACGGGGAGATCCTCCCCGCCGGGCGGATCGTGCACAAAACGCCCGGGCGGATAGTGCACGAAACGCCCGGGCGGAAAGTGCACAAAACGCCCCGGGGGGCGAGATCAGCCGGCGAGGCGGGCCCGGTACTCGGGGACGGTGACCATCGGCGGCCGCTCGTCGACGGCGACGCCGGTGGTCCGCGGCACGAAGCCCTCGCCGTCGTGCGAGAACCGGGTGAGCAGGCCGCTGGGGGCGCGGGTGGATGCGGCCCGCGACAGCACGGTGGCCACTACCTGGCCGGCCATCTCGCCCAGCGCCTCCACCCCCTGCGAGGTGTGCCGGCGGGTGCCGAGGTCCACCTGGGCCAGCGAGGAGAGGCCCCCGGCGCGCAGCAGGTCGACCAGCAGCCCGACCTCCACCCCGTAGGAGGAGACGAACGGCACCCGCTCGAGAGCAGTGCGACGGCCGGCGTACTCACCGCCCAGCGGCTGCACGACGCCGGCGAGCTCGGGCCACAGCGCGTTCAGCAGCGGGCGCGCGGTCAGCTCGGTGACCCGCCCCCCACCGGCCGGGACGACGGTGCCGCCGACCTCCAGCGGGCGGGTGTAGCAGCCCTTCACGTAGCGCACCTGAGGGTCGGTGAGCAGGGGGCGCAGCAGCCCGGGCACGTAGTGGGTGACCTCGCCGAGCAGGTCGGCGTCGAGGAAGACGACGAGGTCGCCGGTGGTGGCGGCGAGGGACTTCCACAGCGCCTCGCCCTTGCCGGGCCGGGAGCCGTGCCCGGGCAGCACGTCGGCGGTGGCGACCACGGTTGCACCGGCGGCCCGCGCGACGGCGGCGGTGTCGTCGGTGGAGTCGGAGTCCATCACGACCAGCTCGTCGACCAGCGGAACTCGCAGCACCCAGTGCTCGCGCAGATCTGTGACGATCCGGCCGACGGTGGCCTCCTCGTCACGCGCGGGGAGGACGACGCTGACGCGGTGACCGCCACGGCGCTTGGCGCGCAGCAGGGCGTCGATGTCCAGGTCGGCGAGCGAGGTCGCGGTGCTGGTGCGCTCCTCGAACCAGGCGCGGGCGTCGGGTCTCACGACCCCCACTGTCGTCCACCGGCCCGGTGGGTCACCAGGGCGCCCCTGCGGTGTTCACCCGTTCGTCACGGGGTGGACGCCGTCAGCGCGCGGCGGCGCGGCCCGCGGCGAGCTGGGCGGCCAGGTCCTCGACGGTGAGGTCGAAGGGCAGGGCGCGGCCGTGCACCAGGTGCATGCCGGCGGCGACGGCGGCGTCGCGCTGCTCGTCGGTGCTGAGGGCGCCGGCGATCGAGGTGAGCCCCAGGGCCTGCGTGGTGCGGGCGATGGAGCCCAGCACGGTGAGCGCACGGTCGGTGTCGTCGCGGGCGGCCAGGGCGGTCAGCTCGACGCGGACGAGGTCCAGCGGCACCCGCGCCAGCAGCGCCCAGATGCTATGGCCCATGCCGTAGCCGTCGAGGCACAGCCGCACGCCGGTGCGCCGGACCGCCTCCAGCTCGGGCACGAGGGCGGCCGAGGAGGTCATGAGCGTCTCCTCGGTGAAGGAGAGCACGAGCCGGGCCGGGTCGAGGCGGGCGTCACCGACGGCGCCGGCGACCTCGCGGGCCAGCCCCTCGGCGTTGGCGGCGCCCGGGGGCAGGCTCACCGCCACGGCGAGCGAGGGGTCCAGGTCGGTGACGGCGGCGCAGGCCTCGCGCAGCAGCCAGCGCTGCAGGTCCGGGATGCGGCCGAACCGGTCGGCGACCGACCACAGCTCCAGGCCGCGGACGACGCCGCGCTCCGGGTGCTCGTACAGCGGGGTCGCGTGCACCAGCTGGATGTTCCCGGCGGCGTCGCACGCGGCGTCCAGGCGCAGCGAGAGGGTGCCCTCGGCGAGGGCCGCCGCGAAGCTGAGGTCCTCCATGCCGTCGACGACCAGGGCGTCGTACTCGGCCAGGCGCACGCAGCCCTTGCCGGCGCGCTTGGCCTCGCGCAGGGCGGCGTCGGCGGCGCGGAAGGCGGCCTGCCCGCCGACGGTGGCCAACCCCGCGACGCCGACGCTGGCGCCCACGGCGAAGGTCTCCCCGCCGGCGCGGAACGGCAGCGCCATCACGTCGACGACGCGCTGGGCGACGTCCTCGCCGTCGGCCACGGAACCGCTGACGAGAACGGCGAACTCGTCGCCGCCGAGGCGGGCGACCAGGTCGTCGTCCCGGACGACGGTGTGCAGCCGGCGGGCGACCTCGACCAGCAGCTGGTCGCCGGACTCGTGGCCGGACACGTCGTTGACCGCCTTGAACCCGTCGAGGTCCAGGACCAGGAGGGTGCGCTCCTCGTCGGAGACGACGGCGAGCTCGCGGAAGAGCAGCACGCGGTTGGGCAGGCCGGTGAGGTGGTCGGTGTAGGCCATGCGCTCCAGCTCGCGCTCGCGCACCCGGCGGGTGGTCACGTCGCGCAGGTAGAGCACGCGCCGGGTGCCGCCGGGGCGCTCGGAGGAGGTGACCTCGAGCTCCCGCGGCTGGGCGCCGTCGACCGGGACGCGGAAGTGCAGCGCGGTGCCGTCGCCGGCGGCCTGGGCGCGGGTGCCGGTGTGCACCGCCGCGCGGTCCTCGGGGACGACGAGGTCGAGCAGCGAGACGTCGCGGTCGGTCTCGCCGTCGATGCCGAGCAGGCTCCGGGCGGCGGGGGAGGTGAAGAGCAGGACGAACCGGTCGTCGATGATCGCGATGCCGTCGGAGCTGGACTCGATGAGCTCCCGGAAGTCCTCCTCGCTGCGGACGAGGTCCTCGGTGACCCGGCTGTCCTCGCGGATGCGGAGCACGACCCGGATGCCCATGAGGGCGAGGACGGCGACGATGCCGAGCTCGGCGCCGACGGTCACCTCGGCGCCCTGCAGCACGCCGCCGAGCAGCGCGAGGGGCACGCCGAGCACCGCGGCGGCGACGAGGACGAGCCCGGCGGAGCTGATCTGCGGGGCGGCGGCACGGGCGGTGCGCTCGACCGGGCGCAGCGGGGCCCGGTGGGCGGCGATGGTGACGGCGACGAGCGCGCCGGCGACGGCGCTGTCCGAGACCGCCGTCCAGAGCCAGGACGGCGAGACGATCGCCATGGCCTCGGCGCCGGCCGCGGAGGCCTGCAGCGCGACGCCGATGAGCAGCGTGGTGGCCGCGCGGCGCATGGCCGCCGTCGACACGGTGCACATGACCCCGGCACCGCCGAGCATCACGGCGGCGTAGGCGCCGTAGGTCAGCACCAGCGAGCGCAGGTCCTCGGGGGCGTTCTCCGGGTTGACCAGCGGGGTGCGCAGGACCTCGGTGATGACCAGGATCGCGGCGACGACGACGGCGCCGTCGACGGTCAGGGCGCTCCACCGCGTGCGGATGACGCCACGGGCGAGGATCGCGCAGGTGACCAGCGGCGAGGTGGCGCCGAGCAGCAGGATGACGTCGTCGACCCCGAAGCCGTCGAACTCGGGGCCGGGGAAGGAACCGGCGAGGAACTGGGCGACGGCGAAGCCGACCGCCCCGAACGCCGGCGGCCACCACGGGCGGGCGGCGGCGCGGTCCATGCGGGCCAGGCGGCGGAAGACCATGACCGCGCAGCTGGTGGCCACGCAGCCGAGGACGAGCTCGTCCCACTGCATGCCGGTGCCGTCGGGCGCGCTGAACGGCACGGCCAGGTGCAGGCCGAGGGCGCCGAGGACGACGGTCCACCGCAGCTGGATCGGGAGGTCGCGGAGCCAGGTCACGCCGTCACCTCGGGGGCGACGGCGACCGGGAGGTCGGGAACGGTCCGCCACGCGCCGGCGGCGAGCTGCTCGACCTCCAGCGGGCGGGAGAAGGCGTAGCCCTGCACGAAGCGGTGGCCCATGTCGCTCATCAGCGCGAGCACGGCCGGGGTGGCCACGCCCTCGACGATGACCGGCAGGCCGAGGCTGGTGCCCAGCTGCAGGACGGCGCGGCACAGCGCCCGGCGCTGCGGGTCGGTCTCGACGTCGGCCAGGAAGTGCTGGTCCATCTTGAGCACGTCGACGGGCATGCCGACGAGGTAGGCCAGCGACGACCAGCCGGTGCCGAAGTCGTCGACGGCGACCCGCACGCCCAGCTCGCGCAGGGTCTCCAGGTCCCCGACGACGTGCGCGTCGAGCAGCATCGACTCGGTGATCTCGACGATCAGCCGGGAGGCGGGCAGCCCGCTGGCCTCCAGCGCGGCGACGACGTCGGTGACGAGCTCGCCGCTGCGGATCTGGCGGGCGGAGACGTTGACCGCGACCGACAGCTCGTCGTCGGTCAGGCGGGCGACGGTGTCGCAGGCCTCGAACAGCACCCAGCGCCCGAGCTCGGTGATGAGCGGGGACTCCTCGGCCAGCGGCACGAACTCCTGGGGCGAGACGTCGCCGAGCTCGGGGTGCCGCCAGCGCAGCAGCGCCTCGACGGAGGTGGTGCGGCGCATGACGACGTCGACGACGGGCTGGAACGCCAGCCGCAGCTCGCCGCGGGTCAGCGCGCCGGCCAGGTCGAGGGCCAGCGTGCTGCGGCGGTCCTGGGCGATGCGCAGGGCGTCGTCGTAGCGGTGCACGGAGCCGACGCCGGCGCTGCGAGCGCTGTAGAGGGCCAGGTCGGCGCGGCGCAGCGCCTCGCCCGGGTCGACGTCGGAGGCCAGGCCGGTGACGCCGGCGGTCGCGGTGAGCGGTCCGGCGGGGGTGGCGACGTAGCCGAGCGTGCTGATCAGGCGGGTGGCGACGACCTCGGCGTCGGAGACCGTGCCGTCGACGAGGACGACGAAGTCGCCGTCCTTGCCCCGGGCCAGCCAGTCCTCGCCGCGCAGCTCGCGGGTGAGCCGCGAGGTGAGCACGCGCAGCACCGTCTCCTCGGTGCCGGGGCGGGCGGTGGCGGCGGCGAGGCCGTCGATGGAGATGAGGGCGAGCGCGACGGGGTGGGTGTCGACCTGCCGCTGCACGGCGGCCAGCCGGCGGCTGAGCGCCGTCCGGTTGGGCAGGCCGGTGACGGGGTCGGTGAGCGAGAGCTCGAGGAGCTCGGGGTCGACACCGCGGCCGCGAGAGGTGACGTCGCGGCAGTACAGGACGAGCGCACCGACCTCGGGGTCGGTGCGCAGGTCGCGGACGGTGGCCTGGATCAGCCGCCACTGGCCGTCGCCGGTGCGGACGCGGGCGGTGCGGACGGCGAACTCGCCGCCCTCGGCGGCGGCGAGGGTGCTGAACAGCGTGCCGCGGTCGTCGGGGTGGATGGCCCGCTCGAGCGGGAGGCCGGTGAGGGTCGCGGGGTCGCAGGCCAGGAGGGTCGCGACGGCGGGGGAGGCGAAGGTGACGCGCAGCCGGTCGTCGAGGATGACGACGGGGTCGACGCTGCTGCGCACGAGGGTGCGGAAACCGGCCTGGCTGGTGCGCAGCGCCGAGACGAGCCGGTGCTGGCGGCGGCAGACGGCGCTGAGCACGGCGGTCACGGGCGCCAGACCGAGCAGCGCGACGAGCACCCGGAGCAGGGGGTGGCCGGGCAGGAGCGCGGGGACGACGGCGGCCAGCGCGATGCCGAACGCGAGCACGGCGAGGAGCCCGGTGCGCCCGCTCCGGGGCGCGACCGGGCCCGCAGCCGGGGGCTGCCCCGGATCGGGGGCGGTCGTCACACGATCGTTGTCGGGTCGCCGCCGCGCTTGCTGCAGCCGCCGTTACCGTTCTGTCACCCGTACGGGTGGCCGCCCGGAGCGTGCCGCGGACCTCGCGGAACGGGGTCGTCCGCGTAACGTGACCGCCATGCTGCAGGGCTTCGAGCGGCCGCCGTGGTGGGCGGTGGCTCTCATGGCCGTCTGCACCGCGTTCCTGGCCGTGGCGCTGCCGATCGCGATCGAGCGCGGGCGGGTCCCGCCGGAGGAGGTCGCGGCCTCCCGGACGGCGGCCGGGTCGACCGGGTCGTCCGAGTCGGCCGACCCCTCCGCGCCGGCGACGCCGTCGGGGGCCGAGGAGCAGGACGCCCGGCTGCGCGTGGCGGCCCTCGGTGACGCCTACACCGGCGGCTCGGCGATGGACTCCGGCGCCGGCCACCGCTGGTACGAGCTGCTCGCCGCCCAGCACCCGTGGGAGGTCACGCCCTACGCCGTGGGCGGCACCGGGTTCGTGACCGGCGCCGCGCAGGGGCAGGCGTTCCCCGACCGGGTGCCGGAGATCGTGGCCGCCCGCCCCGACGTCGTGGTGGTCGCCGGTGGTCACGACGACGTCGCCGCTCCCGTCGACCAGGTGGAGGCGGCGGTCCGGCGCACCCTGGGTGACCTGCGGGCGGGGCTGCCCGACGCGCGCATCGTCGTCGGGGTGTTCTGGCCGGGGCGCGCGCCGGGCCCGGCGTTCGCCGTGGACCGGGCGCTGCGCGCGGCCTCGGGGGAGGTGGGTGCGGCGTTCGTCGACCCGCTCAACGACGGGTGGTTCGACGGCGCCAACCAGTCGCTGATCGGGCGCGACGGCACCTATCCCACCGACGAGGGCCACGCGGCCCTGGCCCAGCGGATCGGCGACGCGCTGGTGGCCGCCGGGGTGCCCGCGGGCTGATCTCGGGCGCTGCCGGTGTGATCTCGGGGCGCTGCCGGTGTGATCAGCACGGGTGCAGCGGGGCCTCGGTGCCCCGCGACACCCCGCTGAGCCCGGGGTGATCACCGGCCGAGCATCGCGCGAAGGCGGGCGAGCAGCTCCTCGGGCGCGTGCAGGTCGGCAGCGGTCACGAAGACCACCCGCCACCCTGCCGCGGCCAGCCGGCTCAGCCGACGGCGGTCCCGCCGGAACTGGCCCCGCTCGGCGTGCCAGGCGCCGTCGTACTCGACGGCGATGCGGAGCTCGGGGTAGGCGAAGTCGACGCGGGCGACGAACCCGGCCTCGTCGAAGACCCGGAACTGGGCCTCGGGCGCGGGTAGGCCGGCCGCTCGCAGCAGCAGCCGCAGGCGGGTCTCCTGGGGCGAGCCGGCCAGGCCGTCGGCGAGCGCGGCCACCTCCCGGGCGAGCCTGCTGCCCCGGCACCGGGGGAGCGCCGCGACCGCGTCGCGCACCTCGACCAGGGACGTGACACCGGCGCCGACCAGGCGGTCCAGGAGCACGACGCCGTCCTCCAGCGGTCCGCGCCGCGCGAGGTCGACGGCGGTGCGCACCCGGGCGGTGCGCGGGAGGCCGCGCGGGGGACGGACGACGTCGCCGTCGAGGGTCGCCGTGCGCACGACCACCCCGGCGCGGGCTCCCACCGGGTGCCGGGCGGGAGCACCACCTCGACCGCATCGGCGTCGGTGGCGAACTGCTCGCCGGCCCACAGCACGGCGGCGGTCAGCCCGCCGAGGACGGCGCCGGGCGGGGCGACGGCGCAGACCCCGGTGGCTCGCAGGGCGTGGGTGAGAGGCAGGGCGGCATCGGCGTAGACGTCGCGCCGCAGGCGCCGCCACGCGGAGCTGCGCAGCTGGTCGGGCGTCAGCAGCCCGGCCCGGACCACCTCTGTGCCGCGGAAGGCCCGGCCCTGCAGGGGTGGCGGACGCAGCGGCGGGACGGGCACCGGGGGAGGGTGCCGCAGTCGCCGCCGACCGCGCTGTCGTCGTCCACAGGTGGTGATCAGCACGGGTGCAGCGGGGCCTCGACCGGCCGCGAGACTCCGCCCGACCCGGGGTGGTCACCGAGTTGCGGGCGATCAGGACACGCACCGCGCGTCGCCGCCGCGCCCCGGTGGCGAACGGATGGCAGAGTGCTGGATGTGAAGACCTGGCTCGACAGCTGGCCGGTGTACCGCCAGCTCACCGGTTCCGACCCGATGGGCCGTGGCAAGGCCGCCCGCAGCAAGGGGACGGAGTCCACCGTCTCGCGCACCGCCACGGCCGACCGCGTGGTCAAGAGCGTGTGCCCCTACTGCGCCGTGGGCTGCGGGCAGAAGGTGTACGTCCAGGACGAGAAGATCACGCAGATCGAGGGCGACCCCGACTCGCCGATCAGCCGCGGCCGGCTGTGCCCCAAGGGCAGCGCGAGCAAGCAGCTGGTCACCAGCCCGACCCGGGTCACCACGGTCAAGTACCGCCGTCCGTACGGGACGGAGTGGGAGGACCTGGACCTCGACACGGCGATGGAGATGATCGCCGACCGCGTCCTCGACGCCCGCCACAAGGGCTGGCAGGAGACCGACGGCGGCAAGCGCGTCAACCGCACCATGGGGATCGCCAGCCTCGGAGGGGCCACCCTCGACAACGAGGAGAACTACCTCATGAAGAAGCTGTACAGCGCGATGGGCGCTGTGCAGATCGAGAACCAGGCCCGCATATAGCACTCCGCGACGGTGCCCGGTCTGGGTGCCTCGTTCGGTCGTGGCGGTGCCACGAACTTCCTGGAAGACCTCGCGAACTCCGATGCCATCGTCATCGAGGGCTCGAACATGGCCGAGTGCCACCCGGTGGGCTTCCAGTGGGTCGGTGAGGCCAAGGCGCGCGGCGCCAAGATCATCCACATCGACCCCCGCTTCACGCGGACCAGCGCGATCGCCGACCTGCACGTGCCGCTGCGCATCGGCACGGACATCGCGTTCCTCGGTGGGCTGATCAACTACGTGCTGAGCCACGACCTGTACTTCAAGGAGTACGTCGTCGCCTACACGAACGCCGCCGCCCTGGTGGGCGAGGAGTACGTCGACTCCGAGGACCTCGACGGCCTGTTCTCCGGCTTCGACGCCGAGAACCGGCACTACGACGAGTCCAGCTGGCAGTACGAGCCGGACGACTCGCCGCACGAGGGCTCCGACCAGCCGGGCGAGGCCGCCGAGCAGAAGCGCAGCGACCAGCACCCCGACGTGAAGAAGGCCGACCGCGCCCAGGCCGCCGGCAGCGGCGGGCCGCCGATAGCGAGCAAGCCCAAGCGGGACGAGACGCTGCAGCACCCGCGGTCGGTGTTCCAGATCCTCAAGCGGCACTTCGCCCGCTACACCCCGGAGATGGTGTCCGAGGTGTGCGGCGTCGAGCCCGAGGTGTTCGAGCAGGTGGCGAAGTGGGTCACCGAGAACAGCAACCGCGACCGGACGACGGCGTGGGTGTACTCGGTGGGCTGGACGCAGCACAGCGTGGGTGCGCAGTACATCCGCACCTGCGCGATCCTGCAGACGCTGCTGGGCAACATCGGGCGCCCCGGCGGCGGGATCATGGCGCTGCGCGGGCACGCGAGCATCCAGGGCTCCACCGACGTCCCGACGCTGTTCAACCTGCTGCCCGGCTACCTGCCGATGCCGCACGCCCTCCAGCACTCGACGCTGGACGAGTACGTGGCCGACGCCGAGGGCAAGGCCGGCTTCTGGGGCAACAAGCGCGCCTACATGGTGAGCCTGCTCAAGGCCTGGTGGGGCGAGAACGCGACGGCGGAGAACGACTTCTGCTTCGACCACCTGCCCAAGATCAACGGCGACCACAGCTCCTACCGCACGATCGCCGACATGATCCAGGGCAAGGTGAAGGGCTACTTCCTGGTCGGGGAGAACCCCACGGTCGGGCACCCGAACAGCCGGATGAACCGGTTCGGCCTGGCCAACCTGGACTGGCTGGTCGTCCGCGACCTGCAGATGATCGAGTCGGCGACCTTCTGGAAGGAGGGCCCGGAGATCGAGACGGGGGAGATGTCCCCCGAGACGATCGGCACCGAGGTCTTCTTCATGCCGGCCGCGACGCACGTGGAGAAGGAAGGCACCTTCACGCAGACCCAGCGGGTGCTGCAGTGGCGGCACAAGGCGGTCGAGCCGCCGAACGACGCCCGCAGCGACCTGTGGTTCTACTTCCACCTGGGCCGCATCCTGCGCGAGCGGCTGGCCGGCTCCACCGACCCGCGGGACCGCCCGCTGCTCGACCTCACCTGGGACTACCCGGTGGAGGGCGAGACCGCCGACCCCAGCGCCCAGGCCGTGCTGCGCGAGATCAACGGCTACGGCCCCGACGGCCTGCTGTCCACCTACATGGACATGAAGGACGACGGTTCGACGACGGGTGGCTGCTGGATCTACTGCGGCGTCTACGCCGACGGCGTGAACCAGGCCGACCGGCGCAAGCCGGGCAAGGAGCAGGGCCCGGTCGCCTCGGAGTGGGGCTGGGCGTGGCCGCTCAACCGCCGGATGCTCTACAACCGCGCCTCGGCCGACCCTGACGGCAAGCCGTGGAGCGAGCGCAAGAAGTACGTGTACTGGGACGAGGCCGCCGGTGAGTGGACCGGCCTGGACGTGCCCGACTTCGAGAAGAAGAAGCGGCCGGACTACGTGCCGCCGGAGGGCGCCAGGGCGCAGGACGCGATCGCCGGCGTCGACCCGTTCGTCATGCAGGGCGACGGCAAGGCGTGGCTGTTCGCGCCCGCCGGCGTCGTCGACGGTCCGCTGCCGACGCACTACGAGCCGGCCGAGTCGGTGGTCGAGAACGGCCTGTACAAGCAGCAGGCCAACCCGACCCTGGAGATGATCGAGGGCCCGTGGAACCGGGCGAACCCCGCGCGCAGCGAGGTCTACCCGTTCCAGGTGACCACCTACCGGCTCACCGAGCACCACACCGCCGGCGGCATGAGCCGCACGCTGCCCTACCTCGCCGAGCTCCAGCCGGAGTTCTTCGTGGAGGTCAGCCCGGAGCTGGCGCAGCTGCGCGGACTGGCCAACGGCGAGTACGCGACGCTGGTCAGCGCGCGCACCGCCGTCGAGGCGAAGGTGCTGGTCACCGAGCGGGTGCGGCCGATCAAGCTGGGCGACGGCACGGTCGTCCACCAGATCGGCATGCCCTACCACTGGGCCTACAGCGGCATCTCCACCGGAGACTCCGCCAACGACCTGCTGGGCATCGTGATGGACCCGAACACCCACATCCAGGAGTCGAAGGTCAGCTCCTGCGACATCGTGCCGGGCCGCCGTCCGCGCGGGCCGGAGCTGCTCGAGTTCGTCGAGGGCTTCCGCCGTCGGGCGGGGGTGCCCTCGGGGAAGGTCGGCGTGAACGGCCGCGACCCGGTCGAGGCGGACGCCGGCGAGGGAGCGACCTACTGATGACCTGCGACCGCACGACCCACGACCGCGAGAGGAGGGCAGCGCGATGACGATCAGCTCGGCCAGTCCGGCCTTCACCGGCCGTGATCCGGAGCACCGGCTGTTCGGCCCGCTGCCCGACGTGCAGGCGGAGGCCGGCTACCAGGAGGAGCACCCCAAGCGGGTCGGCTTCTTCACCGACACGAGCGTGTGCATCGGCTGCAAGGCCTGCGAGGTGGCCTGCAAGGAGTGGAACACGCTCCCCATGGACGACTCGCACGGCACGCGCGACGCTCTGGGCCTGTCCGGCATGTCCTACGACAACACCGGCCAGCTGGGCGCGAACTCGTGGCGGCACGTGGCCTTCATCGAGCAGTCGCGCACGGTCGACCTGCCGATGCCGACCTTCGGCCGGCCCGGTGACGACCGGCAGGGCTCCGGTCCGTCGCCGGCGACCGCGGGTGACGACGTCAGCCTGGCCAACGCCCAGCAGAGCGTGCTGAACGCCGAGGCGCTGAGCGAGTTCGACCCGCAGACCGGGCAGACCGGCGCGGACAAGCAGATCCGCTGGCTGATGAGCTCCGACGTGTGCAAGCACTGCACGCACGCCGGCTGCCTCGACGTCTGCCCGACCGGGGCGCTGTTCCGCTCGGAGTTCGGCACCGTCGTCGTCCAGGGCGACATCTGCAACGGCTGTGGCTACTGCGTGGCGGCCTGCCCCTACGGCGTCATCGACCAGCGCAAGGACGACGGCCGGGTCTTCAAGTGCACGATGTGCTACGACCGGCTGACCGACGGGCTGATGCCGGCGTGCGCCACCGCGTGCCCCACGCAGTCGATCCAGTTCGGCGACCTCGACGAGCTGCAGGAGCGGGCCGACGCCCGCCTGGCGACGCTCAAGGCGCAGGGCGTGGAGACCGCGCGGCTGTACGGCCGGGACGAGAACGACGGCGTCGGGGGCGACGGCGCGTTCTTCCTGCTGCTCGACGAGCCGGAGGTCTACGGCCTGCCGCCGGACCCGGTCGTGACCACGCGGGACCTGCCGGCGATGTGGAAGGCGGCCGGCAAGGCCGCGGCGATGATGGTCGGGGTCGCGCTCACCGCGGTCCTCGGCTCGCGGAGGCGCTGACATGACCGGCGGGATCACCAGCCCCGAGGCGGGGTGGCGCCAGGCCGACCGCGGCCCGGCGACGCAGCGCACCGGGAAGAAGCGCCGGCGCGGCGGCGGTCGCGGACGCGGCGAGATCGCGATGGTCGACGACGTCGAGTTCACGTCGTACTACGGCCGGCAGATCGTGAAGACGCCGGTGTGGAAGTCGCCGGACGTGCCGCTGTACCTGTTCCTGGGTGGCGCGGCGGGTTCGTCGTCGATCCTCGCGGCGCTGGCCGACGCCACCGACCGGCCCACGCTGACCAAGGTCGGCCGGTACACCGCGGGCGGCGGCGCCATCCTGTCCGTGGTCGCGCTGGTGCACGACCTGGGCCGGCCCGAGCGCTTCCTGCACATGCTGCGGGTGTTCAAGGTGACCTCGCCGCTGTCGGTCGGCACGTACATCCTGTCGCCGTTCAGCGCGGCGGCCGGGGCGACGGCGGCGGTGGAGCTGCTGGGCTGGTTCCCCCGGCTGAAGCGCTTCGGCGGCGTGGTCTCGGCGCTGTTCGGTGGCCCGCTGGCCACCTACACCGGTGTTCTGCTGGCCAACACCGCGGTGCCGTCGTGGCACGCGGCGCACACCCAGCTGCCGTTCGTCTTCGGTGGCTCGGGCATGGCGGCCGGTGGCGGGATCTCGATGATCTTCGTACCGGTCGAGGAGGCCGGCCCGGCGCGGAAGATGGCGATCGCCGGCGCCGCGATCGAGCTGGCCGCGATGCACAAGGTCGAGAGCGACCACGGCATCCTCAGCGAGCCGTTCCACCAGGGGCGGCCGGGCAAGCTGATCCAGGCGGCGAAGACGGCGACGGCCGCGGGCGCCGGCCTGGCCGCGATCGCCGGGCGCACCCGGGTGGGCTCGGTCGCCGCGGGGGCACTGCTGGCCGCGGGCTCGCTCCTGACCCGCTTCGGCGTCTTCGAGGCCGGGATCGCGAGCACCAAGGACCCGAAGTACGTCGTCATCCCGCAGCGGGAGCGCCTCGCTTCCGGGCAGCACGACCACTCGTCGACGATCACCCGCTGACCGGGGCCTGCTGCGCCCGGCGCTGTGCAGGGATGTGCCGCTCCGGGTGCCGGTGTGGCACATCAGCGCACGCTGTCACGGGAGAAGAGTCGCTGTCGCGCGGCGTGGACGGCCAGGATCTCGCGGCGGCAGCCATCGGGTGAGCCGGTCAGGCGGGTGAAGCCGAACCGGAGCGTCTGCCAGCCGACCGTCGCGAGGAGGGCGTCGCGGCGGATGTCGCGCTCCCGCTGAGAGCGTGACCCGTGCCAGGCGGCGCCGTCCATCTCGACGGCGAGCAGGACATCGTCGTAGGCAGCGTCGAGGAGGAACGTCCGGCCCGCGACGGCAACCCGCCGCTGCTGCACGAACGGTGGCATGCCGGGTGCGCGTAGCACCTGGAGGCAGCCCCAGATCTCCAGCTCGCTCTGGCACCCCTCGGCCAGCAGGGAGACGAGTCCGGAGAGCTCGGCGCGACCGGGAAGCCGTGGTCGTGCGGCCAGCTCCCGGGCCAGGTCACCGGGGCGGCACAGCCGCATCCGGACGGCGGTGATGGCGGCCGCTCGGACGTCGGAGCGGGCGAGGCTGCCGGGCCGCCCCCACGTGTCGACGAGGGCCCTGGCGACCGAGGTGACCGCGAGACCGTCCACCCGGCGGCGGTCGGCGAAGGCGCCGGCAGCCCGGTGCAGCACGACGCCGGCCTCGCCGCGTCCGCTGCTGCCCGGCTCGACGCTGAGGTGCACCGGTCCGGCCGGGTGGTGGGCGAGCTCCCAGAGCGCCAGGGCCGTGGCGTGGCTGGCGACCGCCTCTCGGTCCTCGAGGGCCGAGGCCACGCGCGTGCGCCAGCGCGCGGCGGCGGACGGCAGCGCCAGGACTCCCGGCCGGAGGCGGATCAGGCGGCCGTCGGCGACCCAGCGGGCGACCGTGCGCCGGCTCACCCGTTCCAGCAGTGCCGGGACCGTGATCCAGCCCTCGGGTCCCAGCACCGCCGACACGTCGTGCGTCACCGGATCAGCCTGATGTCCGCCACATGCGTGCGGGCCGAGATGGCTCGATCTGTGGACGGCGAGCGGAGGCTGTGCACGGACGAGCCACGAACCGCGTTGGAGCGGCACAAGTGTGCACTCGCAACTCTGCGCGCGGCGGGGTCTCAGATGAGGCCGCTGTCGACCTTCTGCTGCCAGGCGAGCTCGTCGATGACGGCGCGCTTCTCGACGTCGTCGAAGCGCACCTTCTTCCAGCGGTCGGCCTCGGAGGCCCCGTAGGCGCCGCTGCGGTGCCACTCGCCCTTGCGGGTCAGGAACCAGGAGCGGCCGTGGTAGTCCGCACCCTCGAAGGCCCAGCCGGAGATTCGGGTGACGCCGGCGCGCCGCTTCTCGGGGTCGCGGGCGTAGGGGAGCAGGTAGAGGCAGGCGTCGGTGAACTCGGCGGCGGTGAGGCCGCGGAGCACGTGGACGGCGGAGCGGATCTCCTGCTCGGTGCGCTTTTCGTCACGGGCGTAGAGGATCCAGACGGCGTCCTCGTCGGCCAGCTCGAGCAGCTCGGTGCGCTGCCGGTGGCGCTCGGCCTCCGCCGCGGCGGCCTCGGCCTCGCGGCGCCGCTCCTCGGCGATCGCCTGGGCGCGGGAGCGCATGCGGGCGTTGGCCAGGTCGCGGTCGCAGACCCGCCAGCCCTGCCAGAGGGCGGAGTGGTCGCCGCAGACGGCGCGGGTGCACTCGGTGCACTCGCCGATCGCCGGGTCGCCGCAGCGGCAGACGGCGGCTTCGTCGTCGGCACGGGTCTGGATGTAGATGGTGCCGCAGCGCTTGGACTCCGCCGGGCCGGGAGCCGGAACGGCCGTTCCGGCCGGGCCGCCGACGAGTTCGCCGACACGGACGACGGCGTCGCAGCGCCAGTAACCCGGGAGGATCTGCGTGCGTGCGTCCGTCGCCCCACAGGTGGGACAAGGCATGGCGCGAGCGTAGGAGCGGGCCGCTGCGGGGTGGCCGTGGAACCGGAACGTGTCGCTAACGCTGCAGCACGTCCGTCACAGCCGCCCCAGTGGCGTGCGCCCGGGTCGCGGACCGCCGCGAGACGGATCAGGGCGCCTCTCCCGGAGAAGAGGCGCCCTGACGACGGTGCGGCGATCAGCGGGGCCGGTCTTCGGCGAGGCGCGGTACAACTCCTTCATCGACTACAAGCGCGCGGAGTGGCAGAGCTACCAGTCGCACGTCTCCGTCTGGGAGACGGAGCGCTACCTGTAGTTCTTCTGATGCCGCAGACGTTCGACCTCGGCAGGTTCGCGCTGGAGTCCGGCGCGAGCCTGCCGGCCCGGCTCGCCTACGAGACCCATGGGCAGCTGGCCGACGACGCCGGCAACGTGGTGCTGGTGCCGAGCTACTACACGGGGACGCACGAGAGCTACCGGCCGTGGATGGGGCCCGGGGGAGTGCTCGACACCGACAAGTTCTTCGTGGTCGTGGTGAACATGCTCGGCAACGGGGTGTCGACGTCGCCCTCGAACGCGCCGGCCGAGGTGGCCGGGCCGCGCTTTCCGCTCGTGACGGTGTGGGACCAGGTGCGGGCGCAGCGGCTGCTGCTGGACGCGTTGGGCATCCGGCGGCTGCGGCTGGTCATGGGCTGGTCGATGGGGGCCATGCAGGCCTACGAGTGGGCGGTCACCTACCCCGACGACGTCGACGCGCTGCTGCCCATCTGCGGGGCCGCGCGCTGCTCGCCGCGCAACCGAGTGTTCCTGGAGGGAGTGCGGGCCGCGCTGACCGCCGGCCCGGCCTTCCGGGCAGGGGAGTACACCTCACCGCCGGTGGCGGGGCTGGAAGCGTTCGGCCGGGTGTACGCGGGGTGGGCGTACTCCCGCGACTTCTTCCATCACGGCACTTATCGAGAGCTCGGCTACCCGACCGTGGAGGCGTTGCTGGACGGCTGGGCGGCCGACCACGCGCGGATGGACGCCAACGACCTGCTGGCGATGATGGACACCTGGCTCAGCGGGGACGTGTGCCGGGGGAGGCCCGGCGGGTACGAGGGGGCGCTGCGGAGCATCCGCGCACGCACGATCGTCGTGCCGTCGACGACCGACGCTTACTTCACCCTCGCCGACTCGGAGATCGAGGCGGCCCTGGTCCTCGGCGCGGAGCTGCGACCGCTGGAGTCCGATCTCGGCCACATCGCCGGCCGCCCTGGCATTCGAGCCACGGAGAGCCTTGGGGTGGCGACTGCTGCCGATGACGTGTTGATCAAGCACCTGTTCCCTGACTGAAACACCGAATGATTGGCAAGGCTTCGGAAGAGATTTGAGGCCTTGCGAACGTGATCGAAGGAGCAGATCCCCTCGGACTGGGAGTGACCGCTTCCTCCTTGCGGTCCATCTGGAGGGATCCCCGGACCGCGCGCACGGCGGACCACACATAGAGTTTGGCACTGTTGGCGCGCAGCGTTGCAACGACGGGGATGACGGGGGTGCGTGCCGTATGAGGGTCATGTACGTCGACCACACGGCGAAGCTCTCGGGTGGTGAGATCGCGCTGGCTCGACTTCTCCCTGCTGTCGCGCGGGACGTCACCGCACTGGTCGTCCTCGGCGAGGATGGGCCGCTCGTCACGCGTCTACGCAACCTGGGCGTCGAGGTCATCATCCTGCCTCTGTCTGCCTTCAGCCGCGATGTGCGGAAAGATTCCCTGAGCAGCCCCCTCGCCGCCCTGTCGCGGGTCTATTCGGTGCTGTCGTACAGCCTGAAGCTACGGAAGCTGATTCGCCAAAGGCGGATCGATGTCGTGCACACGAACAGCTTGAAATCCGGGTTCTACGGTTGCATCGCAGCTCGAATGGCGTGTGTACCGAGCGTGTGGCACCTCCGTGACCGATTGGCTGCCGACTACTTGCCCTGGTTTGGTCTCGTTGTGGCGAGACTGGCCATCGCGGTCCTGCCCACTCGGATCGTTTGCAACAGCTCAGCCACGATGGCGACGCTTCCCAGGGGTGCTCGAACGGGCCAGCGGCGGCGTCCGCTCGTCGTCCCGAGTCCCCTCTACGACGTTCTGGAGCCCGTACCGCCCACAGGTACATCGATTCATGGAAGCCGCGGTCCGACCAGCGGAGACGAGCCGTTCATCGTGGGCCTCGTAGGGAGATTCGCGCCGTGGAAGGGCCAGCTCGAGGCTGTTCGCGCCTTCGCAGTGGCCGACATGCCTGAAACCGCCCGATTGGTCCTTGTCGGGTCCCCGATGTTCGGGGAGGAGGAGTACGAGTCCCGTGTGCGACAGGAGGTGGCCCGCCTGGGGCTCACCGACCGCGTCGACTTCCGAGGATTCGTGGAGGACGTGTCAAGGGAGCTCATGAACGTCGACGTCCTCCTCCACGCCTCCACCGTCCCGGAGCCGCTCGGCCAGGTGATCCTGGAGGGCATGGCCGCGGGAGTGCCGGTCCTCGCCACTCGTGGGGGCGGCCCCAGCGAGATCATCTCCGAGGGGGTCAACGGAATCCTGTACACGCCGGGCGACAGTGCAGAGATCGCGCGCCAGGTGAATCGGCTCTGGCAAGACGAGGAGCTGCGGCAGCGCCTCCGCCAGGAAGGGCTGCGACGTGCCGGTGACTTCTCTCCGGAGGTGATCGCGCCGAAGGTCCTCGCGCTGTACCGAGACATGGTGGCCGAGCACGGGAGGAGTGCGGCGTGAGAGTGGTCGTGGCCCACGACTACCTGTCTCAGCGCGGCGGTGCGGAGCGGGTCGTGCTGGAGATGGCGCGGGCGTATCCGGGTGCCACGGTCCTGACTTCCATGTACGTCCCGGAACGGACGTACCCGGAGTTCCGCGACTTGACCGTTCGCAGTCTTGGCCTAGAGCGAATCCCCGCCATCCGGCGGGACCTTCGTCGGGCGCTCCCGGTGATCGGGGCTCTCTTCAGGCGCGAGGTTGTCGATGCCGATCTTCTGCTCTGCTCCAGTTCCGGATTCGCCCATCAGCTCCGCGGTCGAGGCCGCAAAGTCGTTTATTGCCACAACCCACCCCGGTGGCTGTACCAGTGGGAGGACTACGCCGTAGGTCTGGGTGCCTCCGAGCGCCTGGCCTTCCGGCTTATGCGCTCGCGTCTGCTCCGGGGTGATCAGGAGGGAGCCAGGAGCGCGTGCGGTTACATCGCCAACTCGGCGAATGTGGCCCGTCGCATCGCCAGTGCGTACGGGATCGTCGCGCCCGTGGTTCATCCACCTCGAGGACTCGGACCCGACGGCGCGTATGAGGTCGTGCCAGATGTTGCGCCGGGCTTTCTCCTGACGGTTGGCCGACCACGGGGATACAAGCGGACCGACCTGTTGAAGGAAGCCGTCGCCGGTATGCCGGAACAGACGCTCGTGACCGTAGGGGGGGGTCCGAGCGACGGCTGGCCGCCCAATGTGGTCCAGCTGACCGACGTGTCCGATGCCCAACTCCGCTGGCTCTACCGATCTGCGCGTGCGCTGCTCGCGTGTTCGCGTGAGGATTTTGGTCTGACGCCCGTCGAAGCGTTTGCATTCGGGGTTCCAGTCGGGGCGACGCGCGAGGGCGGATATCTGGAGACGTGCGTTGAGGGGCGTACGGGGCTGTGGCTGGATGCGGACTCGATGAGTGCGCTCCGTGCCTCCATCAGGAAGCTCGTCGAGCACGACTGGGACTCCGCAGCCATCACAAGACATGGCCAGCGCTGGCAGTCATCGTCCTTCGCACGGGAGTTCCGTCGAGTGGTCGACGACCTGTCGAGCGATCCCCTTGGGAGGCCTAACGCCCAGTGACGCGCATGGCCGTGTCGATGACGTGACCGGCCGCCCTTGTCCACGCTGCGTCCTTGCGCAGCACCGGTAGCGCGAACGGCCTGTCGCCACCGGCTAGCGGTGCCGTCGGCCCGAACTGCCGGACGGCCGCGCGGCGGCGGTCGGTGTCGCGGCGGGGCAGAGGCATGCGCCTGGGCCGCGAGAGCACCTCTTCGTAGAGCTGGAGTTGGCGCCTTGCGACCTCCGGCCACGTGGCCCGGCTCGCCTGGGCGAGGCCCGTGTCGCGCCGGGAGGCGTAAGCCTCCTGATCCTGCAGGATCCTGCGAATGGCGTGGGTCAGCTCGACGACGTCCCCCTCGGAGACCAGCACGGCCGCCTCGCCGCCGACGCCCGGAATGGCGCCGGAGGCATATCCGGCGACCACCGCGCCCGAGGCCTGAGCTTCGATGATGATGCGCCCGAACTGCTCGACCCAGGTCTCCGTCGTCCTGCTCGGCACCAGGACGACGTGCAGACCGCGATAGAGGCGTGCCAATGAGTCCAGGGGCTGCCAGGGATGGAACTCCACTGCCTCGGCGACGCCGAGCTCTTCGGCCAGGGCCCGGGCGGCACCGACCTCTGGCCCGTCCCCGACGATGATCAGGCGGCTCGGACGCCACGTCACGAGGTCGGCCAGGACACGAATCGCGTCACGGACGCCCTTCTCGGGAACGAGACGGCCGATGAGACCCAACCGGATCTCCGGGTCCTCGCTCGTCTGCTCGCCGGCCGTGTAGACCTCGTCCACGCCCAGTGGCAGGACCGCGATACGACCACCGAACCCCTTACCGCGGGCAACGGACGCCGCCTGGTGCGAACAGGGGTACAGCCCGCCCGCCCGCCGGTACGCCGCAGTCTCGTACTGCGCGAAGGGTGGCGGAAAGCGCTTGTCGACGTTCTGCGCGGTGTACATCGCCACCGGTAGGTCCGGGGGAGCGGCTCGGAGCCATTGCCGCGCCGCGAGGCTCACCGGCTCCTCGTGGATGTCGAGCAGATCTGGCTGGAGTCGAGCGATCAGGTCCGAGAGCCCGGCTGCGCTCGCGTAGGTGTGCCGATTGACGTCACCCGCGCGGCGCACCTCGAGCTCCACGATCGGAAAAGGCTCATCGGACAGCTCGGCTTCCGCGCCGCCGTCCGGCCAGCTCGACGGAACCACGAGCGTGACGTCGACGCCGAGAGCGGAGAGTGCCCGCTCTCGTGCGCGATGGGCCCGGTCGCGACCGGCGTGGTAGACGCGCAGGACCCGCACACCGCCTCCTCAGCAACAGGCGTCACTATAGTTCCGCGGTCCGGGTCGCCCGGTCGTCGCACGAGCAGGACGGGGGAGCCGGGGTGCCGGAGGGCCAGGTTCCGCAGCTGTCACGGGTGGCCTTGCTCAGCCTCGAGGAGTGGGACGACGTCTGGCGGCGGAACCAGCACCTGACCGCAGAGCTGGTGAGGTCCGGCGCCGTGACCCAGGTGGACTTCTTCGAGCCGCCGCTGCTCCGTGGCACGTCGAGGTCCGATCGGTCCCCCCTTCCCGGGGTACGCGCCGTCCCCCTTGCCCTCCGGCTGCCGAAGCGTGTCGGGGGGCTCGCCGAGCTGGGCCGGCGCCTGAGGCACGGCGCACTCGCGACGGCTGACGTGCTGTGGGTCAACGATCCGGCGTTGGGCGTGCACTGCCTGCGGAGAGGGCAGCCGGTGGTGTACGACGTGACCGACGACTGGCGGAGCTACGACTTCCCCGACCGGATCATCCGGCGGATCGTCCGGGCGGAGGACGTCCTGGCTCTCCGGGCCACGACGGTCGTCTGCAGCGCGGAGCTCCGGCGACGCTGGATGGAGCGGTACGGGGTCGACGCGCAGGTGATCCACAACGGGGTCGATGGGCGGGCATGGCAGGCAGCGGCACCGCACGGCTTCGAGGGGCCGGGGCCACACGTGGGTTACGTGGGCACCCAGCAACCGGAACGGCTCGACGTCGATCTGCTGCTGCGCGTGGCCCACGACGAGTCGGTGGGCAGGCTGCACCTCATCGGACCGGACGCCCTGGACGGGGAGAGCCGCGCACGCCTGAGCGCGCATCCGAAGGTGCGATCGCACGGGCCGATTCCGTCAGGAGAGGTGCCTTCCTGGACCTTGGGCCTGGACGTGCTGCTGAGCCCGCACCGGGTGTCGCCCTTCACCCTGAGCCTCGACGCCATCAAGTCCTACGAGTACCTGGCCGCCGGCCGGCCGATCGTGGCGACCCCGACCAGCGGCTTCCAGCTGCTGGCCGGGCGTCCAGGGGTGCACGTGGCGGAACCGGAGCACTTCGTCCCTGCCGTTCGCGCAGCCCTGGCCGGCGAGCGGCCACTTCCTGTCCTCGGCGAACTGGACTGGGAATCGCGCGCGAGGGACTTCGCGTGTCTGTTGTCGTCGATTCCTGCTGATATCAACTGACGCGTGGCGCGGATGGACGCTCGACGCCATTCGGCCAGCGACAGGTGAATCCGGAGGGTCCGAGGCCAGACCACGGTCGATACGCGCTCGGGCGGCTGAGCCCTGGCTGCTGGGCGGGTGCCTCGCTATCCCGAGAGCGCCCGCCGCGACATGGCTAGAGTGCCTTCCGCCGCTGCCTGAGCGGGTAACGACCTGCGTAAGGCCTACTGGAGCACGGGGTGTGTATGTCACGGGAGTCGACGCCGGGGGACATCGTCCACCCCGAGCCGAGCGTTCGGACGTTGGCGTTCTACCTTCCGCAGTTCCATCCGATCCCGGAGAACGACGCCTGGTGGGGTCCCGGATTCAGCGAGTGGACCAACACGGCAAAGGCGCGTCCACTCTTTCCGGGGCATGTCCAGCCGCACATTCCCGGAGACCTCGGGTTCTACGACCTGCGAGTCCCCGAGACCCGTCAAGCTCAGGCCGACCTGGCATCGCGGTACGGCGTCGAGGCATTCGTCTACTGGCACTACTGGTTCGGAGCGGGCAAGCGCATCCTAGAGCGGCCGTTCGAAGAGGTTCTGTCCAGCGGTGAGCCGAACCACTCGTTCTGTCTCGGGTGGGCCAACCAGACGTGGACCGGCATCTGGCACGGGGCCGACCATCGCGTCCTCGTCGAGCAGACGTACCCCGGCCCGGAGGACGACAGAGCGCATTTCGAGCACATCCTTCCCGCCCTGACCGACAAGCGGTACTTCACGGTCTACGGGCGTCCGCTCTTCTACGTCTTCCGCCCCGAGCAGCTGCCCGATCCCCGCGCGTGGGTCGATCGATGGCAGTCGATGGCGCAGAAGGCAGGCCTGCCGGGTCTGTACCTCGTCGCCGAGGTCAGCGATCTGCTCGGGCGCGGTCCGAAGTTCACCGACGTCCGGGCTGCGGGCTTCGATGCAGGTGTCTACATCCGCCTGCCCGCCGAGGTGACGCCCGCAACGGTGCTCCGCATGCGGCTGGGCCGGAAGTTGCTCCGCATGCCCGAGCGCTACCCGTATGCCCGTCAGCCGCACTCGCTGCCTGCTTCACTCCGGCGGGAAAACCTGTTCCCCTGCGTGTACCCCAATTGGGACAACACCCCGCGATCCGGGCGGCGAGGGCTGGTGGTGTCCGGTTCGAAGCCCGCGCTGTTCGAGCAACACGTCCGTGCAGCCGTCGAGCAGTTGCAAGACCGGCCGCACGAGGAGCGGCTGCTCTTCGTGAAGTCCTGGAACGAGTGGGCCGAGGGCAACTACCTGGAACCCGACCGCACGGATGGCCACGCCTACCTGGAAGCCCTGGCTCGGGCGACGAGGGGCCTCCCGTGAGCGAGACCCGGCCCCTCAAGATCGCCATGATCTCGTACTACCTACCCAGCGGGAGCAAGATCGGCGTTGGCCACCAGGTGCACGCACTCGCCAATGGGCTGGTCGAGCGAGGGCATGACGTCACTGTCTTCAGCGGCTGTGGACCCAGCGACGGCGCCCGATACACGACGGTGCAGATTCCGCTGGCGGGGGCGCTGCGCACGTTCCGCTTCGCGACAGCTCTGCGGCGGGTGGATCTCTCCGGATTCGACGTGCTGCACGCCCACGGCGACGACTACTGGCTGTGGAGGCGGAGGGTGCCCGCACACGTGCGCACCATGCACGGCAGCTGCTTCGAGGAGGCGCGGCGGATCAAAGGGGCCAAGGAGAAGCTGCGAATGGTTGCGCTCGGACTCGGCGAGGAGCTCGCCACGATCGTCGCGGACCGCACGGTCGTTGTCAGTCCCGACACCCGGCGCTGGATGCCGTGGGTGAAAACGGTCATCCCGAACGGCGTGGACGGACGACGATTCTCGCCCGGCGCCGGTCCGCTGGCGGAGCGCCCCACCATCTTGTTCGTCGGCACCTACCTGCAACGGAAGCGCGGTCGGCTCCTCATGGAGGCGTTCTCCGACGTCGTCCGGCCGGCGATCCCCGACGCTGAACTCTGGATGGTCTCAACGGACGCTCCGCCTGCTTCCGGCGTCGTGCAGTGGGGGCGGGTCGACGACGAGACCCTGGTCGACCTGTACCGGAAGGCCTGGGTCTTCTGCCTTCCCAGCCTGTACGAAGGCTTCGGCATCCCCTACGCGGAAGCGCTCGCAGCCGGCACGCCTGTCGTCGCGACGCCGAACCCGGGCTCGCGCTACGTGCTCCAAGACGGAACGTGCGGCGTCTTGGCGGAGGACTCTCAGCTCGGCAGCGCGCTATTGGGCCTCCTCAACGACCCCGGGGAGCGCGAGCGCCTTTCGCATCAGGGCGTGGAACGAAGCAGGCAGTTCGAACTACAGTCCGTCCTTGACTCTTACGAGCGTCTCTATCGGACGACTGCGGCGCGGCGCAGGCCCGCAGGTTGATCAGCCGTCTCTCGTACGGGCGGTAGAGCTTGCCGGGGCGAGACAGCTCAACGCCTGACCCATCCGGCATGTCGCGCGCAGAGTCACCGCCAACAAGTCGAGTGGTCACCTGTCGCGGTGTGCGCTCCATGCGCGGCTCAGGCGAGGGAGCCTCCTGCGGAGGCTCGCCTTCAACATGTCACGGCCAATCCGCCGCTCCGGCCACAGGACGCTCGCCATGTGTCGGGCGTAGTGGGCTGCGGGCGAGTCGCCGGCCAGTTCGCCCGATCGCAGCATCTGGTCAAAGAGATGTTCGGCGACATCGTTGTTCAGAGGTGTTCTCAACGCTGCGGGTCGGCTGACGTAATTGTCTCCGAACCTCATTGCGACGAGGGAGGACGAGTAGGCGTACCAGAACTTCGTGCTCCTCGAGGTCGCCCCTGCGTGTATGCGGTAGAGATGGGTAGGCTGGTCGATGCCAAGTATTGGCTCCACATAGGCCGCGCTTGCCATCAGCCACCAGTCGTCGATGGATCTGGCGTGCGGACTCCAGCCCCCCACCAGTCGCATATGGTCGGATCGCACGAGAAAAGAAGTCGTGGTGACCAAGGTCCCGGACATGACGTCCTCAAGACGATAGAGTTTCTCGGCCAGAGGCTTGGTCACAGATGGGACGGGCCCCCTGCAAAGGGCGGTCAGCTCCTCGCCCCGGTTCACCCATATGTCGATCATCTTCTCGACATACGGTCCGGCCCGCATGATCGTCTCGCGGTCTTCAGTGGCGGCGAAGCTGGTTGTATTCGTAAAGACGAATCCTTGACTTGACGCGCGAAGCGTGGCAACGAGGCCCTCGACGCGGGATCGGTGCCACAAGTCATCCTGGTCTAAGAATGCCAACCAGGTCCCCGAGGCATGGTAGGAGCCGCGATTCCGAGCTATTGCTACACCAGTCCGGTCCTGTCGAATTAGCTTCGCGCCGACGGGGTGTTCAACGACGAGTTCAGGACCCGCATCCGTGGACCCGTCGTCGACAACGATCACTTCGAGATCGTCGACAGTCTGCTCGGCCAGGCTGGTCAACGTGTCCTCGATGAAAGCCGCGCCCTCGTGGAGCGGAATGATTACACTCACAAGTGGCCTGATAGTCATTTAGGGTAACAACCTAAGCTCTCTCGAACAACTATGATCGGGTGTGCGGCTCTCGCCCGCGGGAAAATCTAAAGTAGTGCCGTAGCGGCGCTTGTCAATCGTTCCTCGCCAGGGACCTGAGTCGTGGGGGCAGGGCATCCCATAACGCCGTGCGCAGACCCCGCCCATACCGGTGGTAGTTGCCTCGGGAGAGCTCAGCTAGCACTTTCCCGACTGCTCTCTCGCCGGCGGCAATCGACGAGCGGGTCTCCAGGAAGCCTTCGAGCGCGAATAATTCCTGCAACTTTCGTGCATCCCATGCGCGCTCAGGGTGTGCTCGGACGCGTCGGGTCACAAGCCTGACCCGACGCATCTCGCGTGCAAGTTCAGCCTGGCGCTCCCGGCTAGTAGCCCTGCCCGGGGGGGCGGTTTCAACCATAGACATGCCAGTCACCTGTGTGGGGTGCTGTCGGTATTTCACGAGTTTCGAGGGATTCACGGCTATCGCGCCATCCAGGTGGGCGAGGACTGCGATCCAGCCATCGTGCAGGTACAAAGGTTCTGCGCCATCAAGCGAGTCGGGCAGGGGTAGGGCTACATCTAGCAGGTGTGAGCGAAAAGCCATGGTCGCGCCGGTCACGGTCCAGCCGTACAACAAGCGCCGCAGGCCTCCACCCTTGGCAAGCGCTTCTTGATCGGACGAATTGAATGCTGTGGCCTCCCACGCTCGCCGTCCCAACGGCCTGCCCTCACCGTCAATGAGCTCCGCGTCAGAGAACCAGGCGTCCACTCGCGGGTCCTCGAAGGAAGCGGCGATGGCTTCTAGCTTGGTGGGTGCCCAGATGTCGTCTTGATCCGCCAAGACGATGATGTCGCCGGTGCTCGCCGACAAAGCCTGCTCGACGTTGAGGCGCAGTCCCATGTTGCGCTTGTTGCGCAATAAACGCATCGCCACCGGAGACTCCAGGGCTAGGCGTTCTAGTGCTCGCCATGTCCCGTCCGTAGAGCCGTCGTCACTGATGACGATCTCGTAAGGCGGGCGCGTCTGGTCGAAAATGGACATGATCTGTTCGTCCAAGTAGCGACCAGCCTGATAAGTCGTCATGACCACGCTTAGCGCACCCGGTTCGCCCAGCACGCCAGCAGGCTAATGCATTCGGTCGGGCGTGTCGCCGGGTGCGTGAGGAAAGCGTCTTGCTGGCCCCGCGGTGAGGCATCAAGGCCGGCGTGGCGTACGTGCGTCCAGGAAGCAGTCGCGATCGGGCTAGGCCTGACGACCGAGCGCTCGTGTGAGCAGCGAGCGTGGTCCTGAGGCAGGTCAGGCGTCGCGTGCTCGGTCGCGTAGGTTGGCGGGGTGGACCCCGGTACCGCGAAGGCCGAAAATGCCGAGACGATCGGCGCAGGGGAGCTGCAGCATCGTGCGCTAAGGGGTTCGGTATGGACCCTGCTGCACACGGTCCTGGCTGCGCCTCTGGCCTTTGCAGTAAATGCAGTGGTCGCTCGCGTCCTGGGTCCGGTGGACTACGGCGGCCTTGCATTCCTCACACTTGCCCTAACTATCGCGACGCACGTGTCCAATGCCGGGGTTAGCGACGCGGCCCTTCAATGGGGGGCGGAGGCGGCGGTCAAGGGGGAGAGGGACGCTTCTTTCCGAATCCTTCGGAAAGCCGCCGGGTTTAGGATGTTGGTGCAGCTTCCAATCATGGTCGCTACGGTCATCGTGCTCGCGGACGGGGACTGGGTTATAGCGGCGATCCTCGTTGCGGGAGTGACACTCCCAGCGGCCTTTGGGTCGGCAGGGCTCTTGATCTTCATCGAGAACAGAACCGCGAGCGGGGCGAAACTCGCTATTCTATCGAATCTTCTTGTGCAAACCGCCGTCCTGGGCGCCGCGTTGACGAGCGAGGGACCCACGTGGGTATGGGCAGTCCGCCTGCTTGCCGGGTCAATCTTGTTGCCGCTCAACCTTCTGGCAGTCACCGCCCTCGGGCGACGCGCCTCTCTTCGGCTCGCCTTGCCGCGGGGGTTCCCGCCGGGATTCTGGCGCTTCGGATTGCTTACGATGATCGGCGGACTAGTTCACCTGCTGGTGTTCAGTCGTAGCGAGATCGTGGTTCTAGGGTGGTTCGGCGATGCCGCGGCCGTCGGTCTCTTCGCCCTCGCCTTCGGGGTGGCAGCTCAAATCACGGCGCCGGTGGACGCTTTGATGGGACCTTTAGCTCCCGCCGCAGCCGGGTTGATTTCTGCGCACCCGCACAGGGCGATTGCGGGCAGAGATCGAGCGGTAAGAGCCGCCGCATTTCTAGGGGGAGCACTACTGGCGGTCGCAACCCCACTGCTCGTAGTCGCGCTTCCGTTGCTCTACGGCTACGCATATGAAGGAGCGAGGTGGTCCTTCTTCGTCCTAGCGGCCAGCTCGTGCTTGCAGTCTGTGTGCAATCCGATCCTGATCTTTGTGTCCGCGCGCCGACAGGCGGCGCGTGGGTTGTGGCTGACAGTGGCGGCGCTGATCGTGGACGTCGTGTTGGCACTCAGCCTTATACCGCCGCTCGGGCTTGAGGGGGCGTTGGTCGCAAATGTGGGGGGGCAGGTTACTTTCCTGTGCTTGCTAGTTGTCGGCGAGGCTCGGCTGGGAGGGCAGGCGGTGAGGGAGGTGATGACGCCTATGGGGAGCTGGCTCGTTGGGCTACTGGCCGCCTTGGTCGCCACGACAGTCCCGTTGCTTCTAAGTATTGAGGTCTGGATCGCGGCTCCGATCGCAGCGGCGCTCGGAGCCGTAGTCTTCGTGATGGGAGTCAGGTATTCGCGTTTCGGGCCAGACGCTAACGACTGGGAAGCCGTCAAGCGCGTATTCCCGGCGTGCCTCGCGAGGCCTATCGATACGGCGGCGCGAATCCTCAATGCTCGGATCTGAACTGCTATTAGTTGCGCCCTCAGTGTTGCGGCGACGTATAGATCTCGTTCAGAGCAGCGACGTGCAGCTCGAGGTCGAATAGCCGCCGCTGCCGGTCTCGGAGCATGTTGCCGACCGTTCGCCGCTCGCTTTCGCCCATGGCCGCGATTTGGCGGAGCAGGCCAGCGGCAGCTTTGCTGTCTCCTGGTGTGAAGGTCCAAGCTTCGTCGCCGACCAGCTCGGGGTGAGCTCCGCCGCGGCTCAGTAGCACGGGAGTGCCGTAGGACATCGCCTCTGCGACGCTCAGTCCGAAAGGCTCTGCCGTCGCCGGGGCGAAGAGCAGGCTTGCGCGGCTCAGGAGTGCCGCCGTGTCGCTCACTTGCCCCAGGAAGCGGACGCTGTCTCGGACGCCGAGGTCCTCGCCGAGCTTCTGCAGGCCGCCTCGCTGACTGCCGGACCCTGCGATGTCCAGCCGCCATCCATCCCCGGCAATCCCACTCGCTGCCCAAGCCCTCAGAGCGACGTCCGTGGCTTTCTCCGGTTCCAAGCGGTTCAGGCACAAGACGACCCGGTCGCGAGGGGCTCTTTGCTCATCCGGCTGTGACCTGACCCCGTTGGGGATCACGACCGCTGGTTCCTGAATGGACTCCGCGACAAAAGAGCTGATGGCGATCTGCTGGTCGATCCGGAGGCGGGCTAGGCGACCCAGCGCGCGAGCGAGGAACGTGGACCCGCGAGGCCCGGCGAAATGCCGGGTCGACACGATGACGCCGTGATGCCACATAGCCGACGAGACAGCCGCGAAGTCGGCTGCAGTCATGTGGGCGTGGACGACATCCAGGCGACCGAGAGCCATGAGTTCACGCGCAGCGGCAAACACGGAGGCAGCTGGCCGGTGCTCGGCGCTTCCGAGTTCATCGGGCATGCGCTGAGGGTCACCGCCGATGACCGTGACCACCGAGCCCCGGGCTGCTTGCTCGCGTGCCACCTCGCAGACGTAGCGCTCGACGCCGGCGAAGGCGTCGGTGACCACGACGTGGGCGATCCGTCGCCCTGCCGCGCTGACGCGGACCGGCAGGTCAGCGACCGAGCGGGGGCCGCGCAGGTACAGGGCGGCGCGCGCTCGCGCGGCGGCTCCCCGGCGCCCGCGGAGCGTGAGCCCGCGGAGCAGGGCTCCGAGTACGGCTGCGGCGCGATAGGAAGCCCAGCCGGACCAGCCGAACCACTTGCGGATGTATGTCTCGGTTCCGGCGTGGAAATGGACTTCGCGGCGGCTCGGGTCGGTGCTGGTCCCAGCTCCCTCGTGAGCAGCGATCACGCTGGGAAGCTCCTCGATCCGCCATCCCGCCGCGATCGCCCGTTGTTGCCAGTCCGTCTCCTCGGCGTAGAGGAAGAACCGCTCGTCGAAACCGCCGACCTGGGCCAGTGCCTCGGCCCGCAGGAGCAGGACCGCACCGACGCAGAACTCCAGCGGTGGGACCCTCAGGCGGGTCATCCCGAGGGCCTCCCGCCACATGCGCCCTGGCGTCGGGAGCGGCCAGCGGACCTGCTGGTGCTGTCCGCTCACCGGGTCCACCAGGCCGGGGGAGAGCGCTGCGATCCGCTCGGCGCCGGGTGCGTGTAGCGCTTCATGCAAGGAGCGGAGGCCCGGAGCTGTGAGCACGGCATCCGGGTTGAGGAGAAGGATGTCCCTACCGGAAGGCGCTCGGCTGATGCCGAGGTTCACGCCCGCTGCGAAGCCCAGGTTCCCTCCGGCATCGACGTATGCGGCCGCGTGACGGCGGGCGACCGTCTCGACGGCCGGGTCGCTGGAGTTGTCCACGACGACGACCGGAGCAGCCTGCTCCAGCGCCTCCAGGCAGGTGTCGAGCTTCTCCGCTCCGTGGAACGCGACGACGACGACGGTCAGCTCAGCCATGCGGGCGGTCCAATCGGCGGTTGACGGCCATCCCCAGGAGCAGCCAAGGAAGGATCGGCGTTCCCCGGACCCAGTACACGTCGACGAACCCATGTGTGATCACGGCGGCCTGGACTGCGAGTGCGACAGCGGCATACGGGTTGACGTGTCGCCGCCGATACGCGATGAAGGCCGTTCCGACCACCAGGAGACCGAACGCGATGAGGCCTGGATAGCCGACGTCGCCGGCGGTACGGATCAGCAGGTTGTGGGGGTCCACGGTGAACGATTCCTGGCCGGGGATCCCGGTTCGGTAATTGCCTGGGCCCACGCCGAACACAGGGTGCGCATCGACCAGGTCCCAGCCCTGGTCGGCGAAGACGTCGCGGAGCTGCACGGTGTACTGGGAGGCGGTTAGGTCCCCCAGTGCCGTCCCGGTAGCGCCAGAGCTGAAATCCGTGCTCCGGGCGACGACGTCTGCGGGCAGCATGCGGTATCCGAGGAGCACGAGCGCGCCCAGCGCGAGCGCTCCAGCCAGCGTGCGGCGCCAGGTCCCCAGGCCTCGGAACACGAGCACGACGACGATGCCGACCGCTGCGCCCAGCAAGGCGCCGCGGCTCTGCGTGAAGACGAGCCCGGCGCCGAGTGGAAGCAGTGCCGCCAGCCGCCATGCCCACGAAGGTGCCAGTGCCAGGGCGACCACCAGAGCGTTGGCCAGGAACTGCCCGTCAGGGTTCTTGTTCCCGGTGAGCAACGTCCCTTGCCCGCCGGAAACGATCCACATCAGCGAGAGCACCACGGAACCGATGACCAGGACCAGGAGAGCGCTCCGTCCGGTGCGGGGCTCGAGAACCACCGCGCCGGTGACCAGAGGCACCAGGAACAGCTGGTAGGTCTGCAGGCTGTTGACCACTACAGGCAGGGAACCGTGCACGAGCATGACGGCCCCGAGCCAGACGCAGAACGCAGCGGCGCAGAGCAGGATCAGCCGGAGGTCCCGCCCGCGTTCCCGCCATGACGGAGCCAGCAAGAGACAGGCGAGCGACCCGACGAAGGAGATTGCGAGCAGGGCGTCGGAGGCCGAGAGTCGCGCAGCACCGACCGTCGTCCCGAGGGCTGTGAGCGACAGCAGCCCCGTACCGAGGATGAGCGGGACGTGCGGTCGCAGAGCGAGCACGAAAAGCAGTGGGGCGCAGGCGAGCACGTACGCGTACCGCGCGTGCTCGTGGTTCCAGAAGCCGACGAGAAATGCGAGCCCCAGCGCCGCGGCTGCGGCCGCTGCCAAGCGCAGGTCCGGCCGAGGGCCGGCCGCGGGCAGGAGCGTGGGCACGGATCAGTCGGTCCGCGAGGTGGACTCTGCATCGGGCGTCTCGCCCATCGCCGCGTTCGTGTCATCAGGGGGCGTGGTCCGCTCCCGGTGCCGACGGGGAAGGCGGCGGGGGCCCATCCGCTCCGGATCGTCCTCGCCGCCGTTCACGACGAATCCGACCATGGGCGCGTTGACCGTCCGCATCGCGTCCAGCGTCCTACGCAGTCGGTCTCCCGTGGCGGTCCCCACGCGCGCGACCAGCAGCACACCTGCCGCGTGCACGGCCAGGAACAGCGCGTCAGCCACGGGCAGCAGGGGGGGCGTGTCCAGGAGTAGGACGTCGCATTCCTTCTGAAGGTCCCGGAGAAGTTCCGGCATCCGGGCGCTGGTCAGCATCTCCACGTGGCTGTCGCTGGAAGTGCCTGCCGACAGGACGCGCAGAGTGGTCCCCTCGATGGTCTGGAGCGCCTCGGCGAGGGTCGACCGTTCGGTCAGGGCGTCGGCCAGTCCGGGGCCCAGTGTGAGCCCGAACAATTCGTGCAGGGAAGGGCGTCGGAGGTTCGCGTCCACGAGGATGACGCGCCGGCCACTGCCGGACAGCGACAGGCCCACATTGGCGACGACGGTGGAAACGCCTTCGCCGGAGGAGGCGCTGGTGACCACCAGTGAGCGTGGTGGCCCGTCCTCTCGCAGGAAGGACAGACTGGCCTGCACTGCCCGATATGCCTCAGCCCGGGGACTGGTGGGACTGGCGCGCAGGGGAAGCGTTTCCTTCGGCTCGGCCAGCGGAATGATGCCCAGCATCGGCAGGTTCAGTACGCGCGCCATGTCGTCGGGATCGTGCGAGTCCTTCTGGACCGCCTCCCGGAAGATCACGAGGCCGGTGCCGAGAGCCAGACCCAGCAGGAGCCCCATCGACAGGTACAGCGACCAGTCGGGGTTGGACGGCGTTGTGGGCAGAGCGGCCGGCGTCAGGCTCGTCAGCTGTTCGGCGCTTGCGGCCACTCCGGGGTCGATGTCGTCGAGAGCATCCGGGAGCGCGGCGAGGTAGGCGTTCGCTACCGCCTGTGCCCACTGAGGATCTCTGTCCGTGACCGTCAGCGTGAGGAAGGGGGATACGCCGTCCGCCTCGGCCGAGATTCCGTCCGGGGTGCGCTCCGGCAGGCCCGAGGCGCGAGCTGCTTCGGCGACCGCTTCGATGACGACGGGCCGCGTCACGGCGAAGCGCGACAGATCCAGGGCTCGCTGCGCTGCCGCTTGCGTGGGCACCGCGCCGTCGGAGATGGCACCTGTTGTCGCGACGAGGACGCTCGTCGTCTCGTACGCGGGTCGCTGCACGGCGGCCGCCGCCGCGGCTCCCAGGGTGGAGGCGAGGACGACCAGTGCCAACAAGCGCCATCGCCGCCGCACGATCCGGACGAAGTGCTGAAGATCCAACGAGCGCCCCTGTCCGTCGCTTCCGCTCCAACAAGTTTCCGCCGCAGGATCGGTGAAATTTCTGCCTCACCGCGCCGGACGTGTTCCAAGATCACACGCCTCCAGATTGGCGGCAGGCCAGCAGATCCGTCTAGCTGAACCAAGCCGGTGTACTGAATGCGAGGTTTGCACATCGAACACCAGCGGCTCTGCGGAACCGACATCGAGACCCCGAACTGGTGAACCCAAAGCGCGCCGGGGCCGCGCCTGCGCACCGCGGGGCCTGGTGATCTCGCTCCGGCGTTGGGGAAACGGCCGAGGTCTTCGCCGCCGGCGGCGCGCCACGCTGGAGCGACTGGCTCAACACGGAGTGTGACGTCGCATGGGTCGCCACAGCCCTTCCGTAGGCGCCGCTCGCGGACTACCGTCTTGGCCGGTTGAACGAAAAAGTTCCTGCTGATGCCGGGACTTGGCGGCACGTTCTTGGTGGTTCAGGGTGCACGGGGGTGCCCAGCTTGTCGATGATCGACGTCCGTGAAAGCGCACGGAGTCATGACCGGCCAGGGGCTCGCGGCTGGCAGGTCCATTCGTCACCGCTCCGTGGCGCTGGCACCGAGGCCCGCCGCGCCTGGCGGGGCCACTACGTCCGTCGGATCGTCCTGGGCGACGGCCTTTGCGCTGCTTTGGCCGGCCTGGCCGGGTACCTCGTCCGTTTCGGCCCAGGAGGGGAAGGGGTTGCTCGCGCCTCGCTGGCGGCTGCCTTGACCCTGCCGGTCATCTGGATCGGGTCGATGCTCGTCGCGCGCAGCTATGAAGAGCGCTTCCTCTGGGTCGGCGCAGAAGAGTTCAGACGCGTCTTCTTCGCTGCCATGATGCTGCTCGCTGCGCTCGGCACGTTCTCGTGGGCCTTCAAGCTCGACGTCGCACGAGGCTTTGTCATCCTCGCCGTTCCCCTGGCGGCGTTGCTCACGCTCGTGCACCGGTATGCACAGCGCCAAGGGCTGCATCGGGCCCGCGGCCGTGGCGAGTACTTGCAGACCACGATCCTGGTGGGGCACAGAAGTGCTGTGGCTGCGCTGGACGAGCAGCTGGATCGAGAGGCCTTCCACGGCTACCGAGTCATCGGTTGCTGCCTGCCGGTCGAGCAGTTCAGCCCGCAGGCTGATGCGTTCAACGGCCTTCCGGTGCTGGGAAACCTGTCCGACGTCGCTGAAGTCGTGTCGCGCTACGAGGTCGACACCGTCGCCGTTCTGCCCTGCCCCGAGCTGGACGGTCCTGCTCTTCGCCGACTCGGCTGGGAGCTGGAGAAGACTCGGGCGGAGCTCCTGTTGGCGCCGGCCATTACGGAGATCGTCGGCACGCGGGTGCGTATCCGACCGGTATGCGGGCTGCCGCTGATGCACATGGAGCGCCCGGAACTCACCGGCATCCGCCGAATCACGAAGGATCTGTTCGACAAGACGGCCGCGGGCATGGGCGCCATCCTCTTGCTGCCGATCCTCGTGAGCATCGGGATGGCCGTGAAGCTCACCAGTCCTGGGCCGGTGTTCTTCCGGCAGGAGCGGGTGGGCCGTGACGGCCAGACGTTCTCCATGTTGAAGTTCCGCACGATGGTTCCGGGTGCCGACCGCATGGTGGCCGCCCTGTCCGAGCAGAGCGACGGCAACGGAGTTCTCTTCAAGAAGAGGCGCGATCCTCGCGTCACACGGGTCGGCAAGGTCCTTCGGCGGTACTCCCTCGACGAGCTGCCTCAGCTGTTCAATGTGCTGAAGGGGAACATGTCACTGGTGGGCCCTCGTCCCCCGTTGCCCAGCGAGGTCGAGCGCTACGGCTTCGACATGCACCGGCGCTTCCTGGTAAAGCCTGGGCTGACTGGCCTCTGGCAGGTCAGTGGGAGATCGGACCTGTCCTGGGACGATTCGGTGCGCATCGACGTGCGCTACGTCGAGAACTGGTCACTGACCTTTGACTTCATGATCCTCTGGAAAACCATCGGCGCAGTTGTGCGCGGGTCCGGGGCCTATTGATCCCTGCTGCGAGGATCGGTGCGGCGCGGACCTCCCCCGCGCTCACGGTGCTCAAGATCCGGAAGTCGGGGTGCCCGCGAATGGCAACCCGCTAGGAAGCCGCTACGTTCTGACCTGATCAACAGCACAGGGGGCCCTGTCGTTGGTCCGATCTGGACGGGAGCGCGGCATGAAGATCTCGGTCGTCGGCTGCGGCTACCTCGGCGCGGTGCACGCCGCATCGATGGCCGAGCTGGGCCACGACGTCGTCGGCATCGATGTCGACCGGCAGAAGATCGAGGCGCTGTCGAACGCGCGCACGCCCTTCTACGAGCCCGGGTTCGAAGAGCTGCTGGCCCGCTCGCTCGCCTCGGGCCGTCTGCGCTTCTCGTCCGACTTCTCGGATGCGCGCGGCGCACAGGTCCACTTCCTCTGTGTGGGAACGCCGCAGAAGCGCGGCGAGTACGCAGCTGACCTCCGCTACGTCGAGGCCGCGACCGAGTCGCTGATCGACGTCCTGGGCCCGGGTGAGCTCGTCGCCGGCAAGTCGACCGTTCCCGTGGGCACCGCGGCGCGCCTGGCGGAGCTCGTTGCAGGAAAGGTCCCCGGCGCACTCCTGGCGTGGAACCCGGAGTTCCTCCGCGAAGGATTCGCCGTTCAGGACACCCTGCACCCCGACCGCCTCGTCTACGGCTTGGCCGCGGGCCCGGACGGCGACACCGCGCGGGCCCTGCTGGACGAGGTCTACGCGACGATCGTCGAGCGCGGCACGCCGCAGGTCGTCACCGACTACGCCACCGCCGAGATGGTCAAGACCGCGGCGAACTCCTTCCTGGCCACCAAGATCTCCTTCATCAACGCGATGGCGGAGCTGTGCGAGGCGACCGGCGCGGACGTCAAGCAACTGGCGGACGCAATCGGCTACGACGAGCGCATCGGTCGGCGATTCCTGAATGCGGGGCTGGGCTTCGGCGGCGGCTGCCTGCCCAAGGACATCCGGGCGTTCATGGCCCGAGCCGGCGAGCTCGGGGCCGACCAGGCGCTGACGTTCCTGCGCGAGGTCGACAACATCAACATGCGCCGGCGGATCCGGATGGTGGAGCTCGCACGAGAGGTGCTGGACGGCTCCCTGCTCGGCAAGCGCGTGGCGGTGCTCGGGGCGGCGTTCAAGCCCGACAGCGACGACATCCGCGATTCGCCGGCCCTCAACGTCGCGCAGCAGCTCCAGCTCCAGGGCGCCGTCGTCCGGGTGACGGACCCGGCAGCCATCGAGAACAGTCGCCGTGAGTGGCCGCACCTGGACTACGCCGCGACTCCGGAGGAGGCGGCGGAGCGCGCGGACGCCGTCCTCGTGCTGACCGAGTGGAAGCAGTACCGCGAGCTCGACCCGGTCGCCTTCGGCAAGGTGGTCGCGCAGAAGCGGGTTCTCGACGGGCGCAACGCGTTGAGCCGCACGGCCTGGACCGACGCGGGTTGGTCCTACCGTGCGCTGGGGCGCCGCGCGGGCTGACCGCACCTGCACGACGCCGCGGCTCACCCAACGAGGGGAGGAAGCGCGCAGGTCGGAGCTCTGCCAACTAGCGTCTACGGCAGGTAGACGATTCACCCCGTGACAGTGGACGCCAAGGGTCCGCTCGCCGAGGGGTCCGCCCTGGGAGTCAGTACACGATGCGCATGCTCGTCACCGGGGGTGCCGGGTTCATCGGCGCCAACTTCGTGCACCAGACGCTGCGCGACCATCCCGAGTTCGACGTGACGGTCCTCGACGCGCTCACCTACGCCGGCAACGAGGCCTCGCTCGCCCCCGTGCGGGACGACATCGAGTTCGTCCACGGCTCGGTCGCCGACGCCGACGTGGTCGACCGGCTGGTCAGCCGCAGCGATGTCGTCGTCCACTTCGCCGCCGAGTCGCACAACGACAACTCACTGCGCGACCCCTCGCCGTTCCTGCAGACGAACATCGTCGGCACCTTCACGCTGCTGGAAGCGGTGCGCAAGCACGGCGTCCGGTACCACCACATCTCCACCGACGAGGTCTACGGCGACCTGGAGCTCGACGATCCGGCCAAGTTCACGCCGGAGACGCCGTACAACCCGAGCAGCCCGTACTCCTCGACCAAGGCGGGTTCCGACCTGCTGGTGCGAGCCTGGGTGCGCTCCTTCGGCATCCACGCCACCATCTCGAACTGCTCGAACAACTACGGGCCCTACCAGCACGTCGAGAAGTTCATCCCGCGGCAGATCACCAACGTGCTCACCGGCCTGCGCCCCAAGCTCTACGGCGCGGGGGAGAACGTGCGCGACTGGATCCACGTCGAGGACCACAACTCCGCCGTGCACGCGATCCTCGACCGCGGCCGCTCCGGGGAGACCTACCTGATCGGCGCCGACGGGGAGAAGAACAACCGCGAGGTGCTCGGCCTGATCCTCGAGCTCACCGGCCAGCCCGCCGACGCCTTCGACTCCGTCACCGACCGCGCGGGGCACGACCTGCGCTACGCGATCGACGCGACCAAGCTCCGCACCGAGCTGGGCTGGACGCCGAAGTTCACCGAGTTCCGCGACGGCCTGGCGGCCACGATCGACTGGTACCGGGAGAACGAGAGCTGGTGGCGCCCGCTCAAGGACGGCGTCGAGGCGCAGTACGCGGCCCAGGGGCAGTGAACGCAGTCATCGTCGGCGCAGGCGGTCAGCTCGGCCGCGCGTTGCGGCGCGAGTTCCCGCAGGCCGTCGCGCTGGACCGGGCAGCGCTCGACGTCACCGACGCCGCGGCCGTGCGCGGCCGCGACTGGAACGGCGTCGACGTCATCCTCAACGCCGCCGCCTGGACCGCCGTCGACGCCGCCGAGGACCCGGCCAACCACGCCGCCGTCCGTGCTGCGAACGTCGAGGCGGTCGGCCACCTGGCCGCGGCCGCCGAGCAGCACGGCGCGGCGCTCGTGCACATCTCCAGCGAGTACGTCTTCGACGGCACCCACGACGGCCCGATCCCGGAGGACCTCCCGCCCTCGCCGCTGTCGGTCTACGGCCGCAGCAAGGCCGATGGCGATGCCCGCGCCACAGCGATCGAGCGCCACTGGCTCGTGCGCACCACCTGGGTCGTGGGGGAGGGCGGGAACTTCGTCCGCACCATGGCGGGTCTGGCCGACCGAGGGATCTCGCCCTCGGTCGTCGATGACCAGATCGGCCGGCTCACCTTCGCCGGCGAGCTCGCCGCCGGCATCCGGCACCTCGTCGAGACACACGCGCCCTACGGGACCTACAACCTCACCGGTGGGGGGGAGCCGGCCAGCTGGGCCGACGTCGCCGCTGCCGTGTTCGCCGCGCGCGGCCGCTCTGCCGACGACGTGACCCGCGTGAGCACCTCCGAGTACTTCGCCGGGAAGGCCGGCATCGCCCCTCGGCCGCTCAACAGCGTGCTCGACCTCGCGAAATTGCAGGCCACCGGCTTCGTGACGCCCGAATGGCGGCTCTCGCTCACCGAGTACCTGGCGCACCGCGCCATCTGACGAGTAACCGCGCTCCGCCCGGGTGCCGCCGGGAACCCCTTCGTGAAGTCGAGGCATCGCTGCTGAAGGGCTTTCTCGCGATGTGCGCCGGGCTAGCGTCCGTCATCCGCAGGCCATCCCGGCGGGTGCAGATCCGTCGCCCTGCGCGGAACCCACGGGGGTCCGGAATGTCGAGCCATCGCTTGCTCGTCGTCTGCTCATCGGCCATCGCCGTTCTCCTCGGCGCTGCGGTCCCGGCGGTGGCCGGTTCGCCGTCGCCGGCGGGGTGCACGTTCGCCAAAGGGCAGACCACCTGCGTCACGACCACCTACGCCTCGCGACTGTCCGAGCCGGTCACTGCGACGGGCCCCGCGGACGGCTCGCTGCCCGCGCAGTGGTGCCTGCTGAACTTCGGTCCCGAGTACGTCTACTACGGAACCTCACAGGCCGTCTTCTCCGTCATCGTCACGACGACGACCACGACCGTTCGCCGCGGAGGGACAGGCGGGAACGGGCCGGTCCTGTCGCGCACGTCGACGGAAGCGGTGGGGGAGCCGAGTCATGTCAGCGGGCTGCTCGACTGCTCGACCGGGCCGTTCTAGCGGATCGGCGTGGACCAGCTCCGAGTACGCGAGTTCCGGAAACGGGGTGGCTAGTTCTGTCACAATTCAGCGGTGCAGCGGCAGCGGCGCCGACGACCCCTGGGACCCGGCGACCATCGCTGTGAGCTCTGCGGCGGTGCCACCACGCTCTTCGAGTCCCGTGCGGTGCGCCAAGGAAGGGACCGTCTGAATCCTCGGTGGCGGCCGGACGTCCGCCGCTGCGCGAGGTGCGACGAGTGCGGCAGCCGGATGGAGCCTGGGTCCGAAGGAAGCTGACGGACGCGTCTCGACGCCGGCCCCTCAGCTCTCGGACGCGTCAGCGGGGGACGTCGGGAAGCGCGTCGGCCTCGAACTCCGCGGCGTTCTTGCCCAGGGTGTCGTTGCGCAGGTAGCTCCACATCCGCTCGCAGGCGGTGTTGTCGAGGTAGACCACGCTGGCCGGCCCCTCCATGCCCGTGCCCAGCACCGGCGCGGTGAAGAAGTCGATGTTCTCCGGCGTCACGTCGCGCAGCGACAGCGCCAGGGACAGCATCTCGTTGTTGCCCAGGCCGTCGTCCACGGCAACCGCGCTGGTGACGGCGCGCAGTGCGCCGTCCAGCCGGGTGGGGCTGCTGAACGTGTCGGCGCTGAAGAGCTTGCTGAACATCGACTGCAGGTACTGCTGCTGCCGCTTCACGCGGTCGAAGTCGCCGCCGGGCAGCGTCTTGCGCTCGGCCAGGTACCAGCGGGCCTGGTCGCCGTCGAGGTGGATGTTCCCCGCCTCGAAGGTGTATGGACCGTTCTTGGTCGTCGAGGCGACGTCCACATCCACCCCGCCCAGGTCGTCGGTCACCTGGATCAGGCCCTCGAAGTCGATGGCCACGTAGTGGTCGATGCGCAGCTGGGTGAGCTGCTCGACGGTCTGGATGAGCAGGGTCGGCCCGCCGAACGCGTACGAGGCGTTGATCTTGTTCAGTCCGCGGCCGGGGATGTCGACCCAGCTGTCGCGCGGGATGGAGATCAGCTGCGCGTGCTTCCGGTCGGCGGTGAACCGCACGACCATGATCGCGTCGGAGCGACCGCCGGGCAGCTCGCCGTCCTGCGGCGCGGCGCGGGTGTCGGAGCCCACGAGCAGGAAGGTGAGCGGGTCACCGCCGCCCTCGGCGGGCGTGGCCGGCGCGGGGCGCGTGTCCTCGTCCAGCCCGGCGAACACGTCGCCCACCTTGTCCACGTTGCCGGCGTAGCGGTCCACCAGGAACAGCGCGACGCCGCCGAGGACCAGCACCAGGATCAGCACGAACGCGGTGACGGCGGCCAGCGCCCGACGGCCGCCGTGCGACCGCTGCGCCGGGTCGTCGTCCCGGTCCAGGTCGTCCAGGCCGAGCGGGGTGCGGTCGTCCGCGCCGGTCTCGTCGTCGCTGTTCATGGGTCCCCCGTCTGCTGGTGCTCGCGCAGAAGGGTAGGCGCAGAACCGCAGCGTCCGGGGGCGGTGTGCCCCCTACGGGGCAGAACGCCGACCGGGGTCAGCGGGGGCCGGGCACACCCGGTCCGGCCGAGCCGGCGAACGCCTCGAGCGGGTTGGAGTCGACGACGAAGTTCATCTCGGTGACCAGCTCGGCGTCGTCGTCGGCGATGCGGACGGCGCGGCCGATGACCGTCGCCAGGAGCAGCGCGAGACCCATCCACGCCGCCGCTACGAACCACACTGCGCTCATGGCTTCTTCCTACGGGAGGACCAGACCCGGGAAGAGCCGTCAGGTCGGGCGTGCCTTGCCAAACCGGGCGGCCACTTCAGTGAGCCCCGCTTCTACCCGCGACGGACGGGGTTCAGACATGCTCCTGTGACGGATGTGACCTCACGCCGAGACGGACCGGTCAGGTTTTCCGATCCGCCTGCCGATGGAGCAGATGTGTGGTGGGTCTGGATCGTGAGTGGGCTGGCTGGCTGGCTGGTCCTCGCGACCCTGCTCGCCGTGGTGCTGGGCCGCGGTATCCGCCTCGCCGACCAGCGCACGCCCGGCGCCACCGCGTCGTTCGCGCTGCAGGCCGAGGCCGCCCCCGCCGCGCGCGTCCGCCGCCGCGCCGTGCCGCTCCCGCCCGTCGGCATCGGCCTTGCCGCCACCGCCGTCGGGCTCATGTCGATCGGCTACGTCCTCCGCCTCACCGGCGCCACCGGCGAGAGCGCCCGCCTGCTCTCCATGGACGCCCCGTTCTCCCTGCCCCGGCTCTTCGTCGCGGGGCTCTTCGCGGTCGCCGCCCTCGCCGCCGTCGCGGGCGCCGCTCGCAACGAGGGCCGCCGCACCTGGTGGCTCGCCGTCGGCCTCATCGCCGCCGGCATCGCCTCGGTCAAGGCCGGTGGCAACGTGCACGCCGACGCGATGGATGCCCTCGCCGACGCTGTCGGCCGCCCGGCCGCCCTCGCGCTCAGCGCCGTCCTCGCCCTCTCCGTCGTCGCCGTCCTCTGGGTCTTCAGCCGCGGCGAGCGCCGCGACCGGCGCCGCGTGCTCGGCAGCCTGACCGGCTACGCCGTCGCCTCCGTCGGGCTCTCCGCGCTCTCCGTGCTCGCGCCCGCGTCGCTCACCGTCACCGCCACCTTCGTGGAGGAGTCCGGCGAGGCGCTGGCCGGCGTCGCGTTCCTCGTCGCCGTCCTCGTCGGTGTCGCGCCGCGCCTGGTGCTGCCCGCCGAGTGGGCGCTGCGCCGCTCCGCCGACGCGCTCTCCCTCGAGCTCCCCGAGGCGCTGCCCGGCCGCCGCGCGGAGAACTCCGCGCCCTGACCCTCAGCGACCGGCGCCGCGCAGGACCGAGCTGAACGTACGCAGGATGATCTTCACGTCGAGCCAGAGCGACCAGTTCTCGATGTAGTAGTTGTCGAACCGGGCGCGGTCGGCGATGGAGGTGTCGCCGCGCAGGCCGTGGATCTGCGCCCATCCGGTGAGCCCCGACGGCACCCGGTGGCGTGCCTCGTAGCTCGGGTAGAGGCTGCGGAACTGGTCCACGAAGTGCGGCCGCTCCGGTCGTGGACCCACCAGGCTCATGTCGCCGCGCAGGATGTTGATCAGCTGTGGCAGCTCGTCCAGCGACGTCGCACGCAGGAAGCGGCCGACCCGGGTGACCCGCGGGTCGTCACCGATGTTCCACGTCGTGGCGGACTCCACCTCCGTGGCCGGTCGCAGCGAGCGGAACTTCAGCACCGAGAACCGGTGCCCGTCGACGCCGACCCGCTCCTGCCCGAAGAGGATGCCGGGGCCGCCGTCGAGGCGGACGGCGAGGGCGATCAGCAGCAGCGCGGGCAGGATCGCCACCAGCGCCAGGCCGGAGACCGCCACGTCCACGACCCGCTTCACCCGCCAGGCGCGCGAGCGGTAGGTGGCCCGGCGCAGGCGGACCAGGGGAAAACCCCACGCGTTGTCCATCGAGGCCTCGACCTGGTGCAGCTCGAACAGCCGCGGTACGACGAAGAGCTCGCAGCTGAAACGGTCGCAGGTACGGATGAGGCTGACCATCTCCGAGGACTTCATCGACGAGAAGGCCACCACCACGGTCCGCACCCCGCCGCGCTGCAGCATCCGCGGCAGCTCGATGGGGCCGCCCAGCACCGGAAGGCGCTGCGCGGCGCCGTGGTCCGGCGGGTCGTCGTCGAGGAAGCCGATCGGGCGCAGGCCGTACTCCGGGTGCGACTGCAGCACGTCAGCCACCTGCACGCCCACCTGACCAGCCCCGATGATCAGCGTCCGGTACGCCACCAGCCCGCGGGCCCGCAGCCGTCGGACGACGGTGTAACCGGCGCCCCGCAGCACGACGAGAGCGCCCCACGTGGCGAGGGCACCCCAGAGGAACCGCCACTCCACCGGAGCGGGGAGGCCGGACGCCGACGACCAGGAGATGTGCACGACGACGGCCAGGGCGGCGGCGACCAGCGCGCGGCCGGTCAGGGCAGGGAAGTCGTCGAGCACCGAGAGGGAGAGCCGAGACCGGTAGAGGCCGCCCAGGGCGAGCAACAACAGGAGAGTGCCGGCGAACACCAGGGTCGACCGCACCGGAACCGGCTGATCGAGCTGCCAGCTGACCGCCACCGTCGCGGCGAGGCCGAGGGCGAGAGCGCCGAGGTCGAGGGCCAGGACGAAGGGTCGCAGACCGACCCGGGTCAGCCGGCGCCATCCCGGCCGCGCCGAGGTGACGTCGATCGAGGACACCGCGGCCAGCGTCCGTGGCCGGGCCTCCGAGCTGAATGGGGGCGCGAGGCTCCCGCCGAGGGGCAGCCGTTCGACGTCGAGGTCCTGCCGCATGATGACCAGTCCTTGAGCAGTGCGCGCTCAGCGGCGCGTGGGAGATCCGGGCCGGGCAGAGAGCCGGCGGTGGGACGGCGGAGCCGTGCCCGTGCGTGCTGGGGCCAGGTGGCGGGGGGGAGCGCCACGGTGTGCCGCAGCCGGATCAGTCGGGGCGGCTACCCGGGTCGTGGGCCGCGTCGAGGACCAGTGCCCCGCACTGCAGGACGAAGCTGTCCGGCGCCTGGGCCACCGCCGTGCTCAGGGCGTCGCTGAGGACGGCGAGCTGGAGATCATGCCCCTCGTCGTGGCCGCCCGAGCCGACCTGGGGGTGGCCCGCCGGAGCGGGGCCTCCGGACCCACCGGAGGGCACCGGGGGCGCAGGGTTCGGCGGCGGGGGCGGCAGGGGCACCGGCTCGAGCGGCTGCGGCGTCTGCACCTCGGGGGCCAGGGCGGCACCGGACACGGGGCCGGCCGGCCGCAGGGGACCTGTGGTGAGCTGAGCGGACGCCCACCGGGGCGGGACGGAGGGGTCTTCAGCGGGCGGCCGAGCCGGTTCGGTGGCCGCGCCGGCGTCGCCGTCGAGGGCCGGTGCCGGCGCGACGGAGGCCGGGGCGACGGGCGCGGATGAGGAGAGGGACGTGGCGCGCTCGTCGACCGTCGTCACGGGTGCCGCGGGGAGGTCGACGGTGGGGATCGGCACCTCGACGGGAGGGTCCAGCGGCCCGGGTGTTCCGTCCGCTCCCGGTCGGCCGTCGCTGCCGGGCGCGTCAGGCACCGTGGGCGGGAGGTCGGGGAGCGCGGGCAGCCCGCCGTCCGGACCCGGGCCCGGGCACGGCGCCCCGGTGGCCAGAAGGGGTGGCGTGTCCGGGAAGGAGGCGCAGTCCGAAGACGACTGTCCCGGAGGAGAGGCCGCGGGAGGGGGCTCGGCGCTGTTGGCCGGCGCGTCCGTGCCCTGACCGTCCTGCCGCGAGGACGCGAGCCAGGACGGCAGGGCGCCCGACGTCGTCGGCTGGGCGGTCTCGGCCACCGCGGCGGTGGCGGCCCGTGCCGATCCGGCCAGCGCCGTCAGCAGGCAGAAGCCGGCGGCCAGCAGGACGAGGGTGAGCAGGAGGCGCAGCCGCCAGGTCGCGTCGGTGAGGGCGCGCGCCCCCGGGCGCGGGCAGTCGACGGGAACCCGCGCGACGGGGTCATCGTTCACTGCACGCCCCCTCTGCTCCGTTGCCCTTCCCGCGACTCCGGCCTCCGTGGACCGCAGCTGCTCGTCCCAGGGTTCGCACTGTGCCGCCCCATGGGATGTGTCATGCACGCCCGGTGAGGGGCGCACGACCGAACTCGGTACGCCGTTACGCTCCGTAGCTGCGACGACGGAAGCGGTACGGCGACGTCCCGAGCGGAGATCGTGCTGGCAACACGGTACGAGACAGAAGCGCAGGTCGGCGCGGAGCGGTGATTCGCCACCCGGTAGGGGGACCGTTCCGGGACGGGCCTTGGGCCCGGCCATGCGGGCCGTTGGATGATGCACCGCGTGACGACCACCCGGACCACCGCTCACGAGGGTGACGGTGCCCCGAGGCGCGTGCTGCACGTGGTCGAGAAGTTCAGCAGCGGCGTCGGCTCGGCGATCGCCCAGTACAGCCGCTCCCTGCCCTCGGCCGAGCACTTCCTGCTCTCCACGACGGCCGTGGACGCCGAGGGAGACCTCGCCGACCAGGCTGCGTTCGCGGGCACCTACCGCATGGCGGGCCCGGTGCCGGCCAAGATCCGGCGGATCCGCGCGGTCGCCGCGGAGCTGCGGCCGGACGTGGTCCACGCGCACTCCAGCCACGGCGGGGCCTACACCCGCCTCGCGCTGCGGCGGCGTCGTCAGCCCATCGTCTACACGCCGCACTGCTATGCCTTCGAGCGCCGTGACGTCGCCCGGCCGACGCGAGCCGCCTTCTGGGGCATCGAGGCGCTGCTCGCCCGCAACACCACGGTGTTCGCCGCCTGCGCACCGCGGGAGGAGCGGCTCTCCCGCTGGCCTGGCTCGGGTGCGCGGCGGGTGCTCGTGCCCAACGTGGCACCGGTACCGGCCCACCTCGCGCAGCGGACGCCGGGGGAGCCGCCGGTCGTCGTCGGGGGTGGCCGGATCTCACCGCAGAAGGACCCCGGCTACTTCGCGGCCGTCGTCGCCGAGCTGCGCCGGGCCCGACCCGAGCTGCGCGCCGTCTGGCTCGGCGACGGCGAGCCCGACGCGCGACGGGCCCTGGAGCGGGCCGAGGTCGAGGTCACCGGCTGGCTGCCGCGCGCCGCCGTCCTGGACCGCCTCGCCGCCGCCGACCTCTACCTGCACTCCGCGCGCTGGGAGGGGTTCCCGCTGATGGTCGCCGAGGCCGTCGCCCTGGGCGTGCCGACGCTCGTGCGACCGGTGCCCTCCTTCGACGACGTGCCCGGGGAGCTGCGACCCGCCGATCCGGTCGCCGCGGCGCTCACCTGCCTCGCGGACCCGGCGGCCAACGTCGAGCGATGGCGGGCGCTGCTCTCGGGGAACACCGTGGAGTCTCAGTCGCGGGCGCTGGCCGAGGCATACGCGGCGGCCGTCGTCCCGGACTCCCACCCGATCGGAGGCGGCAGCCGATGACCACGTCACGGCGTCCGGTGCTGCGCACCGGACCGGTCCTGATGTACCACTCGGTCAGCCCCTCGACCGGACCGGACCCCCACCTCCTGCGGGTCTCCCCGGACCGGCTGGACCAGCAGCTGCGCACGCTGCGGCGGCTCGGGCTGCGCGGGGTCTCGCTGGCCGAGCTCGTCGACGCGCACGACCGTGGGCGCTCGGGCCGGCTGGTGGGGCTGACCTTCGACGACGGGTACACGGACTTCCTCGAGCACGCCGTCCCGGTGCTGGCCCGCCACGGGATGACGGCGACCGTCTACATGGTGGCCGGTGAGCTCTCGGGCGCCAACGAGTGGGACGAGGGGCCGCGCTGGCCGCTCATGAGCGCCGACCAGCTGCGCGCGGTCGCCGCCGCAGGGCACGAGGTGGGCAGCCACACCATGACCCACCCGCGGCTCGCGGGCCTGGACCCGGCGACGCTGGAGTTCGAGCTGCGCCGCAGCCGCGAGGTGCTGGAGGAGGTGCTCGACGCCCCGGTCCGCGGCTTCTGCTACCCCTACGGCAGCTTCGACCGAGCGGCCGCAGACGCGGCACAGGGAGTGGGCTACGACCACGCCTGCGTGGTGAAGGACTACTCGGTCAGCGACCGCTTCACCCTGCCGCGGTTCTACGTCGGCCAGGCCGACGACGCCCTGCGGTTGACCGCCAAGCTCGCCTACCACCACCTGCGCCGCCGACCGCGACGGCGGGACGGCGTGACGGCGTGAAGGTCCTGCACGTCATCACCGGGCTCGCCGCCGGGGGAGCGGAGACCCAGCTGCGGCTTCTCCTGCAGCACAGCCGGCACGAGGCCTCGGTCGTCGCGCTCTACAACGCCGGCATCGTCGCCGAGCAGCTGCGCGCCGACGGCGTTCCGGTGACCGATCTGGGCATGCGCAGCAACAAGCAGGTGGGAGCGGTCCTCCGGCTCGCCCGCCTGATCCGCCGCGAACGCGTCGACGTCGTCCACGTGCACCTCTACCGGGCATCGATCTACGGCCGGCTCGCCGCGCGGCTGGCCGGCGTCCGCCGGGTCGTCGCCACCGAGCACTCGCTGCTCGACGACCAGCTCGAGGGCCGGCCGGCCACGCGCGGCGTCCGGGGGCTCTACCTGGCGGCCGAGCGACTGGGACGGGTCACCATCGCCGTCTCCGAGGCGGTCCGCGCCAATCTGCTGGCCTGGGGAGTCGCACCGGACCGGGTGCGCACGGTGCCGAACGGGCTCGACGTCGCCGCCCTCGCGTTCGACGCCTCCGCCCGTGCCGCGGTGCGGGAGGCGGTCGGCATCCCGCCGGATGCGCAGGTGGTCGGAGCGGTCGGTCGGTTGTACCCCGGCAAGCGCTTCGACGCGCTGGTCGCCGTCCTCGCTGCCGGCCTGGGCCCCGACCGGCGGCTGCTGGTCGTGGGCGAGGGGCCCGAGCGCGACCGGCTCGCCGCCCGCGCCGCCGAGCTGGGGGTCGCGCCGTGGGTGCACCTGGTGGGGGAGCGGCCGGTCGCCCCCTACCTGTCGGCGATGGACGTGCTGGTCTCGCTCTCCCGTTACGAGACCTTCGGACTCGTGGTGCCGGAGGCGCTGGCCGCGGGGCTGCCGGTCATCTACCGCCGCTGCCCCGCCCTGGAGGAGCTGGGGGAGCCAGTGCCTCGGGCGATCGCGGTCGACGACGATGCCGCCGTGCAACCTGCGCTGCAGGAGGCGCTCGCCCGGCCGGCGACGGACCGGTCCTGCCCGACGGAGCTGCATGAGCTCGACGTCCGCAGCGTGGCCGCGGTGGTCGACGAGCTCTACGAGTCCCTGCCGCGCTGACTCAGGCGCGGGCACCCCGACGACGGGCCCGGGCGGCGAGCAGCTGCGCGGCGCTCGCGCCGACCAGTGCACCGAGGACGGCGCCGGCCGCCACCAGCAGCAGTGTGGGGGGTTGGTCGGCCCTCTGCGCGGGCTGCGCGGAGGTCACCTGCTCCAGGGACCAGCCGGGCACCCGATCGGCGTCGTCCTCGTCCAGCAGGGCCTCGGCGGTCGCGTTGGCCCACGCCGCCGATCGCTCGGCGTCCCCGGTACTGGCGCGGATGGAGATGAGCGGGGCGCTGGAGGAGACCGACACCGTCAGGCCCTCGTCCAGCGCCGATCGGCTGACGCCCAGCTCGTCGGTGACCCGGTCCAGCACGGCGTCGGAGTTGCCGATCTCCACCCAGATCGACGTGAGCGGCTCCGAGACGGCTCCGTCGGTGTCCTCCGACAGCACCGCCACGAGCGCCTCGGCGGAGTACCGGGCGGGGCTGGTCAGGACGTAGGCGAGAGCCGCCCCCGCGAGCAGCAGCGCGCCCAGCAGGGGCAGCACGACCGCGGGCCAGCGGCGGCCGCGGCGGGGCGCTGCGGTGCCGGCGGCCGCGGACGACCCGGCCGGCCGCACGGCCTCGCTGCCGGGACCCGCGGTCTCCGCCGGCACGACGTCCGCGGGCACGGCGGTGGCCGGGGCTGCCTTCGTCCCCGGATCGCCGGTGCTCCGGGTCTTGCGCGCACGCTGCTGCGGCCGCGCTCCCGACCCTCCCCGCTTCGTCACCCGCACGACCTTAGGGTTCGCCCTCCGCCGAGGCTGCCCAGCGCCCCCCGAACGAAGGAACCCGCCCCCTCGATCCGGTCACCAGGACTCCGCGGCCACGTCGCGCAGTGCCGCGTCGGTGGGGGTTCCATCGATCCCGAACCCCTCACCCACCGCCGGGTTGTACGTGTACGGCGTGAAGGAGCGGACCCAGGTCCACGAGGAGGCCCGGCGCAGCGCCTCGGCCATGTAACCGGCCCGCTGCGGCTCCGGCACGGAGTACCAGGCGCCCGGAGTCGTGTCGTAGCCGAATTCGCCGATGACGACGTCGCGCCACAGGCCCTCGTCCTCGGCCACCTGCTCCCGGAGCCGCTCGACGCCGAGGAAGGTCATGTCCTTCACGCCGGTCGGCACGCGCACATCGGCCGACCCGGCGGGGAGGTTCGGGGCGAAGCCCCTGCTCTCGTCGCCGGTGTACGGGTGCACGCCGAGGTCGTCGTAGAAGAAGCGGTTGTCCGCGTTCCCGCCGCGCTCCGCGAGAGCCGCACTGAGGGCGCTCATGTAGCCGAGGTCGTTGTTGCTCAGCACCCCGCCCACGAGCCGCGCATCCGGATCGCGGTCGCGGGCGGACAGCCAGCTCGCCTTGAGCAGGTCGGCGTAGCTGCCGGGATCCGGGCCCTGCCGCCAGAACTCCTCGTTGTTCGGCTCGTTCCACACCTCGTAGCCCGCCACCCGGGTGCCGAACGCGTCGACGAACTGCGCGAACAGGCCGGCCCATCGCTCGGCGTCCTCCCCCTCGGGGGCGTACCAGCGGCCGCGGTCGTCCATCCACTCCGGCGTTCCGACGACGTGCAGGTACACGGACAGCCCGAGCTCGCCGGCGCGGGTGACGACGGGCTCGAGCGGCGCCGTGTCGCAGGGGTCCTCCGCGCACAGCCAGTGCACGTCGGCGGTCATCTGGACTCCCGTGGCCCCGGCCGCGGCCGCTCCCTCCACGGTCGCGAGCGCCGAGTCGAGCGTCTGACGCCCGCCCGTCAGCTGCCCGCCCACCGGGATGACGGGCAGGACGAGGGCGCTCGTCCCCCACGCCGCCGTGGTGCGCTCGTCGGGTCCGCCCGACGCACGCACGCCCACGACCCCGACGACGCCCAGGACCGCGACGAGGAGGGCCATGCGCCGACGGCGCCTCCGGAGCCCGGGGCGGGACGCTCCCGGCGCGGCCGTCACGGGGTGCCCGCCAGGTCGGGCATCACCCGTACCGGGGAGGACCCCGCGGCGGCCCGCGTACCAGCAGGTTCGGCTGCCATCATGCGTGTACGTCCGGCCGACCCGCGGCCGGCGGCCGAGGGGGATGACGTGAGCAGCGTGCGCGCCGTCGTCCTGCGTCCCAGCACGTGGGTGGCGGCCGCGGTCATCTCGATCGCCCTCTCGTCGTCCTCGACCGGAGCGGGACCCCTGGTCACCGTCAGCGATCTCGTCCTGGGAGTCCTGGTCTGCGTCGCGGCCCTCCAGCTCCTCAGGGGAGGCAACGCCGCCGTCGTGCGTTCGGTTCCGGCGCTGCTCTTCGGCGCGCTGGGGCTGATCAGCGTCGGACTGGCGCTGGTGGCGCCGAACTTCCCGGGCAACGTCGTCGGCGGCGTCCGATTCCTCCAGCTGTTCTGCCTCACCCCGATCGCGGTCATGGTGGCGCTCCGGTCCCGGACCGACACCCGGGTGGTGCTGGGCAGCGTCGTCGGCCTGGCCGTGGTCCAGGGGGCCGTGGGCATCGTCCAGGCCCTCACGCGGACCGGCGCCGGCATCGGCGGCCAACCGATCCGGGCCGTGGGCACCTTCGGGGCCTACAACATCGGGGCGCTGGCCGGCCTGTGCGCCCTGGGCCTGCTCATCTGCCTGGCGTGGGCCGTCGTCCTGCCGGGAGTCCGGCGGTGGTGGGCCGCGGCCGGCGCGGCATTCCTCGTGCTGCCCCTCGCTTTCTCGCTGAGCCGCAGCGCGTGGCTGGCCACCGCCGTCGCCGCGATCGTGGTGGTCAGCAGGGGACGGCCGGCCCGGATGCTCGGCATCGTCGTCGCCGGCGTCGTGCTGGGTGCCGCTGCCGTTCCCGTCGTCCTCGCCTCGCAGGGCGAGCTGGCCGATCGGCTCGACAGCCTGATCACCGCGGAGAGCGACCCCGACCAGTCCTTCGTGGACCGGCTCTCGTTGTGGCACGCCGCCGCCGGCATGGCGCTCGACCATCCCTGGACCGGAGTCGGCCCGCACGCGTTCGTCGACCACCGGGACGCCTACGCCGACCTCGCCCTGCTCGGGTCCAGCGACATCGCCCTCGGCTCGGACTTCGAGCAGGTGGCGCTGGAGTCGCCGCACAACTTCTACCTGCTGGTGGCCAGCGAGCTCGGACTCGTGGCCGCCGCCGTCTTCGTGGCGTCCTTCCTCGTCGTGCTCGGCCGCGGGCTGGTGCGATCGGCCCGGCCGCGGCAGGACGAGGCGACGGCGACCTCCCTCGCCGGCGTCGGCATGCTGGCCTTCGCGCTGGTCGGGATGCTGACCAGCGACCTGGGCGGACCGTGGTCGATCCTGCTGGCGGTGCTGCTCGGCGTAGCCGGCTGGGCGGCTGCCGACCAGGAGCTGGACGACGGGCTGCCGGCCGCCGCCACCGCCGGAGCCCGGGTGCCGGTGGCAGCGGGCAGCGCGCCGTGAGCGACGCCGTCGGGTCCGACGCCCGGCTGCCGGGCGTCCGGGTGCTGCTCCGGCGTACGTGGTGGGCGCTGCTGGCCGCAGCGATCGGCGTGGGCGCCGGTCTGGGCCTGGACGTGCTGCGTGCCCCGGTGTACGAGTCGACCGCCTACCTGGTGGTCGCCGCCGACGACGTCGGGCAGGCCGGCGACGCGGCGCGCAGCGCGCAGGCGCTGGCACGGCTGGCGACGTCGCCCGGCATCGTGAGCGGGCCGCTCCGCGTGGCCGGCCAGGTGGAGGCGGCGGAGGACCCCCGGTCGTTCGTCCTCGTGCAGGCCGCTCCGGATGCACCCGTCGTGAGCGTCACCGGCCGGGCAGCCGACGCGGCCGGGGCCCAGCGCACGGCGGCGACGGTGGTCCGGACGCTCGTCGGGCTCGACGCCGTCGAGCCCTTCGACACCGCCCTCGTGGCGGCGCCTCCGCTGCCCGAGCAGGCGACCGTGCCGGTGTGGCTCGTCCCCGCCGGGGGTGGGACCCTCGGCGCCGCCCTCGGCCTGCTGCTCGCGGCCACCGTCCCCCCGCGGCCGCGCCGTCGCAGGACCGGAGCGGCGACGTGAGCCGTGAGCCGGTCGCCTGGAGCACCACGGTGCTCCAGGACGCCGCTGCTCTCGATGCGATCGCGGTCGAGTGGGCGGCCCTGCACGCCGGGTCGCCGAACTCGACGCCGTTCCAGTCCCATGCCTGGCTGACCTCGTGGTGGCGCGAGTACGGCCGGGCCGGCCGACTGCGCATCGTCCTGGTCCGCCGCGACGGCGTGCTCCGCGGCGCCGCTCCGCTGCACGTGGTCCGGCGTGGCGGCGTGCCGGTGCTGGCCCCGCTCGGAGACGAGATCAGCGACGTCTCCGACGTCCTGGCCGCCGACGACGAGGCCCTGGACCGGCTCGTCGGCGCCCTGCTGGGGCTGCGCGGCTGGCAGGCCCTCGACCTGCCCGAGGTCCGGCCCGGGACGGCCGCATCCCGGCTGCCCTCCGCGTGGCCCGCACGGGTCCACCGGCTCGCCGCCTCGGTGATGCTGCAGGTGCCGGGCCGGCCGGTGGCGGAGCTGCTGACGACGCTGCGGTCCTCGTCGGCCAAGGCGGTGCGCAAGAAGCTCCGCCGGGCCGACGAGCTCGGCCTGGCCTGCCGGCCGGTGGACGCAGACGGGGCCGAGGAGGCCGTGCGCCGGCTGCTCGACCTGCACGCGCGGCAGTGGGCCGGCCGCGGGATGACCGCCGAGCACGGGCGGGAGCGGTTCGCGCGGCACCTCACCGCAGCCGTGCCCGCGATGGTCGCCGCCGGGCACGCCGCCGTCCTGGAGTACTCGCTCGAGGGGGAGCACGTGGCCAGCCAGATCCATCTGGTGGGTACGGAGTTCGTCGGCTCCTACCTGGCCGGGATCGCCCCCGAGGCGCGCGCCCGCTTCGACGTCGCGGTGGCGATGATGCGCGAGGACCTGGAGCTCACCGCCACCCTCGAGCGCCCGGTGTTCACCATGTTCCGCGGCGAGGAGGAGTACAAGCTGCGCTGGCACCCCGAGCCGGTGGCCAACCAACGGTTGCTGCTCGTGCGACCGCGCAGCGTTCCGGGCGGCCTGGTCGCCCGCGCGGTACTCGCGCGGGGTGGGGCCGTCCGGTGGGCCAAGCAGCGCGCGCCCTGGGTGCGGAACGTGCGCGACCGACTGCGGCAGGCGGCCGGTCGCTGATCGACGGGGGAGCGCGCCTGATCAGCGCGCCACCGGCTGCCACCGCGTCATCGGGAGCAGCACGAGCGCCGATCCGGTCAGCACCACGCCCATCAGGATCAGCCGGGTGGTGCCGTCGGTGAGGAGGAAGACCGCCGTGAGCACCGCGGCGCGGCCGGTGTCCCACCACAGCCGGGACAGGTCCCGGCCCAGGAAGTTCGGCAGCCGGTTCACCAGTGTTCCGGCCAGGAGCGATCCCCAGAACAGCACGGTGGCGACGAGCACCGGCAGCAGCCACGCGTCCAGCGCCGCCCCAGCGGTGGCGTAGGCGGCCAGCAGCACGCCGACCCCCACGCCGAGGACCGCGCTGGCCCCACCGAGGAGCAACGCCCGCCGCCGGCCGGCGGCGAAGGCCACGTGGTCCCGGGTCCGGATCGCCCGGCTCAGCTCCGCCTCCAGCGGCGGCGCCGCGACCGCGATCAGCACCGTCGCGAACCCCCCGCAGATCCGCGTGACGACGGCCCAGGGAGCGGCGGCGGAACCCAGCCCGGGAAGGACCAGCCCCGGCAGCATGCTCGTCCAGCCGTTGGCCAGGCTGGCCAGGGTCGGGTGGACCGACCGGGCGAGATAGGCGCGCAGCAATCGGCGTCGCGCCCGCCCGCGGAACCCCGGCAGGGGCGGCCCCCAGTGGGACCGCCGGGGGATCAGCAGCCCGGCGGCCACCAGGTAGGCCCCGGCGGTTCCGTACGAGAGGGCGAGGGCGCCCAGGTCGGTGACGCTGGTGACGACGGCGACGACGAGGACCGCGGCACCGTAGTACAGGCGGGAGAGGCCGATGCCGATCCGGTCCCCCGCCCGCACCAGCCGGGTGGCCACCACGGCGTGCAGCCCCCAGGATGCCGTCAGGGCGGCCGCCGCCGCGGCGGTGCCCCGCGGCAGGTCGAGGGCACCCTCCACGGGGGTCAGCGCGAGCAGCAGCAGGGAGACGACGACGAGCGCCCCCAGCGAGGCCTCGGTCGCCACCCGCGCCGCTCGCGGGCCCCGGACCACGGGGTAGACGAACGGGAACGCCAGCATCCCGGCGTTGACCACCAGCCCCGCGATCGCCGACACGAGGACGAGGAGGAGCACCTGCTCGGTCTGCCGGCAGACGATCGGCACGATCATGGCCGCGAAGCTCAGCCCCTGGCCGGCGAGCCCGAAGCCGAGGAACCTGACGCGCCGGACCTTCTCGAGTGCCCCGGCGACCGCGCCGCGCGGCGCCTGCCGCTGGAGCTCCGGCGCCGCTTCCTCGCTCGGTGCCACGGGTACGAACTGATCGGTCACGCGAGGGTCGCCGAGATGCGGTCCGCGAGCACGTCGATCCTGCTGTCCCCGAGGATGTCGTCGTGGTCGCCCGGGACCTCGGTGACGAAGAGGTGGGGAGCCACGCGCCGCCACGCGGCGAGCACGTTCCCGACCAGCGGCGGGCGCCGCTCGGCCAGGTAGTACGTGACCGCACCGTCGTAGCGGGAGAGCCGGTGGGCGTCGAACACCTCCGAGGAGCGGACGAAGGCCTGGCGCTCCGGGTCCTCGGCGGCGTCCGACCGGCGGTCGCGCAGGAACTGCACGGCGGCACGGGGGCCGGCCGGGGACAGCGCCGTCCGCAGCCGCTTGAGGACCCGGCCCACGCGGTGCGCCGCCCGGTCGCCGGACGTGAACGAGCCCGTCGGCGGCCGGACGTCGATCAGCCCCAGGTAGCTCACCGTCTCTCCCTCGCCCCGCAGCCGGGCCGCCATCTCGTAGGCCACCAGGCCACCGAAGGAGTAGCCCAGCAGGCTGTACGGGCCGGCGGGCTGCGTGCGGCGGAGCAGGAGCAGGGCCTCGTCGGTCACCTCGGCGATCGAGTGACGGCGACCGTCGGCCCCGGCCAGTGCGGGCTGCAGGCCGCGGACCGGGCGCTCGGTGGTCAGCCCCTGGACCAGCGAGTGGTAGGAGTTGAGCTGCCCCCACAGATCGCTGACCACGAACAGCGGCCGACCCTGCCCCGGGCGCAGCACGGGGGCGACCTCGGGCGTCGCCGAGCGCCGGGCGGCCACGGCTGCCACGACACCGCGCAGGGTCGGCCGGTCCTCGAGGTCGGTGATCGGCACGTCGACGCCGAGCTCGAGCCAGACCTTGCGCAGCAGCTGCATCGCCTGCCGGGACGTGCCGCCCAGGTCGCCGAAGTCGTCGTCCGGATGCGCGTCCCGGACGTCGAGCACCTCGCGCCACATGCGGGCCACGTCCGGCCACAGGTCGTCGACGTCCGCCGCCGACGCCGACCGCGGGCGGGGAAGCTGCTCCGGTCCGAGCTCCGTCGTGCCCTGGGTCGCAGCCACGGCGGTGCGGATCGCCGACAGGCAGTCCGGGTTCTTCAGAGCGTCGACGTTGCGCACGTCCTCGCCGTTCACGGCGCTGCGGGCGGCCGCCTCCGACCGCTTGCCGTTGTGCGTCAGCGGCAGGGCCGGCACCGCCAGCACCAGAGAGGGGACGTGGGCGGCCGAGGCCTCGCGGCGCAGCGTTCGGCGGATCGTGCGGTCCAGTTCGTGGTCCAGCTCCGCACCCGGTCGGAGCACCACGAGCAGGACCATCCGCGTCGCGCCGGGGATCGTCGGATCCCGCTGTTCCACGGCCATGCTGTCGGCCACGTCCTCGACCGACCGCAGGGCGGTGTAGATCTCGCTGGGGCCGATCCGGATCCCGTTGACGTTCAGCACGCCGTCCGAGCGACCGTGCAGGCGCGCCGAGCCGTCGGGATCGATGTCGACCAGGTCGCCGTGCGTCCACATGCCCGGGTGCTGGGCGAAGTAGGCGGCGTGGAACCGGGCGCCGTCGGGGTCGTGCAGGAACCCGACCGGCCGCGAGGGGAAGGGTCGGCGGCACACCAGCTCGCCGACCCGCCCGACGAGCTCGACGCCGTCGTCGTCCACCGCGGCGACGTCCAGCCCCAGGCTGCGGCTCTGGGCGCGGCCGGGGCGGACCGGGAGCTCGGGATGGCCGAGGACGAAGCAGCCGATGATGTCGGTGCCGCCGGAGATGGACTGCACCGGCTGCGGTCCGACGTTCTCCGCGACCCAGGCGAACTGCCAGTCGTGCAGCACCGCGCCGGTGGAGAGCACCGATCGCAGCCGGGACAGGTCGAGCACGGCCGAGGGCCGGTAGCCCTGCTCCTGGCAGAGCTGCAGGTAGGCCGGGCTGGTGCCGAACACGGTGACGCCGTGCTCGGCCACGAGCTCCCAGAGGGTCTCGGGACCGCGCAGCGGCCCGTCGTAGACGACGATCTCCGCGCCGACGGCCAGCGCCGACAGCTGCCAGTTCCACATCATCCAAGCGGTGGTGGTGTGGAAGTAGAGCGTGTCGTCGGGTCGGAGGTCGCCGTGCAGCCGGTGCTCCTTGACGTGCTCGAGCAGCGTGCCGCCGGCGCCGTGCACCATCGCCTTGGGCGGCCCGGTGGTCCCCGAGGAGAACATCACGAACAGCGGGTGGTCGAAGGGCAGCCGTGGCCACTCCGCCACTGCCGGATCCGTGGACTCCGCCACCCGGTCGGCCAGCCGTCCGACGTCGACGCCCGCCGGCGCCACCGGCAGCGGGAGCCGGTCCAGCAGGAGGACCTGGCGGAGCGAGGGCAGTCCCGCCAGCAGGGCCTGCGCCGTCTCCTCGGCCATACCGGTGCGGTCCAGCAGCAACAGGACCGGCTCGACCTGTGCGAACCGGCCGACCAGCGCGCCGGCTCCCATGTCGGGGGTCGCGGTGGCGGCGGTGGCGCCCAGGGCCGCCACTCCGAGCACGGCGACCACCACTTCGGCCGTGTTCGGCGCGATGACCACCACCCGATCGCCCACGCCGAGCCCGCACCCCGACAGCGCGGCCGCCGTTCGGGTGACGGCCGCACGCAGCTCTCCGCGCGAGTACCGGTCCGGGGCCCGGTCCTGGTGGAGGGCCGTCAGCGCGGGCGCGGCGTCGTCCACCTCCGGGAGGGGGCGCAGGAGGGCCTCGGCGTAGTTCAGCGAGACCTCGGGGAAGAAGCGGGCGGTCTCGACGTCCGACCCGGTCAGCACGGACTCGGCTGAACCCGACCAGGGGAGGCCCGACCAGTCCAGGAGCGTGCGCCAGAAGATCTCCGGCCGCTGCACCGAGAAGGCGTGCAGGTCATCGACGGGCATCGCCGGATCGGCGGCCGCGCAGCGGGCCCGGAAGTCGGCGAGCTGGGCCGTGCGCGTGGTCGTCATCGGAATGCCTCGCAGAGCGCCAGCGGACGGGGGCCCGGTACGGGCGTGGCCGGCGCGGGGACGGATCGGGCCAGGTCGGCGCAGGTGGCGATGCTGGCCACCCATCCCCCAGGCGCCTCGAGCGCGCTGACATCCCACCTGCCGAGGCGACCCCCGCGGGGTTCCCCGACGGGAGTGCCGACCGACGCCGGGTCGCCGGCGAGGCCGACGCCGCGTCCCTTGAGCACCGCCTCCTTCTGCGTCCAGCTCCGGGCGAGCGCGGCGGGGCGTGCCGCCGGGGGCAGGTCGAGGACGGCCCGGCGCTCGGCCGGCGTCAGCCACGGCTCGTGCAGCACGTCGGGTGACCAGGCGTCGAGCGCCTCCACGTCCACCCCCACGCGGAGAGCCGTCGCGACGGCCACGAGCCCCAGCGCCCCCGACGCCGAGCAGCTGACGTCGACGTCGTCCCGGTCCAGCGCCTCCGGTCGCCCTCTCCCGGACGTCCCGAGGCGCACGGCGGAGGGTTCGCGATCGAGGACTTCGGCCAGCGCGCGCCGCAGCGCCGCCCGGAGCAGGACCCGACGCCGGTGCACCACGGGCACGCCCCGGTGGGCCCGGGCCCGCTCGTCGGCGGTCAGGCACCGCTCCGCCTCCGCCACCGCGGCCGCGTCGCGGTCCAGGCGGACCCACCACAGCCGGAGCTGCGCACCCTCGACGGGCGAGGCCTCGCCGAGAACCGCGCCGCTGGTAGCCACGCCTTCATCGTTCCAGCCGCCATCCGGCCGAGCCAGACGGTTCCCCTGCTCGGGTCAGGGGTGGGGTCGCCGGCAGTAGCATGCTCGGCATGATCACCCGGCCGCCGGCTGCCGACGCGTGAGCCGGGAGCCGTCGCGCCCTCGACGCGGGCGGGCCGAGTTCGTCCCCGGCAGAGCGATCTCCGATGACCTGGTCGCCGCGTGGCGGAGCCTCGCCCAGCGCTCCGCGGAACCCAACCTCTTCGCCGAGCCCGAGATCGTGCTGCCGTCGGTCACCCATCTCGCCCGAGGGGGACGAGCAGGGATCCTGACCGTGCGGAACGACGAGCGGCTGCTCGGCGTCCTCCCCGTCGAGTGGCCCGTGCACGTCGGGCGATCGGCGCTCCCCGTGGTGCAGGGCTGGGTGGAGCCGTACCGGCCCCTGGGCGGGCCACTGCTCGACGCGGAGCACGCCGTCGACGCCGTGGCCGCACTACTGCGGCCGCCCGTCGCCCTGGCCGCGCCCCTGATGCTGCTCCGCTACTTCCCCGAGGACGGCCCCGTGGCGGCAGCGCTGGACGAGGCACTGGCCCGGGAGGGCAGGACGTCGCTGACGCTGAAGACCTACGAGCGCGCCCTCCTCCTCCGGGACGGGGGTCCGGCGCCGAGCAAGAACCGGAAGAACCGGTACAGCCGCCTCCGCCGTCAGCGCGAGGCCCTGGCTGCGGCGCTGGGACCGGTGCGCGTCGTGGACCGGTCCGACGACCCCGGCGCGATCGAGGAGTTCCTCGCCCTGGAGATGTCGGGCTGGAAGGGGCGCGCGGGCACCGCGCTCGCCTGCACCGACGGTCATGCCGCCTGGTTCCGGGAGGTGTGCGACCTCCTTCGGGCCGCCGGCCGGCTGGAGGTGCTCTCCGCCGAGGCCGGCGGTCGGACGACCGCGATGTGGGTCGACTTCGACGACGGAGAGGGGTCGATCCACTTCAAGTCCGCCTACGACGAGGACCTCGGCGAGCACCGTCCCGGCGAACTGCTGCTGCTGCACTGCGTCGAGAACGCGAACGAGAGCCGGTACGCCTGGCGTGACTCGGCCACGGTGCCGGACAACACGCTGTTCAACCAGCTCTGGCCGAGCCGCCGGAGACTGTCCACCAGGCTCGTTCCGCTGCACGGCCGGATCGGCGACACCGCACTCGCGGCGGCGGGTGCGCTCCTGCGACTGCGGGACCGGAGACAGGGCGAGCGAGCCACCGGCGCGTAGTTCGCACCGGGCGCCGGCTGGGCTCAGAGGGAGGAGCGGGCCTGTCCGCAGCGGCAGGTGTACAGCGAGGAACCGCTGAACGCGTCCTCACCGCTCCACCGGAACCAGTGCAGGTGCAGCGCGGAGGGGCGCTTCAGCTCCCGGGCCGGAGCCGGCACCGAGCGCAGCGCGGGGCGGTCGTTCCGGGTCTCCCCGGCGTCTCCGGTGAACAGCGGCTGCGCCACGTCGACCACTCCGCTCCCCGTCCGTCGCCCGGTGCCCAGGCGCGTCCGATCCCGTTCCACATCAGGTGTACCCCCGCCCCGCGACCGGCGCGGGGACTCGCCGTGAACAGCCAGTGGCCGGTTCGGGCTCGGTCGGTGTCTATCACCCTTCGTGGTTACTTGTGAACCCTCTGTGCCAGATGTGACGGGTGGGACCGCGCTGGATCAGACGGCGAGGCCCTGCTTCAGGCGGTGGTCGTCGACGACGTCGAGCATCGTGTAGTAGAGGTCGTCGGCGCGGAACGCCGGCGCCCGGCAGTCCCAGGCGACGCCCTCCAGGACCGGCTGCGCGCCCAGCCCCGTCTGGCCCGGGTGGAAGGCGAAGCCGCGCAGCGCCGTCGCCAGCTCCTGGGTGAGCCCGGTCGTGCAGGCCGCCAGGAACACCCCCTGCGGCCCACCGCTGGCCCGCGCGGTGCTGATCAGCGCCCACACCAGGTCGACCGCGGCCTTGGCCACCGGATCGGTCACCGTGACGTACTTCTTGCGCGCCGCGTCGAGCAGGGCCAGCACCTTGGAGTCGAGCTGGAACGTCTGCACGAAGCGCTCCATCGACTGCAGCGTGCTCCAGGCGAAGTCGAACTTGCGGCGGAACAGCGACATCCCCAGCGGGCTGCCGGCGTACCCGGTGACCACGACCAGCCGCAGCGCCTGCTTCTCCACCCCGAGGTAGAGGCCCTGCAGGAAGGCGCCGTCGATGTCGAGCCCGTCGCGCAGCACCGCCATCTGCTCCGCGAGCCCCGACCACGACGTGGTGGTGGGCGCGCTGCGCAGCGCCTGGGCCAGGTCCGCGGGTACCCGGCGCAGATCGATGTCGGCCGGCGCGGCGAGCGCCTGGACGGCGACCCGCCGGTAGCCCTGCGCCTTGAGCGCCAGGTCGATCCGCTGGTTCGCGGCCCGGATGTCCACCGGTCAGCGGACCTTGCGGACGCCGAAGTGCACGTGGTTCTCGTGATCGGGCACGACCGTGGAGTTGTAGATCAGCTGCGCCCGGTAGCCCCGCGACGTCGTCGCCGTCTGCAGGTACCCGTTGTCGGGGAACCGGTAGCCCATCGCCGCGGCGATCCGGTTGGCCACCCGCTGCATCTCCACCGTGGGCGCGGTGCCGTTGGAGAGGTCCACCGCGAAGGAGGAGCGCTGCGAGGTGTGGTGGTCGGAGCCGGTGTTGCCCCAGTTCCGCTTCGTCGAGGTGACGGTCAGGCCGTTGCGCGTGCCGACCAGCGCGCCGCGGCGGGCCGGCGTCTCCGAGCCGTTCCACCCGCCGCCGGGCGCGAGGAACGTCTCCAGCGTGAAGCCGGTGGCGCTCACCAGCGCGCGGAGCCGCTCCTCGCCGGGATCGTCGGGCAGCTCGTCCAGCAGCGCCAGCAGGTGCTCGTCGTCGATCGGGGAGCCGGAGAGCTCGGCCATCGCGGCCAGCTCGGCGCAGGCGGCGTCCGCCTCGGCGCTGTCGGCGGGAACGGGCTCCATGGCGGCCTCCGGCGGGGCGGGACGGGAGGCGAAAGCTGGCAGGGGACCGGCGCCCCGTCAAGGCGTCCTGCGGCGGCTCGTTACCCCGCGGTCCAGGCGAGGAGCTCCTCGGCGCTGCGGGTGTTGATGACGCGCTCCACCGGGACGCCGCACTCGATCGCCCGCTCGCAGCCGTTGTACTGCCAGTCCAGCTGGCCGGGGGCGTGCGCGTCGGTGTCGATCGAGAACTCGCAGCCGAGCTCCACGGCCAGGCTCAGCAGCCGCCGCGGCGGGTCCAGCCGCTCGGGCCGGGAGTTGATCTCGACGGCGGTGCCGTGCTCGACGCACGCGGAGAACACCGCCTCGGCGTCGAACTCGCTCTCCGGGCGTGGCTTCTGCTCGCCGTTGCGCTGCTTGCGGCCGATCACCAGCCGCCCGGTGCAGTGGCCCAGGACGTCGGTGTGCGGGTTGGCGACGGCGGCCAGCATCCGCTCGGTCATCTGCGCCCTCGGTGCGCGCAGCTCGGAGTGCACGCTGGCCACGACCACGTCGAGCCGGCCGAGCAGCTCGTCGGTCTGGTCGAGACTGCCGTCGGGATTGATGTCGCACTCGATGCCGGTGAGGATCCTGAACGGCGCGAGCTCGGCGTTCAGCGCGGCGACGACGTCCAGCTGCTTCTCCAGCCGCTCCGGGCTCAGCCCGTTGGCGACGGTCAGCCGGGGGGAGTGGTCGGTGAGCGCCAGGTACTGGTGGCCCAGCGCGATCGCCGCCTCGGCCATCTCGCGGATCGGGCTGCCGCCGTCGGACCAGTCCGAGTGCGCGTGCAGGTCGCCCTTCAGCGCGGCGCGGAACGCGGCGACGTCGTCGGCGGCGGGCTGCTGCTCGGCGTAGGCCTGCTCCAGCGTCGCCAGGTACTCGGGGACCTCGCCCTTGTGCGCCTGCACGATCGCCGTCGCCGTCTTCGGGCCGATGCCCTTGAGGTCCTTGAGCGTGTTCGTGCGGATCTTCAGGTCGAGCTGCGCCTCGTCCAGGCCGTCGACCACCGCCGCGGCCGTGCGGTAGGCACTCACGCGGTAGCTGGCCTCGCGGGCGCGCTCCAGGAGGAAGGCGATCCTCCGGAGCGCGGCCGCGGGCGGGAGCGGAGCGCTCAGCGGGAGGCCTTCTTCAGCCGCTTCTGGGCCTGCTTCTGGGCCTTCGCGGCGCGCTTCTGCGCCTTCTCGACGTTCTTCTCGGTCGCGGCCGCGGCCTTCTTCGCCGCACGACGCGTCCGGTAGCCCACCGACGGCTTGCCCTCGGTGTCGACGGCGGCCAGCAGCAGACCGCCGAGCAGGCCGCTGTTCTTCAGGAAGTTCGAGATCTGCCCGAAGCGCTCCGTCGGGTCGTCGTGCTCCCAGAAGCGGTGGCCGGCCAGCGTCGTCGGCACGATCGAGGCCGAGAGCACCAGCGCGGTCAGCCGCGGGAACTTGTTGAGCGCGAAGAGCGAGCCGGCGGCCACCTTCACGGCGGCGTCGACCTTCACCCACTGCTCGACGTCCTTGGGCACCTCGACCGGGAGCTGCTTGTCGGCGGTCTCGGCGATCTTCTCCACCACGGGACGGGCGCCCGGCACGCGGTCCTGCGGCTTGCGCAGCGTGCTGATGCCCCCGTAGACGAACGGAGCGGCGAGCAGGGGCCGGGCGATCCGGCGAACGAGCATGGTGACCTCTTTCCTCGATGTCACTGGGGAGTCCGGGGTGCACTGCCCGGAAGATCCATATCGCAATCCCCGACGTGGCGCGCGCCGTCGTTCCGGAACCATCGGCTCCTCCGTAGGTTGGCGCGGTGCACGTTCTCCAGGGGCTGCGGCAGGCCGCGGTCATGGTCGCGGTGTGGGGTGCGATCGCCGCCGGTGCTGCCGGCCTGTGGGCGGCGGCGAGCGGCGAGGGCTACGTCTCCCGCCTCGGGCTCAGCCTGGCCATCGCCGGCGGCGTGCTCTCGCTGACCGGGGGCACGATGCTCTCCCGCGCCTCGACGATGGAGGCTCGCGCGTTCCTCGGCTCCGGCCCCAGCACGGAGGAGCCCGACGCCGACCAGCCGCTCACCGCCGTCGGCGTCTTCCTGTTCGTCGCGCTGCCGCTGTTCGCCGTCGGGCTCGCGCTCTACGGAGCGGGCTGACCGCTACCGTCTGGGGCCATGAGCCGCCGGGTGGCCGTCCTCGGGCTGGCGGCCTACCTCGGGCTGCTCGCGTCGGTGACCCTGGGCGCCTCGCCGGGTGCGCTGTTCGTGCGCGGCGCACGCCTGTCCCGCGACGTCGGCGGCTTCGAGTGGGTGACGACGTCCGACGTGGAGCGGGTGGCCAACGTGCTGCTGTTCGCGCCCGCGGGCCTGCTGCTCTGCTTCGCCCTGCCCGGCGTCGCCCGGCTCGTGGTGTGGCTGCTGTGCGTCGCGGCGTCGATGACGGTCGAGGTGGCGCAGATCTTCCTGCCCGACCGCCGGCCCTCGCTGGTCGACGTCGCCACCAATGCCACCGGTGCCGCGGTCGGGGTGCTGGCCGCCGTCGTGCTGGGCTGGTTCGCGCGGCGCCGTCAGCGGGTGCGGCAGCAGTAGACGGTGAGCGGCTCCCGCTTGCGGAACAGGAACTCGGTCGCCGGCTCGCCCATCTCGCCGTCGTAGGCCACCCGCTCCGGCCCGCTGCGCGCGACCACGCGCACCTCCTCCGCGGAGAAGTGCCCGTAGCTGCGGGCGTGCTCGCTCACCCCCAGCAGGGTGGCCAGCACCGCGCGGGTGCGCCCGAAGCGCAGGTCCGCGCGCAGGTACTGGACGTCGAGCAGCCCGTCCTCCAGCCGCGGGCGGTACGCCGGGGCGAGGCCGCGCGGGGTGTAGGTGCAGTTGCCGACGAACAGGATCCAGGTGCGCAGCGGGCGGCCGTCGACCTCGAGCGTCAGCGGCGTCCCGGTGCGCAGCACCTGGGCGGCGGCGAGGCTGAGCGCCAGCCACTTGCCGAGCTTGGCCGCCATGCGGTCGCGGCGGCGGACCATCTCCGGGTAGGCGCCGATGCTCGAGGTGTTGAGGAACGGCGTCCCGTTCACCTCGGCGACGTCGACCTTCACCGCCTGCCCGGCCAGCACCGCGTCGACGGCGTCCTGCGGGGTCTCCAGCCCGACGTCGCGGGCGAAGTGGTTGAGCGTGCCCGCGGGGATGACGGCCAGCGGCAGGCCGTGCTCCAGAGCCACCGCGGCGGCCGCGGCGACGCTGCCGTCACCGCCGGCGACGCCGAGCGCCGTGGCCCCGCCGCGGGCCGCCGTCCCCAGGATCTCGTCGACGCCGGCCTCCTCGCCGGTCTCCACCACCTCGGCGCGGGGGAGGAGCCGGCGGATGTCCTCGGCGGGGTCGTAGTCGTCGGGGCCCGACCGCGGGTTGACCGCGACCACGAGGCCCTCGCCCTCGGCCAGCGCCGGGGCGGTGTGGGCGGTGCGCACCCGGGCGGGGTCCGTGGGGCGGCGGCGCCACCAGTGCTGGCTGGCCGCCGCGACCGCGCTGCCGACGGCGAGACCGGCGAGGACGTCGCCCGGGTAGTGGACGCCGACGTGCACCCGGGAGTACCCGACACCCAGCGCCAGCGGCGCCAGCGCGGTACCGGCGGCGGGGCTCTCCATCGCCATGCCGGTGACGAACGCGGCCGCCGAGCTCGAATGCCCGCTCGGGAAGGACAGGCTGCCGGGCTCGCGGCGCAGGCGGCGGTGGGTCTGCAGGTTCTCCAGGTCCGGCCGGACCCGCCCGAACAGCCGCTTGAGGACGACGTTGACCACGGCGCTGGAGAAGAGCATGGAGCCGATGCCCCGGATCGCGCCGCGGCGGAGCGGCCCGCGGCGGCTGCCGAGCACCAGCGCGATCAGGAACCAGAGCTTGCCGCGGTCGGCGAAGGCGGAGAGGCGGCGCAGCCAGCGGTCGGCCGGCGTCCTCGGCAGCGAGCCGACGAGGGAGTGCAGCCGAGCGTCGAGGTCCCGGGGTGAGCGCACCCGCGCGACGCTAGTGGAGTTCGGCGGGCGGGCCGATCCCCTGGGACCCGTTCGGGGCATCCCGGCGCATCGGTGTGATCACCACGGGTCCACCGGTGCCTCCGGCGTTCCCGACACCCCGCTGCGCCCGTGCTGATCACCGGCACTCGGCGTCGCAGCCCACCCGGCGGACCTTCGCGACGAGCCGACGGCCGCTGAGGACCGCGTTCACGACGAGCAGCCCGCCGACCGACAGGGGCCAGGTGGAGCTCTCGCGCGCCGCCCCGACGGTGGCGAGCGCCAGCACGCTCGTCGACACGAGCAACCAGAGGTACTCGCCGGCGGCATCCCAGCGTGCGCGCGCGTCCGACACGGCGCGCGATCCTGCCCGGCTCGGCGGGCGCTCCGTCGTCGGCTCGCCGTGCCAGCATCGGCGTGTGCGCGGGGAGCAGCGGATACCGACAAGGACGCCGGAGTCGCGCGCCTTCGCCGAGCGCGTGCAGGTGGTGATGGGCCTGACCGCGCGGCTGAACCAGCTGCCGTTCGACGACGTCGACGCCCGCCGGGCCCTCCTCGCCGAGATCTTCGGCGGGCCGGTGCCCGAGTCGCTCACGATCCTTCCGCCGTTCTACTGCGACCACGGGCTCGGTGCCTCGTTCGGGGAGCGGGTCTTCATCAACCAGAGCTGCTTCTTCCTCGACCTCGGCGGGATCACGATCGGCGACCGCGTCCTGATCGGCCCGCGGGTCACCCTGAGCACGGCTGGTCACCCGGTCGAACCGGACGAGCGCTTCGACGCCCTCACGCACGCGCCGATCGTGATCGAGGACGACGTCTGGATCGGTGCGGCGGCCACGGTCACCCCGGGGGTGACGATCGGGCGCGGCTCGGTGGTCGGTGCCGGCGCCGTCGTCGCCCGCGACGTGCCACCGATGAGCGTGGTGACGGCGACCGGCGCCGTCGAGCGCAGGCGGCTGGGGAGGTCCTGAGCTCCCTCGTCGGAGCAGGAGCCGGAGGCGGGGTCCGGTCGCTGGGCGCCCGTCGTCGACTTACTCGCGCCATGGACCAGTCCCCGGACCACGTGCTCGCCGAGATCCGGCCGTCCGGGCTCCACCGGTGGCGGGCGGTCTGCTCCTGCGGCTTCCAGACCGAGCCGGTCGACGGTCCGGAGACCGGTGCCGTGGAGCGCGCCCGGCAGTCGTTGCTCACCGGGCACGGCGCTCGGGAGGCGGGCTACGTCGGTGGCGTGCTGGAGGGCAGGTCCGGTGATGCCGGGCCGGGCCCGAGCCGCCCCTGGGCGCCGGGCTCCGGAGCACCCCGACGTCGGCCGGAGGGCCGACTGCCCTAGCGGTCGCTGCGGCGTCACCCGTCCCGGCGTCGGCGCGCCTCCCGGCGCCGCCTCGCCACCTCGCCGACGCGGGGGAGCAGCCACAGCTGGGTGAGGCCGAGGGCGACGACGGCGGCGCCGATGCCCACGATCAGCAGCGTCTCCACGGGGTCAGGACTTCTGGCGGGCCCGGTAGGCGGCCACCGTCGAGCGGCTGGCGCAGGTGTTGGAGCAGTAGCGCCGGCTGGCGTTGCGCGAGGTGTCGACGTAGACGTCGTCGCAGCCCTCGGCCGAGCACACGCCCAGCCGCTGCCAGCCGTGCTGCACGACGACCTGCGAGAGGCCCATGGCCACCGTCGTCGTCAGCTGCTCCAGCGCCGGTGCGTCGGGGCGCGCGTAGTGCAGGTGCAGGTCGCCGTCGTGGTCGGTCGCGTAGGGGCGCGGCCGGGCCAGCGCCAGGAGCTGGTTGAGCCGGGTGAGCACCTCGGGCTGCGACTCCGCGAGCGCCACCGCGCGCACCAGCAGGGCCGTGGCCAGGGCCTTCTCCGCCTCCGACGGCGTCAGCTCCAGCGACGTCCCGGGCGTGAACCACTCGTCGTGCGACGCCAGAAAGCGTGACACGCCGTCGACGGGCTCAAGGTCGGCGTTGGCCAGGTCGATGGCCAGTTCGACAGCACTTGACCCGTAGGTGTCGTAGTTCAATTGACTCCCTACCGTTCGGTCCCTACTGTGGGACGACGTAGGCGGTCAACGGTGCTTGACCCCCTACCTGTTCCTTCCCTGCAGTGCGAAACGAGTTCCAGCGTGCGTGCCTATCTCACCGTCTGGCGGCTTCCCTCCGCCCCGGTGCTCCTGCTCGCCGGCTTCGCCGGCCGTCTTCCGTCGTCCATGGTGCCGCTCGCGCTGCTGCTGATGGTGCAGCAGCAGACCGGCTCCTACGCCGTGGCGGGCCTCGCGTCGGCGACCCTGGGCATCGCCTCGGCCGTGATGGCGCCGGTCCTCGGCCGGGTCGCCGACCGCAAGGGCCCCCGCCGGGTGCTGCTCACCCAGGCCGCGCTGTACCCGCTGCTGCTCGCCCTGCTCCTCGTCGTCGTCCTCGGTGGCGCCCCGGACGCGGCGGTCGTCGCGGCCTCCGGGCTGGCCGGCGCGACCACGCCGCTGGTGTCCGGCGCGGTCCGTGCGCTCTGGTCGCGCACCGACGCGCGGGTGCGCGGCACCGCCTACGCGCTCGACGCCACCGCCACCGAGCTCGTCTTCGTCGTCGGCCCGGCGCTGGTCGCCGCGCTCGCCGTCCTCGCCGCCCCGGCCTGGGCGGTGGGGGTCGCCGGCACGCTGGGCGCGATCGGTGCGCTCGGCATCGCCGGGGCCGCCCGCTCCTGGGTTCCGCAGACGGGGCCGCAGACCGGGCTCTTCTCCACCGTCCTCTCGCCGGGCATGCCCCGCATCCTGGTCAGCGGCTCGGCCCTGATGCTCGGCTTCGGCGCGCTCGAGGTGGCCATCCCGGCGTTCGCCGACTCCACCGGCCGCCCCGGCATCTCCGGCCTCCTGCTCGCCGTGTGGGCCCTCGGGTCCGTGGCCGGCGGGCTCTGGTTCGGCGCCCGCGTGCTCAGCGCCTCGCTGCCCCGCCAGTACCGCTGGCTGCTCTTCGGCGTCACCATCGGGCTCGCCCCGCTGGCCTGGATCTCCAGCCCCTGGGCGCTCGGTGTGCTGCTCTTCCTCGGCGGGACGGCGATCGCCCCCACGCTCACCGTGCAGAGCTCGCTGGTCGGCTCCATCGCCCCGGTGCACGCCACGACCGAGGCCTTCACGTGGCTCTCGACCATCACCGTCGGTGCCTCGGCGGTCGGTGCCGCGCTGGGCGGCGCGCTGATCGAGAGCTCGGCCGGCGTGCCCGGTTCGCTCGTGCTCGCCTGCCTGGGCGCCGCCGTCGCCGTGGTGATCACCCTGGTCCCCGGCCGCGGCGTCCGCCCTGCCGTCGTCCACCGGGAGTCGGTCCACGCCTGAGCGCGGCTCCCGGTCCGGGCCCTCGGGGACCCGGGCTGGGAGGCCGTCCGAGGCGCTGGTAGTCTCTTCTCGGCGGTTACGAGGTGACTCGGACCCCGGGAGGCTTCGCCTAGTCCGGTCTATGGCGCCGCACTGCTAATGCGGTTTGGGTTAATCCCCATCCCGGGTTCAAATCCCGGAGCCTCCGCGCAACACAACTGAACACACGCACCCGTAGCTCAACGGATAGAGCATCTGACTACGGATCAGAAGGTTAGGGGTTCGAATCCCTTCGGGTGCACGTCTGGTTGAGACACCGAGCGGCCCCGCACTTCGACGGAAGTGCGGGGCCGCTTCGTCGTCCGGGGCCCGGAGCGCTGTGCGCCCGGGGCGTGGTCGGAGTCCCGGAACCCGCCCCGGCCGCACGCTGCCCGGTCCGGCGGCGCCCGACGGGCGCGGCGAGGAGTTCGAGTGGGGCGGGGGGCCGGCTCTGACGGTCTGGCCGCGTTGGTCGGTCTACCCAGCAGTGGGTAGCCACTCGTTCCCGGCTGCCCCCGCCCGGCTCCCACTGTGAGCAAGGCCACAGTCCGCCGTCAAGAGCTTGCCGGTGTGTCGTCCCGCAGCGTCGAGTGCTTGCGCGCGTAGGTCACGTAGAGCACCGCGGCCAGCGCCAACCAACCGGCGAAGAGCACGAACGTCGTCGCGGACAACCCGGTGATCAGGTAGACGCAGAAGGCGATCGAGAGCACGGGCACGACCGGGTAGCCGGGCACCCGGAAGCCGCGGGGCAGGTCCGGCGCGATGCGGCGCAGCACGATCACGCCGATCGAGACCACGGTGAACGCCACGAGGGTGCCCATGCTGGTCAGGTCGATGAGGAAGTCCAGGGGGACGAACCCGGCCAGGGCGCCGACGAAGACCGCGACGAAGACCGTTCCGCGCACGGGGGTGCGGCGCCGGGGGTCGACCCGGCTGAAGAACGCCGGCACCATGCCGTCGCGGCTCATCGAGAACAGGATCCGCGTCTGGCCGTACATCGTCACCAGCGTCACCGAGAAGATCGAGACGACCGCTCCTGCAGCCAGGACGATGGCCGGCCAGGTCGACCCGGTCACGTTCTCCAGGATCACCGCGAGCCCGGCCTGCTGGCCCTCGAACGCGCCCGCCTCCTGCGCTCCCACCGCGGCGAACGCCACGAGCAGGTAGACGACGGTGACCACCACCAGGGCGCCGATGATCGCCAGCGGCAGGTTCCGGCGGGCGTCGCGGACCTCCTCACCGGCGGTGGAGACGGCGTCCAGCCCGATGAAGGAGAAGAAGATCGACGAGGCCGCCATGCTGATCCCGGCCACGCCCATGGGCGCGAACGGCGTGAAGTTGCCCGACTCGAACGCCGTGTAGGCGACGACGGCGAAGAACAGCAGGACCGCGATCTTCACCGCCACCATGACCACGTTGGCCGTCGAGGACTCCCGCACGCCGCGCACCAGCAGCAGCGCGCACATCAGCACGAGCACCAGCGCGGGCAGGTTGACCCACCCGCCGGCGCCGGGCGCGGCCGACAGCGCGTCGGGGATGCGCACGCCGATCGTGTCGCCCAGGAGCTGGTTGACGTACTCGCTCCAGCCGACCGCCACCGCCGACGAGCTCACGCCGTACTCGAGGACCAGGCACCAGCCCACGCCGTAGGCCACGACCTCGCCCAGCGTCGCGTACGCGTAGGAGTACGAGGAGCCCGCCACCGGGATGGACGACGCCAGCTCGGCGTAGCAGAGCGCGGTGAGCGCCGCGGTGATCGCGGCCAGCACGAAGGAGAGGACGACGGCCGGCCCCGCCTCGGGCACGGCGGTGCTCAGCACGAAGAAGATCCCGGTGCCGATCGTCGAGCCGATGCCGAGGCACATCAAGGGGATCAGGCCCATGCGGCGGGCCAGGCCGGTGCTCGCGTCTCCCTCGTCGACGAGCGCCGCCACGGGCTTGCGGCGGAACAGCTGGGCACGGAGGGACGGCGCGGTCACCGGGACATCATCCGCGCTGCCGACCCCCACCCCTCCCCTCGGGGCGTTTAGTGCACTTTCCGCCCGGGCGGAAAGTGCACAAAACGCCCGTCACGGGGGCGAGCGGAGTTGTCCCCAGGTGTCCGTCATCCCCTGCTGGCCGCGCAGGGATCGGGATACGGTCCGTTCCAGTCGAGCGAACCCAGGGGGCGACCGGTGGCAGATCTGACCTACAGCTCGAGCTTGTTGAACAGCTTGGGACGTGAGTTGACCGGCCTCGCGGATGCCATGGACGGGACGGCGTCGCGCACCTCGTGGAACCGCGAGGACGTGGGGCATCGCGCCGTCGCGGAGGCGCTCGAGGACTTCGCCGGAAGCTGGGACGACAAGCGCGAGCTGCTGAGCGGCTCGCTGCGCGACGTCGGGAAGATGGCGACCGACAGCGCGTCGACGTTCGAGGGCGTGGACGACGAGCTCGCCGCCGCGGTGACCGACATCCTGGAGACGCAGTGAGCGCCCGCTCGGGGGACTGGTCGCTGCTGGGCCACGACCGCGACCCGGTGCCCGGCAGCCCCGAGGAGGTCGAGCGGCTGGCCAACGGCTACGCGTCCACGGCGCGGGACATCGAGCGGCTGGCCGGTCAGCTGCGCCGGCTGTCGAACCTGGAGGGCTGGACGGGCGAGGCGGCCGAGGTGTTCGCGGAGGCGGCCGAGGACCTCTCCGACGACCTGCGCGGTGCCGAACGGCGGTACGAGGAGCTGGCCGATGCCGTGCGCGCGTGGGTCGGACCGCTGACCACCGCCCGGGACGAGTCCGCAGGCGCGCTCTCGCAGGCAGAGCAGGCCGACGAGAAGCGGCGGCAGAACGCCACGGACGGCCTCGCCGGCGTCGCCGACCCCACGCCCGAGCAGCTGGCCGCCGACGACCTGCGCCAGCAGAACCTCGCGGACGCCGGCGACGAGAGCGACGCGGCCCGGCAGCGCCTGGCGAACGCGCTGGAGGAGCTGGAGAGCGCGGCAAACCGGACGGCGGACAAGATCCGGAGGGCCGGTGAGCACGGCGCCGACCGCTGGTGGAACGACTTCGGTGGTTTCGTGAGAGAGATCAGCGACGTACTCAAGGTCATCGCCATCGTGCTCGAGGTGATCGCGATCGTCTTGATCGTGGTGGCGATGGTCTTCACCGGACCCTTCGCGCTCGTCGCCGGTGCGGTCGTCTCCACGCTCCTGCTGGGTATCCACACGGCGATGGTGCTGTCAGACGTCGAGGGGGCCACCTGGACCGACGTGATCATGGATGTGATCAGCCTGGTCACCCTTGGTATCGGCGGTCGGCTGGGTGCCGTCGTCAAGAACGGTCTGGCTCGTCTCCGACCCCAGGTGGCGCAGCATGCTGACGACGCCGCACGTACGACGCAGGAGGCTCTGGAGCATGCGCAGCCGAATTTCTCGCGCGCCAGCAACGCGCAGAACATCGCGAACCCCTCCAATCCCTTGCGCGCATGGGGTGACCAGTACCTGGACGATGCCGCCGAGCGGGCCAGCAGCGCTGGCGCCGCTGAGGCACAGCGGGTCATGACCGATGTCGTGACTGATGCGCCATGGCCGCTGCGTGCCCGCACGCTCGATCGCGAACTGGCCGAGAACCTGCTGGAGGCGCAACGTCTCGGCGCTGAGCCGATCCCCGCCGCTCTCACGAGCCGGCTCGACCGCCTCACGGGGCTGATGCAGGTCACTCAAGGAATCAACCGAGGGTCCGCCGTCACCGACGTGGCCGATTTCGGACTCGAACGCGCGGGAGTCGACTGGAAGGAATCGGTCGACGACACGGCATCGAGGATGATGTGGCGGTTGACGAGCCAGTGAGTGCCGTTGTCAGCCGGGCCGCCGAGCTGCGTACGGCCTTTCACGGTGGACGGGCGCTACCCGCCGTCCGGCGTGCCACCCGGAAGATCGCGCCTCCCGCTGCGGTGCTCGCGTGAGGGGCTCCCCGCCCTCGCGAACACGGGGGAGCGGGCGGGGGCGCACGACGCCAGGCACGTTCCGATGAACCCCCAGGCGAAACGGATGCCCGAGCTCCGCCCCGAGATGCTGTCCGGTCGCGGACTGGCGGCGGCACGACGCATGCGCGTCCGAGTCACCCCCGACGGTGCTGTCGAGCGTACGGACGCTGCCGGCTGTGTCCTACCGGTTGCGGGCCCTGGCGAGGTCTCGCGGATCCTGCTCGTCGGCGAAGCGGATTCCCGTCGCCTGCTCGCAGTCCGGCGCTTCACCGGCCCGCTCCTGGTTCTGCTCGGCCAGGACGGCACTCCGCTCCTGGCACTGACGTTGCTCGACTGGTCGCCGCCCGTGTGGTCGACAGGGGCCGAGTGGATGGAGGTCGTCGGCGTCCACGCCCTAGCCCGAGCCCTCGACCGACCGCTCGAACCTGCGGAGTCGCCCGACCTGCCCCGCCTTGCGGACGTGAAGCAGGTACTCCTCTCCCCGAGGCCGCCGCGTCCGTGGCCGGGTCGAGCAGCGGTGTGGCTCTGCGGCCTGGCTCTGATCTTCGGGTTCGCGTGCCTCCCCACGCTGGGAGACCCCGACGGTGTCCCGTTCGTCCTGGTCGCGGAGCTCCTCGTCGGGCCGATCATCTTCTCCGGTGCCCGAGCTCGCGCCGAGGCGCTGGGCACCGGCACACCACCGGACGCCGATGGGCGTGTGGTGATCCGCCCGCGCGTGGAGCGGGCCGTCCATCGGGGGCTGGCCGTGGCGGAGCTCCACATCGGACCGTCGGACGTCGTCCTTGCCGTTCGGGGACAGGAGGTCTGGTTGCCGGGGCCAGCGACCGGGGGTGTCACGGCCGTGGTGATCGAACCCGTGGTGGTGCGGCTCGTCGACAATGCGGGGCGGGAGTACGCCTCTCTGGCGACCGAGCTCTGGGCCCCTACGCACAGCGACAGGGAGGAGATGGCCCGAGACCTGCGCCACGCCGGCCTCGCCGTTCTGGAGGCGCCCGTGTCCGCGCGTGAGCTGGTGCTCGTCGGAGCACTCCACGAGGGGGCTATCAGGCCCTGGACGCTCGCCAGCCCCGAGGAACGGGGCGAGATCTCCTACTCCGTCAGCTGGCTCAGCGGCGTGGCAGCATGCCTCGCCGTCATCGGAGCGCTCGGCGCTCTCACGTGGAGTGTTCCCATCGGACTGCTGCTGCTCGGCGTTTCGGGAACGGTTCTGGGGTTGCGCGTCCACGACATGGTTCGCATCGCCCTGGACGACCGGCGTGCCACCCGGAAGATCGTGCCTACCGCAGCGGTGCGCCGGTGAGCGGGTTGCAGATCTCGACGGGCGGGCACGGGCGGTGGCTGCCGCTGCCGCTCGAGGGCGACGTCGACGAGCGGGCGACGGCCGCTGCACGTGAGCTGACCGCACAGCAGTCCGGAGACCGGGTGGAGCAGGTCGCGGCGGTCATCGCCGGCACGTCACGGTTGGTCCGCCGGCAGGCTGAGCAGGCGGACCGGGAGGGCATCCCTACCTTCCTCGCGTGGAGCCTGCTGCCCGGACCCGGCATCCTGCAGCCCGGCCCGGTCGCCCTGCTCCGCGGCTTCCCGCTGGCCGCGGACGCCACCGACGACGACGTCGTGACGACGATCGTCGACCCCGCTGCCGAGCGGTTCGGTGACATCGACGTCGACCGCCTGGAGACCGCGAGCGGGACGGCGCTCACCGTGCGCTGGCGACCGGTGGTCCGGGACGACGACGGCACCCGGCTGGTGCACGAGCAGCGCGCCGTCCTGTGGCCGGACCGCGAGCACCGGGCCCTCCTGGCCCTGTCGTTGTACGTCGTGGACCTCGTCGAGGGTGGAGCGGCGGCCGAGCCCCTGGCCGAGCTGGCCGCGACCGTGCGCTGGTCGCTCTCGTGAACGCTGCGGAGGCGCAGTCACGGAGTGGCCAGGCCGGTGCGTGGCGCTGGACGCTGCTGCTGCCTCGGGGCTGGGTCAGCCTGCCGACGGACGCGAAGGCCGGGGCCGCGGCGGTGCGGAGGTTGATCGACCGGCGGACCGCTCACCTGCCCCGCGACGAGGTGGCGCCGGCTCGGCGGCGGCTCACCGTCGAGCTGCGCGGCATGCTGGGCGAGGCCCGCGACGCCGGCGTCGAGGCGGTGCACGCGCACCTGGACCTGATGCGGGGCCTCCCGGTCACGGCCACCTGCTCGGTACTCCTGCACAAGGGCGCTGCGGCCGACCCGCGCACGCTGGCCCAGCTGGCGGGCGCTCTGGGCAGCGCGGACACGGTCACCGAGCTCGACGTCGACAGCCTGGCCGGGTTGGCGGCGATCCGACGTCGTCGGCGGGGCGTCGTCACCGTCGACGGCGCCGAGGCGTCGGTCCCGAGCACCGGGCTGGACTGGATCGTCCCGTTGCCCGACGGTGAGGGCGTGCTGGCGATGTCGTTCAGCACGGTCACCGAGCCCGTCGTCGAGGAGCTCGTCGTCCTCTTCGACGCGATCGCCGGCACGCTCCAGTTGGAAACGGAAGCGCCGCCTCGGGGCGTTTAGTGCACTTTCCGCCCGGGCGGAAAGTGCACGAAACGCCCGTCAGGGGATGCGGCGGAGGATGTCGGGGGAGAGCTGGTCGACGGCGGTGTGCCCGGTGAGGCCCAGCGTCAGGTCGAACTCGCCGACGACGTCCTCGATCACCTGCCGCACCCCCTGCTCACCCGCGAGGGCCAGCCCCCAGGCGAACGGCCGGCCCAGCAGCACCGCCGTCGCCCCCAGTGCCACCGCGGTGAAGACGTCGGCGCCGCTGCGGATCCCGCTGTCCAGCAGCACCGGCGCCCGCCCGGCGACGGCCCCCAGCACCTCCGGCAGCGCGTCCAGCGCCGAGATCGAGCGGTCCACCTGCCGGCCGCCGTGGGTGCTGACGACGAGCCCGTCCATGCCCTCGTCCAGCGCCCGCCGGGCGTCGTCGGGGTGCAGCACGCCCTTGAGCAGGATCGGCAGCTTCGTCCGCGAGCGCAGCCAGGCGAGGTCCGCCCAGCTGATGGAGGGCCGCGAGTAGATGGCCAGGAAGGTCTCGACGGCGGCGCGCGGCAGCGGCGAGCGCATGTTGTCGCGGAAGTTCCCCGGCCAGGCCTTCGCCATCGTGACCAGCGCCTTGACCGCGGCCGGGGTGGGCCGGGGCTGCGGCTCCCGCGGACCGCCGGCTGCGGCGCGCTCCTCCACCAGCCGGCGGAAGACCGGGTCGGAGGTGTACTGCGCGATCCCCTTGCCCAGCGCGAAGGGCAGGTGGCCGAGGTCCAGGTCGCGGGGGCGCCAGCCCAGCATTGTGGTGTCGAGGGTGACCACCAGCGCTTCGCAGCCCGCGGCCTCCGCGCGCCCGATCAGGCTCTCGACCAGCTCGTCGGAGGTCGACCAGTACAGCTGGAACCAGCGGGGGGAGTCGCCCATGGCGGCTGCGCACTCCTCCATGGACCGCGAGCCCTGGTTGGAGAAGACCATGGGGACGCCGGTCGCCGCCGCCGCCCGCGCCACGGCGAGGTCGGCCTCGGCGTGCACCAGCTCCAGGGCGCCGACCGGGCCCAGCAGCAGGGGAGCGGGCAGCCGGCGACCGAACAGCTCGACGGAGGTGTCGCGCACGCCGGCGTCACGCAGGACCCGGGGCACGACGGCCCACTTGTCGAAGGCCGCCCGGTTGGCCCGCTGGGTCGCCTCGTCCCCGGCGCCGCCGGCCACGTACGCGTAGGCGCGGGCGTCGAGCACCCGCTTCGCCTTCTCCTGCAGCCGCCGGATGCCCACCGGCACCGCCGGGGAGTGGCCGAACACCCCGGCTCGGTAGACCTCGTTCTGCCGCCGCCGTCCCGCACCCGCTTCGTCCACGCCGCCACCGTAGTGATCGCGCTCTCATCGGCGGAGCCGGGTAGCCGCTCGGTGGTTGACCGGTGACCGTCCGGGGAACGAATTCCCGACACGCCGTACGACACGCACGACACGCGCGTAACGGGCTAGCAACGAAGCGTCACTTCCTGCATCATCTGGAACTTCAGTGCACCGAAACGGGGGGTTGGGCTGAGCACCGAGTTCGAGCGCAACGCCGAACCGACGTCGTCGGCTCGGCCGGGTCGCGTGGCCCTCTCCGCCGGTGTCGTGACCGGCTTCTTCCTGGTGCTCATGGCCGCCGCCGGTCCGGCCGCGGCCATCGACGACCCCTCGCGGCCGCACGCCCGGGTGACGCAGGGACCCAGCTGCCAGCCCGGCGGCATCGTCGTCGAGCTGACGGGTGGCACGGCGGCCTGGACCGTCCGGCTCGCCACCACCCGCACGCCGGCCGGCGAGGACGAGGCGGTCCTCGCTGCCGGGGGCAGCGCCGTGCTGGAGACCGGCGACGTCGCTCCGGGCGAGACGATCGACCCGCGGCTGGAGTTCACCGCGCGCGACGGCTCGGGGACCGCCTACGTCGACGAGCTGGCCGACTACACCCTCACCCGACCCACCACCGAGGACTGCCAGGCGGCGACGAACCCGCCGGCGAACCAGCCCACGACCCCGCCGGCCACGCCGTCGGCCACGGTCGAGCCGACCACCCCCAGCTCCTCTCCGGGCACGAGCACGGGCCCCCGGTCGACGACCCCGTCGAGCTCGGCCCGTCCGACGACCGGCGCGACGACGAACGCCCCCTCGCGCACGTCGGGCCCGGCCGGCGGGGCGACCGCCGGGCGGCCCGGCACCAGCCAGGTCGCGCCGGGCCAGAGCGTGACCCTGCGCGGCGCGGGCTTCCTGCCCGGCGAGCGGGTGGACGTCCTGCTGCGCGGCACGGAGACCGTGATCGCCACGGCCACCGCCGACCCCGAGGGGCAGATCGCCGTGGACGTCGAGATCCCGGCGGCCGCCGAGGCCGGACCGGCCACGCTCGACCTGGTCGGCGCGGACTCCGCCGTCTCCACGGGCGTGCAGCTCCAGGTGGCCGCCGCCGGGGAGGCCGCTCCGGGTGCCGGGAGCGCGGTCTCGCTGGCCTCGCTCGTCGCCGCCGCGGTGGCCCTCGTCGGGGCCACGGGCGGTCTGGTCTCGGTCGCCGGGCGGCAGCGGACCGGCCGCCGCGGACGCCACGCCGTACCGACCGGCTGAGCGGTTTCGGCGTCCCCCGATCAGGGGAACCCGGCCGGCGTGCCACGGTCCGAGGACGCGCTCGCGCGTGGTGTCCCCAGGGACGCCGCCACTCTTCCCGGAGTCGCCCCCCGCCCCGCCGAGACGTGGTTGCGCATCGTCCAGGTGCACGACCGCATCACGCGGCGGGTCGACTCCGCTCTCCACCGCCACCACGACCTCTCGCTCACCGGCTTCGAGACGCTGCGCCGCCTCGCCGAGTCGCCGGGCGAGCGTGCGTCGATGGGCGACGTCGCCGAGGCGGTCGGGCTCTCCCGACCGGGGGTGACCAGCACGATCAGCCGGCTGGTCGCCCAGGGGCTCGTCGTGCGCGAGCGGGGCGACGGCGACCGGCGGTTGCTGCACGCCCGGCTCACCGCCGCGGGGAGGCAGCGGGTCGCGGCGGCCGCCGCCACGCACGACGCGATGGTGACCCACCTGCTCGGCCTGCTCGGTGACGACGCGGGGGTGGTCACCGACGCGCTGGCGCGGGTCTCCGCCGCCACGCGCGACCGCCACTGACGGCCCGACCTGCGACGTCGTCCCCGCGTCGGATCGGCGGCGCGGAAGCTTCAAGCCCGTAGTGTTTCGGCGGAACGGATACGGGCACGGACGCGATCATGCTCGCGCAGGTGACGGTGGTCGTGCCCACGATCGGGCGCCCGTCGCTGGACGTGCTCCTCGACGCACTGGCCGCCGCACCCGGGCCGCGCCCCGCCGAGCTGATCCTCGTCGACGACCGCCCGCACGGTGCTCGGCTGGAGCCCGAGCGGCCGGGGCTCCCGCCGGTCCGCGTCGTCCGCACCGGAGGCGGTGGGCCCGCCCGCGCGCGCAACCTCGGCTGGCGCACGGCCCGCACCGAGTGGATCGCCTTCCTCGACGACGACGTGGTGCCCGACCCGGACTGGTACGAGAAGCTCGACGCCGACCTCGCTGCGCTGCCGGCCGACGTCGCGGGCAGCCAGGGCCGGGTCCGCGTGCCACTGCCGGCCGACCGCCGCCCCACCGACTGGGAGCGCGGCACCGCCGGCCTGGCCACCTCCAGCTGGATCACCGCCGACCTCGCCTACCGCCGCGCGGCGCTGGCCGCGGTCGGCGGCTTCGACGAGCGCTTCCCCCGCGCGTTCCGCGAGGACTCCGACCTCGCCCTGCGGGTCATGGACACCGGATCGCGCCTCGTGCGCGGGGAGCGGTGGATCACCCACCCGGTGCGGCCCACCGACCGCTGGGTCAGCGTGCGGGTGCAGGCCGGGAACGCCGACGACGTCCTCATGCGGCGGCTGCACGGCCCCGACTGGCGCGACCGCGCCGACGCCGCGCTCGGCCGCCGGCCGCAGCACACCGCCGTCACCGCGGCGGCGCTGGCTGCTCTCGGGCTCGCCGTCGCCCGCCGCCCCCGCGCGGCGCTGGCCGCGGCCGCCGCCTGGGCCGCCGGTACCGCGGAGTTCGCCTGGCGGCGGATCGCGCCCGGTCCGCGCGACCGGGCAGAGGTCACCACGATGGTCGCCACCAGCGCGGTGATCCCCCCGCTGGCCACCTGGCACTGGCTCCGTGGCGTCGTCCAGCACGTGGGGGTGCCCCGGTGGCGCGGGCTGCCGGACCTGGTGCTGTTCGACCGCGACGGCACGCTGGTGCACGACTTCCCCTACAACGGTGACCCCGACTGGGTCCGGCCGGTCGACGGCGCGAGGGAGGCGCTGGACCGGCTGCGGGCGCGGGGCGTGCGGGTCGGCGTGGTCAGCAACCAGTCCGGCGTGGCCCGCGGGCTGATCACCCGCGAGCAGGTCGAGGCCTGCATGGCCCGCCTGGAGGAGCTGCTCGGCCCGTTCGACACCGTGCAGTACTGCCCGCACGGGCCCGAGGACGGCTGCGCCTGCCGCAAGCCCGCCCCCGGCATGGTGAAGGCCGCCTGCGCCGAGCTCGACGTCGACCCGGCGCGCGTCGTCGTCATCGGCGACATCGGGGCCGACGTGGAGGCCGCGGCCGCCGCCGGCGCGCGAGGGATCCTCGTGCCCACACCGGTCACCCGCCGCGAGGAGGTCGACGCCGCCCCGCAGGTCGCGGCGAGCCTCCCCGGCGCCGTCGACGAGGTGCTGGGCGGCCGGTGGTGACCCGCACGGTGCTCGTCGCGCGGCTGGACAACGCCGGAGACGTGCTCCTGCAGGGCCCGATGGTGCGGGCCATCGCGAACGGCGCCGACCGGGTGGTGCTCCTCGCCGGCCCGGCCGGTGCGGCGGCGGCCGGGCTGCTCCCCGGCGTGGACGAGGTCTGGACGTGGGCCTGCCCCTGGATCCTCGGCGACCCCCCGCCGGTCGATGTCGAGGACCTCGCGGTCCTCGGTCGGCGCCTGCGTGCCCTGGCGCCGGACGAGGCGGTGATCTCCACGTCCTTCCACCAGTCGCCCCTGCCGCTGGCGCTGGTGCTGCGCGCCGCCGGGGTCCCGCGGATCTCCGCGATCAGCGTCGACTACCCCGGCGCGCTGCTCGACGTGCGGCACCAGCTGGACGACGACCTCCCGGAGCCGGAGCGGGCGCTCTCGCTGGCCCGCGCGGCGGGGTACGAGCTGCCCGCCGGCGACGACGGGCGGCTCGCCGTGCGCCGCCCCCTGCCGCCGGTCGACCACGAGCCCGGGGGCCCTGATCTGTCGCCCGGATACATCGTGCTGCACCCCGGCGCCTCCGTGCCCGCCCGCGCCTGGCCCGCTCAGCGCTGCGCCGAAGCGGTCGAGGCCCTGGTCGACGCCGGCCACCGGGTGCTGGTCACCGGTGGCCCGGCCGAACGGGAGCTCACCGCGTTCGTCGCCGGCACCCGCGGCGTGGATCTGGGTGGCTCCACCTCGCTGCCGGAGATGGCCGCGCTGCTCGACGGGGCCGCGGCCGTCGTCGTCGGCAACACCGGGCCGGCGCACCTGGCCGCCGCCGTCGGGACGCCGGTGGTCTCGCTGTTCTCGCCGGTCGTCCCGGCGCAGCGGTGGGCGCCCTACGGCGTGCCCACCGTGCTGCTCGGCGACCAGGACGCCCCCTGTGCCGGCACCCGTGCCCGCGAGTGCCCCGTGCCCGGCCACCCCTGCCTGTCGTCGGTGAGCGCAGCCGACGTCGTCGCCGCCGTCGAGAAGCTGGTGAGTGCGTGAAGGTCCTGCTCTGGCACGTGCACGGCTCGTGGACGACGGCGTTCGTCGAGGGCCGGCACGAGTACCTGCTGCCGGTGGTCCCGGATCGAGGCCCCGACGGGCTGGGCCGCGCCCGCACCTGGAACTGGCCGGCCTCGGCCCGCGAGCTGACCCCGGAGCAGCTGCGGGAGGAGCAGCCCGATGTCGTGGTGCTGCAGCGGCCCCGCGACCTGGAGCTGGTCCGCGAGTGGCTGGGCCGCGAGCCCGGGCGCGACCTGCCCGCCGTCTTCCTGGAGCACAACGCGCCGGGGCTGGAGCCCGGTGACGGGCCGGTCCCGCACACCCGGCACCCGATGGCCGACCAGGGCGACATCCCGATCGCCCACGTCACGTACTTCAACCAGCTCTTCTACGACAACGGTCGCGCGCCGACGACGGTCATCGAGCACGGGATCGTCGACCCCGGGGAGCGGTACACCGGCGAGCTGCCGCACGCCGCCGTCGTCACCAACGAGCCGGTCCGGCGGGGCCGCACGGTCGGCGCCGACCTGTTGCCCGGGCTGGCCGCGGCCGCGCCGGTCGACGTCTTCGGCATGGGGCTGTCGGGCCTGCACGAGCAGTACGGCCTGGACCCGGCCCGGGTCACGCTGTTCGACGACCCGCCCCAGCACGCCATGCACGCCGAGCTCGCCCGCCGCCGGGTCTACGTGCACCCCGTCCGCTGGACCTCGCTCGGGCTCTCGTTGCTGGAGGCCATGCACCTGGGCCTGCCCGTGGTCGGTCTGGCCACCACCGAGGTCGTGGAGGCGGTGCCGGCCGAGGCCGGGTTCCTCTCCACCCGGCCCGACCGGCTGTGGACCGCCGTCCGCGAGTTCGTGCACGACGAGGACGCCGCCCGGCTGGCCGGCAAGGCTGCGCGCGCTGCCGCCCTGGAGCGCTACGGACTGGACCGCTTCCTGCGCGACTGGGACGCGCTCCTGGAGGAGGTGACCCGATGAAGATCGACCTGGTCAGCGAGCACGCCAGCCCGCTCGCCGCCATCGGAGGGGTGGACGCCGGCGGGCAGAACGTGCACGTCGCGGCGCTGGCCGCCGGCCTCGCCCAGCGCGGGCACGAGGTCACGGTGCACACCCGCCGCGACGACGCCGCGCTGCCCGAGCGGGTCGTGGTGCAGGACGGCTACAACGTCGTCCACGTGACCGCGGGCCCCGCCGAGGCGCTGCCCAAGGACGAGCTGCTCCAGCACATGCCCGGGTTCGCCCGCGTGCTCCGGCACCACTGGGCCGCCGCGCCGCCCGACGTCGTGCACGCGCACTTCTGGATGAGCGGCCTGGCCTCGGTCGAGGCCGCGGCCGGGCTGCTGCGACCGGTCCCCGTGCTGCAGACCTTCCACGCCCTCGGCTCGGTCAAGCGGCGGCACCAGGGCGACGCCGACCCCTCGCCAGCAGAGCGGATCGACCTCGAGCGAGGGCTGTGCCGCGACGTGGACCACGTCGTGGCCACCTGCTCCGACGAGGTGTTCGAGCTGCGCCGGCTGGGCCTGCCCAGCGACCGCGTGTCGATCGTGCCGTGCGGCGTCGACACCTCGGTGTTCACGCCCCGCGGGCCGGTCGCGCCGCGCTCCGAGCGCCGGCGGCTGCTGGTGCTGGGGCGGATCGTCGAGCGCAAGGGGCACGACGACGCCGTGCGCGCGCTGCGCGCCCTGCCCGGCGCCGAGCTGGTGGTCGTCGGCGGCCCGCCCCTGGACGCGATCGACGCCGACCCCGAGGTGCGGCGGCTGCGCGCCGTGGCCGCCGACGCCGGGGTCGCCGATCGCCTGGTGTTCACCGGTGCGGTGGCCCGCGCCGACGTCCCGGCCTGGATCCGCTCGGCCGACGTCGTCCTCGCGGTGCCGTGGTACGAGCCGTTCGGCATCACGCCGCTGGAGGCCATGGCCTGCGGGCGGCCCGTCGTCGCCACCGCCGTCGGCGGGCTGCAGGACTCCGTCGCCGACGGGGTCACCGGGGACCTCGTACCCCCGCGTGACCCGGCGCGCCTCGGCGAGGTGCTCGCCGCTCTGCTGGCCGACGAGGAGCGCCGCGCCGCCTACGGCGCGGCCGGCGTGCAGCGGGCTCGTGCCCGCTACCGCTGGAGCCGGGTCGTCGCCGACACCGAGAACGTCTACCGGCAGGTCCTCGCCCGCCGCCGCCCCGTGGAGGTCGCCCGATGAGCATCCCCCCGCACACCTTCCGCGAGAACGTGGTCGCGCAGGACCCGGCGCTCGGGGGCGTCGCGCAGGACCCGGCGCTCGGGGGCGTCGCGCAGGACGTCCCTGCGCCGGACACCTGCACGCACCTGACCGGCGCCGACCACGTCGCCTCGCTGACCGCCGCCCTGGCGTCGCTCAACGGCCAGCTCGGCGCGCTCGACCGGTGGGGGAAGCTGCTGGCCGACGTGCTGTGCGCGGAGTCCCGCGGCCGGCTGCTCGCCGCCGGCAACGGGGGCAGCGCCGCGCAGGCCCAGCACCTCACCGCCGAGCTGGTGGGCCGCTACCGGGCCGACCGGCCGCCGTTCTCCGCGATCTGCCTGACGGCGGAGACCTCCTCGCTCACCGCGATCGCCAACGACTACCCCGCCGACGAGCTCTTCGCCCGGCAGGTCGAGGCGCACGGCCGCCCGGGGGACGTCCTGGTGCTGCTCTCGACCTCCGGCCGCTCGCCGAACGCCGTCGCCGCTGCCCGGCGCGCTCGTGACTGCGGCATCACCGTGCTGGCGATGACCGGCCCGGCGCCCAACCCGCTGGCCGCCGTCGCCGACGACGCCGTGTGCATCGACTCCCCGTGGACGGCGACCGTCCAGGAGTGCCACCTGGTCGCCCTGCACCTCGTCTGCGCCGCGTTCGACGAGGCGGTCCTCGCCGAGCCGTCGCGCGTGCCGACAGGGCCGGCTCTCGGGGCGGCCCGGTGAAGCCGCTGGTGGTCGTCGGCGACGCGCTGCTCGACGTCGACCTGGTCGGGTCGGCCTCCCGGCTCACGCCCGACGCGCCGGTGCCGGTGGTCGAGGACATCGAGCGGCGGGAGCGCCCGGGGGGCGCGGCCCTGGCGGCGGTCATCGCGGCGGCCGCGGGGGCGCGCGAGGTCGTGCTGGTCGCGCCGATGGACTCCGACGAGGGCGCCGACCGGCTGCGCGCGCTGCTCGCCGGCCGGGTGCGGCTGGTCGAGATCCCGGCGACCGGGGGCACCGCGGTCAAGCAGCGGGTTCGGGTGGGCGACCACTCCGTCGCCCGGCTGGACAGCGGCTCACCCGTGGCCGGCCTGGGCGCGCTGCCCGACGAGGCCGCGGCCGCCATCCGCGACGCCGCCGCCGTGCTGGTGGCCGACTACGGCCGGGGGACGACGGCAGCACCCGACGTGCGGGCGGCACTGGCCGCCGCGCGCGGACCGGTCGTCTGGGACCCGCACCCGCGCGGCGCCGACCCGGTGCGCGGCGTGCGCCTGGTGACCCCGAACGCCGCCGAGGCCGCGCGCGTGGTGCCCGGCATCCCCGGCGAGGGGCTGGCCGCGGTGGGTGCGCGGGCCGAGGCCCTCATCGCGCACTGGGGCGTGGGCGCGGTCGCGGTCACCATGGGTGCCCGCGGGGCGCTGCTCTCCTACGGCTCGGGCGCACCGATGGTGGTGCCCGCCGTCCCGGTCACCAGCGGCGATCCGTGCGGCGCCGGCGACTCCTTCGCCGCGGCCGCCGCGCTCGCGCTGGCCGGCGGCGCGGTGACCGGGGAGGCGGTCGCGGCCGCCGTCGCCTTCGCCGGAGCCTTCGTCGCCCGTGGCGGCGCCACGGCCTGGGACGCCGACGCCGACGAACCGGACGCGGTGGCCGCGGCCGGCGCCGAGGAGGTCATCGCCCGGGTGCGGAGGGCCGGCGGCACCGTCGTCGCCACCGGGGGGTGCTTCGACCTGCTGCACCCCGGGCACGTGGCCACGCTGCGGGCGGCCCGCGGGCTGGGCGACTGCCTGGTGGTCTGCATCAACTCCGACGACTCGGTGCGCCGGCTCAAGGGCCCCTCGCGCCCGCTGGTCAGCGCGCCGGACCGGGCCCGCGTGCTGGAGGCGCTGGAGTTCGTCGACGCGGTGGTGGTCTTCGACGAGGACACGCCGTCCGCGGTGCTCGAGCGCCTCCGCCCCGACGTGTGGGCCAAGGGCGGCGACTACGCCGGCGCCGACCTGCCCGAGGCCGAGGTGCTGCGTACGTGGGGCGGGCAGGCCGTCGTCCTCCCGTACCTGGACGGCCACTCGACCACCGCCCTGGTCGAGCGCTCGCAGCTCTGATGGGCGATCCGGGTGCAGCACGCCCCACGGCGGTGGTCCTCCGGCCGCTGGGGCTGGGAGACCTGCTGACCGGCGTGCCCGCCATCCGGGCGGTCCGCGCCGCGGTGCCGGGTCACCGGCTGGTGCTCGCCACGACCGAGGCCCTGCGCCCGCTCGCCGAGCTGATCGACGCCGTCGACGAGGTGCTGCCGGCCCGCGAGCTGGAACCGCTGGACTGGGCCGGGCCGCCACCGGAGCTCGCCGTCGACCTGCACGGCAAGGGGCCGGCCTCGCACGCGATCGTCGCCGCTGTGCACCCGGGGCGGCTGCTCACCTTCGCCAGCCCCGGCTACCCCGGCCCGACCTGGTACCCGGGAGAGCACGAGGTCCGGCGCTGGTGCCGGCTGGTCTCCGAGGGGCTGGGTGTCGAGGCCGACCCCGACGCGCTCGACCTCGCCGTCCCGCCCGTGCCGGCACCGGTGACCGGGGCGTCGGTCGTGCACCCCGGAGCGGCCTACCCCGGACGGCGCTGGCCGCCCGACCGGTTCGCCGCCGTCGCCCGCCACCTCGCCGACGCCGGTCACGACGTGCGGATCACCGGCGGGCCGGCGGAGGTGGAGCTGGCCCGTGCGGTCGCGTCCGCCGCGGGGCTCCCGGACGACGCCGTGCTGGCCGGGCGGACGACGTCGACGGAGCTCGCGGCCGTCGTGGCAGCGGCCCGCCTCGTCGTCTGCGGGGACACCGGGGTCGCGCACCTGGCCACCGCCTACCGCCGTCCCTCGGTGGTGCTCTTCGGGCCGGTCTCCCCGGAGCTGTGGGGCCCGCCGCCGCGCCCCCAGCACGTGGTGCTCTGGCACGGGGACGGCACCGGCGACCCGTGGGGCACCGAGCTGGACCCCGCGCTCGCCGCGATCACCGTCGACGAGGTGACCGCAGCCGTCGACGCCCTCCCGACCCCGGGCGATTAGTGCACTTTCTGCCCCCGGGAGGGAGGGGTCAGCCGCGCTTGCGGAGGGCGTCGAAGAGGACGGTCTGCAGGTCGTTCTCGTCGACCGCCGAGTAGGCACCGCCACCGGTGGCCGCGGTGATCCGCTCGAGCGCACCGAGGTCGGCGTCGGGGCCCAGCGCGATGCCGATGACCTTCACCGGGCGGTCGGGGTCCTTCTCGGCCTCGAGCGTGCGCACCAGCTCCTCTATGCCGATGCTGCCCTCGTCCTCGTCCTTGCCGTCGGTGATCAGCACGACGCTGCTCACCGCCCGCGGGTCGAAGTCGGCGCGGGCGGCGCGCACGGCGGCCAGCGCGGTGTCGTACAGCCCGGTGCCGCCGGGGGAGAGCCGGCCGGGGATCGTGTCCAGCTCGGCCTGCAGCTTCTCGCGCTGCGGCTCGCCGTTCGCGTCCGCGTCGAGAGCGCGGATCGGCTCGAGCTCCACCCAGTCGGCGTCACCGTCGAGCCGGCGGGCGAACACCCACAGCCCGATGGCGGAGTTGTCCGGGAACAGCGACAGCGCGCTCTTGGCGGCGTCGCGGGCCAGCGTGGCCCGGTTCCCCTCGCCGACGGGGGCCTCCATCGACTTCGAGACGTCGAACACGGCGAGCAGCCGGGACGGCGCGGCGAGGCTCGACAGCCGGCCGAGCAGCTCCGTGACCGAGGCCGGCTCGAGCGGCATCGCCTGCGGCACGCCCTCGGTGATGCCGGAGTCCCCGCCGGCGCGCGGCGGGGCATCGCCCTGCGGGCCGCGGAAGCCGGCATCGCGGACGGCGACCTGGGCGTCCTCGGAGAGCAGCCGGCGCACCACGGCGTCGACGGCCTTCTTCGCCTCACCCGACGGCGAGCCCACCCGCAGCACCGGGTAGTCCAGCGACGGGGTGCCCTCCGACGGGTAGACGGCCACCAGGTTGTGGTCGGTGGACTGCCCGTTCGCCGCGTAGACCTCCTGCTCGCTCACCGGGACCAGCGGGGCGTCGGCGTCGTCGGTACCGCCGGCGGCCAGCGCCTCGGCGGGGGAGGGCACCGCGCTGCGGGCCGCTGCGAGCACCGCCTGGACGACGGCGTTGTCCGCGTCCTCGTCCCCGCCCAGCGCGGCGCGCACGGCGGCCAGCGCCGACAGGCCCTCGGCGCTGGCGGCCAGGTCCGGCACCGCGAGCGGGCGGCCGGTGCTCAGCGCCTCGCTCCACGACGGTGCCCCGGACGACCAGCCGAGCTCCTCGACCGCCGACCGGCTGGTGGCCAGGACGACGGGGGAGAGCGCCATCGAGCCGGCCGACTCCAGGCCCGCCGCGTCGGTGCGGGCGGTCCACAGCGAGGAGTCCGGCACCCACACGTCGGGCAGCGCGTCGGCGTCGAGGGCGCCCAGGTCACCGGCGGTCTGCAGCGGCTCCTGCGCGGTGACCACCGGGTCGACGCAGAGGTCCTCGTCCTTCGCGACGTCGGACAGCAGCTCCTCGGCGAGGCCGCCGAGCTCCGGGGCGACGGTCACGTCGACGGTCGTGCGGTCGCCGCAGCCGCCGGACGTGGCCCACCAGATGCCGCCACCGAGGAGCAGCAGCACTGCGAGGCCTGCGGCGAGGAGGACGGGGGGCACCGGACGGCGCGTGGCTGTGGGATCGGCGTGGCGGCCCATGCTCGCTCTCTGGATCGACTCGGGGTGGGTGCGGCTCCCCCCGAGCCCGCGCCGTCCAGATTAGAGCGGAGGACGTCCCCCTCGGTGTGACACCGGTCACCCGAGGTGACCGGCGCGCGTCACACAGCCTGGGCGCGCGCCGCCGACCGCTGGGCGGCGAACCACTCCACGGTCCGGCGGAGCCCGTCCTCCGAGCGCACCCGGGGGCGCCAGCCGAGCAGCTCCTCCGCCCGCGTGGTGTCCGGCCGGCGGACCTTCGGGTCGTCGACCGGGAGGTCGATGTAGTCGATCCGCGAGGAGGAGCCGGTCAGCTCCACGATCCACTCGGCCAGCCGGAGCATCGACAGCTCGTCGGGGTTGCCGATGTTGATCGGCCCCGCCTGGTCGGAGAAGGCCATGGCGAGGATGCCGGCGACGGTGTCGTCGACGTAGCAGATGGAGCGGGTCTGGGAGCCGTCGCCGGCCACGGTGAGCGGGCGCCCGTCGAGGGCCTGGCCGACGAACGCGGGGATGGCGCGGCCGTCGTCGGCGCGCATCCGGGGGCCGTAGGTGTTGAAGATCCGCACGATGCCGGTGTCGGTGCCCTTCGACGTCCGGTAGGCGGTCGTCATCGCCTCGCTGAAGCGCTTGGCCTCGTCGTAGACGCCGCGGGGACCGACCGGGTTGACGTTGCCCCAGTACTCCTCGGTCTGCGGGTGCTGCAACGGGTCGCCGTAGACCTCGGAGGTGGAGGCCAGCACGTAGCGGGCGCCCTTCTCGTGGGCCAGCCCCAGGGTGTGCAGGGTGCCGAGGCTGCCGACCTTGAGCGTCTCGATCGGCATCTTCAGGTAGTCGATCGGGCTGGCCGGGGAGGCGAAGTGCAGCACCAGGTCCACCGGGCCGGGCACGTGGACGAAGTCGGTGACGTCGCAGCGCACCAACCGGAAGCCGGGGTGCTCCATGAGGTGCAGGACGTTCTCCGGGGAACCGGTGAGGAAGTTGTCGAGGCAGACGACCTCGACGCCGCGGTCGAGGAGCTGCTCGCAGAGATGCGATCCGAGGAAGCCGGCACCGCCGGTGACGACCGCCCGCCGGATCGTGCGTGCCTCGCGCAGCGGGCCGGTGGCCATGGCAGTTCCTCCTCGCCCGCGCGCCCGTGCGGACGCGCTCGGCGGCCCTCCTACCCGCCCCGGGTCGGCACACACACTTCGGCCGCGAAGTGTCGGCGGCCCGGACGGACGACAGCGGGCCGCCGGCTCCCGGAGGAGACCGACGGCCCGCCGTCACGACCCTGTCCAGCGGCTCACCCGAGCGTGCGAGGGGCGAGGAGGACGGGGTCCTCTACTTGTAGGGCTCCTCGTCCGGGATCCCGTTCTCCGTGGGAGTCGTCGGCTTGCCGTCGAACTCCTTGATCTTGGCGTCACCGATGTCGGTGGTCATGACGCCCTGGATCTCCTTGGCGCTGCCCTCGGGCGTCAGCTGGCTGATCGACATGCCGCTGGTGCCCATGTGGCTCTTCTCGGAGTAGCGGAACGGAGCGAGCACCGGGCCCTTCCAGTCGCCGCCCACCTGCTCGATGGCCTCGACGAGGTCGTCGCGGGTCGGGTTCTGGCCGGCCGCCTGGAGGGCCTGGACGGTGGTGTAGGCCATGCTCATGCCGTACAGGCGGTAGTTGGTGAGCTCACCCTCCTCGCCGTACTTGTCCCAGATCTCCTGGAACTTCTGCACCCACGGGTTGTCCGGCTCGTCCACCGTCGGCAGGTAGTCGGTGGTGTACGCGCCGGCCAGCAGCGCGCTGCCGGTCACCTTGCCCTGCGAGAAGCGGTTGAGCAGCGAGCCGACCAGCTGCGGGTCCGAGCCCACGTTGGAGTAGAACCACTGCGGCTTGTAGCCGAGCTGCAGCGCGGTCAGCTGGGAGAGCGCCGTGTAGCTGGGCACGTTGAAGCCGACGACGAAGTCGGCCCCGGCGGCCTGCAGCGCCGCGATCTGCGGGCCGACGTTCGTGTTGCCCGGGGTGTAGCGCTCGGCGCCGACGATCTGGTCGTCGACGTACTCCCGGATGCCCTTCTCGCCGTTCTCGCCGAAGTCGTCGTCCTGGAGGAAGAGGCCGACCTTGGCGTCCGGGAAGTTCTCGGCGATGTACTGGCCGATGATCTTCCCCTCGCTCTCGTAGTCGGTCTGCCAGCCGAAGGTGTAGGGGTTGGTCTCCGGGTCCTCGCCCCAGGTCAGCGAGCCGGAGGCCACGAAGAGGTCCGGGACGCCCTCGGCGTTGAGGAAGTCGACGACGGCGCTGTGGGTCGGCGTGCCGAGGCCGCCGACGATCGCGAAGACCTCGTCCTCCAGCACCAGCTGGTTGACCACCGTGCTGGTGTTGCTCGGGTTGTAGGCGTCGTCGCGGTAGATGTAGTCGACCTTGCGGTCGTAGACGCCGCCGTTGTCGTTGACGTAGTCGAAGTACGCCTTCAGACCGGTCGGGATCTCGCTGTAGCCGGGAGCGGCCACACCGGTGAGCGGGAAGTGCGCACCGAGCTTGATCGTGTCCTCGGTGATGCCGGGAGCGGAGGCCTCGTTGGCGCCGCCGGAGCTGCTGCCGCCGCCGCCGTCGTCACTGCCGCCACAGGCGGCGAGGGCGGAGACGACGGTGGCCGCGGCCAGGACGGACACGAGCCGTCGGGAGGATCTGGACAACAGTTCTCCTCTGATGCTGCCCGGGCGTCGGTGCCCGGGGGTCTGGGTGGTGGGGGAGGACGGCAGGAGCCGGTCGGATCGGGTCGTCCTCACCCCCTGCTCGAGTCGGCGGGAGCGGCACGGCCGGCGGAGCGCTTGGCCTTCTGGGTGAGCCAGCGCATCCGGATCGTCCCGACGAAGCCCGCCGGGGCGAAGATCATGGCCACGATCAGGACGACGCCGTAGACGAACGGGGCGAGCTGGGCGGCCTCGGTGCTGCTGAGCCCGGAGCCCGTTCCCAGGTCGGTGACGAACGGCGGCAGGAAGACCAGTAGCGCCGAGCCGAGCAGGGCGCCGAGCAGGCTGCCCAGACCGCCGATGACGATGGCGGTGAGCAGCGAGAGCGAGAGCACCAGGGTGAAGCCACTGGGCGCGGCCAGCCGCACCACCAGGGCCAGGACGCCGCCGGCCAGCCCGGCGGCCGCGGCGCTCACGACGAAGGCCAGCACCCGCCAGGCACCGAGGTTGATGCCGGCGAGCTCGGCGGCGACGTCCTGGTCGCGCACCGCGCGCCAGGTCCGGCCGATCCGGCTGCGGACGAGGTTGGCCAGCAGGAAGTAGGTGATCAGCAGGCAGATCGCGCCCACGTAGGCCAGCCACTTGGTGCTGGACGCGCTGGCCCCGGAGACCAGGTCGATGAAGCTCTCGAAGGACTCGGGGGCGCGCGGCGCGCGGACCCGCAGACCCTGCTCGCCGCCGAGCTGGTCGTGGAAGTAGACGGCCAGACCCGGCAGGCCCACGGCCAGCGCCAGTGTCGCGCCGGCGAGGTAGGGGCCGTGCAGCCGGGCGGCGGCGACGCCCACGAGCGCGCCGACGGCGGTCGTGGTGACGACGGAGATCAGCAGGATCAGCGGCAGGGGCAGCGCGTCGGCGGGCTCCTGGAGCAGCAGGGCCGTCGTGTACGCGCCGACGGCCATCAGGGCGCCGTGGCCGAGCGAGATCTGGCCGTTCATGCCGGTGAGCACGGTGAGGCCGCCGGCGGCGATCGCGTAGTAGCTCAGCGTCGCCAGCTGCGAGTTGGTGAACGGGTCGGTGATCTCCAGGAGCACCACGGCCGCCACCGCACCGAGCAGCAGCAGGACCAGGTGGCGCAGCAGCGTGGACTGCGGCAGGAGGGACCGGCCGGTCGACGCCGCGGCCGAGGGGGCGTTCGCGGCCGCCGTGGCGACGGTCGGCGCGTCCTCGGTCACCTGGCCGGCGCTGGGGGCGGGGCTCTGCAGGTCGCTCATCGTCATGCCCTCCGAGCCGTCGTGCTGCTGAACAGACCGCCGGGCCGCACCAGCAGCACGACCATGAGGATCACCAGGGCGGAGATGGTGACCAGGGAGCTGCCGCGGGGGGCGTAGCCGCTGATGTAGCTGAGCGCGAGGCCGAGGATCAGCCCGCCGACGATGGCGCCGACCGGCGAGTCGAGCCCGCCGATGATCGCGGCGACGAAGCCGAACACGATCAGGCTGTCCATGTAGGCCGGGTACACGAACCCGCCACCGGCGATGAGCAGGCCGGCCAGGGAGCCGACGACGGCGGCCAGGCCCCATCCGAGGGTCAGCATGCCGCCGACCTTGACGCCGAGCAGCCGGGAGACCTCCTGGCTGAAGGCCGAGGCGCGCATGGCCAGGCCGACGCGGGTGAACCGGAACAGGGCGACCAGCAGCAGCATCGTGACGATGACGGCGCCGATGATGTAGATGCCGTTGGGCGTCAGCGCGATCCGCCGGTCGCCCACCGAGAAGCCCTCGAGGCCGAAGGGTGCCGGGAACGACTGGAACGACGAGCCGAACACGATGGCGATCCCGGCCTGCAGGGCGACGAACAGACCCAGGGCCACGATGACGGCGTTCAGCTCGTTGCCGCCCTCGACGGGGCGGATGATGACCCGCTCGATGATCGCGCCCAGGACGAAGCCGGACGCCAGCGCGACCACCAGCGCCAGCCAGTAGGACCAGCCGGCCTGGACGAGCGCCAGGGCGATGAACGTGGTGGCCGCTGCCATCGAGCCCTGGGCGAAGTTGACGATCCGGGTGGATCGCCAGATGAGCACCAGGGCCAGCGCGAACGCCGCGTAGATCATGCCCTGGGTCAACCCGGTGAGGGTGACGTTGACGAAGTAGCTCACGACGGGGGGATGCCTTCCTGGCAGTGCGGAGCGGGTCAGAAACCGAGGTAGGCGTGCCGGAGGTCCTCGTCGCCCATCAGCGCCGAGGCGGAGTCGGTGACCACCACCCGGCCGAGGTTGAGGACGACCCCGACGTCGGCGACCGACAGGGCGCTGCGGGCGTTCTGCTCGACCAGCAGGACCGAGAGGCCCTCGCTGTCGACCAGCTGGCGCAGCAGCCCGAAGATCTGCGCGACGATCCGCGGGGCCAGGCCGAGCGAGGGCTCGTCCAGCAGCAGGATGCGCGGCTGGGCGAGCAGTGCCCGGCCGATCACCAGCATCTGGCGCTCGCCGCCGGACAGGGTGTGCGCGTGGTTGTTGCGGCGCTCGGCGATCCGCGGGAAGAGGTCGTAGATCCGGTCGAACTCGGACTTGGCCACCTTGCCGCGGAAGAGCGAGCCGACGCGGAGGTTCTCGTCCACGGTCAGCTCGGCGATGACGCCGCGCCCCTCGGGGACGTGCGCCATGCCCTTGCTCACCATCGCCTCGACGGGGGCCTTGGTGATGTCCTTGCCGTCGAGCAGCACCCGGCCGGCGACCGGCCGGACCAGGCCGCTGATCGTGCGCAGCAGCGTGGTCTTGCCCGCGCCGTTCGCACCGAGCACCGCGGTGATCCGGCCGGCCTCGGCCGACAGCGTCACGCCGTCCAGGGCGCGGACCGGGCCGTAGGCGGAGGTGAGGCCCTCGACCTCGAGGAGCCGGGTGCCGGTCGCGGTGCCGCCGGTGGCGGAGACCGCCGTGGCGCCGTGTGCCTCAGCCATGGGTGCGTCCTCCGTCCGCGTGGGTGAGCTCGGCCGCGTCGGCCTCGACGTCGACCGCGTCGCCGAGGTAGGCCTCGGTGACGGCGGGGTTCGCCTGCACCTCGGCGGGCGTGCCGGCGGCGATCTGCTTGCCGGAGTCCAGGACGGTGATCCGGTCGCACACCCGCATGACCAGGTCCATGTGGTGCTCGACCAGCAGCACGCTCATCCGGCCGGTGACCGAGAGGATCAGCTCGCCCAGCTCGGTCATCTCGTCCTCGGACAGACCGCTGGCGGGCTCGTCGAGCAGCAGCAGCTCGGGCTCGGAGACCAGCGCCCGGGCGAGCGCGACCCGCTTCTGCACCGGGTAGGGGAGGCTGCCGGGATAGCGGCCGGCGTAGGCCTCGGCGCCGAGCTCGGTGAGCGCGCGCATCGCCCGCTCGCGGAGCAGGCGCTCGTCCTTGTCCGAGGTGGGCAGCGCCAGCAGGGCGGACAGGAAGCCGGCCTTCGCGTGCCGATGGGCCCCGACCATGACGTTCTCCAGCACGGTCATGCCGGGGAACAGGCCCACCCCCTGCAGGGTGCGGGCGATGCCCATCGAGGTGAGCTTGTCCGGCCGGAGCCGGGCGAGCTCGCGGTCGCGCCACACGATGCGGCCGGAGGTGGGCCGCACCAGCCCGCAGGCGACGTTGAACAGCGTCGTCTTGCCGGCGCCGTTCGGGCCGATGAGGCCGTGCACCTGACCAGGCTCGACCGTGAGCGAGACGTCGGTCAGGGCGAGCACGCCGCCGAACGCGACGTTGATCCCGGTCATCTCGAGCCGGGCGGTGGGCGCTGTGTCGTGCGTCTTCTGGCTGCCGGTCGGCTGCGCCAAGGGGCCCACTGCTCCTCTGCGTCGGGGAGATCGCCGTTTCCGGAACTACCGGGACGGCGACGATTGGGTCACGAGTACGTCCTGCTGAGCCTGCCCGCCCGTGTCGACCGTCACAATGGGCGCACTGCACAGCGATCGGATGGCTGTGTTGTGCTGTGCGTCACTACGGGAGGTGAGCGGGTGCATCCGTTCCGACCGGAGGTCTCGGCTCGCCTGGCCGATCTCGCGCCCCTGCTCATGGCCGAGCTCGAGGACATGACCGACCGCATGCTGGACGTGCTGCTGCGCAGCGAGCCGGCCTACCGTGACCTGCTGGTCCCGGAGGAGGAGCTGCGGGCCTCGACCCGCCGCAACCTCGAGCAGGGCCTGCGCACGCTGATCTCCGGCTGGGCCGACCACGACGACAGCGTCCGGGCGGGTGCGCGCGCGGTGGGCCGCCGCCGGGCCGCGCAGGGCGTGCCGCTGGAGGCCGTGCTGCGCGCCTACCGGCTGGGCGGGCAGATCACCTGGGAGGCGCTGCTCGCGGTCTCCCAGCGCAGCCGGCACGGCCACGACGTCCTGCTGCTGGAGGTCGCCGGTTCGGTGTGGCGGACCAACGACGCCGACTGCGCCGCGGTGGCCGAGGGCTACCGCGAGGAGCAACGGCGGCTCGCCGGTGTGGACGAGGTCGCCCGCCAGCAGGTGCTCGACGGGCTCATCGACGGCCGGGGCAGCGACCCGGCCTTCGTGCGCAGCGCCTCGGAGCTGCTGGCCATGTCGCTGGACTGCCGGCTCATGGCCGCCGTCGCACTGCCCGGTCCCGACGGGCGCCCGGCGCTGGACGCGCCGGTCGAGGCGCTGCTCAAGCGCGGCGTGCGCTCGGTGTGGGGGATCCGCGCCGGCGCCCAGGTGGGCTTCATGGTCCTGGGCGCCGTGCGGCCGGCGGACCTGGTCGCCCTGCTGACCGGCGTCGCCCGCGGACCGGTGGGGGTCTCCGACGTCGTCGACGGTGCCGGCCGGGCGGGCGCGGCCTACCGGCTGGCGGAGACCGCCGCCCGCACGCTGCCGGCGGGCGTGGGTCGGGTGGTCAGCATCGACGAGCGGCTGCCCGAGGCGCTGCTGAGCAACTCCCCGGAGATCAGCTCGCGGCTGGTGGGCCATTCGCTGGGCGGCCTGCTGGACCTGCCCGACGACGAGCAGGCGGTGCTCCTGGACACGCTCGAGGCGTTCCTCGCCGCCGACGGGTCACCGACGCGCGCAGCCGATGCCCTCTACTGCCACCGGAACACGGTGATGCACCGGTTGCGGCGGATCGAGTCGGTCACCGGGCGCAAGCTCACCGACCCGCGCTCGCGGCTGCTGTGGCAGCTCGCGCTGCTGGGCACCGGCCGCCGGCAGCCCACCACCCGCTCGGCCTAGGTCCCCCTACTGGAGGTAGCTCTCCACCTGCGGCTCGGGGCGCGCCTCGGCCTCCTCCGGGTCCTCGCCGTACTGGCGCTTGGCGCGGCGCTGCCGGAGCAGGTCCCAGCACTGGTCGAGGTCGGCCTCGAGCTTGCTCATCCGGGCGCGGGTGTCGTCGGTGTGCTCGCTGCTGTCGCGGAGCTTGTGCTCCTCGTCGACGAGCGCGTGGATGCGGGTGAGGATGTCGTTCTCGTCCATGCCCCGTCCCTGCCCGCCGTCGCGGGGCCGAAACGATCCCTCGCTCACCCGGGGTCGGGCACCCAGCCCTCCACGAACGCCGCGAGCCGCCGGTGCACCGCGCCGCCGGCCCGGCCCAGGGCCAGCAGCGCGGCCCGGTCCAGCGGGACGCGCACGGTGCGCCGTCCGGTGGAGCGGCGGGCCACCGCGTTCCCGGCGGCCACGAGCTCCGGCCAGGGCCGGTCGAGCTGCGCCCGGACGCGGTCCAGGGCCGCGGACGCCGGCCCGGCGTTGCCCTCGACCATCGCCGTCACGAAGGCGGGGTCGCTGCCGATCACGCGGGTGCCGTCGCGGAAGCTCCCGGCGGTCAGCGCCAGTGCCAGCGGGCCAGCCTCGGCGGCCGCGGCGGCGAGCGCGGCGGCCAGCAGGTGCGGGACGTGGCTGACCGCGGCCACGGCGTCGTCGTGCTCCGCCGCCGTCACGGGCACCACCTCGGCGCCCACCGCCAGCGCGACCTCGGCCACCCGCAGCCAGCGCGGCAGCTCGGTGCCCGGCTCCAGGCACAGCGCCCACCGGGCGCCGGCGAACAGCCCGGGGTCGGTGGCCCCGTGGCCGGAGCGCTCGGTGCCGCACATCGGGTGCCCGCCGACGAACCGGCCGCCGAACGCGCCTCCGAGCGCCTCGACCACCGGGACCTTGACCGAGCCCAGGTCGGTCACCGTGGCGTCCGGGTCGACGGCGAGGTCGTCCAGTGCCGTCGTCATGGCCGGCAGCGGGACGGCGAGGACGACGACGCCGGACAGCTCCTGCGTGATGCGCACGCCGCGGGCAGCCGCGGCGTTCCGGGCGGCGGGGTCGACGTCCCAGCCGCTGACCTCGCGCCCGGCGGCGACCAGGGCCGCGGCCAGCGAGCCGCCCAGCTGGCCGAGCCCGACGACCCCGACGGGGGGTGCGGGCATGGTCGGCACCGGGAACGCGGGGACATCGGCCATGATCAGAGGCTATGACGCCCCGCTCGTTCCTCCTCACCGCCGAGCTGGCGGACTACGTGCGCGCGTCGTCGGAACCGCTCGACGACGTCATGGCCGACCTCGTCCGCGAGACCGCCGAGATGGCCGAGCGCGGCGAGGTCTCGCCCACCATGCAGATCGCGCCGGAGCAGGGGGTGCTCATGCGGCTGCTCACCCGCGCCGTCGGCGCCCGGCGGGCGATCGAGATCGGCACCTTCACCGGCTTCTCCGCCCTCTGCATCGCCGAGGGGCTGCCCGACGACGGCTCGCTGCTCTGCCTGGACATCAGCGAGGAGTGGACGGCGGTGGCGCGCCGGTACTGGGCGCGCGCCGGGGTGGCCGACCGGATCGAGCTGCGCCTGGGCGACGCGCTGGCGAGCCTGCGGGCGCTCCCCCAGGAGGAGACCTTCGACCTGGCGTTCGTCGACGCCGACAAGACCGGTTACCCGGGGTACGTGGAGGAGCTGCACCCGCGGATGACCCGCAACGGCGTCGTCCTCCTGGACAACACGCTGCGCGGCGGCCAGGTGCTGGAGCCCGGCGACGAGTCCGACCACGCCCTGGCGTCGCTCAACGCGTCTCTGGCCGCCGATCCCCGCTGGGAGACGGCGCTGCTGCCGCTGGCCGACGGCCTGACCCTGCTCCGCAAGCGATGAACGACAGCGGGATCTACGGGCTCTCCGGGTTCGCCGTGCGCGCGGCGCGCGAGGGTGGCCGGTGGCGGGTGGACCTGCTCGCCCAGGACGCCGGGGACGAGCTGCCGGTGCTGGAGCGGGCGCTGGGCGATCCCGGTGCCGGGGGCTGGCCGCCGCCGGTCGTCCTCGTCGTGGACTCGCGGCTGTACTTCGTGGCGCTGCGGCACGGCCCCGGCGGCATGGTGCGGGCGCTCATCTCCGACGCCACGATGCTGGAGTGGGTGCTGGCCGCCGAGGTGGTGGAGCGGTACGGCATCGGCGTCGACACCGACGGCGCCTTCGACGACGACGAGACCGGCTGGCCCGGCGGTGACCTGGACCTGTTCGCCGACGACGGCCTGCCTGCCGAGGAGCTCCGACCGATCGTGACCGCCGACGACCTGTGGGCCGACGAGATGGTGCAGCGCATCGCGACCCGGCTGGGGTTCGCCGACGAGCTGGCCGCGGCGGTGCGGTCGTGACCGTCTCCGCGGTGGTGTTCGACCTGGGCGGGGTCATCACCGAGAGCCCGATGACCGCCTTCGCCGCCTACGAGCGGGAGGCGGGGCTCCCCGAGGGGCTGATCCGTCGGCTGAACTCGACCAACCCCGACACGAACGCCTGGGCGCGGTACGAGCGCAACGAGCTCGACGTCGCCGGCTTCTCCGCGGCCTTCGAGGCGGAGGCGGCCGAGCTCGGGCACCGGATCGAGGCCGCGCGGGTGCTCGCGGCGCTGCAGGGCGAGGTGCGCCCGGCGATGGTGGCCGCGGTCCGGCGGCTGCGCGAGCACGGGCTGCCGCTCGGTCTGCTCTCGAACAACGTGGCGCCGATGGAGCGCACCGGGCGGCTCGGCGAGCTGCTGGGGCTGTTCGACGCCGTCGTGGAGTCCTCGACGGAGGGCATCCGGAAGCCGGAGCCGGAGATCTACCGCCGCGCGCTGGACCGCCTGTCGGAGGCGGTCGGCCGGCGGATCGGCGCGACCGACTGCGCCTACCTGGACGACCTCGGCATCAACCTGAAGCCGGCGCGGGCGCTGGGCTTCTCGACCATCAAGGTGGTCGACCCCGCCGTCGCCCTGGCCGAGCTGTCGGAGCTGGTCGGCTTCCCGCTGGACGGGGCGGCGTGAGCGTCGACGTCGACGCTGCGATGGGGCGGGCGCTCGAGCTCGCGGCCGCCGCGGAGGAGTGGGGTGACACGCCGATCGGTGCCGTCGTCCTCGGCCCGGACGGCGCGGTGCTGGCCGAGGCCGCCAACGAGCGCGAGAAGCTGGGTGACCCCACCGCCCACGCCGAGGTGCTGGCACTGCGGGCCGCGGCGCGGGTGCACGGCGACGGCTGGCGGCTCGACGGCTGCACGCTGGTCGTGACGCTGGAGCCGTGCACGATGTGCGCCGGTGCGAGCGTGCTCTCGCGCGTGGACCGGATCGTCTACGGCGCCGACGACCCGAAGGCCGGCGCCGCCGGATCGCTGTGGGACGTGGTCCGCGACCGCCGGCTCAACCACCGGCCGCAGGTGACCGCCGGGGTCCGGGCGGAGGAGAGCGGCGCGCTGCTACGTGCCTTCTTCCGTCGTCGACGCGGCCTGTAGTCTCTTCGGCGGTGGCGTGTCCGAGCGGCCGAAGGAGCACGCCTCGAAAGCGTGTGAGGGCAACCCCCTCCGTGGGTTCAAATCCCACCGCCACCGCCAGCAGCACCGGAGCCCCGCTCTCCCTCCCGGGAGGCGGGGCTCCGTCGTGTCAGGGGTCGGTCTCGCTGTCCAGGACCAGCTGCCCGTCCCGCTCGATCAGCGTGAAGAGCCGGACCGCCGACTCCTGGCCGCCGTTCGCGCGGACCCAGGTGAGCCGGCCGGTCGCGGTGGTCTGTCCGTCGGTCGCCTGGATGTCGCTGATGGTGACGTCGGAGAACCGGTTCCAGTAGGCGATGTAGTTCTCGCGGCTGATCGCGTTGCGCAGCGTCGGCCCGGTGCGCTCCCAGGCCGCGGCCGGATCGGTGATGACCTGGCGGTGGTAGTCCTCGAGGAACGCGGTGATGTTGCCCGCGCTCAGGGGGTCGGCTGCCGGCTCGTCGGTGCGCTCGGACTCGGTCGTGGGGGCCGGCTGCGTCGACTCCGCGGCCTCCTCGCCGGAGGACGGCGCGGCCTCGGTCGTCGTGGCCGGTGCGTCGGCAGAGCTCCCGTCCGTGTCGTCGTCACCGGGCAGGTTCAGCAGCAGCACCAGCAGGCCGGCGAGGGCCGCGAGACCGAGCACGGCGGCCACCCAGGGCCACCGTCGCCGACGGGGCGCAGGGACCGGGTCCTCGCCCTGCGGTCGGGACGGCGCGCTCACCGCGGGACGGACGGCCGGTGCTGGCGTCGTGCTCGGCACCGGGGTGCGGGCCGCCGGCGGAACGGGCGTCGCCGGGTCCGGCGTGCTCGCCGCGGCGGGGAGGACGGCGGTGCCCCCGTGGCCCTGTGCCGGCGTGAGGTCGGTCCGGGCGAGCAGCACCGTCGTGGTGTCGCCGTCCCGGCCGGCGGCGAGCTTCGCCAGCTCGTCGCGGACCTCGGTCATGGCCGGCCGCGTGGCGGGATCGGCGGCGAGCATCCGCATGAGCGGCGCGGTCATGGAGCCGGCCCGCCGCGGCGGGGTGATCCGGCCACCGGCGACCTTGTGCAGCATGCCGAGCGGGTTGTCCTCCATGCCGAAGGGAGGGGTGCCCTCCAGGCAGGTGTAGAGGGTCGCGCCGAGTGAGAAGACGTCGCTCGCCTCGGTCATCTCGTACCCCTGGGCGACCTCCGGGGCGAGGAAGGCCGGGGTGCCGGTGATCTGGCCGGTCTGGGTGAGGGTGACGTCCCCGCGCGCGTGCGAGATGCCGAAGTCGGTGATCTCGACCAGGCCCGCCACGCGGCCGCCCCGGCCGATGAGGATGTTGGCGGGCTTGACGTCGCGGTGGACGATGCCCGCGGCGTGGGTCGCGGCCAGCGCGTCGGCGACCTGGGCGCCCACCTGCGCCACCTGGTCCACCCGCAGCACGCCGTCCTCGGTGAGCACGGCCGCCAGGCTGCGCGAGGGCAGGTACTCCATGACCAGCCACGGCGCGCCGTTCTCCAGCGCGACGTCGTAGACCGAGATCGCGTGCGGGTGGCTCAGCCGGGCGGCGATCCGACCCTCGCGCAGCGCACGCTGCCGCTGCTCGTCGATCTGCTTCTCGTCGGCCCCCAGCGGCGAGAGGACCTGCTTGACCGCCACCTGGCGCCCGAGCAGCTCGTCGCGGGCGAGCCAGACGGCTCCCATCCCACCGCCACCGATCTGCGACTCGAGCCGGTAGCGCCCGGCGATGAGTCGACCGGGCGCGGTGACAGGACGGGTCATCGACGGGGGAGGGTCGCGCTCAGACGGTGGAGGGCACGCCGTACCGGCGCGCGTACTCCTCCTGCGCGCCGGCGGGAAGGGCGTCGTAGAGCTCGCCCAGCTCGGTGTGCACGCTCGGGTCGAGGTCGTCGAAGATCCGCTGCCACGTGGGCGGCTCGTCGTAGCTGCGGGTCAGCAGCAGCTCCCAGGCCTGGGCCTGGCGGTCTCGCTTGCTGCGCTCGGCGACGAACTCCGACAGGTACCGGTCCTTGGCGGCCGTCTTCTCCTCCGCGGTGGCACCGGACGGCAGCTCTCCGGCGTCCCCGCCCTTGAGCACACCGACGATCGCCTCGACGACGTCCGGCCGTACCTCGCTGTGCTCGCTCATGTCTGCCTCCTCGTCCGTGCCCCGCAGTTCAGGGGCCTTCCCCACCGGCTGCCCGGCGAACCGCTCTGCGGTGCAGGATGCCGCACCGGGCTCCTCGCGGCCTCCCCGGCGGTGTCCCGGCCGATCGCCGGACAGCGCCCGGTAGGATCCTCTGCGTACCTGGAGGATTCGCCTAGTGGCCTATGGCGCTCGCTTGGAAAGCGGGTTGGGGGCAACCCCTCGGGAGTTCGAATCTCCCATCCTCCGCAGGACCGACGAACGGGCCCCCGGCAGCACGCCGGGGGCCCGTCCGCGTTCCGCTCAGGCGCCGACGGGCACGGGTTGCCGTGACCGGTGCAGATACAGACCCGCGACGGCGGCCAGGACCAGCAGCCCGCCGACCGTGGCCAGCGGCTCGAGGTGCTCGTCGAGGAACAGGGTGGCCAGCGCCGTCGCGGTCAGCGGCTCCAGCAGCGTGACGATCGAGGCGATCGCGCCGGGGACGCTGCGCAGCCCGGCGAAGAACATCGAGTAGGCCAGGGCGCTGGGCACCACGCCCAGGTAGAGGAGCACGCCTATGGCGACCGGGTCAGTGGGGAACTGCAGCCCGGTGGCCAGCGCGACGGGGGTGAGCAGCAGCGCGCCGCCCGCGAAGCCGACGAGGGTCACCGGCACGCCCGCGGGCACATCCGCTCCGGCCAGTGTCACGACGCTGTAGCCCAGCGCCGAGCCGACCGCCAGCAGCGCACCGAGCAGCACCGTCGTCCCGGTGTCGGCGCCGGCCGACACGCCGACCAGCAGCACGAGCCCGACCAGGGCGGCCACCAGTGCGACCACGGTCGCGAGGTCGGGCCGGCCGTGACCGAGCAGGATCGCGCCGAGCGCGATGAGCAGCGGCGCCAGGCCCAGGGCGACCAGGGTGGCGATGCTGACGCCGGCCCTGGCCACCGCGGCGAAGTAGGCGAGCTGGTAGGCCCCGAGCCCGGTGCCGACCAGCACCAGCCGCACGACGGTGCCGCGGTCGAGGGACGGCACGGGCGCCGCGCGACGACGGGTGACGGCCCGCAGGACGAGGAGGGCGGCCGCTCCGACGGCCATGCGGTACCAGGCGATGTCGAGCGGCCCGAGGTCGCTGTGCCGGGAGACGAGGGTTCCGCTGACGCCGGTGGTGCCCCAGCACAGGGCCGCGAGGACGAGGAGCAGGAAGCCGCGGCCGGGCGCGGTGCTGTGCGGGGTGGACATGACGCTCCTGGTGCCCCTGGCGGAGCGCGAGGGCAGCGTAACGGGGCGCACGTCGGTGGTCGCCGGGGTTTCCACTACAGTGGGCGCGACCCCTCGCGTGGCGTCACCCTGTGAACCTCCCCAGGGCCGGAAGGCAGCAAGGATAAGCGGGCTCTGGCGGGTGCGCGGGGGGTCCTCTGCTCTCCTGGTGGGCCCGAGTGGACGACGCGCCCGGAGCGTCACCCCGGCCACGTAATCTCGCCTCGTGGCTCTCGCGCTCTACCGGAAGTACCGCCCGGCGACCTTCGCCGAGGTGGTCGGGCAGGAGCACGTCACCGCCCCGCTGGTGAACGCGGTCGACGCCGGCCGGATCAACCACGCCTATCTCTTCAGCGGCCCGCGCGGCTGCGGCAAGACCTCCTCGGCGCGGATCCTGGCCCGCTCCCTCAACTGCGAGCAGGGCCCGACCTCCACGCCCTGCGGCGTCTGCGGCTCCTGCGTCGCGCTCGCGCCCGACGGCCCGGGCTCCCTCGACGTCATCGAGATCGACGCCGCGAGCCACGGTGGTGTCGACGACGCCCGTGACCTGCGCGAGCGGGCGTTCTTCGCCCCGGTGAACAGCCGCTACAAGGTCTACATCGTCGACGAGGCGCACATGGTGACCACGCAGGGCTTCAACGCCCTGCTCAAGGTCGTCGAGGAGCCGCCGGAGTTCCTGGTCTTCGTCTTCGCGACGACAGAGCCGGAGAAGGTCCTGCCGACCATCCGGTCGCGCACCCACCACTACCCCTTCCGCCTCGTCCCGCCGACGACGCTGCGCGCCCTGCTGGAGAAGACCTGCGTCGCCGAGGGGGTGCAGGTCGAGCCCACGGTGTTCCCCCTGGTGGTGCGCGCCGGCGGTGGGTCGGTCCGCGACTCGCTGTCGATCCTCGACCAGCTCCTCGCGGGCGCCGGGCCGGACGGCGTCACCTACAAGAGCGCCGTCGGGCTGCTCGGCGTCACCGACGACGCGCTGCTCGACGAGACCATCGACGCCCTCGCGGCGCACGACGCCCCCGGCGTCTTCCGCGCGGTCGACCGGGTGGTCGAGGCCGGGCACGACCCGCGCCGCTTCGCCACCGACCTGCTCGACCGGCTGCGCGACCTGATCGTGCTGGACGCGGTGCCGGACGCCGGCGGCAACGGGCTGCTCGACTGCCCGCCCGACCGCCTCGACCTCATGAACTCCCAGGCACAGGCGCTGGGCTCGGCGACGCTGTCCCGGATGGCCGACACCGTGCACGAGGGCCTGACCGAGATGCGGGGGACGACGGCGCCACGGCTGCTCCTGGAGCTGGTCTGCGCCCGGATGCTGCTGCCCGCCACCGACGGCTCGGCCGCGGCGACCCTGCAGCGTCTGGAGCGCATCGAACGGCGCATGTCGATCGCCGGTGAGCACGCCGGCCGGCCGGTCGAGGGCGTCGAGGCCCCGGCGCGTCCATCGCCCGTGCGCGAGGCGCCGCAGCCGCAGCAGCCCGAGGCGCCCAGGCCCGAGGCGCCGCGGCCGCCGGTGGCGGAGTCGTCCGGTCCGCGCCGGGAGTTCGTCCGCAAGTCGCAGTCCGCGGCCGAGACCCCCGCCCGCCCTGCGGCCCCCGCCGCAGCAGCCCAGACCCCTCCGGCCGCGCCGACCGCTCCGGCCGCGCCGACCGCTCCGGCCGCGCCGACCGCTCCGGCCGCGCCGACCGCTCCGGCGGCGGAGGCCCCGACGCCGACCCCGGCCGCGGCGTCCACCGACTGGCCGGAGACCGCTCGGCCCGGCAGCCGTCCCCGGCCACCGGCAGCAGCCCCCGCTGCGGAACCCGCCCCCGCCCCGGAGCCCGCCCCCGCCGCGCGTGCCCCGCGCGTGGCCGAGGGCGAGCCCGACATCCCGCTGCCGCCCGAGCCGACCGACGACGAGGACTGGCCACACCCCGCCCGGCCCGCTGCCGTCCAGGCCGCTGCGGCGCGGGTCGAGCAGCCCCGGCCGCCGGCCTCGCCGCCCCGGGCCGCTGCCGAGTCCGCGCCCGCGCCCCGCGGTGGCGAGCCGACCCCGGTGGTCTCGGCCAACCCGCCCGACGCCCCGGCCGGTGGCGACGGTGAGCTAAGCACGACCGACGTCCGCCGGGTGTGGCCGGAGCTGCTCGCCGTCGTCAAGAAGCACAAGCGCACCACCGAGGCGCTGCTCAAGAACGCGCAGGTGCACCAGCTGGCCAACGGCGTCCTCACCCTGTCCACCTCCTCTCCGGCACTGGCCCGCCGGATCGGCGACGACCTGAACAAGGACGTCCTCCGCGAGGCGCTCAACGAGCTGCTGGGCGTGCGCTGGCGCATCGACGCCGTGGTGGAGGGCGCCGGTGGAGGGGGCGCGGGCGCTGCGAAGGTCGCGCCCGAGGAGGCACGCGAGGCCGCCCGCCAGGCCGAGGCCGCCGAGGCGCGCGAGCTCATGGCGGAACGGGCCGCCGAGGTCTCCTCGGGTGGCGACCGCGAACCCGAGCCCGCCGTCGACCAGGAGCAGGCGGCGCTCCAGCTGCTGCGCGCGCAGCTCGGCGCCCGCCCCGTCGACAGCTGACGGCGGCGCTGCCGGCGGTTTCCCGGCGTTGCGGCCGCGATCTCGGCGGCATCGCCGGGAAACGACCGGCACGGTCGTACCGGCGGCCTACTCTCGGGGCATGTTCCCCGGAGGCGCTCCCGACCTGTCCCAGCTGATGAAGCAGGCCCAGGAGATGCAGCAGCAGCTCGTCGCCGCCCAGGAGGAGCTGGCCGCGACCGAGGTCACCGGCACCGCCGGGGGCGGCCTGGTCTCGGCGACGATGACCGGCGACGGCGACCTCACCGCGCTCACCATCGCCCCCGCGGCCGTCGACCCCGACGACCTCGAGACGCTGCAGGACCTCGTCGTCGCCGCCGTGCGCGACGCGAAGCGCACGGCCGACGAGCTCGCCGCCAGCCGCATGGGCCCGCTCGCCGGTGGGCTGGGCGGTCCTGGCGGGGGGCTGGGCCTGCCGGGCTTCTGACCGCGCCGCCCACCCGACCTACTTCGCAACCCCGAGGAGCACCGTGTACGAGGGTGCCGTCCAGGACCTGATCGACGAGCTCGGTCGCCTGCCCGGCGTGGGGCCCAAGAGCGCCCAGCGCATCGCCTTCCACCTGCTGTCGTCCGAGTCCGCGGACGTGAGCCGGCTGGTGGCCGCGCTGACGCGGGTCCAGGAGTCGGTGCGCTTCTGCGTGACCTGCTTCAACGTCGCCGAGGCCGAGCAGTGCCGCATCTGCCGTGACCCGCGCCGGTCCGACGACGTCCTGTGCGTCGTCGAGGAGCCCAAGGACGTCGTGGCCATCGAGCGCACGCGCGAGTTCCGCGGCCGCTACCACGTGCTGGGCGGGGCGATCAGCCCGATCGACGGCGTCGGCCCCGACGACCTCAGGGTCAAGGAGCTCATGACTCGTCTCATGGACGGCACCGTCAAGGAGCTGATCATCGCCACCGACCCGAACCTGGAGGGCGAGGCGACGGCTGCGTACCTGGCGCGGCTGGTCGGCCCGATGGGGCTGGCCGTCTCCCGGCTGGCCAGCGGGCTGCCGGTCGGCGGAGATCTCGAGTACGCCGACGAGGTGACGCTGGGGCGGGCGTTCGAGGGGCGCCGTCGCATCGACGCGTAGCGGTGTCGACCGGGCCGACCGGCCACCGGAGCCGGGATTCCGGGCCCATCCGGTCCGGGGTCGGCCGCCTGTGGGCCAGCTCTCCGCGCCAGTCACATCGCGGTAACGGTGATCGGAGGACCTCACTGGGCCGCGAAATCGTGTGTTAGGACTTGATCTCCCTGACCACCAGCGGCTCCACGCTCCACCGGCGGCCGCTGTGATGAGAACGAGGTAGCGGATGACTTCCGGTTCGATCAGCCGTCGGCGCAGCGTCGCCACGGCCGGCCTCGCTGCGACGGCCCTGGTGCTCAGCGCCTGCGGTGGCAGCGACGGTGACAGCGGCTCCGGCGGTGGGAACGGCGGGTCCCTGACGATCGGCACCACGGACAAGATCACCTTCCTCGACCCGGCCGGTTCGTACGACAACGGCTCGTTCGCGGTGATGAACCAGGTGTTCCCCTTCCTGATGAACACCCCCTTCGGCAGCCCCGACGTCGAGCCCGACATCGCCGAGTCGGCCGAGTTCACCGCGCCGACCCAGTACACGGTCACGCTCAAGCCCGACCTCAAGTGGGCCAACGGGCACGACCTCACCAGCTCCGACGTGAAGTTCACCTTCGACCGTCAGCTGGCGATCGCCGACGAGAACGGCCCGTCGTCGCTGCTCTACAACCTCGACAGCGTCGAGACGCCGGACGACACCACGGTCGTGTTCAACCTGAAGAGCCCGAACGACCAGGTCTTCCCGCAGATCCTGTCGAGCCCGGCCGGTCCGATCGTCGACGAGGAGGTCTTCTCGGCCGACTCGGTGACCCCGGACAAGGAGATCGTCGACGGCAAGGCGTTCCACGGCCCGTACACGATCACCAGCTACAAGCAGAACGACCTCATCTCCTACGAGGCCTACCCGGACTACCAGGGTCTGCTGGGCGCGCCGAAGACCGACAAGGTCAACGTCAAGTACTACGCCGAGGCCTCCAACCTGAAGCTGGAGATCCAGGAGGGCAACATCGACGTCGCCTTCCGCAGCCTCACCGCGACCGACATCGAGGACCTGCGCGGCAACGACAAGGTCAAGGTCGTCGACGGTCCCGGCGGCGAGATCCGCTACATCGTCTTCAACTTCGACACCCAGCCCTACGGTGCGAAGACCCCCGAGGCCGACCCGGCCAAGGCCCAGGCCGTGCGCCAGGCCGTGGCCGACCTGATCGACCGCGAGGAGATCGCCGACCAGGTCTACAAGGGCACCTACACCCCGCTGTACTCCTTCGTCCCCGAGGGTCTGACCGGCGCGACCGAGCCGCTCAAGGAGAAGTACGGCGACGGCTCCGGTGGTGCCGACGCGGACAAGGCCAAGCAGCGCCTCGCCGCCGCCGGCGTCCAGACCCCGGTGAACCTGAGCCTGCAGTACTCCAACGACCACTACGGTCCGTCCTCGGCCGACGAGTACGCGCTGATCAAGGACCAGCTGGAGGCCTCCGGCCTGTTCTCGGTCGACCTGCAGACGACGGAGTGGACGCAGTACTCCAAGCAGCGCACCGCCGACGCGTACCCGGCCTACCAGCTCGGCTGGTTCCCGGACTACTCCGACGCCGACAACTACCTGACGCCGTTCTTCCTCCTGGAGAACTTCCTCAGCAACCACTACGCCGACCAGGAGGTCAACGACCTGATCCTCCAGCAGGCGACGACCGCTGACGAGGGCGAGCGCACCGCGCTGCTGGGCGAGATCCAGGACAAGGTCGGCGACGACCTCTCCACGGTTCCCTACCTGCAGGGTGCCCAGGTGGCCGTCACCGGCGCCGACGTCGAGGGCGCGGAGGACACGCTCGACGCGTCCTTCAAGTTCCGCTACGGCGCCCTCAGCAAGGGCTGATCCCAGCCTCTGAGAAACTGAAGGCACCACGGCCCCGGGTGACCCGCTGCGCGCGGATCACCCGGGGCCGACCTTCGTACGGGCCAGACCACGAGTGGGAGACATGACCACGACCACGACCGAGCTCACCGGGGGCGGTGCAGCTCCGGGTGCCGCGCCCGTCGCCGCGGCGAGGACCCGCGGTGGCGGCGGTGGGCTGGGCAGCTACCTGCTCGTCCGGTTCCTGCTGATCTTCCCGACCATCTTCATCCTGGTGACGACGGTCTTCGTGCTGATGCGGCTCACCGGTGACCCGATCACCGCCGCGCAGGGCGGCCGGCTGCCGGCCGCCGAGCTGGCCGCCAGGATCAAGGCCGCGGGGTACGACCGGCCGATCCTGGTGCAGTACTGGGAGTACCTGACCCAGCTCGTGCGCGGGGACTTCGGCACGGCGCTCAGCGACGGCCGCAAGGTCACCGAGATGCTGACGACGTTCGGTGCGGCCACCCTCGAGCTGGCCTTCTACGCCCTGATCGTCGCCTTCGTCGTCGGCATCCCGCTGGGCCGGCTGGCCGCCTACCTGCGCGACCGCTGGCCCGACGCGGTGCTGCGGGTGTTCGCGATCCTCTGCTACGCCACCCCCGTCTTCTTCGCCGGCCTCCTGCTCAAGCTGGTCTTCGCCGTCAACCTCGGGTGGCTGCCCGTCGCCGGCCGCGCCTCGACCGGTGCGGAGATCGAGCTGCAGACCCTGGACGGCAGCACCGGCATCTACCTGATCGACGCGCTGCGGCTCGGCGACGGCGAGGTGCTCTCCGACGTCCTCGAGCACGCCGTGCTGCCCGCGATCGCGCTCGGGCTGCTCACCGCCGGCGTCTTCCTCCGGCTGGTGCGCACCAACGTCATCGGCACGCTGGGCAGCGGCTACGTCGAGGCGGCGCGCTCCCGCGGGGTCAGCGAGCGGCGGCTGCTGCGCAAGCACGCCTACCGCCCGGCGCTGATCCCGATCGTCACCGTCATCGGCCTGCAGATCGCGCTGCTCCTCGGCGGCGCGGTGCTGACCGAGACGACCTTCGAGTGGAAGGGGCTGGGCTTCCAGCTCGTCGAGTACCTCCAGGCGCGCGACTTCGTCGCCGTCCAGGGCATCGTCGTGCTGGCCGCCGTGATCGTGGCCGTCGTCAACTTCGTCGTCGACGTCATCGCCGCGCTCATCGACCCCCGGGTGAGGTACTGAGATGGCCACCGTCGCCACCCCCCAGGCTCCAGCCGTCGAGGCCGGCGGCCGCCGGCCGCGCGGCTGGCGCGGGCTGCCCGTCGTCCGCCAGCTGCGGCAGAGCGTGGGCCTGCAGCGCGGCATGCTGGTCGCCGGCCTCCTGCTCACCGGCCTGTTCCTGCTGACGGCGCTGTTCGCGCCGCTGCTGGCGCCCTACGAGTACAACCAGCTCCGCGACCCGGCCGGCCCGTTCGGCGCCCAGCAGGCGCCGTCGTCGGAGCACTGGCTCGGGACGACGGTCGGTGGCTACGACGTGCTCTCCCGGGTCATCTGGGGCTCGCGCACCGCCCTGCTGGTGATCGTCGCCGCCGTCCTCATGTCGATCGTGATCGGCGTCCTGCTCGGACTGGTCTCGGGCTACTTCGGCGGCTGGCTGGACCGGGTGCTGGTCGTCATCGCCGACGCGATCTACGCCTTCCCCTCGCTGCTGCTGGCGATCGTCGTGGGCATCGTGCTCAACGGCGGTGAGTCGAGCCTCGCCGGCGGCATCATGGCCGCGGCCATCTCGATCACCGTCATCTTCGTGCCGCAGTACCTGCGGGTGGTGCGGGCCGAGACGGTGCGGATCAAGGCCGAGGCCTACGTCGAGTCCGCCCGCGTCATCGGCGCCGGGCAGTGGCGGATCATGTCGCGCCACGTGTTCCGCAACGCCACCCGCACGCTGCCGCTGATCCTCACGCTCAACGCCTCCGAGGCGATCCTGACGCTGGCGGGGCTGGGCTTCCTCGGGTTCGGCATCGAGCCCACGGCCGCGGCCGAGTGGGGCTACGACCTGCAGAAGGCACTGTCGGACGTGACCAGCGGCATCTGGTGGACCTCGGTGTTCCCCGGCCTGGCGATCGTGCTCGTCGTCCTCGGTCTGACGCTGGTGGGGGAGAGCCTCAACGACCTGGCCGACCCCCGGCTGCGCACCCGCCGCCGGGGCGGCACGTCGCCCGCCGACGTCGCCGAGACCTCGGTGGTGCCGGCCGCGGCCGCCGTCCCGACCGAACTCGACCCCGCGAAGGAGGTCGGGCTGTGACCACCACACCCGCCCGTGACGTCGTCGACATCGACGACCTGACCGTCTCCTTCGCCACCGACTCCGGGGACGTCGCCGCCGTCAAGGGCGTGACCCTGGCGGTGGCGGCCGGTGAGGTGCTGGCCATCGTCGGAGAGAGCGGCAGCGGCAAGTCCGTGACCGCGCGCAGCATCCTCGGGCTGCTGCCCGAGACCGCGACCACCCGCGGCGCGGTGGTGCTGCGCAGCAAGGACGGCGCCAGCGCCCACGACGTCGTGACCCTGTCGCCGCGGCAGCTCGGCGACATCCGCGGCGTCGACGCCGCGATGGTGTTCCAGGAGCCGTCGACCGCGCTCAACCCGGTGTACCCGGTGGGCTGGCAGATCGCCGAGGGGCTGCGCGCGCACGGGAAGTACACCCGCGCCGAGGCCCGCGCGAAGGTCGTCGACGTCATGCGCCGGGTCGGCATCCCCGACCCGGAGAAGCGCGTGGACCACTACCCGCACCAGTTCTCGGGCGGGCAGAAGCAGCGCATCGTCATCGCGCAGGCGCTCGTGCTCGATCCGGGTGTGATCATCGCCGACGAGCCGACGACGGCCCTCGACGTCACCGTGCAGGCCGAGATCCTCGACCTGCTGCGCCGCTGCCGCGACGAGTTCGGCACCGCCATCGTGCTGATCACCCACAACATGGGCGTCGTCGCCGACCTCGCCGACCGGGTGGCGGTCATGTACTCCGGGAAGATCGTCGAGCAGGCCGACGTCGCCACCCTCTTCTCCAGCCCGCAGGACCCCTACACCCAGAAGCTGCTGGCCTCGGTGCCGCGGCTGGGCGAGGGGTCGGCACGCGCGGTGGAGCGGTCGTCCCGGCGCGAGGCCGGGTGGGCTGACAGCGCGCCGGTGGTCGAGGCCCGCGACCTGCGGATCGTCTACCCGGGCCGCCTGCGCCAGCCCGACTTCGTCGCCGTCGACGGCGTCAGCCTGGCCATCCGCCCCGGCGAGGTGCTGGGCCTGGTCGGCGAGAGCGGCAGCGGCAAGACCACGATCGGCCGGGCCATCGCCGGGCTGACCAAGGTCACCGGCGGCTCGCTCCAAGTGCTGGGGACCGAGATGAACGGCGTGAAGGAGAAGACCTTCCGGCCGGTGCGCGAGCGGATCGGGTTCGTCTTCCAGGACCCGGCGTCGAGCTTCAACCCGCTGCTCACCATCGCCGAGGCCGTGGCCGAACCGCTGGTCGTGCACAAGCGGGCCGGCGACGCCCGCGAGGCGCGCGGCCGGGTCGACGAGCTGCTCGAGGCGGTGCAGCTGCCCAAGGCGTTCGGCGACCGGTTCCCGCACGAGCTCTCCGGTGGTCAGCGGCAACGGGCCAGCCTCGCCCGGTCACTGGCGCTGCAGCCCGAGCTGCTGATCGCCGACGAGCCGACCTCGGCGCTGGACGTGTCGGTGCAGGCCCGTGTGCTGGAGCTGTTCGACGAGCTGCAGCGCGAGTTCGGCTTCGCCGCGCTGTTCATCAGCCACGACCTCGCCGTCGTCGACCTGCTGGCCGACCGGATCGCGGTGCTCTACCGGGGCTCGCTGGTGGAGGAGGGCACGGGGGCGGAGGTGCTGGGCAACCCGCAGCACCCCTACACCCAGCGGCTGCTGGCCTCGCTGCCCGTGCCGGACCCGGCCGAGCAGGCGCGCCGGCGGGCCACCTGGGAGCAGCTCAGCCAGTCCTAGCCCCGTGCCTCACTCGAGGACGACGTCGTCGCCCTGGCGGGTGGCCCGGCGGACACGCAGCCGGGCGATCGAGCCGAGCAGCCGCACCAGCTGGGTGTAGCCGGGCGTCGGGCCGTGGTAGCCGAGGAAGCCCCTCGGTCCCTCGACCATCTCGCCGGTGCGGACGTCGTAGCGGCTCTGGTGCCAGGGGCAGACGAGGCAGCCGTCGGCGTCCACGGTGCCCTCGGACAGGTCGGCGAGCTGGTGGCGGCACAGCCGGGACACGGCGAAGTAGCGGTCCTCCCCGTCGGGCCCGGGCCCGCGGTTGCCCACGGCCCAGTCGCCGGCCCGGCGCACGGTGCGGGCCGGCAGGTCGGCGGCGGGGACGGAGTCGCGGTCGGGCACGGGGCCTCCTGGTTCGGTGGGATGCGGTCGACCGGCCCTACCCACGGCGACCGGGCCGGACCCCTCGCGCGTCGGTAGGGTCGAGCCGTTCCGCCCCGCCCGTCCAGGAGGTCCCCCCGTGCGCCGGTTGTGCGTCGTCCTGGGCGTCCTCGCCCTCCTCGTGCTCACGGGCGGCCCCGCCCAGGCAGTGCCCCCGTTCCGGCTGACCGACCAGGTCACCGACCAGGTGGGCGCCCTGCAGGGGGACGAGGACGAGGTCCAGCGAGCCGTCGACCAGCTGCGGAAGGCCAACGGCATCCAGCTGTTCGTCGCCTTCGTGGCCAGCTTCGACGGGGCAGAGGGCAAGGACTGGGCCAGCGCGACCGCCGAGCTCAGCCAGCTGGGTCGCAACGACGCGCTGCTCGTCGTGGCCGTGCAGGACCGTGCCTACGGGTTCTCCCGTCCGCCGGCCTCGCCGCTGTCGGAGGCCGAGCTGGCCGACCGCACCGCCGAGGAGGTGGAGCCCTACCTCGCCGAGGACGACTGGGCCGGTGGGGTGAGCGCGTTCGCGGCGCTGCTGAGGGGCGCCGACCCCGGGGACGCGGCCTCCGACGGCGGATCCGGCGGCGGAGGCGGGGCGACCCTCGCGGTGCTGGGTGGGATCGCCGTTGTCGGCGGTGGCGCCTACCTGGTCAGCCGGTCGCGCCGGAACCGCGGAGGGCGGGCGCTGCCCGCCGGCCGCCCGCGGGAGCGCGACCCCTACGAGGGCATGCCGACCGACCAGCTGCAGGGCCGCGCCAGCGAGTCGCTGCTGGAGCTGGACGAGGCGGTCAAGACCTCGCAGCTCGACCTGGACTTCGCCCGCGTGCAGTACGGCGAGGAGGCGGTCGCCGGGTTCGGGACGGCGCTGAAGCAGTCGAAGGCCGAGCTCTCCCGCGCGTTCTCGCTGCGGCAGCAGCTGGACGACGAGACCCCGGAGGACGAGCCGACGACGCGGCGCATGCTCGCGGAGATCCTCTCGCTCACGAAGGGTGCCGGCGCCCGGCTGGACGAGCAGAGCGCGGCGTTCCAGCAGCTGCGCGACCTGGAGAAGAACGCCCCGCAGGTGCTCGACGCGCTCGAACCGCGGATCGCGGCGCTGCGCGGCCGGCTGCCCCAGGAGGAGCAGCGTCTTGCCGGCCTGCGGCAGCGGTTCGCCGGCTCCGCCGTGGTGTCGGTCGTCGACAACGTGACGCAGGCAGCTGCCCGCCTCGACGCCGCCGACCAGGAGATCCGGGAGGCCCGCGAGGCGCTGGCCGCCGGGCGGGGCGGGGACGCCGTCGGCGACGTGCGGGCGGCCGAGGACGCCGTGGCCCAGACCGAGACGCTGCTGGACGCCGTCGGGCGGCTCGCCGCCGATCTCGACGCCGCGGGCGGACGGGTGGCTGCGGCGCGCGCGGAGACCGAGAAGGACCTCGCCGAGGCGCGAGCCCTGGTCCGGGGCGGTGACCGCAGCGGGCTGGAGCCCCAGATCGCCCGGGCAGAGGCGGCGCTCGCCGCGGCCGACACCGCGCTGCGTCCGGCCGACGGCTCACCCGGTGACCCGCTGGCCGCGCTTCGCCAGCTGGAGGACGCCGACGCCGCCCTCGAGCAGACGCTGTCCACCGCCCGTGACGCGCAGACGCAGGCCCGCCGCGCGGCGGCGTCGCTGGACCAGGCGCTGGTGACCGCGCGGTCCACGGTCGCCGCGGCCACCGACTTCGTCGACACCCGGCGGGGCGCCGTCGGCCCGGAGGCGCGGACCCGCCTGGCCGAGGCCCGGCGCTACCTGGAGGCCGCGGTCGACCAGGCCGGCACGGACCCGGTGTCGGCGCTGCGCTCGGCGCAGCAGGCGAGGCTGCTCGCCGAGCACGCGCTCGACGTCGCCCAGGACGATGTCGACCGCTGGAACTCCGGCTACGGCGGTGGCTTCGGCGGGGGCATGCCGGGCGGCTTCGGTGGCGGCTACCGGCGGGGTGGCGTGGACCTGGGCAGCCTGGTGCTGGGCGGCATCCTGCTCGGCGGGGGGCGTTCCTCCGGCGGGTTCGGTGGCGGCTTCGGCGGCGGCGGAGGCTTCGGTGGCAGCTTCGGACGGGGAAGCTTCGGCGGAGGCGGCGGAGGCCGCAGCTCGGGCGGTGGCCGTTTCTGACCTCCGCCACGGCTCCCCGGACGGCGCGGGGCCGGCCGGGTGTCAGCCGGGGAGCTGCCCGTAGACGTGCTCCGGGCGGAACCGGACCACCAGCCGGCAATCGGCGACCATGGCGGCCCGGTACTGGTCCCAGTCCTCGTGCTCGCCCGAGATGCCGCGGTAGTAGGCGACCAGCTCCTCCACCGTGGCGTCGTGTGGTTCCGCGGCGACGGGGGTGAGCTCGGCGGTGCCCTCCACGGCGACCCAGGTCCAGAAGTCCTTCGACGCGACGTGCAGCGTGACCCGCGGATCGCGCTGCAGGTTGCGGGTCTTGGCCCGGTCGGCGGTCACCGAGACGCGGATCAGGCCGTCGTCCCAGGCGTAGCCGACGTTGGACAGCTGGGGCCGGCCGTCGCGCTTGACCGTGGCCAGCACGCCCCAGCGCTGCTCGGCGACGAACGCGAGCATCCTCGGGTCGACGGTCATCGGACCCGCCCGCGCGCGACGAGGGGGACCGGCGGGAGGGGCGGCGCGGTGAGCCGGTCGCCGTCGTAGCCGACGACGGCGCCGAACCGCTCGTCCTCGGCGTTCCACTGCTCGGCGTACGCGGCGATCTCCTCGCTGGAGCGGCCGACGAAGTTCCACCACATGACCAGGCGCTCCTCGAACGGCTCGCCGCCCAGGAGCAGCAGCCGCGCCGCTTCGGGGGCGCGCAGCCGCAGCGACCGTCGTCCGGTGCCCAGGTAGAGCATCGCGCCGCGTTCGAGCGTGACCTCCTCGATCGACGCCGAGCCGGAGGAGGCCAGCAGCGCGTACTCGAAGTCCGGCTCCAGCGGGATCTCCACGTCGGCGCCGGCGGTGAGGTCCAGGTCGGCGCCCATCAGCGGGGTGTAGGCGCGGCCCGGGGAGGTGGTGCCGGCGAAGGAGCCCATGAGCACCGTGCTGCGCAGCCCGTCGGAGCTGAAGCCCGGCAGTGCGTCGTGGTGCTCGAAGTGCGGTGCCACCTCGCGGTCGGCGTCGGGCAGGGCGACCCAGAGCTGGGCGCCGTGCAGGAACCGCGGATGCGAGGCGGGGGACTGCTCGGAGTGGGAGATGCCGTGGCCCGCCGTCATCAGCGCCAGCTCACCGGGCCGGATCGTCGCGTCGCTGCCGAGCGAGTCGCGGTGGTGCACCTCGCCGTCGAGCAGCCACGAGACGGTCTGCAGGCCGGTGTGCGGGTGCGGCGCGACCTGCATGCCGGGCGCGGTCGCGATGTCGTCGGGGCCGTAGTGGTCGACGAACGCCCACGCGCCGACCATCCGCCGGCCCAGGGTGGGCAGGAGCCGGCGCACCCGGGTGGACTCGCCGAGCAGCACCTCCTTGGCCGGCAGCAGGTCCAGGACCGGGCCGGTCGAGGTCTGCTGCGTCCCGCCCAGCTCACGGGCGGCCGGGCGTCGGTCCAGGTTGCTCATGGGAACTCCTACCGCTCGTCTGCCGGACCAGTCTGACCCCGGACGCCGGCGTGCGGAACCGCCGCGCCGACCCGGAGGGCCGGCACGCTCCCGAGCCTTCCGGCCGAGAAGTCGGCGAAGGCGTCCCGCACCTCCTCGGGGGTGTTCATGACGAACGGCCCGTACATGGCGATCGGCTCGCCGATCGGCCGGCCGCCGAGGATGACGACGTCCAGCGCCGGGGTGCGCGACTCCTGGTGGACGGCGCCGTGCACGGTCACCGTGTCACCGGGGCCGAGGACGGCGAGCTGGCCGGTCCGCACCGGCGCACCGTCGATGCCCACCGAGCCGGCGCCGGAGAGCACGTAGACCAGGGCGTTGAAGTCCGGCCGCCACGGCAGGTCCAGCGTGGCGCCCGGGGAGACGGTGGCGTGCACCATCGCCATCGGGGTGTACGTGGAGCCCGGGCCGGTGTGGCCGGCGACGTCCCCGGCGATGACCCGCAGGAGGGCGCCGGCGTCGGGGCTGGCCAGCAGCACCGAGGCGTTGGCGCGCAGGTCCTGGTAGCGGGGTTCCACCCACTTCCGGGCGCGCGGCAGGTTCACCCAGAGCTGCAGCCCGTGGAAGAGGCCGCCGCTGACGACCAGCTGCTCCGGCGGCCGCTCGATGTGCAGGACGCCGCCGCCGGCGGTCATCCACTGGGTGTCGCCGTTGCTGATCGTCCCGCCGCCGCCGTGGGAGTCGGCGTGCTCGAAGGTGCCGTCGATGATGTAGGTGACGGTCTCGAAGCCGCGGTGCGGGTGCCAGCTGGTGCCCTTGGGCTCGCCCGGCGCGTACTCGACCTCGCCCATCTGATCCATGTGGATGAACGGGTCGAGGGCACGGAGGTCGACGCCGGCGAAGGCCCGGCGCACGGGGAAGCCCTCGCCCTCGAAGCCCGAGGGAGCCGTGGTGACCGACCGGGTGCGCCGGCGCACGGTGCGGGGAGCCGGCAGCGGCACGCGCGGCAGGGCAGTGGTGTCCTCGACGGTGACAGCGGGCATGCCGGCTCCTCGTTGAGCGCTCAACAACTACCCGCACCAACGTCCCGTGCCGCCCGGTGTTCCCGCCGCCGGTGTCCCCCTCGGACACCGCCGTCCGCACCGACGGATACTGAGGGCCTCATGACTTCTGCGAGCAGCCGGTGAGCGCGCCCCTCAACCTGGTCAACTTCGAGCGGGTGCACAAGGCATTCGGCACCACCGTCGTCCTCGACGACGTCTCCCTCGGCGTCGCGGCCGGCGAGCGGATCGGCATCGTCGGCCGCAACGGCGGCGGCAAGAGCACGCTGCTCTCCCTGCTCACCGGCGTCGAGGAGCCCGACTCGGGGCGCGTCACCCGCCGCGGCGACCTGGCGATGGGCGTGCTCGACCAGTCCGGCACCCTCCCGCCGGGGACGACGGTGCGCGACGTCGTCCTCCCCTCGTCGATGTTCGCCGCCGAGCACGAGTGGGCCGGCGACGCCGCCGTCCGCTCGGTGCTGACCGGGCTGGAGCTCGATCGGCTGGGCCTCGACGCCCCCGTCGCCCCGATGTCCGGTGGCGAGCGCCGCCGGGTCGCGCTGGCCGCCCAGCTCATCCGCCCGCTGGACCTGCTGGTGCTCGACGAGCCGACCAACCACCTCGACGTCGAGGGCGTGGCCTGGCTGGCCGAGTACGTGAAGCGCCGCACCGGCGGGCTGGTCGTCGTCACCCACGACCGGTGGTTCCTCGACGAGGTCTGCTCGACCACGTGGGAGGTCGCCGACGGCGCCGTGCACGCCTACGAGGGGGGCTACTCGGCCTACACGCTGGCCCGGGCCGAGCGGGCGCGGATCGCCTCGGTCACCGAGGAGCGGCGGCTCAACCTGGTGCGCAAGGAGCTGGCCTGGCTGCGCCGTGGCCCGCCGGCCCGCACCAGCAAGCCGAAGTTCCGCATCGAGGCCGCGCAGGCGCTGATCGCCGACGAACCGCCGGCGCGGGACTCGATGGCGTTGAAGGGCTTCGCCGCGAAGCGTCTGGGCCGGACCGTCTACGACGTCGAGGACGTCGACTACGCCGTCCCGACCGAGGACGGGCCCCGCACGCTGTTCCGGGACCTCACCTGGCACGTCGGGCCGGGGGACCGGATCGGCGTCGTCGGCGTGAACGGTGCGGGCAAGACCTCGCTGCTCAAGCTGCTGGTCGGGGAGACGACGCCGGACGCGGGTCGTGTCGTGGTCGGCCAGACGGTGTCGCCGGCGTACCTCTCGCAGCACGTGACCGAGCTGCCGCGCACGCTGCGGGTGGTCGAGGCGGTGCAGGACGTCGCCCGCATCGCCCGCATCGGCAACCAGGAGATCTCGGCGTCGTCCCTGGCCGAGCGGTTCGGCTTCGCCGCCAACCGGCAGTGGACGCCCGTCGGCGACCTCTCCGGCGGCGAGCGGCGGCGGCTGCAGCTGCTGCGGCTGCTCATGGCCGAGCCGAACGTGCTGATCCTCGACGAGCCGACCAACGACCTCGACATCGACACCCTCACCGCGCTGGAGGACCTGCTCGACTCGTTCCCCGGCACCGTGCTCGTGGTCAGCCACGACCGGTACTTCGTCGACCGGGTGTGCGACAAGGTCGTCGCGCTGCTCGGGGACGGGACGCTGGCCGAGCTGCCCGGCGGCGTCGAGGAGTACCTGCAGCGCCGGGCGGCCGGGGGAGCGCCGCTGACCACGGCATCCGGCGACGGCGGTGGGCGGTCGGTGGGCGCGCAGCAGTCGACGCCGTCGGTGTCGGCCGCGGAGGCGCGGGCGGCCAAGAAGGAGGCGGCCAAGCTGGAGCGGCGGATGCTCAAGCTGGACGCCGACGAGAAGAAGCTGCACGAGCAGCTGGCCGCCGCGGCGACCGACTACGCGAAGGCCGCGGAGCTCGACGCGCAGCTGCGGGCGGTGCAGGCGGAGAAGGAGCAGGTCGAGGAGGAGTGGCTCGCCGCCGCCGAGGTGGCCGAGGGCTGACCCGGCCGCCGTCCTCCCTCACCGTTCCGGGTCCTCCCTCACCGTCGACCGCGAGGGAGGACCCGGAACGATCAGCTCTCCTGATCGTCATCCCCGGCGCCGGTAGGCTGGGGGGACCGCCGGCCGACCTCCCGGAGACCCGTGCTCGCACTCCTGCTGCTCCACCTGGCCGCCGCGGCCCTCGCGCCGCTGCTCGTGCGCTGGTGGGGTCGGCAGGCGTTCCTCGCCCTCGCGCTCGTCCCCGCGGCGAGCTTCGGCTGGATCGTCAGCCGGCTCGGCTCGGTCACCGACGGTGGCGACCTCCGCGAGACGGTGCCCTGGATCCCGACGCTCGACCTCGAGATCGTCCTGCGGCTCGACGCCCTCGCGCTCACCCTCGCCGCGCTGGTCACCGGCGTCGGAGCCCTGGTCCTCGTCTACTGCGCCCGCTACGTCGAGCCGGACGCCGACGGCACCGGACGCTTCGCCGGGACGCTCACGGCGTTCGCCGGCGCGATGCTGGGCCTCGTCCTCGCCGACGACCTGCTGCTCCTGTACGTGTTCTGGGAGCTGACGACCGTCTTCTCCTTCCTGCTCATCGGTGGCGACGGCCGTCGGCTCGCCGCCCGGCGCGCGGCCAGCCAGGCGCTGGTGCTCACGACCGCGGGCGGGCTGGCGATGCTGGTCGGGTTGCTGCTGATCGGCCGGGCCAGCGGCACCCACCTGCTCTCCGAGGTCGTGTCGAAGCCCGGCTCCGGCACCGCCATGGTCGCCGGCACGCTGCTGGTCCTGGCCGGGGCGGTCACCAAGTCGGCGATGGTGCCGTTCCACTTCTGGTTGCCTGCGGCCATGGAGGCGCCGACCCCGGTCAGCGCGTACCTGCACGCTGCGGCCATGGTCAAGGCGGGGATCTACCTGGTGGCCCGGCTCGCCCCCGGCCTGGCCGACCAGCCCGGCTGGCGGCCCGTGGTGCTCGGCCTCGGCGCGGCCACGATGCTCGTGGGCGGGTACCGGGCGCTGCGGCAGACCGATCTCAAGCTGCTCCTGGCCTTCGGCACGGTGAGCCAGCTCGGCTTCCTCGTGGTGCTGATGGGCGCCGGCAGCCGGGAGCTCGCCGCGGCGGGGCTGGCGATGACGCTGGCGCACGCGCTGTTCAAGTCCACGCTCTTCCTCACCGTCGGCGTCATCGACCACGCCACGGGCACCCGCGACCTGCGCCGGCTCTCCGGGCTGGGGCGTGAGCTGCCCGTCGTGGCCGTGATCGGCTGCCTGGGCGCGGCCTCGATGGCCGGTGTGCCGCCGCTGCTCGGGTTCGTCGGCAAGGAGGCCGCGTTCGCCGGGCTGTGGGACGCCGGGCTGCCCGACCGCACCGCGGCGGCCGTCGTCCTCGCGGTGCTGGTGCTCGGTTCCGCGCTCACCGCCGGCTACTCCGCCCGCTTCGTCTGGGGGGCGTTCGCGCGCAAGCGCGAGGTGGTCGAGCCCGTCGGCGCCGACTCGCGGCCCGGAGCCCTCTTCCTCGCGGCGCCGGCGGTGCTCGCCCTGGCCGGGCTCCTGGCCGGGCCGGCCAGCCCCCTGCTCGAGCACCTGGTCGCCGGGTACGCCGACACCCTCCCGCTGTTCGCCCCGGAGCCCGAGCACCTGGGTCTGTGGCACGGCTGGCAGCCGGCCCTCGCCCTCTCCGCCGTCAGCCTGCTCGGCGGCGCCGCCCTGTTCGCCGGTCGTGCCGCGGTCACGCGCACCCAGCGCCGGCTGGCGGTGGGCGCCTCGGCCGACGAGGGCTACTGGAACGTGGTCCAGGGCCTCGACCGGCTGTCGATCCTGGTCACCGGCACCACGCAGCGCGGCTCGCTGCCGGCCTACCTGGGCACGATCCTCGTCGTCGTCCTGGCCCTGCCCGGCACCCTGCTGCTCACCCGAGCGCCCTGGCCGGGGGAGTGGCGCGCCTGGGACAGCCCCGTGCAGGCGCTCGTCGGCGTCGTCGTGCTCGCCGCGGCGGCGATGTCGCTGCGCATCCGCCAGCGGCTGTCCGCGGTGCTCGTCGTGGGCGTCACCGGCTACGGGCTGGCGGTGCTGTTCGCGCTGCAGGGCGCCCCCGACCTCGCGCTCACGCAGTTCCTGGTCGAGACGCTGACCCTGGTGACCTTCGTGCTGGTGCTGCGCCAGCTGCCCAAGGACATCTCCGAGCGGCACCGTCCGCGCGAGCGGCTGGTGCGTGGGGTCATCGCGGTGGGGGTGGGCGCCCTGATGGCCGCGGCCAGCGCGGTGGCGATCGGCGCCCGCGACGCGCCCCCGGTCTCGGCCGACTACCCCGAGGAAGCCTACGGCTTCGGCGGCGGCAAGAACATCGTCAACGTGACCCTGGTCGACATCCGTGCCTGGGACACCCTCGGCGAGATCTCGCTGCTCGTCGTCGCCGCGACCGGGGTGGCCAGCCTGGTCTTCCTGCGCCGGCGCACCGGAGCGGTGGACCGGCTCGACCCCGCGGCCGGCGCCACCCACGGCGGCGACACCCCGGCCGGCGGTGGCCGTGCCCCCCGCGGCCGGTGGCTCGCCGCCAGCGTCACCCTGCCGCCGGAGCGGCGCTCGGTGGTCCTCGAGGTGATCACCCGGGTGCTCTTCCACACGATCCTGGTGTTCTCGCTGTACCTGCTGTTCTCCGGCCACAACGAGCCGGGCGGCGGCTTCGCCGGCGGTCTGGTCGCCGGTCTGGCCCTGGTGCTCCGCTACCTGGCCGGCGGCCGCTACGAGCTCGGCGAGGCGGCTCCGGTCGACCCGGGCGTGCTGCTGGGCGCCGGCCTGCTCTTCGCCGGCGCGACCGGCGCGGGTGGGCTGTTCCTCGGCGCGGAGGTGCTGCAGACGGCGATCCTCGAGACGACGCTGCCGGTGCTCGGCGACGTCAAGCTCGTGACGTCGCTGTTCTTCGACATGGGCGTCTACCTCATCGTCGTGGGACTGGTCCTCGACGTGCTGCGCAGCCTGGGCGCGGAGGTCGACCGCCAGGAGGACGACGACGACCCGATCGAGCTGGGCGAGGACGAGGTGGTGATCCGATGACCCCGACGATCGTGTTCCCCGTCCTCATCGGCGGGCTCTACGCGGCAGGCATCTACCTGCTGCTCGACCGCAGCCTCACCCGCGTGCTGCTCGGTTTCCTGCTGCTGGGCAACGCGACCAACCTGCTGCTGCTCTCCACCGGCGGGCCCGGCGGGATGGCGCCGATCCTGGGCTACAGCGAACCGGAGGACATGAGCGATCCGCTGCCGCAGGCGCTGATCCTCACCGCCATCGTCATCACGTTCGGCGTCGCCGCGTTCGTGCTGGCGATGATCCACCGCTCGTGGCGGCTGGCCCGGAACGAGGCCGTCTCCACCGACGAGGAGGACCGCCGCGTCGCCGCGCGCTCGGCCACCGACGCCGACGAGCTGGACCCCGACGAGCTGGCGCCGGAGGACCGCCCGGCCGGGCACGCCGACAGCCTGCCGGTGCGCCGGATCCCCGCCGACGACGTCGACCTCCCCGTCACGGGGGTGGAGCGGTGATCTCCGTCCTCGCCCCGCTGCCGGTGCTGCTGCCGCTGCTCGGTGCCGCCGGAACCCTGCTGGTCGGCCGGCACCCCCGCACCCAGCGGACCGTGAGCCTCGGCGTGCTCACCGCGGTGCTCGGCGTCGCGGGAGCGCTGCTGTTCATGGCCGACGCGAACGGGCCGATGTCGGTGGCGGTCGGCGGGTGGCCGGTGCCGCTGGGCATCGTGCTCGTGGTGGACCGGCTCTCCGCGCTCATGCTGGTCGTCGCGGCCACCGTGGCGCTCGGCGTGCTGGTCTTCGCCGTCGGGCAGGGCTCGGCCGACGGGTCGGAGGAGAGCCCGCTGTCGATCTTCCACCCGACCTTCCTGGTCCTGGTGGCCGGAGTCGGCAACGCCTTCCTCGCCGGCGACCTGTTCAACCTCTACGTCGGCTTCGAGATCCTGCTCATGGCCAGCTACGTGCTGCTCACGCTGGGCGGCTCGGCGCAGCGGGTGCGCGCGGGCATCACCTACGTCATCGTCAGCCTGCTGAGCTCGCTGCTGTTCCTCGCCGCGATCGGGCTGATCTACGCCGCGACCGGCACGGTGAACATGGCCCAGCTGGCGGTCCGGCTGGGCGCGCTCCCGGAGGGCACGCAGGTGCTGCTCCAGGCGATGCTGCTCATCGCGTTCTGCATCAAGGCCGCCGTCTTCCCGCTCTCCGCCTGGCTGCCCGACAGCTACCCGACCGCTCCGGCGCCGGTGACCGCCGTGTTCGCCGGCCTGCTCACCAAGGTCGGCGTCTACGCGATCATCCGCACCCAGACGCTGCTGTTCCCCTCCGGCGCGCTCGACGACGTCCTCATGTGGGCCGGGCTGGCGACCATGGTCATGGGCATCCTCGGCGCGGTGGCGCAGACCGACATCCGGCGGATGCTGTCGTTCACCCTGGTCAGCCACATCGGTTACATGGTGTTCGGCATCGCCCTCGGGACGGCGGCCGGACTGGCCGGTGCGATCTTCTACGTGGCCCACCACATCGCCATCCAGACGACGCTGTTCCTCGTCGCGGGGCTGATCGAGCGGCAGGGGCGGTCGACGGCGGTGGACCGGCTGGGCGGGCTGGCCAGGCGCTCGCCGCTGCTGGCCGTGCTGTTCTTCGTGCCGGCCATGAACCTCGCCGGGATCCCGCCGCTGTCGGGCTTCATCGGCAAGCTGGGGTTGCTGCGGGCCGGTATCGCCGACGGCAGCCCGCTGGCGCTCACCCTGGTGGGCGGCGCCGTCGTCACCAGCCTGCTCACCCTGCTGGCGGTCGCGCGGGTGTGGACCCGCGCCTTCTGGCGCCCGCCGACGCAGGAGCCGGCCGACGACACCGCCGCCGCGGCAGCGAGCGCCGCCGGACCGGACCGGGACGGCGACGCCGTTCCCGGCGGCGAGCGCCAGGCCGGGTGGCAGGCAGCGTGGCGGAGGCACGCGGCGGTGGCGACGGCGTCGGAGCCGGGGTGGGCGCCTGCGGCGTCCTCGGTGCGGGCCCTGCGTCCGCTGCCGCGGGTGATGCTCGGCGCCACCGCGGCGATGGCCGCGGTCACCGTCGCGCTGACCGTGGTGGCCGGACCGCTGTACGGCTACACCGACCGCGCCTCGGGGGACCTGCTCGAGCGGACGCCGTACCTGCAGGCCGTGCTCGGGGCGGAGGGGCAGCGATGACCGTCGAGCCGGCGGCGAAGCGGCTGCGCCACCAGCTGCCGCTGGTCGTGTGGTTGGTGCTGGTGTGGATCCTGCTCTGGGGCACCTGGTCCTGGGCCAACCTGGTCTCCGGCCTGGCCGTGGCACTCGGCGTGCTGGTCCTGCTCCCCCTCCCGCCGGTGATCGGCGGCGTGCGGCTGCGACCGGCCGCGCTCCTCGCCTTCGTCGGGCACTTCGTCGTCGACCTGTTCGTCTCCGGGGCGCAGGTGGCCTGGCAGGCGATCGGGCCGGGCGGCGTCCGGAGGGGGGCGATCGTCTCGGTGCAGCTCCGGGTGGACTCCGACCTGCTGCTCACGATGGTCGCCGAGGCCATCTCGCTGGTGCCCGGCTCGCTGGTGCTCGACCTGGACCGGGAGCGGCGCCGGATCGCCGTGCACCTGCTGCACGCCCGCGACGAGGACGACGTGGCACGGCAGAAGGCGGCGGTACTGGAGACCGAGGCCCGGATCGTGCGGGCGTTCGGCTCGGCCGAGGAGATCGCCGCGCTCGCGGAGGTGGCGGCGTGACCGCGGCCGGGGTGGTCGCCTACGCGCTGCTCGGTGGCGGCGCGCTGCTGGCGCTGGTGCGGGTGGCGCTGGGCCCGTCGCTGCTGGACCGGGTGGTCGCCACCGACACGCTGCTGGTGATCATCTCCGCCGGACTGGCGGTGCACGCCGCACTCACCCGCGACCCGACCGTCGTCCCGGTGCTGGTCGTGGTCTCGCTGCTGGCGTTCGTCGGCTCGGTCTCCATCGCCCGCTACATCGGCGGCATGCTGCTGAAGTCCTCGGCCGGCGACGGCAGCGACGTCGGGCTGCCGGTCGCCGCCGAGGTGCGGGAGGGAGATCGGTGACGGCGCTCGTCGACGTCGTCGCCGTCGCCTGCCTGCTGGCCGGTGCGCTGCTCTGCCTGACCGCAGGGATGGGTCTGCTGCGGTTCCCCGACGTGCTGTCGCGGATGCACGCCGGCACGAAGCCCCAGGTGCTGGGGGTCCTGCTGATCATGGTGGGGGCGGCGATCCGGCTGCACGGCTGGTCGGCCAGCTGGATGCTGCTGCTGGTCGCCGCGTTCCAGCTGCTGACCGCCCCGGTGAGCGCGCACATGGTCAGCCGGGTGGCCTACCGACGGCGGCACGTGCGCCGCGACCTGCTGCTCGTGGACGAGCTGCGCAGCTCCGGTCAGGACCGGCTCTACCGCGGCGACGAGCCGGCCGACGCCCCGCCGGAGGAGCCCGGCGCGGCCCTGGCGGAGAGCCGCGAACGGGACGAGGCGCCCTGAGGCGCCCCGTCCCCGGCGGTCAGCGCTGGGCGCGGTTGACCGCCGACACGACCGCGCGCAGCGAGGCGGTGACGATGTTCGGGTCGATGCCCACGCCCCACAGCACGCGGTCGCCGACGGCGCACTCGACGTAGGCGGCCGCCCGCGCGTCGCCGCCGGCGCTCATCGCGTGCTCGGCGTAGTCCAGGACCCGAAGGTCGACGTCGACGCTCCTCAGCGCGTCGACGAACGCCGCGATCGGCCCGTTGCCACGCCCCTCGACGGTCACCGGCACGCCGTCGTCCACCAGTTCGACGACCATCTCGTCGGTGGTGTCGCCGTGTGCGGTGTGCCGGTGGCCGGCCAGGCTGAACCGGCCCCAGGGAGCGGCCGGGTCGGGCAGGTACTCGTTGCTGAAGGCGGTCCACATCTGCTCGGCGGTGACCTCACCGCCCTCGTCGTCGGTGTGCCGCTGGATCACCGCGGAGAACTCGATCTGCAGCCGGCGCGGCAGGTCGAGGTGGTTCTCGGTCTTCATGATGTAGGCGACGCCGCCCTTGCCGGACTGGCTGTTCACCCGGATCACGGCCTCGTAGCTGCGGCCGACGTCCTTGGGGTCGATCGGCAGGTACGGCACGGCCCATGCCTGCTGCTCCACCGGGACCCCGGCGGCCTCGGCATCGGCGGCGAGGGCCTTGAAGCCCTTGTTGATCGCGTCCTGGTGGGAGCCGGAGAAGGCCGTGTACACCAGGTCACCGCCGTAGGGGTGCCGCTCGTGCACGCCCAGCTGGTTGCAGTACTCGACGGTGCGGCGGATCTCGTCGATGTCGGAGAAGTCGATCTGCGGGTCGATCCCCTGGCTGAACAGGTTCAGGCCGAGGGTGACCAGGTCGACGTTGCCGGTGCGCTCGCCGTTGCCGAACAGGCAGCCCTCGATGCGGTCGGCCCCGGCGCGGTAGCCCAGCTCGGCGGCGGCGACGGCGGTCCCCCGGTCGTTGTGCGGGTGCAGGGACAGGACGACGGCGTCGCGGCGGGCCAGGTTGCGGTGCATCCACTCGATCTGATCGGCGTAGACGGTCGGCTCGGCCATCTCCACCGTCGCCGGCAGGTTGAGGATGGTCGGCCGGTCGGCGGTCGGCTCCCAGACGTCGGTGACGGCGTTGCAGACCTCGACGGCGAAGTCGAGCTCGGTTCCGGTGAAGGACTCGGGGGAGTACTCGAACCGGATCTCGGTGCCGCCCATCTGCTCGGCCAGCTTGCGCACGACCTGGGCGCCGTGGACGGCGATGTCGACGATGCCGGCGCGGTCGGAGTCGAAGACGACCCGGCGCTGCAGGGTGCTGGTGGAGTTGTAGAGGTGCACGATCGCCTGCTCGGCGCCGCGCAGCGACTCGAAGGTGCGCTCGATCAGCTCGTCCCGGGCCTGGGTGAGCACCTGGATCGTGACGTCGTCGGGGACCAGCTCCTCCTCGATCAGCTGGCGGACGAAGTCGTAGTCCGTCTGGCTGGCCGCGGGGAAGCCGACCTCGATCTCCTTGTAGCCCATGCGGACCAGCAGCTCGAACATGCGGCGCTTGCGGTCGGGGGTCATGGGGTCGATCAGCGCCTGGTTGCCGTCGCGCAGGTCGACGGCGCACCACCGTGGCGCGACGGTGGTGACCTTCTCCGGCCAGGTGCGGTCGGGCAGGTCGACGGGGGTGAACGGCGCATAGCGGTGGATCGGCATGCGCGACGGCTGCTGGGGGTGGCGTACGTGCGGGTGCTGCGAGCTGGTGCTCATGGCTGTATCGGCTCCTCTGGCGCGGGCAGGACTGTCGCTCCGATGGGGCGGTCAGCAGGCGCCGGGAACGCTCTCGGTCACGGCAGTCACCGCGGCGAGGGAGCCGACCTAGGAGAGGGCCTCGCCGCGGCGGGTAAGCAGGAGGCTGCCGCGCACGGACCCACGGTAGCAGCGCCGACGCCTCACCCGCAGGGATGAGGTCGTGTTGCACCTCCGACATGGGGGCCGGTCGTCGGCCCCGTGCAGGTCACGGAGAAAACAAGGGACGTGCTCCGCGCCTCGCCTCGGGCGATGACGCACCGTCGTGCCTCCACTACGGAGACGCGACGGTGCCCTAACGTGCCGCCATGATCTCTCGTCGCCTCTCCGTCGCGCTGCCGCTGCTGGCCGCGGCCGTTCTCAGCGGATGCGGCGAGGACGCGCCGGCCGAGGCGGCGCCGCGCACGGCGGCCACGTCCACCACCGCCCCGAGCCCCAGCGCGTCTCCCGAGCCCTCGACCGCCGCACCGACGACGCCGGCCCCGGTTATGACTCCCACCCCCGTGGCGGCCACCCCCACGCCGGCCGCCGGGCCGGCCACCGTGGCCCCGGCCGCCGGCCCTGCCCGCGCGTCCACCGCCGCGCGCCCGAAGGAGGCGCTGGTGGCGCAGGGCGGTCAGTACTGGGGCGTGTACCTCGCCAGCAGCGCCGCCGCGGACGACGCCGCGGTGGGCTCGGCGTACCGGCGTCTGCAGGGCATGGGCTACCTCGGCAGCACCGGTGGTCTCTGCGACGACGGCGACCTCGCGTCGATCGGCATCAACCAGGGCGACGGGGTCACCTCCGTGTACTTCGGCTCCCGCGCGGAGGCGCTGCAGTTCATCGACCTGTGGAAGGCCCCGTACCGGGGGTACGCGCAGGTCCGCACCTACTGCGCCGACTAGCGGGAACCGCGCGGCTCGGTCGACGTCGCACCGCAGGGGTGTGCAGAGTCGGCGCGTCGCCGAGCACGCGTGCGCGCTGCCGGCGGACCACGGTGACCGGCGTCAGAAGGTCTTCTTCAGACGCAGTCGCAGCGGCCGGCCGTCGGGGTCGTCGAGCAGCCGGTACACCGGCGTCGCCCACAGGCGGGTGAACCACGGCAGCTTCTCGGCCCGGTGTCGGCGGACCCGGCCCGGTGGTCGGGGGCCGCGTCGGCCGTCGTCGTGCCAGGCGTCGAGCGCCTCCGCCCGGGCCTCCATGGTGTCGACGAACCGGGCCGGGTCGAGCGCCAGCTCGTCCTCCGCGCCGCCGGGGTCCAGGTCCAGGTGCTCCCGTGCCAGCGCCATCCGCAGGTTCCGCGCGAAGGTCCGGGCGCCGTCCCCGGTCCCCGCCGGGTCGCGGGGCTCGCGCTCGTCCCGGGTGGTGTCGAGCACCGCGCTGGACAGTTCGCTGTCGTGCGTCCAGGAGCGCCGGTTGAAGTTGTCGCTGCCGACGCTGGCCCAGAGATCGTCGACGACGCACACCTTGGCGTGCACGTACACCGGCGTCCCGACGTGGTTCTCCACGTCGAAGACGTGCACCCGCCCCTCGCCGGCCTTCCGGCACATCTCGATGGCCTGCCAGCGGCCGACGTACTGGGGGCGCTCGGCGAACACGCTGTCCTGGTCCGGCACCCGTGGGACCACGACCACCAGGTGTAGGTCGGGGTTGTCCGACAGCGCCTCGGCGAACAGCCGGGCCACCTCGGCGGACCACATGTACTGGTCCTCCAGGTAGATCAGGCGCCGGGCCCGCTTCACCGCCTTCGTGTAGCCGCGGGCGACCGAGCGCTCCCCGTCGGGAGCGAACCGGTACGGCGGTCGGATCGCCGGATAGGTGCGGAGGTTCTGCACGACGTGCGGCCCGCACTCCGGGGGTGGTGGCAGCTGGGGCGGCAGGGCGTCGGCGTGCAGCCGGGCCCGGTGCAGCTTGTCGTGCACCCACGCCAGGGGGTGGTCGGCGTCGGGGCTGTTCGGGTCGTCCCACCGTTCGCGGAACACCGTGTCCAGCACGTGGACGGCCGGCCCGCGGATCTGCAGCTGCACGTCGTGCCACGGCGGGTTGTCCCCGTACGCGGCCGCCATCGCCAGCGCCTGGGGGTCGCCGCGGTGCTCGGCGTCGTCGCGACGGGAGTAGCAGAGATCGATCCCGCCGACGAACGCGACGTCCTTCGACGGGTCCTCGTCGTGCCGCAGGACGACCAGCTTCTGGTGGTGGCTCCCCATCCGGCGGATCCGCTGGTCCAGGATCACCTCACCGCCCCCGTGCTCGATCTCCACGTCGAGAGCGCGGTTGGACTCCTTGTTCATCGTCAACTGCTCCGCGTGCGACCTCCACACGAGCCCGCGCACGCAGACGCCCCGCTGCACCGCCTCGGTGAACAGCTCGGCCACCGTCGGCCCGCCGTCGAGCAGCAGTTCGTCGGGATCACCACGCCAGTCGGTGAAGTACAGCTGGTCCCCGGCGTCCAGCGACCGCACCTCCTCGACCAGCCGGGCGAAGTACGTCGCGCCGTGCAGCAGCGGCTCCGCGAGGTTCCCGGTGGTCCATCCCGGGATGGTGGTGGCGGTGTTCCCGCGCTCCTCCGTGCTGAGCAGCCACTCCTCGGGTGAGTCCACCCGGAGATCTCATCCTGCGGGAACGGGTGGACGCAACCGCCGGTAGCGGCCGCGCCGTCGGTAACCTGTGGACCCGTGGCCCTCGTCGTCCAGAAGTACGGCGGTTCCTCCGTCGCCTCTCCCACGCACATGCTGCGCGTCGCGGAGCGGATCGTCGCCGCCAAGAAGAACGGCGACGACGTCGTCGTCGTCGTCTCCGCCATGGGCGACACGACCGACGAGCTGCTCGACCAGGCGAGCCAGATCACCGACGACCCGCCCGGTCGCGAGCTGGACATGCTGCTCACCGCCGGCGAGCGGATCTCGATGGCGCTGCTGGCGATCGCGATCTCCACGCACGGTTACGAGGCGCGCTCCTTCACCGGCTCGCAGGCCGGTGTCATCACCACGGGCAGCCACGGCAAGGCCCGGATCATCGACGTCACCCCCGGCCGGCTGCGCGACGCGCTCAACGAGGGCTCGATCGTCATCGTGGCCGGGTTCCAGGGCGTCAGCCAGGACACCAAGGACATCACCACCCTCGGCCGCGGCGGCTCCGACACCACCGCCGTCGCGGTGGCCGCGGCGCTCTCCGCCGACGTCTGCGAGATCTACACCGACGTCGACGGCGTCTTCACCGCCGACCCGCGGATCGTCCCGAACGCCAAGCGGCTGGACACCATCACCTACGAGGAGATGCTCGAGCTCGCCGCGTCGGGCGCCAAGGTGCTCATGCTCCGCTGCGTCGAGTACGCCCGCCGCTACGGCATCCCCGTGCACGTCCGCAGCTCCTACTCACAGCTCCCCGGCACGACCGTGTCCGGCTCGATGGAGGACCTCCCGGTGGAACAGGCGATCATCACGGGCGTCGCGCACGACCGCTCCGAAGGCAAGATCACCGTCTACGGCGTCCCGGACCGGCCGGGCGAGGCCGCGCAGCTCTTCCGCGTGCTCGCCGACGCCGAGGTCAACATCGACATGATCGTGCAGAACGTGTCGGCCGGGGCCAGCAAGCTCGCCGACATCTCCTTCACGCTGCCCAAGAGCGACGGCCCGACCGCGCTGGCCGCGCTGGAGAAGGTCAAGAACACCGTCGGCTACAGCGACGTGCAGTTCGACCAGCACATCGGCAAGGTCTCGCTGGTCGGCGCGGGCATGCGCTCGCACCCGGGCGTCTCGGCCAAGTTCTTCGGCGCGCTGGCCGACGCGGGCGTGAACCTCGAGCTGATCAGCACCTCGGAGATCCGCATCTCCGTGGTCTGCCGCGACACCGACGTCGACATCGCCGTCCGCGCGGTGCACGACGCGTTCGACCTCGGCTCCGACGTCGAGGCCGTCGTCTACGGAGGGACCGGACGATGAGCACGCGCCCGCTGAACGTCGGCATCGTCGGCGCCACCGGCCAGGTCGGTCGCGTCGTGCGGGAGATCCTGGAGGAGCGGAACTTCCCGGTCGGCGAGATCCGGTTCTTCGCCTCCGCCCGGTCCGCCGGCAGCACCCTGCCGTGGGCCGGCGGCGAGGTGACCGTGGAGGACGCGGCCACGGCCGATCCCACGGGTCTCGACATCGCGATCTTCTCCGCGGGCGCGACGACGTCGCGGGAGCAGGCTCCGCGTTTCGCCGCGGCGGGCGTGACGGTGATCGACAACAGCTCGGCCTACCGGCGCGACCCCGACGTCCCGCTGATCGTCAGCGAGGTCAACCCGCACGCCCTCGCCGACGTGCGCAAGGGCATCATCGCCAACCCGAACTGCACCACCATGGCCGCGATGCCGATCATGGGCGCGCTGCACGAGGAGGCCGGTCTGGTCCGCCTCGTGGTGAGCACCTACCAGGCCGTCTCGGGCAGCGGGGTCGCCGGCGTCGAGGAGCTGGACAGCCAGGTCAAGGCGGTCGTGGACAAGGCCGCCGAGCTCGCCCACGACGGCGAGGCGGTCACCTTCCCGGCGCCGAAGAAGTACGTCGCGCCGATCGCGTTCAACGTACTGCCGATGGCGGGTTCCATCGTGGACGACGGCTCGCTCGAGACCGACGAGGAGCAGAAGCTCCGCAACGAGAGCCGCAAGATCCTCGGCATCCCGGACCTGCGGGTCGCCGGCACCTGCGTGCGCGTGCCGGTCTTCAGCGGGCACTCGCTCTCGATCAATGCCGAGTTCGAGCGGCCGATCTCGGTCGAGCGGGCCACCGAGATCCTGGCGTCGACCCCGGGTGTCGAGCTCTCCGACGTCCCCACCCCGCTGCAGGCCGCGGGCAAGGACCCGAGCTACGTCGGGCGCATCCGGCAGGACCAGAGCGTCGACGGCGGCCGCGGGCTGGTGCTGTTCATCAGCAACGACAACCTCCGCAAGGGTGCCGCGCTCAACACCGTCCAGATCGCGGAGCTCATCGCCGCTTCCCGCTGACCCCCGGGCGTTTCGTGCACTGACCGCCCGGACGGTCGGTGCACGAGACGCCGGCTGCTACGGCTGGACGTGCCGCAGGGCGAAGGCGAGCGCGATCTCGACCTGGCGGATGGTCTCCTCGATGACCAGCGAGCCGTGCCCGGCGTCGAAGCGGTAGACCTCGTGCTGCTTGCCCAGCCGCTCCAGCTCGCCCAGGTAGTTGTCGATCTGCCGGATCGGGCAGCGCGGGTCGTTCGCGCCCGCCACCACGAGCACGGGCGCTGCGACGGCGTCGACGTAGGTGATGGGGGAGGAGCGCACGTAGACGTCGCGCTTCTCCTCCGGTGACCCGCCGAACAGCGCCCGGTCGTAGGCCCGCAGACCCTCCATCTCGTCCTCGTAGGCGGCCAGGTAGTCGGCCACCGGGACCTCGGCGATGCCCGCGGCCCAGCGCTCCGGCTGGGTGCCGAGGCCGAGCAGCGCGAGGAACCCACCCCACGAGCCGCCGGTGAGGATCGCCCGCTGCGGGTCGACCACGCCCTCGGCGACCAGCGCGTCGTAGACCGCGCCGATGTCCTCGAGCTCGGTCAGACCCGGCCGACCGGTGAGCGCGTCGCGCCAGGCGGAGCCGTAGCCGGTGGAGCCGCGGTAGTTCACGTGCACCACCGCGTAACCGGCGTCCACGTACGCCGCCCGGCGGGCGCGGTAGGAGTCGTCGTCGGCCGCCTCCGGGCCGCCGTGGACGAGGAACGCGGTCGCGTACGGCCCCTCGCCGGCCGGGCGCACCAGCAGCGCGTGGATGTCGCCCCCCGGGCCGGGCACCCAGCGGTCCTCGACCGGATAGGCCGCGGGCGGCTCCTCGGCGGCCACCGAGAGGACGACGGGGCCGTCCGCGCGGCGGATCACCGGCGGCAGCTCGGCGTTCGACCAGGCCAGCTCCACCGTGCCGTCGGGTCGGGCGGTGGCGCCGCGGACGACGCCGGGCGGGGTGTCCAGCTTCTCCAGGGCCTCGGTGGCCAGGTCGTAGCGGTAGAGCTCGCTGCGGGCGGCGTGGTCGTGGCCGACGAGCAGCGCCGAGCCGTCGGGGTACCAGCCGGCGGTGACGTCGCCGGGCAGGTCGAGCAGGAGCTCGGTCTCGGTGCCGGCCTCGACGTCCCAGACCAGCAGCTCGTCGCGGCCGCGGCGCTCGTGGCCGACCAGCAACCGCCGGTCGCCGGGCAGCGGGGCGAACACCAGCGCGTGCAGCCCCAGACCCTCGCCGTCCCACTTCTCGGCCACCACCGAGTCGTCGGACGTGCGCAGCACCCGCAGCGCGGGGTAGCGCGGGTCGCCGTGCTCGGAGTGCGAGATGACCAGCAGCTCGTCGTCGTGGGTCAGTGCGTCGACCGACGCCGGGTCGGCGTGCCGGTAGACGACCCGGGGCGTCCCACCGTGCGGAGCGAGCCACAGCTCGCTGCCGTCGTCGGTGCTGCGACCGATCGCGACCAGCGAGCGCCCCACCTCCAGCCCCGCCGGGTAGGCCGGCCCGACCTCGGCGACGGCGACGGTGTCCTCGCCCCCGGCGAAGGGCTGGTTCATCCAGACGCCGAACTCGTCGCCGTCGGTGTCGGCGAACCACCAGATCGTCTCGCCGTCGGGGCTCAGCGTGCTGATCAGCGTGCCGTTGGGCCGGTCGGTGACCTGGCGGTGGGTGTCGGTGGACCGGTCCCACGCGTACTGCTCCACGACGCCGCTGAGGTCGGAGGAGTACAGGTTGCGGTGCGGCGCCTCCTCCGCCCACTCGGGCAGCGAGACCCGGGGCGCGCGGAACCGGGCCTGCCAGCGGGCGGTGACCTCGGGGGGGAGGGCGGGGACGGTGCTCGGGTCGGTCACCCGGTCATCTTCCCCCGGCGCCCGCTCTCGCCTCCGCCGCGTCCCCGGCGCGCACGCGCCGGTCGACCCGGCGGCGCTCGGCGGCGGCGTCCCGGACGTCCCCGATCAGCTGCTCCAGCACGTCCTCCAGGGCCACGACGCCGCGGACCCCTCCGCCGTCGGTGACCCGGCCGAGGTGGGCGCCCGCCTTGCGCATGGTGGCGAGCACCTCCGGCAGCGGATCGCCGGCGCCCAGCTCCACGAACTGCAGCACGTCGCGGTCCGGGATCGGCTGGTCGCGGCGCTCGGCCGGCACGTCGAGCACGTCCTTGACGTGCACGTAGCCGACCAGGCCCGCGCCGTCCTCGGACACCGGGTACCGGCTGAAGCCGTACTCGGCGACGGTCGCCTCCAACTCGCGAGGCGTGGTGCTGCGGGGCACGGTGACGAGCCGGTCCAGCGGCAGCAGCACCGAGGACAGGTCGTTCTGCTCGAAGGTGAGCGCGCCGGCGGCCAGCTCGCCCATCTCGGTGCCCAGCACCCCCTCGCGCTGCGACTGGGTGACCATGGACCGGATCTCGGTCTCGTCGAAGCTCGCGGCCACCTCGTCGGTCGGCTGCACGCCGAACAGCCGCACGAAACCGTTGGCGAGGGTGTTGAAGAGCCAGATGAACGGCTTCAGGACCCGCACCATCACCGCCAGGGGAGGGCCGAGCACCAGCGCCGCACGGTCCGGGCCGGCCATCGTGATGTTCTTCGGCACCATCTCGCCCAGCACCATGTGCAGCACGGTGACCAGCGAGAGCGCGATGGTCAGCGCGATCGGGTGCAGCAGCCCTTCGGGGAGCCCCGCCGCCTCCAGCGGCACCTCGATCAGGTGCGCCACGGCGGGCTCGCCGACGGCGCCGAGCCCCAGCGAGCACAGCGTGATGCCCAGCTGGGCGCCGGCCATCATCTGCGAGACGTTCCGCATCGCGGCCAGCGTCTTCACGGCCCGCCTGGAGCCGGTCTCCGCGCGGGCCTCGATCTGCGCGGCACGGGCCGAGACCAGGGCGAACTCGGCGGCGACGAAGAAGGCGTTGCCCAGCAGCAGGGCGACCAGGACCAGCAGGCTGACGACGCTCACGCCGCCACCTCCTCGCGGGTGGCAGGGGCGTCGGCATCGGCCGGCGGACCGGGCACCCGGCGGGCCACGACGCGTGCGACCCGGCGTCCCTGCACGGTCTCGACGGTGAGCTCCACCCCGTCGACCCGGACGACGTCGCCTTCCTGGGGCAGCCGCTGGAGCCGGTCGGTCAGGAAGCCGGCCAGCGTCTCGTAGCGGCCCTCGGGGACGGCGATGCCGGTCCGGTCCTGCACCTCGTCGGGGCGCAGCAGCCCGGAGAGAACCCACGTGTCGGCGTCCACCCGGCGCAGTGCGCGCAGCGGCCGGTCGGTCTCGTCCGCGATCTCCCCGACCAGCTCCTCCACGATGTCCTCGAGGGTGACCACGCCGTGCGTGGCGCCCCACTCGTCGACGACCAGGGCCAGCTGCAGGCCCTGGTCGCGCAGCAGGTCCAGCAGCCGTTCCAGCTGCATCGACGACGGGACGGCGAGGACGGGCGAGGCCAGCTCGCCGGCGGTGCGCACCGTCCGCTCGGCCTCCGGCACGGCGACCGCGTGCTTCACGTGCACGATGCCGGTCACCTCGTCCAGGTCGGAGCCGTAGACGGGGAAGCGGGAGTTGCCCGACTCCACCGCGGCGGCGATGACGTCGGCGGCGGTGGCGCTGGCCCGCAAGGTCCACAGCTGGGTCCGCGGGGTCATGACGTCGGTGGCGTACTTCGCGCCGAGCTTCAGCGAGCGCTGCAGCAGCCGGGCCGCGACGGGGGAGAGGTCGCCCTCCTCCGCGGAGCGGCGGGCGACGGCGGCGAGCTCGTCGGCGTCCCGCGCTGTCTCCAGCTCCTCCCGTGGCTCGAAGCCCAGCCGCCGCACGATGGCGTTGGCCAGCCGCTGCAGCGCGCCGACCACCGGCCGCGTGACCCGGGTGAACGCCTGCATCCCCGGGGCGACGAACCCGGCCACGGAGAGCGGGTTGGCGATCGCGAGGTTCTTCGGTCCCAGCTCGCCGAGCAGCATCTGCAGCGTCGTGGCCAGCGCGATGGCCAGCCCGTAGGAGACGGCGGTCGCCGAACCCCCGGTGAGGCCCAGACCCTCCAGCGGGCCACGCAGCAGCTGACCGATCGCCGGCTCGGCCAGGTAGCCGACCAGCAGCGTGGTGATCGTGATGCCCAGCTGGGCGGCCGAGAGCTGGGTGGACAGGCTGCTCAGCGCCCGGACGACGCTGCGGCCGCGCGCGCTCCCGCCGGTTGCGGCCTCCTCGGCGCGACCCCGGTCGACCGTGGTGAGGGAGAACTCCGCCGCGACGAAGAACCCGGTGAGCGCCGTCAGCAGCACGGCGGCGAGCAGGAGCAGCCATTCGGTCATCGCCGTCCTCGATGCCCGCGGGGCGCGGTCGTCAACCGGCGGACCCGGGAACGACTCAGGGGCCGCCTTCCGGCGGCCCCTGAGTGGAGGGTCGGGGTGACAGGATTTGAACCTGCGGCCTCGTCGTCCCGAACGACGCGCGCTACCAAGCTGCGCCACACCCCGAGGTGCGCTGATCGAGTCTAGCGCTCGTCCGCGCGCGCCCCCGCGGGGGGTCAGGAGGGGCGCGGGGTGAGGGTCAGCAGCGTGGCCTCGGGCGGGCAGGCGAAGCGCACCGGCGCGTACGGGCTGGTGCCCAGACCGGCGGAGATGTGCAGCCAGGTGCCGGCGGGGGAGGCCGCGCTCGGCTCGCTCCAGCGGTGCAGCCACCGGACCCGGTCGCGGTCGATCCCGCAGTTGGTGACCAGCGCGCCGTAGAACGGCACCCGCAGCTGGCCGCCGTGGGTGTGCCCGCAGAGCAGCAGGTCGTAGCCGTCGGCGGCGAAGCGGTCCAGCACCCGGGGCTCGGGGGAGTGCGCCAGCCCCAGCCGCAGGTCGGCCGACGGGTCGGCCGGGCCGGCCACCAGGTCGTACCGGTCCCGCTTCAGGTGCGAGTCGTCCACCCCGGCGAACACGATCCGCCGCCCCCCGACGGTGAGCTCGCCGGCGGCGTTGGTCAGATCCAGCCAGCCGCGGGCGGTCATGCCGTCGCGCAGGTCGCGCCAGGGCAGCTCCGTGCCGTGCACCCGCTTGTGGTCGGTGCGGAAGTACTTGAACGGGTTCTTCGGCCGCGGCGCGTAGTAGTCGTTGCTGGCCAGCACGAAGGCGCCGGGCAGGTCCATCAGCGGGTCGAGGGCCCGCAGGGTGCCGGGCACCGCGTCGAACCCGGCCAGGTTGTCGCCGGTGTTGATGACGAGGTCCGGCTCCAGCTCGGCCAGCCCGGCCACCCACTCCTGCTTGCTCCGCTGGCCGGCGGTCATGTGCAGGTCCGAGATCTGCAGCACCCGCAGCGGCGCGGACCCCGGCGCGAGCACCGGGACGTCGAACCGGCGCAGCGTCCACCGGGTGCGCTCGTAGAGGCTCGCGTAGGCGGTCACCGCGGCGCCGGAGGCGACGGCGGCGGTGGGGACGGCGGTGTACCAGCGCACACGGGAGAGCCTACGGGCGCGGGTCCGGACGGCGACGTGTCAGGCTGGAGCACGTGCCCGACTTGAAGGTTCAGCTGCGCGCCGACCTGACCACCGCCATGAAGGCCCGCGACGAGCTGCGCACCGCGACGCTGCGCATGGTGCTCGCCGCCGTCAGCGCCGAGGAGGTGGCGGGGAAGGAGGCCCGCGAGCTCAGCGACGACGAGGTCCAGGCCGTGCTGCGCCGCGAGGCGAAGAAGCGGCGGGAGGCGGCGGAGGCGTTCGGCTCGGCCGGCCGCACCGAGCAGGCCGCCCGTGAGCAGGCGGAGGGCGAGGTGCTGGCCGGTTACCTGCCGGCGCAGCTGGAGGACGCCGACCTGGCCGCGATCGTCGCCGACGTGATCACCCGCACCGGCGCCTCCGGCATGGAGGACATGGGCAAGGTCATGGGTGCGGCGAACGGCGCCGTCGCCGGGCGGGCCGAGGGCTCGCGGGTGGCTGCGGAGGTGCGGCGGCAGCTGGGCTGATCAGGCCCCGGTGCGCCCACCACCGGGGCGGCCCCCGGCGGTGCCGTCGGGCCCGCGGCCGCGATCGGCCTCCGGCTGCCCGAGCGCACCCGGCGGGTTCCCGGTGCCGGTCCCCTCGGGTGCCGGCGGCGCGTTCGGGTCGACCGGTGCGGGGGCGGGGGCGGGCTCCGGCTGAACCGCCGAGCCGTTGCTGACCCGGATGGTCACGCTCGAGCCCGCGGCGGCCCGGGTGCCCGCGGCCGGCTGGGTGCCCAGCAGGGTGCCCGCGGCCTCGCCGCTGTCGACCTCGCGGACGGTGGCGGTGAAGCCGGCCCCCTCGAGGGCGGTCTGGCAGGCCGACACCGACGAGCAGCTCGGCACCAGTTCGGTGTCGCCCTCGGCGACCTCGGGGTCCTCCGGCGGGAAGGGCACGTCCGGCTGCCCGCTGAGGATCGGCGTCATGGCGTCGTGCCAGATGGTCGCGCCCTTGCCGCCACCGAAGCCGCCGACGCTCTTCCCGGCCCTCGTCTGCCAGACCAGGACGCTGGCCGTGTACTGCGGGGTGTACCCCACGAAGGCCACCGAGTTGTTGTCGTTCGTCGTGCCGGTCTTGCCGGCGATCTGGTGGCCCGGGATGTAGGCCCGCGACGCGGTCTGGCCGCTGTGGCCGGGCTCGACGTCCTTGCGCAGCATCTGGTTCAGCGTGTTGGCGACGCCGCTGGGGATGGCCTCCGGCGTGCAGTTGTCGGTCGTGACGACCGGCTTGCCGTCGCGGGTCAGCGGCTGGCCGGCGCGGTCGAGGATCGCCACCACCGGCGTCGGGTCGCACTGCGTGCCGCTGGCGGCGAGCGTGGAGTAGGCGCTGGCCAGGTCCAGCGGGCTCACGCCGTCGGTGCCGAAGGTGAACGAGCCCCGGTTCTCGGCGATGATCTGGTCGGCCGGGTACTGGGTGGCCGCGTAGTCGAAGTGCATGCCCATGCGCTCGGCCATGCGGACCGGCCCCTCGACCGAGCCCAGCTTGTCCTCCAGGGCCAGGAAGTAGGTGTTGGAGGACATGTAGAGCGCCTTCTCCATGTCCAGCGTCGCCGGGTAGCCCTTGCCCGCGTTGGGAACGCGGTAGGCCTTCCCGCCGTCCTTGTAGACCTTGGACACGTACGGGTCGCTGGTGGTGAGGGTGAAGTACTTCGAGTAGCCCTGCTCCAGTGCGGCGGCCGCGGTGAAGACCTTGAAGGTCGAGCCGGAGCCCTTGGTGGGGACGACGTTCAGGTTGACCGACTCGCAGTCGGCGCCGGTGCAGCCGAACCGACGGTTGTTCGACATCGCCAGCACCTTGCCGGTGCCCGGCTCGACCGCGGTGTAGGTGCCGACGAGCTCGTCGCCCATGCGCAGCGTGTTCAGCACCGCCTGGTCCCCGGCCACCTGCATGTCCGGCCGCAGGGTCGTCTGGATGGTCAGCCCGCCGTTGTCGATCTCGGAGTCGGTGAGCCCCAGCTCCCGGGTGAGGTAGCCGTACAGGTAGTCGCAGAAGAACCCGCCGATCGCGGCGTCGATGCAGCCGTTGGCCGGGGCCAGCCCCGGCGCGACCTGCACCGGCTGCCCGGAGACGTCGGTCAGCTCCTGCTGGGTGATGTGGCCCAGGTCGAACATCCGCTGCAGCACCTGGTTGCGCCGGATCTGCGCGTTCTCCGGGTTGGTGATCGGGTCGTCGTTGGTCGGGCTCTGCACGAGGCCGGCGAGCATGGCCGCCTGCGGCAGCGTGAGGTCGGCGGCGTTGGTGCTGAAGTAGCGCTGGGCCGCGGACTGGATGCCGTAGGCGCCCTCCCCGAAGTACACGATGTTCAGGTACCGGGTGAGGATCTCGTCCTTGGAGTAGGTCTCCTCCAGGGCGAGGGCCAGCCGGGCCTCGCGCAGCTTGCGGGACAGGCCCTCGACGCCGTCCTGCTCGATCGCCGCGTCGCGCTCGGCCTGGGTGGTCGCCGTCTGCAGCAGGGTCTGCTTCACCAGCTGCTGGGTGATCGTCGAGCCGCCCTCCCGGACCTGCCCGGCCGCGAGGTTGGTGGCCAGCGCCCGGAAGGTGCCCTGGACGTCGAGACCGTTGTGCTCGTAGAAGCGCGAGTCCTCGATGTCGACCAGCGCCTGCTTCATGACCTCGGCGATCTGGTCCGGCGCGACGGGAGTGCGGTTGTTCTCGTAGAAGTTCGTGATCAGCGACCCGTCGGCGGCCAGCACCTTGGTGTTGCCCGCCGGCGTCTTGTCGGTCAGCTCGACCGGCAGCGCGTCGAGCAGCGAGGCCGAGTTGCGGGCGATGAGGCCGGCACCCCCGACCCAGGGCAGCAGGAGACCCGCCACGAGCATGCCTGCGACGACGATCGTCGCGGCGAGCCTGGCGAGCAGACGGGTCCGGATGCGCGCGTTCTCCGACATCGCGGGCCAGGGTATTACGCGCGCGGCGCACGAAGCCCTGGTCAGCCGCGGCGCGCGGGGAGGATCCGTGTCCGGGGGGTTCCCGTCGGCGTGTCGCCGTCCGGACCGGTCAGCGCCTCGGCCATCACCCGGAGCCCGTCCAGGTCGTGCACGTCGCCGGCGGCCGCCGGGACGGTGCGGACGGCGACCTCGGGATGGGCGCTGGTGAACCGGTCGGCCAGGTGCTGCTCGCGTGCGGCCACCTGCATCCGGCCGGCGTGCACGCGCAGTGCGGCGGCGGCCAGCTCGGAGCCCTCGCCCCCGGACTCCGCGACCTCCTCGGCGGCTCCCTCGGCGCGGGTGGCCGACAGGGTGGTGGTCGCCGGGGGATGGGTGCGGTTGACCACGAGCCCGGCCAGCGGCATGCCCTCGGCCGACAGCCGGTCGACGAAGTACGAGGCCTCGCGGAGGGCGTCGGGCTCGGGCGCGGCCACGACCACGAACCAGGTGCCGGGGCGCCGCAGCAGCTCGTAGGTCGCCGTCGCCCGCTCGCGGAAGCCGCCGAACATCGTGTCGAGGGCCGCGACGAAGGCAGAGATGTCGCGCAGCAGCTGGCCGCCGAGGATCTTGCTGACGATCCGGCTGAACAGCAGGAAACCGGCGCTGGCGAACTTGAAGCCTGCCCGGCTCGGCGCCATGAGTAGCCGGATCATCGTGCCGTCGAGGAAGCGGCCCATCCGGTTGGGGGCGTCGAGGAAGTCCAGCGCCGACCGGGACGGCGGGGTGTCCACGATGATCAGGTCCCACTGGTCGCTGGCCCGGAGCTGGCCCAGCTTCTCCATCGCCATGTACTCCTGCGTGCCGGAGAAGGACGACGACAGCGCCTGGTAGAAGGGGTTCTCCAGGATCTGCTGGGCCCGCTCGGGCGTGGAGTGCGCGGACACGACGTCGTCGAACGTCCGCTTCATGTCCAGCATCATCGCGTGCAGCTCGCCCGGTGCACCGGGGACGTCGACCCGCCGCGGCTCGTTGTCCAGCTCCACCAGCCCCAGCGACTGGGCCAGGCGCCGGGCCGGGTCGATGGTCAGGACGACGACCGTGCGGCCGGCCTCCGCCGCGGCCAGCGCGAGCGCCGCGGAGCTGGTGGTCTTGCCGACGCCGCCCGCGCCGCAGCAGACGACGATGCGGGTGTCCCGGTCGGTGATGAGCTGCTGCAGGTCCATGGCCGGGGCCTGCCGGGGCGGGCGTGCCGTGGTGGGGGTCTCGGTGGTCGTGTCGGCGGCCATCAGCGGGCCACGTCCCCGGTCGCTCCCGCGGGGCGCTGCGCTCCCACCGCCGGGGCGAGGTGCTCCTCGAGCCGGCCGGCGAGCTCGAACAGGCAGCCCAGGTCCATGGGCCCGGGCAGCAGCGGCAGCTCGAGGGTGGGGCGGCCCAGTGCCTCGACCTGCTCGCGCAGCGCGTCCTGCGCGGCCCAGCGGCGGGCGTGCTCGACCACCTCCGCGGCCAGCGCGTCGGCCACCTCGTCCGCAGCGGGCAGGTGCGCGGCGGCCAGGGCGGGAGCGAGGTCGGCGCCGGTCAGCTCGCCGGCGGCGGCGCGGGCCAGAGCGGCGTCGGGCAGCACCGGTTCGGCGGCCATGTTCACGAACACCGAACCGACCGGGAGCCCCGCCGCGGTGAGCTCGGCGATCGCGTCCGCGGTCTCCTGGACCGGCATGTCCTCGAGGAGCGTCACCAGGTGCACGGCGGTCTGGGGGGAACGGAGCACGGCCATCACGCCGTCGCTCTGCGTCTTGATCGGGCCGGACCGGGCCAGCTGCGACATCTCACCGGTCACCCCGAGGAACCGGGTGATCCGTCCGGTGGGCGGCGCGTCGACGACCACGGCGTCGTACACCGGGCTGCCGTCGTGACGACGGGTGACGGCCTCCTTGATCTTGCCGGTGATCAGCACGTCGCGGAGTCCCGGCGCGATCGCCGTCGCGAAGTCGATCGCGCCCATCTTGCGCAGCGCCCGACCGGCCCGGCGCAGGTTGTAGAACATGTCCAGGTAGTCCAGCAGCGCTTCCTCGACGTCGATCGCCAGCGCCTTGACCTCGCCGCCGCCGCGGGTGACCGCGATCCGCCGCTCCTCGTAGGGCAGCGGCGCGGTGTCGAACAGCTGCGCGACGCCCTGCCGACCCTCGGTCTCCACCAGCAGCACCGAGCGCCCGTCGGCGGCCAGGGCCAGGGCGAGCGCGCCGGCGACCGTCGTCTTCCCGGTCCCGCCCTTGCCGGTGACCACGTGCAGGCGCGGGGAGGACCGATCGGGGCTCACCCGCACCAGCCTAGATCAAGGACGACCTCCCCCTCGGGCCTCGCGAGGTCGGTCCGGGCGCCTGGAGGGTGGCCGTTCCAGCACCTCGCCGGAGGGGCTGCGCTAGCGTCGCGCCCATGAGCGACACCGCACGGCAGAAGTGGGAGTACGCGACCATCCCCCTGCTGGTCCACAACACCAAGGCGATCCTCGACTCCTGGGGCGTCGACGGGTGGGAGCTGGTCACCGTGCTCCCGGGCCCCGGCGGCATGGAGCAGCTGGTCGCCTACCTCAAGCGCCCGGCGTGACCAGCCCGACCGCCCCGGCGCAGGGCTGGCACGCCCGCCTCGCCGAGCTCGGCATCCGGCTGCCCCCCGTCGCGCCGCCGGTCGCCTCCTACGTGCCCGCCGTCCGCTCCGGCTCGCTGGTGTTCACCTCCGGCCAGCTGCCCTTCGTCGACGGCGGCCTGCGCCGCACCGGCAAGGTCGGCGGCTCGGTCGACGTCGAGGCCGCAGCGGCCGACGCCAAGCTGTGCGCGCTGAACGCCCTGGCCGCCATCGACGAGCTCGTGGGGCTGGACTCGGTGGCCCGCATCGTCCGGGTGGTCGGCTACGTGGCGAGCGCGGAGGGCTTCACCGGCCAGCCGCGGGTCGTCAACGGCGCCAGCGAGCTGCTGGGCCGGATCTTCGGCGACGCCGGTCAGCACGCCCGCAGCGCCGTCGGTGTGGCCGAGCTGCCACTGGGCGCACCGGTCGAGGTCGAGCTCACCGTCGAGCTCCGGTGAGCCCCGCGGCGGGCGGGGCGCCGGCCGAGGCCAAGCAGGCGGCCACCGTCCTCCTGCTGCGCGACGGCGCACACGGCCTGGAGGTCTACCTGCTCCGCCGCACCAAGGGCATGCCGTTCGCCGGTGGCATGACCGCCTATCCCGGCGGTGGCGTGGACCCGCGCGACGGCGACACCGAGATCGGCTGGGCCGGTCCCTCGCCGGCCGACTGGTCGAGCGCGTTCGGCTGCGACGAGCGCACGGCGCGGGAGCTCGTCTGCGCCGCGGTCCGGGAGACCTTCGAGGAGGCCGGCGTCCTGCTCGCCGGGCTGCCCGACGGCGCGGTCGTGCCGGACGTCTCGGGCGACGACTGGGAGGAGCAGCGGCAGGCGCTGCTGTCCCGGGAGCTGTCGCTGGCGGAGCTGCTGGCCGGGCGCGGGCTCGTGCTGCGCTCGGACCTGCTGCGCCCGTTCGCGCACTGGATCACCCCACCGGTCGAGCCGCGGCGCTACGACACGAAGTTCTTCGCCGCAGCCCTGCCGGTGGGCCAGGAGGCGCGCGACGTCTCCGGAGAGGCCGACGAGGCCTCCTGGCTGACGCCGGCGGCCGCCCTGGCCGAGCTGGCCTCGGGGAACCGCCCCATGCTCCCGCCGACCTCGCACACCCTCGGTCAGCTGCAGCCGTTCCCCGACGTCGCCGCGGCGCTGACCGGTTCACCTCCGCAGCCGCTGCACCCGATCAGCCCGCGCTTCGAGGAGACCCCCGACGGCAAGTGGGCGGTGCTGCCCGACGGCACCCGCATCCGGCTCGTGGTGCCGCTTCCGTCGTGAAGCTCTGAACGCGAGAGACCCGGAACCAGGACGGTTCCGGGCCTCTCGCGTTGAACGGTCGTGCCGAGCGGGCCCCGGAGGGGTCCGCGCAGGCGCGGAGCAGCGGCTGCGCGCGCGACCGGGGACGGCTCGCGTCCCGGAGGGTCGCAGTGCTATCGCGCGCGGCGGCGCAGGCGCTCCTCGTCGAGGACGACGACGGACTTGCCCTGCAGCTGGATCCAGCCACGGTGCACGAAGTCGGCCAGCGCCTTGTTCACCGTCTCGCGCGAGGCGCCGACCAGCTGGGCCAGCTCCTCCTGCGTCAGGTCGTGCTTCACCCGCAGGCCGTCGCTGTCGCGGCTGCCGAAGCGGTCGGCCATCTGCAGCAGCGCCTTGGCCACGCGGCCGGGCACGTCGGTGAAGATGAGGTCGGCGACCGAGTCGTTGGTCCGGCGCAGGCGGCGGGCCAGCACGCGGAGCAGCTGCTCGCCGATCTCCGGGTGCGCCTCGATCCACGGCAGCAGCACGCTCTGCGGCATCCGGGCGAGCTTCACGTCGGTGACCGCGGTGGCCGTCGCGGTGCGCGGGCCCGGGTCGAAGACCGACAGCTCACCGAACTGGTCGGAGGGGCCCATGACGGCGAGCACGTTCTCCCGGCCGTCCGGGGACCGGCGGGAGAGCTTGATCTTCCCGCTCATGACGATGTAGAGGCTGTCGCCGGGCTCGCTTTCGTTGAAGACCACCCGCCCACGGGGCAGGGTGATCGTCTCGAGGCGGCTGATGACGGGGTCCACCGCATCCTCGGAGAGCCCCTGGAAGAGCCCCGACTGAGCCAGCACCTCGTCCACTGCACGTCCTCTCACACTGTTCGCGGACACAGGGGTGCCCGTGTCCGCGACGAGTCTAGGCGGCTGTGGACTCGGTCACCCGTCAGGACGCCCTCCGGCTACCCCGATGGAGCGAGAAACCGCCGCCGCCCGGTTTCGCTGCGTGAGCGAGCGAGCGGTGGGGAGCAGGGAGGTCCTTCTTCAGACCAGGGGCGGGTTGTCGCTGCCCGGGGTGCGACGGCGGCGGCGCCGCCAGCGGAACAGCGCCCGGCGGATGCCGGACCGGGCGAGCGTGTCCACCTCGCCGGGGGTCGCGGTGCTGAGGAACTCGTTGACCTCGCGCGGGCCGGCCGGGCGGCGGAGGGGCTCCTCGACGCGCTCCATCACCAGCAGGAAGGCGATCAGCAGCGGGGGGAAGAGGATGACGCTGAGGGCGACCACAGCCAGTCCTTCCTCTGCGTCGGGCGTCGGTCCGGGGGAGCGGTCCGTCCTCGATCATGACACGGGAGGAGACGGTCGGCAGCTCCGCCTACGCTCGACCGCGTGTCCGCACCCGCGTCCTCCCCGGCCTACGCGCGCCCGGCCCGTGCCCGTCGTCCGACCCGCGCCGCCCTGACGGGCGCCTCGCCCTTCGACCCGGAGGAGACGCCGCTGGCCCGCACCCGGCGTGCCCGGCGGATGGCCCGAGAGCTCGCCCTGATCCACCCCGACGCGCACTGCGAGCTCGACTTCACCAACGCCTTCGAGCTGCTCGTGGCCACCGTGCTCTCCGCGCAGACCACCGACAAGACGGTCAACAAGGTCACGCCGGTGCTCTTCGCCCGCTACCCCGACGCGGTGGCGCTGGCCGGTGCCGACCGGACCGAGCTCGAGGAGATCCTCAAGCCGACCGGCTTCTTCCGCGCCAAGGCCAACTCCGCGCTGGGGCTGGCGCAGGCACTCGTCGAGCGCTTCGACGGCGAGGTCCCGCCGCGCATGGCAGACCTGGTGACCCTGCCGGGGGTGGGGCGTAAGACGGCGAACGTCGTCCTCGGCAACGCCTTCGGCGTCCCCGGGCTCACCGTGGACACCCACTTCGGCCGGCTGGTCCGCCGGTTCGGCTGGACCGAGGAGGAGGACCCGGTCAAGGTCGAGGCCGAGATCGCGCAACTGGTCCCGAAGAAGGAGTGGACCGAGTTCAGCCACCGGGTGATCTTCCACGGGCGCCGGGTGTGCCACGCCAAGAAGGCGGCCTGCGGCGCCTGCGGGCTGGCGCAGTGGTGCCCGTCGTTCGGCATCGGGCCGGTCGACCCGGAGACCGCCGGGAAGCTGGTCAAGACCCCCGCAGCATCGGACACCGAGTGATGCGCCGCGGCCTCCTCGCCGTGCTGGTCGCCGGGCTGCTGGCCGCCGGCTGCACCGCGGACGACGGCGACCCGGGGGGCGGGCGCTCGGCACCGGAGACGTCGGGCCTGGTGGCGTGCCCCGAGCAGCCCGACGTCGACGTCGCCGCCGCCGACCGGCTGCCGGCCCTGACCCTGGACTGCCCCGGTGGCGGGGCGCTGGACCTCTCCCGCGCGCCCGGGGTCCCGACGGTCGTGAACCTCTGGGGGAGCTGGTGCCCACCGTGCCGGGAGGAGATGCCGCTGCTCCAGCAGTTCTCCCGGACCGCCGGTGACCGGGTGCAGGTCGTCGGCGTCATCAGCAAGGACGGCCTGCCGCAGGCGACGGCGTTCGCCGAGGACGCCGGCGTCACCTTCCCGAGCGCCTTCGACGGCGAGGGCCGGCTGATGGCCCAGCTCGGCGTCAACGTCCTGCCCTACACCTACTTCCTCGACGCCGACGGCGCGCTGGTCCACGTGCAGGCCGGGCCCGTGGGCTCCGTCGACGAGCTGCGCACGCTCGTGGCCGAGCACCTCGGGGTGCAGCTGTGAGCGCCACGCCCCCCGATGCGAGGACCACCGACGAGGACCTGCCGGAGTACCTGCGGCAGCTGGTCGACCGGGCGACAGAGCTCCCCCTGCGCCACCGCATGCCGCAGGCGACCGCCACCGCGCGCCGCTCCGCCGTCCTCATCCTGTTCGGCGAGGGCCCCGGCGGCCCCGACGTGCTGCTGATCGAGAAGTCCCCGCACCTGCGCAGCCACGCCGGGCAGCCGGCGTTCCCCGGCGGCGGGGTCGACCCGGGTGACGACTTCCCCGTCGGCACGGCGCTGCGCGAGGCCCAGGAGGAGGCCGGGATCGATCCGGCCAGCGTCCGGGTGCTCACGACCCTCCAGGAGCTCTTCCTGCCCCCGTCCAACCGTCTCGTCGTCCCCGTCGTCGGCTGGTGGGACGACCCGCGGGAGGTCAGCGTGGGGGATCCCACCGAGGTGGCCCGCGTGGCCCGGGTCCCGCTGGCCGAGCTCGCCGACCCCGCCAACCGGTACCGGCTGCGGCATCCGCTGGGCTTCGTCGGACCGGCCTTCTGCGTGGCGGAGATGGAGGTCTGGGGCTTCACCGCCGGTCTGCTCGACGCCATCCTCGAGGCCGCCGGCCTGGCCCGGCCGTGGGACCACGACGACGTGCGGCCGCTGCCGGACTCCGCGATCAGGCCCTACGCCCTTCCCGGCTCGGGGGACGACGACCCCGCCGGTGACGGCGCCGCGCCGACGGTCGCCGATCCCGCGCCGGACGGGCCGCCGACGCGTACGGTTCGGCCCCGATGACGGAAAGGACCTCCTTGCCCCGCACCGTTCGCACGCTCACGGCGGGACCGCGCAAGAAGGCCGCGGTGATCGCCGCTGCGGTGGTCCTGCTGGTGAGTTGCGGGAGCGACCAGCAGGAGAAGGAGCCGGTCCCCGAGGGGCTCGGAGAGGTCACCGTCGCGGCCGACGGCGTCCAGGAGGTCACCCTGCAGACGCAGGACGACTACGTCTTCACCCCGGACCGGTTCACCGTCGCGCCGGGCCCGGTCCGCCTCACCGTGGTCAACGTCGCCGACCAGATGACTCACAACCTCGAGTACACCGACGACGAGCTGCCGCAGCCGATCGACGCCGGCATCCCGGTGCTCGCCCCGGGCGAGCAGAAGACCATCGAGTTCGAGGTCACGACGCCGGGCGACTACCCGTTCAGCTGCACCTTCCACGCCCAGCTGGGACAGGTGGGCACGATGACGGTCGAGAAGTAGCCGCCGTGTCCCTCGTCGACCTGGTGCTGATCGCGCTCGCCCTGCTCTTCGCGCTGTCCGGGTTCCGGCAGGGGCTGCTGGTCTCGGCGACGTCGATCCTCGGCTTCCTCGGCGGTGCCGTGCTCGGTGCCCAGCTGTCCGGGCCGGTCGCCGACCGGATCGACGGCTCCAGCGTCACGCGGGTGTTCGCCGCGCTCGTCGTCGTGCTCGCCGGGGCCCTGCTGGGCCAGATCCTGGCGGGGGCGGCCGGCCGGGCGCTGCGGTCCCGGGTGACGTGGGAGCCGGCCAAGATGGTCGACTCGGTGGCCGGGGCGGTGGTCTCCGCGGCCTCCGTGCTCCTGGTGGCCTGGATGGTCGCCTCGCCGCTGGCGAGCTCCCCGTTCCCGCAGGTGGCCAGCCAGGTCCGCCAGTCCGCGCTGGTGCAGGCCGTGGACGACGCGGTGCCCGACGGCGTCCGCCGGGTGTACGAGAGCCTGCGCGAGGCGATCGACCGTCGCGGGCTGCCCGACGTCCTCGACCCGCTCACGCCCACCGAGGCCCGCGACGTCCCCGCCCCGGACCCCGCGCTGGAGTCCAGCCAGGTGGTCGCCTCGGTCAAGGGCTCGGTCGTCAAGATCCGCGGCATCGCCCCGTCGTGCTCGCGGCAGATCGACGGGTCCGGCTTCGTGTACGCACCGCAGCGGGTGATGACCAACGCGCACGTGCTCGCCGGGGTGACCGACCCGGTCGTGCTCGCCGAGGGCGAGGAGTACGACGCCGTCCCGGTCTACATCGACGAGGAGGTCGACATCGCCGTCCTCGCCGTGCCCGGGCTCCCGCAGGTCCCGCTGCAGTTCACGCCGGAGGCAGCCGACACCGGCGACGACGCCATCATCATGGGCTACCCCGGCGGCGGGCCCCTGTACGTCGGCCCCGCCCGGGTGCGCGACCGCGGCGAGATCAGCGGGCCGGACTTCCGCAACACCCAGACCGTGGTGCGCGACGTCTACGCCCTGTTCGGGCAGGTGCGGGCAGGCAACTCGGGAGGCCCGCTGTTCGCCCCCGACGGCACCGTGCTCGGCGTCGTGTTCGCCTCGGCCATCGACGACCCGCAGACGGGCTACGCGCTCACCGGTCCCCAGGTCGCCGACGCCGCCACCCAGGGCAGCGCTGCCCGCGCCGAGGTCGACACCGGCCCCTGCGAATGACGGCCCCGTCCGGAGGCTCGGCACGAGCCTGCGAGTGGGGAGAGGGACGGGGTCCTTCGTCCGTCACGTCGGGCTGCGCCCAGCCCAGTCGGCGATGGCGTGGGTGACGAGGGCGGGGGCCTCTTCGTGGGGGAAGTGGCCGATGTCGTCGAGCTCGCGCCACTCGTAGGCGCCGGCGACGTAGCGGCCCGAACCGTGGGCGGTCGCGGGTAGCACGCAGGTGTCGAGCGCGCCGTGCAGCTGGAGGGTGGGCGCGGTGATCGGCGCGGCCATCCGTCGGGCGTAGCGCAGCCCGTCGGGACGCAGCTGCGAGCGACCGGCCCAGCGGTAGTACTCCATGGCGCCGTAGGCGGCCTGCGGGATCCGGGCCGCGGCGCGGTACCGGTCGACGGCCGCAGCGAAGTCCGCCGTCCGTGCCCACTCCGGGCCGGCCCAGCGCTGCATGAGGTCGGCGACGGGGTCGTCGTCGGCACGCGTGAGCCGCCGCTCGGGCAGCCGCGGCACCTGGAAGCTCAGGGCGTGGCGGAACGCGCGACGCTGCGCGCGGTCGGTCATCCCCGCGCGCAGCAGCCGGGGGTGGGCCATCGAGAGCACGACGAGCCGGCGCACCGCGCGGGGGTGCAGCGCGGCCATCGTCCAGCCCAGCAGGCCGCCCCAGTCGTGGCCGACGACGACGGCGTCCCGCTCGCCGAGCGCCCGGACCAGTGCCGCGATGTCGGCCGAGAGGGTGGGCAGGTCGTAGCCGCGGGGCGGCTTGTCGCTGGCGCCGTAGCCCCGCAGGTCGGGGGCGACCGCGCGGAAGCCGGCGTCGGCCAGCGCCGTGAGCTGCGTGCGCCAGGTCCACCAGAACTGCGGGAAGCCGTGCAGCAGCAGGACCAGCGGGCCCTCGCCCGCCTCGGCGGCGTGCAGCCGCACGCCGTTGGCCGAGATGTCGCGGTGCGTCCACGGCCCGGGCAGCAGGACGCTGGTGGCGTCGGGCCGGCCGTCCGGGGGGACGGTCACGGGGTCAGACCGAGTACGGCTGCTTGTCGTGCAGCTCGACCTTGCCGCCGCTGACGACCGGGACGTCGCGGTGCCGGGCACCCGAGGCCTCGCGGTGCATGACCTCGGGCAGCTCGCGCAGCGACTCGATCGTCCGCTCCGGCTTCTCGATCTTCTTCAGCATCTTCTTGCCGACCAGGGCCGCGATCCCGGCGACGACCAGCAGGAACACCGTGACGATCAGGAAGGCGACCCAGCGGGGGAGCCACACGTCGAGCAGCTCGGCGATCGTGATGAAGAGGTAGATCCCGGCGAAGGCCACGAGCACCCCGGCCGCGGCGAACAGGCCGACGCTGATGCCGGCCCGCTTGGCCGACGTGCTGATCTCGGCCTTGGCCAGCTCGACCTCGCCGCGGATCAGCGTCGAGACGTCGGCCATCGCGCTCTGCACGAGCGTGCCGACGGAGGGTTCCTCGGCACCGGTGGCCCCGGGGGTCCGACCGGGCGTCACGCTGTGGGCCACGTGGGCAACTCCTTCGACTCTGCACTGCTGGTCAGGGGAATCGTGCCCCACCGCGGCCGACCGCGCCCGCCCGGCTCCCCCGAACGGCCGACCGGCGCCCCGGGGACTAGTCCTCCGAGGGTGCGGCGGGCAGCTTGTCCTTGATCATGTTCATGACCGAGGAGTCGGTGAGCGTGGTGACGTCGCCGAGCTCGCGGTTCTCGGCGATGTCGCGCAGCAGCCGGCGCATGATCTTGCCCGAGCGGGTCTTGGGGAGCTCCTGCACGACCATGATCTGGCGCGGCTTGGCGATGGGGCCGATGTCCTTGGCGACGTGCGTCTTCAGCGTCTGGACCAGCTCGTCGCCCGAGGCCCCTTCCCCCTGTGCTTCGGCGTTCCCGCGCAGGATCACGAACGCGACGATGCCCTGCCCCGTGGTCGGGTCGCTGGCCCCCACGACCGCGGCCTCCGCGACCGTCGGGTGCCCGACCAGCGAGGACTCGACCTCGGTGGTGGAGATGCGGTGCCCGGACACGTTCATCACGTCGTCGACCCGGCCGAGCAGCCAGATGTTGCCGTCGGCGTCCTTCTTCGCGCCGTCACCGGCGAAGTAGACGTCCGTGCCGAAGCGGGACCAGTAGGTGTCGACGTAGCGGTCGTCGTCGCCCCAGATGGTGCGCAGCATCGACGGCCACGGCTCGGTGAGCACCAGCAGCCCGGTGGAGTCGTCGCCCAGCTCGTTGCCCTCGTCGTCGACGACCTTGGCGGAGATGCCGGGGAAGGGGTGCTGGGCGGAACCGGGCTGCAGGGTGGTGACGCCGGGCAGCGGGGTGAGCATGTGCGCGCCGGTCTCGGTCTGCCACCAGGTGTCCATGATCGGGCAGCGACCGCCGCCGATGTGCTCGTGGTACCAGAGCCAGGCCTCGGGGTTGATCGGTTCGCCGACGGACCCCAGGAGCCGCAGCGAGGAGAGGTCGAAGCCGGCCGGCACGTCCTCGCCCCACTTCATGAACGTCCGGATGACCGTGGGCGCGGTGTAGAGGATGGTCACGCGGTACTTCTCGATCAGCTCGAACCAGCGGCCGCGGTGCGGCGTCTCCGGCGTCCCCTCGTACATGACGCTCGTGGCCCGGTTGGCCAGCGGCCCGTAGGCGATGTAGCTGTGGCCGGTCACCCAGCCGACGTCGGCCGCGGTCCAGTAGACGTCGGGGTCGGGCTTGAGGTCGAAGGTCGCCCAGTGCGTGTAGGCGACCTGGGTCAGGTAGCCGCCGCTGGTGTGCAGGATGCCCTTCGGCTTCGCCGTCGTCCCCGACGTGTACATGATGTAGAGCGGGTGCTCGGCGTCGAAGAACTCGCAGGTGTGCTCGGCGGACTGCCGGCCGACCACGTCGTGCCACCAGAGGTCGCGGCTGTCGTCCCACTCGACGTCCTGCTCGGTGCGCTTGACGACGAGGACGTGCCGCACGCCCTCGACCCGCGAGACGGCGTCGTCGACGGCGGGCTTGAGCGCGCTCGGGGCGCCGCGGCGGTAGCCGCCGTCGGCGGTGATGACCACCTGCGCGCCGGCGTCGGTGATCCGGCTGGCCAGGGCGTCGGCGGAGAAGCCGCCGAAGACGACCATGTGGACGGCGCCGATGCGGGCGCAGGCCAGCATCGAGACGACCGCCTCCGGGATCATCGGCAGGTAGATCGCCACCCGGTCGCCGGCCGTGACCCCGAGCTCGGTGAGCGCGTTGGCCGCGCGGCAGACCTCGTCCTTGAGCTGGGCGTAGGTGAGCGTGCGGGTGTCGCCCGGCTCGCCCTCCCAGTGGTAGGCGACCTGCTCCCCGTGCCCGGCCTCGACGTGCCGGTCCACGCAGTTGTAGGCGACGTTGAGCCGGCCGCCCACGAACCACTTCGCGAAGGGCGGGTTGCTCCAGTCGAGGACCGTGTCCCACTCCCGGTCCCAGGTGAGTCGGTGGGCGGCGTCCGCCCAGAACGACAGCCGGTCGCGGGCGGCCTCGTCGTAGATCTCCGGACCGACGTTCGCCTGCGCGGCCAGCTCCGCCGGAGGCGTGAAGGTCCGGCCGGTCGCCTGGGTCGTCTCGCTCATGGGGTCCTCCCGATCCGGCGTCACCTGGTGCGGCGACGGTGCCCACGTGGTCCAGGACACACCGTATGACCCCGGGTCCTCCGGCGTCTTCCCGTGTCGGGCTGTCGCAGACTGACCCGGTGGTCGGACCGCAGGCGGAGGTGGTGGCGCGCATCCCCGGCGCGGCCGCCCACGGTCTGGTCGCGCCACCCGGCTGCCCCGCGCTTCCGGCGGCGCGACTGGCCGACCCGGCGTGGCTGGCCCGGCTGATACCGCAGGGGACGACGAGTCCGCGGGTGCGGGCGACCGTCTGGTGGTACTCGGCCTCGGCGGTCCTGACGGCGCCGGTCCTGGCCGGGCTGGCGGTGGGCCGGCCGCTGTCGGCCCGGCTCGAGGACACCACCGTCTCCCTCGCCCCCGACGGGCGGCCGGTCGCGGCGGTCTCCGCCGCCGGTCACGCCGACCCGGTGGCCGGGCTCCGCGAGACGCTCGGCGCCGTCGTCGGTGCGCTGGCCCAGGTCGCCGGCATGCGGGCCCGGCCGCTGTGGGCGGTGGCCACCGACTCCCTCGCCAACGGGTTGCTCGGCCTCGGTCGCGCGCTGGGGGACGTGGCGGCCGTGACCGCGCTGGCCGCGCCCCTCGCGGCGGCCGTCGGCCCGCCGCTGCCGGCCCCGCGCTACGTCGACGTCGCGGGGACGCGGTTCACCCGGCGGGTCTCGTGCTGCCTGGTCGACCGGCTGCCGTCGGGTGCCACCTGCCTGTCCTGCCCACGGCGGGCGCCGGGAGAGCGCCAGGCGCTGCTGGAGTCCGTGGCCCGGGGGCACTGAGACCTCGCCGCCCTCGGGCGAGCGGGAGATGATCGGTGCCGACGAGGGGGAGGTCAGCCATGCCGGTGATGCCCGCGGCGTTCTTCGGTCACGGCAACCCGATGAACGCGCTCGAGAGCAACCGCTACACCGAGGCCTGGCGCGCGTTCGGCCGGGCGGTGCCCCGCCCGCGGGCGATCCTGGTGGTCTCCGCGCACTGGTACGTGCAGGCCACCGCGGTGACCGCCATGCCGCGACCGCGCACGATCCACGACTTCTACGGCTTCCCCCGGGCGCTCTTCGACGTGCGCTACGAGCCGCCGGGGCTGCCGGAGCTGTGCGACGAGGTCGCCGACATCGTGCATCCCACCTGGGTGGGACGGGACCTCGACAGCTGGGGCATCGACCACGGCGCCTGGTCGGTGCTGCGGCACGCCTTCCCCGACGCCGACATCCCCGTGGTGCAGCTGTCGATCAACGCGCTCAAGTCCTTCGACTACCACCTGCAGCTCGGGGCGTCGCTGGCTCCGCTGCGGGAGGACGGCGTGCTGGTGATCGGCAGCGGCAACGTGGTGCACAACCTCGGCGGGGTGTCCCGGGCGCTGCCGGACGCCGGGTTCGACTGGGCGCAGCGGTTCGACGAGGCCGCCAAGGAGTGCATGCTCACCGACCCCGGCGACGCCGGCCGGCTCGACGGGCACCGCGACTTCGACCTCGCCGTGCCGACGCCCGACCACTTCCTGCCGCTGCTCTACGTCGCCGGGATGGCGGGCGCGACCGACGCGCCGGTGGACGTCCTCGTCGACGGCTACGCGTACGGCTCGCTGTCGATGACGGCGTACACGGTCGGCATGGACGCCCCGCCGCCGTCGGGCAGCGGCTTCGCCGCACCGCTGCCGGAGGGCCCACCGCCCGACGGGGCCAACATCTGAGCGGCGGAGCCGCTCATCCCGAGAGCCCGACGACCTCGCCGACGACCCAGACGGCGGGCGGACGGATCCCGCTCTCATCCAGGGCACGCGGCAGCTCGGCGAGGGTGGTGCGCACGCTGCGCTGCGTGGCCGTCGAGCCGTCGCTGACGATCGCGACCGGCGTCCCGGGGGCCCGGCCGTTCGCCACGAGCGCGGACGCGATCGCGGGTGCGGTGTCGACCCCCATCAGCACGACGATCGTGCCGCGCAGCCGGCCCAGCGCCGGCCAGTCGACCAGCGACTGCGGGTGGCCCGGCGGCAGGTGCCCGGAGACGACGACGAACTCGTGGGTGAGCCCGCGGTGGGTGACCGGGATCCCGGCCAGGGCGGGCACGGCGATCGCGCTGGTGATGCCCGGGACGACCTCGACCGGGATGCCGGCGGCGGCGCAGGCCTCGACCTCCTCCATGCCGCGCCCGAACACGAACGGGTCGCCGCCCTTCAGCCGCACGACCCGCCGTCCGGCCCGGGCGTGGGTGACCAGCAGGTCGTTGATCTGCTCCTGGGCCATGGAGCGGCCGCGGGGGAGCTTCGAGGCGTCGATGACCTCCACCTCGGGCGGTAGGGAGGCCAGCAGCGCCTGGGGGGCGAGGTGGTCGGCGACGACGACCTGGGCGTGGGCGAGGGCCTGCCGTCCGCGGACGGTGATCAGGCCGGGGTCACCCGGCCCGCCGCCCACCAGGACGACGCCGCCGCCGGCCGTGGGCCGGGCGGCGCGGTCGCGGATGCTGCCGTCGGTCAGCCCGGCGACGACGGCGTCGCGCACGCCGATCGCCCGCTGCGGGTCCCCACCGCCGTGGACGCCGATGACCAGGTCGCCCTGCCTTCCGATCGCCGGGGTCCAGACGCTCGAGGCGGCACGGTCGTCGGCGCGCGCGCAGAAGATGCGGTTGCGCTCGGCCTCCTCGGCGACGGCGGTGTTCACGGCCGGGTCGTCGGTGGCGGCGACGGCGTACCAGGCGCCGTCGAGGTCGCCCGGCGCGTAGCCGCGCGGCAGCCAGGTCAGGCTGCCGGGACCGACCAGCGCCTCCAGCGCGGGGGTCACCTCGGGGCTGACGACGGTGACCCGCGCCCGCGCCTCCAGCAGGCCGGCGACGCGCCGGTGGGCCACCTTCCCGCCGCCGACCACCACGACGAGCCGGTCGCGCAGGCGGAGGCCGACCGGGTAGACGGCGCCGGACTCCGGCGACACCGGGGTGGGGGTCATCGGCCCTCCTCGCTGGTCGAGGCCGGGCTCGCCGGCAGGGCCAGGATCTCAGCCAGGTCCGCGGCGAACGCGCGCGAGGTGCCGGGGTCCCGGACGACGAGACGCAGGTGGTCGGGGGAGAGGCCGGGGAACGAGTCGCCGCGGCGGACCGCCCAGCCGCGCTCGCGCAGCGCGAGCCGCGCCCGTTCGCCCCCGGGCACGCGGACGAGGACGAAGGACGAGCGCGGCTCACCCACGACCTCCACGCCGGCGGGGAGCGCGTCGAGCAGCGCCTCGCGGTGACCGACCAGGTCACGGGCCGCGGCCTCGGCCTCGGCGCGGGCGGCGGAGGTCGTGCAGGCGCTCAGAGCGGCGAGTGCGGGGGTGGAGACCGGCCAGTGCGGTTGCTGGGCGGCCAGGGCCGCGACCAGGTCGGGAGGGCCCAGCGCGTAGCCGACGCGGAGCCCCGCCAGCCCCCACGTCTTGGTCAGGCTGCGCACCACCAGCAGCCCGGGCAGGTCGCTGCGCCCGCTGAGCGACTCGGGCTCGTCGGGCACGGTGTCGGCGAAGGCCTCGTCGACGAGCACCACGCGACCGGGTCGGGTCAGCGCGGCGAGCGCGTCGGCGGGATGCAGCACCGAGGTGGGGTTGGTCGGGTTGCCGATCACGACGAGGTCGGCCTCGTCGGGGACGGCGGACGGGTCGAAGCGGTAGCCGTCCGCGGCGTCGAGCAGCAGCCGGGAGACGGGGTGCCCGGCGGCCCGCAGCGCCGCCTCCGGTTCGGTGAAGGAGGGGTGCACGACGACGGCGTGCCGGGGGTGCAGGGCCCGTGCCACCAGCACGAACGCCTCGGCCGCACCTGCGGTGAGCAGCACCTCGTCCGGGGCCCGGCCGTGCGCGGCCGCCACCGCGGCGCGGGCGGTCCGCTGGTCGGGATAGCCGGCGACCGCGTCCACCGCCTCGTGCAGGACGGCACGCAGCCAGGCCGGCGGCGTCCCGGACCGCACGTTGACCGCGAGGTCAACGAGGCCCGGCGCCAGCTCGGCGTCGCCGTGGTGGTGCAGGTCGGTCACCGCGCCACTCTCGCAGCCGGGCGTGACGAGGGTGTTTCGCGGCTGCCCTCCCGCACGTGGCCCTGGGCACACCGGCAGAGTGTTCGCCGGCGACCGGAGCGGCGATCGGGGGACGGGGTGGGCGGCACGCCGGGTGCGCGGTTGCTCGACGTCGCGCTCGTCGTCGCCGGGGGGATCGCGGTGAGCGTCGCCGTCGCCCTGGCCGGACTGCCCTCGCCGGCGCTGTTCGGCGGGCTGATCGCCGGGCTGGTCCGGGCCCTGGCGGGCCGCACGGTCGCGCGGGTCCCGGAGGCCGCGGGGACCGCGGGTCAGGCGGTCATCGGGGTCTCCATGGGTGTGCTGGTCGATCCCGAGACGCTGCGCGCGGTGGCGTCGAACTGGCTGCCCGTCCTGCTGACGACGGTGGGCACGCTGGCGCTCAGCCTCCTCGCGGGGGCGGCGTTCCGGCTGCAGCGCGGCATCAGCCCGGTCACGGGGGCGTTCGCCATGATCGCCGGCGGAGCCAGCGGCATCGTGGTGATGGCCCGCGACCTCGGCGCCGACGAGCGCATGGTCGCGGTCCTCCAGTACCTGCGCGTCCTGCTCATCGTGCTGCTCATGCCGGTGGCGGCGACCGCGGTGTACGGCGCCGAGGCCGGATCCGGGGTGCTCGCCGACGCCGACGGGCCGGGCTGGCCGGCGGGCCTGGCCTTCACGGTCGGCTGCTCGGCGGTGGGCCTGGTCGTCGGGCGGCTGTTGCACGTGCCGGTCGCGGCCCTCCTGGGCCCCCTGGTCGCCGGCGCCGTCGCCGACCTCACCGGGCTCTCGCACGGCGCCGAGGTGCCCGGGCTCGTGGAGAGCGCGGCCTTCCTCGTGATCGGTCTGCAGGTCGGCGTGAGCTTCACGCGCGCCAGCCTCGCCACGATCGGCCGGGCGCTCCCGCTGGCGCTCGCCGTCATGGGTGCGCTCGTCCTCGCCTGCGCCGGGCTCGGTGCCGTGCTGGCCGGGATCACCGGCGCCAGCGCTCTCGACGGCTACCTGGCGACGACGCCCGGCGGGCTCTACGCGGTGCTCGCCACCGCTCGCGACGCCGGAGCCGACACGACGTTCGTGCTGGCGGTCCAGGTGCTGCGGCTGTTCGTGATGCTGTTCAGCGCGCCGCTCGTGGCCCGGTGGCTGCGGAGGCCGCGACCGGACGCGTGACGGTCACGGAAGGCCGAGCAGCCGGAGCAGCTCCGTTCCGATCTCGGTCACCGGCCGTGCGGCGTCCACGCGCAGGTAGTCGCCCTCGGGCCACGGTTCATAGGCCGCTGCCCGTGCGGTCACCTGGTCCCAGGTGGGTTCGGCAACGTGCGCCAGCCCCCGCTGCCGCGCCGCCAGCCGCCGGCGGTGCTCGGCCTCGTCGCCCAGCTCGAGGAGGACGAAGACGGGCGTGATGCCCCGCCGGGCCACCATCCGCCACGTGGCGCGGGCAGGCTCGCTGTCGTTCACCGCGTCGACGACGACGGAGCGCCCGAGCGCCAGGTTCTGCTCGGCCACCGCTCGCGCTGCCTCGTACGCCGCGATCCCCGTCGTGCGGGAACGCGGGAGCCCGGCCCCGAGCAGCGCGTCCTCGATCTGGTCGATGGACACCTGCACCCAGCCGCACCGGACGGCGAGCTCGTGGGCCACCGCCGTCTTCCCGGTGCCGGGCAGCCCCGAGACGACGACGAACACCGGCTCACCGTGCCCTGCGGCGCCCCCGAGCACCAGCGCAGCCCCCTCGCCCGGGTGCCGAGCCACCTGACGACCGGCCGCTCCCGGCCTACTCTCGTGGGTCGGCGCACGAGCGGGAGGAGACCGGAGCTGTCCGAGGAGAACGCGGCCGCCGCAGAGCACGACACGGAGGGCGACACCGAGGACTCGGTGCTGCTCTTCATCGGCGGGCCCCTCGACGGGAGGGTGCAGATCCGGGAGGCGCGGCACGGTGATCCGCTCCCGACGGTGACGCACGTGCACCTGCACGGTGGCCCCAAGGTGGTCCACCGCTACGACCTGGAGCCGCTCAGCGACGGTGTCGGTGTCTACAACCTGCGGCCGCCGGTGCGGCGGCCCGCGCGGGACGAGTCGGTCGCCGACTGACCGCGCGCCGTCACCAGCCCTGGATGCGCCGGGCCTCGGCGACGACGCGATCGAAACGGGCGCGGTCCAGCGCCGCTCCTTCCCGGCGCACGGTCGCGGGATCGAGCACGAGCAACCGGTCCAGCCGTACCTCGCTCGGACGCCCGCGGGAGTCCCAGACCCCGCTGCCGATGTCGGTCCACGTGCGGCCGTGTCGCGCCTCGTCGGCGGCGTCCCGGTCGTGGTCCTTGCTGGTCAGGATCAGCCCCAGCAGCTGGTTCCCGCGCCGGCCGATGACCAGGACCGGGCGGTCCTTCCCCCTGCCGTCACCCTCGTCGTAGGGGACCCAGGCCCAGACGACCTCACCGGGATCGGGGCGACCGTCGTCGCGGGGTCGGTAGTCGAGGTCGGGTCCTGTCGACCCGGGTGCCGGGGCGGCTGCTCGGCGCAGCCCGAGCAGCCGGCCGAGCGCGCGCGCCGCGGTCCGACCGAGCCGCGTCTGGTTCGCCATGCGCAGGACGGTACGGAGTGCGGTCGGAGCCGGCGCGGGTCGCGGACTGCTGCCTCAGGTCACGCAACAGTCACTGCTCGTCACACGTGACCCATCGACACCAATTGGTCACACTCAGGGTTGGCGTTGCCGAAAGGGGGGCACCATGTCCGCACGGGGGCGCGTGGCGGCTCTCCCCGGAGAAGGGGGTCTCCATGACGTCGGCCGAGCCGGTACGCCCCGCTGTCCCGCGGGCGCGTGAGATCAAGGCGAGCGTGCTCGCCGCGTTCCAGCTCGTCGAGGACGCGCGCTATCTCGGCACCGACCGCAGACCCCGGCGGGAACGCGTCCGCCAGATGGCCGCGCGCACCGTGGCCGACCGCAAGCTCGCCCGGGACCTCCGCGCCAGCTGAGGGGCCCGCCTCAGGCCACGCAGAACTCGTTGCCCTCCGGGTCCGCGAGCGTCACCCACGTGGAGGGGCCCTGCGCACCTCGCCACAGCTCACGCGCGCCGAGACCGACCAGCCGTGCGACCTCGGCCTCCTGCCGGTCGGCCCCGACCCGCACGTCGAGGTGCAGCCGGTTCTTGACGGTCTTGGCCTCCGGCACCAGCTGGAACAGCACCCGCGGCCGGCCGGGCTCGGGTGAGGTCAGCGCTGCGCCGGTCCTCCAGACCAGAGCGCCGCGATGCGTCGTGGTGGCCGCCTCGGGCACGGCGCCCGACTCCACCATGCGGCGGATGAAGGCCTCGTCCTGCGGCTCGACCTGCCAGCCGAGCGCCTCGGCCCACCAGTCGGCGAGCGCATGAGGGGAGGAGCTGTCGACCACGATCTGCACGTCGAAGGGCATGGTCGCAGGCTAGGGGCGCCCACCGACAGAACTAGAGCTCCTCGCTCAGCGCCGCCCGCATCACCGCGTCGTCGGTGGTGATCGTGGTGTCCTCGCAGTGCGCGCGCAGCACCGTGCCGAACGACGGGTAGGTCGAGCGGTCCGCCCGGCGCTCGGGATCCCACAGCCCGGACCGCATGACCGACTTGGGGCACTGGAAGTACGCCTTGGTCACCCGCAGCACCAGCACCGAGAGCGGCTTCTTCCCGAACTCGGTGAAGTCCGCTCCCAGGTCGTCGGGGCCCACGACCGACGCCGTCCCGTACACGCGCAGCGTCTCGTCGAACCCGGGGACGAGGAACATCAGGGCCGCCCGTGGGTTCTCCGCCAGGTTGCGGAGGCTGTCGATCCGGTTGTTGCCCACCCGGTCGGGCAGCGCCAGCCGGTGCTCGTCGAGCACGTGCACGAACCCCGGCGCCCCACCGCGCGGGGAGACCTCCGGCCAGCCGTCGGCCGACGCGGTCGAGAGCGTGGCGAACGGGGAGAGCGCGATGAAGTCGCGGCAGTAGGTGTCGAGGAAGCCGATCTCCTTGTCCAGCACGCGCTGCGACGGCGACCGGTAGGCGTCCAGCGCATCCGGGGCGACCTGCTCGATCGGCTGGAGATCGGGATCCACGCCCAGACCGTAGACGGCGCTCCGGCTACCGTTCTGCCCCGTGCCCGAGGTCTGGAGCTCCCCCGTCCGCTACGTCGAGTGCGACCAGCAGGGGGTCGTCTTCAACGCCCACTACCTGACCTGGGCCGACGAGGCGTCCAACGGGTGGTGGGCCTCGCAGGGGTTCGAGTGGGACGAGCTGGTCGCCCGCGGGGTGGACCCGGTGGTCAAGGCCAGCGCACTGGAGTGGTCGTCGTCCGCCCGCTGGGGCGACACCGTCGCCGTCGACGCCGAGACCGAGAAGGTCGGCCGCACCAGCGTCACGGTCCGCTTCACCGTGCGCGTGGACGAGCGGGTGTGCTGCGTCGTGCGCACCACCTACGTGTCGGTCGCCGACGGTCGCCCGCAGCCCTGGCCCGACGACGTGCGGGCGCGGCTCACCGACGGCTGACGCCCGCTCACGCCACCTCGGGGGCGTCCCAGCCGGCCTTCTCCTGGCCGGAGAGCTCGGCGATCGCCAGCATGATCCGGTCGGTCGCCGCACGCCGCGCCCGGCCGTTGCCCGCCTTCCCGCGGAGATCGGGGAAGGTCAGCGGGGTGCCGAAGGTGACCGACACGGGCACCGGACGCGGCCAGCGCGCACCGATGGGCTGCACCCGGTCGGTCCCGGCGACCGCCACCGGGACGACGGGGCAGTCCGCGGTGAGCGCCAGCCAGGCGACACCGGTCTTCCCGCGGGCCAGCCGGCCGTCACGCGACCGCGTTCCCTCCGGGTAGATGCCGAACCCGCCGTCCTGCTGGAGCACGGTGAGCGCCGTGTCCAACGCGGCCTGCGCGGCACGATGGGTCTCCCGCTCGACCGGCAGGGCCCCGAGCGCGGTGAACAGGGTGCGGGTGAACCAGCCGGCGATCCCGGACCCGGTGAAGTACTCGGCCTTCGCCAGGTAGGCGACCCGGCGCGGTGCCACCGTCGGGATGACGATGCTGTCGATGAACGACAGGTGGTTGCTGGCGAAGATGACCGGACCCTGCAGCGGCACGTTCTCCCGACCGGTCACGTGCGGGCGGAACAGCAGCCAGAACAGCGGCCGGACGACGAACCTGGCGAGGACGTAGAACATCCGGGCTCCCTCCTCGGCGGCCCGTGCGCGGCCCGCCGCACGGCTCGCTCGCGATCCTGCCGGAGGACTCCCACCCGCTGCCCGGCGGGCCGGACGGTCAGCCCGGCCGCTGCGCGGGCGGGCAGGCGTCGCGCAGGATCGCGGCCAGGTCCGCGGGCAGTCGGGTGCGGCCGGTCGCCGACGCGACGAGCGCCTGGGCGACGTCGCGGACCTTCCGGTGGGTGTGGCTGGAGATGTGCGCCAGCAGGTCGAACGAGCCGTCCTCGCCGCAGTTGGTCAGCAGCATGAGCACGCCCTTGGCCTGCTCGATCACCGCGCGGCTGGCCATCGCCGTGCGCAGCTGGGCGACCTCCGCCTCCAGCGCGCGGCAGCGCTCGGCAGCGGCATCGGTGGGGTCCTGGTGGACCTGGGGGGTGGAGAGGACGGTGGAGGACATGGCCGGGCTCCCGGTGGGAGGCGTACCGCAGGGCGGCAGATCGAGACCGCCGGTTGTTGGACGGCCTCGGTCACCGGCCCTCCGGGGCCGGTCGCTGGCGATGACCGGACAGTACGACGTGTGGTGCCGGACCGCAGCCCCACCCGCTCGGACTGTCGAGGGGACGTCGGCGGTCCCTAGGATCGGCTCCCATGCGCCTGTTCGGCCGTTACGACGGCGTCGCCCGGCCGATCGTCACCTACGGCAGCAACCCGGTCCTGCACCGCCGCTGCACCGAGGTCACGGCCTTCGACGAGGGACTCCGGCGGCTGGTCCTCGACATGTTCGCCAGCATGGAGGCCGCCGACGGCGTCGGGCTCGCGGCCAACCAGATCGGCGTCGACGCCCGGGTGTTCGTCATCGACTGCCCGGACGCGGACGGCCGCGACGTCATGGGCTACGTCGTCAACCCCGTCCTCACGGTGCTGGAGCCTCGGGACGGGGAGCCCGCCGAGGAGCTGGACGAGGAGGGATGCCTCTCGGTGCCCGGCCCCTACGCCGAGCTGAGCCGGGCGTTCCGGGCCCGCGTCGACGGCGTGGACACGGCGGGGAAGCCGGTGTCGATCGAGGCCACCGGGATGGCCGCCCGCTGCCTGCAGCACGAGGTCGACCACCTCGACGGCACCGTCTACGTCGACCGGCTCCCCGCCGAGCTGCGCGAGCGGTTGCTGGCCGAGGCGGCCGGCCCCGGGGGAGATCTCCCCGCCTGAGCTCCGCGCGGGTCAGCGGCGGGGCGGCGCGGACGCGGCCAGCTCGAGACGGACCAGCTCGGTGAAGGACGCGGTCGTCAGGTAGACCTGGCCGTCGAGGTCGGCCACCTTGTCCTCCGTGCCGGCGCGCACCGCCGAGTGCACCCGGTCCGCCGCGAGGACGATCTGCCCGACCGCGGCCGTGGCCGCATCGGAGGCCACCAGGGGCATGCGGGTGCGCAGCGCCATCAGGCGCAGCGAGCCGCGGCGGACGTCCGCGGCTGCGTCCGACACGCTCTCGGTGGAGCCCAGCACTCCGGCGTGCGTGCCGCGACGGGCCTGGAGGTAGGCGTCCACCGCGTGGTCGAACTCGGTCACGACGTCGAACACCTGGTGGTAGAGCTCGAGGCGACGGTCCAGCAGCCACTGCTCGTGCGCCGAGCGGCGTCGCCAGCGCTCGAGGACGAGCACGACCGTGGCCGCCACCAGGGCGGAGACCAGGGTGGCAGAGCCGGTCACGATCGCCGTGGTCCAGTTCGGCGGGGCGGCGAGGGCGGGCAAGGCGTCGTCGAGCACGCCGGGATGGTGCCTGCTCGAGCGTGCGCGCCGTGCGCACACACGCCGGACGGTTCCGCGGACGACGGGTGTGCGCCGTCGGGGACGGGTAGCGGGAGGCCATGGCGCTCCCCAAGGTCCTCGTGCTGGTGCTCGCCGGTGGCAAGGGCAACCGGCTGGAACTGCTCACCGAACAACGGGCCAAGCCGGCCGTCCCGTTCGCCGGGGTCTACCGGCTGATCGACTTCCCCCTGTCGAACTGCCAGCACTCCGCGATCGCCGACGTCTGGGTGTCGGTGCAGTACCAGCCGCAGTCGGTCAACGAGCACCTGGCCAACGGCCGGCCGTGGGACCTGGACCGCACCACCGGCGGGATGATGATGCTGCTGCCGTTCCAGGGCAGCGAGCGCGGCGGGTTCACCGAGGGCACCGCCGACGGCCTGTGGCGGCAGAGCGAGCTCGTCCGGCAGTTCGACCCCGACGCGCTCGTGGTGGTCAGCGCGGACGCGGTCTACAAGCTGGACTACAGGGAGGTCGTCGACGCCCACCTGGGCTCCGGCGCCGAGGTCACCATGGTGACCACCGAGGTGGCGGCCGACGACGCCTCGCGCTACGGGATCGTCGAGGTCGGGGAGGGCGGCCGGGTGACCTCCTACGCCTACAAGCCCGACGACCCGGCGACGACGACCGCCACCAACGAGGTGTTCGTCTTCTCGCCGGAGTCCACCCTCGACCGGCTGGAGGCGTTGAGCCGCGAGGCGGGCGAGGACGGGCTGGAGGACCTCGGGGACTCCCTGCTCCCGGCCCAGACGAAGGACGGTCTGGCCCGTGCCTACCCGCTGAACGGCTACTGGCGCGACGTCGGCACCATCGACTCCTACTGGCGCACGCACCGCGAGTTCCTGGACGAGGACCCGCCGCTGGACCTCGACGACCCGAACTGGCCGGTGCACACCCGGGGTGGTCGGCACAGCGCTGCCCGCGTGCTCGACGACGGGCAGATCGAGAACAGCCTGCTCTCCGGGGGGACCAGGGTGTCCGGGAACGTGCGGGGATCGGTGCTCTCGCCGGGCGTCGTGGTGGAGCGTGGCGCGACCGTCGTCGACTCGGTGCTGCTGCGCGGGGTGCGGGTCCGGTCCGGGGCAACGGTCACCCGGGCGGTGCTCGACGACAACGTCGAGGTGGGGTCCGGGGCCTCGGTCGGCGGCGACGGCGAGATCACCCTCGTCGGGCGCGAGGCGCGGATCGCCGACGGGACCGGGCTGGCGGCGGGCGCCCGGTACCCCGACCCGGAGGACTGAGCACGGGAAGCGGTCGGAGGCGGGCCGCGTTGCAGCCGCCATGACCCGGGAGTTCGAGCTCGACCTGCACTCGGAGTTCCTCCGCGCCGACCTCTTCCTGAACATGGGCCAGCCGGCCGAGGCCGCCCGCATCATGCAGGCCGTCGTCGACGCCGAGCCGCGCAACGAGGCGGCGCTGGAGCTGCTGTCCCGCGCCTACTTCGGTTCCGCGCAGCTGGCGCGCGCCGAGGAGTCGCTGAGCCGGCTGGTCGAGCTGGCACCGGCGAACGGCTGGGCGCGGCGGGCGCTGGCCCGCACCCTCGAGCGGCTCAGCCGCGCGTAGGAGGCGGCGGCGCACCACCGCATGGCCGACGCGCTCGGCGCCGAATGAGCACCGACCGTGGCGTCCGGGGGGCGCCGGTCCCTCTGGGAGCATGGCGGGCATGACCCGCCGCACCGTGCCCGGGGCGCTCCTCGCGCTCTCCCTGCTCCTCCCGCTCTCCGCCTGTGGTGATGACGACCCGGCGGCCTCGAGCGGTTCGTCGGAGATCAGCACCGACCTCGGCACCGCGCCGAAGGTCCCGGCGTCGGACGGGAAGGTGCCCACGGAGCTGGTCATCGACGACGTGGTGGTCGGTGACGGCGAGGAGGCCGTCGGGGGCAGCACCGTCGAGGTGAAGTACGTGGGTGCCTTCTACGAGACGGGCAAGGAGTTCGACTCCTCCTGGAGCCGCGGGGAGGACGAGACCCTGCCCGTGCAGCTCGGCTCCGGCATGGTCATCGACGGCTTCGACCAGGGGATCACCGGCATGAAGGAGGGCGGCCGGCGCTCGGTCACCATTCCCAGCGAGCTCGGCTACGGGCCGCAGGGGCAGGGCCCGATCCCTGGCGACGCCACCCTCGTCTTCGTCATCGACCTGGTCGACGTCAGCTGACGGCGCGCTCGGTCACTCGCAGATCTCCAAGCGGGTGACCGAGCCGTTGTGCGGCGTGACCGCCGGCATCGCGTCGGGCCCGAGCCCGGCCACGACGGCCTGGACGGCGCGGATCGTGTCGCCGTGGGTGACCAGGGCGACGACGTCCGCCGGGGGGTCCGCGCAGAGCTGACCCAGGAATGCCGCCACCCGGGCGTGCAGCTCGGCGAGGCTCTCGCCGCCCTCGGCCGACCAGTGGGCGTCGGTCCAGTCGACGACGTCCCAGAGCTCGTGCGACGGCCTGCCCTCGAGCACGCCGTACCCCTGCTCGCGCAGCGCCGGCGTCGTCGAGACGGTCAGCCCGGTCGCGCGGGCGCAGTGCTCGGCGGTCTGCAGCGCGCGCACGAGGTCGCTGGAGATCAGCGCGCCGGGCCTCAGCTCGGCCAGCTGGGCGGCGGCCATCTCCGCCTGGGTGTGGCCCAGCGGGGTGAGCGGCACGTGGGCCGTCTGGCCCTGCATGCGGCCCTCGGCGTTCCACTGGCTCTGCCCGTGACGGACCAGCAGCAACGTGATCATGTGGGCCATGGCAGGAGGCACTGTAGGGCAGGGGCCTGCGGAGCGGGGGTGCGCGCCTCGTACCGTCGTGGTGTGAGCATCCCCGTCCGTCCCGGCGCCGCGCGCCCCGCCGTCCGCCCGGGTACGCCCGATCCGCTGGCCCCGCTGCTCGACCTGCCGGGGGTCCGGGACGCCGCGCACGACGCCCGGCACGGCATCGACCGGCTGCTGGGCCACAAGGTCCTGCGCCGGGAGTCGGCGGGCGTGAGCATCGAGTCGGCGCTGCGCGGGGCCCGCGCCTCCGCCGCGCTGGCCGGCGTCGAGGTTCCCCTGGCCGAGCTGCGGGCCGGTTCGGTGGACGACCCGGTCGTGCAGGGCGCGCTCCGGACCTCGGCCGGGCTGGGCTCGATGATGGAGACCTGGCCCAGGGCGCCGGGGCAGGTGCTCGCCCGGCTGCACGTGCTGGCTGCGGCGGACCTCGCCGACCAGGCGGCGCTGGGCCGCCCCGGCGCGCACGCCGGTCCGCGGCTGTCGGGGCTGTTCTCGCTGGTCACCGGCACGTCGACCGCCGTCCCGGCGGTGATCGTCGCCGCGCTCGTGCATGGCGAGATCGCCGCGCTGGCGCCGTTCGGGGTGGCCGACGGCGTCGTCGCGCGGGCCGCTGCGCGCTTGACGATCATCACGCGGGGCCTGGACCCCAAGGCGGTCTCGGTGCCCGAGGTCGGCTTCCTCCACCTGGGCCGGGACGCCTACGGCGAGGCGCTGGCCGGCTACGCGGCGGGCACGCCCGAGGGCCTGGCCGCGTGGCTCGTGCACTGCTGCCGGGCCACCGAGCACGGCGCCCTCGAGGGGCTGGCGATCTGCGAGAGCCTGCTCCGCGGCTGACCCGTCAGTGGGGCGCGAGCCCCAGTCCGACCATCGCGACCACGGTGACGGCGCCGGCTCCGAGGGCGGCGGCCGGCAGCCAGGCGCCGGTCGCGGCGGCGGTGCCCACGGCCGTGATCCCGGCGACCCAGGGCCCCGCGCGCGACACGAACAGGCCGGTGCGCTGCCTCGGGGTGGGGGAGCTCATCCGGGCCGCGTGACCGAACACGGCCGCGGTGCCGCAGACGGCCAGCACCGCCAGCCAGGCCAGGACGACGATCAGCACGTCGGCCGGGAGACCGGTCAGGCGCCGCGGCGACGACGGCGGCCGGGAACCGGCGCCGGACCGTCGGCACCCAGCAGACCGGCGCGCGCTGCGCGGTGCCGGGCGTACCAGGCCAGGCCGACGACGGCGGCGCCGACACCGACCGCTGCACCGGTGACCACCGGGGTCGACGGCGTGGCGAAGCGGGACCGGATGGTCACCGGCCGCTCGAAGCGCAGCACCGGCCAGCCCCGCTCCAGAGCGGCCTTGCGCAGCCCGCGGTCGGGGTTCACCGCGGTGGGGTGCCCGACGACCGACAGCAGCGGCAGGTCGGTGATGGAGTCGCTGTAGGCGTAGCAGTCGGCCAGGTCGTAGCCGCCCTCGGCGGCCAGCCTGCGCACGGCCTCGGCCTTGTTCTCGCCGTAGGCGTAGAACTCGATGTCGCCGGTGTAGCGGCCGTCCTGGACGACCAGCCGGGTGGCGACGACGCGGTCGACGCCGAGCATCTCACCGATCGGCTCGACCATCTCCGCGCCGCTGCTGGAGACGATGACGATCTCTCGGCCGGCGGCGCGGTGCTCCTCGATCAGGTCTGCGGCCTCGGCGTAGACCAGCGGGTCGACGATCTCGTGCAGCGTCTCGCGGACGATGTCGTGCACCACGGCGGCGTCCCAGCCGGTGACCATGGCGGTGAGCTGCGCGCGCAGCCGGTCCATCTGCTGCTCGTCGGCGCCGGCCAGGGAGAAGACGAACTGGGCGTAGGCGGACTTGAGGACGGCGCGCCGGTTGATCAGCCCGCCCTGGAAGAAGGGCCGGCCGAAGGCGAGCGCGCTGGACTTGGCGATGACCGTCTTGTCCAGGTCGAAGAACGCAGCGGAGCGCGTCACGTCGGTCACGGTAGCTGGATCGGCAGGTCGGCGATCTTTCTGGACCGGTTTCCACACCCCTCGGGGTGATCCACAGTTGCGCTGTCACCGTGGCGCTGATCCGGCCTCCCGGGGTGGGGTCGGTGCGTGCTGCCGACCTCGCCCGACTCTCCTGCCCGCCCGCTCGTCGTCAGCGCCGACGAGGACCTGCTCGACGAGGTCCTCCGGCTGCTCGCGGCGGCCGGCACGGTGGCCGAGCGTGCCGCCGGTGGGCCGGCGTTGCGGCGGGCCTACCGGGATGCCCCGTTGGTCCTGGTCGGTGCCGACGCCCTGGGCTCGGGCGCGCTCCGCTCGCTGCCGCGGCGTCCCGGGGTCGTCGTCGTGACCGCCGGGGAGCTCCCGGCAGCGGAGTGGGCGGCCGCGGTCGAGCTGGGCGCGGAGCGGGTGGCGGTGCTTCCGGCCGAGGAGTCGTGGCTGCTGGCCCGGTGCGCCGCGGCGGTGCGTGCGCCCGTGGAGCGCGGGCCGCTGGTGGCCGTCGGCGGCGCGTGCGGCGGCGCGGGGGCGAGCACGCTCGCGGCGGGGGTGGCGCTGGCGGCCGGGGGAGCCGTCCTGGTCGACGCCGACGTCTGGGGCGGCGGGCTGGACCTCCTGATGGGTGCGGAGCTGGCCGAGGGGCTGCGCTGGCCGGACCTGGTGGGTCTGCGGGGCAGGGTGGCCGGCGAGGCGCTGGTCGCGGCCCTGCCGGAGGCGGCGGGCGTGCCGCTGCTCGCCGCCGACCGCGAGCAGGCGGTGCCGGTGCCTGCCGAGGCGCTGACCGCGGTGGTGGACGCGGCACGGGCGACCGGCCGGCCGGTGGTCGTGGATCTCCCACGCCCCGGTGCCGCCGGACCCGATCCCGGCGCGCGTGCCGTCCTGGCCGACGCGGACGCGGCGTTGCTCGTGGTCCCCGCCCGGCTGCGCTCGGCGTCGGCCGCTCGCCTCCTCGTCAGCGCCGAGGGGTCGCCGTGGTCGACGGCGTCCCTCGTCGTCCGGACGTGCCCCGGTGGCCTCGGCGTCGACGACGTCGCAGCGGTGGTGGGTCGCCCGGTGCTGGGGGAGCTGCCGCCCGACCGGGCCCTGGTGGCACGGGGCGAGCGGGGGCGGCCGCCGGCCGTGGGGGCACGGACGCCCCTCGGGGGTCTCGCGCGGCGGGTGCTCGCCGTCGCCCGCGGATGAGCGCCCCGTCGCTGCTGGACCGGGTGCGCGCCCGACTGGCCGCCGAGGACGCGGTGCCCTCGCGGGCGGGCGTCGCGGCCCTGGTGCGCGAGGAGGCCGGCGGGCTCCTCGGTGACGCCGACGTGCTGCTGGCAGTTCGTGACGCCGTCGACGAGCTGGCCGGTGCCGGGCCGCTGGAGGCGCTGGTGCGGCTGCCCGGGGTCACCGACGTCCTGGTCAACGGGCCGGACGAGGTCTGGCTGGACCGCGGCGCGGGCCTCGAGCCGGTCCCCGACGTCCGCTTCCCCGACGACGACGCGGTCCGTCGGCTCGCGGTCCGGCTCGCCGGCTCCGCCGGCCGGCGGCTGGACGACGCCTCGCCGTGGGTCGACGTCGGACTGCCCGACGGCACCCGGATGCACGCGGTGCTGCCGCCGGTGAGCGGGGGAGGCACCTGCCTCTCGCTGCGGGTGCTGCGGCGGTGCTCCCGGTCGCTGGACGAGCTGGCCGCGCGGGGCACGCTGCCGGGGGAGAGCGGGTTCCTGCTCCGGGCGGTCGTCGCACGGCGGCTGGCGTTCCTCGTCACCGGCGGCACCGGCTCCGGCAAGACCACGCTGCTCTCGGCACTGCTGGGGGCGGTTCCGGCCGGGGAGCGGCTGCTGCTCTGCGAGGACGCCCCCGAGCTGACCCCCTCCCACCCCCACGTCGTGCGGCTGCTGACCCGGCCGGCCAACGTCGAGGGCGCTGGTGCGGTCTCCTTGCGCGACCTGGTCCGGCAGGCGCTGCGCATGCGGCCGGACCGGCTGGTCGTCGGCGAGGTGCGCGGGGCCGAGGTGGTCGACCTCCTGGCTGCGCTCAACACCGGGCACGACGGCGGCTGCGGCACCCTGCACGCCAACCGGCCCACCGAGGTGCCCGCACGGTTGGAGGCCCTGGGCGTGGCCGCGGGGCTGGGCCGTGCCGCGGTGCACAGCCAGGCTGCCGCGGCGCTGCACGTCGTGGTCCACCTGCGCCGTGGCCCGGCGGGTCGCCGGGTGGACGAGATCGGCCTGCTGCGCCGGACGGGCGAGCTCGTGGTCGTCGAGCCGGCCTGGCGGGCCGACGGCGGCCCGTGCCCCGCCGGCGACGCGCTGCGCCGGCTGCTGGATCCGTCGTGATCGGGGCGCTGCTGGCGGCGGCCGGCTCCCTGGTGGTGTGGCCGGGCGGCCGGGTCGTCGTCCGCGACCGGCTGGCCCGGGTCGCGGGTGCCGATGGCCGGCACCCCGCTCGACGCCGGCCGCCGCTCCCGCTGGTCGCGGCGATGGCGGCCGGCGGTGCCACGGCTCTGCTGAGCACGGCGCTGGTCGCGGGTCTCGCCGCGGGGTGCGCGGCGGTGGCCGCCCGTGGCTGGCAGGAGCGGGCCCGGCGGGCAGCGGCCGCCGCGCGACTGGCCGCGCTCACCGAGGCGCTCGCTGCCCTCGCCGCGGAACTGCGCGCCGGTCGGGCGCTGGAGGAGGCGGTGCGGAGCGCCGCCGTCGACTGCCCGGATCGCGACTGCGCGGCGGCGCTCGTCCGCGCCGTCCTCGCCCCGCAGCCGGAGGGGAGCCCGGCGGCGGCGGACGCCGACGGGACGGCGTCGGCGCTCGACCGGCTGTCGGCAGCGGTGTCGCTCAGCTCGCGCACCGGGTGTTCGCTGGCGGCCGTCGTCTCCGCGGTGGAGGACGACCTCCGCGATCGGCAGCGACGCGCCCGCGAGCTGCTGGTGGCCACGGCCGGTCCCCGGGCGAGCGCCCGGCTCCTCGCCGGCCTGCCGCTGCTCGGGCTCGCCATGGGCAGCGGGGTCGGCGCCGACCCCTGGCACGTGCTGACCCGTACCGGGACGGGTCAGGTCCTCCTGGTGGTCGGCGTCGTGCTGGAGGCGGCCGGCATCGCCTGGACCGGCCGGCTCGTCCGCGGGATCGGGCGATGACGTCCGCGCTGCCGCTGCTGCTGATCGCCGCGGCGGTCGCGCTGTGGGCGCCGGGCTCGGCCGTCGTCGGCGCGCGGGCGCGTCGTGTGCTGCTGCCGGACGCCCGGGGGGAACCGGGCAACAGTGCCTCCAGGAGTCTGCTGCGACGCCGCCTGCTCGCGGCAGGGGCGGGACTGGCCGCGGGCCTGCTGCTGGGCGGGATGACCGGTCTCTGTGCCGCGGTCGTCGTCGCCGGGGTCGTCGAGCGGATGCTCCGGTCGGCGGATCCCGACGAGGACGCCATCGAACGGTCGGCACTGGTCCGCGAACTACCGGCCGCCTGCGAGCTGCTCGCCGCCTGCCTGTCCGCGGGGCTGCCCCTGACCGGGGCGCTGTCCGCGGTGGGTGCGGCTGTTCCCGGCCCGCTCGGCCGGCGGCTTCGGGGCGTCGCGGCGCTGTCCCGCATGGGTGCAGAACCACGCCGGGCGTGGGCCGACCAGCCCGCCGAGCTGGCCGGGCTGGCGCGTGCGCTGGTCCGGGCGGGAGAGTCGGGGGCGGCCGCCGTGCCGGCTCTGCGCACCCTCGCCACGGACATCCGCGCCACCGCCCGCGCGGAAGCGCAGGCAGCGGTGCAACGGGCCGGGATCCGGGTGCTGGCGCCGCTCGGGCTGTGCTTCCTGCCGGCCTTCGTCTGCCTGGGCGTGATTCCGCTCGTGCTCGGGATCGCCGGCGACGTCTTCGGCTGAGCCGTCCACAGCCGCCGGGGTCCTCCACAGATCCCGCTGCGTCCTGGGAACCGGTCGCCGCCGGCTCGACGCTGGAGTGCACCGCCCCGTCGGGGCCTCGATGCAGGAGGACGCCATGCCCACCACGGTCATTCCCGAGCCGGCCACCACGCAGCCGGCCACCACGCAGCCGGCCACCACGCAGCCGGCCACCACGCAGCCGGCCACCACGCAGCCGGCCACCACGCAGCCGGCCACCACGCAGCCGGCTTCCGAGCCGTCTCTCCCCGGGCGCTGGGCCCGGTTGCGCGCGGTGGCCGGGGAGGCGGGCATGAGCACCGCCGAGTACGCCGTCGGCACGGTCGCCGCCTGCGCCTTCGCGGCCGTCCTCTACCGCGTGGTGTCCGGCGACTCGATCGTCAGCGGCCTCACCGAGCTGGTCGACCGCGCCCTCGCCACCCTGTCCTGAGCGTGCGCCCTGTCCGGAGCGTGCGTCGGCCGGGGCTGCGCGGGCAGGCGGGGATGGTCACCGCGGAGACCGCGGTCGTCCTTCCCGTGCTGCTGCTGGTGCTCGCCGGGGCCGTCGCCGCGATCACGGTCGTCGGCGCCCAGCTCCGCTGCGTGGACGCCGCGCGGGAGGCTGCGCGGGCGGCTGCCCGCGGCGAGGAACCCGCCGCGGTCACCGCGTGGGCGGGCCGAGCCGGACCGCCCGGGGTTCGCACGGAGGTCGCCACCACCGGCGACGAGGTGCTCGTGACCGTCTCGGCGGAGATCGCGCCCCTGGGTCCGCTGCCCTGGCGGGTGACCGTGTCCGCTCGTGCCGTCGCCGGGCAGGAGCCGGGAGGGCCGTCCGGGTGAGGGACGAGCGGGGTTCGGCCACCGTGTGGGTGCTGGCCCTGTCAGCGGTGCTGGTCCTCGTCGCTGCCGCGGCGGTGGTGGTCGGTCTCGGGATGGCGACCCGCCACCGCGCCGGTTCGGCCGCCGACCTGGCCGCGCTCGCCGCCGCGAGCGCAGCCGTCACGGGGGATCCGGACCCGTGCGCGCGGGCGGGCGAGGTCGCCGAAGCCAACGGTGGGCACCTGTCGGCCTGCCACGTCGAGCCGGGGTCGGTCGTCGCCGTGCAGGTCCAGGTCGCCCTCTCCCTCGGGCGGCTCGGGACCCACTCCGCCGTCGCCCGTGCCCGCGCCGGCCCCGTGCCCCCGTGACCGTCAGAAGACGAGCTCGTCCTCGTCCTCGTCGGCGGTCGGGTGGTCCGCGCTCGTTGCGGGCTGCTCGGCCGGCTCGACGTCAGCGACCACGTTCCGGGTGCTCGCCTCGGCGGCGGCCAGCTCGTCGAGGACGGCGTCCAGCACCCGGACCGCACCCGCCTTGTCCAGCGGGTCGTTGCCGTTGCCGCACTTGGGCGACTGCACGCAGGAGGGGCAGCCGCTCTCGCACTCGCAGCTGGCCACGGTCGCCCGGGTCGCCTGCAGCCATCGGCGGAGAGCGGCATACCCGCGCTCGGAGAAGCCCGCGCCGCCGGGGTGGCCGTCGTAGACGAAGATCGCCGCCGTCCCGGTGTCGGGGTGCAGCGCGGTCGAGAGCCCGCCGAGGTCCCAGCGGTCGCAGGTGGCCAGCAGCGGCAGGATGCCGATCGCCGCGTGCTCGGCGGCGTGCAGCGAGCCCGGCAGCGCGGCGTCGTCGACGTCGGCCCGCTCCACCGCGCGGTGGTCCAGCGTCAGCCAGACCGCCTTGGTGCGCAGCTGGCGGGCGGGCAGGTCCAGCGGGAACTCGGCCAGCACCTCGCCGGTGCCGAGCCGTCGCCGCTGGTAGGCCACCACCTGGTTGGTCACGTCGACCACGCCGGTGTGGGCGGTGACCGCGCCCAGAGGCCTGGTCTGCTCGATCGAGACGATCGACAGGTCGGTCACGTCACGGGCGACCGTCGTCCAGTCCGGGCTCTCCGGGTGCACCACCGCGCACGCGTCCTCGACGTCGAACTCGTCGACGACGAACGTCTCGCCGCGGTGCACGTAGAGGGCGCCGTCGTGCACCGTGGCGTGCGCCGCCCCGCCGTCGACAGTGCCGAGCAGCCGTCCGGTGTCGGCCTCGATGATCGCGACCGGCTCGTCGCCGCTGCCCCGGATGTCGACGTCGGGTCGGCCCCGCCCGGTCCAGTACCAGCCGGTCGGACGCCGGCGCAGCTGCCCGGCCTCGACCAGCTCCTCGATCTGCGCCTCGGCGACCGCACCGCCGAAGTCGGCCAGGTCCTCCGGTCGCAGCGGGAGCTCCGAGGCCGCGCAGCAGAGCTGGGGCCCGAGCACGTAGGGGTTGGCGGGGTCGGTGACGGTGGCCTCGATCGGCCGGCCGAACACCGCGCGCGGGTGGTGGGCGAGGTAGTGGTCCAGCGGGTCGTCACGGGCCACGAACACCACCAGCGACTCCCGCTGCGCCCGCCCCGCGCGACCGGCCTGCTGCCACAGCGAGGCCAGCGTGCCGGGGTAGCCGGCGAGCACCACCGCGTCCAGGCCGGCGATGTCGATGCCGAGCTCCAGGGCGTTGGTGGTGGCCACGCCGAGCAGGTCACCGGTCGAGAGCGCCCGCTCCAGCTCACGCCGCTCCTCGGGCAGGTAGCCGCCGCGGTAGGAGTCCACCCGGCGGGCGAGGTCGCCCCGCCCCCGGTCCTGCAGCAGACGTCGGGCCTGGTCGGCCACCGACTCCGCGCTGCGGCGGGAGCGCACGAAGGCCAGGGTGCGCGCGCCCCGCTCGACCAGGTCGGCCAGCAGCCCGGCGGCGTCGGCGGCGGCCGACCGGCGCAGCGGCGCCCCGTGCTCGCCGGTCCGCTCAGTCAGCGGCGGCTCCCAGAGCGCGAAGGTGGCACCGGGGCGGGGCGACCCGTCGTCGGTCACGGCGACGACGTCCTCGCCGACCAGCCGGGTGGCGGCCGCAGCGGGATCGGCGACGGTCGCGGAGGCGAGGACGAAGACCGGGTCGGCGCCGTAGCGGCGGCAGATCCGCCGCAGCCGGCGCAGCACGTGGCCCACGTGCGACCCGAACACCCCGCGGTAGGCGTGGCACTCGTCGATCACCACGTAGGCCACCCGGCGCAGCGTGCTCGACCAGCGCTGGTGGGCCGGCAGGATCCCGCGGTGCAGCATGTCGGGGTTCGTCACGATCCAGCGCGAGTGCCGCCGGACCCAGTCGCGCTCCTCGGCGGGGGTGTCGCCGTCGTAGGGCGCGGGCCGCACCGAAGGGTCGGCGAGCTCCGCGACCGAGGCCAGCTGGTCGCGGGCCAGCGCCTTGGTCGGCGCCAGGTAGAGGACGCAGGCCCGCGGGTCCTCGGCCAGCTTCGTGAGCGCCGGGAGCTGGTAGGCCAGCGACTTGCCCGACGCGGTGCCCGTGGCCACGACGACGTGCCGCCCGTCGCGCGCGGTCTGCGCGGCGGCGACCTGGTGGGAGTACGGCGCCCGCACACCCCGGGCCACGAGCCGCTCGCGCAGCCCCGGCTCGACCCACTCCGGCCAGTCGGCGGTACGGCTCTCGCGCACCGGCAGGTGGTGCACGTGCGTGACCGGCTGCTCGTCCTCCGCCGTACCCGCGAGCAGAGCCTCGAGGAGCTCCCCGCCGGGCGGGACCGCGCCGCCCTCGGACCGGTCGTCCGTGCCGGGAGGGGGAGCCGACCGGACCGGGTGGAGCGTGGTCACGGGGTCCACTGTCACACCCCGGCGCAAGGTGCCGGTGGCCGGTCGGGGAAGGAGCGCGCGAAGCGGCCACCCAGAGTGTGATCTGGCTTACACTTCGCGCCGTCCCGCGGCCGGGAGCGACCGGCATCGGGACGCCGACCTCCGCCGTACCGGGGAGCAACGGCGCCACCCGGGCGGCCGCCGACGCCTGGAGGACCCATGCCCGACAGCTCCCTGTCCGGCGGGGAGACGGCGCTGGTCGCCGTCATCCTCGCCATCTCCCTGGCGGCCCTGGGCTTCGCCGCGTACCTGGTCCGGGCCGTCACGGCCGCGGGGCAGGGTACGGAGAAGATGCAGGACATCGCCCGAGCGGTGCAGGAGGGCGCGGCGGCCTATCTGCGACGGCAGTTCCGGACCCTGGGGCTGTTCGCCGTCATCGTGTTCGTGCTGCTGCTCGTGCTGCCGGTGGCCGACGGCGGGTGGGGCACGCGGGTCGGGCGCGCGGTCTTCTTCCTCGTCGGGGCCACCTTCTCGGCGCTGGTCGGCTTCATCGGGATGACGCTGGCCACCCGCGGCAACGTCCGGGTGGCCGCCGCGGCCCGCGACGGTGGCTACCAGCCGGCCTTCCGCATCGCGTACCGCACGGGCGGGGTGTGCGGGATGATCACGGTCGGGCTGGGGCTCTTCGGCGCGGCGCTGGCCCTCCTGCTCTTCGACGAGACCGCGCCGGTCGTGCTCGAGGGCTTCGGCTTCGGCGGGGCGTTGCTGGCGATGTTCATGCGCGTCGGCGGTGGCATCTTCACCAAGGCCGCCGACGTCGGGGCGGACCTCGTGGGCAAGGTCGAGGCGGGCATCCCGGAGGACGACCCCCGCAACGCCGCGACCATCGCCGACAACGTGGGCGACAACGTCGGGGACTGCGCCGGGATGGCCGCCGACCTCTTCGAGTCCTACGCCGTCACCCTGGTCGCCGCGCTGATCCTCGGGCAGGTCTTCTTCGGCTCGGTGGGCATGGTCTTCCCGCTGGTGGTCGCCGCGATCGGCGTCATCGCCTCCGTGGCCGGGATCCTGGCGACCCGCCCCGGCGCCGGCGACGGCAGCGGCCTGGCTCCGATCAACCGTGGGTTCTTCGTCTCCGCCGTCGTCTCCCTGCTGCTGGTCGCGGCCGCGGCCTTCACCGTGCTGCCGGGCGTGGGCGACGCCACCGACGACCTGCCGGTCAGCCCGCAGGTGCTCGGCTTCGTCGCGGTCCTCGTCGGCGTCGTGCTCGCCGCGGCGATCCAGCAGCTCACCGGCTACTTCACCGAGACCAGCCGCAAGCCCGTCCGGGATGTGGGTCGCAGCTCGCTGACCGGCCCCGCGACGGTCATCCTCTCCGGCATCTCGCTCGGGTTGGAGTCGGCGGTGTACGCCGCGGCGCTGATCGGGGCCGGGGTCTACGGCGCCTTCCTCATCGGTGGCGGAGCGGCCCTCTACGCCGTCGCGCTCGCCGGCTGCGGGCTGCTCACCACCGCCGGGGTCATCGTCTCCATGGACACCTTCGGGCCGGTCAGCGACAACGCGCAGGGGATCGCCGAGATGTCCGGCGACATCGACGGCGACGGCGCGCGGGTGCTGACCGACCTCGACGCCGTCGGCAACACCACCAAGGCGATCACCAAGGGCATCGCCATCGCGACCGCCGTCCTGGCCGCCACCGCCCTCTTCGGCTCCTACAACGCGCAGGTCGGGGTCGCCCTCGACGAGGCGGGCGCCTCGCTGGGCGACGCGTTCAGCCTGGTGAACCCGAACAACGTCGTCGGCGCGGTGCTCGGCGCGGCCGTGGTGTTCCTCTTCTCCGGCCTCGCCATCAGCGCGGTGTCGCGCGCGGCGGGGCGGGTCGTGTTCGAGGTGCGGGAGCAGTTCCGCACCCATCCCGGGATCATGACCTTCGCCGAGCGACCCGACTACGGCGCGGTCGTGGACATCTGCACCAAGGACTCGCTGCGGGAGCTGGCCACGCCGGGCCTGCTGGCGGTCCTCGCGCCGGTGGCCGTGGGCTTCGGGCTCGGCATCGGCCCGCTGGCCGCCTACCTGGTGGGCGCGATCGCGGCAGGGACCCTCATGGCGGTCTTCCTGGCCAACTCCGGCGGCGCCTGGGACAACGCCAAGAAGATGGTGGAGGACGGCGAGCACGGCGGGAAGGGCAGCGAGGCCCACGCGGCGACCGTCATCGGCGACACGGTGGGCGACCCGTTCAAGGACACCGCCGGCCCGGCGATCAACCCGCTGATCAAGGTGATGAACCTGGTGGCGCTCCTCATCGCGCCGGCGGTCGTCGGGCTGTCGGTGGGGGAGGACGCGAACACCGGCGTCCGGGTCGCCGTGGCGCTGGCGGCGCTGGCGGTCATCGTCGCCGCGGTCGTGGTGTCCAAGCGCCGCTCCGTCGTGGTGGGGGACACGACCGCGGACGAGGGTGCCCTGGCACGCAGCGCTCGCTGACCGGTCCACGCGGCGATCCTCGCGGCGGACGGCGGTCCGGAGGACCGCCGCCGGCATGCTGTGGACGGCGGCCGGCACTGTGGAAGGGCAACCGCCCAGGTGGCGCCCGAGGTGCATGCCGACCCACCCCTTGGCGGGACGTGCACTACCGACTGCGGGAACACCGGCGCAGCATCCTCGTTGGTCGGGGTGACGGCGCGCCCACGGAGGGTCGCGGTCGGCGCCCCGGTGCAGGGGTGGCTTACCGTGGCCCGCCGAGGGGCGTTCCGCGGTGGCGCCCGACCGGTCCCGGACCCCGGGGCCGACGCGCCGGGCTCCCGTGCCCGGGCAGGAGCGCCGCGCCCGCACCATCTCAGCACCACCGACAGGAGTCCCGTGCCCACGAAGACCACGCAGACCGAGACCGACCCGACGACGGACGGCGCCACCACGACGCCCGCCCGCCGGGGCTCGGCAGCGTCCGGCGGCAGGCCGCTGGTCATCGTCGAGTCGCCCACCAAGGCGAACAAGATCGCCGGCTACCTGGGCAGCGGCTACGTCGTCGAGGCCAGCGTCGGGCACATCCGCGACCTCCCCCGCAATGCCGCGGACGTCCCGGCCGAGCACAAGGGCGCGGCGTGGGCGCGCCTCGGGGTCGACGTCGACAACTCCTTCGAGCCGCTCTACGTGGTCAGCCCCGACCGCAAGCAGCAGGTCACCCGCCTCAAGCAGCTGGTCAAGAACGCCAGCGAGATCTACCTCGCGACAGACGAGGACCGCGAGGGCGAGGCCATCGCGTGGCACCTCATCGACACCCTCAAGCCGCGCGTCCCGGTGCGCCGGATGGTCTTCCACGAGATCACCCCCGAGGCGATCGCCCGCGCCGTCGCCAACCCCCGCGAGCTCGACACGCACCTGGTCGACGCCCAGGAGACCCGCCGCATCCTCGACCGCCTCTACGGCTACGAGGTCAGCCCGGTCCTCTGGAAGAAGGTCCTGCCCAAGCTCTCGGCCGGCCGCGTCCAGTCCGTCGCCACCCGCATCGTCGTGGAGCGCGAGCGGGAGCGGATGAACTTCCACTCCGCCGACTACTGGTCGCTGGAGGGCACCTTCGCCGTCCCCGGCAAGGCCGCCGGCGCCGACGAGGGCGAGCCGACGACGGTCCGCGCCAAGCTGGTCAGCGTCGACGACAGCCGGGTGGCCACCGGCAAGGACTTCGACGCCGCGACCGGTCGCGTCACCGGTGACGTCGTCCACCTCGACGAGGCCGGCGCCCGCGGCCTGGCGGCGCGGCTCGAGGGCCGCCAGGTCACCGTCAGCCGGGTCGACGAGAAGCCCTACCGGCGTCGTCCGTACGCCCCCTTCACCACCTCCACGCTGCAGATGGAGGCCGGCCGCAAGCTCGGCTGGTCCTCGGCGCAGACCATGCGGGTGGCCCAGCGGCTGTACGAGAACGGCCACATCACCTACATGCGTACAGACTCGACGAACCTGTCGCAGGAGGCCATCAACGCCGCCCGGCAGCAGGCCCGCGAGCTGTACGGCGACGCCTACGTCCCGGCCGAGGCCCGCCGCTACGCCAAGAAGGCCAAGGGCGCCCAGGAGGCGCACGAGGCGATCCGTCCCGCCGGTGACAGCTTCCGCACCCCGGGGCAGCTCGCCTCGGGCCTCGCCCGCGACGAGTTCCGGCTCTACGAGCTGATCTGGCAGCGCACGGTGGCCTCGCAGATGGCCGACGCCGTGGGCCAGACGGTCAGCGTCCGGCTCGCCGGGCGCAGCAGCACCGACGAGGCCGTGGAGTTCACCGCCAGCGGCCGCACCATCACGTTCCCCGGCTTCCTCCGCGCCTACGTCGAGTCCCGCGACGAGGGCGCGCAGAAGGACGGCGACGACGACCACGGCAGCGACGACGCCGAGCGCCGGCTGCCCCGCCTGGAGCGCGGGCAGCAGCTGGACACGCAGGCGCTCGACGCCAAGGGGCACACCACCCAGCCGCCGTCGCGCTACACCGAGCCGAGCCTGGTCGCGCGGCTGGAGGAGCTGGGCATCGGCCGGCCGTCGACCTTCGCCTCGATCATGCAGACCATCCAGGACCGCGGGTACGTCTGGAAGAAGGGCAACGCGCTGGTGCCCTCCTTCATCGCGTTCGCCGTCACCAACCTGCTGGAGCAGCACTTCGCGCAGCTCGTCGACTACGACTTCACCGCCTCGCTGGAGGAGGAGCTCGACGAGATCGCCGGCGGCACCCTGGGCCGGGTCGACTGGCTGACCGAGTTCTACTTCGGCGGCGAGGGCCGGCACGCCGGTGCCATCGCGCAGTCCGGTGGCCTCAAGCAGGTCATCGGCCAGCGGCTGGAGGAGATCGACGCCCGCGGCATCAACTCGATCCCGCTGCAGGCCACCTCACCCGACGGCAAGCCGGTCGTGGTCCGGGTCGGCCGCTACGGCCCGTACCTGCAGGCCGGCGGCGAGGAGGGTGCGCGGGTCAGCATCCCCGAGGACCTCGCGCCCGACGAGCTGACCACCGAGAGGGTGCGCGAGCTGCTCGAGGCGCCCTCGGGCGACCGGGAGCTCGGGACCGACCCGGAGTCCGGGCACCCGATCGTGGTCAAGGCCGGCCGTTACGGCCCGTACGTGACCACCGTCGTCCCCGAGGACAGCAAGGAGTCGCCGCGCACCGCGAGCCTGTTCTCCTCGATGTCGCCGGAGACGGTCACCCTCGAGGACGCGCTCAAGCTGCTGACCCTGCCCCGGACCGTCGGTACCGCACCGGACGGCGAGGAGATCCAGGCGCTGAACGGCCGCTACGGGCCCTATCTGAAGAAGGGCACCGACTCGCGGTCGCTCGACAGCGAGGACAAGCTCTTCACGACCACGCTGGACGAGGCGCTGGCGATCTTCGCCCAGCCCAAGCAGCGCGGCCGTGCCGCGGCGAAGGCGCCGCTCAAGGAGCTCGGTCCCGACCCGGTCACCCAGGGCGTGGTCACCGTGCGCGAGGGCCGGTTCGGCCCGTACGTGACCGACGGCGAGACCAACGCCAGCCTGCGCAAGGGCGACGACGTCGAGTCGATCACCATCGAGCGCGCCGCCGAGCTGCTGGCCGACCGCCGGGCCGCAGGCCCGGCCAAGAAGAAGAAGGCCGCGAAGAAGACGACGGCGAAGAAGACCGCGGCCAAGAAGACCACCGCCAAGACGACGGCGGCCAAGAAGACCACTGCGAAGAAGGCCGCCGACCCCGTGTCGGCCGGCTGACCCGGTGACCGTCCCGGACGACGCGATGTGGGCTCGCGCGCGCTCGTTCGGGTCGGTCGCCGCCGGCTACGCGCGGCTGCGTCCCGGCTATCCGGCCGACGCGGTGGCCTTCCTGCTCGGGGACCGCCCCCTCGACGTGCTCGACGTCGGCGCCGGGACGGGGTTGCTCAGCCAGGTCGTCCTGGACCAGGGGCACCGCGTGCGGGCGGTCGACCCCTCCCCGGAGATGCTGGCCGAGCTGGAGGCGCGCCTCCCGGCGGTCCCGACGGCGGTGGGGACGGCCGAGTCGCTCCCGGTCGGGGACGCCTCGGTCGACGCGGTGGTGGCCGGCCAGGCCGCCCACTGGTTCGACCCCGTCCCTGCCGCCCGGGAGCTCCGCCGCGTGCTGCGGCCCACCGGGGTCGTCGGTCTGGTCTGGAACACCCGGGACGACCGAGTGCCGTGGCTCGCCGCCCTCGAGGAGCTCCTCGACGACGAGGCCCGCGGGCACGAGGCCGACCAGGGGGTCGTGGACCGTCTCGCCACGGAACTCCGCGCCGAGGTGCGGCTCCAGGAGTCCGGCATCGTCCAGCGCGCGGCCCCCGAGGAGGTCGTCGGCGGCATCGCCACCCGCAGCTACGTGGCGCTCATGGACGACGCCCGCCGCGCGGAGTTCCTGGGCGGGATCCGGCAGCTGCTCGCCGAGCACCCCGACACCCGCGGGCGGCAGGAGCTCGAGCTGCCCTACCGCACCCACGCCTACCGGCTCACCCCTCGCTGACCGGGATCCCGCGTCAGGCCGGGCGGGCGCCGACGGCGAAGACCCGCCGGAAGGGCAGCAGCGTCGTCCCGTCGGGCCGCGGCGGATAGGCCTCCCGCAGCACGGCTGCGTACCGGGAGGTGAACCGCGCGGCGTCCTCGTCCGCCAGTCGGGCCAGGACCGGGCGCAGCACGGTCGAGCGGACCCAGGCGAGCACCGGGTCCTCGCCGGTGAGCACGTGCAGGTAGGTCGTCTCCCAGACGTCGGGCACGAGCCCCGCGCCGGCGAGCACCTCCGCGTACCCGGTCGGCTCGAGGACGGTGTCCGGGGCCGGCGCGACCTCGGCCAGCCGATCGGCCCACTCGGGGGAGCGGCACAGCGCGGCGAGCAGCGCATGCGTGGGCGCGCGGAAGTTGCCCGGCACCTGGACGGCGAGCCACCCGCCGGGCGGCAACGCCCCGGCCCAGCGCGCCATGAGCTCCGCGTGCCCGGGCACCCAGTGCAGGACGGCGTTGCTCACGACGACGTCGACCGGCTCGTCGGGCATCCACCGGGCGACGTCGCCCAGCTCGAAGCGGACGCCGGGGACGGTCGACGCGGCGGCCAGCATCTCGGGGGAGGAGTCGATCCCGGTGACGCGTGCCTCCGGCCAGCGCGCGGCCAGGGACGCCGTCAGCGATCCCTCGCCGCACCCGAGATCGACCACGGTGCGCGGCGCCTCGGCGTCGACCCGGGCCATCAGCTCGACGAACGGTCGGGCCCGCTCCCCGGCGAACCGCAGGTAGTTGCCGGGCTGCCAGGCATCGCTCGTCGGCGTCACGTCACCAACGCTAGGCGGAGGGTGACCCATGGGTGACCGTTTGCCCCTCGCGGGCGACGAACGCCCTGAATCGTCACGACCGCCCGGTACCGTTGCCCCGCCGGGGCCTGCTCCGTCCCGGTGACCATCGACCCGAGGAGCTCGCGATTCCGGCCGACCCGACGCCACCGGTGCCCCCGAACGAGGGGTCCGAGGGTGGTGCCCCCGTGGCCGGGCCCGCAGCGGGTGACGGGCTGCCGCCGGCCGGGACGCCGGTCCCGCCGGATGCCGCCGCGCCGCTGGGCGAGCTGACCGAGGATTCCGCCGAGCACCCCGACGGCGCCGGTGCGGTCGGGCTCGTGGCCAAGATCCGCGCCGTGCTGCGCGTCCGCGACTTCCGCAAGCTCTGGATGTCGATGGCCCTGTCGAGCTTCGGCGACTGGCTCGGCCTGCTCGCCATCACCGCGACCGCGACGACGCTGGTCGACGGCTACGCGGCCAACTTCGCCCTCGGCGGCGTGCTCGCGTTCCGGCTGCTCCCGGCCATCGTGCTGGGCCCGCTGGCCGGGGCCTTCGCGGACCGGTTCGACCGGCGCAAGACGATGGTCGTCTCTGACGTCCTCCGGTTCGGCCTGTTCGCCTCGATCCCGATCGTCGGCGATCTCGTCTGGCTGTTCGTCGCCCAGTTCCTCATCGAGGCGATCAGCCTGTTCTGGATCCCGGCGAAGGACGCCGCGGTCCCGAACATGCTGCGCAAGGACCAGATGGAGCCGGCCAACCAGCTGTCCCTGGTCACCACGTACGGGTTCACCCCGGTGCTCGCCGCCATCGTCTTCGCGGTGCTGAACACCGTCGGTGGCCGCAGCGGGGAGGTGCTCCCGAACGTGGGCCAGGAGGACCTGGCGCTCTACGTGAACGCGCTGACCTTCCTGGTCGCTGCCGTCGTCATCTGGAACCTGCCCTCGATCAGCGGCCGCCGCGCCGCCGGGGCCGTGGCCGGCCAGGAGAGCTTCCTCAAGTCCCTGACCAGCGGTTTCTCCTTCGCCGGGCACACCCCGCTGGTGCGCGGGCTGGTCGTCGGCATCACCGGCGCGTTCGTCGCCGCCGGCGTGGTGATCGCCACGGCGCAGGCATTCGCCAGGTCGGTCGGCGGCGGCGCGGCGGCGTACGGCCTGCTGTTCGGCGCCGTCTTCATCGGCCTGGGCATCGGCATCGCCCTCGGCCCGAGCGTGGCTCGCGACCTCTCCCGCGAACGGCTCTTCGGCGTGGCCATCGTCGGTGCCGGCGGGGCGTTGCTGCTGCTGGCCTGGACGTTCACGCTGTGGCTGGCGCTGCTGCTCGTCGTCGCCATGGGCTTCTTCGCCGGCATCGCCTACCTCGCCGGCTTCACCCTGCTCGGCACCGAGATCGACGACGCGATCCGCGGCCGGACGTTCGCCCTCGTCCAGTCGCTGGTCAGGGCCGCGCTGATCGTCTCGCTGGCCGTCGTGCCCTTCGGGGTCGGCCTGCTGCGGCGGCACACGATCCACCTGGGCGAGGTGGCCTTCACCGTCACCGGCGAGCGCCTGATGCTCTTCGGCGCAGGACTGCTCGCGCTCGGCGTCGGGGTGCTCGCCTACCGGCAGATGGACGACGGCCGGCCGGTCCCGCTGATCGCCGACGTCGTCACCGCGCTGCGCCGCGACACCACCGCCCGTCGGCGGCTGGCCGGCGGCGGGGTGCTGATCGCGTTCGAGGGCGGGGAGGGTGCCGGGAAGTCCACCCAGGTGCGCCGGCTGCAGGAGTGGCTCACCGACGAGGGACTGGTGGCCCGCAAGACCTTCGAGCCGGGAGCCACCGCGCCGGGCGCCGTCATCCGGTCGGTCGTCCTGGACAAGGCGCAGACCAGCATCGCCCCGCGGGCGGAGGCGATGCTGTACGCCGCCGACCGGGCCCAGCACGTGCACGAGGTGCTCCGCCCCGCGCTCGACGCCGGCGAGGTCGTCATCACCGACCGGTTCGTGGACAGCTCGCTGGCCTACCAGGGGGCGGGGCGGACCATCCCGCTCGACGACGTCCGGATGCTCTCCCGGTGGGCGACCCAGGGTCTGCAGCCCGACCTGACGATCCTGCTCGACCTGCCGCCCGAGGTGGGCCTGGCCCGGGCCCGCGGCCGGGCGGCGGCGGACCGGCTGGAGTCCGAGTCCCTCGACTTCCACCAGCGGGTGCGGCAGACCTTCCGGACCCTGGCCGAGGCAGCGCCGGACCGCTACCTGGTGATCGACGCGCGCCGCAGCCCTGACGAGATCGCGGCGGAGATCCGGGTGCGGGTGGCCGACCTCCTGTCCGGGCTGCCCCTGCAGACGCTCCCGGTGCCGGCCGGCGCTCCGGCGTCCCCGCGACGGCGCGAGCAGGAGCTGGCCACGGCCACGCACCACCCGCACGCGCAGACCGGCACGACCCCGCAGCTGCACCCGTGACGTCGGCGGTGACGGCGCCCGCCGAGGGCGTGTGGGCGCAGGTGATCGGCCAGCCGGCGGTCGTCGAGGAGCTGCGCGCCGCCGTGGCCGACCCCGCGGCCATGACCCACTCCTGGCTCTTCACCGGCCCGCCCGGTTCCGGCCGCTCCGTGGCCGCCCGCGCCTTCGCCGCCGCGCTGCAGTGCCCGGACGGCGGTGACGGCACCTGCCACGAGTGCCGCACCGTGCTGGCCGGCACGCACGCCGACGTGCACGTCATCGTCCCCGACGGCCTCTCGATCGGCGCCGCGGAGGCGCGGGGCCTGATCCGGGTCGCGGGACGCGCGCCCTCCGGTGGGCGCTGGCAGGTCGTGCTCGTCGAGGACGCCGACCGGATGACCGAGTCGGCCTCCAACGCCGTCCTCAAGATGATCGAGGAGCCGCCGCCGCGCACGGTGTTCCTGCTCTGCGCCCCGAGCCTGCATCCCGACGACGTCCCGGTCACCATCCGCTCCCGGTGCCGGGTCGTGGGCCTGCGCACGCCACGGGTCGACGACATCGCCGAGGTGCTCGTCCGCCGTGACGGCGTGGACCCGGCGCTGGCCGCCTGGTCGGCCGCGGCCTCCGGCGGGCACGTGGGCCGGGCCCGCCGGCTCGCCCGCGACGAGGACGCCCGCATGGCCCGCAAGGCGGTCCTGGACGTGCCGCTGCGGCTGGTCTCGCTGGCCGCCTGCCTCGACGCCGCCGACGACCTGGTCGGTGCCGCGCAGGAGGAGACCGACGCCGCCACCGAGGCTCTGGACAGCGCAGAGACCGAGGCGTTGAAGAACAGCCTCGGCGTCGGCGCGCGCGGGCCCGGTGTGGCCGCGTCGCGCGGCGGGGCCGGCCAGCTCAAGGAGCTGGAGAAGCGGCAGAAGTCGCGGGCCACCCGCATCGGCCGCGACAGCCTGGACCGGGCGCTGGTCGACCTGGCCGGGCTCTACCGGGACGCCCTGGTGCTGCACGCGACCGGTGCCGCGGCGCCGCAGCTGAACCATCCCGACCGGCGGTCCGACGCCGAGGAGCTGGCCCGGCGCGTCGGCGCCGAGGGGGCGCTGCGCCGGATCGACGCGATCCTGGACTGCCGTCGCGCGCTGGAGCAGAACGTGAAGCCGCAGGTGGCGCTGGAGGCGCTCACCGTGGCGCTCCGCCTGCCGTCCTGACACCGCCTGCCCCTGCGCGAGCCCCGCGACCCGGTGTCGTAGGCTGTGCGGGCAGTTCGCCGCCTTAGCTCAGTCGGTAGAGCATCTCACTCGTAATGAGAAGGTCGTCGGTTCGATTCCGACAGGCGGCTCTCCACACGCCGGGCCCGTCCACCAGGACGGGCCCGCTGTCGTTCCCGGGAGGCCGCGCTCGTGCGCACGCGGGCGCCATCGGGCCGCGAGCAGCCCTCCCCTGGGAACGGCTGACGGCGGCACGTCGTCGAGACGTGCCGCCGTCGGTGCGGTCGGCGCCCGGCCCGGAGGACCGGGTGTCGATCAGTGGTGCGTGGAGTTGTCCTTCGCCCGCTGGATGGAGGCCTCGATCTCGGCCTCGGCCTCCGCGCGGCCGACCCACTCGGCACCCTCGACCGACTTGCCCGGCTCGAGGTCCTTGTAGGTCTCGAAGAAGTGCTGGATCTCGAGACGGTCGAACTCCGACACGTCGTCGATCTCCTTGAGGTGGGCCACCCGCGGGTCCGTCGCCGGGACGCAGAGGACCTTGTCGTCCCCGCCGGCCTCGTCGGTCATGCGGAACATGCCGATGGCCCGGCAGGTCACCAGGCATCCCGGGAACGTGGGCTCCTCGAGGATCACCAGGGCGTCGAGCGGGTCGCCGTCCTGCCCCAGGGTGTTCTCGATGTAGCCGTAGTCCGCCGGATAGCGGGTGGAGGTGAACAGCATCCGGTCCAAGCGGATGCGTCCGGTCTCATGGTCCAGCTCGTACTTGTTCCGCTGGCCCTTCGGGATTTCTACCGTCACGTCGAACTGCACGAACGTAGTGTGGCCCACGGGGGCCGATCCGGTCGGCAGAGGCCCCCCTCTGGGGGGTTGAGAGCATGACGTCGGGTGGATCGACGGTCATCACCGCGAACTACGGGCGGTTCCGTCGGCGCATGACGATCGCCGTCGTCGCGCTCGTCCTGCTGCTCGTCGGCGGCGGCATCGGACTGGGCGTCTCGATGGGCGGCGACGACGCCCCCGGCACGGAGGCCGCGCCCGTCCCCGACGCGAAGCTGCCCGAGCTCGGTCCCGTGAAGCCGGTGCTCGCCGGTCTGGCGAGCGATGCGCCCACCCCGGAGGCCGACGTCCTCCGCTCCCGCCTGACGCCGCTGGTCACCGGCTCCGCGCTCGGCAGCGGCGCCAGCGCGCAGGTCGTCGACGTGGCCACCGGCGACGTGCTCTTCCAGCAGCAGCCCGACGCCCCGGTGACCCCGGCGTCCACGGCGAAGCTGCTCACCGCGGTCGCGGCGCTCACCACGCTCGACCCGTCCGACACGTTCGCGACGACGGTCGTCAGCGGCGCGACCCCCGGTGAGGTCGTGCTGGTCGGCGGTGGTGACGTCACGCTCTCCCGCACCACGCCCTCGCGCACCTACCCCGGAGCGCCCACGGTCGCGGACCTCGCCACCCAGGTCGTGGGCGCGCTGCCCGCCGGCACCGCGGTCACCCGCGTCGTCGTCGACAGCTCCCTCTACACCGGGCCCCTGACCGCGAGCGGCTGGGGACCGGCGGACGCCCCCTCCAGCTACGCCGCCCCGGTCACGGCCACCGCCGTGGACGGCGCCCGGGTCAGCCCCGGCTCCACGGCACGCAGCGGTCAGCCCGGGCTGGACGCCGGTGCCGCGCTGGCCGACGCACTCGGCGCCCCGAACGCGACCGTCGTCCTCGGGCAGGCCCCCGCGGGCGCGAAGACGCTCGGCACCGTGCAGTCGGCGCCGGTCGCCCGCCTGGTGGAGCAGGCGCTGTCCATGTCCGACAACATGCTCGCCGAGGCCCTGGCCCGGCAGGTCGCGATCGCCCGCAAGCAGCCCGCGACCTTCGAGGGCGCCGGCAAGGCGGTGGTCGCCGCACTGAAGGAGGCGGGCCTGGACGTCTCCGGCGTGACGCTCGCCGACGGCAGCGGCCTGTCCCGGGAGGACGTCGTCACCGCCGACGTGCTGGCCGACGTCGTCACCGGGGCGGCGGACGGCAGCCTGGGCGAGGCGTCGTCGCTGCTCTCCGGGCTGCCCGTCGCGGGGTACGACGGCACCCTCGCCGATCGCGGCGACGCCGACCCGGCCACCGCGCCGGGCACCGTGCGGGCCAAGACCGGCACCCTGCTGGGCGTGCACGCCCTCGCCGGCACGGTGGTGACCGCCGACGGACGGTTGCTGGCCTTCGCCGTGGTGGCCGACAAGAGCACCGGCAGCGAGGCGGCGGCCGAGGGCGTCCTGGACGACTTCGCCTCCGAGCTGGCCGCCTGCGGCTGCTAGCAGGTCAAAGGACCCCGTTCTCCTCGCCGGCTCGGCCGGGTCCCTGAAGGGCGGCCGTCCCGGTCCGTCACCACGTACGGTGAAGCGATGAGCAGCGCCTCCTCGATGGTCGACTGGGCCCTGGCCGGACGCACCGCCCGCCGGCTGGTCAGCCCGGGGCCGTCCACCACGCGGGAGGACGCCGCCGCCGTGGTCCGCGAGCTGCACGAGGCCGCGGCCACCGCGGTCGCCCACGTGGAGGCGCTGACCGGCCTGAGCCCGGCACCCGGCGGCCCGGTGCCCGAGGTCGCCGTCGTCGACCGGCCCGCGTGGGCCGACGCGAACGCCCGGGGCATGGCGGCCCTGCTGGACCCGCTGGTCGAGAAGCTGGCCGAGCAGCAGGACAGCCGGCCCGGCGTCCTCGCCACCGCCATCGGCTCCCGCGCCACCGGGCTGCAGGCGGGCGGGCTGCTCGCCTTCCTCTCCAGCCGCGTGCTCGGCCAGTACGAGATCTTCGGCACCGGGGGCCGGCTGCTCCTCGTCGCGCCGAACATCGTGGCCACCGAGCGCAAGCTCGGCGTCGACCCGTCGGACTTCCGGCTGTGGGTCTGCCTGCACGAGGTCACCCACCAGTTGCAGTTCACCGCCGTCCCCTGGCTGCACGGCTACCTGGAGGAGCAGATCGCGGAGTTCGTCGCCGCCACCGATCTCGCGCCCGAGGCGTTGCGGGAACGGCTGCAGGACCTGCTGCGCGGGGTCGTCGACGCGGTCCGCGGCGGGCAGTCGGGCGAGTCCGAGGGGCTCATGGCGCTGGTCCGGGACCCGCGGCAGCGCGCGGTGCTCGACCGGGTGACCGCCGTGATGAGCCTGGTCGAGGGTCACGCCGAGTACGTGATGGACGGCGTGGGCCCCGAGGTCGTGCCGTCGGTGCGCACGCTGCGCAAGCGGTTCGCCCAGCGCCGCAAGGGCGCCGGCCCGCTGGACCGGGTGCTGCGCCGGCTCCTCGGCCTCGAGCAGAAGATGAAGCAGTACGCCGAGGGGCGGGTCTTCGTGGGCGGCGTCGTCGACCTGGTCGGCATGGAGGGGTTCAACCGGGTCTGGGAAGGTCCGCAGAACCTGCCGCGCATCGAGGAGCTCACGGCGCCGGAGCGGTGGGTCGAGCGGGTGCTCGGCCGCCCCGCCGTCCTCGCCTGACCGCCGGGTGAGCGGGCCGCCTCGCGCCGTCGCCGTCCTGCGGCACGCCGTCCGCGGCGGTCTGCGCCGCTCGCCGCACCCCGTGCTGGCCGCCTGCAGCGGGGGAGCGGACTCGGTGGCGCTGGCCGCCGCGCTCGCCTTCGAGGCCCGGGACGCCGGCGTGCGGGTCGGCGGCGTGACGGTCGACCACGGCCTCCAGCCGGGATCGGCCCAGCGGGCGCGCGAGACCGCGGAGCTGCTGGCCCGGCTCGGCCTGGACCCCGTCCTCGTCCTGCCGGTGCAGGTGACGGAAGCGGGAGGTCCGGAGGGTGCCGCCCGTGAGGCCCGGTACGCCGCGCTCGCGTCCGCGGCCGTCGAGCACGACGCCCGCATCGCGCTCGGCCACACCCTCGACGACCAGGCCGAGACGGTGCTGCTCGGCCTGGGCCGGGGCTCGGGCCCGCGCTCGGTGGCCGGCATGGTCGAGGACCGGCCACCGTTCTGGCGCCCGCTGCTCGGCGTCCGGCGGGCCACGACACGGGAGGCCTGCGCCGACCAGGGGCTCCCGGTGTGGGACGACCCGTGGAACGTCGATCCCGCCTACACGCGGGTCCGCCTGCGCACCGAGGCCCTGCCGCTGCTGGAGGAGGTGCTGGGCGGCGGCGTCGCACCGGCTCTCGCGCGGACCGCGGCGCTGGTGCGGGAGGACCTCGACGCCCTCGACGGGATCGCCGCCGCGGAGCTCGCCAGGCTCGCCGGCGAGGTCGGGGACGGCAGCCTGCCCGCCCGCCCGCTCGAGCCGTTGCCCGCAGCGGTCCGACGTCGGGTGCTCCGGGGGTGGTTGCTCGCTGCCGGGATCCCCGACCTGCAGGCAGTGCACCTGCGCGCCGTCGAGGCGCTCGTCACACGATGGCGCGGGCAGGGCCGGGTCGACCTACCCGGTGGCGCAGGCGTCGTCCGGGCGTCTGGCAGTCTGGTGGTCCTGCCGCCGGAGGTCCGGCGCGCGGATCCCGGACCCGCACCCCTCGAGGAGCCCCTTCCGTGACGACGGAGCCCGCCAGCACCCCCGGGGCCCTCGGTCCCGACCACGGCTACGGCCCGGACATCGACCACGTGCTCCTCAGCGAGGAGCAGATCCAGGCCAAGATCGCCGAGCTCGCGGCCCGGATCGCCGCCGACTACGCGGGCAAGGAGGTCCTGCTCGTCGGCGTGCTCAAGGGCGCCGTGCTGTTCATGAGCGACTTCGCCCGCGCACTGCAGCTGCCGACGCAGATGGAGTTCATGGCCGTCTCGTCCTACGGCTCCTCGACCAGCTCCTCCGGCGTCGTCCGGATCCTCAAGGACCTCGACCGCGACATCACCGGCAAGCACGTGCTGGTGCTCGAGGACATCATCGACTCCGGCCTGACGCTGTCCTGGCTGCTGAAGAACCTCGGCGGCCGCGCACCCGAGTCCCTCGAGGTCTGCGCCCTGCTGCGCAAGCCCGACGCGATCAAGGTCGAGGTGCCGGTCAAGTACGTGGGCTTCGACATCCCGAACGAGTTCGTCGTCGGGTACGGCCTGGACTACGCCGAGCGGTACCGGGACCTCCCCTACATCGGGACGCTCAAGCCCGAGGTGTACTCCAGCTGAGGCGCGGGGTGTCCTCCGCCCGAGGGATGCAGGACGCCTCCCAGCTCGCGGGCAGGGGATCCCCAGGGTCCCCGGTGTACCGTCGATCGTGACGACGCTGCTCCGAGCGCCGGGGTCCCCACCCGGGCCGCCGGCGGCGTCCTGGGGACGATCAGGAGGGTCGACGGGCAGGCCGGTACGCCGGCTCCCGGCATCGGTGTATGGAACGTAAGAAGATCTTCCGCTCCGTCTGGTTCTGGATCGTCCTGGTCATCCTCCTGGCCCTGACGGTCTCCTCCGTCATCGGCAACCAGGGTGGCTACAAGGAGATCTCGACCTCCACGGCCCTCGAGCAGATCGAGCGCGGCAACGTCGAGTCCGCCACCCTGAACACCAAGGAGCAGACGCTCGACCTCGACCTCAAGAAGGAGGTCCAGGGCAGCGACCAGGTCACGGCCTCCTACCCGGCGGCCATCGAGGAGCAGATCGTCGACCTGCTCCGCAAGGGCGACTCCGACGTCGCCGACGGGTTCGACACCAACGTCACCCAGGACAACCTGCTGGTCAGCCTCCTGGTGAGCTTCCTGCCCTTCCTGATCCTGCTGCTCCTGCTCTTCTGGCTGTTCAACTCCATGCAGGGTGGCGGCCGCGGGGTCATGCAGTTCGGCAAGTCCAAGGCCAAGCAGGTCACCAAGGACACCCCAAAGACGACGTTCGCCGACGTCGCCGGCGCCGACGAGGCCGTCGAGGAACTGCACGAGATCAAGGACTTCCTGCAGAACCCGGTGAAGTTCCAGGCCGTCGGCGCGAAGATCCCCAAGGGCGTGCTGCTGTTCGGCCCGCCCGGGACCGGCAAGACGCTGCTGGCCCGCGCCGTCGCCGGCGAGGCCGGCGTGCCGTTCTTCTCCATCTCCGGCTCGGACTTCGTCGAGATGTTCGTCGGCGTCGGCGCCAGCCGCGTCCGTGACCTGTTCGAGCAGGCCAAGGCCAACGCCCCGGCGATCATCTTCGTCGACGAGATCGACGCCGTCGGACGGCACCGCGGCGCCGGCATGGGCGGCGGGCACGACGAGCGCGAGCAGACCCTCAACCAGATGCTGGTCGAGATGGACGGCTTCGACGTCAAGGGCGGGGTCATCCTCATCGCGGCCACCAACCGGCCCGACATCCTCGACCCGGCCCTGCTGCGCCCCGGCCGGTTCGACCGGCAGATCGCCGTCGACCGCCCCGACCTGGAGGGCCGCAAGGCGATCCTGTCGGTGCACGCGAAGGGCAAGCCGCTCGCGCCGGACGTCGACATCGAGACCGTCGCCCGCCGCACCCCCGGCTTCACCGGTGCCGACCTGGCCAACGTCCTCAACGAGGCCGCGCTGCTGACCGCGCGCGCCAACGGCTCGCTCATCACCGACGCCACGCTCGAGGAGGCGATCGACCGCGTCATCGCCGGCCCCGAGCGCAAGACGCGGGCGATGAGCGAGAAGGAGAAGAAGGTCACCGCCTACCACGAGGGCGGCCACGCCCTGGTGGCGCACGCACTGCCCAACCTGGACCCGGTGCACAAGGTGACGATCCTGCCGCGTGGCCGTTCGCTCGGGCACACGCTCGTGCTGCCGACCGAGGACAAGTACACGCAGACCCGCTCGGAGATGATCGACACCCTGGCCTACGCCCTGGGCGGCCGGGCGGCCGAGGAGCTCGTCTTCCACGAGCCCACGACGGGCGCGGGCAACGACATCGAGAAGGCCACCGGGATGGCCCGCGCGATGGTCACCCAGTACGGCATGAGCGCCAAGCTGGGGGCGGTCAAGTACGGCAGCAGCGACTCCGAGCCGTTCCTCGGCCGGGACATGGGCAGCCGTCCGGACTACTCCGAGGCGGTCGCCGCCGACATCGACGCCGAGATCCGGGCGCTGATCGAGGCCGCGCACGACGAGGCGTGGGAGATCCTGGTGGAGTACCGGGAGGTCCTCGACCAGCTGGTGCTGGAGCTGATCGAGAAGGAGACGCTTTCCAAGGACGACATGGCCCGCATCTGCGCGCCGGTCGTCAAGCGTCCCTCGCTCGCCCCGTACAACGGTTTCGGCAAGCGCACGCCGTCGGACCAGCCGCCGGTGCTCACCCCGTCCGAGCGGGCCGCGCAGAACGGGAGCGCACCGCAGGACACGACCCCCGTCGGCGACGTCGGGGCCCCCGCCCAGCGATGAGCGAGATCCCGGCCGAGCCGGAGGACGTGCTGCTGACGCCGGCCCCTGGCGTCGACCACGAGCGGGCCGCCGCGGCGGTCCGCGAGCTGCTCATCGCGGTGGGGGAGGACCCCGACCGCGCCGGGCTGCGCGACACCCCGGCGCGGGTGGCCCGTGCCTACGCGGAGACCTTCGCCGGGCTCTGGCAGGACCCGTACGAGATCCTCGCGACGACGTTCGACGAGGACCACGACGAGCTCGTGCTGGTCAAGGACATCCCGATGTACTCGACCTGCGAGCACCACCTGGTGCCGTTCCACGGTGTGGCCCACGTGGCCTACATCCCGGGTCACGACGGGCGGGTGACGGGCCTGTCCAAGCTGGCCCGGCTGGTCGAGGTGTACGCCCGCCGTCCCCAGGTCCAGGAACGGATGACGCGGCAGATCGCCGACGCCCTCAACGACGCCCTGAAGCCGCGGGGCGTGCTCGTGGTCATCCAGGCCGAGCACCTGTGCATGGCCATGCGGGGCATCCGCAAGCCCGGTTCCTCCACCGTCACCTCGGCGGTCCGGGGGATCTTCCGGGACAACGCGGCGACCCGCAGCGAGGCCATGAGCCTGGTGCTGGGCAGGTGATCACCGTGCCGCGCCCCGACCGGTGCGTGGTCATGGGCGTCCTGAACGTCACCCCCGACTCGTTCTCCGACGGCGGCTGCTTCGCCGACCCCGAGGTCGCCGTCGCGCACGGGCTGGCGATGCACGCCGCAGGCGCGGACTACGTCGACGTCGGCGGCGAGTCCACCCGCCCCGGCGCCGACCGGGTCGACGCCCAGGAGGAGTGCCGCCGGGTCGTCCCGGTGATCCGGCGACTGGCAGCCGCCGGGGTGCGCACCAGCGTCGACACCACCCGCGCCGAGGTGGCGGAGGCGGCGCTGGCCGCGGGCGCGGTGCTCGTCAACGACGTCAGCGGTGGTCTGGCCGACGAGAACATGGCCGACCTCGTCGCCGGGACCGGCGTGCCGTGGGTGCTGATGCACTGGCGCGGGCACAGCCGGGAGATGTACGCGGCGGCCCGCTACGGCGACGTCGTCACCGAGGTCTGCGCCGAGCTGATGGCCCGCGTCGAGGACGTCGTCGCCGCCGGCGTGCGGCCCGAGCAGCTGGTGCTCGACCCCGGGCTCGGGTTCGCCAAGCGCGCCGAGCACAACTGGGCGCTCCTGGCCGGCCTCGACCGGTTGATCGCGCTGGGACTGCCGGTCCTCGTGGGCGCCTCGCGGAAGACCTTCCTGGGCCGGCTGCTCGCCGGCCCGGACGACGAGCCCCGGCCGGCCGAGCAGCGCGACGCCGCCACGCTGGCCACGACGGTGCTGGCCGCCGAGGCCGGCGCCTGGGGCGTGCGGGTGCACGACGCCGCAGCCTCGGTCGACGCCGTCCGCACGGTGGCCGCGGTGCGCGCGGCGAGAGGAGCAAGCCGTGGGTGAGTGGTCCGCGCCCGGAACCCCCGACCGGATCGCCGTCCGTGGCATCCGCGCGCACGCCCACCACGGCGTCTACGACTTCGAGCGCGAACGCGGGCAGATGTTCCGGGTCGACGCCGTCCTGGAGCTGGACACATCGGCGGCCGCCGCGGGCGACGACCTCGACCGGACGGTGAACTACGCCGATCTGGCGCAGCAGTTGCACCGCGTCCTGACCGGCGACCCGGTGAACCTGCTGGAGACCCTCGCCCAGCAGCTGGCCGACGTGTGCCTGGCGAACGAGCTGGTCGACGCCGTGGAGATCACCGTGCACAAGCCCGAGGCCGAGCTCGGCGTCCCCTTCGACGACGTCACCGTGAGCATCCGGCGGCAGCGCCGATGACGAGAGCCGTTCTCTCGCTGGGCGCCAACCTCGGTGACCGCGCCGCCGCGCTGCGGTCCGCGCTCACCGCGCTCAAGGACGAGGGGGTGCTGGTCGCGCGGTCGACGCTGTACGAGACGCCGCCGTGGGGGCCGGTCGAGCAGCCGCCGTACCTGAACGCGATCGCGGTCGTGCGCGGCGACCGCGACGCCCGGGGGTGGCTGGCCCGGGCCGGCGAGCTGGAGCAGGCGGCCGGCCGGACCCGCGAGGTGCGGTGGGGGGCGCGCACGCTGGACGTGGACGTCGTGACCGTCACCGACGACGACGGGCAGCCGGTGCTCTCCGCCGACCCGCAGCTGACGCTGCCGCACCCGCGGGCGCACGAGCGCGCCTTCGTGCTCGTCCCGTGGGACGTCGTCGAGCCCACCGCCGTCCTGCCCGGGCACGGCCGGGTCTCGGAGCTGATCGCCGCGCTCGACCCGGCCGAGGTGGCCGCCGTCGTGCGCTGGGACCACCTCCACTGAGCCGGCCGTGAGCCCCGTCCGCCGTCGCGACCTGCTCGCCCTCGCCGCCGGCCTCGCCGTGGCGGGCTGGCTGCTCGTGCGCACCTCGTACGGCCTGCTGCCGGAGCTGCGCTGGTGGCTGCCGCTCCCGCTCGCCGTCCTGGCGCTCGCCGAGGCGCTGGGCGCCCGCACGCTGCGGTCCCGTCTGGAGGCGGAGCGGGAGGCCCGCGCCGGTCGTGGCCCGGCGGTCGCGGACGCCAGCGCGGCGACGGTCCGCCCGGTGGAGCCGATGCTGGTGGCGCGGCTGGCGGTCCTGGCCCAGGCCAGTGCCTACGCGGGAGCGGTCGTCGCGGGCCTGTGGGGCGGCGTCCTGCTGCACGTGGCACCGGCGGTCGGGCGGCTGACGGCGGCGGGGAACGACACGGTCACCGCGGGCCTCGGTCTGGTCTGCTCCGCGGCGCTGGTCGCTGCCGCGCTGTGGCTGGAGGCCGCCTGCCGGGTGCCGCCGTCCTCCGGTCAGGAACCGTCCCGCTGAGCTGAGCAAGAACGGTCGGGTGCCGCACGGTCGTGGCGCGCGAGACTGCCTGCATGACGGGACGGGACCGCCTGCGCGAGCTGCTGGACGCGGTGCTCGACGAGGACAACCGCACCCTCGCGGACATGGCCGGCGACGCCTACGTCTCACCGTTCCACTTCAGCCGGGTGCTGAGCAGGAACGCCGGCGAGGCCCCGGTCACCATGCGCCGGCGGGTGATGCTCGAGCGCGCCGCCTGGCAGCTGGGGCAGGGTGCCGCCGTCACCGAGGTCGCCTGGGCGGCGGGCTACGAGTCGGTCGAGGGCTTCAGCCGTGCCTTCACCCGCGCCTACGGCCGCGCCCCGAGCGCGGTCGATCCCGCCGCCGGCCACTGGCTGCCGGCGCCCAACGGCATCCACTTCCACCCGCCCACCTCGCTGTGGGTGCACAGCACGGAGCAGGTCATGAACCCGCTGACCGAGCAGCTGGTCGCGCACGACATCGACGACGTCCGCCTGCTGATCGAGCAGGCGAAGGGACTGACCGCCGAGGAGTTCCGGGCCGTGCGGCTGCCCGGCCTCGTGGTGCTGCCGTGGGACGGCCTCGAGGAGTCGGTCCAGGCGGTGCTGGAGCACCTGGTCTTCTCGGTGGAGGTCTGGCTCGCCTCGATCGAGGGCCGCGACACCCCGGCCCGCGACGCCGACCCCGATCCGGTCCGGCTGCTGGAGCGGCACGACGCCGCCGCCCCGCGCTGGCTGGCGGTGGTCCGGGACGTCGACCGGCGTGGCGGCTGGGACGACCGGCTGGTCGACGCCCTCTGCGAGCCGCCGGAGAGCTTCGTCCTCAGCAGCGTCGTCGCGCACGTGCTGACCTTCTCCGCGCACCGCCGTCAGCTGGTGCGGCACCTGCTGCGGGCGGCGGGCCAGGAGGTCGACACCGGCGATCCCATCGAATGGCTCCGCAGATCCGTCGTCCCACCGGGAGGAACACCATGCTGACCTACTGCACAGCGACCACGCTGGACGGCTTCATCGCCGACCCCGACGACTCCCTGGACTGGCTGCTGCGCCAGAAGGGCGGTGACTCCGGGTCCTTCGACTTCGACACGTTCCTCGCCGGCGTCGGTGCCACGGTGATGGGGTCGACGACCTACGAGTGGGTCACCGGCCACCTGCACGGGACCGTCGAGGCCTGGCCGTACGCCGTGCCGTCGTGGGTGATGACCCGCCGGTCACTGCCCGCCGTCCACGGCGCGGACATCCGGTTCGCCTCGGGTGACGTCCGCCCGGTGTTCGAGGCGATGACGGCCGCGGCGGGCGGGAAGGCGCTCTGGGTGGTCGGTGGGGGCGACCTGGCCGGGCAGTTCGCGGAGGCCGGGCTGCTCGACGAGGTCGTGGTCTCGATCGCGCCGGTGACCCTGGGCGCGGGCCGGCCGCTGCTGCCCCGGCGACTGGACCTGGAGCTCGCGGGAACGGCGGCGAACGGCGCCTTCGTGTGTGCCCGGTACCGGGTGGCCGGCCCCCTGCTGGAGGACCGCTCCTAGGACCGGGTGGCCCCCGCGGTCTCCGGTACCGCACCCTCCACCGAGCGACGGAGGGCCGCGTGCAGCGACTCCGGCGTGAGCACGCCGAGGAAGCGGTCCCCGTCCAGGACGGCGACCCAGCCGGCCTCGAGCTGGAGCATCTGGGCGAACGCCGCCTTCAGCGATGCCCCGACGGGCACCCACGCCTCCATCCGCCGGCAGACGTCGCGCACCCTGCCGGTGCCGCTCGCGCGGTCGATGGACAGCCAGCCGTGCAGCGTCCGGTTCTCGTCCAGGACGACGGCCCACCGGGCGCGGGCCCGGGTGAGGACGGCCCGCGCGTCGCCGAGGCCGTCGTCCACCTGCACGACCGGAGGGTGCTCGAGGTCCTCCGGCGTGATGCCGGTGACCGCGAGCCGCTTGAGCCCCCGGTCGGCACCGACGAAGTCGGCCACGAACTCGTTCGCCGGCCGCCCCAGCAGCTCCGCCGGTGTCGCGTACTGCTCCACGTGACCGCCGCTGCTCATCACCGCGATGCGGTCCCCGATCCGCACCGCCTCCTCGATGTCGTGGGTGACGAAGACGATGGTCTTGCGCACCGTGGCCTGCAGCCGCAGGAACTCCGACTGCAGCCGCTCACGGACGACCGGGTCGACGGCCGAGAAGGGCTCGTCCATCAGCAGCACCGGCGGGTCGGCGGCCAGCGCCCGCGCCACCCCGGCGCGCTGGCGCTGACCCCCGGAGAGCTGGGCGGGGTACCGGTCGCCGTGCACGGCCGGGTCCAGCCCCACCAGCTCCAAGAGCTCGTCGACCCGCGCGCGGATCCGTGTGCGGTCCCAGCCGAGGAGGCGGGGCACCGTGCCGACGTTGACCCGCACCGTCTGGTGCGGGAACAGGCCGACGTTCTGGATCACGTAGCCGATGCGGCGGCGCAGCCCGTCGGCGTCGACGCGGGTGACGTCCTCCCCGCCGAGGAGGATCCGTCCCGTCGAGGGCTCCACCAGCCGGTTGACCATCTTCATGGTGGTGGTCTTGCCGCAGCCCGACGGTCCCACCAGGACGCTGAGCTCTCCGGCGGCGAAGGTCAGGTCCAGCTCGGCGACGCCGACGGTCCCGTCCGGGTAGACCTTGCTCACACCCTCCAGCCGGATCTCCTCCGCGCCCGTGGGGGCTGCGAGGGCGGTGGGCTCGGCAGTAGCGTCCACGACGTGGCCTCCCTGGAGCGCGCTCGGTGCTGAACGCGGACGGTGGTGCGGTGCTGGCGGTCGATGCGGCGCCGAACCCGTGGTTCGACCCGTCGTACGTGACGGAGAACTGGGACACCATCTTGGGGCATCTGGGCGAGCACGTGCGCCTCACGATCGCCGCGGTGCTGCTGGGGGCGGTCATCGCCCTGCCCCTGGCGCTGGTCGCCCGTCGCAGCCGGTGGCTGTCCGGCACGGTGCTGGGGCTCTCGACGTTCGTCTACGCGATCCCGTCGTTGGCGATGTTCGCGTTCCTGTTCCCGGTGACCGGCCTGACCTCCACCACGGTCCTCGTGGGCCTGGTCCTGTACTCGCTGGTCATCCTGGTGCGGAACTTCCTGGCCGGGCTGCAGGCGGTGCCGGCCGACGTCCGCGAGGCCGCCCGGGGCATGGGGTACGGCCCGCTGCAGCTGCTCGTCCGCGTGGACCTGCCACTCGCCCTGCCGACGTTCATGGCCGGGCTGCGCATCGCCACGGTCTCCACCGTCGCGCTCACCACCGTCGGCGTCCTCGTCGGTCACGGAGGGCTCGGCCAGCTGATCGTGGGCGGCTTCAACGCGAACTTCTACCGTGCCGAGATCGTCACCGGCACGGTGGGCTGCGTGCTCCTGGCCCTCGCCGCCGACGTGCTCCTGGCCGGGATCGAACGGTTGCTGACCCCCTGGCGGCGGGTGGGTGCGGCGTGAACGGCTTCTCCGACGCCCTCATCTACCTCAACGACCCGTTCAACTGGACCCGCCGGGACGGCATCCTGGACCTGCTCGGGGAGCACCTGGGCATCTCCGCCGTGGCGGTGCTCGCCGCGGTGGTGCTCGCGGTGCCCGTCGGCGTGCTGCTGGGGACGACGGGCCGGGGCGCGGGGCCCGTGGTCGTGCTCTCCAACGTGAGCCGCGCGGTGCCCACGCTGGCGCTGCTGACCCTCTTCGCGGTCAGTCCGATCGGCTTCGGCAACCGGGCCACCACGATCGCGCTCGCCGTGTTCGCGATCCCGCCGGTGCTCACCAACACCTTCGTGGGCATGCGAGGAGTCGATCCGGACGTGCGCGAGGCGGCGCGGGCCATGGGGATGGGCCGGCGGCAGGTGGTGCTGCGGGCCGAGCTGCCCCTGGCGATGCCGCTGGTCATGACCGGCATCCGCACCGCGGCCGTCCAGGTCGTGGCCACGGCGGGGTTGGCGGCGCTCGTGGGAGGCGGCGGCCTGGGCCGGATCGTGAACCTCGGGTTCGGGCAGCAGAACTACGGGCTGGTGGTGGCCGGCGCGATCCTCGTCGCGGGCCTCGCCCTGCTCACCGAGCTGCTGCTCGTCGTCCTCTCCTGGCTCGTCACCCCCGGCCCGCGCCGGCTGCCCGCCCTCGTCGCGCGGAATCGGCCGCCGTCGGCGGTGCCGGAGCCGACGGCGGCCGGCGTTCCGCTCTAGGCGTGCATCCAGCTGTTGTCCTCGCGACGAATGCCTAGTTGCATAGCCGTGCGGGAGTTCCTCCCGCCAGACACGCGTGGTCCAACCCGGGGCCACGGGACACAGAAGGCGGGATCCATGCGCGCGCGCATCCGTTACGTCCTCCCGCTCGCCCTCGCCGCGGCCCTCACCGCGGCGTGCGGGGAGTCGGGTTCCTCCGGTACCGGTGGGGGAGGCGACGGCACCCAGGCATCCGGGGACGCGTGCGCCCCGGTCGCCGGCGACCAGCTGGTCGTCCTGGAGGACGACCAGGAGCTGCAGAACGCCGACAACATCGTCCCTGCGGTCAACGCCCAGCTGGCGCAGTCGCAGCCGGCCGTGATCCCCGCGCTGGACGCGGTGTCGAAGGCGCTGACCACCGACGAGCTGGTCGAGATGAACGCCGCGGTGGACGTGCAGCGGAAGAGCGCCGAGGACGTCGCGGCCGCCTGGGTCGAGGAGAACGGCGTCACCGAGGGGCTGCAGAAGGGCAGCGGCCCGGTCGTCGTCGGCGCGGCCAACTTCTCCGAGTCCACGATCCTGGCCACGATCTACGCCGACGTCCTCCGCTCGGCCGGCTTCGACGCCTCGGTCCGGGACGCCGGTAGCCGCGACCTGTACCTCGACGCGCTGAAGAGCGGTGAGATCCAGGCGTTCCCGGAGTACCTCTCCACGCTCACCGAGTTCCTGGACGGCGACGAGAACCGCCAGGTCGCCAGCGGTGACGTGCAGAAGACCCTCTCGGCGCTCCAGGGCCTGGCCCAGCAGAACGGCCTGGTGGTGGGGGCTCCGTCGGAGGCGGCCGACCAGAACGCGTTCGCCGTCACCAAGGAGCTGGCCGACGAGCTGGGCGTGAGCACGCTGTCCGAGCTGGCCGACGCCTGCGGCGACGGCTCCCTGGTGCTCGGTGGGCCCACGGAGTGCCCGACCAGGCCGTTCTGCCAGCCCGGCCTGGAGAAGACCTACGACCTGACGTTCGACAGCTTCCGCGAGCTGGACGCCGGCGGCCCGCTGACCAAGGCGGCCCTGCAGAAGGGTGAGGTCTCCATCGGACTGGTGTTCAGCTCCGACGGCGCCCTCGCCAACGGCTGACGACGTCCCCCCTCACCGTTCCGGGTCCTGGCTCACCACCGGTGCTGAGGTAGGACCCGGAACGATCAGGTCTCCTGATCGTCAGTACCAGCCGCCGGGGGGCAGCTGCTCCCCGGCGGCGACCGGCACCCTCACGCGGTTGCCCTCGGGAGCGAGCGGGCAGGACCAGCGCGGGTCGTAGGTGCACGACGGGTGGTAGGCGAAGTTGAGGTCGACCACCAGCCGGTCGCCTTCCCCGCCCAGGTCGGCGCCCTTCACGGTGTCGAGCAGGTAGCGGCCGCCGCCGTACGTAGTGCTCCCGGCGGTGCCGTCGCGCAGCGGCAGGAAGATCCCGCCGCCGTAGAGCGCGACCCACCACACGTCCAGCCGTCCCACGCCGGGCAGCGCCACGACCCCGATCCGCTCCAGCGGGACGACACCGTCGCCTGCCGTGGGTACCTCGAGCCTGAGCGGGTCCGCCGGCTCCACCGCCGTCTCGAAGCGGAGCGACGGGTCGTAGGGCGCGACGGGAAGTCCGGTGAAGCCGGCGCGCGCCGCCTCGTCGAGCGGCGACTGGGGATGACCGGCGAACAGCTCGTCGCGGCCCTCGCGCCACAGCCGCCAGCCCCGCTCGGGATCGGCGGACGCGCGGACGGCGGCGTGCAGCGCGGCGACGCGTCGTCGCCAGTCCAGCAGGGAGAGGCTCACGCGGGCACTCTCGCACCGAGCACCGGTCCCCGCCCGGGTCGCCACGGAGGGCACGGGCCCGGATGCTGCCCGTGAACGTCGCTCGTCGCTACGCTGGACCCATGCCCCGCCGCGAGGACGACGACGTCGCCCGTGGCCCTGCCCTCCCCGACCGCCGCACCCTCGTGCAGGCCGGGGGGTTCGCGCTCGCCGGCGTCGCCACCCTGATGGTGTTCGTGACCGACAACCCGCAGCTGCTGCGGGTCGCCGTCGTGGCCGTGGCCTGGGCGTTCGTCCTCGCGACGGTCACCGCCGGACGCCGCGGCACCGACCGCGTGCGGGCCGCGGCACGCGAGGCGGACCTCCGGCGCGCCTACGAGCTGGAGCTGGAGCGGGAGGTCGCCGCCCGGCGGGAGTACGAGCTGGAGCTGGAGCACGAGCTCCGCCGCGAGGCCGAGGACTCGATGCGCGACGAGCTCGACGCGCTCCGCCACGAGATCGCCTCGCTCTCGGGGCTGCGCGACGAGGTGGCCCGCGTCTCGGCCCTCCGCGGCGACATCGCCGCGCTGTCCGGCCTGCGCGAGGAGGTCGCCCGGGTCGCCGCGCTCCGGGACGACGTCGCGGCGCTCACCTCGCTGCGCGGCGAACTCGGCCAGATCGGCGCCCTCCGGGACGACATGGGCCGGCTGCGCGCGGAGCTCGCCGAGCAGCTGTCCAGCGAGATGCTGGTCGAGCGCATCGTGATGCGCACCCAGGCCAGCCGGCTGCCGGGGGAGGCGCCGCGGATCGACGGACCCGCGCGCACGCTCGACGGAGCGGGCGAGTGGAGCGACGACACCCCGCCGCGCGAGCTGACCGGCGGGTGGCCCGCCGTGCGGTTGGACGAACCGGCCCGGACGCAGCAGTTCGACCAGGTCCGGAGCACTCCCTCCTGGGCGGCCGCGGCCCCGCCGCCGGCCCCTCCGGCGCCGCCCACGACGTCGTTCCCCGCCGTGACGCCGCCGTGGCAGCCCACGCCGGCCCCGGCGTACGAGCCGCTGCCGAGCTATCTCTCCGAGGTGCGGTACTCCGCCCCCGCCGAGCCGGCCCGCCCCGCCGTCGCGCCGCCCGCCTTCGACCGGCACGACCGGGCCGCCGCGCACGAGTCCGACCCCTTCCTGGGCTCCGGTCCCGCGCCGCGCTGGACCGACGAGCCGCGGCCCGCCATGTCGCCGTCGGTGGCGCCACCGACGGTCATGTCGCCGATCGTGACCCCGTCCTCGGCGATGCCGCCCGCTCCGGTCCAGCCGCCCGCCTACCTCCCGCCCGACCCCCCGGCCGCTGAGGCCCCGCGCCGCCGCCGCACGGACGAGCCGCCCGCGTGGTCGCCGGCCCCGGAGTACGCGCCCACCACCGAGCGGCCCGCGGCTGCGCCGTCCTGGTCGCCGCCGGCCGCGCCGGACACCTCCGAGAGCCTGGCGCGGATCCTGGCCGAGAACGCCGCCGCACCGCCGTCGGGCGGACGGCGTCGCCGGCGCTACCGCGAGGACGGCGAGTCCGACGACGTCCTCGCCCGGGTCCTGGGCCGCGACTAGCGCGGTCCGCGGGAGAGACCACCGCCGTCGATCACCAGGGTCTGCCCGGTCACCCAGCCCGCGCCGTCGCCGAGCAGGTAGGCCGCGGCCTCGCCGATGTCCTCCGGGGTCCCCAGCCGGGCCATCGGGTAGGCCTTCGCCACCTCGGCCTCGCGGCCCTCGAACAGCGCGCCGGCGAAGCGGGTCTTCACCACGGCCGGCGCGACCGCGTTGACGCGGACCGTCGGGGCCAGCTCCACGGCCAGCTGCGTGGTGAGGTTGATCAGCGCCGCCTTGCTCACGCCGTAGGCGCCGATCTCCTGGGAGGAGCGCAGCCCGGCGACCGAGGCGACGAACAGCACCGAACCGCCGTGCTCGGCCATCCACGCCCGCCACGCCTCCTGCACCAGGCCGAGCGCGGAGACCACGTTGGTGTCCAGGATCTTGCGGAAGGCGTCGGCATCGAGATCCATGAGCGGCCCGTACGCCGGGTTGATGCCCACGTTGCCGACCAGCACGTCGAGGCTGCCGAAGGTGTCGACGCACGTGCGCACGGCCTCGGCCCGGTGCGCCGGGTCCCCGGCGTTCCCCGGGACGGCGACGGCGACCTCGGCCCCGCCCAGCGACTCCACCGCCTCGGCGAGCGCCTCGGGCTTGCGGGCGGTGAGCACGACCCGTGCCCCGCGGTCGACCAGGCTCTTCGCGATACCGAGCCCGATGCCCCGGCTGCCGCCGGTGACCAGGGCGGTACGTCCCTCGAACGTGCGCACGCTGCCTCCTCCATCGGTGTGCCGGGGGTCACGGTAGGGCGGCTGCCCGGCGCGGCTCAGCGCGGGGGAGGCGACCCGGGTGAGCTAGCACACAGGGCGGTGCCGTTGCGGGGCGGCCGGCGGGGTCACACACTCGCCATCGGCATGTCGCCCGCGTGACACATCCGGTTGCAGCGGGCGCCGTCCGAGAGCTCGACCCGCACGACCACCTCGCGGCCACCGGCCGCGACCGACGTCCGGTACCCGCACGGGACTGGAACGAGAGGTGCACCGATGCCTGCTTCCCGCAGGACACGCGCCGCCGGGCTGACCCCGGCCTCCGACGCGCCCGCGCGACTCCGCGTGGGCGTCATCGGCGCCGGCCGCGTCGGCGCCGTCCTCGGTGCCGCTCTCGCCGCCGCCGGCCACGACGTCGTCGCCACATCCGGTCTCTCCGCCGCCTCCGCCGAGCGTGCCGCCCGGCTCCTGCCCGGGGTTCCGCTCGTGCCCGCCGACGAGGTCGTCGCCGCGTCCGACCTGGTCGTCCTCGCCGTCCCCGACGACACGCTCCCCGGCCTGGTCGCGGGCCTGGCCGAGACCGGCGCCTGGCGTCCGGGCCAGCTCGCCTTCCACACCTCCGGCGCGCACGGTCTGGCCGTGCTCGCGCCCGCCACCGAGACCGGGGTCCTGGCCCTCGCGCTGCACCCGGCCATGACCTTCTCCGGCGCCCCCGAGGACGCCGACCGGCTCGAGGGCACCCCCTTCGGCGTCACCAGCCGGCCCGAGCACCGGCCGGTCGCCGAGACCCTCGTCCTGGAGATGGGCGGGGAGCCGTTCTTCGTGGCCGAGGCCGACCGCGGGCTCTACCACGCGGCCCTGGTCACCGGCGCGAACCACCTGGTGACGCTGGTGGCCGAGGCCGCCGACCTGCTGCGCACCGCGGGCGTCACCGATCCCGCACGGGTGCTTGCCCCCCTGCTCACCGCCGCCCTGGACAACGGGCTGCGCCGGGGCGACCGCGGCCTCACCGGCCCGGTCAGCCGGGGCGACGTCGGAACCGTGGGCCGCCACCTGGAGACGCTGGCCGAGCGGGCGCCCGACGCCGTCGCCGCGTACGTCGCGATGGCGCGGCGCACCACGGAGCGGGCGCTGGCCGCCGGACGGCTCAAGCGGCACGAGGGGGCCCCGCTGCTCGACCTGCTCAGCGGGACCGCCGAGGAGGCCGCGCGATGACCGGCTCGCCCGCCGTCGCGGAGTCGGTCGCGGAGCTGCGCCGCCTCGTCGACCAGCTGCCGGGGCCGGTCGCGCTGGTGCCCACGATGGGGGCGCTGCACGAGGGGCACCGGACGCTGGTCCGCGCCGCCCGCGAGCGCGCCGGCAGCGTCGTCGTCTCGGTGTTCGTGAACCCCACCCAGTTCGGTCCCGGCGAGGACTTCGACCGCTACCCCCGCACCTGGGACGCCGACCTGCTCGCGCTGGCCGAGGAGGGCGCCGACGTCGTCTTCCACCCGTCGGTCGAGGAGGTCTACCCCTCCGGCGCCCTGGGCGTCACGGTCGAGCCCGGCCCCCTGGGTGCGGTGCTCGAGGGCGCGATCCGGCCGGGCCACTTCGCCGGCGTGCTCACCGTCGTCGCCAAGCTGTTCGGCCTGGTGCGGCCCGACCTCGCCTTCTTCGGCGAGAAGGACTACCAGCAGCTGACCCTCGTCCGCGCCATGGCGCGCGAGCTGGCACTGGGCGTGGAGGTCGTCGGCATCCCGACCGTGCGCGAGGACGACGGGATGGCGCTGTCCAGCCGCAACCGGTACCTCGCGCCCGAGCAGCGTGCCGCGGCCGCCGCGGTGTCCGCCGCGCTCCGGGCGGGCGCCGCCTGCGGGCCGGAGGGTCCCGACGCGGTGCTCGCCGCGGCACGGGCCGTGCTCGCCGCGCAGCCGTCGCTGGTCCCGGACTACCTGGAACTCACCGACGTGGACCTGGGCCCGGTGCCCGCCACGGGCCCCGCCCGGCTGCTGGTCGCCGTCCGCGCCGGCAGCACCCGACTCCTCGACAACACCGCAGTGACCCTGGGAGAGCCCCGATGATGCGCACCATGCTCAAGTCCAAGATCCACCGGGCGACCGTCACCCAGGCCGACCTGCACTACGTGGGCTCGGTGACCGTCGACGAGGACCTCCTCGACGCCGCCGACCTCATCCCCGGCGAGCAGGTCGCGATCGTCGACATCACCAACGGGGCACGGCTGGAGACCTACGTGATCCCCGGCGAGCGGGGCAGCGGCGTCATCGGCATCAACGGTGCCGCCGCGCACCTGGTGCACCCCGGTGACATGGTGATCCTCATCAGCTACGGCCTGATGGACGAGACCGAGGCCAAGAGCTACATCCCGCGGGTCGTGCACGTCGACGCCGACAACCGCGTGGTCGAGCTGGGCGGGGACCCGTCGGCCCCCGTCCCCGGCGCGACCGACCAGCGGCGCAGCGACCTCGGCGTGCCCGTCCGGTGACGCTGCTGACGGTCGACGTCGGCAACAGCCAGACCGTCCTCGCCACCTTCGACGGCGAGCGCCGGGTCGGCTCCTGGCGGGTCACCACCGCCCCGCGGGCCACCGCCGACGAGCTGCGCATGGTGTGGCGCGGTCTGCTACGCGACACCGAGGTCACCGGGGTCGCGGCCTGCTCCACCGTGCCCGCGCTGCTGCCGTCGCTGCGCCAGCTGCTGGACTCCCTCGACGTCCCCGTCACCCTCATCGGTCCGGGCGTGCGCACCGGCGTCCCGCTGCACGTCGACAACCCCCGCGAGGTGGGCGCCGACCGCGTCGTGACCGCGCTGGCGGCGCACGAGCTGTTCGGCCGGGACGACGACGGCCGGGCGCGACCGGTGGTCGTCGTCGACTTCGGCACCTCCACGAACGTCGACGCCGTCGGCCCGGGCGGGCAGTTCCTCGGGGGCGCGCTCGCGCCGGGCCTGGAGGTCAGCCTCGACGCCCTGGCCAGCCGCGCCGCGCAGCTCCGCTCGGTGGAGCTGACCTGCCCTCCGCAGGCCATCGGCAAGAACACGGTGGCCGCGCTGCAGTCGGGGCTCGTCCTCGGGTTCGCCGGGCTGGTCGACGGGCTGGTCACCCGCATCTCCGCCGAGCTGGTCGCCCAGTTCGGTTCCACCCCGGTCGTCGTGGCCACCGGAGGTCTCGCCCCGGTGGTGGCCGACAGCTGCGCCTCGATCGGCCCCCGGGAGCCCGACCTGACCGTCCACGGCCTCCGGCTGGCCTTCCAGCGGCATCAGGCGCAAGCCTCCCGGTGAGCCGCCCGTACGCTTTCCTCCCGTGAGCGAAGGACCGAACGGCCCCGGCAGCGACGACAACGGCGGCGAGGAGCTGCCCGAGCAGATGCGGGTCCGTCGCGCCAAGCTCGACCGGCTGCGCGAGTCGGGTACCGATCCCTACCCGGTCTCGGTGCCGCGGACGACGTCGCTCACCGACGTCCGGACGGCGCACCCCGACCTCGAGCCGGACACCATGACCGGCGAGCGGGTCGGCGTGACCGGGCGCGTCATCTTCTCCCGGAACACCGGCAAGCTGGCCTTCGCGACGCTGCGCGAGGGCGACGCCGAGCTGCAGGTCATGCTCTCCCGCGACCGCGTCGGCGAGGACGCGCTGGCGGCGTGGAAGGCCGACGTCGACCTCGGCGACCACGTGTTCGTCGAGGGCGAGGTCGGGACGTCGCGGCGCGGTGAGCTGTCGGTGTTCGCCGACTCCTGGCAGCTGACCGCCAAGTCGTTGCGCCCGCTGCCGGTGGCGCACAAGCCCATGAGCGAGGAGCTGCGGGTCCGCCGCCGCTACGTGGACCTCATCGTCCGCGACGAGGCCCGGCGGACGGTCCGCCAGCGCGCCACGGTCATGTCCACGCTGCGGGCGGGACTGGGACGGCGGGACTTCATCGAGGTCGAGACGCCGATGCTGCAGACCGTGCACGGCGGCGCGGCGGCCCGGCCCTTCCGCACGCACATGAATGCGTTCGACCTCGATCTCTACCTGCGCATCGCGCCCGAGCTCTTCCTCAAGCGCTGCATCGTCGGCGGCCTGGACCGGGTGTTCGAGATCAACCGCAACTTCCGCAACGAAGGCGCCGACAGCTCGCACTCCCCGGAGTTCGCGATGCTGGAGTTCTACGCCGCCTACGCCGATTACCAGGACGTCGCGACCATCACGCGGGAACTGGTGCAGGAGAGCTGTGCCGCGCTGTTCGGCGACCACGTCGCGCGCCACCACGACGGCACCGAGGTGGACCTTTCCGGGGAATGGCGCCAGGTGAAGCTGTTCGACCTGGTGAGCGAGGCGGTCGGGGAGACGGTGACGCCGCAGACGCCGATCGAGCACCTGCGGGCACTGGCCGAGCAGCACGAGGTCGGCGTCGACCCGGCCTGGATCCACGGCAAGCTGGTCGAGGAGATCTTCGAGGCGCTGGTGCAGCCCTCGCTGCAGGAGCCCACGTTCGTCATGGACTACCCGGTCGACACCTCGCCGCTCACGCGGGCGCACCGCTCGGAGCCCGGCGTGGCGGAGAAGTGGGACCTCTACATCGGCGGCATCGAGCGCGGCACGGGCTACTCCGAGCTCGTCGACCCGGTCGTGCAGCGGGAGCGGTTCACCCAGCAGGCGCTGCTCGCGGCTGCCGGTGACCCGGAGGCCATGGCGCTCGACGAGGACTTCCTCGAGGCGCTGGAGTACGGGATGCCACCGACCGGCGGCGTCGGCATGGGCATGGACCGCCTGATGATGACCCTGACCGGGCTCGGGATCCGCGAGACGATCCTGTTCCCGCTGGTGAGACCTATTAGTTCCTGATCCGTTCCTCTTCGCGTCACCACAAAAGGGCAGAGTTCCTGCACCGCAATCGCGGTAATTGCATGCACTCGTGCTTTAATCGAATCGCACCCGCCGGGTGTGAATACCGATCGGCTCCGAGCCGTTGTGAAAAGCGAGGAACGAATGGCACGCAAGGTCCAGGTCATCCTGAGCGACGACCTCGACGAGAATCTCCCGGCCGACGAGACCGTCAGCTTCTCGCTGGACGGGACCTCGTACGAGATCGACCTGGCGGAGAAGAACGCCAAGGAGATGCGTGACGCTCTCGCCCGCTACGTCTCGGCGGCGCGCAAGGTCGGCCGCGGCACCCGTGCCTCCGGTGGTGGGCGGTCCCGCGCCACCGGCGGTCGCATGGACCGCGAGCAGGCCGGCGCCATCCGCGACTGGGCCCGCAAGAACGGCCACGCCGTCAGCGACCGCGGTCGCATCCCGGCCAGCGTCGTCGAGGCCTACGAGGCCGCGCACTGACGGCCTCGTCCGGAGGCGCGGCCCGAGCCTGCGAGGGCTGAGAGGGACGAGGTCCTTCTGCTGCCCCCCACAGCTCGCATGCTCGCGGTGGGCCCCTGCAGGCAGGCCGCTGACGTCAGCTCACCGAGCCCGGTTCCCGAGAGGGAGCCGGGCTCGCGGCGTTCCCGGGGCGGCGCGCCGTCGTCCGCTCTCGGCGTAACGGGGGAGGAACACCACCCCGGGGGCGGGAGTTGGAACGGACAGCCATCCACCGGCCCGCCGCGTGACGACGGGACGGCGTGGTCCGCGACTACAGTGGAAAGACCGGTGCCCCCGCGCGCCGACGGACGTCGGGTGCTCCTCCCCATCTCCGGGGAGGGCAGTGCCGGACCAGCCGGTCAGAGGAGAAGCAGCAGATGTTCGAACGGTTCACCGACCGAGCCCGCCGAGTCGTCGTCCTGGCCCAGGAAGAGGCCCGGATGCTCAACCACAACTACATCGGCACCGAGCACATCCTCCTGGGCTTGATCCACGAGGGTGAGGGCGTCGCTGCCAAGGCCCTGGAGTCCCTCGGCATCTCGCTCGAGGGCGTCCGCCAGCAGGTCGAGGAGATCATCGGGCAGGGCCAGCAGGCGCCGTCCGGCCACATCCCCTTCACCCCGCGGGCGAAGAAGGTCCTCGAGCTGTCGCTGCGCGAGGCGCTCCAGCTCGGCCACAACTACATCGGCACCGAGCACATCCTGCTCGGCCTGATCCGCGAGGGCGAGGGCGTCGCCGCCCAGGTCCTCGTCAAGCTCGGCGCCGACCTCAACCGCGTCCGCCAGCAGGTCATCCAGCTGCTGAGCGGCTACCAGGGCAAGGAGCCCGCCGCCGCCGGCGGCCCGGCCGAGGGCACCCCCTCGACCTCCCTGGTGCTCGACCAGTTCGGCCGCAACCTCACGCAGGCCGCCCGCGACCAGAAGCTCGACCCGGTCATCGGGCGGGCCAAGGAGATCGAGCGGGTCATGCAGGTGCTGTCGCGGCGCACCAAGAACAACCCGGTCCTCATCGGCGAGCCCGGCGTCGGCAAGACCGCCGTCGTCGAGGGGCTGGCGCAGGCCATCGTCAAGGGCGAGGTGCCCGAGACGCTGAAGGACAAGCAGCTCTACACGCTCGACCTCGGAGCACTGGTCGCCGGTTCCCGCTACCGCGGTGACTTCGAGGAGCGCCTCAAGAAGGTCCTCAAGGAGATCCGCACCCGCGGCGACATCATCCTGTTCATCGACGAGATCCACACCCTCGTCGGTGCCGGTGCTGCCGAGGGCGCGATCGACGCCGCCAGCATCCTCAAGCCGATGCTGGCCCGCGGTGAGCTGCAGACCATCGGCGCCACCACGCTCGACGAGTACCGCAAGCACCTGGAGAAGGACGCCGCCCTCGAGCGCCGCTTCCAGCCGATCCAGGTGGGTGAGCCGACGCTGGCCCACACCATCGAGATCCTCAAGGGGCTGCGCGACCGGTACGAGGCGCACCACCGGATCAGCATCACCGACGGCGCGCTCGTCGCCGCCGCGACGCTGGCCGACCGGTACATCTCCGACCGCTTCCTGCCGGACAAGGCGATCGACCTGATCGACGAGGCCGGCGCCCGGATGCGGATCAAGCGGATGACCGCGCCGCCGGACCTGCGCGAGTTCGACGACAAGATCGCCGGCGTCCGCCGCGAGAAGGAGTCGGCGATCGACGCGCAGGACTTCGAGAAGGCCGCGGCGCTGCGCGACACCGAGAAGCAGCTGCTGGGCGAGAAGGCCGAGCGCGAGAAGCAGTGGAAGGCCGGCGACATGGACGTCGTCGCCGAGGTCGACGACGAGCAGATCGCCGAGGTCCTCGCCAACTGGACGGGCATCCCGGTCTTCAAGCTGACCGAGGAGGAGACCTCGCGCCTGCTCCGCATGGAGGACGAGCTCCACAAGCGGATCATCGGCCAGGAAGAGGCCATCAAGAGCGTCAGCCAGGCGATCCGGCGCACGCGTGCGGGCCTCAAGGACCCGCGCCGTCCGGGTGGTTCCTTCATCTTCGCCGGCCCCTCGGGTGTCGGTAAGACGGAGCTGGCGAAGGCCCTGGCGCAGTTCCTGTTCGGTGAGGACGACGCCCTCATCCAGATCGACATGGGTGAGTTCCACGACCGCTTCACCGTGTCCCGCCTCGTCGGTGCCCCTCCCGGCTACGTCGGCTACGACGAGGGCGGCCAGCTGACCGAGAAGGTGCGGCGCAAGCCGTTCTCGGTGGTCCTCTTCGACGAGATCGAGAAGGCCCACGCGGACGTGTTCAACACGCTGCTGCAGGTGCTCGAGGACGGTCGGCTCACCGACGGTCAGGGCCGGATCGTGGACTTCAAGAACACGATCCTGATCCTCACGACCAACCTCGGTACGCGGGACATCTCGAAGGCCGTCGGCCTCGGCTTCCAGGCCGGGAACGACGACCAGAGCAACTACGAGCGGATGAAGCTGAAGGTCCACGAGGAGCTGAAGCAGCACTTCCGCCCGGAGTTCCTCAACCGCATCGACGACATCGTCGTGTTCCACCAGCTGACCGAGAACGAGATCATCCGGATCGTCGACCTCATGCTGGCCCGGGTCGAGACCCAGCTCGGGAACAAGGACATGGCGCTCGAGGTCACGCCGGCGGCGAAGAAGCTGCTGGCCGCCCGCGGCTTCGACCCCGTCCTGGGTGCCCGGCCGCTGCGCCGGACCATCCAGCGGGAGATCGAGGACGCCCTCTCGGAGAAGATCCTCTTCGGCGAGCTGGCCAGCGGCCAGATCATCGTGGTGGACGTCGACGACGCCGAGGGTGCTGCGCAGAAGTTCACCTTCCGCGGCGAGGCCAAGCCGGTCGACCTGCCCGACACCCCGCCGGTGGCGCTGTCCGGCGGCGAGGACGAGGGCCAGGCCGCCGCGGAGTGATCCGCAGCTAGGACGAGACGACGGGGCCGTTCCCACCGCCAGGTGGGGGCGGCCCCGTCGCCGTTCCCGGGGCCCGCTGTTGATCAGGTCTCCTGATCAACAGGGGTCCTCCCTCACGACCGGTGCTGAGGGAGGACCCAGAACGATCAGGTGACCTGATCACCAGGGGTCAGGCGGGGAGGCGGAAGAGGCCGTCGTCGGTCTGCTCCACGAGGCCGTCGGTCAGCAGCGAGTCCAGGCAGCGGGAGCGCTGGACGGCGTCGTCCCACGCGATGTCGAGCGCGGCGGCGTCCACCGGCTCGCGCGCGGCGCGCAGGACGTCGAGCAGCCGGCCGCGTACCTGCCGGTCGGTGCCGGCGAACTTCTGCACCCGACGCGGCGGACCGTCGTGCGCAGGAGATCCGGCCAGCCGCCACGCGCAGCGGTCGCGCACCGGGCAGACCCCGCACCGGGGCGTTCCCGCGACGCACACCAGCGCCCCGAGCTCCATGACCGCCACCGAGAAGCGCACGGCGCGGTCGTGGTCCTCGGGGGCGAGCGCAGCGATGTCCTGGAGGTCGGCGGCGCGCGCGGTGGCCGCCTCCGCGCGTCCGTGCACCAGCCGGGCCACCACGCGGCGGACGTTGGTGTCGACCACCGGCTGTCGCTGCCCGTAGCCGAAGCAGGCGACCGCGCGGGCGGTGTACGTGCCGACGCCCGGGAGCGCCTCCAGGGCTGTCACGTCAGCCGGTACGACGCCCTGGTGCCGCTCGGTGATGGCGACGGCGGCCTCGCGCAGCCGCAACGCCCGCCTGGGGTACCCCAGCTTGCCCCAGGCGCGGATCACCTCGCCGGCGGGCTCGGCGGCCAGGTCGGCGGGCCGCGGCCAGCGGGCCATCCACTCGCGCCAGACGGGTTCGACCCGCGCGACCGGCGTCTGCTGGAGCATCACCTCGCTGACCAGCACCGCCCAGGCGTCCACTCCGGGAACTCGCCACGGGAGGTCTCGGGCCGCTGAGGCGTACCAGTCGACGATGGCCTCTCCGACGGGCGCCTCTGGTGCGGTGGGGGAGGTCACGGGCACCCAGTGTGCCGTTCGGCGGGAGCGGCGCGCCGAGCGGGACGGCGAGGAGCTCGCCGATTACCGTTCCCGGCGTGTTGCACCCGGTCGGCCCGCTGCCTGCAGCCGTGTACTGGCGGCGCCGACTGGTCGTCCTGGTGGTCCTGGTGGCGCTGGTGGGCGGTCTCACGTGGCTGACCCTGGTGCTGCTCGACCGCCGGACCGCAGGGCAGGGTGCGGCGTCGGAGAGTGCCCGGGCCACCGAGGTACCTGCCCTGGACCGCATCGTTCCCTCGGTGGGCGCGGTACGGACGCCGGACGAGCCCAGCCCGGCGCCCGCTAGGAGTGACGCGAACGCGCCGGCACCGGCCGCCCCCGAGCCGGGTGGCCCCTGCGCCGACGCCGCCCTCGGGCTCGAGGTGCGCACCCCGGGGGTCGTCGCGGTGGGGAGCAAGCCGACCTTCGAGCTGGTGGTGACCAACACCGGCGCCGTCCCGTGCGTGCGCGCCCTGGACAAGGAGCTCCAGGAGCTCGTGCTCGTCGACAGCGCCGGCGGGCGGGTGTGGGGCAGCAACGACTGCTTCCCGGAGAGCAGCGACGAGCAGCGCACGCTCGCGCCGGGGGAGAGCGTGGTCGTCCCGGTGGTGTGGGGTGGCCGCACCAGCGAGCCCTCGTGCAGCACCCCGCGGACGACGCCGGCGCCGGGCTCCTACCTGGTCCGCGCGCGGCTGGACACCAAGGTCTCTCCCGACGCCCCGCTCGTCCTCCAGTGACGCCCGGGCGGAACGGGGTCCCCGCTCAGCTGTAGCGGTCGAGGATGGAGGTCTCGGCGAGGCGGGACAGCCCCTCGCGGATGCCGCGGGCGCGGGCCTCGCCGACGCCCTCGACGGCCAGCAGGTCCTCGATCGTGGCGGCCAACAGCTTCTGGAGCCCGCCGAAGTGGTCGACCAGGCGGTCGATGATCCCGGCCGGCAGCCGGGGGACGCGGGCCAGCAGGCGGTAGCCGCGCGGACTGACGGGGGAGTCCAGCGCGTCGGGCGAGGTCGGCAGGCCGTAGCACCGGGCGACGGCGGAGAGGTCGAGCAGCTCGGTCGCGGTGAGCGCCCGCAGGTCGGTGAGGACCTGGTCGATGGTCCGCTGGCGCCGCCCGCTGGAGGGCAGGTAGTCGCGTACCAGCAGGCCGCGGTCGTCCTCGACGCCGGCGAGCATCTCGTCCAGCTGCAGGGCCAGCAGCCGGCCATCGGTACCGAGCTCGACGACGAAGCCTTCGATCTCGTCGGCGATCCGGCGCACCATCTCCAGCCGCTGGCTGACGCTCATCGCATCGCGGACGGTGACCAGGTCCTCGATCTCCAGAGCCGACAGCGTGCTCGCGACCTCGTCCAGCCGGAGCTTGTACCGCTCCAGGGCGGCGAGGGCCTGGTTGGCGCGGGCGAGGATCGTGGTCGGGTGCTCGAGGGTGTACCGGCGGCCGGCGACGTAGACGCTGATGATGTGCATCGACTGGCTGACCGAGATCACCGGGAAGCCGCTCTGGATCGCCACGCGCTCGGCGGTGCGGTGGCGGGTGCCGGACTCCTCCGTGGGAACGGTCGGGTCGGGCATCAGGTGCACGCCCGCCCGGACGATCCGGGTGCCGTCGTAGGAGACGATCACCGCGCCGTCCATCTTGGCCAGTTCGCGCAGCCGGGTGGCCGACAGCGCGACGTCGAGGGCGAACCCGCCGGTGCAGATCGACTCGACCACCCGGTCGTAGCCGAGCACGATCAGCGCGCCGGTGCGGCCGGCGAGGATGCGCTCCAGTCCGTCGCGCAGCGCCGTGCCGGGGGCGATGCGGCCGAGGAGTTCGCGCAGGGCGATCTCGGGGTCCACGGCGGCGGGCACGAGCGCTCCTGACGGTCGAGTGGTGCGGCGGTTGAGTCTACGTGCCGGCGTCGTGGTCGGGATGCCCTCGGGTCCGGCTCTGGTTGCGGTGAGCTACGAAACTCTACGGGCTCAGAACAGGCGGTGGAAGGCGGCACCGAGGTCGGGCACCTCGATGAGCCGCATGCCCGCCGGAGCGGACCCGGCGTCGGGCGGGACGAGCGCCGTCCGGTACCCCTGGCGCGCCGCTTCGGCGAGCCGGCGGCCCGTGCCGCCGACGCGGCGGATCTCGCCGGACAGCCCGACCTCGCCGAGCGCCACCATCCCGGCGGGCAGCGGGCGGTCCTTGGATGCCGACGCGATGGCCAGCGCGAGCGCCAGGTCCGCAGCCGGCTCCGCGATGCGCACGCCCCCGACGGAAGCCGCGAACACGTCGGCGTCGGCCAGCCTCACGCCGCCGCGGCGCTCGACGACCGCGTTCACCATGGCCACGCGCTGACCGTCCAGACCGCTCACCGCGCGGCGAGGCGAACCGCCGCCTCCGGTGCTCGCGACCAGGGCCTGCACCTCGGCGAGCAGGGGGCGGCTGCCCTCCAGGGTGACCGTGACGCAGCTGCCCGGGACCGGGTCGGCCCGACGGGACACGAACAGAGCCGAGGGGTCGGGGACGCCGACGACCCCGGTGTCGCCGATCTCGAAGCAGCCGATCTCGTCGGCGGGGCCGAAGCGGTTCTTCGTGGCCCGGACCATCCGGAGTGTCGAGTGCCGCTCGCCGTCGAAGGAGATGACGACATCGACGAGGTGTTCGAGGGTGCGGGGGCCCGCGATGGCGCCGTCCTTGGTCACGTGGCCGACCAGGATCGTGGTCATCCCGCGGCTCTTGGCCACACCGGTCAGCGCGGAGGCCACGGCTCGTACCTGCGTGGAGCCGCCGTCGGTGCCCTCGACGGCCGGGGACCGGACGGTCTGGACGCTGTCGAGGACGAGGAGCGAGGGCTTGACCTCCTCGACGTGTGCCAGAACGGCCGAGAGCTCGGTCTCCGCCGCGAGGTAGAGGCGGTCGTGGAGGGCGCCGATGCGCTCGGCGCGCAGTCGCACCTGCCCGGCCGACTCCTCCCCGGAGACCACCAGCGCGGGCCCGTTCGCGGCGGCGACCCGGTGGGCCACCTCGAGCAGCAGCGTGGACTTGCCGACGCCCGGCTCACCGGCGACCAGCAGCACCGCACCTGGCACCAGCCCGCCACCGAGGACGCGGTCGAACTCGTCGATGCCGGTGGGCACCGCGCGGGCGCCGGCCAGCTCGACCTGCGCGATGGGACGGGCGGGGGTGGTGACCTGACCCGCGGAGACGGCGCGCAGCCCGGTGGTGGGTGCGCCGGTCTCCTGCAGGGTGCCCCAGGCCTGGCACTCCGGGCAGCGACCGACCCACTTGGCGGACACGTACCCGCACTCGGAACAGCGGTGGGACGGGCGGACGGACTTCGCTCCGGCAGGTGGCACGTGACGACGCTAACCGGGGGGAACGACAGAACCGGCGGAACGCGCGAACGGCGGCCCCGGATCGGGGCCGCCGTTCGCGGTGGTGCTCAGGTGCTGCAGGTCCGGCGGGGGCGTCACTCGCCGCCTTCGCGGCCGACCTCGCCACCCTCTTCCGCTTCGTGGTGGAAGTCGAAGGGCTCGCCGCGCTCGAGCTCGCGGCCCGGGGTGCCGACGCTGACCAGCAGCGTGACCTCGCCGGCGTTCTCGAAGGTGAGCGTGAGCTCGATGGAGCCGCCGGTGGTGAGCGCCTCGTCCAGGCCGTTCAGCGTGATCGCCGGCGCGTCCTCGGAGCCGATGAAGACCGACGAGCCGGCGGGGATCTCCAGCTCCGAGGGGGCCGCGGTCGTCGGTGCTGCGGTCGTGGGCCGCGCCGGGGTCGAGCTGGGAGTGCCGCTGCCGGCCGAGGGCGTGGCGGCGGCCGAGGGGGTGGCGCTGGTGCTGGCCGCGCTGCTGGTCGACGGCGACGCGGCACCGGAGTCGCTGATCGTCGCGTCGCTGAAGCCCTCGCCGGAGATGTCGGTGAGGGTGTCGGCCTGGTCGGAGGCGTTCACGATCGCCATCACGAGCGGGGCGTCGTCACCGGCCTCGTAGGTGCCGCCGTCGGGGTACTCGAGGGAGGCCTGGCGGATCGTGATGTCGCCGACCTTCGCCATGGAGCCGACCTTGTCGCGCTCCTGGGTGGCGGTCTGCGTGACCTGACCGGCGCTGCACGCCGACAGGGCGAGCGGGGAGAGGAGCAGAACGCCCATGGTGGCGGCGCGCAGAGCGCGGTTCACAGCTGTCGACCTCCAGCAGGACCGTGCCGGCCACCGCGGGATCGGTGGCACGGAGACGGGCTGAGCGTATCGGTCGCCCGCCCGGGTCGCCCGCAGGGAGCGGCGGCCGGTCGCGCGCCCGGTCGCCCCGGGCGTGTCAGACGAGGCCCGAGCCTCCGGCGAGCAGCAGGACGACGTCGAGGACGGTCAGCAGCATCACCGCGGGGAAGGCCCACCGCCGGAAGGCCGGACGGCCCGCGAGGCCGGCCACGACGGCGGCCGGTACGGCGAGCCCCAGGGCGGCCCAGCCGGTGCTGGTGGGGCGGCCCGCCGGGCCGAGGACCAGGACGAGGGTGGCGGCAGCGAGCAGCGTCGCGCCGACGACGGCCGACAGGCGGGCTCCCAGCCGGTGGGGGAGCCCGCGCACGCCGGTCGCCAGATCGTCCTCGAGGTCGGGTGCGACGTTGGCCAGGTGCGCGGCACCACCCAGCGCGGCACCGGCGGTGACCAGCCACCACGGGGCCCCGGCGCCGCCGGGTGCGGCGGACACCACGCCGGCGGGGAGGGCCCCGAAGCCCACGACGTAGCCGGCGCCGGACCAGATCGTGCGCTTCAGGCCCGCGTTGTAGGCCCATCCGCTGGCCACGAGCAGCAGCAGGAGCAGCCCGGGGACGAGCCCGACCAGCAGCGACAGGACGACGGCCGCCGCGGCCGCGACGAGGGCGAGCAGGCGGAGCAGGTCGGGGGAGACCGCCCCCTGGACGACCGGTTTGTCCGCCCGCGCGACGGCGCGGTCCCGGTCGGCGTCGAGCCAGTCGTTGCTCCACCCGATGGACGCCTGACCTGCGAGGACGGCGAGACCGACGAGGACGGCGCGGCCACCGGAGGTGCCCGCCGCGAGGGCGAGGAGGGTGGCGACGGTGGTGACGGCGACGGCCGGGCCGGGGTGCGTCGCCAGGGCCAGGGCCCGCAGCGACGACGACGGCCGCGCCGCGCCCGGAGGCACATCAATCACGCTCTGTCAACCCCCTGAGGCCAATGCATCAAGGCTCTGACCTGCAGATTTACTGCCCGGACGCGATCCGTTGGTCAGTGTGCCGTGCTAACCTAGAGACAGCGAAAGGGGTCACATTCACATGGGCTTCACTGTCGGCGAGACCGTCGTCTACCCGCACCACGGCGCTGCTCTGATCGAGGCGATCGAGAAGCGGGTCATCAAGGGCGAAGAGAAGGCCTACCTCGTGCTGAAGGTCGCCCAGGGCGACCTCACGGTGCGCGTGCCGGCCGACAACGCAGAGATCGTCGGCGTCCGTGACGTCGTCGGTCAGGAGGGCCTCAACCGGGTCTTCGAGGTGCTGCGTGCCCCCCACACCGAGGAGCCGACCAACTGGTCGCGGCGCTACAAGGCCAACCTCGAGAAGCTCGCCTCTGGTGACGTGAACAAGGTCGCCGAGGTCGTGCGCGACCTGTGGCGTCGCGACAAGGACCGCGGCCTGTCGGCCGGGGAGAAGCGCATGCTCTCCAAGGCCCGCCAGATCCTGGTCAGCGAGCTCGCGCTCGCCGAGGGCACCAACGAGGACAAGGCCGAGGTCCTCCTCGACGAGGTCCTCGCCAGCTGAGTCCGCCGCCGGCGAACTCACCCCGCGTACTCACCGAACCGCTCCCGTGCACGCTGTCGCGATCGTCGCAGCGGCCGGGAGCGGTTCGCGTCTGGGTGCCGCGCTCCCGAAGGCCCTCGTCCCGCTCGCCGGCCGCCCGCTGGTGGTGTGGGCGGTCGAGGGGCTGCTCGCCGGAGGCGTCGACGAGGTCGTCGTGACCGTCCCGGCCACCGAGCGCGCCGCGTTCGCCGACGCGCTGCCCGCCGGCGTCCGGCTGGTGGACGGCGGGGCGACCCGCACCGCCTCGGTCCGTGCCGGGCTCGCCGCCGTGACCGATCCCGGCCGCCCCGCCGCCGATGTCGTCCTGGTGCACGACGCCGCCCGACCGCTCACCCCGCCCGACGTCGCCGCGCGGGTGCTCGCCGCACTGGCCGCGGGTGCGCCGGCGGTCGTCCCGGTGCTGCCCGTCGTCGACACCACCGTGCTGGTGGACGACGACGGCGCCGTCACCGATGCCGTCCCGCGCGCACCGCTGCGCCGGGTGCAGACCCCTCAGGGGTTCGACCGGGCGACCCTCGTGGCGGCCTACTCGGCGCTGGCCGATGACGCCGAGCTCACCGACGACGCCGCCGTCGTCCGGGCCGCCGGTGTGCGGGTGACCACCGTGCCCGGCGACGAGCGGTCGGCCAAGGTGACCGTTCCGCACGACCTGACCGTCGCCGAGCTCGCGGTCACCCTCGGACCGTCTGGCACGGTGACGGCATGACCGAGCTGCCCAGGGTCGGCGTCGGCACCGACGTGCACCCCATCGAGGCCGGGCGCCCCTGCTGGCTGGCGGGGCTCGAGTGGCCGGGCGTCGACGGCTGCGCCGGACACTCCGACGGCGACATCGTGGCCCACGCGATCACCGACGCGGTCCTCTCTGCGGCGGGGCTGGGCGACATCGGCGGCCTGCTGGGCACCGACGACCCCCGGTGGGCCGGCGCCCGCGGCGCCGACGTCCTCCTGCACGTCCGCGAGGTCCTGGACGCCGCGGGCTGGCGGGTGGGCAACGTGTCGGTGCAGCTGGTCGCGGCGACGCCGAAGCTCGCCGCCCGCCGCGACGAGGCGGAGACGGTGCTCTCGGCCGCGCTCGGTGCGCCGGTCGCCGTCGCGGCCACCACCACCGACGGCCTCGGGCTCACCGGCCGGGGCGAGGGACGGGCGGCCGTCGCGACCGCGCTGGTGGTCCGGACGGGGGAGCCGGCCGCTCCGCCGGTAGGAGAGGGCCGGAAAGCTCCGTAGACTCCGCGTAGTGAGCCTCCGCCTGTACGACACGGCCGCCCGCGCGGTCCGCGACTTCACGCCCCTGCGTGCCGGTCAGGCATCCGTCTACGTCTGCGGGCTCACCGTGCAGGGCCCGCCGCACGTCGGCCACATCCGGGCGGCGGTCTCCTTCGACGTGCTGCGTCGCTGGCTGGCCGCGAGCGGGCTCGAGGTCACCTACGTCCGCAACGTGACCGACATCGACGACAAGATCCTCGCGAAGTCCGCCGAGCACGGCGTGCCGTGGTGGGCCTGGGCGTACGAGAACGAGCGCGCGTGCACCCGCGCCTACGACGTCCTCGGGGTCCTCCCACCCACCTACGAGCCGCGGGCCACCGGTCACGTGCCCGAGATGGTCACGCTGATGGAGCGGCTGATCGAGCGGGGGCACGCCTACGCCGTGGACGGCGACGTCTACTTCGACGTCCGCTCCTTCCCCGAGTACGGGGCCCTGACCGGGCAGCGGCTGGAGAACCTCGAGCCGGCCGGCGACACCGAGACCGACGACCGCAAGCGCGACCCCCGCGACTTCGCCCTCTGGAAGGGCGCCAAGCCGGGGGAGCCCGAGACGGCGTCCTGGTCGACGCCGTGGGGTCGCGGGCGACCCGGCTGGCACCTGGAGTGCTCGGCGATGGCCGGCAAGTACCTGGGCGAGGCGTTCGACATCCACGGCGGAGGCCTGGACCTGCGCTTCCCGCACCACGAGAACGAGCAGGCGCAGTCGCGCGCGGCCGGTGAGGACTTCGCCCAGTACTGGATGCACAACGGCTGGGTCACCCTCGGTGGCGAGAAGATGAGCAAGTCGCTGGGCAACACGGCGCTGGTCGACGAGGTCGTCCAGCGGGTGCGCCCGGTCGAGCTGCGCTACTACCTGGTGGCCCCGCACTACCGCTCGACGATCGAGTTCACCGACTCCGCGCTCGAGGAGGCCGGGCAGGCCTACCGCCGGATCGAGTCGTTCGTGAAGCGCGCGGCAGAGCGGGTGGGGGCCGATGCCGGTGCCCCGGTGCTCTGCGCCGACTTCAGCACCGCCCTCGACGACGACCTGGGCACCCCGGCGGCCGTCGCGGCCATCCACGAGACCGTGCGCGAGGGCAACACCGCACTCGCCGACGGGAACGACCAGGCCGTCGCCGGAACCCTCGGCTCGGTCCGCGCCATGCTCGGGGTCCTGGGCCTGGATCCGCTGGACCCGCAGTGGGCGACCGACTCCGACGACCGGCTGGCGCAGGCCACCGACGGGCTGGTGGCGCTCGCGCTCGAGCAGCGCCAGGCCGCCCGCGCACGCAAGGACTTCGCGGCGGCGGACGCGATCCGCGACCAGCTCGCCGCCCTCGGCCTCTCGGTCGAGGACACCCCGCAAGGAACCCGATGGGAGCTGAGCCGCTGATGGCCGGCAACAGCCAGCGCCGAGGCCGGAGCGACGGCGCCGGCAAGAAGACCGCCACCGCAGGGACGGGGGGCAAGAACCGGCGCTCGCTCGCCGGGCGCGGCGCGACCCCGCCGGCGGCTGCGCGGACCGGCCACCCGGCCCAGCGGCGTGCCGCGGCCGAGGCGCGTCAGCGTGCGGACCGGGCGCGCGCCCGTCAGCGTGCCGAGGAACAGCCCGAGCTGCTGCTGGGCCGCAACCCCGTGGTCGAGGCGCTGCGCGCCCGCATCCCGGCGACGGCGCTGTACGTCGTCACCGGCGACACCACCCGGCCGGGCGCGGACGAGCGCATCACCGAGGCCCTCGGCCTGGCCGCGGACCGCGGGCTGCCGCTGCTCGAGGTGGGCAAGGCCGAGTTCGACCGGATGTCGCAGGGCGCGCTGCACCAGGGCATCGGGCTGCAGGTGCCGCCGTACGAGTACGCGCACCCCGACGACCTCGTCGACATCGCCCGCGACTCGGGCCGCGCGCCGCTGATCGTGGCGATGGACGGCGTCACCGACCCGCGCAACCTCGGCGCCGTCGTGCGGTCCGCCGCGGCCTTCGACGCGCACGGCGTGGTCGTGCCGCAGCGTCGGGCGGTCGGCATGACGGCTTCGGCCTGGCGCACCAGCGCCGGTGCGGCGGCCCGCCTGCGCGTGGCCCGTGCGGTGAACCTGCCCCGGGCGCTGGCCGCCTACCAGGATGCCGGGCTGCAGACCGTGGGTCTGGCCGGCGACGGGGACGTCGACCTGCACGAGTACGACGGCTTCGCCGACCCGGTGGCGCTGGTGGTGGGCGCCGAGGGCACGGGCCTCTCGCGGCTGGTGCGGGAGAAGTGCGACGTCGTCGTCCGCATCCCGATCGGGCGCGACACGGAGTCGCTCAACGTCAGCGTCGCGGCGGGCATCGCCCTCTACCAGGCGGCAGCAGCGCGCCGCGGATGATCAGGTGACCTGGTCACGACGGGTCCTCCCTCACGACCGGTGCTGAGGGAGGACCCGGAACGATCAGGTGACCTGATCATCACGGAGGTCAGCCGATGAGCTGGGCCAGCGTGTAGATCACCAGGCCGGCCAGCCCGCCGACCACCGTGCCGTTCACCCGGATCCACTGCAGGTCCCGGCCCACCTGGAGCTCGATGCGCCGGCTGGTCTCCTCGGTGTCCCACCGGGCGACCGTGCTGCTCACCAGGTCGGCGAGGTCACCGGAGAACCGCTCCACCGCGTAGCCCGCGGCCCGGCCGCTGTGCCGCTGCACCAGCTCGCGCACCGTCTGGTCGTGTTGCAGGAGCTTCGCGCCGTCGAGGATCAGGGCGGTGACCCGCCCCCGCAGCGCGGACGTCGGGTCGGCGGCCGCGGCGAGGACGGCGTTCTTCGCGGTCGTCCACAGCGAGCCGGACCAGACGCGGATCGCCGGGTGCTCCAGCACCTCGCGCTTGAACTCCTCCACCCGGGCCGCGGTGTCCGGATCGGTGCGCAGCGCGTGCACGTAGGCGCGCAACCGAGCGTCGTAGGAGCGTCGCAGCTCATGGCGGGGGTCGGCGCCCACCTCGGCGAGGAAGCGGTGGATGCCCGCGAAGGCGCGGTCGAAGACCCGGTCGTCCACCCAGTCGGGGACCCACGCGGGGGAGGCGTCGCCGAGCTGGGCCCGGAACACCAGGCGGTTCTCGTCGAGGAAGCGGGCCATCAGCCGGAGTGCTGCCGACAGGACCTCCTGGTGCCGGTCGCCGTCCACGACGAGCTCCAGCACGCGGGCGACGGCCGGGGCGGCCGGCGTCTCGTGCAGCTTGCGGTCGACGAGTGCGGCCACGGCCGGCTGAACGTCCTCGTCCTGGATCAGGTCGGTGACCGCGGTGAGCACCTTCGCGGCGTCGCCGCCCAGCCGCTCCGCTCGACCCGGAGCGGCCAGGAACCCGCCGAGCCGACCGGGTACGTCGACGGTGGCCAGCTTCTCCTCGATGACGCCGCGGGTCAGGAAGTTCTCCTGGACGAAGGTGCCCAGGCTCTCGCCGATCTGGTCCTTCTTGCGCGGGATGATCGCGGTGTGCGGGATCGGCAGCCCGAGCGGGTGCCGGAAGAGAGCGGTGACGGCGAACCAGTCGGCCAGGGCGCCGACCATCGAGGCCTCCGCGGTCGCCCGCACGTAGCCGACCCAGGCGCCGGTTTCCTCGCCGAGCAGCACGCAGGTGAGGAAGACGGCGGCGGCGAGCAGGAACAGCCCGGTCGCGAGCCGCTTCATGCGGGCGAGGTCGCGCGCGCGGGCCGGGTCGTCGAGGGACCCGGCCAGCGGTGCGGTCAGTCGGGAGGCGGCCACCCGGCCCAGCGTAGGGACCGGGCCGGGGTGGTCACCGCCGCCCTCAGCTGGTCTCGCCCAGGGTGACCTCGACGCTGCGGGTGTCCGACCCGCGGCGGACGGTCAGCTCCACCGTGTCGCCGGGGGCCAGGCTCCGCACCGCGGCGGTCAGCTCCGTCGAGGTGGTCACCGGGCGGCTGCCCACGGCGGTGACGACGTCCCCGCGCTGCAGTCCGGCCTTCTCCGCGGCGCTGCCGGACTCCACGGTCTGCAGCTGCGCCCCGGTGCCGACCTCCGGGTTCGGGCCGTCGGTGGCGGTACCGGCGCTGACCCCCAGGTAGGCCCGGGTGGCCTTGCCGTTCTCGATGATCTCCTGGGCGACCCGCTTGGCGGTGTTGCCGGGGATGGCGAAGCCGACGCCGATGTTGCCGCTCTGCGACTGCCCGCCCGGCACGCCGGAGGCCACCGTGGCGATGGCGGAGTTGATGCCGATGACCTCGCCGGCCGCGTCGACCAGCGCACCGCCGGAGTTGCCGGGGTTGATCGCCGCATCGGTCTGGATCGCGTCGATGACCGTGGCGTCGTCCTGCGTGGAACCGGTGGCGACGGCGCGGTTCGTGGCGCTGATGATGCCGTCGGTGACGGTGTTCGACAGGCCCAGCGGAGCACCGATCGCGACGGCGAGGTCGCCGACCTGGACGTCGTCGGAGTCGGCGAAGGTGGCCGGCGTCAGGTCCTCGGCCCCGTCCAGCCGCAGCACGGCCAGGTCGAACGCCGGGTCGGTGCCGACGACGTCGGCGTCGTACAGCGTGCCGTCGGCGGTCCGCACCTGGACGCTGCCGCCCTGCCCGCTCTCGGCGACGACGTGGTTGTTGGTCAGCACGTAGCCGTCGGCGGTGAGGACGACGCCGGAACCGCTGCCGGCGCCGCTGCCGCTGGCCACGTAGACGGTGACGACGCTCGGCGCCGCCTTGGCCGCGGCCGCGGTGGACGTCGTCGCACGGTCGGGGTCCTTGATGACGACGCTCTGGGCCGGTGCGGACGACGACGAGGTGGGGGAGGAGTCGTCGGCGAGTGTCGCCACCCCCGCGCCGGCGCCGCCGCCGATCAGTGCTCCGGCGACCAGGCCGGCGAGGCCGATGCGCCACCGGCCACCGCGCGAGGAGGTCCGCTCCGGCTGGGCCGCCGGGGGAGTGGGGAAACCGCCGTAACCGGGATAGGTCGGCGGCATCGGCGGCTGCTGGCCCGCGTGCCCCGGCTCCGCCGCCGGTTGGGGCGTCGTGTGCTGGACGGTGGCCTGCTGGCCGGTCGGATGCGGGGGCTGCCAGCCGAACTGCTGGCCCGTTCCGGGGTGCTGGTGCTCGGTCACGGGTTCGATCCTCTCCCGGCGCCGCCACCCGGCCGCGCCGTCGGGACCACTGTGCGTCGCGGCGCTGGTCCGCAACTGGACGCCGCCTGTGAGTCTGCTGGGCGCCGCGACCCGCGGTCGGCGACGGTTGGGGACCGGGGTGCCGGGGGTATGGCGGCCACGGCGGATCGGTCCGCCCCGTCCGCCGTGGAGGCTCCCCGTGCCCGTCCGTGGTCCTGTGCTCCGGTTCCTCGCCGGGGTCGGGCTGGTCCTCGTCGCAGCGCTCTCGGTCGTGGGTGGCATCGCCCTGCGCGGGCCGGGAGTGGTGGCCGTCCTGGTGTCGGGGGCGATGGCGGCGTGCGTGGCCGCCGGCGTGGTCCGCGAGTCCCGCGAGCCGCGGCGCAGGTCGGTCGCCGAGGCGGCGCTGCTGGTGGGCGGTGTCACCGTCGTGGCTCTGCTGGTGCTCAGTGGCACCGCCGTGCTCGCGGGTGGTGGTGTCGCGGTGCTGCTGGTCTCGGTCACGGGTGCCGGCTGGGGTGCGGCCCGCTGGAGCCGCGAGCGCCGCGCGAGGCAGGCGCTGTCCGGGCCGGCCGCGTCGAGCGGTCTCGACGGCCTCGACACGGGTGCGCTGACCGCGGAGTGGGTGCGGACCGGCGCCCTGCTGCGGGGTACGCCCTCCGCCTCGGCGCTGCAGGGCCTGGTGGTGCGCCGGGCCCACGTCCTCGACGAACTGGAGCGGCGCGACCCCGTCGGATTCGCGCGCTGGATGGCTGCCGGCCCGCTCGCGAGCGCCGACCCGGCCGGCTTCGTCCGGGTCGAGCCGCCGCGCGCCGACCCGAGCACGGAGACCGAGGCGGCCTGAGGCTGCGGCTGCGACCCAGGACCGTCGTCGCGCGAGCGGGCGGTGGCGCGGTCCGGGAGCGCAGCGGGGGTGTCCCTATCCTTGGAGCCGCGGGACCCGTGCCCGTGCCGCCGGCGTGGCGCAACTGGTAGCGCACCCGACTTGTAATCGGGCGGTTAGGGGTTCAAGTCCCCTCGTCGGCTCAGTCGAAGCTGCCCGCGCCGTCGCGCCGGTAGGGGGAGAGCCGTTCGAGGCGCTGCCGCTCCACGCGTTCGGCGCGCACCCGGGCCGCCGTCCCCGGCGCGTAGCCGGCCTTCGCCACCCGGTGCTCCACCGTCTCGACCATGAAGGCCATCGAGAACAGCAGGCCCAGCAGCAGCCCGCCGACCGCCGCCGAGGCCCGGTAGGCGAACGGGACCGGGACGGCGACGAGGCAGATCAGCACCAGCGGCGACAGCTGGACGACGGCGCGCGCGAGGTGCCGCCACACCCAGGTGCGACGGGTCGTGTCCTCGAGCACCCATGGCGACAGGTTCCGGGGGAGCCCCCCGCCGAGGGCGTACCAGATCCACCGGAGGGGACCGGGCCGCTGCGCGCTCACATCCCCGACGGTAGGCCGATCCGGTTGCGCGCGACCGGTCGGGCGGCCCGGCGTACGGTGCGGCGGTGGACGAGCGTCGCCTGGGGGTGGTCTCCGGGCTCGGCGCCTACGCGCTCTGGGGGATGTTCCCCCTCTACTTCCCGCTGCTCGAACCGGCGGGCGGGCTGGAGATCGTCGCCCATCGCGTGCTCTGGTCGCTGCTCTTCGTCGGGCTGCTGCTGACCGTCGCCCGCCGTTGGGGCCTGGTGCGGGCGGCGACCCGGGACCGCAGGACGCTCCTGGTGCTCGCCGGCGCGGCGGTGCTGATCGCGGCGAACTGGCTGATCTTCGTCTACGGCGTGAACTCCGGGCAGGTGGTGGAGACCTCGCTCGGCTACTTCATCAACCCCCTGGTCAGCGTGCTGCTGGGCGTCGTCGTCTTCACCGAGCGGCTGCGGCCGCTGCAGTGGGTGGCCGTCGCGATCGCCGCCGTTGCGGTGCTCGTCCTGACCGTCGACCACGGACGTCCGCCGTGGATCGCGCTGAGCCTCGCGGCCTCGTTCGGGCTCTACGGGGTCATGAAGAAGCTGGTCTCCGTCGAGGCGGCGCCCGGGCTGTTCCTGGAGACGGCGCTCGTCGCCGTGCCGGCCGCCGGCGTGCTCGCGGTCCTGCACGCCGGCGGGGAGGGCACGTTCGCCGCCGAGGGAGCCGGGCACGCCCTGCTCCTCATGAGTGCGGGGGTGGCGACGGCGGTGCCCCTGCTGCTGTTCGCCGCCGCCGCGCGACGCATACCGCTGTCGACGGTCGGCCTGCTGCAGTACCTGACCCCGCTCATGCAGCTGGCCATCGGCGTCTTCGTCTACGACGAGCCGATGCCGCCGGCACGACTGGCCGGGTTCGTGATCGTCTGGCTGGCGCTGGCGGTGTTCACCGCGGACGGTCTGCGACACGCCCGGGCGGGTTCGCGACACGCGTCACCGGAGCCCCTTCCTGTCACTCCCTGAGAGCGGCCGGGGACCCGCCGCAGCGGTGCCCCGGAAGTGTCGGAGGGCGGCGCTACGGTCGACCCCGAGCCGCCCGGGACGCCCCGGAGGCGAGTCCGGCAGGAAGTGGGAGCGACGATGATCAGCGACCCGACCCCCGTGGTCTCCCCGCCCCGGGTCGATGGGTCAGGGGAGCCGTCCGCGCAGGTCGGCGCGGCAGCGCTGACCCGGCGCGAGCACGAGATGCTCGGCTTCGAGCGCCAGTGGTGGCGGCGCGCGGGCGCCAAGGAGACGGCGATCCGAGACGTCTTCGGAACCACGCCGACCCGGTACTACCAGGCGCTCAACGCCCTGGTCGACCGGCCCGAGGCGCTGGCGGCGGATCCGCTGCTCGTGCGCCGGCTCCGTCGGGTCCGTACGGCGCGGCAACGTACTCGTTCGTCTCAGGTCCTGGGCAAGGCGAATTACATGGATTAGATTTGCTCACCGTGGGCAGGCACGCCGCGTCAGGCAGTGACGGACTGGACCAGGGGAACGCCCCTGCAGCCGCTGGGCGGCGCAGGACCGACTCCCTCGATCACGCGCGCCCCGCGCCGGGGCTGAGCGATCACCCGACGACCCGGGACCGCGACCGCTCGGGTCGTCGCGACGTGCTGCTCGGGGTTCCGCCGGCCGACCGCGCGCCGCAGGGCTCCCGCTCCCGCCTGCCGCTCCCGCCGGTCCCCGCGGGCGGCCGCCCGGCCGCCGCGGCGCCCGTGTCCCGGCCCGCCGCCGCGCCCTCGCGTCCCGTCCCGACGCCCGAGCCCCGCGTCGGCCGGGGAGGTGGCCGTCCGGCCGACGTCCTCGCGCCGGTCTCCGCCGGTGACGCGCTCTTCCCGAAGCCCGTGCACGCCATGGCCAAGGCGGCCGCGCCGACCCTGACCCCCGCCCGTACCTGGGTGGAGGACGAGGCGCTGGTCAGCACCGGCCCCAGCCGAGGCGCCCGCCCGGCTCCCCGCGTGCCCCGCGTGCCGCGGCAGACCACCCCCTCCGGTGCTCCCGCGAAGTCCTACGGCGACTGGACCAAGCCCTCCCACGCCGACCAGCCCTCCCGCGCGGCGTTCGACCTCGGTACCGACCTGGACCTTCCGAACTCGTTGGTCCCCCCGATGACGACCGCCATCCCCGAGCGCGGCGCCGGCCTGCGCCGCGCGGCCGACGTCGACGAGTTCGACGACTACGACGAGGCCTACGCGGACGAGCACGACGACGAGCACGAGCTCGACGACACCCCGGCCGCCGGCGGCGCCCGCCCGGCCAAGGCCGGCCGCGCCACCTACCGCGCCCAGCGCCAGGCGGCCGACGCCGCCCGTCGCAAGGCCGCGAAGAAGAACGGCACCCCCGAGGTCATCTTCGAGGACGAGGACGAGCGCAAGCCGCGGCTGATCCTCAAGAGCCTGGTCGCCATGGCCGTCGTCGCGCTCGCCGTGCTCGGCGTCTACACCGTGACCCAGCCGGAGAAGGCCGAGACCAGCGCCCAGACCCCCGCCCCCACGACCGTCGCCGCGCCCGCTGTCCCGACCGCGGAGCTGCCGCCGCTGGCCAACGAGCCGATCTCGCTCGAGCCCGAGGCCGCCACCGGGGTCAAGGTCCCGGTGACCGTGCTGAACGCGACCGACGTCAACGGGCTGGCCGGCAAGATCTCCTCCGCCGTCGTCGCGGGCGGCTGGGAGTCCCCGGGGGTGGGCGCCTACAAGGGCACCCCGGTCGCCACCACCACCGTCTTCTACACCGAGGGTGACGAGCAGCAGCGTCAGGCCGCCACCGAGCTGGTCGCCCAGTTCCCCGACCTCGCCGGCCCCGCCGCCCGGTTCTTCGACGTCACCGACGTGCCTGCCCCGGGCCTCGTCATCGTCGCGACGGGGAACTGGAAGCCCTGATCCCGTCGGCGGGCACCTCGCGGAACCCGCGGGGTGCCCCGGCCGTTGGCCGCTTCGTGCGCTCCCTCCGCAGGCCGGCGCGGGCGGGCGCACGCGCCCCGCTCGCGGCCCTGCTCGCCGTCGTCCTGTCCTCCGCCGCCGTCGCCCTCGCGCCGCCCGCGGCTGCTGCGGAGGTGCGTACGGAGGACGCCCGCGTTCCCTCCGGCTCCGGTGCCGACGCGGTCGAGCTCGACACCACGCTGTACCTGCCGGACACCGACGGCCGGGCGCCGGCCGTGGTCCTCGCCCACGGGTTCGGCGGCAGCAAGCGCTCGGTGGCCGACGACGCCCGGGCACTCGCCGACCGCGGCTTCGTCGTCCTCACCTACTCGGCGCGGGGATTCGGGAAGAGCACGGGGCAGATCGGTCTCGACGACCCCCGGTACGAGGTGGCCGACCTGTCGACCCTGATCGACCTGCTCGCCGAGCGGGACGAGGTCCAGCTCGACGCCGACGGCGATCCCCGGGTCGGTGTCGCCGGGGCGTCCTACGGCGGGGCGCTGTCCCTGCTCGGCGCCGCCTACGACGACCGGGTCGATGCCATCGCGCCGCAGATCACCTGGAACTCGCTGACCACCGCGTTGTTCCCGTCGCAGACCGGTGACCCCGCGGCCGCGACCGTCGCGGGTACGCCGCAGACCGAGGGGGCCGGGGTCTACAAGCGGCTGTGGGCCGGCATCTTCTTCGGCATCGGCGCCGCGCCCGGCGGTGACCTGCTCGCCGGCCTCGGCGGAGGGAACGGTCCGGCCGGCGGCCGAGCGGCTGCCGACATCCCGACGGAGGTGCTGGAGCGCGCCGCGAGGAACCCGGAGGCGGTGCAGCAGCTGCTCACCTGCGGACGGTTCCGCGCCGACATCTGCGCCGCCTACCAGGCGGCCGCGGAAGCCGCCACGCTCACGCCGGAGATCGCCGCCGTGCTCGACCGCAGCAGCCCGGCCGCCGTGCTGGACCGGATCGCGGCGCCGACGTTGCTGATCCAGGGCACCCAGGACTCGCTGTTCGGGCTCGGTCAGGCCGACGCCAACGCGCGGGGCATCGCCGCGAACGGGACCCCGGTCAAGGTGGTCTGGTACGCGGGCGGCCACGACTCCACCGCCTCGGAGAACCAGACCGAGGCGCTGCGCGAGCAGGTCGGCGACTGGTTCGACTGGTACCTGCGGGAGGAGGGCGAGGACCCTGGAACCGGGTTCGAGTACCCCGCCCCCACGGGCATCGGCGCCACGCTCGGCCGGGTGCAGGGCGGCAACCGCACCGTCGTCGCCGACGCCTACCCCGGGCTCGACGGCGAGCGGCCGGCTCCGCGGCGGGAGGTCCGCATCGACGGGCCGCTGCAGCCGGTGGTCACCCCGGCCGGCGGTACGCCGGCCGCGGTCACCACGGTGCCCGGCCTCGGCGCGCTGACCGCGGCCCTCGGCGGGACGACCCTGGAGATCCCCGGTCAGTTCGCCGCCTTCGAGAGCGCCCCGCTCGACGACGCCGTCGAGGTGGTCGGCGCCTCCACGGTCGACCTGCTCGTCGCCGCGCCCGGCGGCACCGCGACCCTCTTCGCCAAGCTCTACGACGTCGGCCCCGACGGCGGGACCACGCTGCCCAGCGGCCTGGTCGCACCCCTCGCGCTGACCGGCGTGTCCGCCGATCCCACCGCCCCGACGCGGGTGAGCGTCACGCTCCCGGGCATCGTGCACCGCTTCGAGGCCGGGCACACGATGCGCGTCGTGGTCTCCTCGACCGACCAGGGCTACGCCCTGCCGACGACGGCCGGCGCCTACTCCGTCGGTCTCGCCTCGACCGAGCTCGCGGTTCCCGAGGCACCTGGGACGGCGGTGGACTCGGGCGGCACGTCCCGCTGGTGGGTGCTGCTCGGCGTCCTCGTGGGGCTGGGGCTGCTGGGCTGGATCGCGGCCAAGGCGTGGGGCGCGCGACGGCGGCGCCGGATCTCGACCGCCGACCCCGACGGTGAGGCCGTGCCGCTGCGCTTCGAGGGCGTGACCAAGGCGTACAAGGACGGGTTCGTCGCCGTCCGGGACCTCTCCTTCGAGGTGCGCCGCGGCCAGGTGCTCGGCCTGCTCGGCCCCAACGGCGCCGGTAAGACCACGTCGCTGCGCATGCTCATGGGCCTGATCAGGCCCACGGAGGGGCGGATCAGCATCTTCGGGCACGCCGCCGGCCCGGGCGCCCCGGTCCTGTCGCGACTGGGTTCCTTCGTCGAGGGCACCGGCCTCCAGCCGCACCTCTCCGGTCGCGACAACCTGACGCTCTACTGGGCGGCGACCGGCCGGCCGATCGAGGACGCGCACATGGAGGAGGCGATCGCCGTCGCCGGGCTCGGTGCGGCCCTCGACCGCCCGGTGCGCCGCTACAGCCAGGGCATGCGCCAGCGCGTGGCCATCGCCCAGGCGATGCTCGGCCTGCCCGACCTGCTGGTGCTCGACGAGCCGACCAACGGGCTCGACCCGCCGCAGATCCATGCCATGCGCGAGGTGCTGCGCGACTACGCCGCCACCGGGCGCACGGTCATCGTCTCCAGCCACCTCCTCAGCGAGATCGAGCAGACCTGCAGCCACGTCGTCGTCATGGCGAAGGGTCAGAAGATCGCGCAGGGCACCGTGGAGGAGATCGTCGGCAGCGGGGGATCGGTGCTGGTCGGTCTGGCCGACGAGGCCGACGCCGACCGTGCCCTCGCCGTCCTCGGCGCCGTGCCGGGTGTGAGCGCCGCCCGCACCGACGAGGGGCTCGTCGCCGAGCTCGACGGTGCCCGCCGGTCCGATGCGCTGAACGCACTGGTGGGCGCGGGCATCGCCGTCGACCAGTTCACGCCGCGGCGGCGGCTCGAGGACGCGTTCCTCGCGTTGGTGGGGGAGTCGTGAGCGACCACGTGCAGGCGACCGGGGCGGTCGCGGGCTACCGGCGGGATCGGACGCTGCGGCTGTCGGTGGAGCTGCGCCGCCAGTTCAAGCGCCGCCGGACCCTCGGCGTCTACGCGCTCATGGTGGCGCTGCCGCTGGTGCTCATCGCCGCGCTGAAGCTGGGGGCGAGCGAGAACGCCCAGGAGAACAGCCGGATCAACCTGGTCGACGTCGCGACCTCCAGCGGGCTGAACTTCACTTTGTTCGTGCTCTTCGCGACCACCGGGTTCTTCCTGGTCGTCGTCTACTCGCTGTTCTTCGGCGACACGGTGGCCGTCGAGGCCCAGTGGGGGTCGCTGCGCTACGCGCTGGCCACGCCGGTGCCACGGATGCGGCTGCTGCGGCAGAAGTGGGTCGCCGCGCTGGTCCAGTCGGTGGCCGCGCTGCTGACGCTGGCGGCCGTCGCGGTCGTGGCCGGGGGGATCGCCTTCGGGTTCGGTGACATCCAGACGCCGGTCGGCGTCACCCTCGACCAGGGCGACGGCATGCTGCGGCTGGCCGGGATGCTCGGCTACCTCGCCGTCCACCTGCTGGTCGTGGGGGCGCTGGCGTTCTGGTTCTCCACCATCACCGACGCGCCGCTGGCCGCGGTCGGCGGCGCCGTCTTCACCATGGTCGTGTTCGCGATCCTGGACCAGGTCGAGCAGCTGGGGTCGATCCGCGACTGGTTCCCCACGGCGCAGGAGTTCGCCTGGACCGACCTGCTGCAGACACCGGTGGACTCCGGTGACCTGTTCCGCGGCGTGATCCAGGCACTGGTCTACGTCGCGATCTTCACCGCGCTGGGCTTCCGGCACTTCGCCCGCCGCGACGTCACCAGCTGACCGCAGCCGCCTCCGTCGGGGCGTCGTCGTCGCCCGCCCCCTTCCCGACCCCCAGCTGGACGGCGAGGGTGTCCATGACCAGGCCCCACTGCTCCATGGCCGTCGTCCCGAGCTGGGCCGCGACGGCCGCGAACGACGCGCGCTGCGGCTCGCTGAGCCGGGCCTCCAGCGTTCGTCCGGCCTCGGTCAGCGCCACCAGGCGCAGGCGCCGGTTCGCGGGATCCGCGGCGGTGGTCACCAACTCCCGCTCCCGGAGCTGCCGCATGGTCTTGTGCAGCGCTTGGAGGCTGACGCCGAGGAACCCGGACACCGTGCCGATGGGCAGGTTCGGCTGCCGGGCGACCACCCAGAGGACGCGCTGGTGCGCCCTGCCCAGCCCGTGCTCCGCGAGCAGGCGGTCGGCCTGGTCCACCACGCCCCGGAAGACGAGATGGGTTCGCTCGAGGCAGTGGTCGAGTTCGTCCTCGTTGAGCGCGCAGGGTTCCTTCGACTCCGTTGACATGCCGACCGCTCCATCCTTACAGTTCAACGTGGTTGAACCATAGGGGAGACCACATGGTCGACGATGTCGTGCTGCTCACCGGCGCGTCCGGTGCGATCGGCGCCGAAGCCGCGCGCGGGCTGGCCGCCCGAGGTGCCCGCCTGGCCCTCGTCGCTCGCCGGGAAGAGATGCTCGACCGGGTCGCGGCCGACATCCGGCGAGCCGGGGGAGCGGTGCCGTTCGTGGTGCCCGCGGACCTGGGGACGCCGGGCGAGGCCGACCGTGCTGCCGATGCCGTGCTGGACCATTTCGGCCGGGTCGACGTCCTGGTCAACGGCGCCGGCGCCACGGTGCACGGACTGAGCTGGGTCGTCGGTGACGACGAGCGCGCCCGGCGCATGTTCCAGGTCAACTTCTGGTCGCCGAAGGCGCTGCTGGCCGCGGTGGTGCCGGGGATGGTGGACCGCGGTCGCGGCCTCGTGGTCGACGTCGGATCCATGGCACGGGTGTCCCCGTTCCCGCATCTGGGCCACTACGCGGCCTCGCGGGCGGCTGTCTCGGCCGCCACGCAGGTCCTCCAGCTCGAGGTGCGGCCCCGAGGCGTGCGCGTCGTCGAGCTGGCGCTGGGACCGGTCGACAGCCCCGCGTCCCGGGAGACGCGCCGGCTGCATGGCAGCGACACCTGGCTGGACGGTCCGCCTGGTCTCAGCACCCCGGAGCGAGCGGCCGCTGCGCTGGTCGACGTGGTCGTCGGGACGGCGGAAGGGGTGGTCCACCATCCCGGCTCGCTGCGGTGGATCGAGCGGTTCCCGTTCCTGGGGCGCCGCTACTCCCGCCGGGTGGCAAGGGGTGCCGATCTCGACGACCGGTCCGTGCATCCCGAGCGCACCGACGGACAGGGGGGCGCAGGCCCGATGTGACCCGCAGGAGCGTCGGTGCGGAAGCCCCTAGAGCGCGGCACGGACGGCCTGGGCCCAGCCCTCGCCCATCGCGCCCTCGGTGACGGTCGCGTTGGGGACGGCGGCCAGCGCGTCGGACATCCCGTCGACCGCGGCGCCGTTCGCGGTGATGAACAGCCGCCCGACCGCGGGCGCCATGTCCAGGTCGCTCACGCTGTCGCCGATCGCGACGGCGTCCGCGGGGGAGAGCCCGCGCCGCTCCAGGTCCCAGGCGATCGCGGCGCCCTTGGAGATCCCGCGCGGCATCAGGTGGTAGACCCGCGGCGGCGCGGCGTCCGCGTCGAGACCCATCCAGGAGGCTGCCGGGATCGCCCCGTTGTCCTTGAGCGTCAGCCAGCCGGCACCCTGCTCGGCCAGCCAGGCGTCGACGGCGAGCGGGTCGACCCGCCCGCGCAGCAGCGCGTCGGTGTCGTGGGTGGTGTGCCAGGGTGCGTGCCACTCGAGCCGGCCGGCATGGGCCGCGATCAGCTCCTCCACGACGCCGAGCTCGGCCATCACGTCCATCGGCGTCCGGTCGCCGTACCGCTCGGGCAGCTCGCCGCGCAGCCGGTGCGGGGTGCGCCCCGCACCCCAGCCGATCGTGGCGCCCAGCTCGGCGATCGCGCCGTCGGCGGCGAAGATGCGCGCCGCCTCCACCACCTGCTCGTACGTCCGGCCGCTGACCAGCACCAACGCGACAGCGGCCCGGTGCAGGTCCAGCAGTGCCGCGGCCGGCCTGTCGGTCAGCTCCCGCCCCGCCGTGTGCCAGAAGGAGCCCCGCGGGCCGACCATGGTCCCGTCGAGGTCGGTGTAGACGACGCGCGCGCTCACCAGGCCATCCTGTCCGCCCGCCGGTCAGGGCCCACGACTGGGTAGAGTGCAGCCGTTCACTCATCCAGAGGGGCAGAGGGACACGGCCCGATGAAGCCCCGGCAACCGCCGACTGCGCTCGCGCAGCGGGAGGTGCCAATTCCGTCCTGCGCGGCTCGACGGCCCGACGCGGGGAAGATGAGGAGGTAGTCGTCGCATGACTCTGACCGCTCCGGGATCCGTCCAGGCCGACTCCAGCGCCGGCGGACCGGTCCCCCCGTGTCCGGCCCGAGGGCTGATCTGTCGCAACTGCGGGGCCACCTTCGGGCTGATCGCCGAGCACGCCTGTGCCGAGTGCTTCGGGCCGCTGGAGGTCGACTACGACCCGGAGGTCATGAAGGCCGTCACCCGCGAGCAGATCGAGGCCGGCCCGCAGAACATCTGGCGCTACGTCGCCCTGCTCCCGGTCGGTCAGGACCCGGCGTCGCGCGTCTCGCTGGACCCGGGCATGACGCCGCTGGTCCGCGCCGACCGGCTCGCCGAGGAGCTCGGTCTCACCGGCGGCCTCTGGGTCAAGGACGACTCCGCCAACCCCACCCACTCCTTCAAGGACCGCGTGGTGAGCCTCGCCGCCACCGCCGCGAAGGGCCTGGGATACAAGAAGATCGCCGCCGCCTCCACGGGTAACCTGGCCAACTCGGTGGCCGCGCACGCCGCCCGCGTCGGCCTGCCGTCGGTCGTCTTCATCCCGAGCGACCTGGAGCCGGGCAAGGTCGTGCAGTCCGCGGTCTACGGCCAGACGCTGGTCGCCGTCGACGGCTCCTACGACGACGTCAACCGGCTGACCAGCGAACTCGCCGAGACCGACGAGTTCGAGGACACCGCCTTCGTCAACCAGAACGTCCGGCCCTACTACGCCGAGGGCTCGAAGACGATGGGCTACGAGATCGCCGAGCAGCTCGGCTGGCGCATCCCGGCCCAGGTCGTCATCCCCATGGCCTCGGGCTCGCTGCTGACCAAGGTGGACAAGGCATTCCGCGAGCTGACCGCCGCCGGGATCGTCGAGGCCACCGAGTGGACGATCTTCGGAGCCCAGTCGGCCGGCTGCGACCCGATCGCGACCGCCTTCGACAACGGCTGGGACGTCGTCAAGCCGGTGAAGCCCACGGGCATCGCCAAGTCGCTCAACATCGGCAACCCCGCCGACGGCCCGTACGCGCTGGACGCCATCCGGCGCACCGGCGGTGCCGTGGCCCGCGTCGGTGACGAGGAGATCGTGCAGGGGATCCGCGACCTGGCCCGCACCACGGGCGTCTTCGCCGAGACCGCCGGCGGCGTCACGGTCGCGGTGCTGCGGAAGCTCGTCGAGGGTGGGCAGCTGGACCCGGCGAAGGAGACCGTCGTCCTCAACACCGGCGAGGGACTCAAGACCCTGGACCCGCTGGAGCCCGTCGTCGGGCCGACGCACCGGGTCGAGCCGTCGCTGAAGTCCGCGCGCTCGGCGGGCCTGATCGGCTGAACGCCGCGCCGGGGGACGGCGTAGGGTCAGCGTCGTTCCCCGGTTCGGGCGACCACGGTGTCGCTGCATCCGGGTACGAGCCGTGCGCGTGGTGGGTTCCACCAGCGCTTTTCTGCTGTACCTTCTGCGGCGGTTCGAGTTCCACGTTCGTGTTCGACGGGCGGAAGAGCAACGACCCCGCCCCATCACGAGCGATGCGGCGGCCGCACGCACGAACGTGGGAGCACACGTGGCACAGGGCACCGTGAAGTGGTTCAACGCCGAGAAGGGCTTCGGCTTCATCGCCGTCGACGGCGGCCAGGACGTCTTCGTCCACTACTCGGCCATCCAGATGGACGGGTACAAGTCCCTCGACGAGGGCCAGCGGGTGGAGTTCGAGGTCGTCCAGGGCTCGAAGGGCCCGCAGGCCGACGCCGTCCGCAGCGCCTGATCTCCACGACCGGAGACGGCGGCACGGACGTGTCGCACGGATCCGCAGGACGGCCCGGTCCCCCCGGTGGGGGCCGGGCCGTCGTCGTCCCCGAGGGTGGCGAGCACGGCCCACCCGGCGCCTGGGCGCCGGCCGTCCTCGTCGTGCACGCCGCGTTGCTGGCCGTCGCGGTCGCGGTCGGCAAGGGATTGGAGGCCGTGGGGGTCCGCGACAGCGGCTCGGGCGCCTGGGGGTCCCCCGGCGCCTCGGCGACGGTGCTGGTCGGCGTCCTCGCCGTGGCGGTCGTCGGTGTGGTCGCGGCGATCCGCCGGATGGGCGTGCGGCGTCCGCGCGCCGTCGTCTACTGGATGACGGCGACCGCGTGCTGGGGGCTGGCGCCCCTGGCCTGGACGGTCCTGGCCGTCGCGGTCTCGGCCCCCGAGATCACGGTGTGGGTCCTCGTCCTCCTCGCGCTGACCCCCTACGGCTGGATCCTGCTGGGGCCGTTGCTGGTGTTCGGGGGCGTGCAGCACCTCGTCTCCGCGCCCATGAAGAGCTGAGGGATGCGGTCCGGGTTCCCCCGTCTGCGGACCCCGTTCTTGCACTCGCCCTGGTCGAGTGCCAGACTCGTTTCTGGCACTCGGGACTCCCGAGTGCCAATCAGGTCGGAACGGTGAGGCACCGGCGCACGGACGCAAGGGAGTCCGTGTCCCCCGATGTCGTCCGTCGCGGGCACCAACCCGGCCGTGCAGCGATCAATGCATGGAGGACATCACCACATGGCCAAGATGATCGCCTTCGAGGAAGAGGCGCGCCGCGGCCTCGAGCGGGGCATGAACACCCTCGCCGACGCCGTCAAGGTGACCCTCGGCCCCAAGGGCCGGAACGTCGTTCTGGAGAAGAAGTGGGGCGCCCCCACGATCACCAACGACGGTGTGAGCATCGCCAAGGAGATCGAGCTCGAGGACCCGTGGGAGAAGATCGGGGCCGAGCTGGTCAAGGAGGTCGCGAAGAAGACCGACGACGTCGCGGGTGACGGCACCACCACCGCCACCGTGCTGGCCCAGGCGCTCGTGCGCGAGGGTCTGCGCAACGTCGCCGCCGGCGCGAACCCGATGGCCCTGAAGAAGGGCATCGAGAAGGCCGTCGCCTCGGTCAGCGAGTACCTGCTCTCCACCGCCAAGGACGTGGAGACCAAGGAGCAGATCGCTGCCACCGCCTCCATCTCCGCCGCTGACCCCGCCATCGGTGAGCTCATCGCCGAGGCCATGGACAAGGTCGGCAAGGAAGGTGTCATCACCGTCGAGGAGAGCAACACCTTCGGTCTCGAGCTCGAGCTCACCGAGGGCATGCGCTTCGACAAGGGCTACATCTCGCCCTACTTCGTGACCGACGCCGAGCGCATGGAGGCCGTCCTCGACGACCCGTACGTGCTCGTCGTCAACTCGAAGATCAGCTCGGTCAAGGACCTGCTCCCGCTGCTGGAGAAGGTCATGCAGGGCGGCAAGTCGCTGGCCATCATCGCCGAGGACGTCGAGGGCGAAGCTCTCGCGACCCTGGTCGTGAACAAGATCCGCGGCACCTTCAAGTCCGTCGCCGTCAAGGCCCCGGGCTTCGGTGACCGCCGCAAGGCCATGCTCGGCGACATCGCCATCCTCACCGGTGGCCAGGTCATCAGCGAGGAGGTCGGCCTCAAGCTCGAGAGCGCCGGCGTCGAGCTGCTGGGCCGCGCCCGCAAGGTCGTCGTCACCAAGGACGAGACGACGATCGTCGAGGGTGCCGGGGACGCCGACCAGATCCAGGGTCGGGTCAACCAGATCCGCGCCGAGATCGAGAAGTCGGACTCCGACTACGACCGCGAGAAGCTGCAGGAGCGCCTGGCCAAGCTGGCCGGTGGCGTCGCCGTCATCAAGGCCGGCGCCGCGACCGAGGTCGAGCTCAAGGAGCGCAAGCACCGCATCGAGGACGCGGTGCGCAACGCCAAGGCCGCCGTCGAGGAGGGCATCGTCGCCGGTGGTGGCGTCGCTCTCGCGCAGGCCACCGCCGTCGCGTTCGAGAAGCTCGAGCTCGAGGGTGACGAGGCGACCGGCGCCAACATCGTGCGCGTCGCGCTCGAGGCCCCGCTGAAGCAGATCGCCGTCAACGCCGGCCTCGAGGGCGGCGTCGTGGCGGAGAAGGTCCGCAACTCCGAGACCGGGCACGGCCTCAACGCCGCCACCGGCGAGTACGTGGACCTGGTCGCGGCCGGCATCATCGACCCGGCCAAGGTCACCCGCTCGGCGCTGCAGAACGCCGCCTCCATCGCGGCGCTCTTCCTCACCACCGAGGCCGTCATCGCGGACAAGCCGGAGAAGGCCGCTGCGGCTGCCCCCGGTGGCGACATGGGCGGCATGGGCGGCATGGACTTCTGAAAGGACCCCGTCCTCCCCACCCCTCGCTAGCGCGGGGCGGGGCTCGGGACGGGGCCGTTCCAGGCCCTCACCACAGGGGCGGTTCCGCTTCGGCGGGGCCGCCCCTGTCGGCGTTCTCAGGGGCCCACTCCCCGCGCGATCATGAAGTTCGGGAGGCAACACCCCGCGTCCGCCCGGCGTTTCCCTTCCCGAACTTCATGATCGGCGCGCGGTGCGAGCGGGTAGGCGGCCCCCATGGCCGTGATCATCGGGACGTCGGGCTGGCAGTACCGCGACTGGCGCGGCGCCTTCTACCCGCAGAAGCTCCCGCAGCGGCTGTGGCTGGAGCACTACGTCCAGCACTTCGCGACGGTCGAGAGCAACAACGCCTTCTACCGGCTGCCGGAACTGCAGACCTTCGAGAAGTGGAAGGACCGCACGCCGGAGGACTTCCGGTGGGCGGTCAAGGCCAGCCGCTTCCTCACCCACATCAAGCGGCTGCGCGAGCCCGAGGAGCCGGTCGGGCGGCTGATGGAACGCGCGGCCGGTCTGGGCACCAAGCTCGACACGATCCTGCTGCAGCTGCCGCCCACCCTCAAGGCCGACGCGGACCTGCTGCGGGACTGCCTGGCCCAGTTCCCGGGTGGCACACGGGTCGCGGTGGAGCCCCGGCACGAGTCCTGGTGGACCGACGAGATCCGGGCGCTGCTGGAGCGCTACGGGGCGGCGCTGTGTTGGGCCGACCGCGACGAGCAGCCGGTGGCCCCGCTGTGGCGCACCGCCGACTGGGGCTACCTGCGCTTCCACCACGGCTACGAGCAGTGGCGCTACCGCCCGGAGACCCTGCAGCTGTGGGCCGACCGGTTGGTCGCGACCTACGGCGACGGCGACGTGCTCGTGTACTTCAACAACGACCCGGCTGCGCGGCGGTGATCGACGCGGTGCTCTTCGCCGAGGCGGTCCGGAGGGCGGGCGGGACTCCGACGCGCGTGCCCACGGCGGATCAGGCGAGCGGACTGGCCTGGGCGCCGGCCTGACCTGGACGCACGACGGCCGGGACCCGCTGGGGATCCCGGCCGTCGGTCGGTGCGATCAGTTGCTGCCGGAGCGCTTGGCGGCGTCCTCGGCTGCCTTCTGAGCTTCCTCCGCGGCGTCCTCGGCGGCCTTCTGCGCCCGCTCGGCCGCGTCCTCCGCGGCCTTGCGGGCGTCCTCGGCGGCCTTGCGGGCCTGTTCCGCAGCCTTCTCGGCCGCCTCGCGCGCGGCCTTCTCGGCGTCGGCCGATGCCTTCGCCTGGGCCTTGGCGGCGTCGGCGGCGGCCTTCTCCTGGGCCTTGGCGGCGTCCGCCGCGGCCCGGGCGGCGTCGCGCTCGGCGTGCCGGGTCTGGTTCGCCTGCAGGACGCCCTGGGCGTGCTCGTCCGCGTGCTCGATGGCGTTGTCGAGGCCGTGGTGCTCGCCGTCCTCGGTGCCGTCGTCCGCGGTGCCGTCGTCGTCGGTGCCGTCGTCCGCGGTGCCGTCGTCGTCGGTGGCCTCGTCCTCGGTGGCCTCGTCGACGGCGGAGTCCTCGTCGGTGGTCGAGTCGTCGGTCTCCACCGCCTCGTCGGTCGCGGCGTCGTCGTCGGAATGGGGCATGTCGAACGGCGTCACGGTCTCGACGGCGCCGGCGACGGCGTCCTGGACCGGGTCGGGCAGCGCGCCCGCTGCGCCGGCACCGGTCACGCCTGCGGCGGCGATGCCGAGGCCGGTGGCCACCTGCGCGACGGTGCTGGCACCGGCGATCTTGGCGGCGACGGCGGCGAGGCCTTCGAGAAGTGCCATGGACGAGTGCTCCTCGGGACGTGAGTCGCGGATGCGACTGCTCCCTCCGTCATCGGCACCGAGGGGCACCTCCTACAGCGGATCACCCGTGCGGGGGTCAGAGCACCGCACGGTCCTCGGCGTGCCGCACGCCCAGCTGCTCGGCCGCCTGGCCGAGCACCTCCTGCACGGCGAGCGTGTCGGCCAGCGGCATGACCGCGCTCTCGGTGCGCCCCGCGCGCAGGCACTCGGTGACCTCGATCAGCTCGTGGGCGTACCCGGCGCCGGTCTGCGGGCGGGTGATCTCCTCGGGCTCGGCCCCGGTGCGGTGCAGCACGAACGTCTGGGGATGGTGGAAGCGGGGGAGGACGTCGATCCAGCCGGTGGTCCCGACGACGCGGGCGGTCCCGGGGAGCGCGTACCGCAGCGACGTCGTCAGCGCGGCGTTGCGGCCGTCGTCGTAGCCGAGCAGGATCGCCGCCTCGGCGTCCGCGCCGGAGGGGAAGGCCGAACCGGTCGCCACCACGCGGTCGGGGGCGCCGAGCAGCATCTGGGCGAAGGAGACGACGTAGACGCCGAGGTCCAGTAGCGCTCCGCCGCCGAGCTCGAGGGCGAAGAGGCGGTCCACCGGGTCGTACTCCCGTGCCACCCCGAGGTCGGCCTGCACCGAGCGGACCTCGCCGATCGCGCCGTCGGCCACCAGCTCGCGCACGGCGACGACGGCGGGCTGGAAACGGGTCCACATCGCCTCCATCACGAAGGTCCCCGTCTCCCGTGCCAGGTCCACGACCTCGTGCGCCCCGGCCGTGGTGGCGGTGAACGCCTTCTCCACCAGCAGCGCCTTGCCCGCCCGGAGCGCTGCCATCGCGATCGCGTGGTGCTGCGGGTGCGGAGTGGCGAGGTAGAGGACGTCGACGTCGGGGTCGTCGATGATCGACGCGTAGGAGCCGTGCGCCCGCTCGAGCCCGTGCCGGGCGGCGAACGCGTCGGCCCGCTCCTGGGACCGCGAGGCGACGGCGACCGCCCGCGACCCCGGCACGTGCGCGAAATCGGGCAGCACGCTCTCGGCGATGCGGCCCGGCCCGACGATGCCCCAGCGGATCTCCTCGCTCATCCGGCAGACGCTAGTCGGAGCGCGGGAGACTGCTCGCCGTGGCCGTGCTGATCGACAGTCCCGTGTGGCCCTGGCGGGGGCGCCGGTGGTCGCACCTGGTCAGCGACGTCTCCTACGAGGAGCTGCACGCGTTCGTCGACGCCGAGCTCGGCATCCCACGGCGCGCGTTCCAGGGCGACCACTACGACGTCCCGGAGGACCTCTACGACATCGCGGTCGCCGCGGGCGCGGAGCCGATCGGGTCGCGCGAGCTGCTCAGCCGGCTGATGGCGGCCGGGCTGCGGTGTCGAAAGCCCCGCCCGCCCCAGCGCGCGACCTGAGCAGGGACAGCTCAGCGGCCAGGTTGGCTCGTGCGCGGGCCTCCCAGTCGGCGACGGCGGGCAGGCGGTAGAGCCGGGGGAGTGCCAGCAGCTGTTCCAGGACGGCGATCCGCCCGGCCGTGAACGCCTCGTCCGGCAGGTGGCCGTACTCGGCGCGGACCGCCGACGCGTAGGCCGCGTAGGCCTCCGGCGGGCCGGCCAGCACGGCCAGGTCGGCGTCGCAGAGGACGGCGCCGTGGACGTCGCCCGGTGCGGGGTCGTGGGTGGCGGTGAGCAGGACCAGCCGCACGACCTCCTCCACGCGGGTCCCCGGCACCAGCCCGCGCAGTCCGGCGGCGGCACGCTCGGCGCTCACCTGCTCGTTGTCCGCGCGCCGCGGGTCGTAGACGACGTCGTGGTACCAGGCGGCGAGCAGGACGGCGTCGGGGTCCGGTGCGTCCGCCGCCAGCTCCCCCGCGATGCCGAGGACGGCGGCGAGGTGGGCGAGGTCGTGGTACCGGCGGTGCGGCTCGCTCCAGGCCGCGACCACGGCTGCCCACTCCGTGCGCGAGGTCGGGGAGTCGCCGACCAGCGCGGCCCAGGCGTCGAACCCGACGTGGCTGCTCACCGGACGCCGCAGGTGCGCAGGGCCAGCAGGGCGTAGGCGCGGGCGGCGGTGACGACGTCGGGGACGGGGACGCGCTCGGCCGGTCCGTGCGCCAGCTCCAGGTCACCGGGGCCGTAGTGCAGCGTCGGGACGCCGGCCGCCGCGTAGAGGCGCAGGTCGGTGCCGGCGGTGAGCGCCCGCTCGGCCGGAGCCGGCCCCCCGGCGTCGACCACCGCGGTGCGCATCGCCGGCAGGAGCGGGTGCCCCGCCGGCAGCTCGCCGCTGGCGAACGCCCCACCGACCCAGCTCAGCCGGGCCGGGTGCTCGGACAGCCAGGAGTGCCCGGTGCAGAGGGCGGTCAGCTGGGATTCCAGCGCGCCTCGTGCCACCTCGACGGGTTCGCCGAGCCGGACGCCGTAGCGCCCCTCGGCGACGAGCCGGTCGGGGACCGAGCTGGCCCAGTCCCCGCCCTCCACCCGGCCGATCGAGAGGCCGTATGGGAAGGGGGCGTCGCCGAACCGCGGATCGGCGTCGCGCTGGCGCTCCGCCTCGAACTCCCGCAGCCCGTCGAGCAGGTGCGCGAACAGCTCGATCGCGCTCACCCCGCGGTGCCGCAGGGCGGCGTGCGCGGCCCGCCCGGTCACCTCCAGCCGGAAGGTGAGCGCGCCGGCGTGCGCGGTCATCACCGATCCCGCCGTCGGCTCGGGGATGACGCAGACGTCGCCGGTGTGGCCGCGGCGCAGCGTGGCCCAGGCGCCGAGGCCGCCGTCCTCCTCGCCGACCACCGCGTGCAGCGCGAGGGGCCGGGCCAGGCGCACCCCCGCCGTCCGCAGCGCGTGGACGGCGGCGAGGGAGGCGGCGACGCCGGCCTTCATGTCGCAGGCGCCGCGGCCGTGCACCGCGCCGTCGGCGAGGCGGGGAAGGAACGGGTCGCCGGTCCAGAGGGCGCGGTCGCCGGGCGGGACGACGTCGGTGTGCCCGGAGAGCACGAGCGCAGGGGTGCCCTCCCCGCCGCCGGGGACCGTGCCGACCACGCCCCACGCCTCGGTGCGCCCGACCTCCTGGCCGGGGGCGTCCGTGGCAGTGGCCGCCTCGGCCAGATCGATCTGCCAGCGGTCGACGTCGCAGCCGAGCTCCTCGAGCAGGTCGGCCACGAGGTGCTGGACCTCGCTCTCGGCCGGGGTCCCGCCGACCGAGGGGACGGCGACGAGCTCGCAGAGCCGGTCGACCGCCCAGCGCTCGTCGACGGCGGAGAGCACCCGGGCCTCGACGTCGGTGAGCTCGCCCATGCGCGGGAGTCTGGCACGCGGGGGCGCTAGCTTGACCGGCGTGACCCGACCCCCACCGGCAGGCTGGTACCCCGACCCCGCCGGTGGCCCGGCCGCCCGTTGGTGGGACGGCCAGGGCTGGACCGAGCACCTGCAGGAGACCGCCGCGCCCCCGGTGCAGCCCGCTCCGGTCGCCGCCGGACCGTCGCTCTACGACCAGCCGGTGCTGCTCGTCTCGCAGAAGACGAAGCTGATCGAGCTCACCAACGAGTACGCCGTGCGCGACGGGGACGGTCGCCAGATCGGCGCGGTCGTCCAGGTGGGTCAGTCGGCGGTGCGCAAGGCGGTGCGGCTGCTCACCAGCTTCGACCAGTTCCTCACCCACCACCTCGAGGTCCGGGACGCGTCGGGACCGGTGCTGGTGCTGACCCGGCCCGCGAAGCTGATGAGGTCGCGGGTCATCGTGCAGCGCCCGGACGGGACGGCGCTCGGCGAGATCGTGCAGGCCAACGTCTTCGGCCGGATCCGCTTCGACCTCGTGGCGGGGGGTCAGGTGGTCGGCAGCATCCAGGCGGAGAACTGGATCGCCTGGGACTTCGCCGTCCTGGACGCCGCCGGCACCGAGGTCGCCCGGATCACGAAGAAGTGGGAGGGGCTGGCGCGGACCGTGTTCACGACGGCCGACCGCTACGTCGTCCTGGTGCACTACCGGCTGCCCGAGCCGCTGGCCAGCATGGTGATCGCCTCCGCGCTGACCGTGGACACCGCCCTGAAGCAGGACGAGCGCGGCTTCAACTGAGGTCGTCGTGACCGCCGGCACGGCGACACGGCGGCGCTCCGGCGCGTACTGTGGCTGCTGTCCGGGCCGGGTGCATCGTGCCCCCGGGTGCCATTTGGTTATCGCCTTCACGGACTACCGCCCCGACCTCGGTCGGGGGCCTGGAGCCGTGTTGTGCTCTCCGCCGCGAGGCGGCCGTCATCCGGTCCGGACCCTGCACGAGGAGAGCCCCCACCCGAGCGGGTGGGGGCTCTCCTCGTGGTGGAGCAGCAGGGCTCAGTAGGTCTCTTCGGTGGTGCTGCGCCGCACCGGCGCGCCGGCGGGGTCGGCGTAGGCGTCGGTGCGGGTGACCCGCCGCTGACGCGGGCCCCAGATGGCCAGCTCCAGGACGATGCCGAGTGCGCCGACGATCATCAGGATCCAGCCGACCACCTGCAGGTCCACGCCGCTCACGTCGACGCGCAGGGCGAAGGTCAGGATGGCGCCCAGCGCCAGCAGGACGATGGCAGTTCCGAGCCGCATCACGATCTCCCTTCCTCGCGGTCCGGTTGCCCTCGGGCACGCCGGACCGGCGGCGGTCGCCGCGCGGCGAGCGGTGCCCCGGTGGCGGTGGTCGAACCCCCTCAGGGCCCTCGTGTCCCTCGAACGGGTGCGACTGAGGCCCCTTAGGACCGCAGCCGGGGCCGGGAGTGCCCGGTCGCCCGATGCCGGGCCGGCCCCCTCAGGCCGAACGTCTCTCCCGTACCTGACGAGCACCAGGAGAGGACGCGGTCCCGATGACCTTCCACTACAGCAGCCCGGCACTCGACGCGGAGCTCGCCTACCGGCGCGAGCAGCTGCAGCAGCTCAACCGGGGCGGGCGCAGCCGCCGGGGCCCCTGGGTCCGGCTGCGCCGGCGTTCGCGCTGAGCGCACCCCGACGGGTGGGCGGCGGACCGGAGTTGTCGCAGGTCCGTGCCACGATTCCACCCGTGTCGCGATGGGACGAGGGGCCGCTGGTCGGCCGGGCCGAGGAGCTGGGCCGCCTGCTCGCGCACGTCGAGCGCGCGGCCGGCGGCCGGTCGACCGCGGCCCTGCTCGCCGGCGACGCCGGGGTGGGGAAGACGCGGCTGCTCGACGAGCTGAGCCGGCGGGCCGCCGAGCGCGGCATGCGGGTGCTCACCGGCCACTGCGTCGACCTCGGCGATGTCGGCCTGCCGTACCTGCCCTTCGTCGACCTCCTGCGCCCGGTGGCCTCCGACCCCGAGCTGGCCCCGCGCGCTCGGGAGAACCCCGTGCTGGCCGGGTTCGTAGCCGGGCGGCCTGGCCCCGTCGTGCCGGTGCGCCTGCCCGACGAGGCGCAGGACATCAGCCGTCCGCTGCCGAACCGCGCCGCGCCCCAGCCGCTGGACGACGGCCGGCTCCAGCTGTTCGAGTCCGTCGCCGGTCTGCTGTGCGAGATCGCCTCCTCCGTCCCGCTGCTCGTGGTGCTGGAGGACCTCCACTGGGCCGACCGCTCCAGCCGTGACCTCCTGCGGTACCTGCTGGCCCGGTTCAGCGACGAGCCGATCGCCGTCGTCGCCTCGTACCGGGCCGACGAGATGCATCGGCGCCACCCACTGCGGCCCCTGCTGGCCGAGCTCGTGCGGTTGCCGCACGTCGAGCGCATCGACGTCGCCCCGCTGCCCGACGCGGCGGTCGGCGAGCTGGTCCGCGGGCTGGCCGCGGAGACCGGCGGCATCGCGGAGAACGTGGTGGACGACGTGGTGTCCCGCGCCGAGGGCAACGCCTTCTACGCCGAGGAGCTGCTGGCGGCCGGCCTGCACGGCGAGGCGCTGCCCCTCGCGCTCGCCGACGTGCTGATGGCCCGGGTCGAGCAGCGGTCACCGGCTGCCCAGCAGGTGCTGCGGATCGCGGCCGTGGCCGGCCGGCGGGTCCGCCACGAGTGGGTCGCGGCTCTGGGCGAGCTGTCCCCGGCCGAGCTGGAGCAGGCGCTGGCCGAGGCCGTCCACCACCACCTGCTCGTCGTCTCCGACGACGGCCGCTACCGCTTCCGCCACGCCCTGCTGCGGGAGGCGGTGCTCGCCGACCTGCTGCCCGGTGAGCGGGTCCGGTTGCACGCGGCCATCGCCGCCTACCTGGCCGCCGAGCCGGGCGTGGGCACGGCGGCCGAGCGGGCCCACCACGCCCGCGAGAGCAACGACCTGCCCGGGGCGTTCAGCGCGTCGCTCGAGGCTGCGCAGGCAGCCTGCGCGGTCGGGGCGCCCGCGGAGCAGCTCCAGCACCTGGAGGCGGCGCTCTCCCTGTGGCAGGCGGTCCCGGACGCCGCGGAGCGGTCGGGGCGCGACCACGCCGCGCTGCTCCTCGAGACGGCGGGAGCGGCCCGCGCGGTCGGTGAGCTGCACCGTGCAGTGGCGCTGCTGCGTTCCGCGCTGGAGGTGCTGGGGCCGGAGGCCGACCCGGTCCTGTCGGCGCGCGTGCACTACACGCTGGCGCAGGCGATGGTCCGCGTCGAGGACGTGGCGGGGGCGGCGTACCGGGAGAGCTCGGCGGCCATGGCGCTGGTGCCGGCGGAGCCCCCGTCGGAGGTGCGCACCTGGGCGGCTGCCACGCACGCCCGCATGGGCTACATGGTCGGGGCGTTCGAGGAGGCAGAGGCAGCGGCCGCCGAGGCGCTCGCCGCGGCGGACGCCCTCGGCCTGGACGCCGCCTGGTCCGACATCGCGGTCACCCAGATGCGTTCCCTCCCCGGCGCCGACCCCGCCAGGGTGAAGGCGCGCCTGGACGAGGCGTGGGCGCGGGCCCGGCGGTCGGGCGACGTCGACGTGGAGATCCGGGTGCTGTTCAACCTGGCGACCGTCGCCTTCGAGGCGGGACGGATCGCCGAGGCGCTCGACTGGACGACGACCGGTACGCGGCGCGCCCGTGACCTGGGCATCGAGTGGTCCTACTACGCCGCCGAGCTGCGGCATCTGCACGTGACCGCGCTGTACGTCGCGGGGGAGTGGGACACCAGTCTGGCCGAGGCCGACATGCTGGCCCGAGTGCCCGAGATGGCGGCCCACGTCCGCACCGACGGGCTGCTGGTCCTCGTGGGGCGGGGGGACCCCTCCGCGCGGGCCCGGCTGGAGTGGGCGCGGTCGCTCGTGCCGAAACTGGGAGCGCACGTCCTGCTGGACCTGCTCACCTCCGCCTCGCACGTCGACCTCGCGGCCTGGGAGGGCGACGCGCGGGATGCCGTCGACGTCGCGCGGCAGGCGAGCGAGCGGCTGAGGCGGCGCTGGCCCGAGGACCACCTCGGCGTCCTCAGGATCATCGGGACGGCCCTGGCCGCTGTGGGTGACGCCGCTGCCACGGGTCGGCGGGACGACGACGCCCACGCCGTCGAGCGCTGGACGTCGGCAGGAGCCGAGCTGGTCGGAATGGCGCGGTCGGCCGTGGAGGTCTACCGCGAGCACTACGGCGACACGATCGGCGTGGAGGGCCTGGCGTGGCTCGCCCGCGTCGAGGCCGAGGCGAGCCGGCTGGAGGGGGCGTCGTCGGTCGAGCTGTGGAGCGCGTCGGCCGAGGCGTTCGCCTTCGGCCACGTGTACGAGGAGGCCAGGTCGCGGTGGCGGCTGGCCGAGGCGCTGCTCGCGGCCGGCGACCGGGCGGGTGCGGCGGAGCAGGCGGCCGCCGCGCACGAGGTCGCCGTCCGGCTGGGTGCGCGACCGCTGCGCGAGGCCGTGGAGGCGCTGGTCCGGCGGGGGCGGCTCGACGTCGGGGGAGTGCGGGTGGTCGATCCGGCCGCGGTGCTCACCCCGCGGGAGCAGTCGGTGCTGGCGCTGCTGGCGCAGGGCCGCACGAACCGGCAGATCGGGTCGGAGCTCTACATCAGCGAGAAGACCGCGAGCGTGCACGTCAGCAACATCCTGGCCAAGCTCGGCGCGAACGGCCGCACCGAGGCAGTCGCCATCGCCGCCGCCCGCGGTCTGCTGGCCGCGAGCTGACCCGATGAGCATCTACGGCTGGTACGACCTGACGTGGAAGGAGCAGCGCAGGGTGCTGCGCCTGGCTCGGCGGGGTGAGCGGCATCCCGACCCGTGCACCGCCCGCGTCGCGGAGGAATGGGTTCGCGAGAAGCTCGAACCGGGCGCCTTCTGGACGGTCATCGCCACCCTGTTCGGGGGCGACGATCTGTGGGAGCGCCGGCGCGCGAGGCGGATCATCCGGGTCGCGGCCGGACGGCGATCGGGGAAGCGGTAGTCGCCGCTCAGAGCATCGTGCGGAGACGCTCCCGGCGGGCACGGAGGACGTCCACCGACGCGGACGCCGACGGCGGCCCGGGCACGGACTGGCGCAGCTGCGTGTGCACCACGGCCTGCGGCGTCGACGTCCGGGCCGCGACCCGGTTCACCAGCCGGTTGATCTCCCGGCGCAGCTCCGCGGCGTCGCGCCACGAGCGGCCGGCGTCGTCCTCGTCCGGGTGGTCCTCGACGATCATGAAGTCGCCGTCGTCGGCCCGGTGGCTCTGGGCGACCCGCAGGCGCAGCTCGTCGTCCCGCTTGGCCAGCAGCTCCGCCGTCTGCGCAGGAGTCAGCAGACCCGGGATGCCCAGGAACTCCTCGTCCTCCTCGCCGACGACGACCGTCGCCGCCGAGCCCTCGCCGGTGTGCGCCGTCCCGCTGTGCAGCACGTGCGCGAAGCGGGCGTCGGCCTCCAGGGCCTCCCACTGCTTCATCTCGCCCTCGCGCGGCTCCCGCGGCGGCAGGTCGAGCGCCTCCAGCTCCTCGTCGGGCTGGCTCTTCGGCGGCGGCATGACGTGGTTGCGCTGCTCCTCCATGGAGGCGGCCAGCGACAGCAGCGGCCGGACGGCGGGGAGGAACACCGTCGCCGACTCGTGCGATGCCCGGGAGCGCACCACGCGGCCGACGGCCTGGGCGAAGAACAGCGGCGTCCGGTAGGAGGTCATCCAGGCCAGGACGGCGGCGCGCGGGACGTCGACGCCCTCGGAGATCATGCGCACGCAGACGGCGATCCGTGCGGACCCGGTGGCGAACCGCTCGATCTTCTTCGAGGCCTTCGGGTCGTCGGAGAGGATCAGCTCCGGGGCCTTGCCGGTGACCCGGCGGACGATCTTGGCGTAGGCGCGGGCGTCGTCCTGGTCGCTGGCGAGGATCAGCCCGGCGGCGTCGGGCATGCCGCCGTGCTCGCGCAGGTGCGTGATCCGGTCATCCATCGCGGCGATGACGTGCGCGACCCACTGGCCCTTGGGGTCCAGCGCCGTCCGCCAGGCCTGCATCTCGACCGACTTGGTGCCGGCCTCGCTCAGCGACGCGGCGACGACCTCGCCGGCGGAGTTCCGCCAGCGCGAGGTGCCGGTGTAGGCGGCGAAGACGACGGGACGGACGACGTTGTCGGCCAGCGCCTCCTTGTAGCCGTAGGTGTAGTCGGCGCGGCTGACCAGGCCACCGGCCTCGCCCTCGAAGGTGTCCTCCTCGTAGCGGACGAAGGGGATGCGCTCGTCGGGCTTGGTGCGGAACGGCGTCCCGGTCAGGCAGAGCCGGCGGGCGGCCATGCCGTAGGCCTCCTCGACCGCCTCGCCCCAGGAGAGGCCGTCACCGGCGTGGTGGACCTCGTCGAGGATGACCAGCGACTTCACCGCGGTGGCGCGGGCGGCGTGCAGCATCGGCTTGCCGGCGACCTGCGCGTAGGTGGTCACGTAGCCCTGGGTGCCGGCACGGACCGGCCCGACGGCGTTGGTCAGGTTGGGGTCGAGCACGATGCCCATCGCGTCGGCGGCCTCGGCCCACTGCAGGCGCAGGTGGTCGGTCGGGGCGACGACGATGACGCGGGCGACCTCGCGGCGGGAGAGCAGCCGGGCGGCCAGCGTCAGCGCGAAGGTCGTCTTGCCGGCGCCGGGCGTAGCGGTGACCAGGAAGTCCTTGGGGGACTGCTCCTCGTACTGGCTCAGCGCGGCCTGCTGCCACGCGCGGAGCGGACGACTGGTGGTCTGCGGGCTCAAGGCTTCCGCTCGCAATGCACTCCCCATGACGGGGTCCATCTTCTCTGGCCGAGGGACAACACGCCCAACCGGTCTCCTGCCGCGTGCCCCGACGGCGACGACGTATAGGGATGGCTGACGGGTCGCTGACCTGGTCTTTCACGGAGTCAAGGGGTGCGGCTTGTGGGGATCCTCATGACGTGAGGGACCGCCACGTCACCCCGCCGGTCACGCGCATCCCATCGGCCCCGCGCGCCCGCCGTCCCCTCAGCGGACCGGCTCGCCCGCCTCGCCGTCGTCGCCGTCGGGGCCCGCCGCGAACCGGGCGAAGCTGCCGGCGCTGTCCAGGAGGAGCAGCAGGGACGACGCGTCGGGAACGGAGGCCGGTCCGACGGGCAGCAGCGCTCCCCGTCCCGCCACCTCGAGGACCACGAGCTCCCCGTCGGCGAGCCGTCCATGGGCGGTGAGCGCCACCTCCGGCTCGCCTGCGAGGGCCGCCGCCGTGCCCTGCGGGAGCGGCGTCATCAGCGGCACGGCGACGAAGCGGGCAGGGCTGACCACCGGGTCGCAGACGAGCGCGATCGGGTCGCCCTGCGCATCGGCGGTCAGCAGGCCGACGGCGGGGCGGGGGGGCTGCGAGTGGATGCGGCGCACGGCGCGGACCCTGGTCACCATCTGCCGGCAGCGCAGGCCGGCCCAGGCCGCCGCCAGCAGCACGCCGGCGACGCCGGCCACCGCACCCCAGCCCAGCCGGTCGTCGCGACCCACCAGGCGAGCCCACCCGGGGTCGTCCACGGCGTACTGGACCGTCACCGTCTCGCCCGGCTCGGGCAGCCGGCCCGTCGCCACGTCCGCCAGGTGGACCGATCCGCCTGGCGTCAGGTAGCGCACGAGCACGTCGTCGGGCAACGGGCCCGGACCCTCGACGGGGGCGTCGTCGGTGACCGTGCCGGTGGCGGTCCCCGTCGTGCCGCTGGCCAGCACGTACCACCGGTACGGCCAGGGAGTGGTGATCGCGAGCACCAGGAGGAGCGCGACGACGGGCCCGAGCAGGCGGAGGCCGACGTGGTGGGCGGCCACCGGGCTGCCTGCCCCCAGGGGTCGGCGGGGCTCCTCCCACCCGTTCTCCGGCACCTGGCGCAGCGCGTAGGGCGTGAGACGGGCGACGAGGGAGCTCGGCTGCTCCTCCCGGGCAGGCACCAGCTCGTCCTCGGACAGCGCCGGCAGCTCCCGGTCGACCGGGAGGTGGACCACCGGCCCAGGTGCCTCGTCGGGCCGCAGCCGCCGGCGACGGTCCCGGACCAGGCGCCAGGCGCCCGGCGCGGCGAACAGCCCACCCAGCAGCGGCACCATGATCACGGTCATCTCGGGGTCCACGGCGGCGTCGGTGAACGGCGGCGCCATGGCCCAGACCGCGAGGGCAGCCCCGGCCGGTTCGCCGTCGCAGTCGACCTCGGATTCGTGCGTCTCACCCTCGCGGGTCCAGCTGACGTCGCAGGAGTCGTACTCGGGGTCCGCACCGGTCACGGTCGCGGTGACCGTCTCCCCGCCGAGCACGAGGTAGGTCCAGGCGAGCACCCACGCCGCAGCGAGGGCGGTGGTCGCCATCGCCCACCTGCTCCGCTGCCACCGGTGTCCCACGGGGGCCACGGGGGTCTCGGGGGCCTCAGGTGCCGGGGGGCCGTCCGCCGCTGCCAGCAGGGTGACGAGCGTGGCCGCGTCGTCCTGCTGCAGCGCCACCCGGAGGGGCGTCCGCCCGGGGTGCGAGAGGCGCAGCTCGACGTCGTCCCCGAAGCCGCCCCGTGGGTCGGTGAGCACCGAGACGAACCGGGCACCCGTCAGGTCGATCTCGGTGCGGTCGCGCCGCTCGCGCCACGTCGCCCGCGCGCCGGAGAAGTGCAGCCGCCCGGACCGGAGCGGCGCGGAGCCGACCGCCAGCCGTGCGCGGCAGGCCACCGCCGCGCCGTCGTGGAGCCTGCCCCGACGTCGCCTCGCCCGGACCATGCGTACCCCGCCGATCACGAGGCCGAGCACGGCGGCCGCCAGGACGGTGAGCAGCGGGGACAGCAGATCCACGGCGCCGTTATCGGCACCAGGTGTAGCCCGATCAAGCTCGACCGGGAGCACCGTGCGCCGCGACGCTCGGTCGGCGGCTCGTCCACGCAGTCCGGACCGTTGACCGCACCTGGACCGGCCCGTTCCCCGGCGCCGCACCGTCGGCGGCCAGCTCGACAGCGGCGCAGCGGCCGTCGGTCAGCTCAGGCGGGCACGTACCAGGGGTGCTCCCTTGTCAGGGGAGAACACGGCGTGCTCGCCGTCGCGGACCCACCACGCGTCCTGGACCGGCTCGGTTCCGTCCTCGCGGGTGGGCCAGCCGGCCCGGCGGGACGAACGCCAGGTGGTGCCGTCCGGTGCGGTGAACAGATACCGGCTCTTCTCGTAGCGCGCCCGGACCATCACCGGCGACCACACCCCACGGGCGAGCATCGACCTCGCACGCCGATGCGAGAGCAGGACCGGGAGCCCGTAGGCGATCCCGGAGAGGGATCCCAGGCCACCGACGGTCAGGAGCAGGGCTGTTCCCCTCGGCTCGAAGGTGACGTCGTCGATGGTGAACCGATCGGGGTCCGCCGGATCGAAGAACACCTCGACGTGTTGCCCGAGGTCGTAGTCGTTGCTGTCACCCGGGACGTGCCCCCTGTGCTGCGTGCCGTCGACGGTGAAGCGCACGTCGAGGCCGCCCCGCCGCCGTCGGCCCTCCGGATGCAGTTCGACCACGGTCCCGACCGTCGTCGCGCCCTCCGCACGCAGCTGCCGGTCAGCGTGGTCCTGAACGAGCCACATGCCGACCGAGAGAAGCAGCGAGGCGGCGACGCCGATGAGTCCCACCCGCGACCACCGCCGCCTGCGGGCGACTGCCGATGCGGTGCGCGGCTCCGCGAGAGCGGCCTCGCTCGATTCCCCGGCGCGCGGCGGCTCGGCGCCGACGAGCCGGAGGAACGTCGCGTCCCTGCGCCGGTGCCGGGCGACCCGCCATGCCAGCAGGGCACCGACGGCCAGCAGCGGGGCAGCGACGACGCCCCCGCTGAGGGCCAGCGCGGGCCGGGTGGACACGGGGTCCTCGATCTCGCCCCAGGGCACCAGGACCTCCAGCCTGCTCCCGGCCCGCTCGCCGAAGCAGTCCGACCGACCCTCGATCGCTGTCCCCGTCGGGTCGGTCCAGGCGACCTCGCAGGTCCAGCCGTCGTCGCTGCTCAGCACGGTGGCGTCCGCGGTGTAGCCGTCGGTGCCGACGAGGAACATCAGCCCGGCGAAACCGACCGCCAGCGTGAGGAAGGCGGCTGCCCACGCCGTTCCCCGAGCGCGGGTGGCGCGCCATGGCTCCAGACCGACCGGATCCTGCCCCGACAGCAGCCGCACGGTGGCCGCTGCCTCCGGGGCGGGCAGGTCCAGGGCCATCTGTCGTCCCTCGGCCGTCCAGAGCTGCAGGCGGACGGTGGCCTGCCGACCCCAGGAGGCGTGGCCGGTGGGACCGAGTCGCACCGGCCCCCGCAAGCCCACTGGTTCGTGCCCGCGCTCGCGCCAGGTCACGTCCGCCGCGGTGAGTCGCACACGCCCCCGGGACCCCCGCCCGTCGGCCCGGAGGAGGCGACCCCGGACGACCACGGCGGTGTGCGGGGAGGCCTGCCGGAGCAGGAGGACGGTCACCAGGAACACGCCCACGCCCACCGCGACGAGCATGGCGACGAGCGAGATCACGCCTGCCACTTCGGCGACCACCGCCGCATGTTCAGCCGAGTCCCCGCCGCACGCGCTCCACGCCGCACGCCCAGGTCCGAGCATCAGCTCGCCCGACCGAGCCGCCCACGCTCGACGCGAGGATCGCCGACGCCGTCAGGGGCCGCCTCGCTCGATGTGGGACCACGGGCGCGCCGTACGTCACCGGCATCACCGGTTTCTCGTGGACCAGCACCGCCGCGCCGAGCGGGAGGACGCCGACCCTTGGAACGGCGCCACGGCAGGACGCTACGGCGGCAGCGTCGACCGTCGCTGACAGCCGAACGCGGATCAGTCGGCGGGCTCGTCCACCCAGTCGGGGCCGTTGACCTCGCCCGGACCGGCCAGGTCGTCGGCGTCGACGATCGTGTACGCGTAGCCCTGCTCGGCCAGGAAGCGCTGCCGGTGGGCTGCGTACTCGCTGTCCAGGGTGTCGCGGCTGACCACCGTGTAGAAGTGCGCCTGCCGGCCGTCGGCCTTGGGGCGGAGCACCCGGCCGAGCCGCTGCGCCTCCTCCTGCCGGGAGCCGAACGTCCCCGACACCTGCACGGCGACGGCCGCCTCGGGCAGGTCGATGGAGAAGTTCGCGACCTTGGAGACGACCAGCGTCTTGATCTCGCCGGCGCGGAAGGCGTCGAAGAGCTTCTCCCGCTCGCGGTTGGTCGTCGACCCCTGGATCACGGGCGCGTCGAGCGCCGTCCCGAGCTCCTCGAGCTGGTCGAGGTAGGCGCCGATGACCAGCTTCTGCTCCTCGGGGTGGCGCTCCAGCACGCGGCGGATCACCGGCAGCTTCGAGTGCGCCGTCGCCGCGATGCGGTACCGCTCCTCGGGCTCGGCGACCGCGTAGGTCATCCGCTCCTCGTCGTCGAGCGCGACCCGCACCTCGATGCACTCGGCCGGCGCGATGTAGCCCTGCGCCTCGATGTCCTTCCACGGGGCGTCGTAGCGCTTGGGCCCGATGAGGGAGAAGACGTCGTCCTCGCGGCCGTCCTCGCGCACCAGCGTGGCGGTGAGGCCCAGCCGGCGGCGGGACTGCAGGTCGGCGGTGAGCCGGAAGATCGGCGCGGGCAGCAGGTGCACCTCGTCGTACACGATCAGGCCCCAGTCCTGGGCGTCGAACAGGTCCAGGTGCCGGTACTCGCCCTTCCGGCGGGTGGTGATCACCTGGTAGGTCGCGATGGTGACCGGCCGGATCTCCTTGCGCTCGCCGGAGTACTCGCCGATCTCGTCCTCGGTCAGCGTGGTGCGCGCGATCAGCTCGCGCTTCCACTGCCGGCCGGAGACGGTGTTGGTCACCAGGATCAGCGTCGTCGCCTTGGCCTCGGCCATGGCCGCGGCGCCGACCAGCGTCTTGCCCGCGCCACAGGGGAGGACGACGACGCCCGAGCCGCCCGCCCAGAAGCCCTCGACGGCCTCCTGCTGGTAGTCGCGCAGCTGCCAGCCGGCCTGGTCCAGGAAGATCGGGTGGGCCTGCCCGTCGACGTAGCCGGCGAGGTCCTCCGCGGGCCAGCCGACCTTGAGCAGCGCCTGCTTGAGCCGGCCGCGCTCGGAGGGGTGGACGACGACGGTGTCGGCGTCGATGCGGGCGCCCAGCATCGGGGCGACCTTCTTCGACCGCACGACCTCCTCCAGCACCGCGCGGTCGGTGCTGGTGAGCACCAGCCCATGGACCGGGTTGTTGGCGAGGGTGAGCCGGCCGAAGCGGTCCATCGTGTCGGCGACGTCGACCAGCAGCGCGTGCGGCACCGGGTAGCGCGAGTAGCGGACCAGCGCGTCGACGACCTGCTCGGCGTCGTGACCGGCGGCGCGGGCGTTCCACAGCGCGAGCGGCGTGACCCGGTAGGTGTGCACGTGCTCCGGGGAGCGCTCCAGCTCGGCGAACGGCGCGATCGCCGCCCGGCACTCACGGGCCAGCGGGTGGTCGACCTCGAGCAGCAGGGTCTTGTCCGACTGGACGATGAGCGGACCGTCGTTCAACGCGGAGATCCTTCGTTCGGGGAGGCGGCGCGACAGCGTGCGCCGGACTGACCACGGTAACGCCGGAGGACGACGACCCCTTCCCCGTGACGGTCAGGTGCGCGGGCGCCAGCGCTTCCAGAGCGCGGTCGCGGCCGCCCGCGGCTTGCCGTCCCACCGCAGCTCCACCTCGGCGGTCATCTGGTCGTCGCTCGCCTCGACCACCCGCGCGAGGAGCTCCACCGGCTCGGTCAGCGGAGCGGGCCGCAGGAAGCGGACGTCGAGCCCCGCGGTCACGTATGCCAGCCCGCCGCCGGGGGCGAGCAGCCCGCGCTGCTCCGCCTCGTGCATGACCGCCGCTGCGCTGTGGCAGTCCAGCAGCGTCGAGATGATGCCGCCGTTGAGGTACCCGAGCCCGTTGTCGTGCTCCGGCCACGGGGTGAAGCTCGCCGTGACGCCGTCCTCACCCGGATAGCTCCGGATCCGGAGACCGCGCTCGTTCGCCGGCCCGCAGCCGAAGCAGGTCATGTCCGGGATGAGACGTTCCTGGATGCTGGGGATCACCCGGGCAGCATGCCCGAGCCCGGTGCGCCGTCCTCCTCGACCAGGGCGACCGAGGTGATCCGGTGGACGGCGAAGGTGCGGTTCTCGCCGCGCCGCTCGTCGTAGCCCTGCAGGAACCCGCCGACCAGCGAGACCGGCTGCACCACGCGCTGGCTGCCGCTGCCCTGCGCGTCCACGTAGCCCAGCCACACCGGGATGCCCTCGCGGACCGCCTTCGACAGCAGCTCCAGGGTCGACGCCGTCGTCACCCCGGGCACCTGGCGCACCGCCTCGCCGCGGCGGGCGGCCAGCGCGGCGTCACCGGCGCGGACCTCCCGCACGACCGCGGCGCGCTCGTCCCCGGTCAGCGGCCGGGCGGTCGGCGCGTGCTCGGTGCCGGTCCGCCGGCCGGCGGCACGCGGCCGGGCCGGGGGTCGGGTGAGGACGGCGCCCCCCGGGTTCTCCCCGGCCGGGGCGTAGCCCGCCTCCCGCAGGACGGTGAGCACCTCGTCGGCACCCAGCCCGCTGACCAGCACGCCGGGCGCGAGACGGCGCAGCTCGGCGGGGGCGGTGCGGCGGTCGCCGAGCACCTGGGAGAGCAGCCCGTGGTCGTCGGAGCGCACGTAGGACTCGATCGACCCGACCCGCAGCCGCCCGTGCTGCCGCGCGACGTCGTCGACCAGGTAGTCCAGCGCCTGGGGGACCGGGGTGCGCGAGGCCTTGGCGAGGAAGTCGTGCAGGTCCGAGGCCGACCAGCCGACGTCCAGCGCCCGCCGCACGCTGGCCTCCGACACCCGGAACACCGTCGCGCCGCCGGAGGACTCGACGTCGGCGACGACGGACAACGTGTCGGCCAGCTCGGCGACCAACGGACCGGGCGCGATCAGCGACAGGTCGGGCTGGGCGAGCACGTGGTCGACCGGCTCGGGCAGCAGCCCACGCATGCCGTCGGCGGCGCCGTCCTCGCCGGTGGCGAGCAGGCCGCGGCCGCCGGTGGACAGCGCACCGGAGACCAGGACGCCGAGCCGCGCGGCCTCGGCCAGCATGGCGGGGACGGGCGCCAGCCGGTCCGCCCGCCGCGGGGTGCGCCAGCGCAGCAGCGCGGTCAGCTCCTCGGCCGGCAGGCCGGCACCCGCGGGCAGCTCGGCGAGCACACCCAGCGCCGAGCGCCGGATCGACGGGGCGGTGTGCCGCACGAGATCGGGGGAGAGCGGGTTGGCCGACTTCCCGGCGACATCGCGCACGCCCACCAGCGACGGCAGCCGCACGCCGTCCAGCCAGCCGGCCGCGAGCACGGCCCACCGGTCGGCGAGGTCCTGCTCGCGCCAGATGTCGTAGGCGCGGGTGGGCAGCCACTCGTCGCGGTGCGGCCCGCCGACGTCGAGCAGTCCCGCCGCGAACGCCAGCTCCAGCAGCCATGCGGCGTCGGGCTCGCTCACCTTGAGTGCCTTCGCCAGCCGCTTCTGGTCGCGCACGCCGACGCCGCCGCTGCGCAGCAGCCCGGCCGGCTCCTCCTCGAGCAGCGCCAGCAGCTCGCCGATCCGGCCGACGGACTCCAGCGCCGCACCGGCGGCCTGCCGGTCGACCACCTGCGGGTCGCGGACGCCCACCGCCGGCTCGGGACGGCGGCGCGGCGGGCCGTAGGGCAGGTCGCCGCGCAGCAGCAGCCCGATCTCGCGGGGGAGCTCCACGTTGAGCGCGTCGATCCGGGCCAGCAGGCCGCGCTGCAGGAGCCGCCGGGCGGGGGACCCGGTGCCGTTGCCCGGGGCGTCGGGGAGGTGGCCGACGGGTCGCTCGCCGGCCAGCCGCTCGAGCACCTGCCGCTCCTCGGGCGTGAGCTCGGCGAGCGCCGCGGGAAGGTCCGCGGGCAGCTGCAGCCGGAGGTCGACGGCGCGGCGGCCGAGCCCGGCCGGATGGCGGACGGCGCGGCGCACCGGGTCGGGGGCGTGCAGCACGTCGTCGCCCCACAGCAGCGCCCGGGTGGTCAGGGCGTCGAGGGCCTCGGTCAGCACCTCGTCGGGGACCTGGGGGAGGGCGGTGATCAGCTCGTCGGGCGCCATGCCGTCGGTCGGCGCGAGCAGCACGACGTCGAGCACCTGGAGGGTGGCGGCGTCCAGTTCGTCGAGCGCCCGGTCGACCGAGACCGGCACCGCCAGCCGGCTGGCGAGGGCGACGACGTCGGACGGCGCGGGGCGCGCGACGTCGGGGCGGGCCGCCAGCAGCGCGCTCAGCTGCTCGTCGCTGCGGGTGCGCAGCCAGGCGGCGAGCGTGGCAGGGGCTTCCGTGGACATCCGGTCCACGCTACGTCGCCGGCCGTGCCGACGCCGCTGCCGGCCGGGCGGGTGCACCTCGAGGGTGGGGGCCGCTCCGCCGGAGGGAACTCGCCCGGGGCGGCGCCGTGCGCCGCCCGGGGCGGATCGGCGAAGATGGACGACGACAGTGCACCGCGCGGTGCACGCGTACCGCACACGGAGGCGTCATGGCCAAGCGCAACGAGAAGCACGCGCACCTGGTGGAGCCCACCTGGGGCGAGTCCGAGAACGGTGGCCCGCCGCTGACCGAGCTCTCCGCCTCGGTGGCCGGGCCGCTGTCGCCGTTCGGGCAGGACCACAGCTTCCCGCTGCCGGCGTCGGTCCTGCGCTACGCCCACCCGACGGACAAGCCGAACCGGGCCGGCGTGCAGCTGCCGGAGAACCGCAAGCGCTGACCGGCCGGCGGTCGGCGGTCCCTGAGCGGGCCGCCGACCCGCCGAGGCCGATCAGGCGTCGGCCTTCTTCGCCCCCGAGTCCGCCGGGGTCAGCCGGACGATGAGCTTGGAGATCAGGCTCCCCACCACGACCCAGACCACCGCGGCCAGCCCCGCGTTGATGGCCTCGGCGATCTTGGGGTCCGACGGCGTGAACAGGTCCTTGGTGAACCAGCCGAAGGAGTCGCGCCAGTTCGCCGCGAAGGTCACCAGCCCGTTGCTCGGGTTGGCCTCGAACAGCACGAACAGCGCGTGCACCACGATCACCGCCGCGATCACGGCGCACACCACCCGCACGATGGTGGCGACGAGGGACAGGATGCGGGCGGTTCCGCTGCTGGCCATGCCGGAATGATGGCGTGACCGGGCCGGACGCGCGACCCGTCGGTCGCCTCAGGCCGGCTCGACCGGGACGACCAGCGCCCGGTGGTCCGACAGCGGGAGCCGCACCGCCTCCGCCGGGCCCGCGGCCCGGATCCCGCCGCGCACCAGGACGTGGTCCAGCTGCCGCATCGGCCGGGGAGCGGGGAACGTGGCGGCCGCGGCGATCGGCTGCAGACCGCTGTGCCGGGCGGCCGGGCGGCGCTGCATGTTGAGGTCGCCCATCAGCACCAGCGGCTCCCGGGTGCCCTCCAGCGACCGGACCAGTGTGCGCAGCTGGTGCCCGTTCCACCGGGGGATGAACGACAGGTGCGTGTTGCAGACGGTCACCTGCCCGAACGGCCCGTCCACCACCGCCGCGACGGCGACACGGGGCTCGTCCCGCGCGAGGAAGGGGCGGCGCGTCTGCTCCGACCACAGGGGCACGCTGGCCCGCAGCGGGGCCAGCCGCACGACACGCCAGGAGACCACGGGGTAGCGCGACAGCAGCGCGATGCCGTAGCTGGCCGATCCGGGCTGTTCGTCGCCGGTGGCCGCCATCCACGTGCCACCGGGCGTGCCGGAGAGGGCAGCCACGAACTGCGAGTCCACCGCGCCCATCGCCTCCGCGGCGACGGCGGTCAGGTCCGCTCCCAGGGACCGCGGCTGGTCCCGGTCGACCTCCTGCAGGCCCACGATGTCGGCGTCCAGGCTCTTCACCGCGGCGGCGAGCCGGTCGACGTCGACCCGGCCGTCCTCCAGCGAACGCCCGTGCAGGATGTTGAAGGTCGCGATGCGCACGAGCACCCTGTGCCCCGCATGCCGCGCGATCTACCCCAGCACCGTGCGTGCGTCCGGTGTCACCGGGTAGCGAGGCCTCCGTGCAGCCCTCACCCCGCGACCAGGTGCGCGATCTGCTGAAACGGACCGCTGTCGCGCTGAAGCAGGGCGAGGTGCCGTTCGCCCTCTGCGGTGGGTACGCCGCCTGGGTCCGCGGGGCGCCGGAACCCGATCACGACGCCGACTTCCTGGTGCCCGCCGCCGAGGCCGAGCGGGCGGCCAAGGCGCTGGCCGACGCCGGGCTGGAGGTCGTCGACCCGGCCGAGGACTGGCTGCTCAAGGTGGTGCGCGACGACGTCTTCGTCGACGTCATCTGGCGCACGTGCGGCCGGCCCACCGAGATGGACCTCGTGGACCGGGCCGAGGTGCTGCCGGTGCTCTCGGTGCAGATGCCGGTGCTCGACCCCACCGACATCCTCACGACCAAGCTGATGGCCCTCGACGAGCACTACTGCGACTTCTCCAGGCTGCTCCCGGTCGCCCGGGCCCTCCGGGAGCAGGTGGAGTGGGCGGAGGTCGCGCGCGACGTCGCGACCAACGACTTCGCCGTCGTCTTCCTGCAGCTGCTCACCCGCCTGGGCATCGTGGCGGGGGAGCAGGTCAGCTGAGGACGACGGCGACCGCGGCCACACCGGCGGTGAGCAGCACGGTGGCGGTGACGGAGCGGGGCGCCCACCGATCGTCGACGGCGGTCCGCCGCTCCACGTGCCGCCGCACCTGGCGGTAGCGCAGCGGCGCCATCGCTCCGAGCACGGCGAGCCCGAGCAGCGCGACGCAGCCGGCGGCGACCAGCAGCGCCGCGCGTCCGGTCTCCAGGGCGCGGTGCCCGAGCAGGCCGCCGACGCCCAGCACGCCGAGGCCGGTGCGCTGCCAGGCCAGTGCCGTCCGCTCCGGCTGGGTCTCGACCGCGGTCACCGCTGCAGGACCTCCACCCCCACGAGCACGCCGACCACGACCACCACCGAGGCGACGGCGGCCGCGACCGCGGTGACCGCCGTTCCGGCGGGCAGCGGCCGGCCCGCCCCGATCGCGGCCTCGTTGGCGCGCCACCGGCGGTAGCCGGCGAGCGCCGTGAGCAGGCCGACGAGCACCAGGGCCAGCGCGACCGCGGCGCTGCCCCAGCGCACGCCGAGGTCCGGGGCGTACGTGGCGACGGCCACGCCGCCGGCGACCAGTGCCAGCCCGGTGCGCAGCCAGGCCAGCAGGGTGCGCTCGTTGGCCAGGGTGAACCGGTAGTCGGGGTGCTCCCGGGCCTGCTGCGTGTCGGGCACCCGGTCAGGCTAGGGACGCGCTCGGGAAAAGGCAGGTCCGGCCGGGAGCCCGGGCGGTTAACCTGTGCACCGAGCGGTTCCGTGCCGCCGATGTCGTCACCGGCCGCGCGCCGCGCCACACCGAGGAACTGAGGGATCCACCGTGCCCACCGGCAGAGTGAAGTGGTTCAACGCGGAGAAGGGCTTCGGCTTCCTCTCCCGCGAGGACGGCCCCGACGTCTTCGTGCACAAGGACGCCCTGCCGGCCGGTACCGACCTCAAGCCCGGTCAGCGGGTGGAGTTCGGCATCGTCGCCGGCCGTCGCGGCGACCAGGCGCTGCAGGTCCGCCTGCTCGACCCGCTGCCCTCGGTGACGGCGTCGGTCGCGGCGGCGAGCCGGAAGAAGCCCGACGAGCTGGTCCCGATCATCGAGGACGTCATCAAGCTGCTGGACGACGTCTCCGAAGGGCTGCGGCACGGCCGGCACCCCGACCGGCAGCACGCCCGGAAGGTCGCGACCGTCCTCCGGGCGATCGCCGGCGACCTCGAGGCCTGACCTCAGCCGCCCGCGCGCAGGAAGCCGATCGGCCAGGCGCCGGACCACTCGCCGCAGTCGCCGCCCTTGTCCTCGATGACCACGAGGTAGAAGGCGGGGGTGGCGACGTCGGAGGAGTTGATCTCCTCGAAGGTCTCGCTGCCGTCGGGCACGTCGACCTCGCCGATCACGTTCTCGAGCTTGTCGTCGAAGACCTGCACCTGCCAGCCGCTCTCCGCGACCGCCTCGGGCACGGTGAGCCGGATCGTGGTGTCGGGGGAGACCTCGACGATCGGCGGCGTGACCTCGTAGCGCTGCCGGTCGCCGTCGAGGCAGTACTGCGTGGCGCGGGCGCTGATGTCCTGGCTGCCGGACTGCACGCGGACCTCGCCGGGGCCGGTGGGCTCGGACCCGCAGCCGGTCAGGGCGGCGACGAGACCGACGGCGATCAGGGCGGGCGCGGTGCTTCTCACGACCACGACGGTCCCACCGGCGTCGTCGGTGGTTCCGCGGGCCCCGGCGCCGGCGTGCTCGACCGGCCGCGGTAGAGGGTCCACAGCACGAGCCCGACCGCGACGGCGAGCAGCACCGCGGCAACGGTGAAGCCGAGCCAGCCGGTCGGGGGCAGCGCGATGCCGAGTGCGCCGCCGACCACCCACGCGAGCTGGAGCATCGTCTCCGAGCGGGCGAACGCCGAGGCGCGCAGGCTCTCGGGCACCTCCCGCTGGATGATCGCGTCGAGGGAGACCTTGCCGATCGCGTTGGCCACCGCGGAGACCCCGGCGACGAGCACGGCCATCCCGAACCCGTAGAACACCGCGGCGAGCACGGTCACGACGGCGGCCGTCCCGGCCGCGTAGAGAACCAGCCGGTCGGGGGCGGCACCGTGCAGCCGGGAGCCGGCCGCCGTGCCGGCGAAGCTGCCCACGCCCGCTGCGGCGGCGAGCGCGCCGAGCGCGAGCGTGGCCTCCCAGCCGTCGGGGAAGGTGGCCTGCACCAGGAAGGCGCAGAAGATCGTCAGGAACCCGCCGAGGCCGCGCAGCGCCGCGTTGGCCCGCAGCGCGAGGACGACGTGCGGATCGACCTGCCGCCGCCGGCCGGGGACGCGGATCTCCGCGGTGCTCAGCACGTCGGCAGGTTCCTCGCCGGTCGGCACGTCCACGTGCTGCGGCAGCCGGACGGCCAGCACGCCGCCGGCGACGAACACCGCGGCGGTGGCCCACAGTTCCCACCGGGTGCCGAGCAGCGAGGCGACGCCGGCGGCCAGCGCCCCGGCCGCACCTGCGGTGGCCAGGCCGAACACCGACAGCCGTGCGTTGGCCGAGGTCAGGGACATGGCACCGGGCAGCACCCGGGGGACCACCGCGGCGCGCAGCACGTTGTGGGCCTTGGAGAGGACCAGGACGCCGAGCGCCGCGGGGTAGAGCCACAGGTCGTCGACGTGCGCCGCCATCACCAGCGCCAGCGCGGCGCGACCGACGAGGGATGCGGCCAGTGCCCAGCGGCGGCCGCGCTGCAGCCGGTCCAGGGCGGGACCGATCACCGGCGCGACGACGGCGAACGGGGCCATCGTCACCAGGAGGTAGAGGGCGACGTTGCCGCGCTGGGCGTCGGCGGCCGCGGCGAAGAAGAGGGTGCCGGCCAGCGAGACGGCGATCATCGCGTCGCCGGCCATGTGCAGGGCGTTGACCCACAGGAGCTGGGTCAGTCCGCTCTCGGCCGCGCCGTCCGCGCGACTGGCGGCCCGCACCCGACGGGCCGCTGCGACGGTCAGCTCGCGGCTGCGGGCCGCCGCTACCCGGGTGACCGTCTGCTTCCCGCCGCCGGGAGGGGGCGGGGGCGCCGTCGGCCCCGGGACGGGGATGGACGCCGTGGGTCGGTCGTCGCCCGGCGGTTGCGGCGAGGCCGTGGGCATCGGCCGGGTCTGCGGGCGGGGGACGCCGAGCGGGGTGGTGTCCGGCGGACCGGCCGCGGGGGAGGCGCGCCGTCCGGACAGCCGGGACCGCCGGGGGGCACCGGGCGGACGGCGGGAGGCGGGCACCCGCCCATGGTGCCGCACCGACCTGGGAGTCCGGTCCGGCCGCGAGCACGACGCCGGGGGACGCGCTGTGCCTCCGGTACCCCCTCGTCCGCCACAATGGGGTCGTGTCCGAAGCCTCCGCCGCCGTCCGGCCCGCCTCTCCCGCGGGCGACCCGCTGACCGCCGCGGTCGAGCCGGCCCGTGCGGCCGCCGTCGAATCGGCCGGTGACGCCGCTCTGGTCGGGAAGCACCTCGGTGCCGCCCCGGAACCGGCGGCCGGACCCGAGCTGGGCGAGGTGGTCACCCACACCTTCGCCAGCACGCTGCCCGGCTACGTCGGGTGGCACTGGGCGGTCACCCTGGCCCGCGTCCCGGGGGAGGACCGGGTCACCGTCGACGAGGTCGTGCTGCTCCCGGGCGACCAGGCGCTCCTCGCGCCGGCCTGGGTGCCGTGGCACGAGCGGCTGCGCCCCGGCGACCTGTCGGTCGGCGACGTGCTGCCCTCCACCGAGGACGACGTCCGACTGTCCCCTGCGTACACGGTGGACGACGACTCGGCCAAGGACCCGGAGGGCCGGGTCGTGGCCGCCGAGATCGGCCTGGGCCGCGAGAGGGTCATGTCGCGGGAGGGCCGCTCGGAAGCGGTCGGACGCTGGACGGCGGGCGAGTTCGGGCCCACGGCGCCCATGGCGCGCCAGGCCCCCGGGCCGTGTGCCACCTGCGGCTTCTACCTGCCGCTGGCCGGTTCGCTGCGTCAGATGGTGGGTGCCTGCGGCAACGCCTACGCCCCGGCCGACGGCCGCGTGGTCACGGCCGACTACGGCTGCGGTGCGCACAGCCAGGCGACCCTCGTGGTCGTCCAGGACACCGAAGTGGTCACCTCCGCGCGCTACGACACCTCGGAGTACGACGTCCTCACCGACTGACCTGCGCGGCTCGTTCAGCCGGCGCGGGTGGTGACCGGTTCGGTGGTGATCCGTGGGAGGACGTGGATCTCGGTGCCGTCGGGCCGGTAGGTGTGCCATCGGCCGCGGGTGTCGCGCTCGATGGAGAACCCGTG
>NZ_QOHK01000024.1 GCF_003319175.1 Blastococcus sp. TF02-8 | reverse complement strand
GGCTCGTGCAGTCGTGGCTGGGATTCCTTTGGTTGATTGATATCGAGAGTGTCAGCTCTCGGTTCTCAGCCGCGATCAAATCATCTACGGAGAGTTTGATCCTGGCTCAGGACGAACGCTGGCGGCGTGCTTAACACATGCAAGTCGAACGGTGAACCTTCTTCGGGAGGGGATCAGTGGCGAACGGGTGAGTAACACGTGGGCAACCTGCCCCTGGCTCTGGGATAACTCCAAGAAATTGGGGCTAATACCGGATATGACTGCTGACCGCATGGTCTGGTGGTGGAAAGATTTATCGGCTGGGGATGGGCCCGCGGCCTATCAGCTTGTTGGTGGGGTCACGGCCTACCAAGGCGACGACGGGTAGCCGGCCTGAGAGGGTGACCGGCCACACTGGGACTGAGACACGGCCCAGACTCCTACGGGAGGCAGCAGTGGGGAATATTGCGCAATGGGCGAAAGCCTGACGCAGCGACGCCGCGTGGGGGATGACGGCCTTCGGGTTGTAAACCTCTTTCAGCAGGGACGAAGCGCAAGTGACGGTACCTGCAGAAGAAGCACCGGCCAACTACGTGCCAGCAGCCGCGGTAATACGTAGGGTGCAAGCGTTGTCCGGAATTATTGGGCGTAAAGAGCTCGTAGGCGGTTCGTCGCGTCGGCTGTGAAATCCCGAGGCTCAACCTCGGGCCTGCAGTCGATACGGGCGGACTTGAGTTCGGCAGGGGAGACTGGAATTCCTGGTGTAGCGGTGAAATGCGCAGATATCAGGAGGAACACCGGTGGCGAAGGCGGGTCTCTGGGC
>NZ_QOHK01000023.1 GCF_003319175.1 Blastococcus sp. TF02-8 | reverse complement strand
AGATCTACACGCGTAAGATCGTCGGCAGCGTCAGATGTGTATAAGAGACAGCGCCGCGACCCGCATGGCGCGCGCCGCGAAGGGGCGACCGGTCGCCGAGATGGGCTCGCGCCGCGCGAGCGAGGAGTCGGCGATCGCCGCCGCCCGCGCCGCCTACATCGCCGGTTTCCGCGCGACGAGCAACCTCGCCGCGGGCGCCCGCTGGGGCATCCCGACGATGGGCACCGCCGCCCACTCCTTCACGCTCCTCCACGACTCCGAGGCAGAGGCCTTCCAGGCGCAGATCGACACCCTCGGCGTCGGCACGACGCTGCTCGTCGACACCTACGACATCGAGCAGGGCATCCGCACCGCGATCGAGGTCGCGGGCCCGAAGCTCGGCGGCATCCGGCTCGACTCGGGCGACCTCGACGAGGTCGCCGCCGAGGCGAGGGCGCTGCTCGACTCGCTCGGCGCGACCGAGACGCGCATCACCGTCACGAGCGACCTCGACGAGTACGCGATCGCGGCCCTGCAGGCGAGCCCGGTGGATGCGTACGGCGTCGGCACGAGCGTCGTCACCGGCTCGGGCGCGCCCGCGGCGGGCATGGTCTACAAGCTCGTCGCGCGGCAGGGCGACGACGGCGAGTGGGTCGGCGTCGGCAAGCGCAGCGAGGACAAGGCCTCGCGCCCGGGCGAGAAGGTCGCGGTGCGCACCCTCGAGGGCGGGATCGCGGTCGAGGAGACCGTGCTCGTCACCGACGACCCGCACGTGCTCGAGCCTGTCTCTTATACACATCT
>NZ_QOHK01000003.1 GCF_003319175.1 Blastococcus sp. TF02-8 | reverse complement strand
CGCCGCCAGCGTTCGTCCTGAGCCAGGATCAAACTCTCCGTAGATGATTTGATCGCGGCTGAGAACCGAGAGCTGACACTCTCGATATCAATCAACCAAAGGAATCCCAGCCACGACTGCACGAGCCATGGCACGGGGTATTACTTGGCACTGACTTTCGGCACGCTGTTGAGTTCTCAAGGAGCGGACGCGCAGAAACTCGACCCTTCCGGGCTTCGCTCCTGGCTGGATGTCCAACTCTACGCCGGTTTCCGGTCGACCCGCTACCCGCGGGGCCCGGTCCGGCGGCCCTCCCGGGCCGCGCGGCGCAGGGAGAACAGTACACGAGGTCTGGGGCCGCTGTGCAACCCCCCGGAGAGTGTCCCCGGGCACACCTCGGTCAGAGGCCGAGGAAGCTCTCGATCCCCACCGTGAGACCGGGCCGCCGGCCGATCTCGCGCACGGCGAGCAGCACCCCCGGCATGAAGGACGCCCGGTCGAAGGAGTCGTGCCGGATCGTCAGGGCCTCCCCCGCAGCTCCCAGCAGGACCTCCTGGTGCGCGACCAGCCCCGTCAACCGCACGGCGTGGACCGGAACGCCCTCGACGTCAGCGCCCCGCGCGCCCGGGAGCGAGTCGGTCGTCGCATCGGGGGCCGGCGGAAGGCCGGCCGCACGCCGGGCCGCGGCGATGAGCCGCGCCGTACGGACCGCGGTCCCGGACGGGGCGTCCACCTTGTTCGGGTGGTGCAGCTCGACCACCTCGACGGAGGGGAAGAAGCGCGCCGCCTCCTGGGCGAAGCGCATCAGCAGGATGGCGCCGATGCCGAAGTTCGGGGCGATGACGACGCCCAGCTCGGGCTTGGGCTCCAGCCACTCGGCCACCGTGGCGAGCCTCGCCTCGTCGAACCCCGTCGTCCCCACGACGCAGTGGATGTTGTTGTCGATGCAGAACCGGATGTTGTCCATGACGACGTCCGGGCGGGTGAAGTCGACGACCACCTGTGCGCCCGCGTCCGCCACGTTGAACAGCCAGTCGCCGTCGTCGACCATGGCGACGAGCTCGAGGTCGTCGGCCTCGTTCACCGCCTTGACCACCTCGGTGCCCATCCGGCCCCGGGCGCCCAGCACCCCCACCGGTACGAGCGGGGGAACGGGAGCGGGCTGCGGATCGGTCGTGGTCACGCGGTCAGGTTTCCCGGACGGCGGCCCTGATGCAAGGCGGCCGACGGATCAGCGCGTCCGACGGGTGGCCCACGCCCGGCCGAGGAACCCGAGCGCGATGCCGGCCGCGTCGGCGAGCCCACCGGTCGCGGACGCGGAGCGCGCCAGCGGCGTCACCCCCTGGATCACCTCGCTCGCGGCCGCGTACCCGAGGAGGCCGACCGCGAGCGGGACGGCAGGGATGCCGGACCAGCGCCCGGTCGCCGCGAGAGCGGCGAACAACGCCAGGTGGACCAGCTTGTCCGTCCCCGGGGGCGCCGTCGGCACACCCGCGGCCGGCATGAAGAGGACGACCACCGAGACCAGCACCGCGAGCGCGAAGGCCGTGCGCGGCAGCACGCCGGGAGCGGTCTCGGTGCCCATGTCAGAGCTTGTCGAGGTCGGACTCGCGGTAGGGACCGACCACGGCAAGGCAGCTCTCCTGGTCGAACAGCTCGGCGGCCACCGCGCGCGCCCGGGCTTCGTCGACCGCGTCGATGCGAGCGAGCACGTCGCGCACCGGGACGTACTCGCCGTAGGAGAGCTCGCTCTTGCCGAGCCGGCTCATCCGGGAGCCGGTGTCCTCCAGGCCCAGGACCAGCCCGCCGCGCAGCTGGCCGCGAGCCCGGGCGACCTCCTCGGCGGTGAGGCCGTCGGCGGCGACGCGGGCCAGCTCCTCGCGGATCAGGCGGAGCACCTCGGGGACCCGCTTCTTCGAGCACCCCGCGTAGACGGAGAAGGCTCCGGCCCCGGCGTAGTGCGACAGGGCCGAGCCGACGCTGTAGACCAGACCCCGCTTCTCGCGGATCTCCTGGAACAGCCGCGAGCTCATCCCGCCCCCGACGGCGGCGTCCACGACCGCGGCGGCGTACCTGCGCTCGTCGAGCCGCCCCATCGAGGGCATGCCGAGGAGCAGGTGTGTCTGCTCGGTCCGCCGGGCGATCAGGCCGGCGCTGCGAGCGGGGCGCACCAGCTCGACGTCGCCGGTGCGCAAGGGCGCGGGTTCCGACGTCCCGGTCAGGCGGTCCCCGAAGGCTGCGGTCACCAGGTCGAGCACCTGCTGGTGCTCGACCCGGCCGGCCGCCGTCACCACGATCGACGGGACGGCGTACCGCGAGCGGTACCACCCGTCGACGTCGTCCCGGGTCAGGCCCTCGATCGAGTCCACCGTGCCCAGGACCGACCGTCCGAGCGAGGTGTCGCCGAACAGCGTCTCGGCGAAGAGGTCGTGGACCGCGTCGGACGGCTCGTCGTCCCGCATCGCGATCTCCTCGAGCACCACCGTGCGCTCGGACTCGAGGTCCGCGGCCGTGTTCGTGGCGTCGGTGACCAGGTCCGCCAGCAGCGTCACGGCCAGGGGTAGGTCACTGGCGAGCACGTTGGCGTAGTAGCAGGTGTGCTCCTTGGCGGTGAAGGCGTTCATCTCACCGCCGACCGCGTCCATGGCCGTCGCGATCTCCAGCGCCGACCGCGACGAGGTGCCCTTGAACAGCAGGTGCTCGAGGAAGTGCGACGACCCGGCGACCGACGGCGTCTCGTCCCGCGAACCGACGCCCACCCAGATGCCGAGCGTCGCCGAGAGCACGCCCGGCATCGTCTCGGTGAGGACCCGCAGGCCCCCGGGCAGCGTCGTGCGCTCCACGCGCCCGCCGACCTCGTCGAGGTCGAGGAGCGCGGTCTCCCCTACGGGAACCGGGGCGGGTGCGTGCGCACCCGCCCCGGCCCTGAACACGTCAGGCGTGGTCACTCACCCGCAGGCGCGGACTCGACCGGGGCGTCCGCCGCAGCGGCGTCGGACCCCTCGCCCTCGGCGGCCACCGGCTGGAGGCTGATCTTGCCGCGGGCGTCGATGTCGGTGATCTCGACCTGCAGCTTGTCGCCGACGTTCACGACGTCCTCGACCTTGCCGATGCGCTTGCCGCCACCGAGCTTGCTGATGTGGACCAGCCCGTCCTTGCCCGGGAGCAGGGAGACGAAGGCGCCGAACGGCGTGGTCTTGACGACCGTGCCGAGGAAGCGCTCGCCGACCTTGGGCATCTGCGGGTTCGCGATGGCGTTGATCCGGTCCACGGCGGCCTGGGCCGAGGGCCCGTTGGACGCGCCGACGTAGATCGTGCCGTCGTCCTCGATGGTGATGTCGGCGCCGGTCTCGTCCTGGATCGCGTTGATCATCTGACCCTTGGGACCGATGACCGCGCCGATCTTGTCGACGGGGATGCGCACCGTGGTCACGCGCGGGGCGTACGGGCTCATCTCGTCGGGGGCGTCGATCGCCTCGTTCATCACGTCGAGGATGTGCAGCCGGGCCGCGCGGGCCTGGGTCAGCGCACCGGCGAGCACGTCGGACGGGATGCCGTCGAGCTTGGTGTCCAGCTGCAGGGCGGTGACGAAGTCCCGCGTGCCGGCGACCTTGAAGTCCATGTCACCGAAGGCGTCCTCGGCGCCGAGGATGTCGGTCAGCGCGACGTACTCGGTCTTGCCGTCGACCTCGTCGGAGACCAGACCCATCGCGATGCCGGCGACCGGCGCCTTCAGCGGCACACCGGCGTTGAGCAGGGCCAGCGTCGAGGCGCAGACCGAGCCCATCGAGGTGGAGCCGTTGGAGCCCAGCGCCTCGGACACCTGGCGGATCGCGTAGGGGAACTCCTCGCGGTCCGGGAGCACCGGCACCAGGGCGCGCTCGGCGAGCGCGCCGTGGCCGATCTCGCGCCGCTTCGGCGACCCCACCCGGCCGGTCTCACCGGTGGAGTAGGGCGGGAAGTTGTAGTTGTGCATGTAGCGCTTGCGGGTCACCGGGGAGAGGGTGTCCAGCTGCTGCTCCATGCGCAGCATGTTCAGCGTGGTGACACCCAGGATCTGGGTCTCGCCGCGCTCGAACAGCGCCGAGCCGTGCACCCGCGGGATGACCTCGACCTCGGCCGACAGCGGCCGGATGTCGGTCAGGCCACGGCCGTCGATGCGGATCTTGTCGCGCAGGATGCGCTGGCGGACGGCCTTCTTGGTCAGCGCGCGGAAGGCACCGGAGATCTCCTTCTCCCGGCCCTCGAAGCGACCGGTCAGCGCGGCCTTGACCTCGTCCTTGAGTGCGTCGGTGGCGTCCTCGCGCTCGGCCTTGCCGGCGATGGCCTGCGTGGCGGCGAGGCGGTCGCCCACCTCGGCCTCGACGGCGGCGTAGACGTCGTCCTGGTAGTCGAGGAACCGCGGGAACTCGGCGACCGGCTTGGCGGCCTTCTCGGCCAGCGCGGCCTGGGCGTCGCAGAGCGCCTTGATGAAGGGCTTGGCGGCCTCGAGGCCCTGGGCCACGACCTCCTCGGTCGGGGCGGTGGCGCCACCGGCGACCAGCTCGATGGTCTTCTCGGTGGCCTCGGCCTCGACCATCATGATCGCGACGTCGCCGTCGGGCAGGACGCGGCCGGCCACGACCATGTCGAAGACGGCGTCCTCGAGCTCGGCGTGGGTCGGGAACCCGACCCACTGGCCGTTGATCAGGGCGACGCGCGTGCCGCCGACCGGGCCGGAGAACGGCAGGCCGGACAGCTGGGTGGAGGCGGAGGCGCCGTTGATGGCGAGCACGTCGTACAGGTGCTCGGGGTCCAGGGCCATGACCGTGATGACGACCTGGACCTCGTTGCGCAGCCCCTTGGCGAAGGTCGGGCGCAGCGGGCGGTCGATCAGCCGGCAGGTGAGGATCGCGTCCTCGCCCGGGCGGCCCTCGCGGCGGAAGAACGAGCCGGGGATGCGCCCGGCGGCGTACATCCGCTCCTCGACGTCGACGGTCAGCGGGAAGAAGTCGAACTGCTCCTTCGGCTGGCGGCCGGCCGTGGTGGCCGACAGCAGCATGGTGTCGCCCATGGTGACGACGACGGAGCCGGCGGCCTGCTTGGCGAGGCGGCCGGTCTCGAAGGTGATGGAACGGCTGCCGAAGCTGCCGTTGTCGATGACCGCGGTGGCGGTGGTGACGCCGTCCTCGGCGTCGAACTCAGCGGTGATGGTGGGTGCGGACATTCGTCCTTCTCTCTTCTTCGTCGCGGCGGCCTCGTGCCGGCTCGCGACTTCCTCTTGCGGCGGTGCGCGCCGTCGTCGTCCGGGTGACCGGTGCTCGATCGAAGTCCTCGGGTCCGCTCCCCCGACGGGGAACCGGCGCGTGCCCGGGGACCACCACCGAGGACCGGCCCGTCGCGGATCGCGTCGGGTGTCTCGCCGTGGCCCGTGCGGCGGGTGCCGCACGAGAGAGGGGACCGTCCCGGCGCGAACCGGGGGCGGTCCCCTCGACGTACTAGCGGCGCAGGCCGAGCCGCTCGATGAGCGAGCGGTACCGGTTGATGTCGGTCTTCGCCAGGTAGTTCAGCAGCCGGCGACGCCGGCCGACCAGCAGGAGCAGGCCCCGCCGGCTGTGGTGGTCGTGCTTGTGCGCCTTGAGGTGCTCGGTCAGGTCGCTGATCCGGCGGGTCAGCATCGCGACCTGCACCTCGGGCGAACCGGTGTCCTTCTCGACCGTCGCGTAGTCGGTCATGATCTGCTGCTTCGTCGCGCTGTCCAGCGCCATGGTTCGCCTCCTGGGCGGGTCACGTGTGGCCCTCGGTCTGGTTCACGAGGGCAGGTGAGCACACACGCCGGTGGTACCGGCACCCATGAGGCTACCAGCGCGGACACCGGCGACCGATCACGGTGCGTCGCCGCACCGACCCGCACGGGTCAGGGCGCCTCGGGCAGCCCCAGGGCACGGCGGGTGTCGGCGACGTCCTGCGCCATGGCGGCCAGCAAGGGCTCGATCCCGTCGAAGGCGGCCATCGGCCGGAGCCGGGCGGTGAACTCGACGCCGACGTGCTCGCCGTAGAGGTCACCGGCGTAGTCGAGCGCGAAGGCCTCCACCGTGCGGCGAGTGCCCTGGAACGTCGGGTTGGTGCCGACGGAGATCGCTGCCGGGAGGCGCTCGCCGCTGGAGCCGTCCTCGTTCTTGGCGACCAGGTGCCCGGCGTAGACGCCGTCGGCCGGGATCGCGGTGAACGGCGGCGTCTCGACGTTCGCCGTCGGGTAGCCCAGCTCCCGCCCGCGGCGGTGCCCGCGCACCACCACGCCGTCGACCCGGTGCGGCCGGCCCAGCGCGCGGGCTGCGGACACCATGTCCCCGGCGGCGACGCAGGCGCGGATGTAGGTGGAGGAGATGGTCACCTCGCCGTCGTCCGAGGAGTCCTGGGCCAGCGGCACGCCTTCGACGGCGAAGCCGAACCTGCGCCCCTGCTCGGCCAGCGTCGCGACCGTGCCGGCCGCCTTGTGGCCGTAGGTGAAGTTCTCCCCCACGACGACCTGCGCCGCGTGCAGCCGCTCGACCAGCACGGTGTGCGTGAAGGTCTCCGGCGCCAGGTGGCTGAACTCCTGCGTGAAGGGCAGCACGCACATCGCGTCCACGCCCAGCCCCGCGACCAGCTCGGCCTTGCGGTCCATCGCGGTGAGGATCGCCGGGTGGGAGCCGGGCCGGACCACCTCGGCCGGGTGGGGGTCGAAGGTGAGCAGCAGGCACGGACGGCGCATCGCCCGCGCCCGCGCCACCGCTGCGCCGATCAGCTTCTGGTGCCCGAGGTGGACGCCGTCGTACATCCCGACCGTGACCACGGTCCGGCCGAGGTCACCCGGGGTGGCCTCCAGCCCCCGCCAGCGCAGCACGCGACCTGCTCCGGTCAGGAGACCCGGTGCAGCCAGCCGTGGGTGTCGGCCGCCCGTCCGTGCTGGATGTCCAGGAGGTTCTCGCGCAGCCGCATGGTGACCGGACCGGGGGTGCCGTCGCCCACGGAGAACTCACCGCTGCGCGCCTTCACCTCACCGATCGGCGTGATGACGGCCGCGGTCCCGCAGGCGAAGGTCTCGGTGATCGAGCCGTCGCGCACACCGTCGCGCCACTCGTCGAGGCTGACCCGGCGCTCGCCGACCCGGTAGCCGAGGTCGCGGGCGACGGTGATCAGGGAGTCCCGGGTGATACCGGGCAGCAGGCTGCCGGACAGCTCGGGGGTCAGCAGCTCGGCGTCGTCGCCCGAGCCGAGGACGAAGAACAGGTTCATCCCGCCCAGCTCCTCGATGTACTTCTTCTCGACCGCGTCGAGGTAGACGACCTGGTCGCAGCCCAGGGCACTGGCCTCCTGCTGCGGCAGGAGGCTGGCGGCGTAGTTGCCGGCGCACTTGACGTCGCCGGTGCCACCGGGCGCCGCCCGGGCGTAGTCCTCGGAGACGTAGACCGAGACCGGCTGGACGCCGCGGGGGAAGTAGGCACCCGCCGGGCTGGCGATCACGAGGAACAGGTACTCGTGCGCCGGCCGCACGCCGAGGAAGGACTCGCTGGCCAGCTGGTACGGGCGCAGGTACAGGGTCTGGTCGGGTCCGGTCGGCACCCAGTCGCGGTCGGCGTCGACCAGCGCGTCGACAGCGGCGAGGAAGGCCTCCTCGGGAACCGGCGGCATGGCCAGGCGCTCGGCGCTCCGGACGAACCGGGCGGCGTTGGCCTCGGGCCGGAACGTGGCCACGCTGCCGTCGGGCTGCGCGTAGGCCTTGAGCCCCTCGAAGATCGACTGCGCGTAGTGCAGCGCCGCCGTCCCCGGGTCCATGGGCAGCGGCCCGTACTGGGTGAGGCGGGCGTCGTACCACCCCCGGCCGACCTGGTAGCGGGCCACGAACATGTGGTCGGTGAAGTAGCGGCCGAATCCCGGGTCGGCCAGCAGCTCCTCCCGCTCCGCGAGGGAGCGGCGGCGCACGTCCTCGGCGACCACCGGCACGTCCCCGAGGAACATCCGCGAGGTGGTACGGCTGTCGGCGAACGTGTCGGTCATGGCTCCTACCCGGGCGGAGAGAGGACGGCACCGACTCCGCGGAGGTGTGGAGCCGGTGCCGTCACAGTAGCCCGGTTCAGGCCTGGCTCCCCTGACCGGCCTTCGGCCCCGCGTTCTCCAGCACCTCGTAGGTCCAGACGTGCGCGGAGTGCGGTGCGGCCGAGGCCAGCGTGTCCCCACCACCGTCGTGCGCGCGGTCGAAGTCCTGCCCCGACTGCCAGGCCTCGTAGGCCTCACTGCTGCTCCACCGGGTGTAGACCAGGTACTGGTCGGTGCCCTCGACGGGGCGCAGCAGCTCGAACCACTCGAAGCCCGGGGTGCTCTCCACTGCACCGGCCCGGCCGCGGAACCGCTCCTCGAAGCGCTCCTGCTTGTCCTTCGGCACGGTGATCGCGTTGATCTTCACGATGCTCATGGCCCTCCCGTTCCCGCAGCAGGACGCGGCCAACCGCAAGATCAACGACACGTGCGCCGCGGTCGTGGCAGGATCCGCGGCATGACGGCGATCTGGTGGCGCCACCCCTAGGTGGCTGCCGCGTCGTCCCAGTCCACCCCTCATCGGTGGGCTCGTGCGGTCCGCCGTCGTCCGAGAGGACCGCCCGGTGCCCCTCCCGCTCCGCCCCGTCCCCGCCTCCGTGGTCGGTGAGCTGCTCACCCTGCAGCGTGCCGCCTACGCCACCGAGGCCCAGCTCTACGGCGACCCCTTCCTCCCCGCCCTGACCCAGACGCTGCCGGAGCTGGTCGCCGAGCTCTCCACCGGCACCTGCCTCGGCGCCTGGGCCGGATCGCGCCTGGTCGGCGCGGTACGGGCGCGCGAGGACGGCGACACCCTGCACGTCGGACGGCTGGTCGTCGCTCCCGACCAGCAGGGGCGGGGCATCGGCACCCACCTGCTGCGCGCCGTCGAGGAGTCGACCGGCCTCCCCTCCGCCGCGCTGTTCACCGGCGCCCTCAGCGAGGCCAACCTGCGTCTCTACCGCCGGCTCGGGTACGCCGAGACCCACGACGAGGTCGTGCGGCCCGGCCTCCGGCTGGTCCACCTGCGCAAGCAGCTGACCGGGGAACGGGCATGACCGGTCCCGCGGTCGCCGGGGGGCACAGCATCGGCGAGTACCTGATCAGCGCGCGCTCGTTCGAGGAGTACCGGGCGATGTTCGCCCTCGGGGACGAGGACCTCGCGGGCAGCGTGCTCGACTGCCCCGGAGGAGCCTCCAGCTTCACCGCGTCGGCCCGCCGCAGGGGCACCCGTGCCGTGGCCGTCGATCCCGTGTACCTGACCTCGGCCGACCAGCTGGCCGAGCGTGTCTCCGCGGAGCTGGAACGTGGGCACGCCTGGGCCACGGCCAACGCGGAGCGGTACCTCTGGGACTTCTTCGGCGGGTTGCCCGGGCACCAGCGCTCGCGGGCGGCGTCCGCAGCGCTGTTCGCCGGCGACCGGAAGGCGAACCCGGGGCGGTACCTCCCGGCTGCCCTCCCCCACCTGCCGTTCGCGGAGCGGTCGTTCGACCTGGTGCTCTCCTCGCACCTGCTCCTCACCTACGCCGACCGGCTGGATGCCGGCTTCCACCTGGCGGCGGTGCGGGAGATGGCGCGGGTGTCCCGGACCGGCGTGCGGCTCTATCCGCTGGTCGACCAGGCGGGCAGACCCCACCCCGAACTCGTCGAGCGCCTGATCGGCTCGCTCACCGCCGACGGGCTGCGCGTCCGGGTCCGCGACGTCGACTACGAGTTCCAGCGCGGGGCGCGGACGATGCTCGAGGTGCTCCGCTGAACCCGCCGGCCGCGGCCGTTCAGGCGGGTGGGAAGCCGACCGTCACCTTCGCGCTGCGGCCGGCGTCCTCCACCAGCGCGACCAGCCTCCCGTCGGGGTCGACCGCCGCGTGCAGACCTCCGGCGCCCGTGGAGGGGATGCGCTGCCCGTAGCCGAGCGCCGTCGCCTCCTCGGCGGTCAGCACGCGCTCGGGGAAGACCAGCCGCGCGGCATGGGTGAGACCGAGGAACCCCGGCCCGCCGCCGGCGAGCAGGGAGGCGGCGGAGTCCTCGACCGGACCGGCCTGGGCGACGGTGAACGGGCCGGACGCGGTGCGGCGCAGCGCGGTCAGGTGCCCGCCCACGCCCAGCGCCGTGCCGGCGTCCCGGGCGATGGCGCGGATGTAGGTGCCGGCGGTGCACTCGACCGTGACGTCCACGTCGACGAGGTCCGGCTCGGGGCGGCGCAGGTCGTGCACCTCGAGCCGGTGCACCGTGACCGGACGAGCGGCCAGCTCGACGGTCTCCCCGGCCCGCACCCGGTCGTAGGAGCGGCGGCCGTCGACCTTGACCGCGCTGACCGCCGAAGGCACCTGCTGCAGCGGCCCGGTCTGCGCCGCCAGCGCGGCACGGACCGCGTCGTCGTCCAGGTGCGCGGTGGAGGCCGTGCTCAGCAGCTCGCCCTCCCGGTCGTCGGTGACCGTCGCCTGGCCGAGCCGGATCGTGGCCTCGTACGTCTTGTCGTGACCGCCGACGTGGCCCAGCAGGCGGGTGGCGGACCCCACGCCGAGGACCAGAAGGCCGGTGGCCATCGGGTCGAGCGTGCCGGCATGCCCGACCTTGCGCACCGACAGGGCACGCCGTGCCCGGGCGACGACGTCGTGCGAGGTCATGCCTCCGGCCTTGTCGACCAGCAGCAGGCCGGGTGGGACATCGGCGTCCGGACGCTTGGGGCTCACGCCGTAACGCTCTCAGGCGCGCTCAGCCACCGGTCACCCGCCACCCGGACCACGACGGCGACCAGGCGCAGCGCGATGAAGAGCGTGAGGCCGGTCCAGACACCGGGCAGGCCCAGGTCGAGCGGGCCGGCCAGCAGCGACAGCGGCAGGAAGCCACCCAGCGCCGAACCGACCGTCACGGTGCGCAGGTAGCCCACGTCACCGGCGCCCATGAGCACCCCGTCGAGGGCGAACACGAGCCCGGCCAGCGGCTGGAACCCGGCGAGGAACCACCACACGACGGCGGCCTGGTCGAGCACGGCGGGATCGTCGGTGAACAGCGGTGGGACGACGTCGCGCAGGGCGAGCAGCACCACGCCGACGAGACACCCGGTGCCCAGCCCCCAGAGCGCCACCCGCCGGGCCGTCGCCCGCGCCTCCTCCGGCCGCTGCGCGCCGAGGGCGTGGCCCACCAGGGTCTGCGCCGCGATGGCGTACGCGTCGAGCACCAGCGCGAGGAAGAAGAACAGCTGCAGGGCGATCTGGTGCGCGCCGAGGGCGGCGGTGCCGGCGCGTGCAGCGACCCCTGCCGCGACGAGGAACGAGATCTGCAGGACCGCGGCACGCAGCAGCAGGTCGCGGCCGATGACCAGCTGACGGGCGACCGCGGAGGGACGCACCCGCCAGACGACCCCCTCGCGGAGCAGGGCGCGCACGAACAACGTGGCGGTCAGCGCCTGGCCGGCGACGTTGGCCACCGCCGACCCCACCAGTCCGAGGCCGGCCGGGTGCACGAGCACCGGGCACAGGACCAGGCTCAGCAGGCTGCCCGCGAGCACGAACCGCACCGGGCGGCGCAGGTCCTGGACCCCGCGCAGCCACCCGTTGCCGGCCAGGGAGACCAGCAGCAGCGGCGCTCCGAGGGAGGCGGTCCGGAGCCACTCCTCCCCCGCCTCGGCGACCGCCCCGTCGCCGCCGGCGAGCAGCCGGGTCAGCGGACCCGCGAGGACCTGGAAGACGAGCAGCACGACCAGTCCGAGAGCCAGGGCGAGCCAGGTCGCCTGCACGCCCTCGGTGACGGCGCCGCCCCGGTCCCCCGCTCCTGCCCGGCGGGCGGCGCGTGCCGTGGTGCCGTAGGCGAGGAAGTTCAGCAGCGCCGCGGCCCAGGCCAGCAGACCGCCGCCGACGGCGAGACCGCCCAGGGCCACGGTGCCGAGGTTGCCCACGACGGCGGTGTCGACGAGCAGGTAGAGCGGCTCCGCGGCCAGCACGACGAGCGCCGGGAGGGCCAGCGCCAGCACGCCGCGTGGTGCGCTGGGCGGTCCCGGGGACCGCGCGCTCACCGGGTGCGGAGCTGGGCGCGCAGTGCCTCGAGGGTGGCCTCGCGGTCCAGGTGCGAGGTGTAGCCGGCGGCCGCGCGGTGCCCGCCCCCGCCCAGCGCCATCGCCACGCGCGCGACGTCGGTCGCGCCCCGGGAGCGCATCGACACCGTCCAGGACCCGTCGGCCTGCCCCTTGAGCACGCAGGCGACGTCGGCCTCCTCGGCGGAGCGCACGACGTCGACGAGCGCCTCCAGCTGCTCCCCCGCCAGGCCGTGCTCGGCCGCCTCGGCCGTGCTGGACCAGGTCCAGACCAGCCCGGCACCGACCTCGGGCTCGAGAGTCGCGCGGCCGGTCACGACGGACAGGAGCCCGAGCCAGCCGAACGGCGCGGTGTCGAACAGCCGGCGGCTGATGCCCGCATGGTCGATGCCCGTGCTGAGCAGCCGGGCGGCGAGCTCGTGCGTCTCGGGACGCGTGCTGCCGAACCGGAAGGAGCCGGTGTCCGCGGCCAGGCCGGCGTAGAGACAGGTCGCCAGCTGCTCGTCGATCGTGATCCCGAGGCCGTCGAGCAGATCGGCCACGAGGGTCACCGTCGCCGGAGCGGTCGGGTCGACGACCCGCACCCGGCCGAAGCCGGGGTTGCTGGCGTGGTGGTCGACCACCACCGAGGTCTGTGCGCGGTCGAGCAGCGGCGCGAGCTCACCGAGCCGGCCCGGGGATGCTGCGTCCAGGCTGACGAAGACGTCCGGCGAGGACGGGACGGAGTCCGAGGGCACGAGCCCCTCCGCGCCCGGGATCCAGCCCAGCGACGCCGGCAGCGTGAACGGCCCCGGGAAGGTCGCGAGGACGCGCGCTCCCCGACGACGCAACCCCTCGGCAAGCGCCAAGGTGCTGCCGAGGGCATCGGCGTCGGGCTGCACGTGGCCCGAGAGGACGACGGTCGCACGTGCGTCTGCGGCGTCGGCCAGGACCGCGGCCGCTGTCCGCAGGGCGTCGCCCAGCTCCCCGCTCACCGGCTCGGGCGGGGTCGTGGTCCCGGCGCTCACGCGCCCGGGTCGGGGTCGGCCGCCCGGCCGCCCTGGTGCTCGGTGATGTCGCCGCCGCCGACGGCGTACTGCGAGCCGTCGTCGGGCTCGTCCGCGGCGATGCTCGGTGCCTCGCCGATCTCACCGTGCCGGCCGCCGTCGGTCGGGTCGCCGGCGGAGGGCACCTCGCGTCCGCCCAGCACCGACGTGCCCTGGCCCTCGTCGGGCACGTACGGGTCGGGGTCGTTCTCGGTCACTGTGCGCTCCTCGTGGGGGCAGGATGTTCGGCTCCGTCATCGGCAGGGTCGGACGCCACCGTGTCGCCCTCGTCCTCGTCCTCGTCGTCCGCGGGACGGCGGTAGGGATCGGCCTCGCCGGCGTACTGCGCACCCTCGCGGGCACGGGCGAGCTCGGCGTCCGCGTGGCGGGCGCGCTCGAGCGCCTCCTCCAGCTCGCGAGCGGTGTCCGGGACGATGTCGGCCACGAACTCCAGCGACGGGACGAACTTGATCCCCGTCTGCTTGCCGACGGTCGACCGCAGGACTCCCGTGGCGCTGGCGAGCGCCTTCGCGGAGTCGGCGATCTGCGTCTCGTCGCCGTAGACCGTGTAGAACACCGTGGCCTCGCGGAGGTCGCTGGTCACGCGCGCGTCGGTGACCGTGACCATCCCGAGCCGGGGGTCCTTGATCTGGGTCTCGATCGCGGCGGAGACGATCTGACGGATGCGCACCGCCAGCTTGCGGGCGCGGGCCGGATCGGCCATGGGGACCTCCTGGTGAGTCGATGGAACGGCCCGCTCGTCGTGGCCCGCGCGAGCGTGCGAGTGGTGGGGACGAGGGGCCCTCTCAGAAGTCGTCACCGGCGATGAGCTGACGATGGGTCGACAGCAGCGTCACCTCCGGTCGCTCGGCCAGCAACCGCTCGCAGGCGTCGAGCACCTCGGTGACCTGGCCGGCATCACCGGCGACGGTGGCGACCCCGACCTGCGCGCGACGGTGCAGGTCCTGGCCACCGACCTCGGCCGCGGCGACGGCGAAGCGGCGCCGCAGCTCGGCCACGATCGGCCGCACCACGGCGCGCTTGCCCTTGAGCGAGTGGACGTCGCCCAGCAGCAGGTCGGCGGTGAGGGATCCGGTGAACATCCCTCACCGCCTTCCTGGTGACGTGCTGGAACGGCCCCGCTGCAGGGACCCGCGGCGCGCGGAGCGTGTCGTGGGGTGCAGCGGGGTCCTTCAATTACACGCGCGGCTTCTCGCGCAGCTCGAAGGTCTCGATCACGTCGTCGACCTTGATGTCGTTGAACGACCCCAGGCCGATACCGCACTCGTAGCCCTCGCGGACCTCGGTCGCGTCGTCCTTGAACCGGCGGAGCGACTCGACCGACAGGTTGTCGGCGACCACGGCACCGTCGCGGATGAGACGGGCCTTCGAGTTGCGGACGATCGTGCCGCTGCGGACCAGCGAACCGGCGACGTTGCCGATCTTCGGCACCCGGAAGACCTCGCGGACCTCCGCCGTGCCCAGCTGGACCTCCTCGTAGATCGGCTTGAGCATCCCCTTGAGCGCGGCCTCGATCTCGTCGATCGCCTGGTAGATGACCGTGTAGTACCGGACATCCACACCCTCGCGGTTGGCGAGCTCGGTGGCCTGGCCCTCGGCCCGGACGTTGAAGCCGAGGACGATGACGTCGTCGGCCAGCGCCAGGTCGATGTCGCTCTTGGTGATGCCGCCGACCCCGCGGTGGATGACCCGCAGCGAGATCTCGTCGTCGACCTCGATCTTCATGAGCGCCTCTTCGAGCGCCTCGACGGTGCCCGAGTTGTCGCCCTTGATGATCAGGTTGAGCTGACGGGTCTCCTTGAGCGCGGCGTCGAGGTCCTCGAGGCTGATCCGCTTGCGCATGGAGGCGTTCTGCGCGTTGCGGATACGGGCCTGACGACGGTCGGCGATCTGCCGGGCGACGCGGTCCTCCTCGACGACGAGGAAGGTGTCACCGGCGCGCGGCACCGAGGTGAGCCCGACGACCTGCACGGGGCGGGCCGGAAGCGCTTCCTTCAGCTTGTTGCCGTGCTCGTCGAGCAGCGACCGGACGCGCCCGTAGGCGTCGCCGGCCACGATCGAGTCGCCCTGGCGGAGCGTTCCGCGCTGGACGAGCACCGTGGCGACGGGGCCACGGCCCTTGTCCAGCTTGCCCTCGATGACCACACCCTGCGGGTCCTGCTCGGTGTTCGCGCGCAGGTCGAGCGAGGCGTCGGCGGTGAGCAGGATCGCCGTCAGGAGCTCGTCGAGGCCCTGGCGGGTGGTCGCGGAGACGTCGACGAACATCGTGTCGCCGCCGTACTCCTCGGCCACCAGGCCGTACTCGGTGAGCTGCTGGCGGATCTTGGCGGGGTTGGCCCCCTCCTTGTCGATCTTGTTGACCGCGACCACGATCGGCACGTCGGCCGCCTGGGCGTGGTTGAGCGCCTCGACCGTCTGCGGCATGACGCCGTCGTCGGCGGCGACCACCAGGACGACGATGTCGGTGACCTTCGCGCCGCGGGCACGCATCGCGGTGAACGACTCGTGACCCGGGGTGTCGATGAAGGTGACCGGGCGCTCGTTGCCCTCCAGCTCGGTGACGATCTGGTAGGCGCCGATGTGCTGGGTGATGCCGCCGGCCTCGCGCGCCACGACGTTCGAGTTGCGCAGGGCGTCCAGCAGCTTCGTCTTTCCGTGGTCGACGTGACCCATGACGGTGACGACGGGCGGACGGGACGACCAGTCCTCCTCGTCACCCTCCTCGTCCCCGAAGGTGAGGTCGAAGTCGCTGAGCAGCTCGCGGTCCTCGTCCTCGGGGCTGACGACCTGGATGTCCCAGCCGATCTCGGCACCGAGCAGCTGCAGCGTCTCGTCGTTCACCGACTGGGTGGCGGTGACCATCTCGCCCAGGTGGAACAGGGCGGTGACGAGCGCGGCCGGCTGCGCGTTGATGCGCTCGGCCAGGTCGGTCAGCGAGGCGCCACGGGGCAGCCGGACGGTCTGCCCGTTGCCGCGCGGCAGGCTGACGCCGCCCATGCTGGGCGCCGCCATGGAGTCGAACTCCTGACGCCGCTGCTTCTTGCTCTTGCGACCGCGGACCGGACCGCGACCGCCGGGACGGCCGAAGGCGCCGGCCGTACCGGCACCCGAGCCGCCACGGCCACGACCACGGCCACCGCCGCCACCGCGGAAACCGCCACCGGCCGGCGCGCCGGCACCGGGGGCACCGCCGCCGCCACCGGGACGGAAGCCACCGCCGCCGCCGGGACCACCCGGACGGCCACGGCCGCCGGGGCCGCCGGGGCCACCACCGGGTCGGCCGGCACCGGCCGCGCGGCCGGGCATCATCCCCGGCGACGGGCGCTGCGGCATCATGCCCGGGTTGGGACGCGGACCGCCCGGACCGGCAGCGGGACGGGGACCACCGGCGCCGGGGCCCGGACGGGGACCGCCGGGACCGGGCGCGGGTCGGGGACCACCGGCACCGGGCGCCGGACGCGGACCGCCGGCACCCGGCGCGGGACGGGGACCACCCGTGCCGGGACCGGGACGGGCGGCACCGCCGGCCGGCGCCGGACGCGGAGCGCTGCTGAAGGGGTTGTTGCCCGGACGCGGGGCCGGCCGGGGGCCGGGACGCGGACCGCCGGGCGCGGCACCACCGGCCGGACGCGGCGCGGCCGGACGCGGGGCCTGCGGGGCGGCCGGGGCCTGGGCAGCCGGGGCCTGTGCAGCCGGGGCGGCCGGCGCCTGGGCAGCCGGGGCCTGCGGCGCGGGAGCGGCCGGTCGGGGACCGGGACGCGGCCCGGGCGCTGCTGCGGGACGAGCCGGGGCAGCGGGAGCCGACGCGGCCGGAGCGGCCGGTGCGGCGGGAGCTGCCGGTGCCGCGGGGGCGGCGGGCTTCGGGGCAGCCGGACGGGCGGCGGGGGCCGCGGGGGCCCCACCGTTGCCGCCACCGGTGGCAGCGCCGAGCGCCTCCCGGAGCCGCCGGGCCACGGGGGCCTCGACGGTGGAGGACGCGGACTTCACGAACTCGCCCTGCTCCTTGAGCTTGGCGAGCACGGTCTTGCTGTCGACACCGAACTCCTTGGCGAGTTCGTGTACGCGGGCTTTGCCTGGCACGGGTCTCCTCTTGGTGAGGCCGGCGGCTTGCCCGCTCGACCTCGTCGTTAGTGGCGCATGGTCATCGTGAGAACTTCACGGCTGAGTCATCCGACGGTGTCCTGTCGACGTTCGGACCGGCCTGGTGCCGATCCGACTGGGTCCTGCTCTCGCCCGTTCCGGGGCCCGGACCTCAGGACGAGGTACCGAGCACGTGCTCCCGGAGCGGACCGGCCTCCACGGGGGCGCTGATGCGCAGCGCCCGCGGGAAGGCCCGGCGTCGCTCCGCTGCGCGCAGGCACTCCTCGGTCGGGTGCAGCGAGGCACCGCGACCGGGAAGCACCCGGCGTGGGTCGGGGACCAGTTGCCCGGCCACCACCACCACGCGCAGCAGTTCGTCGACCGTCGCCTTCTTCCGGCACCCCACGCAGGTGCGGACCGGATCCGACGTTTCGGCCATCGGCAACTCTAGCGCGTGGCCGGGCCGCGTTGTTCCGCGCGCCGCGGGCCGGGCCGCTGGCCGCCCGCGGGGCCCTGCGAACGGCCGGCGGCAGCACCCCCGCGTCCCCCCGCCGGGTGAGCCGGCGCCGCGGAACGCAGCGGCGCCCGGCCCACCCCCGGCGAGGGGGTTGCGTCGGCGTCCTCGGGCTGGGCGTCGCTGCGGATGTCGATCCGGCAGCCGGTGAGGCGCGCGGCGAGGCGGGCGTTCTGCCCTTCCTTGCCGATCGCCAACGACAGCTGGTAGTCGGGGACGACGACCCGCACGGCCTTCGCCTGCGCGTCGACCACCCGGGCGCTGCTGACCCGCGCGGGGCTGAGCGCCTGCGCCACGAACTCCGCCGGGTCCTCGGACCAGTCGACGATGTCGATCTTCTCGCCGTGCAGCTCGCTCATGACGTTGCGGACCCGCTGGCCCATCGGCCCGATGCACGCACCCTTGGCGTTCAGGCCGGCGACCGCGGTGCGGACGGCGATCTTCGACCGGTGCCCGGCCTCGCGCGCCACGGCCACGATCTCGACGCTGCCGTCGGCGATCTCGGGGACCTCCAGGGCGAACAGCTTGCGCACCAGGTTCGGGTGGGTGCGGGACACGGTGACCTGCGGGCCGCGGAAGGTCCGGGCCACCGCCACCACGTAGGCCTTGATCCGGCTCCCGTGGGTGTAGGTCTCCCCCGGCACCTGCTCGGCCGAGGGCAGCACCGCCTCGACCTTGCCGATGTCGATCATGACCAGCCCGCTGGCGTTCCGCCGTTGGTCGGCCTGCACGATGCCGCTGACGATGTCGCCTTCCTTGCCCGCGTACTCGCCGAAGGTCTGCTCGTGCTCGGCGTCGCGCAGCCGCTGGACGATGACCTGCTTGGCGGTGCTGGCCGCGATCCGGCCGAAGTCCGACGGGGTGTCGTCCCACTCCCGCACGACCTCGCCGTCGGCCCCGAGCTCCTGGGCCAGGACGGCGACCTCACCGCTCTTGCGGTCGACGTGCACCCGCACGTGCTTGGCGGCGCCGTCGGCGTGCCGGTAGGCGGTGACCAGGGCCGTCTCCAGCGCCTCGATCACCGTGTCGACCGGGATGCCCTTCTCCCGCTCCACCGCCTTGAGCGCGGTGACGTCGATGTTCACTTCTCTCCTCCGTCGTCGTCCGCGAGTTCGGCCTCGTCCAGGTCCTCGAACTCGTCGGCGTCGTCCTGCGTGATGTCCTCGTCGTGGGCCTCGTCGTGGGCCTCGTCGTGGGCCTCGTCGTGGGCACGGCCGAACTCGACCTGCACCCGCCCGACGCCCAGCTCCACCCAGGGGACCTGGCGCGGCTGCGGCGGCCGCTTCTTCGCGCCCGGCTTGCCCTTGGCCTCCACCGCCAGCACCACGCCGACGCCGTCCACGGCGGTGATGCGGCCGGTCAGCTGCTCGGTCGAGCCGGCGGGGCCGACGGCGACCTGCACGAGCCGGCCGACGTTGCGCCGCCAGTGCCGTTCCTCGGTGAGCGGCCGGTCGACGCCCGGGCTGGTCACCTCCAGCACGTACGGCGTGCGGCCCATCCCGTCGTCGTTGCGGTCCAGCACCTCGGAGACGGCGTGGCTCACCTCGGCGATGTCGTCGAGCGTGACCCCGGCGTCGCGGTCGACGACCACGCGCACGACGCTGCGCCGGCCGGCGGGCGTGACCACGAGCTCCTCCAGGTCGTAGCCCGCATCGGTGACGGCCGGCTCGATCCAGCTGGTCAGCCGCTCGGTCGCGGGGTCGCTCCGCTGGTTTCCGCGAGAGGCGGACACGCTTGCCTCCTCAGGCTCGGTCGGCCGCACGATGCGTGCGCACACCCCTGGGGACCGGCGCGCCGAACCTGCGGCCGGGGGCGAGGGGAAAGGCCAAGGCTACCGCCCGACGGCCGGCACCGGTCCGCCGCACCGGGTGGCGGCACCCCGCCCGGGTGGGACGGGAGGGGCGTGCGGGAGCGGCGGTGGCGACGCGGCCCGACGCCCGGCGTGCACGACCGGCTGCCGGAGCCTCCGGCTGCCAGGATGGGGGGTGATGCCTCCCACCGCCCTCCCCGGCCCGCGGACGTTCACCCGCCGCACCCTGCTCGCGGTCTCCGCGGCGGGGTTCGCCGTCGCCGTCGCCGGGTGCACCTCGTCCTCCGGCGACGAGGCGGAGGCGGTCACGAGCGAGCAGGCCGACGACCTCGCCGGCCAGGTGGCGGTGCAGGAGACGCTCGTCGCCGCCTACGACCTGGCGTTCGGTGCCGACCCGGCCCTCGCCGCCGCGGCCGCGGACCTGGCCACCCAGGCGGGCGAGCAGCTGGACCTGCTGAAGGCGGCCGCCCCGGGGAAGCACACCGCCGGCCGCCCGCCGGCGGACACGCCGCCCGCCGGCTCCGCGCAGCAGTGGCTGCGGGCACAGGTCGCCACCGCCGCGGCCTCGCACGCGGCCGCCTGCCTCGACCAGGCCGGAGCGCGCGCCGCGCTGCTGGGATCCATCGCCGCGGGTCTCCGCGGCCACGAGGCACGACTGGCGTGAGGGGGTTCGGCGATGGCTGACGACAGCACCGGCGAGAACGAGGCGCTCGCGACCGCCCTCGCCGCCGAGCACGCCGCCGTCTGGGGATACGGCGTGGTGGGCGCGGCGCTGGACCCCGACGAGCGGGAACCGGTCACGACCGCGGAGAACGCGCACCGCGACCTCCGCGATCGTCTGACCGCGCTGCTGACCGAGCGGGGAGAGGACCCGGCCGGACCCGAGGGCGGCTACGCGCTGCCGTTCCCCGTGCTGTCCGCCGTCGACGCCGCGGCCCTCGCCGTCACCCTCGAGGACGGCGTGGCGGCCGCCTGGGTGCGGGTGCTCGACCAGGGGGCCGAGCGCCCCTCCCGCGAGCTGGCGATGGACGCCCTGGGCGCCGCGGAGGTCAGGGCCGTCGGCTGGCGCGCCGCCGCCGGGAGGACGCCGACGACGCGCGCCACCCCAGGACTGCCCGAGAAGTGACCCGCCGCCCTCCTCAGCGCACCGCGCCGAGGAAGGCGTCGGTGACCGCCACCGCCGCGCTGCTGGACTGACCGCCCTCGACCAGGACGGCGAACGCCAGGTCCCCGCCGGCACCACCCAGCCGGTAGCCGACGAACCAGCCGTGGGAGTCCGGCGGCGTCTTCGTCCCGAACTCCGCGGTGCCGGTCTTCCCGTACACCTCGCCACGGTCTCCCAGGGCGGTGGCGGTGCCGGAGAGGACGACCTGCCGCATCATCGGGCGCAGTGCTTCCAGGGCCGCGGCCGACGGGCCGGTCGGCGCCGGGCCGGCCGGCTCCGCACCGAGGACCTCGACGGGAGCCGCCGGGGTGCCGCTGGCGATGCCGGCGGCGACGAGCGCCATCTGCGCGGGGCTCATGAGGACCTGCCCCTGGCCGATCGCGTCGGCTGCCTTGGTCGTGCCGGTGCTGTCCGCGGGGACCTTGCCGCCGAACACGTCCACCGGCAGCTTCCAGTCGGTGCCCACGCCGTAGGACGCCGCCGCGTCCACGAGGGCCGCGTCGGGCAGCTCCAGGCCCTGCTGGATGAAGGTGGTGTTGCACGACTCGGCGAAGGCCTCGGTGAACGGCACGGTGCCCAGGTCGAACTTGTTCTGGTTCTCGAACTCGCGACCCTCCACCACCGTCGTGCCGGGACAGGGCACGGCCGTGTCGGGGGTGAGCGCGCCCGCCGACAGCAGGGCGGTGGCGGTGATCGTCTTCATGCTGGACCCGGGCGGGAACTGGCCGGTCAGGGCATTGCCGGCGTCGGCGATCTCGTTGGAGGAGACGGCGAGGATCTCGCCCGTGCCGGGCCGCACGACGACCAGGTGGGTGGGTCGGGTCTCGCCCGCGACCGCCGCGTCGGCGGCCTCCTGGATGCCGCGGACCAGCGGGGTCCGGACCGGCTCGCCGGGGACGGGGTCGACAGCGGCGATCTCGCGCCCGGCGTCGGAGGTGCCCTCGTCGGTGCTCACGACCGACACGGTGAAACCGGCGGTTCCGGTCAGCTGGTCCTGCAGGGCGCGTTGCAGACCCGACAGGCCCACCTCGTCCCCGGCGGCGAACCTCGGGACCCCGTCCTCCGAGGTCTCCTCGATGATCTCGGCCGTCGCGCCGCCGACCCGGCCCAGCAGCGCCTCGGCGAAGCGGGGTGACGGTGCCAGGGACCGGGTGGCGGTCGGGAACACCGCGCCCGGGAGGTCGAACACCTGGGCCCGGATCCGCTCGAAGTCCGGTCGCCGTAGCGTGATGACGGGGACGAACTGACCGTCGGGAGCGGCCTGGACGTCGGACACGATCCTGGCCGGATCGATCCCGGTGGCCGCACCCAGCGCCGCGGCGAGAGCCGGGAGGTCGGTCTCCTGCCCCTTGGCCACACCGACGTTGACGATCTCGGTCTCGGTGAACAGCGGGGCGCCGTCGGCGTCGGTGATCGCCGCACGCTCCGGCAGGCTACGGGTCAGCTCCAGGTGCTGCCCCTCGCCCAGCTCGGGGTGCACGATCGCCGGTTCCGCGACCACCTGCCAGGCGTCGTCGCCCTCGCGCAGCCGCAGCTCGCCCGCGTAGCGCCACTCCGGTGCCGCGGCCAGCGCCCAGCTCGCCGTCCAGTCGACGGTGGCGGTGTCGTCGTCGACGGAGACATCGCCCAGCTCGGGCGTGAGCGTGGCGCCCGGGAGGTCGGCGGCCGTCTGCTCCAGGAGCGCGCCGGCGGCGCCCGGATCGGTGGTCGCCCGCGCTGCCTCGTCGGTCCTCCCCGCGGCCCAGTCCTCGAGGAACGCCTCGGCGGCGCTGCGCACGTCGTCCTCGCTGCTGCTCGAGCAGCCGGCCAGCAGGGGGCCGGCGAGGAGCAGCGCGGTCAGCAGGATCGGGGCCGGTCGTCTCCGCACGGGGAGACAGTGCCAGACGGCGGGGTGGGAGTCAGAAGAGCACGCTGGAGTAGATCCCGACCTCGCGGAACCCGACGCGGGCGTACGCCGCGCGCGCCGGGGAGTTGTAGTCGTTGACGTAGAGGCTCACGACCGGAGCGATGACCGAGCGCGCGTACTCGACGACGGCCGCGGTGCCGGCGGTACCGATACCCCGCCCCCGGTGCGAGGGGGCCACCCACACGCCCTGGACCTGGCAGGCGGCGCGGGACACCGCGCCGATCTCGGCCTTGAACAGGACCTCGCCGTCCTCGATCCAGGCCAGCGATCGGCCCGCCCGGACCAGGTCGGACACCCTGGCTCGGTAGCCGACGCCGCCGTCGGCACGGAGGGGGCTGACGCCGACCTCCTCGGTGAACATCGCGATCGCCGCGGGCAGGAGCGCGTCCACCTCGTCGGGGCGCACCGGGCGCACCCGTGGCTCGGGCGCGACGGCCGGCGGCCCCTCGATCGCCAGCAGCGGCTGGCGCGGGCGGTGGTCCCGGCACGGTCCCCAGCTCGGCTCGAGCAGCTCCCACAGCGGCTCGACGGCCGCGGCCGGGCCGACGACGGTGCTGCACCGGCGCCCGGCACGACGGGCCCGCTCGGCGAACGCGACGGCCGCCGGCCGTTCGGCGCCGGGGAGGGCGAACGGGATGAGGTTGGCCCCGGCCAGGCAGACCGCCTCGAGGGCGTGCCCGCTGCTGTACCCCCACAGGGGCGCACCGAGGGCCACCGGACCGGTGCCCACGGACTCGACCCGCCCGGCCAGCCAGCAGGTGGCGACCGGGTCGGTGGCCAGCAGCGCGGTGACCGCCGGCTCGTCGCTCGCGTCGAGGACGCGGGCGCTGGGCGTACGGAGCACGGTCAGCTGACGGTGACGACCGGCGGCCCCGAGGGCTCGCCGGCGTCGACGTGCTCACCGGCGATCCGCATGGCCTCCTCGATGAGGGTCTCCACGATCTGCGACTCGGGCACGGTCTTGACGACCTCGCCCTTCACGAAGATCTGCCCCTTGCCGTTGCCGGAGGCGACGCCGAGGTCGGCCTCCCGGGCCTCCCCCGGGCCGTTCACGACGCAGCCCATGACGGCGACGCGCAGCGGAACCTCCATGCCCTCCAGGCCGGCGGTCACCTCGTTGGCCAGCTTGTAGACGTCGACCTGCGCGCGCCCGCACGAGGGGCAGCTGACGATCTCCAGCCCCCGCTGGCGCAGGTTCAGCGACTCCAGGATCTGGTTCCCCACCTTGACCTCCTCGACCGGCGGGGCCGAGAGGGAGACGCGGATGGTGTCGCCGATGCCCTTGCTGAGCAGCGCCCCGAAGGCGACGGCGGACTTGATCGTGCCCTGGAACGCCGGACCGGCCTCGGTGACGCCGAGGTGCAGCGGGTAGTCGCACTGCTCGGCCAGCAGCTCGTAGGCCCGCACCATGACCACCGGGTCGTTGTGCTTGACCGAGATCTTGATGTCGCGGAAGTCGTGCTCCTCGAACAGCGAGCACTCCCAGAGCGCGGACTCGACCAGCGCCTCCGGGGTGGCCTTGCCGTACTTCGCGAGCAGCCGCTTGTCCAGCGAACCGGCGTTGACGCCGATGCGGATCGGGATGCCGGCGTCCTTGGCCGCCTTGGCGATCTCGCCGACCTTGTCGTCGAACTTCTTGATGTTGCCGGGGTTGACCCGGACGGCCGCGCAGCCCGCGTCGATGGCGGCGAAGACGTACCTCGGCTGGAAGTGGATGTCGGCGATCACCGGGATCTGCGCCTTCCTGGCGATGATCGGCAGCGCCTCGGCGTCGTCGGTGTCGGGGACGGCCACGCGCACGATCTGGCAGCCCGAGGCGGTCAGCTCGGCGATCTGCTGCAGGGTGGCGTTGATGTCCGCCGTCTTGGTGGTGCACATCGACTGCACGCTGACGGGGTGGTCGCTGCCGACGCCGACTCCGCCCACGTCCAGCTGACGGGTCTTCCGTCGCGGAGCGAGCACGGGCGGGGGCGCAGCGGGCATGCCGAGGCCGACGGGGATCGCCATGCCGCCCAGTATCCCCCGCCTGCGCGTTCCCGCCGTCGACACCGGTGTGACGTCGACCGGCGTGCACCCGTCAGGTGTAGGCGGCGGCCTCCTCGACCAGGGCGTGGACGACCACCTGCACCGACCTGCGCGCGGCGCGATCGGGCCGCATCAGTGCCTCGATGACGCGGCCGGCCCGGAGGTCGGCCAGCGGCACCAGCGCCAGCCGGCCCTCCGACCTGTCGCGGGTGGTGTGCCGCGGGAGGAGGGCGACGCCGTGCCCGCGCGCCACCAGCTTCTCCATCAGCGGCAGGTGCGTGGTCCGCCGGACGACCCGCACCGGGGAGTGCGCCTGCGCCGCCAGCGCGGTCAGGACGCGGTCGATGGGGAACTCGGCCGGCGCGACGATCCAGTCCTCGTCGATGACCTCGGCCGGGGTGACGCGCTCGCGGCCGGCCAGCGGGTGGTCCAGCGGCAGGGCGACGTCGAGGGGCTCGCGCAGCAGCGGCCGGACCTCCAGGTCGCCGCGCGCCGGGGGGACGACGTCGTCGGAGCGGTGGGCCACCACGACGTCGTACTCCGCGGTGAGCGCGGGGAAGTCGTCCTGGGAGACGTCCTCGTCGAAGGTCTCCAGGACGATGCCCGGCTGGTCGGCCAGGCGGTCCAGCAGACCGGGCACCAGCAGCTCGCCGGCCGAGTGGAAGGTGGCGAGCCGGACCGTGCCGCCCACCCCACCGCGGTAGCTCTGCCAGTCGGCCTCGGCCGCGGCCAGCGCGGTCGACACCGACGCCGCGATCCCGGCGAGCGCCCGGCCGGCATCGGTCAGCCGCACCCCGCGGCCGACCCGCTCGACCAGGACGACGCCGAGCCGGCGCTGCAGGACCTTCAGCTGCTGGGACACCGCCGACGGCGACAGGGAGGTGGCGCGGGCGGCGGCGGTGACCGAACCGTGCTCGGCCAGCTCCCGCAGCACCGCGAGGTGGGCGACGTCCACCCGGTCCCACAGCTCCCAGCCCGACGGATCCATGAAGCGAAGCTACAACGTCCGTCCGCCAACTTTCGCTTGTCCTTCATGCCGATCGGCGCCAGCCTCGTCGACGTGCCGCTCCGTGACCGACTGCTCGCCTGCCTCGTCGCCGTCTGCTGGGGGGTGAACTTCCCGGCGACCGCACTCGCTCTCGAGCACTTCCCGCCGCTGTTCATGGCGGCGCTGCGGTTCACGCTCGTGGGCCTCCCCGCGCTGCTGCTCGTACCGCGCCCGCCGGTTCCGCTGCGCTGGCTGGTCGGCGTGGGGGTCGGCATCGGCATCCTGCAGTTCGCCTTCCTCTACCTGGGCATGGCCGCCGGGATGCCGAGCGGCCTGGCCTCCCTCGTGCTGCAGGCCTCGGCCCCCTTCACCGTCGTCCTCGGCGGGATCTGGCTCCGGGAGAAGCTGTCGGCCCGGCAGTTCGCCGGGGTCGCCGTCGCCGTCGTCGGACTGGCGGTCATCGCCGTGCACCGCGCGCAGTCCGCCGCATGGGTGCCCGTCGTCCTGACCCTCTGCGGAGCGCTGGGCTGGGCGATCGGCAACGTGTGCAGCCGGCAGGCGAAGGCCCCGAACGCCTTCCACCTCACGCTCTGGACGGCGGCCGTCCCTCCCCTGCCCCTGCTCGCCCTCGCGCTGGTCGTCGAGGGGCCCGACCGGATCGGCCGATCCCTCGCGGGCGCCCTCACCGCGCAGGCGCTCCCGTCGGTGCTCGGGCTGCTCTACGTGGTCGTCGTCGCCACCCTCGTCGGGTACGGCATCTGGAACACGTTGCTGTCGCGCCACCCGTCCAACGTCGTCGCCCCGTTCTCCATGCTGGTCCCCGTGGTCGGCGTGCTCGCCTCGTGGCTGGCGTTCGGCGAGGTGCTCGACGCGGTGGAGCTGACCGCCGGGGCCGTGGTGGTCGCGGGCGTGCTCCTCGGCTCCCGGCCCGGCCGGGCGCCGGCGCCCGCCCCGGTGCCCGCGGTCGGCACGGCCTGACGGTTCAGCCGAAGCGGACCGGGTTGATGATGTCGGCGACGAACAGCAGCACCGACAGCGCCAGGAACACGCCCGCCACGGCGTAGGCGACCGGCATCAGGCGGGCGATGTCGAAGGGCCCCGGGTCCGGCCGGCCCCGGAGCCGGGCGACCGAGGAGCGCGCCTTCTCGTAGAGGGCTCCGGCCACGTGCCCGCCGTCCAGCGGGTAGATCGGCAGCAGGTTGAACAGGAACAGGACCAGGTTCATCCCGGCCAGCAGCGAGATGAAGTAGCCGATCTTCTGCCCGACGGAGAACTTGTCGAAGGCGAAGACGTCACCGGAGATCCGGCTGACGCCCACGACCCCGATCGGCCCCATCGGGTCGCGCTCCTCCCCCAGGAAGGTCGCGCGGAACAGCTGCGGGACGCGCTCGGGGATCTCCGCGAGCCGTTGCACCGACTGCACCACCATGGACCCGAGCTGCGCGGGCACCTCGGTGATCGACTGGCGCACCTGGCGGTCGGCCGGGCTGATGCCCACGAAGCCGACGACGCCGGTCTTCTCCCCGTCGTCCGAGAGGTAGGCCAGGTTTTCGATGGGCGTGACGGTGAGCTGCCGCTCCTCCCCGTCGCGCCGGACCGTCAGCTCCAGGGGCACGCCCGCGCTCACGCGGATCGCGTCCTGGACCTCGTCCCACCCCTCTGTCGGCTCCTGCGACACGGGGTCGCCGTCGATCGCCAGGATCGTGTCCCCGGGACGGAGGCCGGCCTGCGCGGCGGGGCTGGGCACCGGGAGAGCGCAGTCGGCACCGCCCGCCTCGCAGCGCTCGCCCTGCGGCGTGATCGGGACGGAGCAGGGGTCCTTCGCACCGGCGCTCGCCGCGCCCGCGGGGAGCACGCAGTCGGGCACCCGGGCGATGGTGGTGGTGATCTCAGGAACCCCGAAGCCGACCAGGAACACGGTGAAGAAGACGACCGCGAGGACCAGGTTGTGGAACGGGCCGGCGAACATCACGATGACCCGCTGCCACCAGGGCTTCTTGTAGAAGACCCGGTCGCCGTCGGAGGGCAGGACGTCGTCGAGCGCCTGCCCGCGGACCTCGGCGATGAAGGTGCGCATGCGGGTGGCCCGCTTGCTCTCGTTCTCCTCGGCCGGCGGGATCATCCCGACGATGCGGATGTAGCCGCCGAGCGGGATCGCCTTGATGCCGTACTCGGTCTCGCCGCGGCGCCGGGAGAACACCGTCGGCCCGAACCCGACCATGAACTGCGGCACCCGCATGCCGAACTTCCGCGCCCACCAGAAGTGCCCGGCCTCGTGGAAGGCGATGGAGAACATCAGGCCGAGCGCGAAGAGGACGATCCCCAGGATCGTCAGCAGGAACCCGCTCAGCTCAGCCTCCGGCGATCACACCCCGGGCGTGCTCCCGGGCCCACTTCTCCGCCGCCAGCACGTCCTCGACGCAGGTGGGGGCGCCGAGGTCCGGCGCGGCGTCGAGGGTACGCGCGACGAGGTCCACGATCCCTGTGAACGACAGACGACCCGCCACGAAGGCCGCGACGGCCTCCTCGTTGGCCGCGTTGTACATCGCCGGCGCCACTCCCCCGGTCTCACCTGCGGAGCGGGCCAGCCGGACGGCGGGGAAGGCCACCTCGTCCAGCGGCAGGAACTCCCAGGTGCTTGCCGTCGACCAGTCCAGGGCCGGCTGCACGTGCGGGAGCCGGTCGGGCCAGGCGAGGGCCAGCGCGATCGGCAGCCGCATGTCCGGAGGGCTGGCCTGGGCGACCGTCGCGCCGTCGGCGAAGGTCACCATCGAGTGCACGATCGACTGCGGGTGGACGACGACGTCGATGTCGGCGAACGGCACACCGAAGAGCAGGTGCGCCTCGATGAGCTCCAGGCCCTTGTTCACCAGCGTCGCCGAGTTGATGGTGACCACCGGCCCCATCGCCCACGTCGGGTGGGCGAGCGCCTGCTCGACCGTGACGTCGGCCAGCTCCTCGCGGGTGCGCCCGCGGAACGGGCCACCGCTGGCGGTGAGCACCACCCGGGCGACCTCGTCGCGGGCGCCGCCGCGCAGGCACTGGGCGATCGCGGAGTGCTCGGAGTCCACCGGCACCAGCTGACCGGGGCCCGCAGCGGCGAGCACGAGGTCACCGCCGGCGACCAGCGACTCCTTGTTGGCCAGCGCGACGGTGCGGCCGGCCTTCAGCGCGGAGAGGGTGGGCCCGAGGCCGATCGACCCGGTGATCCCGTTGAGGACGACGTCGGCCGGGCGGGCGGCGAGCTCCTCGGCCGCGCGCGGCCCGGCCAGGATCTCCGGGAGGGCGTACTCACCCTTGTTCCAGCCCCGCTTCGACGCGGCGGCGTAGAACGCGAGCTGCAGGTCCTGCGCGGCGGTGGCCTTCGCCACCGCGACCGTGCGCACGCCGAGCGACAGGGCCTGGTCGGCGAGGGTGGCGACGTCGCTGCCGCCGGCGGCCAGCCCGGTGACGCGGACCCGGTCGGGGTTCTGCCGGGCGACCGCGATCGCCTGCGTGCCGATCGACCCGGTCGAGCCGAGCAGGGTGACCTCACGCGGTCCGCCCACGCCGACGGGGTCGCCTACGGTGCCCGAGGGTTCGCTCACGACCGCATCCTCCCCGACCCGCCGCGCCGACCCACCTCGGAGGGTGCCCGGGCCCGGCTCCTGCCAGAATGGGCCACGTGACCGAGGGAACCCACCACAGCCGCGTCGCGCTCGACAACCCCGCCACCACGCGGGTGAGCCAGCCCGGGCGCGAGGAAGCCGTCGTCCGCGCGGGCGAGCACCCGATCGAGCACGAGAGCCCGGCCGACTGGGGCTGGCACGGCGAGACCGGCAAGTGGGGCCAGATCGGCGGCTGGTTCGCCACCCTGGTGATCCTGGCGTTCCTCGTCGGCAACCACGAGGGCCGGGTCGAGGACCTCTGGCTCCTCGGCATCGCGCTGATCATGGCCGTCGTCCTCATCTGGGACCTGCGCCGCAAGAAGACCGCCTGGCGGCGCTGAGCCCGCACGCACCCACGGCAGAGGCCGGGTCCCGCAACGGGGCCCGGCCTCTGCTGCGAGCACGCTCAGGAGACGCTGACGCCGATCGCCGCACCGATCAGGTACGTCACCCCGGCGGCGGCGGCTCCGAACAACAGCTGGCGGGCTCCGGCGAACCACCAGGCCCGCGGGGTGAAGCGGGAGGTCGCCGCGCCGGCCGCGAACAGGCCCAGTCCCCCGCAGACCAGGGCCACCCAGAGCAGGGACGTGCCGAGCAGGAACGGCAGCAGCGGGATCAGCGCGCCGGTTCCGAAGGTGAAGAACGAGGAGACCGCCGCGACCCTCGGGGAGGGCTTGTCCTCCGGGTTGAGCCCCAGCTCGGCGACGACGTGCAGGCGCAGCGCCTTCTCCGGATCGCGCGAGAGCTGCACGGCGACCTTCCGCGCGAGCCGGTCGTCGACCCCCTGACCGCGCAGCAGCTCGGTCAGCTCGGCGAGCTCGCCCTCCGGGTTGCGCTCGAGCTCCCGGCGCTCCTTGTCCACCTCGAGGTCGAGCTGCTCGTTCTGCGTCTTGACCGAGGTGTACTCGCCGAGCGCCATCGAGATCGCACCGGCGACCAGGCTCGCGACACCGGAGAGCACGATGGCGCGCGGCGGGGCCCCGCCGCCGCCGACACCGGCCACCAGCGCGGTGTTGGTCACGAGCCCGTCCATGGCCCCGAAGACGGCGGCGCGCAGCCAGCCGCCGGACACGTCGGAGTGGCTGTGCTCGTGCGCCTCCGCCTGGGACGGAGCGCCCGCGGTCACGCCTGGTCCGCCTCGGCGCCCAGGGGAACCGGCGGCTCGACCGGCTCCACGGACGGCGTGGCAACCGCGACGCTCGGCACGCCGTCGACCTGGTCGGCGGCGGCGAGCTGCCCGCAGGCGCCGTCGATGTCCTGGCCACGGGTGTCGCGAACCGTCGTCGGCACGCCGGCCGCCCGGAGGCGCGCCACGAACTCCCGCTGCGCCGGCAGCGGGCTGGCGTCCCACTGGCTGCCCGGGGTCGGGTTCAGCGGGATGAGGTTCACGTGCGCGAGCCGCCCGGCCAGCAGCTTCCCGAGCAGGTCGGCGCGGAAGGGCTGGTCGTTGACGTCGCGGATGAGCGCGTACTCGATGGAGTACCGGCGGCCGGTCTTCCGCGCGTAGGCGTCGGCGGCCTCGACGACCTCGCCTACCTTCCAGCGCGTGTTGATCGGGACGAGGGTGTCGCGCAGCTCGTCGTCCGGGGCGTGCAGGCTGACCGCGAGGGTCACGTTGCGGCCCTCCTCCGTCAGCCGCCGGATGGCCGGCACCAGCCCCACGGTCGAGACGGTCACCGAGCGCTGCGAGAGCCCGAGACCGTGCGGAGCGGGCGTCAGCAGCGCGTCGAGCGTCTTGCGCACGCGGGCGTAGTTGGCCAGCGGCTCGCCCATCCCCATGAAGACGACGTTGGAGAGCCGGCCGGGCCCGCCCGGGATCTCGCCGTTCGCCATGGCCGCCGCGGCTGCCACCGCCTGCCCGATGATCTCCGCGGCGGAGAGGTTCCGGGTCAGCCCCTGCTGGCCGGTGGCGCAGAAGGGGCAGGCCATGCCGCAGCCGGCCTGGCTGGAGATGCACACGGTGGCGCGGTCGGGATAGCGCATGAGCACGCTCTCGACGAGGGCGCCGTCGTGCAGCCGCCAGAGCGTCTTGCGGGTGCGCCCGCCGTCGGCCTCCTGGTGCCGGACGGGCGTGAGCAGCCCCGGCAGCAGCGCACCGGTCAGCGTCTCGCGCACGGCCGCGGGCAGATCGGTCATCTGCGCCGGGTCGGTCACGCCGCGGTAGAAGTGCCGGGCCAGCTGATCGGCCCGGAACGCCGGCTGACCGAGCTCGGACACGGCTGCGCGCGCCTCCTCGCGGGTGAGGTCGGCGAGGTGGCGGGGCGGCATGCCGCGGCGAGGGGCGTCGAAGACCAGGGGCAGGGCAGTCATGGCGTGCACCATGGTCCCACTCCCGCGGCGGTCGTTCCCGGTCCGGAGACCGATCTCACCCGGGCGGGCCGGATCCCTGGCATCGTCGGCATGCATGAGCCGGCTCTCCGACGTCGACCTCTCCCGCTCGCTCCGGAAGAAGGAGGGCAAGGAGCAGCTGGCCGCCGCCCAGGCCCGCCTGGTCCACCTGCGGCTGCTCCTCGGCGGGCAGATCGGTCCCGGTGACCTCGGACCGCCGCTGCTGGTGCTGTTCGAGGGCTGGGATGCCTCGGGCAAGGGCGGGGCCATCCAGCGGCTCGTCGGGGAGCTCGACCCCCGGCACGTGCGGGTGGCGCAGTTCGCGGCACCCACGCGTGACGAGAAGCGCCACCACTTCCTGTGGCGGTTCTGGCCGGTGCTGCCGGGCTGGGGAGGCATGGCCGTGCTGGACCGCACCTGGTACGGCCGGGTGCTCGTGGAGCGGGTCGAGGGATTCGCCACGGAGGAGGCCTGGCGGCGGGCGTACGGCGAGATCGTGGACCTGGAGACGTCGCTGGCCGCCGAGGGGACGATCGTCGTGAAGTTCTGGCTGCACGTCTCCCCCGAGGAGCAGCTCCGCCGGTTCGAGGCCCGGCGCGCCGACCCGTACAAGGCCTGGAAGCTCACCGACGAGGACTGGCGCAACCGCGAGAAGCGCGCGGCCTACGAGGCCGCCGTCGAGGAGATGCTGGCGCGCACCGACACACCCGTGGCGCCGTGGCACGTGATCGCCGGCGACGACAAGCGGTGGGCCCGCGTCGCGGTCGTCCGCACGGTGTGCGAGGCGATCGAGAACGCGCTGCACGCGCGAGGGATCGACCCCGATCCGGAGCTCGACCGATGAGTTCCGCGAGCTCCTCCGGTCCGATCGGCATGACCACCACGCTCAGCCTGGCCGTGCCGGGCGCGACCCTCGCCTACGACGTCCACGGTCCGCTCCCGGCCCCCGACGGGCAGCCCCCGTTGCTCATGGTCGGGCAGCCGATGGACGCGAGCGGGTTCGCCACCCTCACCGGGCTCTTCCCGGACCGCACCGTGGTCACCTACGACCCCCGAGGGCTGGGCCGCAGCACCCGCAGCGACGGGCGGACCGAGCACGACCCCGAGGTGCAGGCAGCGGACCTGCACGCGCTGGTCGGGGCACTCGGTGCCGGTCCGGTCGACCTCTTCGCCAGCAGCGGCGGGGCGGTGACCGCCCTGGCCCTCGTCACCGCGCACCCGGGGGACGTGCGCACCCTCGTGGCCCACGAGCCGCCGATGCTCTCCGTGCTGCCCGATGCCGAGCAGGCGTTCCAGGCGTGGCGGCGGATCCAGCTCGCCTACGACAAGGACGGCTGGGGCGCCGGCATGGCCGGGTTCATGGCCCTCACCTCGTGGCAGGGCGAGCTCACCGACGAGTTCACCGTCCCCGACCCGGCCACCTTCGGGCTCCCCGCCGACGACGACGGTTCGCGCACCGACCCGCTGCTCTCGGGGGTCTCCGACCCGGTGACCGCATACCGGCCCGACGCCGCGGCCCTGCGGGCCGCGTCGACCCGGGTGGTCGTCGCCGCGGGCGTCGAGTCGCAGGGGACGCTCACCTGGCGGACGTCGGTGGCCACCGCGGAGCTGCTCGACCAGGAGCTCGCCGTCTTCCCCAGCCACCACGGCGGCTTCATGGGCGACGAGCACGGCTACGCCGGCCAGCCGGAGGCGTTCGCCACGCGGCTGCGGGAGGTGCTCGCCGGCTAGGCCGGTCCGGCGGCGTGCTGCCGGATCCAGGCGTGCATGGCGATCCCGGCAGCCACCCCCGCGTTGATCGAACGGGTCGACCCGTACTGCGCGATCGAGACGGTGACGGCGGCGCCGTCCCGCGCCTCCTGCGTGAGGCCCGGTCCCTCCTGGCCGAACAGCAGGACCGACCGCACGGGCAGCTGCGCCGTCTCGATCGGCACCGCACCGGGGCCGTTGTCGACCGCGACGACCGTCAGCCCCTCCCCCGCGGCGAACTCCAGCAGACCGCCGACGTCGGCGTGGTGGCGGAGGTGCTGGTACCGGTCGGTGACCATCGCGCCGCGCCGGTTCCAGCGCCGCCGGCCGACCACGTGCACCTCGGCGGCGAGGAACGCGTTGGCGGTGCGCACCACCGTGCCGATGTTCAGGTCGTGGCCGAAGTTCTCGATGGCGACGTGGAACGGGTGCCGGCGGCGGTCGAGGTCCGCGACGATCGCCGCCACGGTCCAGTAGCGGTACCGGTCGACGACATTGCGCCGGTCGCCCTCGGCCAGCAGTTGCGGGTCGTAGCGCGGATCCTCCGGCCAGGGGCCCTCCCACGGACCGACGCCGACCGTCGTCCCCCAGTCGGTGGGGCCGGGCAGGGCGTCCTCGCTCATGCGGGCAGGATCGCAGAGTGGCCGACGTCCTCCTGCACCTGATCGAGCCCGCCGCCTGGCGCGAGGCGCTGCGCGCGGGCGCCGTCCGGCCGCTGCCGGAGGTCGGCTTCGTGCACCTGTCCACGCCGGAGCAGGTGCACCTGCCGGCCGAGCGGCTCTTCCCAGGCCGAGGCGACATCGCACTGCTCGTCGTCGACCCCGAGCGGCTGCCCGATCCGGTCCGGTTCGAGCCGGGCCGCCCCGAGGATCCCGCCGGGATGCTGTTCCCCCACCTCCACGGGCCGCTGCCCGCGAGCGCCGTCGTCGCCGTGCTCCCCTACCGCTCCCCGCTACCGCCCCTCCCCTCGCCCGGGGATGCGCTCGGCCGTGCCGTGGCCCTCTGCGCCTCGCTGCCGGTGCGCCGCGCCGTCGGGGTGGGCGACGTCCCCGGTGGCGTGGCCGTGCTGGACCCGGACCACGTGCGCTCGCAGGACAACAACCGGCTGGTGCTGACCGCTCCCGTCGACGCCACCACGGTCGACGCCTCGGCCGAGGAGGTCGGCGGGAACGCCGGCTGGCCGCACCGGGCGGCGTGGCTCGCGTGGCCGGGGGCCGCGGTCACCGCCGCCGGTCTGCGCCACCTGGGCTGGCGGACCGACGAGCTGGTGCTGATGGCCCGCACCGGGCCGGCGCCGGAGGGCGACGCCGACCGGGTGGAGGTCGTCGCCCAGGCCGAGGGGCACGACTTCTGGGCGGCGTCCTGGCGCGAGGGGCTGGCCCACCTGGGTCGCGACCTCGACCGGGTGGTCGCCGACCTGGTCGGCCGGGAGCGGCTCAACGACGACGTCATGGCGGTCACCGACCTCGTCGTGCGGGAGGCGGGCCGGGTGGTCGCGGCCGCCCAGCTGCGGGTGGACGGCGCGACGGCGGCAGTGGAGTCGGTGCTGACCGCGCCGGCGGCCCGGGGGCGGGGGTACGCCGACGCGCTGCTGACGCGGGCGCTGCGGCTCGCGGCGGACGCCGGCTGCGACCTCGTCGTCCTCGAGGCGGCGGCCGACGACTGGCCGCGGCACTGGTACGCCCGCCGTGGCTTCACCGAGGTGGGACGCACCTGGTTCGCCGACCGCTGAGCTCCCGGGTCAGGCGGGGGCGAAGAAGGAGAGCAGCAGGTAGGCCAGGGCCGCGCAGGGCAGCAGCGAGTCCAGCCGGTCCATGATGCCGCCGTGCCCCGGCAGGATCGTGCCCATGTCCTTGATGCCGAGGTCGCGCTTGATCAGCGACTCGGCGAGGTCGCCGATGGTCGCGGTCACCGCGATGGCCACCCCGTAGACGACGCCGGTCCACCACGGGGCGTGGAAGGTCACGGTGAGCACGAGCGTGCCGACCAGCACGCAGGCCAGCAGCGAGCCACCGAAGCCCTCCCAGGACTTCTTCGGGCTGATCGACGGTGCCATCGGGTGCTTGCCGAAGAGCACCCCGGCGGCGTAGCCCCCCACATCGCTGCACACCACGGCACCGATGAACACGAGCACGCGCGCGGCGCCGTCGTCGGGGACGAGGAGCAGCACCGCGAACCCGGCGAGCAGCGGCACGTAGAGAGCGGTGAGGACGCCGGCAGCGGCATCCCGCCGGTAGCCGACAGGCCCGCCGGCCAGGCGCCAGACCAGCACCGCGAGCGCGGTCAGGAAGAACCCGGTGATCAGCCCCGTGGGCCCACGGGTCCAGGCCAGCGCCTCCATGGCCACGGTGCCGACGAGCAGCGGCACCAGCGGCGGGTGGAACTCCCCTGCCCGGACCGCCCGCGCGAGCTCCACGACGGCCACGAGCACCGCGGCGGTGAGGACGGCGAGGAATGCCGGGCGCCAGACCAGCAGCGACCCCACGATCGCCGCGCCCAGCCCCAGTCCGACGCCGATCGCCGCACGCAGGTCCCTCCCGGCCCGGCCGGTGGACGCCGTCGGCGCCGCCACGGTCCCGGCCGGAGCAGCCGACGAGGCCGCCGTGTCGTCCGGGAGGACGGCGGTGTCGTTCACCGGCACCGGCGTCCGTGGGGGCAGCGGCGGGAGCGGACGGGAGACCGCCGCCTGGACCGGTCCGGTGTCGCCGTCGGCTGACCGCGTGGCGTACCGCGGCGACGGCTCGGCGCCCGGGCGCAGGGAGCCCGGGCGCTCGGCGGGAGGAGGAGTCATGGACGTGGCAACCGAGCGGGAGGTCAGACCTCGAGCAGCTCGGTCTCCTTGTTCTTCATCGCCTCGTCGACGTGCGCCACGTGCTGCGAGGTGAGGTCGTCGAGCTCCTTCTCGGCGCGACGCACGTCGTCCTCGCCGGCCTCGCCGTCCTTGGCGATGCGGTCGAGCTCCTCCTTCGCGCGGCGACGGATGTTGCGGATGGCCACCTTGGCGTCCTCGCCCTTGGCGCGGGCCTGCTTCACCAGGTCGCGGCGGCGCTCCTCGGTCAGCTGCGGGAACACCACGCGCAGGATCTGGCCGTCGTTGGTCGGGTTCACGCCGAGGTCGCTGTCGCGGATGGCCTTCTCGATGGCGCCGATCTGGCTCATGTCATAGGGCTTGATGACCGCCATGCGCGCCTCGGGCACGGTGATCGACGCCATCTGGGGCACCGGGGTGTAGGCGCCGTAGTAGTCGACCACGATCTTGTTGAACATCGAGGGGGCGGCGCGGCCGGTGCGCACCGAGCCGAGGTCCTCCCGGGCGACCGACAGGGCCTTGTCCATCCGCTCCTCGGCATCGAGCAGGGTGTCGTCGATCACGGGTCTTCCCTCCATCGGCGGAGGGGTCTCCGCCGTCGTCTCTTCCGGTTCGTGGGTCAGCCGGTGCGGGTCAGGCGTGGCTGATCAGGGTGCCGATCTTCTCACCTGCGGCGGCCCGCGCGATGTTGCCGTCCGTCAGCAGGTTGAAGACGACGATCGGCATGCGGTTCTCCATCGACAGGCTGATCGCCGTCGCGTCGGCGACCTTCAGCTCGTCGGCCAGGACCTTGGCGTAGTCCAGGTCGGTGAACATCCGGGCCGACGGGTTGGTGCGGGGGTCGTCGTCGTAGACGCCGTCGACGCCGTTCTTGGCCATCAGCAGCACCTGGCAGCCGATCTCCAGGGCGCGCTGGGCGGCCACGGTGTCGGTGGAGAAGTACGGCATGCCGGCACCGGCGCCGAAGATGACCAGCCGCCCCTTCTCCAGGTGACGGACCGCCTTGCGCGGGATGTAGGGCTCGGCGACCTGGCCCATCTCGATGGCCGTCTGCACGCGCGTCTCGAGACCGACCTGCTCGCAGAAGGCCTGCAGCGCCAGCGCGTTCATGACCGTGCCCAGCATGCCCATGTAGTCGGCGTGCCGGCGGTCCATCCCGGCCTGCGCGAGCTCGGCGCCGCGGAAGAAGTTGCCGCCACCGACGACGACCGCGACCTGCGTGCCACCGTGCACCACCTCGGCGAGCTGCTGGGCGATGCTGTGCACGATGCCGGAGTCGACCCCGACCTTGCCCCCGCCGAACGCCTCGCCGGAGAGCTTGAGCAGGACGCGCTTGTAGCCGTGCCCGTCGGCCGGCTCGAAGGCACTGGGGGCGGACAAGGGGGCGGTGGTGTCGGTCAAGGCGTCATCCCTCGTTCGTCATCGTGTCGCTGGTGATCCTGCCGCACAGGCGAACGGCCCCGCTCCCGGACGGGAGCGGGGCCGTACGCATCGTGCGGGTCCTGCGTCAGGCCTGGCCGACCTCGAAGCGCGCGAAGCGCTCCACGGTCAGACCGGCCTCGTCGACGATCTGCTTGACCGTGCGCTTGGGCTCGGTGATCGACGGCTGCTCCAGCAGCACGAAGTCCTTGTAGAAGGCGTTGACCCGGCCCTCGACGATCTTGGTGATCGCCTGCTCCGGCTTGCCCTCCTCCTTCGCGGTCTGCTCGGCGACGCGACGCTCGGTCTCGACCGCCTCGGCCGGGACCTCCTCGCGGGTGAGGAAGCGCGGGCGGGCGGCGGCGATGTGCATCGCCAGGCTGCGCGCGGCGTCCTCGCTGCCACCGGAGTACTGCACCGCGACACCGATGGCCGGGGGCAGGTCGGTGGCCCGCTTGTGCAGGTAGGTGGCGGTGGTGCCCTCGAACGCGGCGAACCGGCTGAGCACGAGCTTCTCGCCGATGCGGGCGGACTCGGCCTCGACCAGCGCGGCGACGGTCTGGCCGTCGACGTCGCTGCTCAGCAGGGCCTCGGCGTCGGAGACGCCGTTCTTCAGGCCGATCTCGATCAGGCGCTCGGCCAGGGCGATGAAGTCGGCGTTCTTGGCGACGAAGTCGGTCTCGCAGTCGAGCTCGAGCAGCGCGCCGTCCTTGCTCACGACGATGCCGTTGGTCGTCGAGCGCTCGAGGCGCTTGCCGACGTCCTTGGCGCCCTTGACGCGCAGGAACTCGACGGCCTTGTCGTAGTCGCCGTCGGCCTCGGTGAGCGCCTTCTTGCAGTCCATCATGCCGGCGCCGGTGGCGTCGCGAAGACGCTTGACGTCGGCCGCGGTGAAGTCAGCCATGTCTCTTCCTCTTGGTCTGGTGGTGCGATCAGCGAGTGGGAGGTCGACGGCGCCGTCCCTCCCGGTGCGGGAGGGACGGCGCGGCGTCGATCAGACCTCCGGGGTCTCCTTGCCACCGGTGGTGGCGGGCACGCCCTCGACCGGGGCGACCTCGTCCGCGGTGACGGCCGGCGGGGCGGCCGGGGTCTCCGGGAGGGCGGTCGCGGCCTGGTCGCCCGCGGCGCCGCCGGTCAGCAGCTCGCGCTCCCAGTCGGCCAGCGGCTCGTCGCCACCGATGACCTGCTCGCCGTCCTCGCGACCGGCGTTGGCCTGCGCGGCGGAGCGGGCCATCAGACCCTCGGCGACGGCGTCGGCGATCACGCGGGTCAGCACGGTGATGCTGCGGATCGCGTCGTCGTTGCCCGGGATCTTGTAGTCGACCTCGTCGGGGTCGCAGTTGGTGTCGAGGATCGCGACGACCGGGATGTTCAGCTTGCGGGCCTCGCCGACGGCGATGTGCTCCTTCTTGGTGTCCACGATCCAGATGGCGCTGGGCACCTTCTGCATGTCGCGGATACCGCCGAGCGAGCGGTCGAGCTTGGCCTTCTCGCGGCTGAGGACCAGCTGCTCCTTCTTGGACAGGGAGACCAGCACGCCGGTCTGCTCCATGTCCTCGATCTCCTTGAGGCGCTGGAGACGCTTGTGGACGGTCTGGAAGTTGGTGAGCATGCCGCCCAGCCAGCGCTGGTTGACGTAGGGCATGCCGACGCGGGTGGCCTGCTCGGCCACGACCTCCTGCGCCTGACGCTTGGTGCCGACGAACAGGATCGAGCCGCCGTGCGCCACGGTCTGCTTGACGAACTCGTAGGCGTTGTCGATGTACCCGAGCGTCTGCTGCAGGTCGATGATGTAGATGCCGTTGCGCTCGGTGAAGATGAACCGCTTCATCTTCGGGTTCCAGCGACGGGTCTGGTGACCGAAGTGCACGCCGCTGTCGAGCAGCTGCTTCATGCTGACGACTGCCATGGTCGCCTCTCTGCTTGCGCGCGCGACCGAGGTCGCGCGGTTTCCGGTTGTCGCGGGCACCGGGTGGTGGTCCGCCCTGGCGTCCTGCGGGACCACCCACCCGGCACTGGGCCGGGACCGAGGTGGCGACTGCCCCGCCGATCAGCGGGAAGAGGACGCGCGAAGTCGACCCGCCGAGACGGGTCGCACCGGTGAGCATACGCGTCCACGGGGAGCCCCCGTCCCGCCGGTCGACCGACCAGCGCCGGCGGGGCTCGTCCCCAGCTCCCGGATGTGTCCACAACGCCGCCGGACGCGGATCATCGGGTCCCGGAGCTGTGAGCATCTCGGGCGTGCTGCTCCGCGTGCTCGCCGTCACCGTGCTCGTCCTGGGGCTGCCGTCCTCGACCGCGGACGCCGCAGCGCCCGACTCCGCCGTGCCGCCGCCGACCGCACCGTGGGCCGCTCCCCTGCCGGGCGCGTGGGAGGTGGCTCGCCCGTTCGAGGCCCCGGCCCATGCGTACGGGCCCGGCCACCGCGGGGTCGATCTCGCCGGGTTCCCCGGGGCACCGGTCCTCGCGGCCGGCGACGGGGTCGTGGTGTTCGCGGGCATGGTCGCCGGCCGTCCGGTGGTGAGCGTCGACCACCCGAACGGCCTCCGGACGACCTACGAGCCCGTGGAGCCGGGGGTCGGCGCCGGAGTGCCCGTTCGCCGGGGCGATCCGCTCGGGACGCTCGCCGCGGAGCACCCGGGATGCGCGGCAGCGGCGTGCCTGCACTGGGGTCTGCGGCGGGGCGAGACCTATCTCGACCCGTTGAGCCTGCTGCGACCGCCCCGGGTGCGGCTGCTGCCGGTGTGAAGGTCATGTGACTGGACTCGATAGTTGAGCAGCACTGCTCGGGCCGACCTGCGGTTTGGACATGCCGATGCTCACCTTCAGGACTCGACAGTTGAGCAGGACCGCCCTCCCTGGACATCACATCTGAGCAGGACCGCCTGGACAGGACAGTTGAGCAGTACACGGTGATGACGACGCGGGGGCTCAACGGCTTTCCACCATAAGGCTGGGGGATCTGATCTCCGCCTTAGTGATGATCCAGGGGAAGAGGACGGGACCGCCCGATTCCCCCGGAACGACTACGAGTGCCAGAAAGTGGCTGAATCCGAGTTCAGGATCGGCCAATAGCGCAAGGTAGGTCGAGAGATCCACGCGACTGGGGCTGGCAGGTCCGCGCGGGTGCGTATGCCAGTCGCCAACCCAGATGCTGCGGTCGCGGGACCAGGCCGCGTCAGCAAGTCTCTGAGCGTGAGCCGGATCCCGACGAAACGAGTCCGGCTTGCGGATCGCTTCAGGTCCGGGGTCACCGGCGCGAGAGACGGACAGTTGCCCGTCTCGGTGCTGGTGACCTAGGAGGATGCCTCCGGTTTCGAGCCCGTCCTGCGCGGTCCGACACGTCTCCCGAATCACCGCGAACGCCTCTGCTCTCAGGACGACGAGCCTGAAGGCACCGCTCCCTAAGGGTGTGAGCAAGTGACGCATCCGGGAAGAGGAGGCGTGGCCGGGTGCCATTGCACTTCACCAGCCCGACGCAGATCGAAAGGGGCCTGGAACCCCGGTTGCGGTCGAAGGGCGATGATCGCCTGCTCGCCGGGCAGGCGCTGTTCGTTGTAGCCGTGTCGCTGGAGGACGCTTGCGATCGTGACCTTGGCGGCCAGCGAACCCATGAGCCGCAGATCAGGACCCACCGCAGTCATGGGTCGATGCGGGTCCCCATCGCCGTACCCGCGCTCCAGCGCTCGTTCGGGATCCATACCGCCACTTCCGTAGAGGGGCGCCCGCCGACAAAGCAGGCACCCTTCGTCCGGTGCTCGACGCAGGCGAAGTACCTCCCCGAAGGCCCCGTCCTCCAGGACGCTGGTCAGGACGGCGTCGCGGCCTGCGCGCCGGGCGAGGTGGCTGACAACCCGCCGTGACGCGATGCCGTCGGCCGCACAGACCACCGCGTCTACCTCCTTCAGGAGCGGTCGCACTTCAGCGGCGTCCCGCACGACGTTCTTCACGTGGGAGCGGACATCCAGTTCAGGCCATCGCGCCTTGAGCATGTCTTTCAGTGCGTCGGTCTTGAAGCGGCCAACCTCACCGTCACCCAGCACGTGTCGGACCGTGTTGTGCCAGAGCAGGCGGTCAGGGTCAAGAAGGTCGAGGCGTCCGAGTCCGTATCCAGCAAGGCTGTCAGCGACTGCGCCGCCGATGCTGCCGACGCCGACTACCAGGACCGCCCTCGTTTGGAGCGTCTCAAGGGGCCAGTGGCCGATCAGTTGTCCGAGGCCATAGGCGCGCGGTTCGACGGCCAGATCGAACGGTACGGCGCCCTCCCTTGTGACGTCCCAAGCGGCGAACTCGGGTAGTGGGTGTGGCTCTGGAATGTCCGCCACGCTGGGTGCGTGGGTGATGACCAACTCTCGTCCGTCGTGAGGATGACGGACGGTGGGAATCAGGCTCCGGAAGTCATCGATGGGCACCACGAAGCCCGGTCGGGCGGCCAGACGCCAGTGGTGCCAGTGGACCGCTGCTGGGGCTCGGTGCCATGTGGCGAGGTACGTGTCGTCGCCAACCTGACGGAGACGACTTTGACCGGCAGCAGGCTGGACAGGAAAGAAGGCTCCCTCTCGACCGCCCCTGTACTTCGTGACTACGTAGACGTCGTCATCAGGTAGCCGGGCCATGCGCAGGCCACCCCATACACCCCCGCTCGCGCGGACCCTGTCTGCCGCATCGGCCGGGAGGATGACAAGCGTGGTCCGAGTCAACGGGCCGCGCCTTCCGCTCCTGCGGGTGATGGCCCCGTCCGCTCGGACGCTTCTTCGCCGCCATCCCCCGGATGGGCCTGGGCAGCGGTCAATCGATCCGCCGCCTCCTCGATGAGCCCATCAAGGCTGTCGTCGTGAGCGATCCCTGCCAGGGTCATGTCGGTCCGCACACCGGACTTGAGAAGCGCGTACTCGACTCGCCAACCAGCGGCTCGGCCCAACAAGTCCACCACGCTGCTAGCCGGATCCCAGTCCGCCTGCGTCTGAAAGAGGCACAGCGCCCCGTTGCCGAGGACGTGCCACCTGGTCTGCGTCAGTTCGTCGAACAGTGGCTCCGGGTCCAAAGGAACGATGCTCGGGCTGACGATCGGGTATGCCGCCCCGTAGACCAAACGCAACTCCAGACCCTTACCGTCCAGAAGGTCGCCGAGCCTTGACGGTGCAGGACGGTCGAAAGGCCACATGGGCAATCGGCCAGACCAATACCCCTCGCCTTCGAGGGTCAACGCGAGGTCCGGGAAGGCTTCCTCGATCTCGCGGCGGTCCCGTTCCAGCCTGGTCGGTTCGGCCTGCCACCACGGCACGATGTGGTCCGGGTATGTCATCCCTGGTTGATGTCTCTGACCGGTCGCTTCGGGATGTCGAGCGGTGCGCCGCCGGGGCCGCCAGCGCCACCACCACCGCCGCCCCCACCCCCACCGCCGTTCGGAGGCTTGGGGAAATCGGGTCCGAACACGTCACCCCAGAGCCGCACCGCGACGTCGTCCTGCTCCCACCGCTCGTGCTGAAGCGCGTTGGCAGCGGTATCGGCGGCCTCTTCAAGCGCAGCCCTGAGAGCGACCACGTCGAGATCCGGCTGAACGGGTCCGCAAAGGCCCGCCGGGTCGCAGACTGGGTCGTTGATGCGAACGGCTGCGGATGCGAAGAAGGACGCTAGGGCGGCGGACCGCTCCCCGGTCTTGGGCATGCACTCCAATGCGAGCACTTCGATCAGCAGCGACTTCACGTGGGTCCCGGTGCGCTTGCGCCAGCGCTTGAGCACGCGGACAAGGGGGGCGTAGATGTGACCCTGTGCGTGGGCGTCGAGCGCCAGGTCGATGAGGTAGCCGGGGTTGGTCAGGATCCAGTTGCTGCTGTGGATTTCGGGGACAAGGAGTGCACCGCCGGGCTGTCGCAGCGCGGGCATGGCATCGACTGTGAACGGCTTGTCGGCGTCGGGGTCGTCGAGGAAGCACTTGACGGCGTGGTCGCCTGGGCGCGCGAGCCGCACCTGGCCAGGCTTATGAGAGCCATTGGTGCCGAGGAGGCTGCCGACCCTGTCGCGGACGTAGTCGAGCGCTTCCTCGGCCGAGTCTCCTGGCTTTCCCCAGTCGGGCTTCGTGCCTGGCTTGTAGACGAGGATGGTGTCGACGTCCTTGATCGGGTCGTGCTGCGTACCGCGCGCGAGCGAACCGGACGGCCGGACCACCTGGATGTCGTCTTCGCCCTCGAAGGCGCTCTTGAATAGGTCACGCCGATCCTTGGCCTCGGCGACCTGGGCAGGGTCAGCGTTGACCGTCGTCTGGTAGATGTCGAATGCGGTGTTGACCTTCACGAACCAGCCTTTGAGTCGTCGGTGGGCAGCAAGACGTCGGTGATCGGACCCTGAGCGCTGGTCGGGTTGACCGTGAGGCAGGGCACGTACTGCGGCCTGGCGTCGCCGTCAGGTGCGTGGGTCTCGTTGTTCCATTCGTAGACGGTCACGTTCAGCGTGTTGCAGAGGCGACCGAGCAGGACCGCAACAGGGAACGGTGCGTGCAGGAGAAGATGTAGGTGGGCGTGATCGTTCTCGGCCACGAGGGCTCGAAGGCGCCCTGCGAGTTCCTCGATCATTGGTCCGGCTGCACCGGGGTCTAGGCGGTCGCGGACGGTTGGGACGAGCGTTTCCCAGGCGTCAAAGTCCGCATGATGTTCGTCGAGGAACCGGGTGTAGGCGGCGTCGCTCTGCGCCGGGACCAACTGCACGTATGCCAGCACGTTTCGCGCCTGCCCAGTTGGCCTGATGGCGGAGCGACTGCGGTTGGCCACCTGAATGCTGGGGGTGTCTCCGGGTGGGCGACTGACGGTGCCGCAAGTCCAGACGTCGCCAGCGGTCCCCTCCACCTTGACGTCTCCAATGAGAGTCGCGGGCAGAGCGGCGCCGAGGGCGAACGCGGCGCTGAGGTGCGCACCACCGGTGATGCGAACGCTGCGTGCGCCGGTGCGCGCGACCGCCTGCGGCAGCAACCGGAGGGCGGAGCGAAGATCGTGAAGCCCACGCGGGTTCGGCAGGCGGCCGTGCTCCGGGGGTCTTACCCGGATGCTGAAGTCGGCCTCGTCAGGCCCAAAGGCGTGCGGAACGGCCCGCGTTTGGACGCTGAGGTGCAGCGGACTCCTTCCGTCACCGTCGCGGGCTGCCGCCAGCCGTCCGGCACGGAACGTGAGCATGTCCCGCAGCAACCGGAGCAGGCCGTCCGGTTCATCGACGGCGTACTGCTTGATGCCAGACAGCGTCCCCCGTGGCTTGCCGAGGAGCCGGTCAGGAGCCGTGAAGTCGGTCTTGCCTTTGTCGTCGTCCCCGCCCTCGCCGGTCTCAGTTCTGACCGTGTTGGCGATGGCGAGGACGAAGTCCGGGTTGGAGTTGAGGTCCAGGATCGCTGGCAGTTCGACGTTGCGGACGATTGGGCTTACGACGATGTCCGGGGTTACGACGAGGACGGCGCCCGAGAGTCCGGTCTCCAGCGCCTCATTGAGGCGGTCCTCGGTGTGGCCGGGAGCCAAGTCGCTGTCGTCCTGCCACACGGGCACGCCCGCCGCACGGAGCAGCCAGGCGACTCTTGTCGCGGTCACTGCGCCGTCTGATTGCCTGTAGGAGATGAACACCGGGCCGTGCGCCCGTACACCGTCAGCCCGCTGTGTCACCTGGTCCCCGTCTGCCGCTCCGCGTTATCTCGGACACAGTAGGTAGTCCCACTGACAGAAACGGGTGAACACGGTGGCCTCGCCCCAGCCACTCTTCGCCGTCGTAGGTCAGGACGGTGACGTGTCGGGCGGCGGCACGGAGTCGGAGGCTGAGGTAGTCGTCGGTGAGCGTGACGACATGAAGGTCTGAAAACTCGGCGATTCGGGCGAAACGGTGGTCGTTGCTGGCGACCACAAACCGCTCGACGCCTGCGTCCCTGAGCCGATTTGCTTGAGCGAGGAGCACGCGGTCGGCACCGTTGCGGCGGCGCCCCCCGGACCAGACCTCGACGCCCAGGTCACTGAGCAGGTCGCGGGAGGCCCGGAAGGCGCGCCGGTGTGCGGCAGCGATGCGTGGGGCGCCGGGTTCCACCAGGGTGGTCAGGGCTGCGGCGAGCGATGGGAGGTGCTCCCGAGGGCAGGCGACATTGTCCAGGTCCCAGAGCAGCGCTGTCGTGGGGAGCGACCTAGGGTCCGGGTCCGGCAGCGTCCACATGGGCGGACGGTGTCTTGCACCAGTGACAAGTCTGGTGAGCCGTCACCTCGGGGGCGACCGGCGAGGTCGGTACTCGGTCCGCTGCACTATGTGTGTCTGAGGCTCCTGTCAGGATGCGCGGGTGCCAACGACCCATCAGGTGCACACGGTCCACTTCTTCGTTGTCCTGCCGGAGCCATTGGATCTTCCCTCCGGCTTCGCCATCCAGCGCGAGGCGCAGCCAGGGACGTACTCGGGTGAGTCGTTCCGTCTGGGAGACGGAACAAGCCTGGACGCTGAGACTCTCAGTGCAGGGCCGCTCTGTCGGTTCTTCCATCGAGAGACGACGGTCGACACCAGTCGCATGAGGGCCGCAGTGAACCTTGCCCGCTGGGCATGGCCGGACCTGTCGAATGGCCAAGCAAGCGGTGGCGGCATCGTTGGTCTAGCGGACTTCGACCCTGCGGAAGCGCTCGTGGTTAAGCGGCCTAGCGGCGACCTCAGTGAGCACGGAGACGACACGCGGACCGCTGGCCTTGATGAAGGCGCCTCGACGGGTGATCCCAGCCCTCCGATGAAGCCTCAGACGGCGGTGGAGATGATCCACGTCCTTCACTGCGAGGGTGAGGGTTGTACCGGCGAGTTCAGCGAGGAGGAACTTGCGTCGGCGTTCTCGGAGTGCCTACGCCTGGTGCAAGCGCTCCAGCGCGGTGCGTACGCCGTTACCCGGCAGCCGTACACGCTGCTGACGCGGGCGACGTCAGCCTTCGCGACGCCGGTCGCCATCGGCAGCATCGACGACGACGGCTTCCACGCCCCCGATCGGTGGCTGCTCTGGCGAACGAACTGGAACCTTCTCAGCGAACTGCCCCCGGCCGACATCAGCGATGCAGCCCTCGGCTTTATCGGGCGCCTCGTTCAGCACATGGACACAAGAGCGTTCTTCTCCTACCTGGATTTTGAGCGGGAAGCCGTCGTCGCCTCCCGGAACCGAGGGGACAATCGCAGCGCAGCGATCTTCCTTGGACTCGCATGTGAGCGCCTTCTCGATGACCTTCTGGGGCACCTCATGTGGGAGGACGGCGAAGCCCCTGAGGCGGCACCCGCGACGTTCCAGGACTCAGCAGGCATCACTAGTCGAGTCCGCCGCGAGTTCCACCCACGCCTCAAAGGGCGCTGGTCACCCGACCAACCTGGGCCGGTCGCGGACTGGTGGGAAAAGGTCGCCAAGGTCCGCAACAAGGTCGTACATGGCGCCTACACGCCGACCGACCAAGAAATCGAGGACGGCACAGCGGCCACCCACGCACTGGTGGCCCACATCAGCGACTGCTTGGCCGATCGCATCCGGCAGGAGGGCAAGTACCGGCTCACCGCCGTCGCGCTCATGGCAGAGCCCGGTATGCGCAAGCGAAGCGTCTGGACTCGACGGTCTCAGCAGGCAGCCCAACGCTTCGACGAGGAAGACCTCTGGTCGCTGGCGGCCCGCTGGAAGGCGGCGGCGGACCGCCAACGCGCATCCACCCTCGGCGAACCGCTCGTACCCGACGCCTCCCGCGCCTACGTGATGTACATCGTCCACTCCGGTGGGCCGTCGTACTGGGTCGAACATGATCGCGTAACAGCGCAAGCGCGGAAGGTCTCGGAACCCCGTGACCTAATGGCGGGTCAGCGGAAAGCACTGGCAGCCCTCGAAGCCTCGATCAAGGTGGAGTACGGCTCGGCTGAGCATGCCCTGGCAACAGCCATGGAGGTCGCCTCTCCGGCGCAGGTGGACGCCGTTGGCGACTGGCAGGAGGAGTACCACCTCATCCCCGGCGCCGAGGTGATGATCGACGGGACGGACCGCTCGGCTGTCTCCTGATTTGAGCGCGAGGTAGCGCTCACCGGCTCGAAGGTGCGTGCCGACTACTCCGGCGCGTCGACCACCCGACGTCGTCGATCCCGTTCGGGAACCCGCTGGTGGCTGGAAGCCGGTCTGAGGCCGTAGTCGACGGCGAGACTGAGGTCTTTGGCGATGAGCATGAGGTCGTCGATCCAACTGCCTACGGGCGGTTTGGCCATCCGGTTGAACTCGGCGGTGGCTCGGCCGAGTGCCGCTTGGAGGCGGTCGGTCTTGGCGACGATGGTGTCCACGATGTCGGCCGGGACTCCGACGACTTGCGGCCGGTCCTGAGCGCGCAGCGCCTGCTGCTGCTGGGTGTTGCGCTCGGTCCGGTGCTGCTGGCAGAAGGCGGCCCGCGCATGAGTAGAGATCGTGGTGTCGCAGCATCGGCACCAGTTGGTGCCGTCTGGGGCGCGTCGGCCGCGCACGTCACCGTTCGGGAAGAGGAGCGGGACGTCCTCCATGGGACAGGGCGGGTCCCCTGGCCGTGACGGAGCCGGTGTGACCGCGCTGAGCGTCATCCCCTCGGGAAGTGGCACGAGCGGCCTCCTTGGTCATTCGTGACCGTCACGAGTGCATTCGTGACTGTCACGAATGCAGCATCCCGCCATGCCCGAGCGGGTCAGCATTGGCGCGTTGACCTGCGGTTTTGCCCGCAGATGACAGGGGCTTCTTGACGCAGCGTATGCGCGCAGGTCGTCATTCGTGACGGTCCCACGCCGTGGACCGTCCGGACTTGGCGACAGTGGAAACGTCGAGCCGACCTGCGGCTCTCGCGGTCCGCTAGTCCGCCGGTCCCGCTCGACGCTCCAGCGGTGCTGCGTCCCGTCAGCGCCGTGACCTGCGAAGTCCCGTCGACCTTGTCGGCGGGAGCCTCTACCGTCCAGCCCGGCTATCGAACACATGTTCGAAAGGAGAGATGATGTCGACGTCCACAGCACCCACCGCCGACGCCCCGCCCGCCGGGCTCGGGCTGTCCCTGCGCACCCTCCAGCAGACCCCCACCCCCGCGCTCGAAGCCGCGCTGGGAGTGCGGCTGCTGCCGTCTGTGCTGCGCTACGACCCCACTCGCGGGCTCGCGCCGCTCTGGTCCGCCGACGCCACCTGGCTGGACCTCTGCGAGACGACAACCGCCCACCACGACCACGCGCCGGTCCGGGCAGCCCGTTGGCCGGACGCCTGGTCGGTCACCTACAACGACGCCGAGGGCGAGCACACCGTCAGCGTCCGCGAGGTCGAGCCGACCGACCTGATCGACGCCGACCCGATCCGCAACTCCACCTGGCACGCCAACAGCCGTGCCCGCGCCGGGCTGCACTTCATGGCCTCGACCGAGCGGCTGCACTGGCACGAGTCGCTGTTCGAGCGGGAACTGCTCATCACGCTGGACTTCGACGAGGGCCTCAACGACCTCGCCAGCCAGCCGTTCACGCTTACCTGGCACGACGGGTCCGCCTGGAAGTCCCACACCCCTGACTTCGCTGCCGTCATCGACGGCGAGATGTGGATCATCAACGTCCGCCCCGCCCCGCTGGTCAAGCCGCAACTGCTGGCCAACGCCGCCGCCACCCGCACCGTCTGCGCGCTGCACGACTGGCGGGAGGCCCTCGTCGTTGGCTACCAGCAGCCCGCCCTCACCATCCTCAAGACCATCGGCGCCGCCCGCCGTACCGCTGACCTCGCCGGTGTGGGCGGTCTGATGCTCGACTTCCTGGCCGAGCGGGGGCCGTCCCGGTTCGGCCAGGTCGTCGCCGCGACCGGCGCGCCCGCGCTGGCTCGGGCCGTGCTCCAGCGCCTCATCTGGGAGCGCGAGGTCACCATCGATCTGTCCCGGCTGCTCACCGACGAGACCGTCGTCGCGCTGACGGAGGTGCTCGCGTGAGCGTCCGTCTGGCCCGTGGCATCCGGGTGAGCGTCGATGCCCGCGAGTGGCTGATCACGCAGGTGAGCCACGACCAAGGGTTCGTGCGGCTGTGCGATGACGAGGGTGAGCAGACCACCCTGGGCATCGAGGAGTTCGTCACCCATCCCCACATCGAGGAGATCACCGCCAACCCCGCAGCGATGGTCGATGCGGCCGTCGAGCGGCTGGACGCACACGCGCGGGAGATCCTGACCAAGCGCATCGCTCACGTCTACGAGGCCGAGACCGGCTACCGGTCCGGCACGCCCAGCGTGGCGCTGCCCGGCGAGCCACGCCCGGAGTACGACCCGGCGAACACCACGCTGACCGAGCGACGCGAGGCCAAGGCTCGTGAACTGGACAACGAGCACGCTGCCGACGCCGGAACCAAGATGTCGGTCGCGACGATCCGCCGGATCGCCAAGGCCCTCAATACCGGCAGCGGGCTCAGCGGCACCGTCGACCGTCGGCACGTGCGCCGGTCTCCCGGCCGCCCGGCCATCAGCGAGCAGGTCGCCGCCGCCTGTGAAGAGGTCTTCGAAAAGACCCGGCTGGAGTCCAACCGGACGCACGCCGCCCGCTACCTGCTGGTCAAGCAGTACATGCGCGAGGTCTTCGGATACGAGGCGGGTGAGGAGCCCGTGCCCTGCGAGAAGACGATCCGCCGCTGGTTCCAGGACCGCTACCTGCCCAGTGAGTTGAACGGCAAGGCCCGTACCCGGCGCAGCGCCACCTCGGCTCCGCCCCAGGGGTTCTCCCGTGCCAACCCCACTCGGCCGGGCGAACTGGTCTGCATCGACACGTGCAGCCTCGACGTGCTCCTCGCAGGCACCGCCTATGAGGGCGTCATCCGTGGGGTCATCGTCATGGCCGTCGACTGGTATTCGCGTTCCATCGTCGCCATCCGCGTGCTGGAGAAGTCCGAGCAGGCGATCGACGTGACGTTCCTGCTCCGCGAGATCGGCAGGCCCAAGGCGATGCTGCCCGGCTGGACCGACGAGAACCGCTGGCCGTTCGTCGGCCTGCCGGAGAAGGTCCTCACCGACATCTACGGCGGCGACACCTACTCCGGGATGCCGTTCGTCAACGCCGAGGCCGTCGTGACCGACCACGGGAACACCTACAAGGCGCACCTGAACGTCGCCACAGCGACGCAGCAGGGCATCAGCATCTTGCCCGCGCGGGTTCGCACCGGCTCGGACAAGCAGGTCGTCGAGCGCACTTTCGGATCCTTCCGGACGATGCTGCTCCAGTACCTCTCCGGGTACCGGGGCACTGACGCCTCCGAGCGCGGGCAGAACGTCGACGAGCAGGTCAAGTACGACGTGCAGGACATCGAGGACCTGGCCTGCTGGTGGGCGGTGCGGATCTGGCAGAACCACGAGTTGTCTGACGCCCGCCCCGACTGGTGCCCGGAGGGCGCGTTCTCCCCGAACACGCTCTACGAGTACGGGCTCGCCCAGACCGGCATCCCGCTGCGCGCGCTGACCTCCAACGACTACTACGCGCTGCTGCCTGCGGTGCACGTCAAGGTCCACACCCGTGGCGTGCAGATCCGGGGCCTGTACTACGACGGCGAGGCCCTCAACGGGCTGCGCAATGAGCCGTCGCAGTTCGGCGGGCGGGTCAAGGGCAAGTGGACGGTGAGGTACGACCCGCGTGACCTCCGGCGGGTGTTCTTGCTGGACGCAGACGGCGTCTACCAGCCGTTGACCTGGGGTGGAGCGAGTCGGCACACCCCGTGCTTCAACGACCGGCACGCCGCCGCGCTCACCTCGCTGCGCCGCAAGCGCGGAATCGCTCCGCACGACCAGGACGCTCTCGCCGAGATCCTGCTGAGCGAGATCCTCGCCGTCCACGAGCCGGTCACGCAGTGGCCGACCCTGTCGGGCACCGCCCGCCGGGCGATCCGCGAGCGGAGTCGGCTCCAGCGCCAGCAGCAGATGGTCGAGCGGGACCAGGCGGCCTCCGGGGTGCCCCCCTTCGTCGACTCCTTCGACGGCGACCCCGACGGCGGCCCTGAGGACCCCCCTGTGCGTCCGGTCTCGCCCGTCACCGCGCTCGATGAGGCTCGCGCCCGCAAGAACGCCGCACAGGTCGCACCGGAGCACCAAGACGGCGTGGCAGCGGCGCCCCGCCTCGGCGGCCAAACCAAGTCCCTGCTCGGGTTCGACGCCGAAGCACTCCGGGCCGCCCGCGAGACAGCCACCACCCACACCGCAACCACAAGCGACGACCCGTCGCTGACCGATGAAGGAGATGAGGAGGCGTGACCATGACCGTGCCCCCGCTGCCCGCCGAATGGCTCGCCGAGCCTCCGATCCTCGACGACATCAGCACCGTCGATGGATGGCAGCACTACGTCGAGCACCGCGACGCCTACCAGCCGCCCGCGCTGATCAGCCGCGCCGAGTACGACCGGCTGCCCGACGGACACCGGAGCCTGTATGACATGGCGCGCGGAATCGGCATCGCGAACCTGCCCCGGCACGACACCCCGATGGGCGTCGCAACGACGGCCGCCATCGCCACGACGCTGCGGCTGAACACCGACAACTCGGCTCCGGGTGTCCGGCCGGGGCTGTTTGTATCCGCCGACGCGGGCCTCGGTAAGAGCACCCTGGTCCGGGAGATCGCAGCAGAGTTCGACACCAGCCTGCGCCAGAAGGCGCAGTTCTTCCCTGGAGTCGTCGGGAACCGGGACCGGTGGATTCCCGTCGCTTGGGTGAACGTGCCGCCCAAGGTCACCATCAGCGGCCTGTGCCGCGACATCCTCGCCTTCTATGGCGACGTTCCTCGCAGCCGCACGTACGAGCCGGAACTGACCGCCCGCGTCCGGCAGATCATCGTCGAGTGCGGCACCCGACTGCTGGTGCTCGATGACATCACGCGGCTGAAGATGCACCGTGAAGCCGACCAGAACGCCGCCGACTTCATCCGCGCGCTGATGGAGACCGGCGCCACCGTCCTCGGGATCGGCGTGAACGTCGAACAGTCCGGTCTGCTCTATGAAGGGCAGGCCAGCACGAGGAACCGGCGTCTGCTGACGCAGACCCGCCGCCGGTTCACCGTCCACACCCTCGGCTCGTTCACCGACGAGACCAGCGAGGCGTTCGCGGGCTGGTTGTCGCACCTCAAGGCCATCGAGGAAGACCTCCCGCTGCTCGACAAGGCCCCCGGCATGCTCACCGGCGACGACACCCCCGCGTACCTGCTGCGGCGTACTGGTGGCGTCGTGGGAACCCTGACCCGTCTCGTCTCCGAAGCATCCATCGGTGTGCTCGGGCAGCGGCCGTCCGGACCACGGACCGGTGAATACCTGTCCCGCGAGGTCCTCGACTCGATCGTCCTTGACCACGCCGCCGAGAACCAGGGCCTGCCCGAGCCCACCGCCCTCAGCCCGAAGGCGACCGCCCGTCGGGGCCGCGCACGCAACGGAGCCTTCAACGGCAAGCGCGCCCGCGACGGTGCCGCATGACCACGCACCCATCCGTCGCACTGCCCCGCCCGCTGCCGCGCAGCCTCGCGCCTCAGCACGCGGAGACCTTGAGCGGCTACCTGCTCAACCTCGCTCACCGGCTCGGCGACCGTCCCATCGATCTCGCCCACCGGATCGGACTGGAGCACACCGCGACGGCCGGAAGCATCGATACCCGGTTCGCTGTCGCCATCCCGGACGAGATCGCCGCCCGGTTCGCGCACGCCTGCAACCTCACCGCCGACGAAGCGGCCCGGCTCACCCTGGCTCGCTGGGACGGTCTGCTCTTCGACAGCAGCGCGCCTGGCAAGGCCGCTCGGACAGTGCAAGGCAACGGCTGGTTCGTTCCCGTCCTCTCCCGCGCGTGTCCGCTCTGCCTGGCCGACACCGACTCCACCGCTCCAGAACGGACGACGTGGCAGGCCGCCTGGAAGACCCCCTGGGCGGTCGCCTGCACCCGGCACGGTGTCCTGCTCGAAGACACCTGCACCAACTGCGGTCAACCGTTCGGCGCCTCGGGCACCCGGATCCGCAGCCTCATTCCCAATCCGGCATTCGACGCCCTGCACCCGGCCGCTTGCCGCAGCCGTCCAAACGGCGCAGCGGCCCTGTGCGGTGCCCGGATCGACCGGCAGGCCGCCGAACCCTGCCCCGAGCCTCTGCTGCCGCTCCAGCGGCATCTGGACGGGCTCCTCGACGGCACCGCCACCGAGGTCCGCAGCCTCGGCGTACCGGTCACCCCGGCGCAGCACGTCCGCGACCTCCGCGCGCTGGCCGTTCTTCTGCAACTCGCCGACCACCGGCCGCCGACCGGCTCCCTACCCGAAGCCCTTACCAACGCCCTGGTGCACCACCTCGACGCACGCAAGGACCGCCGCGCCAGCCGGGGCGACAACGACCGCACCGATCGCACCTGGACCGAGCCGCCCACCGACACCCGCGTCCTCGCTGCGCTGCTGCACCAGGCCGCCCTCATTCTCGACCTGCCATCCCCCGAAGACGCCCGCGACCTGCTGCCCCCGCTGGTCGCCGCCGCCGACGAGCACGAGCGTCTCGCCTGGAGCCGCGTCCGGTCCGCCGCCCAGCCCTCTGATGGCCTATTTCGCTACTTCGCCCCCAAGCGCGCGGGCACGTTCAGCGTCCACATGCTGCGCGCCGCCTGCCCCAACGGTCTGACGATCACCAGCGACCACGTCCCCGCCTACCTCGACCAAGAGCGCTACGACCGGTGGTTCGCCACCTTCGACCCGTCCGAACAGCGCAACATCCGCCGCGCGGTCCCGATCGCAATCGTCCAACTGATCGAGGACTGCGACCTCGACACCGCCGCCCAAACGCTGGGCATCCCCCGCGTCAGCGCCCAGGCCGCCCTCATCCGCGCTGGGCGGGCCTGCAAGCGCACCGATCGCGACGACGAGTTCCGCAGGCTCATCGGCCAGGTTGCCCAGGACCTCCAGGCCGACCCGGTCAACTACGGCCACCGCCGCCGCCACCTCGACGCCGCCTGGGACATCCCCGAGACGGACTGGCGGCGCCTCGTCGCGGAGATGGTCACCGCCCGCGTCGCCCGCAAGGACACCCCCTGGGACCAGCGCCGCAGCGACCTGCGTATCTGGCTCTGGAGTCACGTCACCTGCGGCGACGCCGCCCTCGCGCCAATGATCCAAAGCAAGTCGGCCACCCGGCGCTCGACTAACGAGGCCATCTCCTCGTACAGCACGCTCCGCCGCCGCGCCACGCCCGCGCTGACCGAGATCGTCTGCCGCTACGCCGAGCGAGTCACTCAGCAGATCGCCGCGAACAGCGCCCTCTAGGCGGGCTGTTCGAGCACGTCAGTGCTGCGACGCCCCTCAGCCGCCCCGCTGATTGGCGCCGGTGGCCTATGCGCCGTCCAGACTCCCTCTGCGGTCAGGAGCGGCGACTCCTTCACGCATGACGCGATGCCAGCGAGCGTGGCAACCGCGACACAGCCAGGCCGTCGGCCAGAGGTCGGCCTCCTCCACTCCGAACAGCGCTCTGGGAGCGAAGTGGTGCAACTCTGTGTCGAGGGCACGGCAACGGGCGCACGGTTCGCCCTGACCGTGGTGATCACGGAACAGAGGCAGTGACTCCAGGTCGAAGTCGCGGTTCCGGTAGCCCGCCTTCAGGTCCCAGCACCGAACGCAGACAGCCTTCACCTCGTACAGCCCGTTTGCTTTCCGGATCTTGGCGAAGTCGCGGGACTCGTGCGCACAGGCATGTCGACATGGCCAACAGACCGGGTTCGGGCTGTCGTTCACCGTTCCGCAGGCGCAGACCCTCACCTGGACACCAACCCCGACTTCACCACCAGCGCAGTCCTGCTCAACTGTGGTGTCCAAGAACGGCCGTCCTGCTCAACTGTCCTATCCAGACCGCAGTCCTGCTCAACTGTCCTGTCCAAAGCCAGTCCTGCTCAACTGTCGTGTCCAAACGGGCCTCGCGAGGCGCTGAGCAGGCGCAAAACCGCAGGACGTCCTGCTCAACTGTGGTGTCCACCGCCGCTTGTGCTCACGTTCGGTGTCCATTGCTCAACTATCGAGTCCGGTCACAGGTCAGGCGATGTCGGCGAGCTTGGTGCGCAGGTGGAGGACGGCCTTGGTGTGCAGCTGGCAGATGCGGCTCTCGGTGACGCCGAGGACGCGCCCGATGTCGGCGAGTGTGAGGCCCTCGAAGTAGTAGAGGGAGACGACGACCTTCTCCCGCTCCGGCAGCTGCTCCACGGCGCGGGCCAGGAGCTGGCGGGCCTCGCCGTGCTCGGCCATGGCCTGCGGGTCCAGCGCGGTGGGGTCCTGCAGCGTGTCGCCGAGACGGGGCGCGCCACCCTCGTCGTCGGTGAGCAGCTCGTCGAGGGCGACGACGTTGACCAGCGAGAGCTGGCCGAGGAACTTCCGGATGTCGTCGACGTCCATCTCCATGGCGTCGGCGACCTCCTCGTCGGTCGGCGTCCGCCGGTACTTGGCCTCCAGTTCGGCCACGGTGCGCTCGAACTGGCGGGCCTTGACCCGCACGGACCGCGGGATCCAGTCGGTGTTGCGCAGCTCGTCGATGATCGCGCCGCGGATGCGCGACATCGCGTAGCTCTCGAACTTCACCTCGCGCGTGGGCTCGAAGCGGGTGATGGCGTCGATGAGCCCGAACGTGCCGTAGGAGATGAGGTCGGCCTGCTCGACGTGCGCGGGCAGACCGCTGCCGACCCGGCCGGCGACGTACTTCACCAGCGGTGCGTAGTGGAGGATCAGCCGGTCGCGGAGGGCGGAGTCCCGGTCCTCGACGTACCGGGCCCACAGCTCGGCCAGCATGGCGTCGGTGTCCTCGCCGGACTCGTCGAGCCGGTGGATCGTTGCCTCAGACACGGTGGCGCTCCTCGGTCGTGCTGCGGGGTCCCCATCCGTGGTCCCGCTCGGTCATGACTGCCGCTGTTCTGGCCGCCTCACGGCCCCGCGGCTCAGGCACGTGGATGTGCCTGGGCGTGGACCGCACGGAGCCGCTCGACCGTCACGTGCGTGTAGATCTGCGTCGTCGCGAGGCTAGCGTGGCCGAGCAGTTCCTGTACGGAGCGCAGGTCCGCGCCGCCTTCGAGGACGTGCGTCGCGGCGGAGTGACGCAGCCCGTGCGGGCCGATGTCGGGAGCGCCGGGGACCTTGGCCGTGGCGGCGTGCACCGTGCGCCGGGCCTCGCGCGCGTCGAGCCGGCGGCCCCGCAGACCCAGCAACAGGGCGGGGCCGGAGTCGGGTGTGGCCAGTGCCGGGCGACCGCGGGTCAGCCACGCGTCCAGCGCCCGCTCGGCCGGGACGCCGTAGGGGACGCTGCGCTCCTTGCTGCCCTTGCCCAGCACGCGGAGCAACCGGCGTCCGCGGTCGACGTCGTCGATGTCGAGGCCGACGAGCTCGCTGACGCGGATGCCGCTCGCGTAGAGCAGCTCCAGGACGACCGCGTCGCGCAGCCCGACCGGTTCCTCGGCGCCGGCCGCGGCCTCGACCAGCTCGCGGGCCTGGGCCGGTGCGAGCACGTCGGGCAGCGTGCGACGGGCGCGCGGGCTGACCAGCCGCTGGCCCACGTCCTCGGGCAGCAGCTGGGCCTTCCGCAACCAGGCCGTGAAGGACCGCGCGCTGGCGGCGTTGCGGGCCGTCGTCGAGCGGCTGTGGCCGAGCGTGCGGCCCTGCGCCAGCCAGCTCCGCAGCGCGGCGAGGTCGAGGTCGTGCGGCTGCTCGCCACCCCTGCGGGCGAGGTGGTCGAGCAGCCGGACCGCGTCGCCCACGTATCCCCGGACAGTGTTCTCCGAGAGGTCGCGCTGGGCGGTCAGATGCTCCTCGTACCCGGCCAGCGCCTCCGCCAGCGCGGGCGGCAACCCGGCGCGGACCTCTGCGGTGCTGGTGGACACGGGGGCACGGTCCGTCGGCGCGTCGCGCTGGTCAAGGCGCCGCGCCGGTCGGTTTCGGTGGCGGGCTGACCCGCCAGCCCGTACCGGTCCACTGGACGAGCTCTGCCAGTTCCAGGGCCGGAAGGACGCGGAGCACCTCCAGCACCTCGCATCCGGCCAGGACGGCGAGCCGTTCGGGGCTCACGCCGACGCGGACCGGGCAGGCATCGAGCACCCGTGATGCAAGATCGGACAACCCGTCACGGGGTGAGGCCGGGCGGTCGACCGGGGCGGCGAGATCACTGCCAAGACTGCCCACCGCCTCGATCACCTGGGCCGCCGAGGTCACCAGCCTCGCGCCGGACTCCTCCTGTCGCAGCAGCTCGTGGCAGCCGACGGACAGCGCGCTGGTCACGGGGCCGGGCACGACCAGCACGGGCCGGCCCAGCTTGCGCGCCCGCAGGGCCGTCGCCTGCGCGCCCGACCGGGCCGCCGCCTCGACGACGACGGTGCCACGGGTCAGCGCGGCGATGAGGCGGTTGCGCACGAGGAAGCGGTGGCGCAGGGGCGCGCAACCGGGTGGCCACTCGCTGACCAGCAGGCCGTCGTCGACGATCCGGTGGAAGAGGGCCCCGTTCCCGGCGGGGTACGGGCGATCGACACCGCAAGAGAGCACCGCGACGGTCGGCGCACCGGCGGCCAGCGCTCCCCGGTGCGCGGCGCCGTCGATGCCGAAGGCGCCACCGGACACGACGGTCCAGCCCCGCTCGCCCAGCTGATGACCGAACTCCCCCGCTACGTGCTCGCCGTAGGCGGTGGCCGCTCGGGCGCCCACCACGCCCACGGAGCGGTCGGTCACCTCGTCCAGGCGCGCAGCTCCGCGGACCCACAGCGCCAGCGGGGGCACGAGCGCCCGGGTCCGGTCGGTCTGGTGCTCGCGATCGAGCGGCTCGTCGGCCGTCGCCACCGCGAGCGCGTGCAGCCGGTAGGCCGGCCACTCGTCGTCCTCCGGGACGACGAGCCGGGCATCGCAGCGCTCCGCCCTGCGGAGGTCGGTCAGGGAGGCGTCCTCCTCCGCCCGGGCGCCGACCAGGGCCCGGATGCGGTCGGGGGCCGCGCCCGAGCGGATCTCCCGCACGGCGCCCAGGGGACCGACGTCGTCCACGTAGCGCCAGAAGTCGACCGTGCCGGGTTCGACGGCTCGGGTCAGCCAGGCACGAGCGCGGCGCAGTCCCGGGTGGACGCCCGGCACGGACGAGCCGGCCGCGGCGTCCTCGAGGTCCTCGTCGAAAGTGGTCATGCCGCGGCCCGCTGCAGCCGCATGCCGAGCGCCTCGGCCACCTGGTCCGGTCCCGGCACGGTGACTCCGGCGAGGTCGGCCAGGGTCCAGGCGACCCGGACCACCCGGTCGAAGCCGCGGACAGAGATGGCGCCGCGCTCGAGCGCACGCTCCGCCAGGCGCAGGGACGCTCGCGGAACGGCGAACCGTTCGCGGAGCATGCGTCCTGGCACCTCGCTGTTGAGGGCCAGCCCCGTACCGGCGAGCCGCTCGCCCGCGGTCGCCCTCGCGTCGGCGACCCGGCGGGCGACCACGGCGGTGGACTCCGGGGCCGGTAGCCCGTCGAGCCACGCGGCGCGGGTCACGGGTGGCAGCTCCACCCGGAGGTCCACCCGGTCGAGCAGCGGGCCCGACAGGCGGGCCTGGTAGCGGCGGCGCTCCAGGGGGCTGCACGTGCAGGCGGTGTCACCGGCGGCCGTGGCACACGGGCAGGGGTTGGCCGCCAGGACCAGCTGGGCACGGCAGGGGAAGGTGGCGGCGCCGGCTGCCCGCTGGATGGTGACCTGTCCCCGTTCCAGCGGCTGGCGGAGCGTGTCGAGCACCGCCCGGGGGAACTCCGGCGCCTCGTCCACGAAGAGGACCCCGCGGTGGGCTCGGCACAGCGCACCGGGCCGGATCTGGCCCGAGCCACCGCCGATGAGCGCGGCCATGGTCGCGGAGTGGTGCGGTGCCTCGAAGGTCGGCCGGGTGACCAGCGGGGCGTCCGCGGGAAGGGTGCCGGCGATCGAGTGGATGGCCGTCACCTCCAGCGCGGCCTGCTCGTCGAGCGGCGGCAGCAGACCGGGGAGGCGCTCGGCGAGCATCGTCTTGCCGGCTCCCGGCGGCCCGGCGAGGTACAGGTGGTGTCCCCCGGCTGCGGCCACCTCCACCGCCCGCCGCCCAGAGGCCTGCCCGACGACGTCGGCGAGGTCAGGTCCCGGGGCCTGCGGAGGCACCGCGCCCCGCTCGTGCGGTTGCAGCCGAGCCGTGCCCTTGAGGTGGTCCACCAGCTGGGCGAGGGTCTCGACGGCGAGGATCTCCATGCGGTCGACGAGCGCCGCTTCCGCCGCGTTGACCGCGGGCACCACGACCTGCGCGTGCCCGGCCCGGGCTGCCGCGAGCACGGCGGGGAGAACGCCGCGGATTCCGCGCACCGAGCCGTCCAGTCCCAGCTCGCCGAGCAGCACCAGGCGGTCGACGGCTGCCCGGCGCACCGTGCCGGCGGCGGCGAGCACGGCCGCTGCCAGCGCGAGGTCGAAGCCACTCCCCTGTTTCGGCATCGACGCCGGCGAGAGCCCGATCGTGATCTTGCGGGCCGGGAACTCGCCTCCGGCGTTGGCGATCGCGGCGCGAACCCGGTCCACAGACTGCCGCACCACAGCGTCGGGGAGGCCCACCAGCGCCACCCCCGGCAGCCCGGCCGCGATGTCGACCTCGACCTCGACCATGGCGCCCCGGACGCCGGCGAGGCCGACCGACCACGTGCGGGCCAGGGTCACGAGAAGGCTCCGCGCAGGTGCGTGACCAGGGGCGGCTGATCGCGGCGCACGAGCACACCCACCACGTCGAAGCGGACGTCCGGCGCGTGCTCGTCGTGCGCCGCGAGCCAGCGCTGGGCCAGCAGGCGGATCCGGCGTCGCTTGGCCGGGGTGACGGCCTCGACGGGATGCCCGTAGCCGAGCCCTCGACGGGTCTTCACCTCGCAGAAGACGAGAGCGTCGCCGTCACGGGCGACGAGGTCGATCTCGCCCTCGCGGCACCGCCAGTTGCGGTCGAGGACTCGGAGGCCGGCGTCGGTCAGGAAGGCGACAGCGATGTGTTCACCGGTGGCGCCGAGTTCGGAGGTAGGAGGCACCCGTCGACCGTGCCCGGGAGCAGGCCCGGAGCGAAGCAGCTCCGGCCACCTGTGGACGGCGCCGACCGCTGTGGACCGAGCCGCTCACGTGGGCTAGGTCGACCACCCGGTGAGGACGATGACCAGGGCGATGAGGCCGATGACGACAGCGGCCACCGCGAAGCTGGCCAGCATCAGCCACCAGTAGCCGGCGGTCCATGGCCACAGCGGGGCCGCACCCCGGTGCGCCTTCTGCACCCGCCGGGTGTTGGCGAAGCGCTCCTCGATGACCGGGAGGCCGCTGGCGTCCAGCACGCTGAACGGCCACATCTGCTCGAAGGCGTACTGGGGCAGCAGCCGGCTGCGCGCCAGCACCTTGCCGGCGCCGTCGACCAGGAGCAGGCGCCCGGCCAGGTCGACGTCCCAGAGGCTGCGGGGGTAGATCGCCCGCACGAGCCCGGCGAGCTCACCCGGCCCGTCCCCGAGGCGGAACTCGCGCGGCCGGTCGCAGGCGACGTCGCCGGTCCAGTTCGCGGTCCCAGCGGCGCGGTCGACCACGAGCCGGCACTGCTCGAAACCGCGCCGTGGGTCGGGCCATGAGATCCCGGTCAGCTCGGGCATGGGCGGACGGATCTCCACGGCGCTCATGCCCCCACCTGCAGCTGGACACCGGCGCTGAGCTCGTCGAGATCGGGCAGCCAGCGCTCGACCTCGGCAGTATCGGGCAGCGTCGTCGACAGCACCCAGGCCCCCTGTCCGAACGGGAACAGGTAGGCGATGTGGTCGGAGATGGTCCGGTCCTCCTCGGCCCTTGCCCGTTGCCTGATCCGCGTGCGCGGCAGCCCGGGTCCACTCATGTGCTCCACCTGCGGGGTCAGCAGCTGCTGGCCGTCGGGCAGCAGGATCTCCTCGACCAGCCGCGCCCCGTCGGTGCCTCCCGAGCAGCGGATGCCGGTGAGCCGCAGCACCGCACGCGGGCCCCGGGCCGGCTCCGGGCAGAAGACGAAGGCGCCGAAGCACGGGACGAGGAACGCGCTGCGCGCCATGACCTCGAGCGTGGCGGCGAGCACGGCGACGTCCTGCACGCCGTGCGGCTGCCCCGTCGCCTGCCACAGGGCCGCGGCGGCGGCCGGCGCCCAGGCGTCGACGTCCTCACCCCAGGAGAGCTGGACCCACGCCGGGGAGAAGTCGACGACGATGTCCGGCGGGCCGTCGGTCACCGGCTCACCCACCGGAAGCTCGAGGCCATCACGTCGAAAAGTTTCACCAACGGCGGCCCCAGCGCCTCGACCGGGGTCGAGAAGGTGAGCACCAGGAGACCGTCGCCTCCGGGCAGGGGCACGAAGTAGTCCACCTGCGTGATGCTCAGGACCCCACCGGCCAGCCCCGCCTCGGGCTCGACCCGCTCGCGGCGGTCGGTCAGCCGCCGGACCGCCGGCGCACCGGCAATCTCGACCACCCCCACCTCGCGGACCGCCCTGCTGCGGGTGCTCGCCACGAGCGTCCCCGCGAGGGCGTCGAGCGCATCGCCGTCACCGCGCCCTTCCAGGACGCTGACCACGGCCGACGCGGGAACGGGCTGCCCCGCGACCGGGTCGACGCTGAGCAGCACGTCGATGCCGCCCTTGCGGGCGGCGGTGCCGAGGACAGCGGTCAGCTCGCGGGTCAGCCCGGTCCGCAGCGTTTCGCGGTGCTCCGGGGGCGCCGCACCCAGCCGCTCGGCCACGAGCGAGCGGACCCTGAGCGGCACCCTGTCGTCGAGCGGGATGCGCGCCCACCCCGGGGGCAGGAGCATCGTGAAGTCGCGCACCACCGCGCCGGGGGCGGTCACCGGAGGTGCATCAGCGGCATGGACCACTGATCGACGATCTCGGCCCGGACCTTCTGGTCGGTGGCCTCCTGCGCCGGCTCGCTGACGTAGTCGCCGTAGGTGTCCAGGCCGCCCTGGATGCCGGTCACGAGACCGGGGGCGGTGACGCCTGCGATGGTCATGCCCTGGGCGAGCCGCCCGAGCGCCCAGGCCACCTCGCTGTCGGGAACCCGCGTGATGATCTGGTTGATCGCGGTGAACGACTGCGCCGGCGCGCGGTCCCCCAGGGCGAGGAGCCGGCTCAGCCGCGTGCTGGGCGCCATCGCGAGCGCCTCCACCGCACCTCGGGCCGCGGTCGCCTGCTCGTCGGCGGTGGTGAACGCGGCCCGCAGGCCTGGCGAGACGCTCAAGATCTGCTGCCCGAAGGGCACGCGCCGGGCCGCGTCGTAGAGCAGCCCGGAGCGGCCGGTCGACGTGAACGCCGCCCTCCCGGCGGAGGCGCCGGCCACCCGTCCACCGACGCGGGAGGCGACACCCGTGAGCCCGCGCGCGGCGCGGCCCACGCCCGCGCCGAGGCCGAAGGTGAGCAGCCCGGCGAGGTCCCAGAGGACGTCGGCGCCCGACCCGTTGTCGGTCAGCCAGAGGGCCAGGTGCCCGCCGAAGGAGATGGCGGTGAGACCCGCTCCGATCGCCATCAGGACCGGTACCGCCGCAGCCAGCAGCCCGCCCGTGGCGAAGACCCCGATGACCAGGGCAGCGATCGTCAGCACCAGGACGATCGCACCGATGGCATCCAGGACGGCGGAGAGGAAGTCGGCGTGCTTGTCCCACCAGCTGTCGGCGAGGCCGTCGTCGGCCCGGCCCTCGCGCAGGATGCGGGCCGCCTCCTCGGCGAGGTCGTGGTAGTCCTCGACCGCCTGCTCGTAGCGCTCGCGCGCATCGCCCAGCCGCGTGGCGGCTGCGTCCACGGCGTCCTGGTGCCGGCGCCGGTCCTCGGTCGCCAGTGCCAGCTGCTCCGGGGTGGCGTCGACTCCGGGCGCGGTCGGCGCCGAGGAGGAGAGCGCGCGCTGCTCCTCCACGGCCTCCTGGGCATTCCGGACGGCGGCGTACGCGGTGCGCTGCAGGTCGTCCAGGCGGTTGCCGAAGTGCGAGAGCGCCCGCGCGGCGGCGGCGTAGCGGTCTTTGGCCGTGAGGATGCGCTCCGCGAGTTCGCCAGCGACCTCGACGACGTTCTCGCCCGCCTGCCCCTTCCAGCCCTGCTGGGACCGGGAGGTCAGGCGCTCCAACTGGGCTGCCTGGGCCTCGATCTCCGCCGCGGTGTCGGCGTAGCGACGGGCGAGGTCGGTGACGTCACCGGCATCGCCGGGGACCCCGTTGGACCCGTCGAGCGGCTGGAACGACGCGGGAGCGGTGGGGCTGACGCTCATGCTCCACCTTCCGCCGTCGCCGTCTGGATGGAGTTGGCAAGGTCGTTGTCGACCTGCACGTAGGCGTCGTGGCTCTCGGTTGCGGCCTCGTAGACCGCCTGCAGCGACTTCAGCAGCTTCTCGCGGTTGTGCTTCCACTCGTCGACGAACTCGCGCATCTCGTCGAGCAGCGCATTGCGGCCGATCGCCGATTCTGCGTCCTCGACGATGTCCGCCGCGCGCTCGAACTCGTGCATGAGCATGCCGAGGCTGCCTGCCGTCTCGCGCAGGAGCTCGAGATCGACTTCCAGATCACCCACGGCGCACCCCCGACGTCACGATCAGGGAACGTATCCGTTCCGCTTGCGACGTCGCCAGCCGGGATGCGGACCGCCGTCCCCCGCGGCTACGGCAGGCGGGGGTTCTCGGGCAGCTCGAGGTCGGGCTTGTCCAGCTCCTCGACGTTGACGTCCTTGAACGTCAGGACCCGGACATTGCGCACGAAGCGCGCCGGCCGGTACATGTCCCACACCCAGGCGTCGGAGAGCTTCAGCTCGAAGTAGATCTCTCCCCCGGCCTCCCGCACCTGCAGGTCGACGGAGTTGGCGAGGTAGAACCGCCGCTCGGTCTCCACCACGTAGGTGAACTGGCGGACGATGTCCCGGTACTCGCGATAGAGCTGGAGCTCCATCTCGGTCTCGTACTTCTCGAGGTCCTCGGTGCTCATCGGTCCTCGGTGCTCGTCAGGGCTCGGGACTCAGGGCGCATGGCCCCATCATCGACCATGCCGGGCGAACCGGTCACCCGGGCCGCGTGCGCGTCGCGGGCGGCCCGCACGTTGACGAAGCGCATCCGGTGCTCCGGGCAGGGCCCGTGGCGCTCCAGGGCAGCGCTGTGGACGTCGGTGATGTAGCCCTTGTGCCCCGCGAAGTCGTACTCCGGCCAGCGCTGGTGCAGGTCGAGCATGATGCGGTCCCGGGTCACCTTGGCCAGCACCGAGGCGGCCGCCACGCACGCGGCCACGCGGTCCCCCTTCCACACGGCGAGCCCCGGCCGGGTCAGGCCGGGCACCGGAAACCCGTCGGTCAGCACGTAGTCGGGCCCGGGGTCGAGCAGCGAGACCGCGCGGCGCAGCGCCTCGATGTTGGTCACGTGCATGCCACGGGCGTCGAGGTCCTCCACGGGCAGCACGACGACCGACCAGGAGACGGCGCGCTGCACGATCTCCTCGTACACGCGCTCGCGGGTGGCCGCCGTCAGCAGCTTCGAGTCGGCCAGCCCGGGCACCCTTCCGCGCTTGCCGGCGGGCAGGATGCAGGCGGCCGCGACCAGGGGGCCCGCGCAGGCACCGCGGCCGGCCTCGTCGGCGCCGGCGATCGCCTCGAAGCCCCGGCGGCGCAACGAGCGCTCCATGTCCCAGAGCGCGTCGGGCCGGTCGGCGGCAAGGACACGGCGGACCGGGGCCGAGCGGGTGTGGGTGGGACGAGCAGCCATCGCGGCACGACAGTACGACGCCGCGAAAGCACGCGGGCCGGCCCCCGTCGAGGGGGCCGGCCCGAGATGCCGGAGAAGGTGGTGCGGGTGGATCAGATGTCGGCGGTGACGTCCGTGTCGGCCTGCAGGGAGTGTGCCCCGCAGGTGCAGCCCGGGGTCCGGGAGGACAGCACCAGCGAGACCGCGTGCGCCCGGTCGCGGGCACCCAGCTTGCGCAGGATGGCCTTGACGTGGCTCTTGACGGTGTCCTCGCTGATGAACAGGTTGCGACCGATCTGCCGGTTGGACTGACCCTGCAGCAGCTCGTCCAGGACGTCCTGCTCGCGCCGGGTCAGCGGCACCTCGGGGGTGAACGGCTTGGCGGCGGGCACGGCCGACGGCTCGACCCGGCGGATCTGCGGGTCGACGACGGTCCGGCCGGCGCGGGCGGCCAGGATGGCCCAGCCGAGCAGCGTCGGCGAGGTGTTGATCATGAGGTAGCCGCGGATGCCGGCGGCCAGGGCCTCGTTGACCACGGCCGGGTCCTCCGACGTCGCCAGGGCGACGATGGCGACACGCGGGAACCGACGACGCAGGTCGCGGCAGGCGTTGAGGGTCGCGGCGCGACCCTGGCCCAGCTCGACCACGACGGCGTCGGGGCGGGCGGACTCGGCCAGCGTGAGGGCGCGCCGCAGCTCGCCGGGGGTACCGACCGACTGCATGCCGGCGGTCTCGTTGATCATGCTGACCAGCCCCCGACGCAGGACGGGCGCGTCGGCGAGGAGGAGCACGCGGGTGACTCCGCGGGCGGTGCTCGCCACAGGTGCAGACACAACTGACTCCGTTTCATTTCTCCGGGAACGTGCAATGCATCCATCGGAAGGGTGAAACGGTTGCTTGAATGCTTTCCCAGCAATTTTTTCTACTGGTACACGCACGGCGTAATCATTGGGGCCACGTCACTCGCGTAACGCGGCGACCATTCCGGCTGCGGACGTGGCAGCTAGACGCCCCGGCGGCGAGCCCGTCGTTGACGGCGCCAGGCGCTCACCGGCACGGCGCCGGCCAGGCCGATCACGTAGGGCGCGGCCACGATCGCCCCGACCGGGGACTGCGAGCGCACGACCGGCCCACCGGCGGCCTCGACCCCCTGGATGTCCGGGTCGTCGAGCGTCCCGAAGCGGCTCAGCGGCCACACGATGAGCGAGCCCTTGCCGATCACGTCGTCGACGGCGATGGTGCCGCTGTACTTGTCCGACCGGTGCTCGCGCGAGTCGGCGGAGGAGGACCGGTGGTCGCCCATCACCCACAGCCGGCCCTCGGGGACCACGACCGGCGAGAACGAGCGCTGCTCGATCGGGGTGTTCTCGAAGATGTAGGGCTCATCGAGCGGCTTCCCGTCGACGGTCACCCGCCCCTCGGCGTCGCAGCACTGCACCGTCTGGCCCTCGGTGGCGATGACGCGCTTGACGAAGTCGTCCTCGCTCGGCGGCGCGACCCCCAGCGTGCGACCCAGCCAGAGCATGGCGCCGCTGAACCAGTTCGAGGGCTCCTCGACGCTGATCTCCGGGGTCCAGGTGTCGGGCCCCTCGAAGACGACGATGTCGCCCGGCTCTGGCTCTCCGAACCAGTACGGCACCTTGTTCACCAGCACGCGGTCCCCGGTGCAGCCGGGGCACCCGTGCAGGGTCTGCTCCATCGACCCCGAGGGGATGAAGAAGGCCTGGACGAAGAACGTCTTCACCACGAGCGCGAGCACGAAGGCGATCAGCAGCAGGACGGGCAGCTCCCGCAGCAGGGAGCCCTTCTTCCGATCCTTCTTCTTCGCCGCCGTCGGCTCGCCGGCCGAGGACGTCGGCTCGGCGGTCTCACCCTTGCTCTGGGCGTCGGATCCCTCGGGGTCCCCGGGAACGACGTCGGCGGGCCCCCCGGGCCGGTCGCTGCTCATCACGAGCAGCGTACGGCGCAGGGGACCCGCCGAGTTCCAGCCGGTGCTCCCGGCTGACAGGCGTGTCCGCGACGGATCAGCGGGCGACGGGCTCGCGCTTCTCCTTGATCTTGGCGGCCTTGCCGCGCAGCTCGCGCAGGTAGTACAGCTTGGCGCGACGCACGTCACCGCGGGTCACGACCTCGATCTTCTCCACGACGGGGGTGTGCACCGGGAAGGTGCGCTCGACCCCGACACCGAAGCTGACCTTGCGCACGGTGAAGGTCTCGCGGATGCCGCCGCCCTGACGGCGGATGACGACGCCCTGGAAGACCTGGATGCGCGAGCGGTTGCCCTCGATGACGCGGACGTGCACCTTGACGGTGTCACCCGGGCGGAACGAGGGGATGTCGTCACGCAACGAGTCGGCGTCGAGTGCGTCCAGGGTGTTCATCTCGGCAGTCCTCAGTCTCAGGTGGCTCGTTCTCGGTTCGGACAGCGGAACGCCCCGGCTGTCCGTTCCGGGGAGCTGCGGCTCCTCCGGGAGCTCCCGACGGCGGTGCCGTCGGTCAGCAGCGACTCTCTACTGTGCCACATCGTCAGCCGACGATGCGCGGCGGCCCCGTCCACGGACCGCGGCGCAGCTCCGCCAGCAGGGTCGGCATGTCGGCGGGCACGAGGTCCTCGGCGGTGCCGGCCAGCTCCGCCGGTGTCCACCAGCGGTGCGGCTCGTCGGCCAGGAGCTCCAGCTCGGTCAGCGCACCCGGCACGACCTCGTGCACGACGTCCCGCAGCACGAAGAAGGTCTCGCGGGTGTCGAAGACCTGGTCGCCGAACGGGCCGACGTGCCGGCGCAGCCACACCGGCCCCTCGAGCGCGGCGGGCTCCACTTCCAGCCCGATCTCCTCGGTGAGCTCGCGGACGGCGGCCGCGCGCAGCGTCTCGCCGTCCTCCACTCCCCCGCCGGGGGTGTACCAGAACAGCACCTCGCCCGGGGGGAGCGACGGATCCGGGAGCCGGGCGCCGAGCAGCAGCACCCTCCCGTCCGGATCCAGGACGACGACGCGCGCCGTCGTCCGCTGCACCGGCCGGTCACTCACCGGTCAGGGCCGCCCGTTCGGTATCGGTCAGGGCATCCCCCGGCAGTGCGGCCAGGAGGTCGGGCCGGCGGGCCGCCGTGCGGCGCAGTGACTCCGCGCGGCGCCAGCGCTCGATGGCGGCGTGGTCCCCCGAGAGCAGCACCGGGGGCACCTCGTGCCCGCGCCAGGTCGCCGGCCGGGTGTAGGAGGGCCCCTCGAGCAGACCGTCGGCGTGCGAGTCGAACTCGGCGGACTCGCGGTTGCCGAGGACCCCCGGGATCAGGCGGGTGACCGCCTCGGTCATCACGAGGACGGCGGACTCCCCGCCCGCGAGCACGTAGTCGCCGATCGACACCTCGGACACCGGCCCGGCGTCGGCGGCCCAGTCGGCCACGCGCTGGTCGATGCCCTCGTAGCGACCGCAGGCGAAGACCAACCCGGGCTCGGTGGCCCACTGCGCCGCCATCGCGTGGGTGAACCGCTCCCCGGCGGGCGTCGGCACCACGAGGCGCGTGCCGGGCGGGCGGACGGCGTCGAGCGCCTGCCCCCACGGCTCGGGCTTCATCACCATGCCGGGGCCGCCGCCGTAGGGGGCGTCGTCGACGGTGCGGTGCACGTCGTCGGTCCACTGCCGCAGGTCGTGCACTCCGACGGTGACCAGACCCTTGTCGATGGCCTTGCCGAGCAGCGACTGGCGTAGCGGAGCGAGGTACTCCGGGAAGATCGTGACGACGTCGATCCGGAAACCCGTCACAGGTCGAGCAGCCCCTCGGGCGGGTCCACCACCAGGAAGCCTCCGGCGATGTCGACGGTCGGGACGATCGCCGACACGAACGGGACCAACGCCTCGCCGCCCTCGGCGCGGCGGACCACGAGCAGGTCCTGCGCCTCGTGCCGGACCGCGGTGACCTCGCCGAGCGCCGAGCCGTCGGGTAGCCGTGCGGCCAGGCCGACCAGCTGGTGGTCGTAGTACGAGTCGGGCTCCTCGATCTCCGGCAGGTCCTCGATCGGCACCAGCAGGAGGGTGTTGCGCAGCTCGTCGACGGCCTCCCGGACATCGACGACGTTCCCGGCTGCATCGACGAGCTGGAGCAGCAGCGTGCCGCTGTGCCACCGCTTGTCGACCACGGTCAGCGGCCCGCGCTCCGCGGGGTCGGTGAGCAGCACCGAGCCGGGAGCGAAGCGGAGCTCGGGGTCGTCGGTGCGGACCTCGACGGTGGCCAGACCACGGACACCGTGGGGGCGGCCGATGCGGCCGACCACCACGGTGTCCGTGTCAGGGTTGCGCGGGGTGCTCAAAGAGCTCGTGCTCAGCGCCCGTCGGTGTCGACGACGTCGACCCGCAGGCCCCGTCCGCCGACACCGGTCATCACCTGGCGCAGCGCCTTGGCGGTGCGGCCGCCACGGCCGATGACCTTGCCGAGGTCGTCGGGGTGCACCCGGATCTCGAGGGTCTTGCCGCGGCGGTTGGTGAGCAGGTCGACGGTGACGTCGTCGGGGTTGTCGACGATGCCCTTGACCAGGTGCTCGAGCGCTTCTTCGAGCACGTCTTACTCGGCCGGCGTCTCGGCCGGGGCGGCCTCGGCGGCCGGAGCGGCGTCGGCAGCAGGAGCGTCGGCCGGGGCCTCGGCCGCGGCGGCCTTCTTCGGCGCCGCCTTCTTCTTGGCGGTGGTCGCCTCGGTGGTGGGCTCGTCCATGCCGGCACGGACGGCGGCCTCGTAGAGGGCCTTCTTGTCCGGCTTGGGCACGGCGACCTTCATCGGCGCGGGGGCCGGCTCGCCCTTGAACTTCTGCCAGTCACCGGTGACCCGGAGGATGGCGGCGACGGCCTCGGTCGGCTGCGCGCCGACACCCAGCCAGTACTGCGCGCGCTCGGAGTCGACCTCGATGAACGAGGGGTCCTCCTTGGGGTGGTACTTGCCGATCGTCTCGATCGAGCGGCCGTCACGCTTGGTGCGGGCGTCGGCGACGACGATGCGGTAGTACGGGGCGCGCATCTTGCCCAGGCGCATGAGCTTGATCTTGGTGGCCACGGTGTGTGGTGTTCTCCTCGAACGCTGTGTGGTTGCTCGCCGGGCGGCGTGTGGGGTTGCGCCGGGGCGGAGCGATGGACACGACCGTGCCGGTGAGAGGGCCGCCACCGCCGTGTTCGACCGACCATGATGCCAGATCGACGGAGGAGACCTGTGGCCAGGAGCGGACCGCTGCATCACATCGAGCTGTGGGTGCCCGATCTCCCGCGCGCGGAGCGGTCCTGGGGGTGGCTCCTGCACCGTCTGGGCGCCCGGCCCTACCAGTCCTGGGAGCACGGCCGCTCCTGGCGCTGGGGCGACGACGGCGTGTACGTCGTCGTCGAACAGTCCCCCGCCCAGGTGGGCGACCGGCACGAGCGCCGCGCCCCCGGCCTCAACCACCTGGCGTTCTGGGCCGGCTCCGCCGCCGAGCTCGACGGCCTGGTCGCCGAGGCGCCCGAGCACGGCTGGACGCTTCTGTTCGCCGACCGGCACCCGTTCGCCGGCGGCCCGCAGCACCGGGCCGCCTACCTGGAGGACGCCGACGGCTACGAGGTCGAACTCGTCGCCGACCCCCACCGCCCGCGATCATGAAGCTCGGGAAGCGACACGCGGCCGTCGACCGGCGTGGCGCGTCCCGGACTTCATGATCACGGAGGGGGCAACGGAGTTCAGCCGCGGACGGCGGCGACCACGCGCGCGGCGGCGCCGTCGACCGGGATCTCCTCGCGCTCACCGGTCTTCCGGTCGCGCAGCTCCAGCACGCCCTCGGCCAGGCCGCGGCCCACGGTGACGATCGTCGGCATGCCGAGCAGCTCGGCGTCCTTGAACTTCACGCCGGGGCTGACCTTCGGCCGGTCGTCGTAGAGCACCGTGAGACCCGAGGCGACCAGCTCGGCGGCCAGCGCCTCGGCGGCCTCGAACACGGCGGCGTCCTTGCCGGTGGCGACGACGTGCACGTCCGCAGGGGCGACCTCGCGCGGCCACACCAGGCCCAGCTCGTCGTGGGTGGACTCGGCGATGGCGGCGACGGCGCGGGAGACGCCGATGCCGTAGGAGCCCATGGTGACCGTGACGAGCTTGCCGTTCTCGTCGAGCACCTTGAGGTCGAGCGCCTCGGCGTACTTGCGGCCCAGCTGGAAGATGTGGCCGATCTCCACCCCGCGGGCGAGCTCCAGCGGGCCGGAGCCGTCGGGCGCGGGATCACCGGCCAGCACCTCGGCGGCCTCGATGACGCCGTCCCAGGTGAAGTCCCGGCCGGCCACCAGGTCGAACACGTGCTTGCCCGGCTCGTTGGCGCCGGTGATCCAGCTGCTCCCGCTGACCACGCGGGGGTCGACCAGGTAGCGGATGCCCGACTCGCTCTCGGCGCCGAGCACCTGCGGGCCGATGTAGCCCTTCACCAGGGCCGGGTGCTTGTCGAACTCGGTGAACGCCTCGACCTCGGCCGGGGCGACCTGCGCCTCGAGGCGCTTGGCGTCGACCTCGCGGTCGCCGGGCAGACCGATGACCAGCGGCTCACGGGTGCCGTCGGGCTGCACCAGCGTGACGACGACGTTCTTCAGCGTCGAGGCCCCGGTGTAGCCCGCGTCGGGGAAGAGCTCGTTCGCGACGGCGACCAGCGTCTCGATGGTCGGGGTGTCGGGAGTGTCCTCGACGTGCGCCTCGGGCAGGCCCTCGAGCGGGATCCCGTCCGGGACGACCGTCGTGACGGCCTCGACGTTCGCCGCGTAGCCGCCGGCGGAACGGACGAAGGTGTCCTCGCCGATCTCGGTCGGGTGGAGGAACTCCTCGCTCTTCGAACCGCCCATGGCGCCCGACATCGCCGAGACGATGGCGTACTCCAGGCCCAGGCGGTCGAAGATCCGGATGTAGGCGTCGCGGTGCGCGGCGTAGCTCTTGTCCAGACCGGCGTCGTCGACGTCGAAGGAGTAGCTGTCCTTCATCGTGAACTCGCGGCCGCGCAGCAGGCCCGCCCGGGGACGCGCCTCGTCCCGGAACTTGGTCTGGATCTGGTAGAGCGAGAGCGGCAGGTCCTTGTACGACGAGTAGAGGTCCTTGACCAGGAGCGTGAACATCTCCTCGTGCGTGGGCCCGAGCAGGTGGTCCACACCGCGGCGGTCCTTCAGGCGGAAGAGGTTGTCGCCGTACTCGGTCCAGCGGCCGGTCGCCTCGTAGGGCTCCTTCGGCAGCAGCGCCGGGAAGTGCACCTCCTGCGCGCCCATCCGGTCCATCTCCTCGCGGACGATCCGCTCGACGTTGCGGAACACGCGGAAGCCCAGCGGCAGCCAGGTGAACCCGCCCGGAGCGGCCCGGCGGATGTAGCCGGCCCGCGCGAGCAGGCGGTGGCTGGCGACCTCGGCGTCGGCCGGGTCGTCGCGGAGGGTGCGCAGGAACAGCGTCGACATGCGAAGGAGCACGAGAGCAGTCTCCCAGGCGGGAGCACCTGAGACCGCGACGGCCCGTCAGGCGGGCTCGGGGACGCCACCCGGATCGCCGCCGGGGTCGTCGGGCGTGGCCTCGATCGGCGGTGGCGGCAGCGTGTCCGGGGTGTCGGGCAGCAGCTCGCCCGGGTCGTCGGGCGCCGGCTCGGTCGGGTCGATGAGCGGGTCCGGTTCCGGCAGTGGCTCCACCATGCGAGGAGTCAACCAGCCGTGGGCCGGGTCGGCAGCTGGTTCCAGTCGCTGTAGCGACGGCTCAGGCGACGACGCGGCCGCGGAGGATCGTTCGTTGCGGTCGCTGTAGCGACTGGAGGTCCGCCCGCGGGTCGGTGTCGTAGACGACGACGTCGGCCTGCGCGCCCTCCTCGATTCCCCGCAGCCCCAGCCACTCCCGCGCCCTCCACGAGCCGGCGGCCAGCGCGTCCTCGGCCGGGATGCCCGCCTCGCACAGCGCGCGGATCTCGTCGGCGATCACGCCGTGGTCGATGCCGCCCCCGGCGTCGGTGCCTGCGAACACCGGCACCCCGGCCTCGAACGCGGCCCGCACCACGGCGCCGGAGTTGGCGTAGAGCCGCCGCATCGTGCTGGCGTAGGTGGGGAACTTCTTCTCCCCCGCCTCCGCGAACCCCGGGAAGTTCTCCACGTTCACCAGGGTCGGGACGACGGCGGTGCCCCGGCGGGCCATCTCGCCGATGAGCTCCTCGGTCAGCCCCGTGCCGTGCTCGATGCAGTCGATGCCCGCCTCGATCAGCGCCGGCAGCGCGTCGGTGCCGAAGGTGTGCGCGGTGACCCGCGCCCCCTCCTCGTGCGCGGCCGCGATCGCCGCGGCCACGACGTCCGCCGGCCACTCGGGTGCGAGGTCGCCGACCGAGCGGTCGATCCAGTCCCCCACCAGCTTCACCCAGCCGTCGCCGCGCCGGGCCTGCACGCGGGTCTGCTCGACCAGGTCCTCGGGCTCGATCTCGATGCCGAGGCCGGGGATGTACCGGCGGGTGCGCGCGATGTGCCGCCCGGCCCGGATGATGGTGGGCAGGTCCGGGTCGTCGTCCAGGGCCCGGGTGTCGACCGGCGAGCCGCAGTCGCGCAGCGCCAGCACGCCGGCATCGCGTTCCACGATCGCCTGGGCCCGCGCCTCCGCGAGGTCCTCGGCGTGACCGCCCCCGCGCAGGATCCCCACGTGGCAGTGCGCGTCGACCAGCCCGGGGACCATCCAGCCACCGCGGCTGACCGTCTCCGCGCCCGGGACCGGCTCGAAGGTGAACCGCCCCTCGCGCACCCAGACGTCCCGGTGCTCCCCCTCGGGGAGCACCACACCGGCGAGGTGGAGCGCGGGTGCGTTCACTTGCCCTGCTGGTCCTTGAACTGGTCGAAGTTCAGCTTGCTGAGGTCGGGCAGCCCCTGACCGGGCGGCAGCCCCGGCATGCCGCTCCCGAAGGGGTTGCCTCCCGGGAGACCCGGCGGCAGTCCCGGAGCGCCCACGGGACGCCGCGCCGGACCACCCTTGGCCTTGCCCTTGCCCTTCTTGCCCTTGCCGCGGGCGGCCTGCGCCTGCTGCTGGCGACCGCGCTGCTTCTTCGACATCGGGCCCATGCCCGGCAGGCCCATGCTCCCGGCCATCTGGCTCATCATCTTCTGGGCCTGCGCGAAGCGCTCCAGCAGCTGGTTGACGTCGGTCACGCTGCGCCCCGAGCCGTTGGCGATGCGGACCCGCCGCGAGGCGTTGATCAGCTTGGAGTTGACCCGTTCCTCCGGAGTCATCGAGCGGATGATGGCGGTGATCCGGTCGAGCTCCCGGTCGTCGAGCTGCTTGAGCTGCTCCTTCATCTGACCGGCGCCGGGCAGCATGCCGAGCAGGTTGGCGATCGGCCCCATCTTGCGGATGGCGATCATCTGCTCGAGGAAGTCCTCGAGCGTGAAGCCCTCGCGGGAGGCGAGCTTGCCGGCCATCCGCTCGGCCTGCTCGGCGTCGAAGGTCTTCTCGGCCTGCTCGATGAGGGTGAGCACGTCACCCATGCCGAGGATGCGCGAGGCCATCCGCTCGGGGTGGAAGACGTCGAAGTCGGTGAGCTTCTCGCCGGTCGAGGCGAACATGATCGGCTGGCCGGTCACGTACCGCACCGACAGGGCCGCACCACCGCGGGCGTCACCGTCGAGCTTGGTGAGCACGACGCCGGAGAAGCCGACGCCCTCGGCGAAGGCCTGTGCGGTGTTCACCGCGTCCTGGCCGATCATCGCGTCGACGACGAACAGCGTCTCGTCGGGCCGGACGGCGTCGCGGATGTCGGCGGCCTGCTGCATGAGCTCGGCGTCGATGCCCAGCCGGCCGGCGGTGTCGACCACGACGACGTCGTGCATCGTGCGGCGCGCGTGCTCGATCGAGTCGCGGGCCACCTGCACCGGGTCGCCCACGCCGTTGCCGGGCTCCGGGGTGAACGCGTCGACGCCGGCCTGACCGGCCACGATGGACAGCTGGTTGACGGCGTTGGGCCGCTGGAGGTCTGCGGCGACCAGCAGCGGGGTGTGGCCCTGCTCCTTGAGCCAACGGCCGAGCTTGCCGGCGAGCGTCGTCTTACCGGCACCCTGCAGGCCGGCGAGCATGATCACCGTCGGCGACTGCTTGGCCAGCCGGATGCGGCGGGTCTCGCCGCCGAGGATCGCGATGAGCTCCTCGTTGACGATCTTGATGACCTGCTGCGCCGGGTTCAGCGCCTGGGAGACGTCGGCCCCGCGGGCGCGCTCCTTGACCGCGTCGATGAAGGCCCGCACCACGGGCAGGGCGACGTCGGCCTCGAGCAGCGCGATGCGGATCTCGCGCGCGGTGGCGTCGATGTCGGCGTCGGTGAGCCGGCCCTTGCCACGCAGGCCGGTGAAGACCTTGTCCAGGCGGTCGGAGAGGGTCTCGAACACAGCACGTCCTCAGCAGAAGTCACGGGCGCGGGAAACCCGCACCACCTGACCCCAGGGTATCGAGTGCGCTCAGGCGGCGATGCGGGCGCGCACGACGTCCCCCGCCACGGCCGGCTCTCCCATGACCACGGCCGAGCCGCAGTCGGCGCAGGCCCACTCGGGGCACTCCCCGCCGTCGTCGGTGTGACCGTCGGCGCACGGCGGCTGGACGAACACCGTGATCTCCCCGCACGGGGTGCAGGGCCACAGTCGCGTGTCCACGGAGGCTCCTCTCGTCAGGGGGACCGTTCCGTCCCGGTTCCCCGACGTTCGCACGGCCTACCGACAGTTCACCGCAGGCGACCCGGCGTGTCGGCGGTGTCCAGCGGATCCGCCGCGACTCCCAGCGTGGCCGCCACGAGGGCGTCGTCGACCCGGCGGCGCTGCTCCGGCTCGACCGGGGAACCCGACGGGTTGCACACGTAGAAGCAGTCGACGGCGTCCGCGCCGAGGGTCTCGATCAGGGCCGACGTCACGTCCAGCCCCTCCCCCGTGATCGCCGCGGTGAGCCGGTACAGCAGCCCCGCCCGGTCGGCCGCCCGCACCTCGATGATGCCGGTCGCCGTCCCGCTCACCTCGCCGTTGTGCCAGGAGATGCGCGGCGGCGCCGTCCGGCCGCCGTCCTGGCGGTAGTCGGCCTCCCGCTGCCGCAGGCGGTCGGCCAGCGGCAGCGTCCCCTCCAGGGCGGCCCGCACCGCGTCGGCGAGGATCTCGGGAACCGGCGCCCGGCCGAACCGCGGCCGGACGGCGAACACGCCCGTCCCGTAGCCGTCCTCGACGGTCATCTTCGCGGCGCGGACGTCGAGCTGGTTGAGCGCGAGCACGCCGGCGCAGGTGCTGAGCAGCCCCGGCCGGTCGGGCGCGCGCACGGTCACCTGCTGGCCGTCGGCGACGTCCTGGATCCCCACCGCCACGGCCCCGGCGGCGTCCGCGGAGTCGGGCAGCGGGGCGACGACCTGGGCGCCGGTCGGGTTCAGCACCGGCTCGGGGGCGATCACGGGGCCGCCGCCGAGCTTGCCCTGCACGCGCGCCACCAGGCCGGCGACGAGGTGCGCCTTCCACGGCGACCACGCCGAGGCGCTGGTCGCCGCCCCGTCGGCCTGGGCCAGCGCGTGCAGCAGGTGCAGGACCGATGCGTCGCGGCCGATCGTGTCGGCGACCCGCTCGATCGTCGCCGGGTCGTCGATGTCGCGCCGGGTCGCCGTCGCCGGCAGGAGCAGGTGGTGGCGCACGAGCGTCGCCAGCGTGGCGACGTCGGCCGGCGAGAAGCCCATGCGGGTCGCGATCTCGGCGGCCACCGGCTCCCCCACCACGCTGTGGTCGCCCGGGTAGCCCTTGCCGATGTCGTGCAGCAGGGCCCCGACGAGGAGCAGGTCGGGGCGGTCGACGTCGCGGGTCAGCTCGCTGGCGGCCGCGGCGGCCTCCACGAGGTGCCGGTCGACGGTGAAGCGGTGCCAGGGGTGCCGCTGCGGCAGGGAGCGCACCCGGTCCCACTCCGGCAGCAGGCGGGACAGCAACCCCTCCTGGTCCAGCTGCTCCAGCACCCGGACGGCCGAGCGCCCGCTGGCCAGCACCCGCAGGAACGACCACCGCGCCTCCGGTGGCCACGGCTCGGGCATCGGCGGGCTGTGCACGGCCAGCACCTTGAGCGTGTAGGGCGAGAGCAGCAGGTCGGCCCGGGCCGCGGCGGCGGACGCGCGCAGCACGAGACCGGGGTCGGCTGCCGGTCGCGCGTCCCGGGCCAGCACCACCTCGTCGCCCTGGCGGACGACCCCCTCGGCGAGGGGCTCCCGGCGCACCCGGCGGTAGCGGCCCCGGGGACGCCGCACGAGCGCGGCCTCCACGCGCCGCCACGTCTCGTCGGCGATGAACGCCAGCCGGCGTCCGGCGAGGCTGACCTCGCGGAGGAGGACGTCCTCGTCGGCCAGGCCCAGTGCCTCGGCGACCGGACGCTGCTCCTGGCGGACGAGCACGTCGCCGGAGCGGCCGCTGCGAGCGCGCAGCTCGTCGCGGACGTCGAGGAGGAAGGCGTAGGCCTGCTCGGCCTCGGCGCTGGGCTCGTCGGCCACCTGCGCCGCCGCGGTGGCGCGCAGCACCTGCCCTTCGCGCAGGCCGCCGTAGGCCTCCTTGAGGTCAGGCTCCAGCAGGAAGGCCAGCTCGCCGAGCCGGTGCGCCCGCTCCCGGCGGATGTCGCGCAGCTGCGGGAGCAGCCGCGAGGCGTGCTGGCGCCAGCTGGCCAGCGTGGCGCTGCGCAGCCGGGCGGCTAGCTCCGCGTCCCCGGCGACGAGCCGGGCGTCGAGCAGCCCCAGCCCGGCCTTCGCGTCGGTCGAGGCCACGGACACCGCCTCGGACACCGAGCGCACCGAGTGGTCCAGCCGCAGGCCGGCGTCCCACACGGGGTACCAGAGCGCGTCGGCGATGGCCGCGATCTCCGGACGCCCCTCGTGCACGAGCACCAGGTCGAGGTCGCCGTGCGGCGGCAGCTCGCGGCGGCCCAGGCTGCCGACCGCGACGAGGGCGATCCCCTCGGTCCCGGTGCGCGGCGGCGGACCGCCCCGGCGCTGCTTCGGCTGGGGGGTGCCACCGACGGCCTCGCCGAGCAGCCCGGTCAGCCATTCGTCGAGCACGGCGACCCGCTCGGCCCGGCCGAGCCGCGGCAGCGCCTCGGTGTCCAGCACGGCTCCCCCTCGATGTGTCGGACGTGCGTGGGACGTGGGCAGGTGCGCGAGGACGCCGGCCGGGTGACGGTGGTCCGCTCCCGGCCGACGTCCTCAGCTGCTCCCGGCCTCAGAGCGCGTCGTCGCCGCGCTCCCCGGTGCGGACGCGCACGATCTCGTCGATCGTCGTCACCCACACCTTCCCGTCGCCGATCTGCCCGGTGGAGGCGGCTTCGACGACGGCGTCGACCACGCGGGCGGCGTCCACCTCGCTGACGACCACCTCGATGCGGACCTTGGGGACGAAGTCCACCTGGTACTCCGCACCTCGGTAGACCTCGGTGTGCCCGCGCTGGCGGCCGAACCCCTGGACCTCGCTCACGGTCAGACCGGCGATGCCGATCAGCTCGAGGGCGTTCTTGACGTCGTCGAGCTTGAACGGCTTGACGATGGCGGTGACGAGCTTCATGCCGGCGTCCTCTCCTTGTTACGGGCCTCTGCGCGAGCCTGGCCGGCCAGCGGGGCGGTGGAACCGCTGCTGCCGAGCGAGGCGAAGTCGTAGCCGGACTCCGCGTGCACGACGTTGTCGATACCGGTGATCTCGTCCTCCTCCGTGATCCGGAAACCCATCGTCTTCTGGATCACCCAACCGATGACCAGCGTAAGGACGAAGGAGAAGAGCAGGACGGCCCCGGCCCCGACGACCTGCCGCCACAGCTGGTCGCCGCTGCCGCCGAAGAACAGGCTCTCCACACCGGCGGGGGCGTCGGGGTCGGCCACGAAGCCGATCGCGATCGTGCCCCAGAGGCCACCGACGAGGTGGACGCCGACGACGTCGAGCGAGTCGTCGTAGCCCAGCTTGTACTTGAGTCCCACGGCCAGCGCGCAGAGGACGCCGGCGATCGCACCCACGATGATCGCCCCGATCGGCGACACCGCGGAGCAGGCCGGCGTGATGGCGACCAGACCGGCGACGACGCCGGAGGCGGCACCCAGCGAGGTGGAGTGACCGTCGCGGACCTTCTCCACCAGCAGCCAGCCGAGCGTCGCGGCGCCGGTGGCGACGAGGGTGTTGACCCAGGCGACCGCCGCGGTGTTGTTCGCCGCGAGGGCGGATCCGGCGTTGAAGCCGAACCAACCGAACCAGAGCAGCCCGGCGCCGACCATGACCAGCGGCAGGTTGTGCGGCCGCATGGCCTCGCGGCCGAAGCCGCGGCGCCTGCCGAGCACGAGGGCCAGCGCCAGACCGGCCGCACCGGCGTTGATGTGCACCGCGGTCCCCCCGGCGAAGTCGACCGCCTTCAGCGTGTTCGCGATCCAGCCGCCGACGTGCTCGTCGAGGCTGAAGTCGAAGACCCAGTGCGCCACCGGGAAGTAGACGATCGTGGCCCACACCCCGGCGAACACCATCCAGGCGCCGAACTTGGCCCGGTCGGCGATCGCACCGGAGATCAGCGCGACGGTGATGATCGCGAAGACGGCCTGGAAGCCGACGAACGCCATGGTCGGCAGCCCGCCACCCTCGCTGGTCGCGTCCTCCATCAGACCCTTGAGCCCGAAGAACTGGCCGGGGTCGCCGAGCAGCCCTGCACCGACGTCGTCGCCGAAGGCCATCGAGTAGCCGTAGACCACCCACAGCACGCTGATCAGCGCCAGCGCCCCGAAGCTCATCATCATCATGTTCAGCACGCTCTTCGCGCGGACCATGCCGCCGTAGAAGAGCGCGAGGCCCGGCGTCATCAGCAGCACGAGCGCCGCGCTGGTGAGGATCCAGGCGGTGTCGCCGGTGTTGACCACGGCAACCTCCTCCAGTGTTCGGGGCCGCGGGCGACCCGGATCGAGTGGCGTTCACCGTGCCGGGCACGTGTTTCCGGCGACGGCGGTCCGACGTTTCGCCGCGGTGAACTCCGCACCGCGTGTCCGGCGGCTGCGTTGCGGGCGTGTTGCGCCTGACCCGGCCAGGGCCCCGCTCGCACCCGACCGGGGGCTCGGCCGAGCCAGTTGCGAACGATGTGCAATAAGGTCGGTCCGTGCACGTGCCCGACGGATTCCTCGACCCCGCCACCTCCCTCACCACCGGAGTGCTGGCCGCGGGCACGGTCGCCCTCGCCCTGAAGCGGGCCCGCACCGAGCTCGACGACCGCACCGCCCCGCTGGCCGGGCTCACGGCGGCCTTCGTCTTCGCCGGCCAGATGGTCAACTTCCCGATCGCCGCGGGAACCAGCGGGCACCTCATCGGGGCCGTCCTCACCGCCGTCCTCGTGGGGCCCTGGACGGCGGTGCTGTGCATGACGGCCGTGCTGCTCGTGCAGGCGGTGCTCTTCGCCGACGGCGGCCTGACCGCGCTGGGCACCAACATCACGCTCATGGGTCTGCTGGCCGTCGTCGTCGGCTACGGCGTCTTCCGCGGGCTGGCCGCCGTCCTCCCGCGCACACGGGCCGGGGTGCTCACCGCCACCGGCGGAGCCGCCTTCCTCTCGGTGCCCGCCGCCGCCCTCGCATTCGTCCTGCTGTTCGCCCTCGGTGGCACCGTCGACGTGCCGGTCGGCACCGTGGCCTCCGCGATGGCCGGCGTGCACCTGCTGATCGGGCTGGGCGAGGCCGCCATCACCGTCGCCGTCGTGGGCGCGGTGCTCGCCGTCCGTCCCGACCTGGTGCACGGGGCCCGGGGGCTGCGCACCGCCGCCACCCTCGAGGACCGCCGTCCCACGGCTGCCGGGGCGGCCCGGTGAGCCGGCGCGGCCGAACCCTCTGGCTCGTCGGGCTCCTGCTCGCCCTCGTCGTCGCCGGCGGGGTGAGCTGGTACGCCAGCTCCTCCCCCGACGGTCTGGAGCACGCAGCCGAGCAGGCCGGCTTCTCCCACCGCGCCGAGGACAGCGCGACCGCCGACTCCCCCTTCGCCGACTACCTGGTCGACGGCGAGGAGAACCGGCTGTCCGCCGGCGTCGCCGGTGTGGTGGGCGTGGTGGTCACCCTCGGCCTCGCCGGCAGCGTCACCTGGGTGGTCCGCCGCCGGAGCACCTCCTCCGGCCGGCGCTGAGTGGGCGTCACGCACGGCGGCACCCTGACCGCCCGGTACCTGCCCGGGACCTCGGTGGTCCACCGCCTCCCGCCCCAGGCCAAGCTCCTCGCGGTGCTCGGCTTCGCGGTCGTCGTCGTCGCCACCCCGGTGCACGCCGGCTGGGCGCCGGCCGCGTACACGGCATACCTGCTGCTCGTCCTGGGCGTCGCCACGGCGGCCGGGATCGGCCCCGGCCGGCTGGCGCGCGGGCTGGTCGTGGAGATCCCTTTCGTCGCCTTCGCCCTGCTGCTGCCGGTCGTGGCACGCGGGCCCCGGGTCGATGTGCTGGGCCTCTCGCTCTCCGAGAGCGGACTGGCCGCGGGCGGCGGCCTCCTCGCCAAGGCGACCCTGTCGATCCTCGCCGCCACGGTGCTCGCGGCGACCACCGAGCCGCGGTCGCTGCTGCGGGGGCTGGAGCGGCTGCGCCTGCCGCACCTGCTCGTGCAGATCCTCATGTTCATGATCCGGTACGCCGACGTGGTCGGCTCCGAGCTGCACCGCATGCGCGTGGCGCGGGAGTCCCGTGGCTTCACCGGTGGCGGCGTGCGGGGCCTCCGGGTCATGGCGGCGACGGCGGGAGCACTGTTCGTGCGCTCCTACGAACGCGGCGAGCGGGTGCACCTGGCGATGCTCAGCCGCGGCTACAGCGGCAGCATGCCCGGCGGGCGGGTCGTCCCCGCCGGTGCGCGGCCCTGGGCCCTGGCGCTGTCGCTCCCCGCAGCCGCCGTGGCCGTGCTGCTGACCGGGGCGCTGGTCGGGTGACCGCGGCCGCGCCGTCCCTGCTGGTCGAGGATCTCGCGTTCGCCTACCCGGACGGTCACCAGGCGCTGTTCGGCGTCGACCTGCGCATCGAGCAGGGCGAACGGGTGGCCCTGCTCGGGCCGAACGGTGCGGGCAAGACGACGCTCGTGCTGCACCTCAACGGCATCCTGCGCGGCGGGCGCGGGCGGGTCAGCGTCGCCGGGCTCGAGGTGGCGAAGCGGTCGCTACCCGAGATCCGCCGCCGGGTCGGGGTGGTGTTCCAGGACCCCGACGACCAGCTCTTCATGCCTACCGTCGGCGAGGACGTCGCCTTCGGCCCGCGCAACCTCGGGCTGCCGGAGGACGAGGTCGCAGCACGGGTCGCCGACGCCCTCGCCCGGGTCCGCATGGCCGACGCGGCCGACCGCCCGCCGCACCACCTGTCGTTCGGCCAGCGTCGTCGGGTCGCCGTCGCGACCGTGCTGGCGATGCAGCCGGAGATCGTCGTGCTGGACGAACCGTCGTCGAACCTGGACCCGGCCGGACGCCGGGAGCTGGCAGAGGTGCTGGACGAGCTCCCGGTGACGCTGCTGATGGTCACCCACGACCTGCCCTACGCCGCCCAGCTCTGCCCGCGGTCGGTGATCCTCGACGGCGGAGTGGTCGTCGCAGACGGCCCGACCCCGGAGCTGCTGTCCGACGCCCCGCTGCTCGCCGCGCACCGGCTCGAACTGCCCTACGGGTTCTCGCCCTCCGCAGCCGGCTGAGGACGGGTGGGGCGGCAGCACCCCCGTAGCGCTGCCGCCCCCCGGCCTCCCCCGGTACTCCCCCCGGGGCCCGCCGGACCGCGCGCGGCCGTGGTCAGGGACCGCGGGGCTCCTCAGAGATACCGCGCACGAGGCCTACGGGACCCGACGCTGTTCCGGTTTTGCGGTACCTTGCGCCGCGTCGCGGGGGTTCCGGAGCACGGGAGACGCATGTCCAGCACCACGACCGGCCCGTCCGGGGACCGTCTCCCGGTGGAGGACCCGTTCGTCCGGCAGATCACCTGGCTGGTCAACGCGCACGGCGGCCGGGACCAGCTGGCCAAGATCTCGGGGAAGCGGGTCAGCCCGCGCACCCTCGACAACTGGTGCCGCGGCCGCTATCCGCGCAATGCGGTCACCGGCGCGGTGCGCGAGCTCGACGCCTGGGCGCTGGAGAACTCACCGGGGTACCCGGAGGCAGCGAGGGCCCCGCGGCTGGTGGAGACCTGCGGTCCGACACCGGCGGGAGCGACCGCGACCGAGCCGGCGCAGGCTCCGGCTCCGGCTCCCGAGACACCGGGGCCACCGCCGTGGTGGCGCCGGCGCCGGATCCTCGTCGCCGCCCTGGTGCTCGTGCTCGCCGTCGGCGGCACGACCACGGCGCTGCTGCTGCGCGACGACGGCCCCGACCCCATCCCGCCGCTGCCGAGCACCGGCGACGGCCGGCTGCGTCCGGAGACGACCGGCAGCCTCGGGGCGAACACCTTCGCCGACCCGCGCACACTGCAGGGCCAGGCGCAGAAGATCCCACCGGACACCACGGTCGAGGTGCGCTGCCGGTACTACGCGCCCAGCATCCCCAGCGTCAGCCCCGACGGTTTCTGGTACCTCATCGAGACCGACGAGTGGGCCGGCCGCTGGTCACCGGCGAACTCCTTCATGAACGGTGACGTCAAGGGCGGACCCACCCTGCACAACACCGACTTCGACGTCCCGGTCTGCCGCTGACCGCCCGCTCACATGTCGCCGATGAGCCCCTCGGCGAACGCCCGCGGCTCGAACGGCGCCAGGTCGTCGGCGCCCTCCCCCAGGCCGATCAGCTTCACCGGGATGCCGAGCTCCTGCTGCACCCGGACGACGATCCCGCCCTTCGCAGTGCCGTCGAGCTTGGTGAGCACCACGCCGGTGACGGTGACCGCCTCGGTGAACACCCGCGCCTGCACGACGCCGTTCTGACCGGTCGTCGCGTCCAGCACGAGCAGCACCTCGGTGACCGGGGCCTGCTTCTCCACGACCCGCTTGACCTTGCCCAGCTCGTCCATGAGCCCCGACTTGGTGTGCAGCCGTCCGGCGGTGTCGACGACGACGGTGTCGACCTCGGCCTCGACGCCCGTGCGGACCGCCTCGAAGGCCACCGCGGCCGGGTCGCCACCCTCACGGCCGCGGACGGTGAGCACGCCGACCCGCTCGCCCCAGGTCTCCAGCTGGTCGGCGGCGGCAGCACGGAAGGTGTCGGCCGCGCCCAGGATCACGCTCCTGCCGTCGCCGACCAGGACGCGGGCCAGCTTGCCCACCGTCGTCGTCTTGCCCGCGCCGTTGACCCCGACGACGAGCACCACGCCGGGCCGGCCCTCGTGACGTTCGGTGCCGAGCGTGCGGTCCAGGTCCGGTCCGAGGACGCCGGTCAGCTCGTTCACGAGCAGCTCGCGCAGATCGGCTCCCGACGCGGTGGCCAGCACCATCGACTGGGTGCGCAGCCGCTCGACGATCTGCGTGGTCGCCGCGATGCCGACGTCGGCGGCCAGGAGCGTCTCCTCGACCTCCTCCCAGTCCTCCTCGGTCAGCTTCTCGCGCGCCAGCACCGTGAGCAGCCCGCGGCCCAGCGAGGACTGCGAACGGGCCAGCCGCGAGCGCAGCCGCACCAGCCGGCCGGCTGACGGCAGCGGGGTGTCGAAGACCAGACCGGGCTCGGGAGTCGCCGGCGGCAGCTCCACCGACGGCGGGGCCTCGGGGACCACGGCGTCGGGCTGGTCGGGGGCGGGGGCCGGGGCGGTCGGCGTGGGACGCGGCCGGGTCAGGGTGGTGCCGGCCGCGGCGTCGTCCTCCAGCCGCATGGTCCGCCGTCCGCGGCCGACGAGGAGCCCGACCCCGGTGATCAGCGCGACGACCAGGATCGCGATCGCGATCAGCACGAATTCCATGCGCGCGAGTCTTCCAGCCCCCTGTCGGCGGTGACGGGCGGACCGGCGTCCGGGCGCATGCGGGAGGCTGTGCCCATGCCGCCTCCCGCACGGTCCGCCCCGACCCTCCTGCTCGGACCCCTGCTACGGCACGTCGACCCGGTCTCCGCGACGCTCTGGGTCGAGGTCGACCGGCCCTGCGAGGTCTCCGTGCTCGGCCGCCGGGCCCGCACCTTCTCCGTCGCCGGCCACCACTACGCACTGGTCGTCGTGGAGGACCTGGAGCCGGGCAGCGTGACCCCCTACGAGGTGCACCTGGACGGGACGCAGGTCTGGCCGCCCGAGGACTCCCCGTTCCCGCCCAGCCGGATCCGCACCCCCGGCCGACCCGGCGCGTTCCGCCTCGCCTTCGGCTCCTGCCGCTACGCCAGCCCCCGCACCGTTCCGCGTTCCGAGGGGGTACCGCCCGACGCCCTGGACCGGTACGCCGTCCACGTCGCCGGTCTCCCGGAGGACCGCTGGCCCGACGCGCTCGTCCTGCTCGGCGACCAGGTCTACGCCGACGAGATCACCGACTCCATGCGCGAGCAGTTCGCCGCCCGCCGTGATCTCGACGCCGCCCCGGGCGCGCAGGCAGCCGACTTCGAGGAGTACACCCGGCTCTACGCCGAGTCCTGGCGAGATGCCGAGGTCCGCTGGCTGCTCTCGACGATCCCGTCCTCGATGATCTTCGACGACCACGAGATGATCGACGACTGGAACACCTCGGCGGCCTGGCGGGACGAGACGACCCGGCAGGCGTGGTGGACCGACCGGATCACCGGCGGCCTGGCCAGCTACTGGGTCTACCAGCACCTGGGCAACCTCAGCCCCCGGGAGCTCGCCGAGAACGAGACGTGGCAGGCGGTACGGGCCCTGCCGGAGGACTCGGACGCCGAGCCGCTGCTCCGGGCGATGGCCGAGCGGGCCGACGCCGAACCCGTCGGCGTCCGCTGGAGCTACGTGCGGCACTGGGGCGACGCCCGGCTGATCATGGTCGACAGCCGCGCCGGCCGGGTCCTGCAGGAGTCGGAGCGCCGGATGCTCGACGACGACGAGTTCGACTGGGTCGAGGCCGCGATGCGCGAGGCGGTCACCGACGGCGTCGAGCACCTCGTCGTCGGCACCTCGCTGCCCTGGCTGCTCCCCCACGCGATCCACTCCGTCGAGCGCTGGAACGAGACCCTCGCCGTCCGCCACCACGGCCGCCGCCGCGGGCGGCTGGCCGAGAAGCTGCGGCAGGCGGCCGATCTGGAGCACTGGGCGGCGTTCGGCAACTCCTTCGAGCGCCTGGGCCGGGCCCTGGTCGCGGTCGCCCGGGGCGAGCACGGGCGCCCTCCCTCGACCGCCCTGGTGCTGTCCGGCGACGTCCACCACGCCTACGCCGCCGAACTCGTCCACCCCGGCGGGCTCGGGTCGCGGGTGCACCAGCTGACGGTGTCCCCGCTGCACAACCAGGCCCCCCACCCGATCCGGGCCGGCTTCCGGATCGGGTGGAGCCGGTGGGCGCGCTCCTTCGGCGAGTGGCTCGCCCGCCGGGCGCGGGCCGAGCCCTCGGAGCTGCAGTGGGAGAAGCAGGCCGGGCCGTTCTTCGGCAACCAGGTCGGTGAGCTGGTGCTGGACGGCCGGGAAGCGCGCTTCGTCCTGTCGGTGACCGGCAAGGACGGGGTGGACGACGACCGGCTGGTCGAGGTCCTGGACATGCCGCTGTCGGATGCCTGAGAGGGTGGAGCGGTGACCAAGCCTGCCCCGGGCCCCGACCAGCCGCCGATCCCGGTGCGGCTGGTCACGTTCAACACCCACCACGGCGTCGGCGACGACGAGCGGCACGACCTGCCCCGGCTGGCCAAGGTGCTCGCGTCGGTGGACGCCGACATCATCTGCCTTCAGGAGGTCGACCGCCGTTTCGGGGCCCGCAGCGAGGACGTCGACCAGGCGCTCCTGCTGTCCCGGGCGCTGGACATGCAGCTCGCCTGGGGGCCGGCCATCGACCGCGGGCCGGCCGCACGGCACCCGGCCGACGAGCCGAGCCGGCAGTACGGCAACGCGCTGCTGTCCCGCCTGCCGATCCTCATCAGCGACGTGCACCGGCTGCCCGGGACCGGCGAGCCACGCAGCGCGCTGCGCACGATGGTCGAGCTCGACGGGGCAGCACTCTGGGTGACCGCGACCCACCTCACCACCCGCTCTGCCGACGAGCGTGCGGCGCAGGTGCAGGCGCTGGCCGACCTGCACACCGAGTCGATGGAGACCGGTGTCCTCGTCGGCGACTTCAACACCGCGCCCGACGCCCCCGAGCTGGACGTGCTGCGGCAGCGCTTCACCGACGCGTGGACCCTGGCCCGTGCGCGGGACGACCAGGCCGGCTGGAAGTTCTGGCAGACCGAGGCCGGGAACACCCACCCCGCGCGCTCCCCGCACCGGCGCATCGACCAGGTCTGGGTCTCCTCCGGGGTGAGCGTCGCCGGCGCCTCCGTGCTGGACGCCGAGGGCGCCTCGGACCACCTCCCGGTCGTCGTCGACCTCGAGATCCGCAGCGGGGTCTGAGCGGTCAGGCGGTCTCGAGCTCGCGGAGACGCTGGCTGATGACGCCGGTGATGCCGTCGCCCCGCATGCTCACGCCGTAGAGGGCATCGGCGATCTCCATCGTCCGCTTCTGGTGGGTGATGATGATCAGCTGCGAGGTGCTCCGGAGCTGCTCCACCAGGACCAGCAGGCGGCCCAGGTTGACGTCGTCCAGCGCGGCCTCCACCTCGTCGAGGACGTAGAACGGCGACGGGCGGGCGCGGAAGATCGCCACGAGCAGGGCCACCGCGGTCAGCGAGCGCTCGCCACCGGACAGCAGCGACAGCCGCTTCACCTTCTTGCCCGGCGGCCGGGCCTCGACCTCGATGCCGGTGGTGAGCATGTTCTCGGGATCGGTGAGCACCAGCCGCCCGGAGCCACCCGGGAAGAGGGTCGCGAAGACCTGCTCGAACTCCCGCGCCACGTCGGCGTAGGCGGATGCGAAGACGTCGTGGATCCGCCCGTCCACCTCCCGGACGACGGTCAGCAGGTCCCGGCGGGTGCTCTTGAGGTCCTCCAGCTGCGTGGCCAGGAACGTGTGCCGCTCCTCCAGCGCCGCGAACTCCTCCAGCGCCAGCGGGTTGACCTTGCCGAGGGTGGCGAGGTCGCGCTCGGCCCGGGCGACCCGCCGCTCCTGGACCGCGCGCTCGTAGGGCACCGGGTCGGGGGCCGGCTCGCCGGCCGCCTCCGCCTCGGCGACCTGTGCCGGCGAGGGCGGCACCGGGGCGGTGGGGCCGTACTCGCCCAGCAGGGTCGGGAGGTCGACGCCGAACTCCTCGGCGGCACGCCCCTCCAGCGACTCGATGCGGTAGCGCTGCTCGGTGCGGGCCACCTCGTCGCGGTGCACCTCGTCGGTGAGCCGGTCCAGCTCCGCGGTGGCCGCGCGCACCCGGCTGCGCACCTCCAGCAGCTCGGCCTCGAAGCCGCTGCGTGCGGATGCGAGAGCGTCGCGCTCGGTGGCCGCACGCGCCAGGGACCGCTGCAGCGCCGTCAGCGCGGTGTCGGCGTCGGCACGCACGGTGGCGGCGACCGCTGCACCGCGCCGGCGCGCGGCACGGGCGGCCTCGGCCCGCTCGCGGGCGGCTCGTTCCTGCCGGGCCTGTCTGCGCAGCGACTCGGCCCGGCCCTGCAGGGCCCGCGCCCGCTCCTCGGCCGTACGCACGGCGAGCCGCGCCTCGGTCTCGGCCTGCCGCGCCGCGGCCACCTCCAGGCGCAACCGGTCGCGCTCCTCGGTGGGAGGCTCCTCCTCCACCGGCGCGGCCTCGGCCTCGGCCAGCTGCTCCTCCAGGCGGGTCAGCGACTCCTGCGCCTGCTCCAGCGCCTGCTCCGCCCGCACGCGCGCGGCCAGCGAGCGCTCGGCCTCCGAGGCGGCCGAGCGCGCCGCGGCGCCGAGCTCGGCCAGCGCGGCCGCTTCCGCGGACCGGGTCCGGTCGGCCGCCTGGCGGGCGGTCTGCGCCTCGTCGACGTCGGCCGATCGCGCCTGCGCCTCCTCGCGGGCCGCCGCCAGCTGCTCGGCCAGCTCCGCGGCGCGGGCGGTCGCGGCGGCCAGCTCGGCGCCGGCCTCGTCGACGCGGGCGCGCAGCTCGAGGTTCGACGGGGCGTCCACCTGACCGCCCACCGCCCAGTCCGCGCCCAGCAGGTCGCCGCCGGCCGTCACGGCCCGGACCCGCGGGTGGGTGCGCACCAGCGCGACGGCGACTTCGAGGTCGGCGACCAGCGCCACCCGCTCCAGCGCGCGGGCCAGCGCCGGGCGCAGCGGCTCGGGTGCCGCGACGACGTCCAGCGCCCACCGGGCACCCGCCGGCAGCTCCGGCCAGCCGTCGCGCGGCACGGGCGGGAGGCCGCCGGTGACCAGGAGCCCGACCCGGCCGCCGTCGGTCCGGACCAGGTGCTGCAGGGCAGCGGCCGCCTCCGCCACACCGGCGACCACGACCGCGTCGGCCATCCCGCCCAGCGCGGCGGCGACGGCGACCTCGTCGCCCGGGGCGACGGTGAGCTGTTCGGGAACCGGCCCGAGGATGCCGGCCAGGCCGGAGCTGAGGACGGCGGCCGCGCCGTCGGCCGGGGTGAGACCGAGGGCGAGAGCGTCGCGCCGGGCCTGCCAGGAAGCGCGGTCGCGCTCGGCCGCCCGCTCGGCCTCGGCCAGTTCGGTCACCCGGCGCGCGGCGGCGGTGTGCGCGGCGACGGCGTCCTCGTGGGCGGCGACCAGCGCGAGGTCGGTGTCCTCCAGCTCGGCGACCTGCCCGCGACGGTCGGCCAGCCGGTCGGCGGCCACCTCGGCACGGTCCGCGGCTTCCTCCGCGGCGAGCCGCAGCCGGTCGATCTCGGCCTGGCCGGCCCCGACCCGCGAGCGGGCGGCCGCGACCTGACCGGAGAGCCGGGCGAGGCCCTCCCGCCGGTCGGCGAGCGCGCGGGCGGCGACCACCCACGCCTTCTCCGCCGCGGCGAGCGCCGCCTCCAGCTCGGTCCGCCCCGCGACGACGGCGGCCAGCCGCTCCCGCTCCGCGGACAGGCCGGCAGCCAGCTCGGCCTCGGTGGCGGCGACCCGCTCGGCCTCGGCGTCGAGCTGGTCGGGGTCCCGCCCGGCGGCGGCTTCGGGGGCCGCGGCGGAGAGGTGCCGGTGCCGCTCGCCGGCCAGCTGCGCGACGCTGCGGAACCGCTCGCCCAGCGCGGACAGCCGGTACCAGGTGTCCGACGCGACCTGCAGACGCGGGGCGCCGGCGGCGAGCTCGCGCTCCAGCTCCGCCTCGCGGCGGGAGACGACGGAGAGCTCGCGCTCGACCACCGTGCGGCGCTCGCGGGCGGCGGTTTCGTCGGCGACGTCCCGGTCGAGGGCGTCGCGCAGCTGCACGAGGTCGTCGGCCAGCAGGCGGAGCCGTGCGTCGCGCAGGTCCGCCTGGACCCCGGCGGCGCGCCGGGCGACCTCGGCCTGCCGGCCGAGCGGCTTGAGCTGACGGCGCAGCTCGGCGGTGAGGTCGGCCAGCCGGTCGAGGTTGGCCTGCATGCCGTCGAGCTTGCGGAGCGCCTTCTCCTTGCGCTTGCGGTGCTTGAGGACGCCGGCGGCCTCCTCGATGAAGGCGCGACGGTCCTCGGGGCGACCGGACAGGACGGCGTCGAGCTGCCCCTGCCCGACGATGACGTGCATCTCCCGGCCGATGCCGGAGTCGCTGAGCAGCTCCTGGACGTCGAGCAGGCGCACCTTGTCGCCGTTGATCTCGTACTCGCTCTCCCCGGAGCGGTACATGCGCCGGGTGATCGAGACCTCGGTGTACTCGATCGGCAGGGCGCCGTCGGCGTTGTCGATCGTGAGGGTCACCTCGGCGCGGCCGAGGGCCTGCCGGCCGGCGGTGCCGGCGAAGATGACGTCCTCCATCTTGCCGCCGCGCAGGCTCTTCGCGCCCTGCTCGCCGAGAACCCAGGCGATGGCGTCGACGACGTTGGACTTGCCCGACCCGTTGGGGCCGACGACGGCGGTGATACCCGGCTCGAGCCGCAACGTGGTCGCGGACGCGAAGGACTTGAAGCCCTTCAGCGTGAGGCTCGACAGGTGCACGGGAAGAAGACTCTAGCCCCGGTACGACAGGTCCAGGTGGGCCGTGAGGCCGGTGGTACGGGTGGGACTAGGCGAGTGCGGGCTCGGCGGTGTCGCCCGCCAGCGAGAGCAGCTCGTGGGCGATGGCGGCGTCGCGCTGGGTGCGGAGCTCCTCGAGCTCCTCCTCCAGCCGGCGCACCCTCGCCCGGAGGGCCGCGTTCTCCTCGACGAGCCGGAGCTCCGCGGAGGCGACGACGTGACCGAACAGGGCCTTGGCCATGACTGCAACGGCCTTTCAGAATGCGGGAGGTCGTGACCGCTGCCCCGGGAACCGGTCGGCGCGGTCTGGTCCTCCCAGGGTGACAGTCACGGTTCCGCAGGTCAACGGCGGCGCAGCGGGCCTCCCGTGACCGGGTGGTGTCGCGTTGGTCACGTCCTGGGGTGCGGGTCTCAGCCCTTCCGGCGCGCCCGGGGCCGGGGCTGGCAGGTCGGGCAGCTGTAGCTCGACCGGTTCATGAACGGCTCCCGGCGGATGGGTGTGCCACACCGCGGGCAGGGTCGGTCTGCCTGGCCGTAGACGGCGAGGAACCGGGAGAAGTAGCCGCTCTGCCCGTTGACGTCGACGTAGAGCGAGTCGAACGAGGTGCCGCCCTGGGCCAGTGCTTCCCCCAGGACGTCGCGGATCCCGTCGAGGAGGTCGGCGACCTGGGCGGTCGTCAGCTTGTCGGTCGGCCGGGCCCCGTGGAGCCGGGCCCGCCACAAGGACTCGTCGGCGTAGATGTTGCCGACTCCGCCGATGAGCGTCTGGTCCAGGAGGGCGCGCTTGACCTCGGTGCGGCGCCGGCGCAGCGCGGCGGCGAACGCGGCCGTGTCGAACGACGGGTCGAGCGGGTCGATCGCGATGTGCGCGAGCCGCGGCGGGATCCCCTCCCCGGAACTCTCCTCGACGGCAAGCCCCCCGAAGGTGCGCTGGTCCACGAAGCGCAGCTCGCGGCCGCCGTCGGTGAAGGTGAACCGCGCCCGGAGATGGGTCTCGTCCGGTGCCGACGGCTTCTCGACGAGCAGCTGCCCGCTCATGCCGAGGTGCCCGACCAGCGCCCGGTCCGACGGCGTGCCGTCGGCCTCGGCCAACGGCAGCCACAGGTACTTGCCCCGCCGGTGCGCGGCGGTGAAGGTGCGCCCGGTGATCGCCTGCACGAAGTGCTCGGCGCCCTCGAGGTGGCGCCGCACCGCGCGCGGGTGGTGCACCTCGACCGTGGCGACGGTGCGCCCGGTGACCCACTGGTCCAGACCGCGGCGGACCACCTCCACCTCGGGAAGTTCCGGCACCGGTCCTCAGCCCCCGATCACGTGGACGTCAGGCCTCGGCGGACAGTGCCCGCCAGGCGGCCTCGGCCGCCTCCTGCTCGGCGGCCTTCTTGGTGCGCCCGGTCCCCCGGCCCCGGACTGCGCCGCCGAGCAGCACCTCGGCGGTGAACGTCTTGGCGTGGTCGGGGCCCTCGTCGGCGACCTGGTAGACGGGCGCACCGAGTCCGGCGGCGGCGCCCAGCTCCTGCAGGCTGGTCTTCCAGTCCAGGCCCGCACCCCGGGTGGCCGCCTCGACCAGCAGCGGGTCGAACAGCCGGTGGACGATCTCCGCCGCCGTGTCCAGCCCGCACCCGAGGTGGATCGCACCGATCAGGGCCTCGAGCGCGTCGGCGAGGATCGAGTCCTTCTCCCGGCCGCCCGTGGTCTCCTCACCGCGCCCCAGCAGCACGTGCGCGCCGAGGCCGCCCGGGCCGAGGCGCCGGGCGACCCGGGCCAGCGAGGTCATGTTGACCACCGAGGCCCGCAGCTTGGCCAGCTGCCCCTCGGGGAGGTCGGGCTGGCTGCGGTACAGCTCGTCGGTGACGACCAGCCCGAGCACCGAGTCGCCCAGGAACTCCAGGCGCTCGTTGGTGGGCAGGCCACCGTTCTCGTAGGCGAAGGACCGGTGGGTCAGCGCCAACGACAGCAGGCCGCCCGGCAGTTCGACGCCGAGGGCGTCGGAGAGCCAGGCGGCCGACCGCTGCTCGTGCTCGGGTCCGCCCGGAGGACGGCCGTCAACGGCACCCTCGACGGGGTGCGCGGCGGCCGTCGTCCCCAGGGCGGTCACCTGTGTCGGATCAGACGGAGAGGACCTGGCGGCCGGCGTACTGGCCGCAGGTCGGGCACGCGATGTGCGGGGGCTTGAGCTCGCCGCAGGCGCGGTTCGGGCACGGGGTCAGGGTCGGCGCGGTGGCCTTCCACTGCGACCGGCGCATGCGGGTGTTGGCCCGCGACATCTTCCGCTTCGGAACAGCCACGTCAGTTCTCCTCTGGGGTGGTGGATTCGCCGGGGGTGCCCGACGAGGAAGCAGGGGTGCCGAACTTCGCGGCGAGACCGGCCCACCGGGCGTCCACGATCTCGTGCGAGTGGTCGGCGGGCAGGTCGTCGAGGCGCTCGCCGCAGCCGGAGCACAGGCCGGAGCAGTCCTCGGTGCACACCGGCGCCAGCGGCAGGCTGAGGACGACGGTGTCGCGGGCGAGCGGCTCCAGGTCGAGGAAGTCACCCTCGATCCGGCGGACCTCGTCCTCCTCGCTGGTCGCCTCGGTGGTGCTGCCCTCGTAGGCGTACAGCTCCTGCACGTCGAGGGACAGCGTCTCCTCGATCGGCTCGAGGCAGCGCGCGCACGAGCCGACGACGGGGACGTCGAGCTCGCCGGTGACCAGCACGCCCTCCATCACCGACTCCAGCCGCAACCGCAGGTGGACGTCGGCCTTCTCCGGGACGCCGATGAGCTCCACCCGCCAGTCACCGGGAGCCGGCACCGTGCGGTCGAACTCCTGCATGGAGCCCGCGCGCCTGCCCAGTTCCCGGAGATCGAGCTTCCAGGGGTTGGCAGCGGGACGCCGGTCCTCGGAGGACGGGGCGCCGGTGCGGTGCGGCGAAGCGGCAGGCATGTCAGTACTCGCGGTCGTGTGCGGGAAGGGAGGCCGGCCAGGACGAGAGCCACGGCGGTCGGGCCAGGGAACAAGACTACCCGACGGTGACGGACCGGAGCGGCCACCCTGCAGGGCCCCGCACCGAGCGGAGCGAGGGGGTGGGGGGCAGGGTGGTCCTTCTAGGGCTCCCGGAGGGTGGAGCGGGCCTTCTCCACCGACCGGAGCATCCGCTCCAGGGTCGTGCCGAACTCCGCCAGCCGGGTGTCGACGTACTCGTCGACCTCCGCGCGCATGCGGGCGGCCTCGGTGTGCGACTGCGCGCCGAGCTCGTCGGCGCGCTCGACCGCGCCGGCGTAGACCTCGGTCTCGGTGATCAGCCGCTCGTGCTCGGCCTGCGCCTCGGCGATCATCTGCGCGCGCAGCTGTCGACCCTCGGCCAGCAGGGCCTCCGCGTCGGCCTCGGCCTCGGCGATGATCTGCTCGGCCTCCTCCTGGGTGCGCGTCAGGAGGTCGTCGCGCTGGCGGCGGGCCGTGCCCAGGAGCTCGTCGCGCTGGCGACGGGCCTGCGCGAGCAGCTGCTCGCTCTCGGCACGGGTGCGCCCGGTCAGCCGCTCGGCCTCGGCCTGCGCCTGCTGCAAGATCTCCGTGCGCTGCTCGACGATGGCCCCGGCCGCCTGGACGTCCTCCGGCAGCGACTCGCGCAGGTCGTCGAGCAGGTCGAGGACGAGGTCGCGGGGCACCATGCAGGAGCCCGACATCGGCACGCCGCGGGCGTTCTCGATGACCTGGGTGAGCTCGTCGACGGTCTCGTAGAGGCGGTAGACCACCTCGGTGTTGTGGCCTCGCGGGGGGCGGGTCACCGGCCCGACCGCCGCGCGTGCTCGGCGAGCCGGTCGTGGACGGCCTTGGGAACCAGCCGGGAGACGTCGCCGCCGAAGGTGGCGATCTGCTTGACCAGGCTCGAGGAGAGGTGCCCGACCTGCGGGGCCGTGGGCACGAACAGGGTCTCGATGCCGGCCAGCTCGCGGTTCATCTGCGCCATCTGCAGCTCGTACTCGAAGTCGCTCACCGCTCGGAGACCCTTGACGATCACCGGGATGTCCCGGTCCCGGCAGTAGTCGACGAGCAGCCCGGAGAAGCTGTCGACGGTGACGTTCGGCAGCTCGGTGACGGCCTCGCGCAGGAGCTCCATGCGCTCCTCGACCGGGAACAGGCCGGCCTTGCCGGGGTTCACCAGCACGGCGACCACCAGCTCGTCGTAGAGCGCGGCGGCCCGGGTGATGACGTCGACGTGCCCGTTGGTCACCGGGTCGAAGGAACCTGGGCAGACGGCACGCCTCACGGATGCCGACCGTACCGGAGGACCGCCTCGCCGTAGCGTCGGTCGCGCAGGCCCTCGAGGGGTGTCGGCCACTCCCAGGGCCGCTCGCGGCTGGACCGCTCCACCACGACGACCCCGCCGGGAGCGACCCAGCTCCCCGCGACCAGCGCCCGGAGCACACCCAGGACGTCGTCCGCGGGGACGTCGTAGGGCGGGTCGGCGAGCACCAGGTCGAACGCGGCGGGAGCGGGACCGGCGACGACGGCGGGCACGGAACCTCCCACCACCCGCCCGCCCGGGAGGCCCACCGCGGTGAGGTTCTCGCGCAGCACGGGCAGCACCCGCGGGCCCGATTCCACGAACACCACCTGGGCGGCGCCGCGCGACAGCGCCTCCAGCCCGAGCGCTCCGGAGCCTGCGTACAGGTCGAGCACGGCCGCGCCCTCGAGGTCCAGCAGCGAGGCGAGGGAGTTGAACAGCGCGCCGCGGGCCTTGTCGCCGGTCGGGCGCACCCCGGCCGGAGGCACCTTGAGCCGCCGGCCGCCGGCGAGCCCCGAGATCAGCCGGGTCACCGCCGGCTCACGCCTTCTCCAGCCATTCCGCGCGCTCGTCGCTGGCCAGCGCGGCCACCTCGGCGGCCAGCCCCGGGTGGTCGGCGAGCCCGCGGTCGGTGGACAGCAGCGCCCATGCCTCGGTGCGCGCCTCGGCGATGAGCGCCTCGTCCTCCAGCAGGGAGAGCAGCTTGATGCCGGAGCGCCGGCCGGACTGGGCGGCGCCGAGCACGTCGCCCTCGCGCCGGGTCTCCAGGTCCAGACGGGCCAGCTCGAAGCCGTCGGAGGTGGACGCGACCGCGGCCAGCCGCTCGCCGGTGGGTGACGCCGACGGCGCCTCGGTGACCAGCAGGCAGAGGCCGGCGTGCGCGCCCCGGGCGACACGGCCGCGCAGCTGGTGCAGCTGGCTGACCCCGAAGCGGTCGGCGTCCATGACGACCATCACGGTGGCGTTGGGGACGTCGACACCGACCTCGACGACGGTGGTCGCGACCAGCACCTGGGTCTCGCCCGCGGCGAACGCGCGCATGACGCCGTCCTTCTCCTCCGGGGTCATCCGCCCGTGGAGGACGTCCAGCCGCAGGCCGGCCAGCGGACCTGCCCGCAGGGCCTCGGCCACGTCGAGCACCGCCAGCGGGGGCCGGCGGTCGCTGCGGCCGTCCTCCTCCGGCGGCGCGCCGTCGGCGTCCCCCGGCTCGTCCCCGGGGAGATCGCCGATGCGCGGGCACACGACGTAGGCCTGCCGGCCGGCGCCGACCTCCTCGCGCAGCCGCTCCCACGCGCGGTCCAGCCAGGTGGGCTTCTCCCGCACGGGCACCACGGAGCTGGACACCCCGCCTCGACCGCTGGGGAGCTGGCGCAGCGTCGAGGTCTCCAGGTCGCCGTAGACCGTCATGGCCACGGTGCGCGGGATGGGCGTCGCGGTCATGACCAGCACGTGCGGCGGTCGGTTGCCCTTGGCGCGCAACGCGTCCCGCTGCTCCACCCCGAAGCGGTGCTGCTCGTCGACGACGACCAGGCCGAGGTCGGCGAACTCGACGCCTTCCTGCAGCAGCGCGTGCGTGCCGACGACGATCCCGGCCCGCCCCTCGGCCACCTCCGCGCGCGCCTCGCGCCGAGCCGCGGCCTTGAGCGAGCCGGTGAGCAGGGTGACCCGCGTGCCGGCCGGGTCGCCGTCGAGCTCCCCGGCCCGACCGAGCGGGCCCAGCAGCGCACGGATCCCTCGTGCGTGCTGGGCGGCCAGGACCTCGGTGGGGGCGAGCAGCGCGGCCTGACCGCCGGCATCGACGACCTGGGCCATGGCCCGGAGCGCGACCACCGTCTTGCCGGAACCGACCTCGCCCTGCAGCAGGCGGTGCATGGGCTGGTCGCGGTCGAGCTCGGCGGCCAGCTCCTCCCCCACCTCTCGCTGCCCTTCGGTGAGCGCGAAGGGAAGTGCTGCGTCGACGGCGTCGAGCAGACCGCCGGGTTTCCGCGGGCGGGCGGTGCCGGGCTCGAGCGCGGCGGCACGGCGGCGGGCGGCGAGGGTGAGCTGGAGGGTGAGCGCCTCGTCCCACTTGAGCCGCTGGGCGGCGCGCTCGACGTCGTCGGACGTGGTCGGCCGGTGGATGTCGAGCAGCGCGGCCGCCAGCGGGAGCAGGCCGTGGCGGGCGCGGATCTCCTCGGGCAGCGGGTCCTCGACCAGCTCGCCGAAGCCGCCGCCGGCGCCCAGCAGCAGCTTGACCGACTTCTGGATCACCCAGCTGGAGACGTCCTTGCTCGCCGGGTAGATCGGCACCAGCGCTCGGGCCCAGTCGGTGTCGTCACCGTCGGGGTCGAGCAGGTGCATGTCGGGGTGGGCGAACTGCTTCTCGCCGCGGTACTCCCCCACGGTGCCGGCGAACATCCCCCAGGCGTTCGGCTTCAGCTGCCCGTGCCGGTGGTTGAAGAAGACCAGCTTCATCTTGCCGCTGCCGTCGCCCACGACGACCTCGGTGAGCGAGCCGCGGCGGTTGCGCATCGGGCGGGTGGTCACGCTCCTGATCTGCGCCAGCACCGTCACCCGGTCGCCGACCTGGACGTCGGCGAGGTCGGCCTGCTCCCCTCGAGTGGCGTAGCGGCGGGGGTAGTGGCGGAGCAGGTCGAGAACGGTGTGCAGCCCGAGCTGCTCGGCCATGCCGGTGGCGGTCTTGGGGCCGAGCACCCTGGCCAGCGGGGTCGCGAGGGTCACCGCCACGGTCACTCCACCCCGATCTGCAGCGGGAGCGAGGCGGGGCCGCCGCCGTAGCGGACCACCTCGACGGTCGGGTGCACGGCGGAGAGGTGCGCGCAGACCGCGGCACCGAGCTCCTCGTCGGGGCCGACGACGAGCGTCGCCATCTCGCCGCCGGCGGACAGCAGCCGGTCGAGCAGGTCCCGCGCCACGTCCACCGGGTCGGCGCCGATCACCAGGACATCACCCTCGGCCGAGCCCAGCACGTCACCCGGTCGGCAGCGGCCGGCCGAGGTGAGCGCCTCCTGGTCGGCCACGGTCACCTCCGCCCAGCGGGTGGCGGCCGCGGCCTCGGCCATCGCGATCACGTCGTCCCCGAAGCGCCGCTCAGGATCGGTCACGGCCACCGCGGCGAGCCCCTGCACCGGCGACCGGGTGGGGACCACGCCGATCTCCCGGCCCGCCTCGCGGGCGCGGGTGGCGGCCCGGGACGCCACGGGGAGGAGCTCGGGGTCGTTCGGCAGGACCGCGACCTCCTCCGCACCCGAGGCCACGATCTCGTCGAGGAGGTCGTCCTCGGTGACGGTCCGCCCAGCGCGGACCACGCGCACACCCTCGGCGGCGAAGAGCTCGGCGACGCCGTCGCTGTGCACCACCGCGACCACGGCGCGCTGCCCGGGCACCGGGTGCGGGACGCGGACGGGGGCGAGCGGGGTGACCGAGATGCGGTGCGGCCGGCCGGCCTCCACGCCTGCCTCGATCGCCGCGCCGACGTCGGAGACGTGCACGTGCACGTTCCACTCCCGGCCGGTGGGGGTCTCCACCCCCACGACGACGAGGCTGTCCCCGAGCTCGGCGAGCCGGCGCTGCAACCGCTCCACCGCGGCCTCGTCGGTGTCGGCGAGCAGGTACTGGACCTCGCTCCCGGGGCCGGGCGGCGGCTGGTGCGGCGCGTGCTCGTGCCGGTGGTGGTGCGTGGGCGGCGCCAGGGCGGCGCGGACCGGTTCCACCCCCGTGACCGTGCGGACCAGCGCGTCGAGCACCAGGCACAGGCCGGCGCCGCCGGCGTCGACCACGCCGGCGTCCCGCAGCGCGGCGAGCTGGCCGGGCGTGCGCTCCAGGGCGGCGCGCGCACCGTCGGCGGCGGCGGTGACGACGTCGGGCAACCCGTCGTCGCCCCGGTCGACGGCGGAGACGGCGGCCTCCCCGCTCGCGCGGGCGACCGTGAGGAAGGTGCCCTCCTCGGGATCGGCCACCGCCGCGTAGGCGCCCTCGGCCGCCTTCTGCAGCGCCATGGCGAACGCCGGGCCGTCGGCGGGCGGCTGGCCCGCCAGCTGGTCGCCGAGGCCGCGCAGCAGCTGGGCGAGGATCGTGCCGGAGTTCCCCCGGGCGGCCAGCACGGCACCACGGGCGACCACGGCCCAGGTCGGCTCCCCCGGACCGGCCGCGTCGAGAGCCGCCAGGGCCCCTTCCGCGGTGTGCAGCAGGTTGCTCCCGGTGTCGCCGTCGGGGACGGGGAAGACGTTCAGCTCGTCCAGCCGGGCCCTGGCGCCGGACAGCGCCTCGACCGCGGCCCGGCACCACTGTCCGACCGCGGCCTCGTCCAGCGCCGGCAGCACGGGGGAAGGCTACCCACCCGGGCCGACGGGATCGGGCATCATGAGCGACGGACCGTCCGATCAGGGCGCGATCGGAGGGCGCTGCGACGTTCCTCCGCCGGAGCGGTTAGACTGCTGGACGGTCTTGATGCGGGTGCTGCCTTGCCCCGCCGTCTGTGAACGATTCTTCTGGGAGTGATCCACCGTGGCTGCCGTGTGCGATGTGTGTGGCAAGGGCCCCGGTTTCGGTATGTCGGTGTCGCACTCGCACCGCCGCACGCCGCGCCGTTGGAACCCGAACATCCAGTCCGTGCGGGCGCTGATCGCCCCCGGCAACCGTCGCCGGATCAACGCGTGCACCTCGTGCATCCGCGCCGGCAAGGTCGTCCGCGCCTAGCGGGCACCGCACCGAACGAACGACGAACCCCGGAGGTCCTGGACCTCCGGGGTTCGTCGCGTCCGGGGCAGGTCGGCGTCGGCGCCGGAGGCGTTCAGCGCCCGATGCCGCGCGCCCGCGCGGCCGTGACCACCAGGTCCACCACCGTCCCCACCGGCAGAGCCGTGGCGTCGACCACCAGGTGGTACAGCCCGGCCTCGGCCGGGTCCCGCCGGTAGAAGTGCCGCACGTAGGCCTCGCGGCCACGGTCGGCCACGGCCATCTCCCGGGCGACCTCCTCCCGGGGCCGGCCGGACCGCTCCACCGCCGCGGCCAGGCGTCGCTCCCGAGGCCCGTCCAGCCGCACGTGCAGGGTGTCCGGCCGGTCGCGCAGCACGAGCGCCGCCGCCCGTCCGAGGACGACCCCGCCCTCGCCCGCCGCGATCTCGGTCAGCACCCGCTCGGTCTGCTCCCGGTACGCCCGGGCGTCGGGCAGCGGGACATCGGGGACGACGCCCCCCACCGGGTCGGGCATGGTCCCGAGCGACGCGACCAGGCGCCACAGCCCGCGCACGACGGTCTCGTCGTTGGCCTCGGCCTCCGACACCGGCACGCCGAGCCGCCCGGCGACCTGCGCGGGGATGGCCCGGTCGTGGAAGGGCAGTCCGAGCCGCTCGGCCACGGCCGGGGCGATCTCGGCCCCGGCGGCACCGTACGGCGCCGAGACGGTCACGACGCCCATGGCTCCTCCTGGTCGGTCGATGCGGCGAGATCCTTGCCCAGGAACACCGCGTCGGGCGCCTCGGCGTACACGCCGTACCCGGGCACCGGGGCATAGCCGAGCTCGCCGTAGAGCTGGACGGCCTCCGGCTGCTTGGCGCCGGTGTTGAGCACCACCGTCCGGTGCCCGGCCCGTGCGGCCGTCGTCTCGAGCTCGGCCATGACGGCCTGGGCGAGCCCCCGACGGCGGAACCCCGGGGCCACGTACACCCGCTTGATCTCCACGCCCCGCGGGTGGACGCGCCAGGCGCCGCAGCCCGCCGGTTCGCCGTCGACCTCGGCCACGAGGAACAGCCCCTCCGGCGGCAGGAACTCCGCCGGGTCCACGGGGGCGGCGTCGCGACCGCCGTAGCGAACGACGTACTCCTCCTGCACCGCCTCGACCAGCTCCTGCGACAGCGGGTCGTCGTAGGGCAACGCCCGCAGCCGCACCACCGATCCGTCGCGCAGCACCCGCTCAGCCGAAGTGGACATGCCCGGCCCTCTCCGCGCCGACGTCCTGCAGCGCCTCCTCGGCCGGCCGGCCGTCGACCCGCACACCGGGCTCCCGGCCGGGCTTCCGGACGCTCCCCACGACCGTCCAGCCGTAGGGCAGCACCGCGTTCGGCGGGAAGGTGGCCAGCAGGGCGTGGTCCTCGCCGCCGCTGAGCACCCAGGCCATCGGGTCGACGCCGAACGCCGACCCCACCTGCTGCAGCGGCCCGACCGGTTCCAGGCACGCCTGGGCCAGCGCCGAACGGTCCAGGTCGATCACCACGCCGCTGTCGCGCGCCAGGTGCCCGGCGTCGGCCACCAGACCGTCGCTCACGTCGCACATCGCGCTGGCGCGGGCGTCGGCCGCCGCCGGACCGGCCGCGTAGGGCGGGGAGGGCCTCCGGTGCGCCGCGACGACGGTGTGCGGGCTGGTGAACCCGCGGCGCAGCACCGCCAGGCCGGCGGCCGACCAGCCCAGTCGGCCGGCCAGGGCCACCACCTGGCCGGGGCGGGCCCCGGAGCGGCGCACCGGCGTCCGGCCGCCGAGGTCGCCGAGCGCGGTCACCGACACCACGATGCCGGCGCTGTCCGGCGCGGAGGCGACGGTGTCACCGCCGACGACGGCCGCCCCCAGCGGGGCGCACTCGGCCGCCAACCCGGTGGCCAGGCCCTCCAGCCAGCTGGTGGGCGTGTCCGGCGGGCAGGCGAGGCCGACCACCAGGGCCGTGGTGGTGCCCCCCATCGCCGCGACGTCGGCCAGGCTGGCGGCGGCCGCCTTGTGCCCGACGTCCTCGGCCGAGGACCAGTCCCGCCGGAAGTGCCGGCCCTCGACGAGCACGTCGGTGGTGACGACGACGCGCCCGTCGGCCGCCCGCACCACCGCGGCGTCGTCGCCGGGACCGACCTCGGCGGCCGCCGCGGTACCGGCACGGGCGAGCACCCGGGCGATCACGCCGAACTCGCCGACGACCCGCACGCTGTCGGCCGGGTCACTGCGGGGAACGAGCGGTCGGGGCCGACTCATCGGTGTCCTCCTGCTGCTGCGGTAGGTTGCCGACGAGTCCGCCACCCGGCGGGGACGACGTCTCGGCACAGTTGCCGGAGGAAGGATCTCCCGTGGTCCACGCCTACATCCTCATCCAGACCGAAGTCGGCAAGGCCGCCCAGGTCGCCTCGACGATCAGCAGCATCACCGGGGTGACCAAGGCCGAGGACGTGACCGGCCCGTACGACGTCATCGTGCGCGCCGAGGCCGACACCGTCGACGAGCTGGGCCGCCTGGTCGTGGCGCGCGTGCAGTCGGTCGACGGCATCACCCGCACCCTCACCTGCCCGGTCGTGAACATCTGACCGATCGGCCCGCGGACCCGCTGCGGCGGGCCGCCCTGCTCTTCACCGCGATCACCGTGCCGGTGGTGGTCGCGCTCGTGGTGCTGGTCAACGTCCTGGGGGCGGGGACCGAGGGCGACACGGGCGCCCCCCGGGACCGCGACCGCGCCCCCGCGCAGGTGGAGGGCGCCGGCCCGGGCTCTCGCGAGGACCTGCCGGTGCTGCCGCTGGAGGTCCCCCCGGTGACCCCGGAGGCCGAGGCCTCCTGCCCGGCGGTGATGGGGAAGCTCCCGCTCGAGCTCGCCGGCGAGACCTCGCGCCGCGTGCAGTCCGACACCCCCTACGTCTACGCCTGGGGAGATCCACCGGTCGTGCTGACCTGCGGCGTGCCCCGGCCCGCCGGCTGGACGGTGGGCGCCTCCGCGATCCAGATCAACGGCGTGCAGTGGTACGTGGACACCGCCGACCCCGACGCCACCGTGTGGACCGCCGTCGACCGGCCGGTCTACGTCGAGGTGCGGCTGCCACCGGGCATCGACAGCGCACCGGTCACCGAGCTGACCGTGCCGCTGGCCGAGGCACTGCCCTACCAGGCGCCCTCGCCCGGCCCCTGAGCGTCCGCTCACCGCGGCGGCAGCTGGGCCAGCTGCCGGCCCATCACGGCGCGCACCTCGGCGAGGGCCTCGTCGGCGGTCGGCGAGACCGCTGTCACCGCCACGCTGAAGACGCCGTGCCAGCACCAGGCGAAGGCTGCGGGGTCGGCCAGCCCCGCCTCCGGGACGGGGTCCTCGACCGTCAGCGCGCGGCAGCTCGCGGGCAGGTCGGGCGGGTCCTCGCTCAGCATGCCGCCGTAGAGCTCGGCGTCGTTGCGGGCGAGGTCCTCGGCGTAGGCCCGGGCTCCGTCCCGCCGCTCGAACTGGTCGACGAAGACACCGGTGATGGGGCCGGTCCCGTGGCCCCAGAACCGCTCCCAGCCGTGCAGGTACCCGTAGTCCTCCAGCACGGCTCGCTCCCGGGCCGGGTCGGCGGCGTACCCGGCGACGTCCTCCAGCGCCTTCGCGCCGGCCGGGGGCGTGACCTCGTCGTCGGGCAGCCGTGGAAGTCCCGAGGGCACCTCGGTGACCAGCAGCGCGCCGAGCTCCTCGGGGGTGACCGGTCGCGCCGACGCCGGGGCGGCCGTGGCCGCGCCGTCCACCACCTGGCCGCAGGCCGGCAGCGTCAGCGCGGCGGCGAGCGCGACGGGCAGCAGGGCGGCGGGCCGCCCCCTGGTCACCGTGCCGGCCGGGAGGCGCCGGCGAGGGCGCCGCTGACCAGTCGGTCGACGATCTCGGCGAAGTCGACGCCGCTCGCCGCCCACATGCGGGCGAACATCGAGATGGGCGTGAAACCGGGCATGGTGTTGACCTCGTTGATGACCAGCTGGTCGCGCCCGTCGGGACCGGTGGCCAGGAAGAAGTCCACCCGGGCCAGGCCCTCGCAGTCCAGGGCCAGGTAGGCCCGCCGGGCGGTCTCCTGGACCGCGGCGACCTGCTCGGGGGTGAGGTCGGCCGGGATGTCGAACTCGGCGGCGTCGTCGAGGTACTTGGCGGCGAAGTCGTACCAGTCCACCCCGGGGCGGAGCCGGATCTCGGCGGGGAGGCTGGCCTCGGGCAGGCCGGTCCCGCGCGCGGCGAGGACCCCGCACTCGATCTCCCGTCCGGGGATCGCCGCCTCGACGATCACCTTCGGGTCGACGGCCGCGGCCGCGGCGACCGCGGCCGGGAACTGCGCCCAGTCGGTGACCTTGGTGATGCCGATGCTGGAGCCGGCGCGGGCGGGCTTGACGAAGACCGGCAGACCGAGCCGCTCGCGCGCCGCGTCGTCCAGGACGGCCGGGTCGGGGCAGACCGCGCCGAAGGCGTCGCGGAGCACCACGTGGTCGCCCTGCGGAAGACCGGCGGCGGCCAGGAGCTTCTTGGTGAACTCCTTGTCCATCGAGGCGGCGCTGGCGAAGACCCCGGACCCGACGTAGGGCAGGCCGGTCATCTCCAGCAGGCCCTGGACGGTGCCGTCCTCGCCGTAGGTCCCGTGCAGGACCGGGAAGACGACGTCGACCTCGGTGAGGGCTCCGACGGCGGCGCCCGGGTCGAGGACGGCCAGCCCCCGAGACTGCGGGTCGCCCACGAGGGAGACCGCCGTCCCCCCGGTGACCTCGGGCAGGACGCCGTCGCTGATGGTGAGCGGCTGGCCCGGCTCGGGCAGGACCCAGCGCCCGTCCCGGGCGATGCCCACCGGCACCACCTCGTAGCGCTCCGGGTCCAGGGCGGCCATCACGGCCCCGCCGGAGACGCAGGAGATCGCGTGCTCCTCGCTGCGCCCGCCGAAGACGACCGCCACGCGCACCTTGCCTGCCTGTCCGCTCATCCCCGCGACCCTAACCGAGACCGCCCGAGGGGCCTCCGGGCGACGCCGGCCACCGTCGTCCCCACCCCCGGCGCACCGGTGTGGCAGCCTCGTCGCGTGCAGGATCAGGCAGCTCCCCCGGCGGAGACGTTCTCGCGGCGGCTCCGGCTGGCCGGTGCCGCCGTGCACCTCTACACCGCGAGCGGGTCGGTCCTGGCCCTGCTGATCGTCCTCGCCGCGCTCGACGGCGACGCGGTCACCGCGCTCTGGCTGGGGCTGGCGACGCTGTTCATCGACGGCACCGACGGCATGCTGGCCCGTCGCGCGCGGGTGAAGCAGACCATCCCCTGGTTCGACGGCGCGCGGATGGACGACATCGTCGACTACCTCACCTACGTGTTCGCGCCGGTGGTGCTGCTCTGGACCACCGACCGGCTGCCCGGCGGGGCCTTCGGCTGGGTGCTGGCGGCGCTGCCGCTGCTCGCGTCCTGCTACCAGTTCTGCCGGGTCGACGCGAAGACCGACGACCACTACTTCCTCGGCTTCCCGAGCTACTGGAACGTCGTCGCCTTCTACGCGATCGTGCTGGACGTCGGCACGACCGGGGTGGGCATCGCGCTGGCCGTCCTGACCGTGCTGGTGTTCGTCCCGGTCAAGTACGTCTACCCCTCGCGCACCAAGCTGCTGCGCAGCCTCAACCTGGGGCTGGCCGCCGTCTGGCTGGTCACCTACGCGGTCCTGCTGGTCCAGTACCCCGACCCGCAGCCGCTGGTCGTAGCGCTGAGCCTGGCCTACCTCGTCTACTACTTCGGCGTCAGCATCTGGCTCACCGTCGTCGGCAGCCGGAGGGCCTCAGCCGAGCGCGTCCAGCCCGCTGCGTAGGTCGGCCACCAGGTCGGCGGTGTCCTCGATCCCGCAGGACAGGCGGACGAACCCGGCCGGGACGTCGTCGCCGCCCCACTGCGCGCGCCGGTCGATCGTGCTGTGCACGCCGCCGAAGCTGGTCGCGGCGGCCCACAGCCGGGTGGCGCCCAGCAGGCGGGCGACCGCCGCCTCGTCGGCGAGCTCCAGGGACACCACCCCGTTCGGGCGCAGCATCTGCCGCGCCGCCCGGGCGAACGACGGGTCCTCCGGCCGCCACGGCCACCGCAGGTTCGTCACCGCCGGGTGCCCGTCGAGCAGCTCGACCACCGCGGCGGCGTTGGCGGCCTGACGCGCCAGCCGCAGGTCCAGGGTGCTCATCGACCGGTGCCCGAGCCAGGCCTCGAACGGGCCCGGCGTTGCTCCGGTGCGGTCCCGGAAGCCCTTGAGCCGCGCGTACAGCTGGTCGTCGGTGACGCTGACGTGCCCGAGCAGCAGGTCGCTGTGCCCGGTCAGCGCCTTCGTGTCGCTGCCGACGGTCATGTCCGCGCCCAGCGCCAGCGGGCGCTGTCCCAGCGGGGTCGCGGTCGTGTTGTCGACGGCGACGAGCGCACCGGCCGCGTGCGCGGCCTCGGCCACGAGGGCGATGTCGCAGACGTCGAGCTGCGGGTTGCTCGGCGTCTCCAGGAGCACCAACGAGGCACCGGCCAGGCCACCGGAGGAGGCGACCCGCTCGATGTCCGGCGTCGGCACGTACTGCGCGTCGACCCCGAACCGCGCGAGCTCCTCGGCGGCGAGCATGCGGGTGGCGTAGTAGCCGTCCGACGGGAGGACCACGCGGTCCCCGCTGCGGGCGCAGGCAAGCACCGCGGCGGTCAGCGCGGCCATGCCGGTGGCGAAGGAGAGCGCGCGCCCGCCGTCGAGCTCGCCCACCGCGTCCTCGAACACGCGCAGCGTCGGCTGCTCGGTGCGGGCGTAGGCGTCCGCGCCGTTGGTGCGGGGCGGCTGGTCGCCGAGGTGGAAGGGGGCGGCGAAGACCGGCGAGGGACGCAGCGGCGCCCCGGGGACCGAGGGGTCCTCGCCCGCCCGGACCGACCGGGTGCCGTCCCCGTAACCGCTCAGCTCGCCGTCCACCGTGCTCCGTCCGTCCGGGGCCGGCCGGTCACTCCGGCTTGGCCTCCCGCGACATCATCTCCCGGACCACCTTGGCCGGCGTCTCCCCCTCGTGGCAGACCCGGACGACGGCCTCGGTGATGGGCACGTCGACACCCTGCGCCCGCGCCAGGTCCAGCACCGATCGGCAGCTCTTCACGCCCTCGGCGGTCTGCCGGGTGCTCTGCTGCACCTCCTCCACCGTCATGCCGCGGCCGAGCTTCTCGCCGAAGGTGCGGTTCCGGGAGAGCGGCGAGCTGCAGGTGGCGACGAGGTCGCCGAGGCCGGCGAGCCCGGCGAAGGTGGTCAGCTCCGCCCCCAGCGCGATGCCCAGGCGGGCGGTCTCGGCCAGGCCGCGGGTGATCAGCGAGGCGCGGGTGTTGTCGCCGAACCCGAGCCCCTCGGCGATCCCGCAGGACAGCGCGATCACGTTCTTGACCGCGCCCCCCAGCTCGCAGCCGACGAGGTCCGGGTTCGTGTAGGGCCGGAAGTACGAGGTGTGGCAGGCCGCCTGCAGCTGGGCGGCGCGGTCGGCGTCGGGACAGGCGATCACCGTGGCCGCCGGCTGCTCCTCGGCGATCTCCCGGGCGAGGTTCGGCCCCGACAGCGCCGCCACCCGCTCGGGCCCGGCTCCGGTGATCTCCTGGATCACCTCGCTCATCCGCTTGGTGGTGCCGAGCTCGATGCCCTTCATCAGCGACAGCAACGTGGCGTCCGGCGGCAGCAGGTCCCGCCAGGCGGTGAGGTTGTCGCGCAGGGACTGCGAGGGCACGGCCAGCACCACGACGTCGGCGTCCAGCAGTGCCTCGGCCGGGTCCGAGGTGGCCCGCAGCCGCTCGGGCAGCCGCACCCCGGGCAGGTAGTCGGCGTTCTCGGCCTCGTCGGTGATGGCCTTCGCCAGCTCGGGTCGCCGGGCGTGCAGCACGACGTCGCAGCCGGCGTCGGCCAGCACCTTGGCGAACGTCGTCCCCCAGGAACCGGCGCCGAGGACGGCGGCCCGCGTCACGCCGCGCTCCCGTCGGCGCCCCGGGTCTCGCGGCGCGGGGCGGGGTGCACGACGAGGGGCGCGGGCTCGCCCCGGAGCTCGGCCAGCTGGGAACGGACCCGGGACATCAGCAACTCGGTCGTCTCCCGGAGCAGTGGTGCGTCGATGGGGCGGCCCGCGCGGACCTCGGCCCGCAGGGCGGTCAGGTCGACCGGCTCGCCGACGACGTAGTCCGCCGGGGTCCGGAAGCGCAGGTGGAGCTTCTTGGTGTGGTAGTCGTGCACCCGCTGCGGCCCCCACTGCGCGACCGGCAGGACGAGTGCGTCGGTGGTGAGCGCGAGGTGGGCCGCGCCGGTGCGCGCCTGCATGGGCCACCAGTCGGGGTCACGGGTCACCGAGCCCTCGGGGTACACCACGATCACGTTGCCCGCCCGCAGATCGGCCTCGGCGGCAGCGAGCGCCCCGCGGGCGGCGGTGGAGAACCGGGCCACGGGGATCTGCCCGGCGGCCCGCAGGATCGTGCCGGCCAGCCCCTTGAACACCGCTTCCTTGGCCAGGAAGTGCGGGATCCGACCCGCGTCGAACACCAGTCGCGCGCAGGCCAGCGGGTCGAGCACCGAGACGTGGTTGGCCACGAGGAGCACCGGACCGGTCGCGGGGATGCGCTCGGCACCGCGGTAGCGGAGCCGGAACAGCAGCGAGGCCACCGGGTAGACGACCACGATGCACAGCCACAGCGGGAAGGGGATGTGCCCCCGGCTGCGCCATCTCTCCACCGCCACCGGCCCCGCCTCCCTCTCCTGTGAGCCAGACCATGATCGACCTGCTCGTCCGCCCGTGGGCCACCGGGGGTCCTGCCGGTCCCCGGGAGCGGTGCGGGTGTGCTCACATTGTGGCCGTGGACAGCTGGTCGGTCGTGGTTCCGGCGAAGCGGCTCGCCGTGGCCAAGACCCGGCTGCAGCCGCTCACCGCCCTGCCCGGCGGGGACCACACCGCCCTGGTCCTGGCGCTGCTGGCCGACACGGTGGCGGCCGCCCTCGCCTGCCCCGCGGTCGGTTCGGTCGTCGTCGTCACCGACGAGCCCGCCGCCGCCGACCTGGTGCGCGGCCTCGGTGCGCGGACGGTGCCTGACGAGCCCGACCGCGGCCTCAACCCCGCTCTCGAGCACGGCGCGCGCGGTGCCGGCGAGGCCGTGGCCGCGCTCTCCTCCGACCTGCCCGCCCTGCGGCCGGCCGAGCTGGAGGCGGCGCTGGCTGCCGCGTCGACGGCGCCCCGCTGCTTCGTGGCCGACGCGCAGGGCACCGGCACGACGCTGCTGACCGCCGTCGGCACGCCGCTGCGGCCCCGCTTCGGGAACGGCTCGGCCGCGGCACACCGGGCCGACGGCGCCGTGCCGCTGCACGGCGACTGGCCCGGGTTGCTGCGCGACGTCGACACCGCCGAGGACCTCCGCGCCGCCCTCGCCCTGGGTCCCGGCCCGCGGACGACGGAGCTCCTGCGCGTCTGGTCGACGCTCGCCGTTCACCTGGGTGCGGCACGATGACCGGGTGGCCTCCGAGAGCGTGCCCCGGACCGACCGCTACCTGAACCGGGAGCTGTCCTGGCTGGACTTCAACTCCCGCGTGCTGGAGCTGGCCGAGGACGACGCGCTGCCCCTGCTCGAGCGGGTGAAGTACCTGGCGATCTTCGCCAGCAACCTCGACGAGTTCTTCATGGTGCGCATCGCCGGGCTGAAGCGCCGGCAGAGCACCGGGCTCACCGTCCGCTCGCCCGACGGGCTGACGATCCGCGAGCAGCTGGAGCGGGTCACCGCGCGCACCCAGGAGCTGGTCCAGCGGCACTCCGACGTCTTCAACGAGGACGTCCTCCCGCGGCTGGCGGACGCGGGCATCCGGATCGTCCGGTGGGACGAGCTGGAGGACGACGCGACCGTGCGGCTGCGCGAGTACTTCCGCGACCAGGTGTTCCCGGTGCTCACGCCGCTGGCCGTCGACCCGGCGCACCCGTTCCCCTACATCAGCGGGTTGTCGCTGAACCTGGCCGTGTCGGTGCGCGACCCCGAGACGGGGGCACCCCGCTTCGCGCGGCTCAAGGTGCCCAACAACGTGCCCCGCTTCGTGCAGGTGGGGAGGACCGACGACACGGCCACCTTCCTGCCGCTGGAGGACCTGATCGCCGCGCACCTCCCGCAGCTGTTCCCGGGCCTGGAGGTCATCGACCACCACCTGTTCCGGGTCACCCGCAACGCGGACCTCGAGGTGGAGGAGGACCGCGACGAGGACCTGCTGCAGGCCCTCGAACGGGAGCTGGCGCGCCGCCGGTTCGGGCCCGCGGTGCGCCTCGAGGTGGCCGATCCCATGGATCCGCGGATCCTCGAGGTCCTGGTGTCCGAGCTCGAGGTCTCTCCCGACGACGTCGTGCACGTGCCCGGGCTGCTCGACCTGGCCTCCCTCTGGGCGCTGTACGACCTCGACCGCCCGGAGCTCAAGGACGACCCCTTCGTGCCCGCCACCCATCCGCGGCTGAGCGAGGGCGAGACCCCGAAGAGCGTCTTCGCCACCCTGCGCGAGGGCGACGTGCTGGTCCACCACCCGTACCACTCGTTCGCCACGAGCGTGCAGCGCTTCATCGAGCAGGCGGCCGCCGACCCGAACGTGCTGGCGATCAAGCAGACGCTGTACCGGACCTCGGGCGACTCACCCATCGTCAACGCGCTCATCGAGGCGGCCGAGGCCGGCAAGCAGGTCGTCGTCCTCGTGGAGATCAAGGCCCGCTTCGACGAGGAGGCCAACATCAGCTGGGCCCGCTCGCTGGAGCGCGCCGGCTGCCACGTCGTCTACGGGCTGGTCGGGCTCAAGACCCACTGCAAGACCGCACTGGTGGTCCGACGGGAGCAGGGGGTGATCCGCCGCTACTGCCACATCGGCACGGGCAACTACAACCCGAAGACGGCGCGCATCTACGAGGACGTCGGCATCCTGACCGCCGACCCTCGGGTCGGTGCCGACCTCACCGACCTGTTCAACACGCTCACCGGCTACTCGCGGCAGACCAACTACCGGACGCTGATGGTGGCCCCGCACGGCATCCGCACGGGCCTGGTCGACAGGATCCGCCGCGAGGCCCGGCACGCCGCCGAGGGACGACCGGCCGGCATCCGGATCAAGGTGAACTCGCTGGTCGACGAGAAGATCATCGACGCCCTCTACGAGGCATCGCAGGCCGGCGTCCCGGTGGACCTGTTCGTGCGCGGCATCTGCGCGCTGCGCCCCGGGGTCCCCGGCCTGTCGGAGACCATCCGCGTGCGCTCGATCGTCGGCCGGTTCCTCGAGCACTCCCGGGTCATGTCGTTCCTCAACGGCGGGGAGGCCGAGTGGTGGATCGGCAGCGCCGACCTGATGCACCGCAACCTCGACCGGCGGGTGGAGGTGCTGCTGCGGGTGTGCGACGAGGCGGCCCGCACCCAGCTGCAGGAGACCCTCGAGCCGGCCCTCGCCCCCGGTGTCCGCTGCTGGGAGCTGCGCAGCGACGGGTGCTGGGAACGACTCGAGGGCCGCGACTACCAGGCCGAGCTGCTGCACCGGATCCATGAGCTCACGAGCTGAGGCGCGCACCGTCGTCGCCGCGGGCGGTGCGGTGTGGCGGCCGACCGGCGACGGCGGCATCGAGACCGCGGTCGTGCACCGCCCGCGCTACGACGACTGGTCGCTACCCAAGGGCAAGCTCGACCCGGGAGAGCACTCGCTGACCGCGGCGGTCCGCGAGGTCGCCGAGGAGACGGGGCTGACCGCGGTCGCCGGGCGCCGCAGCGTGACCAGCCGGTACCGGGTGCCCGAGGGCGACAAGCGGGTCGACTACTGGCTGATGCGGGTCACCGGCGGCGAGTTCGCACCCAACGAGGAGGTCGACGAGCTGCGCTGGCTGTCCCCCGGCGACGCGGCAGCGCTGTGCACGCACGACGCCGACCGCCAGGTGCTGGCCGACCTGGCGCGCACCGATCTGCCGCGGGAGCCGTCGCTGGTCCTGGTCCGGCACGGCAAGGCCGGGAGCAGCGACGCCTGGAGCGGTCCCGACGACGTCCGCCCGCTCACCCCCGCCGGGGAGGAGCAGTCCCGGCAGCTCGCCCGGGTGCTCCCGCTGTTCGGACCCACGACGGTGGCGACCGCCACCCCGCTGCGGTGCCGGCAGACGGTCACCCCGCTCGCCGAGCACCTGGGGCTGGACGTCGAGGAGCTGGTCGAGTTCGGCGAGCCGGAGTTCGGCGGCGATCCCCACCGCGCGCTGGAGACGACCCTGCGGCTGCTGGAGGGCCCGGGCGTCACCGTCGTCTGCAGCCAGGGCGGCACCATCCCGACCGTGCTCGCCGCGCTCGGCGTGCACGGCCACGGCGTCCCCGGTCTGCACCCGCCCGCGGCCAAGGGCAGCGTATGGGTGCTCGGCGGGCGCCCGGGCGGGCTGTCGGCCGACTACTACCGCGACCTCGGCCCGGACCCGGACGCCCCGTGACTCACCGGGCGGGCAGCGCCGTGGGCAGCCACGAGGGCCGCTTCGCCTCGTAGGCCTCGATGTCGTCGAGGTGCCGCTCGGTGAGCCCCACGTCGTCCAGCCCCTCGAGCAGCCGCCAGCGCACGTAGTCGTCGATCTCGAACGGCACGACCGTGTCCCCGTAGGAGACCGCCTTCGCCTGCAGGTCGACGGTCACCGGCGTCGTCGGGTCGGCCTCGATCGCGGTCCAGAGCTTCTCCACCTCGGCCTGCGGGAGGACGACGGTGAGCAGCCCCGACTTGGTCGAGTTGTTGCGGAAGATGTCGGCGAACCGCGAGCTGATGACGACGCGGAACCCGCCGTCGAGCAGCGCCCAGTTGGCGTGCTCGCGCGAGGAGCCGGTGCCGAAGTCGGGGCCGGCCACGAGGATCGAGGCGTCGGCGTACTGCGGCTGGTTGAGCACGAAGTCGGGCTCGTTGGTGCGCCAGGCGATGAACAGGCCGTCCTCGAACCCGGTGCGGGTGATCCGCTTCAGGTACTCCGCGGGGATGATCTGGTCGGTGTCGACGGCGCTACGGCGCAGGGGCGCGGCGGTGCCGGTGTGCGTGGTGAAGGCGTCCATGGCGGTCAGGCTCCGATCAGATCGGCAGGGGCGGTCAGCTTGCCGGTGAGCGCGGTGGCGGCCGCCACCGACGGCGACACCAGGTGGGTGCGCCCGCCCTTGCCCTGCCGGCCCTGGAAGTTGCGGTTGCTGGTGGAGGCCGACCGCTCGCCCGGCTTGAGCTGGTCCGGGTTCATGCCCAGGCACATGGAGCAGCCCGCGCCGCGCCACTCGGCGCCGGCCTCGAGGAAGACCTTGTCCAGCCCCTCCGCCTCGGCCTGCGCCTTGACGCCCACCGAGCCGGGGACGACGAGCATCCGGGTGCTCGGGTCGATCTTCCTGCCGCGCAGGAGGTCCGCGGCGACCCGCAGGTCCTCGATGCGCCCGTTGGTGCAGGAACCGAGGAAGACGGTGTCGACCTCGATCTCGCGCAGCGGGGTGCCGGCGGTCAGCCCCATGTAGGCCAGCGCCTGCTCGGCGGCCCGCCGCTCGCCCTCGTCGGCGAAGTCGGCCGGGTCGGGCACGACGCCGTCGATCGGCAGGCCCTGCCCGGGGTTGGTGCCCCAGGTGACGAACGGGGTCAGCGTCGAGGCGTCGAGCACGACCTCCGCGTCGAAGACCGCCCCCTCGTCGGTGCGCAGCGTCGACCAGTACTCGACGGCGGCGTCCCAGTCCGCGCCCTGCGGCGCGTGCGGGCGGCCCTGGAGGAAGTCGAAGGTCGTCCGGTCCGGCGCGATGAGCCCGGCCTTGGCGCCGGCCTCGATCGACATGTTGCAGATCGTCATGCGCGCCTCCATGGACAGCGCCTCGATCGCGCTGCCCCGGTACTCGATGACGTGCCCGGCGGCGCCGTTGGTGCCGATCTGGGCGATGACGGCCAGGATGATGTCCTTCGCGGACACCCCGGGGGCCAGCTCGCCGTCGACGGTGACCGACATCTGCTTCGGCTTGTACTGCGGCAACGTCTGGGTGGCCAGCACGTGCTCGACCTCGCTGGTGCCGATGCCGAAGGCCAGCGCGCCGAAGGCGCCGTGGGTGGAGGTGTGGCTGTCACCGCAGACGATCGTCATGCCGGGCTGGGTGAGGCCCAGCTGCGGGCCGATCACGTGCACGATGCCCTGGTCGCGGTCGCCCATCGGCGCCAGCCGGATGCCGAACTCCTTCGCGTTCCTCCGCAGCGCGTCGACCTGGGCGCGGCTGATCGGGTCGGCGATGGGCTTGAGGATGTCCAGTGTCGGGACGTTGTGGTCCTCGGTCGCCATGGTGAGCTCCGGGTGGCGAACCGTGCGGCCGGCCGCCCGGAGACCGTCGAAGGCCTGCGGGCTGGTCACCTCGTGCACCAGGTGCAGGTCGATGTAGAGCAGGTCGGGCTCGCCCGCGGTGCTGCGCACCACGTGGGCCTCGTAGACCTTCTCTGCCAGGGTCTTCGGCACGGTTCGTCCTCTCGCCGGGTCATCCGTCCGGGGATCGGGGTAGCGATCTCACAGGATGGGATGCAAGTATTGCTGTGTGGGACAGCCTAACCCGGTCGCGGTTCTGGACAAAGCGGTGTCGATCCTCCATGCCGTGGCGCAGGAGCCGGCGACCCTCGCCGAGCTCGTCACGCGCACCGGTCTGCCACGTGCCACGGCCCACCGGCTGGCCGTCGCGCTGGAGGGCCACCGCCTCGTCCGGCGCACCGACGGGGGCAGCTGGGCCCCCGGGCCCGCACTCGCCGAGCTCGGCCGCGGCACCGCCGACATCGGCGAGATCGCCGGCCGGCACCTGGTGACCCTGCGGGACGCGACCGGTGAGAGCGCCCAGTTCTACGTGCGCGACGGCGCCACCCGCGTCTGCGTCGCGGCCGCCGAGCGCACCAGCGGCCTGCGCGACACCGTCCCCGTCGGCGCCCGGCTGCCCATGACGGCGGGCTCGGCGGCACACGCGCTGCTGGCGTTCATGCCGGCCGACGAGGTGACCCGGCTGCTGCCCTCGGCGAGCTTCACCGCCCGGACCCTGCTCGACGTCCGCCGCCGCGGGTGGGCGCACAGCGTGGCCGAGCGCGAGGCCGGCGTGGCCTCCCTGTCCGCCCCGGTGCGGGACCAGACCGGAGCGGTCCTCGGGGCCGTCTCCATCTCCGGGCCGGTCGAGCGACTGGGCCGGCGGCCGGGCGCGGAGGTCGTCGGTGCCGTCCTCGACGCCGCGGCCGCCATCTCCCGCGCCGCCCGCTGACAGGTCAGACTGCACCTCGTGACCATCGCGCAGACCTCGAACAGCCGGGCCCGCGTCGCCGACCCCGGTGAGGGCATCGGGCTGGACGAGCTGGCCCTGGCGACCCGCAACCACGGCCTGCCGCTGGAGGCGCTGCGCTACGACGTCACCCCGCCCGGGCTCCACTACGTGCTGACCCACTTCGACATCCCGGCCACCGATGCCCACTCCTGGCAGCTGGAGATCGGCGGCGCCGTCGACCGGCCGACCACCCTCTCCCTGGCCGACCTGATGCGCCGCCCGGCCGTCACCTCCCGGGTCCTCCTCGAGTGCGCCGGCAACGGGCGGGCCCGCTTCGAGCCCCGCCCGGTGAGCCAGCCCTGGCTGCTGGAGGCGGTCGGCACCGCGGAGTGGACCGGCACGCCGCTGGCCCCCCTGCTCACCGAGGCCGGCCTCTCCCCCGACGCCGTCGACGTCGCCTTCACCGGGGCCGACCACGGCGTCGAACGGGGGGTCGAGCAGGACTACGCCCGCGGTCTGCCGGTGCCCGAGGCCCTCCGCCCGGAGGTCCTGCTGGTCTGGGGCATGAACGGGATGCCGCTGCTCCCGCAGCACGGTGCGCCGCTACGGCTCGTCGTCCCCGGCTGGTACGGGATGGCGCACGTCAAGTGGCTCTCCCGCATCGAGGTCCTGACCGAGCGCTTCACCGGCTACCAGAACGCGACCGCCTACCGGCTGAAGGTCGACGCCGACGACCCGGGCGAGCCGGTCACCCGGATCCGCCCGCGTGCGCTGATGGCCCCGCCCGGCTGGCCGGACTTCATGACCCGCGAGCGGTTCCTCCGTCCCGGACCGGTGTCCCTGACCGGACGCGCGTGGTCCGGGCGCGCAGCTCTCACGGGGGTCGAGGTCAGCACCGACGGCGGCCTTTCCTGGGCGCAGGCGGACCTGGCCCCGGCCGACCCGGCGCACCCGTACGCCTGGCGTGCGTGGACCTACGACTGGACGGCGACGACGGGCGCCTGCGAGCTGCTCGTGCGGGCCACCGACGAGCTGGGCGGCCAGCCGGTCGAGCAGGAGTGGAACCGGCAGGGCATGGCCAACAACCTCGTGCAGCGGGTGCCGGTGACCGTACTGCCCTGAGCGCCGCTCCTAGGCCGAGCCGTCGTCGGTGCCCTCGCCCGGCTCGTGGGTGGGCTCCACGACGATCGGCCGCAGCCGCGTCCAGAGGAAGAAGGCCAGGGCGACGACGACCATCACCAGGCCCGACCAGAGGTTGGCGTGCACGTCGCCGGTCTTCTCCCGGTCGGCGGCGCTCTCGCCGAACAGGCCGACGAGCACCAGCACGACCCCGTAGAAGCCGATCAGGCCGGCGATGACGTTGCGGACGTCGAACGCGCCGGCCGCGTGCTGCCGACCGGAGGGCTGCCGTGCGGGCGTGCTCATCGAGGGCTCCTGGCTCATCGGAAGATCACGTTCAGGACGACGACCATGACCAGCGAGATGCCGGCGAGCTTGGTCGGTGACTGGTACCAGGGCAGCCGGTGCGCGTCCGGGTCGGTGCGCTGCTCCCGGGGGGTCTCGCTGTAGACCAGCCCGGCCAGCTCGTGCACGGGCTTCGGCCGGGTCACCGTCGTCACCGCGACGCTCACCAGGATGTCGACGACGAACGCCGCGCTGGCGGCCACGAAGCTCGCACCCTGCCCGCTGAGCGGGAGCGCACCGGTGGAGGCCGCACCGAGCGCGTCCTCGCTGAGCACCGCGACGACGACGGCGGCGAGGGTGCCCGAGACCAGACCGGTCCAGCCGGCGGTCGCCGTCATCCGCTTCCAGAACATGCCCAGGATGAACGTGGCGAACAGCGGCGCGTTGAAGAAGCCGAACAGGGTCTGCAGGTAGTCCATCAGGTTGCTGTAGCCCGACGCGATCAGCGCCGTCCCGATGGCGACGACGGTCGCGCCGACCGTAGCCCACCGCCCGACGGCGAGGTAGTAGCCGTCGGGCCGGTCCTTCTTCACGTACTGCTGCCACAGGTCGTAGCTGAAGACCGTGTTGAAGGCGGAGATGTTGGCCGCCATGCCGGCCATGAACGCGGCGAGCAGACCGGCGATGGCCACGCCGAGCAGGCCGTTGGGCAGCACGTCGCGGATGAGGCCCAGCATCGAGTCGTTGTAGTCCAGCCCGCTCTCCTGGCCCTGCTTGAGCTTGGAGATCTCCGGCACCAGGACGCCGGCGATGATGCCCGGGACCACGACCACGAACGGGACGAACATCTTCGGGAAGGACCCGATGATCGGGGTGGCGCGGGCCGCCGACATCGACTTGGTCGCCATCGCCCGCTGCACCTCGACGAAGTTCGTCGTCCAGTAGCCGAACGACAGCACGAAGCCCAGGCCGAACACGATGCCGATCACCGACCACACCGGGCTGTCGAACGTGGAGAGCTCGGTGCCGGGCCACGAGGTCAGCTGCTCGCCGTTGCCGGACTCGCGCACCTTGTCGATGAGCCCGCCGACGCCCCCGACCCGGTGCAGGCCGATGAGCGTGAGCGGGGTGAGGGCGGCGACGATGACGAAGAACTGCAGGACCTCGTTGTAGATCGCTGCCGAGAGCCCACCGAGCGTGATGTAGCTGAGGACGACGGCAGCGGCCACGATCAGCGAGAGCCACAGCGGCCAGCCGAGCAGCGCCTCGACGATGCTGGCCAGCAGGAACAGGTTGATCCCGGCGATCAGCACCTGCGCGACGGCGAAGCTGACCGCGTTCACCAGGTGCGCGCCGGTGCCGAACCGGCGGCGCATGAACTCGGGGACGCTCCGGACCTTCGACCCGTAGTAGAACGGCATCATCACGACGCCGAGGAAGAGCATCGCGGGAACGGCGCCGACCCAGAAGTAGTGCATCGTCGGCATGCCGTACTGGGCGCCGTTGGCCGACATGCCGATGATCTCGACCGCGCCGAGGTTGGCCGAGATGAACGCCAGACCGGTGACCCAGGCCGGCAGCGACCGGCCGGACAGGAAGAAGTCCAGGCTGTCGGAGACCCGGCGCCGGGCCGCGGCGCCGATCAGCAGGACGACGGCGAAGTAGACGACGACCAGGAGGTAGTCGACCCAGTTGGCGTCGAGGCGCAGATCGCCCACGCGTGCCTCCGGAATCTCGGGGTGGATGGTTCAGCTGAGCCGACGGGCCCCCGGTGACGGCACGGCGAGGGAGGTCCGGGGCGCGCTGTACCCCTCTTCCCGGAATCGACGCGTGATCACCTCGGTCACCCGATCGACGGACGCGTCCTCGACCAGCACGATCGCGCTCCCGCCGAACCCGCCGCCCACCATGCGGGCTCCCTCGGCTCCGGCCTCCAGCGCGGCCGCGACGCAGGTGTCCAGCTCGACCGTGGAGATCTGGAAGTCGTCGCGCAGCGAGGCGTGGCCGGCGGTCAGCACCGGCCCCACCGCCCGGGGGTCCCCGGTGTCCCGCAGCAGCCGGACGACCTCCAGCACGCGGGCGTCCTCGGTGACCACGTGGCGGGCTCGGCGCAGCAGCACCGAGCCCTCGCCGGTGCCGTCGTCCAGCGGGGCGAGCGCGGCCACGTCGGGCACGTCGCGCAGCGCCGGCACGTCCAGCCGCTCCGCGGCCCGTTCGCACTCCCGCCGCCGGTCGCCGTAGCCACCGGTGGCGTGGCTGTGCGTCGTGCCGGTGTCGACCACGAGGAGGACCAGCCCGGCGGCCGCCAGGTCCAGCGGTACCTGCTCGCTGCTGCGGTCGCGGGTGTCGAGGAACAGGGCGTGCCCCGCGGTGCACAGCAGGGAGGCGGACTGGTCGAGGATCCCGGTGGGGGCGCCGACGAAGTCGTTCTCGGCGGCCCGGGCGACGTCGACCAGGTCCGCGGTCGTCAGCTGGGGTGCCGCGAGGTCGCGCAGGGCCAGGGCCACCGAGCACGACAGTGCCGCCGACGACGACAGGCCCATCCCGGCGGGTACGTCGCCGTCGACGAGCACGCTCACGCCACCGGGCACGCGCTCGCGCAGCTCGGCGACGACGCCCGCGGGGTAGCCGGCCCAGCCGTCGGGCGTCCCGGGCGACAGGTCGGCCAGGTCGAGCTCCACCCGCTGCCCGGGGTGCTGGACGGAGGCCAGGGCGACCCGCCCGTCGGTCCGGCGGGCCACCGCCGCCCGGGTGGTCTGCCCCAGGGCCACCGGCAGGACGAAGCCCTCGTTGTAGTCGGTGTGCTCCCCGATCACGTTGACCCGGCCGGGCGCGGCCCAGACACCCTCGGGCTCCCCGTCGAAGGCGGCCGCGAAGGCCGCCCGTGCCGATGCCTCCAGCTCGGCGTCGGTGGTCACCACGTGACGGCCCGCAGCTGCTCCGCGACGTCCTCGGGATCGGTGTCGCTGATGAATGCGCCCATGCCGGACTCCGAGCCGGCGAGGTACTTCAGCTTGCCGGGGGCTCGCCGGAAGCTGAACAGCTGCAGGTGCAGCCACCAGTCCTCCCGCCCGCGGCGCACCGGCGCCTGGTTCCAGGCGGCGATGTAGTTCATCGGCTCGTCGAAGCGGTGCGCGAACCGGCCGAGGGCATCGCCGAACAGCTCCGCCAGGGCATCCCGCTCCTCGGCGTCGAGACCCGGCAGGTCGGGCACCCGCCGGTGCGGGACGAGCTGGAGCTCGTACGGCCAGCGCGCAGCAGCGGGCACGAAGGCCGTCCAGTGCTCGTTGGCGGCGACCACCCTCGGGCCGCTGCGCTCCGCGGCGACGACCTCCGCGAACAGGTCCCCGCCGGTCTGCGCCCGGTGCCGCTCGACGGAGGCCAGCAGCCGCTGCGCACGGGCCGGGAGGAAGGAGTACGCGTAGACCTGCCCGTGCGGGTGGGAGAGGGTCACCCCGATCTCCTCGCCGTGGTTCTCGAAGGGGAAGACGTACTCGATGCCCTCGATCGCCGACAGGGCCTCGGTGCGGTCGGCCCAGACATCGACCAGCAGCCGCAACCGCGCGGGGTCGAGATCGGCCGGCGCGCGATCGTGGTCACTGGTGAAGACGACGACCTCGCAGCGGCCGAAACCCGGCCGCTGCTCCGCGTGCGGGGAGCCGGGCGCCGCCGGCGGCACATCGGGGTCGACGCCCGTGGCCAGCGACGGGAACCGGTTCTCGAAGACGACGATCTGGTACTCGGCGTCGGGCACCTCGGTGGGCGGCCGCCCCGGGCGGGTGGGGCACAGCGGGCACTGGTCGGCCGGTGGCAGGAAGGTCCGTGACTGCCGATGGGAGGCGTAGGCGACCCACTCCCCGAGCAACGCGTCCCAGCGCAGCCGGGAGTGGGTGCTGACCGGTGGGAGGTCGCGGGTGTCCACGGCGTCGTGACGAGCCCGGGAGCCGTCGGCGTCGTAGTAGACGATCTCGCGCCCGTCGGCCAGCCGACGGGTCGTCCGGATCACGTCGCCGACCGCCCTTCCCGCCGGCCCCATCGTGCGGGGCGGCAGGTCGACGCTAACCCGGCTGGTGATCATGGGCCACCGGAGACGGCGAGAGCCCCCGACCGGGTGGTCGGGGGCTCTCGATCGCGTAGCCCCGAAGGGATTCGAACCCTCGCTACCGCCGTGAGAGGGCGGCGTCCTGGGCCGCTAGACGACGGGGCCGGACAGCCACCATTCTGCCATGCCGCCCCAGGGCCCCCGCACGGGGGCCGGGCGGCCGGGAAAGGCGAGAGCCCCCGACCGGGTGGTCGGGGGCTCTCGATCGCGTAGCCCCGAAGGGATTCGAACCCTCGCTACCGCCGTGAGAGGGCGGCGTCCTGGGCCGCTAGACGACGGGGCCGTGCTGGTGGTGCAAGAGGAACCAGGCTTCCTCGCTGGGGTACCAGGACTCGAACCTAGACTAACGGAACCAGAAACCGTCGGGCTGCCAATTACCCCATACCCCATGGGTGAGCACCTCGCGGCGCCGGAGAGAACTGTACCTGACGCCGTCCGGGCCGGTCGCACCACCCCCCGCTCGGCGGGTCAGGCCGCCGGCACCGGCTCCGGCAGGAACGGGCCCCGCAGGTCCTGGGCCGCCGTCCGGGTCTCCGGCCGTGCCCGGCGCCGCCGTCGGGCGACCAGCGCCACGTAGGCCGCGGTGCCGGCCAGGCCGAGGAGCAGCGGCAGCGGGCTCGCCCCCTCCGGGAGGGACTGGTCGGCCACGCCTCCGCCCAGCAGCGCGGCGAGCACGAACACGACGACGTTGTTCACCGCGTGCAGCACGATCGCGGCCTCCAGCCCACCGGTCAGCCACACGACCGCCGAGGCGGCGAGGGCGAAGGCGAAGCGGTCCAGGAAGGTCACCGGGTCGGGCGGGAGGTGCGCCAGCGAGAACAGGGCTCCGGTGACCACGGCCGCCACCACCGCACCCACTGCCGGGGTGCGGATCCACCCGGCGATCGCCTGGCTGAGGTAGCCGCGGAAGAGGTACTCCTCGGCCGCCGACTGCAGCGGCGTGGTGAGCAGGACGACCGCCAGCAGCCAGCCCCAGTCCTCCACCGGCCCCTCGATGTCGCCGTCGCCCGCCACGACGTCGAGGAGGACCGCCAGGCCGATGGCCACGCCCAGCGACAGCAGCGCGAGGACGCTGAATCGCGGGAGCAACCGCCAGCGCAGCCGCGCCAGCACCGAGGAGGACCAGCCCGGGCTCATGCCGTGCGCCACGACCCACGCCAGCCAGACGACGGGGATGCCGACGATCAGGGTCAGGTTGGTGACCAGGAGGACGCCGGGGTCGGCGAGGTCGCCCATGGTGAGGTCCGGGCTGACGCCGGTGAGGATGCCCACCACGCCGACCACGGCACCCGCGACGGCGAAGACCACCCCCAGCAGCAGCAGTCCGAGCACCGGCCGCCACCACCCCCAGTCACGGGCCCGCATCGCGTGCAGGAACGGCTGGGGCACGTCGTGCGGAGGTGTGCCCGGAGGCGGCGCCCAGGCCACCTGCGGCGCCCCACCCGAGGGCCACGGGGGCGCCCAGGGCGGGATCGCCTGCACCGTGGGCCACGGTGCAGGCGGCGGCTGGTCGGGTCCGGGGCGCAGGAACGGTGGCGGACCCGCGTAGGACTCCCCCGGCCCGGCGCCGGCGCCCGGCACGCTCATCCCGCCGTCGCCACCTCGCGGGCGGCGGCCAGCCGGGCGAGCGTGCGCTCCCGGCCGAGCAGCTCCATGGACTCGTACAGGGGTGGGGAGACGGTGCGACCACTGACCGCCACCCGGACCGGTCCGAACGCCTGCCGCGGCTTGATGCCCAGGCCCTCGACCAGCGCGTCCTTGAGCGCCTGCTCGATGGCGGGGGTGCTCCAGTCGGCCAGCTCGCCCAGCGCCGTCGTGGCGGCGTCGAGCACCTGCACCGCGGAGTCACCGGCCAGCTGCTTCTCGGCGGCGGTGGGTTCGATCTCCACGTCGTCGACGAACAGGAAGCGCAGCAGGCCCACGGCCTCCGACAGCACGACCATCCGCTCCTGGGCCAGGGGCGCGATCGCCCGCAGCACGCGGTCCTGCTCGGCGGTCGGCGGGTCGGCGAGCAGCCCCTCGGCGGCCAGGTAGGGAGTCACCCGGTCGACGAACTCCTCGACCGGGAGGGCGCGCAGGTGCGTGGCGTTGATCGCCTCGGCCTTCTTCAGGTCGAAGCGCGCCGGGTTCGGGCTCACCCGGGTGACGTCGAAGGCCGCGGTCATCTCCTCCATCGAGAAGATGTCGCGGTCCTCTGCGATCGACCACCCGAGCAGGGCCAGGTAGTTGGCGAACCCCTCGGGCAGGAACCCGCGGTCGCGGTACACGTCCAGGTTGGACTGCGGATCGCGCTTGGACAGCTTCTTGCTGCCCTCGCCGGTCACGTAGGGCAGGTGGCCGAACCGCGGGGTGCCCTGCGCGACGCCGATGTCGGTGAGTGCGGCGTAGAGCGCGAGCTGGCGCGGGGTCGAGGGCAGCAGGTCCTCGCCGCGGAGCACGTCGGTGATGCGCATGAGCGCGTCGTCGACCGGGTTGACGAACGGGTAGAGCGGGGCGCCGTTGCCGCGCACCAGCACGAAGTCGGGCACCGACCCGGCCGCGAAGCGGATCTCGCCGCGCACGAGGTCGGTCCAGACCAGGTCCTCGTCCGGCATCTTCAGCCGCAGCACGGGCTGGCGGCCCTCGTCGCGGAAGGCCGCCTTCTGGGCGTCGGTGAGGAACCGGTCGTGGTTGTCGTACCCGAGCTTGGGGTCCTGCCCGGCCGCCCGGCGGCGGGCGTCGACCTCCTCGTTCGTCGAGAAGGACTCGTAGGCGTGGCCGGCCTCGAGCAGCTTGGCCGCCACCTCGCGGTAGATCTCGGAGCGCTCGGACTGCCGGTACGGGCCGTGCGGACCGCCGACCTCGGGGCCCTCGTCCCACTCCAGGCCCATCCAGCGCAGGCAGTCGAGCAGGTGGCGGTAGGACTCCTCGGAGTCGCGCGCGGCGTCGGTGTCCTCGATGCGGAAGACGAACGTGCCGCCCGAGTGCCGGGCGTGCGCCCAGTTGAACAGCGCCGTGCGCATCAGGCCGACGTGCACCGTGCCGGTCGGCGAGGGGCAGAACCGGGTGCGGACCTCGCCCGTCATCGGGCCGCGCCCGCGGTGGAGATGCCCTCGGCGTCGGCCACGCTGTTGGTCAGCGTGCCCAGGCCCTGGATCGCGCACTCCACCTGCTGCCCCGCGCGGATCGGGCCCACGCCCGAGGGCGTGCCGGTGAGGACGACGTCGCCGGGCAGCAGCGTCATCACGCGCGAGATGTAGGAGATCAGCGTCGGGATGCCGAACAGCAGCTGGCTGGTGCGGCCGTGCTGGCGGCGCTCGCCGTCGACGCTGCAGGTGACCTCGAGGTCCGAGGCATCCAGGCCGAGGCCCGGCAGGTCGGTCTCGATCCACGGGCCGAGCGGGCAAAAGGAGTCGAAGCCCTTGGCGCGGGTCCACTGCCCGTCGCTCTTCTGCATGTCGCGCTCGGTGACGTCGTTGCCGATCGTGTAGCCGAAGACGCTGGACAGGGCCTGCTCGGGCGTGACGTTGCGGGCGCCGCGCGCGCCGATGACGACCGCCAGCTCCGCCTCGTGGTGCACGTTGGTGCTGCCCGGCGGGATGCGGATCGCGTCACCGGGACCGATGACGGACGTCGACGGCTTGAGGAAGAGCAGCGGCTCCTTCGGGGCGTCGCCGGTGTTCATCTCCTTCACGTGGTCGGCGTAGTTCTTCCCGACGCACACCACCTTGCTCGGCAGGATCGGCGAGAGCAGCCGGATGTCGGCCTGCGCGAAGCGCGTGCCGGTGAAGGAGATCTGGCCGAAGGGATGGCCCTCGATCTGGGCGACCTGGCCGTCCCCGTCGAGGACGCCGAAGGACATGCCCTGCTGGGAGGCGAAACGGACGATGCGCACACGGCGAGGTTAGTCGCGCCCCTCCTGGCCTACCGTGCGCCCATGGCCTGCAAGCTCAGCGAGCTCGTCGTCGACAGCCGCGACCCCGAGGCGCTCGCCGCCTTCTGGGCCGCCGTCCTGGACTACCGCGTGCTCGGCCGCGAGGCCGACGGCTCGGTGGAGATCGGGCCCGAGGCCGGCTTCGGCGGCGCGGCGCCCACCCTGGTCTTCGGCCCGGTCGCCGATCCGACGCCCGGGAAGCTGCGCCTGCACATCGACGTCAACCCCACCGACCGCGACCAGGACGCCGAGCTCGAGCGGCTGCTCTCCCTGGGTGCCCGCCCGGCGGACGTCGGACAGACCGGCGACGAGGGCTGGCACGTGCTGCAGGACCCCGAGGGCAACGAGTTCTGCCTGCTGAGGCGCCGGCTGGAGCCCTGACCGGGCCCGTGAACGCGGTGTCGTCCGGAGGACGACAATGTCGTCGTGATCCTCATCGTGGTGAAGATGCCCGTCCGCCCCGAGCGCGCCGACGAGTGGGCCGGCCTGGCCGCCGACTACGCCCGCGCGGTGAACGCCGAGGAGGGCTCGCTGTTCTTCGAGTGGTCGAGGAGCGTCGAGGAGCCCGACACCTGGGTGTGCATCGAAGGGTTCCGCGACTCCGACGCCGGTGCCGCGCACGTGGGCACCGACGCCTTCAAGCAGTTCGTGGACAAGGCCCCGGACCTGGTCTCCGCGCAGCCGCAGATCATCTACGTCGACTCGCCCGAGGTCCCCGGCTGGGGCCCGATGGGCGAGATCCAGCCCCGCTGAGCGCCGTCCCGAGCCGGTCGGGACGGCCGTTCCTGCTCCTGTCCACGCGCTCGGAGGACGAGGCCGCGGAGCAGGAGTACGCGTCGTTCCTCCGGTTCGGCGGGCTGTCCCCGGAACGGCTGCACCGCGTCCGCCTGGAGACCGGCCCGCTGCCGGACCTGGATCCGGGTGCCTTCGCCGGGATCCTGCTGGGCGGCAGCCCCTTCAACTCCAGCGACCCGGCCGAGGAGAAGTCGGCGGTGCAGCTGCGGGTGGAACGCGAGCTGGGTGCGCTGCTCGACGAGGTGGTCGCCCGCGACCTCCCCTTCCTCGGCGCCTGCTACGGCATCGGCACGCTCGGCACGCACCAGGGCGGCGTCGTCGACCGCACCTACGGGGAGCCGGTGTCCGCGGTCGAGGTGACGCTCAGCGACGAAGGCCGGAACGACCCGCTCCTGGCCGGGCTCCCGGGAACCTTCGAGGCCTTCGTGGGGCACAAGGAGGCCTGCCGGGTCCTGCCGCCGGGAGCGGTGCTCCTGGCCTCGTCGGCGACCTGCCCGGTGCAGATGTTCCGCGTGCGGCGGAACGTCTACGCCACCCAGTTCCACCCGGAGCTCGACGTCGACGGGCTGGTCGCCCGGGTGCGGATCTACCAGCACGCCGGCTACTTCCCGCCCGAGGAGATGGAACAGGTGATCTCGCTCGTGTCCTCGGCCCGGGTCGGCGCACCCTCACGGGTGCTGGCCAACTTCGTCCGCCGTTACGGCTGAGCCGGGCGGCGCACCACGGCGTAGGTGAGCGCGTCGACCAGCGCGTGCCACGACGCCTCGACGACGTTGTCGTGGACGCCCACCGTCGTCCACTCCCCCACCCCGTCGGTCGTGTCGATCAGCACCCGTGTGGTGGCGCTGGTGCCGCTGCGCCAGCCGAGGATGCGGACCTTGTAGTCGGCCAGCGAGACCTCGGCCAGCTGGGGGTGGCGGCCCACCAGCGCCTGGCGCAGGGCGTTGTCCAGCGCGTTGACCGGGCCGTTGCCCTCGCCGGTGCTGATGACGCGCTCCGTCGTCCCGTCCGGGTTGGGCAGGTGCACCTTCACGGTCGCCTCGCTGACCACGACGCCGTTGCCCCAGTGCTCGACGGAGGTCTTGTAGCTCTCCAGCCGGAACAGCGGGGCCGGGGCGTCGGGCAGCTGGGCGCGCAGGAGCAGCTCGAAGGAGGCGTCGGCTGCCTCGAAGGACCATCCGTCGGCCTCGAGGACCTTCACCTGGTCGACCACCCGGCCGATCGCGTCGGACTGACCGGTCAGGTCGACGCCGAGCTCGCGCCCCTTCAGCTCGACCGAGGCCCGTCCCGCCATCTCGGTGACCAGGATGCGCATGTCGTTGCCGACGACGGCGGGGTCGAGGTGGTTGTACAGCTCGGGGCTGACCTTGATGGCGCTGGCGTGCAGGCCCGCCTTGTGCGCGAACGCCGAGGCACCCACGTAGGGCTGGTGGTCGTCGGGCGCGATGTTGGCCAGCTCGGCGATGGCGTGGCTGACCCGCTGCAGTTCGGGCAGGCACTCGTCGGGCACCGCGGGGATGCCCATCTTGGTGACCAGGTTGGCGATCAGCACGAAGGTGTCGGCGTTCCCGGCCCGCTCGCCGTAGCCGTTCGCCGTCCCCTGCACGTGCGTGACCCCGGCCTCGACCGCGGCCAGGGTGTTGGCGACCGCGCAGCCCGTGTCGTCCTGGCAGTGGATGCCGAGCTGCCCGCTGGTGCGCGACCGGACGTCGGCGACCACCCGGCCCACACCCATCGGCAGCATGCCGCCGTTGGTGTCGCACAGGACGCCGACCTCCGCGCCGGCCGCGAACGCCGTCTCCAGCACCTGCACGCCGTAGCCGGGATCGGCGGCGTACCCGTCGAAGAAGTGCTCGCAGTCGACGAAGACCCGGCGGCCGTGACCGACCAGGAAGGCGACCGTGTCGGCCACCATCGCCAGGTTCTCCTCCGGGGTGGTGCGCAGCGCGTCGTGCACGTGGCGGACGTCGGACTTGGCGACCAGGCAGACGACCGGCGTCTCGGCGTCCAGCAGCGCCCGGACCTGGGCGTCGTCCTCCACCCGGATGCCGGCCTTGCGCGTCGCGCCGAAGGCGACGAGCTGGGCGTGCCGCAGCTTGAGCTCGGTGCGGGCACGGGAGAAGAACTCGGTGTCCTTGGGCAGGGCTCCCGGCCAGCCGCCCTCGATGAAGCCGACGCCGATCTCGTCCAGCAGCCGCGCGACCGCGAGCTTGTCCGCGACCGAGTAGCTGATGCCCTCGCGCTGGGCGCCGTCGCGCAGCGTGGTGTCGAAGACGTGGAACTCGGTCACGAGGTGCTCCTCGGGTCGGGTGGTCGACGGTCCCGGAAAACAAAAAGACCCCCCGGGTACGGGAGGTCTGCGCGCAGTCGGGAGGGACTGCGCGCTAGGCGATGGTGATCGTGCTGGTGGTGCTCATCGCCGACGAGTAAAGCACGGTCCGCAGCGTCCGTCGCCGACGGCGGTCAGCCGCCGGCGACGGACCGCTCAGCCGCCGGCGAGGGCGGCGAGGCGGTCGCCGACGTCGGACGTGCGGATCGGTGCCTGCGGGTCGCGCGTCGACAGGTCGAAGGCGACCGCGGCGTCGACCTTGCGCGCCTGCTCCGTGCGGCCCAGGTGCTGGAGCAGCAGCCCGACCGACAGCACCGTCGCGGTCGGGTCGGCGATGCCCTTGCCGGCGATGTCGGGCGCGGAGCCGTGCACCGGCTCGAACATGCTCGGGTTGGTGCCCGACGCGTCGAGGTTGCCGCTGGCCGCCAGCCCGATGCCCCCGGTCACGGCGGCCGCGACGTCGGTGACGATGTCGCCGAACAGGTTGTCGGTGACGATGACGTCGTAGCGCCCCGGGTCGGTGATGAAGAACATCGAGGCGGCGTCGACGTGCTGGTAGGCGACGGTGACCTCGGGGAACTCCACCGACACCTCCTCCACGACCCGCGACCAGAGACCGCCGGCGTGGGTGAGCACGTTGGTCTTGTGGATCAGCGTGAGGTGCTTGCGCGGGCGGGCGGTGGCCCGCTCGAACGCGTACCGGACGACGCGCTCGACACCGAACGCGGTGTTGAGGCTGACCTCGGTGGCGACCTCCTGCGCGGTGTCCTTGCGCAGCACGCCGCCGTTGCCGACATAGGGGCCCTCGGTGCCCTCGCGGACGCAGAGCATGTCGATGGGGCCGGGGTCGGCCAGAGGGCTGCGCACCCCGTCGAAGAGCCGTGCCGGGCGCAGGTTCACGTGGTGGTCGAGCTCGAAGCGCAGCCGCAGCAGCAGCCCGCGCTCGAGGATCCCCGGCGGGACGCTGGGGTCACCGATCGCGCCGAGCAGGATGGCGTCGTGCTGGCGCAGCTCGTCCAGCACGGTGTCCGGCAGCAGCTCGCCGGTGCGCTGCCACCGGGTGGCACCGAGGTCGTACGGCGTCGTCTCCAGGTCGGGGGCGACGGCGCGCAGGACCTTGAGGCCCTCCGCGACCACCTCGGGGCCGATGCCGTCTCCAGGGATCACTGCCAGGCGCATGGGAGGGAACCCTAGGTCAGAGCGTCGTGAGGTCGGCGGCCCGGGCGGCACGCGCACCGATGCGGGCGGCGATCGCCTCCAGCAGCTCGGGAGCAGCGGGGCTGTCGACGGTGACCGCCATCAGCGCCTCGCCGCCGTCGGCCGCGGGGCTGACCTGGGCACCGGCGATGTTGATGCCGGCCTCCCCGAGGGCTGCGCCGACGGCACCCACGACGCCCGGCCGGTCGGCGTAGATGAAGAACAGCAGGTGGCCCGACGCCGCGAGGTCGATCTCGTAGCCGGCGACCTCGGTCAGCCGCGGCACCTGGTTCTTGCCGAACAGCGTGCCCGAGACGGCGACGGCCCGACCGTCGGCCATCGCACCGCGCAGCGTGACGAGGTTGCGGTAGGTGGGGCTCTCCGGGTCGGTGGTCAGCGCGATGTCGAGGCCGCGCTGCTCGGCGAACAGCGGCGCGTTGACGTAGGTGACCTGCTCGGCGACCACGTCGGAGAACACGCCCTTGAGCGCCGCCAGCTGCAGGACCGACGCGTCGAACTCGGCGAGCTTGCCGCGCACGTCGACGGTGACCGACTGGGCCAGCCCACCGGCGACGGCGGTGAAGACCCGGCCGAGCTTCTCGGCCAGCGGGAGACCGGGGCGCACGTCCTCGGCGACGACACCCCCGGCCTGGACGTTCACCGCGTCGGGCACGAACTCGCCCTGCAGGGCCAGCCGCACCGAACGGGCGACGGCGGCGCCGGCCTTGTCCTGCGCCTCGGTCGTGGAGGCGCCGAGGTGCGGGGTGACGACGGTGTTCGGCAGGCCGAACAGCGGGCTGTCGGTGCACGGCTCCTTGGCGTAGACGTCGATCCCGGCCGCGCCGACCTGCCCCGACCGCAGGGCCTCGGCCAGGGCCGCCTCGTCGACCAGGCCACCGCGCGCGGCGTTGACGATGATGACCCCGCGCTTGGTGGTCGCCAGCTCCTCGGCCCCGATGAGCCCCAGGGTCTCGGGGGTCTTGGGCAGGTGGATGGTGATGAAGTCGGCCTGCTGCAGCAGCTCCTCCAGCGACACCATGCGCACCCCGAGCTGGGCGGCGCGGCCCGGCTGGATGTAGGGGTCGTAGGCGATGAGCTCGACGTCGAAGGCGGCGAGGCGCTGCGCCACGAGCTGGCCGATCCGGCCGAGGCCGACGACGCCGACGGTCTTCTCGGTGACCTCCACGCCGGTGAACTTCGAGCGGGCCCACTTCCCCTCGCGCAGGGAGGCGTCGGCCGCCGGGATGTGCCGGGCGGCCGCGAGCAGCAGGGCGACGGCGTGCTCGGCGGCGCTGACGATGTTGGAGGTCGGTGCGTTCACGACCATGACGCCGCGCTCGGTGGCGGCGGCGACGTCGACGTTGTCCAGGCCGATGCCCGCGCGGGCGACCACCTTGAGGTTCGGCGCCGCGGCGAGGGCCTCGGCGTCGATCTGCGTCGCGCTGCGGATCATCACCGCGGCGGCCTCGGCCAGCGCGGGCAGCAGCGCGGCACGGTCGGCACCGTCGACGTGACGGATCTCGACGTCGCTCCCCAGCACCTCCAGGACACTCGGGGCGAGCTCTTCGGCGATCAGGACGACGGGCGCGGTCGTGGTCACGGGCACACAGCCTAGGGATCGGGTGCGGCTGCGCGCCGCCGCCCCCCGGAGCGGGCTCCCGGCGGCCGGCCGGCTTGCTCACCGGGGACGGGCCCCGACATGCTGCGGGCGACCGCACCGGCGAGACCGGTGCCCACCGGAGGAGAGCATGAGCCAGCCCGACGACCCGTACCGCCCCACCCCCGGCCCCGGGGGCGACGTGCCCCCGCAGGGTCGGTACGGACAGCCCCAGCAGTACGGCCAGCCCCCGTACGGAGCACCGCAGTACGGCCAGCCCCCGTACGGAGCGCCGCAGTTCGGGCAGCCGCAGCAGTACGGCCAGCCCGCGCAGTACGGACTGCCCTACTACGGGCAGCCCTACCCGGGCGGCGCTCCGGTACCGGCCCGGCCGGGCGGGGTGGTGACGGCGGCGGTCCTCGGCTTCCTGTTCGCGGCCTTCGGACTGCTCGGGATCCTGGGCATCCTGGTCGCGCGCTCGGAGTTCCTCGAGGACCAGGGGTTCACCGCCGACGAGGAGGCCGCGGCGAGCGCCGGTCTCGTCGTCGCCGCCGTCCTCGTGCTGGCCTACGTCGTGGTGATGGTGTGGGGGTCGGTGCTGGCCCTCACCGGACGGAGTCGCGTGCTGCTCCTCGTCGGCGGCTCGTTGAGCATCACGTTCCTCGGGCTGACGCTCCTGGGGGCTGCCGCGGAGGCCGACGGCGCCGCCGCCCTGGTGGGCGTGGCCGGGCTCGCGGCGGCCATCGCGGTGGTGGCGCTGCTGTGCACGCGCCGGGCGGCCGACTTCTACGCCGCCCACCGGTTCCGCCGCACCGGTCGCTGAACCGGGTGGTCCGGCCGGTCGCGCCTGCCGTGCCGGCCCGCCGATGTGAGGATCTCCTCGTTCGCCATCGGTGGCCACCCGGGCGACCGACGACAGGAGGACGCCGCACGATGAGCAACCCCACGCCCGAGCACGACCCGCAGCAGCCACAGCCCGGCTGGGCCCCGCCGCCCGGCGGCGACCAGCCCGGGTACGGCCAGCAGCCCTACGGACAGCCGCAGTACGGGCAACCCCAGCAGTACGGACCGCCGCAGCAGTTCGGACAGCCCCAGTACGGCCAGCCCCAGCCCTACGGGCAGCCGGGCTTCGGTCCTGGCCCCGGGTACCCCGGAGCGAAGCGCCCCGGCGCGGTCACCGCGGCCGGCGTCGTCGGCATCGTGATCGGGGCCATCACGTCCCTGGTCAACCTCCTGGTCTTCGCGTTCATCGGCGACTCGGACCTGAACATCACCGGCCTCGACATCCTGGTGTCGGTGCTGGCGGTCGTCGCGGGCATCGCACTGCTCGTCGGTGGCATCCAGGTGCTCCGCGGCGGGCGGCCGCAGCTGCTGCTGTACGCGGCCTACGGCTGCGCCGCGGTCTGGCTGCTGAACCTCGTCGTCGCGATCGCCGAGGACAACGGCGCCGGCGGCGCCGGCCTGCTGCTGCTCATCGGCCCCGCGGTGATCGTCGGCCTGCTCCGCGGCAGGTCGGCGCAGGCCTGGTACGGCGGACGCCCGGCCTGACCCGCCCCGCCTGCTCCGCCCCGCCTGCTCCGCCCCGCCTACTCCTCGACGGCCCCCGCTGCACCGCAGCGGGGGCCGTCGTCGTACGACGTCCCGAACACCCCCACGGAGGCTCTCGCGTCCCTAGACTCCGCGCCGCGGTCGCCTGACCGGGCGACCTCCCGCAGGAGGGAGCGCACGATGTCCAGCCCATCCGCCGGCCCCGATCCCGCCGCCGACCCGAGGGGCGCTCCGCAGCCTCCGCCGGCCTGGGCTCCCCCGCCACCCCCACCTCCCGGGCAGTCCTCCGGCTACGGCCCCGCACCGGTCGGTCCCGGTGCCCCGGGCGGTGTGGCGCAACGGCCGGGCGGGGTGACCGCCGCGGCGATCATCGGCATCGTCATGGGCGCCCTCGCGCTCATCAGCCTCTTCGGCGTCGGGCTGATCTTCGCGTTCAGCGGCGTGCTCGGGCTGCTGACGCTCCTGTCGGTCGCCACCGGGGCGGTGCTCCTCGCCGGAGGGATCCAGGTCCTGCAGGGCAAGTCCCCGCAGCTACTGCTCCTGGGCAGCTACGCCGCGCTGGCGGTCCAGCTGCTCACCTGGTTCTGGGCGCTCGTCAGCGGGTGGGGATTCCTCTTCACAGGTCTGCTGGGCTTCGTGCTCCCCGGCGTGATCGTCTACCTGCTGCGGCAGCCGGACGCGAAGCGCCACTACACCGCCCAGGGGATCTCCTACTGAGACGACGACGGCCCCCGCCGCGGGTGCAGCGGGGGCCGTCGGGCGAGCGGTCGGATCAGCTGCGAGCAGCCGTGCCGGTGTAGTCGTCCGAGGCCGACACCCAGCTCATGAGGCCGCGCAGCTTGCGCCCGGTCTCCTCGATCGGGTGCTGCTCGGCGGCGGCGCGCTTCGCCGTGAAGTCCGGCGCGCCGGCGTCCTGGTCGGCGATGAAGGCCGCGGCCCACGAGCCGTCCTTGATCGCGCCGAGGACCTCCTTCATCGACTCCTTGACGCGGGCGTCGATGACCTTGGGGCCGGAGGTGTAGTCGCCGTACTCGGCGGTGTCGGACACCGACCAGCGCTGCTTGGCGATGCCGCCCTCGTACATGAGGTCGACGATCAGCTTCAGCTCGTGCAGGCACTCGAAGTAGGCGACCTCGGGCTGGTAGCCGGCCTCGGTCAGCGTCTCGAACCCGGCGGTGATCAGCGCACTGGCGCCACCGCAGAGGACGGCCTGCTCACCGAAGAGGTCGGTCTCGGTCTCCTCGGCGAACGTCGTCTTGATGACACCGGCGCGGGTCCCGCCGATCGCGGCCGCGTAGGACAGTGCGAGCTGCAGCGCGGAGCCGCTGGCGTCCTGCTCGACCGCGACGAGGCAGGGCACGCCCTTGCCGTTCTCGAACTCGCGGCGCACGAGGTGCCCCGGGCCCTTGGGGGCGACCATGGCGACGTCGACACCGGCCGGGGGCACGATGTAGCCGAAGCGGATGTTGAAGCCGTGCCCGAAGAAGAGGGCGTCGCCGTCCTGCAGGTTCGGCTCGACCGACTCGGCGTACAGCGTGCGCTGCACGTGGTCGGGGGCGAGGATCATGATCAGGTCGGCCTCGGCGGAGGCCTCGGCGGGCGTGACCACGCGCAGCCCCTCGGCCTCGGCCTTGGCGCGGCTCTTCGAGCCCTCGGGCAGACCGACGCGCACGTCGACGCCGGAGTCCCGCAGCGAGAGGGCGTGGGCGTGGCCCTGGCTGCCGTAGCCCAGGACGGCGACGGTGCGCCCCTGGATGATCGACAGGTCGGCGTCGGCGTCGTAGAAGATCTCGGCGGCCATGCGGTACGTGCTCCTTCGGTGGGTTCGGATCGGGATGTCTGTGGGGATCAGGCGCTGCGCTCGACCGGGCGCAAGGTACCGGCGCCCGACATGGCGCGCGGCCCCCGGCCCAGGGCGACGGTGCCGGACTGCGCCATCTCCTTGATGCCCAGCGGCGCGAGCACCGCCAGGAGTGCCTGGAGCTTGTCCGGGGTGCCGGTCGCCTCGAGCGTCACCGTGTCGGTGTTGACGTCGATGACCCGCGCGCGGAACAGCTCGGCGGTCTGAAGCACCTGGGTGCGCTCGGCCAGGGGCGCGCGGACCTTGACCAGGAGCAGCTCGCGCTGGACCGCGGCGCCGCCGTCCAGCTCGACGATCTTGATGATCTCGATGAGCTTGTTCAGCTGCTTGGTGATCTGCTCCAGCGGCTGGCTCTCCGCGTCGACGACGATCGTCATGCGGGAGAGGTCGGGGTTCTCCGTGGGGCCGACGGCGAGGGACTCGATGTTGAAGCCGCGGCGGCTGAACAGCGCCGAGACGCGGGCGAGCACACCGGACTTGTTCTCGACGAGGACCGAGAGCGTGTGGCGGGTCATCAGACCTGTCCCTCTCCGAAGACGGGCCGCAGGTCGCGCGCGGCGAGGATGTCGTCGTTGCTGGCACCGGCGGCGACCATCGGCCACACCTGGGCGTCGGCGCCGACGGTGAAGTCGATGACGACCGGGGCGTCGTTGATCGCCATGGCCTTCTCGATCACGGCGTCCACGTCATCCTTGCTCTCGCAGCGCAGGCCGACGCAGCCCAGCGCCTCGGCGAGCGCGACGAAGTCGGGGATGCGCACCGGCTTGGGCGTGCCGTCGGCGTTGCGGGCGTGCAGCTTCGTGTTGGAGTAGCGGCCCTCGTAGAACAGCGTCTGCCACTGCCGGACCATGCCGAGGTTGCCGTTGTTGATGACAGCGACCTTGATGGGGATGCCCTCGATGGCGCAGGTGGCCAGCTCCTGGTTGGTCATCTGGAAGCAGCCGTCGCCGTCGATGGCCCACACGGTGGTGTCGGGGCAGCCGTACTTGGCGCCCATGGCCGCCGGCACGGCGTAGCCCATGGTCCCGAGACCGCCGCTGTTGAGCCAGGTGCCGGGCTTCTCGTACTTGATGAACTGCGCGGCCCACATCTGGTGCTGGCCGACGCCGGAGGTGTAGATCGCGTCGGGGCCGGCGATGGCACCCAGCCGCTCGATGACGTACTGCGGGGACAGCGCGCCGTCCTCGGGCTCGTCGTAGCCCAGCGGGTAGCGGTTGCGCCAGTCGTCGAGCTGCTCCCACCAGGCGGCGAGGTCGGGGGTGCGGCCGGCGGCGTGCTCGGCGCGCAGCGCCTCCACCAGCTGGCCGATGGTCTCCTTGGCATCACCGACGATCGGCACGTCGGCCTTGCGGTTCTTGCCGATCTCGGCCGGGTCGATGTCGGCGTGGACCACCAGCGCGTCCGGCGCGAAGCTGTCCAGCGCGCCGGTCACCCGGTCGTCGAAGCGCGCGCCGAGCGCGACGATGACGTCGGACTTCTGCAGCGCCGTGACGGCCGCGACCGTGCCGTGCATGCCGGGCATGCCCAGGTGCTGCGGGCTGCTGTCGGGGAAGGCCCCCCGGGCCATCAGCGTGGTGACGACGGGCGCCCCGGTCAGCTCGGCCAGTTCGGCCAGCTCCTCGGTGGCCCGGGCCTTGAGCACCCCGCCGCCCACGTAGAGGACCGGTCGGGCGGCGGCGGCGATCATCGCCGCGGCCTCGCGGACCTGCTTGCCGTGCGGGCGGGTCGTCGGCTTGTAGCCGGGGAGGTCCAGCCGCGGCGGCCACGAGAAGTCGGTGGTGGCCTGCAGGACGTCCTTGGGGATGTCGACCAGGACGGGGCCGGGGCGACCGGTCGAGGCCAGGTGGAAGGCCTCGGCGATCCGCTGCGGGATCTCCGCGGCGTGCGTCACCAGGAAGTTGTGCTTGGTGATCGGCATCGTGATGCCGCGGATGTCCGCCTCCTGGAAGGCGTCGGTACCGATGGCGGCGCTGGGCACCTGTCCCGTGATGGCGACGACCGGCACCGAGTCCATGTAGGCGTCGGCCAGCGGGGTGACGAGGTTGGTCGCGCCGGGGCCCGAGGTCGCCATGCAGACGCCGACCCGGCCGGTGGCCTGCGCGTAGCCGGTGGCCGCGTGCCCGGCGCCCTGCTCGTGGCGGACCAGGACGTGGCGGACCGCCGAGTCGAACAGCGGGTCGTAGGCCGGGAGGATCGCGCCACCGGGGATGCCGAAGACCACGTCCACGCCGACGGCCTCGAGGGAGCGCACCAGGCTCTGGGCGCCGGTGATGCCGGTCGCGGGCTCGGCGGCGCTCTCGGCGACCGACCGGGCCGTGGTCTCGACGCCGGTCAGGGACTCGGCCGCCTCGCGGGTGGCGGCCTCGTGGGGGGTGGTGGTCATCGCGCGGGTCTCCTGTGCCTTGCGGCGTGGTACGGGCTGGTGCGTCGGATCAGCGTGTGCGGCAGGTCACGGCCAACAAAAAACCCCTCGTGCCACGGGCACGAAGGGTCAGCGCGTCGGTCGGGGACCGGACGCGCTACGCGAGTACGAGGACGCCGCTGGGGCGGGCGTCTGCGGGCATGCTGGTGCGAGGCACTCCGACACTGTGCGCCTCGCGGCGCACCGGCGTCAACCGCCCTGTCCCACCAGGTGGACACCGGGGTCCAGATCCGTGGGACGCCCGTCGAGGACCCCGGGGTCGAACCCGCTCAGCAGGACCCGCAGCTCGGCCAGGGGCATGGGCCGGGCGAACAGGTAGCCCTGCAGGAACCGGCAGTCCATGGCCCGGAGCTCGGCCAGCTGACCGTCGGTCTCGACACCCTCGGCGAGGACGTCCATGCCCAGGGTCTGCCCGAGCTCGACGATGCTGGCCACCAGCGCCCGGCCGCGCGGATCGGTGTCGATGTCGGCGATGAACTCGCGGTCCATCTTCAGGATCTGCACCGGGAGCCGCGCGAGGTAGGCCAGGGACGAGTAGCCGCGCCCGAAGTCGTCGAGCGCGAGGACGACGCCCATGCCGCGCAGGGTGGCCAGATCGCTCTCCAGCCCGTCCTGCTGGTCGAGCATGACCGACTCGGTGAGTTCCAGGATCAGCTTGCCCGCCGGGAGGCCGGCCCCGGCCAGCGCTCGCGCCACGTCGGGTGCGAGACAACCGGCCTGCAGGTGGCGCATCGAGACGTTGACCGAGGTCATCAGGTCCCAGCCCTCGGCCAGCAGCCGCGCCGCGTCGGCGGCGGCGGTCTCCAGCACCCAGCGCTCGAGCGGGACGATGAGGCCGTCCTCCTCGGCCAGCGGGATGAAGTCGTCCGGGCCCACCGTGCCCAGCAGGGGGTGCTCCCAGCGCACGAGCGCCTCGAGGCCGAGCACGCGCCGGTCCTCGAGACCCACCACCGGCTGGTAGAGCACCCGCAGCTGCCCGGTCTCGAGCGCGCCGGGGAGGTCCCGGGCGAGCCGGCTGCGACGGACCAGCGCATCGTCGAGCGCCTCACCCGACGAGCGGACGCACCGCTTGCCCGCGGACTTGGCCGCGCGCAGCGCCAGGTCCGCCTGTCGCACCGCCGCCGTCGTGGGCTCGGCGGGGTCCAGCGGAGCCACGCCGATGCTGCCCGAGACGGCGAACGAGAGCCCGGCGGCGTCCTCCCCCGGGCCCGGGGCACGGAAGGTCCGGTCCAGCGAGACCACGAGCCGCTCCGCCAGGGCGGTGGCCTCGTCCAGGTCGCCCGGAACCAGCAGGGCGAACTCGTCACCGCCGAGGCGGGCGACCAGGTCCTGCTCGCGGGCCCCCTGGCGCAGCTGATCGGCGACCAGGCACAGCAGCCGGTCCCCGGCGTCGTGCCCGGCGACGTCGTTGACCGCCTTGAACCCGTCCAGGTCGACCAGCAGGACCCCGAAGGGCTCACCGGCAGCGGCGCGGGCGTGCGCAGCATCGAGCTCCGCCACGAACCGGGCGCGGTTGGGCAGCCCGGTGAGGAAGTCGGTGTAGGCCATGCGCTCCAGCTCGCGCTGGCTCGAGCGACGGGCGGTCACGTCCCGCAGGTGCAGGACGAGCCCCTCGCGCAGCGCCGTCCCGGGCACGCCGGCCCGGGCGACGCCGGACAGCTCGATGTCCCGCAGGTCCCCGGCCGCGGTCGCCAGCCGCACCGTCGGCGGGAGGGATGCCGACACAGCCACGTCGCTCACCACGCGGGCGAGGACGGCACGGTCGGCGGCGACCACCAGGTCGGCCAGGGGGCGCCCCGTGAGATCGGCCTCCGTCCGGCCGAGCTGGGTCAGGGTGGCGCCGGAGACCCAGCGCACGCAGCCCTCGTCGTCGAGGACGACCGTGACGTCCTCGGCGCTCGCGGCCAGTGCGCGGAAGTAGGCCTCGGTCTGCAGCAGCCGGCGGCTCACCCGCGCTCCGTCGGTGGCCCAGAACAGGCTGCGCACCGAGGTGACGGCCAGCAGCAGCCCGGTGAGGATCTGCTCCGCGAACGTGAAGTCGTGGCCGGCGCCCACCAGGCCGAGGGTGATGCCGAAGACCCCGTAGGCCGTGGCATGGCTGACGACGACGCCGAAGAGCGTCTGCCCCGGTTCGGAGGCCTCGTCCGCCGCGGGGCGCTGGCCGCCGTCGATGGAGACGGCGCGCACCGCCGCGAGCAGCATGACCGACCAGGCGATGTCGGTCAGGACGTCGGAGGTGGTGCTGCCCAGGAGCCGGGCCGTGGCGCCGGCGAGGGCGACCACCGCCAGCGCGACCATCGACACCAGCAGCGCGACGGCGGACCTTCGGCGCTCGGCCGCCACGCGCGACACCCCCATGAGCGCGATCCCGCAGAGGACCGCGACCACGGACGGGTACCCGATGGTCAGCATCGCGCCCGCGATCCCGGTGGTCCGCGCGGCGGCGTCGGAGAGGACGAGGGCCCCGACGAGGCTCACCGCCAGGAGGACGACGGCGCCGTCGAGGAGGTCCCGGACGCCGACGCGACGCCCGGCCCGGGGCGGGAGCAGGTAGACGATGCAGGCGATCACGGCAGGGACCGCGAGGCCCTGCGGCAGGTGCGGCCACCCGTTGGCCGCCAACCCGCGGTCGTCCAGACCCGCCAGCAGCTCACCGACGCCCAGCAGGGCGCCGGCCACGGCCAGGAACCGCCAGCTCCGCTGCGAGGCGGGATCCAGACGGCGAGCCCGCCTCAGGACGGCGACCGTGGCGACGACGGCGCTCAGCGCCATCAGCAGGGCCGTGGACGGTACCGCCGGTGTGCCCCCGATCAGGCGGACGCCGACGGTGATCCCGCCGAGGGCACCCAGGAGCACCGCCGCCGGCGCGAACGACAGCTGCCGGGGGGTCATCCTGCGACCACCCCGGGCAGGTAGGACCGCCGTCGGCACACACCTGGTTCCTCGGCAGTGCCGGGCCGACCACCAAGTCGACCCGGCCCCGCCTCACCCCTTGGGGGGTCAGCCGCAGATCGCGCCCTGCGCGGCCGAGCCGACGAGCTTCGCGTACTTGCCGAGGACGCCGGTGGTGTAGCGCGCCGGGAGCGGCTCCCAGCCGACCTTCCGCTCGGCGAGCTCCGCCTCGTCGACCAGGAGGTCGAGGGTGCGGGTGGTGAGGTCCAGCCGGATCCGGTCCCCGTCGCGCACGAAGGCGATCGGGCCGCCGTCGGCGGCCTCCGGGGCGATGTGGCCGACGCACAGACCGGTCGTCCCGCCGGAGAACCGGCCGTCGGTGAGCAGCAGCACGTCCTTGCCGAGCCCGGCGCCCTTGATGGCGCCGGTGACGGCCAGCATCTCGCGCATGCCGGGGCCACCCCGCGGGCCCTCGTAGCGGATGACGACGACGTCGTCGGGCTTCAGCGTGCCCTCGGTGACGGCGTCCATGGCCCCCTGCTCGCCGTCGAACACGCGTGCGGTGCCCTCGAAGACCTCGGCGTCGAAGCCGGCGGACTTCACGACCGCGCCGTCCGGCGAGAGCGAGCCGCGCAGGATGGTGAGGCCGCCGGTGCGGTGGATGGGGTTGTCCATCGCGTGCACGATCGTGCCGTCGAGGTCCGGGGGCGCGATGTCGGCCAGGTTCTCGGCCATGGTCCTGCCGGTGACGGTGAGCGCGTCGCCGTGCAGCAGGCCGGCGTCCAGCAGTGCGCGGAGCACCACCGGGACACCGCCCACGCGGTCGATGTCGGTCATGACGAACCGGCCGAAGGGCTTCACGTCGGCCAGGTGCGGGGTGCGGTCGCCGATCCGGTTGAAGTCCTCGAGGGTGAGGTCGACCTGCGCCTCGTGGGCGATCGCCAGCAGGTGCAGCACGGCGTTGGTGGACCCGCCGAGGGCCATGACCACGGTGATGGCGTTCTCGAACGCCTCCTTGGTCATGATCTGCCGCGCGGTGATGCCCTTCCGGAGCAGGTTCACGACCGCCTCGCCGGAAGCCACGGCGTAGCCGTCGCGCCGGCTGTCCGGGGCCGGCGGGGCGGCGCTGCCGGGCAGGGACATGCCGAGCGCCTCGGCGACGCTGGCCATCGTGTTGGCGGTGTACATGCCGCCGCAGGAGCCCATGCCGGGGCAGGCGGCCTTCTCGATCGCGGTCAGCTCGTCGCGGCTGATCAGCCCGCGGGCGCAGGCGCCGACCGCCTCGAAGACGTCGATGATCGTGAGGTCGTCGCGATCGCCCAGCTTCCCCGGGAGCGTGGAGCCGGAGTACAGGAAGACGCTGGCCAGGTCCAGCCGCGCGGCGGCCATGAGCATGCCGGGCAGGGACTTGTCGCAGCCCGCGAGCAGGACCGAGCCGTCCAGCCGCTCGGCGAACATGACCGTCTCGACCGAGTCGGCGATGACCTCGCGGGAGACCAGCGACGCGCGCATGCCCTCGTGGCCCATGGAGATGCCGTCGGAGACGGAGATGGTGCCGAACTCCAAGGGGAAGCCGCCGGCGGCGTGCACGCCCTCCTTGGCCCGCTTCGCCAGCCGGTCCAGCGACAGGTTGCAGGGGGTGATCTCGTTCCAGGACGAGGCCACGCCGATCTGCGGCTTGCTGAAGTCGTCGTCGCCCATGCCGACGGCGCGCAGCATGGCGCGCGCGGGTGCCTTGGCGTCCCCGTCGGTCACCTCGTGGCTACGGGGCTTGAGGTTGGCGGTGTCGCTGCCGCTCGGGCGGTCCTCCACGGTGGTCACGAGCGGCGATGGTAGGCCCGTGTCCGCCGGGAGCCGCCGCCGCGGGGTGGGAGCATGGTCACTCGTGACCGCTCCCGCCCGCATCCGGATGAACCGCACCGCGCTGCTGCCGGTGGGCTTCCTGGCCCTCTGCGCGATCCCGCTCGCGTCCGCCGCGCCCGGGCTGCAGCTCCTCCTGCTCGTCCCCCTGGCGCTCGCCGTGTGGGTGCTGCGGACCGGCGTGGACGTCGCCGACGACGGTCTCACGGTGCATGCCCTGGTCGGCCGGCGGCACGTGCCCTGGACCGAGGTGGCCGGGATCCGGGTCGCGCCACGGGGCGACCTCTGGCTGGTGACCACGGCCGGCACGGAGGTGCACCTGCCCGTGGTGCGGGCCCGGGACCTCCCCGGGCTGGCTGCGCTGTCCGGCGGCCGGATCGAGCTGCCCGCTCAGTAGTCCCCGACGACGTTCACCAGCGGCAGCCCCTCGAGGACCCGGCGGACCTGTTCGGTGACCGCGGCCGCCGCCCGCTCGTTGGTGGCCGGGACCGCACCGCCCACGTGCGGGGTGAGCAGCAGGTTCGGCGCCGCCCACAGCGGGTGGCCGGCGGGCAGGGGCTCGGGATCGGTGACGTCGAGCGCTGCCCGGAGTCGTCCGCCGGAGAGCTCGGCGAGCAGGGCGTCGGTGTCGACGACGACGCCGCGCGCGGCGTTCACCAGCAGCGCACCGTCCTTCATCGCGGCCAGGAACCGCGCGTCGACCAGGCCACGGGTCTCCGCGGTCACGGGGACGACGACGACGACGACGTCGGCGTGCGGGAGCAGCGCGGGAAGCTCCTCGGGCGCGTGCACGCCCTCCCGCGCGGTCCGGCCCACGTAGGTCGGCTCGACGTCGAAGCCCGCCAGCATGCGGCCGATCGCCCGGCCGATGTCACCGGCACCCACGATCAGCACGCGCGCGCCGACCAGGGAACCGTGCGTCGCCGGGGACCAGCGTCCGGCGTCCTGCTCGCGCACGAACGACGGGATGCCGCGCAGCGACGCGAGGGTCGCGGTGACCGCCCACTCCGCCGTCGACGGGGTGTGCGCGCCGCGGGCGTTGCACAGCACGACACCCTCCGGCAGCCGGCCGGCGAACGCCTCGGCGCCGGCGCTCAGCAGCTGCACCAGGCGGAGCCGGGGCAGCGCGTCGAGGAACCCCTCGGGCGGGGCCGTGCCACCGGAGCGGGGCACCCACACCTGCGCCAGGGCCGCGTCGCCCCTGGGCGGGCCGTCGATCCGGTGGGCCCGGACCCGCGGGGACAGCGCCTCGACGGCGGTACCGATCGCGCGCGAGGGCACGAGGACGTGCAGGGGCTCGTCGGCTTCCAGCGGGAGGTGCGCCACGGCCCGGACTCTAGGCGGCCGCCGGCGCCGCGCACGTACTGTGATCCGGGTGGGACGACGCTCGCGGACGCGGACGGCACGGCTGCTCGCCGCCGTGCTCGGCGCCGCGCTGCTGGCCGGCTGCGGCGAGGACGGCTACGAGCCCGCGGGACCGTTCCGCCCCCTGCCGGAGGGCGCCCCGCCCGAGGTCGGCCAGCCGCCGGCCCCCGCGCCCGTCCCCGACGACCCGGCGCAACCGGGATCGGGCCAGGAGGGCGGTGACCCCAACGTCGTCGCCTCGGGGCTGACCGTGCCCACGGGCCTCGTCCTGCTCCCCGACGGCAGCGCGATCGTGGGTGAGCGCGAGACCGGCCGGCTGCTGCAGGTCTTCCCGGACCGCTCGCCGGCGAAGGAGCTCATGACCGTCCCGGGCATCGACACCGGCGGGGACGGTGGCCTGCTCGGCCTGGCCCTCTCCCCCACGTTCCCCGAGGACGGCCTGCTGTTCGCCTACATGTCGACGGCCACCGACAACCGGGTCGTGCGGTTCCCCCTCGGTGGCACTCCGAACCCGGTGCTCACCGGCATCCCCCGGGGCGAGGTCGGCAACGGGGGCGCGCTCCTCACGGGGAAGGACGGCAACCTCTACGTCGGCACCGGCGACGCGGGCAACCCGGCGCTGGCCGCGGACCCGGCGTCCCTCGCGGGGAAGGTGCTCCGGATCGACGTCTTCGGTCGGCCGGTGGGCGGCTCCGGGCCGGTGTTCGGCCGCGGGTTCCGCGATGTCACGGCGCTGTGCCAGGACGACCAGCGGATGTACGCGACCGACGAGTCGCGCGACGGCCGCGACGAGTTCGACGTCGTCACCGAGGGCGCGAGCGGCTCGGCGCCGCCACTGGCCTCCGTGCCGCCCGAGGAGGGCGGCCTGGGCGGCTGCGCGGTCGCGAACGGCACGGTGTTCCTCGGCGCGCTCGACGGCCAGCGGGTGCACGTGCTGATGCTGGACGAGCAGGGCAAGCCGATGGAGGACGCGACCGACGAGGTGCTCGGCGGCCGCTACGGCCGGCTGCGCACCACGGTGCTGGACGCCGAGGGCTCCCTGTGGGTCACGACCTCGAACAAGGACGGCATCGGCACGCCGGGCGAGGGCGACGACAAGGTCCTGCGCATCCGCCCGCCCGGCGGCCAGCCGGAGAGCCCGCTCTGACACCGCAGTCCTCCGGACGGCACCGCAGCCGGGAGCCGTCCCCCGGCCGCGGTGAGCCGTTGCGTCGCGCCTGCGCGGACCCCTCCGGGGCCCACTCGGCACGAGAGATCAGCCGCTGACCAGTCTTTCCTCGAGCATGCGCTTGACAGTGGCGGCGTCGGCCTTGCCGCGGGTGGTCTTCATGACCGCCCCCACCAGCGCGCCGATGGCCTGGACCTTGCCGCTGCGCACCTTCTCGGCGACGTCGGGGTTGCCCTCGATGGCGGCCTCGACCGCCGCGACCAGCTCGTCGGAGTCGCCCATGACGGCCAGCCCGCGCGACTCGACCACCGCTGCCGGGTCACCCTCGCCGGCCAGGACGCCGTCCAGCGCCTGCCGGGCCAGCTGGTCGTTGACCGTGCCCGCGGCGACGAGGCCGGCCAGCTCGGCGACCTGCTCCGGGGTGACGGCGAGCTCGGTCAGCTCCACACCGCTGTCGTTCGCGCGGCGCGCCAGCTCGCCCAGCCACCACTTCCGGGCGTCGGCCGGCGTGGCGCCGGCGGCGACGGTGTCGCTCACCAGGCCGAGGGCGCCGGCGTTGACGATCCAGGCCATCTCGGTGTCCGAGAGGCCCCACTCCTCGCGCAGCCGCGCGCGGCGGGCGGCCGGCAGCTCGGGCAGCGCGGCGCGCAGCTTCTCGATCCACTCCTCGTCCGGCGCGATCGGCACCAGGTCGGGCTCGGGGAAGTACCGGTAGTCGGTCGCCTCCTCCTTGCTCCGGCCCGACGACGTGCTGCCGGTGTCCTCGTGGAAGTGCCGGGTCTCCTGCACCACCCGCTCCCCGGCGTCGAGGACGGCGGCCTGGCGGCGCATCTCGAAGCGCACCGACCGCTCGACCGAGCGCAGCGAGTTCACGTTCTTCGTCTCGGTGCGGGTGCCCCAGTCGAGGCTGCCGATGGGGGCCAGCGAGGTGTTGACGTCCGAGCGCAGGTTGCCCTGCTCCATGCGGACCTCGGAGACCCCGAGGGCGAGCAGGATCTCGCGCAGCTCGGTCACGTAGGCGCGGGCGACCTCCGGGGCCTTCGCGCCGGCGCCCGGGATCGGCCGGGTCACGATCTCCACCAGCGGGATGCCCGCGCGGTTGTAGTCGACCAGCGAGTGGTCGGCCCCGTGGATCCGGCCGGTGGAACCTCCGACGTGGAGGTTCTTGCCGGTGTCCTCCTCGATGTGCACCCGCTCGATCTCGACGCGGTAGGTCTCGCCGTCGAGCTCGACGTCCAGGTGTCCGGCGGTGCACAGGGGCTCGTCGTACTGGCTGGTCTGGAAGCCCTTGGGGATGTCCGGGTAGAAGTAGTTCTTCCGCGCGAACCGCGACCAGCTCGCGATCCGGCAGCCCAGGGCCAGGCCGATGCGGATGGTGGACTCGATGGCCTCGGCGTTGACCACCGGCAGCGAGCCGGGCAGGCCCAGGCACACCGGGCAGGTCTGCGTGTTGGGCTCGGCCCCGAACGTCGTCGAGCAGCCGCAGAACATCTTCGACGCGGTGCCCAGCTCGACGTGGGTCTCCAGACCGATGACCGGCTCGTAGCGGGTCAGGACCTCGTCGAAGTCGACCAGGGTGTCGCTCATGAGGGGGCGTTCTCCTTCGTGGCCATCCCGGCCAGCAGCGCGTGCCCGCGGGCGGCGTCCTGCGCCGCCTCCAGCGCTGCGGCCACGCGGTAGCAGCGGTCGTCGGCCAGCGCGGGCGCCATGATCTGGAAGCCGACCGGCAGGCCCTCGGAGAGGCCGCACGGCACCGAGATGGCCGGTACGCCGGCAAGGCTCGCCGGCAGCGTGCAGAGGTCGGCGGCGTACATCGCGATCGGGTCGTCCACCCGGGAGCCGATCGACCAGGCCACCGTGGGGCTGGTCGGGCTGACCAGCACGTCGACGTCGTCCCATGCGCTGGTGAAGTCGCGGGTGATCAGCGTGCGGACCTTCTGCGCCTGCCCGTAGTACGCGTCGTAGTAGCCGCTGGACAACGCGTAGGTACCGAGGATGATCCGGCGCTTCACCTCGGGGCCGAAGCCCTGCTCGCGGGTGAGGGCCATGACCTCGTCGAGGTCGCGGCTGCCGTCGTCGCCGGCGCGGAGGCCGTAGCGGACGCCGTCGAAGCGGGCCAGGTTGGACGACGCCTCGCTGGGCGCGATCAGGTAGTAGGCCGGCAGGGCCAGGTCGAAGGCCGGGCAGGAGATCTGCCGGACCTCCGCGCCCATGCCCTCCAGCAGGGCGATCGCCTCGGCGACCCGCGCGAGGACGCCGGGCTCGTAGCCGTCGGTGTGCCCGTCGCCGCCGAGCTCGGTGACGACGCCGACCCTCAGGCCGGCCAGGTCGCCCTCGGCGCCGCGGCGGGCCGACTCGGCCAGCACCGGCACCGGCGAGTCGATGCTCGTGGAGTCCAGCGGGTCGTGGCCGGCGATCGCCTCGTGCAGGAGCGCCGCGTCGAGGACCGTGCGGGTCATGGGCCCGGCCTGGTCGAGGCTCGAGGAGAACGCGATCAGCCCGTACCGGGAGACCGAGCCGTAGGTGGGCTTGTGACCGACCAGCCCGGTGACGGCGGCCGGCTGGCGGATCGAGCCACCGGTGTCGGTGCCGATCGCCCACGGGGCCAGCCCGCCGGCGACCGCGGCGGACGACCCGCCCGAGGAGCCACCGGGGATCCGGTCGGTGTCCCACGGGTTGCGGGTGACCTTGTAGGCGGAGTTCTCGGTGGAGGAGCCCATCGCGAACTCGTCCATGTTGGTCTTGCCGAGCAGCACGGTGCCGGCGGCCTTGAGCCGCGCGGCCAGCGTCGCGTCGTAGGGCGGGCGCCAGCCCTCGAGGATCTTCGAACCGCTGGTGGTGGGCACGCCCTCGGTCACGACGACGTCCTTGAGCGCCATCGGGACGCCGGCCAGCGGGCCGAGCTCCTCGCCCTTCGCCCGGGCGGCGTCGACGGCCTCGGCGGACTGCAGGGCCGCCTCGGCGTCGACGTGCAGGTACGCGCCGATCGTCCCGTCGGTCGCCGCGATGCGGTCGAGGTAGGCGCGGGTGACCTCGACGGAGCTGAGGTCCCCGGCCTGCAGGGCGGTGCTGAGGTCGGCCGCGGTGCTGGCCGTCAGGTCCGCGCTCACGCCTCCTCCCCCAGGATGCGCGGGACGCGGAAACGGTCGTCCTCGGCGGCGGGGGCGCCGGCCAGGACGACGTCGCGCGGCAGGCTCGGGCGAGCGACGTCCGGGCGCATGACGTTGGTCATCGGCACGGCGTGCGTGGTGGGGGCGACGTCGGCGACGTCGGCCTTGCCCACCTGGGCGACGGCGTCCAGCACGGCGGCCAGCTGACCGGCGAAGAGCTCGAGCTCCTCGTCGCTCACGGCCAGCCGGGACAGGTGCGCCAGGTGCGCCACCTCGTCGCGGGTCAGTCGGCCCTTCGGGGAGGGGGTGCTCATGCTGCGGTGGAACTCCACTTCGGCGATGCCCGGCGGCCCGCTCCGGGCCGGGACGTGACCGGATCACTGTACGTGGAGCGTTCCGCGCCGCGACCAGCGTGAGAAGCTGCGCGGGACTCCCGGAGGAACCGTGTCCTATCTCCTGCGCCTGGTCGTTCCCGACCGCCCCGGTGTCCTCGGCGCGGTGGCGACCGCCCTGGGTGCCGCGGGCATCGACATCGTCTCGCTCGACGTGCTCGAGCGCGGCAACGGCATCGCCGTGGACGACGTCGTCGTGGACCTCCCCGCCGACCGGCTGCCGGACGGCCTCATCACCGTCGTGCAGGCGGTCGAGGGCGTGCAGGTGGAGTCGCTGCGGCCCTTCGCCGGGCCGCTGGACACCCACCGCGAGCTGGACCTCCTGGACGCGCTGTCCCGGGGTGAGCGGGCGGCGGCGGACCTGCTCAGCGAGGAGCTGCCCCGGGTCTTCCACAGCGGCTGGTCGGTGGTCCTCGACGGGCACGCAGCGCAGCGGCCGCTGGCGGAGGCCGCGGTCTTCGCGGCATCGGAGGCGGCTCCGGACTTCACCGGGCTGACCCTGCCGTGGCTGCCGCTGTCCGGGCCGCGGCTGCTGCCGAGCGAGGAGTCGTGGCTGCCGGAACGCTGGCAGGAGATGGCGATCGAGATGATGGCTGCGCCCTACGGCGACGGCCGGGCCGTGGTGCTCGGCCGTTCGGGCGGTCCGGCGTTCCGCCGGTCGGAGCTGCTGCGGCTGGCGCACCTGACCGGCATCGCGACGACGGTCGCCCAGCTCCCCCCGACCTGAGCACGGCGCGGTCAGCACGCCCCCCACCTGCGCTTTCCCCCTTGCCGCACGAGGTGTTCGAACGTATGATCGAACCCGTGACCGCCGCAGCGCCGACCTCGTCCGCCCCTGCGGCGGGGTGGGCGACGGGACCTCTGGGACGCGTGCAGGCCGCGGACCGGGAGATCGCGCGTCAGACGGCGCTCCGGGCCCGGGCGGTCGCCGACTTCGCCGCGAGCTGCCCCGCATCCGCGGACCGGCAGCCGGGGCAGCCGGGGGCGATGAGCGCCGAGCGTCGCGCCGCGCGACCCGATGTCCTCGCCGACGTGAGCGAGTGGGCAGCCCAGGAACTGGTGGTGGGTCTGTCGATCTCCACCCAGGCCGCCGAGTCCCTGCTGGTCCGATCGCTCACGCTGGTGCACCGCCTGCCGGGCACGCTCGCAGCCCTCGAGTCCGGCGAGCTGCACGTCGGTCACCTGTGGCCGATGCTCGACAAGGTCGCCCCGATCGCCGATCCCACGAGGCGGGCAGCCGTCGAGCGCGAGCTGTTGGAGTGGATGTCCGGGCGGGTCACCACGCCCGCCCAGCTCGGAGCCAAGGCGCGGAGGCTCGGCCTCGCGCGGGACGCGAGCGACGAGGCGAACCGGTTGGCCCGAGCGCTGCGCCGGCGAGGCGTCTCCATCCGACCCGACCAGCAGGAGGGCATGGCCCTGTTGGAGGTGCTGCTGACCGTGCCCGAGGCGCAGGCGCTGCTGGACGCGCTCGGTCGCTGCGCCGACACGCTCGACGAGCCCGGCGACGACCGGACCCGGGGTCAGAAGATGGCCGACTGCCTGCTCGACCTCGCGCTGCGCCCCGACGAGCACGAGCTGTCGCCGGTCCAGGCGCAGCTCACCGTCGTGGCCGGAGTGCGGTCGATGCTGGGCGGCGATGCTCCTGCCGAGATCGGTGGTGAGCCGGTGCCCGCACAGATGGTCCGCGCCCTGGCACGCGCACTCGGTCTGCTCCCCGAACCGGATCCGGCAGATCTCGACGCCGGCACTCCGGCAGGCACTGCGCGAGGGGCGGTCGCCCCCTACGTCCTCGACGAGTCCTCCGTGGAGTCGTGGCCGGAGGCGGTGCGCGCCGCCGACGAGCGCTGGTGGGCCGAGGTCGAGGCCCGTGCCCTGCGCGGCGAGTGGGGTGGCGAGGACGATCCCCCGGCCGACGATCAGGCCCATTGGTGGGCGTCGGAGCCCGGATTCGAGCCGTGGGACGACGAACGCGAGTGGTCCCCGTCTGCAGAGGACCGCTCGTCACCGGACGGACCACCAGCGGCCGGCCCCGGCTCCTCACCCGAGTCGTTCCCGTGGAAGCGGGCGCACCGCGCCCTGGAGGACGCGGGAGCAGCACTGCTCGGCCTCGACCGGGCGCTGGGTTCGGCCCGGCGGGCGGTGCACGACGCTGGCCGCGCCGACGCCCTCGACGAGCGCGCCTGGGAGGAGAGTGCCGCCGGTCGGGTCAGCACCGCTCGGAGCGACCTCGAGGCACTGGCCGCGGCGAGCCGACCGATGCGCGAGGCACTGGCCGCCCTGCTGGACGCGAGCGGGGGTGGGTCGCTGGTCGACCGCCCGCGCATCGCCGTCGTCGACGAGCTGACCGGTGCGCTCCTCGCCCTGACCGACAGCACCGACCTGCGTCGGCGGGTCGCCGCCGGCAGCGGGCTGGCACCGCCGGCCCCCTCCGCGGGGTACCGACCCGGCCGGGCGCTCGACCGGTTCGTGCGTGCCCGCGACCGACGCTGCCGCTTCCCCGGCTGCCGCCGCCGGGTTCCGCTGGGCGGCGAGCTCGACCACGACCGCCCCTACCCGCAGGGGCCGACCTCCGCGGAGAACCTGACCGGCTACTGCACCGGCCACCACCGGGGCAAGCACCAGGCACCGGGCTGGCGGCACGTGCTCGCGCCGGACGGCACGCTCACGGTCACCACCCCGAGCGGCCTGGTGGCGAGCACGACACCGCCGCCCTACTGACGGCTACTCCTGCTCGCTGCCGTCCCCCACGGTGGCCACCTCGCGGGCGGCCTCCGGCCCCTGCTCGAGGAGCACGCGGAAGCCGTCGTCGTCGAGGATCGGGGCCTTCACCTGCACCGCCTTGTCGTACTTGCTCCCCGGATCGGCGCCGACCACCACGAAGCCGGTCTTCTTCGACACCGAGCCGGTGACCTTGCCGCCCCGCTCCTGGATCGCGGCGATCGCCTGGTCCCGGCTGTGGTCGCGCAGCGATCCGGTCACGACCACGGTGACGCCGGTGAGCGGGCCGGGGGGCGCGTCCTCGGCGGCGTCGGCCATGCGCACACCGGCCTGGCGCCACTTCTCCACGACGTCGCGGTGCCAGTCGACGGTGAACCAGTCGCGGACCGACCTCGCGATCGTCGGGCCGACGCCGTCCGCTGCAGCCAGCTCCTCCTCGGTCGCCGCCATGATGCGGTCCATGGAGCGGAAGTCACGAGCCAGTGCCTGCGCCGCGGTGGGCCCCACGTGCCGGATGGACAGCGCCACGAGCACCCGCCACAGCGGGACGTCCTTGCGGGTCTGCAGGTTGGTCAGCAGCTTGGCGCCGTTCGCCGACAGGGTCCCGTTCTTCTTCGTGAAGAACGGCGATCGCTGCAGCTGCTCCTCGTCGAGGAAGAAGATGTCGCCCTCGTCGCCCAGCAGGTGGCTCTGCAGCAGCGCGATCGCCGCCTCGTAGCCGAGGACCTCGATGTCGAACGCGCCGCGGCCCGCGACGTGGAAGACCCGCTCCCGCAGCTGCGCCGGGCAGGACCGCGCGTTCGGGCAGCGGATGTCGGCGTCGCCCTCCTTCTCCGGGCGCAGTTCGGTGCCGCACTCCGGGCAGTGCGTCGGCATGACGAACTCGCGCTCGTCGCCGGTGCGGGCGGCGACCACCGGCCCGAGCACCTCCGGGATCACGTCACCGGCCTTGCGGATGACCACGGTGTCGCCGATCAGCACGCCCTTGCGCACGACCTCGCTCGCGTTGTGCAGCGTCGCGAGCTGCACCGTGGACCCGGCGACCTTCACCGGCTCCATGTAGGCGAACGGCGTCACCCGACCGGTGCGCCCGACGTTGACCTTGATGTCGAGGAGCTTGGTCGTCGCCTCCTCCGGCGGGTACTTGAAGGCGATCGCCCAGCGCGGCGCCCGGGAGGTGGAACCCAGCCGGCGCTGCAGCGCCACCTGGTCGACCTTCACCACCACGCCGTCGATCTCGTGCTCCACCGAGTGCCGCTGCTCGCGGTACCGCTCGATGTAGGCCCACACGCCCTCGAGGTCGTCGACCACCTCGTAGCGGTCGCTCACCGGCAGCCCCAGCGCGCGCAGCTGCTCGTAGGCCGCGGACTGCCGCTCCGGCTCGAAGCCCTTCCGCGCCCCGAGGCCGTGGACCACGAGGCGCAGCGGGCGCGAGGCCGTGACCCGGGCGTCCTTCTGACGCAGCGATCCGGCGGCGGCGTTGCGCGGGTTGGCGAACGGCGCCTTGCCCTGCTCGACCATGCCGGCGTTCACGTCGGCGAAGCCGGCGATCGGGAAGTAGATCTCCCCACGCACCTCGAGCAGCTCCGGCACGTCGTCCCCGGTCAGCTGCTGCGGGACGTCGCCCATCGTGCGCACGTTCGCCGTGACGTCCTCCCCGGTCACGCCGTCCCCGCGGGTGGCGGCGCGGACCAGCCGCCCGTTCTCGTAGACCAGGTCCACGGCCACGCCGTCGACCTTCAGCTCGCAGAGGTAGCCGGCCCCGGCCGCGCCCTCGCGCTCGGCGCGCGCGGCCCAGGCCGAGAGCTCGTCGCTGCTGAACGCGTTGTCGAGGCTCTGCATCCGCTCCAGGTGCTCGACCGGGGCGAACGTGGCGGTGAACCCGCCGTTGACCTTCTGGCTGGGCGAGTCGGGCGTGACCAGGGCCGGGTGGGCGGCCTCGAGCGCCTTCAGCTCACCCATCAGCTCGTCGTACTGGCCGTCGCTGATCAGCGGCTCGTCCCGCACGTAGTACGCGAAGGCGTAGCGGTCCAGCTCCTCGGAGAGGTCGCGGTGCCGGGTGCGCGCGTCGTCGGGCACCTCGGTGAGGTCCTCCCGGTCGGTCGGCGCCCCGACCGGGAGCTGCTCGACGGTGGTTTCCCCGATGCCGGTCTCGCTGGTCACGCGGGAACGGTATCCGGCGGGTACGACGGCGAATCGACGCTCACCCGGTCGAGGTGCGACAGGATCCGGTCGTGGCCGCCCCACCCAGCGAACGACGTCCCGGCACCCGCGCCTACGGCTACCTGCTCGGAGCCCTGTGGCTGCTCCCGCTGGTCCTGGTCGTCGTCGGGGCGCTGGTGCTGCCGGACGAGAACGCGGACGGTCAGTGCGAGGGCATCGGCTTCGGCTGCTCGCTGACGCCGGCCGACGGCGTCGGCCTGCTCGGCGCCGTCGCCGCCCCGTTCCTCGGTCTCGCCGGCGCGGTCGGTGCGGCGCTGCTCGCCGGCCTCCGGACCCGGCCGGGTTTCGCCCGGACCGCTCCGGCGCTCCAGGCGCTCGCGGTGCTCACGGTCCTGGTCGCCGTCGCCGCCGCCCTCGCGCTCGCGTTGCTGGACTGACTACTCGGGCAGCAGGTACTTCGCGGCCTCGCGCACGTGCCGCATCGCGGCGCGCGCGTACGCCGGGCTGGCACCGGCGAGGCCGCACGCGGGCGTGAGGGTCACCGCGCCGGGGAGCTGCTCGGCCGGGAACCCCAGCTCCCGCCACCAGGCCTGCAGCCGGGACGCGGTGGCCCTGGGCGCGGGCAGGACGGCGTCGGTCCCCGGGACGACCCCGGGCAGGAGGTGGACCCCGGCGTCCACGGCCTCCCCGACGGCGTCGAGGTCCTGGACCAGGCCGAGGTCGAACGACACCCCCGCCGCCCCGGCGGCGCGGAAGAGACCCAGGGGCATGCGGCGGGCACAGCAGTGCACCACGGCCGGACCGGGCAGCGACCGCACCACGACGCCCAGCTCCTGCTCGACGACGTCCTCCGGGACGGCGGGCAGCTTGCCGAACCCGCTGGCGGTCGGCAGCGCCCCCTGGATCACCGCGGGTACGGAGGGCTCGTCGAGCTGGACGACGATCCGCGCGCCGGGCACCCGGGCCTGCACCTCGGCGACGTGGGTGGAGATGCCCTCGGCCAGCGACTGTCCCAGGTCGCGCCGGGCACCGGCATCGGTCACCGCGCGGTCGCCGCGGGTCCGTTCCAGACCTGCCGCGAGCGTCCACGGGCCGACTGCCTGGATCTTGAACGGGCCGGTCCAGGCCTCGGCCACGTCGTGCAGCGCGTCCAGGTCGCGGGCCAGGAACTCCTGCGCCCGCTGCTGGTCGATGCCCGGGCGCGGGACCAGGCGCCAGCCGGCCGGGGTCAGGTCGACCGCGAGGTCGACGAGCAGTGCCGCCGTGCGTCCGAGCATGTCCGCACCGGCGCCACGCCCGGGCAGCTCCGGCAGGTGCGCGAAGTCGGGCAGTTCCCCGACGACGGTCCGGAGCGCCTCGGCGGGGTCGGCGCCGGGCAGCGACCCGACGCCGGAGGCCGGCCCCCACGTGGTGGGGACCGGCCTCTGGTCGTCGTTCTCGGAGCTCACACGGCGACGTTAGCCGCCGCGCGATCAGCCGATCCGGGTGCCGTGGTTCGCCGGGGGCGGGCTCACGGGCGAGTGCGCCTTGAAGTAGGCGACGAGGGCATCGACGTCGACCGGGCCGGTGGTCCGGTTCACCGCGCCCTTGAACGCGTCGAACGAGTCCCCACCGGCGATGAGGAACGAGTTCGCCGCCACCCGGTACTGGGTGCCGGCCCCCAGCACGACGCCGTTCAGCTTGATCGACGCGTCGGGAACGCGGTCGCCGTAGGCACGCGTGAGGTCGTAGTCGTACGTGAAGCCCTGGTTGGTGCCGAGGATCAGCCGGGTCCCACGCGGGCCACCGGTCAGCGGACCGTCGCTGACGACCGTTCCCTTGGAGTCGACGACCCGGTCCGGGTCGTCCTGGAACTGCTCCTCGAGGAGGTCGTCGATCTGCGCACCGGTCAGCGTGGCCGTGTTCACGGTGTTGCCGAACGGCTGCACGGTGAACAGCTCCCCGAAGGTCGTCGGACCCGCGTCGATGTCGGCCCGGACACCGCCCGGGTTCATGAACGCGATGACCGGGAAGCCGTACTGGCTCTGCTGCATCGCCTCGAGCTGGGCCTGGGCGACGAGGTTGCCGATCGGCTGCTCCGCCTTGCGGTTGCTCGACGTCGAGCTGCCGATCGCCTGCGTGGTGGACCCGACGACGACGTTGCGCGACTCGGCCGACCGCGCGTTCCAGTAGTCGACGATCGACTGGACCTCGGCGTCGGCCGTCTCCCGCGTCACCGGGACGTTGGTGGCCGAGTACGAGGCGGCGCGGTTGACGTCACCGGTCGTGCGGTCGATGGAGAGGCGGATGTCGGTGACGAGCCGCCCGTAGTAGCCGGCCTGGGTCACCAGCCGCGGCTGGCCGCCGGGGACGGCGAGCTTGCAGTTGTACGCCTGGTGGCTGTGCGCGCTGACGATCAGGTCGACCGCGGGCGAGACGCGCTGGTTGATGTCGACGATCGGGCCCTTCAGGGCGTTGCAGCCGTTCACGAAGGGAGCCGCGTTCGGGTCGGCGACCTCGCCGCCCTCGTGGACCAGCACCCCGATGGCCTGGATCCCCTGCTTCTGCAGGACCGGGACCCACCGGTTCACGGCGTCGGCCTCGTCGAGGAACTCGACGTCCTTGACGCCGTCGGGCGACACGATGGTCGGCGTGGTCTCGGTGACCACACCGATCAGCGCCAGCTTCTGGTTCGCCGGGGTCTGGAAGACCTGGTACGGCGGGAGCATGGGCTGCTTCGTCGTCTTGTCCACGACGTTGGCGGCCAGGTAGGGGAACTCCGCGCCGGAGAAGGCGTGCTCACCGTCGCCGAAGCAGCCGTCCACGCCGGGGGTGATGCCCTGGCAGGCGGTGACGTCGTCGGTGTAGGTGCCGTCGGTCGCGGCGGAGATCCGGCGCAGCTCCTGCGTGCCCCGGTCGAACTCGTGGTTGCCGACGGCCGAGACGTCGAGCCCCATCGCGTTCAGGGCCTCGATGGTGGGCTCGTCCTTGTAGACGCTGGACTCGAACGGCGACGCGCTGATCAGGTCCCCGGCGCCCACGAACAGGGAGTCCTTCGGACCGTCGACCGTGCCGTAGAAGGAGGCCTGCAGCCGGTCGACGGTGGCGGCGATCTGCGGGGCACCACCGACGGGGAAGACGACGTCGTCCGCGCCGCCGTACTTGCCGTCCGGCCCGGGCGCCGTGGCCAGGGTGCCGTCGCCGGCACCCTTGTCGGGCGTCGGGCCCTGGGGCGTGATCCGGCCGTGGAAGTCGTTCATGGCCAGGAGCTGGACCGTGACGTCCTGGGCCGGGCCCTTCTTCGGGGCGGCCGAGGCCGTCATCGGCGCCGCGACCAGGGCGGCCGACGTCGCTGCGACCACAGCAGCGGCGAGGGAGAGGCGCGTTCTGCGCAAGGGAGGTCCTCCAGAGGACATGCGGGAACCGGCCGTCCCGGGCAGGCGGCCGTACGGGGTGGAGCGGGAGCCGGAGCAGGGAGTAGCACTCAGGAAGTGGCTCGTGACAGGAAGCTAATTGCTTGCGCTCACGAAGCCAAGGGTCAGTGACGAACCGTTCCCTGTCGTTTACCCGACAGCCGGATGGCGGCCTGCCCCAGAACGCGGTCGCCCCGCTCGGCGTCCGGCTCGTACAGGACGGCGGACTGCCCGGCGGCCACACCCCGCTGCACCTCGTCCAGCCGCACGACGAGCCCGCCGTCCTCCCCCGCCAGGACCTCGCACCCCACCGGGGTCCCGTGCGCCCGGAGCTGGACCTGCGCCCGGAAGGGCAGCAGCGGGGCGGCGCCGGTCCAGGTCGCGGCGGCGGTGGTGATCTCGTCGACGCCGGCGAGGTCGGCGGTCCCGATCGTGACCGTGCGCGTGACCGGCTCGATCCCCAGCACGTACCGGGGCTGCTGGTCGCCGACGCTCACACCCAGGCCGCGCCGCTGCCCGACGGTGAACCCGTAGGTGCCGTCGTGCTGCCCGACGGTCGCGCCGGTGGCGGCGTCGACCAGCGGGCCGGGCCGGCTGCCCAGCTTCCGGGCCAGGAAGCCGCGGGTGTCGCCGTCGGGGATGAAGCAGATGTCGTGCGAGTCGGCCTTGGTGGCGACGGCGAAGCCGCGCTCGGCGGCGATCTCCCGCACCCGGTCCTTGGTCATGCCGCCCAGCGGGAACATGGCCGAGGCCAGCTGCGCGGGGGTCAGCACGCCCAGCACGTAGGACTGGTCCTTGGCCGCGTCCACCGACCGGCGCAGCTCCCCGCCGGCCAGCCGCGCGTGGTGGCCGGTGACCACCGCGTCGAACCCGAGCGCCTGCGCGCGGTCGAGAACCGCGGTGAACTTGATCTTCTCGTTGCAGCGCAGGCACGGGTTGGGCGTGCGACCCGCCTCGTACTCGGCCACGAAGTCGTCGACGACGTCCTCGCGGAACCGGTCGGCGAGGTCCCAGACGTAGAACGGGATGCCGAGCTCGTCGGCGACCCGGCGGGCGTCGTGCGCGTCCTCGACGCTGCAGCAGCCTCGCGCACCGCTGCGCAGCGTCTGCCGGTCCGGGGAGAGGGCCAGGTGCACGCCGGTGACGTCGTGCCCGGCGTCGACGGCCAGAGCGGCGGCGACCGCGGAGTCCACTCCCCCGCTCATCGCGGCGAGCACCCTCATCGCCGGCCCATCCCGGCCCGCCGGGCGCGCTCGACCACGGGCGCGATCACACCGAGGAGGGCGTCGACGTCGCCGTCGGTGCTGGTGTGCCCGAGGCTGAACCGCAGCGAGCTGCGCGCCCGCTCGGGGTCGGCGCCCACCGCCGTCAGCACGTGGCTGGGTCGGGCGACGCCCGCGCTGCAGGCCGAGCCGGTGGAGCACTCGATGCCACGCGCGTCGAGCAGCATGAGCAGCGCGTCACCCTCCGCCCCGGGGAACGAGAGGTGGGCGTTGCCGGGCAGCCGGCCGGGGCCGGAGCGGACGACGTCGTCCAGCGGGGCGCCGTTGAGCTGGGCATCGGGCACCTGGTCCACCACCCCGGCGACGAGCCGGTCGCGCAGGCGGGCCAGCTCGCCGGCCCGCTCCACCCGGTTGCCGACGGCGGCGACGGTGGCCACCCCCAGGCCGACGATGGCAGCGACGTCGAGGGTGCCCGAGCGCACGTCGCGCTCCTGCCCGCCACCGTGCAGCAGCGGCGTGCACTCCGCGTCGCGGCGCAGCAGCAGGGCGCCGGCCCCCATCGGCCCGCCGAGCTTGTGGCCGGTCATGGTCAGCGCGTCGACCCCCGTGGCGCCGAAGTCGACCAGCACCTGGCCCACGGCCTGCACCGCGTCGGTGTGCAGCGGCACCCCGACGTCGTGGGCGGTGGCGGCCAGCGCGGCGATGTCGCTGACCGTGCCGATCTCGTTGTTGGCCCACATCACGCTGGCGACGGCGACGTCGCTGCCGTCGCCCAGGGCCTCGGCCAGCGCCTCCGGGGTCACGCGACCCGAGGGGTCCACCCGCAGCCAGGTGAGCTCGGCGCCCTCGTGCTTGGCCAGCCACTCCACGCTGTCCAGCACCGCGTGGTGCTCGGCCGGGCTGACCACGATCCGGCGACGGCGGGCGTCGGCCTCCCGGCGCGCCCAGAACAGGCCCTTCACCGCCAGGTTGTCGCTCTCGGTGCCACCACCGGTGAAGAGGACCTCCGACGGCCGCGCGCCCAGCGCCTCGGCCAGCCGCTCCCGCGACTGCTCGGCGGCGCGACGGGCGGACCGGCCGCTGGCGTGCAGCGAGGAGGCGTTGCCCACGCGGCCGAGCTGCTCGGTCATCGCGACCAGCACCTCGGGGAGCACGGGCGTGGTCGCCGCGTGGTCCAGGTAGACCGGCTCGGTGTTGGTCATGACGCGCTCAGGGTAGACGCGGGAACCGCCGGTCCCGCCGTCGATCCCGCGCCCGCCCCGGCCCGCGGGGCCAGGAGCGCGCCGGTGGTGGCCACGGCCGTGAGCACCGCCACACCCGCGAGCACCGCGGTGGACAGGCCGTAGGAGCCGGCGGCCGCACCCGCGACCAGGACACCGACGATGCCGATGCAGACCGCGCTGCCGGTGACGTCGGCGATCTGGAAGGCCGCCGAGTCCGCGCCGCGGCTCGCGTCGGAGGACCGGTCCAGGAGCAGCACGCTGAGCGACGGCATGCCCAGCCCCATGCCGAGGCCGGCGACGGCCCAGCTGAGGTACGCCGGCCAGCCGCCCACCCCGGGGACGGCGACGAGCGCGGTGGCCACCAGACCGACGGCGAGGAGCAGGAAGCCGGTGCGCAGGAGAGCGACCCGCGACCAGTGCGGGTTGCGGCCCTGCACCTGCGAGGCCGCGGCCCAGCCGAGCGCACCGGCGGTCAGCGGGATCCCGGCGGTGGCCGCCGGGTAGCCGTGCAGCTCGGTCAGCGCCAGTGGCAGCAGCACGTCCATGCCGAAGAAGGCGCCCGCCAGAAGTCCGCGCCCGGCGACCACCGCGGGGAGCCCGGGTCGCATGCCCGCCGTGCCCCGCGGAACCAGCGGACGGAGGCCGAGGACCAGCGCCAGGGCGCCCACGCCGGCGAGCCCCAGCGCGAGGAGGTCCAGCCGCTGGCCGGCGTACTGCAGCGCGCCGATGCCCAGCCCCGCCAGCAGCGCCCACCAGCGCCGGGACCGCGCGACCGTTCCGGCTGCGGGCCGCGGGAGGGCCCGGACCGCCGGCAGGACCAGCCCGAGCCCGAGCACGATCAGCGGCAGCAGGGCCAGGAAGACCAGCCGCCAGCCGAGGTGGGTGGTCAGCAGCCCGGCCACGGTGGGCCCGACCAGCGCCGGCAGCACCCAGGCGGCGGAGAAGGCACCGAACAGCCGCGGCCGGAGCCGGGCGTCGAACGCCTGCCCGGCGACGACGTAGAGCGCCACCGAGATGATGCCGCCACCGATGCCCTGCAGCGCCCGGGCGGCGACGAACACGGCCATGTGCGTGGAGAGACCGGCGGCCAGGAGGCCGACGGCGAAGACCCCGACGCCGGTCAGCAGCGCCGTCCGGGAACCGTGCCGGTCACCGAGGTCGCCCCCCAGCACCATGCCGGACACGGACGCGACCAGGAAGGCGCTGAACGGCCACGCGTACCACGCCAGGCCGTCGAGCTCGGCCACGGCGGTGGGCATCGCGGTGGCCACGGCCATCGACTCGAAGGCCACGAAGGTGACCAGCATCAGCAGCCCGGCGGTGGTCAGCCGGTGCGCCCGGTCGAACAGCGCGGGCTGCTGGTCGGTCTCCACGCCGTGGCCAACTCCTCGCATCCCCGGGTGCTTCCCGGCCCCGGAAACGCGCTGAGCGCCGGCCCCCTCCCGGGGACCGGCGCTCAGAACGGCTACCTGCTGGAACGGCCTCGCTGCAGGGACCCGCGCCGCGCGGAGCGTGGCGAGGGGGGCAGCGAGGTCCTTCCGCTATTTGCGGGCGTTGATCTGCTCGGTGGCAGCGGGGACGACCGTGTTCAGGTCGCCGATGACACCGAAGTCGGCGAGCTCGAAGATCGGGGCCTCGGGGTCCTTGTTGATGGCCACGATGGTCTTCGAGGTCTGCATGCCGGCGCGGTGCTGGATGGCACCGGAGATGCCGACGGCGACGTAGAGCTGCGGCGAGACGGTCTTGCCGGTCTGGCCCACCTGGAAGCTGTGGGGGTAGAAGCCGGAGTCGACCGCGGCGCGCGAGGCACCGACGGCGGCACCGAGCGAGTCGGCCAGGCCCTCGATGATCGAGAAGTTCTCGGCGCTGGCCACACCGCGACCACCGGAGACCACGATCGAGGCCTCGGTGAGCTCGGGGCGGTTGCTCTTCTGCTCGACGACGCGCTCGACGACCCGCACCTGCTTGGCGGCGTCGCTGACCGACACCGACACCGACTGCTCGGCGCCGGCGGCCGGGGCCGCCTCGGGGGTGACCGAGTTGCCGCGCAGGGTGAAGATCGGCGTGCCGGAGGTGACCTTCGAGTGCACGATCGTCTGCCCGGCGAACGCGACCTGGGTCGCGGTGCCGTCGGCGGCGATCTCGGTGACGTCGGTCAAGAAGCCGCTGCCGGTCTTGACGGCCAGGCGGGCGGCGATCTCCTTGCCCTCCGGGGAGGAGGGGATGACGACGGCGGCCGGCGACTTCTCGCCGACCAGCTGGGCGAGCACCTCGGCCTTGGGGGCCACGAGGTAGTCGTCGATGTCGGCGGACTCGGCCACGTAGACCGTCGCCGCGCCGTACTCCGCGAGCTGGTCGCGGACGCCGGCCGCGGTGCCGGGGGCACCGAGGACGACGGCGGAGGGCTCACCGAGCGCGCGGGCCGCGGTGAGGGCCTCCAGGGTGGTCTTGCGGACGCCGCCGCCGGCCGGGTTCAGCTCGGCCAGGACAAGGACCTCTGCCATGGGTTTCTCCTCTTCCTTCGATCCCGCTCAGACGATCTTCTGGCTGGCGAGGAAGTCGACGAACTTCTGCGCGCCGTCGCCCTCGTCGGTGACCTTGACGCCCTCGCCCTTGGGCGGGCGGCCGGCGAAGTCGAGCACCTGCGTGCTGGCGTTGGCCAGGCCGACGGCGGAGGCGTCGACGCCCAGGTCGGCCAGCGACTTGGTCTCGACCGGCTTCTTCTTGGCGGCCATGATCCCCTTGAACGAGGGGTAGCGCGGCTCGTTGATCGTGTCCCAGGTGGAGACGATCGCCGGCAGCGGGGCCTCGAGGGCCCAGTAGCCACCGTCGGTCTGCCGCTCGACCTTGGCGGTGCCGCCCTCGATGGTGACCTTGCGGGCACCGGAGAGCTGCGGGATGCCGAGGCGCTCGGAGAGCAGGGCCGGCATGACGCTCATCTGGCTGTCGGTCGCCTCGGCGCCGCAGACGATGAGGTCGTACTCCATCTGCTGCAGAGCGGCGGCCAGGACGGCGCTGATCTGCGAGGCGTCGGAGCCGTGGATGGCCTCGTCGCTGACGTGGACGGCCTTGGCGGCGCCCATCGACAGCGCCTTGCGGATGGCGTCGGTGGCGCCGTCGGGACCGACGGTCAGGACGGTCACCTCACCGCCCTGCGCCTCCGCGATGGTGAGCGCCTCCTCGATGGCGTACTCGTCCATCTCGTTGATGACGTTGTCCGCGGACGCGCGGGCGACGGTGTTGTCCGCCGGGTCCAGCTTGCGCTCGCTGCCGGAGTCGGGGACCTGCTTGACCAGAACGACGATGTTCATCGCCAGACCTACCTCCGCGATGGGGTCGGGGGTGCGGGCACGGGCGCCCGCATGCACTCGTACGAGATCTGCACCGATCATGGAGGTTACTGCGCAGTAACGCGGTGGCGGACCGAGGGGCCGGTGACGCCGGTCACGCACCCCCGGCGGGGTGGGACCACTCCCCCGTCGCCGCGAACCTGACCAGCGTCTCCGTCGCCGGCGCCAGGTCCATGCCCTGCGCGGCGACCCACTCGTCGGAGTAGTAGGTGTGGGCGTACCGCTCCCCGCCGTCGCACAGCAGGGTCACGACGCTGCCCCGTCGTCCGGCCGCGAGCATCTCCGCGACGAGCCCGAAGGAGCCCCAGAGGTTGGTGCCGGTCGACCCTCCGGCCCGCCGGCCGGTCACCTGCTCCAGGTGCCGCATCGCGGCGATGGACGCGGCGTCGGGCACGCCGATCATGCGGTCGACGATCGTCGGCACGAACGAGGGCTCCACCCGGGGGCGGCCGATGCCCTCGATGCGCGAGGGCAGCCCGGTGGTCCACCCGGGCTCGCCCGCCTCGTACCCCGGCAGGAAGGCCGAGTTCTCCGGGTCGACGACGGCCAGCCGCGTCGGGTGGCGTCGGTAGCGCAGGTACCGGCCGATCGTGGCGCTGGTGCCCCCCGTGCCGGCACCGACGACGACCCACTCCGGCACCGGGTGCGGCTCGGCGGCGAGCTGCTCGAAGATCGACTCGGCGATGTTGTTGTTGCCCCGCCAGTCGGTGGCCCGCTCGGCGTAGGTGAACTGGTCCAGGTAGTGGCCGCCGCACTCGGCAGCCAGGCGCCGGGCCTCCTCGTACATGTCCGGAGCCCGGTCGACGAAGTGGCACCGGCCGCCGTGGAACTCGATGAGCGCCACCTTCTCCGGGCTGGTCGAGCGGGGCATCACCGCGACGAACGGCAGTCCGAGCATCCGGGCGAAGTAGGCCTCGCTCACCGCCGTCGACCCGCTGGATGCCTCCACGACCGTGCTGCCCTCGGTGATCTGTCCGGAGCAGAGGCCGTAGAGGAACAGCGACCGGGCCAGCCGGTGCTTGAGGCTGCCGGTCGGGTGGGTGGACTCGTCCTTGAGGTAGAGGTCGATCCCCCACTCCGGCGGCAGCGGGTAGACCAGCAGGTGCGTGTCGGCGCTGCGCCGGGCGTCGGCCTCGACGATGGCGACCGCGCGGTCCACCCAGGCCCGGCCCGCAGCGTCGGACCTGTCGACGACGTGCCCGCTCACGGCTGCGGTTCCACCGGCGCGACGAGCACCGGGCGCTCGGCCGGCGTGACGCGCACCGTCGCACCCGGGACGAGGTCGGCGCTGCCAGTGCTGGCGACGTCGACCCGTACCTCGACGCCGTCGGGCAGGGCCACCAGCACCCGGGTGGTCGCCCCCGAGAAGGTCCGCGTGACGACCCGGCCCGGTCCGGCCGGGTCCGCCGTCACCAGCAGCGACTCGGGGCGCACGAGCGCCACGACCGGGCCCGTGGCCGGTGCCGCGCCGGCGACCGGCCGGCGCGCTCCGAGCAGCTGCACGGCACCGCCGTCGAGCGTTGCCGGGACGCGGTTCATCGTGCCGACGAACTCCGCGACGAACGCCGTCGCCGGCCGCTCGTAGAGCTCGTCGGGCGAGGCCACCTGCTCCAGCCGGCCGGCGCGCATGACACCGACCCGGTCGGCCACCGACAGCGCCTCGGCCTGGTCGTGGGTGACGAAGACGGTGGTGATGCCGAGCTCCAGCTGCAGGCGGCGGATCTCCTCGCGCAGCTGCACCCGCACCTGCGCGTCCAGCGCCGACAGCGGCTCGTCCAGCAGCAGCACCTTCGGGGCCACGGCCAGCGCACGGGCCAGTGCCACCCGCTGCTGCTGACCCCCGGAGAGCTGGTGGGGGTAGCGCTTCGCCCGGTCGGCCAGCCCGACCAGCTCGAGCAGTTCCGCGGCGCGCGCGATCCGCTCGGCTCTGCCCCGGCCGCGGACACGCAGCCCGTAGGCCACGTTGTCGGCGACGGTGAGGTTCGGGAACAGGCTGTAGGCCTGGAAGACCATGCCCATGTCGCGCTTGCTCACCGGCACGTCGGTCACATCGCGGTCGCCGACGAGCACGCGACCGGCGTCGGGGCGCTCGAAGCCGGCGATCGCGCGCAGCGCCGTCGTCTTCCCGCAGCCCGAGGGGCCCAGCAGCGCGAGCAGCTCGCCGCCCGCGATGTCCAGGTCCAGCCCGTCGAGGGCGACGACGTCACCGAACCGACGGGTCAGGTTCTCCAGCCGGACGGCGACGCCCGGTTGCGCGGTCGACACGTGCGGACGCCCGGTCGCGGAGGCGGTGGTCATGAGCTCTCCTCGGTCCGGCGCCGGCGGTCCAGCGCGGAGATCAGCAGCAGCAGCGCCCAGGTCACGAGCAGCGAGAGCACCGACACCGCGACCGACAGCTGGGGCTTCGAGCCGCCCACCTGCACGATCCAGGTGGGGAACGTCTGGAAGCCCAGGATCGCCGCGACGGTGTACTCCCCCAGCACGAGGGCCAGGGTCAGGAAGGAGGCGTTCAGCACCGACGTCCGCAGCACCGGCAGCACGACGGTGAGCAGGACCCGGGGCCAGGACGCGCCCAGGTTGCGGGCCGCCTCGGTGAGCGTGGCCAGGCCCGCGTTGCGCACCCCGGCGTCCAGCGCCCGGTAGACGAACGGGAGGGCCAGGACGACGTAGACGAGGACCAGGATCCAGGGCAGGGCCGGCTCCTGGAGGGCGAACATCGCGTCGCCCACCGGGGTGCCGTAGAAGTGGTCGGGGGCCCACGCCAGCACGCTGCGCACGCCCACGACCAGCGCGATCGGTGGGACGACGAGCGGCGCCAGGGTCAGCAGCTCGACCGCCGTCCGCAGACGTGGCAGCCGCAGCTCGACCAGCACGACCGTGGGGACCATGAGTGCGAGCACCAGGACGACGGTCAGCACGCCCAGCAGCAGCGAGCGGCCGAACGCCTCGGCGAAGCCGGGGGCGCCGGGGATCTCGGCGTAGTAGCGGCCGGTGAAGGTGCCGGCGCCGCGGTCGCGCACGGTGAACCAGACGGGCGCGGCGAACGGGACGAGGAAGTACAGGCCGATGACGACGAGGACGGCGAGCCGCCACGCGCCGCCCCGGCGCCGGCGGGCGCGGACCGGGGTGGGCGGCGCGACGCCGCCGGCACCGGCCACGCCCTCGGCCAGGGCCGTCACGCCAGCCACCGCTGGGTCCGGCGCTGCACCCACGCGTAGAAGGCCATGACCAGTCCCACCACGACGATCATGCCGAGCGCCAGCGCCTTGCCGATGCTCTCCGAGCCGACGACGACGTTGCTCGAGAGCGCGTCGGCGATCTGCAGGGTGACCAGCGGCAGGCTGCTGCCGACCAGCGCCTTGGCGGTCGCGTAGGCGGCGAAGGACGAGGCGAACAGCAGCATCGTCGCGCCGAGCACCGGCGGCAGCAGGATGGGCCCGCCGACGTGCCGCCAGTACTGCCACCCGGAGGCGCCGAGGTTGTCCGACGCCTCGCGCCACTGCGGCCGGAGGGCCTCCAGCGCGGGGGTGATCGTCAGGACCATCAGCGGGATCAGGAAGTAGAGGTAGACCAGGGCCAGGCCCGTCATCGAGTACAGCGAGAAGCCCCCGAGCCCGAGACCGAGATCGGTGAGCAGGACGGTCACCACCCCGTTCGAGCCGATGGTCGCGATGAAGGTGAACGCGAGCGGGACGCCGCCGAAGTTGGCGAGCACGCCCGAGGCGGTGAGCACCAGGCGCCGCAGCAGCCGTCCACGCCTGGCCCCCAGCACGGCGACGGCGAGCGCGAGGCCGAGGGCCGCCCCCAGCACGGCGGCGATCGCCGACAGCTGCAGGCTCCCCAGGTACGCCCGCCCGTAGGGCCCGTCGGGTATCGCTGCGATCGAGTCGGTCGACCAGCTCTCCTCGAAGGTCGTGGGGTCCGTGCTGCGGAATGCCTCCACGGCGAGCACCCCGATGGGCAGCAGCAGGACGACGCCCACGTAGAGGAAGAACGGCACCGCCCCGAGCAGTGCGAGCAGACGCCCGCGCCGGCCCCGGGAAGGAGCCGGCGCGGACGCCGTCGTCGTGGCGGTACTCAGCCCGAGATCTCCGCGTTCCAGCGGTCGGCGACCACCTTCTGCGCCGCGGTCTGCTGCTCCTGGCTCGGGAACTCCACGTCCCCGTCGACCTCGGGGAGCCCGGCCAGCGCGTCCTCGTCAGCCGTTCCGGCCTTCTCCATGGCAGGGAGGCGCACCGGACGCGAGCCGCCCTTCAGCCAGATGTTCTGCCCCTCGTCGCTGTAGAGGAACTCCTGCCACAGGCGGGCCGCCGCCGGGTGCGGGGCGAACTTGTTGATCGCCTGGCTGTAGTAGCTGCCGAAGACACCGTCGGTCGGGACGGCGACCTGCCACTCGACCCCGGCCTCGCTGAGCGTCCCGGTCAGACCGGCGTTGACGTAGTCCCAGTCGATGGCCAGGGGGGTCTCACCGCTCTGCACCGTCGCCGGGGTGACCTCGACGGGGTTGAAGTTGCCGGCGTCCTTGACACCCTTGAAGAAGTCGATGCCGGGACCGATGTCGTCGAGGCTCCCACCGTTGGCCAGCGAGGCGGCCCAGACACCGCTGAACGCCGCGGCGGCCTGGGTCGGGTTGCCGTTGAGCGCGACCTTGCCCGCGTACTGCGGGTCGAGCAGGTCGGCCATCGTCGTCGGGCACTCGGCGATGACCGAGGCGTTGCAGCCGATGGAGATGAAGCCGCCGTAGTCGTTGAACCAGCGGCCCTCCCGGTCCTTCTGGTTATCCGGGATGTCGCCCCAGGTCTCGACCTGGTAGGGCGCCAGCAGGTCCTGGGCCGCGGCCTGCTGGGCGAAGCTGGTACCGACGTCGAGCACGTCGGGGGCCCGGTCCTGACCCTTCTGGCTGGTGACGGCGTTGACCTCGTCCTGGCTGGACGCGTCCGGCGTGGCCTCGTTGATCTCGATGCCGTACTTCTCGCTGAAGGTGTCGAGCATCTCGCCGTAGTTCGCCCAGTCCCGCGGGAGGGCGATGACGTTGAGCGTGCCCTCGGCCTTGGCGGCCTTCACGAGCTCCTCCATGCCACCGCCGTCCTCGGCCGAGGTGGCGCCCGCCCAGTCCGAGCCGCTCCCGCCGGAGCCGCCGTCGCTGGAGCCGCAGGCGGTCAGGGTCACTCCGGCCGTCACGACCGCCACCGCGGTCAGCAGGGTGCTTCGTCGCACAGGTCCTCCTGGTTCGGTGCCGCCGTCGTCCGGTGTCCGAATGGCCCGGTGCGGGCGGCCTCGCGCATTGTGGCCGACCCGACACCCCCGCGCCCCTTGCTGCGGCGTGACGATCCGATGATCTTCCGGCGACGGACTCGTGCGTTCAGCGTCCGGAGAACTGCGCCTTGCCCGGGCCGCTCTCCAGGAAGGAGCGCATGCCGGTCTTCTGGTCCTCGGTGTCGAAGAGGCCGGCGAACAGCCGGCTCTCCAGGTCCAGGCCGTGGTCCAGGGAGCCGTCGAGGCCCTCGTCGATGGCCTGCTTGGCGGCGGCCAGCGCCAGCGGCGGCCCGGCGGCGAACTTCTTCGCCATGGCGACGGCGGTCGTGTACACCTCGTCGTCCGGGACGACGGCATCCGCCAGGCCGAGCTCGAGCGCCTCCTCGGCCGCGACGTGCCGACCGGTGAAGACCAGGTCCTTGGCCTTGGCGGGTCCGACCAGCCGGGCCAGCCGCTGCGTGCCACCGGCACCGGGGATCACGCCGAGCAGGATCTCCGGCTGGCCGATCTTCGCGCCGGCACCCATGACCCGGAAGTCGGCGCAGAGGGCCAGCTCGTAACCGCCGCCCAGCGCGTAGCCGGTGACCGCGGCGATGACCGGCTTGGGCAGCCGGGCCACGGTGCGGAACGAGTCCTGCAGCTCCCGGCCCCAGGCGACCATGCCCCGGCCGTCGAGCTGGGACATCGCCTTGATGTCGGCGCCGGCGGCGAACACCCGCTCGCCCCCGTAGATGACGACGGCGCGGACGTCGGAGCGGCTCCCCGCCTCGAGCGCCGCGGCCCGCACCTCCAGGTGCAGCTGCTCGTCGATCGCGTTCATCTTCGGGCGGTCGAGGCGGATCGTGCCCACCCCGTCGGTCACCTGCAGGGTCACGAACTCGGGCTCAGCCATGCCCGCACGCTACTGACTCGCCCGACGGGCGGTGAAGCGGCCGTTCGTGCGGGTCAGCGAGAGAGCGAGACCGAAGGTGTCCGAGAGCATCGCCGCGGTGAGCACGTCGTCGGCCGCGCCCGAGGCCACGACCTCGCCGTCGCGCAGCAGCAGCGCGTGGGTGTAGCCCGGCGGGATCTCCTCCACGTGGTGGGTGACCAGGACCTGCGCCGGCGCGTAGTGGTAGCGAGCGAGGTCCGAGAGGCGGGCGACGAGGTCCTCGCGACCGCCGAGGTCCAGCCCGGCGCCCGGCTCGTCGAGGATCAGCAGCTCGGGGTCGGGCATGAGCGCACGGGCGATCTGCGCCCGCTTGCGCTCGCCCTCGCTGAGGGTGCCGAACGCGCGGTGCGCGTACTGGGCGACCCCCCACTGCTGCATGAGGATCCCGGCCCGGGTCAGGTCGTGCACGTCGTAGCGCTCCCGCCACCGCCCGACCACCGCGTACCCGGCGGAGACGACGACGTCGCCGGTCTTCTCCTCGGGGCCGATGCGCTGGGCCAAGGAGGCGCTCGTGATGCCGATGCGCGGGCGCAGCTCGAAGACGTCGACCGCGCCCAGGGTCTCCCCCAGCAGCCGCACCTCGCCGCGCGTCGGGTGCATCAGCGCGGCGGCGAGCTGCATCAGTGTCGTCTTCCCGGCTCCGTTGGGACCCAGCACCACCCACCGCTGGTCCGGTTCCACCCGCCAGTCGACGCCCTTGAGCAGGTCGTTCTGCCCCCGGACGACGTCGACCCCGGTCATCCGTACGACGGCCCCCGCGGAGGCGGCCGTGTGGCCCCCACCCACCCCACCGATGCTCGACACACCCCCATCCAATCAACTCCGTCCGGCCGACGTTGCGCCCCGTCCGGCGCCGGAGAGGGCACGATCGGGAAGTGACCGATCACTCCGGCCCGCTCCCGGGCACCCCGGCGCCGCTCGGTGCGACGTGGGACGGGCGCGGCACCAACTTCGCACTGTGGTCCGGCGGGGCCGCCGCGGTGGACCTGTGCCTGTTCGACGCCGACGGCACCGAGCACCGCCACCGCCTCGAGGAGACCACCCACCAGGTGTGGCACGGCCGGCTCCCGGGCGTGGGACCCGGTCAGCGGTACGGCTACCGCGTGCACGGCGGCTACGACCCCTTCTCCGGCCTCCGCTTCAACCCGGCCAAGCTGCTGCTGGACCCCTACGCGCGGGCGGTGGACGGCGAGCTCCGGCTGGACACCGCGCTGTTCGGCCACCCCTACGACCACCCGGAGGCCACACACCCCGACGAGCAGGACTCCGCGCCGTACGTGCCGCGCGGCGTCGTCGTCCACGACCCCTTCCCGTGGGACGGCGACCGGCCGCTGCGTCGCTCGTGGTCCGACACCGTCATCTACGAGGTGCACGTGAAGGGCGCGACCGCCCGGCACCCCGACGTCCCGCCGCAGCTGCGCGGCACCTACGCGGGCCTGGCGCACCCGGCGTTCGTGGAGCACCTGCTCTCCCTGGGGGTCACCGCCGTCGAGCTGCTGCCGGTGCACCACTTCGTCAGCGAGCCGCACCTGCTCCGCCGCGGGCTGACCAACTACTGGGGCTACAACACCCTCGGCTACTTCGCCCCGCACGCGGGCTACAGCTCCGTGGGCAGCGGCGGCGGCCAGGTCACGGAGTTCAAGACGATGGTCCGCGAGCTGCACGCGGCGGGCATCGAGGTGATCCTCGACGTCGTCTACAACCACACCGCCGAGGGCGACCACACCGGGCCGACCCTGTCCTTCCGGGGCATCGACAACGCCGGCTACTACCGGCTCAACGGCGGCAACCGTGCCCGCTACACCGACTACACCGGCTGCGGGAACACCCTCGACGTCCGCCGGCCTGCCGTCCTCGGCCTGCTCATGGACTCGCTGCGGTACTGGGTCACCGAGATGCACGTCGACGGCTTCCGGTTCGACCTCGCCTCCGCGCTGGCCCGCTCGATGCACGACGTCGACCGGCTGTCGGCGTTCTTCGACGTCGTCCACCAGGACCCGGTGGTCAGCCAGGTGAAGCTGATCGCCGAGCCGTGGGACGTGGGTCCCGGCGGCTACCAGGTGGGCAACTTCCCGCCGCCGTGGACGGAGTGGAACGGCAAGTACCGCGACACCGTGCGCGACGTGTGGGCCGGTTCGCACGTGGGGGTGCGCGACCTGGCCTACCGGCTGACCGGCTCCTCGGACCTCTACCGCTCCGACGGCCGTCGTCCCTTTGCGTCGATCAACTTCGTGACGGCGCACGACGGCTTTCCGATGGCCGACCTGGTCAGCTACGAGCACAAGCTCAACGAGGCCAACGGCGAGGAGAACCGCGACGGCGAGAGCCACAACCGCAACTGGAACTGCGGCGTCGAGGGCCCCACCGACGACCCGGCGGTGCTGGAGCTGCGCGGCCGGCAGGTCCGCAACCTGCTGACGACGCTGCTGCTCTCGACCGGGGTGCCGATGCTGACCGCGGGCGACGAACTGGGCCGCACCCAGAGGGGCAACAACAACGCCTACTGCCAGGACAACGAGATCTCCTGGATCGACTGGGAGAAGGTCGACGCCGACCTGCTCGCCTTCGTCACCCGCCTGGTGCGACTGCGCCGCGGCGCCCCGGTGCTGCGGCAGGAGGCGTTCTTCGAGGGGTCGGAGGTGCCCGGCACCGACGGCACCCGCGACCTGGCCTGGTTCGCGCCGAGCGGGGGGCAGCTGACCACCAGCGACTGGTTCGACACCGGCCTGCAGACGATCGGCATGTACCTCGACGGGCGCGGCATCCGCCACCGCGACGAGCACGGCCACCCGGTGGTCGACGACTCGTACCTGGTCCAGCTGCACGCCGGGCCGGACCCGGTGACCGTGGAGCTGCCCGGCCCGCCGTGGGCCGACGGCTACGAGCTGGTGCTCTCGACCGAGTACCCGACAGGCGCTCCCCCGGCACCGACGTTCCTGGCGCCCGGGCCGATAGAGGTTCCCGGCCGCTGCGTCTGGCTGCTGCGCATCGAACGGCGCCCGTGACACCCCACCCGCGTTCCACCCGTGTGGGGTCGCCGTCGGTTCGGGTCCGGTCGATACGACGACAACTCGACACGCGGCGTGGAGCCCACGCACCCGGCCGAGGGAGCCGGCTCTGACGACCCGAGAGCCCCGGTCCGCAGCGGACCGGGGCTCTCGGGCTGTCAGGCGGTGGTGCTCAGTCCTGCGGCTGCTCGAAGGTGATGACCGTCCAGCCCAGGAGCAGGCGGTCGCCGTCGGAGAGCGGGTGGGCCACACCCGGCTCGAGCTGGGTCCACTCCGTGGCCTCGGGGCCGGCGACGTGAGTGCCGTTGAGCGAGCCCAGGTCGACCAGCGAGACCTCGCGGCCGTTGCGGGTCAGCGCGGCGTGCGCCGACGACAGCACGTTCTGGGTGTCGGCGATCGGCACCGGGCGGGCCGAGCCGCTGGTGACCATCTCGTGGTTGTCGGGACGGCGGCCGAGCACGAGGTCCTCGTCGACGGTGACCACGAGGCCGTCGTCGAACCGCAGGATCGGCGCGGCGTTGTCGCTGTCGGGCCGCCAGAAGGCGGTCTGCTCGCCGGACTCGGGGCGGGCCGCCGACGAGCCGCGGGAGGACCCACGCGAGGAGCCGAAGGCGGAGTCCGACGGCGCCGAGAACGACGAGGCCGGCGCCGCCGAGGTTGCCGGAGCCGCCGACGACGGGGCGGCCGCGGCCAGGTGCAGCGTGGCGCCGCCGCCGGGGACGGTCCCCTCGACGAGGTCGTAGCTCACCCCCGGCGGGGTGCGGGGCGCCGACTGGCCGGGCCCCACGTACAGGGACTGGCCCAGCGAGAAGCCGGAGGCGAGCGTGCCGCCCTCGACCGACGAGCCGGACACGGGGACACCGTCGACGGCCGGCTGGCCCTTGCCCGCCCAGAGCGCGACACCGGAACCGGTGTCGTCGCCCAGGACGAGAGCGAAGGACGCGCCACCCGAGGCGAGCGAGCTCACCTGGCCGGCCACGGCGGCCAGCACGCGGTCGGCGCCCGGCCCGGACACACCGAGGCAGGCGTGCAGGGCGGACACGAGGGCGGGCGAGCCGGGAGCGTCGACCCACAGCAGGCCGCCGCCACGGCGGGCGACGACGGCATCTCCGGGGAGGACTTCACAGCGGTCGGGCATGGCGTCCAGCCTAGTGATGCGCGGGCCGTCTCGGCGCCCCGGCTGCACCGCCACGCCGGGGCCGCACGAGGTCACAGTCGGTCACTGGGACAGGCGTGACCGGAGTGCGGGATGAGTCGCGCTCACGCCGTGCTCACCACACCGAGCTCGGCCGGATCGGCGAGGTACTGAGAGTACGGGAGCACGCGCACCGTGTAGCCGAACGCGCCGGTGCGTTCGAGTGGAACCGTCGCGGTGAACCAGTGCCGCGAACCGTCGGTGTGCTCGTGCTGCATCGGCACGGTCGTGACCTCGTGCAGACCGTCGGCGTCGTCGACCCGCCCGTAGGCGGCCTGCACCTCCACGTCGGAGGGCTGCAGCCCCGGCAGCTCGACCTCGGCCCGCAGCGCCAGGGTCGAACCGATCTCCGGGGTGTCCTTGGCGCCGGTCGCCTCGACGTGGGCGACCCGCACGTCGTGCCAGTGGTGCAGCAGGTGCGACCGCCACGACGCCTCGCTCCGCGCCGGGGCGTAGCCGTCGGCCGCCATCGTGCGGGCCGACCCGGCCGCCGGCACGTACAGGTCGCGGACGTAGTCGCGGACCATGCGGGTGGCCTGCACCTTGGGGCCGGTCTCGCGCAGCGTGTGCCGCACCATCTCCACCCAGCGGCCGGGGACGCCGTCGCGGTCGCGCTCGTAGAAGCGCGGCAGCACCTGGGTCGACAGCAGGTCGTAGATCGCCCGCGCCTCCACCTCGTCGCGGCGGTCGGGGTCCTGCACGCCGTCGGCCGTCGGGATCGCCCAGCCGTTCTGGCCGTCGAACCACTCGTCCCACCACCCGTCGCGGATGGAGAGGTTCAGCCCACCGTTGAGGGCCGCCTTCATGCCGGAGGTGCCGCACGCCTCGAGCGGGCGCAGCGGGTTGTTCAGCCAGACGTCGCAGCCCCAGTACAGGTAGCGCGCCATGCCGATGTCGTAGCCGGGGAGGAAGGCGATCCGGTGCCGGATCTCCGGGTCGTCGGCGAAGGCCACCATCTGCTGGATCAGCTTCTTGCCGCCGTCATCGGCGGGGTGGCTCTTGCCGGCGATGACCAGCTGCACGGGGCGCTCGGGGTCCAGCAGCAGCGCCCTGAGCCGCTCCGGGTCGCGCAGCATGAGGGTCAGCCGCTTGTAGGACGGCACCCGGCGGGCGAAACCGATGGTGAGGACGTCGGGGTCGAAGGCGGTCTCGGTCCAGCCGATCTCGGCCTCGCTGGCCCCACGCGAGAGCGCGGTCTCGCGGATCCGCCGCCGCACCTCCTCGACCAGCCGCCCGCGCAGCGTCCGCCGGACCGCCCAGAGGTCCCCGGCGGGGATGCGGTCGACGCCGTCGAAGTGCACCGGACCGTCGACCTGCACCGGGTCACCCTGGCTGGTCGTCTGGGTGCCCATGTCCAGGAGCTCCCGGGCGGTCCAGGTGGGCGCGTGCACGCCGTTGGTGATCGAGCCGATCGGCACGTCGCCCTCGTCGAAGCCCGGCCACAGGCCGTTGAACATGCCGCGGCTGACGTGCCCGTGCAGCTGGCTGACCCCGTTGGCCCGCTGCCCCAGCCGCAGGCCCATGTGCGCCATGTTGAACTTCGACGGGTCCTCCTCCGCCCCCAGCGGCAGCAGGTGCTCCAGCGGCACGCCGAAGCCGGCGAAGTAGCGCTCGATGAGCGCCTTCGGGAACCGGTCGATACCCGCCGGCACGGGCGTGTGGGTGGTGAAGACGGTGCCCGCCCGCACGGCCTGCAGCGCCTCGGCGAAGGAGAGCCCGTGCGCCTCGGTCAGCTCGCGGATCCGCTCCACGCCCTGGAAGCCGGCGTGGCCCTCGTTGGCGTGGAAGACCTCCGGCATCGGGGTCCCGGTCAGCGAGCAGTACGCCCGCAGCGCCCGCACGCCCCCGACGCCCAGCAGCATCTCCTGGCGGAGCCGGTGGTCCTCGTCGCCGCCGTAGAGCCGGTCGGTGACCAGCCGCTCCGCGGGGGCGTTCTCCTCGATGTCGCTGTCCAGGAGCAGCAGCGACACCCGGCCCACCTGGGCCCGCCACACGTGCGCGTACAGCGTCCGCCCCTCGGGCAGCGGCACGGAGATGACGACGGCGGTGCCGTCGGACTGCCGCAGCAGCTTCAGCGGCAGCCCGTGCGGGTCCAGGGACGGGTAGTGCTCGAGCTGCCAGCCGTCGGCGGACAGACCCTGGGCGAAGTAGCCGGCCCGGTAGAGCAGCCCGACGCCGATCAGCGGGACGCCGAGGTCCGAGGCGGCCTTCAGGTGGTCACCGGCCAGGATCCCCAGGCCGCCGGAGTACTGCGGCAGCACCTCGGTGATGCCGAACTCCGCGGAGAAGTACGCGATGGTCTGCGGCGCCTCCGCGCCCAGCGACTGGTACCAGCGCGGCGTGGCGAGGTACTCCTCCAGGTCGTCCACGGCGTCGGTCAGCCGCCGCACGAACCGGCGGTCGGCGGCCAGCTGGGCCAGTCGCTCGGCCGACACCTCCCCCAGCGCGCGCACCGGGTCACCGCCGCAGCGCTGCCACAGCGCCGGGTCCAGGGACTCGAAGAGGTCCCGGGTCTCGGGGTGCCAGGACCAGCGCAGGTTCATCACCAGCTGGCTCAGCGGCAGGAGCGGCTCCGGCAGAGCCGCGCGGACGGTGAAACGTCGGAGAGCTCGCACCCGGCCGAGACTAACGAGACCCGGGCCGTTCGTCAGGGCGTCGTCGAGAACTCTTCATCCGCCCGCAACGCCGCGTTCCGCAGCCCCATCGGGTGAGGCGGGAGGGGCAGATCATCGGCCGAGATGCTGGTGAGGCGGCAGCTCAGTAGCGTGGCGCGTGATGACTGGCCGCGCTGATCTCCGCCTCGGCATCACCGATGTCGCCCCTGTCGTGTCCTGCGGGACGTTCTCGGCCCGTGCGGTCGTCGGCGAGCACCTGCCGATCACCGCCACCGTGTTCCGCGAGGGCCACGACGCCGTCGCCGCGAACGTCGTGTGGACCGGACCCGACGGCACCGACGAGCCGTTCCTCCGGATGGCGAAGCTGCCACCCGAGCCCGACCGCTGGCTCACCACCGTCGTGCCCGACCGCGAGGGCCTGTGGACGTTCCGCGTCGAGGCGTGGAGCGACCCGCTGGCCACCTGGAAGCACGCCGTCGAGGTCAAGGTCGAGGCCGGCCAGGGCGCCGACGAGCTCGCCAACGACCTCGAGGAGGGGGCCCGGCTGCTCGAGCGCGTCGCCGCCGAGGCCGATGCGGAGTGGCGCGAGCGGGTCACGTCCGCCGCCGCCTCGCTGCGGGACACCTCGCAGGAGCTGACCGTGCGCATCGCCCCGGCGCTCGCCGCCGGGTTGCAGCGCTACCTGCACGAGCACCCGGTCCGCGAGCTGGTCACGCAGTCGCCCCGCTACGAGGTGTGGGTCGACCGTCGCGAGGCGCTCTACGGTTCCTGGTACGAGTTCTTCCCGCGCTCGGAGGGGCCGGTCGTCGGCGGGGTGCCCACCCACGGCACGTTCACCACCGCGGCCGACCGCCTGCCGGCGATCGCCGACATGGGCTTCGACGTGGTCTACCTGCCACCGATCCACCCGATCGGCACGGTCAACCGCAAGGGCCCGAACACCGCCCAGTTCCCCGGCGGCAACCCGCACGAGATCGGCCCGGACGACGTCGGCTCCCCCTGGGCCATCGGCAGCGCCGAGGGCGGGCACGACGCCGTGCACCCGCAGCTGGGCACGCTCGAGGACTTCCGGGCCTTCGTGGCCCGCACCCGCGAGCTCGGCATGGAGATCGCCCTCGACCTCGCCCTCCAGGCCGCGCCCGACCACCCCTGGGTGCAGGCCCACCCGGAGTGGTTCACCACCAAGCCCGACGGCACGATCGCCTACGCGGAGAACCCGCCGAAGAAGTACCAGGACATCTACCCGGTCAACTTCGACAACGACCCCGAGGGCATCTACGCCGAGGTGCTGCGGGTGGTCCGGCACTGGATGGACGCCGGCGTCCGGATCTTCCGCGTGGACAACCCGCACACGAAGCCGCTGAACTTCTGGCACTGGCTGATCTGGGAGGTCAAGAAGACCGACCCCGACGTGCTCTTCCTGGCCGAGGCGTTCACCCGCCCGGCGATGATGCACCAGCTGGCCCGGATCGGGTTCACGCAGTCCTACACGTACTTCACCTGGCGCACCGAGCGCGAGGAGATCGAGGAGTACGGCCGCGAGCTGGCGACGAACTCGCACTACATGCGGCCGAACTTCTTCGTGAACACGCCGGACATCCTCCACGAGTCGCTGCAGTTCGGTGGCCCGCCGATGTTCAAGATCCGCGCGGTGCTGGCCTCGATGCTGAGCCCGACCTGGGGCGTCTACTCCGGGTTCGAGCTGTTCGAGCACGTCGCCGTCAAGCCGGGCAGCGAGGAGTACCTCGACAGCGAGAAGTACCGGCTGCGCCCCCGCGACTGGGCGGGTGCCGAGGCCAGCGGTCGCAGCCTCGCCCCGTACCTGAAGCGGCTCAACGAGATCCGGCGTGCCCACCCGGCGCTGCAGCAGCTGCGCACGCTGCGGTTCCACTCGGTGGACAACCCGAACCTCCTCTGCTTCACCAAGACCGACCCGGGCTCGAACGACGCCGTCCTCGTCGTCGTCAACCTGTCGAGCCACAACACCCAGATCGGGACGACGGCGCTGGACCTGCCGACGCTCGGTCTGGACTGGCACGAGCGATTCGCGGTCACCGACGAGCTCAGCGGCGCCCGGTACGACTGGGGCCAGTTCAACTACGTCGAGCTCGATCCCTACCGGGAGCCGGCGCACGTCTTCGGGATCAGCTTCCCGCGGCCCGTGCAGTTCCCCCCGCCGGTCGAATAGACCGGTCCTCCCCCGACCGCACCTGCGACCCCGAACGAGGCATACGCGTCGATGACCGTCCCCGTCCCCGACTCCCCTGCCACCCGCTCCGCCCTCCCCCCGCCCGGTACGGACCCCGAGTGGTACAAGCGCGCGGTCTTCTACGAGGTCCTCGTCCGGGGCTTCGCCGACAGCAACGCCGACGGCGTCGGCGACCTGCGCGGGATGATCGACAAGCTGGACTACCTGCAGTGGCTCGGCGTCGACTGCCTGTGGCTGCCGCCGTTCTTCGCCTCGCCGCTGCGCGACGGCGGGTACGACGTCAGCGACTACACCGCGGTGCTGCCGGAGTTCGGTGACATCCAGGACTTCCAGGACTTCCTGGACGCCGCCCACGCCCGCGGCATGCGCGTGATCATCGACTTCGTCATGAACCACACCTCGGACCAGCACCCCTGGTTCCAGGCCAGCCGCAGCGACCCCGAGGGCCCCTACGGCGACTTCTACGTGTGGGCCGACGACGACACCGGCTACGCCGACGCCCGCATCATCTTCGTCGACACCGAGAGCTCGAACTGGACCTTCGACCCGGTGCGCAAGCAGTACTTCTGGCACCGATTCTTCTCCCACCAGCCGGATCTCAACTTCGAGAACCCGAAGGTGCAGGAGGCGATCATCGAGGCCCTGCGGTTCTGGCTGGACCTCGGCGTCGACGGCTTCCGGCTCGACGCCGTGCCCTACCTCTTCGAGGAGGAGGGGACCAACGGCGAGAACCTCCCGCGCACCCACGAGTTCCTGAAGCACGTCCGCAAGGTCGTGGACGAGAACTACGCCGACAAGGTGCTGCTCTGCGAGGCCAACCAGTGGCCGGCCGACGTCGTCGAGTACTTCGGCGAGAACGGCGACGAGTGCCAGATGGCCTTCCACTTCCCGGTCATGCCGCGTCTGTTCATGGCCGTGCGCCGGGAGCAGCGCTTCCCGATCTCGGAGATCATGGCGCAGACGCCGGACATCCCGGACAACTGCCAGTGGGGCGTCTTCCTCCGCAACCACGACGAGCTCACGCTCGAGATGGTCACCGACGAGGAACGCGACTACATGTGGGCCGAGTACGCCAAGGACCCCCGCATGAAGGCCAACATCGGCATCCGCCGACGGCTGGCACCGCTGCTGGACAACGACATCAACACCCTCGAGCTGTTCAACGCGCTGCTGCTGTCGCTGCCGGGGTCGCCGGTCCTCTACTACGGGGACGAGATCGGCATGGGCGACAACATCTGGCTCGGTGACCGCGACGGCGTCCGGACCCCGATGCAGTGGACCCCGGACCGCAACGGCGGCTTCTCCAGCGCCGACCCCCAGCGGATGTACCTGCCGCTGAACGCCGACCCGGTCTACGGCTACCAGGTCACCAACGTCGAGTCGCAGCTGCGCAACACCAACTCGCTGCTGCAGTGGGTGCGCCGGATGATCCAGGTCCGCGGGCAGCACCCCACCTTCGGGCTGGGCAGCTACGCCGAGATCGGCTCGCGGAACCCGACGGTGCTCTCCTTCGTCCGCGAGTTCGGCGACGACGTGGTGCTGTGCGTCAACAACCTGTCGCGGTTCCCGCAGCCGGTCGAGCTGGACCTCCGGCGCTTCGAGGGCTACACGCCCGTCGAGCTGACCGGTCGGGTGGAGTTCCCGCAGATCGGCGTCCTCCCCTACATGCTCACCCTCGCCGGCCACGGCTTCTACTGGTTCGAGCTGTCCAAGCCCACGGAGCCGGTGACCGAGGAGACCGAGGACTGGGCGAGCGCCACCTCCAGCTCCGTGGCCGACAGCCTGCTGGCCGCGGGCGTGGTCAGCGCCGCCGAGGAGACCCCGAGCGACGAGTCCGGAGGCACCCGATGAAGGCACTCACCGATCTCTTCCAGGAGTGGATCCCGCAGCAGCGGTGGTTCGGCGGCAAGGGGCGGGAGTGGGCCGACGTCACCGAGGACGGCTTCTTCCTCGACCGGGGCAACCCGGTGCTGTCGGTGCACCGCGTCCGCATCTCCTACCGGGACGGCGCGCAGGAGACGTACCTGGTGCCGCTGTCCTGGCGCGACCACAAGGCCGAGGAGCTGGAGAGCGCCTTCGTCGGCGCGGTCGCCAACGAGGGGCGGGAGTCCTACGCCTACGACGCCATGCGCGACCGGGACTCGACGCTGCCCTGGCTGATCCACCTCGCCCAGGGCTCGTCGATCGGGCCGATGCGCTTCTCGCCCGCCTCCGAGGGCCACATCCCCGAGGGGCTGCCGGGCGACATCGTGTCCACCGAGCAGAGCAACACCTCGCTGGTCTACGGCCAGGAGGCGATCCTCAAGCTCTTCCGCCGGCTGGAGCCGGGGCTCAACCCCGACGTCGAGATCCACGACGCCCTGCGGCAGACGGACAACGAGCACATCGCCCCGCTGCTCGGGTACATCGAGGTCGACGACGCCGACGGCGGCGACCCGGCCACGGTCGCGATGCTGCAGACCTTCGTGCCCAACGCCAGCGACGGCTGGCGACTGGCCACGGCCAGCGTGCGCGACCTCTACGCCGAGGGTGACCTGCACGCCGACGAGGTCGGCGGCGACTTCGCCGCCGACAGCGAGCGGCTCGGCGCGGCGACCGCCTCCGTGCACGCCGACATGGCCCGGGCCCTGCCGACGGAGCCGGCGGCCCCGGAGTGGTACGCCACGGTGGCCCGGCAGATGACCGAGCGGCTGGACGCGGCGATCGAGGTCGTGCCGCAGCTCGAGGAGTACGCCGAGGGCCTGCGGGCGCTCTACGCCGCCGTCGCCGACAGCCAGGAGCCGGTCGTCCGGCAGCGGGTGCACGGCGACCTCCACCTCGGACAGGTGCTGCGTACCGCGACCGGCTGGATCATCCTCGACTTCGAGGGCGAGCCCGCCCGCCCGCTGGCCGAGCGGCGGGAGCTGGACAGCCCGCTGCGCGACGTGGCCGGCATGCTCCGCAGCTTCGACTACGCCGCCCGGCACATGCTGGTCGAGCAGCCCGAGGACCCGCAGCGCGCCTACCGCGCCCAGGAGTGGGCGGCCCGGAACCGCCTCGCCTTCTGCACCGGCTACTCCGAGGCCAGCGGCCTCGACCCGTGCGGGGAATCACCACTCCTTCGGGCGTTCGAGGCGGACAAGGCGGTTTACGAGTGCGTCTACGAGGCGAGGAACCGTCCGCACTGGCTCATGATCCCGCTCCAGTCGCTGTCCAGGATCGCCGACCGCGACTGAGACATCGGCGCGCGACGGACCAGGGCAGACGAGAAGCGACGAGGACGGCGAGACGATGACGACCGACGACCGAGGCGAGAACACTGTGCAGAGCAAGGACGATCTGCAGCGCGCCGTGGAGGAGAAGGTCGCGCAGGCCGAGGCGGCCGCCGGCAGCGAGCCCCCGGTGAACGCCTCCCCCGCCACGCGCAAGCGGGTCGCCAAGAAGGCCACCGCCGAGGACGGCGCCCCCGCGAAGAAGGCGCCGGCGAAGAAGGCTCCGGCCGCGAAGAAGGCGGCCCCGGCCAAGAAGGCGACGGCGGCCAAGGCGACCTCCGCCCGGCGCGCCACCGCGAAGAAGGCCGCGGCCGCGCCGACGGCCACCGAGGCCACGCCGCAGCCGGGCGGCGACGACACCGAGACCACCGCCAACCCGGTCGTGGCACCCGCCCCGATCGCCGAGCCCGGCGACGGCACCGGTGCGCCCGCCGGCCAGCCGGTGGCACCCGACCCCGACCCCGCCGAGCCGTCGGCCCCCCGCGCTCCCGAGGACGCGTCGGCCCCCGCCGGTTCCGACGGGTCCGCGGAGCCTGCGGCACCGGTCCCGCCGACCGGCACGGCTCCGACCGGGGCCACGGCTCCGACTGGGGGCACGACCGCGGATGCCTCACCGGACGAGGCGATCGAGGAGTTCTCCGAGGAGGACCTGCGGGCCATCATGGACGGCTGGTCCCGCGACCCGCACCGCATCCTGGGCGCCCACCGCACCGCCGATGGCTGGGCGGTGCGCACGCTGCGCCCCGACGCCGTCTCCGTGGCCGTCCTCGACGAGGACGGCAGTCGCCACGAGATGCGCGAGCTGCTCGCCGGGGCGATCTACGAGGCGGCGCTCCCCTCCCAGCCCGGTGACTACCGCATCGAGGTCGTCTACGGCGACGGCGAGGGCGGCACCACCACGCACACCGTCGACGACCCGTTCCGCTGGCTGCCCACCCTGGGCCCGCTGGACGAGCACCTGATCCGCGAGGGCCGGCACGAGCGGCTGTGGGAGGTGCTCGGTGCGCACGTGCGGCGCTACGAGACCCCGCGCGGCACCGTCGAGGGCGTCTCCTTCGCCGTCTGGGCGCCCAGCGCGCAGGGCGTGAAGGTCACCGGCGACTTCGACTACTGGGAGGCGCGCGCCTACCCGATGCGGCACCTCGGGTCCTCCGGCGTCTGGGAGATCTTCATCCCCGGTGCCCAGGCCGGTACCCGCTACCGCTACCACGTGCTCGGCGCCGACGGCGTGTGGCGGGAGAAGTCCGACCCGCTCGCCTTCGCCACCGAGGTCCCGCCGCTGAACGCCTCGATCGTCACCGAGTCCACCTACGAGTGGGGCGACGACGAGTGGCTGTCCGACCGCGCCGCCGGCGGCTGGCACGAGCGCCCGATGAGCGTCTACGAGGTGCACGCCGGCTCGTGGCGGCAGGGCCTGTCCTACCGCGAGCTCGCCGACGAGCTGGTCGACTACGTCGTCGCGGCCGGCTTCACCCACATCGAGTTCATGCCGCTCGCCGAGCACCCCTTCGGCGGCTCCTGGGGCTACCAGGTCACGTCCTACTACGCCCCCACCTCGCGGTTCGGCACCCCCGACGACCTGCGCTACCTGATCGACCGGGCGCACCGCGCGGGCATCGGCGTCATCGTCGACTGGGTGCCGGCCCACTTCCCCAAGGACGAGTGGGCGCTGGCCCGCTTCGACGGCACCCCGCTGTACGAGCACGGCGACCCGCGCCGCGGCGAGCAGTTGGACTGGGGCACGTACGTCTTCGACTTCGGCCGCTCCGAGGTGCGCAACTTCCTCGTCGCCAACGCCCTGTTCTGGTGCAAGGAGTTCCACGTCGACGGCATCCGCGTGGATGCGGTCGCCTCGATGCTCTACCTGGACTACTCGCGCTCGGAGTGGCTGCCCAACAAGTACGGCGGCCGGGAGAACCTGGAGGCCGTGGCGTTCCTCCAGGAGTTCAACGCGACCGTGTACCGCGAGAACCCGGGCGTCGTCACCATCGCCGAGGAGTCGACGGCCTGGCCGGGCGTCACCCGGCCGACGCACCTCGGTGGCCTGGGCTTCGGCTTCAAGTGGAACATGGGCTGGATGCACGACTCGCTGGCCTACGTCGAGCGCGAGCCGGTCTACCGCAGCTACCACCACGGCCAGCTGACGTTCTCGATGCACTACGCCTACTCCGAGAACTACGTGCTGCCGATCAGCCACGACGAGGTCGTGTACGGCAAGGGCTCGCTGCTGCGCAAGATGCCCGGCGACCGGTGGCAGCAGCTGGCCAACGTGCGTGCCTACCTCGCCTACATGTGGGCCCACCCGGGCAAGCAGCTGCTGTTCATGGGCTCGGAGTTCGCCCAGGACTCGGAGTGGGCCGAGAGCCGCTCGCTGGACTGGTGGCACCTGGACGACCCGGCGCACCGGGGGATCCTGCAGCTGGTCACCGATCTCAACGCCCGCTACCGGGAGCTCGACGCGCTCTGGTCGCTCGACGTCGATCCCGCCGGGTTCCAGTGGATCGACGCCAACGACGCCTCCGGGAACGTGCTGTCCTTCCTGCGGTACGGGAAGGCGCCGACCCCCGCCCTGCCGGCCACGACGGCCGACGAGGACGAGGCGGCCACCGCACCGGCGGGCTCCGCGCTCGCCTGCGTCGTCAACTTCTCCGGCTCCCCGCACCACGAGTACCGGATCGGGCTCCCCCGGCCCGGCCAGTGGCGCGAGGTGCTCAACAGCGACGCAGAGGGCTACGGCGGCTCCGGCGTCGGCAACTTCGGCGGGGTCGAAGCGGTGGCGGAGCCCTGGCACGGCCAGCCGTACTCCGCGACCATCTCGGCGCCGCCGCTGGGCACCGTCTGGTTCCAGCACGAAGGCTGATCCGCACCGCCTCCGGCCCCGCGCGGGGCCGGAGGCTGGTCGCAGGTCCGGACACCGGGCATGCTGACGGCATGACCCCGCTGCTGCGCCGGGCCGCTCCCCTCGTCCTGGTCGCGGCCCTCGTGGCCGGGTGCGCCACCGAGACGGTGCGCGGGCGGGCCTCCCCCGCGGGATCCGGACCGGTCGACGTCACCGTGGACGAGTTCCCGGTGGTCGGGGCCAGCGAGACGCCGATCGACCAGACCGCCCGCAACGCCCTGGCCGACCTCGGCGCGTTCTGGCAGGAGGCCTACCCCGAGCACTGGGGCGAGCCGTACAGCCCGCTCGAGGGCGGCTACTTCTCGGTGGACTCCGAGGAGATCGACGACGATCTCTACCCCGACACCGGCATCGGGTGCGACGGCTCCCCGACCGACCCCGAGGACGTCGCGGGGAACGCGTTCTACGACCCGGTCTGCGACTCCATCGCCTACGACCGCACGCTGCTCCAGGAGCTCTCCGACGACTACGGGCGGTTCCTGGTGCCGGTGGTGATGGCGCACGAGTTCGGGCACGCGATGCAGAACCGGTTCGGGTTCGCCAGCCGCAACATCATCGACGAGACGCAGGCCGACTGCTTCGCCGGCGCCTGGACCCGCTGGGTGGCCGACGGCGAGGCCACCCACCTGTCCCTGCGGGAGCCCGAGCTCGACGACGTGGTCGGCGGCTTCCTGCTGCTGCGCGACGACGTCGGCACCGACCCGGGCGACCCCGCCGCCCACGGCTCCTTCTTCGACCGGGTGTCGGCGTTCTACGAGGGCTACGAGTCCGGTCTGGACACCTGCCGCGACGCCTTCGGCGACGACCGGCTGTTCACCGCTGCCCGGTTCGATCCGCGGGAGGTGGCCGGCCAGGGCAACGCCGACTACGACAGCATCGTGGAGTGGGCCTCGACGACGCTGCCCGCCTTCTACGACGGCGTCTTCCCGGACGTCTTCGGCGGCCAGTTCGTCCCGCCCGAGCTCGCCGGGTCCGGCAGCTCCTCCGGCTGCGCGGGTCTCGACCACCGCGATCTCGGCTTCTGCCGGGAGGACGACACGGTCTTCGTGGACGAGGACGCCCTCGCCGTCCCGGCCTACGAGGAGATCGGCGACTTCGCCCTGACCACTGCCCTGTCCCTCCCCTACGCCCTGGCCGTGCGCGATCAGGCCGGGCTGTCGGTCGACGACGCCGCGGCCACCCGATCGGCCGTGTGCATGACCGGCTGGTACGAGGCGCAGTGGTTCGCCGATGCGTTCACCGGCCTGGTGGGTGCGGAGATCAGTCCGGGAGACATCGACGAGGCGGTCCAGTTCCTGCTGCGCTATGGCGTCGACGACCGCGTGTTCCCCGACCTGGACGCCTCCGGCTTCGAACTGGTGGGCGCGTTCCGCAGCGGGTTCCTCGACGGTGCGCAGGGATGCGACCTGGCCGGCTGACGGGTTTGCGCCGCTCCCAGGACGGCGATGGAGCACCCATGACCCGGCCCGGCCTGCTGTCCGTCGTCGCGAGCCTGGCGCTCGGCTGCCTGCTCAGCGGCTGTGGCGTGGTGGTGGTCGGCGCCCCGACCCCGGCCGGCCGTGCGCCGGCCGGCGCGCCCCCCGGCGACATCAGCGTGACCGGAGCGACCGGCGACCCCGTCGACGTGCTCGCGCAGGACGCGCTCGCCGACCTGCAGACGTTCTGGAGCGAGCAGTTCCCGGACGTCTTCGGCCCCGACTTCCAGCCGCTGACCGGCGGCTACTTCAGCGTGGACCCCGGGGACCTGCGGCGCGGGGAATTCCCGGACGGGGTGGGCTGCGGCACGGACCCGCGCGAGGCGGAGAACAACGCCTTCTACTGCCAGGCGCCGAACACCTCGCACTCGGACTCCATCACCTACGACCGCGCGTTCCTCGCCGAGCTGGCCGACGAGTACGGCCGTTTCCTCCCCGCGCTGGTCATGGCGCACGAGTACGGGCACGCCGTCCAGGCCCGGGCCGGCTCCCCCGGTTCCTCGATCGGGACCGAGACGCAGGCCGACTGCTACGCCGGTGCGTGGGGGGCCTGGGTCGCCGACGGGCGCGCCGAGCACTCGCAGCTGCGGGAGAGCGAGCTCGACGCCGTGCTGCGCGGCTACTTCCTGCTGCGCGACCCGGTCGGCACCAGCCCCCGCGAGCAGTCGGCCCACGGGTCCTACTTCGACCGGGTGTCGGCCTTCCAGGAGGGCTTCGACGACGGCCCGGAGGCGTGCCGCGACCGGTTCGGGCCGACCCGGGTCTTCACGCAGGGCACCTTCAGCGACGCCGACCTGCTCACCCAGGGCAACGCGCCCTACGAGCAGCTGGTGTCGCTGGTGGACCGGGCGCTGCCGGCGTTCTGGGACCGCGCGTTCCGGGACGTCTTCGACGCGGAGTTCGCGGCCCCGCCGATCGAGCCGTTCACCGGCTCCGCGCCCGACTGCGCACCCTCGGACCGCGCGCTGGTCTACTGCGCCGACGGCAACGTCGTCGCCTACGACGAGGACCTCACCGACGACGCGTACGAGCTGGGCGACTACGCGGTGGCCACCGCCATCGCCGTCCCCTACGCGCTGGGCGCCCGGGACCAGCTGGGCCTCGATCCCGCCGACCCCGACGCGATCCGATCCGCGGTCTGCCTCACCGGCTGGTTCAGCGCCCAGGTGTTCAACCGGCAGGTACCCGACGTCCGCGTCTCCCCGGGCGACCTCGACGAGAGCGTGCTCTTCCTGCTCACCTACGGCGTCGAGGAGGACGTGCTGGGCGCCGCGGAGCTGTCCGGCTTCCAGCTGGTCGACATCTTCCGGAGCGGGTTCGTCGAGGGCGCCGGGGCGTGCGAGGTCGGCGTCTGACCCGCTGGGCTCAGAACAGGGCGGCCATCAGCCGACGGCGGGCGTCGCCGACCCGCGGGTCCTGGTCACCGACGATCCCGAACAGCTCCACGAGGTGCTGCCGGGCGCGGTCGCGGTCCTCACCGGCGGTGCTCCGCACGACGTCGAGCAGCCGGTCGAACGCCGCCTCGATGTTGCCGGTGCCCAGCAGGAAGTCCGCGGCGCGGGTCTGCGCCTCGACGTCGCCGGGCGCGGCGTCGGCGGCGGCCAGGGCATCCGGTCCCGCCTCCTCGGCGCGGCGGAACAACTGGACCTGGCGCAGCGCGATGCCGGCGTCGGGGTGGTCGGGCTCCTCGGCCAGGATGGCCTGGTAGGCGGCCTCGGCGGCGGCGAGGTCACCGCGCTCGAGCGCGGCCTCGGCGGCGTCCAGGCGCGGGTCCTCGATCTCCTGCGGCTCGCTCCCGGGAACCGCGCCACCGGTGGTGGCCTGCACCAGCTCGGTCACGAACTGGCGGGCCTGCTCCTCCGGGATCGCGCCGGTGAACTCGGCGACCAGCTGGCCCTGCCACACCGCCTTGACCGCGGGGATGCCCTGGACCCGGAGGCCCTGGGCCAGCGCGGGGTTGGCCTCGACGTCGACCTTGGCCAGCACCCACGAGCCGCCGCCCTCGACGGCGAGCCGCTCCAGCACCGGGGAGAGCTGCTTGCAGGGCCCGCACCACTCGGCCCAGAGGTCCAGGACCACCGGGACCTGGAAGGACCGGTCGAGCACCTCGGCCTGGAAGGTCGCCTCGGTGACGTCGACGACCGCGCCCCCGGGAGCACCGGCGGGGGCCGACGCGCTCGGCGGCGGCGCGGCCTGGGCACGGGCGGCGGCCTCCGACCGGGCCTTCACGGCGGCCAGGTCGACGGCGCCGGCCATCGCGGCGGCCATCTGCGCCTGCTGGGCCTGCGCACGCGGGTCGGGACGTCCGGGACGGGTGGGCTGCATGACCTCGATCATCCCACCCCGCCCCGCGCGCCTCACCTGCCGCCGGTGAAGTGCACCACCTGCTGGAACGTCGGCCGGTTCTGCCAGTCGATGTCCCGGACGCCGACGACGCCTGTCGCCGTCGCCCGGATGTCGTCCAGGTGCTTGTCATAGGTCAGCTCCGCCACCGAGGACACCTCCTGCTCGGCGAGCACCCGCTGCACCGCCGCCCGCAGCGAGGCGCGCAGGTCCTCCTGGCAGGTCGCGGCGTCCCCACCACCGCAGTAGGAGCGGGACCAGTCGCCCTCGTGCCGGAGCTCGTCCACCACGTAGCCGTACCAGGCCACGTTGTTCCAGGAGGAGCCCAGCCCCTGACGCGGGTGGTCGTCGAGCCGCTGCGGGAGCTCGGTGACCAGGTCGCCGAGGGTTCCGCGGAGCAGGTCGTGCGCCGCGGAGCTGACGGTGCCGTCGTCGGCCGTCGACTCCCACCAGGCGTCGAACAGGGCGACGGCGGCCTGGTCCTCGTACGCGCCGTCCCGGTCCTGGTCGATCCGGTGGGCGCCGCGCCGCTGCCAGTCCCGCAGCAGCGCCGTCGCCTCCGCCAGCTGCGGGTCCGCGCCGATCGCGTCGAGCAGGGCCGGCAACGTGTAGAACGCCCGCGAGTCCACGGTTGCGGCGTCCTGCACCGCGGCCACCAGGTCCGGCGTCGTCACGCCGCCGTCCCGGGTGAGCGCCGTCATCCGGTCCGAGAGCGCCAGGCTGCGGTGCACCGGGCCCCAGCCCCAGCCGTCGTCGGCCGCCGCCCAGCCCGGTGCCGGCTTGTTGTTCCAGGAGACGAGGAAGCCCGCCGGCGGGTTCACCTGCTGCGGGTGCTCGCCGGGCTGCAGCCAGCCCTGCCAGTCCCACTGCGCGCCGGCCCAGCGAGGCAGGTGCGGGTCGGTGCCCTCGGCGCGCACGGGCAGCCGCCCCGAGGAGAAGTAGGCGATGTCCTGGTCGTCGGCGTAGAACCAGTTGAAGGTGTAGTCGATGGCCGCGGCCGCCTCCTGGAAGCTGCCGGCGTCGCGCACGTACTCCGGGTTGCCGAACCGCTCGAAGCCGATCACCGAGTCCAGCTCCCGCTGGTAGGTGCTGCGCTGGGTCGCGACCGCCACCGGTCGGCCACCGGCGGTGGTGCGCAGCTGCACGATGCCGTCCTCGGTGCGCAGCACGGAGAAGCGCAGGACCCGCGGGGCACCGGCCCCACCGAGCGTCGGCAGCGCCACCTCCTCGTGGACCCGGCTGTCCATCGCGACGCAGCGGCCGTCGTCGGCGAGATACCCCTCGGACTCGACCGTCGCCGGTCCTCCGGACGGGTCGCACAGGGGGACGACGACGGTGTCGACGTTGTCGCTGTTGGCGCTGGTGGCCGACCACGCGTAGTCGACCCCGCGGCCCAGCTGGACGACGAGGTTCGTGCCCGCGAAGGAGACACCCCGTGCCCGGATCCCCGGCGCGACGACCGCCTGCTCGGTCAGCAACTGGGGGGCGAAGTACCCCGTCTGCGGACCGAAGACGGCCAGGGGGTGCCCGTCGGCGCTGCGGTCGGCGGAGATCAGGGCGGCGTTGCTCATGCCGTTGCCCACCTCGGCCAGGTCGAGCGTTCCGAAGGGGCCGGTGATGCGCATCGGCGCGGGCGACAGGCGACCGGACAGGGAGCCGAGCGACGGCAGCGCGATGCCAGCCCCGCCGGCGTCGGCTCCGGTCCCCGGCGCGGTCGGGCCGCCCGGATCGGGCAGCGCGACGCCGGGCTTCTCGGGGGCCACCGGGCCACCGCCGTAGGGGGCCGGCTCCGACGACGTCGTGGGCGCGTCCGCGTCGTCCGCCGAGCGCAGGTCGTCGAAGATCCGGCGCCCCTCCTCCGGGCCGAACTGCTCCTGCAGCTGCTGGAGCCACCGGGCGTTGGCGTACTCGGCGCCTCCGCCCTTGCCGAAGATGCCGCCGACCAGCGAGGCGATGTAGACGACGTCGGCGCGGTCCCAGGGCTCGGGCGTCCGCTGCAGCGCGGCGTACTCCACCGGGCACGCGGGGCCGAGCACCAGTCCGGGGCAGAGCTCCTGCTGCGCGGCGTTGATGCCGGCGATGAAGGCGTCGGCCGCGGCGAGCAGCCGCTGCCCCTCCTCGCCGTGGCGGGCGGCGACCTCCTCGACCTGCGCCGCCGCCTCCTCCTCGGTGTAGAAGGCGGTGCGCAGCTGCTCCTGGTCCATCGCGATGTTCTCCGGGCTCGGGCCGAGGAACTCCGCGGCCCGAGCCGCACCGACGTGCCGCAGCACGTCCATGAGGAACATCCGGTCGACCGTGCCGGCGTACCCCGAGGCCCATGCGGCGTCCTCGCGGGTGTCCGCCTCGATGTAGGGGACGCCGAACTCGTCGCGACGGATGACCACGCCGTCCCTGGGGCGGTCGACGCTCACCGCCTCGTCGTCGGTGAGGGTGAGCCGCGCGTCCTTGTAGAAGTCGCCGAGCGACCCCTCGGTCAGCGCGCCGAGGTCGGCGTGGTTCAGCGCGTCGTACATCTCGAGCTGGTCGGCGAAGTTCTCCGGGGCGTTCCGGCCGTCGACCGCTGCCCGTCCGGCCGGGTCCCCGAGGATCGCGCCCGCGGCAGCCGGCAGGGTCATGCCCCCCGACTGGCCGGGCGGCAGGACGTTGCGCACCCCCGGCTGGTCCACCGGGGGCTCGGTCGGAGTGGCGGTCGCGGGCACCGCTCCCGCGACCACGACCGCTCCTGCCGCCAGCACCGTCGCGATCCGTCGCACAGCCGACCTCCCGGGTCCGGGGATGTTGCTGTGTGAACGACGACACACCTACCCGGTTACGGCCCCGCGCGGGATCGGTCAGAAGCGCGCGGGCCGCTCAGGCCGCCACCACCCTCGGCCAGGATCATCTTGTAGCGCTCGTTGGTCTGCTTCGCGTTGCCGAAGCCGGCGAACTGGCGGATGGTCCACGCCCGCCCGCGGTAACCGGTGGCGTGCAGCCCCCGGGTGAAGGGGAACTCCCCCGGATAGCCGATCCGCTCGAAGTTCTCGACCGCGCTCTCGTCGGCCGGCCCGTAGACCGGCGCGACCTCGGTGCCGGAGAGGGTCGTGAAGTCGGCGTCGCGCACCCGCCCGGCGGCCAGCGCCGCGTCGTACCGCTGCTGCCACCGCTGCCGCGCGTCCTGGGCCATGCCGAGATAGTAGGACGTCCAACTATCGTGTGTCGACGGTCACCCCGGTGTGTCCTGCCCCGCGGGAGCGACGTCGCCCGCTCCGAGTCGGACGCGCCGCAGGGTGTCGAACAGCGCCTCGTGGTCACCCTTCCCGAGGTCGGCGAGGCCGAAGTCGATCGCGGTGAGGGCGCGGGTCCCCTCCTCCACGACTGCGCGACCCCGCTCGGTGATCGCCGCGAGGACACCGCGGCCGTCGGCGGGGTTGGGACGGCGATCCACGTAGCCGGCGGCCACCAGCCGGTCGATGGCGTTGGTGACGCTGGTCGGGTGGACCATCAGGCGGCTGCCGATGACCTTGAGCGGGAGCTCGCCGAGGCGGCTGAAGGTCAGCAGGACCAGCACCTCGTAACGGGCGAAGGTGAGTTCCAGCGGGCGCAGCACCTCGTCGAAGCGCGCGAGCAGGATCTGCTGCACCCGGAAGACCGAGGTCGCCGCCCGCATGGCCGACGACGGCCCGAAGTGCTTCTCCCACGTCTCCCCGGCGCGCTCGATCGGGTCGAACGGCAGCCCCAGCGGTCGGACCATTCCGCGGACGCTACCGGTCGGCACCATCCCGACCTTCTCGGATCGCGCTCGTGCGCACAGGCGCGCGGCGGACCTGCACGACCGGGTCGCACTGGTCGCCCGCATCGCCACCGCGCTCGCACTGCCCGGTGACGCACGAGCGTCGCTACCGGCGCCGTCCTTCGTGCGCTCTGGCGCAACGGGGCCGGAACAGGTGTGACGCACCGCATGGCGAGGCGCGTATTCCCAGGCTCCGCGCGACATGTCGACTCCTCGACACCCCGACATGGCGACCGCCGGGTTGAGACCTGGTCGCCCCCTTCCTACGGTGGAGGAGCCGGCCGGGTGGTCGTCGCCCGAGGAGGGTGACCCCGGGACGGCACCGCCGCAGCCCGGTGCGGTGCGCCCCGATCGAGGGCCCGCCCGGTGGAGCGAGCGCAGCCGCACGCACCCGTCCCCGCGCCGAGGTGTGCCGCGCCGTGCCCGCACCGCGGCGGGCGAACGGAAGGAGAGCCACCTCGTGGTGACCACTCGCCCGACCCTGCGCCGCCTGGGCGCCGGCCTGTTCACCGGCGCCGCCGCCACCCTGACCCTCACGCTGTCGCCCGCGACCGCGTCGGCCGCGGAGCCCACACCGGCCGCGACCTCGGCCCCGGCGCCGACCCCCGCCGCCCAGGCCGCCGTCGACGACGCCCGCGCACAGGTCGGCAAGGCCTACGAGTACGGCGCCGAGGGTCCGGACTCCTACGACTGCTCGGGCCTCACCCTGCACGCCTACCGCGCCGCCGGCATCGAGCTGCCGCGGCGGAGCGCGGACCAGGCCACGGTCGGCACCCCGGTCGCCCGCGCCGACCTGCAGCCCGGTGACCTGGTCTTCTACTACGAGCCGATCAGCCACGTGGGGATCTACGTCGGCGACGGCCAGATCGTGCACGCCGGCACCGAGTCGACGGGCGTGGAGTACACGACCGTCGACATGGAGGGCTACAACACCGCCCGCCGCATCGCCTGACGCGCGACCGGCGCCCGCTACGCGGCGGGCGCCGGCCGCAGCGGCGGCACGTGCCGCAGGCCGAACACGTCACGCAGCGCCGTCCGCGCGGCGAGGTCGCCGCACATGCCGTGCACGGCCGGCCCCGGCGGGGTGGCCGAGGACGCCATGTACACGCCCGCCACCGGCGTCCGGTAGGTGTTCCACCGCGGCACCGGACGGGCCAGCATCTGCCGCAGCGTGGCCTGGCCGTTGGAGATGTCGCCCCCGAGGTAGCTCGGGTTCCACTGCTCCATCTGGACGGCGTTCTTCGTGTGCCGCTCGAGGATCGTGTCCTTGAACCCCGGCGCGAAGCGTTCGACCTGGTCCTCGATCGGGCCGGTCATGTCGACGTCGGCACCGTGCGGCACGTGCACGTAGGCCCAGAAGATGTGCCCGCCGTCGGGCGCCCGCGTGGGGTCCGGAACGGTCGGCTGGACGGCCAGCACGTAGGGCTTGTCGGTGAGCCGCCCCTGGTTCGGTGCCCGCTCCCCCGCGATCGTCTCCTCCAGCGTTCCGGCGACGTGCAGGGTGCCGGCCCGGCGCGCCTCGGCGTTGGTCCAGGGCACCGGCTCGGAGAGGATCCAGTCGATCTTGAACACGCCGGCGCCGTGCTTGTAGCGACGCACCCAGCGGCGGTAGCCCTCGTTGAGGCGCTCCCCCGCCATGGTCACGAAGTCCTCGGGGGTGGTGTCGAGCAGGACCGCCGGAACGCCCTCGAACTCCCGCAGGTCGGTGACCCGGTGGCCGGTGACCACCTCGCCGCCCTGCTGCTCCAGTGCGGTGACCATCGCGTCGGCCAGCTTCTGCGACCCGCCCTCGATGAGCGGCCAGCCCGCGTGGTGGGACAGCATCGCCAGCAGCATCCCGAGCGCGGAGGTCAGCGGCTGGCTGAGGTCGAGCATCCCGTGCGCCGCAGCACCGCCGAGCAGTGCGCGCGCCTCGGGGGTGTCGAAGTACCGGTGCGCGAGCCAGCTGACGTTGGGCAGCCCGGTGAGCGCGAACTTCGTGACCTGCGGAACACTCTTCGTCGGCAGCGTGCGCAGCCGGCTGGAGAGGAAGAAGTCGATGACGTCCGTGCCGTGCTCGACCAGCGGCTCGAACAGCCGACGGTAGGCGCCCGCGTCCGACCCCAGGCGGGCCGCCGTCTCCTCCAGCGACCGGACCGACACCGCAGCGTGGCCGCCGTCCAGCGGGTGGGCGAAGTTGATCTCCGGGTGCACGAAGCGCACGCCCCGGCTCTCCGGGTCGAACTCCCGGAAGAACGGCGCCGCCGCGGCCATGGGCTGCACGGTCGAGCACACGTCGTGGTGGAACCCGGACCGGATCAGCTCCTCGGTGCGCATGCCGCCACCGGGCTTCTCGGCCGCGTCGACGACCTGCACCCGCAGCCCGGCCGCCGCCAGCCGCAGGGCCGCCGCCAGCCCGTTGGGGCCGGCACCGACCACGACGGCATCCGGCCGGCCCGACGTCGCGCTGCTCATCGTCCGATCCTCACACGGACGACGGCGCTGTGTCGGCTGGGGACCGTGGGCCACGCGGGGCTCCCGGCGACGACGGATCGCCCGATCCGGCACGCCCCGGTCCTACCCTGGCCGGCGTGCCCCTCCCCACCGTCGCGGACCCGCGGACGGACGCCGAGACGCTGCGGCTGACCCCGGCCGGTCGCGCGTGGCGGCTGCTCGCCTCCGGCGTCGTCCTCGCCCTGCTGCTCGCGGGCAGCCTCTGGGGTGACGACGACGAGTTCCCCTTCGGCCCGTTCCGCATGTACTCGACCCGCGCCGACCCGAACGCGCCGGTGGTCTCCACCCGCACGGTCGCGCTCACCGCCGAGGGCGAGGAGCTCAAGCTGTCGGGCGGCGAGGTCGGTCTGCGCCGCGCCGAGTTCGAAGGCCAGCTCGATCGGGTCCAGGAGGACCCCGCCCTGCTGGGCCTGCTGGCCGACGCCTACGTCGAGCGGCACCCGCAGGCGCCCGACCTCGTGGCCGTCCAGGTGGTGCAGCGGCGGTACGAGCTGGTCGACGGCCGGCAGACCGGCCGGTTCACCGACCGGGTGCTGGTCGAGTACGTGCTGGAGGACGACGGAGCATGACCACCATCCCCGCGCCCACGGGCGCGCTGAGCCGCTGGTTCTTCCGGCCGGTCCCGCTGGCGCGCATCGCCGTCTTCCGGGTCATCGCCTACCTGTTCGTCCCGGTCGACGTCTTCCTCACCACCGCCTGGGTCCGGGCGCACGCCGACGTCCCGACCGAGTGGTACGACCCCCTGCTGATCGGGCGGCTGCTGCACCTGCCGACGCCGACGCACACCGTCGTCCTCCTGGTGCAGTGGGCGCTGGTGATCACGGCGCTGGCCGCCGCCACCGGTCGCGCGCCGAGGCTCCTCGGCACCGCCGTCTTCCTCCTCTACCTGGAGTGGATGGTCATCGCGATGAGCTACGGCAAGGTCGACCACGACCGGATCGCCTTCCTCGTCGCCCTCGCCGTCCTGCCCACGATCGGCCGGGCGCGCGTGCAGGACAGCCGGCGCTCGGAGGCGGCGGGCTGGGCGATGGCCGCCGTGCTGGTCACGGTCATGCTCACGTACTTCCTCGCTGCCTGGGCGAAGGTCCGGTTCGGGGGCTGGGACTGGCCCACCGGGTCGACCCTCACCCGCGCGGTCCTGCGCCGGGGCACGCCGCTGTCGGACTGGACGCTCGACCTGCCGTGGCTGCTCTCGGCGGCGCAATGGGTGATGCTCGGCCTGGAGTTCCTCGCGCCGCTGATGCTGCTCGTCCGCACCGACCGGGCGCGGATCGGGCTCGTGCTGTTCCTGCTCGGCTTCCACCTGATGGTCTTCGCCGGCGTGACGATCATCTTCCTGCCGCACTGCGTGGCGATCCTGTCGATCCTGCCGTGGGAGCGACTGGCCGCCCGGTGGCGCCCGGCGCCCGCGCCGGCGGATCAGAGCTGGGCGAGCAGTTCGTCCGCCGCGCAGTAGGGATCGGTCGAACCGTCGACCACCTGGCCGGCCAGCGCCTCGAGCGCGGCCGAGCCGCGGATGTCCCCGATGCGTTCGCGCAGGGTGGCCAGGGCGATCGCCTCGATCTCCCGGGCGGCCCGCTCCGAGCGCCGTCGGCGTCCCTCACCGGTGGACTCCAGCCACCGGCGGTGCTCCTCGATCTTCTCCAGCACGCCGTCGACGCCGTTGTCGGTGTCGCGGGCCGCGACGGTCCGGCAGATCGGCGGGCGCCAGTTCCCGGCCTCGGAGTGCCGGCCGCCGAGGGACTGCATGTAGCGCAGGTCGCGCACGGTCTGGTCGGCGCCGTCCCGGTCGGCCTTGTTGACGACGAAGACGTCGGCGACCTCGAGGATGCCGGCCTTGGCCGCCTGGATCCCGTCGCCCATTCCCGGCGCGACGAGCACGAGCGTGGTGTCGGCCAGCGAGGCGATCTCCAGCTCCGACTGCCCGACGCCCACGGTCTCGATCAGCACGACGTCGCACCCGGCGGCGTCGAGCACCCGCAGCGCCTGGGGCGTGGCCCAGGACAGGCCGCCCAGGTGCCCGCGCGAGGCCATCGAGCGGATGAAGACGCCGCTGTCGCCGGCGTGGTCCTGCATGCGCACGCGGTCGCCGAGCAGCGCTCCGCCGGAGAACGGGGAGGAGGGGTCGACCGCCAGCACGCCGACCCGCTTGCCGGCCTGGCGCAGCGCCCGGACCAGCGCGGTCGTCGACGTCGACTTGCCCACACCGGGTGAGCCGGTGAGCCCGATGACCTGGGCGTGCCCGGTGTGCGGGGCGAGCGCGGCCGCCACCTCGCGCAGCGCCGGGCTGGCGTCCTCGACCAACGAGATGAGCCGGGCCACCGAGCGCGCATCGCCCTCGCGGGCCTTCTCGACCAGCGTCGGGACGTCCACGGACCGGCGCCCCCGCCGCCCGGTCGGGGCAGCGGGGGCGTCGGTCTGGACGGCGGTGCCGTCGGTCACGCCGAGTCGATCAGTTCTTGCTGGGTGCGTGCAGGATCAGGGCGTCGCCCTGCCCACCGCCGCCGCACAGCGCTGCGGCGCCGACCTTGGCACCCCGGCGGCGCAGCTCCAGCGCCACGTCGAGGACGACGCGCGCGCCGCTCATGCCGACCGGGTGACCCAGGGCGATGGCCCCACCGTTCGGGTTCACCTTCTCCGGGTCGATGCCCAGCTCCCGGGTCGACACGATGCCGACCGCGGCGAAGGCCTCGTTCAGCTCGACGACGTCGAGGTCCTTGGGGTCGATGCCCTCACGGGCACAGGCCTTCTGGATCGCCCGCGACGGCTGGCTCTGCAGCGTGGCGTCCGGCCCGGCCACGACGCCGTGCGCACCGATCTCGGCGATCGGCTCGATGCCCAGCTCGGCGGCCTTGGCCGCGCTCATGACCACGACCGCGCAGGCGCCGTCGGAGATCTGCGAGGCGGTGCCCGCGGTAATCGTGCCGTCCTTGGCGAAGGCCGGCTTGAGCTTGGACAGGCTCGCCGCGGTCGTGTCGGCGCGGATGCCCTCGTCGTCGGTGAACTCGATCGGGTCGCCCTTCCGCTGCGGGATGAGCACCGGGGTGATCGACTCGGCGAACACGCCGTCCTTGTGGGCGCGGGCGGCCTTCTGGTGGCTGGCGGCGGCGAACTCGTCCTGCTCCTCGCGGGTCAGGTCGTAGCGGCTGTTCGCCTGCTCGGTCAGGACGCCCATGGCGACCTGGTCGAAGGTGTCGGAGAGGCCGTCGTGCGCCATCGAGTCGATCAGCTTGGTGTCGCCGTACTTCGTGCCGGTGCGCGAGTTGGCGAGCAGGTGCGGGGCCTGGGTCATCGACTCCATGCCACCGGCGACGACGATGTCGAACTCGCCGGCGCGGATGAGCTGGTCGGCCATGGCGATCGCGGACAGGCCCGACAGGCAGACCTTGTTGACGGTGATCGAGGGCACCGACATCGGGATGCCGGCCTTGACGGCCGCCGGGCGGGCCGGGTTCTGGCCGGCACCGGCCTGGATGACCTGACCCATGATCACGTACTCGACCTGGTCGCCGGAGATGCCGGCGCGCTCGAGGGCGGCCTTGATGGCGACGCCGCCCAGGTCGGCCGCCGAGAAGTCCTTGAGCGAGCCGAGCAGCCGGCCCATCGGGGTACGGGCGCCGCTGACGATGACGGAGCGGGACATGCTGCCTCCAGTGGCGGGCCGCCGCCGGTGGCGACCACGTTGTCGGGACGCACCGCGATCGGCCGCGACCGGGCAGGTCACGACCAGGCACGGCGCCGGGCCTTGCGGGGAAGGATAGGACGGTGGGACGGCCCGCGGCAGGCCGAGTTCACGCGGACGAGGTGAAGCGCACCACTTCCGGCTGTCGTCTCAGACGTCTTCACGGCACTATGCCCGCGTGACCACCAACGACGCCGATCACGCCAGCGCCGCCGCGGGCCTGCCCGCGGGGCTGTTCACCACCATCGACCACGTGGGCATCGCCGTCCCGGACCTGGACGAGGCCATCGCCTTCTACGCCCAGGCCTTCGGCGTGCACTCCGTGCACGAGGAGACCAACGAGGAGCAGGGCGTCCGCGAGGCGATGCTCGCGGTCGGGAACGGCGACACCCGCATCCAGCTGCTCGCGCCGCTCACGCCGGAGTCGACGATCGCGAAGTTCATCGGCCGCTCGGGCCCGGGCCTTCAGCAGCTCGCCTTCCGGGTCGAGGACGTCGAGGCGGTGAGCGCGACGCTGCGCGAGCGCGGCCTGCGCCTGCTCTACGACGTCCCCAAGCGCGGGACCTCCGACAGCCGGGTGAACTTCATCCACCCCAAGGACGCCGGCGGCGTCCTGGTCGAGCTCGTCGAGCCGGCCGCGTCGCCCGCGCACTGACCGCAGTGAACCGGGCGGTTACCCACCGGTAACATCTGCCCACCCGCACGACAGCACCGCCCTCCGAGCCCGGCCACCACGGCCGCAGACGACCCGGGAGTACGCGTGAACGAGATCAGGGACGCCATCCTCGCCGACCAGCTGGACGCGCTGGGCGGCCTGGCTGTGCCGGAGTCCTACCGCGCCGTCGTGGTGCGCAAGGACGAGCAGAACATGTTCGAGGGGATCCCCACCAAGGACAAGGACCCCCGCAAGTCCCTGCACGTGCAGGAGGTCGCCACCCCGGAGCTCGGCCCGGGTGAGGCGATCGTCGCCGTCATGGCCTCCTCGGTGAACTACAACACCGTGTGGACGTCGATCTTCGAGCCGGTGTCGACCTTCGGCTTCCTCGAGCGCTACGGCCGCGTCTCCGAGCTCACCAAGCGCCACGACCTCCCGTACCACATCGTGGGCTCCGACCTGGCCGGCGTCGTGCTCCGCGTGGGCCCGGGCGTGAACAAGTGGAAGCCGGGCGACGAGGTCGTCGCGCACTGCCTCTCGGTGGAGCTCGAGGACCCGGCCGGCCACGACGACACGATGATGGACCCGCAGCAGCGCATCTGGGGCTTCGAGACCAACTTCGGCGGCCTCGCCGAGATGGCCCTGGTCAAGAGCAACCAGCTCATGCCCAAGCCCGCTCACCTCTCCTGGGAGGAGGCCGCTGCCCCCGGCCTGGTGAACTCCACCGCCTACCGGCAGCTGGTCAGCCGCAACGGCGCCCACATGAAGCAGGGCGACACCGTGCTCATCTGGGGCGCCTCGGGCGGCCTGGGCTCCTACGCCACCCAGATGGCGCTCAACGGCGGCGCGATCCCCGTCTGCGTCGTCAGCAGCCCGGAGAAGGCCGAGATCGTCCGCAAGATGGGCGCGGAGCTGATCATCGACCGCTCCGCGGAGCAGTACAAGTTCTGGAAGGACGAGAACACCCAGGACCCCAAGGAGTGGCAGCGCCTGGGCAAGAAGATCCGTGAGCTGACCGGTGGCGAGGACGTCGACATCGTCTTCGAGCACCCGGGCCGCGAGACCTTCGGCGCCAGCGTCTACGTCGCCAAGAAGGGCGGCACGATCGTCACCTGCGCCTCGACCACCGGCTACCTGCACCAGTACGACAACCGGTACCTCTGGATGAACCTGAAGAACATCCTGAGCTCCCACTTCGCCAACTACAAGGAGGCGTGGGAGGCCAACCGGCTCATCGACAAGGGCCTGATCCACCCCACCCTGTCGAAGGTGTACCCGATGGAGGAGGTCGGCCAGGCCGCCCTCGACGTCCACAAGAACGCCCACCAGGGCAAGGTCGGCGTGCTCACGCTCTCCCCCGAGGAGGGTCTCGGCGTCAAGGACACCGAGAAGCGCGAGAAGCACATCGACGCCATCAACCGCTTCCGCGGCGTGTGACCTCCCCGGTGGGGCCGGCGACGCGCCGGCCCCACCGGGCACCCCCGTTCCGCGTGTCACCAGGGACGTCCGGGACGGCTGTGATTCCACTACCCGGGGGACGGTGACGAGGCCTCCCCCTTCTGCGAGGATGGCTGCATGACCGACCCCCGCCGTGATCTCCCGATGCACGAGGCCCAGCACTCGTTCGACGTCGTCCTGCGGGGGTACGACCGCAGCCAGGTGGCCGAGACGATCGAGCGGCTCGAGGCGGACTTCCGCATCGCGCTCGCCGACCGGGACGCCGCTGTCGCCCGCACCTCCGACATGGCCGGCCAGCTCTCCGCACTGCACGGCGAGGTCGAGGCGCTGCGTCGCAAGGCCGCGACCCAGTCCGCGCCGACGTTCGAGAACATCAGCGAGCGCATCCAGCACATGCTGCAGCTCGCCGAGGAGGAGGCGGCGGAGATCCGCCGCGCCGCCGAGGCCGAGGCCATGGCCGTCCGCGAGCAGACCGCCGCCGAGGAGCGCGCTCTCCTGGAGCGGCACGCCGCTGGCCAGGCGGAGGTGGAGCGGATGCTCGCCGAGGCCCGCCAGACCGCCGAGCAGATCGCCCAGAAGGCCCAGATCCGGGCCGACGAGCTGGTCGCCAAGGCGCAGGAGCGCGTGGCCCGGCTCGACGCCGAGTCGCAGGCCCGTCGCGCCAAGGTCGAGGAGGACTTCGACATCGCGCAGCGCGCCCGCCGCGCCGAGGCCGCCCGGGTCGAGGAGGAGCGCGAGCGCGTCTCCACGCAGGCTGCTCGTCAGCGGATCTCGGCCGCCGAGCAGCACGCCGCGCAGCTCGTCGCCGAGGCCGAGGCCCGCGCCGAGGCCATCCGCGACGTCCGCGACGAGCTCACCTCCCGCCTGGTCCAGGCCCGCCGCCTGCTCGACGGTCTGCCGGACCTCAGCGACCGTCCCGCCCCGTCGCGCGAGGAGGCCGCACCCGCCCGCCGTGCCACCGAGCCGGCTGCGCAGCAGGCCCCTGCCCCGCAGCAGAGCCCGGCACCGCAGCAGGCCTCCGCGCCCGAGGCGGCGAAGCCCGCGGCCGAGGCCCAGCCCGCACAGTCCCCGGCGCCGGTCGCGGGCCCGCAGACGGGCCAGCAGCCCGCCGTCGTCCGTGGGGAGGGCGAGGCCGCCGCCGCCCGCCAGCCCACCCGGACCGACCCGGTGACGGCCACGTTCCCGGCCGCCACGCCCTCGCGCACCGGCGAGCCGAGCACCCGTCAGCTGCCCATGCCGTCCCGGCAGGGAGCCACCACCGGCTCGACCGCCGCCACGCAGGCCGACACCACCCAGGCCATCGACCAGCCGGTGGGTCAGGGGCGCTCCTGATCCCCCCGCTCCACCCGACGACAGCCCGCGCGCCCTCGGACCACCCGGTCCGCCCGGCCCGCGGGCTGTCGGCTGTCGTGTTCGGCTTCCTGACCTTCGTGATGGCCGTGTCCGGCGCTCTGACCGCCCCGGTCCGTGCCGACGAGCCTCGCCCGGCCCTGCTGCGGATCGCTCACCTCTCCCCCGACACCCCGGCGGTCGACGTCTCCATGGCCCGGGCCGCAGCGGCGGGGCAGGTGCTGACCGACCCCGGGACGACGGTCGCTGCGGACCTGGCCTACGGCGCTGTCGGGGAGTACCGGCAGGTGGTGTCCGGCGCGTACGCGGTCAGCGTCCGGGGAGCCGGCGCCGCGACCGCGCCGGTGCTCTCGATCCGCGTGGACCTGGAGCCCGGGCAGGCGCGCACCGTCGTCCTCGCCGGCGCGTTCGCCGACCTGGGACTGGAGGTCCTCGACGACGACCTCACCGCTCCCCCGTCCGGCTCGGCGCGCGTCCGGGTCCTGGACGCCTCGTCCGGCCGACCGGGCGTCGAGGTCGCCCTGGACGGAGGTCCGACGCTGGCGAGCGACCTCGCCCTCGGCGACGCGGGCGCCGCCCTCACCGTGCCCGGCGGCCGGCACCGGGCCACCGTGACCGGCTCGGCGACCGCGCAGCCGCTGGACCTCCGGGCGGGCGCGGTGCTGACCCTCCTGGTGCTCGACGCCCCGGGCGGCGGGACGACGCTGCGCGCGGTGGTGGACGCCGCCGGCCCGGCCGAGCTCCCGCGCGGCGGGGTGGCGGCCGGCGGCATCCCCCGGCTCCCCGGAACGGCGCTCCGCCTCCTCCTCGCCTCGCTCACCGGCGCCGCCTCCTCGACCGCGGCCACGCAGCGTTCCGCCCCGCTGCGGCTGACCGCGCCGTCGGTCGGCATCGACGCACCGCTCACCGTCGTCGGGCTCGACGCCGGAGGAACCCTGCTGCCGCCGGCGGACCCGTCGGCCGTCGGCTGGTTCTCCGGCGGTCCGCTGCCGGGCGACACCGGACCGGCCGTGCTGACCGGGCACGTCGACTGGGCGGGGCGGCCCGGCGCACTCCACCGGCTGCACACGATCCCGCTCGGCGCGGAGATCGACGTGGCGCGGGCCGACGGCACGCAGCTCCGCTTCCGCGTCACCGCCGTCGACCGGTACGCCAAGGACGCGTTCCCGACCGGCCGGGTCTACGGGCCGGCGAGCGCCGCCGAGCTGCGGCTGATCACCTGCGGCGGACCGTTCGACCGGGGCCGGGGCAGCTACCGCGACAACGTCGTCGTCTCCGCCACCGCGGTCTGAGCGGTCGGTCAGCGGCGACGGTCGCGCGCCCGCCAGCAGGTGGCGTGCCAGTGGCGTCGCCAGTCCGCCGCCGAGTCGACGTCCCAGGGGTCCAGGTCGGAGTCCCGGGCGTAGGCCGGCCAGGTGACCACGTGCGGCGTCCCCGGGCGGATCTCCTGGTCGCAGCCCGGGCAGCGGTAGGTCTTGCCACTGGCCGAGCCGGTGAGGGCCCGCACGACCCAGTCGCCGTCGGTGGCCTCCTCGACCGTCTCGACGCGACGGCCCGGCTCACGACCGCCTGGTCGTGAGCCGGGCCCTGCCCCCGGACGGGGACGGCGACGGGGCACCCCCGTCAGCGGCTGGCGTAGTCCCGGAACCCGCGGCCGGTCTTGCGGCCGAGGTAGCCGGCGGTGACCAGGTGCTCGAGCAGCGGGGCCGGCGCGAAGCCCGGCTCGCGGAACTCGGTGTAGAGCTCCCGCTCGATGGCGAGCGACACGTCGAGGCCCACGACGTCGAGCAGCTCGAACGGGCCCATCGGGTAACCACAGCCGACCTTCATGGCGGCGTCGATGTCGTCGGCGGTCGCGTAGTGCGCCTCGAGCATCTTCACCGCGTCGTTCAGGTACGGGAAGAGCAGCGCGTTGACGATGAAGCCGGCTCGGTCGGTGCAGGACACCGCGTGCTTCTTCAGCTTCGCCGAGACCGCGTGGATCGTGGCGGCCACGTCGGGCGCGGTGGAGATCGTGGAGACGACCTCGACCAGCTTCATGACCTGCGCCGGGTTGAAGAAGTGCATCCCGACGACGTCGGCCGGGCGGCCGCTGGCCTTGGCGCACTCGATGACCGGGAGGCTCGAGGTGGTGGTGGCCAGCACCGCGCCGGGCTTGGCGATCTCGCCGAGGTTGGCGAACAGCGCCTCCTTGACCGGCAGCGACTCGACGACGGCCTCGATGACCAGGTCGCGGTCGGCCAGGTCGTCCAGCGAGGTGGTGCCGGTGACCCGGCCCAGGATCTCGTCGCGGGCGGACTCCTCGAGCCGGCCGCGCTGCACCTGCTTCTCCAGCGACTTGGCCAGCGCCTTGTGCACGGCCTCGACCTTCTCGGCCGCCCGGGCGACGAAGACGACGTCGTACCCGCCCTTGGCGACGACCTCGATGATGCCGGTCGCCATCGTTCCCGAGCCGACGACGCCCACGGTCTGCACCGGGCGGGCGCCCTCGGCGGCGCCGCCCGGGGTGGGGGTCTGCGCGTCGTCGACGACCTCGGCGGAGCCGGCCTCGGCGTAGGTGTAGAAGCCACGGCCGGACTTACGGCCGAGCAGGCCCGCGGTCATCATCTGCTTGATGATCGGGCTCGGGGCGTGCAGCCGGTTGCGCGACTGCTTGTACATCGTGTCGAGGATCTCGTAGGCGGTGTCGATGCCGATGAGGTCCATCAGCGCGAGCGGGCCCATCGGGAGGCCGCAGCCCAGCCGCATGGCGGCGTCGATGTCCTCGCGCGAGGCGTAGCGGTTCTCGAACATGGAGACCGCGTGGTTGAGGTAGCCGAACAGCAGCGCGTTGGCGATGAAGCCGGCGCGGTCGCCGATGGTCACGTCGACCTTGCCCAGCCGCTCGGCCAGCGCCTCGACGTCCTCGACGACCGAGGGCTCGGTGACGACGGTCTGCACGACCTCGACCAGCTTCATGACCGGCGCCGGGTTGAAGAAGTGCATCCCGATGACCTTGCTCGGCCGGCCGGTGACGACGGAGAGCTCGGTCACCGAGAGGCTCGAGGTGTTGGTCGCCAGGATCGTGTCCGGCGGGCAGATCTTGTCGAGCTTGGCGAAGACCTCGGCCTTGAGCTCCATGCGCTCGGGCACGGCCTCGATGACCAGCTCGGCGTTCGCCAGGTCCTCCAGCGAGGAGCTGAAGCGGATCCGCTCGAAGATCGCGTCGCGCTCTGCGGCGTCGAGCTTGCCGCGGGCGACCGCCCGGTCGGTGGACTGCTCCACGTGGCCGCGGCCACGCGCCAGCGCGTCCTCGGTGATCTCGACGGCGGTGACGGAGACCCCCGCCCGCGCGAGCACCTCCGCGATGCCGGCACCCATGGTGCCCAGCCCCACGACGCCGACCTCGTTCAGTTCCCTGGCCACGAGCTCACTCCCATCCACCGGTGATCGCGGGCAGTCTCTCACCCGGGGTTTCCGCCCGCGCGGGGGCTACCCGCGGGTAACCCCGTTCGGGCGGACGCGCGCCCTCCCCCTCCCCCGCGTCCGCCCGCCGTGCCAGGCTGCCCCGGCAGGCGCCGCCGGGGTGCCGTGCGGAGGAGGTCGCGGTGGGCGCATCCGGGTGGAACCACGTCACCGAGTACCTGGGTGACCCCGAGTCGTCGCTCCAGGCGCTGCGCCGACAGGTCCTGGCCTCCGGGGACTACCTCTGGGACGACGAGAACGACTACCCGGCGCCACGTCCGGCCTCGCTGGCCGAGCTGGACGAGATCCGGCGGGACGACGACTTCTGGGAGGTGGGCACGCACTCGGTCCTCGACGTCGACCGGGTGGTCCCGATGGGCCCGGACCAGGAGGCGGCCGTGCAGCAACTGGACCCGGAGGACGCCGAGCTGGCCTTCGGCACGACGACGCCGACCCGGGAGACGTTCGAGCTCGCCGAGCTGGACGTGCTCCCGTGGGGCGAGCGGTGGAGCGGCCGCTACCAGGTGATCTACGACGGCGGACGGCCCACCCACATCGCCTTCTGGGGCTCCTCCGGCGACTGAGCGCCGGTCAGAACAGGCGCGCGGTGGGGTCGTCGGTGCCCTTGAGGACGGCGTAGTCGACGGTCACGCAGTCGATGCCGCGGTCGGTGGCCAGCACCCGCGCCTGCGGCTTGATCTCCTGCGCGGCGAACACACCCTTGACCGGGGCAAGGAGCGGATCGCGGTTGAGCAGCTCCAGATATCTCGACAGCTGCTCTACTCCGTCGATCTCACCGCGCCGCTTGATCTCCACGGCGACGACCTTCCCGTCGGCGTCCCGGCACAGGAGGTCCACCGGGCCGATCGCCGTGGGGTACTCGCGCCGCACCAGCGTCCAGCCCTGCCCGAAGGTCTCCACGTGCAGGGCGAGCAGCCGCTGGAGCTCGGCCTCCACGCCGTCCTTCTGCAGCCCCGGGTCGACGCCGAGCTCGTGCGCGTGGTCGTGCAGCACCTCGTCGATCGTGATGATCAGCTGCTCCCCGGCCTTGTTGGTCACCGTCCAGGTGCCCGACCCGTCGGCCAGCTCCTCCTTGAGGGAGCACGGGGGGCTCATCCAGTTCAGCGGCTTGTAGGCGCGGTCGTCGGCGTGCACGGACACCGAGCCGTCGGCCTTGACCAGCAGCAGACGGGGTGCCATCGGCAGATGGGCGGTGAGCCGACCGATGTAGTCGACGGAGCAGCGGGCGATGACCAGGCGCACGGGCGCCGACGGTACCGGTCCCCGGCATCGCCACGCCGACCCGTGCTCTGCGGAAACTCGCGGGACCGAATCGTGGTGACCGGCGCCACAGCGGCCGACAATGACATGCGTGGAAGACGAGGACGGGTTGGACGGGGAGTGGGTCCACTGGCTCCTCGACGCCGCACGGGCGCGCCTCGGCATGGACATCGCCTGGGTCTCGGTGTTCACCGAGGGGCGCCAGCTCATCACCTCCGCGGTCGGCGACCTCGCCGGGATGAACGTGCGCGAGGGCATGAGCGCTCCGCTGGAGGGCTCCTACTGCGTCCGGGTCCTGAGCGGGCAGCTCCCACCGGTCGTCACCGGAGCCGCGCGCGACCCGCGCACCCGCGACCTCGGGATCACCGCCGAGCTGGGGATCGGCTCCTACGTCGGCGCCCCCGTCCGCGACGCCGACCACCGCCCGGTGGGCATGCTCTGCTGCCTCAGCCGGGAGGCCGGCAGCCACCTCGACGGGGACTCGGCGCGCACCGTCGAGCTGCTCGCCGACCTGATCAGCGACCACCTGCGCAACGGTCCCCCCGGCGCAGCACGGGACCTCGCCGCCCGACGAGCGCGGGTCCGCGAGTTCCTCGCCTCCGGCGCGGTCGTGACCCATCTCCAGCCCGTGGTGGACATGACCAGCGGCGTCGTCGTCGGGCACGAGGCGCTGAGCCGCTTCCCCGGGTGGACCGGCCCCGGGGTGGCCGGCCTGTTCAGCGAGGCCGCCGCGGTGGGGCTCGGCGTCGAGCTGGAGCTGCTCGCCCTGCGGGCCGCACTGGACGTCGCCGACGGGCTCTCCGCCCCGCTGCCCGTGGCCGTCAACCTCTCCCCCGAGGCACTGCTCGCCGACCCGGTCCTCCACCTGCTGCTGGAGCCCCGGGACCACCCGCTGGCGGTCGAGATCACCGAGCACAGCCGGATCGACGACTACGACGCCGTGCTGGTGGCGACGACCCGGCTGCGCGAGCGCGGCATCGGGGTCAGCGTGGACGACGCCGGGGCCGGCTACGCGAGCCTGCGGCACATCCTCCGGCTGCGCCCCGACGTCATCAAGCTCGACATCGGCCTGGTCATGGGTGTCCACACCGACCTGGCCCGGCAGGCGATGACCTCGGCCATGGTGGCCTTCGCCGGGGAGACCGGCGCCCGGCTGGTCGCCGAGGGCGTCGAGGACGAGGCGGAGCGGGACGCGCTGCTCGGCCGCGGGGTCCGCTTCGGTCAGGGCTACCTGTTCGGCCGGCCCCGCCCCGCGGAGGAGGTGCTGGTGTGAGAGGCGGCGTGCGGGCGTGGCCCCTCGCCCTCGTGGTCGCGCTCAGCGGCTGCACCCAGGCCGATGGGAGCCCCGCACCCAGCACGACGGACGGCCCTGCGCCGGCCACCGTCGTCCTGCAGATCGCCGATGTCGGCGGTTTCGTCCCGGCGGTGTACACCGCCACGCGTCTGCCGTCGGTCACCGTGTACTCCGACGGCCGCGTGCTCACCCCCGAGCCGCTCCCGGCGAGCCCTCCGGTCCCGGCCCTGCACCCCCTGCAGGTGCACCAGGTCGACGAGTCGGGGGGGCGGCGGCTCGTCGACCTCGCCGTCGACGCCGGGGTGACGGCCACCGATGACCTGGGCGACCCGTCGATCACCGACCTGTCGACCACCCGCTTCGAGCTGCGCACCGACACGGTCTCCGCCACGCGCGACGTGTACGGGCTCGGCTACGGGTCGGTGCTCCCCGCCCCGGGGGCCTCCGGGCTGACCCCGGACCAGCTCGCCGGACGCGACCGGCTGTCCGGGCTGCTGGCGCAGCTGGAGGACCCCGCGTCGGCTCTCGGACCGGACCGGGTCCGCGGGCCCGAGCCGTACGAGCCGGAGGCCGTCGCCGCCGTCTTCACGCCCTTCGTCCAGCCCTCCTGGGATCCGGTCCCGCCCGCTCGGCCCTGGCCCGGGCCGCCACTCCCCGGGGCGCTCGACGGGCCCGGGCTCGACTGCGTGCTGGTCACCGGCGACGCCCTCGGCCCGGTCCTCGACGCGGCCGCCGACGCCACCGACCGCACCCCGTGGACGACGTCCGACGGCCAGCGCTGGACCGTCGTGCTGCGCGTGCTGCTTCCCCACGAGAACGGCTGCGAGGACCTGCCCACCCGCTGAGACGCCGACGGCCCGGCACCCCGAGAGGGGCACCGGGCCGACGGCCTGGTCGATCAGGCGGTGACGGGCTGCCGCAGGTCGGCGTCCACGCCGTCGGTCTCCCCGGCCGTCGCCAGCGGCTCGGCCGGACGACCGGTCCGGAACCGCTCGAGGTCGAGGATGCCCTCCCGCTTGGCCACGATGGTCGGCACCAGCGCCTGGCCGGCGACGTTCACCGCGGTGCGGCCCATGTCGAGGATCGGGTCGATGGCCAGCAGCAGGCCGACGCCGGCCAGCGGCAGGCCCAGCGTGGAGAGCGTCAGGGTCAGCATGACGACAGCACCGGTGACCCCGGCCGTGGCCGCCGAGCCGATGACCGACACGAGCGCGATGAGCAGGTAGTCGGTGATCGACAGGTCCACGCCGAAGAACTGGGCCACGAAGATCGCGGCGAGCGCCGGGTAGATCGCGGCGCAACCGTCCATCTTCGTCGTCGCGCCCAGCGGCACGGCGAACGAGGCGTAGGACCGCGGGACGCCCAGGTTCTGCTCGGTCACCCGCTCGGTCACCGGCAGGGTACCGATGGAGGAGCGGGAGACGAAGGCCAGCTGGATGGCGGGCCAGGCACCGGCGAACCAGCGCAGCGGCGAGAGGCCGTGGGCCTTGAGCAGCACCGGGTAGACGACGAACAGCACCAGCGCGAGCCCGGCGTAGACGGCGCCGGCGAACACTCCGAGCGAGCCCAGGGAGTCCCAGCCGTAGCTGGCGACGGCGTTGCCGATCAGGCCGACGGTGCCCAGCGGGGCCAGCAGGATGACCCACCAGAGCACCTTCTGCACGACCGCCAGAGCGGCGCGCACGAAGCCGAGGAACGGCTCAGCTGCCTGGCCGACCTTGAGGACGGCGACGCCGATCGCGATCGAGAGAACGATCAGCTGCAGCACGTTGAACGACAGGCCGACGGACCCGTCGGGCCCCGCGGAGGCCTGCAGGCCCAGGATGTTGCCGGGCACCAGGCCCTTGAGGAAGTCCCACCAGCCACCGGTGGCCGGCGGCGGCGCCTGCAGCGCGGCGTCGACCGAGCTGTTCCGGCCGGGCTCGGTGAGCAGGCCGAGGCCGATGCCGATGGAGACGGCGATCAGCGCGGTGATGGCGAACCACAGCAGTGTCTGGCCGGCCAGCCGGGCGGCGTTGGACACCTGCTTGAGGTTGGCGATGGAGACGATGACGGCGGTGACGATCAGCGGCGGCACCAGCGTCTTGAGCAGCGCGACGAAGCTGCTGCCGATGGTCTGGAGGGTGCTGGTGAGCCAGTTCGGCGAGCCGTCGGCGACGGGGCCGATCTCGCGGGCGACGAGGCCGAGGGCGACGCCGACGACGAGGGCGAGCAGCACCTGCGCCGCGAAGGGCACACGGCGGAGACGAGCGAGCACGGGAGAGATGTCCGTTTCTGGGAGGGGGCGGGAGGGTCGGAGGCCGGTCAGGCCCGACAACGCCCCGCGGTGACGCGGCAGTGGTCGACGGTCCGTCGCCGCGTCAGGCCCCAGATGTTGCGCACGCGAGGACCAAGCCGACCCGAGCGGCGCTTCTTCCCGACGTGGGGGCTCTCACGGCGAGCCGTGGCCCGATCGTGATCTTTCGGCCGGATCTCCTGCCAGGATGTGGCGCCAGTCACACCTACGACACTCTCAGTCAGGAGAGCCCATGCCCTCGTGGCGTCACCTCGCTGCCGGACTCGGCACGGTCACCCTGTGCGCGCTCGGGACCGCCGTCCCCGCCCAGGCCGCCGGTCCCGGCTACGTCGCCCTCGGCGACTCCTACTCGTCCGGCACCGGGACGCGCACCTACCTCGCCGACGGCTCCTCGTGCCAACGGTCGGTGTACGCCTATCCCTCGCTGGTCGCGGCCAGCAAGGGGTACGACCTGAACTTCCGGGCCTGCTCCGGGGCCAAGGTGGCCGACGTGACGTCGCTGCAGCTGAGCGCCCTGTCCAGCAGCACCGCCTACGTCACCATCAGCGTCGGCGGGAACGACGCCGGCTTCGCCGACGTGATGACCACCTGCGCCCAGCCCGCCTGGGCCAGCGACTGCAACGGCGCCATCGCCGGCGCCCAGAGCATCATCACCGGCCCGCTGCCGGGCCGGCTCAGCACCCTGTACGCCGCCATCCGGAGCAAGGCGCCCCAGGCGACCGTCGTCGTCGCCGGCTATCCGCGGATCTTCAACGGCGAGGACTGCAACGCCCTCACCTGGTTCTCGCCCGACGAGGAGACCCGGCTCAACGCGATGGCGGACCTGCTCAACGCGCGCATCGCCACCGCGGCGTCGGCGGCCGGCTTCCGGTTCGTGAACCCGACGACGGCCTTCACCGGGCACGCCGTGTGCGACGACGTCGAATGGGTCAACGGACTGTCCAGCCCGGTCAGCGAGTCCTACCACCCCAACCGGTCGGGGCAGTCCTCCGGTTACACCCCGCTGGTCGGTGGCCGGCTCACCGGGACGACGGTGACGGCGACCGCGAGCGTGCTGGCGACCGCCGAGGCGAGCGCGACCGAGCTGACCGCGCAGCAGCGTGGGCACGCCGCCCGCGACCGGGCGGTCCGTCCCGCGGAGTTCCGGGCACCGGACCTGACGAGCCCGGCCACGAAGGCCGCGGCGGCGCGCGCCGGTGTGGACCTGTCCGACCGGGCGAGCATCGACGCGGCCGACGCGCGTTACGCGGCCGAGCAGGCGCACGCCGGGTGACCGGTGGCGTCCGGGCCGGGGACTCCCCCGGCCCGGACGCCGACCACGTCAGACCCCCGCCGGCACCTTGCCCGCCAGGCCGTGGGCCTCGCGGATCACGTCGACGACCTGACCCATGATGTCGTTGAGCCCGAAGTCCTTCGGCGTGAAGACCCGGGCGACGCCCTGCTCGCGCAGCCGCCGGGCGTCGCTGTCGGGGATGATGCCGCCGACCACCACGGGGACGTCGTCCAGGCCGGCGTCCTTCAGGCCCTGGAGCACCGCCGGCACGACCTGCAGGTGCGAGCCCGAGAGCACCGAGAGCCCGACGACGTGCACGTCCTCCTCCACCGCGGCGGAGACGATCTGCGAGGGCGTCAGGCGGATGCCCTGGTAGATCACCTCGAAGCCGGCGTCACGCGCGCGGACGGCGATCTGCTCCGCACCGTTGGAGTGACCGTCGAGTCCCGGCTTGCCGACCAGGAACCGCAGCCGGCCGCCGATCTCCTCTCCGGTCGCCCGGACGCGCTCGCGCACCTCCACCAGGGTCTCGTCGGCCTCGCCACCGCCGGTGGCCGCAGCGACGCCGGTGGGGGCGCGGTACTCGCCGAACACCTCGCGCAGCACCCCGGCCCACTCCCCGGTGGTCACGCCCGCCCGGGCGCAGTCGAGGGTGGCCGCCATGAGGTTCTCGCTGGTGCCGGCGACCTGGCGCAGCCGCTCGAGTGCCCGCTCCACCGGCTCCGGGTCCCGCTCGGCACGCCACTTCTGCACGGCCTCCTGCGCGGCGGACTCCACGGCCGGGTCCACGACCATGATCGCGGTGTCCAGGTCCGCGGTCAGCGGGTTGGGCTCGGTGCTGTCGAACTTGTTGACGCCGACGACGACGTCCTCACCGCTCTCCATCCGCCGGCGGCGCTCGGCCAGGGAGGCGACGAGCTGGCCCTTCATGTAGCCGGACTCGACCGCGGCGACCGCGCCACCCATCTCCTCCACGCGGGCCATCTCGGCGCGCGCGCCCTCGATGATGTCGGCGACCTTCTTCTCGACGACGACGGAGCCGGTGAACAGGTCGTCGTACTCGAGCAGGTCGGTCTCGTAGGCCAGCACCTGCTGCAGCCGCAGCGACCACTGCTGGTCCCACGGCCGCGGGAGGCCCAGGGCCTCGTTCCAGGCCGGCAGCTGCACGGCGCGGGCGCGGGCGTCCTTGGACAGGGTGACCGCGAGCATCTCGAGCACGATGCGCTGCACGTTGTTCTCCGGCTGCGCCTCGGTCAGACCCAGGGAGTTGACCTGCACGCCGTAGCGGAAGCGGCGGTGCTTGGGGTCCTCGACGCCGTAGCGCTCCTTCGTCAGCTCGTCCCAGAGCTGGGTGAAGGCCCGCATCTTGCACATCTCCTCGACGAAGCGGACGCCCGCGTTGACGAAGAAGGAGATGCGCGCGACGACCTCGCCGAACTTCTCCTGCGGCACCTGGCCGGAGTCGCGCACCGAGTCGAGCACGGCGATGGCGGTGGAGAGCGCGTAGGCGATCTCCTGCTCCGGCGTCGCCCCGGCCTCCTGCAGGTGGTAGCTGCAGATGTTGGTCGGGTTCCACTTCGGCATGGCCGTCACCGTGTAGGCGACCATGTCGGTGATCAGCCGCATCGACGGAGCCGGCGGGAAGACGTAGGTCCCCCGCGACAGGTACTCCTTGATGATGTCGTTCTGCGTCGTCCCGGCGAGCTTGGCGACGTCGTGCCCGTGCTCCTCGGCGACCGCCTGGTAGAGCGCGAGCAGCCACATGGCCGTGGCGTTGATGGTCATCGACGTGTTCATCTCGTCGAGCGGGATGCCGTCGAAGAGGGCGCGCATGTCACCGATGTGCGTGACCGGCACGCCGACCTTCCCGACCTCACCGCGGGCGAGCTCGTCGTCGGGGTCGTACCCGGTCTGCGTCGGCAGGTCGAAGGCGACCGAGAGACCGGTCTGCCCCTTCGCCAGGTTGCGCCGGTACAGGGCGTTGGACTCGGCCGGCGAGGAGTGGCCGGCGTAGGTGCGCATGACCCAGGGGCGGTCGCGCTCCTTCGGCGATGAAGGGAACGGCATGTCGCGGAAGTGTAGGGCGGTTACCCGTCGGTAGCAGCCCCGCCCGCGACAGGTGTGCGGTGGCACACTCGTTCGGGGGGGCGACGAGGGAGGTGCGATGCCGGTCGACGCCGTGGGGCCGCTCGTGGCGGTCGTCGTCCTGGGACTGCTGGTGCTGTTCACCCGGTGGGCCTTCAGCACACGGGCCCCGTCCGCCCCGGACCCCGCCGACGACGGGCTGCTCACGCGGGTGGCGACCCTCGGCCGGCGCGAGTCGGCGCTCCAGCTGCGCGCGTTGCTGTCGGACGCGGGCATCCGGTCGACCGTCCGCTTCCCCGCCGCGGACCGCGCCGACGTGCTGGTGTTCGCCGAGGACGCCGACCGGGCCAGAGCGCTGGCCGCCTCGTTCCCCGGGACCTGAGTCAGTCGGGGCGCTGGGTGCGCTCGATGGTGGCGCCCAGGCCGCGCAGCTGTTCCACGAAGTCCGGGTAGCCGCGGTCGACGTGGTAGGCGTCCTGCACCTCGGTGACTCCGTCGGAGCACAGGCCGGCCAGCACGAGTCCCGCTCCGGCACGGATGTCGCTGGCGAGCACCGGGGCGCTGGAGAACCGCTCCCGGCCGCGGACGACGGCGTGGTGGCCGTCGATGCGGATGTCGGCGCCCAGCCGCACCAGTTCGTTGACGAACATGAACCGGCCCTCGAACACGTTCTCGGTGATGAGCGCGGTCCCGGTCGACACGGCGGCCAGCGCCACCGCCATCGGCTGCAGGTCGGTGGGGAACCCGGGGAAGGGCAGGGTGACGACGTCGACGCAGCGCGGCCGGTCGTCCATCGCCACGCGCACGCCGACGGGCAGCACCTCGATGCGTGCGCCGGCGTCGGTGAGCTTGTCCAGTGCCACGCTGAGGTGGTCGCCGACCGCGCGCTCGATCACGACGTCGCCCCGTGTCATGACCGCGCCGATCGCCCAGGTGCCGGCGACGATCCGGTCGGGCACGGTCGTGTACTCGACCGGGGAGAGCGTGTCGACGCCCTCCACGGTGATCGTCGAGGTGCCCGCGCCGTCGATGCGCGCGCCCATGGCGGTCAGCATCCGGCAGAGGTCGACGATCTCCGGTTCGCGGGCCGCGTTGTCCACCACCGTCGTCCCCTGCGCCAGCACGGCGGCCATCACGAGGTTCTCCGTGGCGCCGACCGACGGGAAGTCCAGCCAGATGGAGGCGCCGGTGAGCCGCGGGGCGGTGGCGATGAGGAAGCCGTGCTCGCTGACGATGGTGGCGCCGAGCCGCTCCAGGCCGGAGATGTGCATGTCCAGGCCCCGCGAGCCGATGGCATCGCCGCCGGGGAGCGCCACGCGGGCCGACCCGCACCGGGCGACCAGCGGCCCGAGCACGTTGATCGACGCACGCATCTTGCGGACCAGGTCGTAGTCGGTCTCCGTCGACGGCTTCTCCGGCACGTCGATGCTGAGCCGTCCGCCGCCACCGCTGCCGGGGACCCGGTCGTAGGAGACCTCGCACCCCAGCCGGCGCAGGACCTCGCTCATGATCGTCACGTCGAGGATGTCGGGCACCTCGTCGATGGTCGACCGGCCGGTCGCCAGCAGCGCCGCGGCCATGAGCTTGAGGGCGCTGTTCTTGGCCCCGGTCACCCGGACCCGGCCCTCGAGCCTCGTGCCACCGGTCACCTCGAAGCAGTCCACCGGACCACCCTACGGTGGCCCCGGCGCAGGGTCCCGCCGCGAGCCTGCGAGCGGCGGGGGCGGCGGTGCCCTTCCTCTACGCTCCAGCCATGACGGTCCGGCTGACGCGCATCTACACGAAGACCGGTGACGCCGGTCAGACGCACCTCGGCGACATGAGCCGGGTCGCGAAGACCGATCCGCGCCTGGTGGCCTACGCCGACGTCGACGAGGCCAACAGCGTCATCGGCGTGGCCCTGGCACTCGGCTCGGTGGAGCCGGGCATCGTCGAGCTGCTGCGCAGCATCCAGAACGACCTGTTCGACATCGGCGCCGACCTGTGCACGCCGATCGTCGAGAACCCGGCCTACCCGCCGCTGCGGATCACCTCCGAGTACACCGAGCGGCTCGAGGCGGCCTGCGACACCTACAACGAGACGCTGCCGAAGCTCTCCAGCTTCATCCTCCCCGGCGGCACTCCCGCGGCCGCGCTGCTGCACCAGGCGCGCGTGGTCGTGCGGCGCGCCGAGCGGAGCGTGTGGGCGCTGCTGGAGGCCGAGCCGGAGCGGACCAACGCCGAGACGGCGCGCTACCTCAACCGGCTGTCGGACCTGGTCTTCATCCTGTCCCGCATCGCCAACCCCGGCGGCGACATCCTGTGGGAGCCGGGAGCGCACAGCGGCGCCCACGTGCAGCGGAAGGCGGCGGCGGAGATGACGCCGGAGCAGCCCGCCGGCTGACCGCGGGTCACGCCGGCGGGGGCGCCGACTCCACCCACGACAGGAAGCCGGTCAGGGTGGAGGGCTCCATCGCCAGCTCGCGGCGCCCGGCCGCCGTGCTGCACTCCAGGACGACGACGTCGCCCGGCAGCGCCAGGTCGTCGCGGCCGGCCGACCGCTGCGACTGCACGCGGAACTCCGCACGGCACAGCCGCTGCTGGGGGCGCACCGAGAGGGACAGCGCCCGGTACCAGAGCAGCGCGTCCCCGCCGTACCAGGCGACGCCGACCGACCAGCGTGGTGACCCCTCGGGGCGGAACCACATGGTGACCGCGCCGAGGCCGGAGAGGAGGAAGCGGCGGCGCAGCAGGAAGACCACGACGACGAGCAGCAGCAGGACGCCGATCAGGACCAGCAGGGCCGTGGTCATCCGCGCTGCCCGGGGAACTCGCCAAAGGTCAGACGTTCTCGCCGGCCGCCCGGAGCCGGGACTGGGCGCGGCGCACCGCAGCCTGGGCCTCGGGGTCGTCGCGCTCGCCCTCGGCGCGACGGAGCGCCTCACGGGCCCGCTCGACGTCGATCTCGTTCGAGATCTCCGCGTTCTCGGCGAGGATCGAGACGCCCTCGCCGGTGATCGACAGGAACCCGCCGTGGGCGGCGACGATCAGGTCCTCGCCCTCGACGGTGCGGATGGTGACGACGCCGCCGTCGGCCAGCTGGGCCAGCACGGGAGCGTGGCCGGCCAGGATGCCCAGCTCGCCCTCGGTGGTACGGGCGATCACGGTCGTGGCCTCGCCGGACCAGATCTTGCGCTCGACGGCCACCAACTCGACCTGCAGGGTCGCCACGACACTCCTCGGGTTCCACCGCTCCGTCAGCGGAGGGTGCGGTGCGTTCGGTCCGACGGCCCGGGAGCCGACGGCGGATGTGGGCAGTCTAGCGGCGTGTCGCCGCACGAGCCGGTGCCGGGTCGTGGGCGGAACGACGGTGCTAGGAGGCGCGGCGGTACAACAGGGTCCAGCGGCCGACGCGGACCCAGGGGTGACGGACGACGGTCGAGGGCGCCCATCCCTCGGTGTCGAAGCCGGGCTCCTCGACGGTGACGGGGGCGTACGGAGGCCAGGTCCAGTCGCGGCTGTCCCCGTCGGGGAATCGCAGCACCCTGCTGTCCCGCTCCACGTCGCCCCTCGGTCCGGCGCCCGGTGCTCGGGCGCGCTCGCGCAGATGGTCGGCACGCGGGACCGCTCTCCGCAGAGCGGCCAGGCGCGAATCACCCGATCAGGGGACGAGGAGGAGCCGCACCTCACCCGGAACGACGACGGCCGGACCCCCTCGCGGGGATCCGGCCGGCGGCGTGACGAGCTGGCAGGTCAGGACTTCTTGAGCTTGTCCGCGTTGCGCTCGAGGTCCTCGAGACCACCGCACATGAAGAACGCCTGCTCCGGCACGTGGTCGTACGTGCCCTCGGTGAGCGACTTGAAGGCCTCGAGGGTCTCCGACAGGGGCACGAACGAACCGGGCTGACCGGTGAAGGCCTCGGCGACGAACATGTTCTGCGAGAGGAAGCGCTCGATGCGCCGGGCACGGTTGACCGTGACCTTGTCCTCCTCGGAGAGCTCGTCGATGCCGAGGATGGCGATGATGTCCTGGAGCTCCTGGTAGCGCTGCAGGATCCGCTGCACCTCGCGGGCGATGGAGTAGTGCTCCTGCCCGACGTACTGCGGGTCGAGGATCCGGCTGGTGGAGTCCAGCGGGTCGACGGCCGGGTAGATGCCCTTCTCCGAGATCGGACGGGAGAGAACCGTCGTCGCGTCGAGGTGGGCGAAGGTGGTGTGCGGCGCCGGGTCGGTGATGTCGTCGGCGGGCACGTAGATCGCCTGCAGCGAGGTGATCGAGCGACCCCGGGTCGAGGTGATGCGCTCCTGCAGCAGACCCATCTCGTCGGCCAGCGTCGGCTGGTAACCCACGGCCGAGGGCATGCGGCCCAGCAGCGTCGACACCTCGGAACCGGCCTGGGTGAACCGGAAGATGTTGTCGATGAAGAGCAGCACGTCCTGGTTCTGCTCGTCGCGGAAGTACTCCGCCATCGTCAGGGCCGAGAGGGCCACGCGCAGACGGGTGCCCGGGGGCTCGTCCATCTGGCCGAAGACCAGCGCGGTGGACTCGATGACGCCGGACTCGGTCATCTCCGTGATGAGGTCGTTGCCCTCACGGGTGCGCTCGCCGACACCGGCGAACACCGACACACCACCGAACTCCTGGGCGACGCGACGGATCATCTCCTGGATGAGGACCGTCTTGCCGACGCCGGCACCGCCGAAGAGGCCGATCTTCCCGCCGGCCACGTAGGGGGTCAGCAGGTCGATGACCTTGATGCCGGTCTCCAGCATCTCGGTGCGGCCCTCGAGCTGGTCGAACCGCGGCGCCTGCCGGTGGATCGACCAGTGCGGGGCGTCCTCGGCGTACCCGGGGGTGTCGAGGCAGTCCCCGAGGGCGTTGAACACGTGGCCCTTGGTGACGTCGCCGACCGGGACGCTGATGGGCGCGCCGGTGTCGGAGACCTCGGCGCCGCGGACGAGGCCGTCGGTCGGCTGCATCGAGATGGTGCGGACGACGTTCTCGCCCAGGTGCTGCGCGACCTCGAGGGTCAGCGTCTTGCTGAGGTCGGCGAGCGTGACGTCGACCTTCAGCGCGTTGAACAGGTCCGGCATCGCGTCGCGCGGGAACTCGACGTCGACGACCGGCCCGGTGACCCGCACGACGCGGCCGGTGGCCTGCGTCTGCGAGGTGGTCGGACGGTCCTCGGTGACGGTCATCTGTACTGCTCTCCTGCCCTGGGGCGTCGGGATGTCTGAGGTGTGGTCTGGGGGTCAGTCGCCGGAGTTGGACGACACCAGCGCGTCGGCGCCGCCGACGATCTCGCTGATCTCCTGCGTGATCTCCGCCTGGCGGGCCTGGTTGGCCTGCCGGGACAGGTTCTTCGCCAGCTCCTCGGCGTTGTCGGACGCCGATTTCATCGCCCGGCGACGCGACGCGGACTCGGACGCGGCCGACTCCAGCATCGCCGCGTAGATGCGCGTGGTGATGTACTTCGGCAGCAGGGCGTCCAGCAGCCCCTCGGCCGAGGGCTCGAACTCGTAGGCAGCCTGCGGACCGTCGTCCTTGGCGACGCCGTGCTCGCGGTCCTCGCGCTCGTAGTCGAACTCCTCGACCTCCTCGACCTCCAGCGGAGCCATCCGCTTGGCGACCGGGACCTGCGCGAGCAGCGACCGGAACTCGGTGTAGACGATGTGCAGCTCGTCGACGCCGAGGACACCGTCGGCACCGGGGCCGCCGTCGGCGTCGTCCGCACCGGAGGTGAACGCCTCGATGAGGACGCGACCGACCTCCTGGGCGTCGGGGTAGTTCGGCTGCTCGGAGAAGCCGGTGAAGGTGTCGGCCATCTCGCGGTCGCGGAAGGAGTAGTAGGTCTCCCCCTTGCGGCCGACCACGTACAGCACCGGCTCCTTGCCCTCCTGCCGGAGCAGGGAGAGCAGCTCCTCGGTCCGCCGGAGCACGTTCACGTTGTACGAGCCGGCGAACCCGCGGTCGGAGGTGATGACCAGGACCGCCGCCCGGCGCGGGTTCTCGCGCTCGGTGAGCAGCGGGTGGTCGAGGCTGGCCGAGGAGGCCAGCGCCGACAGCACCCGCGTGATCTCCCGGGCGTAGGGCTTGGACGCCTCCACCCGGGCCTGGGCGCGCACGATGCGGGCACCGGCGATCAGCTCCTGGGCCGAGAAGATCTTCTTCGTCGACTGGGTGGAGCGGATGCGGCGCCGCAGCGCGCGGAGAGAGCCGGCCATGGGTCAGCTGCCCCGCTTGACCTGGACGCGCTCCTGGCCACGCTCCGAGGCGTCCATGGCCTGCGCCTCGGGCTCGTTGCCCGCCAGCGTCTCGCCCTCGGAGGTGGTGAACTGGCCGTAGAAGGTCTCCACGGCCCGCTCCAGGCTGCCCACGGTGTCGTCCTCGAGCTTCTTCGACTCACGGATGGTGTCGAAGATGCCGTTGTCGCCGCGGCCGATGAAGTCGAGGAACTCCGACTCGAACCGGCGCACGTCGGGCACGGGGACCCGGTCGAGCTTGCCGGTGGTGCCCAGCCACAGCGAGACGACCTCGCGCTCGACCGAGTACGGCGAGTACTGGCCCTGCTTGAGCAGCTCGACCAGACGCTGGCCGCGGTCCAGGGTGGCCCGGCTGGAGGCGTCGAGGTCGGAGGAGAACGAGGAGAACGCCTCGAGCTCGCGGTACTGGGCCAGGTCCAGGCGCAGCCGCCCGGCGACCGAGCGCATGGCCTTGATCTGTGCGGACCCACCGACGCGCGACACCGAGATGCCGACGTTGATGGCCGGGCGGACACCGGAGTTGAACAGACCCGTCTCGAGGAAGATCTGGCCGTCGGTGATGGAGATGACGTTGGTCGGGATGTAGGCCGACACGTCGTTGCCCTTGGTCTCGATGAGCGGGAGACCCGTCATCGACCCGGCGCCCAGCTCGTCGGAGAGCTTGGCGCAGCGCTCCAGCAGGCGGGAGTGCAAGTAGAAGACGTCGCCGGGGTAGGCCTCGCGGCCCGGCGGGCGGCGCAGCAGGAGCGAGACCGCGCGGTAGGCCTCGGCCTGCTTGGTGAGGTCGTCGAACACGATGAGGACGTGCTTGCCCTCGTACATCCAGTGCTGGCCGATGGCCGAGCCGGTGTAGGGGGCGATGTACTTGAAGCCGGCGGCCTCGGAGGCCGGGGCGGCCACGATGGTCGTGTACTCCATCGCGCCGGCCTCCTCGAGGGCCGAGCGGATCGAGGCGATCGTCGAGCCCTTCTGGCCGACGGCGACGTAGATGCAGCGCACCTGCTGGGCCGGGTCACCGGTGGCCCACGCCTGCTTCTGGTTGATGATCGCGTCGATCGCGATCGCGGTCTTGCCGGTCTGGCGGTCGCCGATGATCAGCTGGCGCTGGCCGCGGCCGATCGGCGTCATGGCGTCGATCGCCTTGATGCCGGTCTGCAGCGGCTCGTGCACCGACTGGCGCTGGACCACGGTCGGGGCCTGCAGCTCCAGTGCTCGGCGGCCCGTGGTCTCGATCGCGCCACCACCGTCGATCGCGTTGCCCAGCGGGTCGACGACCCGGCCGAGGTAGCCGTCGCCGACCGGCACCGAGAGCACCTCGCCGGTGCGGCGGACCTGCTGGCCCTCCTCGATCCCGGAGAAGTCACCGAGGATGACCACGCCGACCTCGCGGACGTCGAGGTTCAGCGCCAGGCCACGCACACCGCTCTCGAACTCGAGCAGCTCGTTGGTCATGACCGAGGGCAGGCCCTCGACACGCGCGATGCCGTCGCCGGCCTCGGTGACGATCCCGACCTCTTCCCGGGAGACGTCGGGCGAGTACTCGGTGACGTAGTTCTGGATGGCGCTGCGGATCTCGTCTGCGGAGATCGTCAACTCGGCCATGGCTCGAAGTCCTCTTCCCTGCGGGGTCGTGTCTGTGGTGTGTGGGCGGTCAGCCGGCCAGCTGCCGTCGGGCAGCTTCCAGGCGGTGGGCGATCGTGCCGTCGATGACCTCGTCGCCCACCTGGACGAGCAGGCCGCCGATCACCGTGGGGTCCACGGTCACGTGCAACCCGATGGTCCGCCCGTAGAGGCGGCCGAGCACCTCGGTCAGCCGCTGCTCCTGGGCGGGCGTCAGCGCCGCCGCCGTGGTGACGCGCGCGATCGACTGCCCGCGACGCCGGCTGGCGACGTCGGACAGCCGCTCGATGGCGACCCCGGCAGTACCGACGTGCGAGCCGGTCAGGACGTTCCGGAGGAGCTGCTCGGTCACCCGGTTGACCCGCCCCGAGAGGAGCCGGTCCAGCAGAGCGGACTTGCCCTCCGCCGGCGCGGTGCGGTCACTGAGGATCCGCGACAGCTCCTGGTCGCCGGCGACGATCCGGCCGAACCGGAAGAGCTCGTCCTCGACGTCGTCGAGCTCGCCGGTGGCGTCGGCCGCGTCCAGGGCGGCCTCGGTCGCCAGGGTCGACAGCGCCTCGGCGAGGTCGAGGGGACGCGACCACCGCTGGCGCACGGTCACCTCGACGACGTCGAGGGCCTCGGCCTGCAGCCGCGAGCCGAACAGCCGCTGCGCGAGCGCCGCGCGCTCGTCGGGCTTGCCCGACGGGTCGGACAGCGCCCGGCGCAGCGTCGGCTGCGCCTCCAGCAGGCGACCGACGGCGAACAGCTCGTCGGCCAGGCCCAGCAGCGCCGGACCGGCCGCTCCCTGGGTGCGCTCGGACAGGCGCTCGCGCGCCTGCACGAGCGCCTCCCGGCTGGATGCCTCCATCAGCGGTTGCCCTCCGGCACGGGAACGCCACCGCGACCGTCCGCCGCGCTCATGCCGTCGAGCTGGTCGAGGAACCGGTCGACCGTGCCCTGACGACGAGCGTCGTCGGCGAGCGACTCGCCGACCACGCGGCCGGCGAGGTCGACGGCGAGCGCGCCGATCTGGCCGCGGAGCTCGTTGACCACCTGCTGGCGGGCAGCGGCGATCTGCTCCTCGCCACGGGCGACGATGCGAGCCGACTCCTCCTGCGCCTGGGCGCGGAGCTCCTCGATGATCTGCTGCCCCTCCGCGCGCGCGGCGTCGCGGATCTGGGCGGCCTCGTTGCGGGCCTCGGCCAGCTGCGACCGGTACTGCTCGAGAGCAGCCTTGGCCTCGGCCTGCATGGCCTCGGCCCGCTCGATGCCACCCTCGATGGTCTGCTGGCGCTCGGCCAGCATGGCCTCCAAGCGCGGGACCACGAAGCGCTTGTAGAGGAAGTAGAGGACGGCGAAGGAGATGATGCCGACGATCAGCTCACCCGGGTGCGGGATGACCGGGTAGGCCGTCTCCCAGAAGCCGCCCTCGCCGCTCTCGGCGGCGAGGACGCCGGCGGCGGTGTCGATCGTGCCCATCAGATGTTCTCCTTCCGACCCTCGGTCACGAGAAGACGAAGGCCAGGGCGATGCCGAAGATGGCCAGCTGCTCGCAGAGCACGAAGCCCAGGATGGCGATGGTCTGCAGCACGTTGCGGGTCTCGGGCTGACGCGCCACACCGCTCACGTAGGCGGCGAAGATCAGGCCGATGCCCACGCCCGGGCCGATGGCCGAGAGGCCGTAGCCGATGATCGCGAGGTTGCCTTCCATGGGTGTTTCCGTTCCTCTCAGTCAGGTCCGTGCCGCCGGGTGGCGCACGCGGTGGTGCAGTTCTGGGGCCGGGACCCCACGGACGTCAGTGGTCGTCCGCGTAGACCTCGGCGATGTAGATCGAGGCCAGCAGGATGAAGACGTAGGCCTGCAGGAACGCGATCAGGATCTCGAACGCGGTGAACAGGAAGAACATGAAGAACGCCGGCAGCGAGATGACCCGCAGGAGCCCCTCACCGTGCAGCAGGAAGTACTCGCCACCGAGGGCGAAGAGCAGCAGCAGGATGTGCCCGGCGAACATGTTGCCGAAGAGCCGCAGCGTGAGCGTCACCGGGCGGGTGATCAGGAAGGTCACCAGCTCGAGCACGAACACGACCGGCACGACCCACCAGGGCAGCCCGCTGGGCACCAGGTTCTTGAGGAAGCCACCCAGGCCGCGCCGGCGGACGCCGGCGACCAGGTAGACGACGTAGACCCCGAGTGCGAGGGCGAGCGGGAAACCGATCCGGCTCATCGTCGGGAACTGGACGGGCGGGATGATGCCCATCAGGTTGTTGACGAGGATCAGCGTGAAGAGCGTGAACAGCAGCGGCAGGTACGGCCGGAAGTGCGCCGAGCCGATGATGTCGCGACCGATCGAGTTGCGGACCAGGCCGTAGACGCCCTCGAGGCGGAACTGCCCGCGCCCCGGGACGACGGACAGGCGGCGCGTCGCCGCCATCATGACGACCGCGAGGCCGATGGTGACCAGCACCATCACGACCATGGTCCGGGTGATGGCGAAGGCGCCGTCACCGACCAGCGGCTGCCAGAAATCGGGCGCGCTCGGCGGGACGAACTCCTCGGCGGCCGAGACCACGGTCGTCACTACTCAGCCTCCGTCAGGAACTTCTGCGGTTGGGTGCAGGTCTGCGGCCCGGGGAACGGGAGCACGCGCTCAGCGCGGCGTACGGTCTTCACAGGCCGCGGTCACTGTAACGGACCCATACCGCGAAGATCGCGGCGGCCATCCCCAGCACCAGCGCCACGGGCAGCACCCAGACCTGGTCGACGGCCTCGCTGAGCCACCACGCGGGCAGCCCGAAGACCAGCATCGCCGACAGCATCGTGCCCAGGGCGTCCCAGCCCTGACGCAGGTGGGCACCCGCGACCAGCTGGGTGTGGACCGAGAGGTCGCGCTCCGCCCCGCCCTCGCGGGGTTCGGTCAACGCTGCGCCCCGGACGGCGCGGCCGGCTCGTCGTAGATGTAGGTGCGGACCTTGCGGAAGCCGAGGATCTCGCCGGTCGTGCTGGCGAGGGAGACCACGATCGCGGTGATGGCGAAGGCGACCGGCGAGAGCCAGTCGGCGTTGCGGAAGAGGACGAGGAAGACCCCGAGCAGCATGACCTTGAAGAAGTAGCTGACCATCGCGCCCATGAAGACCACGCGCGGGTCCAGGCCGGACATCCGGCTCAGGATCAGCATCGTGGAGGCGGCGCTCAGCACGACGAGGGCGGTGGCCAGCGCGCTCCCCGCGAAGCCGAGCGAGCCCTCGACCAGCGTGAAGACCACGATCGCGATCACGCCGACGGCGACGGCGGGGACGGCACCGCCGCGCAGCATGGCGCCGTAGGGGTCGGGGCGGGGCTCAGAAGTCACGCCTCACCGTATCCGGGTGACGCCACCCACTGGCAGGGCAGCGTCCTCCCACCCCCTCCGCCGGGGGTCAGCGGGCGCCGTCGCCCACCGTCGCGGACGGTTCCGCGTCGGGCCGCCGGAGCCGTGACGTCGGGTGGTCGGCGCGGCTCTTCTGCCGCTGCGCCTCGAGCTCGGCGGCCCGGGCCTCCCGGGCCGCGCGCCGGGCGCGGGGGCTCAGCACCACGACCACGCCCACGACGAGCAGGACGGCGATCACCACGAGGAGCTCGGCCCGGCCGCCGGTGATCGACAGCCCCACCGCCCCGAAGGAGAGCAGCGCCGCCCAGAAGTACATGACGAGCACCGCGCGTCGGTGGGAGTGCCCGATGGAGAGCAGCCGGTGGTGCAGGTGCATCTTGTCCGGGGCGAACGGCGACCGCCCGCGCAGCGTGCGGCGGAAGACGGCGAGCACGAGGTCGGTGAAGGGGATGAAGAGCACCGCGATCGGCACGAGCAGCGGCAGGGTCAGCGGCAGCAGGCTGGCCGCGGAGCCGAACGACTGCGCGTCCACTCCCCCGGTCGCGCTCACCGCCGCCGCGGACAGCATGAGGCCGACCAGCATCGAGCCGGAGTCGCCCATGAAGATCCGCGCCGGGCTGAAGTTGTGCGGCAGGAAACCGAGGCAGGCGCCGGCCAGCACGGCTGTGACCAGCGCGGGAGCGCTCGCCGACTCGACGTAGCCGTCGAGGGCCAGGCTGTAGCTGTAGGCGAAGAAGGCCAGCGCCGCGATGGCCGAGACACCCGCGGCCAGCCCGTCGAGACCGTCGATGAAGTTGAGCGCGTTGACCGCGAGAACGGTGAGCAGGATGGTCGCCGGGACACCGACGTCGGGGCCGAGGGAGATCGTGCCGATGTCGGCGACCGGCAGGAAGACGTAGGCCAGCTGGATGCCGAGCAGCACCATCACCCCGGCCGCGGCGATCTGCCCGGTGAGTTTCGTGAGGGCGTCCAGGCCCCACTTGTCGTCCAGCACACCCAGCAGGCAGATCAGGCCACCGGCGACCAGGACCGCGTAGGCCTGGGAGTCGTCGAAGGTCCGCTGGAGGTTGGGCAGCCGCGAGGCCACCAGGACGGCCGCCACGACCCCCAGGTACATGGCGACGCCGCCACCCCGGGGCGTGGGGATGACGTGCACGTCGCGCTCGCGGGGCGCGGCCATCATCCGCAGCCGGATCGCCACCATCCGCACCACCGGCGTGGCCAGGAAGGTGACCAGCGCCGCGGTGAGCAGGACGACGACGTACTCGCGCACGGCTCAGACGGCCCGGGCCGGCTCGGGGTACGCGGGCCGCGCCTCCACCAGCTCGCGGACTCCGGCCGCGACCTCGGCGGTACGGCTGCCGTCCACGTCGCGGATCGCGGTGCCGATCAGCGAGGCGATCGTCGCCATGTCGCCCTCGGTCATCCCCTGGGTGGTCACCGCCGGGCTGCCCACCCGGATGCCCGACGCCACCGAGGCCGGCTGCGGGTCGAACGGGATCGCGTTCTTGTTCAGCACGATGCCGGCGGCACCGCACCGCGCCTCGGCCTCGGCACCGGTCACCCCCGTCTCCTGCAGGTCCAGCAGCGCGAGGTGGGTGTCCGTGCCACCGGCGACCGGGCGGAGCCCCTCCTCGGCCAGCCCGGCGGTGAGCGCCTGGGCGTTGGCCACCACCTGGCGGGCGTAGTCCTGGTAGGCCGGCTGCAGGCACTCCTTGAAGTTGACCGCCTTCGCCGCGACGGCGTGCATGAGCGGTCCGCCCTGCATCATCGGGAAGGCCGACTTGTCGATCGCCTTGGCGTGCTCGGCCTTGCAGACGATGGCTCCGCCACGAGGCCCGCGCAGCACCTTGTGGGTGGTGAACGTGACGACGTCGGCGTAGGGCACCGGGCTCGGGATCGCCTTGCCCGCCACCAGGCCGATGAAGTGCGCGGCGTCGACCATGAACACCGCCCCGACCTCGTCGGCGATCTCCCGGAACACCGCGAAGTCGATCAGCCGCGGGATCGCCGAGCCGCCGGCGACGATCATCCGGGGCCGGTGCTCCCGGGCGAGGTCGCGGACCTGGTCGTAGTCGATGTGCTCGGTCGCCGGGTCGACCCCGTACTGGACGGCGTTGAACCACTTGCCGCTGAAGCTGACCGTGGCGCCGTGGGTCAGGTGACCACCGTGCGGTAGCGCCATGCCCAGGAACGTGTCGCCCGGCCGCAGGAACGCGCCGTAGGCAGCGAGGTTGGCGTTGGCTCCGGAGTGCGGCTGCAGGTTGGCGTGCTCGGCGCCGAACAGCTCCCTGGCGCGGGCGATGCCGATCTCCTCGGCCCGGTCCACGACCTCGCACCCGCCGTAGTAGCGCCGTCCCGGGTAGCCCTCGGCGTACTTGTTCGACAGCGTGCTGCCCAGGGCCGCCAGCACGGCGGGACTCGTGAAGTTCTCGCTGGCGATCAGCTGCAGGCCGCCGCGCAGCCGGTCGAGCTCGTCGGTGACCACGCCCGCGATGTCGGGGTCGAACGCGGCCAGGGCCCCGAAGTCCGGGCCCCAGTACGGCGTGCTCATCTCGGCGGCACTCCTGGAGGTGGTGCGGGCGCCCGCGGCACCCGGTGCTCGGGCGGCGCGGCGGTCAGGGGACAACTATGACACTGCGGCGGCGCTAGTCCGTGATCTCGGGGACGACCTCGCGGAGGCGGTCGACCGGGATCGCCCCGACCCGCAGGACCCGCGGAACCGGCCCGGTGCAGTCGACGATGGTGCTGGCCGCCGAACTGTCCCGCGGACCGCCGTCGAGGACGACCGCGGCGTGCGCGCCCAGCTGCTGGTCGGCTTCCTGCGCGGTCGTCGCCGCGGGACGGCCGGAGCGGTTGGCGCTGGAGACGGCCAGCGGGCCGGTGCGGCGCAGCAGGTCACGGGTCAGGTCGTCACCGGGCAGCCGGACGGCCACGGTGCCCTCCGCATCACCGAGGTCCCAGGCCAGCGAGGGCGCGTGCTCGACCACGAGCGTGAGACCGCCGGGCCAGAACTCCTGCGCCAGCCGCGTCGCGACCTCCGGGGTCCGCAGCACCAGCCCGGCCAGGGTGGAGGCCTCGCCGATGAGGACCGGCACGGGCATCCCGCGGCCGCGGTTCTTGGCCGCGAGCAGGCGGGTGACCGCGGCCGGGGAGAACGCATCGGCGGCGACGCCGTAGACCGTGTCGGTGGGCAGCAGCACCAGCTCGGAGCGGCTGATCGCCGCGGCGGCGGCGTCGAGCCCGGCGGCCCGGGTGTCGGGGTCGGTGCAGTCGTAGATGTCGGCCACGGGTGCCGAGTCTCTCACCGGGCTCCCGGAGGCCGGTCGCCCGGCGTCGTCAGTCGTCCTCGTCGTCCTTCTTCTTCTTGTCCTCCTTGCCCGGCTTCTCCTCCTTACCGGGCCGGTCCTCGGCCGGGCCCGGGGCGGGCGGCGCGGGCACGACCACCGGGGGGACGGCGTAGGTGAGCCGCACGAGGCTGTCGTGCGCGAGCGTCCCGGCCGGGTCGACGGCGGTGACCTGGCCGGCGGGCACGTCGCCGGTCTCGGCGGCGACGACCTCCACCCGCAACCCCTGGGCGACGAGCTCGGCCTGCACCTCGCGCACCTGCCGGCCGACCAGGTCGGCGGCCACCACATCGATCCCGGCCGGGGTGGTGGGCGTGGAGGTCGTCCGCGAGGTCGGGGACGAGGAGCCGTCGGGCAGCGTGGCGGCGAGGACGGCCACCGCCAGCACGAGGGCCACCGCTGCGACGAGGGCCGGGAGGAGCCACCGGCGGCGGGCGCGGGCCGGCTCCTGCGTCCGGACCGCGGTCTCCGGGCCGGGCAGCGGCAGGACCGCGGTCGGCGCCGGACGCACCGCGCCGGTGGGCAGGTCCGCGGTCAGTGCCGCAGCGGCGTCGCGCAGTGCGGCCCCGTCGGGGTACCGCGCCGCCGGGTCCTTGGCCATGGCGCGGCCCACCAGTGCCCGCACCTCCGCCGGGATGCCCGCCGGCAGGGCCGCGGGTTCGTCGCGGATGTGCATGACGGCGATCTGCACGGGGTTCTCCGCCTCGAAGGCGCGCCGCCCGGCCAGGCACTCGTAGGCGACCGCACCCAGCGCGTAGACGTCACTGGCCGGGGTCGCCGGTCCACCGGCCGCCTGCTCGGGCGAGAAGTAGTGCGCGGTGCCGATGACCTGCCCGGTGGCCGTGACCGCGACGCTGGACGCAGAGCGCGCGATGCCGAAGTCGGTGAGCTTCACGACGCCCCGTGGGGTGACCAGGATGTTGGCCGGCTTCACGTCGCGGTGCACGATGCCGGCGGCGTGCGCGGCGGCGAGACCGTCGGCGGCCTGACGCACGACGTCCACGGTCCGGGCCGGGTCCAGGCGGCCCTCCCGCGCCAGGAGATCGGCCAGGGACTCCCCCTCGACCAGCTCCATGACCAGGTACGCCGATGCCGGGCCGGTCGCGGTGGCCGGCAGCTCGCCGTAGTCGAAGACCGCCGCGATGTGCGGGTGCGTCAGGAGTGCGGCGTGGCGCGCCTCGGCCCGGAACCGCTCGCGGAAACCGGCGTCCTCGGCGAACTGCTCGCGCAGCACCTTCACCGCGACCGGGCGGTCCAGCAGCGTGTCCTGCGCCCGCCAGACCTGACCCATCCCGCCACCGGCGATCAGCGACGTGAGGCGGTAGCGGTCCGCGAGCAGGGCGGGTCGCATCAGGTCCTCCTCCGCGTCGCGGTCGTGAACCGCGGTCGACCGGCCAGGTCCGCGTGGTCCTCGACGTCGGTGAAGGCACCGTGCGCCCGGACCAGCGCGGGCAGCGCCGTCCCCTGCTGGTCGGCGTGCTCGATGCCCAGCGAGCCGCCGGGGCGCAGCAACCGCGCGGCGACCGACAGCATGCCGCGCACGACGTCGAGACCGTCCGGCCCGCCCCACAGCGCCAGCGGCGGGTCGTGGTCGGCGACCTCGCGGGGCACCCGGGCGCCGTCGGGCACGTAGGGCGGGTTGGAGACGACGACGTCGACCCGCCCGTCGAGCTCGGTCAGCAGCGCCGGGTCGGTCATGTCGCCGGCCACCACGCCCACGGGGGTGTCCGAGCCGACCCGCGCCAGGGCGTTGTGCCGGGTCCACTCGATGGCGGCAGGGTCACGCTCGACCGCGGTGACCCGCGCGCCCGGGTGCTCGTGCGCCACGGAGAGCGCGATGGCGCCGGAGCCGCTGCCGAGGTCGACCACGATCGGCCCGTCGAGGCCGGTCAGGCGCTCCAGCGCCCATTCGACCAGCAGCTCGGTCTCCGGCCGCGGGACGAACACCCCGGGACCGACGGCGAGCTCGAGGTGCCGGAACGCCGCGCGGCCGGTCAGGTGCTGGAGGGGCACCCGGTCGGCCCGCTGCTCGAGCAGGGCGGCGAAGCGGGCAGCGGAACCGTCGTCGACGTCGTCGAGGGTGAGCAACCGGGTGCGCGACAGCTCCAGCACGTGGGCGAGCAGCAGCTCGGCGTCCACCCGTGGCGACTCGACCCCGGCGGCGGCGAGCCGCCGGGTGGCATCGGTGAGCAGGACGCGGGCGTTCAGGAGCCGGCCGCCAGCAGCTCGGCGGTGTGCGCGGCGGCGAGCGCGTCGATCACCGCGTCCAGGTCGCCGTCGATCACCTGGTCGAGGTTGTGCGCCTTGTAGCCGACCCGGTGGTCGGCGATCCGGTTCTCCGGGAAGTTGTACGTGCGCACCCGCTCGCTGCGGTCCATGGTGCGGACCTGGCTGCGGCGCTGGTCGCTGGCCGCGGCGGCGGCCTCCTCGCGCGCGGCGGCCAGCAACCGGGAGCGCAGCACCCGCAGCGCGGACTCGCGGTTCTGCAGCTGGCTCTTCTCGTTCTGCGAGCTGACCACGATGCCGGTCGGCAGGTGGGTGATCCGGACGGCGGAGTCGGTGGTGTTCACGCTCTGCCCGCCGGGGCCGGAGGAGCGGAAGACGTCGATGCGCAGGTCGTTGGGGTCGACGGTGACGTCGACCTCCTCGGCCTCGGGCAGTACCAGGACTCCGGCGGCGGAGGTGTGGATGCGCCCCTGCGACTCGGTGACCGGCACGCGCTGCACCCGGTGCACGCCGCCCTCGAACTTCAGCCGTGACCAGATGCCCTCGTCGGTGCGCGACTTGATGGCCACCGCGACGTCCTTGTACCCGCCGAGCTCGGCGTCGACGGCGTCGAGGATCTCGGTGGACCAGCCGCGGCGCTCGGCGTACCGCAGGTACATGCGCAGCAGGTCGCCGGCGAACAGCGCCGACTCCGCACCACCCTCCCCCGCCTTGATCTCGAGGATGACGTCCTTGTCGTCGTCGGGGTCCTTGGGCAGCAGCTGCTCGCGCAGCTGCCCCGTCAGCTCCTCGATGCGCCGCTCCAGCGCAGCAGCCTCCGCGGCGAAGGACGCGTCCTCGGCGGCCAGCTCCCGTGCGGCGTCCAGGTCGTCGCGCGCCTGGTCCAGGCCCCGGGCGGTCTCCACGAGCGGGGCCAGCTGGGCGTAGCGCCGCCCGAGGCGGCGGGCGCGCGACTGGTCGGCGTGCACCGCGGGGTCGGCGAGCTCCTGCTCCAGCCGCGCGTGCTCGGCGAGCAGGCCGGCCAGCCGGTCGGCGGCCGACGTCTCGGTGCTGGTCACGGAAGGTCCTCCTCACGCGGTCCGGACACGACGACGGCGCCCGCCCCACCGCGAGGTGGGACGGGCGCCGTCGGGGATACTACTGGGCGTCGGTGGTGGCGCCGGCGTTGCGCTTGCCGAACCGCTTCTCGAAGCGGGCCACGCGACCGCCGGTGTCGAGGATGCGCTGCTTGCCGGTGTAGAAGGGGTGGCAGGCGGAGCAGGTCTCGACGGTCAGCTGACCGGTCGGGCTGGTGCTGCGGGTCGTGAAGGTGTTGCCGCAGCCGCAGGTCACGGTGGTGACGTTGTAGGCCGGGTGGATGTCGGGCTTCATGGCTGCTGCCTCTTCTACGAAGTCTGGGTCGTTCGGTGTGTCAGAACGCCGGGGGCCGGAGGACTATTTCCGGCCGCACCAGCGGGGCTCGGTCGACCAGTCTCCCAGATGGCCGAACCCCGCTGGACGGCGGTGGGTGTCAGTCCTTCTCGGGGCCGAGCGTCGTCTTCTGGATCTGCATGAGGAACTCGACGTTGTTGCGCGTCTTCTTCAGCTTCTCCAGCAGCAGCTCCAGCGCCTGCTGCGGCTCGAGCGCGGCGAGCACCCGGCGCAGCTTGATGACGATGGCCAGCTCGTCGGGCGACATGAGGATCTCCTCCTTGCGCGTGCCCGACGCGTTGACGTCGACGGCCGGGAAGACCCGCTTGTCCGCCAGCCGGCGGTCCAGCTTGATCTCGGCGTTCCCGGTGCCCTTGAACTCCTCGAAGATGACCGTGTCCATCGTGGAGCCGGTCTCGACCAGCGCCGAGGCGATGATCGTCAGCGAGCCGCCGTTCTCGATGTTGCGGGCGGCACCCAGGAAGCGCTTGGGCGGGTAGAGCGCCGTGGAGTCGACACCACCGGAGAGGATTCGCCCGCTGGCGGGGGCCGCCAGGTTGTAGGCGCGGCCCAGCCGGGTGATCGAGTCCAGCAGGACGACGACGTCGTGGCCCATCTCGACCAGGCGCTTGGCCCGCTCGATGGAGAGCTCGGCGACCGTGGTGTGGTCCGACGGCGGCCGGTCGAAGGTCGAGGCGATGACCTCGCCCTTCACCGAGCGCTGCATGTCGGTGACCTCTTCGGGCCGCTCGTCCACGAGCACGACCATCAGGTGGCACTCGGGGTTGTTGGTCGTGATCGCGTTGGCGATCGACTGCAGCACCATCGTCTTGCCGGCCTTGGGCGGCGACACGATGAGCGCGCGCTGCCCCTTGCCGATCGGCATGACCAGGTCGATGACGCGGGTGGTCAGCAGGTGCGACTCGGTCTCCAGCCGCAGGCGGTCCTGCGGGTAGAGCGGGGTCAGCTTGGTGAACTCGGGCCGGTTGCGGGCCTGCTCGGGGTCCAGACCGTTGACCGTGTCGAGGCGGACCAGCGCGTTGTACTTGTCCTTGCGCTCGCCCTCGCGGGGCTGGCGGACGGCGCCGGTGATGGCGTCACCGCGGCGCAGGCCGTACCGCCGCACCTGCGACAGCGAGACGTAGACGTCGTTCGGTCCGGTCAGGTAGCCCGAGGTGCGGACGAACGCGTAGTTGTCCAGCACATCCAGGATGCCGGCGACGGGCAGCAGGACGTCGTCCTCGCTGACGGTCGGCTCGCCCTGGTCGAACCGGTCCCGGCCGTTGCCGCGCTTGTTGCGGTCGCGGTAGCGCCGGCCGCGGCGGCCGCGGCCACCCTCGAAGTCGTCGTCCTCGTCGTCGGCCGGGCCGTTGTTCCGGTCGTTGCGCGGAGCGTCGGTGCGGCCGTTGTCGGTCCGGTTGTCCGGACGTCCGCCCCGCTCGTTGCGGTCACGGTCCGGGCCACGGTTGCCATCGCGGTTGGCCCCGTCGCGGTTGCCGCGCTCGGCGCGCTCGCCGTTGTCCCGGCCGGCGTTGTCCCGGTTCCCGTTCTCGCGCTGGCCGTTCTCGCGCTGGCCGTTCTCGCGCTGGCCGTTCTCGCGGTTGCCGTCCCGGTCACCGCGGTTGCGGTTGCGGTCGCGGTTGCGCTGCGGACGGTCCCCGTCGCGCTGCTCGTCCTCGCGCGGCTCGGCCTCGGCCGGAGCCGAGGACGCCTCGGTGGCGGCCGGGTTCTCGGTGGGGGTCTCGGCGCTCGGCGACCCGGCCGGGCGGCTGGCGCCGCGGCGGGTACGCGTCGGGGCGCCGTTCCCGTTGCCGTTGCCGTTCCCGTTGACGTTGCCGTCGCCGGTCAGCGGGCCGCCGTTGGCACCGCCGCTGATCGGGGCCTCGAGGGGCGCTGCGGTCGCGGCCACGCCGCGAGCGGTGTCGGCGCCGTCGGCGCTCTCCGTGCGGGGTGCCGGTGCGGCGGCGTCGGCGCCACCCACCTGACGGGCGGAGATGGCGGCGACGAGGTCGCTCTTGCGCATCCGGCCGGTGCCGGGGATGCCCAGCTCGCCGGCCAGGCGCTGGAGCTCGGGCAGCAGCATGCCGGCCAGCCCGTTGCCGCGGCGGCGGGGGCGGCCCGCCGTCCCAGAAGCGGCAGTTCCCTCGGCGGCGGCGTCGGAGGCGCCGGTCTCGACGAGGTCGGTGGTTTCGCTCACGTACAGGTCCTTCCCTGCGGTGACCTGCGCCGTGCGGGCGCAGGGATCCCCGGTCCCCGTCGGCCCGGCCGGAGCGGGGACGCACGGGGAACAGGTGGAGAAGATGCGAGGCGGATCAGCGGCGAAGAGATTCGAACGTCTGCTTCGGCCCCGCGCGAGGCTCGCCCGAGTGGGCGGCTACGCCGTGAGCCTAGACGCAGCTCACAGAGGGGACAACACCGGTGGTTTCCAGTGTGTTCCCCGTTACCGAGACGATACCTCCCCCATCCCACGGGACACCCTCGCCCCGGTGGGGTCGACGTCCGGGGTCAGGACGGACCAGCCGTCCGGGACGAGCGCGGTGACGTCCTGCAGCTCCTGGGCGCCAGGCGACTGATCGGCGCCCCGGACGGTGCGCCGGGCGAGCACCAGCACCGACGGTCCGGCACCGGAGACGACGGCCGCATGGCCGGCGGCCCGCAGCCGGTCGATCAGCTCGAGCGAGCCGGGCATCGCGGCCGTGCGCTGGCGCTGGTGCAGCCGGTCCTCGGTGGCCTCCAGCAGGAACGCACCGGAGGTGAGCGCGTGCACCAGCAGGGCCGACCGGCCCGCGTTGAACGCGGCGTCGGCGTGCGGCACGAGCTCGGGCAGGAGCCCCCGAGCGACCTCGGTCGACAGCGTCGCGTCCGGCACCAGCACCACGGGCATGACGTCCGGGTGCACCGTCAGCGAGTCGGCCCCCACGCCGCCCTCGCCCGTCCAGGACAGGGTCAGCCCGCCGAGCAGGCAGGCGGCCACGTTGTCGGGGTGCCCCTCCATCTCGGTGGTCAGCCGGAGGACGGCGTCCAGGTCGATCGTCGCCACCTCGGGGCACAGCGCCCACGCACCGAGGACCCCGGCGACCACGGCCGCCGCCGACGAGCCCATCCCTCGCCCCTGCGGGATGGCGTTGCGAGCGGTGACCCGGAGGCCGGACGGCGTCCAGCCCAGGTCCGCGCACGCCGCCCGGAACGCGCGCACGACGAGGTGTGACTCGTCGAGCGGCAGCTCCCCCTCGCCGACCCCGTGGACCTCGACGGTCAGCCCGGACGGCTCGACCGAGAAGTCGAGCAGGTCGTGGTGGGCCAGTGCCAGGCCGGCGCAGTCGAACGCCGGGCCGAGGTTCGCGCTGGTGGCGGGGACCCGGACGCGGACCGGCGTCGTCACAGGCCCAGGTGCGCGGCGGCCGCCGCGGCGTCCACCGGGACCGTCTGCGGTGCCGGGGCACCCGAGATGGCCCACTCGGGGTCCTTGAGCCCGTTGCCCGTGACGGTGCAGACGACCCGCTGGCCCTGCTCGAGCCCACCGGCGTCGGCGACCTGCAGCAGGCCGGCGACCGAGGCAGCGGACGCCGGCTCGACGAAGACCGCCTCCGTGCGGGCGAGCAGCCGGTAGGCGGACAGGATCGCGCGGTCGGTCACGGCGTCGATGCGACCGCCGGACTCGTCGCGGGCGGCCAGCGCCTTGGTCCAGGAGGCCGGGTTGCCGATCCGGATCGCGGTGGCGATCGTGCTCGGGTTCTCCACCACCTGGCCGGTGACGATGGGGGCGGCGCCGGCGGCCTGGAAGCCCCACATCTTCGGCGTCCGGGTCGCGGTGCCGTCGGCGGCGTACTCCCGGTAGCCCTGCCAGTAGGCGGTGATGTTGCCGGCGTTGCCGACCGGGAGGCAGTGGATGTCCGGGGCGTCGCCCAGGACGTCGACGATCTCGAACGAGGCGGTCTTCTGCCCCTCGATCCGGAACTGGTTGACGCTGTTCACCAGGCTGACCGGGTAGTCGATCGCCAGCTTGCTGGCCAGGGCGAGGCAGTCGTCGAAGTTGCCGTCGACCTGCAGCAGCTTGGCCCCGTGCACGAGCGCCTGGGCGAGCTTGCCCATGGCGATCTTGCCCTGCGGTACCAGCACGGCACAGGTGAGCCCGGCCCGCGCGGCGTAGGCCGCGGCGCTGGCACTGGTGTTGCCGGTCGAGGCGCAGATGACCGCCTTCGACCCCTCCTCGACGGCCTTGGTGATGGCCATCGTCATCCCGCGGTCCTTGAAGGAACCGGTCGGGTTGGCGCCCTCCACCTTGAGGTAGACCTCGCAGCCGGTCCGGCGGGAGAGCTCACGGGCGTGCACCAGCGGGGTGGCGCCCTCGTGCAGCGTCACCACCGGCGTGCTGTCGCTGACCGGCAGCCGCGAGCGGTAGGCCTCGATCAGCCCGGGCCAGCCCGGGGAGACCTGCAACGCCGTCATGACAACCCCTCCACACGCAGCACGCTGGTGACTCCTCGGACCGCGGGCATCTCCCGCAGCGCGTCGATGGTGGCCGACAGCGCCGCATCCGGGGCGCTGTGGGTCACGAGAACCAGCGTCGCGGCCTCACCGTGGCCGGTCTGGCGCACCGTCGAGATGCTGACGCCGTGCTGCGCGAACTCCTGCGCGACGGCGGCCAGGACACCCGGCTTGTCGGCCACGTCCAGGCTGACGTGGTACCGGGTCGGGGTCTCGGCCATGGGGCGCACGGTCAGGTCCGCGTAGCCGGAGGGACCCTGGCCCGCGGCGCCGGTGACCCGGTTGCGGGCCACCGCCACGAGATCGCCGAGCACCGCTGACGCGGTCGGCTCGCCGCCGGCGCCCTGACCGTAGAACATCAGCTGGCCGGCGGCCTCGGCCTCGACGAAGACGGCGTTGAACGCGCCGCCCACCGAGGCCAGCGGGTGGCTGGTCGGGATCATCGCCGGGTGCACGCGGACCGCCACCGAGTCCACGGGGGCATCCGCGTCCGCTGATCCCGAGACCCGCTCGCAGATGGCCAGCAGCTTCACCGTGCAGCCGATCTCGGCGGCGCGGGCGACGTCGGAGGCGGTGACCGTGGATATCCCCTCGCGGTGCACGTCACCGGCCGACACCGGGGTGTGGAAGGCCAGCGAGGCGAGGATCGCCGCCTTCGCGGCGGCATCGAAGCCGTCGACGTCGGCGGTCGGGTCCGCCTCCGCGTAGCCGAGGTCGGTGGCCTCGGCCAGCGCCTCACCGAACCCGGCACCGGTCTCCGCCATCCGCGACAGGATGTAGTTGGTGGTCCCGTTGACGATCCCGACGATCCGGGAGAGCTGGTCACCGGCGAGGGACTCGCGCAGCGGCCGCAGGATCGGGATCGCGCCGGCGACGGCCGCCTCGTAGTAGAGGTCGACGCCGGACTTCGCAGCGGCGGCGTGCAGTGCCACGCCGTCCTCGGCCAGCAGCGCCTTGTTCGCGCTGACCACCGACTTGCCGGCCTCGAAGGCGGCGAGCATCAGCGAGCGGGCCGGCTCGATCCCGCCGATGACCTCGACCACGAGGTCGACGTCGTCGCGGGTGACGAGCGCGTGCGCGTCGGTGGTGAGCAGCTCGGCCGGGACGTCGGGGTGGTGCTGCGGACGGCGGACGGCGACACCGGCGACCTCCACCGGGCGGCCGATGCGGGCGGCGAGGTCGTCGGACTGCTCCTGCAGCAACCGCAGGACGGCACTGCCGACCGTGCCGCAGCCCAGGAGGGCGACCTTGAGCGGACCGTTCACGAGCGGGCTCCTCCGGAGTGCTCGGGCGCCGGCTGGGAGGGCGCGGGCGACGGTGCGGACCGGCCGGCGAGGACGGCGTCGAGGGCGAACACGTCGGCCAGTGTCTGACGGCGGACGATCTCGGTGCCCAGGCCGTCCCGGACGGCCACCACCGGGGGCTTGAGCAGGTAGTTGTAGTTGCTGGCCATCGACCAGCAGTAGGCCCCGGTGGCCGCGACGGCCAGCAGGTCGCCGGGCTGCACGTCCGCGGGCAGCCACAGGTCGCGCACCAGGATGTCGCCGCTCTCGCAGTGCTTGCCCACCACCCGGCAGAGCGCCGGCGGGGCGTCGGAGACCCGGTTGGCCAGCACGCAGGTGTAGCTGGCGTCGTAGAGGGCGGTGCGGATGTTGTCGCTCATCCCGCCGTCGACCGACACGTAGTTGCGCACCAGAGGTGTGCCCGGCGTGCCGGAAGCACCCAGGCGGACGGGCTTGATGGTGCCGATCTCGTAGAGCGTGACCGTGCCCGGCCCCGCGATCGCGCGGCCCGGCTCGACCGCCAGGCGCGGCACCGGCAGACCGAGCTCGGCGCACTCGGCGGCGACGACGGCACGCAGCCGGCCGGCGACGTCGAGCGGGCTGACCGGGTCGTCCTCGGGCAGGTAGGCGATCCCGAAGCCGCCCCCCAGGTTGAGCTCCTCCAGGACCTGGCCGGTCGCGTCCCGGACCTCGGCCAGGAGGCCGACGACGCGGTGCGCGGCGGCCTCGAAGCCCGCGGTGTCGAAGATCTGCGAGCCGATGTGGCTGTGCAGGCCGGCCAGGCGCAGCGCCGGCTCCTCGACCACGCGCCGGGCCGCCTCGAGGGCGTCACCGGTGGCGAGGGAGAACCCGAACTTCTGGTCCTCGTGGGCGGTGGCGATGAACTCGTGGGTGTGCGCCTCGATGCCCACGGTCGTGCGGATCAGCACCGGCACGGCCGCTCCCCCGCCGGCGACGCGGGCGGTGGCCAACGGGACCAGCCGCTCGATCTCGTCGAAGGAGTCGAGGACGACGTGCCCGATCCCGGAGTCGACGGCGAGCTGCAGCTCGACCAGCGACTTGTTGTTGCCGTGCAGCGCGATCCGCTCCGCGGGGAAACCGGCGGCCAGCGCCAGGGCCAGCTCGTTGCCGCTGCAGGCGTCCAGGTGCAGGCCGTCGTCGGCGATCCAGCGGGCCACCTGGCCGCAGAGGAACGCCTTGGAGGCGTAGTGCACGTCGGCACCCTCGAACGCCGCGGCGAACTCGGCGGCCCGGCCGCGGAAGTCGTCCTCGTCCAGCACGAACAGCGGGGTGCCGTGCTCGCGGGCCAGCTCGGTCACCGGGCGGCCGCCGAGGTGCAGCTCGCCGTCGACCCGCTCGGCCGACCGCGGCCAGACCTGCGGGTCGAGGACGCCGAGCTCGGCCGGCGGGGCGCCGGCGGCCGACGGCGGGCTGATGTTCCCGTGCAGGGGGCCCGCCGGGTGCGCCCTCACATCCGCTCCGGGGCGGAGACACCGAGCACGGCCAGCCCGTTGCGCAGCACGGTGGCGGTCGCCGCGCAGAGGGTGAGGCGGGCGCGGTGCAGCTCGCCGGGCTCCTCGTCGCCCATCGGCAGGATGCGGCAGGCGTCGTAGAAGCGGTGGTAGGTGCCGGCCAGCTCCTCCAGGTACCGGGCGACCCGGTGCGGCGCCCGCAGCTCGGCGGCGGCGGTGATCACCCGGGGGAACTCGCCGATGGCCCGCAGAAGGGTGTTCTCCCGGTCGTGGGTGAGCAGCGAGACGTCGACGTCGGCGGGGTTCCCGAGGGCGATGCCGAGGTCGGCGGCGTTGCGCAGCACCGAGGAGATCCGGGCATGGGCGTACTGGACGTAGAAGACCGGGTTGTCGTTGGTCTGCCGGCTCCACAGGCCCAGGTCCAGGTCGATCTGCTGGTCGACCGAGGCGCGGGCCAGCGCGTAGCGCGCGGCGTCGGCGCCGACCGCCCCGACCAGGTCCTCCAGCAGCACGACCGTGCCCGCCCGCTTGCTCATCCGCACCGGCTCGCCGTCGCGGACCAGGTTCACCAGCTGGCCGAGCAGGATCTCCAGGTTGGCCTCGGGGTCGTCGCCCACCGCGGCCGAGAGCGCCTTGTACCGGCCGACGTAGCCGGCGTGGTCGGCGCCCAGCATGATCACGACCTTGTCGAAGCCCCGGTCGCGCTTGTCCAGGTAGTAGGCGCAGTCGGCGGCGAAGTAGGTCGGGGCGCCATCGCTCTTGATCAGCGGGCGGTCCTTGTCGTCGCCGAAGTCGGTGGTGCGCAGCCACACCGCACCGTCGGCCTCGTAGACGTGGCCGTTGTCCCGCAGCCGGGCGATCGCCTTCTGCAGCGCGCCGCTCTCGTGCAGCGTCCGCTCGCTGAAGTACACGTCGAAGACGACGCCGAAGTCCGCGAGCGTCCGCTTGATCTCGGCGAACATCAGGTCGACGCCGCGGACCCGGAAGCGCTCCTGCTGCTCGGCGTCGGGAAGCTCCAGGACACCGGGCTCGGCGGCGACCACCTGGGCGGCGATCTCGGTGATGTAGTCGCCGGCGTAGCCGTCCTCCGGCACCGGACGGTCGTGCGCGGCGGCCATCAGGCTGAGGGCGAACCGGTCGATCTGGGAACCGGCGTCGTTGAAGTAGTACTCGCGGGTGACCGAGGCGCCGCTGGCCTCCAGCAGCCGGCCGAGGGCGTCGCCGACCGCCGCCCACCGGGTGCCACCGATGTGCACCGGGCCGGTCGGGTTGGCCGAGACGAACTCCAGGTTCAGCTTCTGCCCGGCGAGGGTGTCGGTGCGGCCGTAGGCCTCCCCCGCAGTCACGGCGTCGACGGCGATCCTGCCGAGCGCGCCCTGCGCGAGGGTGATGTTGAGGAAGCCCGGACCGGCGATGTCGACCGAGGCGATGCCCGCGTGGACGCGCAGCTCCTCGGCGACCAGACCGGCCACGTCGCGCGGCGGCCGGCCGGCCGGCTTGGCCAGGCGCAGCGCGATGTTGGTGGCGTAGTCGCCGTGCTCGGGGTTCTTCGGCCGCTCGATCACGACGTCGGCGGGGACCTCGACGGGCAGCTCGCCCCGCTGGACGACCGCGGCCACGGCGGTACGAACGACGTCCTGCAGCTGCTCCGGTGTCACCGGGCGAGCGTACTGACCGCTCCCGTCTGCCCGGTTACCAGCTTGCACACAGCGCCGCGACCTAGACTCCCGACCGGTACGAGGGGCCCGACCGGCCCCACGGCACGCGCGCACGCGCCCCGCATCGAGGAGAGGCCTTGGCCAAGGACCGCACGCCCGAGAAGAGCCGAGCGACCGGCGGCGGGGCGAGCCGCTCCGGGGCCGGCGCCGGGGGCCGCGGCAAGGGCGGGCGCACCCGCCCGCCCACGCAGGTGGTGGCGCCCCAGCGGCCGTGGGGGCTGATCGCCGGCGCGATCGTCATCGCCCTGTTCGCCGTCGGCGTCCTCGGCTACGCGGTGGTCAAGGTGCGCCAGGCGAACGCGGACAAGATCGAGTCCTTCGACGAGATCTCCGGCGGCGAGGTCTACGAGTACGAGGGCGGGCAGCACGACGACAACCCGATCTCCTACGACCAGTCCCCGCCCGTCGGTGGGCCGCACGCCAACCTGTGGGCCGACTGCACCGGCACCGTCTACGACGTCGACATCCGGCACGAGAACGCGGTGCACAGCCTGGAGCACGGTGCCGTCTGGATCACCTACGACCCCGACGAGGTCTCCGACGCCGACGTCGCGAAGCTGGCGAAGCTCGTCGACGGCGTCTCCGGGCGGATGCTCTCCCCGTACGAGGGTCAGGACTCCCCCATCAGCGTCCAGTCCTGGGGCCACCAGCTCAAGGTGGAGAGCGCCGGCGACAAGCGGATCAAGCAGTTCGCGGACCTGATGACGTTCAAGTCCGACAGCTTCCCCGAGCCCGGGGCCACCTGCGAGTCGCCCCAGTTCCTGGCCGACCCGCTGCTGGAGAGCGCCGACGCCGGCGCGACCCCCGCCGAGTCCTCCGCGCCGGAGAGCTCCGCCCCGGTCACGCCGGCCCCCTGATCGCACTCGATCCCGGAGGTGATCTCGTGACCGCTCCCACCGCCGCGCGCAGCCCGCTGCGCGTCGTCCTGCTCGCCGTGATCGCCGTCGGCCTCGTGGTGCTCGGCGGCGGCCTGGCCGTCCTGCTCGGCATCGGCCGGGGGGACGACGTCACCCCGGCCGAGGACTCGGTGGACGCGGGGTTCGCCCGGGACATGTCGCGCCACCACCTGCAGGGCGTGGAGATGGCCAACCTCGTCGCGGAGCGGAGCCAGGACCCGGACGTGCGGTCGCTGGCGTTCGACATCTCCGCAACCCAGACCAACCAGGCCGGCCGGATGCAGGGCTGGCTGGTGCTGTGGGGTCTGCCCCTCACCGGCGGCGACACGATGGCCTGGATGACCGACTCCGGGCACGGCGGGCACGACATGTCCGGCATGGACATGGAGCCGGGGGCGCTCATGCCGGGGATGGCCACCGACGAGGAGCTGGCGGAGCTGCGCGGTCTGTCGGGCAGCGCCTTCGACGTGCAGTTCCTGCGGCTGATGATCCGGCACCACCAGGGCGGCTTCCCGATGGCGGAGGACGCCGCCGCGCACGCCGAGGTGCCGGCCGTGCGCGACCTGGCACGCTCGATCGAGCAGTCGCAGAGCCTCGAGACGGAGACGATGACGGCCATGCTCAGCGCGCGCGGCGGCACTCCGCTGCCCGCGCCCTGACCGCCGGGGCCGCCGTCGGGACCGCCGTCCGGGGCTGGTAGCTTCTGACCTGCCCCGAGCCCCCGTAGCTCAGGGGATAGAGCACCGCCCTCCGGAGGCGGGTGCGCAGGTTCGAATCCTGCCGGGGGCACCACGAGATGTCGCTGGTCAGTCGGCCGTTGGGGTGATCAGTTCGACGCTGGATCGAGCGTGAACAGGTCCGGAGTCCGCAAATAGTCCGCAGAATGTTCGCGGACCGTCCGCGCAGCGAGGTCCAAGCGCTCCGCTACCGCGTCGAGGTCCTCGTCGAAGAGGTCGGCGTAGGTGTCCAACGTCATGGCGGCCGAGGCGTGCCCCAGCATCCGTTGCACCGCCTTCACGTTGGCACCGGATGACACGGCCAGGCTGGCGGCCGTGTGCCGGAGCTCGTGCGGCACGAGTCCCTCGAGTCCCACCGCCTGGGCGGCCCGGTCGAAGCCCGCTCTGCGGAACACCCGGTTGCGCAGTACTCCCCCGGCCCGCAGGCCAGTGAAGACGAGATCCTCAGGTCCCCGGCCTGCCAGTTGTTCGCGTAGGTCCTCGGCGATGAAGGCCGGGATCGGAACCGAGCGGCGCTCGTACCCCTTGGGCACGCCCCAGGTCAGCAGTCCGTCGACCTCGACGACCGATTCGGCGATCTCTATCCGGCGCCGGCGAAGGTCGACCCGCTTCACCTTGAGGGCCGCCACCTCGCCCCAGCGCAGCCCGCAGTACGCGAGGACGAGCACGACGATGCGGTAGGAGGCCATGATCTCTCGCTCGCGGTGCGGGAGTCGGGTGCCAGCCCGGGGAGAACACGTCGCGTCCGCGAGGCGGTGGACCTGTGCGTGTGTGAGGTACCGCCGCCGAGCCTGTTGGACTCGGGGCAGGTTGACCTTCTGGCACGGGTTCCGGGAGAGCCGTCCGTCACGCACGGCGAGATCGAGGATGAGGCTGAGAACTCGGAAGTGCTTGCGGACAGTCGCGGGGGCGGCACCTTCCGCGTGCTGCTGCGCCACCCAGGCCTGGACGTCGGCGTGCGACACAGCCAGCAACTGGTAGGCGGACCAGTGCGGCAGGACGTGCATGTCGAGGATGCTTCGGTACCGCGACCGCGTCGTGGGCTTGAGCTGGGCCTGACCCGCGAACCACTTCTCCGCCCACTCGCCCACCTTGATCTTGCCCGCGCGAGGGTCGACGTAGTTCCCGGTTTCCATGGCGGCCGTAACGGAGTTCAGCCACCGCTGGGCGTCGACCTTGCGCTTGAAGTGGCGGGCGTGCTCCTTGCCGTTCTCGTCCCGGTACCGCGGCCGGTACGTGCCATCGGGCCGCCTTGCGATCGACGCCACCGCTCATCGCCTCCCTGGTCGTGAAGATGGCCCGTGACCAGCGCCGTCTCGGGCTCGTCTGCTGACCCGAACGCTGACATCGCGCATGGGCCTTGTCTCCCGGCTCCCGTCTTCCTGGGGATTCACCGGGGAATCCCCAGGCCCGGGTCGGGAGGTCGTGTGAGCCGTCGGATGTCCTCAGGGCGCGGCGCCCGAACGCCCGGCTGAGATGACGCCGACCGGGGGGCGGGTGGCCGGGTGGCGGCGGGCGCGGGGTCGTGGCGGGCACGCCAGCGGTCACGCTCTCTGGCTAGCTGGTCGGCCGGCTGGGCGAGGAGAGCTGGCTCGGCCGTCAGGCAGGTGATGCGGGCGCGGACAGCGGCCAGTTCTGTCTGGGTGGCGGCGATGTCCCGGTCGATATCGACCAGCCGCTCCGCCGGGTCGGGGGTCCAGGCCAGGCGCCCGAAGCGGGCGAGCCGGTCCTCGTGCTGACGGCGGGCGTCGACCACCTCAGCCCCGGCGTGCCGGTGGGCCTCCTGGGCGGCGGCTGTGACCGCGAGCAGCTGGGCGTGTTCGGGGTGGGTGTGTTCGGCGTGGTGGCGGGCGTAGGTGTCGAAGGCGGTCCAGAGCCGCGGTCGGTCGTCGGACCGGTCAGCCAGGCGCGCGATCTGCTTCGGCTCTATGGGCATGGCCGGGAGATAGGGCCGCCAGGCGTTCGCCCAGTCGACCAGCTGCTCCCCGGCCCGGTTCACCGCCGCCCGCCGAATCCCGAGCCGGCCGGGACCGTCGAGCACGACCCGCGCGGCGGCGCGGGCGGCGTTCCGCCCAGTGTCCCAGCTGTAGAGCAGCGTGTCGCGGATCCGGTCGGTCTCGGCGGTGACAGCCGCGCCGCTGGCGTCGGCCCGCGCCGTGGCGTGGCGGGCGTCGATTCCAGTCCGTTCGTACCGGGCTTCCAGCGCGGCGGCTCGGTCGGAGTAGGGGGACTCGAGCGCGACTATCTGACGCAGCGCGTCCCGGCGCGGCAGATCGTGGGCGAGCCGATCCAGGCAGCGCTGCTCGGCCGTCCACGCGGAGTGCAGGTCGGCGAGCGCCTGCTCCAGCGGGCGCTGTGGGGCGTAGCGGGCGGCCTCGGCGGCCGCGAGTTCGGCGGCGCGCGCGGGGCCGAGGTCGGCGCGGTCGCGGGCGAAGACGGCGAGCCACTGCTCCCGCGCCTCGGCGCGGTCGGCCGCGACGAGGTGGGCGGTGTTGGCGGTACGGCCCCGTGTCATCCCCACGTAGGCCGCGGCGGCGCCGGTGTCCTCGCCGACCACCAGGTGCGCGGCGGTCACGGTGTCACCCTGGGTGCCGTGCGCGGTGGTGGCGTAGGCCAGTTCCACGTGCGCGGTGACGTAGTCGGCGGGCAACACCCGCGCACCTGTCCCCGCCGGGGTGACGTCGAGGGTAACGGCGAGGGTGACAGCTGCGACTACGCCGTCGGCCGGGGTGACATGCCCTGTGCCGTGGGGGGTGATGAGCAGCCCGCCATTCCGGTCGACGCCGGTGACCGTCCACAGGTCGCGGTTGGCGACTTGCAGGTCGCGGTCGTTGCGGCGGGTGGCGATCCGGTCGCCGACGCCGATCCGCTCCCCCGCGGCGGTGACCACCACCCGCCGGTCGTCAACCCGGCCGTCGGTGACCAGGCGGTCCCGGATGGCGGCGTTGAGGGCGGTGGCCTGCTCGCGGGTGGCGGCCACCACGGCCACGCGCTCGCCGGCGGCGTAACTGTCGGCCGCGGCGGTGGCGAGTGCCTCCCGCAGTGCCGGCGGGTCGGGGTGCAGCCGGATCTGCCCGCGGGCCAGCAGCGCGTCGAACACCGTCCCGGGGTTGGTGCCGGCGCGCATCGCCAGGGTCAGTTCCGCGTAGTCGCCGTCCGGTGTGCTGCGGCCGGTGGCGTCGGTGCGGGTGAAGCGGTGTACTCCGATCAGGGTCAGGTGCCCGGCCGGATCGACCTGAGCCGCGGCCAGGTCCAGCACGCCGCCGCGGCCGACCGCCGCGAGCTGATGCCGGTCGCCGAGCAAGGCGACGCGCACCCGGCACTCGTCGGCGACCGTCAGCAACGCCCGGGCGGTGTCCTGATCCAGCATGCCCGCCTCGTCGACGACGAGGAGGTCGCCCGCGGCCAGCCGCGCGGCGTCCCGGGGGCCGGTGTAGAGCGCTCCGGTGACCGGATCGGCCTGGCCGGCAGACAACCGGGTCCAGACCCCGTCGCCGTTCCAGCGCCAGCCGTACTCAAAGGCCAGCCGCGCCGCCGACCCGGCGACCGCGCCGACCTCGGCCGCAGCGACCTTGGCCGCCTTCAGCGTCGGGGTGACGACCACCAACCGGCGCCCCTGCCCGGCGAGCAGGGTCTGGGTGGCGGCCAGGGTGGTGGTCTTGCCCGCCCCGGCGGCGCCCTCGACCACGACCAGGGCCCGCGGGCCGGCGAGCGCGGCGACCGCCGCGGCCTGTCCCGGGTCCAGCCGCGCGGCACCGGCGGCGACGTCGGCCGGCGGTATCGGGCCGGGGCCCGGGGTGTCGGCCGGGCGCTGGGTGGCGCGGGCGGCGAGGCGGTCGGTGAGGTCGGCCTCGACATCGAGCACCGGCGCCGAGGTCCACGCCCGAATGTGCTCCGGCACCCCGCCGGCAGGACCGTCGCGGTCCAACAGCGGCACGCACCGGACCAGGGTGCGGGCGGTGAGGTCCTCGGCCAGCTCGATGCGCACCGCCGGGTCGGTGACGATGCCGGCGGCGGCGATCAGCTGTTCGACCTCGCCCCGGACGTCGGCGGCGTTCCACGCCGAGCGGCCGGCGCCCAGCCGGGCCAGCACCCGGTCGGCCGCTCCCTCGCGGTCCAGTGCACCGACCGGCGCAGGTGCCAGGTCCACCGGCCGGCCGCGGTCGCGATACCCAAGGGCGGCCAGCTCGGCCGCCCACCGTGCGGTGAGGTCCTCCCCCGGCTGCGGCCGCACCTTGTCCGGGCGGCCCGCTGCCCACGCTCGCGCGTCCCAGGCCCGGCGCAACGCCGGACCGGGGTGCTCGCCGGGATGCGCCGCGACCCATTCTCGTTCGTAGGTGTCGATGTTCCGGGCGATCTGCGCAGCCCGCGCGCTGAAGGCGCCCACGAAATCCGCTAACTGCCGTATCTCCCCGTCGGCATCCAATGCATATCCGTGGGCGGCGAGCGCGGCCCGGAATTGCGGATCGCAGGAGACCGCGGCGTGCCCGATACCGTTGATCGCGGCGAGGGAATCGCGCACGCCGACGGTGTGCAGGCCGCGCCATTTCCCGGCCGCGAACACCCGGGCGTTGATCTGCAGGTGCAGATGGCGGTGCGGATCCCCGGCCCGCGACGTGTAGTGCGCCACCGTCACCGCCTCGGCCACCTGCACCGGCACCTGCACCTGCCCGCCGCCCGGACCGACCCGGGTGGTGGCGTGCTGCCCGAGCCAGCCGATGATCTGCTCGGCCGCCCGGGCCTGGGCCGCGTCATACGCCGTCGCAATGTCCGGATGCAGCGCCGCGGCCAACGACCACGTCTTCGGGCCATTGACCACCACCTCGACGAACCGCACCGCACGCCCGTCGCCGCGCAGCTGCCCCCGGGGCTGCCCGGTGCCCGGGTCACGGCCGGCCGCCCACGTCTCGTAGGCCTCCCCGGTCAGCGACGCCAGCTCGCTCACCCGCCCCTCGGTGACGCTGAACCGGCGCGCGACACCGGCGCCCTCGGTGAGGTAGTAGTCATCCGCCCGGCCCCGGTCGACCTCCACGTACTGCCGGGCAGCCGCCGGCGCGCCGGCGTAGATTTTCATCCCGCCATGCATTTCCAACGCCACCCGACAATGACCAACAAGTCACCCCCAGAAACGGCGATGGGCCCCGCGAAGCGGGGCCCGACCTACCTCCGAAGGTAGCATGCGTGCCGTTCTGTCGGGAAGGCGGAAGTAAGAGGGGAAAAGGGCTGTAGTGGTGCGCGGCGAGTCTTCGCTAGCGTCATTCTGTTGGCTAGTGACGGCGAATGCTGATTGAGCAAGTGGTCACTTGTCGGGGGCTGCAGGTGCTTGCAACGATCAGCTCTGCGATGCATCGGCACGGGTCACGGGGCGGCCTGCGACACGGCGGCGTGGATGATGAGCGACAGCCGGATGATGAGGCTGCGCGCGGCTGGTGTCGGCGTCCCCGGCCGACCAGGCGGCGACGTAGGGGACGGTGTAGGCGACGGACTCGGCTTGGGCCTCGGCCTGCTCGCGGTAGCCCCGGTAGTCGTAGCCGTTGGCGGTGTGCCCGCACTCGATGTGCGCGAGTTCGTGGGCGAGGGTGTTGATCGCCTGGGCGTCGGCGACGTCCGGGCGGACCTACACGGTGCGGGCGGCCGGATCGGTGAGGCCGTTGGCCGGCCCGCAGTCCTCGCGGGTGAGCGTGTAGCCGTGGGCCGTGACCTGCGCGGCCAGCCTCCCACAAGGCGGCGGGGGCGTCGCCGGTCAGCAGCTCGGGTGTGATGTCGGGCAGTGGGTCGCCGTCGGTCTGGGAGATCTCGAAGACGTGCGCGACCCGGAGCCCCCGCAGCAGCCGCGGCCCGGCCGGCCGGTCGGCGTCCCCGCCGGCCCCGCCGCTGTCGTGGCGGCGGGGACGGCGTGGTCGGTGTGCTGCCCGGTGCCGGTGTCGGCCTGGGTGTCCTTGGGGGCGTACGTGCAGGGGGCCAGGACGGCGAGCCCCGTGGAACCCTTGACCACCCTGCGGCGCAGCGCCTTCCAGGTGCCGAACCCGGCGACCCGGGTCGGGCTGATGCCCAGCCGCGCGGCCTGCAGCTGGATCAGCAGCTGGTTGCCCAGGCTGTAGGTGTGGAACTTCGCGGCGGCATCGAGCATCGCCCGCCACTGCGGATCGGCGGTCAGCGCCTCGACGTGCTCGCCGATCTGGTCGTGCAGGGCGGCGATCTTCGCCGCCCGGACGGCGTCGGCGGCTTCCGCCCGCGCGGCGCTGAGGCGGGCGCGCCTGCCCCGCCCGCCCGTGGCGGTGCGGCTGCTGCTTGCCGTGCTGCTGGTGCTGGTGCTGATGCTGGTCATCTGGACCCTCCCGGAACTGGAACCGAAACCGGTACGGGAGGAACTGCGGAACAGGTGTCCTGCCACCCATTCCCCCGGCCCGTCCGGCAAAGAGCTCTGCTCAGGGGCCGGAAGCGACGGCAGGGGACGACCGGACCAAGACTGCTTCCGCAGCGCAGCGCCCGAAGGGCGGAAGGATCTTGGTCCGGTCGGGAGGAGACGGCGCGGGAGGCCCCTACGCTGAGCTGCCGGACGGGTCGGGGAACCAGCAAACACAGCCCGCCGCAGGCGGACGGTGACGACGGCGCAGCCGGAGCCACGCGCAGCGTGGCCCGAATAGTGCTCCTCGACTGCCCCGCCGGCCGCGGTCCAGCGATCTCGGCGGCGGACCCACCGGTCAGGGCGCCCCGGTCACCCGACGCGTCGCGGAGGTCCCTGCCGGACCGGTCACGCGCTTCATGGTCCCGCCGTGCCCCGAGTGCGGTGTCGGGCGCCATGAGTCGAGCATGGCCAGCCCGGCGCGCGCCCGGGGGCGTCCGACCGGGTGTTGTGGACGGGAGCGGTTGTCCACACAACCCGCTTGCGCCGCAGGGCCACGATGCGCACGGCCTGCATCGGCGGACTGGAGGACAACCGGAGGACAACTGCAGGAACCCCAGGTCAGCAGCGGGCCTCCAGTATCTCTCTAGTCCCGTCGGGGCACGGGTACCGCGACTGTCGTCGGACTACCGGAGAACGTGCCGAACGGCAGCCGCAGGACCCGGGGGCGTCCACCGGCTGTCCCGGCCTCGACGCCCGCCGTCGGCAGATGAGGCGCCTGCATCGCTGACGGGTGACGCGCCAGCGGTCGCCGCTACCGGAGAAGAACTGGAGACCGGCAGAAAAAGCTGGCCGTCGAGTGTCACCAATGGACCCGAAATGGCGCCTTCTGCGGTAACGGCACAACCACCGACGCCCCCCGGGAGCCAGCCATGCCCGACCCCACCTCCGACCACGAGCCCGAGCTGCTCACCATCACCGAGGCCGCGGACCTGCTCCGCGCCCCCGTCGCCACCCTCCGGTACTGGCGACACCTCGGCAGCGGCCCGAACAGTTTCCGGCTCGGCCGGCGCGTCCTCTACCGCCGCGCCGACCTGCGCAGCTGGGTCGACGCACACGCGGACCAGCCCCCGAGCCGATAGCCGCCGCGCCTCTAGCGGAGAGCGGCCGGACCGGACACGCGACCGCTGCGTGCTCCTGGCACACGGTGGGGCCCGATGGCCACCCCCGGCTGTGGACAACGACGGCCATCCCCAGAGGCCGGACGGGACCGACTCCGGCGGCGCCGCAACGGCAACGTTCATGTGACCGAGAGGAGGAAGCGATGGGATGGATGGGTCCGGTCGCCGACGGCCAGGCGCACGAGGGCTGGGTGGTGCCGCTGTTCGCCGACGGCGCCCAGGGCGCCGGCACCACCGGCGCCCGCGGCGTGCTGATCGCCCGCCGACCCGACGAGGGACCGCGGAACGGCGACCGGGTGCGGCTGACCGACCGCGACGGCCGCACCGTCGAGGGCATCTGGTCCGACGGCACGGTCATCGGCGGTGCCGGGGTTACCCCCGACGGTGCCGGCGGCCAGGTGCGCTGCGAGGTGATCGAGGAGGCCGAGGAGTGGCGCCCGGACGCAGACGTGGTCGGCTGGGTCGCCGGCTGCACCTGCGGCTGGCGCGGCGCCCCCTGGACCCGCGTCACCACGTGGGCGCTGGCCGAGCCGGCGGCGCGGCGGCTCGCTACCGCTGGCCCGTGGGCCGATCTGGAGGCCGCCGACGAGCACCGGGTGATCACCGAATGGCGCCGGCACATCGCCGGATGGCAGGCCCTCGAGGAGGTCGAGGAGGCCGCCGCCCGGCAGGCCGCCGCCGCCCGCGCGCTGGACGAGGCGGTGCGCGCCGCAGTCGCGGCCGGAGCGTCGTGGGCCGCCATCGGCCGGGCCACCGGCCTGACGACCGGGTCGGCCACCGAGCGGTGGTCCGCCCGTGACTGAGCAGCCGACCGGCCAGCCCAGACCGAGCGTGGACACCCGGCCAGCGCAGCGGACCGTGCTCGTCGTCGACCTCGACGGCGAGCCGTTGGCGCCGCTGCGCGCCCTGGAGGAGATCCTGCTGTGCCTGGGCACATGGGAGGACGACGACCGGCAAGATCCGGGCGCCGACACGGAGCCGCTGCGGCTGCCGGCGCCACTGGCCGACCGGGTCGCCCTCGCCGCCGTGCAGCGCCTCCTCACCACCCTGGCGCCCACCCAGTCCCGGGCAGCGGAGGGCCGGCAGCTCGCTCCCGACGGTCGATACGAGCACGCGCCGATGACCGTGCTCAGCCTGCCCGCCGCCGACATCGACCTCCTGTCCACCACCGCCGCCGCCCTCGGCCACCCCGGACTGGACCCCGACATCACCAACCTGGTCGACGCGTCTGCCGAGCAGCTGAACCTTCGCTACCGCCGCGCCGGCCGCACCGAACTGGTCGCGCTCTTGGCACGGCTCGCGGGCCTGCTCGACCTCGCTCCCACCGACGACACCCGACTGCTCACCGCCCGGCTGCGGGCAACCCCGCCCGGCGTCGACAGTGTGCTCAGCGACGCCGAGGAAGCCGCCCACGCCCGCACCGCCGACCGCATGAACCATCTCTGGGCCCACGGTTCCGCCATCGACCGCTACCTCTACTGACCCGGCCGCCCGGGCCGCGGCCGCCGCGACGCTCGCACACCAGGAAAGGGAGCGAAGGGACGCCGGGTCCGACGAGCCGCTCGAGAGGCGCGAGGGAGGCGCGTGCCTGGTGGGGCGTTCTGTTACGCCGACGTAACCAAGAGATAGCTGCGGACCGTTCCTTCTCGAGGCGACCTCTGTGAGGGTGTTCTCTTGGAGTGACGAGTCGTTCACTCCTGGTTGCGTCTCTCAGGTGGTCTTCGTGCGCGTGCGTTCTGCCTCCAGTCCGGGTCCGACGTGGCGCGCCCGGGCGCCGCTCGGCGTGCTCGTCGCTGCCGCGGTGCTCGGTTCGATGCTGGTCGTGGACCAGCCGGCGCAGGCCGCCCCGCAGGGCCCGGCGGTGCTGCCACGGGACCTGCCGGCTCTGGCGATGCCGGAGGCGGCCGGTGTTCCGGCGCAGGACCCGGCGACGGAGGCGACCTTCGCGCCGCTGGGCGAGCGCAACCCGGACGGGTCCTCGTTCGACCCGGCTCGTTCGGAGGCCACCGAGCGGACCGAGTTCACCACCACCTACGCCAACCCCGACGGCACGCAGAGCTACCGCCAGTCGACGACGCCGCTCAACGTCCAGGACGAGGACGGCGACTGGCAGCCGATCGACGTCGACCTGGAGGCCGAGCGGTCCGGGCGGGTGGAGGCCGACGCGCACCCGCTGAGCCCCTCGTTCGCCCCGGCCGCCGACGGCGCCGGGCTGCTGCAGGTCGAGGTGGGCGGGGACTCGGTGTCCCTGGGCTTCGAGAACGCCGCCCGCGGGCGCAAGGTGGAGGTCGACGGCGCGACCGCCACCTATGAGGACGTGGCCCCCGCCACCGACCTGGAGTACGAGGTCACCCCGGGTTCGGTGAAGGAGACCATCGTTCTGGACCGGGCGCCGAAGCCGGGGAAGAACAGCTGGCGGTTCACCCTGGCCACCGACGGGCTCACCCCGCGGCTGGCCGAGGACGGCAGCGTGGAGCTGGTCGACGGCGACGGCGGCGTTCCGGTCATGTTGCCGCCGATCGAGACCTGGGACTCGGCCGGCGGCGGCACCGAACCCCCGGCGCTCACCGGCGGCACCTACGGCCTGCAGCAGACGGGCAACAAGTGGGTGCTCACCGTCACCGTCGACGAGGCATGGCTGCAGGCCCCCGAGCGGGTGTACCCGGTCAGCGTCGACCCGACGTTCACCTACACGGCGATGGACACCCGCGCCTACCGCTCCAACGGCTACACCTGCACCAACTGTGGCGTCAAGATCGGTAACAGCATGGCCGGTACCGCGGCCAACCCGGACACCTACAACCGGACAGCGGTGAAGTTCGACTACTCCGCCCTGTGGGGCAAGAACGTGGTCAACGCCCAGGTCGACGTGGCCCGGATCAACCCGACGACCTTCCAGAAGGCGTGGGAGGCCACGATCCACCACGCGACCGCGCTCAACTACAACGGCGTCGGGCAGCTGCTGGGCACCGGTGTGGTTGGCGACGTGGGCCGGCTGACCGGCCCGGCACTGACCCAGTTCGTCCGCGACCGGGTCAACGCCCGCGACCCGAACGCCTACTACATGCTGGTCGGCACCGAGCAGTCCAGGGTGGGCACGTACAAGAACCTGACCGCGACGATGACCGTCGACGTCGGCTCGGCCGCACCCGCGCCGGTGATGACCGCGCCGGCCAACGACGCGGTGCTCACCTCGCTGACTCCGACCCTGTCGGTGAACCCGGTGACCGACCCCGACGGGGAGCCGGTGTCCTACTGCTTCCGGATCGCCACCGGCGCCGACGGCAAGACCGGCGCCGTCGTGGACTCCGGCTGCCGGCCTTCGACGTCGTGGACGGTGCCCGAAGGGGTTCTGGCCGACGGCGTCGCCTACACGTGGCTAGCCAGCGCATACAGCGGGACGACGATGGTCACCAATCCGGCGGTGGGCCGGTTCAAGATCGACCAGCGGATCGGCAACCGCGGGCCGGCGCCTGTGGACTTCTTGGGCCCGGTGCAGGTGAACCTGGCCAACGGCAACGTGACCACCTCGGCGTCCTCGCCCACGTTCACCACGGTGGGCGGGTCGGCGGGGCTGAACCTGACCTACAACTCCCAGCAGCCGCAGCAGGGCGGGCTGACCGCCTCCTATTTCGACGACCCCTCGCACGCCGGTCTGATCAACGACAACTTCCAGAAGCCAGTGCTGGTGCGCAACGAGCCGCAGATCAACGCTGACTGGGGCACCAGCTCGCCGTTCCCGCCGATCCTCGGCGGTGACTGGTGGCTGGGACGCTGGCAGGGCTTCTTCGTGCCGCCGGTGACCGGCACCTACCAGTTCGCCGGCGTGCACGACGACGTGGCGACGGTGGAGATCAACGGCGCCTACGTCTACGACGTCCGATCGCCGAGCTCGCTGAACTGGGCCAACGCCAAGAACGTCGACCTCATCGCTGGCCAGATGGTGCCGATCACCGTGGAGCTGCAGGAGCTGACCGGCGCCGCCCAGCTCAAGCTTTTCACCCGCACCACCGCCGGCGGCGTGGTGCCCGAGCAGATCATCCCGACCAGCTGGCTGACCACCGCCGATAGCCCCGCGCTGCCCAAGGGCTGGACCCTCTCTGCCGACCTGGACGGCAGCGGCGCGACCTACACCGAGGCCACGATGGCCGACCAGACGGTCGTGCTGACCGACGCCAGCGGCGCCAAGCACACCTGGACCAAGACCGCCGGCGGCTACGCGCCCCCGACCGGCGAGGACGGCGTACTGGCCATCGACTCCTCGGGCCGCATTACCGTCACCGAGGGCGGGCAGGTGTACGCCTTCCGCACCGATGGGAAGCTGGACTCGCTCACCAGCGTGCTGGACTCCCGCAAGCCTGCCGCGCTGCAGAATGTGTACTCCGGCACCCCGTCGCGGTTGACTCAGATCAAGGACCCCGTCTCCGGCCGTGCCCACACCCTCACCTACAACCGGCCCGGGGAGAACTGCTACGGCGGTGCCAACGTGCCCGCCGGCTTCGACGCGGCGGCACCGGGCCGGATGCTGTGTCGGGTCACCTACTGGGACGGCACCGAGACCCGCTACTGGTACGCCCAGGGCCGGCTGGCCCGCATCGAGGACCCGGGCGGTGAGCTCACCGACTACGCCTACGACGCTTCCGGGCTGCTGACCGGCGTTCGGGACAGCCTTGGCGCGGACTGGGTCGCGGCGAACCCCGCCGCCAACGCCGCGGCCGACGCGACGACGACGATCGGCTACACAACGCACCGGGGCAAGCCCGCCGCCCAGGTGGTGGCCGGGCCGAAACCGAGCGCCACCCAGGAGCGCCCGCAGCGGTCTTACCGCTACGACGCGGCCACCCGCACGACGTTCGTCGACGTCGCCGGCCTGACCCCGGCCGGCGGGTTCGCCAGCAAGGTCGTCGTCGACGACGCCGACCGGCTGCTGTCGGCCACCGACGCCACCGGCCGGACCAAGTCGCAGACGTGGAACGTCAAGGACATGCCACTGACGTCCACCGACGCGGCCGGGCGGGTGTCGACCACCGTCTACGACGACCGCGATCGGCCGGTCGCCACCTACGGCCCGGCGCCGGCGTCCTGCTTCACGGGCCAGACGCCCACGAGCGCCTGCGCCGCGACAGTGCCGCAGACCCGCACCGGCTACGACGAAGGCCTGGTCGGCCTGTGGGCGGCGTTCTACGACAACACCACGCTGACCGGCGCCCCGAAGGTGCACCAGACCGGGCTGGGCGGCACCGACGGCCGGCTGCGCGCCGTCTGGAACGGCACGGACGCCCCCGCGGCCGGCATCCCGGCCGCGTCCTTCTCGGTGCGCGCCACCGGGGAGATCACCTTTCCCGCCGCCGGCACCTACACGCTCGAACTTGAGGTCGACGACGGCGCCCGGCTGTGGATCGACGACACCCTGATCGTCGACTCCTGGGTCAGCGGCTCGCCGCGCCTGGTCTCGGGCGGGTACGCCAACGCCGTCGCCGGCTCGACCCACCGCATCCGCGTCGACTACTTCAACGGTGCCGGCCCCGGCTCGCTGAACTTGAACTGGCGACGGCCCGACGGAGCGTCCGAGCCGGTGCCCGGCGCGAACCTCAAGCCCGGTTACGGACTGACCACCTCCAGCACGCAGGCCGAGTCGGCCGGCGTGCCGGACAAGACCACGACCACCCGCTACACCGACAACGGGCTCGACGCCGGCTACGGCCTGGCCACCAGCACCACCATCGGCGGGCTGGTGACCAGCGGCACCAAGTTCGAGCCGCCCGGCTCGGGCTACCTGCGCTCGACGGCGAAGGTCATGCCCAGCGGGGCCCAGGTCACCTACACCCCCTACGGGGACGCCGAGCAACGGGACAACCCGTGCACCACGGCCGCCGATCCGGCCAACCAGGGCGGCCTGCCGAAGCTGAGCACCCTCGTCACCCCTGCGTCGGGGGAGCCGCGCACCGACGAGCAGGTCTACGACGCATCGGGCCGGGTGGTCGCCCGGGCCAGCTCCGGTGGCTGGGAATGCACCACCTACGACGACCGGGACCGGGTCGTGACGCAGACGTTCCCGGCCAACGGCGACACCCCCGAGCGGGTCGTGCGCACCACCCACGCGGTCGACGGCAACCCGCTGATCTCCTCGGTGTCCGACAGCGCCGGCACCATCACCACCGAGGTCGACCTGCTCGGCCGGGTTGTCCGCTACACCGACGCCGTCGGCGTGACGACCTTGACCAGCTACGACCGCGCCGGGCGGGTGACCGCAGAGCGGCTCGTCCCGCCCAACAGCGCCGACGCGCCGCAGCAAACCGCCTACACCAACGATGACGCTGGACGGCTGCTGACCGTGGCGCTGGACGGGGCCGCGCTGGCCACCGTCACCTACACCGGGGCCGGTGAGGTCGCCTCGGTGGCCTACGGCAACGGCAGCGGGCTGGCCGCGGTGGGCCGGGACGCGGCCGGTGCGCTGACGTCGCAGGCGTGGCGGACCGCCGACGGGAGGGACGTGGTGTCGGCGGTGACCCGCACCCGCGCGGGCACGGTGGTGGACGAGTCTCTGGCCGGGGCCGATGCCCGCCCCGGTGCGCCGAACTTCGTCTACGACCCGGTCGGCCGGCTGACCGAGGCGTGGGTGCCCGGCCGCCAGTACAGCTACGATTTCACCTCGCCCGCCGACGCTGCGTGTCCGGCAGGCAGCCGGGCGAACGCCGGGGCGAACACCAACCGGATGCGGATGGTCGAGGTCACCGCAGCCGGGTCGGCGGAGACCCGGTACTGCTACGACGACGCCGACCGGCTCCTGGCCACTCTCGGCGCCACCGCGATTTCCGACGTTCGCTACGACGCCGAGGGCTCCACCACCTCCTACACGCAAGGCTCGGCAACTACGACGCTGAGCTGGGATGGGGCCGGCCGCAACACCGGCCTGAAGGTCACCGGCGCCGACCCGGCTGCCGTAACGTATCTGCGGGATGCCACCGACCGGATCATCCGGCGCACCACCACCGGCGGCGACACCATCGACGAGGTGCGCTATGGCTACTCGGCCGGCGGGGACACCGCCGACCTGGCCCTCAACGGCGCCGGGCGGTTGCTGACCCGCAGCATTGCCCTGCCCGGCGGGGTGCTGCACACCTGGACGACCGACTCGGCCGCGCGCACCTTCGACCACCCCACCGTCCGCGGCGACCTGTCGCTGACCACCGACGCAGCCGGGCTGCAGAAGGGCGAACTGCGAATCTGGGGCCCCTACGGCGAGGCGCTCAGCGCAGACGGGGACGGGTTGCCGGACAACCAGCCTGGCAACATGGACCACGGCTGGCTCGGCCAGCACCAACGCCCGATCGAGCACGCCGGCGCACTCGCCATCGTCCAAATGGGCGCCCGCCCCTACAGCCCCCTCCTCGGGCGCTTCCTCTCCGTCGACCCCGTCGACGGTGGCGGTTTCAACGACTACGAATACGTCGGCGCTAATCCAATCAACATCGTCGATCTTGACGGCCAGTCGTGGTTGAGTAGGGCTTGGGGGCGCGTGAAGAAGGCAGCCAACAGAGCGGTCTCCTTCGTGAACCGCCACAAGACGGCCATCCAGGTCGTCGCCTTCGGGGCGTGCATGTTCGCGACCGTCGGTGGCTGTCTGATGATCGGCGTGGGTGTCGCCGCCGCCACCAACTTCAGTCCTAGGCGAGGACGGCTCCCGAGTTTCAATGCTCGAGCCGCCGGAGTCGACGTACTCTTCGCCGGCCTCGGTGCCGGTATCGGTAGGGGCGCTCAGGCGATCGGGAGGGCGACCGGGCGGAAGCTGCCCTGGATCCCTCGACTTGCGGGTGGTGGCGCCCAAGCCTTCGCGTTCAATGGGATGGCTGATGGCTGGAAGCGGGACATACCCCAGCGTCGGCGAGGGAGATAGGCGTCATGGGCAGGCTTGTTGGCGTACCTGGAAAACGGAAGGACGAGCGGGGGTGACCACCATGAGCAAGGCCGTGGCGGGTCGGCGGGTCCTCGGAACGTGGGGACCCACTGTGCTGGCGGTGGCGAGTGCCGGAGTCCTCCTGATGGTCCTCATCGGCGTCGGCGTCAGCATCGCTGCGCCGGCCAGCGCAGGCGAGATCGTCGTGACGCTCCTGCCGCTCACCATCGCGATCGTCGTGCTCGGACTGACGGCCTCTGCCCGAATCGTTGGCGGCCCAGGTCCATTCATCTTCGTCATCGGCATAGTCACGTACAAGCGGGTGCCGGTTGGAATGATCGACGAGGTGCACTCGGACGACGGCCTTCGTATCACGCTCGTCTCAGGAGAGCAGGTCACGTCCCTGGCCTTCGGGAAGTCGCTCTTGGGTCAATTAGTCGGTTACCCGCGCTCCGTCAGGGCGGCTCACCGCATCGAGGCATTCATTGCTCAGTTTCCTGATCGGGGCGGTCACGACTGCGGCGAAGATAAAGTCAGCACTGGTCTAAGAACGTCCACGTTGACGTGGGCCTCGTTGTGCGCTGCGGTCGCTACCTGCATGGCAGTCATCATCAATCTCCTCGAGTACTCCTAGCGACGCCGCGAATCTTCTCCGGAAGCCTGTCTCAACTGGAAGTGCGGATGAGCGGTTCGGCCTACGTCGCATTGCTGCAGGAAGCCGCTGGCTGAATCCGGTCGCCATCTCCCAGGAGGCTGGAGGGTAAGCGCAGTAGCAGGAGTATCAGCCCAGAGGCTGTCGCTGGATAGTGCCCAACTGTTTCACTTTCCTAGGTTCTCGAAAGAGGGACCGTCCTGCTCAGTCGCCCGGGAGAGGGTAAGAGGAAACTCCTGGGCAACGATAAGTGCGATTTAGAAGGCAGGTTTTCACTCCTCGGTCGGCCCGGCCGACGAGGCCAGGGCAATTGCCGCTAGGGTGTGCAAGGGTGCCGTCGCGTTGCCCTGCCCCTACTGCGGCTGGTGGCACGTCGTGGGCTACGGCTCAGCGATCGAACGGCCCAGCAAGCCCCGTAAGCGGCGCTAATTCCTGACGGATCACCGGCCGGCCACCAGCCCGCGACCGACGCACGACGCCGCAGTCGTCAGGCAGGCAGCGGCCACGCGACCAGTGGCGGCAAGCGTCCGCCGGGACCAGGGACGCCGTCTGGGCCGTGCACGGCCGCCTGCTGGCCGTGGCTGCCCGCGGCGTGGGCGATCGCGGCGAGGACGAGGGTGAGGGCGTGGCGGTCGAGGCCGGTGGCGAGGTCGCCGAGGTCGACGGGGTGCCCGTCCGCGATGCTGGCGGCTGCCCGCAGGACCTGTTGGTCACTGCTTCTGCCGGTGACGGTGCCGATGCGAACGGCCGCGTCGAGGTCGGGCCAGGCGATGTGGGCCCACAGTCCCTCGCCGTCGACGTTCCCGTCGAGGGTGATCAGTCCGGCGTGCTGCAGTTGCGGTAGCCAGTGGCCGGAGGTGATCAGCAGGAGGATCGCGGCCTCGTCGGAGTAGTCGCCGAGGGCGGCGCGCAGCAGGGCGTTCTCGACGTCGACCAGGTCGAGGTCGGCGGCTCTGGGTTCGAAGATCACTGGGTTCTCCTTTCCCGGACGGCGCGGTCGGGGGTGAGTGTGCCGTCGGGGTCTGACAGCGCGGCCGTCGACGGGTGTCGGGCGGCGGTCGCGGGCCTGGTGAGCGCGTCGGGCCGGCAGGCCCGCCGGCAGCTTGCTGACGGGTGGCTCCGACGCGCCAGCGGCGGGGCCGCGCGCGACCGCCGCCGCCGGCCGGCCACCCGAACCGGTCCCCCTCCCTCGGCGTGGCCGCCCCCGCGGGGCGGGGACGGCCGGACGCCGTCAGGTGACGTCGGGTGCGGGGTCGAGGGTGGGTTGGTTGGCGGCGTCGACGATCTGCCGTTCGATGTCGGCGAGGGTGTAGCCGCAGGAGACCAGGAACCGCAGCCAGCGGGCGTCGCCCGCGCCGGGGTTGCGCCAGGACTGGCGGTGCATGCCCGATTCGATGGCCCCGGCGACGTGCGCCAGCAGCGCCACGGCGAGGCGGGCGTCGGGCACCTGTTCGCCGCTGGTCAGCGTGAGCGCGGGCTTGTCCCGGGTGCCCCACCACTGGCCGGGGGCGTCGATGCCGAGGTCGGCGGCAGCGGCGTCCTGGGCGCGGTTGGGTTGCCCGGACAGCCACCGGGACACCGCCCGGGGGTCGGTGGTCAGCGTTTCGACGGCGAACCGCAGCGCCGCCTTGGGTGCGGTCTTGCGCTGCAGCAGGCCCTTGACCCACTCGCGGCGAGTCTCGTTGGCTGCGGCCATCGCCTTGTTGTTCTCGATGGTGGCCCGCCGTTCGGCCGCGGCGGCCTCGCGTTCGGCGTCGCTGGGGTCCCCGGCTGCTGCGTTGCTGGGCAGGGCGGTGGCCGTCCAGCGGTCGCGGTGGCCGTTGCCGGTCGGGTCGGTGCACACCTCGACCGGCTCTGGCCCCTGCCAGCCGGTGTTGCAGACGTAGACCGCCGCGCCGGGGCACCGGGCGTGGCCGTCGGCGGTCAGCGACTCGCCCTCGTGCTCGAGGTCGACCAGTCGGGTGGCGGCGCGGCCGGTGTCCTCGTCCAGAACGGTTCGCCCGGCGGCGGTCAGCTCGGCCAGCAGGGCTGCGGCCTTCTCCGCTTCCTGCTTCGCCTGCTTGGCCCGGGTCAGCGCGTGGGCGAACCGCCCGGGCCCCTCCCCCGCCGCCGCGATCAGGGTCGCGGTGGTGTCGGGGTCGGCGGCGTAGACGGCGACGGCGGCGGCCTGGTCCAGGGTCAGCCCGGCACCGGCGACCGCGGCGGCGGTGTCGCCGTCCAGCCGGGCGACCCCGGCGCCCTTGGCGACCCGCTTCCGACCGAGCCCGGTGGATTTGGCCACCCTGGTCAGCGGGACGCCGAGGTCGAGCATCGCCTGCACTCCGCGGGCCTCCTCCACCGCGGACAGGCCGCGGCGGTGCAGGTTCTCGGCCAGCATCGCGCCGACGTGTCCGGCCTGGGCGGCCCGGTCACCGTCGGCAGCGTTCCCGTCGTTCGCGAGGTCGGGGCGCAGCACGCACGGCACCGTGGTGACTTCGGCGAGGATGGCGGCGGCGGCCCGGCGGTGCCCGGCGACCAGTTGGTGTCCCGGCGTGCCGTCGGCGGCGGCGTGCGGGATCACGGTGAGGGCCTCCAGCACGCCCTGGGAGGCGATGGAGTCGGCCAGCCCGGACAGGTCGCCGAGGTCGTCGCGGATGTTGCGGGGGTGCACGGCCAGCTCGCGTGGGTCCAGCCATACCAGCCGGTGTGCCTGGCCGTTGTCCTGGGCCGGGTCGGCGCTTGTGGTGCCGGTGCCGGCCGGGTCGACGTGCTCGGTCTCGTGCTGCTCGATCCCGGCACTGTGAGCGTTTTCGGTCGCGGAAGGCTCGTCGGGCGTGGTCCCCCGGCCGGTGTTCAGGGCGGCAACTGTCGTGGTCGTGGTCATGGCGGGTTCTCCTTCGATGCTCTGCAGGGTGGCGGTGCGTTCGGTGGCGGTGCTGGCGGTGGGGGTGCTGGCGGCGGGGGTGCTGGTGGCGGGCATGTCGCGCTCTCCCCGCTCAGGCGGTGGCGATGCGGGCGCCCCCGGGCTGCGCGACCGGTCCGGCGGGCAGGGCGGTCTCCCCATCCCCGGACGGGGAATCGGTGGCCTCGGCGCCGTCGAGGTGGTCGAGGATGCGGCGGGCGGCGGCGGTCACCGTGGTCGCAGCGGCGCGGACGACGTCGGCGTCCCTGGCCGACCAGGCGGCGACGTAGGGGACGGTGTAGGCGCCGGAGTCCAGCCCGGCCCAGGCGGTGACGATGTAGGCGACCGACTCGGCTTCGGCCTCGGCCCGCCCGCGGCAGCCCCGGTAGTCGTAGCCGGCGGCGGTGTGCCCGCACTCGATGTGGGCCAGTTCGTGGGCGAGGGTCTTGACCGCTTGGGCGTCGGCGACGTCCGGGCGGACCCGCACGGTCCGGGCTGCCGGGTCGGTGACGCCGTTGGCCTGCCCGCAGTCCTCGCGGACGAGCGTGTAGCCGTGCGCCGTGACTTGGGCGGCCAGCGCGTCCCAGAGGGCGGCGGGGGCGTCACCTGCGAGCAGCTCGGGTGTGATGTCGGGCAGTGGCTCGCCCTCGGTCTGGGAGATGTCGAGGACGTGCGCGATCCGGAACCCGCGCAGCACCCGCGCCCCGGCCGGCCGGTCGGCGTCCCCGCCGGCCGGCTCCCCCGCCGTCTCCGTCCCTGTCGCCGTCGCGGCGGCGGGCGCGGCCCGGTCGGTGCCCTGGCCGGTGCTGGCGCCCTTGGGCGTGTAGGTGCACGGCGCCAGGACGGCGAGCCCGGTGGACTTCTTGACCACGCTGCGGCCCAGCGCCTTCCAGGTGGTGAACCCGGCGACGCGGGTGGGGCTGATGCCCAGCCGCGCGGCCTGCAGCTCGATCAGCAGCTGGTTACCCAGGCTGTAGGTGTGGAACTTCGCGGCGGCATCGAGCATCGCCCGCCACCGCGGGTCGGCGGTCAGCTGCTCGACCTGCTCGCTGATCTGGTCGTGCAGGGCGGCGATCTTCGCCGTCCGGGCGGCGTCGGCTGCCTCCCGCTGCGCCGGCCTCGGCTGCGGTCGCCGACTCCGGCTCCCCCTGTTGCTCGTGCCGCTGGCCGCGCTCCTGCGTGTGCTGCTGGTGCTGGTCATCTGGACCCTCCCGGAACTGGAGCCGACACCGGTACGGGAGGAACTGCGGAACCGGTGTCCTGCCACCCATTCCCCCGGCCCGTCCGGCAAAGAGCTCTGCTCAGGGGCCGGGAGCGACGGCGGGGGACGACCGGACCAAGACTGCTTCCGCAGCGGAGCGCCCGAAGGGCGGAAGGATCTTGGTCCGGTCGGGAGGAGACGGCGCGGGAGGCCCCTACGCTGAGCTGCCGGACGGGCCGGGGGACCAGCAAGCGCAGCCCGCCGCAGGCGGACCTTGACGACGGCGCAGCCGGCGCCACGCGCAGCGTGGCCCGAAGGGTGCTCCTGACCCCGCCCCACCGGCCACGGCGCGACGACGATGTCGGCGACCCCGGCGGTCAGCGATCCCTGGTCACCCGACACGTCGCGGGAGGCCCTGGCGGACCGATCACAGGCCCCGCCATGTGCCTCGTGTGCGGTGTGCAGCGCCATGAGTCGAGCGTGGTCAGGCCGGCGCCTGCCCGAAGGCGCCCGTCCGGATGTTGTGGACAGCAGCCGTTGTCCACAGGGACCGATTGCGCGCAGCGCCCCGATGCTCGCCCCTGCACCGGCCGACCGGAGGACAACAGGAGGAGAACAGGAGAATCCTCAGCTCGGCCGCGGACCCGCGGCGGTCTTCCGGTCCGTGCGGCACGGGGTGCCTCGACTGCCGGCGGTCTATCGGCGAAGGCGCTGCAGAAGCGCAGGTGCCGCGCAGGTCGGCCAGGGACAGCGGCGCGGAGTGCCACCCGGGCGTCGCCCCAGGACGAACGAGGCGGTCCGGGAGGCCGCTCACCGGGACCGGGCCGAACCCAGCCGCATCACCCGGGCAGGCTCACCGGCTGTCTCGGCGCCGCCCCGGCGCCGGCGGATGCCGGGCCTCCGTCGCTGACAGGTGACGCGACGCCTCATGGGAGGCCCCGACAGGAGAACAACCGGAGACCGCTCCAGAAAAGTTGGTCGTGAGGTGTCACCACCGGGCCCGAATTGGCGCCTTCTGTGGTGACGGCACCGCCCACTATCGACGACCCCCCGGGAGCCAGCCATGCCCGACCCCACCGCCGACCCCACCACCGACCACGAGGCCGAGTTGCTCACCATCACCGAGGCCGCGGACGTGCTCCGCGCCCCCGTCGCCACCCTCCGGTACTGGCGACACCTGGGCATCGGCCCGCACAGCTTCCGACTCGGCCGGCGCGTGCTGTACCGCCGCGCCGACCTGCGTACCTGGATCGACGCACAGGCAGGCCAGTCCCCGCGTCGATAGCCCCCCCTGCTGAGAGCGGCTGGACCCGGCACGGGACCGCCCGCGACTCCGGGCACATGGTCAGGCCTTCGGGCCAAGCCCTGTCTGTGGACGACGACGGACATCCACAGAAGCCGAACGGGCCGGGCTCTGGCAGCGCCGGAACGGCGACGCTGCTCAACACGCCTCGAGAGGAGGAGCGATGGGGTGGATGGGCCCGGTCGTGAACGGCCAGGAGCCTGAGGGCTGGGTGGTGCCGCTGTTCGCCGACGGCGCGCACGGCGCCGGCACCAGCAGCGCCCGCGGTCGGCTGATCGCCCGCCGGCCCGACGACGGGCCCTGCGACGGCGACCGGGTGCGGCTGACCTACCGCGACGGCTCCACCGCCGAGGGCATCTGGTCCGACGGCACGCTTCTCCGCGGCGACGGGATCGTGCCCGCGCCCAGCACCGGTCAGGACCGCCTCGAGGTGATCGACCAGGCCGAGCAGTGGCGCCCGGACGCCGCGGTCGTCGGCTGGGCCGCCGGCTGCACCTGCGGCTGGCGCGGCACTCCCTGGACCCGCGTACCACCGGAGCTGACCGACCCCGCGGCGCGGCGACTCGCCACCGCCGGCCCGTGGGCCGACCTGGAGGCCGCCGACGAGAACCGGGTGATGGCCGAATGGCGCCGGCACATCGCCGGATGGCAAGCCCTCGAAGATGTCGAGGCGGCCGCCGCCCGGCAGGCCGCCGCCAACCGCGCGCTGGACGATGCGGTGCGGGCCGCACTCGCCGCCGGAGCCTCGTGGGCCGACATCGGCCGGGCCGCCGGCATGACCCGCTGGTCGGCCACCGAGCGGTGGTCCACCCGTGACTGAGCAGACGACCGGCCACCCCGAACCGAGCGAGGACGCCCGGCCAGGGCAGCGCACCGTGCTCGTCGTCGACCTCGACGGCGAGCCGCTGGCGCCGCTGCGCGCCCTGGAAGAGATCCTGCTGTGCCTGGGCACGTGGGAGGACGACGACCGGCAGGATCCGAGCGCCGGCACGGAGCCGCTGCAGCTGCCGGCGCCACTGGCCGATCGGGTCGCCCTCTCCGCCGTGCAGCGCCTCCTCACCAACCTGGCGCCCACCCAGTCCCGGGGACCCGGGCGCGGCCGGCTGCTCGCCCCGGACGGCCGCTACGAGCACGCGCCGATGACCGCGCTTACCTTGCCCGCCGCCGACATCGACGTCCTCTCCGCAACCGCCGCAACCCCTCGGCCACCCGCGGCTGGACTCCGACATCGCCGAGCTGGTCGACGCCCACGCCGAGCAGCTCGGCGACACCTACCGGCGCGCTGGCCGCACAGACCTGGTCGCGCTCCTCGCACGGCTGGCCGGTCTGCTCGACCTCTCTCCCACCGACGACACCCGACTGCTCACCGCCCGGCTGCGGGCAACCCCGCCCGGCACCGACTGCGTGCTCAGTGACGCCGAGGAAGCCGCCCACGCCCGCACCGCCGACCGCATGAACCACATCTGGGCGCACGGCTCCGGCATCGACCGCTACCTGTACTGACCCGCGCGGCCGCCCCCAGTCGGCGAGCCGCCATGCACCATCCCGCGGGAACACGCGCGACAGACGCTCGGGCCGAACGCGATGGGGCGGAGTCCTCGTTGCTCGACGGCGATCGACGAACCGACGTCACACCGTTCTTGGTCCGCACCGAGTCCGCAGAAAGTCCGCAAATCGTCCGAAGATGGCCACTCTCACCCGTCAGTGGCCAACGACATAACGGCAGGTCAACCGCGGAATTGGACGCTTGTCCGCAGGTCAGCCAACCAGCCGAATCGCCCTCCGGAGGCGGGTGCGCAGGTTCGAATCCTGCCGGGGGCACATCAGCCAGGCTGTTCCGGCCCGCACCGTCGCCACGGTGCGGGCCGGAGTCGTCTGCGGCCGCACCACGAGGAGCGAGGCGCGAACCGTGCGAGCAGTGGTCTTCGACGCCGTCGGTGCGCCGCCGGAGGTGCGCGAGGTGCCCGAGCCGGTGGCCCCACCTGCGGGCGTCGTCGTCCGTGTCCACGCCACGGGGCTGTGCCGCAGCGACTGGCACGCCTGGGTGGGCCACGACGACATCGCCCTGCCGCACGTGCCCGGGCACGAGCTGGCCGGGGTCGTGTCGGCCGTCGGCGCCGGCGTGACCCGCTGGGCGGTCGGTGACCGGGTCACCGTGCCGTTCGTCGAGGGCTGCGGCGTCTGCGCCTGGTGCCGCTCCGGCAACGCGCAGGTCTGCCCCGCGCAGGAGCAGCCCGGCTTCACGCACTGGGGGTCCTTCGCCGAGCAGGTCGCCCTGCACGCCGCCGACACCAACCTCGTCGCGATCCCCGACGGGGTCGGCTTCGAGGCGGCCGCCGCGCTGGGCTGCCGGTTCGCCACCGCCTACCGCGGCCTGGTCGCGCGCGCGGCCCTGCGTCGCGGCGAGTGGCTGACCGTCGTCGGCGCGGGGGGCGTGGGGCTCAGCGCGGTGATGATCGCCAAGGCCCTGGGCGCCCGCGTGGTGGCCGTCGACCGCAACGCGGAGGCGCTCGAGGTGGCCCGCGAGCTGGGTGCGGACCACGTGCTGCTCGCCGACGGCTCCGACGTGCCGGCCGCCGTGCACGAGCTCACCGACGGCGGCAGCCACGTCGCCGTCGACGCCGTGGGCAGCGAGCAGACCTCCGCCGACGCCGTGCTCGGCCTGCGCCGGCGCGGCCGGCACGTCCAGATCGGGCTGCTCGCTCCCGAGGACGGCGGCCTTCCCCGGCTGCCCATGGGCCGCGTGATCGCCTGGGAGCTGGACGTGCTCGGCAGCCACGGCATGGCCGCGGTCGACTACCCGGGCATGCTCGAGCTGATCGAGCGGGGAGCGCTCGCGCCGCAGCGGCTGATCGAGCGCGTGGTCGGGCTCGAGGAGGCCGCGGCCCTGCTGCCGGTGTTCGACCGCGCCACCGTGGCCGGCATGACGATGATCGATCCGCTGCGGTAGGTCCGCGAGGCCGGTGACCCAGGTCTCGTCCGGCTCGGCTAGCGTCCGCGGCCATGCAGAGCAGCGGCATCCAGAAGGCCACGGTCGGCGACGTCGAGATCGCGTACGAGACCTTCGGCGACCCCTCCCACACCCCCGTCCTCCTGGTGATGGGCCTGGCGACCCAGATGATCGGCTGGCCCGACGAGTTCTGCGTCGGCATCGCCGAGCGCGGGCACTTCGTGGTCCGGTTCGACAACCGCGACATCGGCCTGTCCACCCACCTGGACCAGGCCGGTCCGGCCGATGTGATGGCGGTGCTCGGTGGCGATCGCTCCTCGGTCGCGTACGGGCTGCCCGACCTGGCCGAGGACACCGTGGGCCTGCTCGACGCCCTCGGCCTGGACAGCGTGCACCTCGTGGGCGCCTCCATGGGCGGCATGATCGCCCAGCTGGTGGCCATCGCCCACCCCCGGCGGGTGCGCAGCCTGACCTCGATCATGTCGACCACCGGCGACCCCGCGGTGGGCGCTCCCGCCGAGGCGGCTCTCGGCGTCCTGCTGGCCGCGCCCGCGAGCGACCGGGAGGGCGCGATCGAGCGCGTCGTCGACACCTACCGGGTCATCGGCTCCCCGGGCTTCGAGTTCGACGAGCCCTCGGTCCGCGACCGCGCCGGGCTCTCCTTCGACCGGGCCTACGACCCCGCCGGGGTCTCCCGGCAGCTCGCCGCCATCCTGAGCACGCACGACCGGACCGGCGACCTCGGGAAGGTCGCGGTCCCGACGCTGGTGATCCACGGCGAGCAGGACCAGCTGGTGGACGTCTCCGGCGGCCGGGCCACGGCCGCCGCGGTGCCGGGCGCCGAACTGTTCGTGGTCGACGGGATGGGGCACGACCTGCCGCGCGAGCTGTGGGAGCAGCTCACCGACCGGATCACCGCGCTCGTCGAGCGGGCCGAGCAGGCACGGTGACCCCGGCCGGGGGCGGGACTCAGCTGGTGAGCATCCCGCCCTCGACCGGGATGGTCGTGCCGGTGACGTAGCCGCCGGCGTCGCTGACCAGGAACACCAGGGCCGCGGCGAGCTCACGCGGGTCACCGGCCCGGCCGGCCAGCACCCGGGCCATCTGCTGGTCGAGGTAGCCCTCGGGGTACTGGTCGGTCATCTCCGAGGCGAAGAAGCCCGGCGCCAGCGCGTTGACGCGGATGCCCTTGCGCCCGGTCCACTGCTGCGCGAGGTCGCGGGTGAGCCCGATCAGGCCCGCCTTGCTGGCGGCGTAGGCGGCCTGCGGCAGCCCCGCGGTGGTCAGGCCCAGGATGCTGGAGATGTTCACGATGGAGCTGCCGGGCTTCATCACCCGGCCGCAGGCCTGCGCCATCCAGTAGCAGCCGTTGAGGTTGACGTCGATGACCGAGCGGAACTGGTCCGGGCTCTCGCGGGTGGCGGGTGCGGCCGTGCCGATGCCGGCGTTGTTGACCAGGATGTCGACCTTGCCGAACTCGGCCATCGCCGCGTCGACCAGGCCCTGGCAGTCCTCGACCTTCGCGACGTCGGTCTGCACCGAGACCGCGCGCCGCCCGGTCTCCTCGACCGCCCGCTGTGTCTCGGCGAGCCGGTCGACCCGCCGGGCGCCGAGGACGACGTCGCAGCCGGCCTCGGCCAGCGTGCGGGCGAACACCGCGCCCAGCCCGGAGGAGGCACCGGTCACGATGGCGACCCGGTCGTCGAGGCGGAACATGTCGAGGATCGAGCGGTCGGGCATGGCTGGGACTCCCCCGGGACGGGTGCTGGGACGGGTGCTGGGACTTTCCGCCCACCGTATCGAGGCTGTGCGGTACATCACCCGTCGAGCCGGGTAGGACCCCGCCGTCGAGCAACCGGCGAACTGGGGGACCGATGACCAACCTGGCACAGAACCTGCTCGACGCCGCCGACGAGGCGCCCGACCACGTGGCGCTCCGGATGGACGACGTCGCCCTCACCTACCGGGAGTTCGCCGACGCCGCGCTCCGGGTCGCGGCGGCGCTGCAGGACCGCGGGGTCTCCCCCGGGGACCGCGTCGGGATGGTGCTGCCCAACGTCGTCGCCTTCCCGGTCGTCTTCTACGGGACGCTGCTGGCCGGTGCGGCCGTCGTCCCGATGAACCCGCTGCTCAAGGCCCGGGAGGTGGAGTACTACCTGCAGGACTCGGGGGCCCGGGTCGTGGTGGCGCTCGCCGGGTCGTCCGGGCCCGTGGAGGAAGCGGCCGGCGGCGTCGGCGTCGAGGCGGTCGCGGTGAGCCCCGACCTGCCGCGCGAGCTGCTCGGCGACGAGTGCCTGACCGCGGCCACCGACCGGACCGACGAGGACGACGCGGTCATCCTCTACACCTCGGGCACCACCGGCCGACCCAAGGGCGCCCAGCTCACGCACGCCAACCTGCGCAGCAACGCCCGCACCGGCGGGCGGGACCTGGTCGAGTCCACCCGGGACGACGTGATCATGGGCTGCCTGCCCCTCTTCCACGTCTTCGGGCTGACCTGCGGCCTCAACGCCGCCGTCCTGGCACGGGCCTGCCTGACCCTCCTCCCCCGCTTCGACGGAGCCAAGGCGCTGGAGATCGTCGCGCGCGACCGGGTCACCATCTTCGAGGGCGTCCCGACGATGTTCTCGGCGATGCTGCACGCGCCCGACCACGACCGGTACGACATGTCCAGCCTGCGCCTGTGCGTCTCCGGCGGGTCGGCCATGCCGGTGGAGGTGATGCGGAACTTCGAGCAGGAGTTCGGCTGCATCATCCTCGAGGGCTACGGGCTGAGCGAGACCTCCCCGGTCGCCTCGTTCAACCACCCGCACGCGGAGCGCAAGCCCGGCTCCATCGGCACCCCCATCGAGGGCGTGGAGATGCGGCTGGTCGACGACGACGGCAAGGACGTGCCGCAGGGCGAGGTCGGCGAGATCGCGATCCGGGGCGAGAACGTCATGAAGGGCTACTGGCAGCGCCCGGAGGAGACCGAGAAGGCGATCCCCGACGGCTGGTTCCGCACCGGCGACCTCGCCCGGCAGGACGAGGACGGCTACTTCTTCATCGTCGACCGCAAGAAGGAGATGATCATCCGCGGCGGCTACAACGTCTACCCGCGGGAGATCGAGGAGGCGCTCTACGAGCACCCGGCCGTGGCCGAGGCCGCCTGCGTCGGGGTGCCGCACCCCGACCTCGGCGAGGAGGTCGCCGCCGCGGTGGCGCTGAAGCCGGGCCAGGAGGCCGATCCGCAGGAGCTGCAGGCCTGGGTCAAGGAGCGGGTCGCGGCCTACAAGTACCCCCGCCACCTCTGGCTGGTCGACGCGCTGCCCAAGGGGCCGACCGGCAAGATCCTGCGCCGCGCGGTGGAGGTCCCGGAGGGCGTGCGATGAGCCAGCCGCCCCGGTGGCGGCAGGCCTACGACGCCGTCGACCGCGCGGTCACCCCGCACGCGGAGGGCCTGGTGCGCACCCCCGGTTTCGCCCTCGGCGTGGCCCTGCTGCGCAAGGCGACGACGATCGCCCGCTCCTCGGCCCAGGACCTGACCGCGCGCGCCTGGCACCTGGTCAACCTGCCCGCCGGCAGCGACGTGCACCGGCTGCGGGCGCAGGTCGGGGCCCTGGACCGCGAGGTCCGCCGGCTCACCGTCGCCCTCGAGGCCGAGCGCCGTCGCACCCAGCCGCCCCGCACGACCCCGTCCCGCCTCCCGGAGGACAGCCATGCCGACCGTGCCCAGCCCGCAGACGATCCTCGACCGCGTCCGGCGCGACGTGGAGCGCAACGCCCTGCGGGCACGTAACGGCATCCGACTGGTGGCCGGCGTCGACCGGCCCGGCGTCGGCTGCACCCCCAAGGACGTCGTCTGGGAACGCGGGCGGACCCAGCTGTGGCACTACCGCAACGACCCGGAGACCTACGGCGGGGTGCGGCACTCCCCTCCCCTGCTCCTGGTGTTCAGCCTGATCAGCCGCAGTTACATCCTCGACCTGTCGCCGGGGAACAGCTTCGTCGAGCAGCTGCTGCGGGCCGGGTTCGACGTGTACATGGTCGACTGGGGTGAACCGGACGAGCGCGACGCCGCCAACGGCCTGGAGGACTACGCCGACGACTACATCCCCGCGGCCATCGACCGGGTGCTGGAGCTCTCCGGGGCCGACGAGGTCAACCTCTTCGGCTACTGCTTCGGTGGGGACCTCTCGCTGCTGCACGCCGCGCACCACCCCGACTCGCCGCTGCGCAGCCTGACGGTGCTGGCGACCCCGGTCGACTTCCGGCACATGGGCCCGCTGGCCGACGTCTTCGCCGTGGGCGGTCTGGAGGTGGACTCGGTCGTCGACGAGAACGGCAACGTGCCCCCGCAGGTCGTCGTCCAGGGGTTCCGGACGCTCACCCCCACGGCGGAGGTGACCCGGTACGTGACCCTGTGGGAGCGACTCTGGAACGACGAGTACGTGGCCTCCTACCAGGCCATGACCGGGTGGTCGGACGACCACGTGCCGTTCCCCGGCAGGGCCGCCCGGCAGACGGTGCGGATGCTCGTGCGGGACAACGGCATGCTCGACGACCGGCTGACCGTCGGGGGCGACCCCGTCCACCTGGCCGACATCCGAGTGCCGTTCCTGACCGTGCGCGCCGAGCGGGACCACATCGTCCCGGCCGCGGCGAGCGAACCGCTGATCGACCTCGTGGGCTCACCCGACAAGCACGAACTGGTGCTCCCCGCCGGGCACATGGGCCTGGTCGTCGGCCGCACCGCGGCGAAGACGACGGTGCCCACGATCATCGACTTCCTGCGACGACGCAGCGACGCCGTCGAGGCGCCCGGCATGGCGAAGGGGGCCTGAGGTGACCGAGGACGTGCAGACCCCGGAGGTCACGGTCGAGGCGCTCGGCCCCGGTCACGCCGAGCCCCTGCAGCGCTTCTTCGCCGGACTGCCCGAGGGCGACCGCACCTTCATCAAGGAGGACGTCACCGATCCGGAGACGGTGCGGGGCTGGGCGGAGGACGGCACCGCGCGCTGGGTGGCGACGAGCGGGGACGGGCAGATCGACGGCTACGTGGCGGTCCGGCGGCTGTCCGGCTGGTCCGACCACGTCGCCGAGCTGCGGCTGGTCGTCGGTGGACGGCGGCGCGGCGCGGGGCTGGGCCGGCTGCTGGCCCGTCACGCGGTGACCGAGGCGATCTCCTCAGGGGCCACCAAGCTCGTGGTGGAGGTGGTCGCCGAGCAGGGGGCGGCGCTGGCGCTGTTCAGCGGGCTGGGTTTCCGCGGCGAGGCCCTCCTGGAGGACCACATCCGCGACCGGTCCGGGCAGCTGCGCGACCTGCTGGTGCTCGCCCACCGGGTCGACGCCACCTGGTCGGCGATGGACACCCTGGGTCTGGGCGAGGCGCTGGACGGCGTGGCCGACCCCGGATGAGGGGCGCGGGCCGGCACCCGGCACCCTGACCGGGTGACGGCCGCCCCACCCACGACCACCCGCCGGGCCTGGCTCCCGGTGGCGCTGACCATGTTCGCCATCGGCTGGGGCGCCAACCAGTTCGTCAGCCTGCTCGTGGCCTACCGGGACCGCTCCGGCTTCTCGGTGAGCACGGTCGACGCGCTGGTCGGCTTCTACGCCCTCGGGCTCATCCCGGCACTGCTGGTGCTCGGGCCGGTCTCCGACCGCCGCGGCCGGACGCCGGTGCTGCGCGTCGCCGCGCTCGTGTCGCTGCTGGCCACCGCCGTGCTCATGGTCGGCGATCTGTGGGCGCTCTACGCGGGGCGCTTCCTGGCCGGCCTGGCCAGCGGCGCTGCGTTCGCCGCCGGGAGCGCCTGGGTGGAGGAGCTGTCCACCGCGCGCTGGGATCCCTCGGCCAGGGAAGGTTCCGGAGCGCGCCGCGCGGCGATGTCCCTGACGGCCGGCTTCTGCCTGGGGCCGGTGGTCGCCGGTCTGCTCGCGCAGTGGGCCCCCGCGCCGCTGGTCACCGCCTACCTCCCGCACCTCGTGGTCGTGCTGGCGGTGCTGGTGCCGCTGTGGCGCTCCCCCGAGACCGTCGACCCGGCCGCGCTGCCCCCCGCAGCCGGGTCCCCGCTGGCGCGGCTCAGGGTCCGGTCCGCGGCCGACCCCCGCTTCCGGCGCGCCGTGGCACCGGTGGCCCCGTGGGTGTTCGGCGCGGCCACGGTCGCCATCGCCGTCCTGCCCGGGCTGGTCACCGGGAGCACGGCCGGCTGGACCGTCGCGTTCAGCGCGCTCGTCGCCGGCGGCACGCTGGGCACCGGCTTCCTCGTCCAGCCGACCGCCCGGCGGATCGCCGCGGGGTCGCCGCGCCGCGGGGTGGTGTGCGGGCTGGTCGCGGTGGTCGCCGGGCTGTGCGTCGCGGCCGGGGCCGCGGCGACGGCGTCCCCGTGGCTGGTCGCGCTCGCCGCCGTCCTCCTGGGCACCGGGTACGGGTGCTGCCTGGTGTCCGGGCTGCTGGAGACGCAGCGGATCGCCGCGCCCGGGGAGCTCGCCGGGCTGACCGCGGTCTACTACGCGCTCACCTACGTGGGGTTCGCCGCGCCCGTGGTGCTGGCCCTGCTGGCGACCCTGCTGCCCTACTGGGTGCTGCTCCTCGGGGCGGCGGGCCTGGCCGCGCTGACCCTCGCGGTCACCGCGACCGCCCCGCGGGAGCAACCGCTCAGCGCTCGGTGACGCGTCCGCCGTCGATCTCGAGCCGGCGGTCGGTCTGCACGGCCCCGAGCATCCGGCGGTCGTGGGTGACCAGCAGCAGGGTGCCGGTGTAACCCGCCAGCGCCTGCTCCAGCTGCTCGATGGCCGGCAGGTCGAGGTGGTTGGTCGGCTCGTCGAGCACCAGCACGTTCACCCCGCGCGCCTGCAGGAGCGCCAGCGCCGCGCGGGTCCGCTCGCCCGGGGAGAGGGTGACGGCCGGACGCAGCACGTGGTCGGCGGTCAGCCCGAACTTCGCCAGGAGCGTGCGCACCTCCGACGTCGGCCAGTCGGGCACCTCGGCACCGAAGGCGTCCATGAGCTGCTCCGGGCCGAAGAACCGGCCGCGCGCCTGGTCGATCTCGCCGATCTGCACCGACGGTCCGAGCGCGGCCGACCCCTCGTCCAGCGGGAGACGCCCCAGCAGCGCGGCCAGCAGCGTGGACTTGCCCGAGCCGTTCGCGCCGGTGATCGCCACCCGGTCGCCCCAGTCCACCTGCAGGTCGACGGGCCCGAGGGTGAAGCCGCCCCGTCGGACGACGGCGCCTCGCAGCGTGGCCACCACCGCGCCCGCGCGCGGGGCGGCGGCGATCTCCATCCGCAGCTCCCACTCCTTGCGCGGCTCCTCCACGACGTCGAGCCGCTCGATCATCCGCTGGGTCTGCTTGGCCTTGGCCGCCTGCTTCTCCGACGACGCCCGGTTCGCCGCCTTGATGTGCTTGTCGCCGTCCTTGGACTTCTTGATCGAGTCCCGGACGCCCTTGGCCATCCAGTTCTTCTGCATCTGCGCGCGGGCCTCGAGGCCGGCCTTCGTCTCGGCGTACTCCCCGTACTCCTCGCGCGCGTGCCGGCGGGCCACCTCGCGCTCGGTGAGGTAGGCCTCGTAGCCGCCGTCGTGCACCCGCACCAGCTGCTGGGCGAGGTCGAGCTCGACGATCCGGTTGGCGGTCCGCGCGAGGAACTCGCGGTCGTGGCTGACCACGACCACGCCGGCGCGCGCGCCGGTGACGAAGCGCTCCAGCTGGTCCAGGCCGGCGAGGTCCAGGTCGTTGGTCGGCTCGTCGAGCATCAGGACGTCGTAACGGGAGAGCAGCAGCGTCGCCAGCCCCACCCGGGCGGCCTGCCCTCCGGACAGACCGGTCATCAGCGCATCGAGCGCGACGCCGGGCGCCACGTCGGCCACCACCTCCGCGGCCCGCTCCTCCAGGTCCGCGCCCCCGAGGGCCAGCCAGCGCTCCAGGGTGTCGCCGTAGGCGTCGTCGGCACCGGGCTCCCCGGCCGACAACGCCTCGGTCGCGGCGTCCATCGCCGCCTGCGCGGCCGCGACCCCGGTGCGCCGGGCCAACGCGGCCAGGACGGTCTCGCCGTCGCGCCGCTCGTGCTCCTGCGGGAGGTAGCCGAGGGTGGCGGTCGGCGGGCTCAGCACGATGCTGCCCGCCTCGGCCGGGATCTCCCCGGCGAGGGTGCGCAGCAGGGTGGACTTGCCCGCCCCGTTGACGCCGACCAGCCCGACGACGTCACCCGGGGCGACGACCAGGTCCAGGCCGGAGAACAGCACGCGGGCGCCGTGACCGGCCGCCAGTCCGCGCGCGACGAGGGTGGCGCTCATGCCCACAGCCTGCCAAGCCCTGTGCGGCGGCCGTCGGCGCGGTCAGTCGCCCGTGGCGTCCTCGGCGTCGAAGGCGTCCTCGTCGTAGTGCGCGTCGCGGTCCTGCGGGTCGTCGGCGTGCCGGGGGCGGCGCACCAGCCACGGCTGCAGGTGGTCGTAGCCGCGGACCGAGACCCGCCGCAGCGGGCGCACGCGATAGGAGTCGGTGCCGCGGAGCCGGTCGGCGAGCTCGCGGTCGACCAGCAGCGCACCCGGCCGGGCCAGGGAGGTGAGCCGGCTGGCCAGGTTCACCACCGGCGAGTAGACGTCACCGAGCCGGGTCAGCACCGCGCCGAAGGCGGCTCCGACCCGCAACGGGGGGCGGTCCGCCGCGTCCCAGGCGTCCGGCAGCTCCAGGCCGATGTCGGCGGCGTCGGTCGCCGAGGCGGCGGTGAACAGCACGCCGTCGCCGACGGTCTTGACCACCCGGCCGTGGTGGCGGGCGATCACCTCGGCGGCGGTGCTCTCGAAGTCCTCGACCATGGCGCCCAGCTCACGGCCACCCATGCCACGGCTCCGGGACGTGTAGCCGACCAGATCGGCGAACCCGACCGCGAGCTCCCGGCGGTCGCCCGGCCCGGTCGCCGCCAGCAGCCGGTCGACGTTCGCCGCGAGATGCCGGCGCCAGACGTAGTCCTGCACCTCGCGCAGCCGCGGCAGGAGCGCCTCGGCCGCCGCCACCGCCTCGTCGGTGCTCACCGCCCCGTCGGGCCGGCCGGCACCCCGGGAGAGCGCGTCGGCCAGCATGTCGGTCTGCCAGTCGGCCAGCCGGGACAGCGACTGCCCCATGGCCCGCGCGATCGACGCCTCGCTGCCCGGACCGATGAAGCCCGAGTCGATGAGCGTGGAGAGCACGCCGAGCGCCGCGACGTCGGCATCGGTGAACGCCGGGTCGTCGTCGGCGGCGTCGGGGAAACCGAGGGCGCGCCACAGCCGCAGCGTGCGCTCCGGCGGCATGCCGGCCTGCTCGCCGACCTGCAGGCGCGTGTACCGCCGCGGACCGCCGAGCAGCAGCCGCTCGAGGGCCTCCCGTGCACCCGGACCGGGCGGCGGCGCCTCGGCGTCGTCCATGCCCGTCGCGGCCTCAGTCCGTGGTGTGCACGACGAGCACGTCGCACTGGGAGCGGCGGGTCGCATCGGCGGGCACCGAACCCAGCAGCCGCCCCTTGATCCCTGCCAGGCCCCGGTTGCCGACCACCAGCAGGTCGGCGTTCTCCCGGCGGACGACGTCCAGCAGCGCCTCCACCGGTGAACCCACGACGGCCACGGTGCGGACCTCGCCCGCGCCGGCCGCGCGGGCCCGGTCGGCCGCCGTGCGCACCGTGTCCTCCGCCGGGTGGGACCCGACCACCTGGTACGCCTCGTCACGGAGGACGTCCTGGGCGCGCTCCAGGTCGCGGTCCCCGCCCTCGGTCGGCAGGTAGGCGCAGGCGATCACGAGGGCGGCCCCGCTGGCGCCGGCGAGCGCCCCCGCGCGGGCGACCGCCCGCAGGGACGACTCGGACCCGTCGGTTCCGACGACGACCGTGGAGTAGGTGCTCGCGGCATCGCTCACGGCGGGCACTCTATGTGACCCGGGCGTGTCGCGCTGCCGGTCGCACGACGGCCCCACCGGCCCGGCGCGTGCGCTTGGATGGGCGGACCGGCCCTGCGGACGACGAGGAGCGCGCCATCCCCACCGCACCGACCCGCGTACCCGGCCCCGTGCGGGTCGAGGTGAGCGGACTGACCAAGTCCTTCGGCGCCGTGCGTGCCGTGACCGAGCTCGGGTTCACCGTCGAGCCCGGTGCGGTCACCGGCTTCCTCGGCCCCAACGGCGCCGGCAAGACCACCACCCTGCGGATGATGCTGGGGCTGGTCCGTCCCGACCAGGGAGCGGCGACCTTCGACGGCGTCCCGTACGCGGCGCTCCCGCACCCGGTGCGCACGGTCGGCGCGGTGCTGGAGACGGCGTTCCACCCCGCCCGTTCCGCTCGCAACCACCTGCGGGTCTACTGCCACGCCGCGGGTCTCCCGCCCGCCCGCGCGGAACAGGTCCTGGCCCAGGTGGGGCTGGGCGACGCCGCCGGCCGCCGCGCCGGCGCCTACTCCCTGGGCATGCGACAGCGGCTGGCGCTGGCCACCGCACTCCTCGGGGACCCCGCCGTCCTCGTCCTGGACGAACCGGCCAACGGGCTGGACCCCGAGGGCATCCAGTGGCTGCGCGGCTTCCTCCGCCACCTGGCACACGAGGAGGGCCGCACCGTGCTGGTGTCCAGCCACCTGCTGTCCGAGGTCGAGCAGACCGTGGACCGGGTGGTCATCGTGGGCGCCGGGCGGCTGGTCCGCGAAGGGTCCATGGCGCAGCTGCGCTCCGGCGCGGAGGGGAGCGTGCTGGTGCGCAGCCCCGAGCCGGCCCGGCTGGCGGAGGTGCTCCGCGGCGCCGGGATCGCGGTCACGGCCGCCGAGGACGGCGCCCTGACGGTGCTCGGGCGCAGCAGCGCGGAGATCGGGTCGCGCGCCTTCGCCGCCGGCATCGAGCTGCACGAGCTGCGGCCGCACGCCAGCGGCCTGGAGGAGATCTACTTCCGGCTGACCAGCGGGCGCGAGCAGTTCGCCGCCGCGGCGCCGGCCGCACCGGTGGAGGGCGCGCGATGACCGGCCTGGTGCGCGCGGAGTGGGCCAAGCTGTTCACCACGCGCGTCTGGATCGGGCTGCTGCTGGGTGTCACGGCGCTGTCGGTGCTGTCCGCCGTCATCACCACGGCGTTCGCCGGCGACCCGACGGTCGGCGTCCCCCCGGTGGGCACGCCGCTGTACGAGCAGCTGGCCCTCGGCAGCCCGTCACAGGCGGTCGTGCTGATGCTCGTGCTCGGGATCATCGGGACCACCCAGGAGTACCGGCACCGCACGGCGACCCCGACGTTCCTCACCACCCCTCGTCGCGGCCGGGTGATCGCCGCGAAGCTGCTGGCCTACGCCCTGGCGGCGGTTCCGTTCGCCGTGGCCGTCACCGTGGTGACCGACGCCGTGGTGGCCGGGTACGCCGGGGCGCGCGGCGCGGTACCCGAGCTGACGGGGGACAACCTGCGGGTCGTGGTCACCACGGCCCTCGCACTGGTGGTCTACACGGTCATCGGCGTCGGCGTGGGCGCGCTGGTCCGCAACCAGGTGGGCGCGATCGTCGGCGGACTGGTCTACGTCTTCGTCGTGGAGGGGTTGGTCCGCACGTTCCTCGGCGCCGTCTACACCTGGCTGCCCGGGGGTGCGCTCGAGGCGCTCACCGTCACGTTCCAGGGGCCGGACCTCCTCGAACGCTGGCAGGGTGGCCTGCTCCTCCTCGGATACGGTCTGGGCGCCGCGCTGCTGGGAACCCTGTTCGCCGTCCGGCGCGACGTGAGCTGAGCCCGAACGGCAGGAGTGGAGCCCCCGTGACGACCCGCATGACCGCCCAGCGACTCGGCCGGCTGATCGCCGAGGGCGACGCCGAGGCCGTCCGGTCGGCCGTCGCCGAGGCGCCCCGGCTGCTGTCAGCCACCGTGGAGCACGAGGGGCAGGACGGCTGGACGCCGCTGCACCTGGCCGTCCGCTCCGGGCGGGCGGAGGTGACGGGCGTCCTCCTGGAGGCCGGGGCGGACCTCGCCGCCCGCACGGAGGACCACCGCACCCCGCTGCACGTGGCGCTGGAGCACGCCCCGGCGCTCGTGCCGGAGCTCGTCGCCCGCGGCGCCGCTCTCGACGCCCCGAGCGCGGCCTACCTGGACGACGTCGAGCGGCTCGGCGCCGAGCTCGACGGCGGTGCGGCGCTGACCGACCCGGCCACGGGGGTCGACCTGCTCACCTGGGCGGCGTCCGGCGGCGCCGCCGGCTCCGCCCGGCTCCTCCTCGACCGCGGGGCCCAGGCCGACGGCAGCGCGCTGCACGCGGCGGCCGCCGGCGGTCACCTGGAGCTGGTCCGGCTGCTGCTGGACGCCGGGGCGGACGTCGACGGTCGGGACGCCGACACCGGCCGCACCCCGCTGCACACGGCGGTCGCCGCCGGCGCGGCCGGGAAGGGACCGGAGATCGTCCGGTTGCTGCTGGAGGCCGGCGCCGATGTCGACGCCACGACCCACGACGGCGCCAGCGCCCTGGACATCGGTCGGGTGGCCGCCGCGCGCCACCGCCCCGGCGACCTGGAGTCCGCCACGGGCCACGACGCGCTGGTCGCGCTGCTGGTCGCGCACGGCGCCACGCACTGATCTCCACCGTCCGGGGGCGCGCGGTCCCACGCCGCACCCGGACGCCCGCCGTCCACGGGCGTAGACTCGATACCCGGTTCAGCGACGCCCCTCAGACGCAGCCCCACGACGAAGAAGGCACTCGACCCCGTGTCAAGCGTGAGTTCATCCCGGCCCTCGTCCACCTCGTCCCAGGTCGCCGGGTTCGGCACCAACGAGTGGCTGGTCGAGGAGATGTACCAGCAGTACCTGGCCGACCCGTCCAGCGTCGATCAGGCGTGGCACGAGTTCTTCGCCGACTACCGCCCGGGCAGCCCGGTCGACGGCGGTGACCGGGAGGACGCGCCCAAGGCCAACGGCTCGTCCCCGGCCGCCCCCGCCGCGCCGAAGGCCGAGCCCGCCGCCGCCGCGCCGAAGGCCGCCGCCCCCGCGCCGGCCGCACCCGCTGCCCCGGCCGCGCCCGCCAAGCCCGACGTCCAGCGCCCGGCCGCCGGGTCCCAGCCAGCCGGGAGCGCGCCCGTGCAGAACTCCACCGCCCCCAAGCCGCCGGTCGGCGCAGGTGCGCAGTCCCCGCTCCGGGGGGCCGCCGCGGCCGTCGTCAAGAACATGAACGTCTCGCTGACCGTGCCGACGGCGACCAGCGTGCGCGCGGTGCCGGCGAAGCTCATCGCCGACAACCGCATCGTCATCAACAACCACCTGGCCCGCGGCCGGGGCGGGAAGATCTCGTTCACGCACCTGATCGGCTACGCGCTGGTGCGGGCGCTGGACGCGTTCCCGAACATGAACAACAGCTACGCCGAGGTCGACGGCAAGCCGGTGCTGGTCACGCCGGAGCACGTCAACTTCGGCCTGGCGATCGACCTGCCGAAGCCCGACGGCTCGCGGTCGCTCGTCGTCGCCTCGATCAAGGGCGCCGAGGAGATGGACTTCGCCCAGTTCTGGGCCGCCTACGAGGACATCATCCGCCGGGCCCGGCAGAACAAGCTGACGATGGAGGACTTCTCCGGCACCACGATCAGCCTCACCAACCCGGGCACGATCGGCACCAACCACTCGGTGCCGCGGCTCACTGCGGGCCAGGGCGCGATCATCGGCGTGGGCGCCATGGAGTACCCGGCCGAGTTCCAGGGGATGAACCCCGACGCGCTCACCGAGATGGCCGTCTCGAAGATCATCACGCTGACCTCGACCTACGACCACCGGATCATCCAGGGCGCGGAGTCCGGCGACTTCCTGCGCCGGCTGCACGCCCTGCTGCTGGGTGAGGACGGCTTCTACGACGAGGTCTTCCGGTCGCTGCGCATCCCCTACGAGCCGGTGCGCTGGATGCCGGACGTGCGGATCACGCGCGAGGGGCAGATCGACAAGGAAGCCCGCGTCATCGAGGTCATCGAGGCCTACCGGCGCAACGGCCACCTCATGGCCGACACCGACCCGCTCGAGTTCAAGGTCCGGACCCACCCCGACCTCGACATCCTCCAGCACGGATTGACGCTCTGGGACCTCGACCGGCAGTTCCCGGTCGGCGGCTTCGCCGGCGAGAAGCTGATGGCGCTGCGCGACATCCTCGGCGTGCTGCGCAACTCCTACTGCCGCACGGTCGGCGTGGAGTACATGCACATCACCGACCCGGAGGAGCGCGAGTGGCTGCAGAAGCGCATCGAGGTCAAGCACGAGCAGCCGGAGCGTGAGAAGCAGAAGCACGTCCTGGGCCGGCTGAACGCCGCCGAGGCGTTCGAGACCTTCCTGCAGACCAAGTACGTCGGCCAGAAGCGGTTCTCGCTCGAGGGCGGCGAGTCGCTCATCCCGGTGCTCGACGAGGTCCTGCTCGCCGGTACCGACCACGGCCTCGACGAGGTCGCGATCGGCATGCCGCACCGCGGTCGGCTGAACGTGCTGGCCAACGTGCTGGGCAAGAGCTACGCGAAGATCTTCGGCGAGTTCGAGGGCAACATCGACCCCGGCACCGTCCAGGGCTCGGGCGACGTGAAGTACCACCTCGGCGCCACCGGCACGTTCAGCAACCCGTTCAAGCCCGACGCCCAGATCGCGGTCTCGCTGGCCAGCAACCCCTCGCACCTGGAGACGGTCAACCCGGTCCTCGAGGGCGTCGTCCGCGCCAAGCAGGACATGATCGACAAGGGCGAGAGCGGCTTCACCGTCCTGCCGGTCCTGCTGCACGGCGACTCCGCGTTCGCCGGCCAGGGCGTGGTGCAGGAGACCCTAAACCTCTCCCAGCTGCGCGGCTACCGCACCGGCGGCACCGTGCACGTCGTCGTCAACAACCAGGTCGGCTTCACCACCAGCCCGGCCTCGGCCCGGTCGAGCCTCTACTCGACCGACGTCGCGCGGATGGTCAACGCCCCGGTCTTCCACGTCAACGGCGACGACCCGGAGGCCTGCGTCCGCGTGGCGCGCCTGGCCGTCGAGTACCGGCAGGCGTTCAAGAAGGACGTCGTCATCGACCTGGTCTGCTACCGCCGCCGCGGGCACAACGAGGGCGACGACCCGTCGATGACCCAGCCGCAGATGTACGACATCATCGACCGCAAGCGCTCGGTGCGGAAGCTGTACACCGAGGCCCTGGTCGGCCGTGGCGACATCACGCTGCAGGAGGCCGAGGAGGCGCTCAAGGACTACCGCGACCAGCTGGAGCGGGCCTTCGCCGAGACGCACGACGCCAAGGACGCCTCGAAGCCCGAGCCGGTCATGGACCCGCGGACGCCGCAGGAGTCCCAGGTGAGGACGGCGATCACGCCGGAGGTCCTCAAGACCATCGGGGACGCGCACGTCTCCTTCCCGCCGGACTTCACCCCGCACCCGAAGCTGCAGAAGATGCTGGAGCGTCGCGCGGCCATGGCCAGCGAGGGCGGTATCGACTGGGCCATGGGCGAGCTGCTCGCCTTCGGTTCGCTGCTCATGGAAGGTGTCCCGGTCCGGCTCGCCGGTCAGGACTCCCGCCGGGGCACGTTCGTGCAGCGGCACTCGGTGCTCATCGACCGGGAGAACGGCTCGGAGTACACGCCCCTGGCCAACCTCACCGAGGACCAGGCGAAGTTCTTCGTCTACGACTCGCTGCTGAGCGAGTACGCCGCGCTCGGCTTCGAGTACGGCTACTCGGTGGCCAACCCCAAGGCGCTGGTGCTCTGGGAGGCGCAGTTCGGCGACTTCGTCGACGGCGCCCAGATGGTCATCGACGAGTTCATCAGCTCCGGCGAGGCCAAGTGGGGCCAGCGCTCCGGCGTGGTCATGCTGCTGCCCCACGGTCTCGAGGGCCAGGGCCCGGACCACTCCAGCGGTCGCATCGAGCGGTTCCTGCAGCTGTCGGCCGAGAACAACATGACGGTCGCGAACTGCACGACGCCGGGCAACTACTTCCACCTGCTGCGTCGTCAGGCCCTCTCCGACGTGCACCGGCCGCTGGTCGTGTTCACGCCGAAGTCGCTGCTGCGGGCGAAGGTCGCCGTCAGCCAGGTCGCCGAGTTCACCGACGAGAGCTTCCGACCGGTGCTGCCCGACACGGGCGTGGGCGGCGAGCCGCTGGACACCGAGGCCGTGCGCAAGGTGCTGCTCTGCAGCGGCAAGGTCGCCTACGACCTCATGGCGCAGCGGGAGTCCGAGGGCCGCGCCGACACCGCCATCGTGCGGGTCGAGCAGCTGTACCCGCTGCCGGCCGAGCAGATCCGCACCGAGCTCGAGCGCTACCCGAACGCCTCGGACGTCGTCTGGGTGCAGGAGGAGCCGGCGAACATGGGCGCCTGGCAGTTCATGGCGGTCAACCTGCCCGAGGAGCTGCCGACGGGCCGGAAGCTGCGGCGGGTCAGCCGCCGCGCCTCGGCCAGCCCCGCGGTCGGTTCGGCGAAGGTGCACGAGGTCGAGCAGCGCAAGCTCGTCGCCGAGGCGTTCGCGGACTAGTCGCCGATGTACTTCACCGACCGGGGGCTCGAAGAGCTCCAGCAGCGGCGGGGCGACGAGCAGGTCACCCTCGCCTGGCTGGCCGACCAGATGCAGGCGTTCGTCGACCAGTTCCCGGACTTCGAGGTTCCCGTCGAGCGGCTGGCCACCTGGCTGGCCCGCGGCGGCACGGACGACGACGACCTGGACGACTGAGCACGTCGCGATCCTCCGGATCGCACCGCGGCCACGCGCCGTCCCCGAGTCGCGCTGAGCCCTGCCGCGGATCACAGGGAGGCCCCTCCGGGTCCATCCCTGTGATCCGCCGGGCCCCGGTGGGTGGGCGCGCCTCCGCCGTTCCCGGGCGGTAGGGCGCGACGCTGGGTGCATGCTCGGCCACACGCATGCGCTCTCCGGACTCGCCGTCGGTGCCGCGACCCTGCCGTGGGCGCCGGTGCACGGGCCGGTCGCCCAGGGCGCGTGGGTCGCGGCGGTGGGCGGCTTCGCGATGCTGCCCGACCTCGACCACCAGGGCTCCACGGTCTCGGACATGTGGGGGCCGGTCACCGATGTGCCCGCCGGCGGCATCGGGGCGATCTCCGGCGGTCACCGCTGGGGCACCCACGACGCCGTCCTGGCGCCGTTGGCGTTCGGGGCGCTGGCGGTCCTGGCCTCGAACGCGTTCTGGTCCAGCCTGCTGGTGCTGGCGCTGGCGATCGGGCTGGCGCTGCACGCCCTGAACTTCGTGATCCCGGGCCGGGCCGAGACGACGATCCTCGGGAACCTGGTCCTCTCCTGGGGCGGCGCCTGGCTGCTGCTGGCGCACATGCCGAGCCCGGGGTGGCTGCCGTTCGCGGTGGCGGCGGGCGTGCTGACCCACATCCTGGGTGACGCGCTCACCACCGCCGGCGTCCCGGTGCCGATCCTGTGGTTGGCCAGGCGTGCACGGATCGCCATCTCACCGCTGCGCACCGGGACCACCCTGGAGAAGGCGGTGCTGGTGCCGGCATTCGGGATCGCAGCGTTCTTCTTCGCCTACGCGAACACCGGCCTGCACACGGCGGTCGACCCGATCGTGGACCGACTGCTCAGCTCGGGCTGAGGCCCGCGCCGTCAGGCCAGGGCGAGGAACAGCTTCTCCATCTTCTGGACGTCCACGCCGTCCAGGCCGTCCTCGCTGCGGGTGAGGCACTGCTGCAGACCCGTGGCGACGATCGCGTAGCCGCTCCGGGCGATGGCCTTGTTGACCGCGGCCAGCTGGGTCAGGACCGACTCGCAGTCGGAGCCCTCCTCCATCATCTTGATGACGCTGCCGAGGTGACCGTGCGCGCGCTTCATGCGCGTGATGATCGCCTTGATCTCGGTGGGCTCGAGGTCCACGGGACGTCCTTCCGTCGGATCGCACGAGGTCGGCACCCGGGGCCGACCCCTGCGGCACCCCCTCTCCCGAGGGAATCCCACGACGCCACTCTACATCCCCCCGGGGGGTTGGTATACCTTCCTTCTCGGAACCCCCCAGGGGGATAGCTTCGAGAAGGGCGCCACCGTGACCGACCTGCGCACCACCACCGTCGCCGGGCTCACCGTCGTCTCGCTGGAGACGCTGTCCCTGGGTGACCGCAGCTACCTGGTGCACGACGGCTCCGTCGCCTTCGTCGTCGACCCGCAGCGCGACATCGACCGGATCACCGCGGTGCTCGAACGGGACGGCGTCACCCTCACCCACGTCCTCGAGACCCACATCCACAACGACTACGTCACCGGCGGCCTGGCCCTGGCCCGGGCCACGGGAGCCGCCTACCTGGTCAACGGCGCGGACGAGGTCGGCTTCGACCGGACCCCGATCCGGGACGGCGAGACCGTGCGGGTCGGCGGCCGGATGCGGGTCACCGCCCTGGCCACGCCGGGTCACACCTACACCCACCTCGCCTACGCGCTGGGCGTCGGCGACGCCGAGCCGGTCGCCGTCTTCTCCGGTGGATCGCTGCTGTTCGGCGCGACCGGACGGCCCGACCTCCTCGGCCCGGAGCACACCGACGCCCTGGTCCGGCACCAGCACGCCTCCGCGCACCGCCTGGCCGACCTGCTCCCCGACGAGACGGGGGTCTTCCCGACGCACGGCTTCGGGTCCTTCTGCTCCGCCACCCAGTCCGACGCAGCGGAGTCCACGATCGGTCGCGAGCGGCAGACCAACCCGGTGCTGACCCAGGACGAGCAGACCTACGTGCAGGAGCTGCTCGACGGCCTGGGTGCGTGGCCCGCCTACTACGCGCACATGGCGCCGGCGAACGCCGCCGGCCCCACGGCAGCCGACCTGACCCCACCCGAGACCGCCGATGCCGATCAGCTGCGCCGTCGCATCGAGGCCGGCGAGTGGGTCGTGGACCTGCGCACCCGCACGGCGTTCGCGGCCGGTCACGCGCCGGGCACGCTGAACGTCGGCCTCGACGGGCAGTTCGCGACCTACCTGGGCTGGCTCCTGCCCTGGGGCACCCCGGTCACCCTGCTCGGGGAGACCGCCGACGACGTCGCCGCAGCGCAGCGCGAGCTGGTCCGCATCGGCATCGACCGGCCCGCTGCCCACGCGACCGGTGGTCCCGCCGACTGGTCAGGAGGCGAGCTCGCCTCGTTCCCCACCGCGACCTTCGCCGACCTGGCACAGGCGCGCCACCACCGGCCCGTGGTGGTGCTCGACGTCCGCCGGGCGGAGGAGCACGCGGCCGGCCGGATCGAGGGCGCGGTCAACATCCCGCTGCAGGAGCTGCCTTCCCGCGTCGCCGAGGTGCCCGCCGGCGAGGTCTGGGTGCACTGCGCCGGTGGCTACCGCGCGTCGGTGGCCGCCTCGCTGCTGGACGCAGCCGGCCGGCCCCCGATCGCGGTCGACGACGCGTTCGGGAACGCCACGGCGGCGGGGCTGCCCATCGCCGGCCCCGCCGACGCCTGACCCTCCCGTGCTCACCCTCGTACTCGCCGGCGGCGCCGGCGCGCTCATCGGCCTGAGCCTGGGTGCGCTCGGCGGCGGCGGCTCCGTCCTCGCCGTCCCGGTGCTGGTCCACCTGCTGGGCCAGTCCCCCGCGCAAGCGACCACCGGCTCACTGGTCGTCGTCGGCGTGACCTCGCTGCTGGCCGCCGTCACCGCGCACCGGGCCGGTACCGCACTCGTCGGTCGCGGCGTCGTGTTCGGGTTCCTCGCCGTCGCCGGGGCCACCGTCGGATCGCTGGCCGCCGCGCGGGTGCCCGAGGCGGTGCTCATGGCGGCCTTCGCCACACTGCTGCTGCTGGTCAGCGGGCTGATGGTGGTCCGCACCGTCCAGCACCGGGCGCCGGAAGGCCCGCGCGTCGGGCTCGACGACCCGATCATCACGTTCTGGCCCACCTTCACCTGCCGGTGCCCGCGGGCGCTCCAGGTGCTGGTCACCGCCACCGCTGTCGGGCTGCTCACGGGGTTCCTCGGGGTCGGTGGCGGTTTCCTCGTCGTGCCGGCACTGGTCCTGGCCCTCGGTCTGGACCCCCGGTTCGCGGCCGGCACCTCGCTGGTGGTCATCACGGTCGTCAGCGCCGCCGCCCTCGCCGTCCGCACCGGGAGCGGGGTGGCACCTGACTGGCCGCTGGTCGCGGTGCTGACCGTCGTGTCGACCCTGGCCGCCGTGGCAGGGGCGCGGCTGGCCGCCCGCATCGACGCCCGCCGCCTGTCCGCGGCCTTCACCGCGCTGGTGGTGACCGTCGCACTCCTCACCACCGCCCAGGCCGCGCTCGCCCTCCGCTGACCCCGCTCACCCCGACGAACCCGAGGACACCCGCATGACCAGCTCCACCTCCGCCCGACCCGCGACCGATCCACCCTCCACCGACGGGCCTCCCGGGACGTCGTCCCGCCCCGGCCCCCTCGGCCGGCTCGGACTGGTCGTCAGTGCGCACCGGCGCGTGGTGGCCGTCGTGTGGCTGCTGCTCGTGGTGGGCCTCGGGGCGTTCGCCCCCCAGGTCGAGAGCCGGCTCTCCGGCGCCGGCTGGCAGGCCGACGGCTCGGAGTCCGTCCTCGTCCGGGAGGCCGCCGAGGAGCACTTCGGCGGCAACGCCAGCCACGCGGTCCAGGTCGTCGTGCACTCCGCCGACGGCGCCGTGACCGAGGGACGCGGCGGCGAGGTGCTGGCCGAGGCCACCGCGCTGCTGTCGGCCGATCCGCGCATCGCCGGGATCCTGGGCCCCCAGCCCGGCGCGACGCTGAGCGAGGACGGCCGGACGGCGGTGCTGCTGGCCGGCGCCGGCGCGGACCCGAACGAGATGGTGCGCGCCGCCGACGACCTCAAGGGCCCCCTGGAGGCGCTGTCCGGGGACGGCATCGAGGTGAACCCCACCGGCTCCTCGCTGCTGTGGAGCGACTTCAACGAGGCCAACCTCGATGCGATGCTGACCTCGGAGATGATCTCCTGGCCGGTCACGCTGGCGATCCTGGTGCTGGCCTTCGGCGCCCTGGTCGCCGCCGGGCTGCCCCTGCTGCTGACCCTGGCCGGCCTGGTCGCCTCCGCAGGATCGCTGGTGCTCATCACCTTCCTCGTGCCGGTCTCCGTCTGGGCGATGAACTTCGCCATGATGTTCGCCCTGGCCCTCGGCATCGACTACGCGCTGTTCCTCGTCGTCCGCTACCGGGCCGCACGGGCCGCGCGGGGCAGCACCCCGCACAGCGCCGTCGCCGAGACCATGGACACCGCCGGAAAGGCGGTCCTGCTCTCCGGGCTGACCGTGCTGGTCTCGCTGAGCGCGGTGATGGTGGTGCCGGCCCCGGCGTTCCGCTCGATGGCCGGCGGCATCATGCTCGCCGTCGTCTTCGTCCTGGCCGCCACGCTGACCCTGCTGCCCCTGGTGCTGGTGGCGCTCGACCGCCGCATCGACCGCTTCTCCCTCCCCTGGTCGCGCGGCTCGCAGCACCGCTCGCCGGTGTTCACCCGCTGGGGCGAGCGGCTGTGGCGGCGGCCCGTGCTGTTCGGCACCGCGTCGCTCGCCCTCCTGGTCGCGCTGGCCGTGCCGGCGGTCGGTCTGACCACGGCGATGCCCTCCATCAAGGTGCTGCCTGCCGAGGCCTCCGCCCGAGTGGGTTACGGCCTCGTCCAGGACGCGTTCGGTCCCGGCGCTCCCGGCACGCTGCAGATCGTGGCCCGCAGCGCCGATGCCCCGGCGACCGTCGCGGGGCTGGCCGCGGATCCGGGCATCGCCGCGGCGATGCCGGCGGTCCCGGCCGAGGACGGCACCGACCGGGTGCTGATCCAGGCCGTGCCGACCGTCGACCCGTCGGACCCGGGGCTGGCCGGGACCGTGGCGCGGCTGCGCGCCGACCTGCCGCCCTCGGCACTGGTGGGCGGCGCCGCCGTGGAGAACCTCGATCTGGAGGCACAGCTGGACGAGTCCACCCCGCTGGTCATCGGCATCGTGCTGAGCCTGGGATTCCTGCTGCTGGTCATCGCCCTGCAGGCGCCCGTCATCGCACTGCTGGGCACCCTCGCGAGCCTGCTGTCCACCGCTGCGGCCTTCGGCGTCGCCCGGTCGGTCTTCCAGGAGGGGATCGGCGCGGACCTCTTCGGCTTCGAGCCCCAGGGCTTCCTGGACGCCTGGGCCCCGGTGTTCTTCTTCGCGATGATCTTCGCGATCGCCATGGACTACACGGTGTTCCTGCTCGCCTCGGCCAAGGAGCACTGGGAGCGCACCGGGGATGCCCGTACCGCCATGGTCGGTGCCGTCGCCTCCTCGGGGCGCGTCGTCTTCGCCGCCGGGGCGGTCATGGTGGCGGTCTTCTTCACCTTCGCGCTCTCCGGCCCGCTCCCGCCCAAGGAGATGGGCATCATCCTCGGCGTCGCCGTACTGCTGGACGCCTTCCTGGTGCGCCTCGTACTCCTGCCGGTGCTGCTCCGGCTCACCGGGCGTGCGGCCTGGTGGTCGCCGCGCTGGCTGACCCGCGCCCTGCCCGCCGTCCGCTTCGCCCACGACTGACCCGCACCGACACCCACCGAGAGGAACCACCACCATGTGCCGTCCGACCTCCTGCTCCACCTGCGGCAAGACCACCTGGGCCGGCTGCGGCCAGCACGTCGACCGGGTCCGCGCGGGTGTGCCCGCCGATCAGTGGTGCCCCGGGCACGCCGACGCCGCCCCCTCCGGGTTCCTGCGCCGGCTGCTCGGCCGCTGATCCCGAGGCGGAGCGAGGATCTCCACCAGCTCGCTCCGCCCACGCGCCACGGGCGCGGCCGGCTCATCGACGCTGGCACGTCTCGTCATCCCGTGCCGGACTCGACGGGCACCGCAGGCGACGCGAGATGTCAGTGGGCGCCCATACCGTGGCCTGGTGCCGCACCTCGACCTGCTGCGCCCCGAGCACGCCTACTTCCTCGGCTTCGCCCAGACCGACGGCAACCACTACGCCGGCCGGGGTCGGAAGGGCCACGTGGCGATCGAGCTGTCAGAACGTGACGCGGCTGTGCTCCACGAATTCACCACCCTGTTCGACCTCTACTCACGGGTGTCGTTCCGCCAACGCACGACGAACTTCGGACCGCACCGCTCCGCCGTCTGGACGGTGTGTGACCTCACATTCCGCGACGAGCTCATCCAGCTCGGACTACCCACCGGGCACAAGTCGGCGACGGTTGCACCCCCGCAGGTTCCGTTCAGCGTTCCCGACTACCTGCGCGGCCTGCTCGACGGAGACGGAAGCGTCGGCTTCACCCGTACGGGACGACCCTTCGTCAGCTTCGTGACCGCCAGCCAGCCACTGGCGGAGTTCTTCTGCGCCCAAGCCCTCGCGGTCGCCGGGGCGTACCGAACGCCTCGTCGCAATTCCCGGGACGGCGTCTACAACCCGATGGTGGCCGGAGACCCTGCGGCACCCGTGGCCCAGTGGCTCTACCCGGACGGATGCCTGGCGCTCGAACGGAAGCGCGACGCCGCCGCTCGGGTGGCGGCCTGGACGCGGCCGGAGGGCATGCGGGCGCGCCCGGTCGCGGGTGCCCGCCGGTGGACGACACAGGATGACGCCGACGTGTTCACCGGGTCCGTCCGGGAGACCGCACAGCAGCTGGGTCGGAGTGAGCAGGCCGTGCGACTCCGACGCTGGCGACTACGTCAGGGCGTCCGCGCCACGTGATCGACGTGCCGCCCGCGTCAGCGGGTGATGCCCTGCTCGCGGGCGCAGGCCGCCACGGCCTCGGCCACGGCGGTGGCCACCCGGCGGTCCAGCGGGCTGGGCACGATGTAGTCCGGCCGCAGGTCGTCGCCGACGACGTCGGCGATCGCGGTGGCGGCCGCGAGCTTCATCTCCTCGGTGATCGTCGTGGCGCCGGCGTCGATGGCACCGCGGAAGACGCCGGGGAACGCCAGCACGTTGTTGATCTGGTTCGGCAGGTCGCTGCGCCCGGTGGCGACGACGGCGGCGTACTTCGCGGCCATGTCGGGGTCGACCTCCGGCGTCGGGTTGGCCAGCGAGAAGACGATCGCGTTCGGCGCCATCGAGGCGATCGCAGCCTCCGGCACCGAGCCGCCGGAGACGCCCAGGTACACGTCGGCGCCCTCGAGCGCCGACACCATGGTCCCGGCGAACCCGGCGGAGTTGGTGTTCTCGACGAGCCACTGCTTGGTCCCGGTCACCTCGCGGCCGGGGTGCAGGATGCCCTGCGAGTCCGCGACCGAGATGTCGCCGACCCCGGCCTCCAGCAGGATCTTCGTGCAGGCAACCCCGGCGGCACCGGCGCCGGAGACGACGACCCGCAGGTCGCCCAGCTCCCGGCCCACGACCTTGGCGGCGTTGCGCAGTGCGGCCAGGACGACGATGGCGGTGCCGTGCTGGTCGTCGTGCATGACCGGGATGTCCAGCCGCTCGCGCAGCCGGTCCTCGATCTCGAAGCAGCGCGGTGCGCTGATGTCCTCGAGGTTGATGCCCCCGAACGACGGCGCGATGGCCATGACCGTGTCCACGATCTCGTCCACGTCGGTGGTGCTCAGCACGATCGGCACCGAGGAGAGCCCGGCGAACTCGCTGAACAGGCAGGCCTTGCCCTCCATGACCGGCAGGGCGGCGGCCGGCCCGATGTCGCCGAGCCCGAGCACGGCGGTGCCGTCGGAGACGACGGCGACGACCCGGGGTGCCCAGGTGAAGCGCCGGGCGAGCTCCGGCTCGGCGGCGATGGCGCTGGAGACGCGGGCGACGCCGGGCGTGTAGGTGAGCGAGAGGTCCTCGATGGAGCCGATGGAGCGGGTCGACGCCACCGAGAGCTTGCCGCCCTCGTGCACCGCGAACGCCGGGTCGTCGGCGAAGCGGTCGGGGGTCTGCTCGGGCGCCGGATTTCCGCTCATGGGGACAGCAGAGTAGACGGGGCGATCCCGGCGGCTGTCGCTACGGTGCCGTCGTGGAGATCAGCGAGCTCGCCGTGCCCGACAGCTACGTCGTCGACCTCGTGCCACACGGGGACACGCGGGGGCGTTTCACCGAGTGGTACCGAGCCGACGCCATGTCCCAGAGAGTGGGACACGCCCTCCCTCTCGCCCAGGCCAACCACAGCGTCTCGTCGCGGGGGGTCCTGCGCGGGGTCCACTTCGCGCTCGTACCCCCGGGCCAGGCCAAGTACGTGTACTGCCCCGCGGGTCGGGTGCTCGACGTCGTCGTCGACGTGCGGGTCGGCTCGCCGACCTTCGGCGTGCACGACGCCGTGGTGCTCGACAGCGAGCAGCCACGCGCCGTCTACCTGGCCGAGGGGCTGGGCCACGCCTTCCTCGCACTGGAGGACCGGAGCTCGGTCACCTACCTGGTCTCCTCGGGCTACGACCCGGCCCGCGAGTTCGGGATCTCGCCGATGGACCCCGAGCTCGCCCTGCCCTGGCCCTCGGACGTCGAGCTCGAGCTGTCCGCGAAGGACCGGGCCGCACCGACGCTCGCCGAGGCCCGCGAGCAGGGGCTCTTGCCCACCATGGCCGACTGCTCGGCGCGGTACGCGCAGCTACGGCAGGTCTGACCCGAGGTCCGGACGGGCCGGCACGCGGCCCGGCCGCGGCCAGAGACGAGCCACCACCCGGCCGACCACCACGGCCGGGCCGAAGGAGCGGCTGTCGTCGGTGACGAAGACGTTGTCGCCCTCGACCCAGTGCCCGCCCTCGACCGTCCGGCGCACCCGCTTGACCACGAGCAACTCGGGCCGCGCAGGGAAACGGGCGACGACGACGTCGCCGGGGCGCACGCACCCGCCCGCGGGGAGCCGTCGGGCGAGCAGCCGGTCGCCGTCCCGCACGGTGGGGGACATCGACGGACCGCTGACCCGCACCAGCACCCACGGCGTCGGCAGGCCGGCCGTGGCCTCTCTCGCACTGTCGTCGTGGATCACCGCGAGTAGGGTCGCAGACGACAGATCCCCACGAACCCCGGAGGCATCTCCATGCGTCTCACCCGCATGTTCTCCGCCGTGGAGGCCACCGCGCACTGCGACCTCCCCTGCGGCGTGTACGACCCGGCGCAGGCCCGCATCGAGGCCGAGTCGGTCAAGGCCATCCAGGAGAAGTACCAGGCCAGCGACGACGAGGTCTTCAAGATGCGCGCCGTCCTGATCAAGGAGCAGCGCTCCGACCTGGTCAAGCACCACCTGTGGGTGCTGTGGACCGACTACTTCAAGCCGCCGCACTTCGAGAAGTACCCGCAGCTGCACGAGCTGTTCAACAAGGCCACGAAGCAGGCCGGTGCGGCCGGCGGCAAGGGCAGCATGGACCCGGCCGAGGGCCAGAAGCTGCTCGACTACATCGCCGAGATCGACAAGATCTTCTGGGAGACCAAGGCTGCTGCCTGATCTCCGACGCCGCGAACGGCGCCGGCCGGTGGACATCCACCGGCCGGCGCCGTTCGCGTTCCGGTCGCGCCACGGCGGGTGATCACCACCGACCTCCCGGTACGGTTCGTGGACGATGCGCATCGACCCCGCCGGGTGGCCCTTCATCACCGGACCGCTGGCCCCTGCCGCCCTGCTCGCCGCCGGAGGCCGGGTCACCGGCCGCCGCTGGGCGCGCGTGGCGGCCTGGCCGTTCCTGGGCCTCTCCGCCTACATGGCCCTGTTCTTCCGCGATCCCGACCGGCGGTGCGACTCCACCCCGGTCGACCCCGACGTCGTCCTCTCCCCCGCCGACGGCGTCGTCATGGTCTCCGGTGAGCCGCAGGAGGGTGTGGCCCCCGAGGGTGACTGGCAGCAGGTGAGCGTGTTCCTCTCGGTGGTCGACGTGCACGTCAACCGGTCGCCGTACCGCGGTGAGGTCGTCGAGAGCTCCTACCGCAAGGGCAGCTTCCTGGCCGCCTACCGCAAGGAGTCCGCGCACCGGAACGAGCGCAGCGAGCTGTGGTTGCGCGATTCCAGCGGCGGCGGCGACCGCACCGTCGTCTTCCGGCAGATCGTGGGCGTGCTGGCCCGCCGGATCGTGACCCGCACCGGTGTGGGCCAGACGCTGGCCACCGGAGAGCGGATGGGCCTGATGAAGTTCGGCTCCCGGATGGACGTCTTCGTCCCGCCGGAGTGCGAGATCACCGTGACGAAGGGACAGCGCGTGCGCGGCGGCGAGACCGTCATCGCCCGCTGGCCCTCGATCCGCTGAGGCCCGCGGTGCCCACGCGGCGCACGGCGACCGTCGAGTTCGTCCGGGGATCGGTCCGGGGCAGCCGGCGGCGAGCGCTGGCCACGCTCCCCAGCCTCTTCACGCTCGGCAACATGTTCTGCGGGTTCTTCGCCATCCTGGTGTCGATCCGCGGGCAGTACACGCTGGCCGCGGTCCTCGTCGGGCTCTCGGTGCTCTTCGACATCACCGACGGTGCGGTCGCCCGGCTCGTCGGCGCGGTGACGCCGTTCGGCCTGCAGTTCGACTCCCTGGCCGACCTGGTGTCCTTCGGCCTGGCGCCGGCCCTGCTCGCGTTCACCCTCTTCTCCGAGGGGCAGGACGGCTGGGACCCGCTGGGCTGGGTCGTCTGCTTCCTGTGGGTGGCCTGCGCGGCGATCCGGCTGGCGCGGTTCAACACCACCATCGACCCGACGGCGGACAAGCGGTACTTCATCGGCATGCCCAGCCCGGGCGCCGCCGGGGTGGTGCTCGCCTCGGTGTTCGCCTTCGGCGACGACATGCAGGGGCGCGACCGGCTCTGGGTGCTGCTGATCGTCGCGGTGCCGGCCCTGCTCATGGTCACGAACATCCGCTTCCGGTCCTTCCGGTCGCTGGTCAGCCCCAAGAGCGGTCGGCCCTACGGCCTGATCGCGATGGCGGTTCTGCTGGTCGTCGGGTTCGCGACCGTTCCCGTCGTCACCGGCTGCGTCCTGGCCTACGGCTACCTGCTCGCGCCGATCCTCGTGCCCGTCGTCGCCCCCCTGGCGAAGCTGGTGCCGGCACGGGTGCGCGAGGCGCTGTCGTGAGCGTGCGCCCGATCCGGCCCGACGACGTCCCGGCGGTCGTCGGTCTGGTGCGCGAGCTGGCCGAGTACGAGAAGGCCCTGGACGAGGTCCGGCTGACCGAGGACCAGCTCACCGCGCACCTGTTCGCCGACTCCCCCGCCCTGTTCGGGCACGTCGCCGTGGCTGACGACGGGGTGCACCCCGGACAGGTCGTGGGCGTCGCCCTGTGGTTCCTCAACTTCTCCACCTGGCGCGGCACCCACGGCATCCACCTCGAGGACCTCTACGTCCAGCCGCAGCACCGCGGCCGCGGCCACGGCAAGGAGCTGCTCCGCACGCTCGCCGAGGTCTGCGTGGCGCGCGGCTACTCCCGGCTGGAGTGGTCGGTGCTGGACTGGAACACCCCGTCGATCGAGTTCTACCGCGCTGCGGGTGCCGTGCCGATGGACGAGTGGACGGTCTTCCGGCTCACCGACGACGCACTGACCACGTTCGCCGGCCCGCGCACCTAGCCGGTTCCGGGCCAACTCACGGACCCGGATCAAGATCGGGCGACAGGTGCCGATGTTCCCAGCGTGACGACGCCGACCGGCACGATCGCCGCCGTGGTGCGGCAGGACGTCACCCGGCTCCGGTCCGCGGCCCTCGACGCCGCCGTCACCTCGCTCGAGCGCCGGGGCGGCTTCTTCCCCCTCGGACTCTCCGTCGACTCCGCCGGCCGGCTGGAGTACCACCTGACCGGCTCCGCGGCGGCCCGGCTCAGCCCCATGGCGGCCATCGAGGTCGTGGAGCGCAGCCTGCTGGCCACCCGCGACGAGCTGCGGGCGGTCGCCCTCGTCATGGACATCACCTGGCTCGGGTCGGACGCGGTGCGCGTCGACCTCGAGCACCGCGACTGCGAGGGGCAGCTGCGCATCCGCACGCCGTACTCCCTCGGGAGGCGGCTGTTCGGCCGGACGGTGACGCTGGGAGAGTCCGACGAGTCCCACGCCGAACCACGCATCTGGCCCTGACCTCCGGAGGATCCCCGTGACCACCGAACGCCGACCGATCGAGTGCTGGCTCACCGACATGGACGGTGTGCTGGTCCACGAGGGGCACGCACTGCCCGGGGCCAAGGAGTTCCTCGACCGGCTCGTCGAGCGGCGCCGCCGGTTCCTGGTGCTGACCAACAACTCGATCTTCACGCCGCGCGACCTCGCGGCGCGGCTGGCGCGCGGCGGCCTGCAGGTTCCCGAGGAGGCGATCTGGACCTCCGCCATGGCGACGGCGGACTTCCTCACCACCCAGCTCCCCGGCGGCTCCGCCTACGTCATCGGCGAGGCCGGCCTCACCACGGCGCTGCACGAGGTCGGCTACGTGATGACCGACTCCGATCCGGACTACGTCGTCCTCGGGGAGACGCGCACCTACTCCTTCGAGGCGATCACGCGGGCCATCCGGCTGATCGGGAACGGCGCCCGGTTCATCGCGACCAACCCCGACGTCACCGGCCCCTCCACCGAGGGTCCGCTGCCCGCCACCGGCTCGGTCGCGGCCATGATCACCGCCGCGACCGGGGCGAAGCCCTACTTCGTCGGCAAGCCGAACCCGATGATGTTCCGCAGCGCGATGAACCGGATCGAGGCGCACTCCGAGTCCACGATCATGGTCGGCGACCGCATGGACACCGACGTCGTGGCCGGCATCGAGGCCGGCCTGGAGACCGTGCTCGTGCTGTCGGGCTCCACGACGGCGAGCGAGGTCAGCCGGTTCCCGTTCCGGCCGAGCCGGGTGTGCGACTCGATCGCCGACGTGATCGACCTCGTCTGACCCGGGAACCCGGTCAGCGGTCCTCGAAGGCCAGCCTCGACTCCGGGGCGGCGAGCAGGTAGAGCACCGATCCCACCAGCGCCAGGATCGGCAGTCCGATCAGCGGCAGCTGGGCGGAGAACGCGAGCGTGACGCCGGCGAGGCCGAGGAACAGCTGCATCGCGATGACCGGGCCACGTGCCCAGCCGGACACCCGGGACAGGCCGACGGCGGCGGCCCCGAGCACGGTCGCGGCCAGGACGGCGAGGACCACCTCGGCGACCGCGCGGGACGTGCTCTCCGGGTCGCCGGTGAGGGTCAGGTAGAGCAGGACGAACGCCCCGACGGCGAAGGCGGCGGCCTCCACTCCCACGGCGAGCGCCGCACGGCGCACCGAGGGCGGAGCGGGCGCGTGCCCGTGCTCGGGCCGGGGTGCGGGCTCGGCGGCGGCCGCGCCGAACAACCGGTCGGCCAGGCCGCGGCGCGGCTGCGACGGTGCGTTCCGGTCGTCGGTCACGCGGCCGAGGTTACGCGGGGACGGTGCTGCCCCACCCGAGCCGGCTTCCCGGCCTCCCCCGCCCGGCCGTCCGCGCTGGTTAGCCTGGCCGTATGCGCGCGCTCGTGGTCGTCAACCCGGCGGCGACCACCACCTCCGCGAAGATGCGGGACGTGCTGGTCGGCGCCCTCGCCAGCGAGCTCAAGCTCGACGTCGCCGAGACCGCCCACCGCGGGCACGCCCGCGAGCTCGGCGCCCGCGCCGCGGCCGAGGGGGTCGACGTCGTCGTCTCGGTGGGGGGCGACGGCACGGTGAACGAGGTGGTCAACGGTCTGCTCGAGAGCGGGCCCCGGCCCGGGCTCCCCACCCTGGCCGTCGTGCCCGGCGGTTCGACGAACGTGTTCTCCCGCGCGCTGGGGCGCTCGCGCGACCCGGTCGAGGCGACCGCGGAGATCCTCGCCTCGCTCCGCGCCGGACGCACCCGGATGGTCTCGCTCGGCACGATCAGCGCCACGGGGACGAGCTCTGCGGCCGTGACCGGCGTGCGGCCCGCCGCGGCGGAGGCGGTCGCCGAGGCCGAGGCGGAGCAGTCCGCGGGCGGGTGGACCAGCCCCCGATGGTTCGTCTTCGCCGCCGGTTTCGGGTTCGACGCCGAGGTGATCGCCCGGGTGGAGGCCCGGCGTGCCGAAGGCCGGCGCTCCACCGGTGCGCTCTACGTGCGGGAAGCGACCAGCGCGTTCCTGTTCGGGCGGGAGCGCCGTCGCCCGGCCATGACGCTGCAGGTGCCCGGTGAGGCGGCGGTCGACGGGCTCTTCCTGTGCCTGGTGTCCAACGTGAGCCCGTGGACCTACCTGGGCGCCCGTCCGGTCAACCCGACCCCCGAGGCGTCCTTCGACACCGGCCTCGACGTCTTCGCGCTCGGCCGGACGAGCACCACCCGGATGCTGCGTGCCCTCCGGCAGACCCTCGCCCGCGAACCCGACCTGCGCGGGCGCGGGCTGCACCGCTGGCACGACCTGCCGGAGCTGTCGCTCTCCGCCGTCCGCCCCCAGGGTTGGCAGGTCGACGGCGAGCACCTCGGCACCGCCACCGGTGTGCGGATCACCGACGTCCCGGACGCGCTGCGCGTGGTCGCCTGAGCGAGGTCCTGGAGCCTTTCGCGCCGGCGATCCCCCCGCCGAGTGGCGGGCCTATCACGCCCGTGGTGAGGTTGCTCACGCGGGGGTCCGGCGAGGGGTTGATTCCCTTGACTTGCGACTTTCCCGTGAAAGCATCGCTGCAGGAACGCAACCTGCCGGTAACAAGGCAGGGCAGTCGCTGCCGCCATGGCGCTGGGCAACCGGTGTCGGCCCGGCGAGGCGGACCGCGCAGGCGACTGACGCACCGAACCGTAGACGACATCGAGGAGTACGAAGCCATGGACTGGCGCCACCGCGCGCTCTGCCGGGACGAGGATCCGGAGCTGTTCTTCCCCATCGGGACGACCGGCCCGGCGACGGTCCAGATCGAGCAGGCGAAGGCCGTGTGCCAGCGCTGCCCGGTGGTGCAGTCGTGTCTCGACTGGGCTCTCCGCTCGGGCCAGGACTCCGGCGTCTGGGGCGGGCTCTCCGAGGACGAGCGGCGCGCGCTGAAGCGTCGCCAGGCTCGCACCCGGGTCCGCACCGCCTGAGGGCCGGGCACGACGAGGCCGCCCACCAGCGGCCATCCGCACCATCGCGATCGCACCGACCGCCACGAGGCCGGTCCGGGATCTCCCGGACCGGCCTCGGCGTTCTCCGGCGGCTAGCGACGGGGCCGGGCGGCCCCCGGGAGCTCGAGGACGACCTCGGTCCCCCGCGCTCCCTGCGGTGCACCCATCCGCAGCGTGCCGCCGAGTTCGCTGGCGACGAGGGTGCGGACGATCTGCAGGCCCAGGCCGTCGCTGCTCGCCGGGTCGAACCCCGGCGGGAGCCCCCGCCCGTCGTCGCGGACGCGGACGGTCAGGTCATCCCCGGTGCGCTCGGCGACCAGCTCGATGGCGCCGGGGGCCCCGTCCGGGAAGGCGTGCTCCGCGGCGTTGTGCAGCAGCTCGGTCACCGCCAGGACGAGGGGGGTCGCCGCGACCGCGGGGAGCTCGCCGAACGAGCCGGTCCGCCGGGTACGGGCCGCCGGGCCCACCGATGCGAGGTCACCGAGCATGGGCAGCACCTGGTCGAGGACGTCGTCGACGTCGACGACGTCCTCGCGGCTGCCGGCCAGCGTCTCGTGCACGACCGCGATCGAGGCCACGCGGCGCACCGACTCCTCCAGCGCCGCACGTGCGGCCGGCTCGGTCATCCGGCGGGCCTGCAGCCGCAGCAGCGCCGCGACCGTCTGCAGGTTGTTCTTCACCCGGTGGTGGATCTCGCGGATCGTGGCGTCCTTGGTCAGCAGTGCGCGGTCGCGGCGCCGGACGTCGGTGACGTCCCGCACGAGCACCAGCGCACCCGGCTCGCCGTCCGGTGCCAGCAGCGGCAGCGCCCGGAGCAGGAGGGTCGCGCTGGCCGACTCGACGTCCATCGGGTCGGGGTACCGGCCGGCCACCGCCGCGGAGACGGCGGCCGCCGCGGCCTCCCCCGAAACCCGGTCGGTCACCGACCGGCAGGTCACGTCGGCCAGCTCCGCACCGCCGAGGTCGCCCGTGACGCCGATCCGCCGGTAGGCAGAGACCGCGTTGGGGCTGGCGTAGGTGACCCGCCCCGCGGCGTCGAGCCGCACGAGGCCGTCGCCGACCCGGGGCCCCATCTCGGCGTCCTGGAGCTTCGCCGGCGGGAAGGTCCCGGCGGACACCATCAGGCAGAGGTCCGCGGCGATGTCGAGGTAGGTGAGCTCGAGCGTCGACGGCGAGCGCGTCACCGCCAGGTTGGTGTCCTTCGCCAGCACCGCGATGACCACGCCCTCGTGGCGGACCGGGATGACCTCACGGCGTCGGGGCATCGGCCCCGACCAGTCCGGCTCCCCCTCGGTCACCGGCCGGCCGTCCCGGTAGGCCACCGCGAACGGCTGCGCCTCGGCCCCGGTCAGCTCATCGCCCACCATGTCCTCGGGGCGGCTGGTCGACGTGGTCAGCGGCCGCACCTGCGCCACGCACCACCACGCGGCCGAGTCGAGCGGGACCCAGAGGGTGAGGTCGGCGAACGCCAGGTCGGCGAGGAGCTGCCAGTCGGCGACCAGCCGCCGAGCGTGGTCCACCTGTGCCGGGCTGGAGGCCGTGCCGCGCGTGAGGCGCTCGGAGAGGCTGCTCATGGTGCCCCGAGCGTAGGCGGGGCGCCTCCGTAGGCTCTGACGGCATGAGCGTCGTCCCCGGCATCCTCGTCGAGCAGGCCACCCCGGCGGACTTCGACCGCATCGCCGAGCTGACCGTCGGCGTCTACGTCGACGGCGAGCTCGCCTCCCCCGGCTACGCCACCGAGCTGGCCGACGTCGCCGGGCGCGCCGCCCTTGCCGAGCTGCTGGTGGTCCGTGACGAGGACGGGCGGGTGGTCGGCAGCGTCGCACTGGTGCTCGACGGCGACTTCGGCGAGGTGACCGTGGGCGAGGAGGAGGCCGGCTTCCGGATGCTGGTGGTCGACCCCGCCGCCCAGGGGCGCAGCATCGGCGCCGCTCTGGTGCACGAGTGCCTGTCCCGGGCACGGGCGGCCGGGAAGCGGCGGATGGTCATCTCCACCGCCACTCCGATGACCACCGCGCACCGGCTCTACGAGCGTCTGGGCTTCACCCGGCTCCCGGAGCGGGACTGGACGCCGGTGCCCGGGGTCGACCTGATGGTCTACACGCGCGACCTCTGACGGTCAGCCCGCGGCGACGGTGGCGATGAGGTCACCCTCCTGCAGGACCTCGCCCTCGACGACGTGCATCTCCTGCACCGTGCCGGCGTGCTCGGTGAGCACCGGGATCTCCATCTTCATGGACTCCAGGATCACCAGCGTGTCGCCGGCGGACACCTGGGCGCCGGGGGTCACGAGCACCTTCCAGACGCTGGAGACCATCTCCGCGTGGATCTCCTCGACCGCCACCGCGACCTCCCGCTCAGCCCGTCTGCGAGGCCTCAGTCAAGCACGCGCGAGCGCCGTCAGGTCCGGGGCAGGGTCCGGTCGGCGGCGAGTCGTCCGAGCACCGCGCGCACGTCGGCGCCGTCGTGCGGGACACCGACGTCCGGCAGTCCGGCCAGGACCTCGCCGGCCGCGCGCGCGGCGGTCGCCGTGTCGGTGGCCCCGGCGCTGACGGTGGCCAGCAGGGCGTCGTACCAGCCGTCCAGCCGGTCGCCCGGGTCGTAGCCCGTCACGGCCACGAGGTCGACGCCGTCCTCGGCCTCCGGGGGCCGGCCGGAGCCCGGCAGCCGGTCGGTGATCCGCCCCTCGGTGCCGGGCGGGAGCGTAGAGCGCAGCTGGACGGCGACGGCCGACCGCGGCGGCGCGGTCTGCTCGACGGCGGCGGTCGCCCGCGGGCCGGCGGCACTGCGCAGGGCGAGCTCGACGGCATCCACTGCATGGGCCCGCTCCAGCACCGCCATGTCGAGGGAGAACCCGGCAGCCACCTCGCCGAGCTCGCCGTCCGGGGAGATGCCCACCGTCACGAGTCCGCGCCAGCCGAGCTCGGGCAACCGCCGAGCGGCGGGAGGCAGCTGCTCAGGGACGTCCGGCGTCCACGACACCCGCGCGATGCCGGCGGCACGGTCGCGGGCGACGGGCGTGGTCAGCCGCAGCCCCTCCTCGGTCACCCAGGCCAGGAACCCCCGCTCGCTGGCCGGCTCCACGCCGTCGCCCCCGAGCCGCTCGAGCACCTCCGGATCCGGCCCGACCCAGCGCAGACCGGCTCCGATCACGGCGGCGGCCAGCCGCGCGTTCCCGGCCAGGGCCGGCGGTACCGGCAGGACGGCCTCGACGCCGCTGCGCCGCGCGGCCTCCACGATCCGGTCCACCGCCAGATAGCTCTCCGCGGCCGGCGCCGGGCCGAGCAGGACGGCGTCGTCGGCCAACCGCACGTGCCGGGCCGAGCGCTCCGACTCGCTGTGCACCGCCACGGCCTTCACGCCGAGGCGCTCGCACGCGCGCACCACGGCACACCCCGCCGGCCCCCGCCCCGCGACGAGAACGCTCTCGATCTCCAGCTGTGGCACGCCCGTGTTCCTCCTGCGATCCCCTGCCCGGCGCAGTCGCCGGGTCCCCCGTGAGAGGCTTGTCGCGTCAGCTTGGCGGGTTCGGCGACGCCGCGCACGATACGTGTGCCGCGTTCCGGCCCCGCACCGAACCAGGGCCACCCGGCCCACCCGCGAGCGAGAGGAGGGCAGCGATGTCCAAGCGTGGACGCAAGCGTCGCAGCCGCAAGGGGAGCAAGGCCAACCACGGCAAGCGCCCCAACGCCTGACGAACGGACGAAGGCCCCGATCCGCTGTCACGGACGGGGCCTTCGTGCATCCGGCTCCCGCGAGTCGCGAGGGCCACGAGGTCCTTCGTCTACTCGCCGGTGCGCTCGACCGTGAGGCGCTCGACGCTGACCTGGGTGCCGTCCTCCTCGAAGGAGACGGTGGTCAGCTGCATCTTGATCCGCTCGCGCAGGCCCGTGGGCGGCTTGTCCCCGCCGCAGCGACGGCGGACCAGCGCCTTGAACTCCTGTTCGATGCCGAACTCGCGCAGGCACGAGGAGCAGTCCTCGAGGTGCTCGGCGATCACCGCCCGGCGCGCGTCGTTCGTCTCGTGGTCGAGGAACTCGAAGACGTGGGTGAGGACGTCGTCGCAGGAGTTGATCTCGATCGGCTCCCCGGCACGGCCGGCGTCGTCGCTGGTCACTTGCTCGCCTCCTCACCGGCACCGGCACGGACGAAGCCACGCTCGCGGGCGTAGTCGGCCAGCAGCTTCTGCAGCCCGCGGCGACCGCGGTGCAGGCGCGACATCACCGTGCCGATGGGCGTGCCCATGATCTCGGCGATCTCCTTGTAGGCGAAGCCCTCGACGTCGGCCAGGTAGACCGCCAGCCGGAAGTCCTCGGGCAGCTGCTGCAGAGCCTCCTTGATGTCGGAGTCCGGCAGGTGGTCCAGCGCCTCGATCTCGGCCGAGCGCAGGCCGGTGGAGCTGTGCTCCTCGGCGGCGTAGAGCTGCCAGTCCTGCACCTGCTCGGTGGGGTACTGCTGCGGCTGCCGCTGCTTCTTGCGGTAGCTGTTGATGTAGGTGTTCGTCAGGATCCGGTACAGCCAGGCCTTGAGGTTGGTGCCCTCGGCGAACTGGTGGAACGCGGAATAGGCCTTGACGAAGGTCTCCTGGACCAGGTCCTCGGCGTCGGCCGGGTTGCGGGTCATCCGCAGGGCCGCCGGGTACAGCTGGTCGAGGTAGGGCAGGGCGTCGCGCTCGAAGCGCGCGTCGCGCTCGGCGCGGGTCTCGGCGAGCTCGGTCCGGCTGCCGCCCTCCCGGGCCTCCGGCACCTCTACGGGTGCCGCCTCGGGCAGCTGACCAGGGTTCTCCACCGCGGACTCCTCGGGCACCGACCGTCCTCTCCGGAGCCCCGGGACGCGGGGCGCCACATCGGTCGATCCTAGCCGCGCGGCATCGGGACGGCCCGGGGGACGCCGGTGCGCGCTCCTGGGGCGGGCGCTGGAGACGGTGCTGCTCACGGCCGGTGCAACGGCCCGGCCCGCAGGGGGCATTCCCCGCCGGGCACATCTCGCTACAGTCCCGCGCCGTGGCAGCGACCCCGGCAGTGCGGATCCTGGAGCAGGCGAAGGTGCCCCACAGCCTGCACCCCTACGACCCGGAGCATCCGTCCGACATGGGGCACGGCGAGGCGGCGGTGGCCGCGCTCGGCGCCGACCCCCGGCAGGTGTTCAAGACGCTCCTGACCCGGGTCGACGGTGCGCTGACCGTGGCGGTCGTGCCGGTGAGCGGCACGCTGGACCTCAAGGCGCTCGCCTCGGCGGCGGGCGGCCGCAAGGCCGTGATGGCCGACCCGACCGACGCGGAGCGGGCGACCGGGTACGTCGTCGGCGGGATCAGCCCGCTGGGCCAGAAGAGGGCGCTGCCCACCGTCGTCGACGACTCGGCCCTGGGGTTCGCCACCGTGATGGTGAGCGCCGGCAGGCGGGGACTGCAGCTGGAGCTTCCGCCGGCGGAACTCGTGCGGCTGACCCGCGCACGCAGCGCATCCATCGGCCGCTGAGCAGGAGGCGGCCGACGGCGCTCGACCGGCTTCACCCACGACGCCGGACGTCCAGCCGCGCCACGGCGCGGCTAGAGGGTCGGCCGTCCGGCTCCACCCGCGCCACCGCACGGGCCAGGACCGCATCGATCGGCCGCCACCCTCAGAACAGGGCGGGCTGGTCGGCCGGCTCGGCGACGGTCTCGGCACGCGCGGTCAGCTGCGGGCCGTTCACCCGCACGTTGTTCACCGCGGTGCTCACCGGCCGCAGCTCCAGCGCCGCGACCAGCTCCGGCGGCGTGGGCGCGATCAGCTCGGCGACGTCCTCACGCGCCGGGTCGAGCCACTCCGCCCAGCGGTCGGGGGGCAGCACCAGGGGCATCCGGTCGTGGATCTCGGTGAGCACCCCGGTGGCCGGCGCGGTCACGACCGTGCACGTGTAGAGCCGGTCCTCGCCCCTGCCCCACACCTCCCACAGCCCGGCCATGGCCAGGACCGAGCCGTCCTCGGGGGTGATGAAGTACGGCTGCTTGGTCGGCGAGTCCAGCCGCTTGGCCCACTCGTACCAGCCGTCGGCGGGGACGAGGCAGCGCCTGGACGCGGCGGCCTTGCGGAAGGCCGGCTTCTCGGTCAGCGACTCGACGCGCGCGTTGAGCATCCGGTTTCCGACCGACGGGTCCTTGGCCCACGACGGCACGAGGCCCCAGCGCACGGCCCGCACCTCGCGGTGGCCACCGCCGGTGGGCAGCCCCTCGGCGTCGCGCTCCTTGGCGTGCCGCACGACGTAGACGTCCTTGGTCGGCGCCACGTTGTAGTCGGCGTCCAGCTTCGGCGCGCCCTCGGCGACGACGGCCTCGAACTCGAGCGCGAGGTCCTCGGGCTTGCGGCTGGCCGCGTAACGACCGCACATCGGCGTCTCCTCGGGCATGCGGGCTGGCTCCCCCGCACTCTAGGTCCGGCCACCGACGGGCCGGCGCCGCGCGTGCCGGGCGGTCATCCGGGGAAGACCCTTGTTGCAACGCTCGACGAGAGACGAGGATCACCCGCGTGACCGCGACGCAGACTCCCCCGACCGACCACCCGAAGACCGCCAGCGACAGCGCCGCCCGGCGCTACGCGACCGTCAACCCCTTCACCGGTGAGACGGAGAAGGAGTTCGACTTCACGCCCACCGAGGCCATCGACGGCATCGTCGGGCGCGCCCACTCCGCCTTCCAGGAGTGGCGGCAGCGCTCGGTCGAGGACCGGGCCGCCGTCGTGCGCCGGGCCGCCGAGCTGATGGACGAGCGCATCCATGACCTCGCCGCCCTCACCACGAAGGAGATGGGCAAGCGGACCGAGGAGGCCGTCGGCGAGCTCTTCCTCTGCTCGATGATCCTCAAGTACTACGCCGACAACGGCCCGGCCTTCCTGCAGCCCACGCCGATCCAGCCGCTCTTCGGTGGCGGCGAGGCTCTCGTGGAGACGCAGCCGGTCGGCCCGCTGCTGGCCATCGAGCCGTGGAACTACCCCTACTACCAGGTGGTCCGCGTCGCCGGCCCCAACCTGGTGCTGGGCAACACGGTCATCCTCAAGCACGCGGAGATCGTTCCGCAGTGCGCCGAGGCGATCGAGCAGCTCTTCACCGACGCGGGCGCCCCCGAGGGCGTCTTCACCAACACGTTCCTGAAGATCTCCGACGTCGAGCAGGTCATCGCCGACCCGCGGATCGCCGGCGTCACCCTGACCGGCAGCGAGCGGGCCGGCAGCGCCGTCGGTGCGCTCGCCGGCAAGCACCTGAAGAAGTCGGTGCTGGAGCTCGGCGGCAGCGACCCGTTCATCGTGCTGGACGCCGAGGACCTCGGCGCCACCGTCAAGGCCGCCACGACCGGGCGCATGCAGAACACCGGCCAGGCCTGCATCGCCGCCAAGCGGATCATCGTCCCCGAGGCCATCTACGACGACGTCGTGGCCGGTCTGCAGCAGGCGTGGTCCACCTTCTCCCCCGGCGACCCCACCGACCCCTCGACCTCGCTGGCGCCGCTGTCGTCTGAGCAGGCCGCCAAGGACCTGCACGCGCAGATCCAGGACGCGGTCGACAAGGGCGCCACGGTGCTGGCCGGCGGCAACCGCCCCGACCTGCCCGGCGCCTTCGTCGAGGCCACCCTGCTGGCCGACGTCACGCCGGACATGCGGGCCTACCACGAGGAGCTCTTCGGCCCGGCCGCCGTCGTCTACAAGGTCAAGGACGAGGACGAGGCGATCGCGCTGGCCAACGACACCGTGTACGGACTCGGCGCGACCGTCATGAGCAGCGACCTCGACAAGGCCAAGGCCGTCGCCGAGCGGATCGAGGCCGGCATGGTGTGGATCAACCAGCCCACCGGCTCCTCCCCCGAGCTGCCCTTCGGCGGCATCAAGCGGTCCGGCTACGGCCGCGAGCTCTCCGAGATGGCGATGTTCGAGTTCGCCAACCGGCGCCTGCTGCGCACCGTTCCGGCCAAGAAGGCCGACAAGCCGCAGGCTGGCTGACCGGGTGCGGCGCGCGACCGGGCAGACTGACCCCGTGTCAGACGTCTGGTCCGCGCCGCACTCCCCGGCGCCCGTCGATGCCGTCGTCACGCTGCCCGGCTCGAAGTCGCTGACCGCACGGGCGCTCGTGCTGGGCGCGCTGGCCGACGGGTCCAGCCGCCTGGTCCGCCCGTTGCGGGCCCGCGACACCGATCTCATGGCCGGGGCACTGCGCGCTCTCGGCGTGCGGATCGTCGACGACGGCGAGGACTGGCTGGTCACCCCGGGCCGGTTCCGTGGCCCGGTGACCGTCGACGCCGGGCTGGCCGGGACGATCCTGCGGTTCCTGCCGCCGGTCGCTGCGCTCGCCGACGGGGACGTCACCATCGACGGCGACCCGCGGCTGCACGAACGGCCGAACGGCGGCCTGATCGCCGCGCTCCGCGACCTCGGTGCAGGGGTGGACGACGACGGCCGCGGGCGGGCCCCCTTCACCGTGCGCGGCACCGGCCGGGTGCGCGGTGGCCCGGTGACGGTCGACGCGAGCGAGTCCTCGCAGATCGTCTCCGGCCTGCTGCTGGCCGCGGCGCGGTTCGACGAGGGCGTCGACCTGGCCCTGGCCGGCGGGGTCCCGTCGATGCCGCACGTCGAGATGACGGTGACGACGCTGCGCGAGCACGGCGTCGACGTGAGCGCCACCGACCTCGGGTGGCGGGTCTCCCCCGGCCCGATCGCCGCGCTGGACCGCGTCATCGAGCCCGACCTCTCCAACGCCGCCCCCTTCCTCGCGGCGGCGCTGGCGACCGGCGGACGGGTCACGGTGCGCGACTGGCCGGAGGTGACCACCCAGCCCGGGGCGCAGCTGGACCGCCTGCTGGCCGAGATGGGCGCGACGGTCGAGCGGACCCCTGACGGCGGGCTGCGGGTCACCGGCGGCGACGTCGTCCGCCCGCTGGTCGCCGACCTGGGCGAGGTCGGCGAGCTCACCCCGGTGCTCGCCGCGCTCTGCGCCCTGGCCGACGGACCGTCCCGGCTCACCGGGATCGCCCACCTGCGCGGCCACGAGACCGACCGGCTGCAGGCGCTCGACGAGGTGCTGACGGCCGTGGGTGCGCGGGTGCGCCAGCTGCCCGACGGCCTGGAGATCGAACCCGGTCCGGGGCGCCCGGCGCGGCTGGACTCCTACGCCGACCACCGCATGGTGATGGCCGCCGCCGTGCTGGGGCTCGTCATCGACGGGGTCACCGTCGCCGATGCGGGCGCGGTCACGAAGACCCTGCCCGATTTCCGCGAGCGGTGGGCCGGCCTCCTGGGCGAGCCGATCGGGGCCTCCCGCTGAGCACCAACCGCCGCGGCCACCGGGTCGACGAGGACGACATCCGGGTCCGCCCCAACCGCCGTGGGTCCCGTCCGCGCACCCGGACCCGCCCTGCCCACGAGGACGCCGTCCCCGGGCTGGTCGTCGCGGTGGACCGCGGGCGCATGACGGTCCGCGTCGAGGGCCCCGACGGGGCGGTCGACGTCACGGCCATGCGGGCCCGCGAGCTCGGGCGGCACGGCGTGGTGGTCGGCGACCGGGTGCGGCTGGTCGGCGACACCAGCGGCCGGCCCGACACCCTGGCCCGCATCGTCGTCATCGAGGAGCGGACGACGTCGCTGCGCCGCACCGCCGACGACACCGACCCGACCGAGCGGGTCGTCGTCGCCAACGCCGACCTGCTGGTCATCGTCACCGCGGTCACCGACCCCGACCCCGCGCTGGGCTTCCTCGACCGCTGCCTGGTCGCGGCCTATGCCGGCGGCCTCGAGCCGCTGCTGTGCCTGACCAAGACCGACCTGGCATCGGCGCAGCCGTTGCTCGACCGCTACGCGGGGCTGGGACTGGACGCGGTGCCGATGTCCCGCGAGCTCCCGCTGGACGACCTGCTGGGCCGCATCCGCGACCGGATGAGCGTCTTCGTCGGCCAGTCCGGTGTCGGCAAGTCGACCCTGGTGAACCGGCTGGTGCCCGACGCCCTGCGGGCGACCGGTGACGTCAGCAAGATCGGCAAGGGCCGGCACACGTCGTCCTCAGCAGTGCTGTTCGACCTCCCCGGCGGCGGCACGGTCATCGACACGCCGGGCATCCGGTCCTTCGGACTGGCGCACGTCACGGCCGACGACGTCCTGGTGGCCTTCGAGGACCTCGCCGAGGCCGCCACCGAGTGCCCGCCCGGGTGCGGTCACACCGCCGAGGACCCCGACTGCGCCCTGGACGCCTGGGCCGCGCAGGGACCGCCGCACCGGCGGGACCAGCTCGACGCGCTGCGGGTGCTGCTCGCCGCGGTCGGCCAGGTCGGCCCCGGCTACTAGAAGGACCCCGTCCCCCTCACGCCTCGTTCCGCTCGGCGCGAGCCTCTGGACGGGGCCGTTCCATCAAGTCACGTCGACGTAGCCGCCGCTGCGCCAGTAGACGCCGGCCTCGCGGGTCAGGAAGCCCTCGTCGACCAGGTACCGGCGCAGCGCGGCGACGTCGGGGTGCCAGACGGCCAGCAGTGCGTTGACCTCGCGCTCCGGGTAGCGGACGCCGGGTTCGAAGACCCGCACGAGGTGATCGAGCACGACCAGCCGCTTGCCGCGCTGCGCGGGGATCGAGGTGAGCCGGCCTTTGCGGACGAACGCGGACAGGACGGCGTCCTCCGCCGGGTCGTCCGACAGGGGCTCGGGCGCCGGCGCTGCCTCGGCGGCGGCGCGGGCGGCCGCACCGAACCGTTCGGTGTGCAGCGCCAGGGCATGACCGTCGCGGTGCACCAGACCGGCCCGGGCCAGGCGGCGCGCGGCGAGGGCGACGTCCTTGAGCCCGAGCCCGGAGGCGGCCGCGACCTCCTCGATGGTGGCCGCACCGAGCGCGAGCGCCGCGACGACCTTGAGCCGTACGGGGTCGGCCAGCAGCCCTGCGATCGTCGCCGCGTCCACGTCTGCGACGGTATCGCCGCCCCACGTCCCCCGGCTCCGGCCCGCGCACCGCTAGGTTGGGTGCCCATGACGTCGGGGCGGGGCTTCTCAGAGGACATGCGGCTGGCACACGTGCTGGCCGACCAGGCCGACTCGATCAGCATGGACCGCTTCAAGGCCCAGGACCTGACGGTCGACACCAAGCCGGATCTGACCCCGGTCACCGACGCCGACCGCGCCGTCGAGGAGCAGCTGCGCATCACGCTGAGCCGCGCGCGGACCCGCGACGCGGTGATGGGCGAGGAGTTCGGGACCACCGGCCACGGGTCGCGGCGCTGGATCCTCGACCCGATCGACGGCACGAAGAACTTCGTCCGGGGTGTGCCCGTGTGGGCGACGCTGATCGCCCTCGTCGACGGGGACGAGCCGGTCGTCGGGCTGGTCTCGGCGCCCGCGCTCAACCGTCGGTGGTGGGCGGCCAAGGACGTCGGCGCCTGGACCGGACGACGGCTGGAGTCGGCCAGCCGCTGCCGGGTGTCCGAGGTCGGCGCCCTGGAGGACGCCAGCCTCAGCTACTCCAGCCTCTCCGGCTGGGAGGAGCGCGGCGGGCTCGACGGCTTCCTCGACCTCACCCGCTCGGTGTGGCGCACCCGCGCGTACGGCGACTTCTGGAGCTACGTGCTGCTGGCCGAGGGCGCCGTCGACATCGCCTGCGAGCCGGAGGTCTCGCTGTGGGACCTCGCCGCCCTCGACGTCATCGTGCGCGAGGCCGGCGGCCGGTTCACCGACGTCACCGGCGTCCCCGGCCCGGCGGGTGGCAGCGCGCTGGCCACCAACGGCAGGCTGCACGACGCCGCGCTGGGACTGCTCCGCCCGCCGAGCCGTCCCACGCCCGTCGCCTGACGGTCAGCGGGTGGGGCCGGCTCCGGTTCCGCGTCCGCCACCCTGGAAGCGACGGCGCACGTCGTCGATCTTCGCCCGCGTCCGCGGGTCCTTGGCCAGCTCCTGCGCCTTCGCGGTGGCCTGCTGGATCGCCTGCTTGCCCTTCGGGCTGTTCGCGAACTGGGCCACCTTGCTGAACAACGACGCCATGGGAAGCGCGCCTCCTCTCCGTCGCCGGGACCGTGGTCGGCCCCGCTGATCGGTCAACGGTGCCCGCGCGCGCCGGGTTCCATGCGGTCGCTCAGCGACGGGGCGTCACGAGCGGACCGGAAGCCCGTTGCGGGACGAGCTCCGTGCCGGTGCCCGCAGCGGCCACCAGGGCCGCGCCGACCGCCGACGCGCTGCGCAGCGAGAGAGCGCGCACCGGGCGCTGCAGCGTGTCCGCCAGCAGCTGCTGCACCAGGGGCGAGCGCGCGCCCCCGCCGGTGAGGACCACCGGCGCCCCGTCGTCCGGCCCGCCGATCAGGGCGGCGGCCGCGCCGACCGCGTCGACCACGCCTTCGACGGCGGCCCGGGCGAGGTGGGCCCGCGTGGTCCCCGCACCGAGCCCGTCCCACCCCCCGCGGTCGTCGGGGCCGGCCACACCCCCGCGCTCACCGGTGAGGAACGGCCGGAACACCGCACCCCCCGCGTCCGGGACCGACTCCGCCGCCGCGAACAGCTCCGGCCAGGTCAGCCCGAGCACGCCGCACACCCAGGCCCACGCCGAGCCGCCGTTGCGCAGCGCCGCCATCGCGTACCAGCCGCCCCGGGTGTCGGCGTACCCGTGCACCACCGGGTCGTCGGCCGGCGCCGGCACCCATCCGAGACGCAGCACCTGCGCACCGGTCCCGAGGTTCACCTGCAGCCCACCGCTCGCGCCGGCCGCGAGGAGGGCCAGCGGGGTGTCCGCCCCGCCCACCACGACCGGCACCTCTCCCATGGGCAGCGCCGCCGTCGCGACCACCTGCTGCGACGGCCGGACGGCGGGCAGCAGCTCCGCCGGGACGGGCGCCGCGGTGGACCAGCCGTCGGCGACGACGTCCCACAGCAGCGTGGCCGAGGCGTCGCTGCGGTCGGTGACCAGCGGGCCGTCCGGCGCCAGCGCCGTCCGGAAGGCGTCCTTCGGCAGCAGGACGGCGGCGGCGCGTTCGACCAGGGCCGGCTCGTGCGCGGCGAGCCACGCCAGCATCGGGCCGGTCATGCCGGGGACGAGCGGGTTGGCCAGCGCCGCGCGGTCGGCGGCCGGCATCGCCCGCCAGTGCTCGAGCTCCGCCGTCGCGCGGGAGTCCGGCCACAGCAGGGCCGGGCGCAGCGCTCGGCCGGCGTCGTCGACCAGGACGGCGCCGTGCATCTGCCCCGACAGCCCGAGGGCCCGGACCCGCACGACACCCAGCTCGGCGAGTGCCGAGTCGAAGGCCGACCGCCACACGGCGACGTCGATCTCCGCGCGGTCGGGAGCCGGACGCCGGTACTCGTAAGCGGCCTCCGCCTCGGCGACGACCGCACCGGACTCGTCGAGGGCGACCAGCTTCAGCCCGCTGGTGCCGAGGTCGGCGCCGAGGACGACCTCCCGGCTCACCGCTCGGGGCTGTCGCCGTAGGTGTAGCCGGCGTCGGGGTAGCGGCTGCCCTCGGTGGTCGGGGCGATCTCGTCCAGCCGCCGCAGGTCCTCGGCCGAGAGCTCGACCGCGGCGGCCGCGACGTTCTCCTCCAGGTAGCTGCGCCGCTTGGTCCCGGGGATGGGCACGACGTCCTCGCCCTGCGCCAGCACCCAGGCGAGCGCCAGCTGCCCGGCCGAGCACCCCTTCTCCTCGGCCAGCGCACGCACCGCGTCGACCAGGCGGAGGTTGGCCTGGAACGCCTCCCCGACGAACCGCGGGTGGTCACGCCGGAAGTCGTCGGGGCCGAAGTCGGCCGGGCTGGTGATCGCCCCGGTGAGGAAGCCGCGGCCGAGCGGGCTGAACGGCACGATGCCGATCCCGTGCTCCCGGGCCACCCCGAGGACCTCGTCCTCCAGGTCGCGGGTCCACAGCGACCACTCGCTCTGCAGGGCGGCGATCGGGTGCACCGCGACCGCGCGCCGGATGGAGGCGGCGCTGGCCTCCGACAGACCGAGGTAGCGGACCTTGCCCTCCCGGACGAGCTCGGCCATCGCGCCGACCGTGTCCTCGATCGGCACCCGCCGGTCGACCCGGTGCTGGTAGTAGAGGTCGATGACCTCGACCTTCAACCGGCGCAGGCTGGCCTCGGCGCAGGCGCGCACGTTCTCCGGGCGGCCGTCGATCCGCATGCCGCCGTCGGGGGTGCGCGACAGCGAGAACTTCGTGGCCAGCTGCACCTCGTGGCGGCGGCCGGCGAGAGCCTCGCCGACGAGTTCCTCGTTGTGCCCGTCGCCGTAGACGTCGGAGGTGTCGAGGAACGTCACGCCGAGGTCGAGCGCCCGGTGGATGGTGGCGAGGGACTCGCTCCGGTCGGCCGCGCCGTAGCTCTGGCTCATGCCCATGCAGCCGAGGCCGAGGGTCGAGACGGTCAGGCCGCCGAGTGTCCGGGTACCGACGGGAGAGGTCATGGCCGCATCCTCGTCGCTCGGTTCCGCGCGCCGCCACCGCGTGGTCTGGTGGGATGGACCCCGTGCAGTACTCCGAGAACGTCATCGAACTCGTCGGCAACACCCCGCTGGTCCGGCTCACCTCCGTGACCCGCGACCTGGGTCCCGACGCCCCCCTGGTGCTGGCCAAGGTCGAGTACTTCAACCCGGGCGGCTCGGTGAAGGACCGGATCGCGGTGCGGATGGTCGACGCGGCCGAGGCCAGCGGTGAGCTGAGGCCCGGCGGCACCATCGTGGAGCCGACCAGCGGCAACACCGGCATCGGTCTGGCGCTGGTCGCCCAGCAGCGCGGCTACCAGTGCATCTTCGTGTGCCCGGACAAGGTCGGGCAGGAGAAGATCAACGTGCTCAAGGCCTACGGCGCCGAGGTCGTCGTCTGCCCGACCGCCGTCGACCCCTCCGACCCCCGGTCCTACTACTCGGTGTCCGACCGCCTGGCGCGCGAGACGCCCGGCGCGTGGAAGCCCGACCAGTACTCGAACCAGAACAACCCGCGCTCGCACTACGAGACGACGGGACCGGAGATCTGGGCGCAGACCGAGGGGCGGATCACGCACTTCGTCACCGGCGCGGGCACCGGCGGCACGATCAGCGGCGTCGGGCGCTACCTCAAGGAGCAGTCCGGCGGGCGGGTGCAGGTGATCGGCGCCGACCCGGAGGGCTCGGTCTACTCCGGCGGCACCGGCCGCCCCTACCTGGTCGAGGGCGTCGGCGAGGACTTCTGGCCCTCGACCTACGACCAGGAGGTCGCCGACGAGATCGTCGCGGTCTCCGACGGCGACTCCTTCGCCATGACCCGCCGGCTGGCCCGCGAGGAGGGGCTGCTGGTCGGCGGCTCCTGCGGCATGGCGGTGGCCGCGGCGCTGCGCGTGGCCGAGCGCCTCACGAAGGACGACGTCCTCGTGGTGCTGCTCCCCGACGGCGGCCGCGGCTACCTGAACAAGATCTTCAACGACACCTGGATGGCCGACTACGGCTTTCTCGAGGCGACGTCGGGCACGACCGTCGGCGAGCTCCTGGACAAGTCCGGCGAGACCCCGCCGCTGGTGCACACGCACCCGAACGAGACCGTCCGCGACGCGATCGACATCCTCCGGGAGTACGGGGTCAGCCAGCTCCCGGTGGTGCGGGCCGAGCCCCCGGTGACCGCCGGCGAGGTCGTCGGCTCTGTGGACGAGAAGACGCTGCTCGACGCCGTGTTCGCCGGTCGGGCGACCCTGTCGGACCGGGTGGAGAAGCACATGTCGCCCCCGCTGCCGATCATCGGCTCCGGCGAGCCGGTGACCGCCGCGGTGCACGAGCTGGGGCACGCCGACGCGCTGCTGGTGCACGTCGACGGCAAGCCGGCCGGCGTGGTCACCCGGCAGGACGTGCTGGGGCACCTCGCTGGTCTGACGTCTGCGGGGCTGACGCCTACGGTCGGATCATGACCGGCTTCAACACCCGCGCGATCCACGCGGGCCAGGACCCCGACCCGGCGACCGGCGCGGTCATCCCCCCGCTGCACCTCACGACGACCTACAAGCAGGACGGCGTCGGCGGGCTGCGCGGCGGCTACGAGTACAGCCGCAGCGGCAACCCCACCCGGGACACGCTGCACGCGGCGCTCGCCGCGCTCGAGGAGGGCACGACGGCGCTGGCGTTCGCCTCGGGCCTGGCCGCCGAGGACACGCTGCTGCGCACCGTCTGCCGGTCCGGCGACCACGTCGTCCTGGGCGGTGACGCGTACGGCGGCACGTTCCGGCTGATCTCGCGGGTGCTCTCGGAGTGGGGCCTGGACCACACGCCGGTCGACCTCGCCGACCCCGAGGCGCTGCGCGCGGCGATCCGGCCCACCACGCGCGTGGTCTGGTGCGAGACGCCCAGCAACCCGCTGCTCAACATCACCGACATCGAGGCGACGGCGGCCATCGCGCACGAGGCCGGCGCGCTGCTCGTCGTCGACAACACGTTCGCCTCGCCCTACCTGCAGCGGCCGCTGACCCTCGGGGCGGACGTCGTCGTGCACTCGACGACGAAATACCTGGGCGGCCACTCCGACGTCGTCGGGGGTGCGCTGATCACCCGGGACGCCGCGCTCGGCGAGAAGCTGGCCTACAACCACAACGCGATGGGCGCGGTCGCCGGCCCGTTCGACGCGTGGATGGTGCTGCGCAGCCTGAAGACCCTGGGTGTGCGCATGGACCGGCACTGCGCGAACGCCGCACGCGTCGCGGAGTTCCTCGTCGGCCGGCCCGAGGTGTCCGCCGTCCTCTACCCCGGCCTGCCCGACCACCCGGGCCACGAGGTCGCGGCGAAGCAGATGTCCGGCTTCGGCGGGATGATCTCCTTCCGGCTCCGCAACGGCGAGGACGCGGCGCTGAAGGTGTGCGAGCGGACCCGGCTGTTCACCCTGGCCGAGTCCCTCGGTGGCGTGGAGTCGCTCATCGAGCACCCGGGCCGGATGACCCACGCCAGCGCCGCGGGCTCGCCGCTGGAGGTGCCCGCCGACCTGGTGCGCCTCTCGGTCGGCATCGAGGACGTCGACGACCTCCTGGCCGACCTCGAGCAGGCGCTGGGCTAGCCCCGGGCTGCGGTGAGGATGCGCGGACCGTCCTCGGTCACGGCGACCGTGTGCTCGACGTGCGCGGCGCGGCTGCCGTCCGCGCTGCGCAGCGTCCAGCCGTCCGCATCCACCGTGTAGTCGTCCGAGCCGCCGGCCAGGAACCACGGCTCGATGGCGATGACCAGGCCGGGGCGCAGCGGGACCCCCCGGCCGGGGCGCCCCTCGTTCGGCACCGACGGCGCCTCGTGCATGGTCCGGCCGACCCCGTGGCCGCCCTGGTCGGTGTTGATGCCGACCCCGCCGGCCCGCCCGACCGCACCGATCGCCGCGGAGATGTCGCCGACCCGGTTGCCGACGACGGCCGCGGCGATCCCCGCCTCCAGCGCCCGCTCGGTGGTGGCGATGAGATCGAGGTCCTCGGGGCGGGGGGTGCCGACCGCGAAGGTGATCGCGCTGTCGCCGACCCAGCCGTCCAGGGTCGCGCCGGCGTCGACGCTGAGCAGGTCGCCGTCGAGCAGCGTCTCCGGGGTGGGGATGCCGTGCAGGGCGACGTCGTTGACCGACAGGCAGACCACGCCCGGGAAGGGCGGCGTCGTCGGCAGGGGCGCGTACCCGAGGAAGGGCGAGGTGGCGCCGGCGTCGGAGAGGACGTCGCGGGCCACGGCGTCGAGCTGGGTCAGCCGGGCGCCCGGGACCGCCGCAGCGCGCACCGCCGCGAGCATGTCGGCGACCACCGCTCCGGCGGCCCGCATGGCGTCCAGCTCGCCGGGGGTGCGGAGCTCGATCACGTTCTGTCCTCCTGGGTTCGGGCGGTCGTGGGCAGGCTACGGCCCCGCGCGGGAACGACTCGGCGTGGTGCGCGGTTGAGCCGGTCGGACGCCACATCGAGGAGGAACCCCGCGTGAGCACCACCGAGAGCACCCGAGACCTGGACGCGCTCGAGACCGCGCGCGCCCGCATCCGCGACGCGCACCTGCGCCCGGCCGGTCAGCGCCCCGCATCGACCGCCCGCGGCCTGCACCACACCGCGCTGATCAGCAGCGACGTGGAGCGCACCGTGCGCTTCTACCAGGACGTGCTCGGCTTCCCGCTGACCGAGCTGATCGAGAACCGCGACTACCCCGGTTCCTCGCACTTCTTCTTCGACATCGGCAACGGCAACCTGCTCGCCTTCTTCGACTTCCCCGGCCTGGACGTCGGCCAGTACGCCGAGGTGCTCGGCGGTCTGCACCACATGGCCATCAGCGTCGACCCGGAGAAGTGGGAGGAGCTGGTGCGCCGGCTCACCGAGGCCGGCGTGGAGCACGAGGTGCACAGCGGCGTCTCGGTGTACTTCCGCGACCCCGACGGCGCGCGCATCGAGCTCATCGCCGACCCCCTCGGCGAGATGTACGGCTCGAAGGTCCTCTGACGAGAACGGGGCGCCGACCAGCCCGTCGGCGCCCCGTCGCTCATGCCCTACCGGTCGCGGTCGGCGACCAGGTCGGCGTAGTCGGGGTGCCGCTCGATCCAGCCGGCGACGAACGAGCAGCTGGGTACGACCTTCCCGCCCTTCGACCGCACCTCGTCGAGGGCGGCGCGCACCAGGGTGCTGCCCAGCCCGGACTGGCCGGCGTCGGGGTCGACCTCGGTGTGGGTGAAGACGACGGTGTCGCCGCGACGCTGGTAGGCGGCCAGACCCAGGACGCGGTCGCCGTCGCGGATCTCGAACCGGTCGGACTCGGGCACGTCGATGACGGTGGTCTCCATGTCCCGGGTCAACCGGCCGCGGTCGCCGGCTGTTCCGACACCAGGTCCAGCGCCCGGGTCGGGCAGGTGCGCACCGCGGCCTCCACGTCGCGCAGCTCGTCGTCAGCCGGCTCCGACCGGAGCACGGTCACCACGCCGTCGTCCCCGACCTCGAAGAAGTCCGGGGCGAGCGACTCGCACGCTCCCGAGCCGACGCACCGCTCGCCGTCCAGCGCGATCCGGCTCACGCGGCGCCCCCGAGACGGGCGGGCAGCCGCTTGAGGCCGTTGACGAAGGACGACCGCAGCCGCGCCGGCGGTCCGGTGATCTCCAGGTCGGGCAGCTGCTCGAAGATCTTGCGGAAGGTGACCGCCAGCTCGCGGCGGGCCAGGTGCGCCCCGAGGCAGAAGTGCGGCCCCTTCGAGCCGAAGCCGACGTGCGGGTTGGGGTCACGGGCCAGGTCGAACCGGTGCGGGTCGGCGAACACCTCGGGGTCGCGGTTGGCGGCCGCGTAGAAGAGCAGGAACTTGTCGCCGGCCCGGACCGGGTAGCCGTTCAGCTCGGTGTCCTGGGTGGCGGTGCGGCGCATCCAGGTGATCGGGCTGGTCCAGCGCACGATCTCCTCGACCGCGGTGCGGGTGAGCTCCGGCTCGGCCACCCAGCGCGCGCGCTGCTCCGGGTGCTCCTGGAGGACCAGCAGGCCCTGGGAGATGGCGTTGCGAGTGGTCTCGTTGCCGGCCACGAGCAGCAGGATGAAGAACGACGCGATCTCCTGGTGGCTGAGCTTCTCGCCGTCGACCTCGGTCGTGACCAGCGCGGTCGTCAGGTCGTCCCGGGGGTTGGCCACGCGGTCCGCGGCCAGCCGCTCCATCAGCCCGGCCAGCTCGATGCCGGCCATGAGCAGCCCGGTGAGCGGGTCCTCCTCGTCCTCGACGAGCTCCGGGTCGCCCCCGGAGAGGATCACGTTGGACTTGGCCAGCACCATCGCCCGGTCCTCGGCCGGGATGCCCATCATGTCGCAGATGACCCGCAGCGGGATCGGGGCGGCGATGTCGGCGACGACGTCGATCGTCCCGTCGCCGTCGGCTGCCTTCTGCCGGGCCGCCGCCAGGACGTCGTCGACGACGAGCTCGACGGAGCCGACGACCTGCTCGAGCATCCGCGGCGTGAAGGTCTTGGACACGATGCGCCGGATACGCGCGTGCCGCGGATCGTCCATGCTGATCAGCGAGCCGTAGAACTCGTTCAGGTCCGCCGGGATGTCCTGGATGGACACCGCGCCGTTCCCGGAGCAGAAGAGCGAGGGCTGGGAGCTGATCGCCTCGAGGTCGGCGTACCGGGTGACGGCGTGGTAGCCCGGGCCGCTCGGCATGTTGGGGATCTCCGGCTCGGTGAAGAACGCGAGCGGGCGCTGGGCGCGCAACCGGTCGAACACGGCGTGCCGCTCGGCCGGCGGGCAGAGCCAGAAGTCCCGGTCGGACAGGTCGATGCCGAGGTCCCCGGCCCCTGCTTGCCGTGGCTGCGGAACGGTTCCCTGCGTGGGTGCTGCGTCGATGGACACCTGGCCACTCCCCTGCGATCGGACGTCCTCGCACGTTAGGAGCCGAACGCGGTGACGCACAACACACAGGGCCATGACGTGCCGAAAAAGGTTGCAGGATGCACGCGATGAGCCGACTCAGGAACGACGAAGGCCCGGTCACCGTGGTGACCGGGCCTTCGTGGTGGTAGCGGGGACAGGATTCGAACCTGCGACCTCTGGGTTATGAGCCCAGCGAGCTACCGAGCTGCTCCACCCCGCGTCGGTAGAACCACTGTACCACCCACCCCGACCGAGCGGAGCACCGTGCTTGACGACCACCCGGCTCCCCCGGCATCGATCGACCTCCGGACCGCACGGGCGGAGTTCGCGGCCGAGACGACGTACCTGGACACCGCGGCCCTGGGGCTGCCGCCCCGCCGCACGGTGACCGCCGTGCGCGACGCTCTCGCCACCTGGCAGGCCGGACGGGCGCACGCCCCCGGTTACGACGCCGCCGTCACCACCGCGCGAGCCCGGTACGCCGACCTCGTCGGCGTGTCGGCTGCGGCCGTGGCCGTCGGCAGCACGGTCAGCGCGTTCGCGGGGCTGGTGGCCGCGAGCCTCCCCGACCGGAGCGAGGTGCTGACGGCGTCGGGCGAGTTCACCAGCGTGCTCTTCCCGTTCCTCGCCCAGGTCTCCCGCGGCGTGCGGGTCCGGGAGGTCCCCCTGGAGGCGCTGGCTGACGCGGTCACCCCGCGCACGACGCTCGTCGCCGTCTCCGCCGTGCAGTCCGCCGACGGCCGGCTCGCCGACCTCGACGCCCTCGCCGCCGCGACCGCCACGACGGGCACCGAGGTCCTGCTCGACACCACCCAGGCCGTGGGCTGGCTGCCCGTGGACGCCGGCCGCTTCACCTACACCACCGGCGGCGGCTACAAGTGGCTGCTGGGTCCTCGCGGCACCAGCTTCGCCACCGTGCGGCCCGAGGCGCTCGACCGCGTGGTCCCCCACTCCGCGGGCTGGTACGCGGGGGCCGACCCGTGGACCAGCATCTACGGCTCCCCGCTCCGCCTGGCGCCCGACGCGCGGCGGTTCGACCTCTCCCCGGCGTGGCTGAGCTGGGTCGGGCAGGCCCCGGCGCTGGAACTGCTCCAGCAGGTCGGCCGCGAGCAGCTGCACGCCCACGCCGTCGGGCTGGCGAACCGGTTCCGCGCCGCCGTCGGGCTGCCGCCGGGGAACTCGGCGATCGTGAGCGCGGAGGTGCCGCCCGGCACGGCCGAGGCCCTGGCGGCCGCCGGCGTCGTGGCCGGGATGCGGGCCGGGCGCCTCCGGCTGGCCTTCCACCTGCCCAACACGGACGCCGACGCCGATCTGGCCGCAGAGGTCCTGAACGGTCGGGTGCGCTGAGCGTCCGGTGCCGGTCCTCGTGGGGACCGTGCGGCAGCCCCGTCACACCTGCCTCAGGAGACGTGCGCGCCTTCCCGGGAGGCCCCTCCCCCGCGCCTACAGTCCGGCTCGTGGTGGGGGACATGACGACGAGCGCCTTCGTCGGTGACCCGCAGCCGGTGGAGATCCACCACCGCGGGATCTGGTACTCCGGCGAGCTGCTGGGCTGGCGGCACACCGAGGACGGGCGCGTCTCCGCCCGCGTGCGCTGCACCGTCGACGGCTTGCGCCACTCGACGTGGAAGGACCTCTCCGAGCTCCGCCTGCCCGACCCGGCCCACCCGCCGCGGCGCGAGCCCTATCCGGCCGCCCCTGCTCGGGTCGTCGGCGCCGCTCCCCTCGAGGACGACGACCGGACGCGCCCCAACAACCACTTCACCGGGCTGAGCAGCCGGCCGCACAAGCCGGCCCACGTCACCGCTCCACCCGTTCCGGTCCTGCCCGCGCGCGTGGCCGCCCCCGCCGTCGCGGTCGCACGGCCCCGGCCGACGCCGTACCGGCGCCCGGAAGCCGTGCGGCAGGCCGACGCCTGGTCGCGCGACTGGAGCGCCTCCCCCACCTGGGACGGCCACGACGAGCGACTGACCACCGTCTGACGAGCACCCCGAGACACGACGAAGGCCCGGTCACCGTGGTGACCGGGCCTTCGTGGTGGTAGCGGGGACAGGATTCGAACCTGCGACCTCTGGGTTATGAGCCCAGCGAGCTACCGAGCTGCTCCACCCCGCGTCGGTAGGGCGAGCCTACCAGGAGCCGGGGCGGCGGTCCGCCCGAGGGCGGACCGCCGGTCCCGGCCCGGCGATCAGCCGCCGTCGCCGCCGGGCTGCTGGGTGCGCTGGTAGGCCTCCACCGCGCGCTGCAGGTCGGCCAGCGCCTGCCCCTGCGCGGCGAAGTCGCCGGAGCGCTGCGCGTCGGCCAGCCGGGTGAGCGCGGCGTTCATCTCCGCGACCGCGGCATCGCGCTCGGGAGTGGAGCCTCCTCCGCCGTCGGTCGGCGGAGGGGTGGGTTCCGGCGACGGCGAGGGTGAGGTGGGTGCCGGGGTCGGCGTCGTGCCCTGGCTCCCGCTGTCGGTCGCGGCGTCGCCCGCGCCGTCGCCGAACACCTGGTCCAGCGCCTCCTTGAGCGTGTCGGCGTACCCGACCCGGTCGCCGTAGTTGACCAGCACCTTCCGCAGCAGGGGGAAGGGGTTCGTCCCCGTCCCCTGCACGTACAGCGGCTCCACGTAGAGCAGCCCGTTGCTGCCGATGGGCAGGGTCAGCAGGTTGCCGAACACCGGCTTGGAGTCCGCGCTCCGGAACAACGTCAGGTCCCGCGCGACGTCGTCGTCGGTGTTGAACGACTGCTGGACCTGCTGGGGCCCCTTGAACGGCGTGTTGCCCGGCAGCCGCAGCACCTGCAGCTTGCCGTAGGACTCCGGATCGCTGGACGCCGAGACGAACGACGAGAGGTTCTGCCGGTTGAACGCGTTGAGCGCGCTCGTCAGCTGGAACGTCGTCTCCGTCTCGCCGGGCCGCTGCGCCAGGATGTAGTACGGCGGCTGGGCCTCCGCCTGACCACCCCGCGTCGGGTCGTCCGGCACCGCCCAGCGGTCGTTGCTGTTGTAGAAGTCCTGCGGGTCGTCCACGTGGTAGCGGGTCAGGATGTCCCGCTGCACCTTGAACAGGTCCTCCGGGTAGCGCACGTGGCTGACCAGCTCGTCGGACATCTCGCTGCGCGGCTGCACGACCCCGGGGAAGGCCTTCATGAAGGTCTTCAGCACGGGGTCCTCGTCGTCCCAGGCGTAGAGCGTGACGGTCCCGTCGTAGGCGTCCACGGTGGCCTTGACCGAGTTCCGGATGTAGTTGAACGTCTCGTCCGGCAGGGCGGTCGTGCCGGTCCCGGTCAGGGCGTCCGCGGCGACCTCGCCGAGCGTCCGCTGCTCGGCGTAGGGGTAGGAGTCCGACGTCGTGTAGCCGTCGAGGATCCACGTCACCCGACCGTCGACGACCGCCGGATAGGGGTCGCCGTCGACCTCGAGGAACGGAGCGGCCTTCTCCACGCGGTCCCGCGGGTCGCGGACGTAGAGCACCTTGGACGCGTCGTTCACGGCGCTGGAGAGGATGAAGTTCCGCTCCCGGTAGTAGATGGCGAACGTCAGCTGCCGGAAGAAGCTGCCGACCGAGACACCACCCTCGCCGTCGTAGGTGTTCTTGATCTGCCCGTCGTCGGCGTTGTCGTCCTCGGGGCGGTCGAACTCCCGCGGCGCGCTGCCCTCGGGCGCCCCGACGACCGAGTAGACGTCCTGCCCCTGGTCGTTGATGAGCTCGCCGTAGTAGATGCGGCCCTGCTCGACGGGGATGTTGCCGCGGGTGGGCAGGTCGCGGGTGGTGAAGTCGGGGACGCCACCCTCGCGCACCGAGATGATCTCGTTGGCCGGCGCTGCCACGAACCCGTTGCCGTGGGTGTAGACGGTGTGCCGGTTGATCCAGCTCGCCTGGTTCTCCGACAGCTCCGAGCTGTTGAGCTCGCGCGCGGCGACCACGTAGTCCTGCGTCCGCATCTCACCGGTGTCGAGGTCGGGCAGCGTGTAGCGGTCGATGTCCAGCTTGTCCGGGAAGCCGTAGACGTTGCGGATCTGCTGGCGCGCGGTGAACGTGCCCGACAGGACGTTCGGGTCCAGCAGGCGGGCGTTCTCGATCGTCCCGGCGCTCTCCTGGATCTGCTCCCGCGCCTTCGCCGGGTCGACCGAGTCGCCGGTCTCGCGGGCGTACTCGACGTAGTCGATGTCCTCGAGGTCGTAGGCCTCGCGGGTCGAGGCGATCGCCCGCTCGATGTAGGGCGCCTCCTTCTCGTTGGCGCTCGGCTTCACCACGAACTGCTGGACGATCGCGGGGTAGGCGACGCCGATCACCAGGCTGGAGACCAGGAGCAGGACCAGCGCCATGGCCGGCAGCAGGAAGTTGCGCACCACGATGTTGGCGAGGAACGCCACCGCGCAGACGCCCGCGACCCAGACCAGGATCGTCTTGGAGACCAGCAGGGCGTTCACGTCGGTGTAGCTCGCGCCGGTGAACTCACCGCCCCGGCCGGAGTAGACCAGCCCGTACCGGTCCAGCCAGTAGGCCACCGACTTCAGCGCGACGAACACCCCGACCAGCACCGACAGCTGCACCCGCGCGGCCGCCGTGAGCTTCTGCCCCGGCGTCTGCAGGCGCAGGCCGCCGAAGACGTAGTGCGTGAGCAGTGAACCGATGAGCGCCAGGATCGCGATGGCGAAGCCGAAGCCGAGCAGCAGCCGGTAGAACGGGTAGTCGAAGACGAAGAACGAGACGTCGATGCCGAACTGCCGGTCGGTCCGGCCGAAGTCGGTGGCGTTGCGGAACGACAGCCAGGTCTCCCAGTTCGCCTGGGCCGTGAACCCGGCGAACAGGCCCAGCACCACGGCGATGCCGGTGAGCACCAGGCCGCGGCGGGGCTCCAGCGACTGCCGGTAGCGCTCGAGGTTCTGCTGCTCCAGCGACATCGGCCGGAACGCCGGACGGAACCGGTAGGCCAGGTACATCGACAGGGCCGTCAGCCCACCGGTCGCGACGCCGGCCACGGCGAACAGCAGCGCGCGCGTCTGCAGCTCGGTCCAGAACACCTTGGTGAAGCCGGTCTCGTCGAACCAGAGGTAGTCGACGTAGACGTTGGTCAAGGTGCCCACCACGGTGAACAGCACGAGCAGCACGGCGATGACGCCGATGACCAGCTTCGCGCGCCGCGACAGCGTCGGCACCGGCACGGGGGGCCGCATGGCCACGAGCGGTCTCCTTCAATTGCAGGCGTGACCGGTCGGCCACGCGACGATCGACCGCGAGGGTCCAGGGGCGCACGGCGGAGTGCTCCCCCGGCCCTCCCAGGACAACGCACCGAGCGGCGCGGGGTTCCCGGGGGCCCGCCGTCGCCGGCGGGCCGTGCGGCCGGCCCCAGCTTCCCCCACCGGAGGACCGGTGCGCCGCGTGGGCCGCGTCCGGTCCGGGCGCGTCGTCAGCAGCCCGCCGGCGTGCGCCCGGCGCGCAGGTCGGCCAGGGCGTCGAGCGCGTCGTCGAGGGTGGCCACGCGGGCCATCGGCACGCCGGGATCGGGGGCCGCGACCGCCTCGGCGCAGTTGTCCGCAGGGACGAGGAACAGCTCGGCCCCGAGCTCCCGGGCCGCGACCATCTTGAGCGTGATGCCCCCGATGGGGCCGACGGTGCCGTCGAGATCGATGGTGCCGGTCCCGGCGATCACCTTGCCGCCGGTCAGGTCCTCGTCACCGACGAGGTCGAGGATCCCCAGCGTGAGCATGAGCCCGGCCGACGGGCCGCCGACGTCGGCGACCTGGATGTCGACGTCGAACGGGGCGGAGGGCTGGTCCAGGACGGAGATACCGAGCAGCGACCCCTCGCGGTCCGTCGCGGCCCGGGTCGTGACGGTGGTCGTCCCCGGCGTGCCCAGACGGGTGTAGTCCACGGTCACCTCGGTGCCGGGAGGGACGTCGGCGAGCACGTCGTTCAGCACCTGTGCGTCGGGGACGGGGCGGCCGGCCACCGCCTCCACGGCGTCGCCCTCCTCGAGCCGGCCGGCGGACGGGGAGCCCTCGGGGAGCCCCCGGACGACGACCTTCTGCGGATAGCCCAGCTCGCCGAGCGCGACGCTCTCCGCCGCCTGCTCGGAGGTCAGGAAGGCCTCGCGGTTGGCCTTGCGGGTCTCCTCCTCGCTGCGGTCCGGCGGGTACACCGCCTCCTCGGGGACCACGACCACTTCGTCGTCGAACCAGCCCTGCACCGCCTGCACCAGGCTCAGCCCACCGCGGCTCACCCCGACCGTCGTGAGGTTCAGGTTGCCCTCGGTCCGGTTCCGCTCGCGCCCCTGGACGGCGATGATCGGCTCGCCGTCGATGTCGCCGAGGGTGTTGTAGGTGGGGCCGGGCACCTGGGCCACGTAGGGCACCGGCACCGTGGTGCCGAGGACGCCGAACAGGAGCAGCAGCACGGCGCCGGCGCTGAGGACGGCGATCCGACGGGTCACGACCGGCCAGCGTACGGGCCTGCGGCGGAGTGCCGACGGCGCCGCAGCACTCCGGGATGACCTGGGGCTCCGGCGTCTACCGTGGATGCATGAGCGACGTGCCGTTCGGCTTCGGCCTCCCCGACCGCGACCCCGAGCGCCGCGAACCCGGACGCGGTGGCGACCAGGGCGGTGGCGACCCGTTCGGCCTGGGGGCGCTGTTCGGCGGGATGGCCGGAGGCGGGTCCCCCGAGGACGTGCTGGGCAAGATGCCGCTGTTCGCCGAGCTGCAGAAGCTCATGAACTGGTCCGGCGGGCCGGTCAACTGGGACCTCGCCCGCCAGGGTGCGATCAGCGGCCTGGCCGCCGGTCACCAGCCGACGTCCGACGCCGAGCGCTCGGCGGCGGCCGAGGCGCTGCGGCTGGCCGACCTGTGGCTGGACCAGGTCACCGAGCTCCCGTCGGGCATCGAGCGCACGGCCGCGTGGTCGCGGGTCGAGTGGGTCGAGCAGACGCTGCCGGCGTGGGGCGCGCTGATCGACCCCCTGGCCGAGCGGGTGGTCGCGGCGATGACCAGCGCCCTCCCCCAGGAGGCGGCGATGTCCTTCGGCCCGATCGCCGGGATCATGGGTCGCATGGGCGGCGTCATGTTCGGTGCCCAGGTCGGCCAGGCGCTGGGCAAGCTCGCGGAGGAGGTCCTCACCAGCACCGACGTCGGGCTGCCGCTCGCCCCCGCCGGCACCGGCGTCCTCGTGCCGCAGAACCTCGCCTCCTTCGCCGAGGGCCTGGACCGCCCGGCCGACGAGGTACGGCTGTTCGTCGCGCTGCGCGAGGCCGCCTCGCAGCGCCTGTTCGCGCACGTGCCCTGGCTGCGTCAGCAGCTGCAGGACGCCGTGCACGCCTACGCCCGCGGCATCACCATCGACCGCGAGGCGATCGAGCGCGGCATCACCGAGGCCATGTCCGGCGGCCTCGGTGAGGGGCTGGACCCGAGCGACCCGGAGAGCATCCAGCGGCTGCTGAGCTCGGGGGTCCTGGAGCCGGCCGAGACCCCGGAGCAGCAGATGGCCCTGCGCCGGCTGGAGACGCTGCTGGCGCTGGTCGAGGGGTGGGTCGACAGTGTCGTGGCCGCTGCCTCGGCCGACCGCCTGCCCGGGCACGCCGCCCTGGCCGAGACGATGCGGCGCCGCCGGGCCTCGGGCGGCCCCGCCGAGCAGACCTTCGCGACGCTGGTCGGGCTGCAGCTGCGTCCGCGCCGGCTGCGGGACGCCGCCACGGTGTGGGGCGCCATGGCTCAGCAGCACGGCAGCGTCGAGCGCGACCGGCTGTGGTCGCACCCCGACCTGCTCCCGACGTCGGACGACCTCGACGAGCCGCTGGACTTCGTCGCCCGGCAGGGGCTGGACGACGAGTTCCGGGCCCTCACCGAGGAGCAGCCGCCCGAGGAGGACTGACCGGTCAGTCGACGTCGGCCGGAGGCTCCTGGCTCGCCGCACCCGCCGTCGCGGCCAGCTCGACGCCCTCGAGGAACCCCCGCGCGCGCTCCGCGCGGGGGTAGCGCGCCACCAGGCTCCAGAAGCGCTCGTCGTGACTGGGCTCGAGCAGGTGCACCAGCTCGTGGACCAGCACGTAGTCGACGACGTACTCCGGCATCGACTGCAGCCGGCTGGACAACCGGATGGTGCGGTCGGCGGGGGTGCACGAGCCCCACCTGCGGTGCTGGTTCTCCACCCACCGGACGCCGGCCGGCTCGGCCAGCCCGTCCAGGTGTGCGGCCGACAGCGCCCGAGCACGGGCGAGCAGCTCGGCGTCCCCGCCCAGCGATCGCTTGCGCCGCTCCTCCCGGGTGCGCAGCTTGGCCACCATCTGGGCCACCCAGCGCTGCTCCTCCGCCGGGCTGAAGGCCGCGGGGATCAGGACGACGGTGCGCCCCATCTCGCGGTAGGCGGTCACGGTGCGCCGGCGGCGCGGGCTGCGCCGGACCTCCACGACGTCGTCGTCGGCCGGGCCGGGCACAGCGGCGGCGTCGGGAGGAGTTGCGGGCACAAGGGCACCGTAGGACACCGGACGGGAGTGGCGCCTGCGCACGGACACCCTCTCGGGTGCACGTCGCACGGACGGTGGACACGAGCACCGCTCCAGCCGGTGACGAGGTCGCGGAACGTGGACCGTCCACACCCGGTGGAGCGCGTCCGCGCTGGTCGACCGGGCAGCGGGCGCTGCGGAGCGCGACCCGTCCCCCACCCGTCCCCGGTCCACGCACAGCGACACGCCTGGTCGTCCCCATGGCGTCCACAGGTCTGTCCACAGCTGTGGGTGACGCAGTGCGACGACGGCTCCGCCGAGGGGCCGATGTGCCCGCCGGACGTGCTGCCGTTCGTGTCGTGGCCGCCGGACCCGGGTAGCGTCCTCGCGCAACGGCGCCCGGCGTGCGAGCCGGGAGGCCCCGAGATCGAGGAGATCCCCGTGGCGGAGAGCTACAACGGCTACTGCGTGAAGTGCAAGGAGAAGCGCGACTTCGACGGCGAGGTCAAGGTCAGCGAGTCCGGCCGCCGCATGGCCCAGGGCACCTGCCCGGTCTGCGGCACCAAGATGAACCGGATCCTCGGCAAGGCCTGACCCGCAGGTCCCCCGCGTCACACCCACGGCGGCGTTCCCCTCGGGGAATGCCGCCGTGCGCGTTCCGGGCCTGTGGAGAACCGGGGCGGGAGGGGCAGCGACCCTGCGACCCTGCTCCTGTGAGCGACAGCGCCCATCCCCTCCTCCCTCCGGCGACACCTCTCCTCCACGGCGACGGCGGGAGCGTCCAGGTCGGCGGTGTCGACTCCACCGACGGACTCGTGCTCGACCCGCTCCCCGGGTTGGGGCGGCTGATCCGGGCGCTCGACGGTCGCCGCTCCGAGCGGACGATCCGCGCCGACGCCGCCCGGGACGGACTGGGTCCCGGCGTCGTCGAGGTGGTGCTGGCCGCCCTGCGCTCCGCCCGGCTGGTCACCGACCTCGACCCGGCGGACCTGCTCGCCATGGGTGCCGGCCCGGCCGCCGTCGCGCGGGCCGCGGTCGAGCTGCCCTCGGCAGCCGTCGTCCCGCGATCCGCGGTGTGGCGCAACCGGGCTTCGGCCGCGGTGGTCGTGGACGGCGCCACCCGGGTCGGCGTCCCGCTCGCCGCCGTGCTGGCCGCCAGCGGGGTCGGGCGGGTGGTGGTGCGGGACGAGGGCTCGGTCCGGGCGGCCGACGCCGTGGTCGGCGGGCTGACCGCCGACGACGAGGGTCGTCCTCGGTCCTCGGCGGCGGCGGACGCGGTCCGGCGGGTGAGTCCGTCGACCGATCAGCGCCCCCTGCCCCCCGGGGTCCCGCCCGATCTCACGGTGCTGGCCCGCCCGTGGGCGGCATCCGATCCCGTCGCCGTCCGGAGCGTCGACGGCGGGGCCGTGCTCGTCGCCACCGTGCGGGGCGAGACCGGCGTCGTCGGACCCCTGGTCGTCCCGGGCGCCACCAGCTGCCTGCGCTGCGCGGACCTCCACCGGCGGGACGCCGACGGTCGCTGGCCGGGGCTGGCCGCCCAGCTGGTCACCGCCGAACCGCCCGCCAGCGGTTCCACGCTCACCTGTCTGCTGACCGCGCTGCTCGCAGCCGGTCAGGTCCTCGCCTACCTCGACGACGCGGGTGCGCCGCTCACGCTCGACGCGAGCGTGGAGCTGCGACCGCCGGACCTGATCCCGCGGGTGCGCCGCTGGCCGCCGCACCCGTCCTGCGGGTGCGGCGCGGCGCGGCCGGAGCAGTCGCCCGCCGAGGATGCCGATCCGCTTCCTCCGGGCGGAGAGTCGTCTCCGCAGGGAAGAATGGGCCGCTGAGCGCGCTCCGCCGCTCACCCCACACGACACGGCGCCGTCCGGGCGTCGGCGAGGAGGACGCGTGAGCGACGAGCGACCGGTGATGCCGCGGGGATCGGTCGCCCGCACCGCCCGTCTCGCATCCCTCCCTCTCGGCGCGGCCGGACGGGCGACGCTCGGGCTGGGACGACGGCTGTCCGGCCAGTCGGCCGAAGCCGTGAACGCGGAGCTGCAGCAGCGCACCGCCGAGCAGCTGTTCGCCGTCCTCGGTCAGCTCAAGGGCGGCGCGATGAAGCTCGGCCAGACGCTGTCGGTGTTCGAGGCGGCCGTTCCCGAGGAGATGGCCGCGCCGTACCGCGAGGCGCTGGTGAAGCTGCAGGAGGAGGCGCCGCCGATGCCGGTGCGGACGGTGCACGCCGTCCTCGCCCAGCAGCTGGGTGGTACCTGGCGGCAGCGGTTCAAGGAGTTCGACGACACTCCCGCTGCGGCGGCCAGCATCGGGCAGGTGCACCGCGCGACCTGGCGCGACGGCCGCGACGTGGCCGTGAAGATCCAGTACCCGGGCGCGGGCACCGCGCTGATGGCCGACCTGAACCAGCTGGCCCGTTTCGCGCGGCTCTTCTCGTCGCTGTTCCCGGGGCTGGACGTCAAGCCGCTGATCGCCGAGCTCAAGGCGCGCGTCGCCGAGGAGCTCGACTACGGCCTGGAGGCCGACGCGCAGCGCGGGTTCGCCGCCGCCTACGCGGGCGACCCCGAGATCGCCGTCCCACGCGTGGTGGCCAGCGCACCGAAGGTCGTCGTCTCCGAGTGGATGGAGGGCACGCCGCTGTCGCGGGTCATCGCCGACGGCACCCGCGAGCAGCGGGACCGGGCCGGCCGGCTCCTGGCGGTGCTGCACTTCTCCGGCCCGCAGCGCGCCGGGCTGCTGCACGCCGATCCGCATCCGGGGAACTTCCGGCTGCTGGCCGACGGCCGACTGGGCGTCATCGACTTCGGGGCCACCGCCCGGTTGCCCGACGGGCATCCCGAGCCCATCGGGCGGCTGCTGCGCTGGGCGCTGGCCGGCCGGGCGGCCGAGGTGCTCGCGGACCTGCGCACCGAGGGGTTCGTCCGGCCCGGGGTGGAGATCGACGCCGACGGCGTCCTCGACTACCTGCGACCGCTGCTCGAGCCGGTCGCCGGGCCGCACTTCCACTTCACCCGCGCCTGGATGCAGGAGCAGGCGGCACGGATCGCCGACCCGCGGACCGAGGCGAACCGGCTGGGGCGCCAGCTCAACCTGCCCCCGGCCTACCTGCTGATCCACCGCGTCACGATCGGCTCGATCGGGGTGCTGTGCCAGCTCGACGCCGACGCGGACTGGCGCGCAGTGCTCGAGGAGTGGCTGCCCGGTTTCCGGGACTGACGCCCCGGCGCAGCGGTCGGGTCCGGACGCACCGGGGGTACGCCGGACCCGACCGCGGGTTCCTGCCGGCGTCGCCTACCAGACGGCGGCGCTGGCGCGCGCGGCCCGGCGGACCGCACGCTCGGCCCGACGGGAGGCCCGTCGCGCCAGGTAGAGACGGCGGGCGCGCGCGGCGGCCTCCGCCTCGGTCTGCAGCTCGGCGAGCCGGCTGCGGACCAGTTCGTGCTCGGTGGTGTACATGACACGTTCCTTCGCTGTGGTGAGGGACTGCTCGTCGCTGACTGCGGACCTCACGCGGCGACCACCTTGCGGGGCCGGCCGCGCGGCCGCTTCCGGGCGATGACCACGCCGCGTTCGAAGATCTCGCCGCCCCAGACACCCCACGGCTCGGCGCGGTCCAGCGCGCCGGCCAGGCACTTCTGGCGCACCGGACAGCCGCCGCAGAAACCCTTCGCGAGCTCCAGCTCGCTCGGGCTCTCCGCGAACCACAGGTCCGGGTCCTCCACCCGGCACGGCAACGGGAGCCGCACCGGGGCGGGTGACAGGGGCGGGCGGGGGCGCCGCGGCTGGGGGCCGGGCGGCGTCGCTCCACCGGTCCGGGCGAACGCGGGTCGGCGGTGGGACGTCGGGCGGTCGATCGTCTGCTGCACTGCCGCTCCTCCTCGTACTCGTGTCGGGTACGGCCGGCGGGGGCTCCGCCGACCGAAGTCGGGAGCCGGGTGCCGCGGAGGGAAGAAAAAAGCCGCGGATCCCGGGGTTCGGGTTCCGCGGCCTGGAGGAGGACCGGTCGAGCGCTAGCTCTGCGGTCTCCCCGGGGAGTGGATCCCGAGGGGGGTGGTGAGGTCGTTGGTGGGCACCGAGGTGGACGCGAGGAATCGCTCGGCGAGGGCCTGCTCCCGGCGCTTGCCGATCAGGGCGCCGACGTGGCGGGGGCTGCCCTGGACGGCGATCCAGGACAGACCGGTGGCGCCGGACGGAGCGGCGGGCGGCTGCATCAGCACGGAGCCACAGCCGGCCGGGACATCAGCGACGGAGGAGGTGTAATCCGTGGTGATCATCGAAGTGCCCCCTCCTTCCTGGGTCCGCGTCCCGGCCGACGGCCGGGATCGCACGGGGTGGCGCTCGTGTGTGTCAGGACACTAGGACCGCACCCGAGATGCGGTCAAACGAATTAACGACGACGTCCTCCCGACGGGCCGCAGACCCCCCGGAAGCCACCGGGAGGGACTCAGCCGCTGACCGCGGCCAGCACGTCCTCGCCGTAGAGGTCGAGCTTCTTGGCACCGACGCCGGGCAGACCGGACAGCTCCCGCAGGCTGGTCGGCCGGCTCTCCGCGATCGCCTGGAGGGTGGCGTCGGAGAAGACCACGTAGGCCGGCACCGACTGGGTCTGGGCGGCCTGGCTGCGCCAGGCGCGCAACCGCTCGAACAGCTCGCCGGCCTCGCCCTCGAGCACGACCTTGGCCTTCTTGGTGGCCCGGCGCACCGGCGGCGCCGTGGGCCCGGACTCCGGCGCGAGACCGGTGAGGAACTGGCTGCGCGGTCGCGCACGGCGCCCACCCGGGTTGCGGGACAGCGACCAGGACAGCGACAGCTGCTCCCGCGCGCGGGTGATGGCCACGTAGAGCAGCCGTCGCTCCTCCTCGACCGCATCGGGCCGGCTCAGCGACTGGGCGATGGGGACCACGCCCTCGACGAGCCCCACCACGAACACGACGTCCCACTCCAGGCCCTTGGCGGCGTGCATCGACGCGAGGGTGACCCCCTGGACCGTCGGGGCGTGCTGGGCGTCGGCGCGCTGGGCGAGGTGGTCGACGAAGCCCCCCAGGTCCAGCGAGGGGTTCTCCGCGACCAGGTCGACGGCGAGGTCGACCAGGGCGGCCAGCGACTGCCAGCGGTCCCGCGCCGCTCCCCCGGGCGGCGGCCGGTGCTCCGCCCAGCCGGTCGAGGCCAGCACGTCGCGCACGGCCGGCACGAGCATCCCCGGCTCGTTGCCGCCCGCCGCGGCGCCGCGGAGCAGCAGCACGGCCTCGCGCACCTCGGGCCGCTCGAAGAACCGCTCGCCGCCCTTGAGGACGTACGGGACGCCGGCTGCCGCCAGCGCGTTCTCGTAGACCTCGGACTGCGCGTTGATCCGGAACAGGACGGCGATCTCCGCGGCCGGCATGCCCTCGTCGATGAGCGCCCGGCACCGGGCGGCGACGGCGGCGGCCTCGGCGGGCTCGTCCGGGTACTCGGTGAACCGCGGCTCGGCGCCCTCCGCCCGCTGGCCCAGCAGCCGCAGGCCCGGCAGACCCTTGCGCCGCGGCGCCATGCCGATCAGCTTGTTCGCCAGCCCGACCACCTGGGGCGTGGAGCGGTAGTCGCGCTCCAGCTTGACCACCGCGGCATCGGGGTAGCGGTCGGCGAACCCGAGGAGGTAGTCGGGGTCGGCGCCGGTGAAGGAGTAGATGGTCTGGTTCGGGTCACCGACGACGCACACCTCCGCCCGGCCGCCCAGCCAGGCGTCGAGCAGCCGCTGCTGCAGCGGGTTGACGTCCTGGTACTCGTCGACGACGAAGTGGCGGTACTGCGCGCGCACCTGCCGTGCGACGTCCGGGTGCTCCTCGAGCGCGTAGGCCGTGACCAGGAGGAGGTCCTCGAAGTCGAGCATCCCGTCGCGCTGCTTGGCCGACTCGTAACTGGCGTAGACGGCCGCGACGGCGGCCGGCTCGAACGGCGCCTCACGGCCGGCCGCCTTCGCGCGAGCCGGGTAGTCGTCGGGCGTGGCCAGCGTGGTCTTCGCCCACTCGATCTCGCCGGCGAGGTCGCGCAGGCTGGTGCGGTCCGTGGTCAGCCGGTTGCGCGTGGCCGCCGAGGCCACCACCCGGAGCTTGTTCTCGATCAGCGGCGGCATGGGACCGCCCAGGACCCTGGGCGCGAAGTACCGCAGCTGACGCATGGCGGCCGCGTGGAAGGTGCGGGCCTGGACCCCGCCCACGCCGAGCCCGGCCAGACGGGAGCGCAGCTCCCCGGCGGCCCGTGCCGTGAACGTCACCGCGAGGACCTGCTCCGGCACGTAGGTGCCGGTGTGCACGCCGTACGCGATGCGGTGGGTGATCGTGCGCGTCTTCCCCGTCCCCGCACCGGCCAGGATGCAGACCGGGCCCGACACCGCCTGCGCCGCTTCGCGCTGCTCGTCGTCGAGACCGCTGAGCACGGCCTCCGCCTCCGCCTGCGACATCCCGCCGTCCCTCCTGCTCGTCCTGCGGCCCGACGGCCGGTACCGATCCTCCCAGCCCGTGCCGACACCGCCCGGGAAGCATCCCCAGGGGTGCGGCGTTGCCGATCTCGAGGACGCCACCCCGGGACAGGGCTGGACCCGCCCGGCACGAACAGGGAGACTCCCCGCGATGACCACGACCCCCGGCAGCGCCGTCACCATGTACACCACCTCGTGGTGTGGCTACTGCGTGCGGCTCAAGAAGATGATGCAGCGCGAGGGCATCGAGTTCGCCGAGGTCGACATCGAGAGCGACGCGCAGGCGGCCGACCTGGTCATGAACGCCAACGGCGGCAACCGGACCGTTCCCACGCTCCTCTTCCGCGACGGCACCGCCCTGACCAACCCGAGCATCGACCAGGTCAAGGCCCAGCTCGCTCAGCAACCGGGGGCGTGAGCCGGCGTGGTCCCCGGTCCCCGAACCTCCGGCGCGGTCGACGATCCGTCGTCGGGCCCGACCGGTCCGATCGTGGCAGGTGACCACCCCGTGGTCGCGCTCACCCGCACCCCCCGCGGGTGGACGGTGATCCCGGTGTCCGGCCCGGTCGCCGGCGAGCCCGTCGCCGAGCTCGTCGAGGGCATGACGCTCGCCGACCTCGTGGCCGAGGAGCTCGGCGGGGCCTCCGAGCCCGATCGCAGCGCGCGTCGCTCGGCCCGTGGGGCTCTCGAGGCATCGGCGGACGCCGACCCCGTCGCCCTCCGCATCGCCGCGCTGGAGCGCACGATCGCCCAGCTGGAGCACGCGCTGGCCGCCCGGGTCTCGACCGAGCGGGCGATCGGGGTCCTCGCCGAGCGGCACGGTTCCAGCGCGCGAGCGGCCTTCGAGGAACTGCGCGGCCGAGCCCGGACCCAGGGCCGTCCCGTGGTCGAGCTCGCCCGCGAGGTGCTGGACGGGCTGGCCGCCGAACCGGCGCCCGCCACCGTCGCTCCCTCCGCGGTCGGCGACGCCGTCGCCACCCCGGCCCCGCGCTCGCAGCCGGCCACGCGCGGCGCCGTCGTCACGGACGGCCGGTCCTGACCCGACCCGAACCGCTCTCCCCCGACGCCCTCGCCGACCGGCTCGCCGCGCTCCTGGCCGCCACCCCGCCGATGCCGGGCGCCGCCGCGCTCCGGATCGGCGTGGACGGGCCGGAGGTCGCCGAGCCCGAGCGCCTGGCCCGCGCGGTGGGCGAGCGCCTGCCCGCCCTCGGCCACGGCGCCGTCGTCGTCCCCGCCACCGGCTTCTACCGGCCGGCCTCCCTCAGGCTGGAGCACGGACGCACCGACCCCGACGCCCGGTACACCGACTGGCTCGACGTCAGCGCACTCAACCGCGAGGTGCTCGGCCCGCTGGGTCCCGGTGGGAGCGGCCAGTACCTGCCGGTGCTGTGGGACCTCGCCCGTGACCGGGCCGCGCGCGAACCCCGCCGGTCCGCCCCACCCGGGGCCGTGGTGCTGGTACCCGGCGCGCTGCTGCAAGGGGTGGGGCTGGCCCTCGACGTCGTCGTGCACCTGCGGATGAGCCCGGCCGCGCGGGCCCGGCGGACGCCGCCCGAGCAGCGGTGGGCGCTGCCCGCGTTCGACCGCTACGACGACGAGGTGGACCCGACCGCGCTGGCCGACGCCGTCGTCCTCGCCGACCACCCGGACAAGCCCGCCCTGATCCTCGGGGGGCGCTGGGGCTGAGTCACAGCTCGTCCCTGAGCCAGAGGTCGAGGATGTGGCGGGCGATGGAGATCGACGGCGGGATGGCGAGCAGTCCGTCGGGGGTGCGCAGCTCGTCACGGGTGAACCAGCGCGCCTCCTCGATCTCGGTCGGGTCCACCCGGATCTCCTGGCCGTCGCCGTCCACCCGGGCGACGAACCCGAGCATCAGCGACTGGGGGAACGGCCACGGCTGGCTGGCCACGTAGCGGATGTCGGTGACCCGGAGCCCGACCTCCTCCTCGACCTCGCGAGCGACGGCGGCCTCGGCCGACTCCCCCGGTTCCACGAACCCCGCCAGGATGGAGAACCGGCCCGGCGGCCAGACCGCCTGCCTTCCGAGGACGACGCGGTCGGCGCCGTCGTGGACGAGCATGATCACCGCCGGGTCGGTGCGGGGGAAGAACTCCGTGCCGGTGGTCGGGTCGCGCTGGACCCAGCCCGCCCGTTCCACCGTCGTCGGCGCACCGGTCAGCGGGCTGAACCGGTGCCGCTCGTGCCACTCGAGGATGCCGATCGCCTGGGCGAGCAGGCCGGCGTCCAGGTCGCCGAGGTCGGCGCCGAGGTCGCGCAGGCCGGCCCAGTGGTCGACCGGCCGGCCGTTCACCGTGAGCGACCGCTCGCCGCGGACCGCGGCATGGGGAACGCCGTCGGCCTCGCCGAGGTACACCGCTCCCGGAGGCAGCTGCGGCCGCTCGTCCCACACCAGCTCCGGCCCGGACGCTCCCTCCCGCACGGGCACCGCGCGGTCGCCGTCGACGGTGAGCAGGCGGACCGGCCGACCGCCGGTCGGGTCGGGCAACGACCGGGCCAGGTGCGCCCGGTCGTGCGCGGACCGCGACAGCACCGGCCCGGTCTCCCCGCTCATGCCTCCTCGCCGCCCCCGCTCACGGTGACCGGGCCGAGGGCGCCGAGCTCGGCGGCCACCCGGCTCGCATCGCCCACCACGACCGCGGTCAGCGCCTCCGGCGCGAGGTAGCGCGCGGCAGCCTGCTGCACCTGCTCGACGGTGACCGCTTCGAGGTCCTGCTGATGGGTGCGCAGCCAGTCGGCCGGCAGGCCCACGCCCAGCAGCGCCGACAGCGTGCTGGCCAGCCCCGCGTGCGTGGCCGTGGACAGCGCCATGCTCCCGAGGACGTAGCGCCGGGCGGCGTCGAGCTCGGCCTCGGTGACCGGGGTCAGCGCGATCCTGCCGAGCTCGTACAGCGTCTCCAGCAGGGCCGGGCCGGTCACCTCGGTGGCGACGTCGGCCTCCACCAGGAACGACGACGCCGCCCGCTGGTGGTCGATCGCGCTGCGCGGGCTGTAGCTGTAGCCCTTGCGCTCGCGGATGTTCTCCACCAGCCGCGAGGAGAAGTAGCCGCCGTAGATCATCGCGGCCAGCCGGGCCGCCGGCAGGTCCTCGTCCGTGCGCGCCGGTGCCGGTCCGCCCAGTCGCAGGTTGGACTGCACGGCGCCGGGCCGGTCGACCAGCTCGATACCGGCGGGGCGCAGCTCGGTGACCGCCGGCGGCTCCACGGCCTTGCCGCTGCCGGTCCATCCGGCCAGAGCCGCGGCGACGGCGTCCGCCGCGGCGCGGGGGTCGACGTCGCCGACGAGCACCAGGATGCTCCCGGCCGGGAGCACCCGTTCCCGGTGCAGCCGGCGCAGCGCCGGCGCCCGGACCGCCGAGACGAGGTCGGCGTCGGGCAGCTGGATCGCGTACGGGTGCGTCCCGTAGCGCCGCTTCGCCAGGGCCGAGCGCGCGATGGTGCTGGGCTGGGAGCGCGCGATGGCGATGCGCTCGGCCAGCCGGTCGCGTTCGCCGTCGACCTGGTCGGCGGGGTAGCCGGCGCCGGTCAGCAGCTCGGCGACGACCTCGAGCACGGGAGCGAGACCGCCGGGCAGCAGCGTCGTGCCGAACACCAGCCGGTCGGAGTCGGTGGCCACCGAGAGCTCCGCGCCATGGGTCTGCAGCAGCTGCGCGATGCGGGTCTGGTCGTGCTGCTGGGTGCCCAGGAGCACCGCCCCGGAGAGGACGGAGCCGCGGGCGGCGTGCACCCCGGCGTTGCGGGCGTTCGCGGCGGCGAACGGGATGCGCAGCCGGAGCTCCACCAGGGGCACACCGGGCCGGGGGACGACGACGACGCGCAGGCCGTTGGGCAGCGTCGTCTCCTCGACGACCGGCACCGGCTGCGGCCGGGGCTCGCCCAGCGGCGGGATCAGCGAGGTCGGTGCGGCGGTCATCGGGCGCCTCCTGCCGGTCGGAGCTCCAGCATGGCGACGGTGCCCGGGTCCAGGCCCCGGGCCGCGGCCTGCACGGCCTCGGGCGTGACCGCGGCGAGCCGCGCGGCCAGCTCGCCGGCGAGCTCCGCGCGGCCGTGGACGAGCTCCGCGGCGGCGAAGGACAGCGTCCGGCCGAGGATCGAGTCGGACTGCTGGAGCAGCTGCGCCTCGGTGCGGGCCTGCACGCGGCGCAGCTCCTCGGCGTCGACGCCGTCGGTCGCGATGCGCTCGATCTCCTCGTGCACCGCGGCGGTGACCTTCTCGGCCGGGACCCCGGCCGGGTGGTGCACCTGGGTGGTGAGCAGGGTGGCGTCACGGACGTCGAAGGGGTCGCCGAAGAGGCCGACGTAGCTGCTCTGCGCGATGGCCGTGCGGTCCCCGTGGATCAACCGGCGCTCCAGCCGGGAGGCGTCGCCCTCGCTGAGCACCTCGGCCAGCAGCACCGTGCCCAGGTAGGTGTCGAAGTCGCCGACCGGGTCGGGCACCCGCCAGCCCAGCGCGAGCGCCGGCGCGGTGATCAGCCGGTCCTCGACCACGGCCGAGCGGACCGTGGTGGGCGACGGCTCACCGGTGGGCGGCAGCGGCGGGACCTCGCGGGCGGCCACCGGCCCGAACCAGCGGCGGACCAGCTGCTCGGTCTCGGCGACGTCGAGGTCGCCGCCGATGCACAGCACCGCGTTGCCCGGGGCGTAGTAGCGGTGGAAGAAGTCGGTGGCGTCGTCGACCGTGGAGGACTCGAGGTCGACGAACGAGCCGTAGCCGTCGTGGGTGTTGGCGAAGCTCTCGAAGGCCACCTGCGGCAGCTGCAGCCACGGGAAGGCGCCGTAGGGCCGGTTGAGCACGTTGACCCGGATCTCTTCCTTCACCACGTCGATCTGGTTGCGGAGGTTCTCCTCGGTGATGGCCGGGGCGGCCATGCGGTCGGCCTCGAGGAAGAGCGCGCGCTCCAGCGCCTCGGCGGGCAGCGCCTCGAAGTAGTTCGTGTAGTCCTGGTGGGTCGACCCGTTGAAGGTGCCGCCGGCGGCCTGCACCAGCCGCGCGTGCTCCATCTTGGCCACGTTGGCCGAGCCCTGGAACATCATGTGCTCGAAGAGGTGGGCGAAGCCGGTCCGCCCCTCGGGCTCGTTGCGCATCCCGACGTCGTAGTAGACGCTCACCGCCACCACCGGCACGCTGCGGTCGGGGGCGAGGACGACCCGCAGGCCGTTGTCCAGCGTGAACCGTTCGACCGGGTGCCGCAGGGTCAGTTCGGTACCAGCTGCAGTCACGCGACCGACAGTAGCCGCGGAGGACGACGCGGCGCCGTGCGGTCACCCCGTCCGAGGGTGGCCCGGTCGCGGGACACGGGCAGCGGCTCGGCGCAGCAGGGGGACGGCACGTGGCCGCGGTGTCGTCCGGAGGACGACAGGTGTCAGAGCACGTCGACGTCGTCGAGCACCCGGTCGATGACGCCGTACAGCTCCGCGTGGGTGTTGGGGATCGAGACGTAGAGCAGCGCGGGTGCCCTGCGACCGACGTCGATCAGCAGCAACGCCGCGCGCTCGCCCGTGGCGTCGTAGCCCGGGATGTCCCAGGCGAGCTGGAACTCGTACAGGTGCGCCTGCCGGCCGTCCACCGTGCGGGCCTCGTCGCGCAGCACCGTGCGCTCGTTCGGGCCGGGGTAGTAGTTGCCGCGCACGCTGTCGGCCACCGCGGTGACCGTGGACTGCAGAGTGGCCGGCCCCCGCCATCCGTACCCCTCGGCCACCGGTCCCGAGGTGCACTGCGAGATGAAGATGCCGCCGTCGGGGGTGTCCTCCTGGGTGGTGAAGTACTGCCCGGCCGTCTCGGTCGTCTCCAGCTGCACGCCCAGGTCGAACTCCGACCACCCCTCCCCCAGGTACGGGTAGGAGATCCCGGCCGCCGTGTCGATGATCCGCACGGTGCCCGGTGGGAAGGTGGGTGCCGCCGGCGCCGGCGCCGGCTCGATCCCGGACGACGACGGCCGGGCGGAACGGTCCTGGGAGTCCCCGCCGGACCGCAGGGCGAGCACCGTGCCGAGCACGGAGGCGACCACGACGACGACCGCCACGGCGGCGATCCACAGCCGGCGGGACCCCGCGGTCCGGGCCGCGGGGGCCGGCCCCGCGACGTCCGGTGCCTCGGGACGCTCCGGGCGAGGAGCGGGAGTGCCGGGCAGGCTCCGCACGGCGACGCCCGGACCGGAGGGCATCATGACGTCGGACCAGCCGGCCCCGTCCCACCAGCGCACCATGCCCTCGGCCCCGCCGGGGTCGGGGTACCAGCCCGGTGGAGGGGTCTGCCCGGCTCCGGTCACCCCGTCAGGGTAGGTCGTCGTTCCCACTCCTCCCGGAGGTCGCGTGCATCCCACTCCGGACGAGGACCAAGTGCTCCCGGGTCAGGTCCTCCCGGGTCAGGTGCTCCCGGGCCAGGTGCTCCCGGGCCAGGTGCTCCCGGGCCAGGTGCTCCCGGGTCAGGTGCTCCCGGGCCAGGTGGTCCGCCGGTTGCGCGCCGCCGGCTGCGTCTTCGCCGAGGACGAGGCCAGGCTGCTGGCAGCCGAGGCCGCCGGCCCCGAGGCGCTCGAGGCGCTCGTCGAGCGACGGATCGCCGGCGCGCCACTGGAGGTGCTGCTGGGCTGGGCGGAGTTCCGCGGGCTCCGGATCCTCGTCGCGCCGGGCGTGTTCGTGCCGCGCCGGCGCACCGAGGCCCTGGTCGAGGAGGCCGTGCGGCTGACCCCGCCCGGCGCCGTCGTCGTCGACCTGTGCTGCGGGTCGGGCGCGGTGGGCGCCGCGATCGCAGCCGCCGTGCCGGGCATCGAGCTGCACGCCGCCGACGTCGACCCGGCCGCCGTCGCCTGCGCTCGGCGCAACCTGCCCGGCGTGCCGGTGCACGAGGGCGACCTCTTCACCGCCCTCCCCCCGGAGCTCGCCGGGCGCATCGACGTCCTGACCGCCAACGTGCCCTACGTGCCGACCGACGCCCTCGCCCTGATGCCGCCGGAGGCGCGCGACCACGAACCACGGGTCGCGTTGGACGGCGGGCCCGACGGCCTGGCTCTGGCGCGGCGGGTGGCGACCGGCGCGGTCGAGTGGCTGGCGCCCGGCGGCTCGCTGCTGTTCGAGTGCGGCGAGGGCCAGGCACCGGACGCGCTCGACCTGGTCACCGCGACCGGCATGGACGCCCGCCTGGTGACCGACGACGAGCGCGGCGCGACCGTCGTCGTCGGCACCCTGTCCTAGCGCCGGCGGCCAGCCAGCTCTCGCCAGAGGTGGGCCGCCGCCTCCGCGCCGCGGGAGAGCATCGGCAGCAGCACCCGCTCGTTGGGCGAGTGGATGCGGTCGGTCGGCAGGCCGACGCCGAGGAACAGCAGCGGAGCCCCCAGCGCTCCGGTGATGGCGGCCTCGGGCCCGCTGCCGCCCTCGCGGGTGAGCAGCACGTCCTCCGGCGCGGTGTCGAAGGCCTGCCCGATGGCGCTGAGCAGCGCGTCCATGTGGGGGGAGTCCAGGTCGCTGGCGCAGGGCGCCACCCCGCCGGGCGGAGTGTGCACCTCCGCCTCGATGCCGGCAGGGACGTTCGCCCGGACCCAGGTCTGCAGCATCGGCCCGATGTCCTCCGGCCGCTGGTCCGAGACCAGCCGGAAGGTCACCTTGGCGTGCGCCTCGGCCGGGATGATCGTCTTGTGCCCGGGGCCGGTGTACCCGCCCCACATGCCGTTGACCTCGGCGGTCGGGCGGGCGCCGGTGCGCTCCAGCGTGCTGAAGCCGGCCTCTCCGTAGGTGGCGCGGGAGGCGGCCGGTCCGGTGAGCCACTTCTGCTCGTCGAACGGGACCCGGCCCATGAGCTCGCGCTCGCGGTCGGACAGCGGCCGCACCCGGTCGTAGAAGCCGGGAAGGGTGACCCGTCCCTGGTCGTCGTGCAGCCTCGCGATCAGCTCGGCCATCGCGTGCAGCGGGTTGGGCACGGCACCACCGAAGGAGCCGGAGTGCAGGTCGACGGCGGGTCCGCGCAGCGTGATCTCGGCGTCGGCCAGCCCGCGCATCGCCGTCACGGCGCTGGGCACGTCCGGTGCGGCCATGCCGGTGTCGCTGACGACGACGACGTCGCAGGAGAGCCGGTCGGCCTTCTCCGCCAGCAGCGCCTCGAAGTGCGGGGAGCCGGACTCCTCCTCGCCTTCGACCAGTATCTTCACGGTGACCGCAGGAGTGTCCCGACCCGTCGCGGCCAGGTGCGCGCGGAGCCCCAGCAGGTGGACGATCAGCACGCCCTTGTCGTCGCTGGCGCCACGGCCGTGCAGCTCGGTCCCGTGCGGCCCCTCCACGCGGGTGGGCTCGAAGGGCGGGTGCTCCCACAGTTCCGGCGGGTCGACCGGCTGCACGTCGTGGTGGCCGTAGACCAGGGCGACGGGCGCATCCGGCTCGGCGCTGGGCCACTCGGCGTAGACGGCGGGCGCGCCCGCGGTCGGCCAGATCTCCACGGTCGGGAAGCCGGTGCGGCGCAGCGCCTCGGCCAGCCACGCGGCACTGGCGGCGACGTCGTCGGCGTGCCCGGGGTCGGCGGAGATCGAGGGGATCCGCACCCACGCCTCCAGGTCGGCGTACAGGTCGTCCTGGTGGGCGGTGACGTACTCGCGCTCGCTGCTCACGCCGACGACGGTAGTGCCGCCAGCACGGCCGGCTCCGCCCGGATAGCGTTCGGCTCATGCCCGGAGAGCTGCTGCGCGTCGACGTCGGCGACCTGACCTTCGACGTGCGCGTCGACGGTCCCGAGGACGGGCGGCCGGTGCTCCTGCTGCACGGGTTCCCGGAGACGTCGGCGTCGTGGGCGGCGGTCACCCCGCTGCTGACCCAGGCGGGGCTGCGCACGTACGCGCCCGATCAGCTCGGGTACTCCCCCGGCGCGCGGCCGCTGGACGTCGAGTCCTACGCGATGCAGAACCTCGCGCAGGTGAGCGCGGACCTGATGACGGCGCTGGAGATCCCGGTCGCCGACGTCGTCGGTCACGACTGGGGCTCGAACGTCGCCTGGACGCTGGCCGCCTGGCACAGCGACCGGGTGCGCTCCCTGACGGCCGTCTCGGTCCCGCATCCCGCCGCCTACACCGCGGCCTTCCGCGTCGACCCCGAGCAGAAGGAGCGCTCGGCCTACATCCGGTTGTTCTGGCAGCCGGGCAAGGCCGAGGAGGTGCTGCTGGCCGACGACGCCCGGCGGCTGCGCCGGATGCTGCTGGGCACCGAGGGCGACACGGGCGTCTCCCCCGAGGCGGCCGACGAGTACGTGGCGGTGCTGTCGGCGCCGGGTGCGCTGACCGCCGCGCTGAACTGGTACCGGGCGATGAGCTCCGACATCCGCGTGGACAAGGTCGACGTGCCGACCACGTACGTGTGGAGCGACGGCGACGTCGCGATCGGGCGCACCGCCGCGGAGGCCTGCGCGGAGTTCGTGACCGGCGACTACCGGTTCGTCGAGCTGCCCGGGGTGACGCACTGGATCCCGGAGCAGGCACCGGAGCAGCTGGCCGCGGCGATCCTGGACCGCGTCGCCTCGTCGTGACCGGACCCGTTCTCCGGGTACCCACGGACGACGACGCCGCCCGGTGGTCCGCGCTGTTCGACGACGCCGAGGTCATGCGCTTCATCGGGTCCGGCGAGGTGCGGGAGCGTGCGTACTACGACGGCCTGGTCGAGCGGCAGCAGGAACTGGCCGAGCACACCGGGCTGTGCCTGTTCAGCGTCGTGGTCGACGGCGAGGTGGCCGGGTTCGCCGGCATCCATCCGTGGAGCCACCCCTGGGGTCCCACCGGGTCGCTCGAGGCCGGTTGGCGGTTGGGTCGCCGGTTCTGGGGTCGAGGTGTGGCGACGGCGGCCGTCCGCTCCGCGGTGGACCTGGCCCGGAGCCGCGCCGTCCTCCGGCTCGTCTCGATGATCCACGCCGAGAACGCTGCCTCGGTCGCGGTGGCGCGGAAGCTCGGCATGACGCGGGAGTCGGTGCACCGGTCCCCCGACGGCGCCCCGGTGCACCAGTTCGGACTGGCCTTCGGTTCACCGGTCGACGTGTCGACACGTCGACCGGTCGCCGTGTTTCCAGGTCGACCGCCGGCTACTGCTCCGAGCCGACGACGAGGGCGAGGAGACCCGCCTCGTCGAGCAGGTCGACCGGACGGATCGTCTCCTTGGCGGACACGTGGTGGAACCCGGCGCTGACCTGCTCGACCGGGACCCCGGTCAGCCGCGCCCAGCCGAGCCGGTAGGCGGCCAGCTGCACGCCCGCGGCGGCCATCTCCCCCGCGGTCGGCGGCGGCCCGGTCTTCCAGTCGATGACCTCGTAGCCACCGTCCTCGCGCCGGAACACCGCGTCGATGCGCCCGCGCAGGGTCAGCGGACCCAGCGGGGTCTCGAAGGGCACCTCGACCTCCAGCGGCTGCCGGTCGGCCCACTCGCTGGCCAGGAACGCCTCGCGAAGCTCCTCCAGCGCGCCGTCGGGGGTCGCCAGTTCGTCGCCCGACCCGGGCAGCTCGTCGAGGTCGACCAGCCGCGCGGCACCGAAGCGCTCCTCCAGCCACGCGTGGAACGCGGTCCCCCGACGGGCCTGCGGCGCGGGAGCAGCTGGCATGGGCCGCCGCAGCCGACGGGCCAGCTCGGCCGGGTCCCGGCGCAGGGTGACCAGCGCGGAGACCGACAGGTGCGAGGGCAGCGGCACGTCGACCGTCGGGCTGGCGTGCCGCGCCCGTTCGCGCAGCAGCAGGTCGGCGTCGCGGACCCACTGGTCGACCAGTTCGTCGCCATCCCCGAGGCTCCGCTCCGGGTCCAGCGGGTGGGGCGCGGCACCCTCGACCAGCTGCGCGGCAGCGGTCAGCGCCCGGCGCCGCGGCTCGGAGAGCGGATCGACCGGCCACACCCCGACCGGCCACTCCTCCAGGGCCGGGTTCGTGGCGCCGTCCTCGGGGGCGGGCGCCCAGTGCAGGAGGGCGCCGGCGCCGGCCTCGCAGGCCTCCTTGACGGTCTCCAGCAACGACGAGGGGCCGCACGGCTTCACGCCGTCCCGCCACCAGCTGCCCGAGCAGAGCAGCAGCTTCCTGGCCCGGGTGACCGCCACGTAGCCGAGCCGGATCTCCTCGTCGCGGCCGAAGTCCTTCCAGTCCTGGACGTACTGCTCCAGGGCGTCGCGGACCGCCGCCTGGTCACCGGACCCCGGCACCGGGAGCTCCAGTGCCGGCAGCTCGGCGCGGTCGGTGAGCCGGAGCTCGGCGGGGACGGCGCCCGGGTCCTTGATCCAGGAGTCGCTGGCGTTGGTGCGGGCGGGGAACTGGCCGTCGGTCATCCCCGGCACGGCGACGACGTCCCACTCCAGGCCCTTGGCCGAGTGCCCGGTGAGCAGCTGCACCGCCTCCGGGTTCACCGCGACCTCACCCGGTTCCAGGCCGCGCTCGCGCTCTTCGGCGTCGCGCAGGTACCCCAGGAAGGCCGGCAGCGAGGGCAGCTCGGCGAGCTCGGTGAACTCGGCGGCCACCTGGTGCAGCGCGTCCAGGTGGGCACGCGCGCCGGCCGGGCTCACCCCCGGCACGCTCGCCAGCTCCGTCTCGAGACCCAGGGTGCGGGCCACCTCGTCGACCAGGTCGGGCAGGGACTCACCGATCCGGTTGCGCAGGTGCGCCAGCTCCGCGCCGAACCGGCGGAGCCTCCGGAACCCGGTCGCCGAGTACTGCTCGGCGTCGCCCAGGTCGTCGAGCGCCTCGACGATGCTGCCCCGCTCCTGCGGCGCCTCCACGACGGCCGCGCTCTCCCCGTCGGACTGCCGGGGTGGGCGCCGGGAGTGCACCAGCGCCCGGGCACGGGCCTCGAGGGCGGCGAGGTCGCGCGGCCCGATCCGCCACCGGGCCCCGGTGAGCAGCCGCCCCATCGCGTCGCCGGCCGTCGGGTCGACCAGCACGGTGAGCGTCGCAACGACGTCGGAGACCTCGGGGACCTCCAGCAGCCCACCCAGACCGACGACCTCGACCGGCAGCCCCCGCTCGCGCAGCGCCGCGGCGATGCCCGGGAGCTGCTTTCGGGTGCGCACCAACACCGCCATCGACGGCGGCCGACCGTCGGCCTTCCGCGGCACGAGCGCGTCGGTGCCGTTCCAGCAGGCGGCCATCCGATCCGCCAGTGCCGCGGTCTCCTCGGCCACGGTCTCGTAGAGCCCGACGGTGACCGAACCGCGGCCGGCGGTGGGCGCGGGCGCGAGGTCGGGCAGGGGCTGAGCAGGTTCGGGCAGCATCGCCGAGACGGCGTTGGCCACTGCCAGCACCGCCTCGTCGTTGCGCCAGCTGGTGGCCAGGGTCAGCCGCTCGGACGTTCGCCCGGGGCGACCCGGGAACGTGCGGGCGAACCGCTCGATGGTGCCTGCCGAGGCGCCGCGCCACCCGTAGATGGACTGCCGCGGGTCGCCGACGGCGAGGACGGGATGCCCGCTGGCGCCGCCGAACAGCGCCTCGAGCATGCGCAGCTGGCCGACGCTCGTGTCCTGGTACTCGTCGAGCAGCACCACCTTCCACCGGGCCCGCTCGCGGCGACCGACCTCCGGTGAGGAGACGGCGATCCGCGCGGCGTAGGCCACCTGGTCGGCGTAGTCGATCGAGCCGAGCGCCCGCTTGCGGGCCTCGAACGCCTCGACCAGTGGCAGCAGCGCGACCCGCGCCTTCTGCCGGTTCAGCATCTCGGTGACCGCGGCGTACGGCCCCCTCTTCTTCGGCGCGTCGGCGTACCCGGTGATCTGCGCCTCGAGCCTGGCCGTCCAGGTCCGCAGCGCCGCCGGCGTGACGTCGTGCTCGCCCAGCTCCGTGGCCAGGGCCAGGACGTCCTCGACCGTGGTCAGCAGGGTCAGCGGCACGTCGCTCATGTCACCGGTCCAGGCCGCGACCACGGTGGCGGCCTGCCCCCAGCACATGGCCGGGCCGAGGACCCCTGCCCCGGGTTCGACGCCGATCCGCAGGCCGTGCTCGGAGACCAGCGACGCGGCGTACCCGTGGTAGGTCGACACGGTGGGCTGGGCGATCGCCAGCCGCTCGCGGAGGTCCTCCTCGGTGTCGGGATGCCGCGCCAGGGCCCCCAACCGCAGCCGGATGCGCTCGTTCAGCTCGCTGGCGGCCTTGCGGGTGAAGGTGAGACCCAGGATGGCCTCGGGCTCGACGATCCGGTTGGCGACCAGGGAGGAGACCCGCGCGGCCATGGTCTCGGTCTTGCCCGAGCCGGCACCGGCGACGACGACCAGCGGCCGGTCGGCGGGGGCGGAGACCACCCCGGCCTGCTCGTCCGACGGCGCGTAGGAGAGCCCGCACCGCTGCGCGACCTCGGCCGGGCTCAGCAGCCGGCGCGGCGCGGACTCCACCACGTCCGCCTCGGCGAACAGCTCCTCGAAGGAGAGCTGTCCGTCGTCGTGGCGGCTCATCCGGTCACCTGCCGGCCGGGCTCCTGCAGCGGGCAGCTGCGCCGCGCCGGGCAGCGCGAGCAGTGCGTCCCGGTGCGCACCTCGAAGTTCCCGGCTCCCATGCCCTCGCCGACCTCGGCCACCAGCTGCCCCGCCCAGGTCTCGGCCAGCGGAACGTCCGCGGGGAGGGGCTCCTGGTGCTGCTCCTTCGCCTTGGTACCCGTGCCGACCTGGAGCAGCGCCGCCCCGCCCGGAACGGTGCCGTGCTCGGCGAAGCCGCCGGCCGCGACCGCGACCTGGTAGGCCGCCAGCTGCCCGTGCTCGTCGGTGTTCTTCGCCGGCGTCCTGCCGGTCTTGAGATCGATGACGACGAGGCGCCCCTCGGCGTCGCGCTCCAGCCGGTCGACCTGCCCGCGGATGCGGGCGCGGCCGACGACGACGTCCACCTCGCCCTCCGCGGCCAGCAGCTCGCGGTCGTTCGCGGCGTGCCAGCGGAGGAAGCGGTCGAGCATCTCCTGGGCCTGCACCCGCTGTCGCTGGTCGGCCCAGCCCGGCCCGAGGTCGAGCTGGTCGAGCTCCGCGTCCAGCACGGCGCGCGCGTCGGCCGCGGGCAACCCCTCCGCGACCTGCTGCGCCACGTCGTGCACCGCGGTACCGACGGTACGGGTCGCGTCGGGCGACGCCTCGGCACCCACAGCGCCGAGCACCCAGCGCAGCGGGCAGCGCTGGAAGGTCTCGATGGCCGACGGGCGCACCCGCACCGGCTCCTCCTCCGGCACCAGCGGGGCGTCGTCCGAGAGCGGGGCCAGCCCCCACCACCGGGCCGGCGCGGCACCCGGGACGCCCTCGTCGGCGAGCCGGCGCAGCAGAGCCGCGGCCGCCGAGCGCCGGGTCGCCGGGGTCTGCGGGTCGGTGACCGCGCGGCGCAGCTCGGCGACGAGCGCCGGGAGCGTGAGTGCGCGGGGGAGCTCGGTGAGGGGACGGCCGTCGGCCGGGGGCGGCTCGACCAGGTCGAGGAACCGGGAGGCGGTCGCGCCGGCGTCGGCGCCGTCGAGCGCGCCCTCCACGGCCGTGACGACGAGCCGACGCCGGGCACGTGTGGCGGCGACGTAGAACAGCCGGCGCTCCTCGGCCAGTGCGAGGGTGCGGCGGTCGACCCGGGCGCCGTCGATGCCGGCGGCCCGCTCGACGAGCACCTCGGCTCCCAGCAGCGAGATCCGCTCGCGGAGGTCGGGCCACAGGCCCTCCTGCACGCCGGAGACGCAGACGAGCTCCCACTCCAGGCCCTTGGAGGCGTGCGCGGTGAGCAACCGGACCGTCTCGCCGGACACCGCGCGTGCCGCGCCGGTGTCACCGGGCAGCTCCTGGGCGGAGAGGTGGTCGACGAACGCCCGGACGTCGGCCGACGGCAACCGGTCCACGAAGCCGGCAGCGGCGTCGAAGAGTGCGACGACGGCGTCGAGGTCGCGGTCTGCCACCGCACCGGTGGGCCCGCCGGCCGCGCTGGCCTTGGCCCAGCGGTTCGCCAGGCCGCTGCGCTGCCACATCGCCCACAGCACGTCCTCGGCCGTGCCGTCCTGGGCGAGGGCGAGCCGCCCTGCGTCGAGCACGGCCGCCACCCGTGCGGCGGGGCGGGCGACGTGCTCGGGCAGTGCCTCCAGCAGGGCGTGGTCGGTGAGCGCATCGGCCAGCGGGGCGCCGCGCTCGGCGGCGTCGGCCCCCTGCTTCGCCAGCGCGATCCGCACCGCCCGGCGGAGCCGGCGCAGGTCGAGCACGGTGGCACCGCCGAGGGCGGAGGCCAGCAGCGCCTCGGCCCCGGGCTCGTCGAGGCCCACCCTCTCGCCGTCGGGGCCGGGGAGCAGCGCGGACAGCGCCCGCAGGAACGGGGCGACGGCGGGCTGGGCGGCCAGCGGCAGGTCGTCGGTGGAGACGGTGACGGGCACCCCGGCGGAGGCGAGCGCACGGCGGAAGGGGCCGAGCACCGAGGCGCTCCGCACCACGACGGCCATCTCCGACCACGGGACGCCGTCGAGCAGGTGCGCACGGCGCAGCACGTCGGCGACGTAGGCGGCCTCGACCGCGGCGGACCCGAAGACGTGCACCTCGGCCTCGCCGGACGGGGTGCTCTCCCCCGCGGTCAGGCGACGGTGCTCCCACGGCCCGGGCAGGCCCTCGGCCACCTGCCGGGTGATCCGGAGCAGCTCCTCCCCCGACCGCCGGCACACGCCGAGCGAGAGCCGCCCCGCCCGGCGCCCGTCGGTGTGCCGGAACCGCTCGGTGAACTCGACGATCCCGCGCGGTTCGGCACCGCGGAAGGCGTAGATGGACTGGTCGGGGTCGCCGACGGCGACCAGGTTGCCGCCGCCCCCGGCCAGCAGCTCCAGCAGCTCGACCTGCGCGGGATCGGTGTCCTGGTACTCGTCGACGAACAGCCAGCGCGCGCGCTCACGCTCCTGACGGAGCAGCTCGGGGTCCTCGCTGAGCTCGAGGATGGCCTGGCGGACCAGCTCGGCGGGGTCGTACCCGGAGGCGTCCCCGCGGGAGGCGACCCAGAAGTCGCTGACGTTCTCGTACTGCTGCTGGAAGGCGGCCGCGTGCACCCAGTGCTCGTTGCCGGTCTCCCGCCCCCACCGGGCGAGCTGCGCTGCGTCGACACCGCGCTCGGTCGCGCGCAGCAGCAGCTCGCGCAGCTCGGCGCGGAACCCCTCGGTGCCCAGCGCGGGCGCGAGGTCCTCGGGCCAGCGCACCGTGCCGAGGCCCTCGGCGTCACCCCGCAGCAGCTCCGCGACGACGGCGTCCTGCTCGGCGGAGGTGAGCAGCCGGGGTGGCGGGTCGCCGCGGAGGACGGCGGCGCGCCGCAGCACGCCGTAGGCGTAGGAGTGGAAGGTGCGGGCCAGGGGCTCGCGGATCGTGCGGGCGACGCGGGACGTGATGCGGCTGCGCAGCTCGGCCGCAGCTTTGCGGCTGAAGGTCAGGACCAGGATCTGCTCGGGGTCGATCCCGGCGTCGATGCGCGTGGCGACGGCCTCGACGATCGTCGTCGTCTTGCCCGTTCCGGGGCCGGCGAGCACGAGCAGTGGACCGCCGGGGTGGTCGACGACCGCCTGCTGGGTGGGGTCGAGCACCGGCGCGCTCGTGCGCGGAGGATCGCCAGGGAGCAGCCGGTAGACCGGTCCGCCCTCACCCCCGCGCTGTGCCACCCCTCGATGGAAGCACGCGGGTGCGACAACCCGGGGAGAGGCAGGTCAGGCCAGCGAGTCCAGGAGGCTCTGCTCCAGCATCAGGTCGGCCGCGGTGGTCAGCCAGCCGGCCACGAGCAGCATCGGGAAGGCCTGCTCCTGGTCCAGGGACGCGGTTCCGGCAACCAGCCCGGCCTGGGCCACTGCCCGGCACGCCATGGTGTTCATGCCCTCTGATCGGCGCACCCCGCCGCGTGCTTGAGCGGGCGGTCAGCCCGACCAGCCGACGGCGGCGAGATCCACGCGGCCGTTGCGCACCGGCACGCCCTCGGTCGCCAGCAGCTCCATCTGCCGCGCCCGCACCGGCTCCGCCGCCGTCCCGTCGGCACGCACGACCCGGTACCAGGCCACCGCTCCCCCACCGCGCGACAGCGCACGGGCCACCCGCCGGGGCCCGACACCGACCAGCCGCCCGATCGCGCCGTAGGTGCTCACCCGGCCCGGCGGGATCCGGTCCACGGCATCGAAGACTGCCTCGTCGACGTCGAGGGCGGCATCGGTCACCCGCCGATCATGGCAAGCCTCAGAAGTCCTTGCGGCCGAAGCGGGCCAGCAGCCGGGTCTGCGGCGAGGCTGCGGCGGAGACGTCCAGCGGCCGGTCGAAGAGACCCGGGACGCCGTCCTCCGGCAGCTGCTCGCCGAAGACCAGAGCGGCGGTCACGAGCTCCCCGTCCAGCTCGGTGTCGCCACCGGTCGCGTGCGCGAGGTCCCAGGCGTGCACGGTGAGGTCCGCGGTCATCTCGAGGATGTACTGGGTGGCGGGGGTGGGCCCGCGCTCCAGGTGGACCGTCCGCACCAGGGCGTCGTCCTCGGCGAAGGCCGACAGGGCGTCGTCCGCGGCGGACTCCCAGCCGGTGAACGGGTCGTTGCCGAGCAGGTCGGTGGTCTCGGTGGGGAACCGGCCCTCGGCGTAGGGCTCACCGGCCAGCAGCGGCGGCACCCAGAGCTGCTCGCTCACCAGGTGCGCCACGAGGTCGGCGACCGTCCACTCCGGCAGCGCCTGGTCCTCCCACTGGTCGGGGTCCACGGCGTCGACGCGGTCGGTGAACTGGTTCTGGGCACGCTGGAAGAGCTCGAGCAGCTCCACGGGCGAGAAGTCGGCCATGGGTTCCAGTCAAGACGACGACGGCCCGGCCCGCCCCCCGAGGGAAGCCGGCCGGGCCGTGGTGACGTGCTGGAACGACCCCGTCGCAGGGACCCGCACCGAGCGTGCGAGGTGCGGGGGGTGCTTCTAGTACGTGGGCAGCGCCTTGTCGATGCGCGTGGCCCACGCCGTCACGCCGCCCTGGACGTGCACGGCGTCCTTGAACCCGGCGTTCTTGATCGCGGCGAGCACCTCGGCCGACCGCACACCGGTCTTGCAGTGCAGCACGATCGGCTTGTCCTGCGGCAGCTGCGACAGCGCCCGGCCCGACAGCAGCTCGTCCTTGGGGATGAGCTTCGCCCCGGGGATCGACACGATCTCGTACTCGTTGGGCTCGCGGACGTCGATCAGCTCGAAGTCCTTGCCCGCGTCCATCATGTCCTTGAGCTCGTCGACGGTGATCGTCGCGCCCGCCGCGGCCTCCTGGGCCTCGGTGGAGACGACGCCGCAGAACGTCTCGTAGTCGATGAGGCCGGTGATCGGCTCACCCTCCGGGTCCTTGCGGACCTTGATCGTGCGGAAGGTCATCTCCAGGGCGTCGTAGACCATCAGCCGGCCGAGCAGCGTCTCGCCGATGCCGGTGATGAGCTTGACGGCCTCGGTCGCCTGGATCGCACCGACGGTGGCGCAGAGGACGCCGAGCACGCCGCCCTCGGCGCAGCTCGGCACCATGCCGGGCGGCGGCGGGACCGGGTACAGGTCGCGGTAGTTCGGGCCGTGGTCGTTCCAGAAGACCGAGACCTGGCCGTCGAACCGGTAGATCGAGCCCCAGACGTAGGGCTTGTTCAGCAGCACGCACGCGTCGTTGACGAGGTAGCGCGTGGCGAAGTTGTCGGTGCCGTCGACGATGAGGTCGTACTGGCCGAAGATCTCCAGCACGTTCTCGCTGTCGAGCCGGGTCTCGTGCAGCCGGACGTCGATGAGCGGGTTGATCTCCTTGATGGAGTCCCGCGCGCTCTCCGCCTTGGACCGGCCGACGTCGCTGGCGCCGTGGATGATCTGGCGCTGCAGGTTGGACTCGTCGACGACGTCGAACTCGACGATGCCGAGGGTGCCGACACCGGCGGCGGCCAGGTACATCAGCACCGGCGAACCGAGCCCGCCGGCTCCGACGGCGAGCACCTTGGCGTTCTTCAGGCGCTTCTGCCCGTCCATGCCGACGTCGGGGATGATCAGGTGACGGCTGTACCGGCGGACCTCGTCGATCGACAGGTCTGCGGCCGGCTCCACCAGCGGTGGCAGGGACACGCTTGCTCCTTCAGGTCGCGGACGGCGGCCCCGTGGGGCCGGCGGTCGTTGCCGACAACAGCGTGACAGGCGCCGGTAATCCCGCTGCAGCTCGGGTGCTGCGCAGACGCGCTTGACCCTGCCCCGAGGGGAAGGACGACGCTGCGCGGACCGGTGCACCGAGCACCGGTGACGAGGGAGGGGCGGGCGTGGACCGGATGACCATCGGCGAGTTCGCCCGTGCCGCCGGGCTCACGGCCAAGGCGCTCCGCCTGTACGACGAGACCGGGCTGGTCCGGCCGGCGGAGGTCGACGCGCACACCGGCTACCGCTACTACCGCGACGACCAACTCGACCGCGCGCGGCTGATCGCCCGCCTCCGGATGGTCGGCATGCCGCTGGACCGGATCCGGGCGCTGGCCGACCTGCCGGCCGCTGCTCGCGCCGCTGACCTCCTGTCGTACTGGCGGCAGGTCGAGGCCGACAACGCATCGCGGCGGCGGCTGCTCGGGGACCTCGTCTCGGACCTGAACCACGAGGAGCGCGCCATGTCCTTCGAGAAGTCGGCCCGCCCGCGGTCCGCTGCCCGCTCAGGTGCCGGCAGCCGGGACCGTCAGCTGGACGCGTTGGTCACGGGGCACCGACTGCACGCGGTGGCCGACGGGTTCGGCAGCGAACCGACGACGGCGGCCCGGGCGCTGGAGGTGCTGACCCCGTTGGACACGACGTCGGGCACTGCCGACCCGGTTCGCCTGCTGGACCAGGCCGTCGGCGAGGCGGCCGCCGTCGTCGCGCAGCTGCCGGCGGAGGAGAACGGCGGCCCCGGGTGCACCCTCGCGGCGCTGCTGCTGGGGGACGGTGCCGCGGTCATCGCGCACGTCGGCGACTCGAGGGCGCACCTCGTCCGCGACGGGCAGCTGACCCGGATGACCCGGGACCACACCATCGTGCAGTCCCTGATCGACGAGGGCCGCCTCACCGAGAGCGAGGCGAGCTCCGATCCGCGCCGAGCCGATCTGAACCGGGCACTGGTCGCCGGCCGCACGCCGGCGCCGGACCTCTCGCTGCACGCGGTCCGCCCCGGTGACCGCTTCGTGCTCACCACGGACGGCGTGCACGCGGTGCTGGCGAAGGACCGGCTCGCCCGCCTGCTCGTCGACGAGTGCGAGCCCGCCGCGGTCGCGGACGCGGTGGAGCGAGCCGTCGTGGCCGCCGGGGCACCCGACAACTACGCCGTCGTCGTGGTGGACCTGCCCGCCGACCGCTGACCGGCAGGTCAGCGCCGCTCGCGGGCCCTGCGCACGGCGTCCCGTCCGGCACCGAGCGCTCCGCGCAGGCCGCGGCGCACCCCCTCGGGCAGGTGCGCGGCCCCCGACCGCGCGGCCTGCTCCAGCGTCTCCCGCGCCGACGGCGGACGGCCCGCCAGCACGATCAGGTCGCCGTGCGTGCCGTACCCCAGTGCCTCCTCGTGCCAGGCCGTGCCGTCGAAGGTGACCATCCACCACGGCCCGTCGCCCGCACGCACCACCATCGGGTGCGGGATGTTGGTGCCGTACGGGGCGCGGAGCGCCCCCACCCTGGTCATCCGCAGGTCGTACACCGGGTACTCGGCGGCGTCGCGGTCACTGGCCAGGACGTACCAGTCGTCGCCGAGCCGCTGCAGGATGGTGCCCTCGGTCTGCTCCAGCGAACCGTCGGCACCGACCAGGCCGAGGCCCCGGGTCGGGTCGTCGTCGTCGGTGCGGGCGAGCGCGGGGTGGAAGACGTAGCGGGGCGGCCCGAAGGACGGGCACTCGACGAAGGCCAGGTACCAGCGCCCGTCCACGCGGGCGAGCGACGGGTCCCACGCGCTGGCCTCCGTGGGGAGGGCGAGCCGTTCGGTCGGCAGGACGTGGACGCCTTGGAGGAGGTCCGTGCCGGAGACCGTCACGTGGCGCACGTGCACGCCGCGCTCCGGGGTGTGGTCGCCCCACGACGAGACCAGCACGATCCACCGGTCGTTCGCCTCGTCGAGGACGACGGCCCCGGCGTGGTCGCCGAGGAGCAGGCCGTCGCGCCGGGAGAACAACGCCCCGACCTGCGTCAACCGCGTGGGGTCGGTCAGGTCGAGGGTCCACACGCCCCAGTGCGCCTGCTGGAAGAACCCGAGCCCGGCGTTGGTCGCGGTCAGGTACAGCCGGCCGTCGCGGACGACCGGCCGTCCGTCGGGGTGCCGCACGACCTGCGGGTCTCGGAGCCCCGCAGCCCCCGAGTAGCCGGCCCGGACCCGGGTCAGGGAGGCGCCTGCTCTCGTTCCGCAGGCGTACTGGAGGCCACCGAGAACCGCGGGGTCGCGCAGGTCGGTCGCCGCGGACACCTCGTCCCGGAGCGTGAGCAGCGGCCGCCACTCCTCTCCGCTGCCGTCGGCCGCCAGCACGGTCACCCGGTTCTCGTTGACCACGCACGCCAGCCGGAACGGGGCGACCAGCGACACGGGGGCCGAGCCCGCGACGACCGTGCCCTCGCTGCCCGCGACCTCCACCGAGACCGTGGCCTCGTCGGCACGGTGCACGGCGAGGACACCGCCCGGGCCGGCGAGACCGCAACGCACCTCGCTCCCGGCTCCTGCCGCTCCCACGTCGACGAGCACGGCGCAGAACGGTGCCTCCGGCCCGCTGCCCAGGCGCACCGGATCGCCGTCACCGGCAGCCAGCCCGTCGGTGCGGTCGTGGGCGACGAACGGGGAGAGCAGCCCGGCCGGGCGGTGCCGGGCTACCTCCTCGAAGGTCTGGAGGAGGGGGTCGTCCGCGCGCCTGCCGATCACCCGGTCAGGCTACGGGGGACGTGTCCCGGGTCACGGGAACGGCCAGGCGTTCTTCGTGCAGCCCTCGAGGCCCAGCGTCTGCTGCTGCATGACCGGCGCGGGTTGGCCGGCCCCGGGGCAGGGCTTGTGCCCGTTGCCGAGCACGTGCCCCACCTCGTGGTTGACGACGTACAGCCGGTAGGTGGCGACGTCGCCCTGGTAGTCGGGTACCGCGGTCGCCCAGCGCGCCAGGTTGATGACGGCCCGCTCGCCGTAGCGGCAGGAGGTGTAGCCACCGGTGCCGACGCCGGGGCAGTACCGCTCCATGTTGCCCGGGCTCACCAGGCTGACCCGGAAGTCGTACTGGCCGGCCGCGGCCTCGGCGGCCCCGACGCGCTGGAAGGACATCCGTCCGCCGCTCCCCCAGGACCGGGGGTCGCCCAGCGTCGCGGTGACGGCGTCGGCGAAGGCGGCGCCGTCGACCCCGATGCCGTCCTCGACCTCGACGACGAACCGCTCCAGAGGGCCGGTGCCGTAGACCTCCGAGCTGCCGTCGACGACGGAGAGGGTGCCGCCACCCTGCTCGACGTAGCTGTCGGCGACGGCCGGCGGGACCGTCGCCGTCGGCCCGGCGTCCCCCTCGGCGGGAGCGGTGGGTGGCGGCGTCGGGACCACCGACGGAGCGGGTGCGGCCTCGGTGGTCGACCTGGCGGGCTCGGCCGTGGATCCCGGCGGGTGGAGCGCGAGATCACCCAGCACCACGAGCGTGGCCACGGTGAGGAAGGGGATGGCGTAGGCCCGCCACCCGTATCGGCGGACGAAGCGGCGCAACCGGCTCCGCTCCGGGCCCCGGGGTCGCACGGGAACCCCTGGCTCCCTGCGGGCGACCAGCGGCTCCGGCCGCGGGGTGGGCCGGTCGTCGGTCAGACGTCCACCCACCGGCCGATCTCCTCGTCGTTCGACGCCCCCGCCGTCAGGACCTCAGCGTCTCACGGTGCGTGGCGTGTCGGCCACAGTCGACACGTCCGTCGCGTCCGGCCCGGCGGGTCGCCGCTCCGCCAGTGCGAGCACCGCCCGCGCGGTCGGCTCGGGTGCCTCCAGCATCGCCACGTGCCCGACGCCGTCGAGGACGAGCAACCCGGCGTCGCGCAGCGTGGCGGCCAGCCGCGGGGCGAGCCCGGGGTCGACCAGCCGGTCGCGGCTCCCCCAGACCACGAGGCACGGCATCCGCAGGCTGCGGGCGGCGCGCCAGGCGTTCGCCCGTCCGACCCGGAGGTAGGAGGTGATCAGCCCGCGCATGCTGCGCGCCAGCGCACGGTCGGCCCATGGCTGCGTGGCCCGCTCGTGCATCTCCCGGACCGCCTGCTCGATGCGTTCGGCCGGCACGTTCGCCGGGTCGCCGAAGCACGTCTGCACCATGGCGCGGACGCTGTCCTCGGGGCGCACGCCCGCCAGCCGGCGTTCGGCCAGGGTCGGGACGCCCGGCACCAGGAGCAGCAGGAGCGCCCGGCTGAAGGCCGGGGGCACGCGGTAGACCGGCATCGCCGGGGAGACCAGCGTCAGGGTCGCCACGAGGTCGGGACGCTGCGCGGCGACCAGCAGGCTGACCAGGCCGCCGAGGGAGTTGCCCACCAGGTGCACCGGCCGCCCGGCCGCCTCACCCGGGAGGTGCACCACGTGCTCGAGGACGTCGACGACGGTGCGCATGTGCCCGCGGACGGAGTACCTGCTGCCGGGCGGCGGCTGCGACCGCCCGAACCCCGGGAGGTCGACCGCCCATCCCTCGAAGCGGACGGCGAGCAGCGCGGCGAGGTCGGTCCAGTTGGTGGAGGCACCGCCGAGCCCGTGCACGTACAGCGCACGTTCGCGTGGCGCGTCGTCCACACCTCCGACCGGACCGGTCCAGGGCGTGTGCCGGACGAACACCGCACCTCCGCGGACCGGCACCTCCGCGCCGGGCCAGGGCGGCAGCACCTGCTCCAGCGGTGGCAGCGCGACAGCGGAGAGCGGGGCCTCGGACATCACTCTCGACGGTAACGCCGTGCGCCGCGGCACGGAGTCGGCCGGAACCGCTCGGTAACATCCTCCCGCCATGCAGCCATCACGCCCCGCCGCGGTTCCCCGGCGCACCTCCCGCCTCCCGCGCGGTGCCCGCAGGCTGCAGCTCCTGCGCGCCGCCCAGGACGTCTTCGTCGCGCACGGCTTCCACGCCGCGGCCATGGACGACATCGCCGACCGCGCGGGTGTGAGCAAGCCGGTGCTGTACCAGCACTTCCCGGGCAAGCGCGAGCTCTACCTGGCGCTGCTCGAAGAGCACGTCTCGGAGCTGGCCGACCGGGTCGGCGAGGCGATGGGCCGCACGGCGGACAACCGGGAGCGCGTGCACGCCGCCGTCGGCGCGTACTTCGACTTCATCGACGCCGACGGCGAGGCCTTCCGGCTGGTGTTCGAGTCCGACCTCCGCAACGACGACGACGTCCGCGCGATCGTCGACCGCGGCACCGGGGTCTGCGTGGAGGCCATCGCCGGGGTGATCGCCGCCGACACCGGGGCCGACCCCGAGCGCGCCCTGCTGATCGCCTCCGGCCTGTCGGGTCTCGCGGAGAGCAGCGCCCGCTGGTGGCTGCCGCGCAAGGGCACGGTCTCCCGCGACGAGGCCGTGGCCCTCATGTCGTCGCTGGCGTGGCGCGGCATCTCCGGTTTCCCGCGGGTCGACGGCGACTGACCCGGTTTCGCTGACGGCGCACCTGCTCACCCGGCCCCGGTGCCACCCCCTGGACTAGCGTTGGGGACAGTCGCGAATCGAGGAGGCATCGCCCACGTGGAAGTAAAGATCGGCGTCCAGCACTCGCCCCGGGAGCTGGTCATCGACAGCCCCAAGTCCCCCGACGAGATCGCGTCCGACGTGGCCGCGGCCATGTCCGGCGCGACCAAGGACGGCCTGCTCACCCTGGTCGACGAGCGGGGCCGCAAGGTCCTCGTCCCGGTCGACCGGATCGCCTACGTGGAGATCGCGCAGGCCGACCAGCGCCGCGTCGGCTTCATCGCCGCCAGCGGCAGCTGAGTTCCCGGAACGACCCCGGTGCAGCGGCCCGCGCCGAGCACGTGAGGCGTGAGCTGCACCGGGGTCCTCCTAGGGGTTTAGGCCGAGGGCCTTCATCCGGGCGGTGTGCGCCGAGGTGATCCGCTCGATCAGCCGCCCGATGCCCGACAGGTCCCCGGTGCCGGACACGATGAGGTCGGCCAGCCCGTCGTGCTCGGCGATGACGGCCTGCGAGCGCGTCATGGCCTCCCCCACCAGCCGGCGACCCCACAGCGCCAGCCTCCCGGCGACCTTGCGGTTCGCGGCGATCGCCGCCCGCACCTCGCGGACGGCGAAGTCGGCGTAGCCGGTGTCGGCGAGCACCTCGAGCACCAGCCCCCGGTCGGGCTCGGGCAGGAACCCGGCGATCTCCCGGTAGAAGTCGGTGGCCAGGCCGTCGCCGACGTAGGCCTTGACCAACCCCTCGAGCCACGTGCTGGGCCGGGTGCTCTCGTGGAAGGTGTCCAGCGCCGACACGAACGGAGCCATCGCGTCGGCCGGGTCCACCCCCAGCTCGGTGAGCCGGGCGGTCAGCCGGACGTGGTGGGCGATCTCGGCGGCGGCCATGCGGGCCAGGGCGGCCCGCCCGGCCAGGGTGGGCGCCAACCGGGCGTCCTCGGCGAGCCGGTCGAAGGCGGTCAGCTCCGCGTAGGCCAGGGCGCCCAGCAGCTCGGCGACGGCCGTGTTCTCGACCGGGGGCACGGCACTCTCCAAGGGCTCGACGACGACGGGACCGCGTGCCCCCGTCGAGTGATCGACGCAACATCGGGGAGCGCGGCGCGGGAAGGCTAACCGGTGGCCGCGCTAGCATGGTCACCGGCGAGCCTTCGGGCGCGCTCGTACATCTGTGCGCTGACGACCGCTGGACGACGCCCCCGGGCTGTCTCCCGGGCTGTTGCGAGGCCCGGTTCTGCTGGCCGCGTCGGCGCTGGAACCGATCCCGCGACACCAGAACCGGGACGGGCGCGAGGCGGCGACACCGCTGCCGCAGCCGGTCCCCCAGCAGACCAGAGGCGATTGCACTGACCTCCACCGGAGAGACCCCCACCGACACGAGCACCGTCGAGCTGGAGCACGCCGAGACCGGCGCGCCCGCTCCCGAGGAGCTCGAGCAGACCGTCGAGGAGCTCGGCGGCGCCCCCGTCGCCGAGGACAGCCCGCTGTTCAGCGACTTCGACGTCCACCCCGACATCGTCGCGGCGCTGGCCGACGCCGGGATCACCCGGACCTTCGCCATCCAGGAGCTCACGCTCCCGCTGGCGCTGACCGGGAACGACCTCATCGGCCAGGCCCGCACCGGCACCGGCAAGACCCTCGGCTTCGGCGTCCCGCTGCTCACCCGCGTGACGCCGCCGAGCGAGGGCGCCGACGGCGTGCCGCAGGCGCTGGTCGTCGTCCCCACCCGCGAGCTGTGCGTGCAGGTCGCCCGCGACCTGGGCACCGCCGGCGCGAAGCGCGGGCTGCGCGTCCAGGCCATCTACGGCGGCCGCGCGTTCGAGCCGCAGATCGAGGCGCTGCGCGCCGGTGTCGAGGTCGTCGTCGGCACGCCGGGGCGGCTGCTCGACCTGGCCCAGCGGGGCGACCTGATTCTGGGCAAGGTCAAGGTCCTCGTCCTCGACGAAGCCGACGAGATGCTCGACCTGGGCTTCCTGCCCGACATCGAGCGGGTCCTCGCGATGGTCCCGGAGAAGCGGCAGACGATGCTCTTCTCGGCCACCATGCCCGGCCCGATCGTGACCCTGTCGCGCACGTTCATGACCCAGCCGACGCACATCCGGGCGCACGGCAACGACGAGGGCTCGACCGTTCCGCAGACGACGCAGTTCATCTACCGGGCGCACAACCTGGACAAGCCCGAGCTGCTCTCCCGCGTCCTGCAGGCCCGCGACCGCGGCCTGGCCATGGTCTTCTGCCGCACCAAGCGCACCGCGCAGAAGGTCGCCGACGAGCTGGTCGACCGCGGGTTCGCCGCGGCCGCCGTGCACGGTGACCTCGGGCAGGGCGCTCGCGAGCAGGCGCTGCGCGCGTTCCGCAGCGGCAAGGTCGACGTGCTGGTCGCCACCGACGTCGCCGCCCGCGGCATCGACGTCACCGGCGTGAGCCACGTCGTGAACTACCAGTGCCCCGAGGACGAGAAGACCTACGTGCACCGGATCGGCCGCACCGGCCGCGCCGGCAGCACCGGCGTCGCGGTCACCCTCGTCGACTGGGACGACATCCCGCGCTGGCAGCTGATCAACAAGGCGCTGGACCTGCCCTTCGCCGACCCGCCGGAGACGTACTCCACCTCCCCCTGGGTCTACACCGACCTGGACGTGCCCGAGGGCGCCACGGGCCGGCTGCCCCGCTCGCAGCGCACCCGTGAGGGCCTGGACGCCGAGACCCTCGAGGACCTCGGCGAGACCGGCAAGCGCAACCGCCCGGCAGCCTCCGGTGGTCGTGACTCCGGCGGACGGGGCGACTCGCGCGGCCCGTCCGGCCGGACCGCCGACGAGGAGAAGCCCGCCGGCGGCGGCAAGAGCCGGCCGCGTCGCCGCACCCGCGGTGGCGGCAACGGTGGCAGCGCCGCCGCGGCCGAGGGCTCCGCGCCGGTCGCCGAGTCGGCCGAGGGGTCCGCCGAGCCCAGCAGCCGGCCGCGTCGCCGCCGCCGTCGGGGTGGCGCGGGGCGTGGCGGCTCGGCCGCCGCCTCCGGCACCGACTCCTGAACCGGCGGCCGCGCTGCCCGGGGTGAGCCGCCCGCCGCTGCGGGTGTGGGTCTGGACCGCGGCCACCCTGGCACTCGTCGTCGTCGCCCTGCTCCTCTGGGAGAACTCCGACGCGGCCGCCACCTCCAGCACGACCGCTGCTCCGGCCGACGCCCCCGCGGGGACGCCGGCCGGAGCCGTATCCGCGGCCTGGTCCGCCGACGGCGATCCGCTCCCCCGCCAGGTCGTCGAGGACGCACGGGTGCTGGTCGGGTCCGGGCACGGCGTCCGGGCGCTCGACCCGGCCACCGGCCGGGAGGCCTGGCACTACGTCCGGGACAACGCCCGGCTCTGCGGGCTGACCGCGACCGACGGTGTGGCCGTCGCCGTCTTCCGCACCGCCGACCGCTGCGACGAGGCGGTCGCCCTCGACGCCGACACCGGCGTTCGGAAGTGGACCCGCAACGTGAACTTCCGCGCCGACGCGACCCTCACCTCGACGTCGCGCATCGTGCTGGCCAGCAGCCCGTCGGGGATCGTGACCCTCGACCCGACGGGCAACAACATCCGCTGGCGGTGGGCGGCCCCGCCGGCGTGCGACGTGCTCGGCTCCGCCGCCGGGGACGGCGGGGTCGCCGTCCTCTACCGGTGCCCGGAGGACAGCACCCTCCAGCTGCGCCTGATGGACGGCTTCGACGGCGACGAGCACTGGACGCGCTCCGTGGTCGTCGACGACCCCGACGACGTGGAGCTGCTCGGGGCCGACCGCCTGGTCGGCGTGCGGGCCGGTGACGAGGTGCGGCTGTTCGGCGGCGCCGGCGGCACGCAGCTGACCACCCTCCCGGCCGGGGCGGACCGCGACGTGCGGCAGACCGCCGTCCCGTCGGCGGTCCTGGTGGGTGTCAACGGCACGCTCACCGCCCTGGACCCGTCCACCGGCGCGCGGTCCTGGGAGGCGCCGGCGACCGGGCTGCCCGCGGTCGACGGCGAGGGCACCGTGCTGGCGGTGCCCGACGGCGACGCCATCGTCTACCGCGATCCCGTCAGCGGTGCCGAGCTCAGCCGGTCCACGAGCGCGGAGCTGCCGACAGGCGCGACGGCCACCGTCGTCGGACCGGTGATCGTGCTGCGGCTCGACGACCGGGTGCTGGCCCTCAGCTGATCCACGGCGTCCGCCGCACCGGCGCACCCGGCCAGTGCAGGGTCCGCCCGGCGGCCACGACCGGCCACGCGCCGTCCCGCAGCTCGCCGACCACGCGGACCCTTCCCCGGGTCGGCCCGGCCCAGGCGTCGTCGTCCGCCGTCCAGGTCCAGGCGCTGCCGTCGACGTCGTGCAGCGCCAGCCGTGGGCCGCCGACGTCCACGAGCTGCACCTCGCACACGTGGCGGGCATGCCGGGCCGCGACCCGAGCGGCCGCGCGTGGCACCGACAGCGCCCACCACAGCCAGATGCCGCCGAGCACGCCACCCACCGCGCCCCACAGCAGCAGGTCGCCCCACCACGTGTGCGTCCACCCGGGGTCCTCGTCGTGGCTGCTCACGGCGAGGACGTACGTGGGGTCCTCGGGATCGGCCACCACCACCAGCCGGTCCCCCGGTACGACGTCGTCCTCCTCCGGGAAGGGCAGGAAGAGCACCGCCTCGCGACCGTCCAGCGTCACGGTCACCCGGGGGCCGTCCGACCCGCGGTCGAACGGCGATCTCTCGACGGCCGAGACGGTGGCGGCGCGGTGCGGCTGCTGGTCGATGAGCTCCTGGTCGGAGCGGTAGGAGAAGTGCCCGCCGCCGCCCAGCAGGATCACCGTGGGCAGCACGAGCCAGGCGGTCGCGCGACGCCACCGGTACCGCAGCGCGCGCCTGCGCACGGTCCGCAGCAGGCGGGCGTCGTCCGGCTCGCCGGCGGTCGCCATCGGGTGCCGGGCGGCGCGGGGCCCGTAACGCTCCACGGCGAACCACCACGGCAGCCCCAGAGCCGCGCCGACCCAGGAGAAGTGCTCGGAGAAGAAGAACGTGCCCCAGAGGCGTGGCACGAAGGCGATCGCCGCCCAGACCGAGACGAAGACGGTGATCGCCAGCAGCTGCACCCGGCCGGGAAGGTCCCCGAGGTCGCGCAGCGGCTCCTCCCCCCTCACACGCCCAGTATCGGCCCCCGCCGGGACCACCCCTCGCGGCACGGCGGCGGCGTTCGGGGTTCACTGGGGACCATGGTCCTGCCCGGCGGCTCCGATGCCCTTCCCGTTGACCTCGCCATCGCCCCCGACGACCTTCGGCAGCTCGCCGAGCACGACGCGGCGGCCCGCACCTTCTCCGGAGGGGCCGGACCACTGGCCGCGCTCGACACCGGCGGCGACGCCCGCCGGGGCACCGTGCTCATGGTGGCCGGCTACACCGGGAGCAAGGAGGACTTCGCGCCTCTGCTGAAGCCCCTCGCCGAGGCCGGCTACCGCGTGGTCGCGATCGACCAGCGCGGGCAGTTCGAGTCCCCCGGCCCGGAGGACCCGGCGCAGTACACGGTGGAGATCCTCGGCGGGGACGTCGTAGCCGTGGGCCGGGTGCTGCGCGAGGAGTCCGGTGAGCCGCTGCACCTGGTCGGGCACAGCTTCGGCGGCCTGGTCACCCGCGCGGCGGTGCTCGCCGAGCCGGAGCTCTTCACCTCGTTCACCCTGCTCGGCTCGGGCCCCTCGCACCTGACGGGCCGCCGGGCGGACCTGCTCGACCACCTCGCCCCGTTGCTGGACGCCGGCGGGGTTCCGCTGGTGCACGAGACGCTGGAGCAGGTCGCCATGACCGATCCGAAGGCCCAGGCGGTGCCCGCGCCGACCCGCGAGTTCTACAGCCGGCGCTTCCTGCGCAACTCCGCCGCGGGGCTGCGCGGCATGGCCGACGCGATGCTCGCCGAGCCCGATCGGGTCGCGGAGCTGAAGGCCACGGGGGTCCCCGTGCTGGTCGCGCACGGCGAGGCCGACGACGCCTGGCTCCCCCACGTGCAGGCCGACATGGCGGCACGCCTCGGTGCCCGGCACGAGGTCATCGACAACTCGATCCACTCCCCGGCCGTCGAGAACCCGCCGCGCACCCTCGAGGTGCTGTGCGACTTCTGGGCGAACGTGGTCCCGGCATGACCGCGTTGCCGCGGCCGGGCGACTGGACGGCGGAGGAGGACCGGCTGGGTTTCTTCGGGCCGGACAGCGTGACGTGGCGGGTGCACGCCGACCCCTCGTTCTCCGTCGGCGGGCTGCGTGCGCTGCTGCTGCAGGCGCTGCACCCGGTGGCCATGGACGGCGTCGCCCGGTTCTCCGGAGCCTTCCGCGAGGAACCGTGGCCGCGACTGAACCGGACGGCTGCCTACGTCGACACCATCACCTTCGGCACGCGCACCGAGGCAGTGCGCGCGGTCGCCCGGGTGCGCGGCATCCACCGTCGGCTGGGCGGCACCGAGGAGACGACCGGGCGCGAGTACCGGGTGGACGATCCGGACCTGCTGCTGTGGGTGCACTGCTGCGAGGTCGACTCGCTGCTCACGGCGGCGAGACGCGGCGGGCTCGACCTCTCCGACGACGACGCGGACCGGTACGTGGCGGAGCAGGTGACCGCCGCGGTACTGGTCGGTGTCGAGCGCGCAGATGCGCCTGCCTCGGTCGCCGAGCTGGCGGCGTACTTCGATCGGATGCGACCGCAGCTCGCGGCGACCTCGGCGGCCCGCGACGCCTACCGGCTCGTCGTGCTGCCTCCGATGCCGACGTGGGTGCGCTACCTGACCCCGGCGCAGCCGGCCTGGGGTGGTCTGGCTGCGCTCGCCGTGGCGCTGCTGCCGGCCTGGGCGCGTCGGATGTACTCGCTGCCCGGCCTCGCGCTGACCGACGCCGCCGCCACCGCCGGAGTGCGCGCGTTCCGGCAGGCGACGCTCCGGCTCCCCCGCGCCGCACGCCGCTCGCCCATCGTCTGGGCCGGGATCGACCGGGTCGCGGGCCCTGCGGAGCTCAGCGCCTGAGGGCGGTCCCGGCAGCGGCCCGAGCCTTCCGGTCGGAGCTCGGTCGGGTGGTATCGCTACGGCCACCGCTCGGACCGTGCCCGGCGGGCGTCGTCCACCCGTGCCGGGCGGGAGGGCGTCGCTCGCGACGAGTGCGGCCGACGTTCAAGCGGACCGGGCGAGCGGCATGTCAGGCTGAGCCGGCGTCCTCCTCCGCGAGGAACGCCCACGGTTCCCGCGCCGGGACGGCGGCCTGGCCGGTCGGGCAGCTGGGCCGGAAGTCGCACCACCCGCACTGCACGCCGGGGACGGCCGGGAACGCGGCGTCGCGGTCCTGACCGGCCTCCATCGCCTCGGTCGCGGCCTGGATGTCGATCGCGATGTCCTCGGCCCGCCGGGTGTGGTTGGCCAGCGACCGGTCGGTGTGCTCGAACGCCGCCACCGTCCCCGTCGGCACGTGGTGCAGCTCCACCCGGCTGCACGGGCGGCGCATGGTGCGCCGGACGGCCAGCACGTACAGGGCGAGCGCCTGCGAGCCGCGGGCCTCGTCGTCGGTGCTCGGCGAGCGGCCGGTCTTGTAGTCCACGACGACCAGCTCCCCGTCGCGCTCGTCGATCCGGTCCACCCGGCCCGACAGCGTCATCCGCTCGGTCGTCGTGCTCACCGTGCGCTCGCGCGAACGGGGTTCGTCGGTGGGGTCCACGTCGGCGAGGTAGTCGGTGAGCCAGCCGGCGGCCTTCGCCCGCCAGCGGTCGGACTGCTCGTCGTCGCGGAAGCCGGCCGGAGCCCACGCCGCGTACAGCAGCTGGCGCGCCGCGGCCGGGGTGCGCCGCTCGAGGGGCAGGTCCCACCACGAGGAGAGCACCTGGTGCAGCGCGGTGCCGACCGTGTGGTGGGCGAAGCGCGGGCCGCGCGCCGGGACCGGCCGGTCGACGTTGGCGAACCGGTAGCGGCGCGGGCAGTCGGAGAAGTCGGCCAGCGACTTCGGCGAGGCGCGCAGCAGCCGCCGCGGCATGCCGGGCAGCACGGCGTCGCCACCGTCCGAGGGATTGCGCATGCGGCCACGGTAGCGGCGGCCGGCGACGGTTCAGTCGCGCAGCGGGGACGTGCCCGTCCCGGCGGCCACCAACCGCTCGTACTGTGCGGGATCGGTGGTGCAGGCACCGATCGGCGTCGCCTTGTTCGTGCCGTGGTAGTCGCTGGACCCGGTTGCGATCAGGTCCAGCTCCCCGGCCAGCCGCCGCAGGTGCGCCCGCTCCCCGTCGTCGTGGTCGGGGTGGTCGACCTCCAGCCCGAGCAGCCCGGCGTCGGCCATCACGGCGATCGCGTCGTCCCCCACGACGCGTCCCCGCTTGGTCGCCCGTCCGTGCGCGAAGACCGGCACCCCGCCTGCCGCGCGGACCAGCTCGATCCCCTGGCGGACGTCGGTGTCGGCCTTGGCCACGTAGTAGGAGCTGCGGTGGTGCAGCAGCGTGCCGAAGGCCTCCTCCACCGAGCCCACCACGCCTCCGCGCACCAGCGCACCGGCGATGTGCGGGCGGCCCACGACCCCGCCCGCGGCATGCGTGACCAGCTCGTCCCAGTCCACCGGGTGCCCGTCCGCGGCCAGAGCGCGCACGATCCGCTCCGCACGCTCGAGCCGCTCGTCGCGCAGGCGCGCGCGCTCGGCGGCGAACGCCGGATGCAGCGGATCGAAGAGGTAGGCGAGCAGGTGCACGCTGATCGGCGGCTCGTCGTCCGGGAACCAGCGGCAGGACATCTCCATGCCGGGGACGACGGTCAGCCCGGAGGGGCGCGCCGCCTCGGCCGCCGCCCAGCCCCCGGTCGTGTCGTGATCGGTCAGCGCGACGACGTCGAGCCCCGCCTCCCGCGCGGAGGCGAGCAGCTCGGCTGGGCTCTCGGTGCCGTCGGAGACCGAGGAGTGGGTGTGCAGGTCGATCCGCATCACCGCCCAGCCTGCCCCACTGCGCCGGACCGCACCGGGCGGGATCAGCCCTGCCGCGGGGGGAGGCCGGTGATCGGCTCGGTGTCGCGGCGCTGCGTCCCGGCCGCCGGAGCGGCAGCAACCTCCGACTCGCCCTCGTCCTCCGCGACCAGGCTGCCGGCATCGCGCGGGAAGAGCAGGGCGCTCACCTTCTGGTACAGGTCCCCGGCGTTGGGCAGGAACGTCGTCTCCGACAGCGCCTGCTGCTGGCCGGCGGACTCGAAGCGGAAGGTGCCGTATCCCAGGAGCTGGCCGCCGAGGGTCTCCTTGTAGGTCAGGTCGGTGATCCGGCGCAGGGGCAGCAGGGTCACCGTCCGGACGATCACGCCCGAGGTCAGCAGGACACGGCGCCTGCTCACGATGAAGTGCCGCATCCACCACTCGCCGATCCGCAGCGCGTACACGACCAGCGCGACGAGGAGCACCAGCATCCCGACGGTGCTGGTGAACCGGTTGTCCGGATCGAGCAGGAGGAGCCAGCCGCCCACCACGGCGACCGGCAGGAACCGCAGGGTGGGCCCGATCAGGACCGCCCAGTGCCGGCGCGTGGCGACCACCGCCCGCTCGCCCGGTAGCAGGTACTTGCGGACGTCCTTGGCCGCCCGGGCCGGAAGTTCGCCCAGGTCGACGGGGTCCGGCCCGTCCGCCGGCTCGGGCGAGCCCACGGTCAGACCAGGGAGCCGACGAACTCGGACAGGGAGGACGCCGCGCTGCCCAGCGCCTCACCGGCGTTGCGCACCAGCTGCGCCGAGGCCTCGGGCTGCTGGATGACGTAGAAGAGCACGAAGGCGACGACCACCCAGGTGAGGACCTTCTTGAGGTTCACCGCCACCTCCAGGGGTGTGAGTGCACGGGGCAGGACCAGCCTGCACGGACAGCCCGCCGGTGCGGCGGACGCGTTCGTCCCATGGGTAACACAGGCCCCACGGGCTCCAGGCCCGACGCGCCGATCATGGAGGAGCCCGTCCGGTTCCGGTCCTGTGTCGGTCAGCTGCCGGGCAGCAGGTGCTCCCCGGGCGGCCCCAGCGGGAGGTCCGGGTAGATGCGTTCGCGCAGGTCCAGCAGCTCCAGCTGCTCGGCAAGCAGCCACGCCGCGTTCATGGGCCACATGACCAGCCACAGCCAGACCCCGTAGGCCTCGCCGACGAACGCGGCCCGGTCGTCGGTGGTGGGCACGGTCCACAGCGGGGCGCGCTGGCCCGCCGCCTTGACGTCGACCGCGCTGGGACCGGAGATCACGTCGCCCGGATCCAGACCGGGCAGGCCGGCGTAACCGCACCCCACGCCGCTTCCAGGCTCCTCGGCCACCAGCACCAGCTCTGCCGACCCGCCGAGAGGGGCCGGTCCGGCACAGTCGACGACGATCGCCCGCGCGCCCGGCTCCCCGCCCCACGCCAGCCCCGTGACGGCCCATCCCGCGGGCATCGGGTCGGGCACCCAGGCCGGGACCCGGGCGTCGGCGGTGACCGCCGCGATCGCGTCGTGCGCGACCAGCGCCGTGTGGTGCAGGGGGATGACGGCGCCGTGCACGTGGCACCAGGCGTGCGGCTCCGACCCGAGGCGGGCGGCCAGCAGCTCGCCGCACCGGGGGCAGACCGGGGAGGCACTCATCGGGGTCAACCGTCGCGGGAAGCCGCCCGCTCGTCAAGCGCAGGCGACCGACCCGCTGCGTAGCCTCCGGGGGTGGCCGCAGCCGATCGGGACGACGTCCGACCGGTCGTGCCCTGCGTCGGCGCGATCGTGCACGACGGCGCTCGTCGCCTGCTGGTGGTCCGCCGCGGCCAGGACCCCGGCCGCGGTCTGTGGTCGGTGCCGGGTGGTCGGGTGGAGCCGGGCGAGACCTTCCGGGAGGCGGTCGAGCGCGAGGTCCTCGAGGAGACCGGCCTGCGGGTGCGCGCCGGGCACGAGGTGGGCCGGATCCGGATCGCGGGCGCCGGCATCGACTACGACGTCGCCGACCTGGCGTGCACGCTGGTCGGCGACGACGTCGAGCCGGTCGCCGGGGACGACGCGACGGACGCCCGGTTCGTGGACGCCGCCGCGCTCGGCGGGCTGGCCTGCACGCCGGGGCTGGTCGAGACACTGGCCGGCTGGGGCGTGCTCCCGCACTGACCGGCCGGCCCGCCCCGGCCGCAGTTCGGCCTCGCTCAGCCGCGGGGCGTGGGCTCCGGGCGCCCCGGCTGCTCGCCGCCGCGGGCCTCGCCGTAGGAGCGCTTGGGCACCATGACCTTGCGGCGGAAGATGCAGACGACCGTGCCGTCCTGCTTGTAGCCGATGGTCTCGACGTAGACGACGCCCCGGTCGTCCTTGGACTTCGACGGCGTCTTGTCCAGCACGGTGGTCTCGCCGTAGATGGTGTCGCCGTGGAAGGTCGGCGCCACGTGCCGCAGCGACTCGATCTCCAGGTTGGCGATGGCCTTGCCCGAGACGTCGGGCACGCTCATGCCGAGCAGCAGCGAGTAGATGTAGTTCCCGACCACGACGTTCTTGCCGAAGTCGGTGGTCTTCTCCGCGTAGTTCACGTCCATGTGCAGCGGGTGGTGGTTCATCGTGAGCAGGCAGAACAGGTGGTCGTCGTACTCGGTGACGGTCTTCCCGGGCCAGTGCTTGTAGACGGCCCCGACCTCGAACTCCTCGTAGTACCGACCGAACTGCATGTGCTCGCTCCCGACCTCGACGCTGTGGACGGGTCGTGATCTTACGGATGCGGTCCGGTGCCGCACCCGCGGACGGCCCGCTCCCCCGGCCTCAGAGGAGTTCGAGGAACGGGCCGATCTCCTGCGAGGCGTACCAGCCGAGCTCGCGCCCCTCGGCCTGGTCGACGACGAACTGGGAGTCCTCGCTGCCGAGGTCGGCCTCGAGCACCACGTTCACCGCCGCGCGGACGTCGTCCTCGGCCTCGGCGTCGTCGATGTGCGCGCTGGCCACGTCCGCCATCCGCACCTCGGAGGCCAGCCGGGCCGCGCCGCGCTCCACGTGCGGGTCGTCCATCGGCGTGACCGCGTCGTCGGGGACGTCCACGGCGAGCACCACGCGGCGCCGGGCGGCCAGCGGGTCGATGTCCAGCAACCGCAGGCTGGCGCGTGCCGCGGTCAGCAGCGCCGCGTACTCCAGCTCCTCGGTGTCGGCCTCGGCCTCGCTGAGCGCGTAGAACTCCCGCAGCTGCGGGGTGACCGCGAAGACGGTCTGCGGAGCGGGCAGGCGCCCCTCGTCGACCAGCGTCCGGAGCACGTTCGTCGTGGCCGGCAGGTACACGCGCACCCGGCATCCCCCTTCGTCGATGGACGGGGGAACGGTATCCGGCCGGTCAGGACGAGGTCTCGACCAGCTCCGCGACCTCCTGCTCGACCATGTCGGCGAGCACGTCGACGTCGCCCACGCTGTCCCGGTCGGCGTTGAAGCCGAAGAACACCGTGCCGTCGTAGGAGGTCATGCCGATCGAGAGGCCCTGGCCGCGAGCCAGGGGCACCACCGGGAACACCTCCTGCATCCGCCCCCCGGCGGCGTACAGCGGCACCTGCGGGCCGGGGACGTTGGTGACGACGACGTTGAACAGCCGCCGCGAGAGACCGCGCGCGGCGCGCGCGCCGAGCGCGTGCAGGGTCGACGGCGCGAACCCGCTGAGCGCGATGAGGCTGTCGGCGCCCACGGACTCGCCGTGCTGGGTGACGCCGCGCATCGCGTAGGTGAGCCGGGCCAGGCGCACGCGCGGATTCGGCTCACCCACCGGCAGGTCGACCAGGTGCGAGGTGACCCGACTGCCGGGCGCGCCCTCGTCGTCCTGCACGGAGACGGGGACCAGCGCCCGGACCGAGGTGCCCGAGACCACCGGTTCCCCGCGGGAGAGCAGCCACTCGCGCAGCGCACCGGTGACGACGGTGAGCAGGACGTCGTTCACGGTTCCGCCGTGGGCCTTGCGCACCCGCTTGAGGTCGTCGAGGTCGGCGGTGGCGACGGCGACCCGCCGCTGCCGACCGATCGGCGCGTTCAGCGGGCTGTTCGGCGCCGGCAGGATCGCCGAGCGGGCGGTGCGCAGCACTCCCCCGGCGATCCCGCCCAGGCGTGCGGCCGTGGTCCGCCCGTCGGTCACCGCGGCGCGGACGGCGTCGACCACCGAGGTGGGCCGACGCCGGTACTCGTCCAGCGCGGACCGCACCAGCTCCAGGCCCGAGGGCAGCGGCTGGGGACGCCAGTCCACCGGCTCCGGCTCGGACGCGTCCGGCGAGGGGTCGAGCAGCACCTGGCCGATGTCGACGGCGCTCAGCCCGTCGACCAGCGCCGGATGGGTCTTGGTCACCACCGCCACCCGGCCCCCGGCGAGCCCGTCGACCAGGTAGGCCTCCCAGAGGGGGCGGTTGCGGTCCAGCGGGCGGGAGGTCAGGCGGGAGACCAGCTCCAGGAGCTGGGTGCGGGTGCCCGGCCGGGGCAGCCCCGACCGACGCAGGTGGTAGCCGATGTCGAACTCGGGGTCGTCGACCCACACCGGGTTCGCGAGCTGCCCGGGCACCTCGAGGACCCGCTGGCGGTATCGGGGAACCAGGGCGAGCCGGGCCGCGATCAGGGACTCCAGCGCGTCGACCCCGGCCGGTGGCGGGTCGAGGACGAGCACCCCGCCCACGTGCATCGGCGTTCCGGGTTCCTCCAGGTAGAGGAAGGACGCGTCCAGGGTGCTGAGCCGCTCGACCATCGCTCTCCTCAACCGACGTGGGACCTCACGCTACGTCGCGGGACCCGTCCCCGACATCCCGGCGGTCAGCCCGGCCGCCGGGCGCGCAGCCCGCGCCGTCCGGCGGCGGGTCGCGGCACTCCGGCGAGATCGGCGGCCAGGGCCCGCAGACCGGCGCGCAGCGGCGAGCCGGGGGCCACCTCCGCGAGGGTCCGCCCGGCTGCCAGCACCGCGTCGGTCGCCGCCCGGTCCGCCGGCAGCAGGACCCGCGGTCGCCGCCCGGTGAACCGCTCCAGCGCCGCGGACACCTCCGCCTCCGGGTCGCCGGGCACCGGCCCGCGCCGCAGCTGGTTGACCACCAGCACCGGCTCGGCGTCGGGCAGCACCTCGCGCAGCTGGTCGAGCGCGCGCACGCAGCGCTGCAGCGCGACCGGGTCGGCGCCGGTCACGCAGAGCACCGTGTCGGCCTCCTCGAGGACGGCCAGCGTCGCCCCGTTGCGCCGGGGCGCGGCGGTGTCGAACGAGAGCTCCTCGTCGTCCTCGACGCCGAAGGCGCAGTCGACGACCGTGAGGTCGGCCAGGCGACGGCCCTCCTCCAGCACGGTGGCGACGGCGGAGGGGCGCAGCTCCGGCCACCGGTCGGCCCGGGCGAGGCCGGTCAGCACCCGCAGCTGCGGGCGGACGGCCCAGGCGAGGCGGGCCAGGGCCGCGGCGTCCAGCGTGCCGCCACCGGCGAGCCGGGCGGCGCCGGCCAGCCCCGGCGACTCGTCCAGCAGCCCCAGGACCTGGGCGACCACGCCGCCGTAGACGTCGGCGTCCACGAGCAGCGTGCCGACGCCCAACCGCGCCGCCTCGTCGGCCAGGCCCACGGCCACGGTGGTGCGCCCCGGTGCGCCGGTCGCCCCCCAGACCGCGACCACCCGGCCCCGGCCGCCCGGTCCGGCAGCGGGCAGCTCGGGCTCGGCCGTCACGGGAAGAGCGGCGCGCGGATCGGCGACGTCGCGACCGGGATCGGGTACACCGGCGACGGCGTCGCGCAGCGCGGCGGCGATCACCTCCGGGTCGGCGTCGGCGGGGAGCACCTGGGCGACCCCGAGCTGGCGCAGCCGTCGGGCCGCAGCGTCGTCCCCGGGCTCCACCAGGCCGACGACCGCCACGCCGGCGGCGTGCAAGCGGGCCACCGCGTCGCCGTCGAGTCGGCGCAGCTCGGCCGAGAGCAGGGCCGCCTGACCCGTACCGGTGGCGGCCGCGGCCAGCAGCTCCGCGACGTCGACGCAGCGCCGGACGACGGTGACCCCGTGCGCGTCGCGGTCGAGCGCCCCGACGAGCTCGGACTCCCAGCCGGCCCCGGTGACCGCGGTGAAGACCTGCACGGCCATCAGCCGGCCGGTCCTGCCGGGGCGGGAGCGGGAGCCGGCGCGGGGACCGGAGCGGGCGCGGGCGCGGGCGCGGGGGACGCCGACGGGGACGCGGACGGGCGGCCGGCGCCTCCGGCACGGGCACGCTCCGCGGCGGCGGCGGAGGTGTCGACCGAGTCGTGCGCGACCACCACCAGCGGCCGCCCGGCGATCGCCGCGAGGACGCCGGCCGCCTCGTCCGAGGGCACCCGCACGACCACCTGGACCGTGGACGACGGGGTGGAGAGGACCCCCTCGGAGTTGCCCGACGTGGCCTGCACCGGCGCCGCGGAGACGACGAGGGAGACACTGCCGACCGCCTGCCCCGTGGCGCCGGCGGCCGGATCGGCGACGGCGTAGACGTCGATCAGCCGGCCGCGCGCGAGACCCGGCGGCACGAAGGCCGCCTGGACCGGGAGGGAGACCTGCACCAGGTCCTCGGGCTCCTCGAGCGCCGTCCGCGGCAGGAGTTCTCCCGCGCCGACCGCCCGGGACAGCACGCTGCCCGCCGGCCGGACGCTCCCGGAGAGGTAGGCCGAGGCCGCGTCGTCCAGCCGGACGTCGACGACGACCAGGTCCTCGGCGGTGAGCTCGGTCCCCGCGGCCAGGTCGCGCGCGGCGCTCCACACGGGGACGGTGGCGTCGGCGGCGCTGATCACCCGCGCACCGAGCAGCACCGAGCCGAGGACGAGCAGCGCACCGAGCACCAGGCGAAGGTCCAGCCAGCCGGGGGCCTTCACCCTCCGCGGCGTGGGGCCGGCAGGCAGGTCCGCGGTCTCCGGCACGGGGACCGGACTCCGGAGGGCGGTCACGGCGCCTCACCTCTTCCAGCACGTCGAGCGCCCGGACGGGCGCGTTGACACGCCGTTGCACGGTGCCGACGACGTTCGGACGCCGATGATGCGACACGGACCCGTTTCCGTGCATCCGCCATCCACACGTTCGGGTGTGGACGGACGCACACGTTCCCCGGCGCGGCTGACACACTGGGCGGCGACCGGATGGAGACGCCGATGCCCACGCCCCGCTTCCTGACCCTCGACGACGTCGCGGAGATCCTCAACGTGTCGTGGTCGCAGGCCTATGCGCTGGTCCGGCGCAAGGAGCTGATCGCGATCCAGATCGGCGGCCGCGGGCAGTGGCGCATCGAGGTCGACGAGCTCGAGCGCTTCATCCAGCAGAAGTACGCCGAGGCGCGCGCGGGCACCGTGCCCGAGGAGCCGGCCACCGCTCCCACCGACGCGCCGGCCGCCGAGCAGCGAGTCTGAGCGTCAGTCCCACCCCGGCAGCAGGGTCCGCACCACGGCCACCGCGTCGATGACCAGCGCGTGCACCTCGCGCACCGCCGCTGCCCGGCGCGGCTCGTCGGCCGGGTGCTCGGCCAGCTCGAGGTAGTCCGCGCCGACCCGGTCGACCGTTCCGGTCAGCGCCGTCCCGTCGTCGAGCACCACCTGCACCGCGCTCCGGTCGCGGGCCAGTCCCCGGAGGGCCCGGCGCAGGTCCAGTCGCGCACGGACCGGACCGTCCTCCTCCGCCGGCGCGCTCCGCCGCCCCAGGCCGGAGACCGCCCGCACGGCGGCCACGGCCACCAGCTGGTCCCGGTTCCGCTCGTCGGCCAGGAGCAGCCAGTCGCTGCCCGTCTCGACGAGCACCCCGGTCACCCGGCCGGCTCCGCGGCAGCTGAGCGCGAGCGGCGTACCGAGCGCGCCACCGAGCCGGTCGGCGAGCCGCACGGCACCCATCTCGGCACGGGCGCGCGAGGCGTGCTCGGCCCGGGCCTCGGCGTCCTCCGCAGCCTCGAACTGCGCCTGGAGGTCCGCGAACAGCTGCTGCCATCGCATGCCGACAGCCTAGATCGTCTCTAGTACTTGCGTTTGCTTGCGTTTGATTGCTTTAGTGTGGCCCTGTCGATGATCTTGGAGGGGCGATGTCACCGCGACGACTGCTCGCAACGGCTCTCACCATGGCCGCCGGAGCCGCGCTGCTCACGGTGCTGACGCCATCGGTCGGGTCGAGCGCCGAGGCCTTCGCCCACCCGCAGACGACGGTGGACGCCCTCGGGGCAGATGCCCTCGTGCTCCACCTCGCCGGCCTGCTCGCGTGGCTCGTGTGGGCGTGGGGCGTTCTCGGCCTCGCACTGACCGGGCTGGCCGCCGTCCCCGGCCTGGCCGGCGACGCGGCCCGAACCCTGCTGGGTCGTCTCCTCCCCGCGGGGGCCCGCCGCGCCGCCGCCCTCGCGCTCGGCGTGGGCCTGGGCATCACCCCGCCCGCGCTCGGTCTCGCGGTGGTGGTCGCCGTCCCCGCCGTCGCCTCGGCGCAGGAGACAACGGGTGCGGTCCCGGACTGGCCCGGACCGGCTCCGACCACGCCGGCACCCGCGGTGCCGGCTCAGGTCACGCCGGCCGCCGAGCGGACGCTGCCCGACTGGCCCGAGGCTCCGGCCGCCGGAGGACACGTGGTGCTGCGCGGCGACTGCCTCTGGGACATCGCCGGACGACGGCTCGCCGACGCGACCGGCACCACGCCCACCACCGCCGACGTCGCCCGTGCCGTGCAGGGCTGGTGGCAGGCCAACGCCGACGTGATCGGGCCCGACCCCGACCTCCTCCTGCCCGGCCAGGTCCTGCGCCCGCCGGTCCCCTGACCCCTCGCCCGCCCACCTGCAAGGAGCCCCGATGTCCGCACCGGCCCGCACCGCCGAACCCGCACTCCGCGTGGCGGTCGTCCCCACACCGCAGCCACCTCTCGAGGAGCGACCGGCCCTGCGGCTGGTCCGGCCCGGCCTGCCGGTCCCCCGGCCCGCGCACCGGCCCGGTCCCCCGCCGCGGCAGCCCCACTCGGCGGCCCCCGTCGACGAGTTCGGCCCGGTCCGCAACCGTCGCGGCGAGCTACCCCCCGTCGCACAGGCCGGGCACCGGCTCGTGCGGACGACGCTCGAGGCCCTGGCCGGCCGCCGACCGATGGTCCACGTCCGCGACCTCGCGTCCCCCGGGATCTACGCAGCCCTGTCGAGCGGACGCCGGCCGGCGTGGTGCGCCGACGGCAACGCCCCGCTGGTGGTCGGCCGCATCCGCGTCTGCGAGCCGGTCGACGGGATCGCCGAGGTCAGCGCGGTGGCACACCGCGGGGGCCGGGCCCACGCCGTCGCCGCCCGGCTGGAGGGGATCGACGGCCGGTGGCGCTGCACGGCACTCCAGATCGGCTGAGACCGCTTCCGACCGCCGTGGTGTGCCGGTACGACCGCGCCCCCGACGATCGGGTCGTCGGGGGCGCGGTCGTACCAGGGGCTTCGGCTCAGGAGCCGGCGGCCCCGTGGCACTGCTTGTACTTCTTGCCCGACCCGCAGGGGCAGGGTGCGTTGCGCGGGGTGTCCTTGGAACCGACCACGGTCGCGCTCTTCGCCGCCTTGGCCTTGCCACCCACCGCCGGGGAGGCGTCGAGGCTGGGCGCCGAGTACGTGAGGTTCTGCGGCGCCCGGCGCGGCTCCTCGAGGCCCTTGACCGCGAGCGCCGGCCCGGTCCCGGTCTCCGCCGGCGCCTCCTCGACGGGGGTGGCCGGGGCTGCCTCGGCGGTGGACCGGCGGGCCGTGGCGGCCGCCGCCTTGCCCGCGGTCGCCGTCGCGGCGGCGGCCTGACGGGCGAGCACCTTGGCGGTGCCCGCCTGCGCGGCGGCCAGCGCCTTCGCCTCGGCCTCGTCCTGCTTGGCCCTGGCCTCGGCCTCCTGCTCCTCCTTGGTCTTCACCTCGAGGTTGAACAGGAAGCCGACCGACTCCTCCTTGATGCCGTCGAGCATCGCGTTGAACATGTCGTAGCCCTCGCGCTGGTACTCCACGACCGGGTCGCGGTTGGCCATCGCGCGCAGGTGGATGCCGGCCCGCAGGTAGTCCATCTCGTAGAGGTGCTCGCGCCACTTGCGGTCCAGGACCGAGAGCAGCACGCGCCGCTCGAGCTCGCGCATGACCTCCGCGCCGAGCCTGCCCTCCCGCTCCTCGTACGCGCGGTGGACGTCGTCGAGCAGTGCCTGCTTGAGGGCACCCGGGGTCAGGTCGGACTGGTCGCCACCGGCCTGCTCGACCAGCTCGTCCACCGTGATCCCGACCGGGTACAGCGCCTTGAGCGCCGTCCACAGCTGGTCGAGGTCCCAGTCCTCGGCGTAGCCGGTCTCGGTGGCGCCGTCGGCGTAGGCACCGATGACGTCGTCGACCATGGTGCGCACCTGCTCGTGCAGGTCGGCGCCGTCGAGGACCCGGCGCCGCTCGTCGTAGATGACGGTGCGCTGGCGGTTGAGCACCTCGTCGTACTTCAGGACGTCCTTGCGGACCTCGAAGTTCTGCTGCTCGACCTGCGTCTGCGCCGAGCGGATCGCCCGGGTGACCATCTTCGACTCGATCGGCTGGTCGTCGGGCACCCGCAGGGTGTTCATCATCGACTCGAGCATCGGCCCGTTGAAGCGGCGCATGAGGTCGTCGCCGAGGGAGAGGTAGAACCGCGACTCCCCGGGGTCGCCCTGCCGGCCGGAGCGGCCGCGCAGCTGGTTGTCGATCCGGCGGCTCTCGTGCCGCTCGGTGCCCAGCACGTAGAGGCCGCCGGCCTCGGCGACCTCCTCGTGCTCGGCCTTGACCTGGGCCTTGGCGGCGGCGAGCGCGTCGTCCCAGGCGGCCTCGTACTCCTCCGGCGTCTCCGCCGGGGACAGGCCGCGGGCACGCAGGTTCTCGTCGGCGATGAACTCCGCGTTGCCGCCGAGCTGGATGTCGGTGCCGCGGCCGGCCATGTTGGTGGCCACCGTGACTGCACCCGGGCGCCCGGCGAGAGCGATGATCGAGGCCTCACGTGCGTGGTTCTTCGCGTTGAGGACCTCGTGCGGGATGCCCCGCTTGAGCAGGTACTTCGACAGCACCTCGGACTTCTCCACGCTGGCGGTACCGACCAGCACCGGCTGACCGGCCTCGTGCCGCTCGGCGATGTCCTCGACGACGGCGTCGAACTTCGCCTTCTCCGTCTTGTAGATGACGTCGGAGCGGTCCTGCCGGACCATCGGCCGGTTGGTCGGGATCGGGACGACGCCGAGCTTGTAGGTCTGGTGCAGCTCGGCGGCCTCGGTCTGCGCCGTGCCGGTCATCCCGGAGAGCTTCTCGTAGAGCCGGAAGTAGTTCTGGAGGGTGATCGTGGCGAGCGTCTGGTTCTCGTCCTTGATCTTCACCTTCTCCTTGGCCTCGATGGCCTGGTGCATGCCCTCGTTGTAGCGGCGACCGGCCAGCACGCGCCCGGTGAACTCGTCCACGATCAGGACCTCGCCGTTGGTGACGATGTACTGCTGGTCCTTCTTGAACAGCTCCTTGGCCTTGAGCGCGTTGTTCAGGTAGCCGATCAGCGGGGTGTTGACCGCCTCGTAGAGGTTGTCGATGCCGAGCTGGTCCTCGACGAACTCCACGCCCTCCTCGGTGACGGCGACCGTGCGCTTGGCCTCCTCCACCTCGTAGTGCACGTCGCGCTTCATCAGCGGCACGATCCGCGCGAACTCCTGGTACCACTTGCCCGCGGTCTCGGCCGGGCCGCTGATGATCAGCGGGGTGCGGGCCTCGTCGATGAGGATCGAGTCGACCTCGTCGACGATCGCGAAGTGGTGGCCGCGCTGCACCAGGTCGGCCTTGCTCCAGGCCATGTTGTCGCGCAGGTAGTCGAAGCCGAACTCGTTGTTCGTGCCGTAGGTGATGTCGGCGGCGTAGTGCTCGCGACGCTCGGCGGGCGTCTGGCCGGAGAGGATCGTGCCGACGGTGAGCCCGAGGAACCGGTGCACCCGGCCCATCCACTCGGCGTCGCGCTTGGCCAGGTAGTCGTTGACCGTGACGACGTGCACGCCCTTGCCGGACAGCGCGTTGAGGTAGGCCGGCAGGACACCGGTCAGCGTCTTGCCCTCACCGGTGCGCATCTCGGCGATGTTCCCGAGGTGCAGCGCCGCGCCGCCCATCAGCTGCACCCGGAAGTGCCGCTGACCGAGGGTGCGGGTCGCCGCCTCGCGGACCACGGCGAACGCCTCGGGCAGCAGCGCGTCGAGGGACTCCCCGTCGGCGTGCCGCTCCCGGAACTCGTCGGTCTTCGCGCGCAGCTCGGCGTCGGTGAGGTCCGTGTAGTCGTCGGCCAGCGAGTCGACCGCATCCGCGATCTTGGACAGCCGTCGGACGAGCTTGCCCTCACCGGCACGGAGGATCTTCGAGAACACCACGTCCCCAGCGTAGGCGGCGCAGCTGTGAGTGCGGACCCCGCGACCACCACGGCGACCGCCGCGGCACCACCTGCCCCATCCGTACGCTGCAGCGATGGCACGCGACCTGTCCGACCCGGGGCCCGGGCTGCTGGAGTTCTTCACCGAGCGGCACCTGGCCACGCTGACCACCCTGCGACCCGACGGGACCCCGCACGTCGTGCCGGTCGGCGTCACCTACGACGCGGCGACGCGGACCGCGCGGGTCATCACCTCCGGCACCTCGGCCAAGGCCCGGCACGTGCGCGACGGGCAGTCGCGGGTCGCCGTCTGCCAGGTCGACGGCGCCCGCTGGGCCACCCTGGAGGGAGCGGCGGTGGTGCGGGACGACGCAGCGTCGGTCGCCGACGCGGTCGCCCGCTACGCCCGGCGCTACAAGCAGCCGCGCGAGAACCCGGCCCGCGTGGTCATCGAGATCGCGGTGGACCGCATCCTCGGCAACGCCTGAGCGGGGCGCGGCCGGTGGCCGCGCCCCGCCGTGGTCAGACGGTCGCCGGCTGCGGCACCGCGGCCGGAGCGGGCGCGGCCCCGTCCTGGGCGACCGGAGCGAGCCGGATGAGGCCGTAGTCGTAGGCGTGCCGGCGGTAGACGACCGTCGGCTGCCCGGTGTCGGCGCACTGGAAGAGGAAGAAGTCGTGGCCGACCAGTTCCATCTCGTGCAGCGCCTGGTCGACGGTCATGGGTGTGGCGGGGTGGTGCTTCTCCCGCACGATCTGCCCGGGCAGGTGCTCGTCGAGGTCGGTGAGGTGGGGGCCGGTCGCGAGCTCGCGGTCCCGTTCCAGCTGCGCCTCGATGGCGAGCTCGGGCGAGGCGGAGTCGAGCGCGGCACCGGAGAGCCGGACGCTCTCCGGGGTGCGGCGGCCGTGGTGGACCCGGCGCCGGTCGGCGGCCCGGCGCAGCCGGTTGTCCAGCTTTCCGCTGGCCAGGTCGAGCGCGGCGTAGAAGTCCGGCCCGCACGCCTCGGCGCGGACCACGGGGCCCTTGCCCCGCAAGGTGATCTCCACCCGCTGGCAGTTGGCCGACTGGCGGGGGTTCTTCTCGTGGAAGAGCTCCACGTCGATGCGCGAGAGCTTGGTGTCGAACCGCTCCAGCTGACCGACCTTGTCCTCCACGTGCTGGCGGTAGTGCTCGGGAACTTCGACGTTGCGACCACGGACCACGATCTCCATGAGACCTCCCGGTTGAGGCGGGCATCGGTCGCTTCGACGCTAGTCGCTCCTCCCCGGTCCCGACAGTCGATCGTGGTGCCCCGCGGGGACGTTCCGGACCCGGTACCGCGACGGTCCGGAGGGACGGCCGGAGGGGCGCGGGGTGGCGGCCAGCACGGCGGCGAGCACCGGGCGACCGGCGGTCACGACCGCTGCGGAGAGCACCTCCGCCGCGGCGCACAAGGTGGCCCCGGTGGTGACGACGTCGTCGACGAGCACCGTCAGCGCGCCGGCCGGTGGGCGGTCGTCGGCGGGGTCGGCGACGAAGGTCCCGGCGAGGTTGGCCCGCCGCTGGGCGGCGGTCAGTCCGGCGGAGTCCCGCGGGCGTCCGCGACGGCGGAGCAGGCACCGTGCGCGCGCGTCGAGGCCGGCGGCGCGGAGCTCGACGGCCGCGCGGTCGGCCAGCTCGCGCACGTGGTCCCGCCCGCGCTCGGCCAGCGCAGCCCGCGTCGCCGGGACCGGCACGAGCACCACCGGCCGGCCGGTCCCCGGGACACCCGCACGCACCGCCGCGACGGCGAGGGCCAGGGCGGCGCCCAGCGGCCGGGCCAGCTCCGCCCTCCCGTGCTCCTTGAAGGCGTTGACCACCGGGCGCAGGGGCCCGGCGTAGGCACCGGCGGCCACGGTCGGCGGCAGGCCGGCGGGGAACCGGCGCGGCTGGGCGAGGTGCGGCACGGTGAGCAGGACGGCGCAGGCAGGGCACAGGACGTGGCCGGGCAGCCCGCAGCCGGCGCAGGTGCGCGGCAGCACGAGGTCGGTCAGCGCCGGCAGGAGACCCATCCGGTCAGCGTGCCGCGCCGGCGGCCGAGGTGGTCGGCGTCGTGGGCCGCCTGTGGATCCGGCTCCGTCAGAGCGGGTAGAAGGGTGCGCCGCCGGGCAGGGGCTCGGCACCCCGCACCAGGGTCACCCACGTGCCGCCGTTCAGCTCCCACACCGTGTTGGCGGCGCTGACCAGGGCCGGCCGGTCGGGCGCCACCGCCAGCGACGTCGGCTGGCTGGGCAGACCGGACGTCGTCATGCGGGTGAGCCCCCAGCCGTCCACTCCCACGGAGTACGGGACGATCCGGTCCTTGCTCTCGTCCCCGGCCAGCACCATGAGGCTGCTGCTGTCCCGCCAGCCGACGTCGATCACCTGGGCCAGGGTCGGGGCCGCCTCGCGCAGGTCACGCAGCACGACCGAGCCGTCCTCCGGGGAGCGGACCACGGTGCCCACGTACAGCCGGCGGCCTTCCGGTCCGTCGACCACCACCGCCGCGCGAACGCCGTCCGGCGACAGCTGGAGCACGTCGGCCCGCCCGAGCCCCGCGAGCGTGGGGGCCGTGACCGGCTGCGGCGGCGCACCCGCCGGCACGCGCACGACGGTCGCCCCGTCGCGCACCACCCACGCCTCCGCCCGGGTGCCGGCGACGGTCGGGGCGCTCAGTGTGCTGCCGCCGAGGACGGGCGCCAGGTCGCCGTCGTAGGGGCCGGCCAGCAGCGTGGCCCCGTTCCCCTCCGGGCGCACGCCGGCCAGGAACGACAGTCGTCCGGTGGCGGGGTCGGCGGAGATCGCGGCACTGGTCAGCCCGTAGGCACCCGCCCCGGCCGGTCCCGGGGAGGGCCGGCCGTCCGTCGCGGTGCGCAGCGCGCCGTCCTGCAGGTAGTGACCCACACCGTCGACGGGCATGGCGTCGGGGTCGAACGAGGCCCAGTCCTCCACGGTCTGCTCCTCGGGGACGTCCTCCGGCGCGACCGGTTCCCCGTCCACCACGACGACGACGGCGTCCACGCGAGGACCACCTGGCTGCTGCAGCGTCCACACCAGCTGCGCGCACACCTGGCCCAGCAGCGGCGAGTCGCGCGGCAGACCGGTCAGCTCGACGGTCGCCACCTGGTCCTGGACCACCACCGACCGGTGCAGCTGCACCCCGTTGAGCGGGTTGGAGACGCCCGCCGCCAGCGCCGACGACGGCCCGCCCAGCAACCGCTCGACCAGCACGGTGGGCTGCGACCCTCCCGTGATCAGGTAGCGCGGATCCGGCACCACGCGGGAGGCGGTCGGGTCCAGGAAGTAGGCCTGCAGCTCGTCGTAGAGCCGCTGGAAGTCCGGCTCCAGCATGATGAGCCCGTCGGGCGGATCGGTGATCCGCCACTCGCCGTCTACCTGCTCCAGACGGAACTCGCGGGTGAAGACGCCGCGCCCGGCGACGCTGAACACACCGCGCGGGTCCACGGTGCCGATCAGGTTGGCCGTGACCGCCACCGTCCCCTCGTCGTCCCGGGCGACGACGGCGTACTCGGTGCCGATGACGCTGACGCCGCTCTCGTCGGACCACGTCTTCGCCGCCTCCGGCGCCAGGTGCTGGCGGGCCACGGGGTGTCGGCGAACAGTGCTGGCCGAGGCGTCGATGAAGGTCCGGACGACCTCCTCGGCGCTGGCGCCCGGTGCAGGTGGGAGCGGCTCGATGCCGACGGCCTCGGTCTCCCGCGCCGGGCCCTGAGGGATCTCGACGGTGGGCGAGCTGGTGGGCACCGTCGAGCACGAGGCCACCGTCAGCAGGGTCACCAACAGGGCCACCACGAGGGTCAGCGGGCGGGTCATCGCGCCGCTCCCGGACGACGCAGCCGCACCGGCCGCAACGGCAGCGGTGAGCTCGTCAGGTCCGTGCCGGCCACGAGCGGCAGGGTGAGCCGGAACTGGGCACCCGCGCCCGGCTGGCCCCACACCTGCAGCCAGCCGCCGTGCAGGCGCGCGTCCTCGAGGCTGATGGAGAGTCCCAGGCCGCTGCCGCCGACGGTGCGCACCCGCGAGGGGTCGGCGCGCCAGAACCGGTCGAAGACGTGCTGGGCCTCCCCCGCGCTCAACCCGACCCCGTGGTCGCGCACCGTCACCGCGGCCGCCGAGCGGTTCGCCGCGAGCGTGATCTCCACCGGGTGCCCGGCGCCGTGCTCGATGGCGTTGCCGACCAGGTTGCGCAGGATCCGCTCGACGCGCCGGGCGTCCACCTCGCCCAGGACCCCTTCGGCGGGCAGCGTCACCTGCAGCTCGCACTCGTGCCGCCGGGCCAGCGCGCCCATCCCGTCGACCACCCGGCCGACCAGCACACCGAGGTCGGTGGCCGTGGCGTCCAGCACCGCAGCGCCGGCGTCGTAGCGGCTGATCTCCAGCAGATCGGTGAGCAACGCCTCGAAGCGGTCCAGCTCGGCCCGCAGCAGCTCGGCGGACCGGGCGACGTGCGGGGCGAACTCCTCGCGGGACTCGTGCAGCACCTCCGCCGCCATCTGGACCGTCGTCAGCGGGGTGCGCAGCTCGTGGGAGACGTCGGAGGTGAAGCGCTGCTGCAGCTGGGAGAGGCCTTCGAGCTGGGTGATCTGCCGCTGCAGGCTGTCGGCCATGGCGTTGAAGCTGGTCGCCAGGCGGGCGAGGTCGTCCTCGCCGCGGACGGCCATGCGCTCCTCGAGCTGCCCCTCGGCCAGCCGCTGGGCCGTGCCGGCCGCGCGCCGCACGGGGTCGACGACCAGCCGGGTGACCAGCACCGCGATGCCGACCACGAGCAGCGTCAGGGCGACCCCGCTGATGACCACGGTGCTGCGGATCAGCGACAGGCTCTCCTGCTCCTGCTGCAGGGGAAAGGCGTAGTAGAGCTCGATGGTGTCCGGCGCCTGGTCGTCGCGCACCACCGGCGCACCCAGCAGCAGCGTCGGCCGGAGCTCCCCCGACGCATCGGGCACCAGGTCGTACTTGGAGGCCTGGCTGCCGGAGTCGACGGCGGCGCGCAGCTCCCCGGGCAGCGCCTCGTACAGCGGACGCCGGGTGGTCGTGGTGCGGTCGGGATTGCCCGGCCGGTAGACCATGACGACGTCGAAGTCGCCGGCGGCTCCGCCGCGCTCGAGCAGGTTGTTGACGGTCCGGGTCAGGGTGGACCGGACGCTGGCGGTGTCACCCGTGGCGATCCCGGTGACCTCGCTCTGGGCGTAGACGACACCGGCCTGCACCTGGTCGATGGCCGCCTGCCGCTTGACGTCGAGCAGCTGGTCGCGGATCTGGCTGAACAGCACCAGGCTCACGATGACCACGACCGTGCCGGCGACCAGCGTGGTGATGGCCGCGATGCGGACCTGCAGCGAGGAGCGCCAGGCGCGCAGCGCTCGCGCGGCCAGCCGGCGCGACCCGCGGCGGAGCCGCCGCCGGGCGGTACCGGCACGCCGGCGCACGTCGCTGCGCAGGCGCCGCAGGTCGGCCGCCCGGGAACGGCCCCGCTCCGGGGCCCGGGCGGGCTCCACGCCGGTCCCCGTCCCGGGCGAGCGGGTGATGGTCACCGGCCCATTGTCGGCGAACGAGGGCCCGGGGCGGTGAGCCCACGCCCGGGCGTCCGGTTCACGTGGTCAGACGGCGCGGTCCGCGGTCACGGCGGACCGGCCTTGTAGCCGACGCCGCGGACCGTGAGGACGACCTCGGGCTTCTCGGGGTCGCGCTCGACCTTCGCCCGCAGCCGCTGGACGTGCACGTTGACCAGCCGGGTGTCGGCGGCGTGCCGGTAGCCCCACACCTGCTCCAGCAGCAGCTCGCGGGTGAACACCTGACGCGGCTTGCGGGCCAGCGCGACGAGCAGGTCGAACTCCAGGGGGGTGAGCGCGATCGGCACCCCGTCGCGGGTCACCTGGTGCGCGGGGACGTCGATCTGCACGTCGCCGATGCTCAGGTTCTCGGCCTGCCCGGTCTCCCCGCGCCGCAGCTGGGCACGGACCCGGGCGACCAGCTCCACGGGCTTGAAGGGCTTGGTGACGTAGTCGTCCGCGCCCGCCTCCAGCCCCTGGACGACGTCGATCGTGTCGCCCTTGGCGGTCAGCATGACGATCGGCACGGTCGACTGCTGGCGGATGTCCTGGCAGATCTGCAGGCCGTTGCGGCCGGGCAGCATCAGGTCCAGCAGCACCAGGTCCGGCCGGGTCTGCTGGAAGACGCCGACCGCCCGGTTGCCGTCGGAGACGAACGCGGGTTCGTAGCCCTCCCGGCGCAGCACGATGCCGAGCATCTCGGCGAGGGCGGCGTCGTCGTCGACGACCAGGACACGGCCGCGAGCGGGCCCGTTCTGGGGAGCGGTGGATGCCACGGCGACCATTCTGCGCTGACGGGGCAAGAACCCGTCCCACCCGCCCGGGTGAGACCCCCCGTCCGGCGGGCCTTCCTGTTCCGGAAGGCCCGCCAGCCGAGCGGATGGAACGGCCCTGGCGAGCGGATGGAACGGCCTCGTCGCAGGGGCCCACGCCGAGCGGAGCGAGGCGTGGGGGGGCGACGAGGTCCTTCTAGTAGCGGTAGTGGTCGCTCTTGTAGGGGCCCTCGACCGGGACACCGATGTAGTCGGCCTGCACCTTGGTCAGCTCGGTGAGCTTCACGCCCAGGGCGTCGAGGTGCAGCCGCGCCACGTGCTCGTCGAGCTTCTTGGGCAGGACGGTGACCGTGGGCTCCTGGCCCTCGTACGCGGCACGGTTGGTCCACAGCTCGATCTGGGCGAGCACCTGGTTGGAGAACGAGGCGCTCATGACGAAGCTGGGGTGTCCGGTGGCGTTGCCGAGGTTCAGCAGCCGGCCCTCGGAGAGCACGATGATCGTGTGGCCGTCGGCGAACCGCCACTCGTCGACCTGCGGCTTGATGGTGGTCCGCTCGATGCCCGGTGTGCGGGCGAGGCCGGCCATGTCGATCTCGTTGTCGAAGTGCCCGATGTTGCCGATGATCGCCTGGTGCTTCGTCCGGCTCAGCTGGTCGGCGCTGATGATGTCCTTGTTGCCGGTGGCGGTGATGATGATGTCGGCCTTGCCGATGACCTCGTCGAGCGTGGTCACCTCGTAGCCGTGCATCGCCGCCTGCAGGGCGTTGATCGGGTCGATCTCGGTGACGATCACCCGGGCGCCCTGGCCGCGCAGCGACTCGGCGCAGCCCTTGCCGACGTCGCCGTAGCCGCAGACCACGGCGACCTTGCCGCCGATCATCACGTCCGTGGCGCGGTTGATGCCGTCGATCAGCGAGTGCCGGCAGCCGTAGAGGTTGTCGAACTTGCTCTTGGTGACCGAGTCGTTGACGTTGATCGCCGGGAAGAGCAGCCGGCCGTCGCGGGCGAGCTCGTAGAGCCGCATGACGCCGGTGGTGGTCTCCTCGGTGACGCCGGCGATGCCCTGGCCGATGCGGGTCCAGTAGCCGCCGTCCTCGGCGAGGGTGCCCCGGAGGGTCTCGAGGATGACGCCGTACTCCTCGGAGTCGGCCTCGGTGGTGTCGGGGACGACGCCGTCGGCCTCGAAGCGGGTGCCGAGGTGGATGAGCAGCGTGGCGTCGCCGCCGTCGTCGAGCAGCATGTTCGGGCCGACGACGTCGCCGTTCTCGTCGCGGAACTCGAACAGGCGCTGGGTGCACCACCAGTACTCGGGCAGGGTCTCGCCCTTCCAGGCGAACACCGGCACGCCGGCGGGCTGCTCGGGGGTGCCACCGCTGGACTCCGGGCCGACGACGATCGCCGCGGCGGCGTGGTCCTGGGTGGAGAAGATGTTGCAGCTGACCCAGCGGACGTCGGCGCCGAGCGCGGTCAGGGTCTCGATCAGGACGGCGGTCTGCACGGTCATGTGCAGGGAGCCGGCGATGCGGGCGCCGGCCAGGGGCTGGGCGTCGCCGTACTCGGCGCGCAGCGCCATGAGGCCGGGCATCTCGTGCTCGGCGAGCTGGATCTCCTTGCGGCCGAACGGCGCGAGGGAGAGGTCGGCGACCTTGTAGTCGGCGTCGCCGGTCGGGGTGGTCAGTGCGCGGGTGCCAGTGCTGGCGGTCATGTCGCTCCAGGGGCGGGCCCGCCCTCACGAGGGGGGCGCAACGGGTCGTCGAGAAGAGCGAGCATGCCGAGGCTTCGGCGGGGCTCGTGCCGGCGTCCAGCTTAGACGCGCGGCCCGGGGAGGACGCCCTTCCCGGCTCAAGCGTTTCGGTTGTGCACCACCTACATCGGCAGCGGCGGCTCCTGCCTGAAGCCGCGGGATCACCCGGACCGGTCGGATCCGGTCACTCGCAGCCCACGCCGTCGCCGTCACCGTCGAACGCCTCGGAGAAGCCGGGGTCCCCGCGGTGGATGGGCGCGGCGCCGGAAGCCCGGACCGCGGCGCAGTCCGCGTAGCCCGGCTGCGCCGGCACGGGAGCCGGAACGGGAGCAGGAACGGGATCCGGAGCAGGAGGGGTCGCGGCGACACCCGTGGGCAGCGGCTCGCCCGGGCACTGCGCGAGGGCCCCGGCCATCGCGTCCTTCTCGGCCTGGGTGACCCAGAGCCCGTAGGTCGCCTTCACCGCCACCTGGCGGGCCACGTACGCGCACCGGAACCCGCCGTTGGGCGGCAGCCAGGTCGCTGCGTCGCCGTCGCCCTTCTGCATGTTCAGCGGCCCGTCGGCCGCGAGCAGGTTCAGCGGGTCGTTGCCGAACGCGACGCGGCGCGCCTCGTCCCAGCCCTGCGCGCCCTTCTGCCAGGCGTCCGACAGTGCCACGACGTGGTCGATCTGCACCGCCTCGCTGGTGCCCTCGCCACGCTCGAACCGGATGACGCCGCCCGAGTAGGGGTCGGCCAGCGTGCCGCTCTGCACGACGCAGTCCCGGGTGCCCGGCTCGAACGTCTCGTCGGTCAGGTCGCGGGCGAGCACGTCGTTGCGGGTGTCGCAGCCGTTGTGGTCGGTGTCCACCCAGCCCTCGCCGAACTGTTCGCGCTCGTACCCGGACCGCGGCGCCCGGCCCTTGACCGGCAGCGTCCCGAGGACCGCGAGCGCCGAGCCCTGCACCGCCGAGGGCGTCGTCGCGTCGGACCCGGCGCCGCTCTCCGCCAGGTCGACCGCCTCGCACCCGGCCAGCGCGGCCGCCAGGCCGAGGGCCGCCAGCAGGACGGCGAGCCGGCGGGGCCGGGTTCCCGGTCGCACGTCCACGGAACTCCCCCGCTCGGAACTGCTCGTCGTCCGACGCTAGGTCGGTCCGGCGGCGTTCCGTCGGCGCAACGCCGAGCGGGGACGGAGCTCTCAGACCAGGTTGGTGGTCGCCCGGTAGAGGACGGCGGGGCCGCGGGCGCTGACCCGCGCACCGGCCGGGACGAACGCCGACCGACCCTTCTCGAGGGTCAGCTCGCCGTCGGCCGAGGCCAGGACGGCCGTCCCCTCGGTGCAGAGCAGCAGCTGGGGGCCCCGCGTGGTCAGCGTCCCTGCCTGCTCGTCGAGCTGGCAGCGCGTGAGGTCGAAGTCCTGGACCGGCACGGGATAGCGCAGACCGCCGGGGCCGAGCACCGGGTGGATCACCGGGACGCGGCCGTCGCTGAAGTCCAGGACCTCGATGAGCGCGGCGAGGTCGACGTGCTTGGCGGTCAGTCCGCCCCGCAGCACGTTGTCCGAGCTGGCCATGACCTCGACGCCGGCACCGGAGAGGTAGGCGTGCAGGTTCCCCGCCGGCAGGAAGACCGCCTCGCCCGGAGCGAGCTTGAGGTGGTTGCACATCAGCGAGATGACCACGCCGGGGTCGCCGGGGTAGGTCTCGGCCAGCGTGGCCGCCCACCGGTAGGTGTTGATGAACTCCGGGTCGTGCGCGGCGACGAACCGGGCGGCCGCGGTGGCCACCGCCGACACCAGCTCCGTCCGCCGCTCCCCCGGGAGCGCCAGCAGCTGCGGCACGGCTGCGCGCAGCCCACCCCGCGCCAGCGCGGCGATCGTCGACTTGAGCTCGGGCACCTGGAGCTTGGCCAGGCAGTGCAGCGACTCCTCCACCGGCCGGAACCCGCAGAGCGCCTCGAAGGTGGTCAGCGCCAGCAGGAGCTCGGGCTTGTGGAACGGGTCCTTGAACGTGCGGGTCGGGTCGTCGTGCGGGATCCCGGCGGCCTCCTCGGCGGCGAACCCCACCTCGGCCTGCTCCGTCGTCGGGTGCGCCTGCAGCGACAGCGGCGTCTCCGCGGCCAGCACCTTCATCAGGAAGGGCAGCCGCGCCCCGAAGCGCTCGACCACGGGCCCGCCGAGCAGCGCCTCGGGATCGGCGGCGACGGCCTTGTCCAGGGGGCGGCCGTCGGACAGCAGGCTGGGCTCGTCCGGGTGCGCGCCGACCCACAGCTCGGCATGCGGACGGTCCGCCGGGACGCGTTCGCCGAGGAGCTCGGGGATCACGGTGCGGCTCCCCCAGGGGTAGAACCGGACGCCGTTGCTCAGCTGCCACATGGTGCTGGCAGGTTACGGCGCCGCCCGCCGGTCAGGAACCGTCGAGGACGTCCCGGAGACCGGCATCACCCCGAAGAGGCGCCGTGCACGGCCTTGCGCACGTCCGGGGCGCCGAGCCGGGCGGCGTCGGCGGTCCGGTCGTCGGGCATCCGCTGCGACTCGCGCTCCGCGGCCACGCGCGCCTCGTAGTGCGCGATCTCCTGCGCCAGGAAGTCGTCCTGCCAGCCGTGGACCGTGGCCATCAACCGGGCCACCTCGGGCGCGGACTCCACGCCCCGGTGCGGTGTCTCGATCGAGATCCGTGTCCGGCGGGTGAGCACGTCGTCCAGGTGCAGCGCGCCCTCGGCCCGGACGGCGTGGACCACCTCGGCGGCCAGGTGGTGGGGCGCCCCGGGGAGCGGACGGCCCAGCGCCGGGTCCTCCCGCACCAGGTCCAGGACGGCGGTCACCTGGTCGCCGTGCCGCCGCAGCAGCCGCGCCACGGCCTCCTCCGGCACGCCGTAGGCCGCCGCCAGCTCCACGGCGCCGTCGCGGACGGCGGGCCAGTCCGCGGCACCGACCAGCGGCAGGTCGGCGGTGCGCGACGGCCCCGTCCCCGGCAGACCCTCCGCGGCCGCGTCGACCGCGTCGGCGGCCATCACCCGGTAGGTCGTGTACTTCCCCCCGGCGACCAGCACCAGTCCGGGCACCGGCGTCATGACGGCGTGCTCGCGGGACAGCCGGCTGGTCTCGTCGGACTCCCCGGCCAGCAGCGGCCGCAGGCCGGCGTACACGCCGACGATGTCCTCGTGCGTCAGCGGGCGGGTCAGCACCCGGTTGACCTGGTCGAGCAGGTAGTCGATGTCGGCGCTGCTGGCCGCGGGGTGGTCGCGGTCCAGCGTCCAGGGGGTGTCGGTCGTCCCGACGATCCACTGGTCGGCCCACGGGATCACGAACAGCACGCTCGTCGGCGTCCGCAGGATCAGCCCGTGCGGGCCGACGTCGCCTCCGTCGATGGCCGGTCCCGGGACCAGGAGGTGGACGCCCTTCGAGGCGCGCACCTTCAGGCTCGGCGCGGAGTCGCCGAGCATCGCGCCGACGTCGTCGCTCCAGACCCCGGTGGCGGCGATGACGCTGCGGGCCCGCACGGTGAAGGCGGAGCCGTCGGTGAGGTCGGCGACCCGCACGCCCACGACCGGCGCGGTCGGCCCGTCGCCGTCGCGCAGCAGGCCGATGACGCGGGCGCTGGAGAGCACCGCCGCGCCGTGCCCGGCCGCGGTGCGCACCACCGCGAGGGTGTGCCGAGCGTCGTCGACCTGGGCGTCGTAGTACTGGATGGCGCCGCGGACGACCTCGCGCCTGAGTGCGGGGAACGTCTCGAGCGTCCGGCGCCGCGACAGGTGCCGGTGCCGCGGGATGGCGCGATCGCGGGCGAAGGCGGCACCCAGCAGGTCGTAGAGGGCGACGCCGGCGCCGTAGTACGCGCGCTGCCAGGCGGGGGCGGTCAGCGGGAGCAGGAACGGCAGGGGACGCACCAGGTGCGGGGCGATGGTGCGCACCAGGCGGGCGCGTTCCTTGAGCGCCTCGTGGACCAGCGGGAACGCCATCTGCTCGAGGTAGCGCAACCCGCCGTGGATCAGCTTGCTCGACCGGCTGGACGTGCCCGACGCCCAGTCCCGGGCCTCGAGCAGGCCCACCGACAGCCCACGGCTGGCCGCGTCCAGCGCGGCGCCGGCGCCCGTGACGCCGCCGCCGATCACGAGGACGTCGACGACCCCGTCCGCCAGGCGGGCGCGGTCCGCCCGTCGCCGCTCCGGTGACAGCTCCGTGCCCCTCATGCCCCCCACTGTCCCCCTCGCCCGCGTGTCGTGACGGAGATGCCGGTCACGACACGGAGTGCGACTGCTTGCGGTGGAACGTCAGGCTCATGACCACCACCGCGAGCGCACCGACGACCAGCCCCAGGACGGCGCTGCCGAGCGTGTTGACCAGCCAGCCGACCAGCCCTCCCAGCGCCCCGGCGGCGTCGTGCGCGGCCTCCTCGAGGTGGTGCACCAGCTCGTAGATCGCGTGCAGGCCCAGCTCGTCGGTGCCGACCAGCAGGATGTGGCCGCCGACCCACAGCATCGCCGCGGTGCCGACCACGGTGAGTCCGGTGAGCAGCTTCGGCATGCCCTTGACCAGCCCGCGTCCGAGCTTCGTCACGGCCCTGCCCGGACGCTCGGCCAGGTTCAGACCGACGTCGTCCATCTTCACGATCAGCCCGACCACGCCGTAGACGAGCACGGTGATCGCCACCGCGACCACGGCGAGGATGACCGCCCGCGAGAGGAACGGCTCGTCGACGACCTCGTTCAGCGAGATGACCATGATCTCGGCCGAGAGGATGAAGTCGGTGCGCACGGCCCCGGAGACGATGGTGTTCTCGTCCGGGGCCTTCTCCTCGGCCGCCGCGTGGTCGTCGTGCCCCGGCCGGAGCTTGTGCCAGATCTTCTCCGCACCCTCGTAGCTGAGGTAGATCCCGCCCAGCATCAGCAGGGGGGTCAGCAGCACCGGCAGGAACTGGCTGAGCAGCAGCACGGCCGGGAGGATGATCAGCAGCTTGTTGCGCAGCGAGCCGACCGCGATCCGCCGGATGATCGGCAGCTCCCGCTCCGCCGCCAGGCCGTGCACGTACTGGGGGGTCACGGCCGTGTCGTCGACGACGACGCCCGCGGCCTTCACGCTCGCCCGCGCGGCGGCCGCGCCGATGTCGTCGACCGAGGCGGCGGCCGCCCGCGCGAGCACCGCCACGTCGTCGAGCAGGGCTACGAGTCCACCCGCCACGGGAGTTCCTTCCGGTCGTTCAGCACGGAGCTGGTGAGGACATGGTCGCCCGTCCGGTGCCGCGGTGCGCGGGCGGGACGGTCACGAGCCCAGTGCCCGTTCGGAGTCGAGCGCGAGCGCGAGGTAGACGGCGCTGAAGTCGGCGACGGCGAGCTGGCGGGCGACCCGCGGCAGCCGGCCGAACCGGGTCGGCTCCCCGTGCTCGCCCACGCCGCTGACCGGGACGCCGTGCGCTCCGGCGGTCCGCAGCACCGCCTCGAGCGCCTCGGCGGCCGACCGGGGCTCGCGCTCGCCGGAGCCGTCGTGCTCCCCCGCGTCGGGGTCCCGGATGGTGAGCAGCCGCAGTCGCCGCCCGGGATCGTCCGCGCGGTCCCGGAAGAAGTCGTCCTGGTCGCCGGAGGTGAGCGGACCGCCGAGCACAGCGCAGGCGGCGACCCGCTGGTCGGGCAGCCGGAACCCGGTTGCCGGCAGCCCGGCGAGGGTGGCCAGCTGGTCGGTGACCCGCGTGGCCGCAGCCGACGCCAGCGGCCCCTCGGCGACGACGACCGGCAGCGCGTCCAGCAGCTCCAGGGCCAGGGTCTTGGCCGGGTTGACGAACGATTCGCGCGCCGGACCGCACTCCTCGGCCACCTCGTCGAGCGCCGCGGCGACCGCCTCGGGATCGGCCACGCCGGCGGCGAGCAGCCCGAGGTCGGTGGCCAGCCGGAGCATCGGCGTCAGCAGCGACCAGAGCGTGGTGTGCCGCACCCGGGTGCGCGGCAGCGCCACGTAGGGGGCGCGCGCGGTGGCGCAGGCAGCGTGCAGGGGCGCCTCGTCGGCGCCGATCCCGACGACCGCGACGCCACGCCGGGCGGCCTCGTAGGCCGGGCCGACGGCGTAGCTGCCGGCGCCGGTCCGGGTCGCCACGACCGCGATGTCGCTGGGGCCGGCCCACACCGGCAGGGCCGGACCGGGGACGACGTCGACCGTGACGGGGCTCGACGGCCCGAGGAGCGCCCGCAGGACCGACGCCGCCACCGCCCCCTCGCGGCGGGCCACGATGATCAGCCCGCGTGGCCGGCCGCCGTCGGTGACCCGCGAGAGGTCCGCCTCCTCGGTCAGCCGGGCGGTCTCCCGGACCTGCGCCCCGGCACCGGCCACGGCGGGCAGCAGGCCTCGCGGATCCCGGGCGCGCAGCAGCTCGAGGTCGTCGAGGACCTCCTCGGCGAACTCGGGCGAGGTCATGCCGGCGCCGCCGTCACCCGCGCTGCCGTGCCTCGTCCAGCAGGAGCACCGGGATGCCGTCACGCACGGGGAAGCCCCGGTCGCAGGTGGGGCACACCAGCTCGCTCGCCGCCTCGTCGACGGTCAGCGGCGTGTGGTGGGTGTCGGGGCAGGCCAGGATCGCCAGCAGGTCCTGGTCCAGACCCAGGGGGCCGCTCGTCGCGCTGCCGGGGGTCGCGGTCATCTCTGCTCCTGTCCGTCGCGCACCGTGCTCAGCACCCGGTCGCGCAGTTCCGTCATCCGCGCCTCGTCGGGCGCCTCCACGTTCAGCCGCAGCAGCGGCTCGGTGTTGCTGGCGCGCAGGTTGAACCACGCGCCGTCGGGGAGCTCCACGGTGAGCCCGTCCAGCTCGTCGAAGGTCGCCCCCTCGTCCTCGAAGACCCGCCGGACCTCGGCCACCCGCCCGGGCGCGTCGGCGACGGTCGAGTTGATCTCGCCGGAGGCGGCGTACCGCGCGTACGCCGCGGTCAGCTCCGACAGCGGCCGGCTCTGCTCCCCCAGCGCCGCGAGGACGTGCATCGCGGCGAGCATGCCGGTGTCGGCCCGCCAGAAGTTGCGGAAGTAGTAGTGCGCGGAGTGCTCGCCGCCGAAGACCGCATCGGTGCGGGCCATCTCGGCCTTGATGAACGAGTGGCCGACACGGGTGCGCACCGGCTCGCCGCCGTGCTCGCGCACGATCTCCGGCACGGCCCGCGAGGTGATCAGGTTGTGGATGATCGTCGTCCCGCGGCCCTTGGCGAGCTCACGGACGGCCACCAGCGCGGTGATCGCCGACGGGCTCACCGGCTCGCCCCGCTCGTCGACGACGAAGACGCGGTCGGCGTCACCGTCGAAGGCCAGGCCGATGTCGGCACCGTGCTCGCGCACGGCCGCCTGCAGGTCGACCAGGTTCGCCGGGTCGAGCGGGTTGGCCTCGTGGTTGGGGAAGCTGCCGTCGAGCTCGAAGTACATCGGGACGACGTCCAGCGGCAGGTCGGCGAGCACCACCGGCACCGTGTGGCCGCCCATGCCGTTGCCGGCGTCGACGACGACCTTCAGCGGGCGGATCCCGGAGAGGTTGACCAGGCCGCGCAGGTGGGCGGCGTACTCGGCCAGCACGTCCCGGCCGGTCACCGTGCCCACGCGGTCGGGCACGCGCTCGTAGTCGTCGCGCTCGGCCCACTCGCGGATCGTGACGAGCCCGGAGTCCTGCCCGATCGGTGCCGCGCCCGCCCGGCACATCTTGATGCCGTTGTAGCGGGCCGGGTTGTGGCTGGCGGTGAACATCGCGCCGGGCAGGTCCAGCGACCCGGCGGCGAAGTACAGCAGGTCGGTGGAGCCCAGCCCCGCCTCGACGACGTCGAGACCGCGGGCGATCACACCCTCGGCGAAGGCCCGGGACAGCGGGACCGAGGACTCGCGCATGTCATGGGCGGTGACGACCGTCGTGGCCCCGCTGTCGGCGCGCACGAACTCGGCGAACGCCGCGCCGATGGCGCGTGCGGTCGACTCGTCCCACTCGTCGGGCACGACGCCCCGGACGTCGTAGGCCTTGATCAGTGCCGACAGGTCTGCCACGAGCACGACACTATCGGCGGGACCGTCAGGGAAGGTCGGGCAGGACCCGCAGATGACCGCGCCGGGTGCCGCTGCCGTCGTCGGCAGGATCGCGCGGGGGCTCCGGACGGGCCGCCTCGCGGACCGCGTCGGCCAGCGCCAGCAGGTCGTCACCGGTCGGACCGGAGTCGTCCAGGTCGATCTCGTGCCGGACGACCTCCCAGCCGCGCGGCACGGTCAGCCGCTCGGCGTGGAACTCGCACAGGTCGTAGCTGTGCGGCTCGGAGAACGTCGCCAACGGACCCACGACAGCGGTCGACTCCGCGTAGACGTAGGTCAGGGTCGCCGCTGCCGGTTGCGCGCAGCCGCTGCGCGAGCAGCGACGTGACTGCCTCACCACCGGTTCCTCACGCTGGGAACAGTAATCCCGCTGCGCGGCGCGCGTCAGCAGGCGCACCGGTTTCCGGCCCGACGCGCACCATCCTGCACGATGGTCCCGTGGGCATCGTCACCGGTCGGACGCGGGATCGGGTCCTACGCGGCGCGACCGGGGAGAACTTCTCCGGACCCGTTCCGGGACCCGGCGTGTCGCGGCTCGCCGTACGCTTCCTCCCGTCATGAGCGCCTCCCGCAGCCGCCCCGCCCGATCCCGCCGCGACCGGCACGGTCGCGGCCTCCGGGGGCGCCTGGTCCCCGACGGGGTGCCGCTCGCGCGCACCCGCGGCGAGCTGTTCGACGACCTCGTCCTGGACGCGGTGGAGGACCTGGAGCGCCGGTGGGAGCGGGAGCTGGCGGGGGTCGAGTTCGCCGTCGAGGACGTGCCCTGGGTGGAGCACACCCGGCCGGACGAGGTCGTCCTGGACAGCGACGTGCTCGACGACGGGGGCGTCCCGCTCGCCCGCGTGCTGCCCGCACGCCGGGAGCAGGGACAGGAGCTGCCGCCGCGCGTCGTGGTCTACCGCCGCCCGCTCGAGCTGCGGGCCAACGACCGCGACGACCTGGCCGATCTGGTCCGCGACGTCGTCGTCGACCAGGTGGCCACGCTGCTGGGCCGGGACCCCGAGGAGATCGACCCCACCGGCTGACCGGCGACGCCGCGCGCACTGGCTGAGATGCTGACCGCGATGGACACCTCTGCCGCCGGCGCCGCCGCGTGGACCGTGCTCGGCGCGGTCCTCGGGCTGCTGCTGGCGGCCACCGCGCTCGCGACGGTGCGGGCGGCTCGCGGCCGCCGGGGTCGCGGAACGGCGACCGGGCAGCCGGCGCCGCTCCGGGTGGACGACCTCGCCGAGTTCCTGGAGCACCCACCGGGAACGCGGCCCGAGCCACCCGGGCCCGCCGCGGGCTGGACCTCGCTCACTCCCCCCGCGCCGCCCGCCATCCTGACGACCGCTCCCCCGGCCGGCGACCACACGTACCGCGCCCTCGCGCTGCTCTGCCTCGCAGCGCTCACCCTGGTCGGCCTGGCCGGCGCGGTGGCCGCCGGGTACCGGGAGAGCGACGAGCCGCGCGCGTCTGCCACGCGGGCCACGACCCCACCCAGCCCCTCCGGCCGCACCACCGGCGAGCTGACCGCCGGAGGACTCGTGCTGCAGCAGCGAGCGGTCGGCATCACTGTGACCTATCCCGAGCTGTCCCTCTCCGTGGAGAGGGACACCGTCGCCCTCGACCTTCGCCTGCCCACCTGGAACTGCCTGACCGCGACGGCGCCAACGGACCCTGCGGCGTCCGGTTGCATCCCCTCGCTGGTCGAGCACGCCGAGCTGACCACCCCGGAGCTCTCCGTCGAGCGGGACGGCAACAGGCTCGTCCTGCGGGGTCCTGCCACGACCGAGCTTCGTCCGTCCGGTTCCGCTCCCGAGTCCACCGGCCGCGTCTACGAGGTCGAGCTGACCGTGGTCCTCGGCGCGGAGCCCGCCGGGGAGATCCGGATCGGAACCGGGTCCGCACAGGTCACCGGGAAGCTCGGCGAGAACTGAGTTCCGAGCCGCTTCAGGAGCGCGGGCCTGCCACAGTGAGGGCATGGCGCGCCGGCGTTCCCGACGACAGGAGCCGACGACCGAGTCGGGGTGGCAACTGATCACCCTGGCCCACGACGTGCAGCACGAACTGGGCCCCGACGTCGTGGTGCTGCTACGCGGACGACCACTCGGCGAGCACCGTCGCCCGTGACCCCGAGGGGGCTGACCCCGCCGGGAGGGCTCAGCGTCCTCCGGACCGGGCCAGGGGCGGCCACCCCCGCGCCGGCACGGACAGGCCCACCAGGGGCGCGCCCATCTCCTCGCGCAGACCCGGGCCGGTACCCCACCAGGGCCACCGGTCGTCCCCGACGACCAAGCTGAGCAGCAGTGCCCTGGGGCGGGCCGGGGCCCCGAGGACGGCCACCTCGAGCTGGCCCAGTGCCGCGTGCAACCGCGCCGCGACCCGCAGGAAGTCCCGGGCGTGGCGGTCCGGTTGGACGTCGAGCGCCACGGGCAGGACGCGCTCGAGCATCCGTGCATCGCGGGACCGCTCGACGGCGCCCACGCCATCGAGATCGTCCACCAGCCGGCTGCTGCGGGTGTTCGCCAGGACCGAGGTGGGCAGCCGTGCGGCGAGGGCACGGGCGGTGGGGTCCCCCAACGGGAGCCCGGCGAGCCGGAGCGACACCGGTCCGCGCAGCGAGCCGAGCAAGGCCGCGATGCCGGCGGCGAGGCTCTCGGCGGCGTCGTCGTCGCGCGCCAGGAGCCGGGCCGTCGGGCGGCCGCCCGGCAGCGGACCGACGCTCTGCCCCAGCAGTTCCAGCACGGCGAGCGGGCCGCGGCGACGCACGCGCAAGAAGGCGGCGGCCAGCGGCGGGCCGCCGGGGCTCCCGTCGACGACGACGGCGAGCGGGCGGCCGACCCAGCGGTGCGCCGCCCCATGGTTCAGGGCGGCGGTCAGCCAGGGCTCCCGAGCCGTCACCGGCGCGGAGAGCTGGCCCATCAGCGGACCGGCGGCCCGGACCTCGCGGCCGACGCCCTCACGGTCGCTGACCAGACGGGCATCGGTGGAGTCCGGCACGCCCCGAACAGAACCACAGCCGCCGACGGGGGGCGTCGGCGGCTGTGGTCACGTGCTGTGGAGCTGCCTAGACGGCGCGGCGGCGCAGGCGGCGGCGCTCACGCTCCGAGAGCCCGCCCCAGATGCCGAAGCGCTCGTCGTTGGCCAACGCGTACTCCAGGCACTGGGCCTTGACCTCGCAGCCGGTGCAGATCTTCTTCGCCTCGCGGGTGGAGCCGCCCTTCTCGGGGAAGAACGCCTCCGGGTCGGTCTGGGCGCACAGCGCCTGCTCCTGCCAGGACTGCGCGTCGGGCTCCAGCCCGAAGCCCAGGAAGCCCACGAAGGTCTGCCCGGTGCCCTGCGTCAGAGCCTGCCCCGCCCCCTGGCCGCCGGCGGCCCCCAGACGGTCGGCCGACCGCTCGGTCCCGTTCGCGTAGTCGCTCAACCACGACACCTCAGCCATGACGGTGCGTCCCCTCTCGCTCTCGTCCCGGTGCTCGGCCGGCAGGACGTTCCCGGGCCGTTCAGCACTCGTTGACACCGCCGGAATTACACGCGTGTCGTTGCCTCGTCGTCAACTTCGCCCGGTGTAAGCGACACGCCACACCAGCCCCTCCAGTCACACGCCGTTCGTCACATCTCGTGGCACCCCTCGACACGCCCGGCGAACAGTCGACAAGTGCTCATCAGGCACCATTCGTTTCGTGCAGATCGTCGTGCTGGCAGGTGGGACCGGAGGGGCTCGATTCCTCCGTGGGGTGCGCGCAGCGGCGCCCGAGGCGGAGATCACGGCGGTGGTCAACACCGGCGACGACGTGACGATGCACGGGCTGCGGATCTGCCCCGACCTGGACACGGTGATGTACACCCTCGGCGGCGGCATCGACGAGGAGCGTGGCTGGGGCCGGGCCCGCGAGAGCTGGACGGTCAAGGAGGAGCTGGCCGCCTACGACGCCGACCCCACCTGGTTCGGGCTGGGCGACCGGGATCTCGCCACGCACCTGGTCCGCACCCGGATGCTCGACGCCGGCTATCCGCTCTCGGCGGTCACCGCGGCGCTGTGCACCCGCTGGCAGCCGGGGGTCACCGTGCTGCCGATGAGCGACCAGCGGGTGGAGACCCACGTCGTCGTCCCCGACCCGGAGAGCGGGCGCCCGCAGGCGATCCACTTCCAGGAGTGGTGGGTGCGCCACCGCGCCGCGCTCGACCCCCAGGCCTTCGTCCAGGTCGGCGTGGACGCCGCCCGTCCGGCCCCCGGAGTCGTGGAGGCGTTCGCCGGGGCCGACGCGGTCCTCCTGGCCCCGTCCAACCCCGTCGTCTCCATCGGCACCGTCCTGGGTGTGCCCGGCCTGCGCGAGGCCCTGCTCGCCTCCCCCGCCCGGATCGCGGGCGTGTCCCCGATCGTCGGCGGCGCCGTGGTGCGCGGGATGGCCGACCGGTGCCTGCCGGCCCTCGGCATCGAGGTGAGCGCCGAGGGCGTGGGCCGGCACTACGGCGCCCGCTCCGAGGGCGGGCTGCTCGACGCCTGGCTGGTCGCCGAGGACGACGCCGCCGAGGTCCCCGGCGTCGACGTGCGGCGCCGTCCGCTGCTCATGGACTCCCCCGAGGCGACCGAGGCCCTCGCCCGCGCCGCGCTCGACGCCTGCGCCCGGTGAACGTTCCTGGGGGCGTCTCGGTCCACCCGGTCGCCGGGCTGCCCGAGTTCGCGCCCGGCGACGACCTGGCGGCCGCCATCGTCTCGGCCGCGCCCTGGCTCGCCGACGGCGACGTCGTCGTCGTCACCTCCAAGGTCGTCTCCAAGGTGGAGGGCAACCTGGTTCGCGTCGAGCCGGGGGCCGACCGCGAGGCCGCGCGCCAGCGCGCCGTCGACGACGAGACCGTGCGGGTCGTCGCCCGGCGCGGCCCGCTGCGGATCGTGCAGACCCGGCACGGCTGGGTGGTCGCCGCAGCCGGCATCGACGCCTCCAACGTCGCCGCCGACGCCCTCGTCCTGCTGCCCGAGGACTCCGACGCCTCCGCGCGGCGCCTGCGGGGCCGGCTGCGGGAGCTGGCCGGCGTGGACGTGGCGGTCGTGGTGAGCGACACCTTCGGCCGCACGTGGCGGGAAGGGCTCACCGACGTCGCCATCGGATCGGCCGGGATCGAGGCCCTCGACGACCACCGCGGTGCGGTCGACGCCCACGGCAACCGGCTGGAGACCACCCGCGTGGCGGTGGTCGACGAGATCGCCTCGGCCGCCGACCTGGTGAAGGGCAAGCTCGCCGGCGTCCCGGTCGCCGTGGTCCGCGGGCTCCCCCACCAGCGGCCGGCCGAGGACGACGGCACCCGGCCGCTGGTGCGGCTGCCCGCCGACGACCTCTTCCCGTACGGCTCGCGCGACGTCGTGCCCTCCCGGGCCCCCGAGCCCGACATCGTCCCGCGGCCCGGGGAGCTCGACGCCGCCGCCGAGGCCTTCCGGGTGGCCGCTGCCGCGCTCCCGGAGTTCCCGGTCGTCCTGCGGTACGGCGGCGAGGGCGACGGCGTGGTCGACGTGCACCTCTCCGATGCCCTCACCCTCGCGACGGCGGTGAACCTCGGCGCGGTGCTCGGCGCCGCCGTGGTGCAGCTGCACGCCATGGGCTGGGCCACCCGCTGGGAGCCGGCCGGCACGCTCGGGGGCACCTCACTCGTCGGGAGGCTGTGGCTCGGCTCGGCGGCGCGCTGAGCCGCGCCGATCGCCTACGGTTCCTCCCCATGCGCGGGATCATCCTGGCCGGGGGCACCGGGAGCCGTCTCTTCCCGATCACGCAGGCCGTGAGCAAGCAGCTCATGCCGGTCTACGACAAGCCGATGATCTACTACCCGCTCTCCACCCTGATGATGGCGGGGGTGCGCGAGGTGCTGGTCATCACCACGCCCGGCGACCAGGAGGCCTTCCGCCACCTGCTGGGTGACGGCAGCCGGCTGGGCATGCGCATCGAGTACGCCGTCCAGCCCCGCCCCGAGGGACTGGCCCAGGCGTTCCTCATCGGCGCGGACTTCCTGGACGGCGAGGCCGCGGCCCTGGTGCTGGGCGACAACATCTTCTACGGCGCGGGCCTGGGCACCGCCCTCGCGCGGCTCCCCGAGCCCGACGGCGGGCACGTCTTCGCCTACCACGTGGCCAACCCGCGCGACTACGGCGTCGTGGAATTCGACGACGACGGCCGGGTGCTCTCCATCGAGGAGAAGCCGTCCCGGCCGAAGAGCTCCTACGCCGTGCCGGGGCTGTACTTCTACGCGGCCGACGTCGTCGACGTGGCGAAGGGCATCACGCCGAGCGCCCGCGGCGAGCTGGAGATCACCGCCGTCAACGAGCACTACCTGCGCGAGGGCCGGCTCACCGTCACCGCGCTGGACCGTGGCACCGCCTGGCTGGACACCGGCACCTTCGCCTCGCTGCGCCAGGCCACCGAGTTCGTCTCCGTGGTCGAGGAGCGCCAGGGCCTCAAGATCGGCTGCATCGAAGAGGTCGCCTGGCGCAACGGCTGGCTCGACGACGAGGGGCTGCGGGCGATCGCCGAGCCGCTGGGCAAGAGCGGCTACGGCGCCTACCTGCTGGGCCTGCTCGACCAGCCCTGAGCCGGCCGCCGTCTAGACCCGGCGGTAATCCGTCGGGGCGAACCGCGGCCCCCGCCGGGGTCGGCGCGGACCCCCCGCCAGGATGAGGCGGACCACCCGCTGCCGCTGCCCGCGCCACGGCTCGAGCAGGGCGATCATCTCCTCGTCGTCGGTGTTCCGGCGCCCGGTCAGCGCGAACCCCACGGTGTTCTTCAGGTGGTAGTCGCCGACGCTGACCGTGTCGGGGCAACCCAGCACCCGCTGCACCACCTCCGCCGCCGTCCACACGCCGATGCCGGGCACCACCCGCAGGCGGCGCTGCAGCTCCGCCGAGTCGCATCCCGCGTCGGGCTCCATACGGTCGGCGACCCCCGCGACCGCGATCAGGGCGCGGCGCCGGGCCCCGTCCAGGCCGCAGCGGTGCCACTCCCAGTCGGTGACCTCCCGCAGGCGGCGCGCCGAGGGGAGGACGCGCATGCCGGCCGGCGCGGGCCCCGGCGCCGGCTCCCCCGCCAGCCGGCAGAGCTCGCGGAAGACCCGGTAGGCCTCGGCGGTGGTCACCTTCTGCTCCAGGACCGCCGGCATCAGCGCGTCCCAGGTCCGGCCGGTGCGACCCAGCCGCAGGTGCGGGTGGGTGCGGTGCAGCTCGGCGACCAGCGGATGGGCCGTGCCCGGGGAGAACTCCTCGGGCCGGTCCTCGGCCCCCAGCCACCCCGGGACCGCCGCCGCCGCCCACCCGGCGCCCGGGCCCCAGGCCTCGATCCTGACCTCGGGACCCTCCCGGGCGATCCGCACGGTGGCCGACCCCTCCGGGGTGCTCGTCGTCCGCCAGAGCCCCCCGTCGCCCACCTGCATGGTCGGGTCGGAGGCACCGCGCCGGTGCGGGGACAGGACGCGGAGCAGGTCCAGGGGCCAGTCGGGCACCCAGGTCGTCGCGACGTCCGCGACGGCCCGGGTGCCCGAGGTCGTGCTGGTGCTCAGGAGGTGCTCCCGGAAGAGGTCAGCGGGGTGCCATCCGCAGCGCGCCGTCCATCCGGATGACCTCACCGTTGAGGTAGCCGTTCTCGACGATCGCGAGCGCCAGCTCGGCGAAGTCGGACGGGCGGCCCAGCCGCTTGGGGAAGGGTATGCCCGCCGAGAGCGCGGCCCGCGCCTCCTCCGGAAGACCGGCCAGCAGCGGCGTGTCGACCAGGCCCGGGGCGATGGTGCACACCCGCACGCCGATCGAGGACAGGTCACGCGCCGCGGGCAGCGTCATGCCGACGACCCCGCCCTTGGACGCCGAGTAGGCCAGCTGGCCGATCTGACCGTCGAACGCCGCGATCGAGGCGGTGTTGACGACGACGCCGCGCTCGCCGTCCTCCCCCGGCTCGGTCTGCGCCATCGCCGAGCCCGCCAGGCGCAGCACGTTGAAGGTGCCGACCAGGTTGACGGTGAGGACCTTCATGAACGCGCCGAGGTCGTGCGGCTCGCCGTTGCGGCCGACCGTGCGCTGGCCGGCCCCGATGCCGGCGCAGCTGATCGCGATGCGCAGCGGCCGGTCCTTGCCGGTCGCCTCGGCGACGGCCGCCTGGACCGAGGCCTCGTCGGTGACGTCGGTGCGGACGAAGGTGGTGTGCCCGCCCAGCTCGGCCGCGAGCCCCCGCCCGCGCTCCTCGTTGAGGTCCATGATGGTCACGGCGGCGCCCCGGGCGGCCAGGGCCCGGGTCGTGGCCTCGCCGAGCCCGGAGGCCCCTCCGCTGACAACGGCTGCGACGTCGAAGTTCTTCATGCCCGGCAGCCAATCATGCGGGTCAGCCGAAGTGCGGGCCGTGTCGCTCCTGCACCGCCGCGAGCAGCTGCTTGACCCGCTCGGCGTCGGCCACCGGGCAGACCATGGTCACGTCGGCGGTGTGCACCACGACGCTGTCGCGGACGCCGACCAGCGCCACCAGGTGCGCGGGGTCGTCGCTGAACACGATGTTGCCCGAGCCGTCGAGCACCACGGCGAGCCCGCGCACGGCGTTGCCCGCCCCGTCGTCGTCGAGGGTGTGGGCGAGCGCCGGCCACGACCCGACGTCGAGCCAGTCGACGTCCAGGTCGGCGACGAGGACGCGACCGGGCTCGGCGGCCGCGGGCTCCAGGACGGCGTAGTCGACGCTGATCCTCGGCAGCGTGGGGAACACCTCGGCGAGCACGGCGTCCCGGGCCGGGCCCGGGGGCGCGGCCACGATCCGCGCCAGCCCCTCGGCCGATTCGGGCAGGTGGTCGGCCAGGGCGTCGAGGACGGTGCGGGCGCGCCAGACGAACATGCCCGAGTTCCAGAGGTACCGGCCGCCGGCCAGGTACTCCTCCGCCGTGGCGCGGTCGGGCTTCTCCCGGAAGGAGGCCGCCTCGGCCACCCCGGGGGTCGTGGTGGCCGGCCCGCGCTGCACGTAGCCGAACCCGGTGGCCGGGGACGTCGGCGTGATCCCCAGGGTGACCAGCGCCCGGGGTCGCTCGGCCAGCGCGTCGAAGGCCGTGCTCAGCACCTCGGCGAACCGCTCCAGCGGGCGGATGACGTGGTCGGCGCTCACGACCGCCAGCTCCGCGTCCGGGTCGACGTCGGCGACGAGCGCGGCCGCCAGCCCCACGGCGTTGGCCGTGTCGCGGGCCTCGGGCTCGAGGACGAGCCGCCCCTCTGCCAGCTCGGGCAGCGCCGCGCGCACCTGGTCGGCGTAGCGGGCGGCGGTGCAGACCCAGACGCAGTCGGCCGGCACGACGGCGCGGACCCTCGTGAAGGCCTCCGCCAGGAGGCTGTGCGCGCCGCCTCCGGCATCGGCGACGACGTCGAGCAGCTGCTTGGGCCGGCCGGCCCGCGACAGCGGCCACAGCCGCGTCCCGGATCCCCCGGCCATGATCACCGCGTGGCGCACCTCAGCGCTCCCGCGGCTGGTCCGGCGGGGCGGCGACGACGGCCAGATCGCGTGCCCGCCGCTGGAACCGCGCGCCCGCGGCGACCCGGCCGCTGACGTAGGAGACGAGCATCCGGCCGCCCAGGCCCGCCCTCAGGGCGCCGCGCAGCGGGGCGTTGCGACGGCCGGGGTACTGGCCGGAGAGGTAGCGCAGGGCGCTGGTGTGGTGCACGCGCTGCATCCGGTGCGGTTCCCGCCGGGTGGCGTGCCCGCCCTCGTGCTCGACGACCGCGGTGGGCACGTAGACGTGCAGCCAGCCCGCGCGCCCGAGCCGCTCGGCCAGGTCGACGTCCTCGAAGTACATGAAGAAGCCGGGGTCGAAGCCGCCGACCGACCAGAACGCCTCGAGGTCCACCAGGAGGCAGGAGCCGCTCAGCCAGCCGGCCGGGCGCTCACGCGGCGCCTCCCGCTCGCGCCGGTACCGCGCCGTCCACGGGTTGCTGGGCCAGATCCAGCCCAGCAGCGCGTGCCCGGCGCCGGTGGACAGCCGCGGCAGGTCGCGGGCCGAGGGGTACAGCTCCCCCTGCGGCGTCATGATCGCCGGCCCCAGCATCGCCGCGCGCGGCCAGCGGTCGGCGGCGGCGAGCAGCTCGTCGACCGATCCCGGGGCGAAGCGCAGGTCGGGGTTGGCGATCAGCGCGCGCCCGGTGCGCAGGTCGGCGAGCCCGGCGTTCGCCGCGGCTCCGTAGCCGATGTTCCCGCCGGTGCGCAGGACCCGGACGTTCGGGTGCCGGGCGGCAGCCTGCTCCGGAACCCCGTCGGTGGAGCCGTTGTCGGCGAGGACGACCTCCACGGGCCGGGTCGTGGCGGCGGCCAGCGACTCGATGAACCCCTCGAGCGCCTCTCCCGGCGAGTACGTGACGGCAACGACGCGGAGCGGACGTGGTCCGCTCATCGGACGTGCACCCGTTCACCGTCGTGGGCGATCGCGTCGTCGCCCCGAGGCGATCGGCGCACCGCCAGCATCGCGAGCGTGACGGTCAGGATCATCAGACCCGCCCCGGCAGCGAGCGAGGGGTACAGCAGCTGAGCGCCGATCGGATCGAAGGTGAGCGCGAGGCGTCCGTCCCGCACGCCCGCCGGCACCGTCACCTCCACCAGCGCGTCGTCGACCGCAGTCACCGGCACCTCCTCGCCGTCGATCGTGGCCCGGTAACCGGGCCAGTACGGCACGCGGAGCAGGACGGTGCCCTCTGACTGGCCCGACGTAGTCACGGTGTACTCCTCCTGCGGCTGATCGATCCGGCCCAGACCGACCGACCACCCCTCGCGCGCGACCTCGACCCCGTCCAGAGCCGCGATCCGGCCGGGCAGTCGCATCTCCTCGGGGCGCCGATAGGTCTGCCACTCGCCGTCGCCGTCGACCTGCTCCCAGCGCCGGTCGAAGTAGGAACGCAGCTCCTCGGGGACGCTACGCGACAACGCCACGGTGTCGGACGAGAGTGCCTCGATCCACGGGAGATCGGTACCCGGTACCCGGTTCAGCAGCCGTGTCGGTGAGGGACAGTCCACGTTCCCGACATAGCTGGTGCACAGGATCGGTGCGAGTCCCTTGTGCGGCGAGGTGACGTAGCCGGTGCCCACCGTGGCCCCGGCCAGGAGGTTCGCGTTGCCCGGGAAGAATCCCTTCGCCCAGCCCCGATCGGAACCGAACACGTCACCGAAGAATCCCCACGCATAGACGGTGGCGGTGCGGTCGGTGAGGATCGACCGGTCGCGGAATTCCCTCACGGTCTGCCCCATGGCGCCGGCGCCGGATTGATCGGGGACCCCGATGTCTCGATAAGGCTGACCGGCGGCGCCGGTGAAGCCCCGCTCGATGTTGAGCCGGTCCTGCACCACGACCATCATCTTCTCGGCCAGCACCAGTGGCACCGCGGTCAGCACGACCAGGACGACTGCGGCCAGCACTCCGACACGGTCGACGCGCGACCGGGACACCAGGAACGCGATCAGCGCCACTGCCACGACGACCGCGCCGGCCACGTGCCACGGCCAGAGCAGCGGAGCCCGCGAGATGGCCAGCGCCAGCTGCACACCCACCAGCCCCGTCGCGACGGCGACCCGCCGCCGGGTCACCGTTCCCGCCACGGCGAGTCCGAGGAGGACCAGCACGGGCAGCGCGATCTGAACCACCACGAGGTAGCGGAACGGGTATCGGAAGAGCCCCACGACCGTGGGCAACTGCGTGGCGATCACGCCGGCCAGCGCCAGCGCCCCGGCGGTGACCAGCCCCGGAGCGGAGAACGCCGCGCGCCAGCGCACCATCGCAACCAGGGGCAGACCGAGCAGGAACGTGGCCATGGCTGGGACCAACCCGACGGCGCCGTTGAAGGCGTTGGTCTGGCCGAGCAACGTCGGCCCGCCCACCAGGACGTCCAGCAGATTGGGCACCTGGCCTCCGGTGTTGCCGATGACCTCGTCCGCTGACTGCCGCTCGACGTACGACGATTGCTGAACCGCATTGAGCAAGGTGGGCATCGCCACCAGCACGCCGGCCACGAGTGCGCCGAACTGGCCGAGAAAGGCACGGCTGTGCACCAGCGGACGCAAGCCACCGGCCTCCCGGCGCATCTCGAACGCCTGGGCGATCACGATGACGAGGGCGAAAGGGATCGTGTACGGGCTGCCAGAAGCCAGCACCGCCCATGTGGCCAGCCCGGTCAGGAGCAGCCCCCGAGGCCGTCGGGAGCTCAGGCCCAGCCACAGCCAGGGAAGCCACGCCGAACCCCACATGAGGGGCCACCAGAAGCTGCCGTACCAGAGGAAGAAGCCGCTCGACGCCACGCCGAGAGCACCGGCGGTGGCCACGAAGCCCGGTACGCCGTGCCGACGCAGCAGAGCTAGGACGCCCAGCCCCAGCAGGATCACGCACGTCGCGCCGTACTCCCACGCCATCGTGAGCACGTTGTCCTGCCGGCCGAGCACCCCCCACAGCAACCAGTGGAGGGGATCGAGCACCCCGTACTGCATGTCGCTGGTGACGTTCCCCGAGGCACCCTGGCCGGGATCGACCAAGGGCGGGATCCCGTTGTCCAGGTTCCTGCCGAGCCACCAGGCCATGGGGCCGAACTGAGCCTGTGAATCGTCCAGCCAGAAGAAGCGCGGCACCAAACGGTGAAGCACGATCAGTTGGGCCAGCTGGGCCGCCAGGTAGCCCACATACGGGCCCACGGCGGAGCCGAGGGGGCGGGCCGGATGGTCACCTCGTCGGCGGCCCATTGCAGCTGCGGACTCTCGCGACGCCGCGGCGACGCGTTCCCGTGGCGCCGTCGTCGATCTGATGACAGGCATGACGCGTGATGCTCCCGTTCGTCGGAGGACGGGCGTTCGCCGGGCGTGCGCCGCGTGACCGCCCGTCCTCGCCCCGCCGGCCATGGGGCGGCGCTTCCGGTGACCCACCGTAGTTCCGCGCGAGCACCGAGCGGCACGTCCACCGCGTGTCCGGCCGAGGTGCGGGACAGCGCGGACCGCGTGGGCACGTTGTGACGGTCGTGACGGAATGTCCCGCCCCCGCTCGCTCACCGACCGGAGCATCCGATGCGGCGACGGTATCGTGGGCCGTGTGACTTCTCCCAGCCCCGATCTCGTCGTCGTCGGCTCCGGATTCTTCGGCCTCACGGTCGCGGAACGGGTCGCCAGCCAGCTCGGCAAGCGGGTACTGGTCATCGACCGCCGCAGCCACATCGGTGGTAACGCCTATTCCGAACCCGAGCCCGAGACCGGCATCGAGGTCCACGTCTACGGCGCCCACTTGTTCCACACCTCGAATGAGCGCGTCTGGCAGTACGTCAACCAGTTCACCGAGTTCACCAACTACCAGCACAAGGTCTACTCCATCTACCAGGGGCAGACGTACTCGCTGCCGATGAATCTCGCGACGATCTGCCAGTACTTCGGCAAGAGCTTCTCGCCGGCCGAGGCCCGCGCCCTGGTCGCCGAGCAGGCTGCGGAGTTCGATACCGCCGAGGCCGCCAACCTCGAGGAGAAGGCGATCTCGCTCATCGGCCGCCCGCTCTACGAGGCCTTCATCCGCGGCTACACGAAGAAGCAGTGGCAGACCGACCCCACCGACCTGCCCGCGGCCGTCATCGCCCGGCTCCCCGTTCGGTACACGTTCGACAACCGGTACTTCAACGACACCTACGAGGGTCTGCCGAAGGACGGCTACACCGCCTGGCTGCAGCGGATGGCCGACCACCCGAACATCGAGGTGCGGCTCGACACCGACTACTTCGACGTCCGCGACGAGTTGCCCTCCGATGTCCCGACCGTGTTCACCGGCCCCATCGACAAGTACTTCGGCTACGAGGCCGGCGAGCTCGGCTGGCGCACCCTGGACTTCGAGACCGAGGTCCTGCCGATCGGCGACTTCCAGGGCACCTCGGTCATGAACTACGCCGACGAGGACGTGCCCTACACCCGCATCCACGAGTTCCGGCACTTCCACCCGGAGCGGGACTACCCGCAGGACAAGACGGTCGTGGTGCGGGAGTTCTCCCGGTTCGCCGAGACCGGCGACGAGCCGTACTACCCGATCAACACGCCCGAGGACCGCGCCAAGCTCGAGCGCTACCGCGAGCTGGCCGCGAAGGAGGCCGCGGAGAAGCGTGTGCTCTTCGGCGGCCGGCTGGGCACGTACAAGTACCTGGACATGCACATGGCCATCGGTTCTGCGCTCACGATGTTCGAGAATCGGATCCGGCCCTTCTTCGACCAGGGCGCGTCGCTCGACGGCCGCCTCGACGACTGAACCGAGGACCCCAGCCTGATGACCACCATCACCAATTCCCCCGTCTCACCGGAGCGCGTGAGCGAGCCGTCGGCCGAGGCACTCGCTCCGGAGAAGGCAGTGACGTTGCTGCAGCGGGTGCTCCTCCCGAGGTCCGGCGACCCCTCGAAGGTCCGGTCCCTCTACGTGGACGAAGAGGGTGCGCGGCGGGTGCAGTCGGCCTCCCGAACCCAGGCCCTGGTGCCGGACGGCAACGAAGTCTCCTTCGCCACCTACTTCAACGCGTTCCCGGCCAGTTACTGGCGACGCTGGACCGTGCTGCGCAGCGTCGTGCTCAAGATGGACGTGTCCGGCCACGGTCGCATCGACGTCTACCGGTCCAAGGCCGACGGCAGCATCATCCACGTCACCGGCGCAGCCACCTCTGCCGAGCGGCGCGAACTGGAGTTCGAGCTGGACCTCACGCCCTTCGAGGACGGCGGTTGGTACTGGTTCGATGTCACCGCGGACGACACCCCCGTGGAGGTGCACGCAGCAGGTTGGTGGGCTGCACAGGCCCCCACGAGCGAAGCTCGCCTGTCCATCGGCATCTGCACGTTCAACCGCCCCGACGACTGCGTCGCCGCCTTGACCGCGCTGGCCGACGACGACGTGGTCCGCGAGCTCATCTCCGCCGTCATCGTCGCCGACCAGGGCAACAAGAAGGTGCGCGACGCCGAGGAGTACCCCGCCGCGGCCAAGGCGTTGGATGGGCGCCTGCGCCTCGTCGAGCAGCCGAACCTGGGGGGTAGCGGCGGCTTCTCCCGCACGATGTACGAGATGCTGCGGAACACCGACGCCACCCATCACATCCTCCTGGACGACGACGTCCTGCTCGAGCCCGACAGCGTCGCGCGCGCCTACGCCTTCGCCCGGTTCACGAAGGCGCCGATGATCGTCGGTGGACAGATGCTGGCCCTCCAGGACCGCTCGGTCCTGCACACCATGGGCGAGGTCGTCTCCCGCGACACGTTCTTCTGGCGGGCAGCGCCCAACACGGAGTACGCCCACGACTTCGCCAAGGACTCACTGCGCGAAACGCCCGAGCTCCACCGGCGTATCGACGTGGACTACACCGGCTGGTGGATGTGTCTGATCCCGCGCGAAGCCATCGAGCGGCTCGGCCTCGCGCTTCCGCTCTTCATCAAGTGGGACGACGCCGAGTACGGCATCCGAGCAGGCGAGCACGGCATTCCGACCGCAACCTTGCCCGGCGTCGCAGTGTGGCACTTGTCGTGGAGCGACAAGGACGACACAGCGGGCTGGCAGGCCTACTTCCACGTCAGGAACCGCCTGGTCGCGGCGGCGCTGCACACACCCTTCAAGCACGGTGGCGCCCTGCTGCGGGACACCTTCAAGATGGACCTGAAGTTCCTGATCATGCTCCAATATGCCACCGCAGCGCTGCATCACCGCGCCTACGACGACTTCCTCGCCGGCCCGGAGCAACTGTTCCCGAAGCTTCCCACGGCCCTGCCGACGGCGCTGGAGCACCAGGGGGACTACCCCGACGGTCAGGTCGTTGCATCGTCCTCCGACCTGCCACTCCCCTCGATGGGAGCGCTCAAGGCAGAGCGCTACATGAAGCCCCCCACGACGCCGCTGACGATCGGCCGGACCCTGTTCGCCGCGCTGGCGCACAACCTGAGAGCGCCGAAGCCGGATTCGGTGCAGGTGCCGGAGATGAACATCAGTGCGCAGGATGCGCGCTGGTTCCTGCTGTCCCGTCTCGACAGCGCCACGGTTGGTACCGCCGACGGGCGCGGCGTGACGTTCCGTCGCCGTGACCAGACGACGTTCTGGCGGATGCTCCGGCACTCCGTCCAGATCCACATGAAGCTCCGCCGCGAGTTTCCGCGCCTGCGGGAGGAGTACCGCGCTCACATGGAGCAGCTCACCTCGCCGGAGAGCTGGGAGCGGGCTTTCAACGGCCAGCTCACGGACGGCTGAACCGCTCCTTCCGCCCGGCCCGGGTGAGGCGAAGCCATTCGCGCCATGCACCCGGGTCGCGGCGGGACACCAGGAAGAACCAGCCGAAGCGGATGGTCTCCAGAGGTCGCAGCCAGCGCATTCCCGGCTGCGACATCAGGTAGCCCCTGTTCCGGTACGTGAAATACCGCTTGGCTGCGTCGGTCGGGTACTGCGCGGACAGGCGGCCGCCGAGGATCGACTCGAACTCGCTGGTTCCCTCGGGGTGCACGTAGGCCGCCTGCGGGCACGTGCCGAAGGCCAGGCCCGAACGCAGCAGTCGGCGGTGAATCTCCGTTTCGTCGCCGCGAAAGAACAGCCGGTAGTCCGGCACGCCCACGACGTCGAGCGCATCGGCCCGGAACAGTGCGCCGTTGAACAGCGAGGCGTAGGACGGCAGAAGATCCAGCCCGGCAAAGTCGCTGCGCCGGCGCCGCCACCGGAGGCCCCGCCGGAGCGGAAAGGCCAGCCGGTCAGGATCCGCCTTGTCGGTGACCAGAGGGGATACTTCCGCCAGACCGTGCCTCCGCGCTGCGGCCAGGAGAGTGGCCAGCACCTCGTCGTCGGCCGGCCGCCCGTCGTCGTCAGCGCACCACACCCAGTCGGCGCCCATTGCCAACGCGTGCAACATCCCCAGGGCGAACCCACCCGCGCCGCCGAGGTTGCGCAGGCTGGCCACATAGGTGGCATCGAGGCCACTCGCGGTGACGGTCTTCTCGGCCGATCGGTCCTGCCCGTTGTCCACCACGACCACGGCGTCGACCTGACGGGTCTGAGCGGCGATCGCCGCAAGGCTCTCGGCCAACAGCTCGGGCCGGTGCCGCGTCACGATGACCGCCACCACCCGTTCGACGTCATCCCCCGGTTCGGTCATCCTGCATGCCCCTTGTAGGACCTCAGGACGTCGTCGATCGCGCCGTGCTGCTTGATCTGGCCGTGCTCCATCCAGATCGCGGTATCGCACAGTTCGCGGAGGAACTCATCTGAGTGAGATGCGAACACCAGGAGCCCCGAGCGCTCGACCAGCTCGGACAGCCGTCTTCTGGACTTCTCCAGGAATGCCGCGTCCACAGCACCGATGCCCTCGTCCAGCAGGAGGATCTCGGGGTCGATGCTGGTGACCACACCCAGCGCCAGACGCACTCGCATACCGGTCGAGTACGTGCGCAGGGGCATGTCCAGAAAGTCGCCGAGTTCGGTGAAGTCGGCGATGTCGTCGACCCGCTGCTCCATCTGCTTGCGTGTCATGCCCAGGAACAGCCCACGGATCATGATGTTGTCCAACCCGGATATCTCGGGGTCCATGCCGACGCCGAGATCGAATACCGGGGCGACCCGGCCACGGATCGCCGCGGTGCCCCGGGTCGGTTCGTAGATCCCGGCGAGCAGGCGCAGGAGCGTCGACTTCCCGGCTCCGTTGTGGCCGACCAGGCCCACCCGCGCGCCGTGCTCCAGCTGGAGCGTGATGCCGCGCAGCGCCTCGATGATCGGCACTCGTGCACCGCTGTCGATGTTGCCGCCCACCACCCCCATGACGGTCTTCTTCAACGAACGGCTCTTCGCGTCGAAGATGGGGAAGTCGACGCATGCGTCCTTGGTCGTGATGCTGACCTGGAGGTCATCGGAGGACACGGTCACACCCAATACGAGACTCGAGCGCGGTAGCGGCGCAGCGTGGACAAGGCGAGGGCCCATCCGACGACTGTGATGACGAGGACCACGATCCAGTAGCGCAGCTCCTGCGGCTGGCCGAGCATCGGCCGTCGCAGCATCTCGACGAAGTGCAGGAACGGATTGAGCTCGGCGAGCCGGGCCCTCTCAGCTATGGACGGGTTGGGACTCTGCAGGAAATCCTGGTAGATCCACACGATCGGGGTCATGAAGAACGCCAACTGCACGACCGAACCGATGATCGGGGCCATGTCCCGGAAGCGCGTCGTGACGATGCCCAGCAACAGCGCCACCCAGAGCCCGTTCACGACGAGCAGCAGGAAGGCCGGGATCGCGCTCAGGCTGCTCCAGTGGAGGTCCTGCCGGAACACCACGAGCATGATCACGTACACGACGAGGTTGTGCGCGAAGAACAGCGTCTGACGCCACACCAGTCGGTACACGTGCACCGACAGCGGCGCCGGCAGGTGGGTGATCAGACCGTTGTTGGCGATGAACACCTCCGACCCCTCGGCGATGCAGCCGCTGATGAACCCCCAGATGATGAAACCCACCAGGATGTTGGGCAGCTGGCGGGACAGGTCGTTCTCGAACAACCCCGCATACAGGATGCCGAGCGCGATCGCCGTGACCGCCATGGTGATCGAAATCCAGATCGGCCCGAGCACGGAGCGCCGGTATCGCTGTCGGATGTCCTGCCACCCCAGGTGGGCCCAGAGTTCCCGCTGCGCCCACCCTGTGCGGAGGTCGTCCAGGGCAGCACCGTAGGTGCGCCCGCTCCGTTGTGCCGTTGCCACGCCGGACCACGCTACCTGCCGCATCCCGGTCCGGTTTCGCCCGTGCGGGACGGGTCGAACCCCGGAGGGCACTTCGGGCTCGCCCTCCCCGACCGTCTCGGCAACACCATCGGCCCCCGCCTGGTCGAGCCGCCGCATCCCCGAGGCTGGGGATGGTGTGACGGGTGGGGGCCAGGGACCTCGGAGGGTCAGGGGCATCTGGCAGTGACGGACGGTTCCCGTGTCGGACCCCCGACCGCCGCCCTGCGCCCACCTACCATCGATCCCGACGGGCCCCTTCGGTGCTGCCCTCCGACATCAGTGACACGGAGTCGTCCTCCGGGCCACCGGAAGAACCATCCGCAGGAAGGACATCGTGAGCCGAGACCGCTTCGAACAGGAGTCATCTGCTGCTCGCCCGCTCCCCCCGCGGCTCGACCCCCGTGCCGGACGTCCTACCCGGGACGTCGCCGACCGCACGCCGAAGCCCGAGGGACGCCGCCGCTCGCGCGTCGCACTCGTCGGTCGCTCGGTTGCGGCGGTCGCAGCGGTCGCCGTGCTGGCGACCAGCGGCTGGGGCTGGTATCTCGGACAGGTGGCCGAGGCGACCGTGAACCGTACCGACGCCATCCCGACGGAGGGCAACGAGGGCACCGGCGACTCCGGCGCGGCGATGAACCTCCTGCTGGTCGGCAACGACAGCCGTAGCACTCTCACCGACGCCCAGCTGGCCGAGCTCAACGCCGGGACCGACTCAGGCGTCAACACCGACACCATGATCCTGGTCCACGTGCCCGCCGACGGTTCGCGAGCTTCGTTCGTCTCCTTCCCGCGCGACTCCTACGTCGACATTCCCGGGTACGGCAGGGATCGACTGAACGCGGCCTACGCCTACGGCTACACCAATGCCCCCGACGGCGCCTCGGACAAGACGAAGCAGGCGGCCGGGGCCCAACTGCTGGTTCGGACGATCAGTCAGCTCAGCGGACTGAAGATCGACCACTACGCGGAGGTCGACCTGCTCGGTTTCTTCGAGCTCTCCAAGGTCGTCGGCGGCGTCGAGGTCAACCTCTGCAAGGCCGTCGACGACCGCAAGTGGTCGGGGGCCTACTTCCCGGCCGGTGTGCAGACCATCAGCGGTGCTGACGCGCTGAAGTTCGTCCGGCAGCGACACGGTTACGGACCGCAGGGCCGAGGCGACTTCGACCGCATCGTCCGCCAGCAGGTGTTCATGGCGGGCGTGTTGCGCAAGATGCTTTCCGACGACGTGCTGCTCGACCTGGGCAAGCAGCGCCAGTTGGTGCAGGCCGCGTCCGAGGCACTGACCGTCGACAAGAACCTGAACCTGCTGCAGCTCGCGGAGCAGATGCAGTCCGTGACCGCCAGCAGCATCGAGTTCCAGACCGTGCCGAACGCTGGCACCGGTGAGGAGGACGGCAAGTCGATCGTCCGCCTCGAGGACGAGGACACCCTGCACGAATTCTTCGCCCAGCTCTCCTCCGAGCCGAAGGAGGAGGCGCCGAAGTCGGCAGAGCCCCCGAAGCTGGTCGACCCGTCCGAGGTCTCGGTCACCGTCTTCAACGGTTCGGGTACCAGCGGCCTGGCGGCCAAGGCAGCCACGGATCTGGAAGCCAAGGGCTTCGGCGTCCCGAGCACCGGCAATGCCGACAGCAACCGCTACGCCCAGACCGAGATCCGTTTCGCAGCCGGGGACGAGGCGCTCGCGGCCACCCTGGCCGCCGTCATCCCTGGCGCGATCACCAAGGTGAGCGACGACGCGAGTCCCGGCAGCGTGCAGCTGATCCTCGGGTCGGACTTCAACGGTGTCGGCAAGGCGACGACCGCGCAGCCTCCGACCGACCCGGTCGCCGGCGAGGATGCTCGGACCGCGGCCGACACCGGCTGCATCAACTGACCACGCTGGACCGACGCAGGGGCGCCGGGAGGTCCGCGACCTCCCGGTCCCCGAGCGGTCCGACGACGACGGGAACAGCATGACGGCGACCGGAGTGACCCAGGAGCGGGTCACGACCACCACGCCCCCTACCGCTCCGACCGGACGCGGGATACGGATAGAGATCCAGGGACTCCGGGCGCTTGCCGTCTCCCTCGTCGTGGTGTACCACGTCGCTCCCAGCCGGCTACCGGGTGGCTACGTCGGGGTAGACGTGTTCTTCGTCGTCTCCGGCTTCCTCATCACCGGCCACCTCCTGCGGGAGGTAGCGCGTACCGGCGGCATACGGCTGGCCGAGTTCTGGGCCCGGCGTGCCCGCCGGCTCCTGCCGGCCGCGCTCTTGGTCCTTCTGGCCAGCGCCGTGGGCACCGTCGTGCTGGCTCCGGTGACCTACTGGCCGCAGTTCCTGCGGGAGCTGTCCGCTTCCGCCGTCTACGTCGAGAACTGGGCGCTGGCCAACGATGCCGTCGACTATCTCGCCGCCGCGAACGTAGCCTCGCCCGCCCAGCACTACTGGTCCCTCTCGACCGAGGAGCAGTTCTACCTGGCCTGGCCGCTGCTGCTGCTCGCCGCGGGCTGGCTGGCGCGCCGCCAGCGGCGGCGCTGGCAGCCGGCAGCCGTCCTGCTCGCCGCCGTGGCCGTGGCGTCCTTCCTCTATTCCCTGTGGGCCACCGAGGCCTCGCCGCCCTACGCGTACTTCTCCACCCTGTCCCGGGCCTGGGAGTTCGGACTGGGTGGCTTGCTGGCGGTGTTCGCTGCCCGAACCCCCGCAACGCGGGACCAGCTGCGAGCCGCCGTCTCCTGGACGGGCTTTCTCGCCATCACGGCCTCGGCGCTGATGATGTCCGAAGCGACAGCGTTTCCGGGCACGGCGGCGCTGGTTCCGGTCCTCGGCACGGTTGCAGTCATCTGGGCGGGGGCGCCGCGCGCCGCCTGGGCGCCCACCGGCCTCGCCGGCGCACGTCCCGTGGCATTCCTCAGCGACATCTCCTACTCCGCCTATCTGTGGCACTGGCCGGCCGTCGTCCTGGTGCCGCTGGCCGTCGGGCACCCGCTGGGCCTCCGAACGAAGGCCGGGGTCCTCGTCTTCACGGTGGTTGCGGCCTGGCTCACCAAGCGGTGGGTGGAGGACCCCGTGCGCTCCGGTGGCTTTCTCGTCCGCAAACGGCCCCGGTGGACCTACGCCGCGACCGTGCTGTGCACCGGCACGGTCGTCCTCAGCTGTGTGGGCGCCGCACAGTGGCAGGAACGGGAGGTTGCTGAGGCCAGTGCGGCTGCCGAGGCGTTCGCGGCCGGCGACGACCCCTGCTTCGGTGCGGCGGCCATGGAGCGGGACGGGCAATGCTCGGACCGCTTCGCCCAGACCTCCACCGTGAGTCCGGCGTTCGCCCAGACAGACGGCTCGCGGGGGCTCCCCTGCATGCAGCCGGAGGGCGATCCCGTCATCAAGTCCTGCCGGTTCGGCAGCGCGCACCCGACCGAGACCGTCGCGCTGGTCGGCGACTCGCACACGGCCAGCCTCTACGAGGCCCTCCAGGTCGTCGCCGAGCGACGCAACTGGGCCGTGGTGACCTACGTGCGCGGCGGTTGCCCCACGACTGCCGACAGTGACCGGATGGTCGGCCCCAACATGCAGCCGGGCGCCACCGAGATCTGCCAGGAGTACGCCTCCGAGGTGCTGCGCACCATCGAGCGGGATCCCACCATCAGCCGGGTGTTCACCAGCTACCGCTCGGACATCTACGCCTATCGGGACACTGCGGACGAACTGCACCGCGAGGTGCCGGCCGAGGTGCTCCAAGGGCCGCTCCGAGCACTGGCCGACTCGGGCAAGCGGGTCACCGTCATCCGCGCTGTTCCGACGACCAACGGCGTGGCCCCCCGCGAGACGCTGCGCTCGACCAAGACGCTGGTCGACCCGGGTGTGCACGTCCCCAACTGCATCGCCGCGGCCGGGCGGGCCGACGATCCCTGCGCCGGACCCCGCGAGGTCCGGCTCGCCCCCGACTACCTGGCCGAGGCCGCCGAAGCGCTCGGGGACCCCCGTATCCGCGTGGTCGACCTCAGCGATGGGTTCTGCGACGCCGAGCGCTGCCACACCGTCATCGGCGGAGTCATCGCATACTTCGACGCCAGCCACGTGTCCGGCGCCTTCTCGCGGTCGCTCGGGCCGCTGCTCGACGCGAGGCTGTGAGCCGTCACGGCCGTCCGCCTTGCGGACCACCGTGCACCGCTCGTTGAACCCCCGGACTCAGACGGGGGCGCCGGTCGCCTCGAAGGCGGCGAGCTCCTCCGGAGTCCCGAAGCAATAGAAGTCGCCGCGGACGAGCCCGACCCGGCGTCCCGAGTCGATCAGCTCGTTGAACACCAAGGAGACGTAGTACTCCGGCATGGCGACACCGATCTGCTTCTCCATCAAGCGATCCGCGGCCTCCATGAACACGCCGGCCGAGGTGAACGAGTAGACGCCCATCAGGGCGTCGGAGCTGATGGCCCGCTTCTCCGCGGTGCGAACCACGCGCCCCCTGTCGTCGACCTCAGCAAAGCTGTACCGGGGCTCGATCGAGTGGAAGGACAGCAGCAAGCCATCGACGTCGCGGCTCTCGACCGCGGCCTGAAGCACCCGGAAGTACTCGGGGCTGTCGAAGGCGATGTCGCAGTCCATGATCACGAGCGGCTGGTCCGGGTCGAGCCGGTCTCGGGCCTCGAGGCAGGTCTCCACCGCACCCCGCGTGTCGTGGTCGAGGAGGACGATTCGGGCCGACGGCTCGACGGCGACCACCTGGTCGGCCAGACCGAACTCGCGGTCATTGTCCTCCCGCACCACCACCGTCACGGTCTTGTCCCCGTGCCACGGCGCAAACGAGCCGAGGGCCCGCTGGAACATCGGGACCCCGCCGACCTCGATCAGCGGCTTGGGCGTGGTGATACCGACCTTGCGAAACCGTGTCCCCAGGCCGCCCATCGGCATGAGCACCTGCAAAGTCGACATCACTGCACCTCGTCCCACTCGTAGTCTCGGTTGGGGGCCGGCGCGGAGGTTTGCCGACCCAGCCGCCACAGCGCCAGATTGCGCAAGGCGGTGCGGAAGATGTTCCAGTTGCGGGCGTTGGAGACCTGGTCCTCCTCGCGCCAGCTGATCGGGACGTAGGCGAACTGGACCTTGCGCTTCACGAGGTCCAAGATCAGTTCGTAGTTGAACGTCAAGTGGTTGGCGAAGCCCATGTAGGTGGCCGGGTCCAGGTCGCGGAGGGCGAAGAGGTTCAGACCCGAGCCGAGGTCCTGCAGCCGACGCAGCGCCACGATGCTGTAGACGGTGTTGAGCACCCGATTGCCCCAGACCCGCTTGGCGTCGTACCCCTGCAGACGGGACCTTCGACTGAACCGCGAGCCCAGCACCGTCTGCGTTTCGGGATGCGCCTCAGCGTGGTCCAGCAGCAGCGCGACCTCGTCGCTGTGCGCTTGGTTGTCGCCGTGCAGGATGACCACGTGCGTGTGCCCGACAGCCCGGGCATGCTCGAACGCCACCTTGTGCGTGCCGCCGAGGCTGTTGTTCTGGCGGTTTCGGAAGACCCTGAGGTGGGGAAGGCGCCCGCTGCGCTTGTACTCCAGCGCCCGCTCGAGTGTGTCGTCGGTGCTGCGGTTGTCGATGACCCAGATCTGCGCGACTCGGGCGGCCACCTCGTCGGTGATCTCGTCCAGCACCCGGCCGATCTGGGGGGCGCAGTTGTAGGCGGGGATCGCGATCACGGCCTCCACGAGGAGAGCACCTGTCCTTCTTCTGTGTCGACGTCGCCGTCTCCGGCGTCCAGCCGGGAGACCTCGTACTGGTCCAGGTAACGGTTGAGCGCTTGTACGCACACGGCGTAGTACTTCAGGGCTGTTCCGGGGTTGATGACCACGCGGTGCGTGAGCATCCGGCCGTAGAAGAGCCCGACGTGGAACAGCACCGAACGCTGTTCGGGCGCGCTGAGTCGCCTCGGCATGATCGTCGTCCCCACGAACTCCGCGAGCTCGGCGTACCGGGCAGAACGCTCGTCGCGGTAGGTGATCTCCGGGAGCTCGCCGTCCCGGCCGAGCACGACGGGCGACTCCTCCTCGTTGAGGAATTCGTACCCGTAGAGCAGCGACTGCATCTGGCGGGCGAAGTCGATGATCGGACCGCGGATCTGGTTGTCGTCGGAGGGATCGATGACCAGCACGGAGCGCGTCGGCAGGTCCACGAGCACGTTGTCGACCGTGAGATCGCCGTGGATGGAAGCGGAGGTCTGGAACGTGGCCAGGTCGTTCCACGCAGCCCCGTTGGCGGTGATCCGCCCCAGGATTGCGTCGAAGTTGTCGAGCTCTTCGCCGTTGACGACGATCCGATCGCCCTTCATCGCCTCGGCCAGCGCCGCATGTGACTCCGCGGCCGCCTGGACGCGTCGCACGAACCGCTCGGTGACGTAGTCGTCCCGCAGCTCGGGATGCCGCTGGACCGGACCGAGTTCGTAAACCCGGTCGTACATGTAGTCCCAGACCTCTCGCAGCTTGTCCACGCCGTCCTTGAGCGGGTTCTCGTGCACGAATTCGAACAGCGGGACGCTGCTCGGGCGGTACTCCAGGTCGATGGCGTAGTGGTCCTCGGCGTGCTGCTCGCGCAGGACCGTCACCAGCTGTGGGTGGTCGGCGCGGGCCGCGAGCCAGTCATGCTGGTTCTTCAACCTGTGCGCGTGCTCCAGGGGCACCATCTTCTTCACGAACAGCTCGTCACCGGAGGTGGCCAGCAGCGTGACGGCATTCGAGCCGCCCTTGAAGAACTGGACCAGGCTCACGTTGCCGCCCACCTCCAGCCGGTGCAGAACCTGGCTCAGGTGCTGCCGCTGGAAATAGGCGTCGAGGAAGTGCGTGATGCGCCCAGAGATGTCCTGCTCGCGGCCGAGCTTGTTGACGAACCGGTACCCCGGGGAGAGCTCCGCCGGCGCCGGCGGCTGCGGCTTGGTGCGAGCCCAGTTCACGAACAGCGCGATGACGGCAACCGCCAGCACCGGCACGTTCAGCACGAACCAGGTCGCCCCGGCGTACGCGGCGATCGCCGCCGGATCGGCGTCCACCGCGCCCTGCAGGAAGCTCTCGGCGCCCTGGACGAAGCCACCAGGAGCCCCGTTACCGACGGCCGGACTCGCCACCGCATAGGGAGCGGCCACCGCACGGAAGGTGTCCGCTGCACCCAAGTGGGGGAGCACGGCAACCGTGACGAGCGTGGCGGCGGCCAGGTAGCAGACCCACGAGGCCACGACGAGAACCGCGTAGCGGATCACCTGGCGCCGCTGCCGCGCGAAGCGCTGGAAGCCGAAGATCACCGACCAGAGCTTGAACCGCGCCCTGTTCTCCAACTCGGGGTTCAGCCACCCGGTCATGCGCCAGGCCAGCCGCATGAGCACCCGGTTCTCCCGTACCAGCAGGACGAAACCGACGATCAGCGAGACCGCCACGACCACGGCGCCGATGGCCGCCACCGGGACGATGCCGCTGACCGGCGCACCGACGAGAGCCACGAAGACCAGGTAGGCCGTCGCCACGAGGACGATGTCGATCAGCCGCTCCAGGACCACCGCCATGAACGTGTAGAGCACGCTGATACGGAGGGTCTTGGCGATCAGCCAGGCACGGACCGCCTCACCGACCCGGAACGGGAAGACGATGTTGAACAGGTAGCCGATGGTCAGATGGCGGAACTGGCCGGCGAGGCTGCCCCGGCGCACGTTGTCGATCGGGACCTTCGTGCGCGCCGCGCGTAGGACATGGCCGATGAGGAGGACGAGCGCACCGCAGACCAGGACGATCCAGTCGCCGGGCTGCAGCCCGTCGACCAGCCGGGCGCCGAGCCGGTGCAGCGTCGTCCAGGTGAAGGCGACGAAGGCCCCGAGGGACGCGAGCGCGACCGCGATGAGGATCTGCCGGCCGCGTGAGTAGCGGGAGAACATCAGAATGACGGCACCTCGAGCACGGCGATCCCTGCTGCGATGGCCGCCCTCCGGCCGGTGTCGGAGTCCTCGAAGGCAAGGCACTCGGCCGGTTCCACGCCGAGGGCGCGCATGGCCGTCAGATACCCCTCAGGGTCCGGCTTGCTCCGCTGCACCTGGTCCCCCCAGACGACGACGTCGAAGAGCTCACGGATGCCGTGGGCCTGCAGGATCTGCTCACCGTTGGCTGACTTGGCGGTGCTGACCAGCGCGGTTCGGTGCGAGGGGGCGACCAGTCGGAGAAAGGCGATCAGCGCCTCGTTGGGGATCGTGCGATGCAGTTGCCCGGCGTAGATGCGGCTCTTCGCTGCCCGGATGTCGTCGACCTCGGACGAGGGGATGCCCGGGAGGAGATCGGGGATGAAGTCGCGGGAGTCGCGGCCCCATGTGCCCTCGAACCTCTCCGGGGTGAGCGCGTGGCCGGACTCCTCGAATGCCGCACGGTAGGCCTCGTAGTTGGCCGCCCGCGTGTCGACCAGCGTGCCGTCGAGATCGAACAGCAGGCCTCGCAGCGCGGTTCCGACGGGCTCCATCCCGTGTCCTTCCGTCTCAGGTTCCCGCGCATCGGACTGTTGCACGACGCGGCCGGACAGCTCAGCCATCGAGGTCCTGCCGAGCCTGGACGGGCACCGGCGGAGCCGCCCCGCCCCGAGGCCGGAAGAGGAACCGGCTGAAGACGAAGTTGGCTCCGAACGACAGCGGGAGCGACACCAACTTACAGACGAAGGGCGCCCACCCCGACGAGTCGTGCAGGACCTGGATGAACACCGAGAAGAAGGCGATGGACAAGGCGTACCAACAGACGAACAAGAAGAACGACGTCGTCGTCCGCTCGGCCCGGAACGCGTACTTGGTCACGAACAGGAACACGACGACCACCGCACACGCCGAGCTGGCCACGTTCGCCAGCCCGGGGGTGAGCCCCAGCCGGACCCCGGTCTCGAACAACGCCAGGTCGACCGCCAGGCCCAGGCAGGAACCGAGCAGGAACCGCAGGAACTGGCGGACCAGCGCCGGCAGGTCGTGGCGCGCCACAGGGTTCACGACCTGCCCGCCCCGGCGTCAGCCTCGACCGGTACCGGGCCACTGCCGCGGAGCTGCACGACGCCCGACGCTGCCGCACCCGCGAGGATGATCAGCGCTCCCACGACCATCGCCGGCCAGAGGATCCGGTCACCGATCGGCTCGAAGTACAGCCTCAGGTCTCCGTCGATGACGTCAGCGGGGACCGCGACCCGGACCAGGGCGCCGTCCACCGTGTCGACGGGGATGTCTCGGCCGTCCAGCGTTGCGCGCAGCCCAGGCCAGTACGCGACCCGCAGCACGATCGACCCGTCGCGATCTCCGGTGCTCACGGTGTACCGGTCCATCGGGTGACCGCTGAACGCAGGCCCTGCGTACCAGTCCTCCTCCCCGACGGTGACCCCGTCCTCAGCGGTCACCCGACCAGGCAGATCGTCCTCACGCTCGAATCGGCTCCAGCCGTCGCGCCCGCCGGCGCTGGTCCAGCCTTGGCGGAAGTGGGCGAGCAGTTCCTCGGGGGCGGAGTCCGCAACGAACACCGTGTCCGCACTCATGAGATCCACCCAGGTCTGCCCCGTGGTCGGGGCATCGCCCAGCAGTTGCTCGGCGCTCGAGCAGGTGATGCCGTCGAAGGAGTGGCACCAGCGGTCGTTGTAAGCCGCCTGCCCCACGGCGATCGACCCGTACCCGGGATGCATCCCGGCGACAAGGTTCCCGTTGCCGCGATACGCGCCGGCGGACCAGCCTCCGTCGGGACCGAAGTTGTAACCGATCACGGTGACGTCATCGCCCGGGGCCAAAGCCCCCGCGCGGTACTCGGCCACCGTCGTCGGCATGTCCTCACCGTCGTAGAGCGCCCGCAGCGGCCCTTCGCTCTCGCCGACTTGCCCGTTGAGGCTGTCGGCACGCTCTTGCACGTGCAGCATCATGCCGACGCCGACCAGCAGGCCGCTCGTCGAGAGCAGCACGACGGCTGCCCCGGCAGCGAGCCTGCGGGGGGACCCCCCATGCCCGACGCGGGCGACCGCGAACACACAGAGCACGGTCAGGACGGCGGCCAGCACGTGCCAGACCAGGAACACCGGCGCGCGAAAGACCGCGAGAACCAACTGTGCGGCTACCACGCTCGCGGCCAGCGCGAGTCGGCTGCGCGTGAACGCGGGAGCGGCGGCGAGAGCGATCAGCACCAGAACGGGTAGCGCCACCTGGACGACGACCAGATAACGGAACGGGTAGCGGAAGGCGCCGACCGTCGTCGGGAGCTGAGTGGCGAGCACGGCGGCGGCGAACACGACCAGGGCCGTCAGTACGCCGGGCGCGTGCAGCGCACGCCGCCACGAGACGAGCATGACGGCGGGGACGGCGAACAACGCCGTCGCCATGGCCGGCACGAAGCCGATGTCCCCGCCGTAGGCGTTGGTCTGGCCCATCAATGTGGCGCCGCCGACCAGGACGTCGGCGAGGTTGGTGACGCCGAAGCCCTCGTTGCCGATGAGCGCCTCGGGCCCCTGCCGTTGCATCACCGAGCTGGCCTGCAGCAAGGACAGCAGTGTGGGCAGGGCCAGGACCACTCCCCCGGCCCCGGCGAGCAGGCGGCTCAGCCGCGGCGTTGTCAGGACGCCGGCTCGCCAGCCACCCTCCCGATGCCACTCCCACACCTGCCCGGCGACGAGGAGCGCCGCGAAGGGCAGCAGGTACGGGTTACCGGCTGTCAGCAGCACCCACGCCGCAACGCCCGTCAGCAGCGCACCCAGCCACCCTCTGCGTGAGAGGCCCAGCCACAGCCAGGGCAGCCAGGCCACGCTCCACATGACCGGCCACCAGGAGCCGCCGTACCAGAGCAGGAAGCCGCTGCTGGCCACGCCGACGGCACCTGCCACAGCGAGTGCAGGTCGGACGTGGTGGCAGAGCAGCAGCCAGAGCGTGCCGACACCAAGCAGCAGCAGACAAGCGGACGCGAAGCCCCAGGAGAGGAGCAACATGTTGTCCGTGGACGAGGCGAGCCGGTGCATGAGCCAGTGCCAGGGATCCAAGACCCCGTACTGGATGTCCGCGACCAGGTTGCTGGCCGACCCCAACCCCGGATCCATGAGCGCCGGCCGCCCGTCGACCGCGGTCGTCCCGAGCCACCACGCGGTGGGGCCGAACTGGGCCTGCGAGTCGTCGAGCCAGAAGAAGCGCGGGTCCAGGGCACGGAGCGCGAGCAGCTGCAGCACCTGGACGGCGACCAGTACCAGCGTGCTGACCATCCATGCCGACCGGTTCGCCGACACCTGAGGCGTCCCCGCCTCTGCGACCCGGCTACGCGGACGCTCGACCTGCGCGTGAAGCACGCCTTTACCCCCTGCTCGCGGCGCGAGACCAGCGGGTCCGCTCTGTTCCCGCTCCTCGTCCCCTGTGCAACGACGGACCGGCGGCCACGGGCCACCCGGTGGCGACTCCGGCTCCGGAGCGGCCGACGCATTCGTCCTCGAGGACTGTAGACGCCGGGCGGCGCGCGGCACGGGGTCGCGCGGCCTGGGAGGCGCTCACGTGACAGCCTGACCCCGTGGACCACATGCAGAACTCCAGCCCCTCGGCGCTGCTGGCCGCACGGCTGCGCGGCAACTCCGCGGCACCGCTGGTGACCTATTACGACGATGCGTCGGGGGACCGCGTGGAGTTGTCCGGGGCCACGTTTGCGAACTGGGTGGCCAAGACGGCCAACCTTCTCCAGGAGGAGTTCGACGTCGAGCCCGGCAGCACGGTCGCGATCGTCCTTCCGGTCCACTGGCAGACCGCCGCGGTGTTGATGGCCGTGTGGAGCTGCGGTGCCGCTCTGCTCGACGCTGCGGCCGAGCACGAGGGGGGACTCGACCGCGCCGACGTGGTACTCGCCGCGCAGGACCGACTCGCGGAGCTGGAAGTCCCGGCGGACGCCGATGTTCTCGGACTGTCGCTGCACCCCATGGGCCTGGGCATGTCCGGCTACATCGGGCCGGCGCGGGACTTCGCCGTCGAGGTGCGCGCGCACGGGGACGTCTTCACCCCGTGGCAACAGCCCGACCCGGCCGGTCCCGGCCTGATCCTCGGCACCCTGGAGCTCACGCTGGGCGGCCTCGCCGAGGCGGCCACGGAACTCGCCGCCCGGCTGGGCATCGCCGCCGGTGACCGGGTGCTCGTCGACGAGGAGACGGCGACGCAGGCCGGTCCGGTCGCGTGGCTCCTGGCCCCGATCGCCGCGGGCGCCTCGATCGTGCTGGTGCGCTCGCCCGACCCCGAGGCGCTTCGCGGCCGGGCCTCCGCCGAGCGCGTCACCGCTACCCTCGGTACACGGATCGAAGGCGTGCGACAGCTGGGGCGCCCCGACTGACCGCACCCACGGCGACGACCCGGACGGTGGTGTCCACGCTGCGCGAGCAGTCCTTCCCGGCGGTGGTCCGGTGGCGTCCCCCGGTGGCCGCGAGGTGACGTTCTCGATCGTGGCACGTGACGCCGCCACCGGTGACATGGGCATCGCCGTCTCCAGCTGCATCCTCGCCGTCGGGCGCGCGGTACCGGGCGCACGCCCGGGCGTCGGCGTCGTCGCGGTGCAGGCACGCAGCAGGCGGGGGCTCGGGACGGCGATCCTCGACGGCCTGGCCGCCGGCGGCGCACCGGAGGACCTGGTCCGCCGGGCGGCCCACTCGGCCGAGGATGCCGACCGGCAGATCGCCGTGCTCGACCCGGAGGGGCGGGTCGCCGCCGACACCGGCCGCGGCTCCTTCCCGGTGGGCGGACACCTGCTCGGCGAGGGGTTCAGCGTCCAGGGCAACATGCTCGCCTCGGACGAGGTGCTGCCGGCCATGGCGCACGCCTTCGCCGGCGCGAGCGGGAACCTGCCCGACCGGCTGCTGGCGGCGCTCACCGCGGGGCAGGATGCCGGCGGCGACCTCCGGGGACGTCAGTCCGCGGCGCTGCTGGTGGTCAGCGGGGCACCGGCCGCCGCGGAGGACGACGGGGTGCGCATGGACCTGCGGGTCGACGACTCCGGCGATCCGGTGGCGCAGCTGCGGATGCTGCGCAACCTGCAGCGGGCCTACGACGAGCGGGACTACGAGTACCTGGCGCTCTTCGCCCCCGAAGGTGCCCGGGAGCTCTACGCCGCACTGGCTGCCTCTCGCCGCGGTGATCGCGAGGCGGCGCGGCGGGCGCTGGAGGCCATGCGCAGCCGACCGGGGTGGTCGGGGTGGCTCAGCGCGATGGCCGGGGATGCCCGCCTGTCCGCGGTGTCGCAGCTGCTCGGCTGAGCGGGACCCTCAGCGCAGCAGGCTGCGCGCGATCACCATGCGCTGCACCTGGTTGGTGCCCTCGTAGATCTGCGTGATCTTGGCGTCGCGCATCATGCGTTCGACCGGGAAGTCCTGGGTGTAGCCCGCGCCGCCGAAGAGCTGCACGGCGTCGGTGGTCACCTGCATGGCGACGTCGGAGGCGAACGCCTTGGCCGAGGCGGAGACGCGGGTGACGTCGGGACGGCCCTGCTCACCGGCGGCGGCGGCGACGTAGACGAGGTGGCGGGCCGCCTCGATCTTCATCTCCATGTCGGCGAGCATGAACTGCACGCCCTGGAACTCGCCGATGTTCTTGCCGAACTGCTTGCGCTCCTTGACGTAGGCCACGGAGGCGTCGAGCGCGCCCTGGGCGACACCGACGGCCTGCGCGCCGATGGTCGGGCGGGTGAAGTCCAGCGTCCGCAGCGCGGTCTTGAAGCCAGTGCCCGGGGCCCCGATGATCCGGTCGGCCGGGATGGTGCAGTCGGTGAAGTAGAGCTCGCAGGTGGGTGAGCCCTTGATGCCCATCTTGCGTTCCTTCGGCCCCACGGCGAACCCGGGGTCGTCCCGGTGGACGGCGAAGGCGGAGATGCCGTTGGCGCCCTTCTCGGGGTCGGTGACCGCCATGACCGTGTACCACTCGGAGATGCCGGAGTTGGTGATCCACGCCTTGGTGCCGTTGAGCACCCACGAGTCGCCGTCGAGGCGCGCCCGGGTCTTCATGGCGGCGGCGTCGGAGCCGGCCTCGCGCTCGGAGAGGCCGTAGCTGATCATCGCGTCGCCGGCGGCGATCGGGGCCAACACCTTCTGCTTGAGCGCCTCGTCGGCCGACAGGATGATCGGCATCGAACCGAGCTTGTTCACCGCGGGGATCAGCGAGGCACTGACGTCGACCCGCGCGACCTCCTCGATCACGATGCAGGTCGCGATGGCGTCCGCACCCTCGCCGCCGTACTGCTCGGGGATGTGGGTGGCGTGGAAGCCCGCGGCCGTCAGGGCCTTCTGCGCCTCGATCGGGTACCGCGAGTCGGCGTCGACCTCGGCCGCGTACGGCGCGATCTCCCGCTCGGCGATGTCGCGGACCGCCTCGCGGATGGCCTCGTGCTCCTCGGTCAGGGCGTAGAGCCCCGCAGCGTCGTTACCCACGCCCCCGATCGTAGGACGTCCGACTACCCGTCGGTCGCAAGCCGGTCCTGGAGGGTGAGGTCGCGTGCCGCGACCTGCTCGGCGAGGTCCGCCTGGAACCGGGCCACCGCGGCCAGCAGCTCCGGGTCGCCCGCGGCCAGGATCCGGACGGCGAGCAGACCGGCGTTGCGCCCTCCGCCGATGCTCACCGTGGCGACCGGCACGCCGGCCGGCATCTGCACGATGGAAAGCAGGCTGTCCAGGCCGTCGAGGCGGTCCAGCGCGCGGGGGACGCCGATGACCGGCAGCGGAGTCGCGGCCGCCACCATGCCGGGCAGGTGCGCCGCTCCCCCGGCCCCGGCGATGATCACCCGCAGCCCCCGGCCCGCCGCCGCCTCCGCGTAGTCGAGCATCCGGCGCGGCGTGCGGTGCGCCGAAACGACGTGCGCCTCGTACGGGACGCCGAACTCCTCGAGCGCCTGGGCGACCGGCTCCATCACGGGCCAGTCGGAGTCGCTGCCCATGACGATGCCGACCACGGGCTCGTCGCTGTCGCGGCGCTGCTCGGTCACGTGTCTCCTCCGCTGGTGGGGCTCAGTGCTCGTCGGGGAAGGCGAACGCCGGGTCGACCACGCCGTCGGCAAGGTAGCGGGCTGCGGCGACGGCGCGGGCCCGCACCTCGGCCAGGTCCTCGCCCAGCGCGGTGACGTGGCCGAGCTTGCGGCCGGGGCGCTGCCCCTTGCCGTACCAGTGCAGCTTCACGTCCGGCCAGTGCGCCATGAAGTGGTGGATCCGCTCGTCGAGCCGCGGGCCGGTCCAGTCCGGATCAGCGGCCGCGCCTCCGAGCACGTTGGCCATGACGACGACCGGCGCCCGCATCGCCGTCGAGCCCAGCGGATAGTCCAGGACGGCGCGCAGGTGCTGCTCGAACTGGCTGGTGACGGCGCCCTCGATGGTCCAGTGCCCGGAGTTGTGCGGCCGCATGGCGAGCTCGTTGACCAGGACGCCGTCGGCGGTCTGGAAGAGCTCCACGGCGAGCATGCCGACGACGCCCAGGCGGTCGGCGATCCGGACGGCCAGCTCCTGCGCGGCGGTCGCCAGCTCGTCGGACAGGTCGGGCGCCGGGGCGTACACCTCGGCGCAGACGCCGTCGCGCTGGACGGTCTCGACCACCGGCCACACGGCGACCTGGCCGAACGGGGAGCGGGCCACCTGCGCGGAGAGCTCCCGCACCATGGCGACCCGTTGCTCGGCGAGCAGCGTGCCGTGCTGCTCGAGGAGCGCGGCGGCAGCCGCCACGTCGGGGACGACGAAGACGCCCTTGCCGTCGTAGCCGCCCCGCGGCGTCTTGAGCACCACGGGCCAGCCGTGCGCGCCGCCGAACGCCTCGACGTCGGCGGCGGTGCCCACCTCCGCCCAGGCGGGCTGCGGCTCCCCGGCCTCGGCGAGCACGCGCCGGAGCACCAGCTTGTCCTGCGCGTGAACGAGCGCCTCGGGTCCGGGGGCCACACGCGTGCCGGCCTCGACCAGCTCGCGCAGGTGCTCGGTGGGCACGTGCTCGTGGTCGAAGGTGACGACGGTGGCGCCCTCGGCCAGATCGCGCAGCGCGGCGAGGTCCTGGTGGTCGCCGATCCGCACGTCGGCCGCCACCAGGGCCGCCGACTCGTCCGGGCCGCCGGAGAGGACGCGCAGCGACTGGCCCAGGGCGATGGCGGCCTGGTGGGTCATGCGCGCCAGCTGGCCACCACCCACCATCGCCACGACGGGGAGTCCGGTCCGCGGGTGGAGATCGGCAGCCACCGGGCGATCTTCCCCCACCGGTCGCATGTCCGGCGCTGCGGGCTCCCGCGGAGCACATGTATCTGTGCGTGCCGAAATGCTCACGATTCGTCACGGATGCGGGTAGGCTCACCTCCTGAACCACGGCGGACGTCCCCCTGCGCGCACGGAGCGACATCGGAGAGCTCGACCGCCTGCTCCAAGCTGGGGGGACCTCGTGCGTACAACCCGGAGGCGCCGCCTCGTCATCACGGGAACCATCCTCGGGTTGGGGGTGATCGGGACGGGCGTCGCCGCCATGGCCGTCGCCCCCGACAGGCCAGATCGGTCGGCTTCTGCTCCTGGATCGAGCACCCCGGCCACCGACGTCACTCCCGTCGCGGTGGACCAGGCGACCTCGCCTGCCGACGCCTGGGAGCGGTCGGCGGAACCCACGGACGTGGCCACCGATCCGCCCGCGGTCACTGACGGCTCGCGGACCGACGTGATCATCTCCTTGGCCACCTGGGACCGCCCGAGCTCGAGCGTGCAGGTGAACGGCTACGTCGCCGGCCTGGTCGAAGACGGCGGCACCTGCACCCTCCTGCTGAAGCGGGACGGGACGACGGCGACGGCGACGAGCTCGGCCTCCAGCGACGCCACGACGACCGTCTGCGACCTGCTCCAGGTCGCCGGCCCGCTCGACGCCGGCACGTGGAGCGCGACGGTGACCTATCGGTCCGCGACTGTCGACGAGGCCTCCTCGACGGCGGAGGTGGTCATCCCGTGATCCGGGCAGCCACCACTGCACGCAGGGCACTGACCGCTCTGGTTGCGATCCTCACCCTCAGCACGCTCCTCCTGGGGGTCGCCCGAGAGCAACAGGCACCTCCTCCCGCGCCCGACCTCGAGACGGCGGCCGATCTGGGTCAGTTCCAGCCCGGGAACATCATCGCCGACACGATCTTCTTCGACCCGTCGTCGATGGACGTGGCCGGGATCCAGGCGTTCCTGGACTACAAGGGTCGCAGCTGCGTCGCCGGTGAGGCCCCGTGCCTCAAGGATTACCGGGTCACCACGACCACCCGCACCGGCGACAGGCTCTGCAACGGCTACGTGGCGGCACCAAATGAGACCGCTGCGACGATCATCTCCAAGGTCGCGTGGTCCTGCCGCGTCAACCCGCGGGTCCTCCTGGTCCTGCTGCAGAAGGAAATGGGTCTTGTCACGGCGACCCGTCCCACGCTGAAGAAGTACGAGCGGGCGACGGGCTACGCATGCCCGGACAGCGCCAACGGTGGCTGCGACCCCACCTACGCCGGGCTCATGAACCAGCTCTACCGGGCGGCGTGGCAATACCAGAAGTACGCAGCCACGCCCAGCAACTACGGCTTCCGCGCCGGCCAGACGAGCAACGTCCTCTACCACCCGAACACGGCCTGCGGTCGGACGCCGGTCTACATCGCCAACCAGGCGACGGCCGGCCTGTACATCTACACCCCGTACGTGCCCAACAGCGCCGCGCTGAACGCCGGCTACGGGACGGGGAACTCCTGTTCCTCCTACGGGAACCGCAACTTCTGGCTGTACTACACCGACTGGTTCGGCTCGACCCAGGCCCCCGGCGGCAGCGCCGTCGCCGACCGGTACAACTCGATGGGCGGGCCGTCCGGCACCCTGGGCGACCCCATCGGGGGTGTCATCTGCGGCCTGCGGGACGGCGGCTGCGCTCAGGGCTACGAAGGCGGCGCCATCTACTGGTCACCGCGATCGGGCGCGCACGTGACCACCGGCCCCATCCGTGACAAGTGGGGCTCCGTGGACTGGGAGAACGGGGGCTTCGGCTACCCCACGACCGAGGTCATCTGCGGCCTGCGGGACGGCGGCTGCGTGCAGTCCTTCCAGACCGGGGCCATCTACTGGAGCCCGAACAGCGGCGCGCGCCTGGTATATGGCGCCGTCCAGGAGAAGTACGGCTCGCTCGTCTACGAGAACGGACCTCTCGGCTACCCACTGACCGATACCGCCTGTGGCCTCAAGGACGGCGGCTGTTGGCAGTCCTTCCAGGGCGGTTCGATCTACTCGTCGACCCCCTCGGGCGCACACACCGTCACCGGTCCGATCGCTTCTGCGTGGGCGGCGCAGCGGTGGGAGCAGGGCACTCTCGGCTACCCCACCACCGACACCGTCTGCGGCCTCAAGGACACCGGCTGCGGCCAGAGCTTCCAGGGCGGTTCCATCTACTCGAGCCCGGTCGGCGGCACGCGAGCCCTCTCCGGCAGCATCCTCGCCGCCTGGCAGAACGCCGGCTTCGAACTCGGCAGACTCGGCTACCCGACGTCCGACGAGGTCTGCGGGCTCAAGGACGGCGGCTGCGGTCAGGTCTTCCAGGGCGGCACCGTCTACCGTTCGCCTGCCTCCGGCACCGCGTCGGTGTCCGGTGCGATCGCCGGCGCATGGGCCTCCCTGCAGCACGAGAACGGCGTGCTCGGGTATCCCGTGAACGAGCCGGAGTGCGGCCTGGCTGGCGGCTGCGGTCAGGTCTTCCAGGGCGGCACCATGCTCACCTCCCCGACGGGGACCTTCTACGTCAGCGGGGCGATCCAGGAGGCATGGACGGCCCAGCGCCGGGAGAATGGTGCCCTGGGTTTCCCCACCGCCAACCCGGTCTGCGGACTGACCGGCGGCGGCTGCCAGCAGACCTTCCAGGGCGGCACCCTCTGGTCCAGCCCCGGCACCGGCGCCCGCCAGGTCTCCGGCACCCTCGCCTCCGCCTGGTCGACCCTCGGCGCCCAGGACGGAACGCTCGGATACCCCGTCCTGGAGCAGGTCTGCGGTCTGCGCAACAGTGGCTGCGGTCAGCTGTTCCAGGGCGGCACCCTCTACAGCTCCCCCGCCGGCACCGCCTACGTCGCCGGGGCCATCCGCGACGCCTGGGGTGCCCGAGGCTGGGAGAACGGCCCCCTCGGATACCCCACCGCCAACCCCGTCTGCGGACTGACCGGCGGCGGCTGCCAGCAGACCTTCCAGGGCGGCACCCTCTGGTCCAGCCCCGGCACCGGCGCCCGCCAGGTCTCCGGCACCCTCGCCTCCGCCTGGTCGACCCTCGGCGCCCAGGACGGAACGCTCGGATACCCCGTCCTGGAGCAGGTCTGCGGTCTGCGCAACAGTGGCTGCGGTCAGCTGTTCCAGGGCGGCACCCTCTACAGCTCCCCCGCCGGCACCGCCTACGTCGCCGGGGCCATCCGCGACGCCTGGGGTGCCCGCGGCTGGGAGAACGGCCCCCTCGGATACCCCACCGCCAACCCCGTCACATCCGGTGGGACCACCACGCAGACGTTCCAGCGTGGGATCCTGTCGTGGAACTCGACCACCGGGGTCGTCACCCAGACGGGCTGACGCGCCGCCGACTGCCCAGAGGAGCACGGCTCGCCGATGGCAGCGCTCTCGTCCGTGCGTCCGCGCCCGTCCTCGTGGGCAGGAGCCCTCCTGATCACCGGTCTCCTGGCCGGCGGGTGCTCGGCAGCTGGGCCGGCCAGCCCGCCCGGCGGCGCCGAGAAGGCCACGGAGTCGCGGTCGACGGCCGCCGAGAGACCCCGCCTCCCGGCGGGCACACACCGCCTGACGGTCCGTGGCCAGCCATCGCTGCTCCTCGTGCCCGAGCGTTCGAACGGACGGCTGGTGGTGTACGCGCACGGCGCCGGCCAAACCGTCGACCAGCTGCTCGCCGTGGGGGACCGGGGCCGGTCCGACCTCGTCGCCGGGCTGGTCGAGGCCGGGTACACGGTTGCGGCAAGCGACGCGCACGGCGACGCGTGGGGCAACGACATCAGCGTTGCGGACTACCAGGCGCTGGTGGCTCTGGCGCGGGAGGAGACGGCCACGTCGACAGTGTTCCTCATCGGCGAGTCGATGGGAGGCCTGCCGGCGGCCCGGCTGACCGCCCCCGGCGTCCTGGACGATGTCAGGGCCCTGGCCGGGGTCTACCCGGTGTGCGACGTGTCCTCCATGCTGACGGCCTTCGGCCCCTCCATCCAGGCCGCCGGAGGTTCGGCTCCGCAGGCCCTGCTGGACGAGCTCTCCCCCGTCGATCTCGACGGCTCGGTCCCGCTCATCGCGTGGGCATCCGACCAGGACACCCTCGTCGCCAAGGTCCGCAACGCGGCCGTCTGCGCTCAGCAGGTGCGAGAGGGCGGCGGTACCGCCGTGCTCGTCGACACGATCGGCGAGCACGGCGACGCATCGAATTTTCGGCTGGACCAGATCCAGGCCTTCTTCGACGCCGCGACAGAAGACTGACCGCAGCGCCCGGAGCAACGCGGTGCTGCTCCTCCGGGGTTCAGAGTTCTGAGCTGTGCCGGCCCGCCCCGGTCCGCGCGGCGCGGCTGTGAGGGCGCAACGCCGACCCTCGGTGGGCCCCCGGGGCGGCGTTGCTGTGCCGGTCGAAGTCGCCACCGGTCAGCAGGAGCCGCTCCGTGGGCGACTCGATCAGACGGCGCGGCTCCGGCACCAGCGAGGCTGGCGTCTCAGAGACCTCCACCGGAGGCGTGAGCTGCTCGCGACGGTCGCCTCGACCGCCCTCGACGACCCGCTGCCACAGCGCCAACAGACGCTTGCGGGCCGGCTCCTCCACACCGTGGTGCAGCGCAGCGGCCGCAAGTCCCGAGGCCAGCAGCATCACGGGGGCCGCCAGCGCCAGCCCCGGGGTCATGACCCCGATCTGCTCCTGCTGACGCCACACCGCGGTGATGACCACCTCCTGCACCACGAAGTGGACCAGGTACAGACAGTAGGAGATGCGCCCGCCGTAGACCAAGGGCCTGCGGGCCAGAAGCCGGGCAGGTCCCCGGTGAGTGAGCGTCAGACCGACGATCAACAAGGGGTAGCAGAGCGTGACGACGCCCGCGAAGTCGATCGTGAAGTCCCCTGCTCGGCGCCAGCTGTTCCACCAGCAGATGAACAGGATCGCCGAGAGGGAGGTGACCGAGAGGAACAAGCCCAAGGAGTCCGCGTACCGCCGCCCCTCCAATCCGTCGACGGCCACCGAGGCGAGCACTCCGGCGACGAAGCAGGCTGCGATGCGGAAGACCCAACTGACCTCGGTGTCATGGGGCCCGTAGAGGAAGGCCGGGAGAAAGAGCGGAAGGGTCGCCAGGACCGCGGCGAGCAGCGTGACGAGCGGGTGGAGCCGGCGCAACGGCCGGGCGAGGAGCGCTAGCAGCGGGAAGCTGAGGTAGGCCGCCCACTCCGCGCTGATCGACCAACCCGGAGGGTTGTAACTGGCGCCGACCAGGGAGTCCGCCCCCCACATCTGCGTCATGGTCAGCTGGCGGAACAGGTGCTGCACGTCCATGGGCGGGTGGGGCGCGACGACGTCGGTCCGGAGGCCGTATCCGCTGGCGACCACCATCCACGACAGCGCGAGGAGTGTCACCACCGCATAGGCGGGCCAGACGCGGGCGAACCGGTTGAACACGAAACGCAGAGCCAGCCGGGTGTCCCAGCGCCGACCGCATTGGTCGACGTAACCGCGGGCGATCACGAAGCCGCTGAGCGCGAAGAAGAGCTCCACACCGGTCCATCCGGCCTGCAGGATGGGGCGCACGAACGGCAGTTGGTCGGTAACTGGCCACAGGTATGCCTGGAAGTGGTACAGCACGACCCAACTGGCGGCGACGATTCGCAGTCCGGTCAGCGCGTGCACGTCGGGACGCCGACCGACGCGAGCGGTGGCGACCGCACCGCTCGGTGCACTGGTGCGCTGAAGGGTGTCGATCGACAAGGATGGCCTCGCAGGTGGTGTCGTCGGCGGAGAGGAATGATCCCGCCGTCTCTCGAGTCGAAACTACTGAAAGTTATCGACTCGTAACAGACCACGAACCTCACGAAGCGGCGAGTCTGTATTGGCCGGAACTGCCAACAGCCTGACCAGTTGCTGCAGTCAGCCGGCCAGACGCGAACCGTTCCGCCCGGTGAGCACCTCCAGGCGGGTGGGGATGCGGGTGCGCAGCTCCTCCAGGTGGCTGATCACGCCGACCGTCCGCCCGCCCCGGCGCAGCTCGTCGAGGACCGTCATCACGGCGTCGAGCGCCTGGGCGTCCAGGGTGCCGAACCCCTCGTCGACGAAGAGGGTGTCGATCCGCACGCCTCCGGTCTCGGCGGTGACCACGTCGGCCAGGCCGAGGGCGAGGGCGAGCGAGGCCATGAAGCTCTCACCCCCGGAGAGCGTCTTGGTCGGGCGGCGCGCACCGGTGTACTCGTCGAACACGTCGAGACCGAGGCCGCCGCGAGCGCCGTTGCGGCCCTGCGCGTCGCTGTGCAGGAACGTGTACCGGCCGCCGGACATGTCGAGCAGTCGCCGGCTGGCCACCTCGGCGACCTGCTCCAACCGGGCGGCCAGGACGAAGGACTGCAACCGCATGCGTCGCGTGTTGGCGCCACGGCCGTGGGCCAGGTCGGCGAGGCCGGTCACCTGGTCGGCCCAGTCGCGGAGCTCGGCGAGCCGGAGCTCCGCGGCGGTGACCCGGCCGACGAGGTCGGCCAGCGAGCTGGTGCAGCGGCGGGCGCGCTCGAGGTCGGCCACCGCCTCCTCGCGGCGGCGCGTCGTCCCCGCGCAGCGCCCCTCGAGCGCGGCGATGTCGGGACGCGGGGCGAGGTCGGCCAGCTCGGGCTCCTCCAGCACCGCGCGGAGCACCGCCACCCGCTGGTCGTGCTGGTCGAGCTGCCGGTCCAGCGCCGCCAGCCGACCGCCCTCCAGGAGTGCCCCGGAGGCGTCGAGCAGGTCGTCGAACCCGGCCGCCGCCGCTCGCTCCTCGGCAGCGCGGCGGGTGCCGTCGGCCAGCACCCGGGCGCGGAGCTCCTCGGTCTCCGCGGCCACCACGGCCTCGCAGGCGGCGGCCGAGGCCGACAGACGGGCCACCCGCCCGGCGAGGTCGCCGTCCTCCCCGCACGCGCTCGCCAGACGCTTCCGCAGCTCGGCCGCAGCGGCGGCCACGGCCTCCCGCTCGGCCCGGCGCGCGTGCAGCTCCTCGCGGTCGGCCGCCACCCGGGCAACGGACCGCTCGCGCTCCTCCACGAGCTCGCGCAGGGCCGCCTCGGCCTGCGCGAGCCCGGCCGCTCGGCCCGCCGTGGCCTGCACGAGGGCGGCCAGCTCTCCGACCCGTGCTTCCTGCTCGACCGTCGGCAGGGCGCCGGCCAGGGCCAGCTGAGCGGCCAGGTCCCGCTCGGCCGCCTCCAGCCGTCCGGTCGCCGCGGTGTGCGCCGTCTCGGCCTCGTCGGCCTTCGTCCGGGCGGCGTCCTCGTCGGCCGCCGTGACCCGCTCCCCGGCCGCGGTCGCCGGCCGGGGGTGCTCCGTGGCGCCGCAGACCGGGCAGTCGCTCCCCGCGCTGAGCCCCGCGGCCAGCTCGGCCGCCATGCCGTCCAGCCGCCGACCGCGCAGGTCCAGCCACCGCTCGCGCGCGTCGGCCCGCTCGTCGCGGCGGACCCGGACCTCCTCGCGGAGCGCCCCCAGGCGGCGCTCGAGCTGCTCGACGGCACGGCACGCCGCCAGGGCCGACTCGGCCGCGGCCAGCGCCGCCTGCGCGCCCGGTAGCTCGGCGACGGCGGCACGGGCCTCGGCCACCTGCTGCTCATGGGCGGTCACCCGTGCGGGGACGCCGGCCAGCGCCTCCTCCGCCGCCGCGCACCGGCCGGCGAGCGCGGCGATGTCGCGGTCGAGGGCGGTGATCGACCGGTCGAGGACCTGGGCCCGGTCGACCTCCGGCAGCAACGCGCGCGCGGCGGCGGCCGCGTCGCGCAGCTCGCGCGCGGTGGCAGCGCCGGCCTCGCGGCCCTCCGAGACCGGTTCCCAGGCCGCCCGGGCCGCTGCCAGTTCGCCGACCGCGCGCTCGGCCGCGACGGCGGCGGCACCGGCGGCGACCAGGACGTCGCGCAACGGCTCGGCCCGCCGGCCGGCGTCGCGCTCCTCGCGCAACGGCGCCAGCGCCGGAGCCTTCTCCTCCAGCGTGCCGAGCTCGGTGAGGGCCTGGTCCCGTCGGGCGTGCCGCTCCTGGAGCACCCGTGCGGCGGCCAGCTCCGCGTCGGTGGCCACGACCTCCGCCGCGGCCGCCTCGGCCCGCGCCTCGGCGTCGGCCAGTCGGCGCTGCGCCCCGGCGGCGACCTCGTCGACCCAGGGCAGGACCCGGGCCCCCGGTGCGGCACCGACCAGTTCGGGCGCGAGCTCCTCCGGTACGTCGACGTCCGCGATCTGGGCGACCCGGGCCAGCAGGGTGCTCAGCTCGGCCCGGTGAGCGGCGGTGCGCTCCCGCGCCTGCGCCCGCTCCTCGGCCAGCCACTCCTCGGCCCGGGCGAACCGGTCGACGTCGAAGAGGGTGCGCAGCAGCTCGGCCCGGTGCTCGGGCTCGGCCCGCAGGAACCGGGCGAAGTCCCCCTGCGGCAGCAGGACCACCTGGCAGAACTGGTGCACGTCGAGCCCGAGCCGGGTGCGCAGGTGCTCGGAGCCCTCGTCGATGCGGATGCTGACCGGTTCCCAGCCGCCGTCGGTGAGCCGGGAGACCCGCAGCTGCGCCTGCTCGGTCGCCCAGCCCTCACCGCGCTTCTTCGGCCGCTGCTGCTCGGGGCGGCGCACGACGCGCAGCCGTTCCTCGCCGAGGGTCAGCTCGCAGGAGACCTCGGTGCGGATCCCCGGCTCGGCGTGGTCGCTGCGCAGCCGCTTCTCCTCGCCGCGGGCGCCGGGTACCCGGCCGTACAGGGCGAAGACGACGGCGTCGAGCAGGGTCGTCTTGCCCGCGCCCGTCGGGCCCCAGAGCAGGAAGAGGCCGTCGCGACCGACCTCGTCGAGATCGACCTCCACCGTGCCGGCGAACGGGCCGAACGCCGTCACCTCCAGGCGGTGCAACCTCATCGGGCCGCCTCCTCGCGGTCGGCCGCCCCGAGCGCGCGGGCCAGCAGCTCCCGCTCCGCCGGCGTGGCGGGGACGCCCCGCACGTGGCTGACGAACTCCCCCGCGACATCGAGGGCGCTCCGACCGCGCATCCGTTCCTGGTAGCTCCCGGACCCCGGGGCGGAGCCCGCACCGGTCCAGTCCAGGTGCACGCAGAACGGGAACCGGGCCTGCAACCGGCGCATCGGGTCAGCGGGGCGGGCCGGGTCGGTCAGCCGGGCGGAGACGAAGTGCTGCTCGGCGGTGGCGTGCGCGGGGTCGGACAGCAGCTCCTCCAGCGTGCCGGTGAGGATGGTCAGGGGCCGGGGCGTCGGTAGCGGGACCGCGCGAACCCCCGCCAGGCCCTGCGCGCCGAGCTCGACCAGCCACGCCTGCTTCTGCTGGCCGGCCTCCCCGAAGGAGTAGGCCAGCGGGGATCCGCTGTAGCGCATGCGCGGGCTGAGCGTCTGCGGACGGTGCAGGTGCCCGAGGGCGACGTAGTCCACCCCGTCGAAGACCGGTGCGGGCACCAGGTCGACGCCGCCGACGCAGATGTCGCGCTCGCTCTCGCTCGGCACCCCGCCACCCACGAAGGCGTGCGCGAGCACCACGGAGCGCACACCCGGGCGGAGGAAGAGGTCGGCGCGCACCCGGTCCATGGCCTCCCGGAGCACCGCCTCGTGGCCTCGGGCGCCCGGCACGCCCAGCTCGTGCCGGGCCACCTCGGGTTCGAGGTAGGGGATGCCGTAGACGGCGACCTCGCCGTGCTCGTCGGCCAGCAGCACCGGCTCGTCGAGCCGCGGAGTGGCCGCCCGGACGTGCAGGCCCGCGGCGCTCAGCAGACCGGAGAAGGTGCCCAGCCGGCGAGCGGAGTCGTGGTTCCCGGGCGTGAGCACCACGCGCGCACCGGTGGCCAGCAGGCGGCCGATGACCCGGTCGAGGACCGCCGTCGCGTCGGCCGACGGCACGGCCCGGTCGTAGACGTCACCGGCCACCACGACCACGTCCACGCCCTCGTCCCGGACGACCGCGGCCAGGCCGCCGAGCACCTCCTCCTGCTCGGCGAGCAGGTCGGTGCCGTGCAGCGTCCGACCGATGTGCCAGTCGGAGGTGTGCAGCAGCCGCATAGGCGCAGAAGTTAGGGAGGGGGTACGACAGTTTCACCCAGGCGCGCCGTGACGGACCCGTCACAGTCGGTGCCTCAGAGGACGGCGGTGGGTCGCCAGCCGTCCTGCGGCGGGAACCAGTCGCCCCCGTCGTCGCGGAGGTATCCGGCGCTCTCCTGCGCGCGCCGGTCGGCATCCTCCTCGATCATGTGCGCGATGAGCTGCTGGACGCCGTCGCTGTCGGGGATCCTCCGCAGCACGGTGGCGCCGCCGTCCCCGGCGGTCTCGATCGTCAGGGTGCCCGACCGGATGATCCGCTCCCAGAGCGTCTGCGTGTAGGAGACGTCGGTGATGCGGGACAACCCCAGGTCCCGGCCACGGCGGGCGAGGATGCCCTCGCGGAACAGCAGCCGGTGGGTCGTGACGACGTAGTGGGTGGTCCGCCAGCGCAGCAGCGGGACCAGCACGAACACCAGGAGCAGCAGCGCGCCGAGGACGACGATCCCGAGCCGGACCATGCCCTGCTGCGGGCCGGGCGGCACCACGGCAGCGCCGAAGGAGGCAGCGCCGATGGCGACCAGGAGCAGCAGGACCGGGCGCAGGACCGTCAGCCAGTGCGGGTGCAGGTGGCGGACGACCTCTTCGTCGTCGGCGAGCAGCTTGTCGGGGTAGGCCACGCCGCCAGGATGACGGAGCGACCGCCCTCCGTCATGCCTCGGAGGCGCGTGTCCGGACGTGGCGCACGTCCCCGCTGGCCAGCTCCACCGGGCCCCGGGGGGTCCGCACCACGAGGCGCCCGTCCCAGTCCACGGCCTCGGCGGTGCCGTCCAGCAGCGAGCCGTCCGGCAGCGTGACGGTCACCTGCGCGCCCACCGTGGAGGACCAGGCCAGGTAGTCACGGGCCAGGCCGCTCTGCACCGGGTCGCCGAGGGCCGCCACCCACGGCACGTAGCGCCGCTCGAGCGCCCGCAGGTACTCCAGCAGCACCGGGCCACGGTCCACGGTGCGGCCGACCTCCAGGGCCAACGACGACCCGGTCTCCGGCAGCTCGTCCGGCCGGGTGGAGACGTTCAGGCCGACCCCGACGACGACGGCGGGCTCGGGGTTCGACACAGCCTCGGCGAGGATGCCGGCCAGCTTGGTGCCGTCCGCGGCGAGCAGGTCGTTGGGCCACTTCAGCGAGGTCCGCACGCCCGGCACCTCGCCGACCGCCTCGGCGAGGGCGACCCCGACCAGCAGCGGCAGCCAGCCGCGACGCGAGGCGGGCACGTCGGGCCGCAGCAGCACGGACACGGTCAGCCCGGCCCGCGGCGGCGAGCTCCAGACCCGGTCCAGCCGGCCGCGGCCGGCGACCTGGTGCTCGGCCACCAGGACGGTGCCCTCCGGGGCGCCCTCGGCGGCGGCCGCGGAGAGCGCGGCATTCGTGGAGCCGATCTCGCCGACCACCTCCAGCGAGCGCCACAGGGCGCTCTTCCGGAGGAGCGCCGACTGCAGGACGGCGGAGTCGAGCGCCGGGCGCTCGAGGTCGGACCAGCGCGAGGAGGAGTCGGCCACGGGGAGACCGTAGCCAGCACGTGGGCGCGGCCGGACGGTCCCCGCACGCGGGGGCCCGACCCTCCCGATGTGACCGTCGTCGCCACCCGAACGGCGGACCTGAGGACGTCAGCAGGAAGGTGGTCGGGTGCTCGCCTACGCTACGGAACCCGTGGCCCGTTCTGCGAGGTCACGCCCCCGTGCAAGAGCAGCGCCGCTCCGGCGGCCGACGAGCGCCAGCGAGGAGAACGAGGACGCGTGAGTGCCGCCGAACTGGAGAGCGCCGGGGAACAGGTCCCCGACGACGTCGACATCCACACGACCGCGGGAAAGCTCGCCGACTTCGAGCGCCGCGTGCAGGAAGCCCAGCACGCGGGCTCCGAGCGGGCCGTGGAGAAGCAGCACGCCGCGGGCAAGATGACCGCCCGCGAGCGGATCGAGGCGCTGCTGGACCCGGGCTCGTTCACCGAGTTCGACGAGTTCGCCCGGCACCGGTCGACGAACTTCGGCATGGCCGACAAGCGCCCGTTCGGTGACGGCGTCGTCACCGGTTACGGCACGGTCGACGGCCGCCCGGTCGCGATCTTCAGCCAGGACGTCACCGTCTTCGGCGGCGCGCTGGGCGAGGTCTACGGCGAGAAGATCGTCAAGGTCCAGGACTTCGCGATCAAGAACGGCTGCCCGGTCATCGGCATCAACGAGGGGGGTGGCGCCCGCATCCAGGAGGGCGTGGTCTCCCTCGGCCTCTACGGCGAGATCTTCCAGCGCAACGTGCACGCCTCCGGCGTCATCCCGCAGATCTCGCTGATCATGGGCCCGGCGGCCGGCGGCCACGTCTACTCCCCCGCACTCACCGACTTCATCGTGATGGTCGACAAGACCAGCCAGATGTTCATCACCGGGCCCGACGTCGTGAAGACCGTGACCGGCGAGGAGGTCACGCTCGAGGAGCTCGGCGGCGCGCGCACGCACAACACCAAGTCCGGCGTCGCCCACTACCTGGCCGAGGACGAGCACGACGCCCTCGACTACGTCAAGGCGCTGCTGTCCTACCTGCCGAGCAACAACCTCGACCCGCTGCCCACCGTCGAGGTGGGCGCGGTCGAGACCGTCCTCCCGGACGCGCTGACCGACGAGGACCTCGAGCTCGACACGTTCATCCCGGACTCGGCGAACACCCCGTACGACATGCACGCCGTGATCGAGCACGTGCTCGACGACGGCGAGTTCCTCGAGGTGCAGCCGCTGTTCGCGCCGAACCTCCTGATCGGCTTCGGCCGGGTCGAGGGGCGCCCGGTCGGCGTCGTCGCCAACCAGCCGACCCAGTTCGCCGGCACGCTCGACATCGACGCCAGCGAGAAGGCCGCCCGCTTCGTGCGCACCTGCGACGCCTTCAACATCCCGGTGCTCACCTTCGTCGACGTCCCGGGCTTCCTCCCCGGGACGTCGCAGGAGTGGGAGGGCATCATCCGGCGCGGCGCGAAGCTCATCTACGCCTACGCCGAGGCCACCGTCCCCAAGGTCACGGTGATCACCCGCAAGGCCTACGGCGGCGCCTACGACGTCATGGGCTCCAAGCACCTCGGCGCCGACGTGAACCTGGCCTGGCCGACCGCGCAGATCGCCGTCGTCGGCGCCCAGGGTGCGGTCGGGATCCTGTACCGGAAGGAGCTGGCGGCGGCCGAGGACCCCGAGTCGCGTCGCGCGGAGCTCATCGCCGAGTACGAGGACACCCTCGCCAACCCCTACATCGCGGCCGACCGCGGCTACGTCGACGCGGTGATCCCGCCGTCGCACACGCGCGTCCAGGTGACCAAGGCGCTGCGGGTGCTGGCGAACAAGCGGCAGACCCTGCCGCCGAAGAAGCACGGGAACATCCCGCTGTGACATCGCGACCCTCCGGGCCGCACCGCGGCCATGAGCCGTCCCCCGGGGACGCTGAGCCCACCCGTCACGCCTCCGCGGACCCCTCCGGGGCCCACTCGGCGCGACCCTTGTTGCGTGTCGTCAAGGGGGAACCGTCGGCCGAGGAGCTGGCCGCGCTCACCGTGGTCGTCGCCGCCCTGTCGCAGCGCCGGTCGCGCAAGCGCCCGACGCCGGTGGGTGCGTGGGCGTCCTACGCCGACGGGCACCGTCGGTCGGCGCTGGCCGGTCCGGGTGGCTGGCGCGCCTCCGGGAGGTTCGCCCAGTGACCGTCGACCGCAGGCTGGTGCTGGCCTCGGCCTCCCCGGCGCGGCTGACCCTGCTCCGGCAGGCCGGGCTCGCGCCCGAGGTCGTCGTGAGCGGCGTCGACGAGTCGGCCTACTCCGCGCCCCGGGTCGCCGAGCAGGTCGCGCTGCTGGCCTCGGCCAAGGCGGCAGACGTGGCCAAGCGGGAGACCGACGCCCTGGTCATCGGCGCGGACTCCCTGCTGGAGTTCGGTGGCAAGCCGCAGGGCAAGCCGGCCGACGCTGCCGAGGCGCGGGACCGCTGGCGCCGGATGGCCGGCCGGTCGGGTGTGCTGCACACCGGGCAGGCGCTGTTCGACGTGCGGGAGGGCGCGGTGGTCAGCCGCGACATCGCGGTGGCCTCCACCGTCGTCTACTTCGCCGAGCCCACCCCGGCGGAGGTCGAGGCCTACCTCGCCACCGGCGAGCCGCTCGCGGTGGCCGGTGCGTTCACCCTCGACGGGCTGGGCGCTCCGTTCGTCCGTCGCGTGGAGGGCGACCCGGCGGCCGTCGTCGGGCTCTCGCTGACCCTGCTCCGCACGCAGCTGGGCAAGCGCGGCCTCACGATCACCGATCTCTGGCGCCGCTGACCACCGCGACGTCCCCGTTCCACCCCGCCCCGCGCGGGCACCGACAACAGTTCGACCGGCCCACAGAAGAGGGAGAGCACCGGTGCAGAAGGTCCTCATCGCCAACCGTGGCGAAATCGCGGTCCGAGTGGCCCGCGCGTGCAAGGACGCGGGGCTGACCAGCGTCGCCGTCTACGCAGAGCCCGACCGCGACGCGCTGCACGTGCGCGTGGCCGACGAAGCCTTCGCGCTCGGCGGCACGACCCCGGGTGACTCCTACCTGGTCATCGACAAGATCATCGACGCCGCCAAGCAGTCCGGCGCCGACGCGATCCACCCCGGGTACGGCTTCCTCTCGGAGAACGCCGACTTCGCCCAGGCCGTCATCGACGCGGGCATCACCTGGATCGGCCCCTCCCCCGAGGCGATCATCGCCCTGGGCGACAAGGTCCAGGCCCGGCACATCGCCACCAAGGCCGGCGCCCCGCTGGTGCCCGGCACCAAGGACCCGGTGGGCGGCGCCGACGAGGTCATCGCCTTCGCCGAGGAGCACGGCCTCCCGATCGCCATCAAGGCGGCCTTCGGTGGCGGCGGCCGCGGCCTCAAGGTCGTGCGCAAGAAGGAGGAGATCGCCGAGCTCTTCGACTCCGCGGTCCGCGAGGCCGTCTCGGCGTTCGGCCGCGGCGAGTGCTTCGTGGAGAAGTTCCTGGACAAGCCGCGGCACGTCGAAGCACAGGTCATCGCCGACCAGCACGGCAACGTCGTCGTCGTCGGCACCCGCGACTGCTCGCTGCAGCGGCGCAACCAGAAGCTGGTCGAGGAGGCCCCGGCGCCGTTCCTCACCGACGAGCAGCGCGAGCGCATCCACTCCTCGGCGAAGGCGATCTGCGCCGAGGCCGGCTACTACGGCGCCGGCACCGTCGAGTACCTCGTCGGCGCCGACGGCTCGATCTCCTTCCTCGAGGTCAACACCCGCCTGCAGGTGGAGCACCCCGTCTCGGAGGAGACCAGCGGCATCGACCTGGTCCGCCAGCAGTTCCGGATCGCCGAGGGTCTCCCGTTGGAGATCACCGAGGACCCGACCCCGCGCGGGCACAGCATCGAGTTCCGGATCAACGCCGAGGACGCCGGCCGCAACTTCATGCCGGCCCCCGGCCCGGTGAACCGCCTGGAGATCCCGCAGGGCCCGGGCGTGCGCTGGGACTCCGGTGTGGAGACCGGCGGCGAGGTGGCCGGCGCGTTCGACTCGATGCTGGCCAAGCTGATCGTCACCGGCGCCACCCGCGAGGAGGCCCTCCAGCGGGCCGCCCGCGCGCTGGACGAGCTGGTCGTCGAGGGCATGCCCACGGTCATCCCGTTCCACCGCGCCGTCGTTCGCGACGAGGCCTTCACCAGCGAGCCGTTCACGGTGCACACGCGCTGGATCGAGACCGAGTGGGACAACCAGGTCCCGCCCTACGACGCCGCCCCGGCCGAGGCCGACGAGGACGCGCCGCGCCAGACCGTCGTCGTCGAGGTCGGCGGCCGCCGGCTCGAGGTGTCCCTGCCCGCCGGCCTGGCCGCCGCTGGCGGTGGCGGCGCGGCGCCCGGTGCGGCCGCCAAGCCGCGCAAGCGCGGGAGCGGCGGTGGCGGCTCGGCCGCGTCCGGTGACTCCCTCACCTCGCCGATGCAGGGGACGATCGTCAAGGTGGCCGTCGAAGACGGCGCCACGGTCGCGGCCGGCGACCTGGTCGTCGTGCTCGAGGCCATGAAGATGGAGCAGCCGATCACCGCGCACAAGGCCGGCACGATCTCCGGCCTCTCGGCCGAGGTCGGCGCCGCCGTCACCAGCGGCGCGGTCATCTGCACCATCGCCGACGCCGAGTAGCCCGCGGCGACGTACGAGGGGCCCGTCACCGTCCGGTGGCGGGCCCCGAATGGACTCAGCTCCGCGTGACCAGACCGGTGGCGTCGTCCACCGTGAGAGTTCCCCCCTGGAAATCCTGTGCGGTCCCCCCGGAGACCATGTGGGGATCGGACGTCGGATAGCCCAGCGGACCGAGTTCGTACCCCTGGGCCACCCACGCTGAGTGGATGGGCCCGTGCATCGCGCGCGTGCCTCCGGCAACGGATGAGTAGATCCGGCCACCGTCGAAGACCTGACCGCACCCACCATCGCGCAGCCCGCACACGAACTTCGAGCTCGGCAGACCGAGGGGACCTGCTTCCCCACCCGCAGACGTCCAGGCCGCGACCACTGCACCGGTGAGCACGAAGGTGCCGCTCGGCCGGCTCACCACCGTTCCACCCTCGAACGTCTGTCTGCAGGCACCGTCGCGCAACCCGCAGATCAGCCCGGAAGCCGGATAACCCAACGGCCCGGCCTCCCAACCCTGCGCGATCCACGCCGCCTGCACAGCACCACTCACCGCAAACGTCCCGGCCGCCGAGCTGTA
>NZ_QOHK01000022.1 GCF_003319175.1 Blastococcus sp. TF02-8 | reverse complement strand
AGATGTGTATAAGAGACAGGACGGCCAGTGGGTCGCGTTCCCGAAGCACTCGCAGCTCGAGCAGGCCGTGTTCAACATGGTCGTCGCGGGCAGGGTCGTCACGGCTGCCGACGGCAGCCAGGACGTCGCGATCATGATGGTCGAGGCCGAGGCGACCGACGGCGCGTGGAACCTCATCGAAGGCGGCGCGCAGAAGCCGACCGAGGAGGTCGTGGCCGAGGTCCTCGAGGCCTCGAAGCCGTTCATCAAGCAGCTCGTCGCCGCGCAGGAGGAGGTCGCCAAGACCGCCGCGAAGGAGACGTAGCAGTACCCGCTCTTCCCGCCGTACTCCGAGGAGGCCTTCGCGGCCGTCCGCGAGCTCGCGGCCGAGCGCCTCGCCGAGGTGTACCGCATCGCCGACAAGCTCGAGCGCCAGTCGGCCGACGACCAGCTCAAGGAGCAGGTCAAGCAGCAGATCAACGAGCGCATCGAGCGCGGCGAGCTCGAGGCCGTCATCGCGACGCAGGTCTCGGGCGCCTACAAGGCGGTCACGAAGGAGGTCGTCCGCAGACGCATCCTCACCGAGGGCATCCGCATCGACGGGCGCGGCCCGGCCGACATCCGCCCGCTCGACGCCGAGGTCGCGGTCGTGCCGCGCGTGCACGGCTCCGCGATCTTCCAGCGCGGCGAGACGCAGATCATGGGCATCACGACGCTCAACATGCTCAAGCTCGAGCAGCAGATCGACTCGCTGAGCCCCGTGACGAGCAAGCGCTACATGCACAACTACAACTTCCCGCCGTACTCGACGGGCGAGACGGGCCGCGTCGGCAGCCCGAAGCGCCGCGAGATCGGCCACGGC
>NZ_QOHK01000021.1 GCF_003319175.1 Blastococcus sp. TF02-8 | reverse complement strand
AAAAAAAAAAACCGAAGACTAGGGCATAGGCCAGGCCGATGTGGGGGTGCGCGCACCCGTTGCCGCGTTGTTGCCGGCCATCCTGGGTGTGGCGCTGCTGGTGCTGCCGCTGCTGGCCCTGGTGGGCCGGGCCTCCTGGGGAACGCTGTGGGCGGATGTGACTAGTCCCAGTGCGCTGCAGGCGCGGGGGCTGTCGCTGCGCACGGGGGTGGCGGCCACCGCGCTGTGCGTGGTGCTGGGGATCCCCCTGGCCCTGGTGATTGCCCGCAGTTCACCGCGCACCGCCCAGCTGCTGCGCGCCGTGGTGGCGGTGCCGCTGGTGCTGCCGCCGATGGTCGGGGGCGTGGCGCTGCTCTTCCTCTTTGGCCGCACCAGCCCGGTGGGCCAGTTCATTGAGTCGTTGTGGGGGTTCACGCTCCCGTTTTCCACCCCGGCGGTGGTGATCGCCCAGGCGTTTGTGGCGCTGCCGTTCCTGGTGCTCTCCGTGGAGGGGGCGCTGCGCTCGGCCGGGGCCGGGTACGAGCAGGCCGCCGCCACCCTGGGGGCAGGGCGCTGGATGGTGCTCACCCGGGTGACCCTGCCCTTGGCGGTCCCGGGCCTGGTGGCCGGGGTGATCCTGTGCTTTGCCCGGGCGATTGGCGAGTTCGGGGCCACGGCCCTGTTCGCCGGCAACGCGCCGGGGGTGACCCAGACGATGCCGCTGGCCATCTACACGGCGTTCAACGGTGCCGGGACCGGGCGGGAATCCGCGGTGGCGCTGTCCCTGCTGCTGCTGGCCACCGCCGTGCTGGTGCTGGTCTGTGTGCGGGCCTGGCGTCCCGGGGCCCTGAAA
>NZ_QOHK01000033.1 GCF_003319175.1 Blastococcus sp. TF02-8 | reverse complement strand
GGTTCTCCGCGCTGTGCATCGCCGAGGGGCTGCCCGAGGACGGGTCGCTGCTCTGCCTGGACCGCAGCGAGGAGTGGACCGCCGTCGCCCGCCGGTACTGGGAGCGGGCGGGCGTGGCCGACCGGATCGAGCTGCGCCTCGGCGACGCGCTGGCCACGCTCCGGGAGCTGCCGGCGGAGGAGACCTTCGACCTGGCCTTCGTCGACGCGGACAAGACCGGCTACGCCGCGTACGTCGAGGAGCTGCACCCGCGGCTGACCGGCAACGGCGTCGTCCTGCTGGACAACACGCTGCGCGGGGGGCAGGTGCTCGATCCCGAGGACGAGTCCGACTCCGCCCTCGCGTCGCTGAACGCGGCGCTGGCCACCGACCCCCGCTGGGAGACCGTGCTGCTGCCGCTGGCCGACGGCCTGACCCTGCTCCGCAAGCGATGACCGACGGGAGCGTCTACGGCCTGTCTCTTATACACATCTGACGCTGCCGACGATCTTACGCGTGTAGAT
>NZ_QOHK01000032.1 GCF_003319175.1 Blastococcus sp. TF02-8 | reverse complement strand
TGGGACGAAGTCGTAACAAGGTAGCCGTACCGGAAGGTGCGGCTGGATCACCTCCTTTCTAAGGAGCATCTCGCCGGCGAGCTCAGCTTGTCGGTGCAGAGCCGCGCCCACACCATGATCGGTGCCCGCTTCGGGGTGCCGGCGCAGCGTGTGGGGTGGTGCTCGAGGGTGGAACGCTGACCAGTTCGGCCGGCAGTCTGGTGCTGCTCCTAGTACGGCGGTGTCTGGTCCTTCGGGGCTGGGGATCGTGGGGAACGGGGTGGTGTCGGGTGGGAGCTGGTCGTAGGCACGCTGTTGGGTCCTGAGGGAACGGGCGACCGGTTCTTCTGTTCAGGGCTGCCTGGGTCTCATACCGCTGTTCTGCCTTTCGGGGTGGGTCGGGTCTGGTGGGGTCGTGTGGGTGGTGACTGGTTGTACGTTGAGAACTGCACAGTGGACGCGAGCATCTTCTGACTCTGGTTTGCAGAGTTTGTTTGTAGGCCCGCACGTCTGTTTCCTTCCGGGG